>NZ_CANKYS010000004.1 GCF_947488025.1 uncultured Nocardioides sp. | reverse complement strand
CGCCGACGACCCCGCCGACGACCCCGCCGACGACCCCGCCGACGACCCCGCCGACGACCCCGCCGACGACCCCGCCGACGACCCCGCCGGCCACCCCGCCGGCCACCCCGCCGACGACCCCGCCGACGACCCCGCCGACGACCCCGCCGGTGGAGCAGCCGCAGGAGGCCGAGGACACCGAGTCGCCCGAGGACACCGAGTCGCCCGAGGTGCTGGGCGTCCAGGCCTTCGGTGACGACGATGACTCGGGTGCCGGCTCGAACGACAGCACCAGCCCGTCGTCCTCGTCGCCGCAGTCGCAGCAGCTCCCCACGGCCGTCAACGCCGGCGCCGCGGGAGCGACGCCGGTCGGCCCCAGCCCGATGGAGGCCCTGCTGGGCCTGCTGATGGTGCTCGTCGGTGGGGCGCTCGCCCGACTGGGGTGGCACCGCGTCCGTGGCTGACACCCGTCGCCGTCGTCGACTGACGACGCTCCTGCTGGGGGCAGCCGCACCCGCGCTCGTCGTGGGTGGGCTGTTCCTGGCGGGCGGGGGACTCGAGGCGACGGCACCCGTCCCGGCGCCGGCAGTGCAGGCGGCGCCGCCGCCCGCGATCCGGGTGGCCGGGCCCACCGGTGCGCCGGCGGCCGGTCCGTCCACGCCGTCCCCCGCCCCGGCGGCGTCGCCCGCTCCGACGGCGGCAGCCGGCGTGCGACCTCAGGTGGTCGTCGTACCGGCCCTCGGGGTCGAGGCGCCGGTGACCCCCATCCGCACCGTCGACGGCGTGCTGACCCCGCCGTCGGACCCCCAGCAGGTCGGGTGGTGGGCGGATGGCGCGCGGCCGGGGGCAGCCCGGGGCGCCGCGGTCGTGACGGGTCACACCGTGCACACCGGTGGCGGGGCCTTCGACGACCTCGAGACGCTGACTCCCGGCGACCGGGTGACGGTGGGCTCGGGTGCGGACACCCTCACCTACCGCGTCGGCACCGTCGAGGTGCTGAGCCGCGACGAGCTGGCCCGACGCAGCGCCGACGTGTTCGGCCGGACCGGCCCGGGCCGGCTGGTGCTGATCACGTGCGAGGACTGGGACGGCACGGGATACCGCAGCAACGTGGTGGTCACGGCACAGCCCGTCGGCTGATCAGAGGTGCTCGCGGAGCCAGGCGAAGTCGGCCTGGTGCTCCGCCGCACCGCCCGGCGTCTCGCAGATCACGGGGGCGCCGGCCTCGCGCACGACACCGGCGAACTCGTCGGCCGGGAGGTGGCCGTGACCGAAGTTGGTGTGGCGGTCGGCGCCGGAGCCGAAGGTGTCGCGCGAGTCGTTGGCGTGGACGAGGTCGATGCGCCCGGTGATCCCGCGGACCTTCTCGACCGCGTCGGCGAGCTCGATGCCGCCCGCCCAGGCGTGGCAGGTGTCGAGGCAGAACCCGACGTCGTCCGCGCCCTCGGCCGACGAGATCGCGTCCCAGACGCCGGCGATGCGGTCGAGGTGGCGGGCCATGGCGTTGTCGCCGCCGGCGGTGTTCTCGATGAGCAGCGGCACCTTGATGTCGGTCGCCTCGATCGCCTTGCGCCAGTTGTCGAAGCCGACCGCCGGGTCGTCGCTCTTGTTGACGTGGCCACCGTGCACGATGAGCCCCTTCGCGCCGATCGCGGCCGCCGCGTCCATGTGCTGCTGCAGCAGCTTGCGGCTCGGGATCCGGATGCGGTTGTTGGTCGTGGCGACGTTGACCACGTAGGGGGCGTGGACGTAGAGGTCGACGCCGGCCTCCTCGGCCGCCGCCCGCAGCCCCTCCGCGCCGCCCGCGAAGCGGACCTCGGGGCCCTTGTAGCCCTGGGGGTCGCCCAGGAAGAACTGCACCAGCGAGGTGTCCCGGGCGAGCGCCTCGGCGATCGGGTCGGTCTGCTCGACGTGGGCGCCGATGGCGAGGGTGCTGGTCATGCGGTCCAGCCTAGGAGGATCCACAGACACCCGACGACCACGCCCGCGAGGCCCGCGACCGCGACCCACCCGACCCAGTCCACGGCGCGCGCCCGCGACGTCGTACGCCGTCCGCGCGGGGGCGGTCCCAGCCGGTCGGGCACCGGCGGGCCGGCGGGCTCCGGCACCGCGAGCCGGCGGAGCAGGCGCAGCGCCGCGTCGGCGGTCGCGATGCGCTGCTCGGGATCGGCCACCAGCAGCCGCTCGACGAGCGGCCGCAACGGGTGCGACGGGATCGCGCCCTGCCGCGCGGGCGGCTCGCCGGTGAGGAGCTCGAGGGCCACGCGCCCCACCGCGTAGAGGTCCTGGGTCGGCTCCGGCGGGGCTCCCCGCGCCTGCTCGGGCGCCATGTAGCCGTCGGTGCCGATGGCGCCGGGCACCGTGGTGAAGCGTCGGTCCGCGACGGGCGCGGCGACGCCGAAGTCGCCGAGGCGCAGGTGGGGCGGCCCGTCCCCCGTGGCCTCGAGGAGCAGGTTGGCCGGTTTGACGTCGCGGTGCACCAGCCCGGCGCCGTGCACGGCCGCGAGGCCGAGCAGCAGCTGCTCGACGAGCAGGCCGCAGGTGCCGGCGTCGAGCGGGCCGTGCTCGCGCAGCAGGTCGGCCACCGACCCGCCGGTCACGAGCTCCATCGCGAGCACGACCAGGCCGTCCTCGGCGGCCCAGCCGTGCGGGGCCACGACGTGCGGGTGCCGCACGCGGACGGCCTGCTCCCGCACGAACCTGGCCAGCAGTGCGGAGCTGTGTCGTCCGAGGACCTTGAGCGCGACGTCGTCCCCGGTGCGCAGGTCGTGCGCGCGCCACACCGAGCCCATCCCGCCGGCCCCCACCTGGTCGAGCAGCCGGTAGCGGCCCGCCACCACCGCGGAGGTCCGTGGGGCGGTCCACGAGGAGGTCCACGAGGAGGTGGTCGCGCGCACCTCTCGACGCTAGCCCGCCCGGGAGCCGGTCCGGTGCTCCTCCACAGGCGCCGTACGACGATTCCGGCCGCGGGTCCGTGCGCTGGTAACCTTCTCCGGTTGCCTTCGGGCGACCGCGGCGCACGACCCACGTCGTACTCCCGCCGCGAACGCACAGTCCTCCTGCCACGGAGAGCCCGTGGCCGCTCTAGCCCAGAGGAGGTGGAGACCGCTATGCGTGCCTATGAAGTGATGGTCATCCTCGACCCGAGTCTCGACGAGCGCACCATCGAGCCGTCGCTCGACAAGTACCTCAACGTGATCCGCAAGGACGGTGGCTCGATCGAGTCGCTCGACGTGTGGGGTCGTCGCCGGATGGCGTACGAGATCAAGAAGAACGCCGAGGGCATCTACGCCGTCGTCAAGCTGACGGCCGAGCCCGCGACGGTCAAGGAGTTCGACCGCCAGCTCACGCTGAACGAGTCGATCCTGCGCACGAAGGTCATGCGTCCCGACGCCCACTGAGCGCCCTCCGGCGTCTGTGGATAGACCCTTCCCGCTGTCGGTGAGTGCCTGTTTGATGGGCTCATCACCGGGAGCAACCCGGATCAACCTGCACAGCAGCATTCTGAGGAGACCCTGACATGGCAGGCGAGACCACCATCACCGTGATCGGCAACCTCGTCGACGACCCGGAGCTGCGGTTCACCCCCTCGGGGGCCCCCGTGGCCAACTTCCGGATCGCGTCGACGCCGCGCACCTTCGACCGCCAGAGCAACGAGTGGAAGGACGGCGACACGCTGTTCCTCTCCTGCGCTGTGTGGCGTCAGGCCGCGGAGAACGTCGCCGAGTCCCTCCAGAGGGGCATGCGCGTGATCGTCCAGGGTCGCCTGAAGTCCCGCCAGTACGAGACCCGCGAGGGTGAGAAGCGCACCGTCTTCGAGATCGACGTCGAGGAGGTGGGCCCGTCGCTGCGAAGCGCCTCGGCGAAGGTCACCAAGACGACGCGGCAGGGCGGCGGTGGCGGCTACTCGGGTGGTGGCGGCGGCGGGGGTTACTCCGGTGGCGGTGGCGGTGGCGGGCAGCAGTCCGCTCCGGCCGACGACCCGTGGGCGACCCCGGCCCCCTCGCAGCAGGGTGGCGGCGGCTGGGGCGGTCAGTCCCAGGGCCAGCAGGGTGGCGGACAGTCCGCGCCGGCCAAGGACCCGTGGGCCACGCCCGGGGTCAACGGCGGCAACGACGAGCCCCCGTTCTGATCCGGAACATCGAGCAACGACATTCATTCCATTCCGTCCCTGATTGCCTTCAGGGCCGGGCTCACTGAAAGGGAGCACCACAATGGCCAAGGCAATTCTGCGCAAGCCCAAGAAGAAGGTTTGCCAGTTCTGCAAAGAGAAGGCGACCGGTGTCGACTACAAGGACACCACCCTGCTCCGCAAGTTCATCTCCGACCGCGGCAAGATCCGCGCCCGTCGCGTGACCGGCAACTGCGTCCAGCACCAGCGCGACGTGGCCATCGCCGTCAAGAACGCGCGCGAGCTGGCGCTGCTGCCCTACACGTCCACCGGTCGCTGAGAGGAGCACGGACGATGAAGCTCATCCTGACCCAGGAGGTCGACGGCCTCGGTGCTCCCGGTGACGTGGTCGAGGTCAAGGACGGCTACGGCCGCAACTACCTCGTTCCCCGTGGCCTCGGCATCCGCTGGACCCGCGGCGGCGAGAAGACCATCGAGTCGATCAAGTCCGCCCGCACGGCCCGCGCGGTGCGCGACGAGGACCACGCCAAGGACGTCAAGGCCAAGCTCGAGGCCAACGCGGTCAACGTGAAGGTCCGCTCCGGTGAGGGCGGCCGCCTGTTCGGCGCCGTCACCACCACCGAGATCGCCGACGCCATCACGGACGTCTCCGGCGAGAAGGTCGACCGCCGCACGATCGTGGTGGCCAACCCCATCAAGTCGCTCGGCTCCCACGAGGTGACCGTCAAGCTGCACGACGAGGTGTCCGCCACGGTGGCCCTCAACGTCGTTCCCGCCTGACGCGACCGACGTACGACACCACCACGGCCCGCCGCCCCTCAGGGGTGGCGGGCCGTGGTGCGTCCGGGACCGGTCAGGACCCGATCAGGACCCGGGACAGGAATCGGTCAGGACTCGGTCACTCGGTCGGCTTGTCGCAGCGCGCGGGCGGCTGGCTGCCGCCGGCGTGGTACTCGTAGGTCCGACCCCCGGCGCGCAGCGTGATCCGTGAGCCGTCGACCAGCGCCTGGGTGTACGCCATCCCGGGCTGGGCGCAGCCGCGGCTGCCGTCGCGCCAGGTGACCTCCTCGACCGAGACCACCTCGACGTCACCCGCGTCGACGCCGATCGTGGCGGCGAGGTCGTCGACAGCTTGTACGACGTCGGGGCGGGCGGCGCCACCCGAGGGCCCGGACGACGGGCTGGGCGAGGACGGGCTGGACGACGGGCTGGGGTCCACGGCGGTCTCCTCGGTGCTCGGCGATCGGTCCGGCGCGCCGCACGCCACCAGGAGGGTGCAGGCCGCCAGCAGCAGGGCGGGGCGTCGCGTCGTGGTCATCATGGCAGTCTGACGGGCGGTCGGCAGCGGTCGTTCCGGGGGACGACGAAGGGGCCGCCGGTGTCACCACCGACGGCCCCCTCACGGTTCCTGCTACCTCACCTCATCGCACGCCTCGGCGGTCGACGACGGTGAACTTGATCTTCTTCTTGCTGGACTCGACCGCTGCGTCACCGGAGTACTTGATGCGGACCTTGACCTTGCCGGTCCGCTTGAACTTCGGCAGCGTGACCTTGGCCTTGCCGCGCTTGTTGAGCTCGACCGTCCAGGTCTTCTTCTTCCCCGCACCCTTCAGCACGACCTTGACCTCACCGGTGGGGGTGACGTCCTTGGCCCGCACCGTCATGCGCAGCTTGACCTTGGTCCGGACCTCCAGGGGCTTCACCATCTTGGGGAAGATCTTGGACCGGACCTTGGCCGGGGCCTCCGCGCCCTTCGACACGACCAGGTTGACCGGCGCCGACGTGGAGCTGGAGTACGGAGCCTCGGCGACGTACCGCGCCGTCACGGGGACGGTCCCCGCGGCGGAGAAGCCCGTCAGCTGCGCCGTGGCCCGGCCGGCCGCGTCGAGCACCGCGGAAGCGGCCTTGCGGTCTCCCGCCCAGAACTCGACGGTGCCGGTGGGCGCGGTCGCGCTGGTGCCGAACACCTGCGCCGTCGCGGTGGTGGTGCCACCGGTCTGGATGGTGGTCGGGTCGAGCGACAGCGCCACGAAGGAGCTGGCGGCCGCGCCCGTGATCTTCACTGTGTGACGCGCCGAAGCGGGCTTGGCACCCGGGTCGTCGGTCGTGTGGACCACCTTGTTGGTCAGGTCCTTGGCACCGATGGTCGGGTCGACCGTCACCTGGTAGGAGAAGCTCGCGCCCTCCGCCGCCGGCTCGGAGTACGTCGCGCAGACCGCGAGGTCGTCCTCGAGGACGGTGCTCGCATCGCCGGCGTTGACGAGTGCCGCCCCCACCGAGCCGTCGGCGTTCTCCGTGCCGATGGTGGCGCCGTCCAGGAGGGGGCCCGCCTCGACGTTGTCGTAGACGAAGACGAGGTCGTTGCTCCCCGCAGTGGCGATCACCTGCATGTCGAGCGAGCCACCGTCACCGGCCTCGTCGTCGTAGAGGCGCATGTCGTCGTACTCGATGATGGCGATCTCGCCCGCATCGAGCGTGGAGTTGCCGTTGGCCGACGCCGTGCTGGCCAGCGACACACCGGCTCCGGTCCCGGCGTCGTAGCGGAACTCCATGTCCTGCCAGAGCAGCGCGGCGACGTTGTTCGGCGTCGCGGCGTTCGGCACGGCCTGCGGGATCCAGGGCGATCCGGCGTAGCCATCCCCGTAGACGAGGAACCCGTCGTCGGAGAAGGTCAGGCCCTGCTGGAACTCGCCGTAGAAGCCGAACGTGCCGGTGCCGAAGGTGGAGAAGGTCTCCGTGTCGCCCACGACCGCCGACTGGGCCGGGATGCCCAGGGAGGCGAGGTCGAGGTAGCCGGGCGCACAGGCCTCGGGGTCCTCGGCGCTCGTCGTGAGCGTGTAGTTGCCCTCCTCGCCGTAGGTCGACGCGAGCTCACCGGTCCACGACACGACCCCGTCCTCGACGGTCGCGCCATCGGTGGCCGAGCCCTCGACGTACGTCGCACCGTCCGGCAGCGTGTCGGTGATGGTGTAGCGCAGGCCCTCACGCGTGACGTTGGGCGCGACGTCGACGGTGTAGGTGACGGTGTCACCCGGAGCCGCCTCCGTCACGTCCGCCGACTTGGTCACGTCGTCGGCCACCCGCTCGATGGTCACCGGGACGACACCGATGTCGCCCTGGGTGGCCGGCGAGGTGCCGAGCGTCAGGGTGCCGTGCCAGGTCTGGCCGGCCTCCATGGCGTCCTCGTCCCAGAAGGTGCGGAGCGAGAACGGCGTGGCGGCGGGAAGGTCACCCTCGGGGCCCTCCGCGCGCAGGTTGCCCTGGTCGCCGGCGACCACGGCGGTCACCAGGTCGGTGGTGTCGCTGCCGCCGGCCGTGCTGGCCTCCCAGTTCTGCACCAGGACCCAGTAGGTGCCCGGCTCGGGGTTGGCGATCTCGACCGACTCGTTGGAGCCCGCGCTGGCGCTCATGGCGACCTCGTTGGCCGCGGACACCTCACCGGTGCCGACGTAGAGGTCGAAGTCGGGTGCCGTCGGGTCCTCCAGCTTCGCGATGAGGCTGGTGGCGCCGGCGGGGACCTCGACCATCTCGACGTGCGTGCCGTTGCCGTCGTAGGGGTCGCCGTTGGTGGTGTCCAGCGGGACGGTGAGCTCGACCCGGTCCTCGGGAACGAGCCCGCTGGCCTCGACCTGCAGGTCGGAGATGGCGACGGCCTCGAGGCCGTCCTCCACCTGCGAGCCGGCGTCGCGACGCGTGGTGATGTCGATCGAGCTCGGCAGCACGCCCGCCGAGGGCAGGACGCCCACGGGCAGGTGGGCCGTCGGAGCCTCTGAACCGGCGGGCGGCGTCAGCACCAGGGTGCCGAACAGCCACTCGTCGGTGGGCATCCCGGCGTCGATGGTCGCGGTGACGGCGACGTCGGCCGTGCCGCCGTCGGTCACCTCGATCGAGTCGACGTCGGTGGTGAGGGTGACACCGTCGGACAGGTTCTCCACCGAGACGTCCCACGTGCCGGCGCCGGTGGCGGTGCCGGTGAAGGTGCGGGTCCAGTCACAGGACTGGAGGCACTCGTCGTCGGCCATGCTCGCGGTGTTGAGGTCGCGGACGTCCCCGCCGGTGGCGGGGTCCGCGCCCTGGTAGCCGGCGAGGGTCTCGTCGAGCACCAGGCCGGCCTTCGCGGCGCGGCGCAGCTCGATGCGACCCGAGCCCATGTCGAACCAGTCGGCGGCGGTGCCGTCGGAGTCGGTGATCTCGCGCTCCGACGTGGTCATCAGCGCGGACTGGGCCTCGGCGGGGGTCCACTGGTCGGCCTCGGGGAGGTCGAGCTGCATGCCCTTGAGGAGCGCGAGCGCTCCGGCGGTGTGCGGGCTGGCCATCGAGGTGCCGGAGATGAAGTGCCACTCGACGCTGTTGTCCACGCCGGCAGCGGCGAGGATGTCCACGCCGGGCGCCGAGACGGACGGGCTGATCGAGGAGACCGCACGGTTGGGTCCGCGGCTGGAGAACGCGGCCATGATGTCGCCGTTGGCCGGGTCGACGTCGGCGACGGCGCCGGAGAGCGCGGCCTCGGTGCCCGGGTGGTCGGCCATGAACTGCTTCAGGGCCTGGCCGTCGGCGTAGCTGATGTGCGCCGTCGGCAGGGCGTGCGCGTCACCGTTGAGCGAGTTCCCACTGGCCTGGTCGTTGGCGAGGATCATGCCCTCGGCGTCGAGGGCCTCGACGTTGACGCCCTTCTCGACCCGGCCGTTGCCGCCGCGGTCGCAGATGACGATCTTTCCGGTGAAGTCGGTGCCGGCCGGGAACGTGGTGCCGGTCCCGGGAGGCGCGTCGGTCGGGGCACCGCAGAGCGCGTTGCCGAAGTCACCGGCGTACACGAGCGGGAAGGAGCCGTCGGTGGGGCCGGAGAGGCCGGTACCGGCGATGTCGGGCCGCGTGGCCTCGTCGGTCGCGGTGATGTCGACGACCGAGGAGACGTACTTGCGGTCGTGGGTGGTCGCACCGACGCTCGTCATCCACGGCACGTCGCCGGGGCCGCCGATCGTGGCGGCACCGGGTCCGGCGTTGCCGGCGGAGGTGGCCACGTGGATGCCGTTGGCGCGGGCGTTGAGGAACGCCACCGCGTCGGCGTCGGTCCACGGGTTCGACGCGGCGCTCGAGCCGATCGAGTAGTTGATGACGTCGACGTCGTCGATGATCGCCTGGTTGATCGAGGCGAGGATCGAGTAGCCCTGGCACCCGCCGTCGCAGACGTCGTAGCCGATGATGTTGGCGTGGGGCGCGACGCCCTTGATCGTGCTGGTGACGGAGAAGTCGCCGCCCTCGGCGAGCGCGGTGGCGTCGACCTGGTTGCCGGCGGTCGTGCTGCCGGTGTGGCTGCCGTGGCCGTCGTCGTCGTAGACGTCGTCCTTCGGGTCGCCGCCGGCGGCGGGGTTCTCGAAGTTGTAGTAGCCGATCAGCTTGTCGTTGCAGCCCCAGTCGGCGACGTACTGCTCCGCGTTGTCGGGGTCGCACATGCCGAGGTAGTTGCCGGCACCGAGGGGGTTGGTGTGGTCGTAGCCGTCACCGCCGTCCTCCTCCGGCACCACGTCGGCGAACGACGGGTTGGCCGGGTTGAGGCCGGAGTCGAGGATGCCGACGATGACGCCCTCGCCCTTGTTGCCCTCGAAGCCCGCCGGGACGTTGGAGCCGTCCCACACGGTGGGCGCGCCGATCCACTCCGGGCCCTTGTCGGTGGTGAGCTCGCGCTCGAAGTCGACCTGGACGGCGGCGACGCCGTCGATCCGCGCGACCTTCTGCGCCTGCGCGCGGGTGAGCTGCACCGCGATGCCGTTGATGGCCTCGGTGTAGCGGTAGAGCACCTTCGCGTTGCCGTCGGTCACCCGGGAGATGGACGAGACCAGGTCGGCCTGCTCGGACTTGAGGTCCTGGCGGTAGGCCGACTCCGACTGCGTGCCGGCCTCACCGCGGCCCGCCGCGCTGGCGCGGGTCGGGACTGCGGGAGCGTCCAGCTGGACGATGTAGGTCTCGGCCTTCTTGCCGGTGCCGAGGTCGAGCACGGTGCCCTTCTCGAGGGCCTTGGCCGGCGATGCCTTCTCCGGCTTGAGCTGGCCGGGGTCGAGGTCGGCTGCGTGGGCAGCCGTCCCCCACGGCACGAGGAGTGCGGCAGCGACGCTGGTGGCAGCGCCGGCCGCGATGGTACGACGGATCACGCGGATCTCCCGTTCGACTGAAATGGTCTGACCGCGCGACAACGAGACCCCGAGAGCGAATGGGTGCCGAGCAAGTCAGCAGAGGGTGGAGCCCCTGTATCCCAAGTCACTCCAGCATCTGCTGTCAACGAATTCGTCGGTGAAAGTTCTCCTGTAACGAGGCTGTAATACAGCAGTGTCGTGCGGCGGTCATCGGGTCGCGGCGGGAAATCGGTTGGGCCGCGCGACGATGGCGTCGAGGACGACCGGCCGGGCGCTCAACGACTCGATGACGATCCGCCCCGACCGGATGCCGGAGTAGCGGTCGATGACGACGAGCTGCTCCGACGACGCCTTCGGCCCGGCCAGGTCCACCACGTGCCAGGCCCGCTTGCCGACGCGCACACGCACCTTGCCGTGGCCCCGGCCCGTCGCGGCGAGGAGCCGGAGCTCGCCGACCTTCGTACGCGGGAGCACGAGGCGCGCACCCCGGCGGGACGTCCTCACGGCGTCCCCGTCGACGTAGCCCGACCCGGTGACCTTCTTCCAGCCGCGCTGACGGGTGAGGTCGCGCGGCACGAAGAACTCGATCGCCGGCGACCAGCTGCTGGCGTTGCCGGCGGCGTCGATCGTGCGGGCGGAGAAGCGGTGCCGTCCTGCGGTCGGGTCGGGGAGCTGCCACCGGCCGCCGGTGCAGGCGACGGGCCGGTCGTTGTCGGTGCACTCGAAGCGCGAGCCCGCCTCGCTGCTGTTGAGCCGGATCGGCACGCTCGCTCCGGTCACGACGGGCTGGGTCGGGGTGATCTCGTCGTAGGAGGTGCCGGTGACGAAGACGAAGGGCGCCCGGGTGTCCTGGCCCCACGTGAAGGTCGCCGGCGTCGGGTCCTCGTCGGGGGTGTCAGGCACCGTGGGCGGGAGCAGCGGAGCGGTGTCGGGGGTGCGGGCCCGGTCACCGAGGTCCACGGCCCTGGCCTCGAGGACGTAGGTGCCTGCCGCGGCGTCGGGCAGGTCGGCGTACGTCACCGGGCTGGTGCAGGCGCGCCAGTCGTGGGCCTGCGGGCCGCCGGTCAGGCGGCACTCGAGGCCGAACGGCCCGGGGTCGCCGTCGGTGACCTGCCACCCGAGGGTGAAGGACATGGTCGACACGGTCACGAGACCGGCGGCGTTGGGCGCCGTGGACGGCGTCAGGGTGGTCTCGGGCGGGGTGCTGTCGTCGCAGCCGTTCTGCAGGAGGCTCGGCGCCGTCTCGTCGACGCAGCCGGGGGTGGCGCCTGCCGGTGCCGCGGCCAGTGGCACCAGGGCGCCGCCCAGCAGTCCCAGCACGGCCAGCCGGCTCGCGGTGCGGAGTCGATCCATGGGTCCTCCCTCGGGTCCGGCGCGCTCCCGTGCGCCCTCACCGGGGTCAACGAGCGGAGGCAGCTCCGGTCACGAGCCACCGGTCGCCGCGTGCCCGCCACGAGAGCAGGACGCCGCGCGCGCCCATGAAGACGACCGTCATCGCGACCCAGACCGCGACCAGGCCGTGGGGGAGGGTGGCCGCCCAGAGCGCGGCGGGGGCGTACGCCGCCAGCACCACGAGGCCGGCCCACGCGAGGTAGGCGCCGTCGCCGGCTCCGATGAGCACCCCGTCGAGGACGAAGACCACGCCGGCGACCGGCTGGCCGATTGCCGCGACGAGCAGGACCGGCACGAGCAGGTCGCGCACCGCGGGGTCGGTGGTGAAGAGCGCACCGACGAACGGGGACACGGCCGCCAGCCCGACGCCGGCGACGATGCCGCTGCCCCATCCCCACCGGATCATCCGGCGGGTGAGGCGTCGGGTGCCCTCGACGTCGCCGCTGCCCAGGGCGCGACCGGTGAGCGCCTGGGCGGCGATCGCGATTGCGTCGAGGCCGAAGGCCAGGAAGCTCCAGAGCGTGATGGCGATCTGGTGGGTGGCGACGTTGACGTCGGTGGCCCCGGTGCCCACCCGGGTCACCGCGTAGGTGCCCACGAGCAGGCAGGCCCGCAACGCCAGGGTGCGGATGACGAGCGCGACCGCGGCGTGGGCGGCGGCGGCGATGCCGGCGCGGTCGGGGCTCATCGGTGCGTCGTGCTCCCGGGCCGCGCGGACCACGACGGCGAGGAGCCATCCCGCGCTGAGGACCTGGGCGAGGACCGAGCCGATGGCCGAGCCGGCGATCCCGAGTCCGAGGCCGTAGACGAGGACGACATTGAGGACGATGTTGAGCCCGTTGCCCACGACCGCGACCAGCAGCGGCGTACGCGTGTCCTGCAGGCCGCGGAGCACGCCGGTCGCGGCGAGCATGATCAGCAGCGGGGTGGTGCCGAGGAAGGCGATCGTGAGGTAGGTCTCCGCGTGCCCGGCCACCTCGGTCCCGGTGTCGAAGACGCCGACGAGCGCCGGGGTGAGCGCGATGCCACCGGCGGTGGCGAGGACGCCGATGAGGACGGCGAGCCACACCCCGTCGATGCCCTGCGCGAGCGCGGCGCGCAGGTCTCCCGCGCCGAGGTGGCGGGCGACGCTCGCGGTGGTGCCGTAGGCCAGGAAGACGCACAGCCCGACCACCGTCTGCAGGACGACCGCGGCGACGCCGAGGCCGGCGAGCTCCGGCGTGCCGAGGTGGCCGACGATGGCGGCGTCGGAGAGCAGGAAGAGCGGCTCGGCGACGAGGGCGAGGAAGGCCGGGACGGCCAGCCGCAGGATCTCGCGGTCCGTCTCCCGGGGTGACTCCCGGTCTGCCTCCCGGTGCGCGGCCTTCACAGGTTCACCCTAGGAACCCGGCATTCTCCGCCGAATCCGGGGCGGCATAGCGACGGTTGTGCATCGACGTACATAGCCCGTTGGAACTACCTGTGCATGGCCGTGTGGATGACGGCGCGCCGGCGCTGTTCGTGGCAGGAGGGCGACCCAGCGGCAGGCATCTCCCAGATGGCGGACGGGTGAACGGTCCTGTCAGGCAACAATTTCGTGTCCACAGGGTGTGTGCGACGTTTGCGCAGGTCAGAGCCCTGAGACGGATTGATTTCCCCCCCGTGTCCACAGGGTGTTCCAAGGTGTGTGCACCTGGACCAGCGTGTCGTCCACGGCCGCCCCCACCTTCTCCACAGACCCTGTGGATAACTCGGGGCCGTCGGCTTCCCACCGGGGGTGTGGAGCACGTACGGTCCTGCGCGGAACCAGTGCTGGACCGGCTGGTGGAACTCGGGTGCGAGCGAAGCGGGCAGCGATGTCGATTCGATGTCGGAGGTCGTCCCTAACGTCGTGGTCAGCGGACCCGAGCGAGGCCTAGCGAGTGGGAGGGAGCACCGGTGAGCGTCACCTTCGAGGGGGACACCGACGAGGCCTGGGGCGACGGCCCGGCGGCCTACGAGCCCGGCCAGTCGCCGCGCTCGGCGGGCGACCGGACGCCTCCCCAGGACAACGCGGCGGAGCAGAGCGTGCTCGGCTCGATGTTGCTGTCCAAGGACGCCATCGCCGACGTCGTCGACGTGATCAAGGGGGTCGACTACTACCGCCCCGCCCACGAGGTCATCCACGACGCGATCATCGACCTCTACGGTCGCGGCGAGCCGGCCGACCCGATCACGGTGGCGGCCGAGCTGGTCAAGCGCGGCGAGCTGCAGCGCATCGGCGGCGCCCCCTACCTCCACACCCTGTCGGCCAACGTGCCGATCGCGGCCAACGCCGGCTACTACGCCGAGATCGTGCGCGACAAGGCGATCCTGCGCCGCCTGGTCGAGGCCGGCACCCGCATCGCCGCCCTCGGCTATGCCGGCGAGGGCGAGATCGACGACGTCGTCGACCACGCGCAGGCCGAGGTCTACAAGGTCACCGACCGCCGCGCGGCGGTCGACTACGCCCCGCTGAGCGACATCATGAGCGGGGTCCTCGACGAGATCGAGGCGATCGGCAACCGCGAGGCCGGGCTCTACGGCGTGCCCACCGGCTTCGCCGACCTCGACGACCTGACCAACGGTCTCCACTCGGGCCAGATGATCATCGTCGCGGCTCGTCCTGCCATGGGCAAGGCGCTCGCCCTGGACACTCCGCTGCCGACGCCGACCGGCTGGACCACGATGGGGGAGGTCGAGGTCGGTGACGAGCTGTACGACGCCCATGGCCGCCCCACCCGAATCGTCGCGGCCACCGAGGTGATGGTCGACCGGCCTTGCTACGAGGTCACGTTCTCGGACGGGTCGGTGATCGTTGCCGATGCCGAGCACCAGTGGCTGACCGAGACCCGAGCGGCGCGGAAGTCGAAGTGGGCTGCCGACAATCACTACAACCGGGTTCGAAACCAGCGCATCCACGCATCCGTCGTGACCACCGAGGAGATCGCACAGACGGTCCGGCTGGGACGTGAGCAGCGCGCCAACCACGCCGTGCTCAACGCAGGCGCCCTGTCGGGCCACGACGACGTCCTCCCGATCGATCCCTACGTGCTCGGTGCCTGGCTGGGAGACGGTCATAGTGCGGGCGGCCGCATCACCTGCGAGACGCCTGAGATTCCGATGCGGATCGAGGGGCGCGGCTACATCGTCACCTCTCAGGGCAACATGCTCTACAGCATCCGCACGCCCCGCACCGTTGCGACAGAGCGAGGTGTCTGCCCGGGGTGTGGCGGCGGCATGCACGGCACCTACCTCTGTGCATCGTGCCAGGAGGAGCGCGGGTCCTTCACGGCACTTCTGCGCGGTGCTGGTGTGCTGAACGACAAGCACATTCCTGACACCTATCTGCGTGCGTCGGAGGAGGCACGCCGTGACCTCCTCGCCGGTCTGCTCGACACCGACGGCACCGTGGTCAAGGGCGTGGGTTCCGTCCAGTTCGCGGTGACCAGCGAGCGATTGGCCGAATCGGTCTACGAGCTCGTCGTGAGCTTGGGCTACAGGTGCGGCCGGACGACGAAGCGGGTGGCGGGCCGCTCGGAGGCGTCGTCGACCTGTTACATCCTGAACTTCTCGACCGTTGACGACGTGTTCCTGCTCGAGCGGAAGGCCTTGCTCCACAAGGAGGAGCGTCCCGCCTCCACTGTCCGCATCGGCAAGCGCTACATCACTGCCGTGAGGAAGATCGAGTCCGTGCCGGTGCGGTGCGTCCAGGTAGACAACGAGGAACACCTCTACCTCGCCGGCCGGTCGATGATCCCGACCCACAACTCGACCCTGGCCCTCGACTTCTGCCGGGCGGCGTCGATCCACAACAACCTCACCAGCGTCTTCTTCAGCCTCGAGATGACGCGCTCGGAGATCATGATGCGTCTGCTCTCCGCGGAGGCGAAGGTGCCGCTCAACCACATCCGCAACGGCACCATGCGTGACGACGACTGGGAGAAGCTCGCCCGCAAGATGGGCCAGGTCTCGGGGGCGCCGATGTTCATCGACGACAGCCCCAACATGACGATGATGGAGATCCGCGCCAAGGCGCGACGCCTCAAGCAGCGCCACGACCTCAAGCTCATCGTCATCGACTACATGCAGCTGATGAGCTCGGGCAAGAAGGTCGAGTCCCGCCAGCTCGAGGTCTCGGAGTTCTCCCGCAACATCAAGCTCCTCGCCAAGGAGCTCGAGTGCCCGATCATCGCGCTGTCCCAGCTCAACCGTGGTCCCGAGCAGCGTGGCGACAAGCGCCCGATGATGAGCGACCTGCGTGAGTCCGGATCGCTCGAGCAGGACGCCGACATGGTGATCCTGCTCCACCGCGACGACGTCTACGAGAAGGAGTCGACCCGCCCCGGCGAGGCCGACCTCATCGTGGCCAAGCACCGTAACGGCCCCACCCGCGACCTCACCGTCGCCTTCCAGGGCCACTACTCCCGCTTCGTGGACATGGCCCAGGGCTGAGGCAACTGTCGAGATGCAGCCAATCTTGAGCAAACGAGAGGTCGCTCAAGATCTACTGGCCCGGTCGACTTATCGGAGCGAGCCGTCACGACGAGGGAAGGGGATGCCGTCCTCATGAGCCTGCTGATGTTCCTCCATCAGGACGATGGCGCGGTGATCCTGACGGACACGCTCGCCACCGACACCTTGGGGAAGCCGCTCGACTTCGTCGACAAGTGCGTCGCCGTGCCGTCGATGAACCTCGCCATTGCGACGACCGGCTACCAGCAACTGATGCTCCGCTGGGTGGAACGGCTGCGCGAGAACGTCCGCGCACGCGACACCTCCATGCTCGATTTGCACACCCCCGGCTCGCTCAGAGAGATCTGGGCTGACATCCAGCGCGAGCATGGACCCCTGGAGGGGTCGGCGACGATCTACCACTTCGGCTTCGACGAGCACACCGGCCGGTGTCGTCGCTTCGCGTACCGCTCGGCCAACGACTTCGAGTCTGAGGAAGGCGAGGCGCCCGCGTTCGGGGTCAAGCCGGATCCGCTCGGCGATACCCAGCCGGACGAGCTCTCCGATGCAGGGCTGATCGACTTCGCGAAGCGGATCCGCGTTGAGCAGGATGAGCGGACGGCTGACCGCATCTACATCGGGGGCGACCTGGTGTTGACCGAGGTACGGAAGAACGCCGTCTCCTCGCAGCGCATCTATCGCTGGGAAGACCAGCACGACCAGTGGCAGGCGATCTGCGACGCACCACCGCTGGGCGCGGTCGCTCGGCTGCCGTGATGCGATCGCTACTGCCGCGCGTTGCCGAGCGCTGACGGATACGCGCTCAGGAGCCAGCGAAGGCGGGCGACCTGCGCGTCGATCTCTCGGGTCCGACGGGACTTCATCCTCGAGTCGATCGAGTAGCCCACGATCCGGTTGGAGTAGACGTCCTTGATCGCGCAGACGTAGAGCTTGCCCTCACCGGTCCAGTGCTCGGTGATGTCGCTGAGCCACAGCTGGTTCGGAACGTCAGCGGCGAAGACATGGCGGATCACGCCGTGCCTGTCGGTCACGGCACACAGGTCGTCGTGGACGGGAGGGCCGGGCTTGTTGGCCTTGCCGCGCTTGGGCTTGCCGAACGCCGACCACCAGCCCTGCTGTGAGCAGATTCGCCACGCGGTCCGCTCGGCCATTGGTTCGCCCGCTTCACGGGCCTCGTCGACGAGGAATCGGTAGCCGAACTCCGGGTCGTCGCGGTGGGCGTCGAACAGAGCATTGGCGCGGTATGCCTGCTCGAGCTCGGCATCAGTGACCGGGGCAGCCAGCCAGCGGTAGTAGGGCTGGCGAGCGATCTTGAGCACCCGGCACGTCACCGTGACGGGGATCCCGTCGCCGGCCAGCTCGCGGACGAGCGGGTACATCATTTTCCCGGCAGGTTGGCCTGCGACAGATAGGCAGCCGCCCGGCGCAGGACCTCGTTCTCCTGCTCCAGGAGCCGGATCCGCTTCTTCAACTCGCGGTTCTCGGCGTTCTCAGCCGATGTCGTCCCCGGCTTGATGCCGTCCTCGACGTCGGCGGTCTTCATCCAGTTCGTCAGGCAGGATTCGCTGATACCGAAGTCGGCAGCGATCTGCTTGAGGTGGACGCCCGGCTCACGATTTCTGGCAACCCGAACGACGTCCTCGCGGAACTCCTTGGGATACGGCTTCGGCACGGTGCACATCCTTCCAGCGGCACCTCTCGGCACCACAGATCAGATGTCACCTACTCGTGCAGCAGCCCCTGGTTTGCGGGGCAGCAGTCCCGAATCAGTCACAACCATCTGACACTTCGAACAACGCCCGGGGGCGCCAGGAACGAAGGGCTGCTCCCAGTATTTGAACCAGCTCGTTGATATCTGCCCACAGGCCGTGAGGAGCGTCCCCATCTCCTTCGCGTGTACAAGCTGACTCGGTGATGCCGGCTTGTCGGGGGGCGTTACGTACTCGAACTGAGTCGTCAGAAACCACCGGATGGGCCTCGTCATATCGGACGACTTGCCACGCGGGAGCAGTAGTGAGCCATCGCAATCCACCGGACGTGCTCGGTCTCGTCGGGAGAATGAGCGAACTCGCATACTCCAAAGAGCGACCGCCCTGCCGGAGGACACGAAGATGCCTCACAGCCTGCCACTTGCAACCTCATGCGATCCACCTGACTGATGCGCGTCGTCGAAGTGCGCTATCTCGGCACATCAACCGTAACTCCCGCACAGCGACGTGAGCGACGTCCAAAAGGGAACGGAGCGACATGTGACCTCACCTATTTCCGGTACTCAAGATCCATCTGGGCACGGCCGACGCCTGAGAGAGTCGCAAATCCCTTGCCGGCCGGGCCGCCAACAACGAAGTCCTGGTGGTGGGACGATTCCATTGGTACTTCACAACTCAGGTCGTTGACCGTGACGAGGGCTGTGCGCCCTCGAAGCCGCTCCGAGGCTGACCTCGGGAGGGATTTGGCACCGTCAGTCCGGAGCGCTGTAGAGCGGCAAAGGTTCGACTGGTCACCTCGGTAGGCGGACCCGCACCAAAGACTTCGGTGAGAAGGCCACTGCGAGAGTAGTTCAAGAGCAATGGCTCGGTCTCCTCCGCGTAGACGTCAAGACGGCGACGGATCACTCTCTCGTTGTCGTCCGTGCGTCCCTCGGTGGCACCCCGCCGCAGCAGCCTCTCGACGATTTCGTCACCATCAACGATCAACAAGATGACCGCGTCCAGAGCAATTCCTCTTGCGGTCATCAGAACGTCGAGTTCCTCAACCTGTGCCAATGTGCGCGGATAGCCATCGAGTAGGAATCCGCCGCGAGCGTCACCCTCGTCAAGCCGATCTCGAACCATCGCGTTGGTGACGGAGTCAGGGACGTACTCGCCGAGGCTCATGAAACGCTCCGCCTCGATGCCGAGGGGTGTCTGCTTCGCCACATGGGCTCGGAAGAGATCCCCGGTGGAAATGGCGGGGATTCCCAGTTCGGCGGCGATGACCCTCGCCTGCGTCCCCTTGCCCGCTCCTGGGGGGCCCATCAAGATCAATCTCATTGCGGCGGGCTGCTCCTTCTTGGTCCGGCCAGAGTTCATCCGTCGTCCTTGGGACTGCCGGACGTGAGCTTGTCGGTGATCAGCGTCATGACAGTGGAGTCGGCGAGCGTGGTCACGTCGCCGACCTCACGGTGCTCGGCGACGTCCTTGAGCAGGCGGCGCATGATCTTGCCCGAGCGGGTCTTCGGCAGCTCGGGCACGACCATGATCTGGCGCGGCTTCGCGATCGCGCCGATCTCCTTGGCGACGTGCTTGCGCAGCTCCTCGACGATGTCCGCCCCCCCGTCGCCGGCCGTGTCGCGCAGGATCACGAAGGCGGCCACGGCCTGGCCAGTCATGTCGTCGGCTGCCCCGACCACGGCCGCCTCGGCGACCTTGGGGTGCGAGACCAGCGCCGACTCGATCTCGGTCGTGGAGAGCCGGTGGCCCGACACGTTCATGACGTCGTCGACGCGGCCCAGCAGCCAGATGTCGCCGTCGTCGTCGAGCTTGGCGCCGTCGCCGGCGAAGTAGAGGCCCTCCCAGCGCGACCAGTAGGTGTCCTTGAACCGCTGGTCGTCGCCCCACAGAGTGCGCAGCATCGCCGGCCAGGGCTCGCGGATCACGAGGTAGCCGCCGTTGCCGTTGCCGACCGACTGGGCCTCGTCGTTGACCACGTCGATCGAGATGCCGGGCAGCGCCTTCATCGCCGAGCCGGGCTTGCCGGCGGTCACGCCGGGCAGCGGGCTGATCATCATCTGGCCGGTCTCGGTCTGCCACCAGGTGTCGACGATCGGCGCCTGAACGGCACCGATGTGCTTGCGGTACCAGATGTAGGCCTCGGGGTTGATCGACTCACCCACCGAGCCGAGCAGGCGGATCGAGGACAGGTCGTGCTCGGCGGGGATGTCGTCGCCCCACTTCATGAACGTCCGGATCGCGGTCGGCGCGGTGTAGAAGATCGTGACGCCGTACTTCGCGATGATCTCCCACCAGCGGCCCTTGTGCGGGGCGTCGGGGGTGCCTTCGTACATCACCTGCGTCGCGCCGTTGGCGAGCGGGCCGTAGACCATGTAGCTGTGCCCGGTCACCCAGCCGACGTCGGCGGTGCACCAGTAGACGTCGTCGTCCTTGAGGTCGAAGACCGCCCAGTGTGTGTAGGACGTGCCGGTGAGGTAGCCGCCGGTCGTGTGCAGGATGCCCTTCGGTGTGCCGGTGGTGCCGGAGGTGTACATGACGTAGAGCGGGTGCTCGGAGTCGTGCATCTCCGCGTCGTGCTCGGGCGAGGCGGCGTCGACGACGTCGTGCCACCAGACGTCGCGCGAGTCGTCCCACTCGACGTCTTGGCCGGTGCGGCGTACGACGACGACGTGCTCGACGAGGCTCTCCCCGCCCTTGGCGGCGACCTTGGCCACGGCCTCGTCGACCGCGGGCTTCAGGGCACTGGGCGCACCGCGGCGGTAGCCACCGTCGGCGGTGAGGATCACCTTCGCCCCGCAGTCGGTGACGCGCGAGGCGAGGGCGTCGGCGGAGAAGCCGCCGAAGACCACGGTGTGCGGGGCGCCGAGGCGCGCACACGCCAGCATCGCGACGACGACCTCGGGGATCATCGGCATGTAGATCGCGACCCGGTCGCCCTTCTGCACGCCGAGGTCGGTCAGCGCGTTGGCCGCGCGCGAGACCTGGTCGAGGAGATCGGCGTAGGTGATGTCGCGGGTGTCGTCCTCGGGCTCGCCGACCCAGTGGATCGCGACCTTGTCGCCGTTGCCGGCATCGACGTGCCGGTCGACGCAGTTGACGGCGGCGTTGATGGTGCCGCCGACGAACCACTTCGCGAACGGCGGGTTGGACCAGTCGAGGACATGGTCCCAGCGCTGGCCCCAGTCGAGGCGCTCGGCGGCCTCGGCCCAGAACGCCTCACGGTCGGAATCGGCGCGGGCGTAGGCCTCCTCCTTGACGTTGGCGTTGGCTGCGAGGTCGGCGGGCGGCTCGAAGCGACGCTCCTCACGGGACGGATTCGACAGAAGTCTTGAACGAGTTGGGTCGGGCTTCCCTGGGCAATTCATATCGTCTCCTTATCGGGTAGTTGAAAGTGGAGTGCAAGTTCAGCGCTAGTCGGGCCGCGTTGACGCCCGCCGGCAAGCAGCCGTGTCTTGAGTGGCGAAATTGCCTCTCTACTAGGTGCATCACCGCGCTCCCGCCATGACGATCGCGGGGTTGTCGTCCAACTTGCTGGCAGCAGCGCGTGCCGGCGTGGCCTACATGTCAGCCGTTGACCGTGGCGGACTCCTCGTCCGTAAATAGACGTGATCGGATCAGGAACCGCACGCCCTCGGGTGCCTCGAGGGAGAAGCCGGCGCCGCGGCCCTTGACGACATCGATGGTGAGGTGGGTGTGCTGCCAGTACTCGAACTGGGTCTTCGACATCCAGACGGGCACGTCGCGGTCGAGCCCGACAGCAAGTTCGCCGAGCAGGATGTCGGAGTCGCCGGTGCGGAACTCGCCGTCGGGGTAGCACATCGGCGACGACCCGTCGCAGCAGCCGCCGGACTGGTGGAACATCACCGGGCCGTGCGCCTCGGTGAGGCGGCGGATCATCTCCGCCGCCTCACCTGTCACCGCTACTCGTTCGAGCATTTAGAAGAAGCCCAGCTTGTCGGGGCTGTAGGAGACCAGGAGGTTCTTGGTCTGCTGGTAGTGATCGAGCATCATCTTGTGGTTCTCGCGGCCGATGCCGGACTGCTTGTAGCCGCCGAACGCCGCGTGCGCGGGGTAGGCGTGGTAGCAGTTGGTCCAGACCCGGCCGGCCTGGATCGCCTTGCCGGCGCGGAAGGCACGGGAGCCGTCGCGGGTCCACAGACCGGCACCGAGGCCGAACATTGTGTCGTTGGCGATCTTGAGGGCGTCGGCCTCGTCGTCGAAGCTGGTGAGCGAGACGACCGGACCGAAGATCTCCTCCTGGAAGATCCGCATCGAGTTGTCGCCCTCGAAGACGGTGGGCTGCACGTAGTAGCCCTCGGCGAGGTCGCCCTCGAGGACGTTGCGCTCACCACCGGTGAGCACCTTGGCGCCCTCCTGCTTGCCGATGTCGAGGTAGGACAGGATCTTCTCGAGCTGGTCGTTGGAGGCCTGCGCGCCCATCATCGTGGTGACGTCGAGCGGGTTGCCCTGGGTGATGGCCTCGACCCGGGCGATCGCGTCGGGCACGAAGTCGGAGTACATCGACCGCTGAACGAGCGCGCGCGACGGACACGTGCAGACCTCGCCCTGGTTGAGCGCGAACATCGTGAAGCCCTCGAGCGCCTTGTCGTAGAAGGCGTCCTTCTCGGCCGCGACGTCGTCGAAGAAGATGTTCGGGCTCTTGCCGCCGAGCTCGAGCGTGACCGGGATGATGTTCTCCGAGGCGTACTGCATGATCAGCCGCCCGGTCGTGGTCTCGCCGGTGAACGCGATCTTGCGGATGCGACTGCTGCTCGCCAGCGGCTTGCCGGCCTCGACACCGAAGCCGTTGACGACATTGAGCACGCCAGCCGGCAGCAGGTCGCCGATCAGCTCCATCAGCTTGAGGATCGACCACGGCGTCTGCTCAGCCGGCTTGAGCACGACCGCGTTGCCGGCCGCGAGGGCGGGCGCGAGCTTCCAGACCGCCATCAGGATCGGGAAGTTCCACGGAATGATCTGGCCGACGACGCCCAGAGGCTCGTGGAAGTGATAGGCGATCGTGTTCTCGTCGATCTCGGAGATGCCGCCCTCCTGGGCGCGCAGGGCGCCGGCGAAGTAGCGGAAGTGGTCGATGGCCAGCGGCATGTCCGCGTTGATGGTCTCGCGCACCGCCTTGCCGTTGTCCCACGTCTCGATGACGGCGAGGGACTCGAGGTTCGCCTCCATCCGGTCGGCGATCTTGAGCAGGACGTTGGAACGCTCGGTGGTCGATGAACGTCCCCAGCCGTCGGCGGCGTTCCAGGCAGCGTCGATGGCGGCCTCGATGTCCTCGGCGGTCCCGCGCGCCACCTCGGTGAAGGGCTTGCCGTTGACCGGGGAGATGTTCTCGAAGTAGCCGCCCTTGATCGGGTCGACCCACTCGCCGCCGATGTAGTGGCCGTAGCGGCTCTTGACCTCGATGTCCGAACCGTCGGTTCCGGGCTGGGCGTAGACAGTCATGTGATGCTCCAAAGAGTGAGGGAGTGTGTGACGACCGTCACGCTAGGAGCGGGCACGTTGCATGAACGTTGCGAACCCCCGGGCCGGCCCTCAGGCCAGGTCGCGGTCGAGGCGCGCGAGCTGCCCGTCGACCAGCGAACGCATCGGCGACACCGCGCCGAGGGCATCGCGCTGCGCCACCCACATGTCGTAGTCGTCCGCGCCCCACCGAGAGCGCGTCCACGTCGACATCAGGTCGGGTTCCTTGCTCGCCAGCACCGTGGCACGCAGCGAGTGGTGCAGCTGGTCGCGAAGCCGGACCACGCCGGGCGCGGTCGACCGGGGAAGGATCGGACCGCGATAGTCGCGCAGCGCGCGGCGTACGTCGCCTGCCGCCAGTTGCGCCTCGAGCGCCAGCCAGTCGCCGGCGACCCGGGCGCCGAGCCGGTAGGGGCGCGACGCGAGAAGGTCGTCGCCGAGGAGATTGCGCAGCCGGTTGAGCTCGGCACGCAGCGTGGAGGACGCGCCGTCGTCCTCGTAGACCAGGACGGCGAGCTCGTCGCCGGAGAGCCCGTGCGGGGCCGAGGCGAGGAGGAGCAGGATCTCGCTATGGCGCGGGGAGAGCCGCAGCGAGTGGCGCGCGTCGATCGTGAGCAGCGCCTCGTGGCGTCCGAGCAGCTCGACCACGACCTGCGGACCGGCCTTGGACTCGACCGGCTGCGCGGCGCGCGTGAGCAGTTCACGCGCGAGCTCGGCCTCGGCCATCCGGGCCGCCGCCCGCACCATCGCCATCGTCTGCGGCACCGCGATGTCGTCGTTGCCGGTGATGTCGAGGACCCCGAGCAGGGTGCTGGACGTCGGATCGTGGATCGGCGATGCCGCACAGCTCCACTGCTGGACCGAGTGCCGGAAGTGCTCCGACCGCCGCACCTGGACAGGCTGGCCGAGGCGCAGGGCGAGACCCGGAGCGTTGGTGCCGGCCAGGCGCTCGTCCCAGTTCGAGCCCTCGACGAAGCCGATCTTCTCGGCCTGCCGCAGCGTCGACGGAGAGCCGCACACCCACAGGAGCTGGCCGGCCGCGTCGCTGACCGCCATGACCGCACCGCAGTCCCGCGCGGCCTGGCCGAGCACGTCGTCGAGCAGCGGGAAGACCTGGGCGAGCGGATGAGCCGCCCGGTGGTCACGCAGGTCGGACTCGGCCAGCGTGATCGGCGCCTCGACGCTCTCCACGTCCACGCCCGCCGCCGCCGACAGGTGCCAGGAATCTGCCACCTCTGCGCGCATGCCGTCGCGACCCATGGGTTCATTATTCACGCTCACCCCTCCGGAGCCCGCCCGGTTCCCCACCATCGCGCGCCGGAGGTTCGACGAGGTTGCACCGTGATTCATCGGCGACGAGAGAGGCGTACGTCGGGGCGCAACGCGTCGAAGGAACGCGCCCGGGCGGCGCCGAGCCAGACGCCGCTCCCGTAGGCCAGGTCGTCGAGCCGTCGCGCCAGCACGTAGCGGACGGGATCCAGGTCGGCCCCGACCCGTCGCCGGTCGACCAGTCCGTCGACCACCGCGGCCACGGCCAGTGCGCGCCGGGCGCGGCGTGACCGGGTGGCGGCCAGGGCCGCGAGCGGCCAGTAGTGGCGGGTCAACGCGGCGCCCGTCTGCCACAGCACGGCGACACTGCCCTCCAGCGTCAGGATCGCCGCCGCGCGAACGGGACGCTCACTGCGGCCCAGCCGACGGGAGGTGCCAGCCGTCGCGACGGCAGCCGAGGCCAGCGCGACCGGGACGGACCAGCGGCGCTGGGCGAGGAGGGCGGCCGCGAACACGGCGGACCAGGGCGAGATCACGAGGGGCGCGACCGCCGAGCCGTGGCGCTGCGCCAGCGGCGCCGCCGACGTGCCGTAGAAGGCCTTGCGTCCGAGCCACTCCCCCAGCCGGGCGCGGTGCCGGTGCCGGACGGTGGCCGCCGGCTCGTAGCGAACACTCGCGCCTGCGGTGAGCAGCCGCCAGACCAGGTCGACGTCCTCACCGCAGCGCAGCGCCTCGTCGAAGGGGCCGGACCCGAGCCGGGCGAGTACGGCGACGCGCGCGACCAGACAGGCGCTCGGGAGGTAGGCAACGACGCCCTGCTGACGCACAGCTGCCGGCTCGGGGCCGAGGTCGAGGGAGGACCGCGCCTGTTCGTAGCGCTCCACCCAGCTGTCACCGGGGCGACGCTCGGGACCCAGCACCCGCGGCGCGACCATCGCCAGCGCCGGGTCGTCGAGATGCCGGCGCAGCGTCGCCAGCCAGCCGGGGTCGGGGACGATGTCGGAGTCGCAGAAGGCGACGAAGGGCGTGGTCACGTGGCGCAGGCCGGAGTTACGGGCGGCCGCCGGACCGCGGTTGACGTCGTGGACGACCAGCGAAGCGCCGTACGCACGAGCGACGCGAGCGACCTGCCCGGGATCGCGCGACCCGTCGTCGACCACCACGACCGGCACCGACGACGGCAGCGCCTCGAGCAACAAGGTCAGGTCCTGCGCCCGGTCGCGCACCGGCACCACGACCGTGACGTCGAGGACCTGGCTGTCCGGCCCTGCCGGGTTCGGCCACCACGGGTCGGCGAAGCCACGATCCAGGAGCGACCGGGCCAGCGTGGTGCCGTCGCCGCTCGTCGCAAGCAGGACCGCGCCGCCGTCGAGCAGGTCAGCGGCCACGTCACTGAGGTAGAGCACCGAGCCGCGGCTGCCGCCCACCAGTGACCGGCCGCCGTCACAGACCTTCGTCCGCGACGAGAGGCGGACTCCGAAGCCGGCCGGCAGGTTCACGATCCGACGGTACTGCGTTCGGGACGACCCAGTCGGCCGTCGCTGCCGACGTCGAGATCGGTCAACTCGCCCTGCAGCCGGTTCACCAGCACCTCGAAGAGCCGTCGACCCTCCTCCGGCGAGCTCCCGGTCGGGTCGCCCAGGACGCCGTTGGGCGAGACTGTGCGGACCCCGACGCTTCGCAGCCGCGGCATCAGTTGATCGATGGGCTCGGTGGCCCCCGCCTCGGCAAGGTCCACACGCACGGTCCACGGCGCCAGGTTGCGTAGCAGGGAGGTCTCCGTGCGGCCCGCGTGCGCGTCACCACCCAGCACCCCGAACCCTGTCCAAGCCGCCGGGCGACCCTCGTCGCGGAGGGTGGTCACCGCGCTCACGACCGTGGGCACGTTGCCGCCGTGGCCGTTGATGAAGACGAGCCCCTTGGCCCACCGACAGGCCGACCGGCCGAGCTCGACCAGCAGCAGGTAGAGCGCCTCGTGGCCGATCGAGATGGTCCCAGGGAAGTCCTCGTGCTCGCCGCTGGCGCCATACGCAAGAGCGGGCGCCACCAGCACGCGCACACCAGCAGCATCCAGTCGTACGGCGACCTCCCGGGTCGCTGCACACGCCAGCATCGAGTCCGTCGCCAGCGGGAGGTGCGGGCCGTGCTGCTCGAGCGATCCGATGGGTACGAGCACCAGCGGCGGGTCGCCCTCGATCGTTGGCCAGCGCGCCCCGCCGAGGCCGAGGCGTCGACTGGGCTCGCCGGCCGAGCTCGCACCCATCTCAGACCATCCCTGCGACCGGACTCTCGTCGCACGCGCTCGTCGGTCGCGTCCGGGTCGCCCCGAGCGTGAGTCCGACGGGTGCGTTGCGCACCGTGCCTGTGTGGGAGTGGTCCTGACTGGAGCCCGGGAGCGCGCCGCGGTCCAGGCTCGCCAACGCCTCCTCGGCGTTGCCCTTGACGCACTCCGGGTCCGGACCGTCCAACGGCAGCCCGGTGAAGAACTTGGCCGCCATGCAGCCACCGCGGCAGTTGTCGTAGGCCGAGCACTTCGCGCAGGCACCGCC
This sequence comes from uncultured Nocardioides sp., assembly GCF_947488025.1. GTDB lineage: Bacteria > Actinomycetota > Actinomycetes > Propionibacteriales > Nocardioidaceae > Nocardioides. Next base: position 246,701 of record NZ_CANKYS010000004.1, on the reverse strand, counting down.
GGTCTGCGGGCTGCGCAGCTCCTCGAACAACGGCGCGTGCTTCCAGACGTGGTCGAAGCCGAGGTCACGGATGTTGCCGGCCTTGAACCTGTCGTGGATCGCGAACGGGCACGCATAGACGTCCCCGACCGGGTCCACCAGGCAGACCACGCGGCCGGCGCCACACAGGTTGAGGCCGGGCAACGGATCGCCGTACGCCGCAAGGTGGAAGAACGAGTCACCGGTGAGCACCTTCTCGCCGTTGGCGACGAGCCAGTCGTAGAGCTGGCGCTGCTGGTGCGGCAGCGGGTGCAGCTCGTCCCACACGTCGGCACCGCGACCCGACGGTCGCAGCCGCGTCAGCCGCAGTTGGGCGCCGAAGCTGTCCGCGATCGCCTTGAACTCGTCGAGCTGGTCGATGTTGTGACGCGTGCACACCACCGAGATCTTGAAGTCCTGCATGCCGGCTGCCTGGAGATTGGCGAGCGCCTTCATGGCGGCGTCGTAGGTGCCCTGGCCGCGGACCGCGTCATTGACCTCGGCGGTCGCGCCGTCGAGCGAGATCTGTACGTCGATGTAGTCCGTGGCCGCGAGCTTCTCGGCCCGCTCCTTGGTGATCCGGAAGCCGTTGGTCGAGAATTTCACCCCGACGTGGTGCTCGACCGCGTAGTCGAGGAGCTCCCAGAAGTCGGGACGCACCGTGGGCTCTCCGCCGCCGATGTTGACGTAGAAGATCTGCATCCGCTCGAACTCGCGGATGAGGGCCTTGGCCTCCTCCGTGTCCAGCTCGTCGGGGTCGCGGCGACCCGAGGACGACAGGCAGTGCAGGCACGCAAGGTTGCAGGCGTAGGTGAGCTCCCAGGTGAGGCAGATCGGGGCGTCGAGGCCGAGCTCGAACTGGTCGATGAGGCGACCGACGGCGGGCGGCGGGGTCTCGGTCAATGTCGCGGTCATGGTGCGCTCCTGATCAGTACGCCGTTGGCGGCGAGCCCGTCGAGGGCCTTGAGGTAGCCGGCGCGCTCCCCCTCGCCCACTCCCGCAGACTCCAGCGCGTGACCGACGTCTGTCGTCCCGTCGAGGCGGCGGACGACGTCGAGCAGGCGCAGGGTCTTGAGGAAGCTGAGGCGTCGGGTCGAGAAGTCGTAGACCAACGCCCCGAAGGGCTCCGGTCGCAACTCCACCGACGGACTCAGCTGCCAGGCTTCGCCGTCGATCATCAGTAGACGCCGCACATGCCGTCGATGGAGACCTCCTCGACCAGCTCGTCCTCGGCGAGGGCGGCGGTCTTGGTCTCGGGAGTGGGGTCCTGGTTCGGGTCGGTCATGGCGATACCTCCGGGTCGAGATGGCTGGTGGGTCGCTTTCCACGCTAGGAAGCACGCCGTGGCGGCGCACCCCTCACTCAGCGGGCCGGACCTGCCCTGATGGTCAGGTCGACTCCTGACCCACCGACCCGTATGCGGATCCTCGTCTGGCCGCGGCCCCGTGGCGGACCTAGCGTCCGGAGCAGTCAGATATCCGTCTCCAGGAGGTCATCCGTGCAGGTCGACGAACTGCTCAAACCGTTCCCCATCAAGGAGTTCCACCCGTTCCCTCGGGCCCTGATGGGACCCGGCGCGCACGAGATGATCGGGCCGGAGGCACTCAAGCTCGGCTTCCGCAAGACGCTCGTCATGACGTCGGGCCTGCGCGGCACCGACATCGTGCACAAGATCGTGGAGTCGATGAAGTACCACGGCCTGGAGGTCGTGGTCTACGACAAGGTCGAGTCCAACCCGAAAGACTACAACGTCATGGACTCCGTGGCGATGTATCAGGAGAACGAGTGCGACTCGTTCGTCTCCATCGGCGGCGGCTCCTCGCACGATGCCTGCAAGGGCGCTCGTGTCTCGGTGGCCCATGACGGTCGCAACGTCAACGAGTTCGAGGGCTTCAACATGTCCGAGAACCCGAAGAACCCGCCGCACATCGCGGTCTCCACCACGGCCGGCACCGGCTCGGAGACCTCGTGGGCCTACGTCATCACCGACACCACGACCGACCCGGACAACCCGCACAAGTACGTCGCCTTCGACGACGCGTCAGTCACCTCCCTGGCGATCGACGACCCGGTGCTCTACTTCGACTGCCCGGTCGACTACACCGCCCAGTGCGGCTTCGACGTGCTCGCGCACGCCAGCGAGCCGTACGTCTCCCGCATCAACTTCCAGCCGTCGCTCGGCAACGCACTGCACGCCATCAAACTGACGTCGGAGCACCTCCGGGCAGCGGTGTGGAACGGCCAGGACCTCGCCGGACGCGAGGGCATGATGTACGCGCAGTACATCGCCGCCCAGGCGTTCAACTCCGGTGGTCTCGGCATCATCCACTCGACGTCGCACGCGATCAGCGCGTTCTACGACACGCACCACGGCCTGAACAACGCCATCGCGCTGCCGCGTGTGTGGGCGTTCAACATGTCGGCGGCGTACGGCCGCTTCGCCGACATCGCCGAGGCGATGGGCGTCGACACCCGCGGCATGACCAAGCCGCAGGCAGCCGATGCGGCGCTCGCCGCCTCGATCCGGCTGCTGCGCGACGTGGGCATCCCGGAGAAGTTCACCGACATCACCGCCGACAGCTACTCGAAGAACCGGCTGGGCCAGGGCCCGACGAAGTTCTACGAGAACGCCAAGGTGATCACCGGTGACAAGGAGGACGTGGACCGCATCACCAACCACGTCCTCGGCGACGCCTGCACCCCGGGCAACGCCAAGGAGTGCACCTTCGAGACGGTTCGCCCCGTCATCGAGCACTGCATGAACGGTGACCTGGACGACCTCCTTTCCTGAGGCCGGGTTCGCCCCTGTACGCCGGACCGGGCAGCGATCGCCGTGCTGCCCGGTCCGGACCCCATCCCCACCACGTTCGAGGGAGCGCCAAGTGAACACGGATCCGCGCAATGCTGCCGGCGAAGGCGAGTTCGACGACGTCGCCCATGCCCTCGAGCGCTTCCGCGAAGCCGGCTACCTCGCCGACGACCGTCTCGCCACGACGGTGTTCCTCCAGACCCGCCTGGGCAAGCCGGTCCTCCTCGAGGGCCCGGCCGGCGTGGGCAAGACCCAGTTCGCGACCAGCCTCGCCGCCGTCACCGGCCGGCGGCTGATCCGGCTGCAGTGCTACGAGGGCCAGGACGAGACCAAGGCCCTCTACGAGTGGGACTACGGCAAGCAGATGCTCTACACCCAGATCCTGCGCGAGAAGATCGGCCAGGTCGTCGAGGACGCCGCCGACCTCAACGAGGCGGTCGAGCGGATCGCCAAGCAGGACAGCGTCTTCTTCTCGGAGCGCTTCCTCGCTCCCCGACCGTTGCTGGAAGCGATCGACTCCGACGAACCCGTCGTGCTGCTGATCGACGAGGTCGACCGCGCCGACGAGGCCCTCGAGGCCGTGCTGCTCGAACTGTTGTCGGAGTTCCAGATCTCCATCCCCGAGGTCGGCACGGTGAAGGCCGAGCAACTGCCGTACGTCGTGCTCACCTCCAACAACACCCGCGACCTGTCCGCCGCACTCAAGCGCCGCTGCCTCCACCTCTTCCTCGACTACCCCGAGGCGCAGCGCGAGCTGGAGATCATCAACTCCAAGGACACCGGGCTCAGTGAGGCGCTGGCCGTCCGCCTCATCGAGATCGTGCGAGGTCTGCGCGCGCTCGAGCTCCGCAAGGCACCGAGCATCTCCGAGACCATCGACTGGGCCCGCACGCTGGCCGTGCTCGGGGTCAGCGAGCTGAGTGCCGACGTGCTGTCACAGACCCTCAACGTGGTGGTGAAGTACGAACGTGACCTGAAGAAGGCGCTGGCCGCGATCCCCACCTTGGTCGACCCGAATGCGAAGGTGCCGTCCAAGAACGACCACGGACACGGACACGGCCACGGACACGGACACGGCGCGGACGGCGACCACAGTCACGACGACGGTGACGCCGAGGTGGACGGCAAGGAGGTCCGCGCCGCCAAGGACAGGCCCGGACGCCACGGTGACAACTACGGCGGTCCCGGGAAGTCCGACGAGGCACCCGCGGTCAAGACGGTCACGGCCAGCCAGGGCGAGCGCTCGTTCGCTGCGCGCTCTGCCCGCAAGCGTCCGGTCTGATCCGATGGAGGGGGCAGTCCATCGCTTCATCAGGTTCCTCCGCCTCAACGGGGTGCGGGTGAGCACGGCGGAGGCGATCGACGCGATGCACGCCGTCGCTCAGGCCGGCGTGCTCGGTGAGCGCGAGGTGCTTCGATCGGCGCTCATGGTCAGTCTGATCAAGGACCGTCGCGACCTGGACACCTTCGATCGCGTCTTCGACCTGTTCTTCGGGCTGCGAGCGGTCTTCGAGGACGAGGTCGGCCACGGCCACAGCCACGACGACCTGACCGATGACGGCGAGCTCGAGCAGTTCACGCTCTCCGACGAGCCCGGCGACATCCCCGAGGACGGTCACTCGCACGGCAAGCCGGACGACATCAAGGAGTTCTTCAAGCCGGAGGACATGGCGCAGCAGTACAACCTCCACCAGGAGGCGAACAAGATCGACATCGCTGCCCTAACCGACGAGATCGTGCTCTCCAACGACACCGAGGGCAGTGCCGGCGAGGCCGCGCGCGTGCAGATCTCCACGCACCGGATGCACAACCCGGGCTCCCCCGGCGACCTCATCCGCAGCCCTGGCATGGAGCTCGACGTCGAGCTCACCGTGGCCCAGGAGATGGCACTGCTCAGCTGGCTCGAGGACGCCCTGCCCGATGTCGACGAGGACCGCGGTGCGACGCTCGAAGCCCTGCGCGCGGCACTCGCACCCTTCCTCGCCGGGTTGCCCGAGCGCTTGAAGCAGCACCTCGAGAAGCTGATGGCGGTCGAGCACGAGATCGAGAAGCGCGAGATCCGGGCAGCCCAGACCGAGCGGATCCACGAGCACGAGCGGGCCGAGCTGGAAGAGGCCCTGCGCCGCTTGCTGAGGTCGCTGCGTGGCGCGCCGCGTCCGCGTCGCAAGGCCGCCGCGCGTGGCGTCGTCGACGGCGCCCGCACCATGCGCGCCAACATGAAGTACGACGGCGTCCCGTTCCGACCGGTCACCGTCAGCAAGGTCGAGGACCGGCCCAAGCTGCTGGTGCTCTGCGACGTCTCGCTCTCGGTGCGCTCGGCGGCGCGCTTCACCCTGCAGCTCGTGCACAGCCTGCAGTCGCTGGCCTCGTCGGTGCGCACCTTCGCGTTCGTCAAGGACCTCGTGGAGATCACCGACCTGTTCGCCGAGCACCACCCCGAGGAGGCGCTCTCGCTCGTGATGTCCGGACTGCCGGCCGGTGGTGTGCTCGACGTCGATGCCGACTCCGACTACGGATCCGCGTTCGAGGACTTCCTGGAGCAGTTCGGCTCCGCCGTCACCCGCCGTACGACCGTGATCGTCCTCGGCGACGGCCGGGGCAACGGCAACGACCCGCGACTGTCGGTCTTCGAGGAGATCACGCGGCGGGCCCGCGAGACCGTCTGGCTCACCCCGGAACCGCGCTATTCGTGGGGACTGGGTCGCTGCGATCTCCCCGCCTATGCGGAGTACTGCAGCCGCGTCCAGGTGGTGCGCAACCTGACCGGTCTCGACCGGGTCACCATGTCGATGTCCGAGGTCGGCTGATGACCGAGGCCGCGACCTCGGCCCCCATCGACCCGCTCCAGGCCTGCCTCGACGGGGCCTATGTCGACGAGGTCGTGGAGGTGCGTGCGCAGGGTCCGGTGCCGCCACGACGCGCGCTGCACACGATCCGCACCGAGCACTTCGACGTGCACAACGACCGAGACCTGCTCCACGTCGGCCACCGGGTGCCGCCCGAGCTGGTCGACGACGACCTCGCCGGGCTGCTCGCCGATGAGCTCTTCGGTCCGGGCTGGCTGCGTGGGCCCGAGGTCTTCGAGCGGATCTTCACCGGCATCGTGCGCACGTCGCGGTCCGGGGCACTGGACAGCTGGGAGCTCTTCTACCGCAACTCGATGGCGCGCATCGAGCAGCGCATCGACGACCACACCGGGGTGGCGCAGGGCTCAGATCGGCACGGCACCATCGCCAACTACGCACCCGTCTACGCCCGGGCGGAGCAGCTGCTCGCTCCCGGCAGCGTGCTCGAGCTGGGCTGCTGCTTCGGCTTTCTCTCGCTCCGCATCGCGGCCAGCGGTCGGCGCACGACAGCCAGCGACCTCTCCCCCGGCACCAGCCGGCTGCTCGCCGGGGTGGCGCCGCGCCTCGGCATCTCCTTGACCACGGTCGCGGCCGATGCCGGGCACTTCCCCGGTCCTGACGCGAGTGCCGACACGGTGCTGGCCATCCACCTCCTCGAGCACCTCGACGCCGGGCACGGCGACCGAGTGGTCGCCGAGGCGGTGCGCCTGGCGGCGCGGCGGGTCGTCATCGCCGTACCCCTCGAGGACGAGGCGGACGAGACGTGGGGCCACGTCCGCACGATCAGCCTCGACGACCTGACAGCGTGGGGCCGCGCGACCGGGCTACCGTTCGAGGTGAACGAGCATCACGGCGGCTGGCTGGTGATCGACAAGCGTTAGATCAGGCCGAGCTTGGTCGCTTCGTAGACGGCCTCGGCGCGCCGGGAGACGCCCAGCTTGCGCAGGATGTTGCCGACGTGGAACTTCGCGGTCGTCTCGGAGATGTACAGCTTGACGCCGATGTCGCGGTTGGAGAGCCCGCGCGCCAGCAGCCGCAGCACCTCGCGCTCGCGGGCGGTGAGCTGCTGGGACTCCTCGGGGTCCGGGGTGTTGAGCCCGCGCACCATCGCGGCCGCCGACCGCGCGTCGAAGGCACTCTCACCACGGCTGATGTCGCGGATCGCCCGGACCAGCCCGGAGGTGTCGACGTCCTTGAGGACGTAGCCGCGCGCGCCAGCGCGGATGGCCTTGAGCACCAGCTGCTCGTCGAGGAAGGTGGTCAGCACCAGCACCCCGATGTCGGGGTGGCGGCTCGTGAGCTCGGCGCACAGCTCGAGCCCCTCGGTGTCGGACGCGGTCGACAACTTGAGGTCGAGCAGCACGATGTGCGGCGCGGAGCGGCCGATCACGGTGAGCGCCTCGTCGGGGGTGGATGCCTCGGCGACCACGATCAGGTCGCGCTCCCGCTCGAGGATCGAGCGCAGGCCCTGGCGAACGATGGCGTGGTCGTCGACGAGCATGATCCGCACCGTTTCCACGTCATGGCCGTGCTGGGGTGGTGTCAGCGTCGTCACGAGCTGTCCTTTGTTCGGTGGGCCTTCAGTGCGGCGGGTTGCCGCTTCCCGGTCGCGACCAGCTGGTCGATGATGCCCGGCCGGTCGGGCGGTGTGAGCGGGAGCGGGATGCGCATCTCGACGCGGACTCCGCCGATGCGAGCACGACGGAAGGCGACGCTGCCGCCCAGCTCGACCAGCCGGCTCTCGATGTTGGCGAGGCCGCGGTGCGACCCGTCGCCGGAGCGACCGCGCTCCAGGCGCAGCAGCCGGCTCAGCTCCTTGGGGTCGCCCTGCCCGTCGTCCGCGACCGACACCAGCACCTGGTCTGGCCGGTAGCGCAGCCGCACCACGGCCCGCTCCGCCTTCGCGTGTACGGCGACGTTGAACATCGCCTCGCCGACAGCCCTGGCCACCTCGTGCCCGGCCTCGGCCGGCAGCAGCACGGCCTCGCCCTCGACCCGGACCTGGACCACGAGCTGGGGCCGGTGGTGGGCGGCCACCTCGCGCAGCAGCTCGGGCAGCTCGACCACGGTGTCGCTCGGGGTGCGGTGCAGGGCATAGATCGCACGCCGCAGCTGGTCGACCGCCTGCTGGGAGAGTTCCTTGGCCGTCCCGAGTCGATGGGAGATGCCGGCCCCGGGTTCACCCAGGGACTCCGCCTCGCCGCGCGCCACTTCGACGGCCATACCGGCCGAGAGGACGTACTGCGCCACGGAGTCGTGCAGCTCACGAGCGATCCGGTGCCGCTCCGTGTCGATGAGCTCGCGCTGGTGCGCCAGCACCAGTCGGTCCTCAGCGAGCCGGAGCTCGGAGGTACGCACCTCGAGGTCGCGCTCGTGTGCGCGAGCCTCGTCGTGCACGAGCTGCGCTCGACGGTGCAGGGCCATGCTGGCCTGGTACTGCTCCGAGGTGTGCAGCGAGACCGCCGCCTGGTTGGCGAGGATGCGAAGCACCGACAGGTCGCCGGGTTCGGGGTCGACGGCCAGCTGGTGGAGGCCCACGAGACAGCCGATCGGCCGACCCTCGAGCGTCATCGGCACGCGCACCCATCGGCCGTCGTCGTTGCTGCGCACCGCGTGCCCGGCCCGGATGGCACCCAGCTCACGCTGCACCATCGGCGGCAGGCCGGAGTCGTCGGCGGTCGGCTGCCCGTGGGGACCGTCGGCCGGACCCAGGACCAGGAACCGGGGCCGGGCGCCCCTGAGGTGCCCGTCGGACAGCGCCAACAGGGTCCACTCGGCCTGCAGGTGCTCGGCTGCCGCCCGCACCACTTCCTCGAGCAGCCCGCGAGGCCCCTCGTGGGTGCGCACCAGCGCCCGCGAGATCGAGTCCATCGCGCGTACGGCGCGCTGCATCCGCTCGTCGGAGTTGACGTAGGCGCGGTAGTAGGAGCCCTTGCCGGACCTGACCCCCGTGAGGGTGGCCAGGTCCGGTGGAGGCTGCTGTGGCCGCGTCGTCACGATGCGCCCCTCATCACAGGGCGTCCCTGAACAGCTGCTGGATCTCGGCCTCGGACGCCGTGCGCGGGTTGGTGGTCAGGCACGCGTCGTCGAGCGTGGTGTGCGCCATCGTGTCGATGTCGGTGTCGGACACCCCGAGCTCGCGCAGCCCGCGCGGAACGCCCACGTCGTCGGCGAGCCGCCGGACGTGCTGGGCGAGGAGCTCGGCGGCCTCCTCGCCGGGCATGCCGTCGGCGGCGATGCCGGCCGACCGGGCCAGGTCGACGAAGCGGTCAGGACTGGCACGGGCGTTGTAGCGGATCACGTGGGGCAGCAGGACACCGTTGACCACGCCGTGCGGCGCGTCCAGCAGCCCGCCGACCTGGTGGCTCATGGCGTGCGTGGCGCCGAGGATCGCATTGGTGAAGGCGAGGCCCGCTTGCAGGCTGGCCTGCGCCATCTTCGCCCGCGCCGTCATCTCGGCCGGCTCGGTGATCGTCGTGCGCAGGTTGCGGCAGACGAGGCCCACCGCGTTCAGCGCATGGGTGTCGGCGAGCGGGTTGTGCGCCAGCGACACGAAAGCCTCGATGCCGTGGGTGAGTGCATCGAGGCCCGTGGCGGCGTTGAGGTCCTCGGGCATGGTCGTGAGCAACCGCGGGTCCGTGATCGACACATCGGGTACCAGGGCTCGGCCCATGATGGTCAGCTTCACGTGCCTGTCGGTGTCGGTGACGATGCAGAACTGCGACACGTCGGCGCCAGTGCCGGAGGTCGTGGGGATCATCAGCAGCGGCGGGATGGGTCGCGTCACCTGGTCGACGCCGGCGTAGTCGCGGATGTCGCCGCCGTTGCCGGAGAGGATCGCGACGCCCTTGGCCGCATCGATGACCGAGCCGCCGCCGAGGGCGATGATGACGTCGCACTCGCTTTCGGCATACAACTCGTAGGCCCGGCGCACCTCGTGGTCCTTGGGGTTGGGCGTGACGTCGGTCCACAGCACCGGCGTGAGCCCCTCGGCCTTGAGCAGGGTGAGCAGCGTCGCCAGCCAGCCCGCCTCCACGATGCCGGGGTCCGTGACCAGGAACGGTCGACGTGCCCCCAGCCGGATGGCCGCGAACCCTGCCTCACCCAGTGAGTCGGCACCGAACACCACCTCCGGCGCGTGGAACTTCGCCAGGGCTGGAGGGGCCGGGGGGCGCGAAGGGGTCAGGGCAGACACCACAGGACCTCCTCACCCGGTTCGTTTCCACGGTAGCCCAGGGAAGCGAGCCGGGAACCCACTGGTGGGACGCCCTCACCCTAGGTGCCGGCCGGGCGACTTCCGCCCGTCACTGTGCGGGGGCCGCCCTGCCCGATCGGACAGGTACAACCAGATGCAAGCTCAGCCTCCCAGGTCGATGACCGAGCCGTTGAGCAGTCCGCCCGCCACGGAGCAGCAGTGCACGATCGTCGCGGCCACCTCCGCCGGCTCGTGCAGGCGTCGGGTGAGCTGGTCGCCGGCCAGGTCGGCCGGGTCCTCGAGCCCGTAGAGCCGGGCCGTCGCGTCGAGCATCGCGGTGCGAGTGGCTCCGGGTGAGACGGTCACCGCCGTGACGCCGGTCCCGACCAGGTCTGCCGCCAGGCCGCGCACCAGTCCGATCACTGCGTGCTTGGTCGCGGTGTAGCCGGCCAGGTGGAACAGCCCCCGGCTGCCCGCGGCGGAGGCGATCGCGACGAACCGGCAGCTCGCCGGGTCCGGGCCGGCCAGCATGTGGGGTACGGCGACGACGGCGGTGTTCCACACGCCGACCAGGTCGACCGCCCAGAGCGACTCGAGCTCGGCGGCCGTCGTCTCCCACGCGGGCCGACCGCCGGCCATCACGGCGGCGCTGGCCACGGCCACGTCCAGCCTTCCCCAGCGCTCCAGTGCGAGGTCGGCCGCCGCACCGAGTCCGTCGGGGTCCCGGACGTCGGCGACGTGCGTGATGATCGCGTCGCCGTACGACCCGAGCAGGTCGAGGTCGTCGCGCGTCGCCAACGGGTAGTCGACACCGGGCAATCCATGGTCCTCGCCGAGGCACGCATCGACCGCGACCACGCGGCAGCCGTCGTCGACGAGGGCGCGGACCGTGGCCGCGCCGATCCCCCGAGCAGCACCGGTGACGAGGGCGACGCGGGTCACGACCGCGGGACGCCCAAGGTGCGGGTGAAGCCGTCGGGGACGATCACGTCGTCGGGCGTGAGGTCGTGGATGGAGGAGTGGCCGAGCCCCAGCAGCGTGGAGTCGATGCCACCGCGCAGGATGTCGAGGACGTTCTCGACGCCCGGCTGGCCGCCGGCGGCGAGCCCCCAGAGGTAGGCGCGGCCGATCATCACGGCCTTGGCACCGAGGGCGACCGCCTTCACGACGTCGCTGCCCCGCCTGATCCCGGAGTCGAGCAGCACGTCGAGGTCGTCACCGACGGCGGCCGCGATCGACGGGAGCACCCGGATCGGGGCCGGGGTGCCGTCCAGGTTGTTGCCGCCGTGGTTGGAGACGGAGATGGCGGTGACCCCCGCGTCGCGGGCGCGAAGCGCGTCGTCGACGCGGCAGATCCCCTTGAGCATAAACGGCCCACCCCACTCCTCACGCAGCCAGGCCACGTCCTCCCAGGACGGCGGCGGGGTGGTCATCCATTCGCCGTACGCCCCGAAGAACGTCGGCGCCTCGCCACCGGGCTCGGCCAGGTTGGGCGCGCTCAGGTCGGGCAGGGCACCGGAGCGCAGGAAGTCGGCGAGCCACCGCGGGCGGCGCAGCACCTCGGGCGCGAACTTCGCCATCGCCTTGAGGTCGAGCTTCTCCGGGATCTGCGGGCTGCCCCAGTCGCGGCCGTGCGAGAAGGACCAGTCCAGCGTGGCGATCAGCCCGACCGCTCCCGCGTCGCGGGCCCGATTCATCCGACGGACCATCGCGTCGCGGTCGCCCATCCAATAGGTCTGGAAGAACGTCTGCGAGTTCGCCGCGATCACCTCGGTGAGCGGCTTGCTGGCGAATGAGCTCAGGCCCATCGCCGTACCCCGCGCCGCAGAGGCGCGCGCCACGGCAACCTCACCGTCGGGGTGCACGGCCTGCACCCCTGTCGGCGAGATGATCACCGGCATCGAGATGTCCTGGCCCATCACCCGGGTGGCGAGGTCACGCTTGGCCGAGAGTCCGGCCATGTGCGGCGCCAGGCCCAGCTCGCCGAACGCCCGCGTGTTGTCGTCGTAGGAGATTCCCCGCTCCGACCCGGCGAGCAGGGCGGAGTAGACCGACGACGGCAGCCTCTTCTTCGCCCGTCGTTGCGCCTCGTTCACTGTCTCGAACCACTGACCCATCGGATCCTCCTCGTGTCGTCGGTTCGACGCTAGGCGGCGTACACGGTGCTGATAACTGCCCGTCCGGAGGGGACGTGACCACCACACCGGCAGGCCGTTACAGCCCCGGACGCACGCGAGATCACACCGCGTGCGGACACCCAACTGCCATTCGTTGCCGTTAGGCGTGGCCACAAGGAGACCCATTGGCCTGCCGGGCGCCGCACACAACGACATCGAAGAGGTCGAGCGGCTCGCCCGGGTCAAGCTCAGTTGCGGCATCGAATTCGCCAACCCGCGATGAACGACAGGGGCTGCTGCACGATCAGGTGACAGGTTGGGTCACGCAGCCTGAGTGGCTGACGCGGTCATGATGGTCTCGAACTCGATGGGGGTCAATCGGCCGAGGGCGGCCTGTCGACGGCGGCGGTGGTAGGTCCTCTCGATCCAGGTCACGACCTCAATCCGGAGCTCCTCGCGAGTGGCCCAGGAGCGACGGTCGAGGACATTCCTCTGGAGCAAGCTGAAGAAGCTCTCCATGGCGGCGTTGTCGCCCGCGGCACCGACGCGACCCATCGATCCGACCATGCCGTGACGGTTGAGCGCGTGGACGAATTTGCGGCTGCGGAACTGACCAGGTTCAACCAGTCGATGCAACACCGGCTTGTTGGAGCAACAGTAGATGCTCGTTGAACGCCTCGGCGGGTGTCTTCCATCCGAGGGTCTTGCGGGGCCGGGTATTCAGGGCGTGAGCGACGGCTTCGATCTCCTCGGCCGACCAGCACGACAGGTCGGTGCCTTTGGGGAAATACTGGCGGAGCAGGCCGTTGGTGTTCTCGTTCGTCCCGCGCTGCCAAGGCGATTGCGGGTCAGCGAAGAACACCGGGATCCCAGTCTCGATACTGAACTTGGCGTGCGCGGACATCTCCTTGCCGCGGTCCCAGGTCAGCGACCTCGCCAGTTCGGTCGGCAGTGTCGACATAGTGCTCGCCAGCGCGTCCTTCATCGTGAGCGCGCCGTAGCCGGCCAATGCGGGGCCGTTCCTCGGCGTCTCCTTATGCCTGTAGCCCTCCTCACGCGGAAGGTGGACCAGCATCGTGAACTTGGTCGTGCGGTCGACGACGGTGCCGATCGCCGAGCGTTCCAGCCCGATCAGCAGGTCGCCTTCCCAGTGGCCGGGAACGGCACGGTCCTCGGCTTCAGCGGGGCGTTCGCTGATCAGCGTCTCGGGCGTGACGTGTGCCCAGGTCTTGCGCCGTGATCGCTCCCGCGGCGCCCGCAACGCGCGGCCAGTGCGCAGGCACCAGACCAGCTCGCGCTTCAACGCGCCGCGGCCCTCGATGTAGAGCGACTGGTAGATCGCCTCGTGGCTGATGCGCATGGATTCATCATCGGGGAAGTCGACCCTGAGCCGGTTACTGATCTGTTCCGGGCTCCACGCCGACGACCACCCGCGATGCTTGCGGTGGGGCTTGTTGATGCCGGTGAACCGTGGTGGCTCCGGACCGCGGACGACCTTGCCGTCCGGCGTCTTGATCTGTCCCGACAGCCGCTCGTGAACATAGGCATGCAGCCGAGGGTTGGCGACGAGTTTTGCGGGCTTGGGGCGCTTGGCCGCCATGTCGGCCTTCCACTGCGCGACCGACGCCCGATAGCCGGTACTTCCCGCGCGGGTGGCGGCGTTGCGGCGTAGCTCGCGTGACACCGTTGCGGGGTCGCGGCCGATGGCTCGGGCGATCTCGCGCACGCCCTTGTTCTGGGCCTTGAGCAGCGCGATCTCCTCACGCTCAGCGAACGACAGGTACCGGCCTGTGGCCTTGAACGTCAGATCGAACGGCGCCATGCCGCCAGCGTGGCGGAACCACCGCTGACCGACCGCTTGCGCCACGCCGACCGTCGCGGCGGCCTCGATGGGCAGAAAGCCATTGGCGATCTCGGCCCAGAACGCGGCCTCGACATGACGCTGGAACTTCGGGTGCCCCGGCGACCGAAGCTTCGGCCGGATCGCTCGATCTGCTGCTTGCTGACGACGTACCACTCAACACCTCCATGACGGGGTGTTGCGACGACCGATTGATTCCGCCCTGGGATCCTCTGTCGGTGTGAACTATGCAGCTGGCCACGTCACCACGTCGGGCCACCGCGTTGTTGAGTGCAGCGACGGCCAGCCGGGACTTCATCCTCGAGTCGATCGAGTAGCCCACGATCCGGTTGGAGTAGACGTCCTTGATCGCGCAGACGTAGAGCTTGCCCTCACCGGTCCAGTGCTCGGTGATGTCGCTGAGCCACAGCTGGTTCGGAACGTCAGCGGCGAAGACATGGCGGATCACGCCGTGCCTGTCGGTCACGGCACACAGGTCGTCGTGGACGGGAGGGCCGGGCTTGTTGGCCTTGCCGCGCTTGGGCTTGCCGAACGCCGACCACCAGCCCTGCTGTGAGCAGATTCGCCACGCGGTCCGCTCGGCCATTGGTTCGCCCGCTTCACGGGCCTCGTCGACGAGGAATCGGTAGCCGAACTCCGGGTCGTCGCGGTGGGCGTCGAACAGAGCATTGGCGCGGTATGCCTGCTCGAGCTCGGCATCAGTGACCGGGGCAGCCAGCCAGCGGTAGTAGGGCTGGCGAGCGATCTTGAGCACCCGGCACGTCACCGTGACGGGGATCCCGTCGCCGGCCAGCTCGCGGACGAGCGGGTACATCATTTTCCCGGCAGGTTGGCCTGCGACAGATAGGCAGCCGCCCGGCGCAGGACCTCGTTCTCCTGCTCCAGGAGCCGGATCCGCTTCTTCAACTCGCGGTTCTCGGCGTTCTCAGCCGATGTCGTCCCCGGCTTGATGCCGTCCTCGACGTCGGCGGTCTTCATCCAGTTCGTCAGGCAGGATTCGCTGATACCGAAGTCGGCAGCGATCTGCTTGAGGTGGACGCCCGGCTCACGATTTCTGGCAACCCGAACGACGTCCTCGCGGAACTCCTTGGGATACGGCTTCGGCACGGTGCACATCCTTCCAGCGGCACCTCTCGGCACCACAGATCAGATGTCACCTACTCGTGCAGCAGCCCCCCTCGCCGTCATCGACTTTCGAGACCTGCGTCTGAACGCTGACGCTCCTACGTCAGGGTTCGTGACCGGGCCCTGAACTGCCTTCTACTGCCGCGTTGCGACGAGGTCACATTGGGGCGCGGGGGGACAGGCCACGCACGCTCAGCTCAGACGAAGAAGCCCCGCCGCGGTTGGTCGAAACCCGCAAGCATCGCGGTAGAACGCCTCCAGATGCGACTCGTAGTCCACATGCAGCCACTCGCAGCCGGCCGATCGGGCTCGCCGCACCGCCGCTGCGACGACGGCTCGCCCCAAACCCTGTCGCTGGTGGGATGGATGCACGACCGTGTCGAGGAGGAAACCATGTACGCCGCCGTCCCAAACGACGTGGACGAACGCCACTAGCTCGTCACCGGCAAATGCGCCGGCCCACGTGAGGCTGTGGTGGCGAAGCCGCTTTCCCCACGGGGCGACGGTGAATGTCGTTGAACCGAACGCGAGAGCATGGAGCCGCGAGAGAGCAACATCGTCGGGCTCGAAGTCTGACCGGACCCGGGGAGCCTCGCCCATGACATGGAACGTACTCACATGTCGCGATCCGCGCACCTTGACGAGCGCTTTCGCCAGGACGGGTTTCGTCAAGGTATCCAGCGTGGAGCTCGTCGATCCTCGCTGCATCTCGACACCGACCCCCGACGACTCGGAGCGTCGTGGTCTCGTGACCACCGATCGGGGGTTCGGCATAGCCCACTTGGGCTATTTTCCGGCCCGTTTGTCGGCGTGGCGCGGGTGACGCCCTTCCCACGCCGGTCCGGGATGCTCTATGACAAGACCCTTGCCAACGCATGGCAACACATGTCAATCGGGGGATTCATGGGTCTCGTTGCGCTCGGTCGTCGTTCATTCGCCCTGGTCGTCACCGCGGTGTGCCTGTCGCTGGTCATCGCGGCGCTCGGCCGCGGCCCGGCCGCCGCTGCCGAGGACGATCCGGCGCCCGTGCTCGGTGGACAGCTGTTCTCCACCGGGAGCCAGGTGACGGTCGAGGTGCTCGCTGCGAGCGCGGGACTCACGTCGACGCTGTTCCTCCTCGATCCCGAGGAGGTGCGGATCGCGACGAACCGCGACGTGGGCACCAGCGTGACCGTGGGCCCGTACGCCCGAGGCGAGGAGCTCGTCTTCGGCATCCGGGTCGGCGGTTCGGAGTTCCGCCTCGGCGACGGCGCCCGGAATCCCGACGGCATCGCCCACGCCGTGGTCGACTTCGGGACCGACGGCTGTGCTGTCGTGGGCTTCGAGGACCTGTTCGGCGGCGGGGACCGCGACTACGACGACAACCGGTTCAGGTTCTGCGGCGGCATCGCGCCGGAGCAGCCCGAGGACCCGGAGGAGCCGCCGGCTCCGGATCCGGTGCGCGACCCGGTCGCCGACGCCGGTGCCGACCAGCAGGTCACCGAGGGATCGACCGTCACCCTGGACGGCAGTGCCTCGAAGGCCAGCACGAAGCCCGGACTCCAGGCCACGGAGGAGTCCGGCGCACTGCCCGGTGGCACCTCGCTCGACGTCGCGATGACCGGGCTGGACGAGGACGCCCAGGCGATCCGGGTGAAGGCCGGGGTCGGCATCGGGCAGGGCCCCCCGGCCCAGAACACCTCGATCGCCTACGTCCTCGACGTGTCCGGCAGCACCGGCGGGACCGGCTGCGGCGGCGACGTCAACCGCGACAACCGGTCGAACACTATCCTCGACTGCGAGATCGCGGCTGCTCTCAAGCTGCACGAAGAGGTGGTCGCCTCCGGCACCGTCGACAAGGTCGCGGTGATCGGCTTCAGCACCGGCGCCAACGCCCTCGACCTCGACCCGACAGCGGCCACGTCGACCATGGTGGCCGCGGACGCGGACGCCGACGGCAACGGCGAGCTGGACATCGTGCAGGCGTTGCGCACCTTGCGCATCGGTGGGGGCACCAACTTCCTGCCGCCGACACGCACCGCGTGCCAGATGCTGGCCACGACCGGGTCGCCCAACCTGATCACCGCCTTCATGTCCGACGGCCAGGGCTCCGGCCGGCTCAACACGGTGCTGCCGTGCGACCCGCCCGTGAAGTTCCACTCCTTCGCCGTGGGCTCCGGCAGCAAGTGCGCCAGCGGCTCCGCGGTCGGGGCGCGCCTCATCGACATGGCGACGCTCAGCGGCGGCACCTGCACCGACGTCCCGACCGTCACGACCCTGCCCGACATCCTGCCGCAGGTGGTCGCCTCCACGATCACCTCGGTGTCGTACACCGTCGATGGCGGCGCGCCGGTGGACCTCTCCGAGACCCTGTCGTTGCCGGCCGCCGGACCGGTCGACCTCGACGTCACCTTCGACCTCCCCGACGACCTGGCCACGGGCACGCACCGGATCTGCCTCACGGTCTCCGGCGAGGACTTCGGTGGGGAGTCGTCACTGACGACCTGCTCCGACCTCGTCACCGTGACGGGAGAGGTGGGCTACAGCTGGCGGGTCGCCGACTCCACCGGCCCGCCGATCTTCCTCTCGTCGCGCACCAGCGCGCGCCCGAGCTTCGTGGCCCCGGACGACGGCCGTTACGTGCTCGAGCTCACTGTCTCCGACGGCACCGGCGGCACCGCCACCGACCGGGTCGTCGTCGTGGTCACCAATGTCGACCCCACGGTCGACCTCAGCCACGGTGACTCCTTCGCCGGCGGCGTCACCCAGGTCAACGGCTCCCTCACGGACGAGGGCTGGCTCGATGGCCACGTCGCCCGCGTCGCGTGGGGCGACGGCACCGTCGACGAGGTCGAGGTCACCACCTCCGGAGCCGGCTGGGGCACGTTCTTCGCGTCCCACGTCTATCGCACGGCCGGTGCCTTCGACGTCGTCGTCACCCTGACCGACGACGACGGCGGCACCGCCAGTGCTCGCGTCGACCACCTCGAGGTGGCCACCCCGGTGGCGGTCTGGGCCAACGCGGAGGGATCCCCGTCCCTCGACTGGAGCGGCGGCTCCGGCGACATCACCGGCCGGGTGCACACCAACGGCCGCCTTCGCTTCGTCGGCGACCGCAAGTCGGTGGTCGGCCCGACGACCTACGCGGGGTCCATCGCGGCCGACACCACGAAGAACAGCTTCGTGCCGGAGCCGGCCCTCGCCCCGGTGACCGACTACCCCGTCGAGCCCGCCATCGCCGACTTCCGCCCTGGCGGCGCCGTCCAGGCCGAGGTCGGTCCGGACTACCACGACATGTCGTCGGCCTGCGCAGCCGGCTCGTGGCACGAGGTGCAGCAGGTGCTGACCTCCGGCGTCTACTACGCCACGTGCGACATCCAGCTCAACGGGTCCGACATCGGAGGCCGGGTCACCCTGGTGAGCGAGGGCCACATCAGGATCTCCGGGTCGAAGCCGGCCTTCGAGTCCTACCACGACGGACTGCTCCTACTCGCCGGAGCGTCGGGTGCCAAGGCGATCGACATCGCGGCCGCCTCCTCGAAGTTCCTCGGGGTGGTCTTCGCGGGCGCCGGTGAGATCAGCATCTCGGGCAGGTCCAACCAGTTCTACTGCGGCGTCCTCGGCGACCAGGTGAGCATCAGCGGTGCCGAGGTGAGCGTTCGTGGCGCCGACTGCGGACGCCCCGACGACACCGTCTCGGGCCCCGTCGTCGTGCCCGACCTGACGACCGACATCTCTGTCGACCGGGACCGGGCGCTGCCCTCGGACACGCTCGGCTTCGACATCACGGTGGGCAACGACGGTGCCACGCTCGTCGTGCCCTCGCTGATCGGCCTGGAGAACGTCGACGCCCAGGCGGCCACGGTCACCGACTACGGATTCGCCATCGAGCGGGAGGACGTCGCGACCGGCGCCTGGGTGCCCGTCGCGGTCAAGGGGGACGACGACCTGCGCATCGACCTGCGCGCCAACCCGTTCGAAGGCGTGACGTATGCGGCCGGGGACGTGGCGGGGACGAGCCTGCAGCCCGGCGGCTGGGCGACGTGGGGCGTGCAGGCGGTGCTGACCCTCACCCCGGACGAGATCGAGCAGCTCCTCGACCCTGCCGTCACCGGCGCGGTGCGGACCCGGGTCGACTTCACCCTCGACCCGTCGACGGTGCAGGCACGCAGGCTGTACACCTACGGGTCCGACTTCGCACCGGTCCTGCGCGACCTGGGGGCAGACGCCACCGACACGCGGGTCACCACCCTCCTGCCCGACGGCGACGCCGCGGTCCTGACGTCGACCGAGGAGCCCGCGCTCGCCCGGCTCGCCCCCGGCGAGACCGCCGAGCTCCGACGCGAGTGGGCCGTGCCCGTTCCGTCTCCGCGCGCCGACGGGGAGACCGACGCGGGCTACCTCGCACGCCTCGTGGCGCAGGACGGCACCCAGCTCAACGGCGCCGCCTTCGCGCTGGCGGCCGGCGGTGTTGGTCGACTGGTGGCGCCGCTCGTGCGGGCGACCTCGACCCGGGAGCTCCCGGTCGTGGGTGTGTCGACGGTCGGTCCCGAGTCGCTCGCCGCCGGGGCATCCGCCGACTACCAGGTCAGGCTGGCCAACCTCGGCTCGGCGGACGCCGACGCCCTCACAGCGACGGCCACCGCCGACCAGCAGCCCCTGACCGTGACCGGGGCACCCTCGTCGCTGGCCGCGGGCGAGGTGGGCGAGGCCGCCTTCGACTACACCGCTGCCGTCGCCACCAGCGGCACCACCGTGCTGCGTGGCACCGCGACCTGGCGGGACGCGCGCGGCAACGCCTACGGCGCGAGCGGCTCCAGCCTCGACGTCGAGCGCCAGCTCCCCGCGGCACTCGGCGCGAGCCTCACCGACGCACTCCACGTCGACCAGGCCGGTGACAACGTCGTCTCTCCCGGCGACACCGTGCGTTACGCCGTGACGGTGCGCAACAGCGGCGGCCAGCCCCTGACCGGTGTCTCCGGCACCCTGCCGGTCCCGGCCGGGTCGTCGTTCGTGCCCGGTTCCGGGCGGACGCCCGACGGTGGAAGCATCGACATCGCCGATGGGACGGCGTCCTTCAGCCTCCCCGACATCCCGGGTGGGGCGACGCGCCTCGTGACGGTCGACGTGGTCGTCGACCAGCCGTTCCCGGTCGGGGTCTCGCGCCTCCAGGCGCAGGGCACCGTCCTGGCCGCCGGCTCCGAGGCGATCCCGACCGACGACCCGGCGCTGCCCGGCTCCCAGGACCCGACCCGCACCACGGTCACGCGTCCGCAGCCCGCGCTGACGGCCTCGCTCGGCGGCCGGCTCGTCGTGGACGCCGACGGCTCGGGCGGCGTCTCCCCCGGAGACACGCTGGCGTACGAGATCGGCATCAGCTCGGTCGGCACCCAGCAGGTGACCGGCGTTCGGGCGGTGGTGGAGCCGCCGCCGGGCGCCGCCCTGGTCGACGGGTCGGTGCGGACCAGTCAGGGCGTCATCTCACCGGGTGCGTCGCTCGACGTCGCGGTCGGCACGCTCGCGCCGTTCCAGCAGGCGACGATCGAGTTCCGCCTGCGCGTCGCGAACCCCCTGCCCGCGGGCGTCACCACCCTCACCGCGACCGGCACGATCACCAGCGACCAGCTCGACCCGATCGTCACCGACGACCCGCGAACCGTCACGGTCGGTGACGGCACGTCCATCCCGATCGGCGGATCGGGCGCGGACCCGGAGCTCCCCGGACCCACCGTCGGCGACGTGTCCCTCACCGAGGGCACCATCGTCACCGAGCCCGTGCAGGTCCGCACCACGCTCACTCCGCCCGACGGGCAGACGCTGGCGGGCTGGACGGTGACCTACCAGGTGCCCGGCGACCCGAACACCGTGGTCGTGGGCACCGGCACGGGGCCTGACGTCGACGTCACGCTCGACCCCACGACCATGCCCAACGGGGCGTACGTCGTGACCGTGCGCGGCACCACGAGCAACGGCGGCGCCACCGCCGTGGACACCTCGATCGTCGTCGACGGGGAGATGAAGCTCGGTCGCTACACCACCACCATCACCGACATGACGGTCGGGATGGGCGGCGTGCCGATCTCGGTGAACCGCACCTATGACAGCTTCGACAAGACCGTGGGCGACTTCGGCGTGGGCTGGGACGTGTCGTTGGCCGACTTCTCCGTGTCGACCAACGGTCCGCTCGGCCTGGCCGGGTGGTCGATGACGGCCTGTGGCGCCGGGCTCATCTTCGTGCCGCTGTGCTTCGTCACCGACAACCCGCACTTCGTCACCGTCACCTGGCCCGACGGCCGCAACGAGGTCTTCGACCTGACCCCGGCGAAGGGTTCGACGTTCGTCAGCGGCCTGACGACGGCGCAGTTCACCGGCCGTGAGGACACCACCTCCACGCTCACCGCGGTCGACAGCTCGCTCTTCTTCTCCGGGGGGAACCTCAACGGCGGCTTCTACGGGATCGACGGGATCTACGACCCGACCAGCTTCGTGCTCCAGGCGCGCGGGGGCACCGAGTACCACCTCACGGTGGGCAAGGGCCTGACCAAGATCGTCGAGACCACTGGCGAGACGCTGACCTTCGGTCGCGACGGAGTCCGTTCGAGCTCGGGCCCCGCCATCGACTTCCACCGCGACGCAGCGGGTCGCATCGACGTCGTCACCGGACCCGACGGCAGCACCGTTCGCTACGGCTACGACACCTCGGGCGACCTCGTCAGCGTCACCGACCAGCGGGGCAACGTCACCCGGCTGTCCTACAAGGCCGGCCACTACCTCGACACCGTCGAGGACCCGCTCGGTCGCCCTGCCGTGCGGATGGAGTACACCGACGGCCGCCTCACGGCGGTGATCGACGGCGAGGGCAACCGCACCGAGATCGGGTCGTCGGTCGGCCTGCGCCAGGAGACGGTGACCGACCCGGGTGGCAAGCGCGTGACGATCACGTCCTACGACGAGCGGGGCTGGATGGTCCGCCGCAACGAGATCTACGACGGTGCCAGCCACGTGACCGAGTTCGGCTACGACGCCGCGGGCAACCTGACCTACCGCAAGGACCCGGACGGCAACGAGTGGCGCTCCACCTGGACCAAGGGGTCGCTCACGAGCATGACGCCCCCGTCGGGCGCCACCTCGTCGGCGACGTACAGCCCGCTCGGCCAGCTGCTGACCTGGACCGACCCGCTCGGCGGCGTGACGCGCTACACCTACAACGCCAACGGCACGCTCGCCACGGTGACCGACCCCGAGGGGGCGACCGAGGCGTTCACCTACGACGGGCAGGGCCGGAAGACCGGCTGGACCGACGCCAACGGTGAGGTGTGGGCGTGGGTCCGTGACGCCGCCGGCCGGGTCGTCAGCGAGACCGATCCCGAGGGCGGGCTGACCCGCTTCGAGTACGACACCGCTGGACGGCTGGTCGCGGAGGTGGATCCCGAGGGTGGTCGCACGACGATGACCTACGACGAGGCCGGTCAGCTCCGCACGGAGACCGATGCCGACGGGCGCACCCGCCGCTGGGTCTACGACTCGTTGGGGCAGCTGACCCGCGCCGTGTCGGGGACGGGTGTGGTCGAGGACTACACCTACGACCGCGCCGGCCGCCGGCTCAGCCTGGACAACCACGTCGACGCGCCGACCACCTACTCCTACGACGCCCAGGGCCGCGTCGTCTCGGAGCAGGTCGGCGACCACCCGGCGCGGGTGACGACCTACGACGGCGCCGGCAACGTGGCCTCGGTGACCGACGAGCTCGGCCACACGACGTCGTACACCCACTCCTCGACCGGCAAGCTCCTGAGCGAGACCGATGCGTCGGGTGCCACCACGACCTACGACTACACGTCGGACGGTGCCCTGCGGTCGCGGACCGACGGTGCCGGCGGGGTGACCCGCTGGACCTACACCGCGCGTGGCGACATCGCTACGGTCACCAACCCGTCCGGGATCACTGTCGAGAACACCTATGACGGCCTCGGACGGCTGCGCCTGGCGACGTACCCCGACGGCTCCCGGGTCGAGAACGTCTACGACCCGACCGGCCAGGTGGTGCGGACCATCGACGCCGACGGTGACGTCACCCGCTACGAGTACGACGGTGCCGGACGCCCCACCGCGACCGTCGATCCCGAGGGTCGGCGCACGACCACCGAGTACGACGGCGCCGGTCGTCCGGTGCGCGTGGTCGATGCCGGTGGAGGCGTGTCCCTCTCGGACTACACCCCCGGCGGGTTGTTGAGCTCGGTCACCACGCCCGAGGGCGTGACGACCCGTTACGAGTACGACGCACGCGGCCGGGCGACCGCCGTGGTCGACGAGCTCGGCAACCGCTGGACCAGCACGTACGACGACATGGGTCGCCTCCTCACCACGCGGGACCCTCGTCAGCAGGGTGCCGCTCGCGCCACCCAGACCCACCTCTACGACCGGTTCGGCCGCCTGGCCTCCACCACCGACGCGCTCGGCGCCACCGTGTCCTTCGGCTACGACGCCGCCGGTCGGCGGACCCGGGTGACCGACCCGCGGGGCAAGGACTGGACGGTGACCTACGACGAGCGGGGCGACGTCGTCGCGCGGCGCGACCCCCTGGGCCGGACCCACCGCTACACCTACGACGCCGCCGGCCGCCTGAGCAGCCACACCGACGCTCGCGGGGTGAGCGTCGACTACGCCTACCGCGGTGACGGCCAACCCCTGTCGATGACCGAGCGCGGGGGCGACGGTCGGGTGTCGATGACCTACGACGGCCTTGGCCGCCGGGCGTCGATGACCGACGACAGCGGCCTCACCTCGTGGAGCTACACCCCCGGCAGCCAGGTCGCCGGGGTCTCGACCCCGGCCGGCGCCATCAGCTATACCTACGACCGCTCCGGCCGACGCTCGTCGATGACCCAACCCGCGGGCGAGGTGCGCTACGCCTACGACGCGGCAGGGCGCCTCGACTCGATCACCGACTGGGAGGGCCGGACGACCGACACGGCCTACGACAGCGACGGCCGGATCCGCTCGATGGCACGGCCCAACGGCGTCGAGAGCCGGTGGACCTATGACGCGGCGGGACGGCTGACTGCCATCCGTCACACCCGGGACGGGTCGGTGGTCGAGAAGGCGGAGTACGCCCTCGACGCCGACGGCAACCGCACCGCGGTCACGACGACCGCCGGGACCGAGACCTACGAGCTGGACGCGGCCGACCAGCTGACGTCGGTGACCTACGCGGGCGGGCGTACGGAGGCCTTCACCTACGACGCAGCCGGGAACCGGCTGACGAGCAGGTCGGGGGCGGACCCGCAGGTGAGCTACGCCTACGACGACGCCTCGCAGCTCGTGGCGGTCGGCGGGCGCTCCATCGTCCACGACGACAACGGCAACGTGGTCGACGACGGCACCGCCACGTACGACTGGGACTGGCTCGACCGCATGGTGTCGGTCGAGACCGGCGGCCAGGCCGCGACCTTCGGCTACGACGGTGCGGGCACGCGCGTGAGCACGACGGTCGGGCAGTCGACGACCCGGCAGCTCCACGACTCGGCGATGTCCGACGGCCGGCCGAGACTCGTCGCCGACGGCACGACGTCGTTCGTCCAGACCCCCGAAGGGGTCCTGGCCCAGCAGCAGGACGACACGACCTCCTACCCGCTGCTCGACGCCCTCGGGTCGGTCCGCACGATGACGGACGCGCAGGGCGCGGTGGCCGGTCGTGCCTCCTACGACGTCTTCGGCGCCGTCAGCACCCGGTCCGGCGCCACCAGCCGGTTCGGCTTCGGCGGTGGACTGCAGGACGGTGCGCTGGTGCACCTCGGGGCCCGCGACCTGTCGACCACGACCGGCCGGTTCCTCTCGACCGACCCCATGCGGCCCGGATCGGGCGGCGTGGTCGGCTGGAACCCCTACAGCTACGTGGGCAGCAACCCGACCACCTTCGTCGACCCCACCGGCATGATGTCGGCGACGTCCTACGGGCTGGTGACGAGCGCGATCATCACCGAGGAGCTGGTCCGGGCCGTCCTGATCCTGGGCTTCGCGACGGCCATCATGTTCACGGTCGCCAACGTGTCCATCCCGCAGTACGCACCGCCGACCGTGGACAGGCGCCCGAGGCCGACCACCGAGCCGCAGACCGGTCCCCGGCCCATCCCGCGGCCCTACACCGGGACGCGGACCCGCTCGGAGAACAGGTGCCTGCCGCGCGGCATGTCGGGAAGCTGGTACGACTACCTGCCGCCGCAGCAGGTGCAGACCGCCAACGGGGTGGAGAGCCGGGCCTGGCTCGCGATCGCGTGCATCGCGCCCGGCCACCCCTCCGGCACCGCGGCCAGCTACACCCCGCCCGGGTACATCGCGGGCGTCCACAACCGCGGCCACCTCATCGGCAAGGCCCTCGGGGGCAGCGGCAGCAACCCTGGCAACATCGTCCCCCTCTTCCGGGCGGCCAACTACCCGACGATGTACTGGGAGTTCGAGGAGCAGGCCAACGCCAAGGTGGCAGCCGGGGAGACGCTCTACTACCAGGTCAACGCCTACTACACGGATGATCCGCTCGTGCCCAACCACCTGCGGATGGCCTACAACGGGGACAGGGGCTCGGCAGACTCCTACACCCTGGACAACGTGCCGTGACCGACGTGGAGGAGCGGGCATGCAGGTGACTGCTGTCGACCTGGTGGACGCCGGAGCCCGCCACCGGTGGCCCGACGGGGCGGAGTCGGTGCTGCGCCTGGTGCCGGGCCCGCTCCTCCCGAGCGGCGGCGACGCGCTGGTGTGGTTGGACCCGTTCGATCCCTCCGACGCGGCCGTCACGGCGTACGACGGTGACACCCGTCCCACGTCGTCGGCGGTCGTCGACTGGCCCCCCGGCCCGCTGCGGCCCCGGGGTGCACGCGCCGGCGCCGCGGCCGTGGTGGGTGACGCTGCCGCGGCGGTGGAGTGGGCACCTGTCGAGGGCGCCGGTGGCGGGCAGGCTGGCTTCGGCTGCTCCTACGGGGTCGGGGTGGTCGTCGTGTCGCAGGGCCGGGAGCGTGTCGTCGAGGCCGCGGCGCGGCGCGACTGGCTGGAGCCGGTCGTCGAGCGGGTGCGGGTCGAGCACGTCACCCCGATCGCGGTGGACGGCGTGGTGGTCGGTGCGGCCTTCGACTGCGGGATGGGCTCGAGCCTCAACCTGCTGTGGGCGGGTCTCGACGAGGACCGGCGCACCGTCTCCGTCGTGGCCGACCTCGAGCTCCTGCACGGAGCGACCGGACGGCTCTGACCCCGGCCGGGCTGCGG
Organism: uncultured Nocardioides sp.; assembly: GCF_947488025.1. Classification (GTDB taxonomy): domain Bacteria; phylum Actinomycetota; class Actinomycetes; order Propionibacteriales; family Nocardioidaceae; genus Nocardioides. The sequence continues at coordinate 220,492 of NZ_CANKYS010000004.1, read as the reverse complement.
ACCGCCCTGCCACCGGAGACCCTGAACGAGGTGCAGGCCGGTCGGGGTGATCCGCCTGCACCTGGTTCCCCGTCGCGTCGGCGCGATCGGGCCGCGCGCTACCGTGGTGACGCGAACTGCTGCGAGAGGGGCGTCAGCGTGGGCGAGGAGAGCGAGAACTATCCCGACGCGGATCGCGCGGCGGTGGATGACGAGCCGGCGCCGTCCGCTCGGGTCCCGCTCAGCCGCGAGCGGGTCGTGGCGGCGGCCCTGGAGTTCATCGATGCCAACGGCCTGCCCGGTCTCACCATGCGCCGGCTGGGAGAGCAGCTGGGCGTCGAGGCGATGGCCCTCTACCGCTACGTGCCCAGCAAGGAGGACCTCCTCGACGCGGTCGTCGCGACCCTTGTCGCACGCGTACGCGACGACGAGGTCGTCCTGGCCGCGCCACGGGACGGGTGGCAGGACTTCCTGCAGCGTCTCGCCCACGGTGTCAGGCGGGTGGCTCTGGCCCACCCGAAGGCGTTCCCGCTCATGGCTTCGCGTCCTGCCGAGGCGCCGTGGCTGCGGCCGCCGCTGCGGAGCCTGGAGTGGGTCGAGACGTTCCTGGCCGGTCTCCTCGAGGAGGGGTTCAGCGAGGAGGCCGCCATCGAGGGCTACCGCGCCTACACCAGCTTCCTGCTGGGCCACCTGCTTCTCGAGGTCGCCGTCCATGGAGCCGACCTGGGCCCGCTGGACGTCCTCGACGACCAGACCGGCGAACCCGGCACGTCGGGGTACCCGACGGTGGCGCGCCTGCGCGAGCCGCTCTCGGAGGACAGGTCCGCCGTGGAGTTCGAGGAAGCCCTCGAAGCCCTGCTGGACCGCATGACGCTGACCCGAAATGGGCACCTGGAGGGCTGACCCCTCCTACGGGTGGAATTTCCTCCGTTTCGTATGGGTCCTCGGACGGTGGGTACGGCTTACGTCGTAAACCAATTCGAGCGGTGACCCCGACGTCCCTACCCCGTGACGGGTCGGCGGTGCGTCAACCGCGAACGGAGGACACATGAGAGACGCACTACGCGACGGCCTCAGCACCGTCGCCGAGTTCGTGCCCAAGCTGGCGCTGTTCCTGGTCATCCTGGTCGTCGGCATCATCATCGCGAAGGTGATCGCCAAGGCGCTCAACGCCTTGCTGGAGCGGGCCGGCTTCGACCGGGCCGTCGAGCGCGGCGGGATCAAGCGCGCCCTGTCGAACTCGAAGATGGACGCCAGCGACATCGTCGCCAAGCTCATCTACTACACGCTCCTCCTGTTCGTGCTGCAGCTCGCCTTCGGCGTCTTCGGCGCGAACCCGATCAGTCGCCTGATCGAGGACGTCATCCGCTTCCTGCCGAGCCTGGTGGTCGCGATCATCATCCTCGTCGTCGCGGCCTCCATCGCGGCTGCGGTCAAGGGACTGCTGCAGAACATGATCGGTGGCCTGTCCTACGGACGAGTGCTCGCCAACGTCGCCTCGGCGTTCATCATCTTCCTCGGCGTCGTCGCTGCCCTCAACCAGGTCGGGGTCGCCACCACCGTCACGACGCCGGTGCTCGTCGCGATCCTCGCCACCGTGGCCGGCGTCATCATCGTCGGCGTCGGCGGGGGCCTCATCCGCCCCATGCAGCAGCGGTGGGAGAGCTACCTGACGACCGCAGAGCGCGAGGCACCGCGCATGAAGGCACACGCCGACAGCGCCCCGTCCGTGCGTGAGCAGGCGCAGTCCGCTGCCCACGACTTCGCGCCCACCGGCACCCAGACCACCGGCACCACCGGAACCACCGGCAGCACCGCGGTCTACGACCAGAACGCGCAGCAGGACATCGACGGAACGGGCTACGGGACCACCCCGCGCCAGTACTGAGCACACCCGTACGAGCCATCCAACCCGTCAGGCGGGGCGACACATCCGAGACCCCGCCCGACCTCACGAAGGAGAACGCAATGGGTAACAAGAGCCACGACCGCTTCATCGGCCAGACGCTCTACTCCAGCGACAACGAGAAGGTCGGCAAGATCGGCCAGGTCTTCCTCGACGACGAGACCGACCGGCCCGAGTTCCTCACCGTCAACACCGGTCTGTTCGGCATGAACGAGTCGTTCGTCCCCGCCGCCGACGCCGATGTCACCGGAGAGGGCGTACGCGTCCCCTTCACCAAGGACCAGATCAAGGACGCGCCGAACGTCGACGTCGACAGCGGCCACCTCGACCAGTCCGAGGAGCAGCGCCTCTACAGCCACTACGGCATGACCTACTCCGATCGCGCCAGCGACTCCAGACTGCCCGAGGGCGGCACCGGTCTCGCGACGGGCACCGCCGGCACCACCGGCACCTTCACGGGCGAGGGCCACGACACCTCGGGCCCGAACACCGACGAGGCGATGACCCGCTCGGAGGAGCGCCTCGACGTCGGTACGACCTCGCAGGAGGCCGGCCGCGCTCGGCTGCGCAAGTACGTCACGACCGAGCAGGAGACCGTGACGGTCCCGGTGAAGAAGGAGCGGGCGGTCCTCGGAGACGGAGCCCGTCACCGGCGAGAACCGCGACGAGGCGCTGTCCGGCCCGGCGATCTCCGAGGAGGAGCACGAGGTGGTCCTCCAGGAGGAGCGCGCCGTCGTGGGCAAGACCGCGGAGCCGGTCGAGCGCGTCAAGCTCGGGACGGAGACGGTCACCGACGAGGAGACCGTCACCGAAGAGGTCCGCAAGGAGCACATCGAGGCCGAGGGTGAGGTCGACGACCGACGAGGCAACCGGTGAGCACCAACGCGGATCAACCCCGACACGGCGGCCACGCGGACGGTGACGTGGTCCACGACCGTGACCACGACGGCGTACCCGACCGGACCACCGACCGGACCACCGACCGCAAGACCGTCGTGGCCCGCGAGAAGGAGGAGCACGGCGGCATCAAGTGGGGCTCGGCCTTCTTCGGCTGGCTCACCGCCGCCGGCACCGCCATCCTCGTGACCGCGCTGCTCAGCGCGATCGGGACGGCCGTCGGCCTCGGCGCCCTGTCGGGCCCGCAGCAGGCGGAGCGTGAAGCGACGCAGAACGCGGAGACGGTCGGCCTCGTGGGCGCCATCGCCCTGCTGGTGATCCTCTTCGTCGCCTACTACGCAGGCGGCTACGTCGCGGGACGCATGGCGCGCTTCGACGGCGCCAAGCAGGGCCTCGCGGTGTGGCTGTGGGCCCTGGTCATCGCCATCGTGGTGGCGGTGGTCGTCGCGGTCGCGGGTAGCGAGTACAACGTGCTCTCGCAGCTCAACAGCCTGCCGCGCGTGCCCATCAGCGAGGGCGATCTCGCCACCGGGGGGATCATCACCGCCGTCGCTGCCATCGCAGCCAGCCTCGGCGGCGCCATCCTCGGCGGCCTCGCCGGAATGCGGTTCCACCGCAAGGTCGACCGCACCGGTCTGGGCGCCTGACCCGTCCGACGCAACCGCCCGTCCCTCCTCCAGGAGGGGCGGGCGGTTTGCTCGTGCGCCCGTGGGCGTCCCGCCAGGGTCGCGGAGCACCCGGGTGATGAGTTCGCCGCTCGATCGCCGTCATACCGATGACAGGACACGCGAACGGACGAGAGGTTGGACGATGACGATCGACATGCGCATCGAGGAGGTCGGCGTGAGCAGTCTCCACGACGTGGACGAGGCCGGGTTCGCGGAGCTCGCCGAGCGGCACGGACGCGAGCTGCACGTCCACTGCTACCGGATGCTGGGGTCGTTCCAGGACGCCGAGGACGCGGTGCAGGAGACGTTCCTCAAGGCCTGGCGCGCCCGGGCGTCGTACGAAGGGCGCTCGACGGTGCGGGCCTGGCTGTACCGCATCGCCACCAACGCCTGCCTCGACCTGCTCGCCAAGCGTCGGCCCGAGCCGGCGGCCGGCGGCGAGGTGCGGTGGCTGCAGCCCTACCCCGACAGCCTCCTCGACGAGCTGCCCGCGGACGTCGCCGACGAGCCGGAGAGCCGGGCGCTCGCGCGGGAGACGATCGAGCTGGCCTACGTCGTCGCGGTGCAGCACCTCGCCCCGCGCCCGCGTGCCGTGCTGGTCCTGCGCGACGTGCTCGGGTGGCCGGCCAAGGACGTCGCCGAGCTGCTCGGCGACTCGGTCAACTCGGTCAACAGCGCGCTCCAGCGGGCCCGCGCCGGGATGCGTGAGCACCTGCCCGTCGAGCGCCAGGAGTGGACCGGCGCAGACACGGACGCGGAGAACCGCGACCTCGTACGCCGCTTCACCGAGGCGAGCACCGCCACCGACCTCGACGCGATCGCCGCGATGATGCGCGACGACGTCCGCTACTCCATGCCGCCGTGGGAGGGCCTCGTCGTCGGTCGCGACGCGGTCGTCGCGGACTGGACGGCCAACGGCTACCCCGGGATGACCGGACTGCGTGGCGTCCCGACGGCGGTGAACCGCCAGCCAGCGGTCGCCTACTACCTCTGGAACGAAGAGGCGGCCGCCCACCTGCCGCTCACGATCGACGTGCTGCGCGTCTCCGGCGGGCAGATCGCCGAGGTCACCATCTTCGACGCCGAGCGGTTCGCCTCGCTCGGGCTGCCGGAGCGCCTGCCCGCCGAGGGAGAGGTCCGGTGAGGGGCGCGCGGACGATCGCCGTCGGGCTGGGCGCCGCGGTCGCGGCCGCCGCCCTCAACGCCGCCGTCGCCGCCCTCGCCCGAGCCGCCGGCGTCGACCTCGAGGTCACCGGCGGGGAGTCGATCCCGGTGTCGGGCATCGCCTTCGTGACCGTCGTGCTCTCGGCCGTGGGCGTGCTGATCGCGGCGGCGCTGTCGCGGTGGAGCGCCAGCCCGGTCCGGTGGTGGGTCCGCACGACCGTGGCGCTGACCGCCCTGTCGCTCGTGCCGCCGTTCCTGGCGGCGGCCGACGCCGCCACCGCCGTGACCCTCGTCGTGCTCCACCTCCTCGCCGCAGCGGTGGTCGTCCCGGCCGTCGCCCGGACGCTCCACGCGCCGGCCTGAGCACGCCGGCGTACTCCACCGGCGTACTGCAGGGGGAGTACGCCGACCCCGCGAGTGACTCCCAGCGGCGGACGCGCCGCCGGGGTCACCGACGAGAGCGTGGCCGGCATGGACACCACACGCGCCCGGCCAGGTCGGATCGTCGCGATCCTCCACGCCTTCCCACCCAGCTCGTCGTGCTCGCCTACGAGACCGGGCTGGTCACGGCGGGCGGGTGAGCGGGCGTACCTCCGCTGGCGGGACCCGGGCCGGACCGCCGACGGGGTGAGGCGGCAGGGGAGGGGCGTGCCTAGCGTCGGAGGCATGGGACACCAGCCACCGAAGGACGTGCAGGAGGCCGCGCAGCGCGCGGTCCGGTGGATCGAGGAGGGGAAGGCCGGCAAGGGCTTCACCGACGTCGGTCGCCACCGCGCCCACCAGCTCGCCGAGGGCCAGGAGGTGAGCGACGACGACGTGACGAAGATGAAGGCCTACTTCGCGCGGCACACCGTCGACAAGGACGCCGAGGGGTTCACCCGGGATGGGGACGGCTACCCGTCGCCGGGCCGTGTCGCGTGGGACGCCTGGGGTGGCGACGCCGGCGAGCGCTGGGTGGGCACCATCGAGCTCGACTGACGTCGGCTCCGCCTGACCGCGCGGGCCGTAGGGTCGAGGACATGCAGACTCGCACTTTCGGCACCCAGCAGGTCGGCGCCATCGGGCTCGGCCTGATGACCTTCGACCAGACCGGCACCCAGCCCCGGCAGCAGCTCCTCGACACCGTCTCCGCGGCCCTCGACGCGGGCGTCACCCTCTTCGACACCGCCGACGCCTACGGCCCCGGCGACGAGAAGGGCGCCGGTGCTCAGGGGGAGAACGAGCGGCTGATCGCCTCGATCCTCGACGAGCTCGGCGTGCGCGACCTGGTCGTGCTGGCCACCAAGGGCGGCCACGTCCGCACCGAGGGCGGCGGCTGGGACACCGACAGCTCGCCCGCCCACCTCCGCGAGGCCGTGGACGCCAGCCTCCAGCGCCTCGGCGTGGAGCAGATCGCGCTCTGGCAGCACCACCGCCCGGACCCGAAGGTGTCCTACGACGAGGTGATCGTCACCCTCAAGGAGATCGCCGACAGCGGCAAGGTGGCGCACGTGGGGCTCTCCAACGCCGACCCGCAGCAGATCCGCGACGCCCACGCCGTCCTCGGCGACGCACTGGTCAGCGTGCAGAACCAGTTCAGCCCGAAGTTCCGCTCCTCGCGTCCCGAGATCGAGGTCTGCGAGGAGCTCGGGCTCGCCTTCCTGCCGTGGAGCCCGCTCGGCGGGCTGTCCGACGCCAAGGAGCTCGCCGACAAGCACCCTGCCTTCGCCGAGATCGCGCAGGAGCGCGGGGTGAGCGCCCAGCAGGTCGCCCTCGCGTGGGAGCTCGCCCAGTCGCCGGTCGTGATCCCGATCCCGGGCGCCAAGCGACCCTCCTCCATCACCGACTCGGCCGCTGCCGCGGACATCGAGCTCACCGCCGACGAGCTCGCACGGCTCGACGCGAGCTGAACCCGGACGCCATGACCCGCCCCGCCCTCGCCCGCGCGGTCGACGTGGTCCTGGACCGCTCGGTGGTCCTCGGCTACACCACGGTCGGCCTCGCGGTGCGGCGGGCGCTGCCCGGCTGGCCGGCCGGCCCCCTGCCGCGATCGCTCGAGGGCCGGCACGTGCTGGTCACCGGAGCGAGCTCCGGTCTCGGCGCGGCGACCGCCGACGGGCTGGCCGGCCTCGGCGCCGCGGTGCACCTCCTGGTGCGCGACGAGGCCAAGGGGGCCGGGGTCGCCGATCGGATCCGGGCCGCGCACCCCGGCGCAAAGCTGCGGCTCTGGCGGTGCGACGTCGCCGACCTCGACGACGTACGACGCTTCGCGACCGAGCTCGCCGCAGAGGTCTCCGACCTCCACGCGGTGGTGCACAACGCGGGCGTGATGCCGCCCGAGCGGACCGAGTCGCCCCAGGGCCACGAGCTCAGCATGGCGGTCCACCTCGTCGGGCCGGTGGTGATGACCGAGGCGCTGCGCGGTCCGCTCGCGGCCGGTGCGGTGGGCGGGCGTGTGGTGCTGGTCAGCAGCGGCGGGATGTACGGCCAGCCGCTGCGGGCCGACGACCCGGGCTGCACCACTGGGGACTACTCACCGACGACGTCCTACGCCCGGTCCAAGCGCTGGCAGGTCGAGATGGCCCCGCTGCTCGCCGAACGCTGGTCGGCCGACCGGATCACCGTCGCGACGATGCACCCCGGCTGGGCCGACACCCCGGGCGTACGGGAGTCGCTGCCGACGTTCCGCCGGGTCACCCGGCCGGTGCTGCGCGACGACGCGCAGGGTGCCGACACCACCGTCTGGCTCACGGCCGTCGAGCCCGCCCCGCCGACCGGTCGCTTCTGGCACGACCGGGTCGAGCGCCCGACCAACCTCCTGCCGACCACCCGGGCGAGCGACGCCGACCGGGCTCGTGCCTGGGCGTGGCTGGCGGCCGCGGCCGGGCTGGACGGAGCGGCGGGCACCTAGGGTGTCGCGGGTGCTGAGCCTGCAGATCGACGACGCCCGCCTGACCGACCTCGAGCCCTGGCACGCCGAGCAGCTGGCCGGGCTGTTCCGCGCGCACGGCGCCGACTTCTACGACTGGCTGCCGTGGGAGGGCTTCGAGGACGTCGACGGCGCCCGCGGCTTCATCGAGTCCTTCGCCAAGGCGCGCGGCGAGGGAACCCGGCGGCTCTACGGCATCTGGGTCGACGGCGAGCTCGTCGGCGGCACGCTCTTCCCGAGCATCAACGCCCGCTCCCGGACCGCGGAGGCGGGCGTCTTCCTCGCCGCGTCCGCCCGCGGGCGCGGGATCGTCACCCGCGCGGTCGCCGCCATGCTCGACTGGGCGTTCGTCGAGCGCGGCCTGCTCCGCGTCGAGTGGCGCTGCGCCCCGGGCAACCACGCCAGCCGCCGCGTCGCCGAGCGTCTCGGCTTCACCCACGAGGGCACGCTCCGCGAGGTGTTCCCCGTGCGGGACGAGCGCCAGGACCTCGAGGTCTGGGCGCTCCTGGCCCGGGAGTGGTCCGGGCTGCCGCCCCGGGCGGGGTAGTCCAGTGGGTTCTGGCTGCCGGCGGGGGTAGTCCAGTGGGTTGTGGCTGCCGGCGGGGTAGTCCAGTGGGTTGTGGTGGTTGCCGGGCCGGTTTCCCAGCCACTTTTCACTGGACTACCCCACGGCAGGCTGGGGGCAGCCACTTCCCACTGGACTACCCCGACCGGCCGCCGCGCGTCAGACCTTGGTCTCCGGCCGCGACCGCGGGCGATCGTCGCGGATCGGTCCGGGGGTGCTGCCGTTGACGCGGGCGACCTCGCCGGCGACCTCGGCAGCGAGCAGCCGGCGTTCGGCGCGCTCCATCAGCCAGTTCTCGTGGAGGAGGGCCTTGCCGGTCGCCACCATCATCCCGATCATCACGAGGCTGAACGGGAGCGCGAGCAGGATCGCCATGGTCTGGAGGGCGCTGAGCCCGTCGCCCCCGGTCACTGCGCCGGCGATCAGGAGGGTCGCGGCGACCACTCCTTCCATGACCGCCCAGAAGATGCGGCTCCACACCGGCGGCTCGGGGTCGCCGCCGCTGGCCAGCATGTCGACCACGAACGACCCGGAGTCCGAGCTGGTCACGAAGAACACGATGACCAGGATCATCGCCACGACGCTCAGCAGGCCGGAGGCCGGCAGGCCCCCGAGGAACTGGAAGAGCGCTGCGTCGGTGGACACCGCGCCGTCCTCGCCGATCAGGCCACCCTCGCCGAACATCTCGCGGTAGATCGCGGAGCCGCCCAGCACCGAGAACCACAGGAAGGTGACGAGGGTGGGCACCAGCAGCACGCCGGTGACGAACTCACGCACGGTGCGGCCGCGGGAGATGCGGGCGATGAACACGCCGACGAACGGCGCCCAGCTCATCCACCAGCCCCAGTAGAAGGTGGTCCAGCCGGACAGCCAGCTGCGTCCCTCCTCGCCCTGGAAGCTCATCGTGCGGAAGGAGAGCTCGAAGAAGTTGCGGAGGTAGGAGCCGATCTGCTGGACGAAGTCGCCCAGGATGAAGACGGTCGGGCCGAGGATGGCCACGACGACCAGCAGCGCGGCCGCCATGCCCATGTTGATGTTGGACAGCCACTTGATGCCCTTGTCGACGCCGGTGGCGACGGAGACGATCGCGATGGCGCTGATGCCGACGATGAGCAGCACCTTGAGGGTGGTCGAGGACTCGTCGACCACGCCGAGGTAGGCGAGGCCCGCGCCGACCTGGCTGACGCCGAAGCCGAGCGAGGTCGCGACGCCGAAGAGCGTGCCGACGATGGCGATCACGTCGATGACGTCACCCAGGGTGCCCTTGACGCGGTCGCCGAAGATCGGCTCGAGCGCCCAGCGGATCGACACCGGGCGGCCCTTGCGGTGCACGGCGTAGGCGATCGAGAGACCCACGACGACGTAGATGCCCCAGGCGTGCAGGCCCCAGTGCAGGAAGGTGCTGTCCATCGCGGCGCGAGCGGCCGCGGCCTCGCCGTCGGCGGTGCCGGGCGGAGGGGACGCGAAGTGGTTGAGCGGCTCGGCGACGCCCCAGAAGACCAGCCCGATGCCCATGCCGGCCGCGAAGAGCATCGCGAACCAGGACTTGAGGCCGAACTCGGGCTCCTCGTCGTCCTTGCCCAGCACCACCCGGCCCAGGGGTGAGTAGGCCACCCACAGGGAGAAGGCGATGAACGCGCTGACCAGGAGGACGTAGAACCACCCGAGGTCGCCGATGACCGTGTCGTTGAGCGTGGTGAGTGTGTCGCCGAGGCGCTCGGGGAGGGCCACGGCGAGCACGACGAACACCGAGATGATGGCAGCGGCAGGCCAGAACACCCGGGGCGCGGTGATGGCGGAGTCGGGTCGGAGGCCTGCCTGCACGGGCACCTCGGCCTCGCGCGGTGTCGCCGGTGGACTGTCTGGGGAGCTGGACACGTGTCTTCCTCACTGGTGGATCGGTCGGTCTGGGTCCGAGAGCCCGGTGACCATTCCACAGATCAACGTCCTCAAACCCGGGTGACGTCCCGCCCCGGGGAAGTGGTCAAAACTGTCACAAAGAAACTTGACTGGTTCAAGAAAGGGGGGCAGGGTGGGCGGAGATGGACGACAGCGAGTTCGAGCACCTGCTTCGCGGGGCTGACCTGAGGGTCACCCGTCCGCGTCTCGCCGTGCTCCGCGCCGTACGCCGTCAGCCGCACGCCGACACCGGCAGCGTCCTCGCCGCGGTGCGCACCGAGGAGCCGACCGTCTCCCACCAGGCGGTGTACGACGTCCTCGGCGCGCTCACCGACTCGGGGCTGGTCCGTCGGATCCAGCCCGCCGGCTCCGTGGCCCGCTACGAGCTGCGCGTCGGCGACAACCACCACCACGTGGTCTGCCGCTCGTGCGGCGTCGTCGCCGACGTCGACTGCGCGGTCGGCGTACGTCCCTGTCTCGACGCCTCCGACACCCACGGCTTCGTCATCGACGAGGCCGAGGTCACCTACTGGGGCCTGTGCCCCGCCTGCACCGTTCCCGCCCCACCGACGAAAGGTTCGCCATGACCGACAACCAGGACACCACCCCCGAGAGCCCCCAGGGGGTCGACCGGAAGGCCGAGGCCGGTTGCCCGGTCATGCACGACTCCGCGACCGCGCAGGGCAGCGAGAGCGAGAACCCGGTCATCGACTCGCCGGACCCGACCGGCCACCGCCCGCGCACCAACCAGGACTGGTGGCCCAACCAGCTCGACCTGTCGGTGCTCCACGCCCACTCGCCGAAGGGCAACCCGCTGGGTGCCGACTTCAGCTATCGCGACGAGTTCGCCAAGCTCGACGTCGAGGCGCTCAAGTCCGACATCGCCCAGACCCTGCGCACCTCGCAGGACTGGTGGCCCGCCGACTTCGGCCACTACGGCGGCCTGATGATCCGGATGAGCTGGCACTCGGCCGGCACCTACCGCGTGCACGACGGTCGCGGTGGCGCGGGTGACGGCGGCCAGCGCTTCGCCCCCCTCAACTCCTGGCCCGACAACGCCAACCTGGACAAGGCGCGCCGCCTGCTGTGGCCGGTGAAGCAGAAGTACGGCCAGAAGATCTCGTGGGCCGACCTGCTGGTGCTCGCGGGCAACGTGGCCCTCGAGGACATGGGCTTCGAGACCTTCGGCTTCGCCTTCGGCCGCGAGGACGTGTGGGAGCCGGAGGAGATCTTCTGGGGTCCCGAGGACACCTGGCTCGGCGACGAGCGCTACTCCGGCGAGCGTGAGCTCGGCGACGGCCTCGGCGCCGTCCAGATGGGCCTCATCTACGTCAACCCCGAAGGCCCCAACGGCAACCCCGACCCGGTGGCCTCGGCCCGCGACATCCGCGAGACCTTCGCCCGCATGGCGATGAACGACGAGGAGACCGTCGCCCTCATCGCCGGTGGCCACACCTTCGGCAAGACCCACGGCAACGGCGACGCCGACCTCATCGGCCCCGAGCCCGAGGGCGCGCCGCTGGAGAACCAGGGCCTCGGCTGGATCAGCTCGTACGGCTCGGGCAAGGCCGGCGACACCATCACCTCCGGCCTCGAGGTGACCTGGACCGACGTGCCGACCCAGTGGAGCAACCGCTACTTCGAGATCCTCTTCGGCTACGAGTGGGAGCTCACCGAGAGCCCGGCCGGCGCGAAGCAGTGGGTCGCGAAGACCGACGAGGCGATCATCCCCGACGCCCACGACCCGTCGAAGAAGCACCGCCCGACGATGCTCACCTCCGACCTCGCGCTGCGCTTCGACCCCACGTACGAGAAGATCTCGCGCCGCTTCCTGGAGAACCCCGACGAGTTCGCGACGGCGTTCGCCAAGGCCTGGTACAAGCTGCTGCACCGCGACATGGGCCCCGTCGGCCCGCACCTGCTCGGCCCGTGGGTCCCCGAGGCCCAGCTCTGGCAGGACCCGGTTCCGGCGGTCGAGGGCGAGCTGGTCGGCGACGCCGACGTCGCCTCGCTCAAGGAGAAGCTGCTCGGCTCGGGCCTGTCGGTCTCGCAGCTCGTCGCCCTGGCCTGGGCGTCCGCGGCGACCTACCGCCACACCGACCGACGCGGCGGCGCCAACGGCGCGCGCATCCGCCTCGAGCCGCAGCGCAGCTGGGCAGCCCACGCCGACCTCGACCTCGACACGTCCCTCGCGGCGATCGAGCGCGTGCAGCAGGAGTTCAACGCAGCCGGCGGCGCCCAGGTGTCGCTGGCCGACCTGATCGTGCTCGGCGGTGCCGCGGCGATCGAGAAGGGGGCCAAGGACGCCGGTCACGACGTGACGGTGCCCTTCACCCCGGGTCGTACGGACGCCTCGCAGGAGGAGACCGACGTCGACTCGTTCCGCTGGCTCGAGCCCCGCGCCGACGGCTTCCGCAACTGGCTGCGCCAGGGCGAGAAGCTGCAGCCCGAGAAGCTGCTCGTCGAGAAGGCCTACATGCTGGGGCTCTCGGCCCCGCAGATGACGGTCCTGCTCGGCGGCCTGCGTGCCCTCGGCGCCAACGCCGGTGGCACCTCGCACGGCGTGCTCACCGACCGGCCCGGCGTGCTGAGCCACGACTTCTTCGCCAACCTGCTGTCCCCGGGCACGCAGTGGAAGGCGTCGCAGTCCGACGAGGGCGTCTACGAGATCCGCGACCTCGCCTCGGGCGACGTGAAGTGGACGGCCACCGCGGTCGACCTGGTGCTGGGCTCCAACTCCCAGCTCCGGGCGCTCGCCGAGGTCTACGCCAGCGAGGACGCGGGCGACAAGTTCGTCACCGACTTCGTCGCCGCGTGGGCCCAGGTCATGGACAACGACCGGTTCGACCTGCGCTGACCGGTTCGACCACCAGCGGCCCGGACTCCCTCGCGGGGGTCCGGGCCGCTCGGCGTCCCAGGCCCCTGTGCCGCAGACGTCATGGGAATGGGCGGTTCGGACCGCCGATTCTCATGACGTCGTGCGTGCCTCGTCGCCGACCCGGATCGTGCCGGACGACAGCAGCCGGAAGACGGTGCCGCCGCGCGGCGAGCGCAGCGCCTGCATCGCACCCTCGCCGAGCCAGTCGTCGAGGAGCCGGCAGGGCGCGGCGATCCGGACGACCTCCAGCTCGACGCCGCCGATGGTCATCCGCTCGCCAGGCCGGGTCGGGATCGGTCCGTGGTCGAGGGTGATGTTGCGCCGGGTGAGCCCGGGGTCGACGGGGCGGCCGAGCAGCTCGGCCGCGACGGCCAGGTCGTCGAGAGCCTGCACGGTCACGTGCCGGTGCCGGGCCCCGTGGTAGCGGTCGCCGACCAGGCCGACGCCCGCCTCCGCCTCCACCGCCTCGACCGACCTCGTCGGGATCTTCCGGCCCGGGGCGACGTGGATCGCGTGCACGAGGGAGGTCACGCGTGCGACCGTACGTCGCTGCCGCAACGGGGTCGCCATCGTCCGGCTCCGGCGGGATGATCGGCAGATGACCGACCTGGACGACCCCAAGGTGGCACTCCTCCACTACCTCCAGCGCACCCGCGAGGCGCTGCTGTGGAAGCTCGACGGGCTCGGCGAGCGCGACCTCCGGCTGCCGCGGACGCCTACTGGCACCAACCTGCTCGGCATCGTCCGGCACGTCGCCAACGTCGAGATCGGCTACTTCGGGCCGACGTTCGGGCGCGAGTGGCCCGACCCCGACCACCCCTTGGTGGTGTCGGACGCGGACTACGACGCCGACCCCCAGGCCGACTGGTGGGTGCCGGCGTCGGTGCCGGCGGAGCAGGTCGTCGAGCTCTACCGGTCGGTGTGGGCCTTCAGCGACGCCACCGTCGCCGAGCTCCCGCTCGACGCCGCAGGGAGTGTCGCGTGGTGGCCGCCGAGGAGTCGGGACGTGACCCTGCACCGGATCCTCGTGCACGTCCTGGCCGACACCACCCGCCATGCCGGCCACGCCGACGTCCTGCGCGAGGGCATCGACGGCGCCGCCGGGCTCCGGTCGGAGGTCACCAACCTGCCCGACGTCGACTGGCCGGCGTACGTCACCCGGCTGACGCGCGTCGCCGAGGAGTTCCCGGCCTGACGCCAGGACTGCCACGGAACTGTCACACCTCTGTCGTTGAGGTCGACCGGGGACGGCTGGTTGCATCCTGGGGATGAACCCGGATGCGACGGTCCTGGCCACGCAGTGGGAGTGGATCTCCACTGTCGAGAGTGCGATCAACTCGGCCTTCGACCCGATCGCCGAGGCGGTGGCCTCGGTGATCTTCTACGCGCCGACGATCGCGGGGGTCACCTTCCCCCTCATCGTGCTGTGGCTCGTGGTGGCCGCGATCGTGTTCACGATCTACTTCAGGGGCATCCAGTTCACGTCCTGGCGCACCAGCCTCGACCTGGTGCGCGGCAAGTTCTCGCGGGCGAGCGACCCCGGCGAGGTGACCCACTTCCAGGCGCTGTCCTCGGCGGTGTCGGGCACGGTCGGGCTGGGCAACATCGCCGGTGTCGGCGCGGCGGTCACGATCGGTGGTCCGGGCGCGACGTTCTGGATGATCATCGCCGGCCTCTTCGGCATGTGCACGAAGTTCGTCGAGTGCACGCTCGGCGTGAAGTACCGCGAGGTGCACGAGGACGGCACCGTCACCGGGGGACCGTTCCGCTACCTCCCGATCGCCTTCGAGCGGTTCGGCAGCGGCGCCTCCCGCACCCTCACCGTCATCTTCGCCGTCGCGCTGTTCCTCTTCGGGGCCGTCGGCGGCAACATGTTCCAGGCCAACCAGACCTTCGCGCAGGCGCAGGAGGTCACCGGCGGTGAGGACGGCTTCCTCGGCTCCTCGGGTTCCGCGCTGATCTTCGGCCTCGTGCTGGCGTTCCTCGTCGGCGCCGTGATCATCGGCGGCATCACCTCCATCGCTCAGGTGACCTCCCGACTCGTCCCCGCGATGGCGCTGCTCTACCTGGGCACCTGCCTGCTCGTCATCCTCGGCAACCTCGTCAACGTCCCCGCCGCCATCGCCGAGATCATCTCCGGCGCCTTCAACCCCGAGGGCGTCGCCGGCGGCGCCATCGGCGTCCTCATCATCGGCTTCCAGCGGGCAGCCTTCTCCAACGAGGCCGGGGTCGGCTCCGCACCCATCGCACACTCGGCGGTGAAGACCAAGCACCCGGTCAGCGAGGGCTTCGTGGCGATGCTCGAGCCGTTCATCGACACCGTCGTCATCTGCACCATGACCGCCCTGACGATCGTGATCGCCGACTCGGCCTACTACGACGAGCAGCGCGAGGTCGTCGCCGGCGGCGGTCCCACGCCGGACGGCGTCGTGGTCACCTCACGCGCCTTCGAGACCTTCCTGCCGCAGTTCCCGGTGATCCTGGCCATCGCGGTGGCGCTCTTCGCGTTCTCCACCCTGATCACCTGGTCCTACTACACGATGAAGGCCTGGACCGAGCTCTTCGGACGGTCCCGGCGCAGCGAGGCGATCTTCAAGGTCGTCTTCTGCACCTTCACCGTCATCGGCAGCGTCATCACCTTCACCTCGGTCATCACCTTCGCCGACTCGATGCTCTTCGTCTGCGCGATCGTCAACCTGCTGGGCTGCTACCTGCTCCTGCCCAAGGTGCGCGACGAGCTGCGGTCCTTCCGGGAGGGTCGTCGTACGGGCGAGATCACGGAGGTCCCGGTCGAGGAGCGCGCCACGACCTGAGGGGCGGCGCGTCCTCACCCACGCCCATGGGCGCGGACAGCTGGGCGTACGTCGTGACGGCGAGGGCGGTGACCAGCGCGATGCCGGCCAGGACGACCCCGGCGTCGAGGAAGCCCGACCAGCCCCCGCCGGGGCGTACGCCGACCGCGAGGAGGCCGGCGGCGGCGAGCACGACGCCGGTGGTCGCGAAGATGCGGTGCGGCCGGCCGGGGTCGACGCCTGACATGCCACCGCGCAGCACGCTCCACACGACCAGGACCGCGGTGCCCCACGCCAGGCACACGAGCACGGCGCCCACGATGTCGGCGGGCCGGTGCCAGCTGGCGACGAGCATCGCGGTGGCGGTGACGGTGATCGCGGCGGAGCCCACGAGCGACACCGTGGTCCGTGCCTGACCCGGCACGACCAGCAGGGCGGCGAGCACCAGCGACACGACCACGGTCGCGTGGCCGCTCGGGTAGCTCGCGACGGTCAGGTTGCCGAAGTCGGGCCGTTCGGACCAGGCCTTCAGCGCCTGGGTGGTCAGGTTGGCGCCGACGACGAGGATGGCCGCCGCCGCGGCAGCGGCGTAGCGCCGGCGCAGCACGGCCGTCGCGATCAACAGGACGACGGCGAGCGCGACGGAGCCCAGCGAGACGTTGCCGAGCACGGCGACCAGCTGGCGGGTGGCGGCCCGGTCCCCGACGACGGCGTCCATGCCCACCTGGTCGAGGGCCTGGCCCAGGCGGGTCTGCTGGCTGCGGTCACCCAGCCACACCACGGCCACCCAGCTCAGCAGGCAGACGCCGAGACAGGCCGCGGTGCTGCGCCAGCGTTGCCACTGCTCGTGGGCGGGGCGCACCACCGCGGCGATGCGCTCCGTCGTCATGCCGTCATCGTGGCACGCCGACGAAGGGGCCTCAGGCGGGCATCCGGGCGTCGAGGAAGCGGACCGTGCGGTCCATCGCCGCGATGAAGGCCGGCCCGAACGCGTGCCCGTCGTCGTACCACTCCAGCGTGGCGTCGACGCCCGCCTGCGTCATCGCGCGCTGGGTGGCCCGCGCCCACGCAGGCGGGCAGGTGTCGTCGAACCGTCCGTGCACCATCAGCACCGGCTCGGTGACCTCGTCGAAGAGCGGTCGCGGCGAGACGCCTCGCCAGAACGCCGGATCCTCGGCGGGCAGCCCGTGCCGCCCGCGGAACTCCGCCTCGAGCGTCGGCAGCGGTGCGTCCGGACGCTGGAACTGGGCGAAGTTCTCCGCCTCCAGGCTCGAGACCGATGCCCACCCGACCCCGGCGGCGAAGAGCCCGGGCTCGGCGGTGAGCGCCTTCATCATCACGCCGCCGCCCATCGACCGCCCGAAGAGGGCGATCCGGTCGGGATCGACCCGCACGTCGTCCGACCTGCGCAGCGCGTGGTGCGCGGCGATCGCGTCGGCGGCGTAGCCGAGGCGCACCGCCTGCTCGATGCGCGGGTCGTCGGTCGACTCGGCGTGGTTGCGGTAGTCGACGTGCAGCGCGACGTAGCCGCGCTGGGCCAGGAACCCGCGCTCGCGCGTCATGCCCTGGCCGCGGACGTACACGGCCGGGTCGATGTAGCCGTGCGCCAGCACCACGGCCGGCCATCCCTGACCACCCCGGGGCCCGCGCCCGGTCGGCACGTTGAGCACGCCGCTGATCCTCAGCGGCGCCGTGCCCCGCCCGTTGGTCGTCGAGGCGAAGGTGACGTCGTACGACGTGTAGGCGGGCGTGCGCTCGCGCACCGCGCCCAGCCGCAGGCCGCCGCCGGTCAGGTCGGCCTGCGCCAGGGTGGCCATCGACACCGGGTGCGCCGGTTCGGGCTCCGCGGTCTGCTGCTCCGTGGGCTCCTCGGTGGGCTCCTCGGTCGGCTCGTCCGTCGGCTCCTCGCTGGGCTGCTCGTCCGGCTCGGCCGTGGCGGTGCTGGTTCGGGTGCTGCTCGCGCTGTCCGCGGAGCCGGGCGGGTCGGCCTCGCCCGCGTTGCTCGAGCAGCCGGCGAGCAGCACGAGCACCGCGGCGACGGTCGCGACCGGACCGGCGGGTCGGGGCCGGAGGGCGGTCATGCGCTCCAGTGTGCGCGACGGCTGGTCACATCCGCGGCCGCTGGTGCGTCGACTGGTCGAGACGACCTGCACGCGGAAGGGTGGGACCCATGGACCGGACCGAGGCCTTCGAGGCCGAACGTCCCCGGCTGCTCGGCATCGCGACGCGCGTGCTCGGAGACCACGCCGAGGCGGAGGACGTGGTGCAGCAGGCCTGGCTGCGGCTCGACCGGGCCGTCACCCGCGACGGCACCGAGATCGACAACCTGGCGGCCTGGCTGACCACCGTCACCACGCGCCTCTGCCTCGACCGGCTCCGTTCCCGGACGCCCGTCCCGGTCGAGGACCCGCACCTCGAGGACGCCGCCCTCGACCCGTCGTCCGATCCGGTGGCCGACCCCGCGGACGACGTCGCGCTGGCCGACACGGTCGGCATCGCGCTGCAGGCGGTCATCGACCGGCTGTCCCCGCGCGAGCGCGTCGCCTTCGTGCTGCACGACAGCTTCGGCTTCGACTTCGCCACCATCGGCGCGGTCCTCGACACCTCACCCGTGGCCGCCCGCAAGCTGGCCTCGCGGGCCCGGGCCAAGGTCGCCCAGCCGGCGCCCGAGGACGCGCTGGCCGACTGGGAGGTCGTCGACGCCTTCATGGCCGCGGCCCGCGGCGGCGACCTCGACCGGCTCCTGCAGCTGCTCGCACCCGACGCCGTCGTCGGCGCCGACGAGGCTGCGGTGCTCGCCGGGACCCCCGCCTCCATCGAGGGGCGTGGCGAGGTCGCGGCGTTCTTCAACGGCAGTGCGCAGGCGGCGATGGCCGTCTTCGTGGGCGACCGTCCGGCGTCGGCCTGGTTCCACCGGGGCGCGGCCGCGGTCGTCTTCGACTTCGAGGTCGTCGACGGGCGGGTCCGGGCGATCACCTTCCGCGCCGAGCCGTCCCTGCTGGCCCGGGTCGTCCGCCGCGACGGGCCCTCGGTCCGGTGACCCGGCGCGCGGTCACACCCGCGCGACGACGTACGTCAGTGAAGTGAAGCCACACCAGGAGGAGAGACGGACATGAAGACCATGACCTGCCGCCAGCTCGGCGGCCCCTGCGACGTCGCCCACCGCGGCGATACCCACGACGACGTCATCAACGCGCAGGACCAGCACCTCAAGCAGGCCGAGAAGGCCGGCGACGCCGCCCACCAGCCGGCGCGCGACGAGATGAAGGCCCGCTGGCGGCACCCGAAGAAGTCGCTCGGGTGGTACCGCGACATGAAGGCCGCCTTCGCAGCCCTTCCCGAGGGCTGACCGGCGAGGGCTGAGGCGACCCGGGGGTCAGCGGGAGCGGCGGTCGGCGAGCACCCACGCGGCGGCGGACGCAGCCGCGGTGACGCCGAGGACGGACGGCCAGGTGCCGACCTTCTTCGCGAGCGGGTGCGAGACGCCCATCGCGGTCCAGTAGGCCGCCGTCAGGCCGGCGACCAGCGGGGCGCCGCCGACGGCGTACCACTGCCGCGCAGCGACGAGGTTGGCGCCGAGCATCGCGGCCCCGCCGAGGGGACGTACGCCGGTCCGCTGGGCGAGGGCGAACCCGCCGACGAGGCCGCCGGCGAGCAGGGGGGCGGTGGGGACGCGGGAGAGGTCGGGCACGCGGCGAGCCTAGCGAGGGGTCGTACGACGACCGTCCGACCGCAGGGCGCAGGTCTGGGACAGCCCCATCGCCCAGCACCCCGGGCACCCGCGCAGCAGCACGACGGCCGGCACGGCAAGGAGGAGCGCGAGCGGCCCCCACCAGGCCACTAGGACGAAAGCGGCCACCAGCAACGGCAGGCCGACCGCCCCGCGGACGAGGTGCTCGGGAACGCTGCGGCTGGCGAACAGGAGGTCGAGGTCACGCACGCGGGTGTTCGGCGCCGGGTGCCCGGTCGGATGGCCCGCGCTCAGCCGCGTTCCGGCACCTGTTCGTCCGGAACCCGGCCTAGCGTGACGCCATGAGCACTGACGAGACGTCCGGCCCCTGGGTCCCGCCGCCGTGGGAGCCCCCGATCGACGGCACCGAGGCCGAGCACCTGACCGGGGCGCTGGGCCGCATGCGCGCGACGCTGCGGTGGAAGGCCGACGGCCTCGACGAGGCGGGCCTGCGCCACCGGCTCCCGCCGTCGGCGCTCTCGCTGGGCGGCCTGCTCCTCCACCTCGCGATGGCGGAGGACTACTACCTCACGACGAAGCTGCGCGGCGAGGAGCTCATCGAGCCATGGCGCTCGCTCGGCCACGACGGCACCGACGAGTGGGAGTTCACCACCGAGCAGCTCGGCGCCGCCGAGACGTACGCCGTCTTCGACGAGGCGGTCGTGCGCAACACCGCCAGGATCGAGGTGGCCCTGGCCGAGGGCGGCCTCGACCTCCTCGCCCACGTCGACGACGGCAACGGCAACCACCCGCGCCTGCGCCGCCTGCTGGTCGACCTGCTCGAGGAGTACAGCCGGCACACCGGCCACGCCGACCTGCTCCGCGAAGCCGTCGACGGCCGGGTGGGCGAGGACCCGCCGGAGGACTGGCGACCGGCCTGGCTCTGACCGGTCGGGCCGGACCGGGGGCCTACTCGCTCGGCTC
Source organism: uncultured Nocardioides sp. (assembly GCF_947488025.1). Taxonomy (GTDB): domain Bacteria; phylum Actinomycetota; class Actinomycetes; order Propionibacteriales; family Nocardioidaceae; genus Nocardioides. The sequence continues at coordinate 200,182 of NZ_CANKYS010000004.1, read as the reverse complement.
CGGGGTGTCGACGTTGATGTCGGAGCAGTCGACCTTCGGGTTGAGGCCGGTGTAGTTGAGCGGCCCGGCGACGATGTTGAGCGCGATGTCGCCGGTCTCGGAGCAGTTGGACGGGGTGTCCTCGAAGTAGCCGCGCTGGAACGCGGCGAACGCGCCGATGGCGAGCCAGATGACGAGCAGGATGCCGATCAGTCGTCCCATGGGACCTCCCTCGATCTCACGGCCGGGTGGCCGGGTCGAGGCGAGTCTGCGCCGCCCGCGGACGGAGTGCCACCCTCCCAGGGGTAGGCGGGCCTAGGGTGCGCGCATGACGTTCTTCACGGTGGGCTTCTCGCTGCTGGCTGCGCTCCTCCACGTCTACATCTGGGTGCTCGAGTCGTTCCGCTGGACCCACCCGGCCACGCGCCGGACCTTCGGCACGTCGGAGTCCGAGGCCGAGATCACCCGACCGATGGCCTACAACCAGGGCTTCTACAACCTCTTCCTGGCGATCATCACCCTCGTCGGCCTGGCGCTGCTGAGGACGGAGCACTGGGTCGGTTCGGCTCTCGCGCTGGCGGGCACCGGTTCGATGCTCGCCGCGGCGGTCGTGCTCGTCACCCACGACCGGAGGATGCTGCGTCCGGCGCTCATCCAGGGCACCCTGCCGGCACTCGCCGTGCTCTTCCTGCTGCTGGAGCTGTAGGGGACCGCCCGCCTACTGGCCGAGCCAGGTGTGGACCGAGGACACCACCGACGCGCCCTCGCCCGTCGCCGAGGCGACCCGCTTCATCGACCCGGCGCGGATGTCGCCGCCGGCGAAGATGCCCGGCACCGTCGTCGCCAGGTCCTCCGGCGGCACGCCGTCGGCCCAGTGCTCGGTCGGGACGTCGCGCCCGGTGAGGACGAACCCGCGCTCGTCGCGCAGCACCGCGTCCGGCAGCCAGCCGCACTCGGGAGCGGCGCCCAGCAGCAGGAACAGCCCGCGCGCCTCGACGCGCTCGCGCGCGCCGGTGTCGACGTCCTCCATGTCGAGCCAGGCGAGCTGTCCGACGTCGTCCGGGCCGCCGTCGACCACGCGGGTGCAGGGCCGCACGGCGATGCGGGGGTTCCACTCGATCTCGTCGATGAGGTACGACGACATGGTGGCGGTGAGCTCGGGCCGGCGCACCACGACGGTGACCGAGGAGGCGAAGCGGGCGGCGTGGATCGCGGCCTGGCCGGCGGAGTTGCCGCCCCCGACCACCACGACGTGGTCGCCGGCGAGCTCGCGTGCGGCCGCCATCGCGGCGCCGTAGTAGACCCCGCGCCCGACCAGCTCCTCGAGCGAGTCCACGCCGAGCCGGCGGTAGTCGACGCCGGTGGAGACGAGCACCGACCGCGCGTGGACGTCGCCGCCGTCGGTGTGCACGACGTGGTGGTCGCCGTGCTCGCACTGCGAGATGCCGGTGGCCGGCCAGCCGGTGAAGAAGCGGGTGCCGAAGCGCAGCGCCTGTCCGCGGGCGCGCTGGGCCAGCCGCATGCCGGAGATGCCGCGCGGGAAGCCGAGGTAGTTGCGGATCATCGAGCTGGTGCCGGCCTGCCCGCCGATCGCCTCGGCCTCGAGGCAGACGGTGGTCAGCCCCTCGCTCGAGGCGTACACGCTGGCCGCGAGACCGGCCGGCCCCGCGCCGACCACGACGAGGTCGACCACCTCGTCGAGGTCGATGTCGTCGGGGCGGCCGTAGAGCTGGTTGGCCAGCGAACGTACGTCGGGGCAGTGGCCGCACCAGCCGGCCAGCGAGGACACGACCGGCCAGCGGCCCTCGTCCTCCGGGCAGCTCGCCATCACCTCGCGCCCGACCTCGCTGTCGGGGTGGTGCACGCCGGCGGGCATGCCCACCCGGGCGAGGTAGTCGAGCAGGTCGCGGGCGAGCGCGTCCTTCTCGGGCGTGATGATGCGGACGTTCTCGACCACCGGCGCTGCGACCGTGGCGTTCCACTCGTTGAGCAGCTCGCCGACGGCCAGGTGGAACTCCTCGTCGCGCGGTCCCTGCGGCATCAGCAGCAGCGCGTCGACCTTGCCGGCGGCGACCGCGTGGCGGAAGGTCTGGTTGTCCTCGCGGAAGCGGCTGACGTGGGTGACGATCAGCCGGCGGGCGGTCGGCACGGCCTGCCGGGTGCCGTTGATCAGCTGGTAGAGCTTCTCCTGGTCGTGGTCGCTGTCGACGACGAAGAGCGCCACCGGGTGCCCGGTCGTGAGCAGCTCCTTGGCGCAGGCCTTGGCGGTGGCCTCGTCGGTGGCCATGCGGACGTCGTACTCGCGCTCGTAGCGGGCGAACGCCTCGCCCAGCTCGGCCGCGTGGTGGGTGGAGGCGATGACGATCGCAGGCGCTCCCATTCCTCCAGCGTAGTGGCCGATATCTGAGGACGCCGCGGTCGGAAATGGGCCCGTCCGACGTCCACGCCGTCCTCAGATATCGGGCTCAGCCGGTGAGGTTGTGCACGTAGCACCAGCGCCACGACTCGTCCGGCTCGGCGGACTCCACGACGGGGTGCAGGCTGTCGTGGAAGTGGGCGGTCGCGTGCCGGCCCACGGACGAGTCGCAGCACGCGACGTTGCCGCAGGTGAGGCACTGGCGCAGCGAGACCCAGCGGGTGCCGTCGGCGAGGCACGTGGCGCAGGCGGGATCATCGACCGTGTCCACGGCGGGGTGCGTGTCGAGGTCGTCGCAGGTGCGTCCGCCGGCGAAGGCCAGGGTCCCGTTGCGTACGCCGGCGCGCGCCGCCGAGCCGGCGTCGAGCATCGACTCCTCGATGTCGAGCATGCCGAGGACCTGGCTCACCACCTCCGACGGCACGTGGCCCCGGCTGCGCACCTTGAGCACCTTGTCGCGCTCCGCGTCGATCATCTCGCCGCGGATCCGCGCGTAGAGCTCCGACGGCGTCTCGGCGTCGGCTGCGGTGGCGAGCTGCTCCCAGGCGGCGAACGTGCGTTGGTCGACGCGGGCCCGCACCTGGTCGACGACCCCGTGGTGGTCGTCGTACTCCAGCTCCTCGAGCCGGGCGAAGCCGGCGTCCGCCGCCTGCTGCAGCAGCCCGGCTCGGGCGAGGGCGTCCTCGGCGGGGTCGGGGGACGGTACGCCGAGCAGGCGGGTCATCAGCGGCAGCGTGAGCCCCTGCACGAGCAGCGTGCCCGCCACCACGGTGAAGGCGACGAGCAGCAGCACCTCGCGGTGCGGCGCGTCCTCGGGGATGACGAACGCGGCGGCGAGGGTGACCACGCCGCGCATGCCGGCCCAGCCGATGAGGAAGCTCCACGACGCCGGGATCGGGTCGCGCCGGCGCAGGAAGCCGGTGGCCTGCATGTAGACCAGGCGGACCACGACGACCGTCACCAGGGTGGCGAGGCACACGAGCACGATGCGGCTGGTGGGGAGGGTGGAGGCCTGGACGTCCTGGAGGATCCAGTCGAGCTGGAGGCCGATGAGGAGGAAGACGGTGTTCTCCAGCACGAACGCCACCGTGCGCCAGGTGATCCGCTCGGTGATGCGCGACTGCGCGGTCTGGATGATCGGCGCCTTGTGGCCCAGCAGCAGGCCGGCCACGACGACCGAGATGACGCCGGAGGCGTGGATCTCCTCCGCCGCCACGAACGCCGCGAACGGCGTGAGGAACGAGATCGCGGTGTCCATCAGCGGGTCGGTGACGTGCTTGCGCAGCCGGGCGACGAGGAGGAAGAAGAGGACGCCGATCGCCACGCCACCACCCGCGGCCAGGACGAAGTCGCCGCCGACCGCGGCCAGGGTGACTCCACCCGAGAGCGCGGCGATCGCCGTACGCAGGGTGACGAGGGCGGTGGCGTCGTTGAGCAGCGACTCGCCCTCGAGGATCGTCACCACCCGTCTCGGCAGCCCGATGCGGCGGGCCACCGCCGTGGCTGCGACGGCGTCCGGCGGTGCGACGACCGCCCCGATCGCGATCGCCGCCGCCCAGCCCAGGCTCGGCACCAGCCAGTGGGCGACGACGGCCACCGCCAGGGCCGTGACGACGACGAGCACCACGGAGAGCCGGAGGATGGCGCCCCGGTTGGCGTTGAAGTCGACCAGCGAGGTCTGGATCGCCGCCGCGTAGAGCAGCGGTGGCAGCAGCCCCAGCAGGACGACCTCGGACTCGAGGTGGATCGTCGGCACCCCCGGGACGTACGCCGCTGCGGCGCCGACGACGACCAGCAGGAGCGGCGCCGGGACGTGCAGGCGTTCGCTGACGGCGGTGGCGGCCAGGACGACGGCTGCCATCGAGACGAGCAGCAGGGCGAGTTCCACCGGGCGAGTCTCCCACCGCCAGCGGTTGTCCTAGCGCACGACGTCGTAGCGCTGGAGCGTGATGCCGTTGCTGTACGCCGCGTGCTCGACGAGCCGGAGCCCGGTCTTGTCGCCCTCGGCGAAGAGGCGCTTGCCGCTGCCGAGGAGGACCGGGAAGACCAGCAGGTGGTAGCGGTCGACGAGCCCGGCACGGGCGAGGCCCTGGGCGAGGCGGGCGCTGCCGTGGACGTGGATCTCTCCGCCGTCGGTCTCCTTCAGCGCTGCGACGTCGTCGAGGGACCGCAGCACCTCGACGGTGCCCTCGCCCCAGGGCGCGGTGTCGCCGGCCAGGGTCGTCGAGACGACGTACTTGGGCATCGCGTTGTAGGTCGCGAACTCCTCCATCGACGGCCAGACCGGGGCGAACTCGTCGTAGGACTGGCGGCCGAGCAGCAGCGCGGTGGCGTCGGCCATCTCGCGGCCCTTGATGTCGTAGGCCTCCTCGACGAAGTCGACGTCGCGGAACGTCCAGCCGGCGTGGGGGTGGTCGCCGCCGCCGGGGGAGTCGACGATGCCGTCGGCGGTGATGAACTCGGTGACGACGAGGGGTCGCATCTCTGGTCTCTCTTCCGTGTGGGGGCGGCTCGTCAGGCGGCGAGCAGGTCGTCGATCTGGTTGATGGCCAGGCTGGAGCCCTCGACGACGCCCATGTCGAGCACCTTCTGCAGGTCCTCGGCACTGGCGTAGGTGCCCACGAAGGTGGCGCGGGTGCCTGCGGTGGTCCGCTCAAAGCGGTAGGTGTTGGCGGACTCGGGCATGTCGGTGTTGGGGGCGAAGGTGTCGTCGAGGGCGAAGCCGTCCTTGAAGTCGAAGCGGCTCGGCTCGTGGACCTCAGTGACCTCCCAGTAGGCGTAGTACTTCTCGCCCTCGGGGCTGGTCATGTAGTAGGTCATCCGTCCGCCGGGGACGAGGGCGTGGTCGACGAAGGTGGCGGGGTAGCCGGGAGGTCCCCACACCCGCTCGAGCTGGCGCGGGTCGGCGTACACCTCCCACACGCGCTCGACGGGTGCGGCGAAGTCGGCGGTGATGGTCAGGGTGAGGGCGTCGAGGTCGTGCTGAACGTCGGTGACAGGCATGGGTTCGGTCCGTTCTGTGCGTGGGTCAGGGGCGGTCGTGCCGGGTCGGGTGCTGGTCCTGCTGCTGGCGGGTCTGCTCGGCGAAGAGCTCGTCCATCCGGGAGATGCGGCCGCGCCAGAGGGCCTCGAGGTCGGTGAGCATCGCGCCCACCGACCGCACGGCCTCGACGTCGCCGCTCGCCAGGGCCTCGCGACCCTGACGACGCTTGGTCAGCAGGCCCGCGCGCTCGAGCACGGCGACGTGCTTCTGGACGGCGGCGAAGCTCATGTCATAGCTGCGCGCCAGGGCCGACACGGAGTGCTCGCCGGCCAGCACGCGCCGCAGGATGTCGCGCCGCGTGCGGTCGGAGAGTGCGTGGAACCAGGCGTCCGCCCGGTCCTCGTCGTCGGTCATGCGACCAACGTACAACTAAATGGTTGTACGTTGTCAATGGTTCCACCCTCGTGGGTGGGCGCCGGGTCGGAAAAGGCAGGAATGGACGTAAGTCGGAGTACCGTCGGTTTCTGGTGCGCCGTCGCGCGCCTGATTCGAGAGAAGTGGGGCACGCCCGGTGCACAGGCTCGTGGAAGGACTCCGTCTCGGGGACCGCTACGTCCTGCAGGAGCGCATCGCCTCCGGCGGCATGGCGGACGTGTGGCGCGGCCTGGACGACGTGCTCAAGCGCGACGTCGCGGTCAAGGTCATGCGCGCCGACCCCGACAACGAGGAGATCTTCGCCGAGCGCTTCCGCGACGAGGCCCTCCACTCGGCGAGCCTCCTGCACCCCAACATCACGACCGTCTTCGACTACGGCGAGGACGACCACCGCACCTACCTCGTGATGGAGCTCGTCCAGGGCCTGCCCCTGTCGGCGATCATCCGCGAGCAGGGCGCGATGCAGGCCGAGGCCGTGCGGTCCATCCTCGGCCAGGCCGCGCTCGCCCTCGGCACCGCCCACGACGCCGGTGTCGTCCACCGCGACGTCAAGCCGGCCAACATCCTGCTGCGCGAGGACGGGCTGGTGAAGCTCACCGACTTCGGCATCGCCCGCGCCATGGACGCGATCGGCCACACCCGCGTCGGCGAGATGCTCGGCACGCCCAACTACATCAGCCCCGAGCAGGCGATCGGTCAGCAGGCCACCGGCGCCAGTGACCTCTATGCCCTCGGCGTGGTCGCCCACGAGATGCTCACCGGCAAGCGCCCGTTCGACCGCGGCACCCCGATCGCGACCGCGTTGTGCCACGTCAACGAGCCGCCCCCGCCGCTCGGCGAGGACGTCCCCGAGGACCTGCGCGACGTGGTGGCCTCGCTGCTCCAGAAGGACCCCGTGGACCGGCCCGACAACGCGCTGGCCGTCGCCGTGTCGCTGGGCGTGGCCCCGGCCGAGCTCGCCGACGTCGAGGTGGACCTCGGCTCCGGCGTGTCGGGCGGGTACGTCGTCCTGCCGGTCACGCCGCTGACGCCGTCCACGCCGCTCGAGGCGGTCTCGGTCACCGACGAGCCGGTCGACCAGCCCGCCGACCTGCCCGCCGACGCGGCCGACAAGCCGGCCGACAGGCCCGTCGACCGTGCACCCGCCGACCTGCCGACGATGGCGGCCGGCCCCGAAGAGCTCCTGGACTGAGGTCCCCGGGCGCGGCCCCTGCCCGTGTCAGCGCCTCGTCGCCTCGTCGATCAGGGCAGCCAGCGCCGCCGGCTGGGTGAACATCGGCCAGTGCCCGGAATCGATGTCGACGAGCTCCAGCGCCGTGGCGTCGGACAGCTCGGGCACGTCGCCGGTGTCGATCCACTCCCGGGCCTGGGCGGGGCTGAACTCCGCGCACACCAGCGTCAACGGCACCCCGTGGCGGCGCTCGTCGGTCCAGCGGACCGTCCCCTTCGTGACGCCCACCGGCACCGGGTGTGCGGCCGCCGCCACCGTGGCCTTGAGCTCGGGCGACATGTCGTCGGAGTCCGGTCCGGCGAAGGGCTCCCAGCCGGGGAACGGCACCGCGTCGCCGTCGGTGTCGAAGAAGTCGGCGTAGGCGTTGCCGTCGGTGGTCGGGAAGCCGGCGATGAGGACCACGCCGCTCAAGGCGTCGGGGCGCCGGTCGGCCGCCACCCACGCCAGCGTGCACGCGGCGGAGTGCCCGACCACGAGCGGCGACCCCTCGGCCGCGTCGACCGCGGAGAGGACCGCGGCGGCCTGGTCGTCGTACGACGCCGAGGTGGCGCCGTCACCCTGCCCGGGCAGCGTCACCGGGATGCCGCGGTGGCCGAGCCGCTCCAGCTCGGGCAGCACGTCGTCCCAGGCCGAGCCGTCGAGCCAGAGTCCGGCGATGAGCACGATGTCCATGAATCTCTCCTTGTTCGGTGTCGTCGACCCTCGCTGCTCACGCTAGGGACCATTCCGGACGCTCCACGACCGGAACCGGTGGCAGGATCCATCTCATGAGCGAGATCAGCCCGACCGCGCGGGCGCTGCGGGCGCTGGACCTCCTGCAGGCCCGGCCGGGGGTCACCGCCGCCGAGCTGGCCGCGCGGCTCGGGGTCACCGAGCGCGCGGCCCGCCGCTACGTCGCGATCCTGCGCGAGGCCGACATCCCGGTCGAGTCCACGCGCGGCCCCTACGGCGGATACACGCTCGGGCGCGGGCTGCGGCTGCCGCCGCTGGTGTTCTCCGCGACGGAGGCGCTCGGGCTGGTGATGGCCGCCCTCGACTCCCACCACGCGGTCGCCGACCCCGACGACCCGGTGGGCTCCGCGCTGGGCAAGATCCTCCGGGTGCTGCCGACCAACGTCGCGCGGCAGGCGGCCGCGGTGCGCGAGACCGCGCGTACGGTCCCGCAGCGCTCGTCGGTGCGACCCGACCCGGAGGTCGCGAGCGGGCTCGTCGCGGCGGTGGCGGCCCAGCAGCAGGTGCGCATCGACTACCGCACCGCGGCCGGCAACGCCCGCACCTTCGAGGTCGACCCGTGGTCGGTCGTGGTGCGCTACGGCCGGTGGTACCTCCTTTGCCACTCCCACCACGCCGACGCGCTGCGTACCTTCCGGATCGACCGGATCACCGGGGCCGAGCCGCTCGAGGGCACCTTCGACGTGCCCGCCGACCTCGACCCCGCCGCCGAGCTCGAGGCCAACCTCGGCAAGGGCTGGGAGCACGAGACCCACGTCGTCTTCGACGTCCCGGTCGGCGAGCTGCGGCCGTGGGTCCGCCCCACGCTGGGCGACCTGCGCGAGCTCCCCGACGGCCGGTGCGAGCTGGTGGGCAGCACCAGCAACCCCGAGGCGTACGCCGGTGAGTGGCTCGCGAACGTCCCGTTCCCGTTCACGGTGGTGGGCGGCCCCGAGCTCCGCGCCGCGGTCCGGGTGGTGGCCGAGCGGCTGGCGGCGTCCGTCGAGTGAGTCGAGTGCGCGGCCCGCGGCGACTGCTACCGCGTGCGCACTCGACCTGGTCAGCGGCTGACCGCGACCTCCGTGCCGAGGGTCCAGCCGTCGGAGATCGGCAGGTAGTCACCGCTCCAGAACTTGCCCGGGTCGTACCAGGTCGCGCGGCGGTCGTCGCGCAGGATGCCCATCTCGATGTAGCAGGTGGCGACGATCTCGGCGCAGAAGGCCGCCTCGGGGGTGGCCCGCTGCCCGCGCTTGCGGCGCGGGACGTACGCGTCGCGGCCGCGCAGCCAGCGCGCGCCGAGCCGGGTCAGGCTGGGGAAGGAGACGCCGTCGAGCCGGGCGATCGCGCGCAGCATGCCGTCCTCCTCGTCGCGGCCGATCTCGGGCTGGAGCTGCCGGACCCAGGCGTCCTGGTCGTACTCGGTCTGCCAGCGGCCCACGGCGTCGCGCAGGTCGTGGAGCTGGACGCCGCGGTGGTGGGCCCCCGTCCAGACGTCGAGCTGCTTCCTGCCGAGCTCGGCGTGGAAGATCAGCGGCGGCAGGTCGTCGACGACCACCGCCATCCCGACGTGGTTGACCGGCGAGTTGGTGACCGCGCGGATGGCCCGGTCCGGCGCCCGGCGCCCGCGGAACAGCCAGATGTCGCCGCTCCGGGTGAGGTCCACCGCCTGGTCGAGGGTCAGGGTCATGCGCGCAGTCTGCCCCAGCGCCCACGCCCCGACGACTAGGCTCCCGCCATGCGCGCATGGAAGCTCCTCGGCCTGGCCGGCATCCTCGCCGGGGTCGCCACCGGTGCCGCCGTCGCCCGCGACGAGCGCGTACGCCGCCACTACGAGCCGTCCGAGGTCCGCGACCGGCTCCACGCCCGTCACGACGAGGCCGTCGCCCGCGAGGCGGCGGAGATGACCCGGGCTCCCCAGGACTCCTGAGATCGACCCGCGGGCGGGCGCGCGGGTTCACGCCGCGGCCCGCGCCCGCCGGCGTACTCCTGAGGCGACTTGTGGGGGAAGTCCGACACCTGGAGGGGGTTGTACGCCCCACGAAGTGGCGGACTCCCCGCATGAGCGGGGACTCTGCGAGAGGCAGGCGGCGCGGCGCGGCGCGGCCCGCGGCGGCGCGCGGCAGGGGCGTACGACGGTCAGGCGCCGAGGGCGAGCCGGAGGGCGATCGCCAGCATCACGAGGCCGACGAGCACGTCGAGCACCTGCCACGCGCGGGGGCTGGCCAGGCGCGGGGCGGCCAGCCGGGCGCCGTACCCGAGACCGGCGAACCACCCGATGCTCGCCACGCACGCGCCGAGGGCGAACCACCAGCGACCCGGTGTGCCGTGGGTGCCGGCGATCGACCCGAGCAGGAGCACGGTGTCGAGGTAGACGTGCGGGTTGAGCCAGGTCAGCGCCACCGCCCGCGCGACCACGCCGCGGTGCGCCTCGACGACCCCGTCCCCCGCGTCGAGCGCCTGCGGACGGCGGGCGCGCAGCAGCGACAGGACGCCGTACACGGTCAGGAACGCGACGCCCAGCCACCGCACCACCTCGACCGCCCACGGGGCGCGGTCGACGAGGACCCCGATGCCGGCGACCCCTGCGAGGATCAGTACGACGTCGGACAGCGCGCAGATCGCGACCACCAGGCCGACGTGGCTGCGGCGCAGGCCCTGCCGGAGCACGAACGCGTTCTGCGCGCCGATGGCCACGATCAGCGACAGCCCGGTCAGCAGCCCGGCGACGACGTCTCCCACGCGGGACAACCTAGGGCCACTGGTCCAGACCCCTGCCGGACCCTGACAAGTGTCAGGGTCGGCTGCGGGTGTTATCCCATGGCCGCGCGTCGGAGACCCCTGCCAGACTCCTTCCCATGACTGAGCAGCCCACGGGAGGGGCGCCGCAGGGCGTCGCGGCAAGCGCACGGGACCTGGTGAAGGTCTACGGCTCGGAGGAGGCCCAGGTCCGGGCCCTCGACGGGGTGACCGTGGACCTGATGAAGGGGGAGTTCACCGCCATCATGGGGCCCTCGGGGTCCGGAAAGTCCACGCTGATGCACTGCCTGGCGGCGCTGGACACGCCCACGTCCGGGGAGGCCGTCGTGGACGGCACCTCGCTGGGCAAGCTCAAGGACAAGGCGCTGACCAACCTGCGCCGCGACCGGATCGGCTTCGTCTTCCAGGCGTTCAACCTGGTGCCGACCCTGACGGCGAAGGAGAACATCCTGCTGCCGCTCGACCTGGCGGGGAAGAAGGCCGACCAGGGCTGGTTCGACCAGGTCATCGACGCCGTCGGCCTGCGCCCGCGCCTGGGCCACCGCCCCAGCGAGATGTCGGGCGGCCAGCAGCAGCGCGTGGCCTGCGCCCGCGCGCTGGTGAGCCGGCCCTCGATCGTCTTCGCCGACGAGCCCACTGGCAACCTCGACTCCACCAGCTCGGCCGAGGTGCTCGGCTTCCTGCGCCGCAGCGTCGACGAGTTCGGCCAGACGGTCGTCATGGTCACGCACGACCCCGTCGCGGCGTCGTACAGCGACCGGGTCCTCTTCCTCGCCGACGGCAAGGTCGTCGACGAGCTGCGCGACCCCGACCGTGACGCGATCCTCGTCAAGATGGGCGCCCTGTCCGACGCCGCCCGCGCGCCCCGCGCCGACGAGAAGGCGGGCTGAGCGGTGTTCCGACTCACCTGGCGCAACCTGGTGGCCCGCAAGGTCCGCCTGGTCATGAGCACGTTGGCGATCGTGCTGGGCATCGGCTTCCTGGCTGGCGTCCTCACCTTCAGCCACGGGCTCGGCTCGACCTTCGACAACATCATCGAGGGCTCGACGTCCGACGCGATCGTCCGCACCGAGGGCGAGGTGTCGTTCCAGGCCTCCGGGGCCGGCACGACCAAGCTCGTCGAGCCGCAGGTCGTCGACCGGCTGGCCGACCTGCCCGAGGTCGCCGCGGCCGACGGGTCCGTCGACGGCGTCGGCGCCTACCTCCTGGGCGAGGACGGCAAGCTCGTCGGCGGCACCGGCGCCCCCACGCTGGTCTTCAACTACTACGACAGCGTCAACGTCGCCGGCGACCCGATCCTGATCCTCGAGTCGGGCGAGTGGCCCGACCAGCCCGGCCAGATCAACCTCGACGCCTCGTCCGCCGAGCGCGGCGGCTACGAGCTCGGCGACGACGTCACGCTGCTGATGCCGACCGGCGAGCTGCGTACGTCGTTCGAGCTCGTCGGCACCTCCAACTTCAACGGTGGCGGCACCGCCGGTGCCACGCTGGCGCTGCTCGAGACGAGCCAGGCGCAGGAGGTCTTCCTCGACGGAGAGGACGCCTTCACCACCGTGGCCCTCACGGCCGCCGAGGGTGTCAGCCAGACCGAGCTCGCCGACGCCGCCAAGACGGTGCTCCCCGACGGCTTCACCGCTGTCACCGGGCAGGAGGTGATCGACGAGTCCGACGAGCAGATCGGCCAGTTCCTCGACGTCATCGGCTACTTCCTGATCGCCTTCGCGGTGATCGCGATCGTGGTCGGCGCCTTCATCATCTTCAACACCTTCTCCATCCTCGTCTCGCAGCGGGTCCGCGAGTCGGCGCTGCTCCGGGCCCTCGGCGCGAGCCGCCGCCAGGTGACGCGGTCGGTGCTGATCGAGGCGTTCCTCATGGCGCTGCTCGGCTCGACGCTCGGCCTCCTGCTCGGGCTCGGCCTCGCGCGCGGGCTGGCCGCGGTGTTCCGCTCGCAGGGCCTCGACATCGCCGGCGAGGTGCTGGTGCTGACCCCGACGACGGTCATCGCCGCCTACGTCGTCGGCATCAGCGTGACGATGGTCGCGGCCTTCGTGCCGGCGCGGCGCGCGGCGAAGGTGCCGCCGGTCGCCGCCCTGCGTGACGACCTGACGGTGCAGGAGAAGGCGCTCGGTCGCCGCCGGATCGTCCTCGGCACCCTCGCCCTGCTCGTCGGCGCTGCCCTGATGGCCGCCGGCCTGGTCGGCGCGCCCGGGGCCGACGCGGCATGGATCGGCGCGGGCTCGGTGATCTGGGTGATCACCGTCGCCGTCATGGCCCCGGTGCTCGGCCGCCCGGTGCTGATCGCCTGCCGGGCGGTCTTCGGCAAGCTCTTCGGCACCGCCGGCAAGCTCGCCGGGGAGAACGCCCTGCGCAACCCGCGGCGTACGGGCGCCACCGCCTCGGCCCTGATGATCGGCCTGGCCGTGGTGTCGGCGGTCGGCGTGCTGGCCTCCTCGCTCAGCGCGACCAACGACGAGCTCGTCGACCAGGAGTTCCGCAGCGACTTCCTGGTCCAGTCGCCGAGCTTCCAGGGCTTTCCGACCGAGGTCGGCGACCAGATGGAGGAGGTCGACGGGGTCGGCACGATCTCGCGGATGCAGGGCTCGGTGGCGCTGGTCGACCAGGACCAGACGTTCGTGATGGGCGTCGACGACGAGTTCGCCGACATCTACGAGCTCGACATGCTGGGCGGCACCCAGCAGATGAACGGCGACCAGACCATCCTCAGCGAGTCCACGGCCGGGGACCTCGACGCCGACGTCGGTACGTCCCTGCCGGTGGCGTTCCCCGGTGGTCAGACCGTCGACCTCGAGGTCGTCGGCATCTTCGAGGACACCCCGATCACCCAGGGCGTCACCCTGCCGATCAGCGTGCTCGAGGACGCCGGGCTGCGCCGCAACGACAGCGTGCTGAGCATCAACGTCGCCGAGGGAGCCGACGTCGAGGAGGTGCACGACGCGCTTGACGAGGTGGTCGCCGACATCCCGATCGTCACCGTGCAGGACAAGGAGGGCTTCGCCGACCTGATCAAGCAGCAGGTCAACCAGCTGCTGTTCATGATCTACGGGCTGCTCGCCCTGGCGGTGATCATCGCGGTCATCGGCATCGTCAACACCCTCGGCCTCAGCGTCATCGAGCGCACCCGCGAGGTGGGGCTGCTCCGGGCGGTCGGCCTGTCCCGGCGACGCCTGCGGCGGATGATCACCCTGGAGTCGATCGCCATCGCGGTGCTCGGCGCGGTCCTCGGCCTGGCGGTCGGGCTGCTCATCGGGGTCGCGCTGCGCCAGTCGCTCTCGGAGGACCTCACCGTCCTGTCCTTGCCGCTCGGCTCGCTCGTGGTGTTCCTGGTGATCGCCGTCGTGTTCGGTGTCCTCGCCGCGATCGTCCCGGCGATCCGCGCCTCGCGGATGAAGGTGCTCGACGCCATCGCGACGGAGTAGCCCGGGTCGGTCGGCAAGGGCGACCGACAGTGGAGCGCGCGGCCGGACCTAGCGGCCGCGCGCTCCACTGTCCGGGTCAGTAGCCTCCGTCGGGCGGCACCATCTCGCCGCGCACCCCGAGCAACCGCACCGGGCGGTCGTCGCCGAGCGCGATGTAGAGCTCGAAGGCGGTCTGCGCGATCACGTCGACGTCGTACGTCGCCTCGGCGAGCTTGCGGACCTTCGTGAAGGTGAAGAACGGCGCGAACCGGATCTTGAGGTGCACCCGCTGCACCGCCCGCGCCTCCTTGCGTACGTCGTCGACGACCCGCGCGGCGAGCTCGCGCAGCGCGGCGCGGACGTCGTCGGGCGTGGTGAGGTCGGCCTGGTAGGTCGTCTCGCGGCCGTGGGCACGCGCCACCCACGGGGTGTCGTCGGGGCGGGAGCGGCCACCGCCGCGACCGAGACGCCCGAGGTGGGGACCGTTGGTCGGTCCGAACGCGGCGACGAGCGCCTCCTCCTCGGCGCCGGCGAGGTCGGCGACGGTGCGGATGCCGATCGCCTCCAGACGTGCGCCGATCTTCGTCCCGACGCCCCACAGCGCCGTCGTCGGACGGTGGCCCATGACCTCCATCCAGTTGTCCCGCGTCAGCTCGAAGACGCCCTGGGGCTTGCCGAAGTCGGTGGCGATCTTGGCCCGGACCAGCGTGTCGCCGATGCCGACCGAGCAGTGCAGCGCGGTCGCCTCGAGCACCGCCGCCTGCACCTGCCGGGCGGCGGCGACCGGGTCGTCGGTCTCGACGCCGACGAACGCCTCGTCCCAGCCCAGCACCTCGACCACGGCGCCCGGCGTCGCCCGCAGCGTCTCCATCACCCGCGCCGACGCCTCCTCGTAGACCGGGAAGTCGACCGGCAGGAACACCGCGTCCGGGGAGCGCCGCTTGGCGAGCTTCAGCGCCAGCCCGCTGCGTACGCCGTGCGCGCGGGCCTCGTAGGACGCCGTCGACACCACCGCCCGCTCCGTCGGGTCGCCCCGGCCGCCCACCACGACCGGCAGCCCGACCAGCTCAGGCCGGCGCAGCAGCTCGACCGCGACCAGGAACTGGTCCATGTCGACGTGGAGCACCCAGTGCTGCGGCATCCGCCCATTCTGGCCCGGGGTTCCGACAGCCGACGGCCTTGCGCGGGCGAGATCGCGCGGAAGACCCTGACAACTTCAGCGATCCCCGGCCAGCCGGCGGTTCCTGAACATGCTGCCCCGGGCACGGCCTGACAACTTCGGGAATCCCCGGCCAGCAGGCTGTTCCGGGCCGGGGGTGTGGCGGCGGAGCGGCGATCTGCCGCCACCCCTGGGGAGGATCGCGCGGGTACGCCGTCGGCGTACGGTCGCAACCATGACGAGCGACAACCCCACCGGGCCCGACCCCTACGCCGAGCACCCGGAGGAGTCCGCGTTCCCCGGCGCGGGCGAGCGGGTCAGCGACGCCGACCGCCAGCGCGCGCTCGACGCCGAGCCCGCGGGCAACGCCTCCGTCGGCGACACGGTCGACACCGACCAGCTCGACTCGAGCGCCCACGAGGACGGCGCCGGTTCGGAGGAGGTCGCCGAGCAGGTCGACGAGGGCCAGCTGTCCGACTGACCCACGCGTCGGGCTAGAGCGCCTCGGCCAGCCCCTCGAGCAGCCGGTCCACGTCGGAGTCGTCGTTGTAGGCGGCCAGCCCGATCCGGAGCCCGGAGTCGACGGGGAGGCCGAGGGCGCGGAAGGTCTCGTGGGCGTAGAACGTGCCGGCCGGCACGAGCACGTCGCGCTTGGCGAGGTGCTCGAACACGTCGAGCGGCGAGCGGTCGCGCAGCGTCAGGAAGAGCGTCGAGGTCCGGTCGGCCGCGCGCGAGTGCAGGGTGAGGGCATCGCCGAAGGACGCGAGCCCCGCCTCGATCCGCTCCCGCAGCCGCAGCTCGTGGGCGGCGATCGCCGAGGCGGCCGAGACCAACCGGGACCGCCGGGAGTCGCCCGACCCGAGCGAGGCGATCAGGTCGACCGCGGCGGTGACGCCGGCGAGCAGCTCGTACGGCAGCGTGCCGAGCTCGAAGCGCTCGGGCACCACGTCGGTCGAGGGCAGCAGCTTGTCCGGGCGCAGGGTCTCGAGGAGCGCGGGGTCCGCGACCAGCGAGCCGCAGTGCGGGCCGAAGAACTTGTAGGCCGAGCACACCAGGAAGTCCGCGCCCATCGCGGTGATGTCGGGCGCCGCGTGTGCGGTGTGGTGCACCGCGTCGACGTGGACGAGCGCGCCGACCTCGTGCGCCCGCGCCGCGACGGTGGCGACCGGGGGACGGGTGCCGAGCAGGTTCGAGGCAGCCGTCAGCGCGACGAGCCGCGTCCGCTCGCCGATGACGTCGAGCGAGTCCAGGTCGAGCTCACCGGTCGCCGGGTCGAGGCGGAGCCAGCGCACGGTCACGCCGGCCCGCTCGGCGGCCTGGATCCACGGCCGCACGTTGGAGTCGTGGTCGAGCTCGCAGAGGACGATCTCGTCGCCGGGCGACCACGTGCGGGCCAGCGTGCGGGAGACGTCGTACGTCAACGCGGTGGCGCTGCGGCCGTGGACCACGCCGCCCGCCTCGCCGCCGACCAGGTCGGCCACGGCGGAGCGGAAGCCGGCGACCGCCTCCTCGGCGTTGCGCTGACTGACCAGCGCCGAGCCGCGCTGCGAGAGCGGACCGGTGAGAGTGCGCGCGATCGCGTCACCGACCACCTGCGGCGTCTGGGTGCCGCCGGGGTTGTCGAAGTGGGCGATCCCGGAGGCAAGCGAGGGGAAGCCGGCGCGGAAGGCCGCCACGTCAAAGGCATCAGTGTCGAACGACATGCCTCGCACGCTAGTTCGCGATGTGCACGACCGCGTCACCGGAGTTCACGAGCGGCGCCTCGGTGCGCCCGATCACGATGCCGTCGCGGTTGGAGTAGACGGCGCGCAGGGTCTTGCCGAAGGAGTCGAAGAGGGTGCCGAGGCGTTCGCCGTCGCTGACCTTCTGCCCGAGGTGCGCGTCGAGGTGCAGGATGCCGGTGCGGCGGGCGCGCACCCAGCCACTGGAGCGGCACTCTAGGCTCGGCTCGACGGGCGGCTCGACGACCGCCTCGGTCATGCCGAGCGCGGCCAGCACGCGGCGTACTCCGATCACGCCGGCCTCGACGGCGTAGTCGTCGAAGCGGAGGTTCTCCCCGGCCTCGTAGAGCAGCACCTTGGCCCCGTGCTCGCCGGCGGCGTGGCGCAGCGAGCCGTCGCGGATGCGGGCGTGCAGCATCACCGGCGCGCCGAACGCGGCAGCCAGCTCGGCCGTACGCGGGTCGTCTAGGTCGGCGCGCACCTGCGGGAGGTTGCTGCGACGGTCGGAGCCGGTGTGCAGGTCGATGCCGACCTCGCAGCCGGCGACGATCTCGCGCATGAAGAGGTGGGCGATGCGGCCGGCGAGCGAGCCGCGCGCGGAGCCCGGGAACGACCGGTTGAGGTCGCGGCGGTCGGGCAGGTAGCGGTCACCGGTCATGAAGCCGAGCACGTTGACGATCGGCACCGCGACCAGCGTGCCGCGGAACGTCTTGGGGTCGAGGCCGGCCATCACCTGGCGGACCACCTCGACGCCGGCCACCTCGTCGCCATGGATCGCGGCGTCGATCCACACCCGCGGCCCGTCCTCGCGGCCGTGGACCACCCGCACGGGCAGCGTGACGTCGGCGCCGGTGACGAGCCGGGTGATCGGCAGCTCGAGCGCGCGCACCGTCCCGGCGCGGATCCGCACGCCGCCGATGGCGAAGGACTCGCGCGCCACTAGGGAGTTCTCCGGTGGGCAGCTCTCCGGTCGGCAGCGATCACGACGTCAGGGTAGTGCGCGCGCGGGCCCGCCCCGGCCTCCCGGGGGACGGAGAGGTCGGGGCGGGCGGATCGCGGGGTCAGCTGTTCTGCGTCGTCGAGTCCGAGGTGGACCCCGAGCCGTCGGAGTCCAGGTCGCCGTCGCTGTCGGTGTCGGGTACGCCGTCGCCGTCGAAGTCGGGCGTCTGACCCGTCGTGCCGCCCGGGGCCCGGCCCAGGTCACCGGGCGGGGCGCCCATGTCGCCACCCATCCCGCCACCCGGGCCGCCGGGGTAGCCGCGCTGGCCCCAGTCATCGGTCGTCTGCGTGGTCGTCGTGTCCGCCGCGTCGTCGTCGCCGACGGCGTACCCGGCCCCGAACCCGGCGCCGCCGATCGCGAGCCCGGCCACGACGGCGCCCGCGGCCACGGCCTTCCGGCCCGACGGGAGGCGGTCGCGCCAGGTGCGGCGGGCGGGAGCGGGAGGCGGTGCGGGCGCGTCGCCGGCGGGGGGCGGGGTGGGGAGGGAGTGCTCGGTCATGTCGTTCCTTCGCGGTGGGAGTAGGTGGTGGGAGTGGTGCGGGCGGGGTGTCAGCCCATCGGGCCGCCGTGGCCGCCGGCGGGCGCTTCGCCGGCGGTCACGGACGTGGAGGTGCCGTCGACGGTGACGGTGTAGGTCGCGCCCTGCTCGACGTCGGCGGACGAGAAGACGACGGAGGCGGCGTCCTTCGCGAGGGTGTACGTCGCCACCTCGGCGCCGTCGGCGTCGCTGATCACGACCTCCGAACCGGCCGCGGCCGTCGCGTCCAGCGCGGTCGCGATCCAGCCCTGGGCCGAGTCGGTGGCCGGGGCGACCATCATTCCTGCACTGCCGGTGGCCAGCAGCGTGCCGCCGCTGACGTCGAACGTGCCGTTGACGTCGAGGGCGCCGTTGCCGTCGGTGGTCGGGCCGTGGACGGTGATGTCGCCGCCGGTGATGGCGGCGTCGCCGTTGGAGTCGAGGCCGTCGCCGCTGGCCCACACCTCGAGGGTGCCGCCGTTGACGTAGAGGTGGAGCGACTCGTCGGCCGCCATCTCCCCGCCGGGTTGCCCGTCGGTGGCCGCGCTGTCGTCGGACGACGCGGCGTTGATGCCGTCGTCGGCGGAGTGCAGCTCGAGGTCGCCGCCGTCGATCACGATGAGCGAGCCCTCGAGCGCCTCGGTGGACCCGGCGACGTCGACGGTGCCACCGCTGACGAGCACCTGCACGCCCTTGATGCCGTCGTCCTGCGAGGTGACGGTGAGCTCGCCGCCCTCGATCAGCACGAAGCCGGCGCCGGCGTCCTCGGTGTTGTCGGACTTGAAGGCGTCGCCGACGGCGTCGACGGTGACGGTCCCGTGGGAGAGGACGAGGTAGTCCTTGCCGAGGATGCCGTCGTCGACGGACGTCACGTCGATCGTGCCGCCGGTGATGACGAGACCGTCCTTGCCGACGATGCCGTTGTTGCTGTTGCCGGTCACCGTCAGCGACCCGGTCCCGCCGATGGTCAGGTCGGCCGTGGAGTAGAGCGTGCCGGTCGGCGCGTCATCCGACGAGTCGGCGTACGTCGTCGCGTCGGCGAGCGCGTTGCTGCTGCCGTCGGCGAGCACGACGACGACGGACTCCGCGTCGACGACGTCGATGGCGGCGGTCGTCTCGGAGGTGATCGTCGCGTCGTCGAGCACGAGGCGTACGACGCCGTCGCCGGGGCTGTCGACGACGACCTGGCCGGTCAGGTCACCGGTCAGCACGTAGGTGCCGGCAGTGGAGATGGTGACCGTGCCGTCCTGGACCGTCACAGCGTCGCTCTCGGACTCGGCACCCGAACCGGACAGCGTGATCGCGGTCGCGTCGGCCTCGTCGTACGCCGTGTCACCGGTCTCCACCTCGACGTCGTCGTCGAGCACGTCCTCGACGGTCGTGCCGTCGCTGGTCGCGACGGCGGTGGCCGACGAGGAGGACGAGGACGAGGTGGGGGCGGTGCCGTCGGTGCCGGCCACGGACGCGCCGCAGCCTGCGAGGAGGACGGCGGCCAGGGTCCCGGCCACGGCCTGGCGGAGGGGGAGGAGTCGCATGGAGTGCGGCCTTTCGTGGAGGTCGGATGCCCCGATGGTGTGCGCCGCACCTGTCCGCGCCGTGGGCTGACCTTGTGCGTCCCCTGTGAGCTGCACCGTTGGTCGAGGAAGGCGCCCTGGCGCCTGTCACGAGACCCGGCCACCCACGAGGCAACTTCCCGGGGTGTCTCCGCGTCTACCGTCTGACCGCCCCGACCGAAGGAACCGCATGCGCCCCCTCCTGCCCGCCGGACTCGCCACCGGAGTCCTCGCCGCCGCGCTGCTGACCAGCCCCACCGCGTATGCCGCGGCCGTGACCTGCCAGGGGCAGCCGGCGACGATCGTGGGCACGCCCTCGCAGTACGACCTGATCGGCACCGAGGGACCCGACGTCGTAGTGACCAACGGCGCCTACGGCATCCGCACGCTGGGGGGTGACGACCTGGTCTGCGTCACCGACGTGACGCGGCCAGGCATCGTGCAGCTGTCCGTGGGTGCGGGCAACGACGTGGTGGACGCGTCGGCCTCGGGGTCGTCGATTGACGCCGTGCTGGGCAGCGGGTCCGACCACTACACGGCCTCGGCCGGCCGGGACTTCGTGGAGCTCGGGTCCAGCGACGCCCAGCGCCTCGACCTCGACGCCGACACCGTCGTTGCCACGACGGGTGGCAACCCGAGCCAGGCCGGCGACGAGTGGTTCTCCGGCATGGCCGACATCGCCAACGCCGACGTCCTCGACCTCGCCGGGGTCGGTCACACGATCCACTGGAGCGGGACCCAGGCCACGGGGTCGCGCGTGGCGGTCGGCACCTCCGCCGAGCTGCGACCCGCCCTCGGCGTGGGCGACATGGCCATCGACGCGAACCGCGGATCGTGGACGGATGACGGCGCGCCGGTGCTCTCCTGGACGGGCGAGGTCACCCGCTTCGAGCTGCAGGGCGGCGCCCCGGACTCGCTGGCCCTCACCGGCAGCGACCGCGACGAGTACGTCGGCGTCCACCTCAACCGCGGCGCGCGCACGAAGTTGCGGCTCAACCTGGCTCGGGGCGACGACACCCTGCTCGCGCTGGACGGCATCGGCTGGAAGGGCAGCGCCTACCTCGGCGGTCCGGGCGAGGACGCGGTCGACCTGTGGGCCGGCAAGCGGCTCGACCTCGACATGGGCCGGGACCGGCTGGAGAACAGGTTCTTCGGCAAGACCCAGCGCAGCGCGTTCGGGAGCTGGGAGCACGTGCGCGTCGGGGCGAAGCGGATGACCGTCCGCGGCACGAAGAAGGCCGACGACGTCCGCTTCTACGCGTGCACCGCCACCATCCGCGGCCGCGCCGGCGGGGACACGCTGGAGTCCTACCGCACGGGCGACGACGGCTACCTGCTCGACTGCGACGCCCGGAAGTCCACGATCCGCATCTACGGCGACGGCGACAACGACACGATCTCCGGCAGCCGCGGCAAGGACCTGCTGGTCGGCGGCAAGGGTCGCGACATGATCGACGGCAACGCCAACCGCGACACCTGCAGCGGCGAGAAGCTGCGCTCCTGCGAGATCAAGCAGCGCTGACCGCGCCGACCCACCACGACCGAAGGAACCCGATGCGCCCCCTCCTGCCCACCGGACTCGCCGCCGGAGTCCTCGCCGCCACGCTGCTGACCGCGCCGGCCGCGCAGGCGGCAGCCGACACCTGCCAGGGGCGTCCGGCCACGGTCGTCGGGACGCCCGGCCAGTTCGGGCTCACCGGCACCGAGGGCGCCGACGTCATCGTCACCAACGGCGCCACGAGCACCAGTGCGCTCGGCGGCGCCGACCTGGTCTGCGTCACCGGCGGCACGGCGACACAGCCGTACATGTCCGTCGACGCGGGTGCCGGGGACGACGTCGTCGACGCCTCGGCGGCGGGCGGTGGCGTCTGGGCCTCGCTCGGTGCGGGCAGTGACACCTACACCGGGTCGACGCACGGCGAGACGGTCTACGCCGGCACCAACCGCTTCGCCACCGGCACGTCGATCGACACCGAGCGGGACGTCATCACCACGGGTGCCGGCGGCGTCGACGCCGTCTTCTCGGGCTCCGACCGCACGGTGCTCAACAGCGACGTCGTGGTGCTCGCCGGTGGTGGTGGGGACCTCACCTGGGTGGGTCCGTTTGCAGCCGGTGGTCGTCTCGACGGTGGCGGCGGCAGCAGGCTCGACTTCACGGTGGGCAGCGGCGCGGTCGTCGTCGACGCCGTCGGGGGCACGCTGAGCCAGGACGGGACGTTCCAGCTGGGCTGGACCGGGTTCGACAGCTATCGCACGGGGGGCTCCACCTCGCGCACCCCGTCGTCGTTCTTCTTCCGCGGGAGCGGACGGGACGAGGAGCTCGAGCTCCGGTTCTCGCGCGCCCACACGGTGGACCAGCGCATCGACCTGGGCGGCGGCGACGACAACCTGTGGATGGGTGCGGGAGACACCCTCGGCGCCCGCGGGAGCCGCTACATCGGCGGGCCGGGCAAGGACCACGCCCTCATCTGGGGAGGCAAGAACCTCGACGTAGACCTCAGACGGGAGAGGATCAAGTCGGTGCGCAGCGGAACGACCTTCCGCAGCACCTTCACCGGCTTCGAGAGCCAGCTCGTCGGGGCGAGGAAGCTGCTTCTCACGGGCACGCCGAAGGCCGACGACCTCCGCTTCCGCGCGTGCCGGGCGACGGTGCGCGGTCGCGGCGGGAAGGACGTCATCGGCAAGACCACCTCCGGCAGGCGCTTCCCGTCACGGCTGCAGTGCGGGACGCGCGCGTTCCGCCTCTTCGGCGATGGCGGCGACGACCTCCTGCGCGGCGGCACCGGGCGGGACCTGCTGGTCGGTGGCCGCGGTCGGGACACCGTGTTCGGCAACAGCGGCCGCGACACCTGCAGCGGCGAGAAGCTCCGCTCCTGCGAGATCAGGCGGCGCTGATCGCGCCAACCCACCCGACGTACCCCCGACCGACCTCGACCGAAGGAACCGCATGCGCCCCCTCCTGCGCGCCGGCCTCGCCACCGGACTGCTCTCCGCCACGCTGCTCACCGCGCCGACCGCGCAGGCAGCCGGCGAGACCTGCCACGGGCAGCCGGCGACGATCGTCGGCTCCTACCTCCAGCGAGACCTGGTCGGCACCCCGGGAGCAGACGTGGTGGTGACCAACGGCGCCGTCCAGCTCGACACCCGCGGCGGCGACGACCTGGTGTGCGTGACGGAGTCCGCGGGTCGCTACCCCGAGCTCGACCTCGTGACCGGCCCGGGCGACGACGTGGTGGACGCGTCGACGTCCCGAGGACCGATGGCGGCCACGCTCGGCGCGGGCAGCGACACCTACACCGGCTCGGCGCGAGGCGGTGACTGGGTCGTGGCGGGCGAGGCGGGCGTCGACACCGAGCCCGACACGATCCACACGGGCGCCGGCGAGCTGGTCGACGCGGTCGTCTCGGGGTCGAAGGGCGCCCCCAACGGCGACGTGATCGTGGTGGAGCAGGCCGGCAGCACGGTCTACTGGTCCGGCCCGATGACGGCGGACGCCCGCCTCGACGCGACCGCGGGGCCCGGCAGCACGCTGGTCCCCGACCTCGGCACGGGGCACGCGGTGGTCGACGCCACCGCCGGCACGCTGACGAAGGACGGCTTCGTCGCGCTCCGGTGGACGGGGTTCGACGACTTCGGCTTCTCCGGGCAGCAGGCCCCGCGCGCGTTCCGCTTCGACGGCAGTGACCGCGACGAGTCGATCTACATCTCCTTCTCGGATCCCGGCCGGCAGCGCTTCTTCCTCGGCGGTGGCGACGACACCCTGCTCTCCCCGGACGGTGGGGGCGGGTCCAAGAGCTGGTACGTCGGCGGGGACGGCGACGACCACGTCGACCTGTGGGCCGGCCGTCGGCTCTCCCTCGACATGGCCTCCGGAAAGATGCGGATGCGCCAGGGCGGGAAGACCGTGAAGGGCCGGTTCGTCGAGTTCGAGACGTCCCGCCTGGGTGCGAAGGAGCTGCAGCTGCGTGGCACGAAGAAGGCCGACGAGATCCGCTTCTACGCCTGCCAGGCGACCGTGCGGGGGCGCGCCGGCAAGGACGACATCGCCTCGGCGCGCACCGGTGAGGACGGCTACCTGCTCGACTGCGACGCCCGGAAGTCGCGGATCAGGATCTACGGCGACGGCGGCCGGGACACGCTCGGCGGCAGCCGGGGACGGGACCTGCTGGTCGGCGGCAAGGGCCGCGACACGGTGACCGGCAAGGCGAACCGCGACCGCTGCAGCGGCGAGAAGCTGAAAAGCTGCGAGATCAAGCTGCGCTGAACCCGGGCCCCGGCGCCGCACGTGCGGCGGGTCTGGCCCCTGAATCACCGTTTCGAGGGCCACGACCGCCGCACGTGCGCACAGATGTCCGCGATGTCGCCCTCGATCCGCGCGGCCGAGGGCAACTCCTCGGACACGTGTGGATGCGGGGCTACTTGCCCCAGTTCTTCCGGCGGACGGCCCGCCGCGGTCGCCCGCCGGCGTACGAGATCGAGGAGTCGACGAGGAAGCCGCGCTCGAGCGCCTCGCGCCCGATCAGCATCCGGAAGCCCATCTCGTCGCGGTTGCTGAGCGTCATCACGGTGGTGATGGTGCGCCCGGCGAGCGTCACGTCGAGCGCGACGGCGTACCTCTTCTCGACCTGGCCGTTGCTCGAGCGCACCTCGCGCATGTCGAGCACCGGCAGGCTGAGCTCGACGTGGTCCTCGTCGGAGCGCTGCCACGGGTGGATGGAGAAGCGCACCCACTCCTGGCCGTCCTGCTGGTGGGCCTCGAGGTCGAAGGCGTGGATCGAGGACGACTTCGCGCCGGTGTCGATCTTGGCCTTCACCCACGCCACGTCGGCCTGCGGCAGCGCCACCCACTCGCGCCAGCCGACGACGACCTTGGCGTCGTCGACCTCGCCGGGGCCGGGCGACAGGGGGGCGGAGTCCACCGGGCCATCTTGGCAGGTGGGGCCTCTGGGGCAGGTGGTTGGATGACTGACCATGAAGCTCGCCATCCTGTCCCGGGCCCCGCGGTCCTACAGCACGCAGCGGCTCCGCACCGCCGCTGTGGACCGCGGTCACGACGTCAAGGTGCTCAACACGCTGCGCTTCGGCATCGACCTCTCGGGAGAGGAACCCGACCTGCTGTTCCGCGGCAAGCAGCTGTCGACGTACGACGCCGTGCTGCCGCGCATCGGCAACTCGATCACCTACTTCGGCACCGCCGTCGTGCGGCAGTTCGAGCAGATGGACGTCTACACGCCCAACACGAGCTACGGCATCGCCAACAGCCGCGACAAGCTGCGCGCGACGCAGATCCTGTCGCGCCACAAGATCCCGATGCCGGCGACGACCTTCGTGCGTGACCGCGCCGACGTGATCCCGGCGATCGAGCGGGTCGGCGGTGCGCCGGTCGTGATCAAGCTGCTCGAGGGCACCCAGGGCATCGGCGTCATCCTCGCCCCGACCATCAAGGTCGCCGAGGCGATCATCGAGACGCTGCAGAGCACCCGGCAGAACGTCCTGATCCAGAGCTTCGTCAAGGAGAGCAAGGGCCGCGACATCCGCGCCCTCGTCGTCGGCGACCGCGTGGTCGCGGCGATGCGGCGCGTCGCGCAGGGCGACGAGTTCCGCTCCAACGTGCACCGCGGCGGCAGCGTCGAGCCGGTCGAGCTCGACGAGGAGTTCGAGCGCGTGGCCGTGCGGTCCGCGCAGATCATGGGCCTGCGCGTCGCCGGTGTCGACATGCTCGAGGGCCGCAAGGGCCCGCAGGTGATGGAGGTGAACTCCTCACCCGGCCTCGAGGGCATCGAGACCGCGACCAAGCTCGACGTCGCCGGCGCGATCGTCGACTACATGGCCAACCAGGTCGCCTTCCCCGACATCGACGTACGCCAGCGGCTGACCGTGTCGACCGGCTACGGCGTCGCCGAGATCGTCGTCCACGCCGGCTCCGACATGGTCGGCAAGAAGCTCGGCGACTCCGGCCTCGACGACCGGGACATCACCGTCCTCACCCTCCACCGCGGCCCCCACGTCATCCCCAACCCGCGCAACAAGACCGTGCTCGAGGGCGAGGACCGGCTGCTGTGCTTCGGCAAGCTCGAGGAGATGCGCTCGATGATCCCGGACCGCAAGCAGAAGCGCGTACGCCGGTTGATGAAGAAGCATCTGCCGCCGGAGAGCAACTGACCCAGGGCTTGCGGGTTTCCGATGTGGGACGCGTACCCCGCTGCGCTTCGCCCAGATTGAGCGTGCCTCAAAGGGCGCAGCGAACCGCCGCGGCTGCAGACACAACGACTAGCCACGCCGTGTACCTCTGGTCCTGCCCCAAAGGTGAAGCCAACAGCTCAACCTGCGCGCCACCGTACCTTGCCGTCCAGTGATCTGGGCTGCACTCCACGATTCCGCACGACGATCGCGCGCCCGACCCTTTGACCGACCTGCGCCATTCCACTGACCAGCGCGACAACCATTCGGATGGGCGATGACATCGCCTGAGACGTACACGGCAACCTCGCGACCCTCTCGGGCAGCGTTGCCCAGATGCCGCGGCAGATACGTGGTTGCTCTTGAACTTGCCAGGTCAAGAGAGGAGCGTTGAGTCACGTGAGCAGGTCTCGACGTTAGTGATCCAGCGCCTGCGCGTGCGCTGGATACGACTCGCAGCGCTTCCTGCAAACTGAATCGAACTAGGAGAGCGATGCGAAACGAACCGCAACCACCAGTGGAGGGCATCGTCCGCGAGCCCGTGCGCGAGCGAGTAGAACCCGTAAGCCTAGGTTCGCGTCGGGTCCTTTCGTTTCGACTCGAAGTCGGCGACGCGAATGAACCGAACCGGAGTTTCCTGATAGCTGTTGAGATGTACGCAGTCGGATTCACCGGTTTTGTCGCTAATGGCGAGCGAGTTCAAGTGGACGGCAAGTGGAAAGACGGCACGCTCAGAGCAGAAACCATCAAGAACAAGACCACGGGAGCCGAGATTAGGAAGAAGCGAGCCGTGCTTCAATGGATCGCGGTCGGTCTCACCATACTCTTCTTCATCGCCTTTCTCGGAGTGGTGGCCGTTCTACTCCTCGCTAGCGAACCGCCCTTCTAGGGAAGCGCCAGATGGGAAACAAATCCGGAGTTGGCGACCAAGTCATATCCGTACCTCAAGGGGGCGGATCGCTCAAGGGCATCGGCGACACATTCACGCCCGACGCGCACACAGGCACCGGACACATGTCGGTACCCTTGCAGATACCCCCGGGCAGAAACGGTTTCGAGCCACATCTCGCTCTAAAGTATTCCTCTACGTCAGGCAATGGCATCTTCGGAATCGGGTGGAGTGACTCCACCCCTTGGATCTGCCGTGTGCATGCCAAGGGGATACCGCGCTATGGCTCAAGAGCTCTCAAGCACCTCGCTGGCCCTGACAAGGACATCTTCCAAATGACCGGCGCAGGCGAACTGCTTCCCATCACGAATGGCTCAGACAAAGCAACATATCGGCCACGGATCGAAGAACTTTACGCCGAGATCGAACACGCCGGCGATGGGAAAGGCGCGGACTATTGGATAGTTAGACTTGTAAACGGTCGGACTCAGTACTTTGGCACCCGTCCCGAGGACAGGACGCCCTCGCACTTGGGAAGTTGGCGGGATCCAGGTGTTGTGGCTGAATATTCGAAGACGGACGAACCGAAGATCTTCGCGTGGAGATTGACGCTCGAAACTGACACGTTCGGCAATAGTATTCGATACGAATATTCCGCCTCTGAGCGCGAAGCGCAATCGTACCTTCGCACTGTCCAATACGCAGACTACGCCAATGATGCCTATCGCGTACAACTTCACTACAGCTACGAGACCCGACCCGACCCGTTTTCGGTGTATACACCCGGTTTCGAGGTCCGCACCACGCAGCGCTGTAACGGCATCTACGTGTCTGTGCGCGACGAGTCAGAGCGCCTTCAGACCGTGCGCTCGTACAAATTCCGGTACGCTGACGATGACGCGTCCAACACCGAGCCTTCTTGGGAAGCGCACGGTTCCAGTCCTGACTCGGAAGCCGGCTCTCTGCGTCGGCTCGCGAGCGGGAAGGTGAGAAACGCAGCGTCTCTCCTTTCCGAGATTGCGGCAACCGGGCATCGGGACGGGTCAGATGAGGCTTTGCCCGCCATGCAGTTTGGCTACTCGCCCTTTGCTGAATCGCCCGAGCTATACGTGCTACAGGCCGACGGCCACGGACTTCCGTCCGGGGGGTTCGCTCACCCCGAGATCGAACCGTTCGACCTCGACGGTCGCGGACTTCCTGGGATAGTTCAAATTTCGCGAAATGGGCACAGGTACTGGCGGAATGAAGGTAACGCTCAGTTCGCAGAAGTACGAGACAACGTTCCTGGCCCGGATGTATCCCTTGCTGATGCTTCTGCCCGGTTCGCAGATATGCGAGGGCTTGGCCACGGCGACCTGCTAATTGCATCGGGCGAGTCAGCCGCATATTACGAGACTCGCCTCGGGATTGGGTGGAACGCCGATCAGCCGATTACGTTCAGTAGACCGCCACGCTTTGACGTGGGTGATCCACGTACCCAAGCGTTGGACGCGGACGGCGACGGTTTGATGGATTTTGTGACCACGGAAGACGCCGCATTTGTGTTTCATTACAACCGAGGCGCTGCGGGGTGGATGACGCAGGAAGTTCCTAGGCGATCATCCGAGGTCTTCCCTGACGTGTTCTTCGGCGACGCAACGGGCCAAGCCCGTTTAGCAAACCTCTCGGGCGACGGTCCGCTTGACGTAGCCTACGTCAACTTCTCAGGGGTCGTTGAGTACTGGCCCCACATGGGATACGGCCGCTACGGCGTCAGACAACAGTTCGAGAATAGGTTGAGAGCGGGTGACGACTTCGAACCCAGGCGGCTACTGTTTGCCGATGTCGACGGGGATGGATACGCGGACGCTGTGTATATGTCCCCTGGCTCGATCAGGATCTGGCTTAACAGCTGCGGCAATCGATGGTCGGATCCAATCGACTTCAATAACATCCCGCCGAGCCTCGACCTGGAAACTATGCGAGCCGTCGATTTGCTCGGTAATGGCACGCTGGGACTCCTCTGGTCCGTCAGAGATCCGGGCTCCGGCACGGCAACGTATTATTACCTCGATGTAGCCGGCGGCGTCAAGCCGTATTTGCTTACAGATATCAACAACAACTGCGGACGGAAGACGCATGTCGACTACCGCGTCGCTACGGTCGAATCGTCCGAGAGTGGAATCGCCGTTGCGCCGATTCCATTCCCGGTGCACTGTGTATCGAGGGTGGAAGTGTCAGACCTCGTTTCTGCCACCACGTTGACAAGCACCCTCTCGTATAGGCATGGATACTGGGATGGGAACGAGAGAGAGTTCTGCGGGTTTGGTTTCGTTGAGCAAAAGGATTCCGAGCAGTTCCTCGCTAGTGCATCAGGCGCCAATGAAGGCGAACCGTGGAGTTGGCTGACACAATCGCCCCCCACGGTGGCCAGGACTTGGTTCCATACCGGTCTCATGGGAGGCAAGGCAAAGCCACGGCTGGCAACGTTCCGTTCGGAACAATGGGCAGGAGACCCAAACTTCCTCGACGCCCTGATTGCAACACGCGCAGACGTGCCAACTGCAGACACGGCTCGAGCGCACCGCGGGAAGCTCGCACGATCGGAGTTATGGGAAGCCAAACAACTTGATCGCGCAGGCGGGGTACCGATCACTGTTGTCGAACGATCGTACCGACCGCAAACCATAGGCGGATCTTGCCACGCGCGATTCGCCGCCGAACGAAAGACGGAATGGGAGCAAGGCGACGATCCGCGGACACAGATCACCCTTGCGGAAGATTATGATTCGTTCGGGCAGGCGCGGAAGTGGACCACCATCGGGTGCCCTCACGGTTGGAGACGACCCGACGATGAGTCGCATCGGTCATATATCATTGGCCAGCGCATTCTCAGGTATGCGCAGCCACGCAGAACTGGTGCGCGTATTCGAGATCGCATCGCCACCGAGACGACGTGGAAGCTTGAGGCCAGTATATCCGCGTCATTGCGAAGTATCCTAACTACTCCTGGTATGACGATTAGGACGCTCGTAGGGGAAACGCTCAACTACTACGACTGCGACACTTCGGCGCCTCACGGGGCCGAAGCACGAGAGCACCTGCCACTCGGCGAGGTTGGCCGGTATGGGGCCATCACAATGGTTGAAGACCTGGCCTTGACTGACGAGATCATAAGCATGGCATATGAGTTGCGCCCGGGTACAAACCTGGTACCGCCGTACTTGCTGGAAAACGGCCCTTGGGGGAAGTCATATCCCGACAGTTTTCGGGTCGCCACGCCGGCTCAAGGCGGTTATCGGTACCAGCCCGCAAGCGAGCAATCAACGGGGCGCTACTACAGACGCACCGAAAGGCACTTATACGACTTTCACCGAACGGACGGTCCCTCCCAAGGGCTTGTCCAAGCAACTGCGGACGCACTTGGCCATACGACACGGTTCGAGTATGACCGCTTCGGCGTATTCCTGAAGAGGATTATCGACCCGCTCGGGCTCGAGTCGCACGCAACCTATGACTACACCTCGGGGCAACCGCTGGAGCTCATCGACCCGAACGGAAATCGAACGCTTTTTACCTATACGCCTCTTGGACTAGTCTCGTCGATTGCAGCGTGCGGTCGAGTCGATGAGAATACGGGTGACCCTGCTGATGACCCTGGGACGACCTTCGAATATGGGCTCGAACCGTTTCATTCGGAACACTTCGGCATGCATGTATGTGCCGACTTAGAGCTTGGGAAGGTCCCGAGTGAGATCGCTAGGCTCGTTGAGTGGTCACACCCGCAAGCGTCTGCGCCGGTGATCGATGAACGAAGTGCAGGAACCGCTTGGCTGATCGATTGCGGATCAACGATACTTGAGGTCAAAAGGCACGGCGACTCAGTCCTTGTTCGATCTTCACCCCTATACGTTCATACCACCCGACGGACCGAACACCGCAGACCAACCAGCGTGACCGGTGGCAACACACGGACGGAACAAGTTCGGGAGTATTCGGACGGGTTTGGTCGGATATGCCAGGTGCGGCGCAGCGCTGGAGTCTCTCGGTGGCATTCCGGCGATGGTGAAGAGATTTTCGCGCTTGGGCACGACGATGAACGAGTCGTTGTAAGTGATGTAAAGAGATACGACTCGAAAGGTCAGGTCGTCGAAGTATTCGAACCCTTCTTCGCCGCAGGATGGCAATTTGACCCGACGACAGAAGATGTGGCCTCCGTTAAGCAGCTCTATGATTGCGCCGGGCGACTGACAAGGACTATAAACCCAGATGGCAGCTACAAGTGGCTTGCCCTAGGCCATCCTGGCCAGGACGCCAATCTTCCTGCATCCCCCAGCCCTTGGTCGTGCTCGGAATACGACGAGAACGACACCTCAGGTACGTCCATCAACCCTAGTGGGAACGCCATCCCGCGTCCCTCGGATGAATTGCATGCCCTCGGCGTGACCCAGCATCTTATGACACCAAAGGTGTCGCACTTCGATGCGTTTGGCAGGCTGGTCCGAATCACGGTAGATTTCGGTAGAGATGCCGCGACACGGTTTGGTCACACCGACTTTTCTTACGATTATCGCGGCAACCTGATTGAAAGTACTGACGAACTCCGGCGTCTTGCGAAATCAACCGTCTACGATCTTCTTGATCGACCCCTTTGGTCATGGACCCCCGATGCCGGGTGGACGACGCAGGTCTACGACGCCGCAGGTAACGTGGTGGAAAGGCGCAACTCGGCGGGATCCATTGTCTTGGCCTCGTTCGATGGTGGGAACCGTATCGCAAGACGCTGGAACGCACAGTCAGGCTACGTCAACTCCAACGCGACGCTCCTAGGCGAGTCCTTCACGTATGGAGATGAGGTCTACCTGCACGATCGTTCGTCTGCAGGTATTGGCAAGAACTCCTTGGGCCGCCTCTGGAAGCAACATGATGAAGCAGGCGTGGCGATTTTTTCCTATGACTTCAAAGGCAATATCAGCGACGTGAGCCGGCAGTTCTACTCCGATGAACGAATTTTTCGAGACGAGGTGCACCGCGCAAACTGGGCAGCGACGGACGAGTACACCGATCTAGACCCGCGGGTCTATTCGGAGACGTTGCTGTACGACGCGCAGAATCGTGTGACAAGGCATCAAACGAGGGCATCAGACGACGACCCAGATCACGTTCAGACGGTGATGCCAACGTATAACAGTCGGGGCCTCCTCGAGAGCGTTACGACGTCTGTCGCCGGAGACGCGCCTTCAATCGTGGGAATTCTACTCCGTGAGTACAACGCTCGGGGTCAGACCCTAGTCGAAGAATTCGCGAACGGCTTGGTGCGACGCTACAGGTATGACACGGTGACTGGTCGATTGAAGCGATGCACCACAGGGCGTCCGATAAACTTGGAATCATCAACTGACGCTGGTTCGATTGAAGACCTATATTATCGATACGACCCTGTTGGGAACTTGCTTTCGATCGTTGACTCCAGTTCTGGAGCTGGTGTCCGCGGGAACGTCGAAGGTTTCCGGTTCCACCCAGACAGTCCGGACGTTGCCCGGCGGCTTGCCTCGGGCGATTCCCTTGCCCGACAGTACGGTTACGACGCCGCTTACCGGCTTGTCAGCGCAACTGGCCGACAGCTTTCAGGTGAATCGCGGTTTTCTCGGGACCGACGGCCTACCAACGCGGAACACATGACGAGCATCTACTCGGAACGCTACATCTATGATCCCGCGAGTAACCTGATCTCCCTTATTCACGTTCAGGGTAGTGAACAGTGGAGGCGAGATTACACATTCGGGGCAATGACCCCGGAAGAGTGGACATACGCCTCGCAACATTGGGCTGAGGTAGACGAGAGATGGGAGGGCGCGCCGCCGAACAGAGTGACTTCGATTAGGAATGGCGTCTCGCGAATTGTTGAAACGTTGCGTTACGACGATTCTGGTAATGTCATCGAATCGAACGCGAATGCCCGGTACAGTTGGAATGCCCATGGTCAGTTGGTGGCGTTCCATGTAGCTAGCGGCGCACACTCTGAATCTCTCCAGGCGCGGTATGTCTACGACGCTTCGGGGCGGCGGGTCAAGAAGGTCCTGCGAAAGATGGGGGAGGTGCTCTCCACCGTCTACCCAAACGACTCGTTCGTCGAGGTGTCGAAGTCGCGTGGGTTTGGTGCACCTGAACCGCTTCGTTTCCAAGAGATTTATCTTTGGGATGGAACTGCGCGGGTAGCTTCTCTACGGCACGGACAGACCACCAGTCGGCGGGACAAATTGCCGGCTGTTCGATACTTGATAGCGGACCGATGCGGCAGCGTAACCGCAAGTGTGGACTCGGCGGGAGAACTCCTGTCTCGTAGCGAATTTTCTCCGTTTGGCGATGAAACTCTTGGTTCGGCGGCCTTGGGGCGATATCTGTTTGCAGGAAAGGAACTCGACGAGGAGAGCGGTCTCTACTACTTCGGATTGAGGTACTACGCACCGTCTTTGGCCCGATGGGCGAGCCCGGATCCAGCAGGCAGCCTTGATGGACTGAACTGCTACACCTACTGTCGACAGAACCCCCTTAGGCTTCAGGACAAAACAGGCGGGCTTTCCGGTCTGGAAGTGGGAGCGCTGTTTGTGCCTGGAGTGGGGCAAGTCCTGGCAGCTGTCGCCGTCGCGGGCTTGATCGGATACGGAGTGTATCGAGCCGTGGAGGCCATGAGCCCCCCTAGTCCGAGTGCTTCCGGTGCCCCCGAACCCACTCCCGCTCCGCCTCCGGCGCCCGCACAAAACCCGCCGAGTACACCAGCTCCGGCTCCCCAGCCATCACCCGCACCGACACCAGCTCCGGCTTCCCAGCCATCACCCAATCCCGCTCCGGCACCAAGTCCTACGCCCAATCCAGCGCCGCCGGCGAGCCCGACGTCCTCTCCGCAGGACGCCCCGAAGTCTGCTCCGCCGACTCCTGACAATCCGAGTGCACCCCAGTCTCCTGCTGAAGGTGCCGGGGATCCAGGCTCACTACCAGCGACGGTGGACCCTCGTACTGGAAGTGAAGTGGGCCGCTTCATCGTGGATCCGAAAGGGAACACGATGATTGAACCCAAGGGGGGCAGTACGACTCCATACCCGCCGTCAAATCCAAACAGTCCTGATACTCATACTCGCTACCCAAATGGATCGAACTATCATCGCCACAATCCACAGGGACATCAAAACAATCCAACCCCGCACGGCCATGGGCACTTGCCTGGAACCGGGCCCGGCAAGAAGGGACAAGGTAAATCCATTGACCCGCATGGGAACCCGGTTGATCCGAATAGCAAGGACGCGCACTGGCCCATACGGCGGTGATGTCTCGCAACGCCCGGTTGAGGCGGGATGCGTTCTGAGGCGCGCGTAGCGAGGGGAACGTGGACTGCGGAGCGTGCCAGCTGAGTTCGCTTGGAACACCGGTCTGGCTCCTACTTGCGTCACATCGCCGCCTGCCGGTCACGGTCGAATGCCCGGGAGAAGGTGCCGTGTCGCGCTGCCTAATTGTTGTCTCGCGCGCCTTGTCACCGATTTGGACGATGACTGACGGCGCTCGCAGTCGTACGTTCCTACAATGAGCCGGCTGACAGCGCGGGTGCTACGAGCCATCGTGATCCTGGCCGCGGCGTTCTTCCTAATCTTCTTGCTACTCCTCGTCGAGGCAACCGGCGGTCATGACGGATGGTTGTGCGAGTGGGGTTACGACACCGACGGGGCAGGCACTACGACCAGCGGGTGCGGCTGATCCCCGATGTCGGAAATGGCACGTCATCGGCGGCACCTTCACAGCGGGGCGGGCTCAGCTTCCCCGCGTCTATCCGCCGCGTGGTGGGCGCTTGACGTCCTAACGTCGCGAACCCCGGAAGGTTCTGCGGCTGATCCCTCGAGGATGGCTGGGTACGCCTCCGACATTTAGCAGCCGAGCCGACAAGGTCGCCAGCCTCCACCCGCGTCTCGCGCCACGGTGCATTGGTGTGGCGACGGAGGGTGAAGCAGACAGCGGGCTGGTCCTTTTCTCAAGGGATTGATAGACAGGCTCACAACAGTGTCGAGGGATGGACTCCAGTGATGACTCACCTTCAGTTCCCACCGCCAGTGGATGCACCGGCTTTCGAACGTCTGTTAGCCGAGCTGGCATTTCCTGTTCTGAATGCCGCCGCGGCGGAACTCAACGGGCGCCAAGGACAGAGTCAGCAGGGCGTTGACGTCAGCGTGGCGCTTCATGACGGCCGCTACGTCGGCATTTAATGCAAGTTGACGACCGGCAGTCTCTCCCGCAAGACGGTCGAGGAGGAGGTAGTTAAGGCGCAGAACTACACACCGGCCCTATCACGATTCATAGTCGCCACTACCGCTCGCAGCGACGCCAGACTCCAGGAGGCCGTCCGGGCCCTCCCAAAGCAGCGATTCTCAGTCGATCTTTGGAGCTGGGATCAGATCAACGACTGGTTGAACAGGCACGCGGCCGCTGGGATTTCGTACGCGCAACACGTACTGCTGGGCGCCCCGGGCGACGCCGAACAACGGCATGCGCAGGCTTTACGGGTGGCGCTCGAGCGGCCAGCGCTGCTGCGCCCGGCAGACACCGAACACAACTTCGATGAACAGTTCAAAGCTATACGCGATACATCCGCATTCCTCCGCACTGGCTACCTGTATACCCGTGACGGAAATCTGGTGACCGGAGTGCTTCCATACCGCAGCTACAGCGACGAGTACGTTGCGCTAGCCACACCCATTCTCGGCGCGCTCGATGGGATGGACACTCACTTGCGCAGAAGCATGCGAGACCTGCAGGACTGGAGCTCACTCAAGCACCCGGAAGCTGTGGTACGACTCGACGCCAAGCGCGTGGCCGTCCTGACGGCGGGAAACAAGCTGTTCATGGCTCACGGAATCGACCCCATCCGCATCGGCCTCTGAGGAAGGTCCAACGTTGACTGGCAACGGTTGCGCTCCGCGCCGCCGCGTCATACCGCCGCCTGTCGGGGACGTTCGCTACATCCGCTCGTACCGGCCTGCGGCCCGGCAGGCTGGACACGCCTACTGCAAAGACGTAGGCCTCCTGCTGTCAGCAACGGGCGGCCACCTGGAGCGCGACGTCGGTCACCAGCGTGCGCTGTTGATCGCCATCGACGTCGGCGTAGTTGATAGTCAGACCGCTCATCGACGCGTCGTCCCGGTCACCTGAGCGACGCAGGTGCACCACTAGCGTCACCTCATCGCCCGGCTTGATGACTTCACCGAGCGGACGCAACTCGCCCGTCTGGCCCGGCCAACGCGACAAGGTCGACCACAGCATTCCGTCGTCGTCGTGCAGGGGAGCTTGAAATACCTCTACCACTTTGAACCCCTCAGCGTCTTCAAGGTGCACCTCATCGATTACTACAGGCCTGTCTCCAGAGTTCCGCACCCTGTCCCAACCGTGTGTGTACTCGGTGACTCCAGGACGCAACGGCAGGCACAACTCTCCCGAGTTGGACCACTGCATCAGCTCTGGAGTCGAAACCGCACATCCGACTAGACCACTCAACCCGGCGTAGACGACGCTGGTTACCAGCCCACCGACAGCGCCTGGCGAGCGAACACGGGTTGCCGGCCGGCAGTAACGAGTACGTGAAAGGCGCGAAATCACGCCGCGAACCGTAGAGGCTGTCCGCCCGCCGCGCTGGCAGAACGAGTGTTCTTGCGCGGGCCTGCAGTGCCGTTGGTTAGCCCGACTTGTCGCGGTGACGAAGCGCGACATTGCGCCGCGTACCGTCCGGGGCGCGACATTGCGCCGCGCGTGTCCGGGTAGCGACATTGCGCCGGTTAGCATCGCCACTCATGACGCGTGCAACTAAGAAGATGAACGAACTAGAGCGATGGCAAGTGGACGCATCAATAGCTGTGGCGGGCATTGTGATCGCCGCCCTTGCCGGAGTACTTGGTGCCCTCGGAGGCGCCAAACTCGCCTCCTCGGCCACTGACAGGCAGATCTCAAACGACCAGATTGCGGTACTCCGCCAAGAGCGAGTGACCACCTTCGCAGAGTTTCTCTCGCGACTCGATCGTCGGATCGACCCAAGCCTTGTCCCAGTTGAGGAGACAGACGGTTCTCAGACAGATCTTTGGCGGGAGGAGCGGCGAGCGTATGAAAGCGCCCTCCAGGCGGCTCGGCTCTACGCGTCCCAGGAACAATTGGTGTTGGTCAATGAGTTGGATGGCTTGATCATCGACATCGTCGACTCAAGCGATGAGGTAGAGGCTGAGGCACGTGCCAACTTCTCCGCTTCGAGGGCGGAGCTGTACGAACTGCTACGTAAGGACCTCCAGTTCTCCAGCGATAGCTAGTCCTGGCAGTACGACTGCTAGGCAACTCGCAGATGGCGCCTGCGCCTAGCCCGTTTCGCCGCCCGTCGGTGTCTGACCCTGGTCGCGCGAAGCTAGGTGGTGCCAGCGACGCGATGGCGTATTGCGATTCGCCAGCGAGCACCTCGCCGGTCGAATAGCGTCCCGACATGACGCGGTACGAGTACGACGAGGAAGCCAGTCAGCGGTTTCACATGGACGTCGTTTACGAGATCGACGACCGGCCCACCCCGGTGGCGCGCTGGTTGGACGCGATGCGTCGATTGAATTCGATCAACGACCCTCTCGCCCGACGCATCTTGGCGCTCCACCGGGACTGTGGATCCGGCAGCGGCGCGTGCGACAGCGGCCTCGAGGACGAGCCAATCGCACGCCGAGTCGGCTGGGGTTGCGAGACCACGTCTGTGATCGCTCACCACTTCGGAGTCGACTACCCGGAGGCCCCGCCCGCGCCCGACTGAGCGCGTCATTGCGCCGCGATCTCTCGTGCCCGTACTTGCCAACTCGGCAGACGCCAGTGATCAGGTGCTTCGGCGCGAGCACGCCGCGCATCGTCGGTTCAGGTCGTCTTGGTCATACCATCCGAAGCTGCCGCTCTCAGCCCCGCAGACAGTCCGCCCAATCGATCGACCCTCGGCGTCGGTCTCGATACCGCCGATCAACAGGTGCACCTCGCCGCTCCGCGCGTGCGTGGACCAATCTCCAGACGACATGACGCCAGCCTGTCAGGTTTGTCAACGCACGTGGAGCTGCGGCCAATGCCATACCTAGCCCATTTCGCCGCCTGCCGGCACAGCTGCTTCGGCTAGCGACGGATCAGAAGCGCCCGGAGACGTTCGCCTACGAGCAGGTTCGATGGCTCCGAGTTGTGAAAGCGCGGTTCAAGGTACCGCCCTGAGATTGGGTTCAACTGCAGCCGTGCCGACAGGTCAAACCCCCCTCCTGCGGTCAAACGCCTCACGAGAACTCGGTAACGCCTCGCGCAGTCGATCGAGCAAGAGTTTCGCGAGAGTGGGCGCGGCTGCCACATCTGTCTCTTCAACTTCGCGCCATAGCTCCTCCTGCAAATTCCCTGTGTCCAACCAGGTCTCGACCGAGATCGTCGCCTGCATCCGGACGCGTTTGTCGAAGACTTGAATAGCAACGGCTGCGACGAACGTGAAGCTGTACTGGGGCTGGTGCTCAGCGACAACCATGAGGCCCGTCTCGTACGCCGCTGTTTCGCCAGTACCGGGCGCGCGGCGGCGTTGCCCCTCCGGAACTGCGGTGATGCTTGAGTGGACCTGGACCACGGTTGCTGGCCACTCCACCACCTCGGCCGCGACCAAGTCCACACCCTCGGTTAGCACCGCTGCTACGGGTTGTGCGGCCTCGCGCGCGACCGTGAGAGATGCGTCGGCTTCAAGCTCCGCCGCTCTCAATTCATCGAGTCGCGCAGCTAGGGTGCCCTCGCGACGCGCACTGAAACTCGAGACTGTTTCCGCTACCACGTCAGCATTGGACGTGCTCCCAAGCTCGAATGGGTAGCACCAGAGGCGTCTGTTGTGGAAACGAAGCTGGAAGGTGGGAACTGATGCCAATGGCCCCAAGACTGCCTGCAGCGCAGGGATGCGCTCTGTCGGGAACTCATCTCCCAAGAACACGCCGTTGAGCGCGTCCGCTATGTCGAGATAGAACGGTGAAGGCGATAAGTCGGTGCGAACAAGACGAAATTCTGACTCGTTTGACCAGTCCATATGTTTGCTGAAAAACAACTCTTGGTGGTGAGTCTCGGAGTAACGAAGAGCAGCCGCGTCTGCCCCGAACTCCTGGACTTGAAGCAAGTCGATGCCCTCTGGCCCAGCGCCAAGGCTCACGGTGCGGTACCGCACGTCGCCGCTGAACTGGTGAACGGCGGAACGCTTCGCCGCTTCGAAAGCCGACAACAGCTTCTGACGATCGAAACGAAGACACACCCCGGCATGACGCCGGCCGTAGTGGGCCCATAGCGAGAGGTGGGACCACCCGCGGAGCGCGTCCCTATCAAGCACGGCCTCCGGAAGGTCCCAATCATTTACAAAGCAAGCGACCTTGGAATGCATGCGGATGTACCGATCGATTTCGTCCCACAACTCCATCGTCGCCTCCGGCCTAAATTCGGCTGAGCCCTGCAAGCTTGGGTACAGGGGTTTCGATTCCCACAGGTCGTTCGTGCCGTGGAACGGCGACAGACGGATCGTCCGGGTCGCCAAGATGCCAAGAATGGCCGCGTCCGAGGATGTGTAGTGATACAGGTCGTCCGTCTGCCGTTTCGGGGCGTTGCGCAGTTCCTCTTCGAAGTACGCGGTGTAGTCGGTCGGCATAGGTGCTATGCAACCACCAGGGCTAGCCAACAAGCCCACTACGGCTGGTGGCACGCGGACAACCTGGCTCAGCCGATCACCGTTGATGGAACTCACATCGCGTGCCTCGGTGGCGAGTGTCTCTTCGACACCGCGCGATGTGTGCCCTGCTCGTTGGCCGCGTGCTGCGGGTGGCGCGACCACAACAGACAGCGCGTCCTTCCGCCGCCTGACGGCGTCAGAGTGCGCCGCGACGCCAGCTCGCCACCCCAAGCCGCAACGACCGAGCGGGTCGAGCAGTCCCGAAGGCCGCAAAACCGCGATTCCCAGGACGGCATGCCCAGCCACGCGTACGTTGCGTTGGTGCTCATGGTCTGGTTCTTCGCCGTCGTCGGCGGCATTACGGTCGCCGGGTGGCTCGTGAACTGGATCGCGTGGTTCGCCGGCTACCGCGGTTCCATGCCCACACAGGACCGCTGCTCGCGGTGTGGCCACGATCCACGTCCTACCTCCACCTGAGACGCGAGCTTTCGCCCGATCTCAGCAGCTCAACGCTCAGCCGCTGAACGTCGTGTGCCTCACGCCGCCCACCTCGACAACCGCACAGCCATCAGCCCAGGCTGAGACCATCCGAACAGTCGGTGCGCATCGGAAGCGCTGGCGACCCGCGACATTGCGCCGCGACGGGGTCGCGATGCCATCGCTGGCTGCTCATTCGAAGCCCGCGGTGGCCGCCCATCAGTCGGGATAACGTCCTTCCATGTCGGATCCCACGTCGTCCACGAGCACGCCTACAGATCTCGCGACCAAGGTCAAGCGTCGACTGTCTGAGACTGGCTACCCATTGGAACTTCGAGTAGCGCGCGAAGCACGGCGGCACACGAATCCTGTGTACGTGACCCAGTCAAGGCAGTATGTGGACCCCTTGACCGACAAGCTACGTGAAACCGATGTCGTCGCCTGCTGGACTGCTCAGAGCGGAGACGATTTCCGCTTTGTGTACCTCTCAATTGAGTGCAAATCCAAGCCGCTCCCATGGGTCATCTTCGACGCTGGCGAGGGCCCGACGGACGATGCGAAGAGTCGATGGGAGTGGGCGGTCCGGCACGAGTTCCCTGACCCATGGTCCAACGCCGCCGATCTCTCAGACTACTTCCATCTCAATCGCACTCTGTTCCGGCCCAGCCTCGTCGGCACTGGCGTTGTGGAAGTAGACATGGGCTCCTCGACACCGCGAGACCAGCGCAATGCGGCGTGGGATGCAGTCCAGTCTGCGGTGGCGGCAGCTCATGGGATCACACGAGACATGAACCCCGAGGATCCTCTGCCAGGCACTGAGTGGGCCTCCATACGCATCGCGGTTTTTCCAGTTGTGGTTACCAGCGGAGCGTTGTTTCGCGGATTCCTCACGCCCGAGGGCGAGCTCGCTGTGGAACCGATTGAGCGAGGCGAGGTCTTGGTGCGGAGTTCGACCGATGTCGGCCTCACTAGGTGCCTCATCGTTACCGAGGACGCCCTTCCGGAAGTGCTGGCGCACGCGGCAGAGACTGTTAAGGCCCTGTAGCCCTTGAGAACCGCTGTGACGGTGGAACTCCCCCTGCGTCATAGCGCCGCGATACACCGCCACGAGGAGGGCAGTGCCTCTGGCGACTGCCATGGGGCCGCTTGGCGCACCTTTCCCGCCTAGAACACGCACTCCGGCCGGATCCCGGACCGGCACCCGCATCCGAGTTCAGAACCCCGGCCTCGATGTGGGGCGGGAGGTCGCGTCACTGGCTGTCAGCCCTCGCCCACTTCGAGCACGAGCTTGCCTCGGCTCTCGCCGGCAAC
The DNA here is from genome assembly GCF_947488025.1 of uncultured Nocardioides sp. Lineage (GTDB taxonomy): Bacteria > Actinomycetota > Actinomycetes > Propionibacteriales > Nocardioidaceae > Nocardioides. The sequence continues at coordinate 158,750 of NZ_CANKYS010000004.1, read as the reverse complement.
GAGTCGGGCGAATGCTGCCGGGGCATCGCGGAGTGGGTACACCTGGTCGATCCGCGGCGTGACGGCACCCTGGGCGACGAGGGCGGTCACCGCCTCGAGGTCGGAACGCGACTGCGGGACGACCAGCACGCCGACTCTCTTGCCCGTGGCACGTCCCACCAGCGGGCCAGCGACCGCGGTGCCCAGCAGGATCCTGGCCAGGCCGCCCACCACCGCGTACCTCCCGCCGCGCCGCAGAGCGCGGTGCACGCGGAACGGTGAGCGGTGGGCTACGAGATCCACGATCAGGTCGAAGGTGTCGCGCTCGTCGGCCCAGTCCTTGGTGGCGTAGTCGATCGTGCGGGTGGCCCCGATCTCGCGCAGGAAGTCGGCTTTGTCGGCTCGGTCGACCGCCGTCACCTCGGCTCCGGCATGCTTGGCCAGCGCGACGACGAACACACCGCCGGCGCCGCCCGCGCCGTTGACCAGAACCCGATCTCCCGGGCGGACATCGACGGTCGCCCTGCGCGCGATACCGCCCGCCTGCGGGATCGTCGAGGCCTCCACGAACGACAGCCCGCCAGGCTTGCGGGCCAACAGCGTGGGTCGCGTGCAAACGAAGTCGGCAAGCCCGCCGCGGTATCCGGCCAGCTCGCCGAACAGCTCGTCTCCCACGACGTACTCCGTGACCGCACTGCCGACCGCGGCGACGATGCCCGCGACGTCGGATCCCGGCACCGGGTGCCGCGGTCGGCGCAGCCCGTTGGACCACCGCGCGTACGCCGGACTCCCCACCAGGTTCTCACGGTCCGAGCCGTTCAAGGAGACCGCACGCACTCGCAGCAGAACCTCGTCGTCGGCCGGGACGGGCTCCGGGAGCTCGCCCAACCGGAGGACGTCCGGATGGCCGTACCTGTCCTGGATGACAGCTCGCATCGCCTGCCGTTCGGCGTCTGAACGCTCGCGTTGGTCGGGTGCCGAGACCGCCCCTGGTCGAACATCCGACCAAGCTCCTTCGGCATCCCCGCGCCGCGGCGGCATCCCTTGGGAGGACGAGCCCCGTCAGCTGATCGCGGCTCGCATCTGCACCGCTTCCATGCCGATGCCGGCGGCCTCAGCGATCTCGAGCACCGGGTACAGGCTGAACTCGAAGAACGGCCCGAACGTCGCCATGTCCTTGGCGACGAGCGAAGGGTCACCGGTCTCGACGACCGCAAAGCCCCCTCGACCGTCGACGCGACCGAGGAACTGCTGGAAGTCCGTTCCCTCGGAGGGCGACCACTTGCTGAATACCTGGAGCCCGCGTGCCTGGGTCTCCTCGCTCGTCGACTGACGCGTCTCCCACATCACTACGTACTTCATGGCTCATCCCTCCGCGGACCGCTGCCGCGTCGGGATGACGCGTGTGCGGCGTCACTTGTCAATCAACTCCTGAACGACGGCGCGGTCAAGGTGTGCGCAGACCGGTCTAGCAGCCCACGACATAGGGACCTTCGGCGACGAACGGCGGCCTCCGGCAGGACCTGCGCCTCTGTCTGGTCGGGCAACCGCAGCGCAGGCTTGAGGTGGAGGCGGGATCCTCCGTGTCCCGGCGTCGGGAGCCGCAGACCCGAACAATTGTTGGGAGGCCACCGTGTCTGCCACGAATCACTACCAGGACTACTGGATCAACCCGCGGATCAAGATCGCCGCCCTGTGGACATCCATGATGTTCGTCTTTGCCTACGTCGACTTGTTCAGCATGTACCGAGCCGACATACGCGCCGACATCGAAGCCGGCAAGATGTTCGCCTTCACGATCGGACAAGGGTTCTTGCTGGGCGTCACGATCTACATCCTCGTTCCCAGCCTGATGCTGTTCCTCAGCCTCGTCCTTACGGCGCGTGTCACACGGCTGGCCAACCTCGTCCTCGCGGCCCTCTACATCGTCACGATCGTGGGTGGCGCCATCGGCGAGTGGAACTACTACATCCTCGGCAGCATCACCGAGGCCGCCTTGCTGGCCGGTGTCATCTACTACGCGTGGACCTGGCCGACGACGACCACGTCGGGCGCCGCTGCACCGGACGATTCGCGGGCTGGCACACGGGTGCCATCGGCGCCGAAGGTCCACCGCTAGCTCGGCACCGCCGCAAGCGGATCGCCAGGAGGTCACGATGAACCCGATCCCGAGTGGCTCGGCGCCAACCGACGCGGTGGCCGTGGGCCTTGTGCGCCCGATCAGGGGCATCTCTCGTACGACAGGGCTGCTGCTGATCCTCGCCACCACGGCTGTCGTCATCGCGGACGTCGTTGAGCCCGATTTTGCCGCCATGGCCCAGCATCCCGACTGGTTGGCGGCCTCGGTGCTCCTGCGCATCGTCGCGGCCGGTGCCAGCGTCGGCGTAGCGATCACCTTGTATCCACTTCTGCGCAGCATCGACCAGCTGCTGGCGGCCGGTTCTCTCGTCTTCCGGACCATGGAAGCCGTGATGTACCTGGTCGGTGTCGTCGTCCTTCTCTCGCTGTTGCCACTGAGTGAGCAGGCCGCTTCTGCAACGGCAGGACGGGCGGTGACGGTCCGGGCGACGTTCGACGCGTTGACGACGGTGCGACACAGCGCCGGTCTGATCGCGGTCTTCGCATTCATCGCGGGGGCGCTCATGTACTACTGGGTGTTCTACAGGGCCGAGCTCGTGCCGCGCTGGCTGTCGCTCTGGGGACTCGTTGCCGTGCTCATGCTGCTCGTCGCATGCCTTCTGTCCCTCTTCAGGAGCACACCGGTCTCGGACTACGTGCTCCTCGCCGCGCCGATCTTCCTGCAGGAGATCGTGCTCGCCGGGTGGCTGCTGGCGAGGGGGTTCAACGCGCCGCATGACGGCGCCTATGCGCGCGTCAGCACGCGGTCGACTCCGGGCATCCACTAGCGCCTCAGGCAGCGGAGCAAGGGGCCGTGTGATGTGGTCGCGAAGCATCTGGGGTCTGTCGATCGCCGGTGCCGTGGCGTTCTGGGTGACCAACCTGGCGATCTCCCTGACGCCACTGGCTGCCGACTACAGGGATGCGCTCTCGATTCCGTACGCCCCGATGCTGATCGAGGCAGCGGTGGGGGGCACCCTCGCCGGCCTCTCCGTGAGCTGGATCCTCCTCAGGTTCCCTCACCGCGTTCCGGGTCGCGGGCCGGTGACGAAGGCACTCCTCGTGTGCCTCCTGGCAGTCGTGGTGGTCACGGTCTTGGTCGAGGTCCCGGGCAAGCTGCTGGGATCGACTGACAGGCCGTTTCACTACCTGCTCGTCGCCACCGGGATCAACGTGCTGAGGTTCTCGGCCCTCGGGCTGTCCATCGGGCTCCTGTGCCTCCACGCCGCCGGTCGTGTCCGTAGGCGCACCAGTGGCGCCGGCTCGAGCTGAGGGGCGCGGTCGCCAGGTCGTGTCGAACCGCCGCGTCCGACCCGGGTCAGCGGACGTCGGCGTACCAGGTGTCCTGGATGCTCTGGCGCATCAGGGCCCGCTGCATGGCCTGGATGGCGATGCCGCCGAGGGCGAGCACCAGGAAGAGCAGGGACCAGCCGAAGCTGTCCGAGACGCGGTCGACGAAGTCGCCCCGGCTGAAGTCGGCGGAGTTCAGCGAGCCCACCATCAGCATCAGGCCGCCCGTCACGCCGACAGCGCCGGCGATGGAACCGATGATGACCAGCACCATCATCGGCACGTTCGTGAACACCGCCAGCACCCCGAGGACGAGGCCGACGGCCATGCCCATCAGGACGGCCACCCAGTTCCAGTCGATCCCCAGGGCGACGATGAGGCCCGACCCGATCGCGAAGCCGGCCGCGCCCATCGCGAGCACGACGGCGACGTAGTAGTAGAGGTAGGCCAGGATCGCGAAGACCAGGGCGAGGACGAAGCCGAGCACCCAGCCGAGCACGGTGCCGAGGAAGCGCTCGTCGGCGAAGCTTGCGACGAGGCCGGCGCCGGCGGCGAAGCCGGCGAAGAAGCCCCAGATGGGGATCATGAGTCGCAGCACGGCCTGGCCGGCGACGAGCATGGCGCCTCCCGCGACGATCGCGAGGACGCCCAGGATGATGTCCGCCATGCCCGCAATGTAGGGCTCGGGAAGCGAGCCAGCAACGGATGGCTAGAGCAGTCTGTCCGAGGTGTCGCGGAATGCCGGGTTTGCGCGCCACACTGGGGAGATCGCGGTCCGGGGACGGAGGGTCGATGGAACCGAGCTCGCCAGCATCAGACGAAGCTCTCCTCGAGGAGCTCCGGCGACACCGCGCGGAGCTGCGTGAGTCGATGAGCGCTCTGGAGGGTGCGCTGGCCGCGCCAGCCGTCAGCGACCTGGAACGGTGGGCCCAACGGGTCCACGTCGCTGTCGTGGAGCTCGCCGGCGACTTCCGCCAGCACGTCGACATCACCGAGGCACCCGACGGTCTGCATCGCGAAGTCCTCGAGGCCTCGCCACGGTTGTCCGGAGCCGTCGCCACCCTCACCCACGAGCACGTGCTGATCCGTGGCCAGGTCGACAGCCTCCTGTCCCGCGTCGAACCGTCAGGTGTCAGCGGTGACGTCGATCGGGTCCGCGACCTGGGTACGGCGCTGCTGGGCAGGCTCGTCCGGCACCGCCAGCGAGGGTCCGACCTCGTCTTCGAGGCGTACGAGTTCGACATCGGCGGGGAGACCTGACCGGGGCCGTCATCGGGTGTCGGCGAGATCCGCGAGCCAGGACCGGATGACCGACTCGAGTCGGTCATCGGCCGGCGGCCACTCGCTGAACACCTGGCGCCCCAGGTTGCCGATCGTCGTGGCTGGCACCTGCTCCCACGCTCCTGCCCTCAGCATCGGCTGGTTCTGGTGGAGGAACTGCGGGTGCGGGTCGGTCGCCACCTCCCACCTCGCGTCCGGGGCGGCGCTCGTGACGATGTCGATCACGTAGGAGATCAGGCCGTCGAGGAGCCGGAGGGAACCCTCGTCCAGTCGCTCGTGCTCCCCGAGCCCCAGCCTCGACCAGGACGGCTGCTGTCCGGACGGCCCGAGCCGGAGCCGCTCCTTCATCCAGACCCACAACGGTCCGAGGCTCTCGACCGATCGGTCCAGCTCGACCGCATCGCCCACGGCGAGCTCGAGATGCCGCAAGGCGGCGGGCCGCTCCGCGAGGAACTCCTCGAGGGCGGCCGCCGCCTGCTGCTCGGTCAGGTGTGCGTACGGGGTCATGGAAGGTGACCAACGTACGAGATCCGGTTGTCGCCTGCTCAACGTTTCCTGTGAGCGGAGTCCATGACCGAAGCCGGCGCCAGGTGGCACTCACAGACTGCCCTAACGTGGCGGCATGAAGGCTTTGGTCCTGGAAAACATCCACCCGACGGCCGTGGACGTCCTGCGGTCCCGTGGCTACGAGGTCGAGCTGCGCTCGGGCGCGCTGCGCGAGGACGAGCTGCTCGCGTCGCTCGACGGCGTACAGCTGCTGGGGATCCGGTCCAACACGACGGTGACCGAGCGGGTCCTGGAGGCGGCTCCCGACCTGGAGGTGATCGGCTGCTTCTGCATCGGCACCAACCAGGTCGACTTGCACGCGGCCGCCGAGCGGGGCATCGGCGTGTTCAACGCGCCGTACTCCAACACCCGGAGCGTGGTCGAGCTGGTCATCGGCGAGATCATCGCGCTGGCCCGGCGGCTGCCGGAGAAGACCCAGCGGATGCACGACGGCGTGTGGGACAAGTCGGCGCGGGGCAGCCACGAGGTGCGCGGCCGGACGATCGGGATCGTGGGCTACGGCAACATCGGCACCCAGCTGTCGAACGTCGCCGAGGCGCTCGGGATGCGGGTGGTCTTCTACGACAAGGCGGACCGTCCGGCCCACGGCAACGCCCGCCGGATGGCGTCGCTGGCTGAGCTGCTCGAGATCGCCGACGTGGTCAGCCTCCATGTCGACGGCCGGCCCGGCAACGCGGGCCTCTTCGGTCCCGAGGAGTTCGCCGCGATGAAGCCACGCGCCCTCTTCATCAACGCCTCGCGCGGCATGGTGGTCGACTACGACTCGCTGCGCAGCCACGTCCTGTCCGGGCACATCGCGGGCGCGGCGGTCGACGTCTTCCCGGTCGAGCCGAAGGCCCAGGGCGACGAGTTCGTGTCTGTGCTGCGCGGCCTCGACAACGTCATCCTGACGCCCCACGTCGGCGGCTCGACCCAGGAGGCGCAGGAGGAGATCGGGCGGTTCGTGGCGGAGAAGCTCGCCGGGTTCGCCCAGCAGGGGAGCACGGCGCTGTCGGTCAACCTCCCGCAGGTCCTCACGCCCGCGCTGACCGGTGAGCACCGGCTGGGCTTCCTCCACCACAACGTCCCCGGCGTGCTCGCCCGGCTCAACGCCGTCTTCGCCGAGGCCGGCGACAACGTGATCGGTCAGCACCTGGCGACCAGGGACCACCTCGGGTACGTCGTCACCGACGCGTCGGAGCCCCTCTCCGCCGAGGCCATCGCGGAGCTGCGGAGCTCGGAGCACTGCGTGTGGGTGCGCACCTGGTGATGCTGGCGAACCTGGCCGTTTCGGCCAGCCGGACTGTCAGTCCGCTGCGCTAGCGTCGCGCTGGACTCGGGAGGACTCATGAAGCTGCTTCTCACATCCGGTGGCATCACCAACACCAGCATCAGTGGTGCGCTGGTCGACCTGCTGGGCAAGCCGGTCGCGGACTCCACCGCGCTGTGCATCCCGACGGCGCTCTGGGGCTATCCCCGGGACGTGCCGGTCGCGGCACAGGGCTTCCTGGACGGGCGGGCCTGGGGCGGCATGACCTCCCTGGAGTGGGGGTCCCTCGGCGTCCTCGAGCTGAGCACACTGCCCACGATCGGCGCGGACACGTGGGTTCCGTGGGTCACGCAGGCGGACGTGCTGCTGGTCGCCGGTGGCGAGGCGACGTACCTGTGCCACTGGATGCGAGAGTCGGGCCTGGCCGACCTCCTGCCGTCGCTCGTCGACACCGTCTGGGTTGGGGTCAGTGCAGGAAGCATGGTGATGACCCCGCGGGTCGGTGACGACTTCGTGGAGTGGCCGTCCGCGCCGGACGACCGCACGCTCGGCGTCGTGGACTTCTCGATCTTCCCGCACCTCGACGTCTTTCCGGAGAACACCCTGGCCGAGGCGCAGCGCTGGTCGGCCGGCATCGGCGGGCCCGCGTACGCCCTCGACGACCAGAGCGCCATCACGGTGACTGGTGGCGCGGTCGAGGTCATCTCCGAGGGGCGCTGGGAGCTGCTCTCCTCCTGACCCGGCCCATACGACGGGCAGGCCCCACGGACGTCACGACTCCAGGAGGACGAGGCTGATCGCGGCTGCGGCAAAGGCCGAGGTCGTCACGATGACCAGCCACTCGATCCCCTCCAGCCACGTTCCGCGCAACGGCTCGACCAGCGGCTGCACCGCCCTGATCGCGAGGCCGGCACACAGCATGGTGATGGCGGCGAGGACGACGACGAACGTCCACGGGCCGGTCGTGTCCGCAGCCAGCGACACGAGGGCGAGGAGCTCCGCGACGACCACGAAGCAGACCCCGATGATCGCCGCGCCGACGCCCCAGGCCGCCATGCGGCGTTGCTCTCCTCCCAAGCGCCGAGACTCGGGACCGGAGCCGGAGCTCGCGAGGGCAGCAGCAACGACGAGGGTCGGGATCACGACCACGGCCGCCTGGTAGAACCGGATGTCGATCACGGCTGCTCCTGGGACGAGGGCTTCCACCCATGATGGCAGGGCTCCAGGTCGGTGACGACTTCGTCGACCGGCCGTCCGCGCTGGACGGCGACACCGGAGGACCAACGGCCCTAGGGGCCTGGCTCGCGCGGGTGCTAGACCCGGAGGTGGGGAGCGAGGAGGGCCGGCCATGACAACCGCTCGTACGTCCCGTCGCGGCAGGGCGAACCTGCCGCCACGCTGGTTCGTCGTCGCGTTCTGGCACGCCCACCGCGCGCTCGTACGCACCACCCGGGGCCGGGTCGGGCTGTGGCGGCCCAAGCCGAACGGCTGGGGAGCGCTCTGGCTCACCACCACGGGCAGACGCTCCGGCCAACCGCGGCAGGTGCTGGTCGGCTACATCGAGGACGGCGACAACCTCGTCACGATGGCGATGAACGGCTGGGGCCCGCCCGAGCCCGCCTGGTGGCTCAACCTGCAGGCCCATCCCGACGCCACGGTCCAGACCAAGGACGGCACCCGAGCCGTTCGTGCCCGCGCAGCGCACGGACCCGAGCGCGAGCGGCTGTGGGTGCGCTGGGCGGAGATCGACAAGGACCTCGACGCGTACGCCGCCCGCCGTCCCGCCGAGACCGCGGTGGTCGTGCTCGAGCCCCGGGACACCGCGACGGCTACCTAGCTGGGCGGGGGAGGACGAGGTGCCGATCGAGCGCGCCAGCACCGCGGACCGCGCCTTCCTCGCCATGGAGGGCGGCGGCCGCGCCGAGCAGATCGGCGTGGCGCTGGTGCTCGAGTCGGGCCCGGACGGTCCGGACGTCGCGACCCTGACCCGCCTGGTCGGTGAGCGGCTGGCGGCGGTCCCGCGGCTGCGGCAGCGCCTCGTACCCACGCCCTGGGGCTGCGGCGGACCGATCTGGGTCGACGACGCGCGCTTCGACGTACGCCGACACGTGCGCCACGTGGCGTGCCCGCCGCCGGGGGACGAGCGGGCCTTCCTGGAGACCGTGGTGTCGGTGGTCGCCGAGCCCGTGCCAGCAGAGGCGCCGCTGTGGTCGGCCGCGGTCGTCACCGGTCGAACGGACGGTGCGACGAGCCTGGTGGTGGTGCTTCACCACGTCCTCGCCGACGGGGTCGGCGGCCTGGCCGTGCTCGCCACCCTCGTCGATCCCGGCGCGTCCGCCGCCGCGCAGCCGCTCCCGCGCGAGCGTCCGACGACCCGTGAGCTCGCCCTCGACGCCTGGCGCACGCACCTGCGGTCGCTGGGCCGCGGGCGCTGGTGGCTGCGGCAGGTACGCCGTTCCTTCGCCGCCGCCGGCGGGCTCGCACCGCCGCGCGCGGAGTCGTGCTCGCTGCTGCAGCCGACCGGTCCCCGGCGTGCGATCGGGGTGGTGGCCGTCGACGGCCGAGCCCTGCGAGAGGCCGCCCACCGCTTCGGCGCCACCGGCAACGACGCCGTACTGACCGCTGTCGCCGGTGCCCTGCAGCGTGTGCTGCGGGGGCGGGGCGAGGCCGTCGACGCGGTGGTGATCGCGGTCCCGGTCTCCGGGCGCCGCAGCGACGACGACGGCTCCCTCGGCAACATGGTCAGCCCGATGCTCGTCACCGTCCCGACCACCGGCGACGCCCGCAGCCGCCTGCTCGCCGTCGCCGGCCAGGTGCGGCGGCACCGCGCCGACGCGAGCGGCCCGCCCCCGATCGCCCTGCTCGGTGGGCTGTTCCGGCCGCTGGCTGCCCTGGGTGGCTTCCGCTGGTACATGCGACACCAGCAGCGGCTGCACACCCTGGTCAGCCACGTGCGCGGCCCCGAGGAGTCCGTCCACGTCGCCGGACGCCGGGTGCGGGCCGCCGTCCCGGTCGCCCTGTCGGAGAGCGGCAACATCACGGCGTACTTCGAGGTGCTCTCCTACGCCGGCACGGTCACCGTCACCGCCATCGTCGACCCCGACCACGTGCCCGACCTCGACGAGCTCCTGGCCGGGCTGCGCGACGAGCTGGACGTGCTCGCCGCCCTCGAGCCGTAGCGGCTCCTACACTCGACCGATGGCAGATCTCGACGCGGTCGAAGCCCGGATCTGGGCGCTCCTCGAGCCCTACCGGGACGAGCTCGAGGACGCGACCATCTATGGCATGCCGTCGCTGCGCTGGCCCGGCTCCGGCGCCCACGACTACTTCGCGGCCGTCAAGCGCAGCGCCCAGAAGGTGTCGCTCTACGCGATCGCCGTGGACACGTGGCCGGAGGCGCTCGAGGGCTCCTCCGAGGCGTTCACGAAGCGCCGGACCGGCAAGGCGACCTTCTCGTTCCCGTCCCTGGACGACGACCTCGCCGTCGAGCTCGAGTCGTTCCTCTGGCGGCTCTACCAGCCCTACCGCGAGCACCACGCGGGTCGCTCGACCACCTAGGACTCGGTAGGTCAGTCCCGCGCCCGCGTGTGCCAGAGCCAGGCAATGCCGACGAACGGCAGCACCAGCGGCAGCCAGCCGTACCCCGCGCCGTAGTCGGACCACACGGTCGCGTCGGGGAAGAGCTCCGGGTCGAGCACGGTCAGCGTGCCGACGGTGAGCACGCCGACCATCTCGAAGCCGACGGCCGCCCACGCCAGCCGGCGGGGGTTCGGCCCGACCTCCGCGAGGCCGAGGGTCGCGGCGACGTACACGAGCGCGGCGACGGCGGAGAGGACGTACGCCAGCGGCGCCTCGTCTGCCTTGGTGGCCAGCTGCACGAGCGAGCGCGCGGTCGCGGCGAGGGCGAAGACGCCGTACACCGCGACGAGGGCGCGGCCGAGGCCCGAGGAGGTGGACGTGGCGGTGCGGGTCACGACTGCCACACCTGCAGGGCGCGTACGACGACGAAGGCCTGCGTCAGCCCGGCGACCATCAGCACGGCCGTGGCGCCGCGGCTGCGCTCGGCCAGCGACCAGACGAAGCCCAGCGGCAGCAGCACGAGTCCGGCGGCCAGGTAGCCGAACAGCGTGATCGCCGACGGGCCGGAGAGGTCGGCGTCGCCGACCTGCACCGCCGCGATCACGAGCAGCACCAGCGTCGCGGCCTCGATGACCGCGGCGAAGCCGAGCAGTCCCCAGTCCGGCGTGCGGTCGAGCACGACGTAGACCAGCACCACCACCGCGAAGAGCAGCGAGGCGACGAGCAGCGCGAGGGGCAGGGGTCCGTCCACGAGGGTCGATTGTCGCAGGGCCGTCCTCACAGATCCGCCACAGGATCGCGGCAGCCGGGGGACAGGCGGGCCGGACAACCTCGGGGCACCGACCCGCCCACGAAGGAACCCGATGAACCCCACCTACCTCCTCGCCGCCGTCGACCTCGTCGCCGTGCTGGTCCTCGCCCTGGCCGTCTACTACCCGCGCCACCGCCGCGCCGACCTCGTCACCGCCTTCGTCGCGGTCAACGTCGGCGTGCTCGCCGTGACCATCGTGCTGGCGAGCAGCGCCGCGACCGTCGGGCTCGGCCTCGGGCTCTTCGGTGTCCTGTCGATCATCCGGCTCCGCTCCGACGAGCTCGGCCAGCACGAGATCGCCTACTACTTCGCCGCTCTCGCCATCGGCCTGCTCGGCGGCCTCGGCACCGGCGACGTGGGCCTGTCCATCGCGCTGATGGTCGGCCTCGTCGTCGTGCTCGCCCTCGCCGACAGCCGCCTGCTGCACGCCACCGGCCTGCGCCAGGTCGTCGTGCTCGACCGGGCCGTCACCCACGAGCGCGAGCTGGTCACCCGCCTCGAGCTGCTCCTCGACGCCAGGGTCACCCGGGTCACGCCGGTCCGCGTCGACCTGGTCAACGACACCACCACGGTCGAGGTCCACTACGCCCTCGCGCCGCGCCCGGCCATGCCGCGCGCCGAGCGCCACGACGTACCGGCCGTCACCCGATGAAGGGCTGCGACCACCTCCCCGCGGTCACGCTCGCCGAGCTCAACGACCGCGCGGAGCTGCTGACCCGGACCGACCGGAAGTACGTCATCGCCACCGAAGACCTCGATGCCGTCGTCACCTGCGTCCCGGGGCTGCGGGTGCTCGAGATCGACGGGCGCCGCAGCTCGCGCTACGAGTCGACCTATCTCGACACCGTCGGGCTCGACAGCTGGAGCGCCGCCGCCCACCCCCGGCGCCGCCGCTGGAAGGTCCGTACCCGCGTGTACGCCGACACCGGCGAGCGCTGGCTCGAGGTGAAGACGCGCGGCCTGCGGGGCACCACCGTCAAGGAGCGGCTGCCCCACGACGCGCCCGACGTGTCCGGACCCGCGGCCGCCTGGGTGCGCGACCGGCTCGGAGCCGCGCACGTCCACGACGTCGACACCGCCGGCCTCGTCGCGACGCTGCACACCAGCTACCGGCGTACGACGCTGCTCCTCCCCGGCGACGCCGGCCGGGCCACCGTCGACCGCAACCTGCGCTGGGTCTCCGGCCACGGGACCGCGGAGGTCGGCGACGTGCTGGTCGTCGAGACCAAGTCGGGCACCCCCGGCCCCGGCCCGCTCGACCGCCGCCTGTGGGAGCTCGGCCACCGGCCGGTCCGGATCTCCAAGTACGGCACCGGGCTGGCGCTGCTGACCCCCGACCTCCCGCGCAACCGCTGGCACCGGGTCACCTCGCGCCACCTCGCCGACCACCTCACCCTCCGCGAAGGAGCCCTCGCATGACGCACCGACTCGTACGCCGACCCCCGTCGCTGACCCGGCCGACCTGCCCTGGCTGATCCGGCTCGACGAGTTCATTGACGGCAGTTCAATCTCGGGATGGAGCGAGTCCATCGTCCGCTCCGACAGCTCGGAGACCGCGCTCAACGAGGCCGTCGCGCTCGACCTGTTCGCGGAGGCCGAAGGGATCAGACGACGGGCAGCTCCTTGATCGCGTGGTCGGCGATCTTCTTCATCATGAAGCCGTCGATCCCGCCGCCGACGAACCCGCCGGCGAACGGGACGCCGCGGCCGAGGCCGGCGAGCGTCTTCTCGCTGACCCCGCGCATGAGCCGGAAGCCGACGGCCTTGTTGATCATCATCAGCGCCGCGGGCGGCAGGCCGCCGAGGGCGAACGACGTCGCCCGGCTGCCGGCGGTGGCCATTCCGGCCCGCTTGAGCACCTCGTCGGAGTCCGCGCCGACGAGCGTCAGCAGGATCGCGCTGCGCACGCGCGGGCTGTCGATGTCGTGGCCGCGCAGCACCGCGATCGCGCCGACCATCCGCACCGCCTGGAGGTAGAACTCCGCGACGTTGACCGGCAGCGCGACCGGCATCGTGACGAAGCCGCCGATGCCGGTGACGAAGCCGCCGGCCGCGCCGCCGATCGTGCTGCGCCGGGCCAGCGCGGCGATCGCCTTGTCGCGGTCGCCACCGGCCTTGCGCAGCGCCTCCTCGGCCACCTCGCGGACCGGGTCGAGCGGGCCGCGGCCGTCGAGGCCGACGTCGAGGAGCATCGTGACCAGCCGGTCGATGGTCCCGGGGTCGTGCCGCGGGTCGTCGGCGGCCTCGAGCGCCGACGACGTCGTACGTGCCTCGGCGCGGCCGGGGATGCGGAGGTCCTTGAGTCCCATGCGGCAAACACTACGAACACAACGGTCAGACGGGCGTCCCATCCTCTCAGCGTTGTGGACTGGGCGGTGGGGAGGCAGGTTCTGGGGCCGCAGAAGCTGCGCTGCTCACCGCTCCTGCTCGTGGAGCGGTGGTGGAGCGACATTCCTGCCCGCGGAAGTGTGGGTGGACCACCGCCGCTCGGCCGGGCGGTGGGTGAGGCAGGTTCTGCAGCCGGGAAACCTGCGCTGCTCACCGCGCCGGTGGGCGGCCGGCGTACGGCGGTGGGTGACGCAGGTTCCGCAGCCGAAGAACCTGCGCCACTCACCGCTCCTGCCCGTGGAGCGGTGGTGGAGCGACATTCCTGGCTGCGGGAGTGTGGGTGGACCACCGCTCCGGCGGCGGCAGCCCGGGGAGGGCCGCGGTCAGGAGACCGACGAGCGGAAGCTGCGTAGCCGGAGCGAGTTGGTGACCACGAAGACGCTGGAGAACGCCATCGCGGCGCCGGCGAGCATCGGGTTGAGGAGGCCGGCGGCGGCGAGGGGGAGGGCGGCGACGTTGTAGGCGAACGCCCAGAACAGGTTGCCCTTGATCGTGCCGAGGGTGCGGCGCGAGAGCCGGATCGCATCGACGGCGACGAGCAGGTCGCCGCGTACGAGGGTCAGGTCGCCGGCCTCGATCGCCACGTCGGTGCCGGTGCCCATCGAGAGCCCGAGGTCGGCCTGGGCGAGGGCGGCCGCGTCGTTGACGCCGTCGCCGACCATCGCCACGACCTTGCCGGCGGCCTGCAGGCGTTGCACCTCGGCCACCTTGTCGGCAGGGAGTACGTCGGCCACGACCGTCTCGATGCCGACCTGGGCAGCGACGTGGCGAGCCGCGGCCTCGTTGTCGCCGGTGAGCAGGACCGGGGTGAGGCCGAGGTCGCGCAGCGCGGCGACCGCCTGGGCGGACGTGGGCTTCACCGTGTCGCCGACGACGATGACGCCGCGCGCCCGGCCGTCCCAGCCGACGGCGACAGCGGTGCGGCCCTCGCCCTGCGCCCGCTCGACGGCGGCGACGAGCGACGGCGGCAGGTGCTGCGCCCAGTCGGCGAGCAGGCTGGGCCGGCCGACGACGACCGCGTGGCCCTCGACGACGCCCTGCACCCCCAGCCCCTCGCGGCTGGTGAACTCCTCGACGGCGGGCAGCGGACCTTCGACGGCGGCGATCGCCCGGCCGATCGGGTGCTCGGACGCCGACTCGAGGGCGGCGGCGAGGCGTCGTACGTCGTCGACGGACTCGCCCTCGGCGGCCACCACCTCGTGGACGGTCATCTCGCCGGTGGTCACGGTTCCGGTCTTGTCGAGCACGATCGTGTCCACGCGCCGGGTCGACTCGAGGACCTCGGGGCCCTTGATCAGGATGCCGAGCTGGGCGCCGCGGCCGGTGCCGACCATCAGGGCGGTCGGCGTGGCCAGGCCGAGGGCGCACGGGCAGGCGATGATCAGCACCGCGACGGCGGCGGTGAAGGCGGCCGTGGCGCCCGCGCCGGCACCGAGCCAGAAGCCCAGCGTCGCGACGGACAGGCCGATGACGATCGGCACGAAGACCCCGGAGACGCGGTCGGCGAGGCGTTGCACCTCGGCCTTGCCGTTCTGCGCGTCCTCGACCAGCCGGGCCATCTGGGCGAGCTGGGTGTCGGCGCCGACGCGGGTGGCGCGTACGACGAGCCGCCCGCCGGCGTTGACGGTGGCGCCGACGACTGCGTCGCCCGGGCCGACCTCCACCGGCACCGACTCGCCGGTCAGCATCGACGCGTCGACCGCGCTGGTCCCGGTCACCACGGTCCCGTCGGTCGCGACCTTCTCGCCGGGGCGTACGACGAACTCGTCCCCCACGGCCAGCTGGTCGACGGGGATCCGCGTCTCGGTGCGCCCACCAGAAGCGTCGTCACGGAGCACGCCCACGTCGCGGGCGCCGAGCTCGAGGAGCGCCCGGAGCGCCGCGCCCGCGCGCCGCTTGGAGCGGTGCTCGAGCCAACGCCCGGCGAGCAGGAACGTCGTCACGCCGGCGGCGGCCTCGAGGTAGATGTTGGCAGCGCCGTTGGTCCGGTCGATCGAGATCCGGAACGGGTGGGTCATCCCGGGCTCGCCGGCGGTGCCGAGGAAGAGCGCCCACAGCGACCAGCCGAAGGCCGCGAGCACGCCGACCGACACAAGGGTGTCCATGGTCGTCGCGCCGTGGCGCAGGTTGGTCCACGCCGCCCGGTGGAAGGGCAGGGCGCCCCACACGACGACGGGGGCGGCCAGCGCGAGCGAGGCCCACTGCCAGTAGGTGAACTGCCAGGCCGGGACCATCGCCATCGCGATGACCGGCACGGAGAGGACGGCGCTGATCACCAGTCGCTGCAGCAGCGGGTCGCGCTCGACGGGCTCGCCTGCGGCATCGTCAGTGGCGGGCGGCGTCGGCAGCGCGGCGGCGTAGCCCGCGGCCTCGACCGTGCGCAGCAGGTCGTCGGTCGAGACCGTGCCGGGGTAGGAGACCTTCGCCTTCTCGGTGGCGTAGTTGACCGTCGCGGTGACGCCGTCGAGCTTGTTGAGCTTGCGCTCGATGCGGTTGGCGCACGAGGCGCAGGTCATGCCGGTGATGGCGAGCTCGACGTCGCTCGTCGGCTCGTGGAGGGACTGGACCTCAGTGGCCATGGTCGTCCTCCTCTCCCTGGTCGGTGTCGTGGTCGGTGTCGCCGCCGCCGGACGGAGCCCCGTCGGACTCGACGGTGAACGCAGCCGTGTGGACGGCGCCGCGGTGCTGGAAGTCCAGGAAGAGGCGGTACGTCGCCGGCTCGGGGAAGGCGGTCGCGAAGTCGATGCCCGGGCCGGCCGGGCCCTCCTCCGGGTGGACGTGGAGGTAGCCCAGGTCGCCCGCGCGCAGGGCGACGAGGTGACCGTGGGCGCCGAGGTAGGGCTCGAGGTCGGTGACCGGCTCGCCGTCGAGCTCGACGCGCGTGGTGAGCACGGTCGAGGCGCCCGGAGCCGTGTCACCCGCCAGGGTCACCGTGTAGGTGCCGGCGGAGGTCTCGACCCGCGCGGTGCGGTCGTCGGACGGGAGTGCGGCAGGAGTGAAGTCGCCCGCCACCGACACGTCGTCGGCCAGCGTGATGCCGTCCCAGCCCTCGGGGGTGAAGTCCGCGATGACGCGCCACACGCCCGGGGTCAGGCGTACGTCGACCGACCAGGTGCCGGTGCGGCGGTCGAGCCGCGGATGCACGTGCTGGAAGCCGGTCAGGTCGCGGCGTACGACGATGAGGTGGAGGTCCTTCTCGTGCTCGCGCGTGTAGTCGAGCAGGGGGCGTCCGCTGGACGTGAGGACCTGGAAGTCGAGCCGCGTGCGGCCGGCGGCCGGTGTGCGGTCGGCGAGCGCCAAGGTGAAGCCGTCCGCCCGCGCGGTCAGCCCGGTCGCCTCGGCGACGGCCGAGCCGTGGGCGTCGGACCCGTTGGCCGAGGCGGACGAAGGGGAGTCGGCCTCCCCGCCGTGGGCTGCTGCGTCGTCGTGGGCGGCGACGGGCTCCGTCTCGACCGGTCCGACGAGCCGGCCCCCGCCCCACGCCAGCGCGAAGGCGGTGGCGAGGGCGGCGACGAACGCGACGACGCGCAACGGCGTACTCATGGCGGGGTTCCTTCGGGCTGGACTTCGGACAACTCGACTCGGTGACCTGTCGGCTCGCTGACGCTCGCTGACGAGGTCACCGCTCTCAGGTCACGCCATCGCGTAGCCGGCCTCCTCGACGGCGGCGCGCACGGCCGACTCGTCGAGCGGGGTGGCGCTGGTGACGGTGACGGCTCCGGTCTCGACGACGACGTCGACCCCTTCGACGCCTTCGATCTCGGAGATCTCCTCGGTGACCGACGCGGCGCAGTGGCCGCAGGTCATCCCGGTGACGGTGTAGGTGGTGGTCTCGCTCATGTGGGCTCCTCCTAGGACTTCACGAGCCGGGCGATCGCCTCGGACGCTTCCTTGAGCTTCAGCTCCTGCTCCTCGCCGCCCTTGCGGGCGGCGTCGACGAGGCAGTGGGCCATGTGGTCGTCGAGCAGCGAGAGGGCGAGTGCCTGCAGCGCCTTGGTGGCCGCGGACACCTGGGTGAGGACGTCGATGCAGTACTTCTCCTCCTCGACCATCCGCTGGATGCCGCGGACCTGCCCCTCGATCCGGCGCAGGCGCTTGAGGTGGGCCTGGACCGCGGCGTCGTTGCCCTCGAGGTGACCGTGCTGCTCGCTCATGACATGGGACAATACCCCTAGGGGGTATCAAGATCAAGGTGAGGCCCACCCGTGGGGGTGAAAAGGGTGGTGTGGGCACCCTCGATACGAATGGACGGCACCGGCCGGGGTTACTGTCCCCGATGACGGTCGGGGGGTCGTCGAGGGGTGGACACGCTCGTCCACCGCTCCCGGACGACTCCTGAGGACGACCCATGGACATCCGTGTCGCGCTGCTCGGCGGCGACGAGCTCGTGAGGCGAGGCCTCGACAGCATGCTCAAGACCCTCGGCGGCTTCGAGCTCGGGACGATCAAGGATCGCTCCCGCCTGCCCATCGACATCGCGCTGGTCGAGACCTTCGGCACCGCGCGCAGCGACACCACCCTGCAGCGCGCGGTCGGTGACCCCTACATCCGCCGGGTCGCGGTCTACACCTGGAACCACCAGCCGGGCCTCGCCCACGAGCCCCTGGGCGACGGGGTCACCGGCTACCTCGCCAAGAGCCTCAACGCCCAGCAGCTCGGTCGCGCCCTGCGCTCCATCCACCTCGGCGAGACCGTCGTCGCGCCGCTGCTGCCGGTGCTCCCGACCAAGGACCTGCGCTCCTCGACCCAGGTGGACTTCCTGACCGCCCGCGAGCGGGAGACCCTGGCCCACATCGCGACCGGCAAGAGCAACGACGACATCGCGCGCCAGATGCAGATCTCGCTCAACTCGGTGAAGTCCTACATCCGCAGCGCCTACCGCAAGACCGGCGTGCAGAGCCGCAGCCAGGCGGTCCTCTGGGCCGTCTCGCACGGCCTCGCCGCGGAGGCCCTCGAGCGCGTCTGACGCCGCGTTCCGGCTAGCCGGCGCTCGCGGGTGCCGCGGGCGGGACGGCCGGACGTACGCCACCGGGGCGCGCCCACTGCCCCCGGCTGATCAGCACCTCGCGCAGCACGTCGGGCCGGTCGGTGATGATCCCGTCGACGCCCATGTCGAGCAGCGCGCGCATCGTCGCCGGGTCGTCGACGGTCCACACGACGACCCGGATCCCCAGCTCGTGGGCCCGCCGGATCACCCGCTCGGAGTGCACGGGCAGGCGACCGAGCCGGATCGGCACGTGCGCGAACCCGCCGCGCGCGACGACGTCGCCCCGCATGCCGGGAGGGCGTACGCCGCCGCGCGAGCACGCGATGAGCGTGGTCAGCGAACGCCAGCCGAGCGCCGTCGACACCCCCGGCGCCTCGGCGCGCATCCGGTCCAACCAGCGCGACCACGCCCCCGCGACCAGGACCCGCTCCGACCAGCCGGGGTGGGCCCGCAGCAGCCGCGCCATCGCACCGATCGCGGCCTCGTCCTTGAGGTCGATCGCGAACTTCGCGTCGGGGAACGACGCCATCGCCTCGACCAGCGTCGGCACCTGGTCGGTGCCCCCGACGCGCAGCCGGCGCAGGTCCGCGAGGTCGAGGTCGGCAACCCGGCCGGGATGACCGGTGACGCGGCGCAGCGTCGGGTCGTGGAAGCACACGACGTGCCCGTCGCGGGTGGTGCGGACGTCGGTCTCGAGGTGCGTGAGGCCGAGGGAGGTGGCGCGCCCGAAGGCCGCGAGGGTGTTCTCGGGGGCCAATGCCATGCCGCCGCGGTGCGCGATGGCCAGGGGTCCGGGGTGGTCGCCGTAGCTGCTCACGCGACCAGCATGTGACCGTCCGGGCGCCCCTGTCGCGCCGGACGGGGGCGTCCGGGCGAGTGTTCACCGAGGCTTCGTGCGCGCGCCCGGAGGAGGTCGTACGACGTCCCCCGGGCGCAGCGGCGGCTGCTCAGCTGCGGTAGCCGCCCAGCAGCTCGGCGAGCCGCAGGTGCGGCTGGGCCTCGTCCTTGCGCCCCTTGCGCTGCAGGGCACGGCCGAGCAGCAGGTGGGCGTAGGGCTCGTTGGGGTCGTGCTCGAGCAGCTCGGTCGCGACCCGGATCGTGCCCTCGAGCTGGGCCGAGTGGAAGAGCGAGCGGGCCAGGAGCAGTCGTACGTCGGTCAGCTCGTGGCCGACGTCGCCCGGGTCGTCGAGCAGGTCGGTGAGCATGACCGCCGCCTCGCGGTAGGAGCGCTCGGCGAAGAGCTCCTGGGCGTGGAGCCAGCGATCGAAGGGCGCGTCCTGCAGCAGGCCGCGGGGGGAGCGCAGCAGGTCCTCGAAGGGGGTGAAGTCGGTCATCGTCGCTCCTCTCGCAGAGCTGTTCCCCCGGGTGTCCGGTGGACAGGTCGCCGGAGGGGTTGGTCCGAGCGTGCGCCCGGATGCTGGTCCAACGCGGCAGGCGCCCCGGCGATTCCACGCCCGGTCGCACGGAATACTGGGGGAGGAACGCCGGTTGGAGATGGTACAAACTTCAACCAACGTGGTTGACCAATCGCAGGAGGACCTCATGCAGTTCGGCATCTTCAGCGTCGGTGACGTCACGACGGACCCCACCACCGGTCGGACGGCGACCGAGGCCGAGCGGATCGAGCTGATGACCAAGGTCGCGCTCAAGGCCGAGGAGGTGGGCCTCGACGTGTTCGCCACCGGCGAGCACCACAACCCGCCCTTCGTCGTGTCGTCCCCGACCACCCACCTCGGCTTCATCGCAGCGAAGACCGAGAAGCTGCTGCTGTCGACGAGCACCACGCTGATCACGACCAACGACCCGGTCAAGATCGCCGAGGACTACGCCTTCCTGCAGCACCTCTCCGGCGGCCGCGTCGACCTGATGATGGGCCGCGGCAACACCGGTCCGGTCTACCCCTGGTTCGGCAAGGACATCCGCGATGGCATCAAGCTCGCGGTCGAGAACTACCACCTGCTGCGCAAGCTCTGGCGCGAGCCGGTCGTCAACTGGCAGGGCCAGTTCCGCACGCCGCTGCAGGGCTACACCTCGACGCCCGCGCCGCTCGACGGCACGCCGCCCTTCGTCTGGCACGGCTCGATCCGCAGCACCGAGATCGCCGAGCAGGCGGCGTACTACGGTGACGGCTTCTTCCACAACCACATCTTCTGGAACAAGGAGCACACCGAGCAGATGGTGCAGCTCTACCGCCGCCGCTTCGAGCACTACGGCCACGGCGCCGCCGACCAGGCCTACGTCGGCCTCGGCGGGCAGGCCTTCATGGCCTCGACGGAGGCGGAGGCCAAGCGCGTCTTCCGGCCCTACTTCGACAACGCCCCGGTCTACGGCCACGGCCCCTCGCTGGAGGACTTCTCGGAGATGACGCCGCTGACCGTCGGGACCCCCGAGCAGGTCATTGAGCGCACCCTCGGCTTCGCCGACTACGTCGGTGACTACCAGCGCCAGCTGTTCCTCATGGACCACGCCGGCCTGCCGACGTCGCTGGCGCTCGAGCAGATCGAGATGCTCGGCACCGAGGTCGTGCCCGTCCTGCGCACGGAGTTCGAGCGCCGTCGCCCCGCCCACGTGCCCAGCGACCCGCCCACCCACGCCTCCCTCGTGGCGGCCGGTCCCGACGCCCCGCACCACCTCGTCGAGCCCGCCCGGGCACGCGTCGAGGAGCTCCAGGCCCAGCAGGCGGCCGCGCAGGTGACTGCATGAGTCGTCGTATCGTCGTGGTGACGGCGGGACTGACCGTCCCGTCGTCCACCCGGCTGCTGGCCGACCAGCTCGCCGAGGCGGCCACCGCCCAGGTCACCGCCCGCGGCGAGGCCGTGGACCTCGAGTTCATCGAGCTGCGCGAGGCCGCCGGCGAGCTGGCCACCTTCATGGTCACCGGCGGCATCCCCACCCCGCGGCTGACCGAGCTGCGCGAGCAGGTCGCCGCGGCCGACGGGCTCATCGTGGTGACGCCGGTCTTCAACGGCAGCTACAGCGGGCTGTTCAAGATGTTCTTCGACGCCCTCGACAAGGACGCCCTGGTCGGTACGCCGGTGCTGATCGCCGCGGCCGCCGGCAGCGCCCGGCACTCGCTGGTGCTCGACCACGCGATGCGGCCGATGTTCGCCTACCTCCGCGCGGTCGTCGTACCCACGGGCATCTTCGCCGCGACCGAGGACTTCGGCAGCCACGGGCTCTCGGACCGGATCACCCGGGCCGCGGCCGAGCTGGCGGCGCTGGTGCTGAGCCAGGGCGGCTACGGCGTCGGCGGGTTCGCTCCCGACCTGGCCGCGCGCCCGCGGCGTACGTCCGGCACGCAGGTCGAGGCCGACGTGACGCCCTTCGGCGACCTGCTCCGCGGGCACAGCGGAACCGACTAGGGCCGACTGGGGGACCACCCGTCCGGGCGCGGACGGAGGTCGGGGGTCCCACGGGGTGAGCCGATCGGCCGCGCGTCGCGCCTAGCGTCGAGGGGATCGCAACGACCCTCGGAAGGACAGGCCATGGCGCGCAGGACGACCAGCTCGAAGGACACCACCGGCGAGGGCGGCGAGCTCCACCAGGCGCCGGCCAAGGGCCAGGTGATGACCACCGCCCAGGGCGTGCCCATGAGCGACGACCAGAACTCGCTACGAGCAGGTGAGCGGGGCCCCACCCTGCTCGAGGACTTCGCGATGCGAGAGAAGATCTTCCACTTCGACCACGAGCGGATCCCGGAGCGCGTCGTGCACGCGCGTGGCTACGGCGCCCACGGCTACCTCGAGTGCATCGACCCGGTCACCGACCTCACCCGGGCAGCGCCGTTCGCGCGCAAGGGCAAGCGCACCGAGGCCTTCGTCCGCTTCTCGACCGTCGCCGGCAACCTCGGGTCCTTCGACCTCGCGCGCGACGTGCGCGGCTTCGCGGTGAAGCTCTACACCGAGGAGGGCAACTGGGACCTCGTCGGCAACAACATCCCGGTCTTCTTCATCCAGGACGCGATGAAGTTCCCCGACCTCGTCCACGCCGTCAAGGAGGAGCAGGACCGCGGCTGGCCGCAGGCGCAGAGCGCGCACGACACCTTCTGGGACTTCATCTCCCTGATGCCCGAGTCGACCCACATGACCCTGTGGCAGATGTCGGACCGGGCGATCCCGCGGTCCTTCCGCTTCATGGAGGGCTTCGGCGTCCACACCTTCCGCTTCGTCAACGCCGACGGCGAGTCGACCTTCGTGAAGTTCCACTGGAAGCCTCGCCAGGGCATGCAGTCGGTCGTGTGGAACGAGGCCGTCAAGATCAACGGCGCCGACCCCGACTTCCACCGCCGCGACCTCTACGCCGCCATTGAGGCCGGCGACTTCCCGCAGTGGGACCTCGGGGTGCAGGTCTTCGACGAGGCGTTCGCCGAGGAGTTCGAGTTCGACGTCCTCGACGCGACCAAGCTCATCCCCGAGGAGCAGGTGCCGGTGCGCGTCATCGCGCGCCTCACCCTCGACCGGGTCGTGAGCAACGTCTTCGCCGAGACCGAGCAGGTCGCCTTCTGCACGCAGAACGTCGTGCCCGGCATCGACTTCAGCGACGACCCGCTGCTGCAGGGGCGCAACTTCTCCTACCTCGACACCCAGCTCAAGCGGCTCGGCAGCACCAACTTCACCCAGATCCCGGTCAACGCGCCGCGCTGCCCGGTCGCGCACTTCCAGCGCGACGGCCACATGCAGATGTCGCGGCAGGAGGGGCGGGCCAACTACGAGCCCAACTCGCTCGGCGGCACCGACCGCGGCCCGCGCGCCGACGTCGACCACGGCTACACGAGCGTGCCGCGCGAGGTGGGCGGTGAGGTGCGCCGGGTCCGCTCGGAGACCTTCGCCGACCACTACAGCCAGGCGCGCCAGTTCTGGATCAGCCAGACCGACGTCGAGCAGCAGCACATCGTCGCGGCGTACGGCTTCGAGCTCGGCAAGTGCGAGGAGCCGGCCATCCGCAGCCGGATGCTCGGCAACCTCCGCAACGTCCACGAGGACCTCGCGCAGGGGGTCGCCGACGAGCTCGGCATGCCGCTGCCCGAGGCCAGCGAGGCGGCGCTGCCCACGCGCACCGACCTGCCGACGTCCGACGCGCTCAGCATCCTGCGCAACGGACCCGACTCCTTCGCCGGCCGCAAGCTCGGCGTGCTGGTGACCGCCGGGTCCGACGGCGCGCTGGTCAAGGCGATCGAGGACGCGTTCACCGGGGCCGGCGCCCTCGTGGAGTACGTCGCCCCTGCCGCCGGGCCGATCAAGCTCAAGGGCGGGCGCAAGCTGGTCCCCGACCACGCGGTC
This sequence comes from uncultured Nocardioides sp., assembly GCF_947488025.1. GTDB lineage: Bacteria > Actinomycetota > Actinomycetes > Propionibacteriales > Nocardioidaceae > Nocardioides. The sequence goes on along the minus strand of NZ_CANKYS010000004.1, from coordinate 135,222 downwards.
GTGGGTGCCCCGTCGGTGCTCTTCGACGCGGTGGCCGTCGTGCCGTCCGCGGACGGTGCGCAGGACCTCGCGGCGCGCAAGACGGCCCGCGACTTCGTCGACGACGCGTTCGCCCACCAGAAGTTCATCGGCTGGTCGGCCGACGCCCAGGCGCTGCTCGACGCGGCCGGGGTGACCCCGGACGACGGGTGCCCCGAGCTCACGGCGGCGTCGGTCGCCGGCTTCCTCGAGCAGTGTGCGGCGCTGCGCCACTGGGAGCGGCCGGTGCAGGACTGACGGACGCAGCCGGCGTACCAACCACCAACCCCTTGGGAGGAACCATGAGTGACACCGTGTGGAGCTACCGCGACACCACGTGGAGCCAGGACAAGGACCTCGTCGGCTACGACGTCGAGGCGACCGACGGGTCCATCGGCAAGATCGACGAGGCCAGCACCGAGGCCACCGGCCAGTGGCTCGTCGTCGACACCGGTTTCTGGATCTTCGGCAAGAAGCGCCTCATCCCGGCCGGTGCCGTCAGCGGCGTCGACCACGACGGGAAGACCGTGATCGTCAACCTGAGCAAGGACGAGATCAAGTCCGCGCCCGACTACGACAAGGACGACTGGGGCGACGACTCCCGCAGCCGTCACACGGACTACTACACGCCGTACTCCAGCCACTGACGCCGCACTCCCGCGCTGACGCCCCGGACGACACGTTCGTCCGGGGCGTTGTGCGTCCCGTCCCTTCCCGTCCCTTCCCCGGGCCTTTCCCGTGCTGCGCCGCGTCACTAGGTTGGGGACCACGTGGATGCCCGCCGGGAGGAGACCAGCGATGCTCGGCGACATGGGCACCGAGGGACCCCTCGCCGAGCAGGTCATGCACGGCCAGCTGGAGACGCCCGACGGGCTGGTCCTGATGGGCGCCGACGCGCCGCCCGAGCTCGTCCAGGTCACCTACGGCGACAACGTCTCGGTCAGCATCGCCGGCGACGACGCCGAGAAGATGCGGCGCTGGTTCGACGCGCTCAGCGAGGACGCCCAGGCCGTCACGACGCCGCTCGACCGGCAGCCGTGGGGCGACGTCTTCGGGTCCTTCAAGGACCGCTACGGCATCAGCTGGCTGGTCAACATCGCCGGCGACGCGGCGTCCTGACGCGTGCCCGACCTCGTCCCGTGGCGGGCCGACCCGCCTCCCGTCCGCGTGCACGCCGGCACGGTGCGTGCCGACCGGCTCCGGGTCCGGGCCGACTACCCGGTCACGGGCGTCGCGCTCGTCCTGCTGGTGCTGCAGGCGGTCTTCCTCCTCCCGGTCTTCTGGCAGCTCGACGTGACGGCGCTCGCCGTGCCGGTGCTGCTCGCGGTCGACGCCCTCGGCTTCGCCGGGCTCTGGGTGCTCCGGGAGCGAGCCCGCCGGGACGTCGGCCGGCTCGAGGCGTCGTACGGCTCCGGGGACCGTGACGGAGCCACCCGCGACCCCTCCCTCACGGGCCTGCTCGCCGTCTCCCGCGAACGGCACGAGGCGATCCGCGAGGAGTGGACGCGCGCCGTGACCGACCCGCTAGCCCCGCTCACCTCGGCCGGCTCCACCGACGTCTCCGACCCGGACACCGCAGCCTTCCTCGAGGCGTACGCCGCCCTGGAGGACTTCCTCGCCGCGCACCCCGCCGGCCTGCCGCCCTCGCTGGTCGCGGTCTACGGCCAGGACGTCCGCGACTGCCGCCGGCTCTGGGACGCGGCTCGGGCAACCGCCTGAAGCCCTCTCGGCCGCACGTGCGGCGGGTGTGGCCCTCGAAACGGCCTGTCAGGGGCCGTTTCCGCCGCACGTGCGGCGGGTTGTGGGCCGGGTGCCGGCGGCTCAGGCCTCCCAGGCCGGACCCTGACCGCCGCAGCGCTCGAGGAGCCGGCGCCCGACGTGGCCGGCGTTGGCGAGGCGTACGTCGTCGGGGACCGGCGGGAGGTTCTCCTCCCAGTCGAGCAGGCAGGAGCCGCGCAGCTGTCCCATGCGCGCCGGCCGGCCGAAGAAGAACGGGTGGGCGTGGGCTCCGCCGTCGCCGTAGCGCCCGATGTGGCAGCGACCGACGCTCGGCAGCTCCTCGACCGCGGCCGTGACCCGCACCATCAGCACGCCCATCTCGGCAGCCATGTCGTCCGGCAGGTCGGCGATGTCGAAGTGCTCGACCGGCCGCAGGATCAGCGAGACCGGCAGCTTCATGTCGAGCGCGACGAGCAGCCACCGCTCGTTGCGCCACGCGACCCGGGCGGCGCGCTCGGGCGGCATCGGCTGCTGGCAGAAGCAGTCGGCGGGGTCCTCACCCTCACGGGGCGGCTCGGCGTCCTGCAGGGGCTCGAGTGGCTTGATCCGCAGGCCGTCGAGCTCGAACGGGAAGATGTCCCACCCGGGCATCTCCTCGATCGCCACCGGCAACCGGCCCTCGGCGTCGGTCGCCGCTGAGACGCGGGCGTGGAACTCTTCGGCGGTCTCCAGGCTCATGACCCCGAGTCAATCAGGCCGGCGCCGCAGTCGCGCGGGCCGGCGGGGCTCCGGGCGGACCTCACCAGGGGGAGGGCTGGTAGTCCTTCACGAAGCAGCCGAAGAGGTCGGTGCCCGCCTCGCCGAGCACGATCGGGTCGTAGACGCGGGCAGCGCCGTCGACGAGGTCGAGCGGGGCGTGCCAGCCCTCGGCCGCGATCCGGAGCTTCTCGTGGTGCGGGCGCTCGTCGGTGATCCAACCGGTGTCGACGGCGGTCATCAGGATGCTGTCGGTCTCGAACATCTCACCCGACGACGTACGCGTCATCATGTTGAGCGCCGCCTTGGCCATGTTGGTGTGCGGGTGGCCGGGACCCTTGTAGCGCCGCGAGAACTGGCCCTCCATCGCCGACACGTTGACGACGTACGCCCGCCCCGAGGTCGCTGCCGACGCGGCGGCCGCGAGGGCCGGGCGCAGGCGCGAGACCAGCAGGAACGGCGCGATCGAGTTGCACAGCTGCACCTCGAGCAGCTCCAGCGGGTCGACCTCGCCGACGGTCTGGGTCCACGAGTTGGTCAGCTGGACGTCGGGCAGCAGGCCGCCGGCGTCGACGGCGGTGCCGGCGAGGTGCGCGTCGAGCGAGGCGTGCCCGGCCTTGAGGGCGAGCGCGGTGAGGGTCGCCGCGTTGTGCACCGCCGCCGCGTGCTCGGTCGACTCCCCCTCGTGGTGGGCGACGGGCGTCGGGGCCAGGGCGCCGGCGATGGCGGCCGGGTGGGCCTCGGAGACGTGGTCGAAGGTCACCAGCTCCGGCACCGAGTCGGCCGGGAGGGGCAACGACTCGGCCTCGACGAGCGGCGCGTAGGCGCCCGGCGTGCGGCGTACGGTCTGGCACGCGTTGTTGATGAGGATGTCGAGCGGGCCCGCCGCCGCGACGTCGTCGGCGAGCGAGATCACCTGCGTGGGGTCGCGCAGGTCGATGCCGACGACCTTGAGCCGGTGGATCCACTCGGCGCTGTCGGGCAGCGCGCTGAAGCGACGAACCGCATCCTTGGGGAAGCGGGTCGTGATCGTGGTGTGGGCGCCGTCGCGGAGCAGGCGCAGCGCGATGTACATCCCGATCTTCGCGCGCCCACCGGTGAGCAGCGCGCGCTTGCCGGTGAGGTCGGTGCGCTGGTCGCGCTTGGCGTGGCTCATCGCCGCGCAGGAGGGGCAGAGCCAGTGGTAGAACGCGTCGACGAGGGTGAAGTCCTGCTTGCAGATGTAGCACCCGCGCGCCGTCATCAGCTCGCCGGCGAACGCACCCGACGCCGTGGAGACCAGCGGGATGCCGGCGGTCTCGTCGTCGATGCGCATCGGCGAGCCGGTCGCGGTCCGCTCGATGATCTCGCGGTCGTGCGCCAGCTCGGCGGCGCGCTTGGCGAGCTTGCGCTCGGCCTTGATCGACTTGTACATGTGCGACGCGGCCCGCTTGACCGTCACGTGGTCGGGGTGGTCCCCGGGCAGGTGGTGGAGCGAGGCGAGCACCCGGAGCGTCGTCGCGAGGTCGTCGGGGTCGATGCCGTCGGGCGTCGGCTGGTGCTGCTGGTCCACCGGAGGAGGGTACGGCGACCGACCGGGGTCGGTGGAAACGCGGACGGGCCGGTGCCCGGCTCAGGCCTCGCGGGCCGGAGAGCCGTTGATGCGCACCCGGTCGGCGCGCATGCCGTGCTCGACGCCCCACAGCACCGCTCGCGAGCGCGAGTCGACGTCGATCTTGCGGTAGGCCGAGCGGATGTAGGACTTGATCGAGTTGAGCGACAGCAGCGTGCGCTCGGCGATCTCCTGGTTGCTCAGGCCCATCGTGATCAGTGACAGCACCTCGGCCTCGCGCGCGGTGAGGCCCTCCTCGCGGCCGGGCCAGTCGCCGCCGACGAGCGGCGAGCGGCCCCGCGAGGGCGAGACGACGAGCTGCCCCGACGAGATCGCCGTGACGGCGTCGACGAGGCGGGAGGCCGGGAGGCTCTTGGACAGGTAGCCGCGGACGCCCTGGCTGAGCGTGTCGCGGGTCAGCCACGGCTGGAAGTTCCACGTGTAGACCGCGACGGAGCGCACCTGCGGGCTCTCGACGAGGTGGCGTACGGCGGGACCGTTGCCCTGACCCATCCCGAAGGTGTCGTAGAGGGCGACGTCGACCGGCTGGGCGACGGGCTTGCCCGCCACCAGCTCGACCACCTCGACGCGGTGGCCGTAGCTGCGCATCATCGCGTCGAGGCCGCGGACGACGACCTCGTCGTCGTTGACCAGCGCGACTCGAATGACCATGGGGTCAAGGTACTGCTCTTTGCGCCTCATGGACCCGTCGTTCCACCGACTTGAGGGGATCCTGATGTCTCGCCGGCGGCGAGCCCACCCCTGCGGCGGGGGTGCCGCGGAAGGTGTGCGGCCCGGGTCAGGGACAGCAGGGGTCGAAGCGGAAGCCGACGCCCCGGATCGTGCGGATCCACTGGTTGCTCCCCGCCGCGCTGCGGAGCTTGCGGCGCAGGTTGGCCAGGTGGACGTCGACGACGTGGGTGCTGTCGGGGACGAAGTCGCTCGCCCACACCGCGCGCATCAGCTCCTCGCGGGGCACCACGACGCCGGGGTGGCCGACGAGGTGGGCGAGCAGGTCGAACTCGGTGCGGGTGAGGTCGACCTCGCGGCCCGACACCAGCACCTCGCGCGAACCGCGGTTGAGGGTCAGGTCGCTGCAGCCGTCCATGCTCGTCGGGTCGGCGTCGGGCACCGGGTCCGCCACGGGCGCGGCCGTCGTCACGGCTGCGGCGGGGCCGGTCTCGCTGCTGCGCGGACGCCGGAAGAGTGCGGCCACCCGGGCCTGCAGCTCGCGCATCGAGAACGGCTTGACCAGGTAGTCGTCGGCGCCGACCTCGAGCCCGATGAGGCGGTCCACCTCGGCGGTGCGGCCGCTGACGACGATGACGTAGCAGTCGCTCACGGTGCGGATCTGCCGACAGACCTCCACCCCGTCGATGTCGGGCAGGGTGAGGTCGAGCGTGACCAGGTCGGGACGCGCGTCACCGATGACGGTCAGCGCCTCACCGCCCGTACGCGCGACGGTCACGTCGAAGCCGGCCTGGTCGAGCAGCTGGGAGATGGCGTCGCCGACATCGTGGTCGTCCTCGACGACCACGGCTGTCCGTGCGTTCATCATCCGTCTGCTCCCCAGTGGTTGACCGTTCACCTACCCTGCCGCACGCAGGTTGAAACAGGGCGGGCACGGTCGCGCTCCCCACCTGCAGCCGATGGTAGGCGGCGGCAGGTGGAAAGCGTGGTCGAACGGGGTGCAGCACCCCCCTACGAGGGGGTCACGCGTCCCGCTGGAGCCGCGTCAGAAGTCCAGGCCCCGGGCCCAGTCCTCCGAGTCGATCCGGGCGACGAGGTAGGGACCTCCGCCGGCGCGACGGTCCTGCTGGTCCTCGCCCTCGCGGTCCATCCGGTAGCCGATGCCGCGGATCGTGTGGATCCAGGTGGCGTCGGAGTGACGGCGCAGCTTGCCGCGCAGGTTGGCCACGTGCACGTCCACGAGGTGGTGGTCGTGGGTGAGCGCGCTGCTCCAGATCGCGAGCACCATCTCCTCACGGGTGCACACCCGCGAGAGGTGCGTCGCGAGGTACTCCAGGACGTCGTACTCGATGCGGGTCAGGTCCACGATCGTGCCGTCGACCTGCACCTCGCGGCGGGCGGAGTTGATGACCAGCCCCGCTCCCGCGGAGATCGTGGTCGGGTCGTCCACCGGCTGGGACGGGCTCGGGACCTGCGGCGCGCGGCCGTTGACCGGCTCCTCGACCGCCGTCGCCGTGCGCGGCCGGCGGAACAGCGCCGCCACGCGTGCGCGCAGCTCGCGCGGCGAGAACGGCTTGAGGACGAAGTCGTCCGCCCCGACTTCGAGGCCGATGAGCTTGTCGACCTCGTCGGACCGCGCGGACACGATGACGATGTAGCAGTCGCTGGTCTCGCGGATGCGCCGGCACACCTCGATGCCGTCCATGTGCGGCAGCGTCAGGTCGAGCGTGACCAGGTCGGGCGGGTCGGCTGCTGCGGCGCTCACCGCCTGGCGTCCGTCCGGCGCCGAGGTGACGCGGAAACCCGCCCCCTCGAGGGTCTCCACCAACGCCGACGAGATGTCCGGATCGTCCTCGACGACCAATGCATGTAGCTCTTGCACGTCAAACCCCCACAATTTGCGAAAGGCAAGGGCCCCACGCCCTCGCCGAGACACCGCCCGAACGGTGTCGCTCGATGTTAATCCCATCAACGGCACAGAACTAGGACAGGTCTGAGGGACGAACAGCCTGTCTAGACCGGGCTGATCTGACGGAATCCGAGGCGGGACGACACGCCGAGATGCGGTTTCCTCGACTCAGCCGAGGTCCATCGCGCGGTTGACCCAGACATGGTCGACGACCATCCCGACACGCTCGTACATCGGCAGCGCTCCCGTGCGCGAGTCGGTGCTGAGCTCGGAGGTGCGCGTGCCGTGCTCGCGGCCCCGGGCGAAGGAGTCGACGAGCAGCGCCTGGGCGATACCGCGGTTGCGCTGGTCGCGCCGGACGGCGAGCCGGTCGACGTACGCCGTCGCGCCGTCGTCGGAGACCAGGACCAGCGAGACGCCGACCACGGCCCCCTCGGGGTCGAGGGCCACGCGCAGGTTCCACGGCTCGAAGCCGGGCCGGCCGGAGGTCGCGGCGGCGAAGTCCTCGAACGGCTCCCGCTCGCGCACCGACCACTCCAGGAAGGCGTCCTCGAGGACGTCGTGGGCGGTCGGCAGCTCCTCCGGCTCGGCGGTGCGTACGACGTAGCCCTCCGGCAGCGCGCGCTCGGGGATGGTCGCGCCCTCGGGCAGCTTGAGCACCCAGCTCGTCCACCGCACGCGGAAGCCGAGCTGCTCGAGCAGCCGGTCGCCCGGCGAGCCCTGCGGCACGGGCATCCCGACGACCGGGGAGCCCAGGCTGCGGCCGAGGTCGACGAGCCAGTGGGCCAGCCAGGTGCCGATGCCGCGACCGCGGTGGGAGGGCAGCACGGAGGTGTCGGCGCGGTCGACGCCCATCAGCTCGGCGTACGCGACGAGGGTGTCGCCGTCGAGGACGCCGACCGAGCGGGCGGCCAGGTCGTGGCTGGGCTTGGCCCAGTCGCTGACGATGTCGGCCTCCTCGATGGCGACCTGCCCGATGTCCTCGAGCTCCTGCGCCGCCATCAGCACGAAGACGGCGTGGGCGTCGGACTTCTGCAACGGCCGCGTGGTGAGTCCCTCGGGCAGATCCGGCATCGCATCTCGCATGGGGGGAGTGTGCTTGCTCACGTGGGGGGTTGTCGCGCGGTTATCCGGGCTCGGGGAATGTCGCGTTCCCGCCTGAGGCCCTACCGTTGGAGGGTGAGTGATGAGCAGCCCGACGCACCCCAGCAGACCTTCTCCGACCTCGGCCTCGCGCCGGAGGTCCTCAAGGCGTTGTCGGACGTCGGCTACGAGACTCCCTCGCAGATCCAGGCCCTGACCATCCCGCCGCTGCTCGAGGGGCGCCACGTCGTCGGCCTCGCCCAGACCGGCACCGGCAAGACGGCCGCCTTCGCGCTGCCGATCCTGTCGCAGCTCGACTTCTCGCAGAAGACGCCGCAGGCCCTCGTCCTGGCCCCGACCCGTGAGCTCGCGCTGCAGGTGTCTGAAGCCTTCGAGAAGTACGCCGCCCACATGAAGGGCGTGCGCGTGCTGCCCATCTACGGCGGCCAGGGCTACGGCGTGCAGCTCTCCGCGCTGCGTCGCGGCGTGCACGTCGTCGTCGGCACGCCCGGCCGCATCATGGACCACCTCGAGAAGGGCACGCTCGACCTGAGCGAGCTGCGCTTCCTCGTCCTCGACGAGGCCGACGAGATGCTCAAGATGGGCTTCGCCGAGGACGTCGAGACGATCCTCGCCGACACCCCGGACGACAAGCACGTGGCCCTGTTCTCCGCGACGATGCCGGCACAGATCCGCCGGATCTCGAAGAAGTACCTCGCGGACCCGGTCGAGATCACCGTCAAGAACAAGACGACCACCTCCTCCACGATCACCCAGCGCTACCTGATCGTGTCCTACCCGCAGAAGGTCGACGCCCTCACGCGCATCCTCGAGGTCGAGAACTTCGAGGGGATGATCGTCTTCGTCCGCACCAAGAACGAGACCGAGACGCTCGCCGAGAAGCTGCGAGCGCGCGGCTACTCCGCGATGGCGATCAACGGCGACGTCGCCCAGGTGCAGCGCGAGCGCACGGTCAACCAGCTCAAGGCCGGCAAGCTCGACATCCTCGTCGCCACCGACGTCGCGGCCCGCGGCCTCGACGTCGAGCGCATCAGCCACGTCGTCAACTACGACATCCCCACCGACACCGAGTCCTACGTCCACCGCATCGGCCGTACGGGTCGCGCGGGCCGCAGCGGCGACTCGATCGCCTTCGTCACCCCGCGCGAGCGTCACCTGCTCCGCGCGATCGAGAAGGCCACCCGCCAGCCGCTGACCCAGATGCAGCTGCCCACCGTCGACGACGTCAATGCCACCCGCCTGACCCGCTTCGACGACCAGATCACCCAGGCGCTGACCCAGCCCGAGCGCATCGACTTCTTCCGCGACGTGGTGTCCCACTACGTCAGTGAGCACGACGTGTCCGAGGTCGACGTCGCCGCTGCGCTCGCCGCGGTGATGCACGGCGAGCAGCCGCTGCTGCTCGACCCCGAGCCCGAGCAGCGCTCCCGCTCCTTCGAGGAGCGCTCGAGCCACGGCGGCAAGGCCGACCGGGCACCGCGCGAGTCGCGCAGCGGCGCGCCGATGGCGGCGTACCGCATCGAGGTCGGCAAGCGGCACAAGGTCGAGCCGCGCCAGATCGTCGGCGCCCTGGCCAACGAGGGCGGGCTGTCGCGCGGCGACTTCGGCTACATCTCGATCAAGCCGGACTTCTCCGTCGTCGAGCTCCCCGCCGAGCTGCCCCCCGGCACGCTCGACCGGCTGGCCGGCACCCGGATCTCCGGCAAGCTCATCGAGATCAAGCCCGACAAGGGCCCCTTCCGCGGCCGTCCCGGCGGCGGGCACGGCGGCCAGGGTGGGCGCAAGAGCGGCGGCTACCAGGGCAAGAACCCCCGCTGACCGGGCGGTTCCTGCCCGTCCTGCGTGGTGACCGGGCGGTTCCTGCCCGTTCCCGATACGTGACAGCGCCCCCTCCCTCGTACGAGGAAGGGGGCGTTGGCGCGTACAACAGGCAGGAAGTGCCCGGTGGGCGTCCGTGACGGGCAGGAAGTGCCCGGTGGGCGTCCGTGACGGGCAGGAAGTGCCCGGTGGGCGTCCGTGACGGGCACGAAGTGCCCGGTGGGATCAGGCGTTGCGGATCGCCGAGACGTCGAACTCGAGCTTGATCTTCTCGGAGACGAGGACGCCGCCGGTCTCGAGGGCGGCGTTCCAGGTGAGGCCCCAGTCCTTGCGGTTGATGGTGGTCTCGCCCTCGAAGCCGACGCGGAGGTTGCCGAAGGGGTCGCGCGCCGAGCCGGTCTGCTCGAACTCGATGGTGACGGGCTTCGTCACGTCCTTGATGGTCAGGTCGCCGGTCACGGCCCAGTCGGAGCCGTCGCGCTTCACGTCGGTGGAGGTGAAGGTCATCGTGGGGTAGGTCTCGACGTCGAAGAAGTCGCCGGACTTGAGGTGGCCGTCACGGTCGGCGCTGCCGGTGTCGACGGACGCGACCTGGATGGTGAGGTCGACCTTGGACGCCGACGGGTTCGCCTCGTCGATGCGGGCGGTGCCCTCGAAGGCGCCGAACTGGCCGCGGACCTTGGTCACCATGGCGTGGCGGGCCACGAAGCCGAGGCGGCTGTGGCTGGCGTCGATGGTGTAGTCGCCGGTGATGTCGTCGATGGCGGTGGTGGGGGCGTCGAAACCGGTGGTCATGGGAGCTCCTGGTGCTGGTGGGTGTTGGTAGAACTTTCAACCACCATAACGGAGGAGCGTCCGGGATCATTCCCGGGCGCACATGTCGCGTGGGGAAATGCCGACGAGCCACGCCCCGGTGGGGCGTGGCTCGTGCTGGTGACCTGGGTCAGGCGGCTCGGGTGACGACCGTGGTGGCGGTCGTCCAGCGCGCCTCCATGCGGGTGCGACCCGACGCATCCGTGACGGCGACCCAGGTGCACACCGGCGCGCCGGTCATCGACTGCTTGCTCATGTGACACCTCCTGTTCACCTCGTGTTCACCTAGGCTAGCACGTCCCCACCTGCGCACCACCTTTTCGCTGAGAAGGCGCGCGTTTCCCCCACCGGGAGGGCACCAAGGCGCCCGGACTGCCGCCTGACGCCCCACTTGGGACGCGTGGGACGCGCCTGACCGAGCCAGACAGACTTGGGAATGGCGATCCTTGCCCGATTTCGGGCAGGAAGTTGCCGTTCGGCCGGTCGACCATCCATCATCCTGGGGTGCCGGACCCCGCTCTCGTCGCCCACGTCGTCGCCACCACGTCGTTGACGCCGGGCGAGGCCGCCCGGGTGGTCGAGGACGTGATCGCCTTCCACGCCCAGCCGGTGGAGGACTACGTCCGGGCCCGCCACGCGAGCCTCAAGACGTACGGCGCCAAGAACCCCGAGATCTTCGCGCGCATCGCCGAGGAGCTCGCCCAGCGTGTCGTGGCCGCCCCGGAGCTCTCCGAGCGCCAGCTGCGACGCATCGTCTACGGATAGATCTACGGACAGGAAACGACCAACATGTGTGGAATCGTCGGCTACATCGGCCGTCAGGAGGCGGCCCCGGTCGTCCTCGAGGGGCTGACCCGGCTCGAGCACCGCGGCTACGACTCCGCGGGCGTCGCCGTCCTCGGCAACCGCGGCATCCGGGTGGCCAAGCAGGCCGGTCGGGTGCGTGACCTCGGCGGCGCGCTGCCCAAGCGATTCGCCGGCGCCACGGGCATCGGCCACACCCGCTGGGCCACCCACGGGCCGGCCACCGACGCCAACGCGCACCCCCACACCGACGAGGCGGGCCGGGTCGCGGTCGTCCACAACGGGATCATCGACAACTCCGCCGCGCTGCGTGCCGAGCTGACCGACGCCGGCATCGAGCTGGCCAGCGACACCGACACCGAGGTGCTCGCCCACCTCGTCGCCCGCAGCGACGCCGACACGCTCGAGGGCAAGGTCCGCGACGCCCTCGGCGCGGTGGTCGGGACCTACGGGCTCGCCGTGCTCCACGCCGACTTCCCCGACCGCATCGTCGCCGCCCGCAACGGCAGCCCGCTGCTGGTGGGCGTCGGCGACAAGGAGATGTACGTCGCCTCCGACCTCGCCGCGATCGTGCGGCACACCACGACCGTGGCGGTCCTCGACGACGGCGAGCTGGCCACCGTGACCGCGGCCGGCTTCAGCACGATGCGCCACCGCGACCTCGTCGCGACCGGCAAGACCGCCGCGCAGCTCGACGTCGACGCGGCGTCGTACGAGGCGGGCGAGCACGAGTCGTTCATGCGCAAGGAGATCCTCGAGCAGCCCGCGACCGCCCAGGCCGTGCTGCGCGGCCGGCTCGACGAGCGCTTCGGCACCGCCCACCTCGGCGGTCTCGACATGGACGCCCGCGAGCTGCGGGCCGTGCGCCGCGTGAAGATCCTCGGCTGCGGTTCCGCCTACTACGTCGGCCAGATGGGCGCGGCGCTGATCGAGGAGCTGGCCCGGATCCCGGCCGACGCCGAGGCGGCGAGCGAGTTCCGCTACCGCGACCCGGTCATCGAGCCCGACACCCTCTACGTCGCGGTGAGCCAGTCCGGCGAGACCATCGACACCCTGCTGGCCGTGCAGGAGGTACGCCGCAAGGGCGGGCGCTGCGTCGGCCTGGTCAACGTCGTCGGGTCGGCGATCGCCCGCGAGTGCGACGGCGGGATCTACCTGCACGCCGGACCGGAGGTCGCCGTCGCCAGCACCAAGGCGCTCACCAACATGTTCCTCGCCTTCGCCCTGCTCGCGCTGCAGCTGGGCCGGGTGCGCGACCTGTCCATCGCCGACGGCAAGCGCCTGGTCGCCGGGCTGGAGAAGCTGCCCGGGCAGATCGAGGAGGTCCTCGCCGGCGAGCCCGACCTGGTCGAGGTGGCCAAGGACCTCGCGGAGGCACGCAGCCTCTTCTTCATCGGCCGGGTGCGCGGCTTCCCGGTGGCCCGTGAGGGCGCGCAGAAGTTCAAGGAGATCAGCTACCGCCACGCCGAGGCCTACCAGACCTCCGAGCTCAAGCACGGCCCGCTGGCGCTGATCGACCCCGAGGTGCCGACCGTCGCGATCGTGCCCCACGACGAGCTGGCCGAGCGCAACGTCGGCGCGCTCCACGAGATCGAGGCGCGCAAGGGGCCGCTCGTGGTCATCACCCACGAGGACGTCGACCTCGGGGAGGTCAGCGCCCGCCGGATCGTCGTACCCCGCAACGAGCCCGAGCTCGACCCGATCCTGCTCAACGTCCCGCTCCAGCTGCTGGCCTACCACGCGGCCCAGCACCTCGGTCACGACATCGACAAGCCGCGCAACCTGGCCAAGTCGGTCACCGTCGAGTGAGCCGGAAACCCGCTACCCAGGCCTGAAATGGACTGGGCGCCCCTTGCCGCATGGGGTCGGCAAGGGGCGCGCCGTGGAGAACCTTCCCACCCGCTCCACGACTTGTCCGTGGATCGATGGAAGTGCCAAACGGATTTTGCTGTCGGCTGCGTCACGTGCCGCCGACGGCGCCCATCGCGAGCTGCAGCGCCCGTCGCGCCAGGGGTTCGGCAGCCGCACGGTCCTCGGCTACGAGCCCCACTCGCGTACGCCGGTCCAGCAGGTCGGCGACGTCGTGCGCGCCCTCGTGGGTGATCGCGAAGACCAGCTCGGCCAGCGTCACCAGGACGTCCTCGGACACCGGGGCGAGCAGCTCGTCGTCGCCCAGCCCCGTGGCCTCGCGGGCGGTGGCGAGCACGAGGTCGGCGTCGGTGCCGAAGCGTCGTACGAGCCGGGCGGGCGCGGTCGAGCGACGCAGCTCGTCCGGGGGTGCCGCGCCGAGCAGGGGGAGGGACGCGGTGCGGCAGGGGCCGGCGTGGGGGAGCCTGCCTGCCAGCGTGTCGAGGGTGTCCTGCGCCATCCGGCGGTAGGTGGTGAGCTTGCCGCCCACGACCGTCGTGACGCCCGTGGCCGAGGTGAGGATGGCGTGCCGGCGCGACAGGTCGGAGGTCGCGTCGGCGCCCGCGACCTCGAGCAGCGGCCGCAGGCCGGCGAAGGCGCCGACGACGTCAGCCCGCGTCGGCGGGGCGGTGAACGCGGAGGCCACCACGCCGAGCAGGAAGTCGATCTCGCCGTCGCTCGGCTGCGGCACGTCGGGCACGGGTCCGCTGACCGGCTCGTCGGTGAGGCCGACGTAGATCGTGCCGTCTGGCTGGGGCAGGACCATCGCGAAGCGCGCGCTCGTGCCGGGGATCGGCACCATCACCGCGACCCGGGTGTGCGGCAGCGCCGACCCGCGCAGGACGAGGTGGGTGCCGCGGCTCGGCCGCAGTCGCACCTGCGCGTCGAGGTCGCCGGCCCAGACGCCGGTCGCGTTGACGACCGCTCGCGCGCGGACGTCGTACGACGCCCCGGTGAGCTCGTCGCGCACCGTGACGGCGGTGCCGGTCGCGGCGGTCACGCGGGCCCGCGTGCGCACGTGGGCGCCGTACGACGCCGCGGTGCGCGCCACTGTGACGACGAGACGGGCGTCGTCCTCGAGCTGACCGTCCCAGGCGAGCAGACCGCCGCGGAGCGTGTCGGCGCGCAGCGCGGGCGCGAGGCCGAGCGCCTCGGTGGCGTTGAGCCGCCGGGGGCGGGGGAGCGTCCGGGTGGTGGTGCGCGCGCTGCGACGGAGGACGTCGCCGGCCTGCAGGCCGCCCCAGGTGAAGGCGGTCCGGCTGCGGGGCATCGCGTCGTTGAGCGGGGTCAGCATGGGCAGGGGGTGGACGAGGTGCGGGGCCGTGGCGCCCATCAGGATGCCGCGCTCGACGGCGCTCTCGTGGGCGATGGCGAGCTGGCCCTGGGCGAGGTAGCGCAGGCCGCCGTGGACGAGCTTGGACGACCAGCGCGACGTGCCGAAGGCCAGGTCGTGGGCGTCGACGGCGAGCACCGTCAGGCCGCGGGTGGCGGCGTCGAGGGCGACCCCGGCGCCGGTGATGCCGAGGCCGATGACCACCACGTCGACCTCGGCGGGGACGTCCGCCAGGCCGGGGGTGATGCGGCGCTCCATCAGGGCTCCAGCGTCCGGGTGATCAGGCGGGCGTACTCCGCGTCGAGGTCGGCCAGCTCGACGTGCGCGTCGGTCATCGTGAGCGCCGAGAAGACGAAGCCGTGCCCGGCCAGCGTCAGCGACCGGGCGATGAGGACCGGGTCGCCGGGACGGATCGCGCCGGCGGCCTGGCCGGACTCGATCTCGGCGGCGAGGATCTCGACCAGCGCCTCCTGCGAGCGGCCGCGGCGGTGGAGCAGGTAGGGCAGCATCAGGTCGGGGTCGAGCTCGACGATCCGGACGAAGAGCTCGTTGTCGCGCAGCGCCCTGACCGTCGACAGCGCGGCGGCGGCGATGCCGTCGGGGGTCGTCGTGTCGGCTGCGGCGACGCGGGTCGCGGCAGCGATGCCGACCCACTCGCGGGTCATCAGGTCGCCGAGCAGTGACCCCATGTCGGGCCACGCGCGGTAGATCGTCATCCGGGAGACGCCGGCGCGCTTCGCGACCTCGGTGAGCGTCGTACGCCGCCAGCCGACGTCGAGGATGCAGTCGCGGGCGGCGTCGAGGTAGCCGTCGAGGCGGGGGTCGCCGGCGGGACGTATGTGACGAAGTGACGACATATGTCACACTGTAACGCATGCCTCCAGAGCCGACCGTCGAGATGCACCCGCAGCGCTGGGGCGACCCCGCGGCCGCCACCGTCCTGCCCGACTCCGCGCTCGGGCTCGTCGAGCTGGCCTTCGGGCTGCAGGACCGTCCGCCGGTCGAGGGCGCGACGCCGCCGGCATGTGCCCTGGACGACGCGCTTCTCGACGGCCTGCGGGCGGTCGTCGGCGCCGAGCACGTGCTCACCGACGACGCCACGCGGACCCTGCGCACGAGGGGCAAGTCCACCCCCGACCTGCTGCGCGCCCGCGCCGGCGACCTCGACGACGCACCCGACGCCGTCGTCCGGCCCGACGGGCACGAGCAGGTCGACGCCGTCCTCGCCTGGGCCGCGGACCACCGGGTGGCGGTGGTGCCCTTCGGCGGCGGCACCTGCGTGACCGGCGGGCTGGCCGCGCGCCGTGACGGCTTCGCCGGCGTGGTCAGCCTCGACCTGGTGCGGATGAAGCGGCTGCTCGCCGTCGACGAGGTCTCGATGACCGCGACCCTCGAGCCGGGCCTGCGCGGCCCCGAGGCCGAGGCGCTGCTCGCCGAGCACGGCCTGACGCTCGGGCACTACCCGCAGTCCTTCCGGCACGCCTCGATCGGCGGCTTCGCGGCCACGCGCTCGAGCGGGCAGTCGAGTGCCGGCTACGGCCGGTTCGACGCGATGGTCGTCGGTCTCACCGCGGCGACGCCGACCGGGTCACTGACCCTCGGGTCGTCGCCGGCCAACGCCGCCGGGCCCGACCTGCGTCAGCTGCTGCTGGGCTCGGAGGGCGCCTTCGGCGTCATCACCTCCGTCACGCTGCGCGTGCGACGCGCGCCCGCCGTGACGTCGTACGAGGGCTGGCGGTGGCCGTCATTCGACGCCGGCTCCGACGCGATGCGCGCCCTCGCCCAGGCCGGGCTGCTGCCGACCGTGCTGCGGCTCTCGGACGAGTCCGAGACGGCGATCAACCTCGCCGACCCCTCGTCCATCGGCGGCGCCGAGGACCCCGGCTGCCTGATGGTCACCGGCTACGAGGGCACCAAGTCCTTCGTCGAGGCGCGCCGAGCGGCCGTCGCCGCGGTCCTCACCGACCTCGGCGGCACCCCGCTCGGCACCGAGCCGGGGGAGAGGTGGGCGCACGGTCGCTTCGACGGGCCCTACCTCCGCGACGCGCTCCTCGACCACGGCGTGCTCGTCGAGACCCTCGAGACCGCGACCTTCTGGTCGAACCGCGAGCGGTTGCACGCCGACGTACGCGCTGCGCTCACCGCCGCGCTCGGCGACGGGTCACTGGTGCTGTGCCACGTCTCGCACGTCTACGAGACCGGGTGCTCGCTCTACTTCACCGTCGCCGCCCGGGAGGCCGAGGACCCCCTCGCCCAGTGGCAGGCGGCGAAGGCTGCAGCCAGCGAAGCCATCCGCGCCGTGGGCGCCACGATCACCCACCACCACGCGATCGGCACCGACCACAAGCCGTGGTTCGCCCAGGAGATCGGTGACGTCGGCGTGCGGGTGCTCCGCGCCGTCAAGGCCGAGCTCGACCCGGTGGGGGTCCTCAACCCGGGGGTCCTCATCCCCTGACGCTGGGCGGTCGCGAAGGCCCTACCGATATCTGAGGACGTGGTGGTCGTCAGAGCTGGCGTTCACCGACCACGGTGTCCTCAGATATCGACGCAGGCGACGCGGACCGGGTCTGAAACGTTACATGCGCGAAATGAGGCCCGCCCTCGACGGACATGCGCGGCTCATAGGAATGCAGGGCGTTCACCCACCCTCGTTCGAAAGGCCCTCGATCCTCCATGCCCTCTGTCACCCCCGGGCGCCGCGCCGCCCGTCTGGTCGCCCTGCCGGCGGCCGCGTCGGTCGCCCTCGGCGTCCTCGCCGTCACACCCGCCACCCAGGCGCTGACCAGCGTCGCCACCGACAACGGCGCGACGATCAACATCAACGACGCCCGTCGGCCCGGCCTCGACACCGGCTCGATCCGCAACGTCAGCGGGTCCCGGCTGGAGGGCTTCGGCAACCTCTTCGTCCACGTCCACGCACCCGCCGGCGCGGAGCCGCGGATGAACGACCAGATGATGCGCGGCTTCGGCCTGACGGCGGTCGGCCCCGGCTCGTACGCGTCGACGAAGTCCGTGCGCCTCGGCGACGTGCTCATGACGCGCAAGGTCCAGGTGGCCACCGCGAGCAGCACCACGAGCTTCTTCGACACCTTCACCAACGCCTCGACCGAGCCGGTGACCCTCGAGGTGTCCTTCGGCGGTTCGCTGGGGTCCGGCCTGACGGCGACGACGAGCCCCAACAAGGCCACGATCAGCGCCTCGGGAAGCGGCGACGCGGCCGTCGACCCGGCCGACACGTGGATCGCCGCGACCACCCCGGGCAACACCCGCCCGACCGGCGTCGTCGTCGGCACCGGGGTCGACTCGCTGGGCGACCAGCAGTCCAACCCGTTCCAGACCGCCTACGTGCCGACCGGCAGCCGCGCGAACGACCTGGGCTTCATCCGCACCCTCACCGTCGAGCCCGGCGCCACCGAGTCGCTGCTGCAGCACGTCGTCGTGGGAGCCCTCGGCGACACCTCCCAGATCGTGACGGACACCCAGGCGCTGGCGACGACGCCCGATCTCTCGGCGCTCACGATCGACGAGATCTGCACCCTGCAGAACGTCGACCTCTCGTCGTACGGTGCTGCCTGCACCGGCGCCGAGCCGCTGAAGCTGCCGGCCGCCGACACCGAGGTCGAGCACACCACGGACGTCGCCTACGACGTCACGGGCAAGACCATCGCCGAGCTCCAGGCGGACATGGTCGCGGGCAAGGTCACCTCGGTGCAGGTCACCAAGGCCTACCTGGACCGGATCGAGGCCTACGACGACGGTGCCCTCGGCTTCCACTCCTTCATCACCGTCGCGAAGGACGCCGTCGCCCAGGCGATGGCCGCCGACGAGGCCCGCAGGGCGGGTCGCACCGGAGACCTGCTGGGCATCCCGATCGCACTCAAGGACATCTACGACACCCGGGACATGCCCACCTCCGGCGGCACCCTCGCGCTGAGGGACTGGGAGCCGAAGAAGGACGCCTGGCAGGTCGCCAAGCTCCGCGAGGCCGGCGCGGTCATCATCGGCAAGACCGTGCTGTCGGAGTTCGCCAACTCCGGCTCCTTCAGCGAGAGCGGCTTCAAGCAGGTCTGGAACGCGCTCTACCCGTCCAAGACGTCGTTCGGCTCCAGCGGCGGCTCGGCCACCGCGGTCGCCGCGGACCTCGCGGCCGCGGCGATGGGCACGCAGACCGGCGTCTCGCTCTACGCCCCGTCGACCGGCGCCAGCCTGACGACCTTCCGCGGCACCGACGGCCTCGCCAGCACCAACGGCGTCATGCCGCTGACCTGGGCGACGGACTACGCGGGCCCGATGGCCAAGTCGGTCACCGACGTCGCGTCACTGCTGGACGCCACGTCGAGCCGCACGACCGGCAACAACCCCGACGACCTGCTCACCAGCCGCGTCGACAACAGCCTGCGCCCGGCGGAGTGGAAGTCGTCGCTCAAGGCCGATGCGCTCGAGGGCAGGGTCATCGGCTACGTGCCGACCGCCTTCGCCTCCAACGCGATCGTCGACGACAACGCCGGTCAGGTCGCGCTGGCCGACGCCCGGGCTGCCATCGAGGCGGCGGGCGGCACGCTCGTCGCCCTGCCCGCGGGGGCCGCGACCGCTCCCACCAACCCGCCTGCCGCGAGCTTCCCGACCTCGGGCAGCGCCGGCTCGGAGGGCTGGGAGCGCTACATCGCGGAGGAGCGCCCGGCGACCTTCCCGATGACCGCCGAGCAGCTGCTGGAGAACCCCGCCAACCTGCCCTACAACGTCTCCGGCAACTACAACTACAACCCGATGGACGACGCGAGCGTCGCCAACCTGCTGGCCCGTCGGGACGCCTACAAGGTCAACGCCGCGTCCTGGATGGACACCGCGTTCGGTCCGTCGGTCGACGCGGTGATCTACCCCGGCTTCCTCACCAGCATCGGCAACAACGACGCGGCCTCGGCGATCATGAGCTCCGATCGCGCCTCGGGCGTCATCACCCAGGGCCCCGGCCTGCCGACAGCCATCCTGCCGATCGGTTCCAACGACGAGGGCCAGTCCAACAACGTGCAGATCGTCGGCCGTGCCTGGGACGACGCCGCGGTGCTGGGCTACGCCTTCGCCGTCGAGCAGCAGGCCAGGGCCGCTGTGCAGACCGAGTTCGCCCCCGCCCTGGCCTGGAGCGGGCCTGCCGCGTCGACGACCTCGGTGAGCCTCGGCGCCACCGCGACGACGTACGGCACCCCGACCACCGCGACCGTGACCGTCGCGGCGGACGCCGCGGTCGCCGGCACCGTCTCGGTGGAGGTCGCAGGGGCGAGCGTCTCCGGGGCTCTCGCGGGTGGCGTCGCCACCCTCATTCTCCCGGCCACCACGCCCGTCGGCACCCACCTGGTGACGGCGACCTACGGCGGCTCCCCGACGGTCGCCGCGAGCGTCGCCACCGCGACGGTCAAGGTGACGCGGGCCGCGCCGAGCGTCACCGCCAAGCTCGTCAAGGCGAAGGTCAAGGAGGGCGTCAAGGCCAGGGT
Source organism: uncultured Nocardioides sp. (assembly GCF_947488025.1). GTDB lineage: Bacteria > Actinomycetota > Actinomycetes > Propionibacteriales > Nocardioidaceae > Nocardioides. Next base: position 115,270 of record NZ_CANKYS010000004.1, on the reverse strand, counting down.
CCGGGTCGCGATCGGCTCCACCGCCACCTCGACGGTCCTGGTGTACGACGGCCGCAAGGTGATCCGCACCCGCTCGGTGACCGGGAGGAAGACGCTCACGCTGCCGAAGCTCAAGGTCGGCAAGCACCGCATCCGGGTCCACGTTGTCGCGACTGAGGAGTACGCCGCAGCCAGCAGCCGGACCCTGAAGTTGAAAGTCGTCAGGAAGAAGGGCAAGAAGAAGCGGTAGCTCGCACAGCCGCTGGTTGAGCAGGGCGCCCGGAGCCCTGCTCAACCAGCGGTCAGGCGAAGGACCAGACGAGGAGCTCGGTCTGCTCGCTGGCGCGGACCGTGCGCCCCGGCTCGTCGGTGAGGCGCACGGCGTCGCCCGCGCGCAGGTCGAGCCCGTCGAGCGAGACGCCCCCGGTGGCCGCGAAGACGTGCTGGCGCGGGTCGTCGGGGAGCGTCACCGACTCACCGGGGGACAGCCGCGCGAGCAGCAGCCGAGCGCCGGTCGTCCCGATCGGCAGTCCGTCGCCGCCCGCCACCTCCACCAGTCCGGACGACGACGGCGGCGCCTCGCCCAGGGCGTACGACGGCACGGCCCCCGGCGCGGACGGGGTGAGCCAGGCCTGGACGAACCGGCAGCGTCCCGACTGCGCGTCGGCGACCTCGCTGTGGCGGACGCCGGTGCCGGCGGACAGGACCTGGGCGCGGCCGGCCTCCACGACGTGGCGGCCGCCGGCGACGTCGGTGTGGACGAGCGCCCCCTCGAGGACCCAGGTGACGATCTCGAGCTCGGTGTGCGGGTGCTCGGGGTAGCCGGCGACGTCCGCGGCGGACGGATCGAGGCGGTCGTCGTTGTGGCAGACGAGCGGTCCGAAGCCCAGGTTCGCGGGGTCGTAGTGGGGCCCGAACGAGAAGGAGTGCCTGGTCAAGCGCCCCTTGACAGTGTCCGACGACCTGTCTGAACCGGCGTACAGGGCCATGCTCATGCCGATATCTTCGCGGATGTGCCACCCCCGCATGCAGACCCCCCGCACGACTTCCCCCTGCTCCCTCCCGGCTTCCGCTTCGGCACCAGCACGGCGAGCTACCAGATCGAGGGCGCGGTCGCCGAGGACGGCCGAGGCCCGAGCATCTGGGACACCTTCACCGCGGAGCCGGGACGCGTCGCCGACGGCAGCAGCGGCGCGGTCGCGTGCGACCACTACCACCGCGTCGACGAGGACGTCGCGCTGATGAAGGAGCTCGGCACGGGCGGCTACCGCTTCTCGATCGCCTGGCCCCGGATCCAGCCGACGGGCCGCGGCCCGGCCAACGAGAAGGGTCTGGCGTTCTACGACCGGCTCATCGACACGCTGCTCGCCAACGGCCAGGAGCCGATGGTCACCCTCTACCACTGGGACCTCCCGCAGGCGCTCGAGGACGACGGCGGCTGGCTCAACCGCGACACCGTGGAGCGCTTCGCGGAGTACGCCGCCATCGTCGGCGAGCGGTTCGCCGACCGCGTGGCGCACTGGATCCCGGTCAACGAGCCCAACGTCGCCTCGATCCTGGGCTACGGCCTCGGCACCCACGCCCCCGGCAAGGCGATGCTGTTCGACTGCCTCCCGGCCGCCCACCACCTGCTCCTCGCCCACGGCCGCGCCGCCATCGAGCTGCGCCAGGCCGGGGCGACGTCGATCGGGTGCGCCAACAACCACGCCCCGATCTGGCCCGCCAGCGACGACGACGCCGACGTCGGGATGAGCAAGATCTTCGACGCCCTCTGGAACGGCACGTTCCTCGAGCCGATGCTCCTCGGGCGTTACCCCGTCGACCTGATGCCGCTCTTCGAGGGCGTGATGGCCGACGGCGACCTGGCCACGATCCGGCAGCCGCTCGACTTCTACGGCGTCAACTACTACAACCCGATGAAGGTCGCCGCCGCCGACGCGGACTCCGAGATCCCCTTCGACCTGCGCGAGGTCGTCGGCTACCCGACCACCGACTTCGGCTGGCCGATCGTCCCCGACGCCTTGCGCGAGTGGCTGGTCATGTTCCGCGCCCGCTTCCGCGCCGCGCTGCCGCCGATCGTGATCACCGAGTCCGGCTGCAGCTACAACGTCGGCCCCGACGCGGACGGCGTCGTCGACGACCAGGCGCGCATCGACTACCTCCGCGCCCACGTCAACGCCGTCTCCGAGGCCATCCAGCGCGGCGTCGACGTCCGCGGCTACTACTGCTGGTCGCTCATGGACAACTTCGAGTGGGCCGAGGGCTACACCCAGCGCTTCGGCCTGGTGCACGTCGACTACGAGACGCAGCGGCGGACTCCCAAGAAGTCGTTCCACTGGTACGCCGACCTGATCAGGGCCCAGCCCCAGCACCTCTGAGGCAGATGTCTGAGGACGCCACGCACGTGGTGGAGGGCCCGACCCGTCCACGACGTCCTCAGATATCGGGTGGTTGACTTCCGCCATGGCCGACGAGCGTCCCGTCCCCGACCGCCCCGTGCCCGACCGTCCGGGGGCGCCCGGCGCGGAGGGCGGCTTCTCCGGGGGCCGGTCGAGCAACCACGGGATGACGTGGATCGCGCTGGTCCTGCTGCTGGTGATGCTCGTCGTGGTCGGGTGGCGGCTCTTCGACTTCTGGGACAGCCGGCAGCCGCCGTCGGGCGTCGAGACGCAGCAGGCGACGGTGGTCGGGTTCGAGGAGCTCGGCCCGAGCCGGGCCGGCCAGCAAGCGACGGAGTACTCCTCGGTCGTCTTCGAGCTGCCCGACGGCGAGCAGGCCTCCGCCCTCTACGAGCTGCGCCGCCTCGGCGACGTCGAGAAGGGCGACGAGATCACCGTCTACGAGCAGGGCGGCGAGTGGCGTACGACGGTCGAGCGGGCGTGGGGATCGACGCTCGCGTGGGCGGTCGGCTTCGTCGTGCTGCTCGCGATGGTCGTCGGCTGGTTCCGGGTCAGGTCGCGGGCGAAGAAGGCCGGATCGCCCGTCTGATCGCGCGTTCCGGGGTTTGACGGCGACCTCGTCGGGTAGGACTGGGGTCGACCACGACCGTCTCGACGAGATCGACGAAGGACCTGCCCCGTGAGCTTCCAGGTGGACCCCGACGCACTGACCGCGTCGTCGCGCCTCGCGTCCCAGCAGCGTGACCACATCGGCGCGATCGACGACTACATCGGCGCCTCCTGCAGCAACTTCGGCGCGTTCTCCGGAGTGCTCAACCTCTTCCAGGGCAGCTACGAGTCGGCCGTCGCCACGGCCCACGACGGGCTGCGCGACTCCCGCGCCGTCGCCGACAAGGTGCGCGACGCCTTCATCGACTCGCGCGACGACTACCTCGACACCGACGAGGCGACGTACGACCGCTTCCGCGCGCTCGCCCCCGACCCGGCCGGCTTCCCGCCCTACGCGCCGGCCGGCAGCGGCAACGACACCCCGGGCGGACCGCTGTCCAACGCCCCGCAGGACGGCAGCAGGATCCCCGACCTCGAGGACAAGCACCCCGGCATCTCCGACGGCGCCTCCGCGGTGGGCGACAAGGTCAGGCCCGGCAACGACGTCGACAAGCCGCCGCCGTGGATGGACCCGCAGAAGGCCGCCTCCGACGCGGTCACCGACGCCTTCGAGCGCCGAACGGACGAGTACCAGTACTACCGCTCGCTGGGCTACTCCGACGAGGAGGCGCTGCAGTTCGCCAAGACCGACGGCATCGACGGGCACGCCGACACGATCAACCACGACCGGATCAACCGCACCGCGGAGGACGCCTACAACAACGAGTACGACCGCGCGATCGCTGACGGCGCCAGCCCCGAGGACGCCCGCGAGCGCGCCAACGACGCCTACGCCGACTCGCGCTCGCGCGACTCCGCCGACCACGACCGGCGCCGCGACATCGGCAGCACGGCCAGCACCTACAACGACCTCTACAACGAGGGCAAGGAGACGGTCGAGCAGGTCAACGACCTGGTCGACAGCGTCAACGAGATCGGCGACAACGCCGAGGACCTCGGCAGCTACGACGACTACCAGTCCCAGGACGAGGACGAGACCGCACAGGAGTGGGCCGGACGATGACCACCATCACCGAGCACGTCAACCCGCTGTCGGCGGTGGCCGGCGGCACCCCGCCGGGCACCCAGGGCCAGTACATCGAGGACAAGAAGGGCGAGTGCGGCCTGATCATCCCGGCCATCGACGGCATCGTCGACAAGATCACCGGCTGGAGCCTGCTCGAGGCGCTCTTCAAGCCGGTGGCCGGCGACTTCAACGCCGTGTCGTCCATGCAGCTCGCGTGGGGCAACGTCGGCAACGCCTGCGCCGGGGTCGGCCAGAACTACACCTCGCTCGGCCAGCAGCTCCCCTCGGTGTGGACGGGGCCGGCCGGCAGCGCCGCGGCGTCGCGGATGGCCGACATCGGCGAGATGCACGCCGACCAGCAGGAGGCCTCGGGCTACATCGCCGAGCAGCTCGGCCACGTCATCGAGGTCGGCAAGGCCACTCTCGACGTGCTGGTCATCGCCATCGACTTCATCGACGGCGTCATCCAGGAGCTGATCATCTCGGGTCTCGCGGGCCCGATCGGGTGGCTCAAGGCGGGCGTCTCCGCACCCGGCAAGGCCCGCCGCATCGTGGAGCTGATCCACGACGGCCTGCGGGCGATCGAGAAGCTCACCGAGGCGGCGCAGGCACTGCTCAAGGTCCTGCGCTACGTCAACGCCGGCCTCGGCGGCGCCAACGCCGTGCTGACCTCGATCAGCACCGCCCAGCACTCCTCGGCCGGCAACCGCACCGACGACTCCGCCCAGCAAGGATTCTGATGGCCCTCTCCGACGACCCCGGCCTGCAGGCCGCCCTCCAGGACTCGCGCCGCCAGGCCAACGAGGCCTCAGCGTCGCTGCGTCGCCTCGCCGCCCACCTCAGTGCCGAGCGCGACAAGTTCCGCGCCGAGTCGGCCCGCCGCATCGCCGACCTCCAGGCCCAGGCCCGCCGCGGCGAGCTCGGCCCGGACCAGGAGCGCCTCCAGCGCCGCGTCGACGCCGGGGAGACGTCGTGGCGCGACATCGCGTCCGGCGCGGACGACGACCCGACGGCGGAGGCCGCCCGTGCCCACCTCGGCTCGAGCCTGTCCGCCCTGCGCGAGGAGCTCGAGCAGGACGAGGCCTTCCTGGAGGCCGACGCCGCCGCGCGGGCCCAGCAGGAGCGGGCGACCCCCGAGCACTGAGCGGTGCCCGGCGCCCCCGATAGGCTCCGATCATGACCGAGCCCACCAGTCGCCGCGTCGTGTTCGTCGTCGGCTCGGGCCGCAGCGGCACGAGCACGATGGCCGGCACCTTGCGCACGCTCGGCCTGCACGTGCCCCAGCCCGAGGTGGTCGCCGACGCCACCAACCCCAAGGGGTTCGGCGAGCCGCGCTGGGTCGTCGACCTGCACACCGAGCTCCTCGCCCGGAGCAACGTCCAGGTCTCCGACGCCCGGCCCCGCGCGTGGCTCGACACCGGCACCACCAGCGGTGACCACGCCACCCGCGAGCGCGTCACCGCGTGGCTGGAGGGACAGTTCGACCTCGGCGACGAGCTGGTCATCAAGGACCCCCGCGCGGCCTGGTTCCTCGGCCTGTGGCGGGCCGCGGCCGACCGCTGCGGCGCCACGTCGTCGTACGTCACGATGCTGAGGCCGGTGACCGAGGTGGTCGGCTCCAAGCAGGCCTACTACGGCAAGGTCGGCGCGGGCTCCGACCAGGGGGCCGTCACCCGCACCGCCGCGTGGATCAACATGATGCTCCACACCGAGCGCGCCACGCGCGGCCAGCAGCGGGCTTTCGTCCACTACGCCGACCTGCTCGACGACTGGACGCAGCCGGTCTTCGCGCTCGGCGAGGCCTTCGACCTCGCCGCGGTCAAGACCGCGATGGCCGTCGACATCGCCGAGGTGCACCGCTTCATCGACCCGTCGCTGCGGCGCGTGACGATGACGTGGGACGACATCGGCGTGCCGGCCCGGCTCCGCGAGCTCGCCGACGAGACGTGGCAGGCGCTCGACGCGATCGCCCGCGACGACTCGCCCGCCCACCAGGAGCGGTGTGACCAGCTGCGTGCCGCCTACGCCGAGGACTACGCCGAGGCGGAGGCGTTCGCACACTCGACGGTGGTGGCCCAGCGGCGCGCCGCCGCCGCGGAGGCCCGGCGCGAGGCCGGACAGGCCGCCCGCAGCGGCGCCGACCGGGTGCCGCACGCAGTCCGCGCGATGGTGCCGCCCGCGGCCCGGCAGAAGCTGCGCCGGGTGATCGGCCGGGAGCGGCCCGCCTGATGCCCGACATCGCCTCCCTCGAGGGGGACCCGGCGTACGACGTCACGTGGCCCTGGACGTCCGGCGAGCCGCTGGTCCCCGGGCTGACGTGCGTCTTCCGGGTCCGCAACGAGGCGCGCAACCTGCCGTGGGTGCTGCCGCCGGTCTTCTCGGCGGTCGACCACGTGCTGGTCGTCGACAACGGCTCCGACGACGGCACCGCCGACGTCGCGCGCGCCGTCGCCGAGCAGTGCGGGGCCACCGACCGCCTCACCGTCCTGGACTACCCCCACCAGGTGGCGCGCGCCGGTGGCGAGCACCTCGCCACGCCGGCCACGAGCGTCCACTCGCTCACCCACTTCTACAACTGGTGCTTCTCCCACGTCCGCACGACCTACTCGATGAAGTGGGACGGCGACATGGTGCTCACGCCCGAGGGCGCCGGGATCCTGCGCGACCTGGCATGGCAGCTCCAGCCCACCCGCGCGATCGTCGCGATGCCGCGCCACCCGCTGACCGTGGTCGACGAGTCCACCGGCTGGCTCGACCTGTCGCTGCGCTTCCTGGAGCCGTGGGTCTACCCGATGGGCCCGGACACGACCTTCGTGAAGGCCTTCGACTGGGAGCTGCGCGAGCAGCCGCCCGGCATCGAGCGGATCGTGCTCCAGCAGGGGCTGGTCGTCGAGGTGAAGTGGCTCGACGCCGACGAGTACGCCCACTGGCGCCGCGACGGCGTCGACTTCACCAACACCCGGCTCTACCGCAAGCTGCGGGAGTTCGAGGTCGACGAGGCGATCCGCAACGGTGACCCCGAGGCGCTCGGCGGGCTCGTGAAGGTGACCGCGCCGGCCGGCGTCCACATCATCGACCACGTCAGCCGCGACTGGCTCTGGCGCCAGCCCCGACCGCTCGTGCAGCACTCGCTGCCCGCCGCCCTGAGGCACCGAGGGCCGAAGGAGCACGTGTGACCGTGACCCACCCTCTCCACGACCTCCGCCTGCCCGGACCCACGCTGGTGCTGGTCGACGACTCCGACAGCCTCGCCCTCGACGCGCTGCACGGCATCGAGGACCTGCCCGGCCTCGAGCCGACCGTCGTCCCGCTGTCCACGCTCGACGGGCCGCGCAAGGGCTGGGGCTCGGTGCTCGTCGTGGCGGCCGACCGCGCGCGGCTGCGACGGATGGCCAGCGCCGTACCCCTCCTCGGGCAGTGCAAGGCCGTCGCCTGCTGGCTCACCGACTCGCCCGTGCCGTGGGTGCTCGTGCCGCGCCCGGAGTGGCCGCGGCTGGTGCACCTCGCCGCCCGCGAGGCCGGTGACCGCGGCGTCCTGACGGTCGCCCGCTTCGCCTCCGGCGCCCGCGCCCAGCTCGTGGTGATGGAGATGGCCCGCCAGGCCGCCGGCCCCGGTGACACCACCCACGGCGGCCTCGTCGTGGCGTACGCCGGTCGCCCCGCCGCGCCGGGTCTCGACGCCCGGTCGGTGCTGCTGCGCGACGTCGCGGACGCCGGCGACGCCGAGCGCGACGTGCCGCCCGACGTGGTGGTCGCCCGCCGCGGAGCCACCTCTCAGCAGAGCGTCGCCGAGCACCACGTCATCGACCGCGCCCCGACCGTCGTCACCGACCCGGGTCCCGAGCCGGTCGACGAGCGGGTCTTCAACCCGATCGGCTTCCGCAAGGACTGGGACCACCCCGTCGTCGACCTCGCCCGGCTCGTCGACCGTGCCGGTCCGGGCCCGGTCACCGAGGGCGTCGTCGCCGCCGCGCGCGCCTTCCAGGGCGTGCGCCTCCCCGCCGACACCCCCACCGCCGACGTGCTGGCGCTGGCGATCTCCGGCGTGCCGGTCGTCACCGAGGGCGTGCTCGACGTGGCGCCGCCGCTCGCTGCCGCCCTCGACGCCGAGGTGGACCTCGACGACCCGCTCCGGCGCGAGGAGCACAGCCTGGCCGTGCGCCGCGCGGCCTTCGACCACCACTCGACCCTGGCGTGGAGGTCGGCGCTGGCCTCGCGCGCCGGTGTGCGCCACGTCGGGCTGCCGGCGGTCAGCGCGCTGCTGTCGACCAAGCGGCCCGAGATGCTCGACTTCGCCCTGCGGCAGGTCGCCCGGCAGCGGGGCGCGGAGGTCGAGCTGGTGCTCGCCGCGCACGGCTTCGAGCCCGACCGCGACGCCGTACGCCGGGCCCTCGGCGACCGGCCGCATCAGGTCCTCACCTTCGACGGGTCGGCCTTCTTCGGCGACGTCCTCACCGCCGCGGCGCGGGCCGCGTCGAGCGAGGTGCTGCTCAAGGTCGACGACGACGACTGGTACGCCCCCGACGCCGTCCACGACCTGCTGATGGCCCGCCGCTTCTCCGGCGCCGACGTGGTCGGGATGCCCTCGGAGTTCGTCTACCTGCACGCCAACGCGGACCGCGAGGCCCTCACCGTGCGGCGCCGCCACCCCTCGGAGCTCTTCGCCCGCTTCGTCGCCGGCGGCACCCTGCTGCTCGACCGCGGCACGCTCCACGCGCTCGGCGACTTCCGTCGGGTCCGCAAGTACGTCGACGCGCAGCTGCTCTCGGGCGTCGAGGCGGCGGGCGGCCGGATCTACCGCACCCACGGCCTCGGCTACGTCCTGCGCCGCACCGGCGCGGGACACACGTGGCAGCGCGACGACGAGGAGTTCCGCCGACCTGACATCGTTGCCTCGGAGTGGCCGGGCTTCCAGCCCAGCCTGGCGTTGGAGGTCGACCCGGTCGACCGGCCTGGCCCGGACTCGACAGGGGGGAGCTAGGACATGGCGCGGCAGCCGGTGGTGCGGCACAACGACTGGGGGTCGCTGACCCCTGCGACGCTCGGCGCCTGGGAGCCGACGCTGGCGGTCACCGTCGTCGTCCCGACGTTCAACTACCAGCACACGCTGCCCTACGTCCTGGCCGGGCTCGCCGCGCAGTCCTACCCCTCGCACCTGCTCGAGGTGCTCGTCGTCGACGACCAGAGCTCGCCGCCGCAGGAGCTGCCGGAGGTCCGCCCCGACCACACCCGGCTGATCCGGGTCGAGGAGGGCTGGGGCCGCGCCAACGCCTGCCACCTCGGCGCGCTCGCGGCCGACGGCGACGTCCTGCACTGGTACGACGCCGACATGCTGGCCTACCGCGAGGAGGTCGAGGCACACGCCCGGTGGCACCACCTCGTCGACTACGCCGTCCCGGGCGGGGCCAAGCTGTTCGTGGACCCGACGTCCCTGCTCGAGGTCGACCCCGCCGTCGTACGTGACCGGGTGGCGGCCGGCGAGGCGGGCGACCTCTTCCCCGGCCAGGAGCACGAGCCGCACCAGTGGGTGGAGGACTACTGGGCCAAGACCGACGACCTCCGCACCGCGGGCCCGCGCGCCCAGCGCTACCACATCGGCATGACCGGCTCGGTGACGAAGGCGCTCTACCTCGACTCCGACGGCTTCGACCGCACCCTGCGCCTCGGGGAGGACATGCACCTCGGCCACTCGCTCGCCCAGGCCGGCGGCGTCTTCGTCGTCGACCGCGAGGCCCGCAGCTGGCACCTCGGTCGCTCGCAGGTCTTGCGCCGGGCCGAGCAGGTCAACCGGTTCAACGACCCCTACCTCGCCGACCTCGTGCCGACGATGCGCCCGAAGCGCAACCGCCGCGGCCGCACCTACCAGGTGCCCTACCTCGAGGTCGTCCTCCACGCCGGTGCGGCCGACGAGACGATCCACGTCGTCGACTCGCTGCTCGACGGCGACGTGCCCGATCTCCGGGTCACCGTCGTCGGCCCGTGGGGATCCGTCCACGACGACCGCGTGCAGCCCGTCGAGGACCCGGTGCTGGAGACCCGCCTGGTGCACCGGTCGTTCGTCCACGAGCCGCGGGTGCGCCTCGTCGAGGAGGCGCCGAGCGGCTCCGAGGCCGAGTTCGTGCTGACGCTGCCCGACGTGTCGCTCGCGCCGCTCCCGGCCGCGCTGGCGGCCCTCCTCGACGACCTCGAGCGCACCCACCACGGCGCCCGCGTGCTGTCGTACGACTCGGGCGCGGCCGCGCGGCTCGAACGGACGTCCGCGCTGGCCCGCGTCGGTCGCCTCGCCGCTCCCGGCGACGACCCGGAGGCGCTGCTCGAGGAGTCGTTCGGCGTGAAGACCTACCCCGCGACGTCGGTCGGCTGGGTGCCGGTCGTCGATCGCGTCGTCGAGCGGTTCGTCCTCGGCGCCCGCCCGCCGATGGACCCCGACAAGTCCGAGCGTCGGCTGCGCAAGGCGCTCGCCCAGGGGGCGGGTTCGCGCGAGTCCGCCGACGACCCGACGGCTCCCGTCAACGGGGACGGCGACCACCGGCGTGGGCTCTTCGGCCGCCGCCGCTGACGCCGACCGGGCGCTTCCTGCCGTTTGGAGGCGCTGACCGGGCGCTTCCTTTGCGAGCCGTCCGGCTTGCGTCATGCGTCACCGCACCTATGGGTGCGCCTTCGTATGACGCACCTGCCCAGAGGCGGCCGGTCGGTCAGTCGGCGCCGAAGAGGTCGCGCGTGTAGACCTTGTCCTGCACGTCGGCGAGCTCCTCGACCATCCGGTTGGCGACGATGACGTCGGCGCGCTCCTTGAAGGAGGCGAGGTCGTCGGTGACCTCGGAGCCGAACCACTCCTCGACGTCGAGCTCGGGCTCGTAGACGACGACCTCGACGCCCTTGCCCTTGAGCCGCTTCATGATCCCCTGCACCGACGACTCGCGGAAGTTGTCGGAGCCGGCCTTCATGATCAGCCGGTGGATGCCCACGACCTGCGGCGCACGGTCGAGGATGTCGAAGGCGATGAAGTCCTTGCGGGTGGTGTTGGCCTCGACGATGGCGGAGATCAGCGTCTGCGGGACGTCGGAGTAGTTGGCCAGCAGCTGCTTGGTGTCCTTCGGCAGGCAGTAGCCGCCGTAGCCGAACGACGGGTTGTTGTAGTGCGTCCCGATGCGCGGGTCGAGGCCGACGCCGTCGATGATCTGCCGGCTGTCGAGGCCGCGGGACAGCGCGAAGGAGTCGAGCTCGTTGAAGTAGGCCACCCGCATCGCGAGGTAGGTGTTGGCGAAGAGCTTGATGGCCTCGGCCTCGGTGGGCTCGGTGAAGAGCACGGGCACGTCGTCGGCGTCGGCGCCCTTGACCAGCAGCTCGGCGAACGCGCGGGCCCGCTCGGAGTCCTCGCCGACGACGATCCGCGCCGGGTACAGGTTGTCGTGCAGCGCCCGCCCCTCGCGCAGGAACTCGGGGGAGAAGATGACGCCCTCGATGCCCAGGCGTGTGCGGACGTCCTCGATGTAGCCCACCGGCACGGTGGACTTCACGACCATGGTGGCGCCCGGCTCGATGCGGTGGACGTCGCGCATGACGGCCTCGATCGAGCTGGTGTCGAAGTAGTTGGTGACGGGGTCGTAGTTGGTCGGCGTCGCGATGATGACGAAGTCGGCACCGGTGTGCGCCTCCTCCGCGTCGGTCGTGAAGGTGACGTCGAGCTCCTCCTCGGCCAGGAAGCGCGAGATGTCGTCGTCGTGGATCGGGCTCTCGCCGCGGCGCAGGGTGTCGATGCGCGGGGCGTCGAGGTCGAGGCCGACGACGGTGTTGTGCCGGGCCAGCAGCACGGCCATGGACAGGCCGACGTAGCCGAGGCCGGCGACGGAGATCTTCGTGGTCACGCGGTCAGTGTGCCGTACGTCCTGCCGGCAGGACCGCGAACCACGGCTCCGACCACCCCGAGACCCGGAGGTCGCCACGCTCGAAGGCGTCCCGCGTGATCGTCGCGGGTCGGCCCGTCGCCGGGTCGTACGCCGTCAGCCCGTCGTCGCCGCCGATGAGCGGGCCCACGACCAGCACGACGTGGCGCGGCAGCGACCGGTTGCCGACGTAGAGCGGCACGGCGTGCCCGAGGGAGACGGCGTGCACCACGTCGTCGTACGCCTCACCGCGGCGTCGCGGCGAGACGGACCGGACGCGGTGGCGGGTGCCCGGTGGGGACGTCCCGCCGGTGATGGTCAGCTCGTGCGCCAGGGCCCACGGAGCGGTGCCGAGGGCGCGCGGCCATGCGACCTGCAGCGCCCCGGAGGCGCCGTACCAGCGGTTGGTGCGCACGTGCGTGGCGAGGACCTCGTCGGCGAAGCGGCGGTCTCGCGGACGGGGGTCGCGTGGGCGCCCGGTGACCTCACCGGTCCCGAGCCACCGGGCGTAGTCGTCGTCGCCCAGCATCCGCGCGACGACGAGGCACGCCGATCCGCAGGTGGTCCGATCGGGTTGTACGAGGCCGGCGCGCACCCCACGGAACGCGCCGGCCTGCGCACCGCGCAGCGGGTCGGGCGACAGCGGCTCCCGACCCGGCGCCGGCCGACCGGCGAGCGCGTCGCGCAGCCGGTCGACCAGGTGCTCGAGCAGGCGCATGGTCCATGTCTACCGCGCGGCCTGCCCGACGTGGGGGTCAGCCGCGGTCGGCCATGGAGGGGGACGGACGGCGGAGAGAGGGGAGGCGCATCGGTCTGGGACCCTTCGTCGACGTGCCCGCTGGGATGGCGGCTCCCCAGTGGTTCGGAGTGACCCGGGTCACGGATGGGTGGGTATCGCCCTTGCCGCTTCTGGGTACGGTCCAGGCATGGGTATGGCAAAGAAGATGGCGGCCTTCGGCATCGCCAAGAAGGTCTACGACGAGGCGCGCAAGCCCCACAACCAGGCCAAGATCAAGCAGGCCGTGCAGAAGATGCAGGAGCGCCGCGGCGCCAAGCGCTACTGAGCGGTCCGGGTCGGGGTGCCACGCACCCCGACCGCCCAGGCGTACGCCGCCAGGGCGAGCAGCACGGGCCACAGCGCGGCCCGCTCGAGCGCACCCGCCGCCCGGCCCTCGCCGGAGAGCACGAACCCCACCGCCACCGCGGCGGTGAGGGCGCCGGTGGCGAGCAGCGCCTTCGCCAGCCGCGGCCGGGTCCTCCGCACGCGGTGGCTGAGGAGCAGCAGCGCCAGCGGCTGGGCGACGAACAGCGGAGCCGCGGCGAGAGCGTGCAGCGTGGCGTCCTGGTCGAGCGGCGTCAGCCCCGTGGCGTACGAGCTGAGTCCCGAGACCACGAGCAGGCCGGTCACCCACGGGCCGAGCGGCCTCGCCATCAGCAGCGCCCCTCCGGCGAGCGCGACGCCGTAGACCATGAAGGCGCCGTTCATCACCTCGTGGCGCGGTGAGCAGTACGCCGCCGTGCACCCGACCTCGCCGAGCCTGCTCACCGAGTCGGCGAGAAAGCTGTAGCCGCCGGTCGTCGCGGCGGCCGTGACCACCTCGGCGGCGATGTAGGTCGGGCGGAGCAGGAGGACGAGGGCGCCGAGCCGGACGGCGCGGGTCGGGGTGTCGGGCACCCGGCCAACGTAGCCACGCCCCGGGAGACACTGAGCGCATGGACCTCGACCGTTTCGTCGCCGCGCAGGACGACCACGCCACCTACGACCGGGCGCTGTCGGAGCTGAGGGCCGGCCGGAAGACGAGCCACTGGATGTGGTTCGTGTTCCCGCAGGTGGCCGGCCTGGGCCAGAGCCCGACCGCGAAGCACTACGAGCTCGCCGGCCTCGAGGAGGCCCGCGCGTACGTCGACCACGAGGTGCTCGGCCCGCGCCTGCTCGCGTGCTGCCGCGCCCTGCTCGAGCTGGACGACGGCTCGACCGCCGAGCAGGTGCTCGGGGCGGTCGACGCGATGAAGCTCCGCTCGTCGATGACGCTCTTCGCGCGCGCCGACCCCGACCAGCGGGTCTTCCCCGACGTCCTGGACCGCTTCTTCGACGGAGTGGCCGACGAGCGGACGCTCGCCCTGCTCGGCTGAGGCCGCGCCCGTCCGTGTCGGTCCTGCGCCCCACCACTTGGGGTGGGGAGCCGTTGCGACGTCCGCCGGGCCGGCGTAGGACTTGCAGATGACCACCACACCAGTTGAGCCCGAGTCCGACCCCGACGTCGTCCCGTCCGGTGACCCCGGTGTCGCCCCGATCGACCCCGGCGAGGTGCCCGACTCGCCGATCCCCGAGACCCAGCCGGCCGGCGAGAAGTAGCACTCCTCGCCGATCTGCCTATGCTCGCGCCATGACGATCCAGCAGCCCACCGAGCTCACGCACGCCGCGATGCTGGGCCTCGGTGTCCATCGGCCCGAGCGGCTCGTGACCAACGACGAGATCTGCGAGGTGCTGGACTCCTCCGACGAGTGGATCCAGACCCGGTCGGGCATCCGCACGCGCCGCTTCGCGGGTGAGGACGAGACGCTCATCGGGATGTCGGTCTCGGCGGCCGAGAAGGCACTCGCGGCCGCGGGAGTCGGCCCCGAGCAGGTCGGCTGCGTCATCGTCGCGACCTCGACCCACCCCGAGCACACGCCCGCGTCGGCGCCGCAGGTCGCGACCGCGCTCGGGATCACCGCGGCCGCGTTCGACATCTCCGCCGGGTGCGCAGGCTTCTGCCACGCCCTCAACCTGGCCGCGTCGATGGTGCGCTCCGGCGCCGAGAGCCACGTGCTCGTGATCGGGGTCGAGCAGCTGAGCCGCTTCATGGACCCGACCGACCGGGGCACGGCGTTCATCTTCGCCGACGGCGCCGGCGCGGTCGTGGTGGGTCCTTCCGAGGCCCCCGGCATCGGTCCGACCGCGTGGGGCTCCGACGGCTCGCAGTCCCACGTCATCACACAGACGCCGAGCTGCCTCGGCGGGCACTCCGAGGTCGACCACCCGGTGGTCCAGATGGAGGGCACGGCCGTCTTCCGCTGGGCGCCGTTCGCGATGGCGAAGGTGGCCCACGAGGCGCTCGACCTTGCCGGCGTCTCCGTCGACGAGCTCGACGCCTTCATCCCGCACCAGGCCAACCTGCGGATCACCCAGACCCTGGCCAAGAACATCCAGATCCCCGAATCCGTCGCCATCGCCACCGACGTCATCGACTCCGGCAACACCTCGGCCGCGTCCGTGCCGCTCGCGATGGAGGCGATGCTGCGCAAGGAGGAGGCGGAGGCCGGCCAGACCGCGCTGCTCATCGCGTTCGGGGCCGGGCTGTCGTACGCCGGCCAGGTCGTCACCCTCCCGCCGCTGGGCTAGTCGCCGATGGACGGCGCGTGCGAGGTGGAGCTTCGCAGCGGCGACGTGGTCCGGGTCCGGCCGATCCGCGACAGCGACGCCTTCGAGCTGCAGCGCGCGTTCGCGCTGATGAGCGAGCAGTCGCAGTACCGGCGGTTCATGACGGGCACCCCTCGGCTGACCGACAGCCAGGCGGCCTACTTCACCGCCGTGGACCACGTGGGCCACGAGGCGTACGTCGCCCACTCCCCGGACGACGAGACCTACATCATCGGCGTCGCACGCTTCATCCGCTACGTGTCCGCTCCTGACGACGCCGAGCTGGCGATCACGGTCGCGGACACGTGGCACGGCCGCGGGCTCGCCACCGCCCTGCTGCGCGTGCTCACCGCGCGGGCGGTCGAGGTGGGGGTGAAGCGGTTCCGGGCCGAGATGATGGCGGACAACGAGCCCATCCTGCGCCTCCTGCGCCGGGCCGGGATGACCGACGAGACCGTGCGCGGCGAGGTGGCGAGCGGCTCGATCGAGCTCGCTCCGCCCTGCTGAGTCAGGCGCGCGCCAGTCGGTCGGCCACGATGCGCCACACGTCGGGGTCGAACCCCATCCCGAGGTGCGTCGACGCCACCTCGACGTGCTCCGCCTGCGGCGTGGAGCGGTCGATGCACGCCTGCCACGAGACGACGCCGTCGCGCCGGGAGAACAGGACCGTGAGCGGCACGCGGATCGGCGAGGCGGCGTCCAACCGGCGGGCGACGCGGTCGGCGTCGGCGTCCCCACCCGCGCTGGAGGCGCGGGCCACGCTGGTGTGGCGGGCACCGCCGGCCACGGGCGTGCCATAGGTGATGACGCGACGTACGACGTCGGGGTGCCGTCGGGCGACCTCGCGGGCGATCACGCCGCCGAGGCTCCAGCCCACCAGCGAGGCGGGCCGGCCCGCCTCGTCGACCAGGTCGCGGACCCGCTCCGACAGCCGCTCGACGTCGCGGCGCGGGTCGCCGGTGTTGGTGCCGAAGCCCCAGCCGCGGGCGTCGTACCCGAGTCGGGAGAGGTAGGCGCGCAGCGGCGCACCGGTCAGCTCGGGCGCCTTCCACCCGGGGATGTCGACCACGAGGTGGCCGTCGCCGCGGGGAGCCCCGGTCAGCCGCGGGACGGCGCCGACCAGGCGGGCCGCGTCGAGGCCGGCCCCGACCTCGCCGAGCATCGTCCGACCCGTCGGCGGACCGGCAGGACGGTCGAGGTCGTGCGGGTCGTCGTGGGGCCGGGCCCGGGTGCGGACGCCCGCGGTGGACAGGAGCTGCTGGCCGCGCAGCGGGAGACGTGGCATGCCGCGAGCGTACGTCGACGGCCCTGCTGGACGGCCCTGCTGGAGAGCTCTGCTCGCGGACTCGGGTCCAAGGTCCCGGCCACCTGCGGACCTTGTCCCGCTCACCGCGTCCCTCACCTCCGACGAGGGTGGAGCCATGACCCTCCCGGAAGCCGTGCTCGTGCCTGCCCTGCCCACCCACGAGCGTTGGTTCGTCGAGTCCCAGCAGGCCGGGGACTGGTCGTTCTTCTTCTCGCCGCTGCCGCTCGTGCTGACCGCTGCCGTCGTCGTCGTGGCCGTGGCGTGGCGTGCGATCGCCCTCCGGGTCGACCGCCCCGAGCTGCCGGTGCTCCGTCCGCTGGGCCGGCTGGTGCCGTGGGTGCCGCGCCTGCTCGGGATCCACCTCGGCGTCGCGCTGCTCGCGCTGGCCGCGACGGGTGCCTTCATCACGCCGTCCAACGACCACCTCTCCGGCCCGGGCGGCAACGCACTGCTGCTCGTCGAGGCTGCGCTCGGCATCTGGCTGGTCACCGGCTGGCAGCTGCGCACGGCCGCCGCGCTGGTCCTCGGCCTCGCCCCGGCGCTCGCCCTGGTGGCCGGCTTCACGGCGCTCGGCGAGTGCGCCAACCTCGCGGCTGTCGCGGCCTTCCTGGTCGTCGTACCGCCCGGTCCTGACGCCCACGGCGCTGCCCACCCGTCGCGCGCGCAGCTGCGCTGGGCGCTGCTGTGGCTGCGCCTCGGCGTCGGCGCCGCACTGATCGTGCTCGCCTTCTCCGAGAAGCTCACCAACCCGGCGATGGCCGTCGACACCCTCGAGCGCTACCCGGCGCTCGACGTCTTCGCGCTCGTCGGCGTCCACGTCTCGCCGGAGACCTTCGTCGCGATCGCCGGAGCCACGGAGCTGCTGTTCGGGCTGCTCGTCATCTCGGGCGCCTTCCCGCAGGTGGCCGTGCTCGTCGCGATGGTGCCCTTCAACGCGACGCTTCTCCTCTTCGGCCAGACCGAGATGGTCGGCCACCTGCCGGTGTACGGCGTCTTCCTCGCGCTGCTCGTCTACGGCTCGTCGGAGGAGACCTTCCGCGCGGTGCGCTGGCTGCCGCGGCGGTCGGCGCGGCAGGTGGCCGTGCCGGCGGCCGTGGCCTGAGCCCGCTGGTCACGCTCAGGCGAGGGCACGCATGTCCCCGCTGAGGTGCTCGTGCGCGACCGAGCGACCCGCGGCGGCGAGGAGGAGCCACCGGACCTCCCCCTCGACCCGGCGACCGGAGCCCCACTCCCACGCCACGTCGGTGGCGACCAGGTGGAAGCCGCGGAGCCGGGGCCCGAGCGGGAAGCGTCGCGACCACCAGATCGTCCGCTCCAGCGCCGCGACGGCCGCGTCCTGCGGCACCGGGTGGTCGAGGCCGAGTGGGACGCAGATGTCCTGGGTGTGGACCAGGAGGTCGAGCAAGGGCTCGAGGTCGGAGACGCCCGGGACCTTGCGCCGCGAGCCGACGAACCCACGCAGCGTGGCCACGACCTGCTCGTGCGTCAGCGGGCTGTCGATCGCGGTGTCGCGGATCGTCGCGTGGTAGCGCAGGCCCGACCGGAGCGCCGGTCCGAGCACGTCGCGGACGCGCGCCTGGGCGAAGCAGAGGTGCGCCGCCACGTCGCGCACGGTCCAGGCCTCGCACAGCGAGGGCACCCGCCACGCGTCGTCCGGCAGCGTTTCGAGGAGGTCGGCCAGCGCGGCCCGTTCGGTGTCGACGTGGCGCCAGATCGTGTCGGTGTCCATGACGCGCCTCCCACAATTGGTCAGACTGTCTGACTAATATGCACCTGTGGCCACGCACACGTCAACGCCCTCTCCAGACCCCAACGTGGGAGTGCTGATGTACGTCGCCTCCCGGTCGCTGGAGGCGCGGGCGTACGACGCCGCTGTCGCCGCCGGCGCCGACGACCTGACGCCGACGCAGGCGCGGCTGATGGCGCAGATCGATCCCGACGGGACCCGGGTGGTCACGCTCGCCGCCCGGGCGCGCACGACCAAGCAGTCCGCCACGTCCCTCGTCGACCAGCTCGAACGTGCCGGCTACGTCGAGCGCGTCCCCGATCCCGCCGACGGCCGCGCCAAGCTCGTCCGCCTCACCGACCGCGCCCGCACCGTCGGCGCCGAGGCGAACGCCGAGGTCGCCCGGGCGCTCGGGGAGTGGGAGGAGCACGTCGGCACCGCACGGATGAGGGAGCTCGAGGAGACGATGCGGATGCTGCGGGGGATCACCGACCCCTGGGCGTGAGCGGCGGCCAGCCGCGCCGGACGTGCGCGACACTGGGAGACATGGACCAGGACGACAGCGTGGAGGCCGAGGGGTCCGGCGACGGGCCGCCGCAGGACCACAAGAACCACCCGGGCATCGTGCACTCGGCGACGGACCGGTTCTTGAGCAGCACACGGATGCTGGTGGAGCAGATCGCCAAGGTGGGAGGGGCGGGTGCGCAGGCGGTCGTCCCCGGGTCGGTCCTCTCGACGGCCGACCACATGCTCACGTCCATGCGGGAGGTCGTCGAGTCGGCCCCGCAGGTCGGAGCCGAGCTCGAGATCGTCATGAGGGAGATCCGCGCCAAGCGGTTGACCATCCAGGCCATCGAGGCCGAGCTGTCCGTCCTGGACGACCAGCTCGAGGTCCTCGAGCGTTCGCTGGCGCCGCTCCAGGCCTGGAGCAACCAATGGAGCAAGCTGCAGCACACGCTGCTCCACTCCCTCGACCCGCCGTCGGAGGAGCAGGACTGACTCGACCCTGGGGCTCCGGCCGCCGTTCACGGGTGGTCCAGCTGGATGCGGTCTCGAGCCCCGCGGCTAGTCGCTGCCTCCGTCGGCCGCTTGCTCAGCGAACTCGCTGATCCGCGCCGCCACCTCCGAGTCGAGCCCCGCGCGGAGAGCGTCGAGGTCGTCGACCAAGAACGACTGAGCGCCACACCAGTCGGACTTCACGACGACACCGTCGATGCACCAGTGCGCGTTGGTGCGGTGTCCGGCCAGGACGAGCTGGATGCGCTCGGCGTCCACGCTGGAGCCGTCCAGCAGCTGCGTGGCCTCGATCCCGATCCTGTGCAGCTCCGCCGCCTGTGGGTCCTGGTCGGGCTCGCTCTCGTCGAACTGCAGGTAGGACACGGCGTCCGCATCGTCGCGAAGCATCTGCCTCAGGACCAGGTGCTCGCCATAGGCGCCGATCGTGTCGGTGAGCGACGGCGCCGGCGCGCCGTCCACGTGGACCGTGCCGTCGGCATCTCGTGTGCCGTAGTGCTGGCTCTCCGAGCTGGGCGAGGCGTACGCGAACCGTCGCCACCGTCGAGCGTCACCGTCGTGATCGACGACGTGGTCCA
Organism: uncultured Nocardioides sp.; assembly: GCF_947488025.1. Classification (GTDB taxonomy): domain Bacteria; phylum Actinomycetota; class Actinomycetes; order Propionibacteriales; family Nocardioidaceae; genus Nocardioides. The sequence continues at coordinate 95,303 of NZ_CANKYS010000004.1, read as the reverse complement.
CGAGGTAGAGGGGACCGTCCTCGCCCATCTTGAACACTGTGCGCGTCCGCAGGCTCCGCGGCTCGAGGTGGCGAAGGATGGCGCCGCATCGTCCGACATCTCCGTCGACGAAGGCGTGGTACTCGGTCTTCAGGGGGTCTCCTCGAAGGTGCCGACAGGCGAGGGATCGATCTACCACTGGACTGTTCCACAGGACCGGTCAGCGACCCGCCCTCAGTGTCGGTGCCCTCTGGAAGAGTGCGTGCATGACAGCGATCGCGCACTTCGACGACCACGACGTGGTGGCGTTCGCGCGGTGGCTGGAGGCCGACCTCGCGTCACTGTCCGAGCGGCCGCTGTGGTCGATGTCGACCCAGGACACGGAGGCGGCGCTGCTGTCGCTGACCCGGGTCCGGGGCCAGCTCGACGCGCTGCTGATGCGCGTCCTGCGGCAGGCGGAGGCGGTGGGTGCCGGGATGGGCACCGGGGCGACGTCGACGCCCAGCTGGTGGTCGCACGCGACCCGAACCACCCGTGCCGAGGCGCACCGGATGGCGCGGCTGGCGAAGTCCCTGGAGGAGCACGACGAGGTCGCCCACGGGCTGGCGACCGGCGACCTGCGCACCGACCAGGCGCGCGTGATCGTCGACGCGGTGGACGACCTGCCCGACGCGGTCGAGGAGTGGGTGCCGGCCGCTGCGACCCGGTTCCTGCTCGACAAGGCGGCCGAGCACGACGCAAAGGACCTCCGCACGTTGGGGCGCCGGGTGCTCGAGGCGGTCGACCCCGCGGCCGCTGACGCGGAGGAGGCGCGCCGCCTCGAGGGCGAGGAGGCCGACGCCGTGGCTGCAGCCTCGTTCACCATGGTCGACGACGGGCACGGCACGTGCCACGGTCGCTTCACCATTCCGTCGCGCTACGGCGCGATGCTCATGAAGGACCTGAAGGCCCGCGTCGCACGCGAGTGCAGGAAGGGCGCGACCGGAGCTGTGACGGACGAGGAGCGGCCCGTGCCGCTGAGCCGGCACCGGGTGGGCCGGGCGTTCATGGACTACATCGAGACCCGATCGTCGGCGCCGGCGCCCAAGGCCGGCGGCGTGGCCGCAACGGTGGTCGTGACCATGGACCTCGAGACCCTGCTCGGCGGTATCAAGGCGGCGTCGCTCGACACTGGCGGCCGCATCAGCGCCGGCGAGGCGCGACGGCTCGCCTGCCGCGCGGGCATCATCCCCGTGGTGCTCGGCGGACCGAGCGTGCCGCTCGACGTCGGCCGCAAGCGGCGCTTCCACACCGAGGCCCAGCGGATCGCGATGGGGGTCCGCGACGGCGGGTGCACCGCCGCCGGCTGCGACGCCCCACCTGCGATGACCGAGGCCCACCACGACGAGGTGTCCTGGGGCGAGGGCGGCGGGACGAGCGTCGAGAAGGGTCGGCTGCTCTGCCCGCCCCACCACCGACGCATCCACGACCCGACGTTCCAGCACTCCCTCGACAAGCACGGCAAGGTCCGCTTCACCAGGCGGACGTGAGGAGGTCCTTGTCTGCAGCGGGAGAGTGGAGCCATGACCGAGCAGCAGCCCTACGAGGTCGTGCGCGAGCACCCCGGCTTCGAGCTGCGCCGCTACCCCGAGCACGTCGTCGCCGAGACGCGGGTGACTGCGACGTTCGAGGGTGCCGGGAACACCTCCTTCCGACGGCTCGTGGGCTACATCGGCGGGCGCAACACCCAGTCCCGCAAGGTCGCGATGACCGCGCCGGTCGTCCAGGAGGCTGAGGGCGAAACGGCCGGCCGCTTCGTGGTCGGCTTCGTCATGCCCGCCGACTTCGACCTCGCCGGCGCTCCCGACCCGACGGACCCCGACGTCCGCCTGCGGGCGGTCCCGGCACACACGGCCGCTGCGCTGAGGTTCTCCGGGCGCTGGACGCGTGACCGGTACGACGAGCACGCCCGCCGCCTCCTCGTCGCCCTCGACGCGGCCGGCCTCGAGGTCGTCGGACGGCCGCGGTTCGCGCGCTTCGACCCGCCGTGGACGCCGTGGTTCCTGCGGCGCAACGAGGTCGTCGTACCGGTGGCGGATCCACATGATTGACGTCAGCTCAATGCGCGTGCGCGTCCGACGTGCCGCGGGCTAGCCTCGAGGCCTCGCCCCACCCCTGGGGCGACCGGGCTCCGCAGGCTCGACCTGCGCGGCGACCGGGATCCGTGAACAGTGGTCCGACCACATCGGCAGGGGTTGCCCGGCGGCCGGGTCTCCGACCCGGCCCGTCGGTGCCGGCCGCGCGCGGACGAACCCGGGTGCGCGCGGGCAACCCCGCGCGCAGCCCTCAGCCGCGCAGCCGCACGGACAGGCAGGTGACGCAGCCCTCGAGCTTCTCGTACTCCGTGACGTCGACCGTGACCACCCGCAGCCCGCGGTCCTCGTAGAGCGCCCGGGTGCGGGGTGCGGCCGCCGACATCAGCACGGTCCGCTCGTCGAGCAGCACGACGTGCGAGCCGGGCTCCTCGGGGACCGCGAGGAACGAGTCCCACGTGGACGGGTCGTCGACGACCTCCTCCCACCCGACGACGGTGCCGTCGGGAAGTGCGGTGACCGCGGACTTGAGGTGCAGCGCCTTCGTCAGCGGTACGGCGACCACGCGGGCGCCGAGCGGGCCGAGGTGCTCGGCGAGCTGGTCGATGCCGGCCTGGTTGGTGCGCCCGCCCAGCCCGACCCACACCGTGCCGTCGTGCTTGAGCACGTCGCCGCCGTCGAGGGTGCCGGGTGACTCGATGTGGGCGATCCGGTAGCCCAGGTCGCGCAGCGCCTGCTCCGTGCCGGCGACCTCGGCCTTGCGCTCGTCGGCTCCGGGGCGCGTGATGACCGCCAGGTCGTCGTACACCACCACGGTGTCCTCGACGAACACCGAGTCCGGGCAGTCGGGGGCCGGTGCGACCTCGATCGTCTCCCAGCCCTCGGCCTGCAGCGCGGCGACGTAGGCCTCCCACTGACGCTGCGCGAGGTCGAGGTCGACCGGGACGCGGTCGATGTGGGTCAGCAGGCCTTCGGCGAGACGGGGACTGGGGCGGCGGACGAGGGCGCGACGGTTCACCCGTCGATCTTCGCAGTGCCCGGCCGTGGCCGGGCAGCAGGCCGGGTCGGCGGGCTGCAGCACGTGTCGGTCCGCCTTGACATCCGATCCGCTCCCGTCGAAGGGTGACCCCCGACCCCGTGTCTCGAGGACGAGGAGAGATCGTCATGCCCAGCACCAGCGAGAAGGAACGATCTCCGGGACTGTCGGGGGTGATGCGGCCGATCAACTCGGTCGTCGAGCGCTTCATCCCCAGTGCTCTGGTTTTCGCCATCGTGCTCACCTTCGTCGTGGCGATCCTCGCGCTGCTGCTCACCGACGCCGGCCCGGCCGACGTCGTACGCGGCTGGGGTGACGGCCTTTCGGGGCTGCTGGCGTTCATGACCCAGATGGCGCTGATCCTGCTGCTGGGCCACACCCTGGCCAACACCGGCCCGGTACGTCGGCTCCTCGCCACCCTGGGTGGCCTGCCGAGGACGGCCCTGCAGGGCTACCTGTTCGTCTTCGGGGTCGCCGCCGTTGCCTCCCTCATCACGTGGGGCCTCGGCCTCGTCGTCGGAGTGCTGCTGGCCGTCGAGGTCGCGCGGCAGGGTCGCGAGAAGGGCCTGGCCCTGCACTTCCCGCTGCTGGTGGCGGCGGGCTACTCCGGCTACGTGATCTGGCACATGGGCTACTCCGGCTCCGGCACCCTCACCGCAGCGACCGAGGGCTCCTTCATCGCCGAGCAGCTCGGGGAGACGATCCCGATCAGCGAGACCACCTTCGCCTGGTGGAACCTGCTCGCGATCGTCGTCACGATCGCCGCGGTGGGCATCGGCATCGCCCTCGTCGCGCCTCGCGCCGGCGACGACGTCGTGGAGATGAAGGCCGACGCCCGCTTCGACGACGAGATCGTGATCGACGACGAGGTCGTCACGCCGGCCGACCGCGTCGACGCGAGCCGCGTCCTCACGCTGATGGTGGGCCTGGCCCTCGTCGCGTACCTCGTCATCCACTACGCGGACGGCGGCACCGCGACCCTGGACATCGTCAACTGGACCTTCCTCGCGCTGATCTTCCTGCTCGTGCGCAGCCCGCTCGAGCTGATCGCGCTCGTCAAGAACGCCGCGTCCAACGTCGGCGAGATCCTGCTGCAGTTCCCCCTCTACGCCGGGATCATGGGAATCATGGCCACCTCGGGGCTGATCACCGTCTTCTCCGACTTCATCGTCGACACGGCCGGGCCGTCGACCTTCGGACTGCTGGCCTTCCTCTCGGCGGGGGTGGTGAACTTCTTCGTGCCCTCGGGCGGCGGGCAGTTCGCCGTGCAGGGACCGGTCATGCTCGACGCTGGGGCCCGCCTGGGTGTCGACCCGTCCGTGACGATCATGGCGATCGCCTACGGCGACCAGTGGACCAACATGATCCAGCCCTTCTGGGCACTTCCGGTGCTGGCCATCTCCGGACTCAAGCTCCGCGACATCCTCGGCTACACCCTGGTCACGATGATCGCGTCCGGCCTGGTCTTCGCGGGGACGATGCTCCTCGTCGGGGCGGGGTAGCCGGGCCGGGGCGGGGACCGTCGACCCCGGCCCCGTGGTCGCGGATCGTCCCGGCGATGTCCGGGCTCACCCAGTCCTCGTGCCTTCCGCGGCGTCGTACTCTTGAAGCACCCCCTTGGTTGGACGTGCGATGTGGTGGCTTGCCTGGCTGATTGCCGCAGTGCTCCTCGGCGTGGCGGAGTTCCTCACGCTGACGCTGGCGTTCGGCCTCCTCGCGGCTGCGTCTCTCGCAGCGGCCGTCGCTGCGGGCGTCGGCGCGTCCGTACCGGTGCAGCTGCTGGTCTTCGCGGTGACCGGCGGCATCGGGCTGATCGCCGTACGGCCCATCGCGAAGCGGCACCTCGCGCTGCCGCCCGTCTCGCGCGAGGGCACCGACGCGCTCGTGGGTCGGTCCGCCGTGGTGACGAGCGAGGTCAGCGCTGCCGGCGGCGTGGTGCACCTCTCCGGTGAGGACTGGTCGGCGCGGCCCTACGTCGAGGGGCTGGTGATCCCGGCCGGGGTGCAGGTCGACGTGTTCGAGATCGCGGGTGCGACCGCGCTGGTGCACCCCCGTGACGCCCTGCTCGAACCCCTACCCAGAGAGACGTGAGTGCGATGGAACTGTTGTGGGTGCCCTTGGTCGTGCTGGCCGCCCTGGTCGCCTTCGTGGTGGCCTCGTCGATCCGGATCGTGCCGCAGGCGCGGCGCTACAACATCGAGAGGTTCGGTCGCTACCAGCGCACCCTCCAGCCGGGGCTGAACCTGATCATCCCGCTGGTGGACCGGGTCAACACCAAGCTCGACGTGCGCGAGCACGTCTACACGTCCGAGCCGAAGCCGGTGATCACCGAGGACAACCTGGTGGTCGCCATCGACACGGTCCTGTACTACCAGATCACCGACCCGCGGGCGGCGGCGTACGAGGTCACCGACTACCTCCGCGCGATCGACCAGCTGACCGTCACCACCCTGCGCAACCTCATCGGCTCGATGGACCTCGAGAGCACGCTCACCTCGCGCGAGACCATCAACGAGCGGTTGCGCGAGGTCCTCGACGAGGCGACGGGACGGTGGGGGATCCGGGTCAACCGGGTGGAGATCAAGGCGATCGACCCGCCGCGCAGCATCCAGGAGGCGATGGAGAAGCAGATGCGCGCCGAGCGCGACAAGCGCGCGGTGATCCTGCACGCCGAGGGTGAGCGGCAGTCGCTGATCCTCACTGCCGAAGGCCGTCAGCAGGCCAAGATCCTGGAGGCGGAGGGCGAGGCCCGGGCGCTGGAGCGGGTCTTCCAGGCCGTCCACGACAACGACGCCGACCCGCAGGTGCTCGCCTACAAGTACCTCGAGATGCTGCCGCGCCTCGCCGAGAACGGCAACGGCTACTTCGTGATCCCCGGCGAGCTCAGCGAGGCGATGCGGACCGTGACGTCGGCCTTCACGGCCGATCGCGGCGGGGATGCGGGGACACACCCCGCGACCGATGACCGGGCCACGCCCGAGCAGCGACCTCCCCGCGCCCTACGAAGCCAGCGACCCTCCGAAGATCTGCCACGCGAGCGCTGACTTGGCGACCAGGCTGAGCACGAGGTAGGCCTTCTCGCCGAACGCGTAGCTCCGCCAGGGCCCGAGGCCGCGGTACTGGAGCCACTGGTTGAGCGCGAAGCTGTTGAAGAAGACGAACAGCGACACGAAGATGCCGACGACGAACCCGGGCACCTCCTCGGCGGCGACGAGGTTGTAGCCGATGGCGATCCACGGCGTCGCTCCTGCGACGCAGCCGAACCAGAAGGGCTTCATCGTCCGGGTCGGGCTGCCGGGCGGGTTGGCCGACTCCTGGAGCCAGCCGAAGAGGATCATCGCCACGTTGGCGCCGATGATGCCGATGAGGGCCGCGATGTCGACGACGCCCGAGTAGAGGGCGATCAGCACCACCATGATCGTGGCGCTGAAGGAGTACTCGACCCAGCGGAACCGGTTGATCCCGCCCCGCAGGTCGCGTTCGTAGGTGCGCCGCGCGACGGTCGCCGTGAGCAGGTGGTCGAGGCTCGCCAGGAGGAGGAAGACCGCGATGGTGGCACCGATCGGGAGGTCGACGAGTGCCTCGGGCGAGGCCGGTGCCGAACCGGGAGGGCCCGTGGGCAGCGTCCGGGTGATCGTGATCGCGAAGTCCGTCGCCAGCGCGAGCACCGCGACCGCCTGCCCGAGGTGCAGCAGGGTGAGGGCGAGGTTCCAGCGCCGCAACGACCCCAGGGACGCTTGGTCGACACCGGTCGCGGTCACGTCGGACGTGGTCATGCCCCCATCATGAGGCCTCGCGGCTGGCGCCGGCGGGCGAGCGGCAGGTCAGTCGCGCGACGGTCGCAGCCGCTCGACCACCTCGCGGCGCAGGACCTTGCCCATCGGGTTGGTCGGCAGCTCGTCGACGAACACCACCCGCCGCGGCACCTTGTAGGGGGTGAGCCCCTGGCGGGAGTGCGCGCGCAGCTCGTCGGGCTCCACCGGCACACCCTCCACGAGCACGACGGCCGCGACGACCTCCTCGCCACCGTCGTCGTGCGGCAGGCCCACCACCGCCACGTCGACGACCCCGGCGTGGGTGCGCAGCACGGCCTCGACCTCGGAGGGATAGACGTTGAACCCGCCGGTGATGATGATCTCCTTGATCCGGTCCACGATCGTCAGGAAGCCGTCGGGCGACATGGTCACCACGTCCCCCGTGCGGAACCACCCGTCGTGGAAGGCGGCCGCCGTCTCCTCCGGGAGCCCGCGGTAGCCGGAGAAGACCTGCGGACCGCGCACCAGCAGCTCGCCGCGCTCGCCCTGCGGCACCTCGCGGTCGAGGTCCTCGGGGTCGGCGATGCGGATCTCCACGTCGGGGAAGGGCACGCCGATCGCGCCCGGGCGCCGCGCGCTGGTCATCGGGTTGCCGACGATCACCGGTGACGTCTCGGTCAGGCCGTAGCCCTCGACGAGCAGCCCGCCGGTGGCGGCCTCCCAGCGCTCGACGAGCCGGGCCGGGAGCGGCATCGCCCCGGACAGGGCGTAGCGGATGCCCCGGATCGAGACCCCGCGGCGCTCCGCCTCGTCGACGATGCGCTGGTAGAGCGGCGGCACCGCGGGCACGAAGCTCGGCACCTCGCGCCCGATGGCGTCCATGATCAGGCCGATCTCGGGCTTGGGCAGCAGCACCAGCTTGGCGGCCAGGGCCACTCCGAGCAGCACGCTCACCGTGACGCCGTACGCGTGGAACAGCGGCAGCGCGACCAGGAAGGACTCCTCGCCCTCCTCGAGCCCCGACACCCAGGCGCGGCCCTGGACGACGTTGGCGACGAGGTTGCGGTGCCGCAGCGGCACTCCCTTGGGCACGCCGGTCGTACCGGAGGTGTAGAGCAGGAGCGCGACGTCGTCCTTTCGGGGCCGCGGGTGTGAGTCGTCCAGCGGCACGCCGGAGGCCAGCTCGGACCACTGCATGACCTGCGGCGCCGGGGACGTCAGCTGGTCGCGGGCCGCACGCGCCTTCGGGACGGGCAGGCGCAGCGCGAGGCGCTTGGTCCACGGGAGCCGGGTGGTCAGGTCGACCGCGACGACGTGCTCGACGGCCGAGCCGTCGACGAGCTCCTCGACGACCGGCACCACCTTGTCCCAGACGATCGCGACCCGGGCGCCGTGGTCGACGAACGGGTGGCGCAGCTCTGACGCGGTGTAGAGCGGGTTGTGCTCGACGACGGTCGCCCCGAGGCGCAGCACCGCGAAGAAGGCGATGACGTTCTGCGGGCAGTTGGGCATCACCAGTGCGACGTTGTCGCCGGGACGTACGCCGATCGCGTGCAGGCCGCCCGCCACACGGCGTACCTCGTCGTCCACCTGGGCGTAGGTCGAGACCCGCCCCAGGAAGTCCAGCGCCGGCCGATCGGGGTGCCGCCGCACGGCGCCCTCCCACAGGTCGAGCACCGTGGTGTCGCCGTAGTCGAGGTGCAGGGGCACCCCGGGCGCGTAGGAGTCTGCCCACGGGGGCTGCTGAGCCGGCACGGTGCCAACGTATCGCCCCGGGAGCCGGGCCACAGGGGCAGTCGGTCCCACCCGCCGGGGACCAAGGCCCCTGACGCCGGCGCCCACCGCGGAGGAGGCTCGGGTCACCAGCAGACGCCGAGTGGAGGCCACCGTGATCACCAGCAGCAGACGCAGCATGCATCCCACCGACGTGGTCGCCCGGGTGATGGTGTGGCCGGTGGCGACCGTGCCCGGTGAGGCCTCCCTGCTCGAGGTCGCCGAGGCGCTGGCGGCCGACGGCATCGGCGCCCTCGGCGTCGTCGAGGGCGGGCACCTCGTCGGTGTCGTGTCGGAGCGCGACGTCGTGCAGCACCTGGCGCAGGGGGCGAACCCCGACCACGTGACGGCCGCGGACGTGATGGCCACCGACCTCGTCACCGTCAGCCCGGACGACCGGATCCTCGACACGGCGCGGCGGATGGTGGAGGCGCAGGTACGGCACCTCCCGGTGCTCCAGGGTGCCGAGATCGCCGGCTTCGTCTCGATGCGCGACCTGTTCGAGGTCCTCGTCGACGTCGCCGCCCACGAGGAGGACGTGGTCGTGGTCCCGAGCGGCACCCGGGTCGTGGTGCGCCAGGAGTGACGCCCGGGCGTCACAGCCCGGCGACGACCTCCGTGCCCTGCTTGATCGCGCGCTTGGCGTCGAGCTCGGCGGCCACATCGGCTCCGCCGATCAGGTGCACCGTGGCGCCGCCGATCAGGTGGGCGCCGGACCCGTCGAGGTCGTCGTACAGCTCCCGCACGGAGTCCTGGCCGGCGCAGACCACGATCGTGTCCGCCTCGATCACCCGCGGGACGCCGTCGACGGTGACGTGGAGGCCCGCGTCGTCGATGCGGTCGTAGGTCGCGCCGCTGACCTGGGTGACCTTGGACTGCTTGAGCACCGCGCGGTGCGCCCAGCCCGACGTCTTGCCCAGGCCGATGCCGATCGGTGTGGTCTTGCGCTGCACCAGCGTCACATCGCGCGCCGGGGTGCGCGGCTTCGCCTCGACCAGGCCGCCCTCGTGCAGCGCGGGGTCGCCGACGCCCCAGTGGGCCATCCAGTCGTCGAGGTCCTCGTGCTCGTGGGTGAGGAACACGCTGACGTCGACACCGATGCCGCCCGCGCCGATCACGGCAACCCGCCTGCCCGGCACGACGGCGCCGCTCAGCACGTCGGCGTACGACGCCACGGACGGGTGGTCGATGCCGGGGATCTCCGGGATGCGGGGCTGCACGCCCGTCGCGACGACCACCTGGTCGAAGCCGGCGAGGTCGGCGGCGGTCGCCGCGGTCGAGAGACGTACGTCGACGCCGAGCACCTCGAGGCGGCGGGTGAAGTAGCGCAGGGTGTCGGCGAAGTCCTCCTTGCCCGGGACCGCCATCGCGAGGCGGAACTGGCCGCCGAGCTCGGGCGACTTCTCGAAGAGGGTCACTGCGAAGCCGCGCTCGGCAGCGCTCGTGGCGGCGGCGAGACCGGCGGGGCCGGCGCCGACGACGGCGACGGTCTGCTTGCGGAGGGCGGGCATGAGCACCAGCTCGGTCTCGTGGCAGGCGCGCGGGTTGACCAGGCAGGAGGCCCGCTCGTTGCTGAAGACGTGGTCGAGGCAGGCCTGGTTGCAGGCGATGCAGGTGTTGATCTCGTCGGCGCGCTCGTCCATCGCCTTGGCGACGAAGGCCGGGTCGGCCAGCAGCGGGCGCGCCATCGAGACCAGGTCGGCCTCCCCGGCCGCGAGGATGTCCTCGGCGAGCTCGGGGGTGTTGATCCGGTTGGAGGCGCAGACCGGGACGTCGACGACCTCCTTGAGGCGGGCGGTGTGCGAGCGCCAGGCGCCGCGGGGGACCTGCGTGATGATCGTCGGCACCCGCGCCTCGTGCCAGCCGATGCCGGTGTTGAAGACGGTGACGCCGGCGGCCTGCAGGTGCAGCGCGAGCTCGGCGACCTCCTCCCAGGTCTGCCCGCCCTCGACGAGGTCGAGCAGGGAGATCCGGTAGACGATCGGGAAGTCGGGGCCGACCAGCTCGCGCGAGCGGCGTACGACCTCGACGGCGAAGTGCATCCGGCGCGCGGGCGAGCCACCCCACTGGTCGTCGCGGTCGTTGGTGCGGGCGGCGAGGAACTGGTTGATGAGGTAGCCCTCGGAGCCCATGATCTCGACGGCGTCGTAGCCGGCCTTGCGGGCGAGCGCGACGCTCTTGGCGAAGGCGGTCGCGGTGTGGTCGACCTCCTTGCTCGACATCGCGCTCGGCTTGAAGGGCGTGATCGGCGACTTCTTGTCCGACGCGCTCTGCGAGAACGGGTGGTAGCCGTAGCGGCCGGCGTGCAGGACCTGCAGCGCGATCGCGCCACCGGCCTCGTGCACCGCACCCGTGACCCGCTCGTGCCGCTTCGCGTGGAGGCGGTTGGTCATCTCGCTGGCGAACGGCTTGAGCCAGCCGCGCTTGGTCGGGGCGTAGCCGCCCGTGATGATCAGGCCGACGCCGCCGCGTGCCCGCTCCTCGAAGAACGCCGCGAGCTTGTCGATGTCCCACGGGTGGTCCTCGAGCCCGGTGTGCATCGAGCCCATGACGACCCGGTTGCGCAGCGTCAGCGCGTCGGGCCCGGCACCGAGGGTGATCGGCTCGAGGAGGTGGGGGTAGCGGGGGTGCGTCATGTCAGTCCTTCTTCGTGCCGTTTTCGGGGTCCCTGCCGTGGGCGTGCAGGTAGTCGGTGGTCCAGTCGATCCAGAAGCGTTCGAGGCGGATGCCGCCGCGCAGCACCAACCACTGGTCGAGCTCGGGCCCGGTGAGGTCGGTGGGGTCGGGGAACTGCTCGCGCTCGAGCTGCTCGTAGTGCGCGAGCCGGGTCGCGTGCTCGGCCCGCGCGGCGCGGAGGTTGTCCAGCAGCCTCGCGCGGTCGCCGTACGACGCCCCGCGCAGCTTGACCGCCAGCTCGCTCCGGAAGGTCTCCATCGCCATCGGTTCGGCCAGCCACTCCGCGAGCACGCGACGACCAGCCTCCGAGGGGGTGTGGACCTTCTTGTCGGGGCGCCCCTCCTGGGCGACGACCTCGACCCGCACCCACCCTTCGGCCTCCATCCGCGCGAGCACGCGGTAGATCTGCTGGTGGGTGGCGTGCCAGAAGAAGCCGAGCGACTTCTCGAACCGCCGGGTCAGCTCGAGCCCGCTCGCCGGGCGCTCGCTCAGCGCGACGAGGAGGGCGTGCTCGAGGGCCATGCGGACCATGGTGCCCGACCTATGCAACGAGTTGCAACCCCGAGCGGCGCCCGCAGTCGATGCGCACTGGAGGGGGTAGTCCGTCACTTGGAGGGGGTTGTGTGCCCCACCAAGTGGCGGACTCCCCGCTCGAGCGGGGAGTCCCCGGGGGGCGACCCCGACCCTCGCGACGGTGACAGCGCTGCTGTCATGATCAGCCGCATGACGTATGAGCTGGGGCAGGGGACCGGGCCGCTGCGGGGCGTGCGGGTGGTGGAGGTCGCCGGCATCGGGCCGGGGCCGCACGCGTGCATGCTGCTGGCCGACCTGGGCGCCGACGTGCTGCGCATCGACCGCCCGGGCGGCGGGATGTTCGACATGGGGGAGAAGGACGTGCTCAACCGTGGCCGGCCGAGCGTCGCGCTCGACCTCAAGCGACCCGAGGCGGTCGAGGCGGTGCTCGAGCTCGTCGAACGCGCCGACGTGCTGGTCGAGGGGATGCGTCCCGGGGCGATGGAGCGGCTCGGGCTGGGCCCTGAGGACTGCCACGCCCGCAACGAGCGACTGGTCATCGGCCGGATGACGGGCTGGGGCCAGGACGGGCCGTGGAGCCAGGCCGCGGGCCACGACATGAACTACATCGCGATCACCGGCGCCCTCCACGGCCTCGGGCAGGACCGCGACCGGCCGCACTTCCCGAGCAACCTGCTCGGGGACTTCGGCGGCGGCTCCACCTACCTCGTCATCGGCATCCTCGCCGCGCTCCTCGAGGCCCGCGCCAGTGGTCGCGGACAGGTCGTCGACGCCGCGATCGTCGACGGCACGGCCCACCTCAACGCGATGGCCTCCACCTTCGCCGCGATGGGTCTCGACACCGGGCGGCGGCGCTCCGGCCTGCTCGACGGCGGAACCCCCTGGTACGACGTCTACGAGACCGCCGACGGCGAGCACGTGAGCGTCGCCGCGCTCGAGCCACAGTTCTGGGCCGCGCTCGTCGAGCGCATCGGCGTCGAGCTGCCCGACCGCGACGACCCGGGCAGCTCGCGTGCGATCAGGCAAGCCCTGACCCGCCGCTTCAAGGAGCGGACGCAGGCCGAGTGGGCCGAGGTCTTCGACGGCACGGACGCCTGCGTCGCGCCCGTCGTACCCCTCGCCGAGGCGCCTGCCCACCCGCACCTCGCCGCGCGCGGCACCTTCGTCGAGCACGACGGCGTCACCCAGCCGGCCCCGGCGCCGCGCTTCTCGCGAACCGCCTCCACGATCCGCAGCGCGCCCGCACTGCCGGGCGAGCACACCCGCGACGCGCTTGCCGCCTGGGGCCTCGAGGACGTCGACGCGCTCATCGCCGGCGGAGCTGCGACGCAGGCGTGAAGCCGTTCCTCTTCCTCGGCACCCGCGCCGAGGACGACGTCGCCCAGCAGGAGTACGACGCCGTGCTCGCCGGTTGCGGCCTGCGACCCGACGAGCTGGTGCGGGTGCGCCTGGAGGAGCGCCCCCTCGGAGACGTCGACCTCGACGACTGGTCCGGCATCATCCTGGGCGGCGGCCCCTTCAACATGTCGGACCCCGACGACGCGAAGTCGCCGGCCCAGCGGCGCGCGGAGGCCGAGCTGCACGCCCTCGCCGTACGCGTGGTCGAGGCGGACGTCCCGTTCCTCGGCGCCTGCTACGGCATCGGCGTGCTCGGCACCCTGGACGGAGGCGTGGTCGACCGGACCTACGGCGAGCCGATCGGCGCGCTGCCGGTGCGGCTCACCGAGGAGGGCCGCACCGACCCGCTCTTCGGCGCCCTGCCGGCGGAGTTCGCGGCCTACCTCGGCCACAAGGAGGCCGTGGCCCGGCTGCCCGACGGGGCGGTGCTGCTGGCCTCGACCGACACCTGCCCGGTCCACGCCTTCCGGATCGGCCGCAACGTGTACGCCACCCAGTTCCACCCCGAGCTCGACCCGGTCGCGATCTGCGACCGGATCGACGCCTACAGCGCCCACGGCTACTACGAGCCGCACGAGCAGGAGCAGCTCAAGGCCGCCGCGCGCGAGGCGCTGGTGACCGAGCCGGTGCGGCTGCTCGCCCGCTTCGTGGAGCTCCACGCGCGCTGACCGGGGGTAACTCGCAGTTACATTCCGCCCTCGACTGACCTAGGCTCGAGGCGTGACGAGTGCCGAGCACGTGGACGTGCTGATCATCGGGGCGGGCCTGTCGGGCATCGGAGCGGCGGCCCACCTCGCCAAGGACCTGCCGGGGACGTCGTACGCCGTCCTGGAGCGGCGCGAGGTCAGCGGCGGGACGTGGGACCTGTTCCGCTACCCGGGGGTGCGGTCCGACTCCGACATGCACACCCTGGGCTACCGGTTCCGGCCGTGGCGCGGCGACACCGCGCTCGCCGACGGCGCCTCGATCCTCGACTACCTGCGCGACACGGCCCGGGAGTACGGCGTCGATCGGCACGTCCGCCACGGCCACCGCGTCGTCTCGGCCGACTGGGACTCGACCACCGCGCGCTGGACGGTCGTCGCGGAGGTCGCCGGCGAGCAGCGCGCGATGACCGCCGACTTCCTGTGGGCGTGCAGCGGCTACTACGACTACGACGCGGGCCACACGCCGCACTTCGAGGGCCAGGAGCGCTTCCGCGGACAGGTCGTCCACCCCCAGCACTGGCCCGACGACCTCGACCACAAGGGCAAGCGGATCGTCGTCATCGGCTCGGGCGCCACGGCCGTGACCCTCGTCCCCGCCCTCGCCAGCAGCGGCGCCGCGCACGTCACGATGCTGCAGCGCTCACCGACGTACGTCCTCTCCGTGCCGGCGAAGGACAAGGTGAAGGGCCGGCTGACCAGGCTCGTCGGGGAGGAGCGGTCCTACGTCGCGACGCGGTGGAAGAACATCGCGCTGCAGTCCGCGCTCTACCGCGCCAGCCGGCGCCGCCCCGACCTGGTGCGCGGCCTCGTCCGCAGGACCAACGTCGCCCAGCTCCCGCCCGGCTACGCCGTCGACACCCACTTCAGGCCGACCTACGACCCGTGGGACCAGCGGATGTGCCTGGTGCCCGACGGCGACCTCTTCCGGGCCATCACGGACGGCCGCGCCGACGTCGTCACCGGCCGCATCGCCACCTTCACCGAGACCGGGCTGGAGCTGGAGTCGGGGGAGCGGCTCGAGGCCGACGTCGTCGTCACCGCGACCGGCCTCAACCTCCAGGTCTTCGGCGGCGCCGAGCTGAGCGTGGACGGCGAGCGGGTCGAGCCGAGCAGCACCATGGCCTACCGGGCGATGATGCTCTCGGGAGTCCCCAACTTCGCCTTCACCATCGGCTACACCAACGCCTCGTGGACGCTCAAGGCCGACCTTGTCGCGGAGTACGTCGTCCGGCTGCTGCAGCGGTTGCGGGCCACCGGCACCCGGTCGGTCGTGCCGGTGCGCGACCCCGACGTCGAGGAGGTCCCGCTGATGGACTTCGACGCCGGCTACGTCCAGCGCGTCGTCCACACGCTCCCGCGCCAGGGCACCCGCGCCCCCTGGACGCTCAAGCAGAGCTACCTCCACGACGCGCGGACCATCCGTCGCGCGCCGCTCGACGACGGCGTACTCCGCTGGTCCTGACGTCGCGAATGCCCGGGACGTCATGGAATTCCGCGGTTCGAACCTCGCTTTCCCATGACGTCCGCTCGCGTCTCGAATGGAAGCGCTCCCACATTTCGGGGACGATCCACGCCCCGACCGTTGACAGGTTGATGTGACGCCGGTCATAGTTGCTGCCGGACGCAAGTGGAAGCGCTCTCACACCGCTGACGTCCACCTTCCGGCCGGCAACCAGCCCGGCGCCCCGCAGGACGGCAGGAGTGCAGTGGTGCAGACATCGAAGACCCGGCGATTCCGACTCGCCTCGAGCGCGATCTTGGCGCTCACCCTGGCAACGACCGCGGCCGCGTGCGGCGGCGGTGACGACGACGGCGCGACCGCGGACGGCAAGACCAAGCTCACCGTCGCGACCTTCAACGAGTTCGGCTACGAGGAGCTCATCGAGGAGTACAACGCGATGCAGGACGACGTCGTCGTCGAGCAGAAGAAGGCCGGCACGGCCAACGAGCACCAGGACAACCTCTACACCAAGCTCGCCGCCGGGTCGGGTCTCTCCGACATCGAGGCGATCGAGGTCGACTGGTGGTCCGCGCTCATGGAGCAGTCCGACGCCTTCACCGACCTCTCCGACCCCGAGGTCGAGGGTCGCTGGCTCGACTGGAAGACCGAGGCCGCGACGACGCCCGACGGGGCCCTGATCGGCTACGGCACCGACATCGGCCCGGAGGGCATCTGCTACCGGTCCGACCTGTTCGAGAAGGCCGGCATGCCCACCGACCGCGAGAAGGTCGCGCAGATGTTCGGCAGCTGGGACGACTACTTCGAGGCCGGTCGCCAGTTCGTCAATAAGGTCCCCGACGTCGCCTGGTACGACTCCTCCGGCGCGACCGCGCAGGCCATGTCAACCAGGTCGAGTACTCCTTCGAGGACGAGGACAACACCGTCATCGCCGCGGACAACCCGGAGGTCAAGGAGGTCTTCGACACCGTGACCTCGCTGTCCGAGGAGGGACTCTCCACCAACCTCGTGCAGTGGAGCGAGGACTGGACCGCCTCCTTCCAGAACGACGGCTTCGCCACCATGGCCTGCCCGGGCTGGATGCTCGGCGTCATCGAGGGCAACGCCGACGGCGTCGAGGGCTGGGACATCGCCAACGTCTTCCCCGGCGGCGGCGGCAACTGGGGCGGTTCCTACCTGACCGTCCCGGCGCAGGGTGACAACGTCGAGGAGGCCCAGGAGCTGGCCAAGTGGCTGACCGCTCCGGAGCAGCAGATCAAGGCGTTCGAGGCGAAGGGCACGTTCCCGAGCCAGGTCGACGCCCTGACCGACCCGGCGCTGACCGGGTCGACCAACGAGTTCTTCAACGGCGCCCCGACGGGCCAGATCCTGGCCGACCGCGCCGAGGCGGTGCCCTTCATCGCCCACAAGGGTCCGAAGTTCGCCGACATCAACACGGCGTTCCAGCAGGCCATCCAGCGCGTCGACGAGGGCAAGGAGTCGGCCGACGAGGCCTGGGACTCCTTCCTCGCCGACGTCGAGCGGCTGGGCTGAGCCACGGCGATGGAGGCAGGTTCCAATGCCGTGAAGCCCGTCGGGGACACCGGTGCCTCGGTGTCTCCGACGGGGGACCGGCCACGACAGCCGCGGCGTGACGTCGTACGACGACCCGCCTGGCGGCAGCGGCTCTCGATGCTCGACGCCAAGGTCTCGCCCTACCTCTTCGTCTCGCCGTTCTTCGTGCTGTTCCTCGTGGTCGGGATGTTCCCGCTCGGCTACACGGCATGGGTGTCGGTGCACCAGTGGGGCCTGCTGTCCGGGCAGGGCGACTTCACCGGCCTCGAGAACTACCGCCGGGTCCTGGAGGACCGCTACTTTTGGAACGCGCTGCGCAACACGATCAGCATCTTCCTGCTCTCCTCGATCCCGCAGGTGCTGATCGCCCTCGCGCTCGCCGGCCTGCTCGACACGCAGCTGCGGGCGCGGACGCTGTGGCGGATGAGCGTGCTGCTGCCGTTCGTGGTCGCGCCGGCGGCCGTGGCCCTGATCTTCGGCAACGTCTTCGGCGACCGCTACGGCCTGGCCAACGAGGTGATCACCTGGATCGGGCTCGAGCCGATCCGCTGGCACGTCGACACCCTCGCCAGCCACGTCGCGATCGCGTCGATGGTCAACTGGCGCTGGACCGGCTACAACGCGCTCATCCTGCTCGCCGCGATGCAGGCCGTGCCGCGCGACGTCTACGAGTCGGCCGCCCTCGACGGCGCCGGGCGGATCCGGCAGTTCACCTCCATCACCGTGCCGATGATCCGGCCGACCGTGATCTTCGTGATCATCACCTCCACCATCGGCGGGCTGCAGATCTTCGCCGAGCCGCGGCTCTTCGACACCCAGGGCCTCGGCGGCTCCGACCGGCAGTACCAGACGCTCACGATGTACCTCTGGGAGCTCGGCTGGCGGGTCCGCGACCTCGGCATGGCCTCGGCGGTGGCGTGGCTGCTGTTCCTCATCATCGTCGTCTTCGCGCTCGTCAGCCTGCTCGTCAGCCGACGGGCCGGGACGTTGAAGGGGCACCACCGACGGTCCGCACCTCTGAAGGGAGCACGCCGGTGAACCGCCGACCAGGTTTCTTCGTCTACGGCCTGCTGACCGCGTTCGTGCTCGGCTCGTGCGCACCGCTCTACTGGTCCTTCCTCGTCGGCTCCCACAGCCGCGAGGTGCTGACCAAGCGGGTGCCGCCGCTGCTTCCCGGCGGCCACTTCTGGGACAACGCCCAGCGCGCGTTCGACGCCGTACCCTTCTGGAAGGCGCTCGGCAACAGCCTGATCGTGTCCGGCACGGTCGCGACGTCGGTCGTCTTCTTCTCCACCCTCGCGGGGTTCGCGTTCGCCAAGCTCACCTTCCGCGGGCGCACGCCGATGCTCGTCTTCGTCGTGGCGACCCTGGCCGTCCCCACCCAGCTCGGCGTCATCCCGCTCTTCATCGTGATGGCCAAGCTCGGCTGGGTCGGCTCGCTGTGGGCGCTGATCGTGCCGAGCCTGGTGACCGCGTTCGGCGTCTTCTTCATGCGGCAGTACCTCCTCGACGCCCTCCCCGACGAGCTGATCGACGCGGCGCGGGTCGACGGGTGCTCGCTCTTCCGCACCTTCTGGACCGTCGCCCTGCCGGCGGCGCGTCCGGCCGCCGGGATCCTGTGGCTGTTCACCTTCATGGCCACGTGGACCGACTTCTTCTGGCCGCTGATCGTGCTGCCCGCCAGCAACCCGACCGTCCAGATCGCCCTCCAGCAGCTGCAGAGCGGCTACTACGTCGACTACAGCCTCGTCCTCGCCGGCGCCACGCTGTCGACGATCCCGCTGCTGGTCCTCTTCGTCCTCACCGGCCGCCAGATGGTCGCCGGCATCATGCAAGGAGCAGTCAAGGGATGAGCGTGCAGACCACGACCACGACCGGGACCAGCCCGGCCACCACCGTCCAGTTCCCGCCCGACTTCGTGTGGGGCATGGCGACCGCGTCCTACCAGATCGAGGGGGCCGTCGCCGAGGACGGACGTACGCCGTCGATCTGGGACACCTTCTCCCGCATCCCCGGTGCCGTGCTCGGCGGCGACACCGGCGACGTGGCCTGCGAGCACTACCACCGCATGCCCGCCGACGTGGCGCTGCTCGCCGACCTCGGCGCGACGTCGTACCGCTTCTCGGTGGCGTGGCCGCGCGTGCGCCCCGACGCCGGACCGGTGAACCCCGCCGGCCTCGCGTTCTACGACCGGCTCGTCGACGAGCTGCTCTCCCACGGGATCGCGCCGTGGCTGACGCTCTACCACTGGGACCTGCCGCAGGTCCTCGAGGACGCCGGCGGCTGGACCAACCGCGACACCGCGCACCGCTTCGTCGAGTACGCCGTCTCGGTGCACGAGGCGCTCGGCGACCGGGTGCCGACGTGGACCACGCTCAACGAGCCGTGGTGCTCGGCGTTCCTCGGCTACTCCGCGGGACACCACGCCCCGGGGCGGCAGGAGGGGGCGGCCGGCCTGGTCGCGGGCCACCACCTGCTGCTCGCCCACGGCCTCGCGACCCAGGAGCTGCGCAGCCGCGGCGCCGACCGGCTGGGGCTGAGCCTCAACCTCACGGTGCCCGACCCGAGCGACCCAGCCGATCCGGTCGACGTCGACGCCGCGCGGCGGATCGACGGCCTCCACAACCGGTTCTTCCTCGACCCGATCTTCCGGGGCGCCTACCCGGCCGACGTGCTCGAGGACACCGCCGGGCTCACCTGGCAGGACCGGCCCTGGCTCGACGCGGTGCGCGACGGCGACCTCGACGTCATCTCGGCCCCGATCGACGTGCTGGGCGTGAACTACTACCACGGCAACGAGGTCTCGGGTCACCCGCGCACGGACGTCGTCGGCATCGGTGCCGACCACCCCGCCCGGGTCGCGCTCTCGCCCTTCCCGGGCTCGGAGCACGTCACCTTCCCCAGCCGCGGGCTCCCGCTGACCGCCATGGGGTGGGAGATCCAGCCCGAGGGCCTCCACCGGCTGCTGCGCCGCCTCCACGACGACTACCCCCACCTCCCGATCCACCTCACCGAGACCGGCGCCGCCTTCGACGACCGGCTCGACGAGCAGGGGCGGGTGCACGACCCCGACCGGATCGCGTTCCTCGACTCCTACCTGCGCGCTGTGCACCGGGCGATCGAGGAGGGCGTCGACGTCCGCGGGTTCTACCAGTGGTCGTTCTGCGACAACTTCGAGTGGGCCTTCGGCTACGCCAAGCGCTTCGGCCTCGTCCACGTCGACTACGCCACCCAGCGTCGTACGCCCAAGTCGAGCGCCCACTGGTACGCCGAGCTGGCCCGCACCGGCGTCCTGCCAGCGCCGGAGGACGCGGCCGACTAGCGTGTCGCGCGTGACCACTTCGCGCACCCCGGCCGGCGCGGGTCAGCCCACCCTCGACGAGGTGGCCCGGGTCGCCGGTGTCTCCCGGGCCACGGCCTCGCGCGCGATCAACGGCGGCCAGCGGGTGAGCGCGCGCGCCCAGTCGGCCGTCGACACGGCGGTGCGCACGCTCGGCTACGTCCCCAACCCGGCGGCCCGCAGCCTCGTCACACGGCGTACGGACTCGATCGCCGTGGTCGTGCCCGAGCCCGACGACCGGGTCTTCTCCGACCCGTTCTTCGCCGGCACCCTGCGCGGCGTCAACCGGGTCCTCGCCGAGCGTGACATCCAGCTGGTGCTCCTGCTCGCGAGACCGGGCGCGTCGACGGCACGGACCCTGCGCTACCTCACCAACCGGCACGTCGACGGTGCGTTGGTCACGTCCCACCACCGCGACGACCGGCTCGCCGAGCACCTCGCCGACATCGGCCTGCCCTGCGTCTTCGGCGGTCGTCCGTGGACCGGCGGCGACCGGGTGGCGTACGTCGACGTGGACAACGTGGCGGGGGAGCGCGAGGCGACCGAGGCGCTGCTCGCGCGCGGCTGCACCCGCATCGGCACCATCGCCGGACCCGCCGACATGACTGCTGCCGAGGACCGGCTCGCCGGGTGGCGACAGGCGGTGTCGGCCGCCGGCCTTCCCGCCGACGCGGTCGAGCACGGGGACTTCACCGAGGCCAGCGGCGAGGCCGCGGCGCGCGCCCTCATGGAGCGCCACCCCGACCTGGACGGCCTGGTCGTGGCCTCCGACCTGATGGCCGCCGGCGCCCTGCGGGTGCTCGCCGAGCTCGGTCGCCGGGTCCCCGACGACATCGCTGTCGTCGGCTTCGACGACCTCGGCGTCGCCGAGCGCACCTCTCCGGCCCTGACCACCGTCCGGCAGCCGGTCACCGAGATGGCCGAGCGCGCGACCCGGCTGCTGCTCGAGCGCGTCGACGACCCCGCCTCCAGCCGTCCGATGCGGGTGATCATCCCGCCGACGCTCGTGCGGCGCGGCAGCGCCTGAATCCCGGTCAGGCCGGGGACGAGATCCGCTGCTCGATCGTGGCGGCGGTGGCCCTCGCCGACGGTCCGACGCCCGCCAGGGTGGCGGACGCCGGGCCGGTCCAGTCGCCGTAGCCGACGAGGTGGAGCCGGGGCTCGTCGAGGGCGGCCGTCCCTGACGGGCCACCGACGCGCACGTGGCCGTCACGGGTGTGGAGCCGGAGCGGCTGCAGGTGGCGCAGGGCGGGTCGGAAGCCGGTGCACCAGATGACGGCGTCGCAGTCCTGGCGGGACCCGTCGGCCCACACGACGCCGTCGCGGTCGAGGCGGCTGAACGCGGGGCGGGCCCGCAGCACACCTCGGTCGCGCGCCTCCTTGACGCTCGCGACCATGACGATGTCCCCCAGGCCCGCGACCCCGGCGTGCTCGCGGCCCTGCTCCAGCGCGGCGATCCGCTCGCGCGCCGTCGCGAAGAGGACCCGGCCGTCCACGTCGTCGGGCAGGAACCGCGGCTCCCGCGCGGTGACCCACGTGGTCTGCGCGACGGTCGACACCTCGGCCAGCACCTGGGCGGCGGAGTTGCCGCCGCCCACGACCACGACCCGCTGGCCCGCGAAGTCGTCGGGGACCCGGTAGTCGGCGGCGTGCAGCTGCCGGCCGGCGTACGTCCGCATCCCGGGGTAGGTCGGCCAGAACGGCCGTTCCCAGGTGCCCGTCGCGGACACCACGGCCCGCGCGGCCCAGGAGCGGTCGCCGGCCGTGACGAGCAGCCGGCCGTCGGGGTCGTCGTCGGCCCGGGTCACCGCCTCGACCCGGCGCGGACGCAGCACGCGGAGGTCGTAGCGCTGCTCGTAGCGCGTCAGGTAGTCGACGACGTGGTCGCGGGGCGGGTAGCCGCGGGTCGCGTCGTCCCACGGCGGCATCATCCAGCCGGGGAGGGAGGAGTAGCCGGCCGGGGAGAAGAGGCGCAGCCCGTCCCAGGTGCGGGGCCACGCACCGCCCGGTCGGTCCGCCGCGTCGAGGACGACGAGGTCGCGCCCCGGCGCGAGCCCGGCCCGCCTGAGGTAGAAGCCGGTGGCCAGCCCGGCCTGACCTCCACCGACGACGGCGACCTCGACGTCGACGGGTTCAGGGGGCATGAGGGGCAAGGTACGCCCCGCGTGGGCCACGCAGTCCGGCGAGCAGCCCGGTCACCCGGGCGTCGATGTTGTCGCGGATCGCGCGGACCGCGTCGAGGTCCTGCCCCGCCGGGTCGGCGACACCCCAGTCGAGGTAGCGGCGCCCCGGCACGACCGGGCAGGAGTCCCCGCACCCCATGGTGACGACGACGTCGGCGCCGGCCACGACCTCGTCGGTGAGCGGCTTGGGGAAGAGGTCGGAGGCGTCGATGCCGATCTCTGCCAGTGCGGCCACGACCTCCGCCTGCACCGCGGGGCCGGGCGAGGTGCCGGCCGATGCCACCTCGACCAGGCCGGCGGAGCGGTGCACGACCAGGGCGGCTGCGAGCTGCGAGCGACCGGAGTTGGCGGTGCAGACGAACAGCACCATCGGCGCCCGCGCCACGCCGCCGTCGTACGCCGTCCTGCCGCGGGTCGCCGCCCGGAGGCGCTCGCGGGCGAACCGGTGGGCGAGCAGCGGGACGTGCGCGGTGATGCTCGCCGGAAGCAGCCGCGCGTAGGAGTCCGCCAGGCACGCGGCGACGGTCTCGGGTGCGAAGGTGCCGGCGAACTCCTCGAGGAGCGCTGTCCTCGCCGAGGCCATCGCGTCGCGGTGTCCGCCTGAGACGGTCGGGTCCAGAGCCGGATCGGTCGGGGACGGGGGCATGGCGGACCTCCAGGAGCAATATCGACATCGGTCGATGTCGTGGTTCCCAAGGTGGCGCACCGCATCGACGTCTGTCAACATAGACACATGTCGAAGTCACCGGACCGTTGCGTCCCCTCCACCGCCGACGGGCTCGCGTGCTGCGTGCCCCTCGCCCGCGAGCCGATCACGGTCGAGCAGGCGGCCGGCGCGGCGTCGATGCTCAAGGCGGTCGCCGATCCCGCCCGACTGCGACTGCTGTCACTCGTGCTGTCCCACGAGGGCGGCGAGGCGTGCGTGTGCGACCTGCTGCCCTACTTCGACCTCTCGCAGCCCACCATCAGCCACCACCTCAAGGTGCTGCACGACGCCGGTCTCCTCCACCGGAAGAAGCGCGGCACGTGGGTCTACTACATCGCCCGCCCCGAGGCGATGCACGCCCTCGGCAGCCTCTTCGCCGCAGCGGCGGCGCCGACCCTGGCCGGGGCGGGCGCATGAGTGACACCGTCGGCGAGACGGCACCCGCCGCTGCGACCGACCCCGTCCTCCAGCGGCTCTCGACCCTCGACCGGTTCCTGCCGGTGTGGATCGGCGTCGCGATGGCCGTCGGGCTCCTCCTCGGAAGGACGGTCGACGGGCTCGACGACGCGCTCGCCGCGGTCGAGGTCGGGTCGGTGTCGCTGCCGATCGCGATCGGCCTGCTGGTCATGATGTACCCGGTCCTGGCCAAGGTCCGCTACGACGAGCTGGGCCACGTCACCAGCGACCGGCGCATGCTCGGCGCCTCGATCCTCCTCAACTGGGTGGTGGGGCCCGCGCTGATGTTCGCCCTCGCCTGGCTCCTCCTGCCCGACCTGCCGGACTACCGCACCGGGCTCATCATCGTGGGGCTCGCCCGCTGCATCGCGATGGTGCTGATCTGGAACGACCTCGCCTGCGGTGACCGGGAGGCCGCCGCGATCCTCGTGGCCATCAACGCCGTCTTCCAGATCCTGGCGTTCGCCTTCCTCGGCTACTTCTACCTCCAGGTCCTGCCCGGCTGGCTCGGTCTCGAGCAGACGGCGCTCGACGTCTCGGTGTGGGGGATCGCGAAGTCCGTCCTCGTCTTCCTCGGCATCCCGTTGCTCGCCGGCTTCCTCACCCGCACGCTCGGGGAGCGGGCCAAGGGCAGGGAGTGGTACGAGTCGACGTTCCTGCCCCGGATCGGGCCCGCCGCCCTCTACGGCCTGCTGTTCACGATCGTCCTGCTGTTCGCGCTGCAGGGCGACACCATCACCAGCCAGCCGCTCGACGTGGCGCGCATCGCCGTCCCGCTCCTGGCCTACTTCGTCCTGATGTGGGGCGGCTCGATGCTGCTGACCCACCTCCTCGGATTCGACTACCCACGCGCCACCGCGGTCTCGTTCACCGCCGCCGGCAACAACTTCGAGCTCGCCATCGCGGTGGCCATCGGTGTCTTCGGCGTGACCTCCGGCCAGGCCCTGGCCGGCGTGGTCGGTCCCCTGATCGAGGTCCCGGCACTGGTGGCCCTCGTCTACGTCAGCCTCTGGGCTCGGCGGTTCTTCCGTGACCCCCCGAGCCCCGCACCCACCGTCCCCGACCCAGGAGCCACCCGATGACCAGCACCACCCCATCCGCCACCAGCGACGCCGCCGACACCACGCCGCAGGTCGTCTTCGCGTGCGTCCGCAACGGCGGTCGCTCCGTGATCAGCCGGGTGCTCACCGAGCACTACGCGGGCGGTCGGGTCGTCGCCCACTCCGCCGGCACCCAGCCCGGCGACCACATCCACCCCGAGGTCGCCGCCGTGCTGGAGAAGCTCGGCCTCGACACGTCCCGCGAGCGGCCCACGCTCCTGACCCGGGAGACGGTCGCCGCCAGCACCATGGCCATCACCCTCGGCTGCGGCGAGGAGTGCCCCTACGTGCCCGGTGTGCGCTACGTCGACTGGCCGGTCGCCGACCCCGGCGGGCAGGACGAGGCCACCGTGCGCGCGATCATCGCCGACCTCGACGGCCGCGTTCGCGACCTGCTGGTCGAGCTGGTGCCCGACATCGAGCTGCCCCCGTCGGTGCTGACCGAGGCCTGAGCCGGGCTCAGGCGCGTGCCGCGCGCGGGGTGGCGTACGCCATGAGCACCGCGGCGACCGCGGCGAGGCCTGCGAGCACGAGGAAGGCATCGGCGTACGAGCCGAGCAGGTCCGCCAGCATCGCGCCCGCGAAGGGCGCTGCCGCTCCGGCGACCAACGCCGGCGCGGTCAGGATGCCGTTGAGGGCGCCGTACGACGCGGGTCCCCACCGGTCGGTGACCGCGGTGGCCTGCACGAGGGTGTAGACGCCCCGGGCCAGGCCGAGCGCCATCCCGATGCCGATCAGGAGGCCGCTCGACGCGGGGGCGAGCGCCAGGGCTGCTGTGGTGAGGGCGACCCCGGCGAGCACGATCACGCCGCGGGACGTCACGGAGGTCGTCGCGGCGAACCGGGCGTAGCCGAGGCGGCCCAGGACCTGCCCGACGCCGCCGAGCCCGAGGGCCACCGCCGCGAGGTTCCGGCTCATGCCGGCCTCGACCAGCATGGGCACCAGGTTGATGACCACCGCGAAGACCGCCAGTGCGGTGAGGGCGTTCGCCGCGGCCAGGAGCACGAAGGGGGTGCTGCGGGAGACGGCGGCGACCGTGTCGGATCGCTCGACGTGATGGGCGGGGTGGTGGGCGGCGCGCCACGGATGGTCGAGCCCCCACCAGTGCAGCGGCAGGGTGATGACCACGAGGCCGCCGAGGAGGACCAGGTAGGCCTGGCGCCAGCCGAGCGCGTCGTCGAGGACCGAGGCGAGCGGCGCGAAGACGGTGCTTGCCAGTCCGGCGACGAGGGTGAGGGTCGTGAGCGCGCGGACCCGACGGGCTCCGGCCCAGCGAGTCAGCGCGGCAAAGGCCGGCGGGTAGAGCGCGCCGGCCATCGCGACTCCGACCAGGACCCAGCCCAGGTAGAAGACGCCGAGGGTGGGTGCCAGCGCCACGGCGCCCACCCCGGGGACGGCCACGAGCGACGCCGCCGTCATCACCCGCCGCGGTCCGACGGCGTCGATGTGCCGGCCGACCCAGATGCCTGCGCCGCCCGCGACGAACTGGGACAGCGAGAACGCACCCGTGACAGCCACGCCCGACCAGCCGGTGTCGGCGGTGATGGAGGACTGCAGGGCCGCGAAGGCGTAGTAGAGGACGCCCCACGAGACGATCTGGACCGTGCTGAGCACGGCGACGACCTGCCGCAGCCCGGTCGCGTCGAGGGCGCCGGGCTGCACGGCGTACGTCACCGGCCGGAGCGGCCCAGCGTGACGAGCTGCGGCTCGACGGCGGGCGCGCCGCAGCATCCGCCGCCGGCGTCGCTCACCGCGTCGGGGTCGTCGAAGGCACCGGCCCCGTTGCACACCCCGGTCTCGGGGAGGACCAGCTCGACCCGCCCGGCGGCCTCGAGGTCGCCGTCGAGCGCGGCCATGACGGAGCGGACCTGCTCGAAGCCGGTCATGGCCAGGAAGGACGGAGCCCGGCCGTAGGACTTCATCCCGACCAGGTAGAGGTCCTGCTCGGGCTGGGCGAGCTCGCGGTAGCCGTGCGGCGCGACGTCGCCGCAGCTGTGGTGGTCGGGGTGGATCTGCTCCGCCAGCACGCGCGCGGCGCCGAGCGCGGGGTCGAGGTCGAGCCGGACCTCGGAGAGGAAGCCGAGGTCGGGGCGGAAGCCGGTGACGACGATGACCTCGTCGACGTCGGTGACCTGCTGGCCGTCGATCGAGGTGAGGGTGAGGCGCCCGTCGGCCTGGGCGGTGACGGACTCGGTGCGGAACTGCGTCACGTCGGTCACCAGGCCACCGGTGGCTGCAGCCTTCGCGTCCTGGCCGAGCTTGCCGCGCTGCTCGAGCTGGTCGTTGTCACCGCCGCCGAACGCGTCACCCACGGAGGGTCGGCGCAGCAGCCACGAGACACGGGTGCCGGGGTGCGCCTCGGCGAGCCGGGCCAGCCCGACGAGGACGCCCTGCGCCGACGCGCCCTTGCCGGCGACGGCGACGTGCTTGCCGGCGTACGTCGCTGCGACAGCCGGGTCGCGGAGGTCGGGGATGCCGTAGGTCAGGCGGTCGGCGTGCGCGGTCTCGCCGAGTGCCGGGTAGCCGTCGGCGCCCAGCGGGTTGGGTCGGGTCCAGGTGCCCGAGGCGTCCACGACGGCGCTGCCGAGGATTCGCTCGGGACCCGAGGGGCCGTCGGTGTGCACGGCGAAGGGGTCCGCCTCCCGTCCGGAGTCGACCATCAGGTCGCGCCCGGAGCGGCCGACGCCCACCACGCGGCTGCGGTAGCGGACCTCGCCCCCGTGAACGGTCGCGAGCAGGTCGGCGAGCGGCTGCAGGTAGGCGGAGCGCCACTCGCCCCCCGTGGGATAGGCGGCGTCGTCGGGGGCGGTCCACGAGCCGGTCGCCTCCAGGAGGCGTCGGGCCGCGGGGTCGATGAGCTCCGCCCACGAGGAGAAGAGGCGGACGTGCGCCCACTCGCCGACGGTGGCGCCCGCGTCCGCGCCGGCCTCGAGGACGAGGAAGGGCATCCGCCGCTCGGCGGCGTTGGCGGCGGCGGCCAGACCGATCGGGCCGGCTCCGATGATGACGACGGGGTGCTGCATGGCGGTCTCCTGATCAGGTCACATATCGACGGACGTCGATGAAGTGACTGTATCGATCGATATCGATGAAGGCAAGGTATTCTCGTCGCATGACGGCGCAAGCGCTGACCCGGGACGACGCAGACCACTACGCGGAGTGGTTCTCCGTGCTGGCCGACCCCACGCGGGTGCGGCTGCTGCACACCCTGTCCACCTCGGGCGCGGGCACCATGAGGGTGGGCGACCTCGCGGCTGCCCTCGGGATCAGCCAGTCCACGTGCTCCCACCACGTCGAGCTGCTCAGGAAGGTGGGCTTCGTGGTCGTCGACAAGGTCGGCACCTCGAGCATGGTCTCGGTCGACGTCGCCTGCTGCACCGGTCTCCCGCACGCGGCCGACGTGGTCATGGGCACGCTGTCCTCGCTGCCGTGCTGCCCGGAGGACCTGCCGACCGACGTGACCACCCGCCCGACGGTCGATGCCGACCTTCCGGCGGTCCTCGACATCTACGCGGAGGGGCTCGCGACCCGCAACGCCACCTTCGAGACCCAGGTGCCCACCGCCGAGCAGATGCGCGCGCGCTGGCTGCCTGACCTGTCGTGGGTCGCCGAGCTCGACGGGCAGGTGGTCGGCTGGACGGCGATCACGTCGGTGTCGTCGCGGGAGTGCTACTCCGGTGTGGGCGAGAGCTCGGTCTACGTCGCCGAGGCGGCCCGCGGCCGGGGGGTCGGCAAGGCGCTGCTGTTCACGCAGGTGACGGAGGCCGACCGGGCGGGCCTGTGGACGCTCCAGACCTCGATCTTCCCGGAGAACCGCGCCAGCCTGGCCCTGCACCGCTCGGCCGGCTACCGCACCCTTGCCGTCCGCACACGCATCGCCCAGCTCGACGGGGTGTGGCGTGACACCGTCCTGCTCGAGCGGCGGCGCGAGGGCGACTGAGACGCGCCCCACACGGCGAGGGATTCGCGCGAACACCACCAGTCCCACTAGCGTTGGGGTCACAGACGTCCGGCCGGTCTTGCCCCGGACGCAGGTCCCTCGGGATCTTTCCTCACTTCTGAGGCACGTACGCCGCTCATCGCCCCCGGGCCAGCGGCTCACGGTGGCGAGACGCCAACCGAAAGCAACTCACATGAACTTCGCCGAACTCGGCGTGCCCTCCTCGCTTGCGCAGATCCTGACGCAGCAGGGCATCACCACTCCCACTCCCATCCAGGCCGCGACGCTGCCCGACAGCCTCGCCGGGCGCGACGTGCTCGGCCGCGGCCGCACCGGCTCCGGCAAGACGTACGCCTTCCTGCTGCCGCTGGTCGCCCGCCTCGACGCGAGCAAGCTGCCCGCGATGCCGCGCAAGCCGCGCGCGCTGATCCTCGCGCCGACCCGCGAGCTCGTCGGCCAGATCCAGGCCTCGCTCCTCCCGCTGGCCAAGGCCGCCGGCCTGTCGACCGTCGTCGTCTACGGCGGCGTCGGCCAGAACCCGCAGGTCACCGCGCTCAAGAAGGGCGTCGACATCGTCATCGCCTGCCCCGGTCGCCTCGAGGACCTGATGGGCCAGGGCTACGCCGACCTCTCCAACATCGAGGTCACCATCCTCGACGAGGCCGACCACATGGCCGACCTCGGCTTCCTGCCCGGCGTGCGCCGGATCATGGACAAGACGCCCCAGCAGGGCCAGCGGATGCTGTTCTCCGCGACCCTCGACAAGGCGATCGACGTCCTGGTCAAGCGCTACCTCAGCCAGCCCAAGACGCACGAGGCCGACTCGGCGCAGTCCCCGGTCGCGAGCATGCAGCACCACGTCCTCCACCTCAGCCGCGAGCAGCGGGTGCCGGTCCTGGTGGACCTCGCCAGCGCGCCTGGCCGCACGGTGGTCTTCACCCGCACCAAGCACGGCGCCAAGGCGCTCGCCCGCCAGCTCAACAAGAGCGGCGTCCCGTCGGTCGACCTGCACGGCAACCTCAGCCAGAACGCGCGCACGCGCAACATGGAGATGTTCCACTCCGGCAAGGCCACGACCCTGGTCGCGACCGACATCGCCGCCCGCGGGATCCACGTCGACGACGTGGCGCTCGTGATCCACGCCGACCCGCCGACCGAGCACAAGGCCTACCTGCACCGCTCGGGCCGTACGGCTCGCGCCGGCAACGAGGGCACCGTGATCACCCTGATGACCGACGAGCAGCAGCGCGACGTGCGCGACCTGACCCGTCAGGCCGGCATCAAGGCGACCACGACCAAGGTCAACGGCCCCGGCCACGCGATGCTCGAGCAGCTCGCTCCCGGTGTGCGCAGCCTCCCCGGCGGCCTCGTCGTCGAGGCGCCCGCCTCGACCGGCGGTGGTGGCGGCGGTCGTCGCTCCACCGGCGCGAACGCCCAGCGCAAGCGCGCCCGCAGCCAGGGCCAGACCAACGGCCAGTCGCGTCGCGGCAACCCGACCAGCTACACCAGCGAGACCCCCAGCGGGTCCTCCACCGGTGGTGGCCAGCGGCGTCGCTCCGGCGGCGGCGGCCAGGGTGGCGGCCAGGGCGGCGGCCAGGGCGGCGGGCGTCGTCGCAGCGGCGGCGGTCAGTCTGCCGGGCAGTCGGCTGGCGGCCGCGCGCACAGCGCGTCGTCGTTCAGCCGCGGTCGCTGACCCTCGTCCCACCTGAGCCTCACCACCGCTGGTCGAGGAAGGCGCCCTGGCGCCTGTCACGAGACCCGGTCTCGTGACGGTCGCTGCGCGACCTCCTCGACCAGCGGTGTGGCGCGTCGAAGGCGTGGAATGTCGCGCCCGCAACGATGGTTCACCCTTCAACCAACCTGGAGGACTGGAACCGATGGCTGACTTCGACTTCTCCGTGCTCGGCACCCGCGAGCACCCCACGCTCGGGCTCGACACGTTCGGCGACGCTCCGC
The DNA here is from genome assembly GCF_947488025.1 of uncultured Nocardioides sp. Lineage (GTDB taxonomy): Bacteria > Actinomycetota > Actinomycetes > Propionibacteriales > Nocardioidaceae > Nocardioides. The sequence goes on along the minus strand of NZ_CANKYS010000004.1, from coordinate 64,679 downwards.
TCGACGGCGCTCCCGGCAACCACCCGCAGACCCTCCGCGAGGTCGTCGCGGAGGCCGTGCTCGCGGACCGGGTGGGCGTCGACTACCTCGGCCTGGGCGAGCACCACCGCCCCGACTACGCCATCTCCGCACCCGACGTCGTGCTCGCGGCGATCGCGGGGCAGACCGAGCGGATCCGGCTCGGCACGGGAGTGACGGTGCTGTCCTCCGACGACCCGATCCGGGTCTACCAGCGCTTCGCCACCCTCGACGCGGTCAGCGACGGTCGCGCCGAGGTGCAGCTCGGCCGCGGCTCGTTCGTCGAGTCGTTCGGCCTCTTCGGGCTCGAGCTGTCGGACTACGACCGGCTCTTCGCCGAGAAGCTCGACCTCTTCGCCGCGCTCCAGGCCGAGGGCCCCGTGTCGTGGGAGGGCAGCGTCCGTCCCCCGCTGACCGGCCAGCGGGTCTACCCGACCACCGCCGCCGGCCGCCTGCCCGCCTGGATCGGCGTCGGCGGCACCCCGCAGTCGGTGGTGCGTGCGGCGCAGTACGGCATGCCGCTCATGCTGGCGGTCATCGGCGGGTCGCCGGCGGGCTTCGTCCAGTTCGCCGACCTCTACCGCGAGGCCCTCGGCCGGATGGAGCTCCCCGAGCTGCCGATCGGCATGCACTCCCCGGGGCACGTCGCGGCCACCGACGACGAGGCTCGCGAGCAGCTCTACCCGCACCAGGCCGAGGTCTTCACCCGCATCGGCCGCGAGCGCGGCTGGCCGCCGTACTCCCGCATCCAGTTCGAGCAGGCCGCCTCCGCGCAGGGCGCGCTCTTCGTCGGCTCGCCCGAGACCGTGGCCCAGAAGATCGCCTGGGCGGTCCGGACGCTGGGCCTCTCCCGCTTCCAGCTCAAGTACTCCGTCGGCTCGCTCCCGCACGAGCAGCGGCTGGAGTCGGTGCGCCTCTACGGCGAGGAAGTGATCCCGCGGGTCCGCGCGCTGTTGGCGGGCTCCTAGGCTGGCGCACATGCGCACCTTCATCCGGCGATCGCTGTGGGACGTGGTGCCGCGCGACCAGCGCGACACCGCCGCCGCGTTCCGCCGCCGCCAGGTCGTCGCGGCGATCGTCGTGCTGGTCGGGGCGGCAGTCCTCGGCTGGTCACTGCGCCTCGAGCCCGGCAGCAACGTCTTCTACGTCGCGGCGGTCGTGCTGGCCGGCGTGTGGGCGGCCGGCGCGTTCCTGTCCGGGCGGCTGCACCTGGGCCGCATCGCGCACGGGGAGGGCCTGATCCGGCCCGTCGTGGCGCCGATCCTGCTGGGACTGCTGCTCGTCGGGGTGTTCGTCCTCGGATCGCTCGTGGTGCGCGAGATCGAGCCGCTCGCCGACTACGTGAGCTCCGTCCTGGCTTACGCCGACGAGGGCTCGCTGGCCGTGCTCGCGGTCATCACCTTCTTCAACGGCATCGCCGAGGAGCTGTTCTTCCGCGGCGCGATGTACGCCGCCATCCCACGGCACCCGGTGCTGTGGACGACGCTGGCCTACGTCGTGGCCACCCTCGCCACCGGCAACATCATGCTCGGCTTCGCCGCCATCGTCCTGGGCGCGGTGTGCGGCCTCGAGCGGCGGGCCAGCGGCGGCGTGCTGGCGCCGATCCTGACCCACATCACGTGGTCGCTGTCGATGCTGTTCCTGCTACCGCTGCTGTTCTGAGGTCAGGCCCCCGAGGCGGCCCGCTCGGCCAGCGCGCGTCGTACGGACTCGCGGTAGGACAGCGGCTCTCCGGGCACGACGTCGCGGATCGAGGTGTCCGTGACGACGACCTCGTGCGACATCGAGTCGATCAGGTTGCGCCCGGTCGTGGCGTCGACGTCGGTCACGAGCGCGAGCCAGCGCGAGGACAGCCGCGGGGTCAGCACCGGGACCGTGACGATCGGGATCGAGCGGCCGTTGATGAGCTCGCCCGCGACGCGCATCATCTCGAGGTAGGTCAGCTGCTCGGTGCCGCCGATCTCGAAGACCCGGCCGAGGGCCTGCTCGTTGTCGACGACGCCGGCGAGGTAGCGGATCACGTCGTCGAGCGCGATCGGCTGGGTGCGCGTGTTGACCCACTTGGGCACGACCATCGCCGGGAGGTTCTTCACCAGCTGGCGGGTGATCTCCCACGAGATCCCGCCGTGGCCCACGACGATCGCCGCGCGCAGCACCGTGACGGGTACGCCGTCCTCGCCGAGCAGCCGCTCGACCTCGCGACGCGAGCGGAGGTGGGCGGACAGGTCGTCCCCGTCGTCGCCCAGGCCGCCCATGTAGACGATCTGCCTCACGCCGGCGGCGGCCGCGGCGGCGCTGACGTTGCGGGCCGCCTGCGCGTCCTTGCGCTCGAAGTCGGGGTCGTCGAGGGAGTGGACGAGGTAGATCGCGACGTCCACGCCGCGCAGTGCGTCGTCGAGCGAGGCGCGGTCGGACACGTCGGCGCCGACCGGCTCACCCGGGCCGTCGTACGACTCCGGGTGCCGGGTCATGGCACGGACGTCGTGGCCGTCCTCGATGAGGGCGGGGACCAGGCGGCGGCCGATGAAACCGGTGGCACCGGTGACGAGAACTGTGCTCATGCGGGGTCCCCGCGACGTTGGTCGGGGGAGCGCAGCGGAGGAGAGGAACGTCGTGGGGTGCTCAACATGCACCCACTCTGTCAGCCCGCACCGCACGTCCGCCTCACCCAGTCGTGGAGGCGGCCCTCCTGCGGGCGTCGAGGCGCGCCATCGCCGGCGTCGCGGTGACGCCGTGGAGGATCACCGAGACGATGATCGTGAAGGCGACGGTGGACCAGAGCCACGGTTCGTCGGGCACGTGCTCATGGGTCACGGCGTAGCCCAGGTAGAACAGCGAGCCGACGCCGCGCACCCCGAAGAAGGCCACCGCGGCCATCTCCCCGCGGTCCAGGCCGCCGTCCTCGCGCTCGTCGCGCGAGAGCACCGCGAGGGCCACCCAGCCCGCCAGCGGGCGTACGACCAGCACGAGCGCCAGCGCCACGGCGACGCCGCGCCAGTCCAGGTGGTCGAGCAGCCCGCGGGTCATCGCCATCCCGAGGACGAGCAGGATCAGCAGGGTCATGAGTCGTTCGAGGCGCTCCACGACGCCGTGCATCGCACGGTGGTAGGAGTTGCCCCGGTCGGAGGCGCGCAACCGCACCGCACACACGAAGACGGCCAGGAAGCCGTAGCCGCCGACGAGCTCCGCTGCGCCGTAGGACGCCAGCAGCGCGGCGACCGCGAGCAGGGGCTCGCCCGCGTCGGCCAGCCGCAGCTCCTCCTTGCGGGCGTGGAAGGCCTGTCGGCCCAGGAGCCATCCGGCGCCGAGCCCCACCGCGACCCCGATCGCGATCTTGCCGACGACGTACCACCCGAGCCATGCTCCGGCATCGGCGAGCCCGAAGCCGCCGGCCAGGAGCAGCAGGGCCAGGTGCACGAAGGGGAAGGCAAGCCCGTCGTTGAGGCCCGCCTCGGCCGTCAGCGAGAACCGGATGTCGTCGTCCTCCTCCACCCCGTCCTCGGCCTCGGCCTCGGCGACGTCATCGGTGAGCGGCTCGCCCACCTGCACGTCGGAGGCGAGCACCGGGTCGGTGGGAGCGAGCACCGCGCCCAGCAGCAGGGCGACCGCGGGTGCCAGCCCGGCGACCCACCAGCCGAGGAGCATGGTGCCCAGGATGGTCAGCGGCATGGCGACCAGGAGCATCCGCCACACCGGCGACCAGGTCCGCCACGAGCGCCACGACCGCAGCTGGAGGATCCGGTCGATCGCCAGCCCGACGCCCATGAGGGACACCAGCACGGTGAACTCGGTGACGTGGGTGATGAGCTCGCGGTTGTCCTCCGGCTGCAGGCTCACGTCGTCCGAGAGGGGCAGCAGGCCGATGGCGAGGCCGACCCCGACGAGGACCATCGGCGGCGACAGCGCCACCCGGCGGGTGAGGTGCGGCAGGAGCGTCGCCAGCAGCAGCGACAGCCCGAGGATGAGGTAGACCGCACCCCCGGTCATCGTGGCCGCTTGGCGTCGTACGACGCCTGGCTGTCGTCGATCGCCTGCTCGTAGGCGGTGACGAGGCCGGCGATGGTGAGCGGCTTGAGGCGGTGGATGAACTCGCGCAGCTGCTCGGCGGTGTAGCCGGCCTCGCGGAACTGCGGCCACACCTTGGTGCGCACGATCTCGGAGAGCTCCTCGGCGACCTGGCGACCGTGCTCGGCGTACACCTCGGCGACGGCCTCGGCGGCGTCGGGGGAGATGCCCATGCCGGACAGGCCGCCCGGCACGTCGACGTCCCGGTCCCCGGTGACCGGGGCGAGCAGCGAGAGGTGGCGGGCGATGTCGGACGGCGTGGCGGTCGCGGGGATCTGCTCGACGTACTTCTCGATCGCCGACAGCGTGAACCCGTGCCCCTGCAGCTCGCGCACGAGCTCGAGGCGGGCGACGTGGTCGGGACCGTAGTAGCCCGAGCGGCCGCGGCGTACGGGAGGCGGGACGAGGCCGCGCGAGGCGTAGAACCGCACGTTGCGCGCGCTCACGCCCGTGCGCGCGGTCAGCTCGTCCAGCGTCAGCAGCTCGACGTCCGTCCCGGTCTCCCGGTCGGCCTGCAGCTCGGTCTCCACCGGACCATCCTCTCGTCTGCGCACCGTCCGCCGAAGACCCCGCCGGGTGGGCGACCCGGGGCCGGCAGGTGACGCGCGCCACACCTGTTGGACTGTGACAGTAATGGTGTCACAATCGCCCACATGGCAGAAGCATTCGTCTACGACCACATCCGCACACCTCGCGGCCGCGGCAAGGCCGTCGGCTCGCTGCACGAGGTGAAGCCGGTGGACCTGGTCGTCGGACTCCTCGACGAGCTCAAGACCCGCAACCCCACGCTCGACCCGGCCCGCGTCGACGACGTCGTGCTCGGTGTCGTGACCCCCATCGGCGACCAGGGCGGCGACATCGCCAAGACCGCCGCGCTCAAGGCCGGCTACCCCGAGACCGTCGCGGGCGTGCAGCTCAACCGCTTCTGCGCCTCGGGCCTCGAGGCCGTCAACCAGGCCGCGCAGCGCGTGCGCTCCGGCTTCGAGGACCTCGTGATCGCGGGCGGCGTCGAGTCGATGAGCCGCGTGCCGATGGGCAGCGACGGCGGCGCCTGGGCGATGGACCCCGCCACTGCGCTGGAGACCGGCTTCGTTCCGCAGGGCATCGGCGCCGACCTGATCGCCACGATCGAGGGCTGGAACCGCCAGGACGTCGACGCGTACGCCGCCGAGTCGCACCACCGCGCCGCGAAGGCGTGGGCCAACGGCTACTTCGACGACGCGGTCGTCCCGGTGAAGGACCCCAATGGGATCACCGTGCTCGACCGCGACGAGACGGTCCGCCCGGACACGTCGGTCGAGGGACTCGCCGGCCTGAAGCCGTCGTTCGCCCAGATCGGCCGGGACGCCGGGTTCGACGACGTCGCGCTCGAGAAGTACCACTGGGTCCCCGCCATCGACCACGTCCACCACGCCGGCAACTCCTCGGGCATCGTCGACGGCGCGGCCGTGATGGCGATCGGCACCGAGGAGGTCGGTACGTCGCTGGGCCTGACGCCGCGCGCCCGGATCATCTCCACCGCGGTCTCGGGCGCCGACCCGACGATCATGCTCACCGGCCCGGCCCCCGCCGCGCGCAAGGCGCTCGCCCGGGCGGGCCTCGAGGTCGACGACATCGACCTGTGGGAGATCAACGAGGCGTTCGCCGCCGTCGCCATGCGCTTCATGCGCGACATGGGCATCAGCCACGATGTCACCAACGTCAATGGCGGCGCCATCGCCATGGGCCACCCGCTCGGCGCCACCGGCGCGATGATCCTCGGCACCCTCGTCGACGAGCTCGCCCGTCGCGACCAGAAGCGCGGCCTCGCCACGCTCTGCGTCGGCGGTGGCATGGGCATCGCCACCATCGTCGAGCTCGTCTGACCTTCCCGTTGGTCGAGGAGGTCGCGCAGCGACCGTCACGAGACCACCCCTACCTGCCGAGCCTGGTCTCGTGACGGGACTTCGTCCCTCCTCGACCAGCGAAGGAGAGCAATGAGCACCACTGACACCCAGACCGCCGTCCGCTACGACCGCGACGCCGACGGCATCGTGACGCTGACCCTGGACGACCCGACGGCCAGCGCGAACACGATGAACGAGCTCTACCAGGCGTCGATGGAGGCCGCCGTGCGGCGCCTGCACGACGAGGTCGACGACGTGACCGGCGTCGTCGTGACGAGCGCGAAGAAGACCTTCTTCGCCGGCGGCAACCTCAAGAACATGATGAAGGCGACGCCCGACGACGCGGAGGAGATCTTCGCGATGGGCGAGGCCGTCAAGGCCAGCCTCCGCAGGCTCGAGACCTACCCGCGCCCCGTCGTCGCGGCCATCAACGGCGCCGCCCTCGGTGGCGGCCTCGAGATCGCGCTCGCGACCAACCACCGGATCGCCGTCGACGACCGCTCGGTCAAGATCGGGCTGCCCGAGGCGACGCTCGGCCTGCTGCCCGGCGGCGGCGGGGTCACCCGCGTCGTACGCATGCTGGGCCTGCAGTCCGCGCTGATGGACGTGCTCATGCCCGGCACCCAGTTCGACCCGCAGGGTGCGCTGGCGAAGGGCCTCGTCGACGAGCTCGTGCCGACCCGCGAGGAGCTTTTGCCCGCCGCGAAGAAGTGGATCCTCGAGCACCAGGACGAGGACTCCGCGAAGAACCCGTGGGACCGCGCCGGCTACAAGATGCCCGGCGGGACGCCGAAGACCCCCGCGCTCGCGCAGTTCCTGCCGGCCTTCCCGGCGTTGCTGCGCAAGCAGACCAAGGGCGCGGTCTACCCGGCGCCGCGCGCGATCATGAGCGCCGCCGTCGAGGGTGCGCAGGTCGACTTCGACACCGCCTCGCGCATCGAGAGCCGCTACTTCACCAACCTGGTCGTCAACCAGCAGGCCAAGAACATGATCCAGGCCTTCTTCTTCGACCTCCAGGCGATCAACTCCGGTTCGCTGCGCCCCCAGGGCATCGAGCGCTGGCAGGCGACGAAGGTGGCCGTCCTCGGCGCCGGGATGATGGGCGCCGGCATCGCCTACTCGTGCGCCCGCGCCGGCATGCAGGTCGTGCTCAAGGACGTCTCGCTCGAGGCCGCGGAGAAGGGCAAGGCGTACACCGCCAAGCTCAACGCCAAGGGCGTCGAGCGCGGCAAGATCACGCAGGACAAGGCCGACGAGCTGCTCGGTCGCATCACGCCGACCGCCGACGCCGCCGACCTCGCCGGCTGCGACCTCGTCATCGAGGCCGTCTTCGAGGACCCGTCGCTCAAGGCCAAGGTGTTCGCCGAGGTGGCGCCGCACGTCCACGCGGACGCGCTGCTGTGCTCGAACACCTCCACCCTGCCGATCACCGAGCTGGCGACCGGTGTCGACCGCCCCGCGGACTTCATCGGGCTGCACTTCTTCAGCCCTGTCGACAAGATGCCGCTGGTGGAGATCATCCGCGGAGCGGAGACCTCGGACGCCGCGCTCGCCAAGGCGTACGACGTCGTGCAGCAGATCCGCAAGACGCCGATCGTCGTCAACGACTCGCGCGGCTTCTACACCTCGCGCGTCATCGGCACCCAGATCAACGAGGGCCTCGCCATGCTCGCCGAGGGCGTGCACCCGGTCTCGCTGGAGCGGGCCGCGACCTCGGCAGGCTTCCCGGTCGGGCCGCTGCAGATCAGCGACGAGCTCAACATGGAGCTGATGGCCAAGATCCGCAAGGCCACCGAGGACGCCGCCGAGCGCGAGGGCATCGACCTTGGCGACTATCCGGCAGGTGCGGTGATCGAGACGATGATCGGCCTCGGCCGGCCCTCGCGGCTCAAGGGTGCGGGCTTCTACGACTACGACGACAACGGGCGGCGTACGACGCTGTGGCCCGGGCTCGCCGAGCACTTCCCCGTCGCGGAGCAGCAGGTCCCGATCCGCGACGTGCGCGACCGGATGCTCTTCATCGAGGCCCTCGAGACCGCGAAGTGCTTCGAGGAGGGCGTGATCACCTCGGCCGCGGCGGCCAACATCGGCTCGATCATGGGCATCGGCTTCCCGGCGCTCACCGGCGGCGCCGCCCAGTTCATGACCGGCTGGCAGGCGCTCGACGAGACCGGCCACGGCGTCGGCCCGATCGGCCTCGACGCCTTCCTGGCCCGTGCCGACGAGCTCGCCGAGGCGTACGGCGACCGCTTCCGCCCGACGGCGTACCTCCGCGACCTCGCGGCGAAGGGCGAGTCCTTCCCCGCCTGACCACACGTGACCGGGCGCTTCCTGCCCGTCAGCCTCACCGACCGGGCGCTTCCTGCCGCAACACGGGCAGGAGGTGCCCGGTCGGCGTCCGGGACGGGCAGGAAGCGCCCGGTCGGCGTCTGGGACGGGCAGGAAGCGCCCGGTCGATTCGCCTGTGGAGATGCGCCGACTCGGCGAGAATCGTGCGGTGAGCCAGACCCCCGCCGTCGTCGTCCGCGACCTGCACGTCCGCTTCGGCGACGTCGAGGCCGTCGCGGGTGTCGACCTGACCGCCGACAGCGGGCGCGCGACGGCCCTGCTCGGACGCAACGGCGCCGGCAAGTCGACGACGATGAAGGTCCTCGCCGGGGTCGTGCCGCCCACCTCCGGCGCGGTGACCGTCGCCGGTCACGACGCCGCCACCGACGCCCTCGGCGTGAAGCGCGCCGTCGGCTACTGCCCCGACGTCGGCGGCCTCGTCCCGCGCGCGACGCCGTGGGAGCACCTCCAGCTCAGCGCACGCCTGCGCCGGATGGACGACTGGGAGGAGCGCGGCCGCGACCTGCTCGAGCGCTTCGAGCTCGGCGACGTCGCCCACCGCGTGGTCGGCGGCTTCAGCCACGGCATGAGCCGCCGCCTCAGCGTCGTCCTCGCCGCGCTCCACGAGCCGGCCGTGCTGCTGCTCGACGAGCCGTTCGACGGCGTCGACCCGCTCGGCGTCGAGGCGACCCTCGAGGTCGTCGCCGACGCGCGCGCCCGCGGCGCCTGCGTCCTGCTCTCCACCCACCTGCGCGACCTCGCGCTCGAGGCCTGCGGCGAGGCGGTCGTGCTGCGCGGCGGCAACCGCGTCGCCGCGATGCAGGCCGGCGACCTCACCGGCGAGGCCTACCGTGCCCTCCTCGACTGACACCTTCTCCAGCACCTGGCTCGAGGCGGCCCGCGACACCCGCCACCTGATGAGGTTCCGCGCGGGGACCGTACGCCGTCGCGGCGCGGCTCTCCTCGGCCTCGCCGTCGTGGTCGTGCTGACAGCGGTCTTCGCCGTCGCGCCGACGCGGGTCGACCTGCACGCCGTGGAGTCGGCGCCGCTCGAGCGCGCGCTCGCGGCCCTCGAGAGCAACCTCGGCGCCGCCTTCGCCGGCTTCCTGCTGCTGGCGATCGGCGCCGCGATGGGCAGCGGCGGGGGCCGCGAGCTGCTGTCGCGCAGCGAGGCGTCCGTCCACCCGATCAGTCCCGTCACCGAGCACCTCGGCGCCCTGGTCCTCGCCCCGGTCAACCTCGCCTGGCTGGTCCAGGGCTGGGGGCTGCTCGCGATCACCGCGCTGGTCGCGCCGCCCGAGCGCCTCCTCGGCGCCCAGCTCGTCGTCCTGGCGTGGGTCCTCGCCGCGACCGCGCTCGGGCAGGCCGCCGGCTGGGCCGTCGAGGGCGTACGCCGCACCGCGCGCGGCGTGCTCGTCGTACGCCTCACCGCCGGAGCCGTCGTCGTCCTCCTCGCTGGGCTCCACCTCGCGGGAGCGCTCGCGCCCCTGGCCCGCGCCCTCCCGACCACCTGGGTCGCCGACACCGCGCAGACCGGCCGCTGGCCCCTGGCGGCCGGGGCGCTGCTGCTGCTCGCCGTGGCGGCCGTCGTGGTCGGCGCCCGCCCGGCCGGCTGGGCGCTCGGGCTGCCGCCGCGCGAGGAGCTGCGCGTGCAGTCCGGCGTGCACGAGGCGCGGCCCGTGCCCGAGCCCCGCTGGGGATCCGCCGACCGCGCCCTGCTGCGCCGTCTGGACCGCGGGTCGGTGTGGCGCTCGGTCGGCATGCGCCGCGGACTGATGGTTCTCGGGATCGGCCCCGGGCTGGTCGCGCTCGTCGCCGGCCTCGAGTGGGGCACGGTGCTGCTGCTGCCCGGCCTGACCGCGAGCGGCGCGGCGCTGCTCTTCGGCGTCAACGCCTGGTGCCTCGACGGCAAGGGGATGGTCTGGCGCGAGACGCTGCCGGTGTCCGCGGCCGACGTGTTCGACGTACGCGCCCTGGTGGTCGCGGAGTGCATGGCCGTCGTGTCGGGCGTGACCGTCGTGCTGGCGCTGCTGCGCAACGGCCTGCCGCCGCTCGCGGTGGGCGTGGCGGTGGCGTCGTGCTGGCTGGTCGTGGTCGTGCAGGTGCTGGCGATCGTGATGACCTGGTCGATCCGGTCGCCCTACTCGGTCGACCTCTCCTCGCCGCGGGCCACGCCTGCCCCGCACGCCGCGATGGCCGGGTACGCCGGGCGGCTCTCGCTGGTCACGACGCTGACCGCGATGCTCTTCACCGGCCTCGCCGCGCTCCCGTGGGCGTGGGTCCCGGCCGTGGTGGCGCTCCCCTTCCTCGCCTGGTCCACGGCCCGCCTGCTCCGCGTCCGCCGCCGGTGGTCGACCGGCGACGAGCGCGCGCGGGTGGTGCTGACGGTCGCCGCCGTCTGAGGCTGGGCGACTTCCGGCAGGCCCTCGCCCGCAGAGTCCCCGCTCGAGCGGGGAGTCCGTCACCTGAAGGGGCAAACAACCCCCTCGAAGTGACGGACTTCCCCTCCAGGTCGCGAGCGAGCGACCTCAGGACTGCGGGAGGCGGCGGTTGATGTCCTCGCTCATCCGCGTGATGGCGACGTAGAACTCGCACATCATCCGGAAGAAGCACAGGTAGAGCAGACCGACCAGCGGGCTGACGATGAGCGTGACGATGCCGAGCCCCGGGTTGTCACCGAAGAAGCCGCTGACGGCGAAGAAGAGCGTCCCGAGGCCGATCGCGACCAACCCGATGATGTAGACGGCCTTGATGATCATCGGCGTCACGAACGTCGAGAAGCTCATGTCGAACAGTGCGCCGAAGAACCCCTTGCCGCTCGGCTGCCCGGCGAGCGGCCCGCCGCCGTAGCCACCGCCGCCGTAGCCACCGCCACCGCCGTACGAACCACCGCCGCCGTAGGACCCGCCGCCGGGGTAGGAACCCCCGCCGTAGGACCCGCTGCTTGGCGGGGGCGAGGAGGGGGTCTGGCCGTAGGGGGCGGTGGGCTGGTCGCCGTAGGGGTCCTGCGCGGGCGTGCCGTCGGGCTGGGACATGGGTCCTCCTGTGGTGGGTGGGTGCGCCCACCTCCTGCCCCGGAGGGCCGGCGCCAAACCGCGGAGACGCGCGCAGCCGGGTGCATACGTGGTATACATACCCGGTATCCATCCCCGTCGGGGGGCGGTGGACGGATGACACGGAGGCGCGGATGTCGATCCGGCAGGCGATGCTGGCGATCCTGGAGCAGGGGCCGATGTACGGCTACCAGCTCCGGGCGGAGTTCGAGCAGCGGACGGGGGAGACCTGGCCGCTCAACATCGGGCAGGTCTACACGACCCTGACCCGGCTCGAGCGGGACGGACTGGTCGAGGTCGTCGGACACGGGGGTGCCGACGAGACCGACGAGGACGCCCACCAGGCCGGCAGCGACCGGCAGCACGTCAGCTACCGCGCCACCGACGCGGGCCGGGGCGAGGTGTCGGAGTGGTTCGCCACCCCGGTGCCTCGCACCCAGCCCGCGCGCGACGAGCTCGCGATCAAGCTCGCGATCGCCGTCACGCTGCCCGGCGTCGACGTCGGCACGATCATCCAGCGCCAGCGCAGCGCCACCATGGCCTCGCTCCAGGACTACACCCGGCTCAAGCGCACCGGCCGCGCGGCCAGGCCCGCGGAGCCGGCCGACCTCGCCTGGAGCCTGGTCCTCGACTCGCTCGTCTTCGACGCCGAGGCCGAGGTCCGCTGGCTCGACCACTGCGAGGCCAGGTTGCGGCGCGCGGCGCTCGAGCGCGAGGTCGTACGCCGCGACGCCCCGGCCGCGACGAGCAACGAGGGGGCGACCCGATGAACGCCGTCCTCCACCTCGCCGCCGTCACCCGCGTCCACGGGGAGGGGGCCACCGAGGTCCACGCCCTGCGCGGCGTCACCTTCCGCGCCCGCCCGGGCGAGCTCGTCGCCGTCATGGGCCCCTCCGGCTCGGGCAAGTCGACGCTGCTCACGCTCGCCGGCGGCCTCGACCAGCCGACCGGCGGCTCGGTGTGGATCGAGGGCACCGATCTCGCCTCGCTCGACCAGGCCGGCCGCGCCCGGATCCGGCGTACGTCGGTGGGCTACGTCTTCCAGGACTTCAACCTGATCCCCGCGCTCACCGCCGCCGAGAACGTCGCCCTCCCGCGCGAGCTCGACGGCGAGAAGGGCAAGGTCGCCCGCCGCCTGGCGCTGGCCGCGCTGGAGGAGGTCGGCATCGTCGACCTCGCCGACCGCTTCCCCGACGAGATGTCCGGGGGCCAGCAGCAGCGCGTCGCGATCGCCCGCGCGATCGTCGGCGACCGGAGGCTGATCCTGGCCGACGAGCCCACCGGCGCCCTCGACACCGACACCGGCGAGGAGATCCTGCGGCTGCTCCGTGCCCGGTGCGACGCCGGCGCCGCGGGCGTCATGGTCACCCACGAGGCCCGGCACGCCGCGTGGGCGGACCGCGTGGTCTTCCTCCGCGACGGTGTCGTGGTGGACGAGACCGGTGCCGACGAGCCGGAGACGCTGCTCGTCGACGAGTCCGCACGGTGAGGGGCTGGCGGACCGCGCTCCGGATCGCCCGGCGCGACGCGCTGCGGCACCGGGGGCGCAGCATCCTGGTGCTCGTCATGGTCGCGCTGCCCGTGCTGGCCGTCAGCGCCGCGGCGGTCGTGATCAAGACGTCCCAGCTCAGCGGCGCCGAGGGCGTCGACCGTCGGATGGGTGCGGCCGCGGCCCGCGTGTGGACCGAGGGCACCGGACCGGTCCTCCAGGCACCCGACCCCCAGCAGGGCTACACGGCCGACGGTGCGGAGGAGCAGGCGGAGCCGCTCGACGCGGCGGTCGTCACCGGGGTCCTCGGACCGGACACCCGGCTGCTCCCCATCCGCCAGGGGTGGGGCGGCGTACGGATCGGCGAGCGCGTCGTCGACCTCGACGTCACCGAGGTCGACCTGGGCGACCCGATGGCGGACGGGTTCTTCGAGCTGACCTCCGGCCGGCTCCCGCGCACCGCCGACGAGGTCGTCGCCAACCAGGCGCTGCTCGACAAGGGCGTGGCCCTCGGCGACGAGCTCGACCTCGGCGCGCGCACGGCCACGGTGGTCGGTGTCGGCCGGCACGCCCAGAACCGCATGGTGCCCAGCGTCGTCGGGCCGATCGGCTCGGCGCTCGGCGAGGACCAGGGGCCGCGCGCCGAGTGGCTGGTCGGGCCGGACCCGGTCACCTGGTCCGAGGTCCGCGCCCTCAACGCCGTCGGCGGCATCGTGGCCTCGCGCGCCGTCCTCTCCGACCCGCCCGACGTCGGTGACGTGGCCGAGCAGATGGGCTACGACACCGGGCAGGACGAGATGTACGCCGTCGCCGCGCTCATCGTGGTGATGGCGCTGCTCGAGGTCGTCCTCCTCGCCGGGCCGGCCTTCGCGGTCGGCGCGCGCCGGCACGCCCGGTCGCTGGCGCTGATGGCTGCCTGCGGCGGCACCCCCGCCCAGTCGCGCCGCGTGATCCTGGCCAGCGGCATCGTCCTGGGCGCCGTCGCGTCCGGGGTCGGGCTGGTGCTCGGCGTCGTGACGGGGTGGGCGCTGCTGCCGCTGGTGCAGCGCTTCGACGGCTCGTGGTTCGGCCCGTTCGAGGTGCCGCTGGGCTGGCTGGCCGCGATCACGCTCTTCGGCCTGGCCTCGGCCCTCCTCGCCTCGGTCGTGCCGGCGTGGCTGGCAAGCCGCCAGGACGTCGTCGCCGTCCTCGCCGGTCGGCGCGGCGACCGCACACCGCGCGCCGCCACCCCCGTCCTGGGCCTGGCGCTGCTCGGCGCGGGCATCGCCGGGTCGTCCTACGGCGCGGTCACCTCCGACAGCGGCAACGGTGCCATCTGGATGGCCGCCTCGGCCGTGGTGTCGGTGCTCGGGATGATCCTGGTGGTCCCCGTCGTCGTGGCGCTCGTGGGCCGGCTGGCCGGGCGCCTGCCGCTGCCCGTGCGCTACGCCGCCCGCGACGCCGCGCGCCACCGCACCCGGACGGTGCCGGCCGTGGCGGCGGTCGCCGCCACCGTGGCCGGTGTCGTCGCGCTCGGCATCGCCAACGCCAGCGACGAGCTCGAGAACCAGCGCACCTACACCCCCGAGCTCGCGATGGGCGAGGGCCGCGTCAGCGTCGGCTCCGGGACCATCCTGCTCGGCGAGGACGTGCCGGACCCGGGGCCGCTCTACGACCGGGTGGAGCAGGTCGTCCACGACACCGCGCCCGACGTCGTGACCCGCCGGGTCGTCAGCGTCGAGGAGCCCTACGCCGTCGACGGCTTCACCTCGGTCAGCGTCGTGACGGACGAGACCACGTGGGACGACCAGGACAGCTCCCTCGCCTACTCCGGCCCCCAGCTGCTGGTGGCCGACACCGCGACCGAGGCGGGCATCACCGGTTCGGAGGCGGGGGCCGTCGACGAGGCGCTCGCGGCGGGCAGCCTGGTGGTGCTCACCGGCGCCGACGACGTCGACGCGACGACCGTCGAGGTGCGCGAGGAGCGCTGGGAGAGCGGCTACGCCGAGCAGCCCGACGACGTCAGCACCCACCGGCTGCCGGCGGCCTACGTGACGTGGGAGCAACCGGTCGCGCCCGCCGTCGCGATCGCCCCCACCAGCGTGGTGGAGGAGCTCGACCTCCCGGTCGTGCCCTACGAGCTGCGCCTCACCGGCGACATCGACGAGCCCACCCAGACCCGCATCGAGGAGGCCGTCGCCGCCGTGGCGCCGGAGAGCTGGGTGTACGTCGAGCGCGGCTACCAGCGCCCCGTCGAGGCCACGATCATCCTGCTCGTCCTCGGCGTGCTGGGCGGCGTGCTGATGCTCAGCGGCACCCTCACCGCCACCTTCCTCGCCCTGTCCGACGCCCGACCCGACCTGGCCACCCTGTCGGCCGTGGGCGCGGCTCCGCGGACCCGGCGCGGTGTCGCAGCGGCGTACGCCCTGGTCGTCGGGTCCGTCGGCGCCCTGCTCGGGGCGGCGGTGGGCTTCATCCCGGGCGTCGCCATCTCGCGGCCGCTCACGTCGGCGAACTGGGGCACGGGCGAGCACGGCCCCTTTCTCGCCATCCCGTGGCTGCTGATCGTCGCCGTCGTGGTCGCGCTGCCGCTCTTCACCGCGGCCGTCGTCGGGCTGACCGCCCGCTCGCGCCTGCCGTTGGTGGCCCGCCTCGACTGACTATCTGAGGACGTGATGAACGGGAATCGGCCTTCTCGCCGACCACCACGTCCTCAGATACCGGTCAGCGGGTGACGGCGACCCGGGCGGAGCGGGTGCGGGCGTCGAGGGCGCGTACGACGACCCGGCGCAGCTCGCCGAGCGACCGGGCCGCGGACCGCTCCGCGCGTCGTGGCGCGACCGGGGTCGCCGCGACGGCCCGGAGCGCGGCTGCCTCCGCCCCGACCCAGGCCATGATCTCGGCGAGGACCGGGTCGGGCAGGCGCCCGACCGCATCGACCTGCACGACGACCTGGAAGGCCGCGGTCGCCGTGACGCAGGTGGCGCACGACCCGCCGACCGCCAGGGCCCGGTTGGTCGGCCGCGCGCGGGTGCCCGGTCCGATGACCACCACCTGCACGGCCAGAGCGGTCGCGCTGCAGTCCCAGCAGTCCTGGGTCCAGGCGGAGGCGACGTTGTCGAAGCGGGCCGACGACGGCCCCGGCACGTAGAGCACCTGCAGCGCCGTGCTGTCCCCGCGGCACCCGTGACAGGCGGTCACGGTGGTCGCGACGGCGTCCGCCTTCACCGAGTCCTCGCGGACCATCACCTCGCCGACGACCCGGTCGCTGTCCTCGCGCCGCTGGTCGCTCGGCTGCGCGCTGGCCACGAGGTCCAGGTCGCGCCGCTCGTCGGCCGCCCCTCGCGAGGTCGCGTCCGCGGCGCCGGCCAGCAGCAGGGTCGCCACGAGCGCGTGCGCGACCACGCCGCGCGCGGTCATGACTCATCCCCGACGACGAAGTTGTCGGCCACCGCCGCCGCGATGTCGACGAGCGCGTCCCGGGTACGCCGGTGCAGCGCGGACATGTCGGTCAGCGCACCCGGCTCGAGCGCGTCGTCCCACGGGACCGTCACGACGCGCGCGCACCTCTTCTCGAAGTGCCGTCGCATCGGCTCCGGTGGCTCGCTGCCGCGTCGCTCCGCGTTGACCACCACCACCGTCCGTGCGACGAGGTCGTCGAACCCGTGCTGGTCCATCCAGTCCAGCGTCAGCGCCCCGGCCCGGCCGCCGTCGAGACCGGCCCGCACCACCAGCACCACCTGGTCGGCCTCGGTGAGCAGCCCCTGGTTGGCGCTGTCGAGGATGCCGGTGCCGGTGTCGAGCAGGATCAGGTTGTAGAAGCGGTCGAGCAGGCCGATCAGCCGGTGGTAGTCGTCGCGCGCCAGGGCCAGCCCGATGCCGGGGTCGTCGTCGGAGGCGAGCACCTCGAGCCGCGACTCGATGCCCTGCGAGGTGTAGCGGCGCAGGGCGGCGTACGTCGTGATCTGGTCCAGGTCGCGCAGCACGTCGGTCACGGTGCGGTCGTGCGGCGGCGCGACCCGGTGGGCGAGGTTGCCGGCGTCGGGGTTGGCGTCCACCGCGATCACCCGGTCACCGCGCAGCAGCGCGAAGGTGCTGCCCAGCGCCAGCGTGATCGTCGTCTTGCCGACACCGCCCTTGCGGCTCATCACCACCACGCGCCGCGAGCCGTCGATGGGGGTGCGCAGGCGGCGCTCGAGCTCGCGCCGTCGCTGCTCGGGCAGGCTCGGTCCGGGGTTGAGCAGGTGGCCGCTGCCGCGGTAGACCGTGCCGCGCCAGCCCTGCGTCGGGACCGGCGCCGGGGCGGCGTACATCACCTCGTCGGTGAAGTCGGCCGCCGAGACGACCCGTGGCGGGTCGGGCGGCGCGGTCAGCCCGTACGCCGCCGGCTCCCGCGTCGCGAACCTCGTCCGCGCGAACAGGACCAGCGACCCCGCCACCCGCCACAGCGCGAGCGCCGCGCCGAGGAGCGGCAGCAGCAGGAGGGCGATCGAGACCACCGCGAGGGCCATGGCCGCCCAGTCGCGTGCCTCCCACGCGACGTCGAAGACCAGCTGCTGGAGACGGACCCCCTCGCGCCCGCGCTCGAGGAACTCGGGGAGGTACCAGATCGCCCAGCCCAGCGCCGCGACCAGCAGTGGTACGACGACCACCACCCAGCCGGTCACGAACTGGCGCGAGCGCGGCCGGAGCTCGCTCACGCGCGGGTCGGTGGGGTGACCGGGGCGCAGGCTGCGCAGCACCGGACCGACCCGGGCGAACAGGTCGGGCACGCCGGCCAGGTCGGAGAGGACGAAGTAGCCGTCGAAACGGACCACCGGGATGAGCTGCTGGAGCATCTGGACCTGCAGGGCGAACGCAGTCAGGAGCAGGACGCCACTGCCCGTCGCCAGGTAGCCCGCTGCGAGCACCAGCACGGTGAGGGCGTTGAAGTAGAGCCCACCGAGGTCGGTGCGCACCCGCCCGGCCCGGCCGAGCCGGTAGGAGTCGGTCACGTCGGTGTAGAACGCGGGGAAGACGAGGTAGAGCCCGAAGCCGATCTCGCCGGGGCGTGCGCCGCCGTAGCGGCACGCAGCAGCGTGGCCGAGCTCGTGGACGAGGGCCGCGGCGGTGAGGATCGCGTAGATCAGCAGGGCGATCGTCGGGGTGGCGAACACCTCGCCGATCGCCGACCAGAGGTCGCCGCGCGTCACCAGGGCGACGTCAGCGGCGACCAGGGCTGCGAGCGCCACCGCCACCAGCGGTGGCCAGAAGAACGGCGTCAGCACGCCGGCCAGGTGGCCGACCACGCGGGCGGGCACCAGCGTGCCCTTGGCGATGAGCGCCAGCAAGGGCCGCGCCCGCACTGACCGCGTCGGCTCCGCTGACTCGTCCGGCACCACCAGCCCGAGCGGCTCGAGCCGGGTGGTCACCAGGTGGGCCAGGCCCTCGGCGCTCAGGGTCCGGCCGTACGCCTCGCTGACGTCGGCGGCCACCTGCTCGGCCGGCCGTGGCGGCTCGACCGCGCGCACGACGAGGTGGAGCAGCTCGGACAGCTGCACCACCTGGTCGTCGACGCGTCGCACCAGGAACGCCGGGTCCTTGAGGCCGGAGCCCTGGACGGGGCCCAGGAACTCCAGGCCGCGCGTCTGGCGCCACCGCTGCTCGGTGGCGGGCGGTGGCTCGGTGGTCAGGTGGTCTGCGGTCGTCAGGTTCATCGCTCTGGGTGCTCTGTCTGCTCTGGCTGCTCCGGCGGGTGGATCGCGTGACGGCGGCGGGTGCGCCAGAGCAAACGCCCCCGCCGCCGGGTCTCACGGCATGTGCATCTGCACCGAGGCGAGGTACTGCAGCGCCAGTGCATTGGCCTGGGAGCCGATCGTGGCCGCGTTGACGGCGAGGGCGAGGTTGACGCCCACGACGTTGGTGACGTTGACGCATGCGAACTGGCAGCTCAACGTCTCCCGACGTGGCAACGGCGTGGCTGTCTCGGCGTCGAGGTCGGCCATGACGAGCTCGGGTCGTCGGACCATGCGGGTTCACCTCCTTCTGTGCTGGTCGGGTCCCGACGTGGTCGGGGCGGAGGACCGTGACCATGCGTGGCCTCCCCCTCCGCAGGGAGGCCACGCGAGGTCGTCAGCCCTGGCTGACCAGGATCGTCTGCTGCGCAGCGCTGTTCGCCACGGCGTACAGGGACGCAGCGTTGAGGGCCATGGACGAGTTGGTCGCCACGATGTTGGCCCAGTTGAAGTTGCCGCCGTAGGTCAGCGTCTCCCGGGTCGGAAGAAGCTCGGTGCGCTCGGTGTCGAGCTCGGCGAATGAGAGTTCCCGCATGATGTTCACCTCCTCCCTCTGTGCGGTCGGTCGTGCGGCACATCGGACCGGACCCTGCGTGACTCCTGCGTGATCGAGCCGCGCCACCCGGACCGCAAGCCGAAAGTGGTCCAGACGTCGACCCCAATCGTGGGGATAACCATTCGCGCGCCCGTCCGTAGGGGTGGGCGGCGAGGAGGCTGCTGCCCCAGGGATGCCCGCTGCTCGACATCGAGGAGCGGGAACGGGAGAGGGACTTCTCGGTGATCGACCATGCGGGAGACCAGGCGTGCCACTAGTCGTGGCCTGAGCCTCCTCGGCGGGTGGCAGCTCGTCGTGGACGGCGACGTCGTCGCGCTCGGCGGCCGCGAGCAGCGCCTGTGTGCCCTGCTCGCCCTCACCGGCCCGCGCGCCCGCGCGCAGGTCGCCGGCATGCTGTGGCCCGAGAGCACCGACGCCCGTGCCCTCGCCAGCCTCCGGCGCGCCGTGTCCCAGACCCACCAGCGGTGCCCCGGCCTGCTCACGGCCGACCGGACGAGCGTCGCGCTCGCGGCGGACGTCGTGGTCGACGTCGACGTCCTGCGGGCGGCCGTGTCGGCGGCCGCCGGCCCGGACGCGGGGGCGGACCCGTCGCTGCTGGTCACGCTGGCGGGGGAGCAGCTGCTCCCCGGCTGGTACGACGAGTGGGTCGAGGCGCACCGCGACGACCTGGAGCACCAGCGGGTCGGCGCCCTCGAGCGGCTGGCCCGGGCGGCCCTCGAGCGGGGCGACACCACGCTCGCCGAGGAGGCCGCGCGCGCGGTGGCGCGCATCGAGCCCCTGCGGGAGTCGGCCAGCGAGCTGCTGATCCGCGCCCTCCTCGGCCGGGGGGACCGGGCCGGCGCCGTGCGGGAGCTCGAGCGCTACCGCGACGTCGTACGCACCGAGCTCGGGGTCGTGCCGTCGCCCGGTCTCGGCGCCCTCGTGGAGGCCTCCGCGCCCCCCGCCGCCCCGGTCGTCGTCCCCGTCCGGCGTCGGACACCCGCCAGGGAGAGGGCCGCATCGGTCCTGCGGCAGGTCGCCCCGCCCGGACCACCCCCCGCCGGACCGCCGCCCCCACCGGACCCCCTGTCCCCCACAGGGCCGGCCGGCCTGTCCCGGCGGGCGACCGCTGCGCGGCTGGCGGTGGGGGCGGCCCTCGTCCTGGCAGTCTCGGTGTCCGTCGCCAACCTCGGCCCCGACCGCGCGCGGCCCACCGACCCGGTGTCCTCCGGCGACCGCCTCCCGGACGCGCCGCCCGCCCGGCCGGGTCCTGGCGCCGCCACCGGTCCGGCGTACGCCCGCGAGGTGCTGGTGCGTCCCGTCGGCTCGACCGAGGGAGCCGCGGTCTTCGTCGTCCGCGCCACCCAGCGACCGGCCCGGGTCCGGCTCGAGGTCGCGGGGCCGTCCGGCAGGAGCCTCGTGCGCAGCGTCGTGGTCCGCAGCCGCGACGGGCAGCGGCTGGTGCTGGGCGGGCTCGACGGCGGCACCTACGAGTGGTCGGCGACGTCCCCGACCGCCGCGCCCGTCGTCGGCGAGGTCCGCGTCCAGGAGGCCGAGGCGCCTGCGCTCGCCGCGGCCGCCGCACCACAGCGGGACCCGTCCCCGCCGCCCGCGCCGAGCCCCACGCCGACGCCCACCACGTCCTCACCGACTGCCACCCCCACCCCGACCCCGACCCCCACCCCGACCCCGACCCCCACCCCCACCCCCACGCCGAGCACGACCCCGGTCCAGCAGACCCAGCAGCCCAGCCCGTCCCCGAGCCAGACCCCCCAGCCCAGCCCGACGCGGCACCCGAGTCCGCCCGGCGAACCCACCGACCCCGGCACGCAGGACCCGGGCCCGGTGGGGTGAGGAGCAGCGCGATGCCGACCACCACCACCGAATCCGAGCACACCCCCGCCGACGACGCGCCGGTCACGACCGCACGCCCGGCCCACGCGCGCCCGCTCGCCTCGCTGCTCGCCACCCTCCTCGCCGCGGTCCTCGCCACCGTGCTCGCCCTGACGACCCTCGTGGCGATGCCGGCGCCGCTGGCTGCCGGCTCGGACGACCGCGCCGAGCGCTGGGCCGGCTTCCGCATCCCCCCGACCGGCCGCGCCGACGGCGGCTGGATCGGTGGCTACATGCTCAACGACACACCCGTCTTCGTGTTCACGCCCGGGCGTCGGCCCAACCGGGCCGGCTTCCGGGCCGTCGACGCCACCTCCGACCTCCGGGGCGCCAAGGGTCCGTCCGGTGCCGCGACCGAGCGAGCCGCCTGGATCCTGTCCAAGTACGGCGGCCACAAGGACGCCGTCCAGGCCGCGGCGGTCGACGCAGCGGTGCTCCACCTCCTCGCCGGCCGCGCCTGGCGGCTCGGCGCCCGCCGCGGTGCCGCCCGGGTCCGGGCCTCCGGCGACCCGGCCACGGTCCGCCGCTACGCCCGCCTCATGCTGCGCGGCTCCCGGGCGAGCGCCGGTCCCCACCAGGTCGCCGTCCAGCCCACCACCGCCGACGTCGGCGGGGTGACGGCCGTGACCGTGCGCGTGACCGACGGTCACGGAGGACCGGTCGCCGGGCTGCCGGTGAGCGTGACCTCGCCCGACGGCGGAGTGTCCCAGCCGGCCGCCGGACCGATCGACACGGTGACCGGTGACGACGGGCGGGCGCTGGTGCGACTGGCCGCGCCCGTCGCCGGCTGGCGCACGGTCGTCGCGGAGGTCGGCCAGGTGCCGCTGCACTGGCTGCGGGTCCGCGGCGCCGACCGTGAGCGGCAGGCGTCGGCGGCGGAGGGCGGCGTACGTCGCACCATCGTGGCCAGCGCCCGGGTCGCGGTCCGCGGCCCGCAGTCGCTGTCCCTCACGGCGGACCCGACCGTGCTCGTGGCCGGCTCCCCGGCGAGGGTGGTGGCGACGATCGACGGCGACGGTGCCAGTCGCACGGCCACGGCGTCGCTGCACGGACCGTTCGCCTCGGCGGCGGCAGCGCACTGCGGCGGTCCGGCAGTGGGGACGGTCTCCCTGCCGGTCGGCGCCGACGGCGCCTACGCCTCACCCGCGATCGCGCCGTCCGCCGGTGGCTACCACGTCTGGCAGGTCACGGTCGACGGGACCGACGCCAGCGTGCCGGTGACCTCGTGCGGCGCGCCGGTGCGGGTGCGCTCGCGGGCGTCGGTGACGCTGTCGGCCCCGGCCACCGCGGCACCGTACGACGTCCTCGCGGCGCAGGTCACCGTCGCCGGGCTGCCCTTCGGAGGACCGATCGACGTCACGACCTCGCTCTACGGCCCCTACCCGACGGCGTCCGAGGCGTGCACGGGCAACCATCGCGACGTCGTGCAGCGCCGACCGGGCAACGGCACGTTCACGTCCATCAGCTTCCAGCTGGAGCAGCAGGGCTGGTACGCGTGGCGGGCCTCGATCCCCGAGGGCGACCTGTGGCTCGGGTCGACCTCGCCCTGCGGCGCGGTGGGGACGCTGACCCAAGTCCCATAAAAAGTCAGGCTTGACTGTTTGTTTGTACGACGGCAGGCTGGGCGCCGTGACCTCCCCCCTGCCGGCCGCCGTGCCTCGCGTGCCGCAGGCCGACCGGACCCGGGCGATGCGGGCGCGCCTGCTGGAGGCGACGGTGGAGCTCCTGGTGGAGCGCGGCTTCGCGGGGACCTCGACGACCCTCGTCTCCGAGCGCGCCGGCGTCAGCCGCGGCGCGCAGCTGCACCACTTCCCGACCAAGAACGACCTCGTCGTGGCTGCCGTCGAGCACCTCACCGAACGGCGCGGGGCCGAGCTCTCGGCCGCCTTCGCCGCGTTGAGTGCTGAGCCGGTCGCCTCCGCCGCGGGGCGGCGCACTCGACTCCGCACGGTGGTCGAGATGCTCGGCGACCACTTCGCCTCGCCGGTCTTCGCCGCGGCGCTGGAGCTGTGGGTGGCCGCCCGCACCGACGAGGCCCTCCTCGCGGCGGTCGGTCCGCTGGAGCAGCGGGTCGGTCGCGAGGCGCACCGGCTGACCGTCGCCGCGCTCGGCGTCGACGAGTCGCGGCCGGGCGTGCGCGAGCTGGTGCAGGCCACCCTCGACCTCGTGCGCGGCCTGGGCCTGGCCTCCACGTTCACCGACGACTCGGCGCGCCGTCGCCGGATCCTGCGGGAGTGGGCCGACGTGCTGGACCGGGAGCTGGACCGACAGGAGCAGGGGACGACATGACCGACGTACTGACACAGGTGCTCGCCGACCTCGAGGCAGAGGGCGACCGGCTCGAGCAGCTGGTGGCCGGGCTCGACGAGGACGGCTGGCACGCGGCGACCCCCGCCCCCGGCTGGGACGTCGCGACCCAGGTCGCCCACCTCGCGTGGACCGACGAGGTCGCGGTCAAGGCGGCGACCGACAAGGAGGCCTGGGACGCGGTCGTCCTCGGGGCCATCGCCGACCCGGACGGCTACGTCGACGCGGAGGCGCACGCCATCGCCAAGGAGCCGGACCTCCTCGGGCGCTGGCGCCGGGCGCGGGCCGACCTGCGGGCGACGCTGGTCGCGATGCCGCAGGGGGAGAAGATGCCGTGGTTCGGCCTGCCGATGTCGGCCACGTCGATGGCGACCGCGCGGCTCATGGAGACCTGGGCGCACGGCCTCGACGTCCACGAGGGCCTCGGCGCGCCGGTGGAGGACACCGACCGGATCCGCCACGTCGCCCACCTCGGCGTACGCACCCGCAACTTCGCCTTCTCCGTCCATGGCCTCGACGCACCGGCCGAGGAGTTCCGCATCGACCTGGTCGCGCCGTCGGGTGACGTGTGGTCGTGGGGGCCGGACGACGCGGCGCAGACGCTCAGCGGCAGCGCCGGCCACTTCTGCCGGCTGGTCACCCAGCGGGTCCACCGCGCCGACACCGACCTCGTCGCCACCGGCGCCGACGTCGACCGGTGGCTCGACATCGCCCAGGCCTTCGCCGGCCAGCCGGGCGAGGGGAGGGCCGCGAGGTGAGCGGCGTGGTGCGGATCGGCAACTGCTCGGGCTTCTACGGCGACCGGCTCAGCGCCATGCGCGAGATGCTGGAGGGAGCCAACGAGGACGGGCAGAGCCTCGACGTCCTCACCGGCGACTACCTCGCTGAGCTGACCATGCTCATCCTCGGCAAGGACCAGCTCAAGGACCCCTCCCTGGGCTACGCGCGCACCTTCGTCCGCCAGCTCGAGGACTGCCTCGGCCTGGCCCTCGAGCACGGCGTGAAGATCGTCGCCAACGCCGGCGGGCTCAACCCGGCGGGGCTGGCCGACAGGGTCCGCGAGGTCGCCCGGGGGCTGGGTCTCGACCCGCAGGTCGCGCACGTCGAGGGCGACGACGTACGCCACCTCTCCTTCCCGAACGCCCTGACCGCCAACGCCTACCTCGGCGGGTTCGGCATCGCGGCCGCCCTCACCGCGGGCGCCGACGTGGTCGTCACCGGCCGGGTCACCGACGCCTCCGTCGTCGTGGGGCCCGCGGTCGCGCACCACGGCTGGACCACGACGTCGTACGACGAGCTGGCGGGCGCGGTCGTCGCGGGCCACGTCGTCGAGTGCGGCACCCAGGCGACGGGCGGCAACTTCAGCGGCTTCCTCGACCTGCCCCACCGCGACCGGCCGCTGGGCTTCCCGGTCGCCGAGGTCGCCGCCGACGGGTCGAGCGTCATCACCAAGCACGCCGGCACCGGCGGCGCGGTCACCGTCGACACCGTCACCGCCCAGCTCGTCTACGAGATCCAGTCCACCCGCTACCTCGGGCCCGACGTCACCGTCCACCTCGACTCGGTGCGCCTCGAGCAGGAGGGCGACGACCGGGTCGCGATCCGCGGCGTCGTCGGCGAGGCGCCACCCGAGCGGCTCAAGGTCTGCGTCAACGAGCTCGGCGGCTGGCGCAACCAGGTCGAGCTCGTCCTGACCGGCCTGGACGTCGAGGCCAAGGCGGCCTGGGTGCGCGAGCAGCTCTCGGCTCGCCTCACGGCGGCCGAGGTCACCTGGTCGGCCGTCGACCTGCCGACCCCCGACGCGGACTCCGAGGAGGCCGCGTCCAGCCTGCTGCGTTGCACCGTCAAGGACCCGTCGCCCGACCCGGTCGGCCGCGCCTTCACCGCCGCCGCCGTGGAGCTCGCGCTGGGGTCCTACCCCGGCTTCACGATGACGGCGGCGCCCGCGCCGGCCACGCCGTTCGGCGTCTACCGCGCGGAGTACGTCGACCGCGCCGACGTCGTGCACACCGTCGTCCACGCCGACGGCCGCCGGGAGGTCGTCGCCGACCCGACGACGTACACCCCCGCGACCGAGGCCCCCGGCCGCCGCCCGTCGCCGTACCCGGCCGAGCACGACACGCTGACGCGCCGGATGCCGCTGGGCACGTTCGTCCACGCGCGCTCGGGCGACAAGGGCGGCGACGCCAACATCGGCCTCTGGGTCGCGCACGACGGCGTCGACCCGGCGACGTACGACGCCCGCGTGCAGTGGCTGTTCAAGCTGATGTCGCCGCGCGGCATCCCCATCCTCCTGCCGGAGGCCGCCGACCTCGACGTCGACGTCTGGCTCCTGCCGAACCTCGGGGCGGTCAACCTCGTCGTGCACGGCCTCCTCGGTCAGGGGGTGGCCGCATCCACCCGGTTCGACCCGCAGGCCAAGGCGCTCGGTGAGTGGATGCGCTCGCGGCTGGTCTCGATCGAGGAGAGCCTGACATGAGCCCGGGTTTCGACACGCTCGCTTCGCTCGCTGCTCAACCAGCGGGCTCCCCAGAGCGCGAGGCGCTGCGCGCCACCGGCGCCGAGTTCGTGCGCCGCGAGGTGGTGCCGCACCTGCAGGAGTGGGAGGACGCCGGTGAGATCCCGCGCGCGCTCCACCGGACCGCCGGCGGGCTGGGCCTGATCGGTGTCTCCTTCCCCGAGGAGGTCGGCGGCGGTGGCGGCGACCTGGTCGACACCGTCGTGCTGCAGGAGGCGATGTTCGAGGCGGGCGCGTCGAGCGGGCTGATGGCAGGCCTGTTCACCGCCGGCATCGCGCTGCCCCACATCTCGGCGAGCCGTGATCCCGACCTCGTCGACCGGTTCGTCCGGCCCACCCTGGCCGGCGAGACCATCGGGTCCCTCGCGATCACCGAGCCCGGCGGCGGGTCCGACGTCGCGCGGATCACCACCCGCGCCGAACGCGACGGCGACCACTACGTCGTCAACGGGTCGAAGACCTTCATCACCTCCGGGGTCCGCGCGGACTTCGTCACCACGGCCGTCCGCACCGGCGGCCCGGGCCACGGCGGCATCTCGTTGCTGGTCATCGAGAAGGGCACGCCCGGCTTCGCCGTCAGCCGGTCGCTCCAGAAGATGGGCTGGCACTGCTCCGACACCGCCGAGCTGTCGTTCGTCGACTGCCGCGTGCCGGCGCGCAACCTCGTCGGCGAGGAGGGCTCGGGCTTCGGCCAGATCGCCGAGCAGTTCGTCGTCGAGCGGATCGCGCTCGCCGTCCACGGCTACGGCATCGCGGCCCGCTCGCTCGACCTTGCGGCGGCTCACGCCCGCGAGCGCCAGACCTTCGGCCGGCCGCTGATCGAGAACCAGACCGTCCAGCACACGCTCGTCGAGATGCGCCGACAGGTCGAGGTCGCGCGCACCTACACGCGGTCGGTCGCCGCCCGGCACGTCGCGGGCGAGTTCGTCGTCGCCGAGGCCTGCCTGGCCAAGCAGACCGCCGTCGACTGCGCGGCGTACGTCTGCGACCGGGCCGTGCAGCTCTTCGGCGGCACCGGCTACATGCACGGGACCGAGGTGGAGCGGCACTACCGCGACGCCCGGCTCCTGCCGATCGGGGGCGGCGCCGACGAGGTGCTGCGCGACCTGACGGCGAAGCTCATGGGTTACGCCTCGTGACCACGACAGAGAAGGAATCTCGATGATCAAGCTGCCGTCCCTGGGGGACGAGGTCTCGGTCTGGATGGACGCCCCGCCGGCCGAGGTCTGGGACCTCGTCAGTGACGTCACCCGGATCGGGGAGTTCAGCCCCGAGACGTTCGAGGCGAAGTGGACCCGCGGCTCGACCGGGCCCGAGGTGGGCGCCTACTTCGCCGGCCACGTGAAGCGCAACGGCGTCGGGCCGACGTACTGGTCACCGTGCCGGGTCACCGCCTGCGAGCCGGAGCAGGTCTTCGAGTTCTCCGTCGGCACCGACGCGATCACGGTCAACAACTGGGGCTACCGGCTCGAGCCGAAGGACGGCGGGACGCTCGTGACGGAGTACTTCCGCATGGACCCCAACCTGCCGACCCGCCTCTACTGGCTGGTGCTCGGCCCGCTCCGGAGGCGCACCAACCGTCGCGGGATGCGTACGACGCTGGAGCGGATGAAGGCGGTCGTGGAGTCATGAGCAACCGCGAGGCGATGCTGGAGAAGCTCGCCGACCTCGACGCGCAGCACGCGGTCGCGGTGGCCGGCGGCGGCGAGAAGTACGTCGACCGCCACCACGCCCGCGGCAAGCTGACCGCGCGGGAGCGGATCGAGCTGCTCCTCGACCCGGGGTCGGCCTTCCTCGAGCTGTCGCCGCTGGCGGGCTGGGGCTCGGACTTCACGGTCGGCGCGTCCGTCGTCACCGGCATCGGCGTCGTCGAGGGGGTGGAGTGCCTGATCAGCGCCAACGACCCGACCGTCAAGGGCGGCGCCTCCAACCCCTGGACGGTGAAGAAGATCTTCCGCGCCTCCCAGATCGCCGAGGAGAACAACCTGCCGACGATCTCGCTCGTCGAGTCGGGCGGTGCGGACCTGCCGACGCAGAAGGAGATCTTCATCCCCGGCGGCAAGCTCTTCCGCGACCTGACGCGGGCGTCCGCACGACGCCAGCCCACCATCGCGCTGGTCTTCGGCAACTCGACCGCCGGCGGGGCGTACGTCCCGGGCATGAGCGACTACACCGTCTTCGTCCGCGGCGGCGCGAAGGTCTTCCTCGGCGGTCCGCCGCTGGTGAAGATGGCGACCGGCGAGGAGTCCGACGACGAGTCGCTCGGCGGTGCGGAGATGCACGCCCGGGTCTCCGGCCTCGCCGACTACCTCGCCGAGGACGAGCACGACGCGATCCGGATCGGGCGCCGGATCGTGGCCCGGCTGAACCGCCGCAAGCCCGACCCCGTCCGCAGACTCCCCGCTCATGCGGGGACTCCGCCACTTCGAGGGGGTTGCAACGGCCTCGAAGTGTCGGACTTCCCCACCAGGTCCACCTTCGCCGAGCCCGACGCCGACCCCGACGGCCTGCTCGACCTCGTCCCGACCGACCTCAAGGAGCCGTTCGACCCGCGCGAGGTCATCGTCCGGATCGTCGACGGGACCAGCGAGCACAACGGCCGGCCGTTCGACGAGTTCAAGCCGCTCTACGGCACGTCGCTGGTCACCGGCTGGGCGCAGCTGCACGGACGCCCGATCGGCATCCTCGCCAACGCTCAGGGCGTGCTGTTCTCCGAGGAGGCGCAGAAGGCGACGCAGTTCATCCAGCTCGCCAACCAGGCCGACACCCCGCTGCTCTTCCTGCACAACACCACCGGCTACATGGTCGGCAAGGACTACGAGCAGGGCGGGATCATCAAGCACGGCGCGATGATGATCAACGCGGTCTCCAACAGCACCGTCCCGCACCTCAGCGTGATCATGGGCGCGTCCTACGGAGCCGGCAACTACGGCATGAACGGCCGCGCGTTCGACCCGCGCTTCCTCTTCACCTGGCCGAGCGCCAAGTCCGCCGTGATGGGCCCGGCCCAGCTCGCCGGCGTGCTCTCGATCGTCGCCCGCGCGGCCGCCGAGGCCAAGGGCCAGGCGTACGACGACGAGGGCGACGCCGGCATGCGCGCGATGGTCGAGCAGATGGTCGAGGAGCAGTCGCTGCCCTACGCGCTGTCCGGGATGCTCTACGACGACGGCGTCATCGAACCGCGCGACACCCGCACCGTGCTCGCCATCTGCCTCAGCGTCATCGAGAACGCACCGTTCAAGGGTGCCGAGGGATTCGGGGTGTTCCGGCCGTGATCAAGCGAGCAGCGGCGTGCGAGGAACGAGCCCGTCGCGTCGGCGAGACGAGGTTGAACAAGTCCCGCGACCGAGGCACGAGGTCGCGACGGGCGCGTCGAAACCCGGGAGGCCAGCGATGATCCGAAGGTTGTTGGTCGCCAACCGCGGCGAGATCGCCCGGCGCGTGTTCGCCACCTGCCGCCGGCTCGGCATCGAGACCGTGGCGGTGCATTCCGACGCCGACGCGGGCCTGCCGTTCGTCGCCGAGGCCGACCGCGCCGTCCGCCTCCCCGGCAACGCGCCGTCGGAGACCTACCTCCGCATCGACCTGGTCGTCGAGGCGGCGCTGAGGTCCGCTGCCGACGCGGTCCATCCCGGCTACGGCTTCCTCTCCGAGAACGCTGCCTTCGCCCGCGCCGTCACCGACGCCGGCCTCACGTGGGTCGGCCCCCCGCCCGAGGCCATCGAGGCGATGGGCGACAAGGTCCGCGCCAAGGAGATCGCGGCCGCGGCCGGCGTACCGGTGCTGTCGGCGCCGGACGCCGCGACAGAGGCCGACCTGCCGCTGATGGTGAAGGCGTCGGCCGGTGGCGGCGGGCGCGGCATGCGCGTCGTACGCACCCTCGACCGGCTCGACGCCGAGATCGAGGCGGCCCGCGCGGAGGCCGAGTCCGCCTTCGGCGACGGGACGGTCTTCGTCGAGCCCTACGTCGAGGCCGGGCGCCACGTCGAGGTGCAGGTGATGGCGGACGCCTCGGGTGCCCGGGCGCTCGGCACCCGCGACTGCTCGGTGCAGCGTCGGCACCAGAAGGTCGTCGAGGAGGCACCGGCCCCCGGCCTGCCCGCCGCGACGGAGCAGGCCATGTGCGCGGCCGCGGAGAGCCTGGCCGAGGGCATCGGCTACCGCGGCGCGGGCACGGTCGAGTTCCTCCACGACCCCGCCACCGACCGCTTCTTCTTCCTCGAGATGAACACCCGGCTCCAGGTGGAGCACCCGGTCACCGAGCTGGTGACCGGCACCGACCTCGTCGAGCTCCAGCTCGCTGTGGCCGAGGGCCGGGGTCTCGGTCTCGGCTCGGGGTATCTAGGGACGAAATGGACGGCTGACGGCGCCGATGCCCACCAGAACGTCCCTAGATATGCGGGGGATGGGGGGCACGCGATCGAGGTCCGGCTCTACGCCGAGGACGCGTCGTACGTCCCCCAGAGCGGGCGTCTGGTCACCTTCGACCTGCCCGCCGACGGTGCCTTCGGGCTGCTCGCGTCGTCCGGCATCCGCGTGGACAGCGGGTTCGCGGCGGGAGACGAGGTGTCGACGTTCTACGACGCGATGTTGGCCAAGGTGATGGCGTGGGCGCCGACCCGCGAGCAGGCGATCCGAATGCTCGTCGCGGCCCTGCGCCGGGCGCGCATCCACGGCGTGACGACCAACCGCGACCAGCTCGTCGGCATCCTCACCGACCCGGTCTTCGCGGCCGGCGAGATGACGACGACGTGGCTGGAGTCGCGTCCGATTCCCGCTGAGTCTCCCAGCGACTCAGCGTCCAGTGACCGCCCGGCGCTCGTGGCCGGCGCGCTGATGCTGGCCGCCGACGACGCCGCCCGGCGTACGGTCCAGCAAGGCGTCCCGGCCGCCTGGCGCAACGTCGTCAGCCAGCCCCAGCGGACCACGTTCGAGGGTCACGAGCCGGTCGAGTGGTGGGGCACGCGCGACGGCTTCGTCGTCGACGGCGTCACCGTGCTGGAGGTCTCCCCGACACACGCCCGGCTGGAGGTCGACGGCGTGACCGGGCGGTGGGACGGACTCATCGTCGCGGATCGCCGGACCGGCACGCGGGAGGTCCACGTGGACGGCAGCGTTCGGTCCGTACGACTGCGCGAGGTGCCGCGCTTCACCGACCCCGCGGACGCGGTGGCGAGCGGCTCCCTGCTCGCGCCGATGCCCGGCACGGTCGTGGCGGTCAAGGCCGAGACCGGCGCCGAGGTGGCCGCGGGGGACGTCGTCCTCGTGCTCGAGGCCATGAAGATGCAGCACACCGTGACCGCGCCGCACGACGGCACCGTCACCGAGATCAACGTCGAGCCCGGGTCGCAGGTCGCGTCCGGGGAGGTCCTGGCAGTAGTGGAGGAACACTCATGACCAGCTTCACCGAGTCCGAGGAACGTCAGGAGCTCCGCCGCCAGGTGGCCAGGCTGGCCAGCGGCTACGGCCGTGACTGGTTCGTCGAGCGCGCCCGCTCCGGGGAGAAGACGACCGAGCTGTGGCTGGAGATCGCCAAGGCTGGCTACCTCGGCATCAACATCCCGGAGGAGTACGGCGGCGGGGGCGGGGGCATCGGCGACGTGGCTGCCGTCTGCGAGGAGCTCGCCGCGCAGGGCTGTCCGCTGCTGATGATGGTCGTCAGCCCGGCCATCTGCGGCACGGTCATCGCCCGCTACGGCACGCCAGCGCAGAAGCAGCAGTGGCTGCCCGGCATCTGCGACGGCACCGCCACCATGGCCTTCGCGATCACCGAGCCCGACGCCGGCACCAACTCCCACAACATCACCACCACCGCCCGCCGCGACGGCGACGAGTGGGTGCTGAAGGGCCAGAAGGTCTACATCTCCGGCGTCGACGAGGCCGCCAACGTGCTCGTGGTGGCGCGGGCGGAGGATGCTGAGACCGGCAAGCTCAAGCCCTG
The DNA here is from genome assembly GCF_947488025.1 of uncultured Nocardioides sp. GTDB lineage: Bacteria > Actinomycetota > Actinomycetes > Propionibacteriales > Nocardioidaceae > Nocardioides. The sequence goes on along the minus strand of NZ_CANKYS010000004.1, from coordinate 32,893 downwards.
CCTCTTCGTCGTGCCGACCGACGCGACCGGCTTCGAGTTCACCGCGATCCCGATGGAGATCGTCAGCCCGGAGAAGCAGTTCCAGGTCTTCATCGACGACGTCCGGCTGCCGCGCGAGGCGCTGGTCGGCGACGAGGACGGCGGCCTGGTGCAGCTGTTCGCGGGCCTCAACCCCGAGCGGATCATGGCGGCCTCCTTCTCGACCGGCCTCGCCCGCCACGCCCTCGCCAGGGCGTCGGCGTACGCGAAGGAGCGGACGGTGTTCAAGGCGCCGATCGGCTCCCACCAGGCGATCGCCCACCCGCTCGCGATGGCGCACATCGAGAACGAGCTCGCCCGGCTGATGACGCAGAAGGCGTCCGCGCTGGTCGACGCCGGCGACGACATGGCGGCCGGCGAGGCGGCCAACATGGCGAAGTACGCCGCCGCCGAGGCCGCCGTGCACGCCGTCGACGCCGCGGTGCAGACCCACGGCGGCAACGGCATCACGCAGGAGTACGGCATGGCCGGGCTGCTCGTCGCTGCCCGCGCCGGCCGGATCGCCCCGGTCAGCCGGGAGATGATCCTCAACTTCGTCGCGATGCACAGCCTGGGGCTGCCGAAGTCCTACTGAACGGGTTATCTGAGGACGTGGTGGACGTCTTGGACCCCCGATTCCGTTCATCACGTCCTCAGATATCGGCCGCGGGCGCCGTCAGGCGAGCGGCGGGATGTTGGCGTTGCCGCGGAACACGTTGTCCGGGTCCCACGCGGTCTTGAGCGTCCGCAGCCGCTCCCACTGGACGGGGCTGTAGGCCTCCTGCACGCGGGTCTGGGCGTCGTCGCTCGTGAAGTTCACGTAGACGCCGCGGCTGTGCGGGGCGAGCGCGTCGAAGAATCCGCGCACCCAGGCACGATGCCGGTCGGCGTCGCCGGCCTGCTCGGGCAGCCAGGACGCCACGATGTTGATGTCGTGGCTGGCGTCGCGGTGCGGGAAGGCGGTGGCGTCCTCGGGCACCCGGCTCATCGCGCCACCGAAGCTGAAGATGGGCACCGTCGACAGCGGGCTGCTGATCGTCGCCAGGTGCTCGCAGATCGTGTCGATGACCCCGTCGGTGAGCGGCCCCAGACGGTGCGACTTCCAGTAGTAGTGCCGCCCGTGCGGCACCGCCGGGTCGAGGAACTTCTGGTGCGCGACGTACGGCTTGGGTGCGACGGTGTCGAGCACCGGGTGGCCGAGCGCCCGGACCGGCGCCAGCACCCGCTCGCCCTCCTCGACCGGACCGGCGTACGTCGCCACCAGGCCGATGATCGGCTTGCCGTGCAGGCTCTCGGGGAACAGCGGCAGTGCCGGGGCGAGGCGGAGGTTCGCCATCAGGCCCACCTCGTCGGGGGCGTCGGCCATGAAGTCGCGCAGGAAGGCGAGCACCGTCGGCGCCTCGTCAGCCGGCCACGCGACCAGGCCCGCGAGGACGGTCGGGCCCAACGGCTGGAGCTCGAACGTGAAGTCGGTGACGACCCCGAAGTTGCCGCCGCCCCCGCGCAAGCCCCAGAACAGGTCGGGGTTCTCGGCCTCGGAGGCGCGCACGATCGCCCCGTCGGCGGTGACGACCTGGCAGGACCTGAGCGCGTCGATCGCCAGCCCCGTCTTGCGCATCAGGTGGCCGATCCCGCCGCCCAGCGTCAGCCCGGCGATGCCGGTGTGGCTGATGTAGCCGCTGGTCATCGCGAGCCCGAAGGCCTGGCTCTCCCGGTCGACGTGGGCGTTGAGCGCCCCACCCTGTGCCGAGACGGTACGGGTCGTCGGGTCGACCACGGTGCCGCGCATCCCCGACAGGTCCAGCACGACACCGTCGTCGACGAGCGAGTGCCCGGCGATGCCGTGGCCGCCGCCGCGCACCGAGACCGGGAGGCCGTGGTCGCGGGCCCAACGCAGGAGCCACGTCGCTGGCGCCCTGGCACCGGGCGACGAGGGCCGGGCGGCGGTCGATCTCCCCGTTCCAGATGCGGCGCTGGTCGTCGTACGCCGGGTGGGCTGGAGTGATCAGGTCGCCGGCGAAGTCGCCGGCGAGGGCCTCGGTGGTGGGCATGTCGAGCACGGTCATGGTGGGCTCCCTCGTCGGTGGCGGTACCTGTCCACAGTGCGACCGCAGGGGCTCGGCCCGCGAGTATCGATCCTGTACTGGTACAGAACCCATAGCGGTCCTACCGTGGAGGATGGCTTCCACCTACGGTCAGTTCTGCCCCGTCGCGATGGCCTCGGAGGTGCTCACCGAGAGGTGGACGCCGTTGGTGGTGCGCGAGCTGCTGTGCGGCAGCACGCGCTTCAACGACCTCCGACGCGGGGTGCCGCTCATGTCGCCCGCGCTGCTGTCCAAGCGCCTCAAGACGCTCGAGCGCGTCGGCGTCGTCGACCACGTCGGCGGGGAGTACCACCTGACCGCGGCCGGCAAGGAGCTGTGGCCGGTGATCGAGTCGATGGGCGTCTGGGGGCAGCGCTGGGCGCGGGGCGACGTGATCGCCAAGCACTACGACGCCTCGCTGCTCATGTGGGACATCCATCGCAACGTCGACCTCTCGGCGCTGCCCGAGCACCGCGTGGTCGTGCACTTCCACCTGCAGGGGTCGAGCGACCGCAAGAGCCACTTCTGGCTGGTGCTGGACTCGCCGACGGTGGACCTCTGCCTGACCGATCCGGGGCACGACGTCGACGTGCAGGTGGCCGGCCACGTCGAGACGATGATCGACTACTGGATGGGACGACGCGACCTGATGGGCGCGGTGAAGGCGGGCGACCTCGCCGTCGCCGGCCCGCGTCCCCTGGTGCGCGCGCTGCCGACGTGGTTCACCCGCAGCCCCTTCGCCCCGGTGCCGCTGCCCGAGGACGCGGCTCCCGCGGCGTCCTGAGCTGACCGACATCTGAGGACGTCACGCACGGATCGGACCCCCGATCTCGTCCACTACGTCCTCAGGTATCGGGTGTCGGACCGCGGTGGCAGGATCCCGACCGTGGCCCTCGCCGACCGTCCCCTCGTGCCCGAGGAGTGGGTGCTGCGCATCGACGCGGTGCTCGGCGCGCTCCCGCGGTGCCGGCAGGAGCCTGCCTGGACCGGCACCAGGTGGCGCGTGGGCAGCGCGACCGTGGCCCACGTCTTCGGCGGGGAGGACCAGCTCTTCCGGATCACCTTCCGCGGCGAGCCGGACGAGGTGGCGGCCTTCGAGCACATGGGCGCCCCCTACTTCCGCTCCGGTTGGGGCGGCAACGCCATCGGCATGATCCTCGACGAGGACGCCATCGACTGGGACGAGCTGGCCGAGCTGCTCACCGACTCCTACTGCATCCAGGCCCCCGCCCACCTGGCCGAGCAGGTGGCCCGCCCGGGCACCTGACCAGGTCGTCGGTCGGGCTCGTCGTCGGGTCCGGCCCGGCAGGATGGGGCCATGACCGGGACGTCGCGCGGCCGCCTCATCGGGCTGGACGTCGCCCGGTGCCTCGCCCTGCTCGGCATGGTCGCCACCCACGTGCTCGACGAGCGCACGGCCGGCGGCGACCTCACCACCGCCCAGTGGCTGGCCGGCGGACGGGCGTCGGCGCTCTTCGCAGTCCTGGCCGGTGTGAGCCTCGCGCTGATGACGCGCGAGCCGTTGCGCGGTCGGCCGCTCGCGGCCCGCACCGCCGGGATCGCCGCCCGCGCGCTGCTCATCGGGCTGCTGGGCCTGCTGCTCGGCGGCCTGGACACCGGCATCGCGGTCATCCTCACCTACTACGCCGTCCTGTTCGTGCTGGGCCTGCCGTTCACGTTCCTGGGGGTCCGGGTCCTCCTGCCGCTCACGGTCGCGTGGGTCGCCCTGGCGCCGGTCGTGTCCCACCTGGTGCGGCCGCACCTGCCCCCTCGCGGCTTCGACAGCCCGGCCTTCGCGCAGCTGGCCGACCCGGGGCAGCTGGTGAGCGAGCTGCTGCTCACCGGCTACTACCCGGTCGTCCCGTGGCTGGCCTACCTGCTCGCCGGCCTCGTGCTCGGCCGCCTCGACCTGCGCGACCCCGCGCTGCTCGGCGGCCTGGCGCTCGGCGGGTTCTCGGTGGCGCTGCTGGCCACCCAGGTGTCGCGCACCTTCGCGGACCCGGCGGTGGCGGCGGAGAACGCGACCGGGATGTACGGCGTGACGCCCCCCGACGGTGACTGGAGCTGGCTGCTGCTCGTCGCCCCGCACTCCGCGACGCCGTTCGACCTCGCCCAGACCATCGGCAGCGCCGTCCTCGTCATCGCGCTCTGCCTGCTCGCCGAGCGGCTGCTGCCCCGTCCGGCGAACGCTGTCCTCGCCGTCCTGTTCGGGGCCGGCGCCGCGACGCTCACGCTCTACTCCCTCCACGTCGTGATGCGAACCGATGCGGTCTGGCCGACGGAGGAGCCGTCGACGTACGTCCTCCACGTCGTCGTGCTCCTGGCCCTCGGCGCGACGCTGCGGCTGCTGCGGCGCCGCGGTCCGCTCGAGACGGTGGCGGGCCTCCCGGTCCGGCTCGCCCGCCGGTCCGTCACGCCTGCCGGGGAACCTCAGCGCAGCGGCACGAACCGGTAGTGCCCGTGCTCGGTGACGACCGCGCCGGGGTTGCCCACCCGCAGCATGGTCCCGTCCACCGGCACCACCAGGACGCCGTCGTCCCCGAGCTGGTCGACCAGCACCCGCGGCAGCGAGTCGGCCATCGCGGAGACCAGGATCCGGTCGTACGGCGCCCCGGCGGGGTCGCCGAGCACGTCGGGGGAGGCCTGTCGGATCGTCGCCCACGGGCGAGCGGTGCGCGCCAGGTTGGCGGAACCGAACGCCACCAGCTCCGGCTCGAGCTCGACGCCGAGCACCGATCCGGCGGGACCGACCAGGTGCGCCAGCAGCGCGGTCGTCCAGCCGGACCCCGATCCGACGTCGAGCACCCGCTGGCCGGGGTGGACGTCGAGCAGCCGCAGTATGTCGTCGACGGTGCGCGGCTGGGAGTTGGTCTGGCCCGCCGCGATCCCCAGCGGGCCGTCGTACGACGCTCGCCGCCGGCCGGCGCGCGGGAGGAAGTCGCGGCGTGGGGTGGCGTCGAACGCGGCGCTGACCGGGTCCATGCAGGCCTCCTCAGACCCAGGTGTTGTCGTGCTCGCGCATGAAGCGGTCGTAGGCGTCGCCGTCGAGCCGGCCCATGCCCGCGGCGAGCCCCTCGAAGTACGCCTCGCGCGGCGCACCCGGCGCGAAGTGGAGCAGCATCTTGGCCGGGCCGTCGGAGTTGCGGAAGCCGTGGATGCCGCCCGCGGGGACGTGGGCGAAGTCGCCGGCGTGGCACGGCACCCAGTGGGTGCCGTCGTAGATCGTGACCGTGCCCTCGAGGACGTAGAACGACTCGGTGATGGTGCGGTGGAAATGGGCCCCGGGACCGCTCTCGGGACCCGCGAACTCCCACCGGTAGAGGCCGAACGTGCCCTGGGTCGCCGCGCCCTGCGCGAGGTAGAAGACCTTGTTGCCGTTGGGGTAGACCACGGCCGGCTCGAGGTCGGCCGGCACGACGCGGGCCGACACCTCGCCGGACTCGCCGTGGTAGATCGGTGGTGGATAGCTCATCGGTGACCCTCCCTGCTGAGGAACCTAGCCCCTGCCGGTGACAGCGGAGGTCCGGCACGAGGTGGGCGAGGGCGGGCCGGGACGCGACAACGGCATGGCCCCGGGGGAGGGCCATGCCGTTGTCTGTGCGTTGGTAGGACGTGGATCTCGCGCTTCTGGGGGGATCCCGTACGCCGGCGGGAGGTCGACGTACGGGGTGCGAGGTCCGGTCCTGCGGAACGCGGCCGCCGCCCGGTCACCCGGGTGTCTGGTGTCCGCCTCCCTTGCCGGGATGTTCCGAGGTCCCGGGGTCGGCGGAGCTGGTGGGAGTGGGTGGGCCGGAGGGAACGGCCGGGCTCGGCGGGTTCGCGCCGTTGCCGTTGCCGTTGCCGTTGCCGTTGGCGGTGCCGGGGCTGTTCGAGGCGCCCTGGTTGCCGTTGCCCTGGTTCGAGCCGGAGCCGTTGCCCTGGCCGTTGCCCTGGTTCGAGCTGTTGCCCTGGTTGCCGTTCGAGGGCTGGTCGGTGGGCTTGCCCGGCGAGGGGGTCGGCTGGTCGGTGGGCTTCCCCGGCGAGGGGGTCGGCTGGTCGGTGGACCTGCCGGTCTCCTTCGGCGGGCCGATGAGGTCGACGCAGTAGGTCGCGACCCGGTCGGCGCCGCCGGCCTCAGCCGCGAGGGCGAGGAACGCGGCGCTGCCGAGGGAGCTGCCGGCGTCGGAGCGGTCGGTGGCCTGGAACGCCCGGCAGAGGCCCTCGAGGTCGGGGCGCGGCGTCTGGGTCGGCGACTGGGTCTGGGTGGGGGTCCCGGCAGGGGTGTCGGAGGACGGGGACGTGGCGGACGGGCTGGTCGAGCCGGTCGAGCCGGACGGGCTCGTCGAGCCGGAGGGACCGGACGAGCCGGTGCCGGCGGCGGACTCCGACGGCCCGCCAGTGGTCGCGTCGCCACCCGAGGTGGCCGATCCGGCAGCGCCCCGCGGCGCCTCGGCGACGGACTCGGTCGCCCGGTCGGCCGCCTGGCCCGGGAGGGTGGGCAGGTCCGGCAGACCGGGGATGCCCGGCAGGCCGGTGGAGCTGGCGAGGGCGAAGCCGCCCGACGTCAGCGCGACGACCGCACCGGTCGCGATGACGGCCCGGGTGGCCGCCCGGCCGCCGAGTCTCGCGGGCGAGACGTAGCCGGCGCGGGACGACGGGGGCGGTGAGAGGCGTGCTGCCTGGAAGGCGGCGACCGCCGCGTCCTCCCCGCGGAGCTCCTCGGGGCGTGCCGGCGCGCTGGCGCCGGTGAGGGCCCAGCCGAGGACGTCGTCGTGCTCCGCCGGAGCGTCGAGCAGGCGCTCGGCATCGCGGCGGGAGAGGCGGGGGTCCGGGGTGCTCATCTCACTCCCTTCAGCGTCACGGCGTCCACAGGTGTTACGGCTCCTCGGAGATTCGCTTGGCCAGCTGCTTGAGGCCGCGGTGGGCCGCGGCCCGCACGGCGCCCGGGCGCTTGCCGAGGATGCGGGCTGCGGTCGGGGCGTCGAAGCCGAGCACCGTGCGCAGCATGATGGCCTCGGCCTGGTCGCGGGGCAGGGTGCCGATCAGCCGGACGACGGCCTCGGAGTTGATCCGGCCGATGGCGTCGGCCTCGAGGTCGATGTCGTCGGGCAGGTCCACGAGGTCGTCCACCGGCTCGTCGGCGACCGGACGGCGCCGGGCGTGGCGGATGTGGTCGAGGGCCCGGTTGCGGCCGATGGTCGTGATCCAGCCGCGGAAGCCGTCGGCGTCGCCACTGAACCGGTCGAGGTCGCGGAAGGCCTGCGCCCACGCCTCGCTGGCGACGTCCTCGGCCTCGGCGGGACCGACGAGGACGGTCAGGTAGCGCAGGAGGGGTGGCTGGACGTGGCGGTAGACGACGCGGAACGCCGCCTCGTCTCCCGCCTGCATCGCCTCGACGGCGCAGTCGAGCCCCTCCTGCTCACCCACATGGCGCATTGTCACCCGAGGGCGGCCGGCGGACGTGCAGAACCCCCCAGCCGGGTGCTCCGGGATCGCCGAGCGCGCCTCAACCGCGGGGCGGACGCGGGACGAACAGCGGCACGCGGGCGGCGTACGCGTCCCATCCCTCGCGCTGCGACATCGTCCGCTCGAGGAGCTTGGCCCCGGTGACGTTGCGCACGAAGTAGGTCATCGCGGCGGGCGCCCACACGGTGAGGAGGCCCGGCAGCCAGCCCAGGGCCAGCGCCCCGGCGATCCAGAGGCCCCACCACACGCAGGCGTCGCCGAAGTAGTTCGGGTGCCGGGTCCAGCCCCACAGGCCGGTGTCGAGGATCTTCGGCCGCGACTCCCGCGGCTTCGCCTTGTAGGCCTCGAGCTGGGCGTCGCCGACGACCTCGAAGAACACGCCCACCGCCCAGACCACGACGCCGACCCCCACGACGGGCCACCAGCGGACGTCGTACGCCGCCGCGACCTGGAGCGGGGCGGAGATGAGGAAGGCGACGACGGCCTGGGTCAGGAACACTTTAGTGAGCACGCGACCGGCGCCTGCGGACCAGCCGGGCCCACCGAGCATCTTCTCGTAGCGGGGGTCCTCGCCGTGGCCGCGCGAGCGGCGACCGATGTGCCACGCCAGGCGACCGCCCCACCCGACGACCAGCGCGGCGAGGAGCCACGAGTGGGCGTCGGGCCACAGCACGGCCAGAACCAGTGCGATCGCGACGAAGGCCAGTCCCCAGGCCACGTCGATCACCGCGACCCGGTCGACCCGACGGCTCACCGCCGCCGTCGCCCCCATGACGACGGCGGCGGCGAGCAGCGCGACCAGCGCGGCACTCACCACGTACGGACCGCCGGCAGGGTGTGGGCCGCACCGGGACGGACGGACAGGATCTGGTCGACGCCCATCCTGCCGTCGCGGAAGGCGAGCGCGCCGCCGACGAGGTAGAGCCGCCAGACGCGGACGACCTCCTCGCCCACGAGCTCGGTCAGCCGCGGGAGGTTGGCCTCGAAGTTGTCGATCCAGCCGTTGACCGTGTGGACGTAGTGCTCGCGCATCGCGTGGACGTCACGCACCTCGAGCCCGCCGGACTCGATGAGGTCGACGGTCTCGCCGACCGGCCGCATGGTCATGTCGGGCGCGATGAACGACTCGATGAAGGGCCCACCCCCGGGGTGCTTGCCGCCGCCGGCGCCCTGGCGCGACATCTGCTGGACCAGCACCCGCCCGCCCGGCTTCACCGCGCGGCGCAGCACCTCGACGTAGGTCGGGTAGTTGGTCGCGCCGACGTGCTCGCCCATCTCGAGCGAGCCGACGGCGTCGAAGTGGTCGCGCTCGGGGACCTGGCGGTAGTCCTGGAGCCGGATCTCGACACGGTCGCCCAGCCCCCGCTCGGCGATCCGGGCGTCGATGAGCTTCTTCTGCTCGGCCGAGATCGTCACGCCGGTGACCTGCGCGCCGAAGTGCTCGGCAGCGTGGAGCGACAGCGAGCCCCACCCGCAGCCGACGTCGAGCATCCGCATGCCTCGCTCCAGCCCGAGCTTGGTGCAGACCAGGTCGAGCTTGGCGCGCTGCGCCTCCTCGAGCGGGGTGTCGGGCGTCGCGTGGTAGCCGCAGCTGTAGGCCATCTGCGGCTCGAGGATCAACGAGTAGAACTCGTTGGAGAGGTCGTAGTGGTGGCTGATCGACGACCGGTCCCGGGCCAGGCTGTGGAGGCGACCCCTGATGCGGGCCTGCGACGCGGGCGCGGCCGGGGGCCTGCCCAGCGCGCCGAGGCCGGCGGCGGTGCGGACCGCGTCGACCATGGCGCGCGGGGAGAGGCGTACGCCGGACAGCCCGCGCTCGGCGCCCACCGCGAAGGCGTGGGTGAGGGCGGAGCCGAGGTCCCAGCCGTCCTGCTCGGGCACGTCGAGCTCACCGGTGACGTAGGCCTGGGCTGCTCCGAGCTCGCCCGGGTGCCACAGCAGTCGGCGCAGCGCGTCGGGGGAGCGGAGCAACACCAGGGGTGCGCCGGCGGGGCCGGCGACGGAGCCGTCCCACGCCTGCAGGCGCACCGGCAGGTCGCCGCCGATGAAGGGTCGTACGGCCGCGGCGAGGCGGTCGGCGACCCCGGCGGAGGTGAGCGTGGCGTCGGCGGGCGGCGCGGTCTGGGTCACGGAGTCGTCACCGGTCCTCTCGGGTGAACGTGAGCTGCGAGACGTCGAGGTAGCCACTGGCGAAACCGGCCTGCGAGTAGGCGAGGTAGAAGTGCCACGCCCGCATGAACATGTCGTCGAAGCCGAGCGACAGCACGGCCTCGCGCTGACCGAGGAACCGACGGTCCCAGCGGCGGAGCGTCTCGGCGTAGTGGCTGCCCATCGCGAGCTGGCCGGTCAGGCGGAGCGAGGTCTCGGAGCGAGTGACCTGGTCGATGACCTCGACGCTGGGCAGGAAGCCGCCGGGGAAGATGTACTTGTTGATCCAGGTGTGGCCGTCACGCGTGGCGAGCATCCGGTCGTGCGGCATGGTGATCGCCTGGATGGCGACCCGGCCGCCGGGTGCGAGCACGCGGTCGATGGTGCTGAAGTAGGTGCCCCAGAACTCGTGGCCGACGGCCTCGATCATCTCCACCGACACCACGGCGTCGTACGTCGCCCCGGTGGCGGCGAGCGCGCGGTAGTCCATCAGCTCGACGTGGACGCGGTCGGTGCAGCCGGCGGCGGCGATGCGCTTCTCGGCGAGCTCGAGCTGCTCCACCGACAGCGTGATCGAGTGGACGGTCGCGCCGCGGCGGGCGGCACGGATGGCGAGCTCGCCCCAGCCGGTGCCGATCTCGAGCACCCGGGTGCCCGCGCCCACGCCGGCCTCGTCGAGCAGGCGCTCGATCTTGCGGCCCTGGGCGTCGGCGAGGTCGGGGTGGTGCTGCGTCGGGTCGGCGGTGTCGGTGGGCTCTGGTGGAGTGGCGACCAGGTGGTCACCGACGGATCCGGGGCCCTTCCCGGCGGGGACGAAGGAGGTGTCGAAGAGCGCGGACGAATAGCTCAGCGTCTCGTCGAGGAAGAGCGCGAAGAGGTCGTTGGACAGGTCGTAGTGGTGCGAGATGTTGGCCTGGCTGTTGGCCTCGGTGCTGCGCTGGTGGTGGGGCAGCCGGGGCATGACGAGGGCGCGGAGCCGCTGCAGCGGCTCCGGGACCAGGGTGGCCATCCGGGCCGCCGGCACCGTGAGGAAGCCGGCCAGGTCGTCGGCGTCCCAGGCGCCGGTGAGGTAGGCCTCGCCGAAGCCGATGAGGCCGTCGCGGCCCACGCGGGCGTAGAACTCCTCGGGCCGGTGCAGGCGCATGACGGGCCCGCCCTGCCCGTAGGTGCGTCCGGTCGGCTCCTCCACCACCGTCACGTCGAGACGGGCGACGGCGGCGCGGAAGAGGCGGCGCGCGACGGCGGCCGAGACAGCGGTGCGGGGTCCGGACGGGAGCTGCTCGAGGGCAGGCATGCCCTGGGTGCGGGTGTCGTCGGGACGGTTCTTCTCGAGGGTCATCGGACGCCCTCCTGTCGGTGGGTCGGTCGGGGACGGATCGGCAGCCGGCGGGTCCACAGCCAGATGCCGTGCGCACGGATCAGTGCGCTGCCGCGCAGCGTGGCGCCGAGGGTCCGGCGCAGGGGTACGTCGCTGCGGGTGCCGGTGAGACCGGCGCTGAACGACGCCGCGCCGCCGTCGTGGCCGCGCAGCGTGACCGCGATGTCGAGGCGGTCGGTCGGGATCGGGACGGCGACGTCGTACCAGCCGTCGACGCCGTGGAAGGGCGAGACGTACATCGCCTTGTCGGTGCGGGCCCGCCCCTGCTCGTCGGGGTGGACGAGGTAGGCGTGGCGGTCGCCGTAGGTGTTGTGCACCTCGACGACGACGCCCGCCTGGCGCCCCTGGTCGTCGAAGCACCAGAAGACGCTGATCGGGTTGAAGCAGTGCCCGAGCGAGCGCGGGTGCGCGGCCATCAGGATCGTGCCGGGACGCGCGCCGTCGCCCAGCGAGACGCCGTTGTCGGCGAGGAACGACTCGACGTTGTGCCGCAGGCTGCGCTCGGGCGAGCCGAGGTGGTCACGCGCCTCGAACCGCGCCAGCACGCCGTGGTCGGGCAGGTCGTCGAGGTCGACCAGCCAGAAGGTGGAGCGGTGCTCGAAGCTGCGCCGCCACGGGGTACGCCGGGTGTGGCGGATGGTGGTCTCGAAGCGGCCCGGCCGGGGCAGCGCACGCGCGGGCCGCACCCAGGGGAGGCCGAGGTGGGTCGCCGCGGCGAGGCCAGAGCGCGCGCCGTCCTCGTGGAACCCCCAGCCGTGGTAGGCCCCGGCGAAGGCGATCCGCGCGGTGTCGATCTCGGGCAGCCGGCGCGAGGCCGCGACGGACTCCGGCGTGTAGAGCGGGTGCTCGTACTCCATCCGGTCGATCACGCTCGCCGGGTCGACGAGGTCCTCGCCGCCCAGGGTGACCAGGTAGTGGGTGTCGGTGGGCAGGCGCTGGAGCCGGGTGAGGTCGTAGGTGACCGTGACGCCCCCGGAACCGCCCGCCGGGCGGTGGAAGTTCCAGCTGGCGCGAGCCCCCGGTGCGTCGGGAAGGAGGGAGGCGTCGGTGTGGAGGAGCGCGGTGTTGCTGCTGTAGGGCAGGGCCGACAGGACCTCGCGCTGGAGGTCGGTCGGCGACTCGAGCATGCCGAGGGCGTGGGCCGGGTGGGTGGCGACGACGACCGCGTCGACGCGGGTGGTCGCGCCGCTGCCGTCGGTGACCTCGACGCCGTCCGCGAGCTCGCGCACCGACGTCACCTTGGTCTCCAGGCGCACCTCCTGCAGGCCGGCGGCGACCGCAGCGACGTACGTCGCCGAGCCGCCCGTGACGGTGCGCCACTCCGGCGAGTCGAAGACGCCGAGCATCCCGTGGTGCTCGAGGAAGGTGAAGAGGTAGCGGGCGGGGTAGTCGAGCGAGGTCGCCGGGTCGCACGACCAGACGGCCGCGACCAGCGGCTCCATGAAGTGCCGGACGAAGCCGGCGGAGAAGCCGCCCTCGCGCAGGAAGTCGCGCAGCGTCTGGTCCTCCCCGCTCGTCGGGGTATCTAGGGACGAAATGGTGGCCGAATCGGCCGATTTGCCCCCAGATCGTCCCGAACTACCCCGCGTACCGGCGGAGTTGCTCGCCGCGCCGTCGGCGAGGAGGGCCTTCGCGCGGCGGTGGAAGCGCGGGATCTCCAGCAGCATCCGCCAGTGCTCGCGCGAGCGGAGGGACGAGCGCTGGGCGAAGAGGCCGCGCGGCCCGAGCGCGCCGGCGTACTCCACGCCCGTGCCGGCGTCGCTGACCGACAGCGACATCTCCGACGGCTGGGTGGCCACGCCGAGCTCGCCGAAGAGGCGCAGCAGCGTGGGGTAGGTCCGGCGGTTGTGCACGATGAAGCCGGTGTCGATGGCGAGCTCCCCGTCGGGGGTGGTCACCCGGTGGGTGTCGGCGTGGCCGCCGAGCCGGTCGTCGGCCTCGTAGAGGGTCACGTGCGCGGTGCGCGACGCGATCCAGGCAGCGGTGAGCCCCGCCACGCCGGAGCCGACGACGGCGATCCGGCGTGGCACGTCAGGGGTCACGTCGACTCGGTCAGGTCGAAGACGGCGATCGGGTCGCTCGTGGGCTGCTCGGAGCCACCGTCGGGTTCGACGGTGATGCCGACGGCCGCGGCCGCTGCGGCGGAGCCGTCGAGGACGACCGTCTGGTCGGCGGCGTCCGGCATCAGCCCTGCGGAGACGAACTCGTCACCCTCGATGAACCACAGCTCGTAGTCCTTGCCCGACGGCGCCGAGACCATGTCCTCGGTGGTGATGACCGCACGGTCCTGGGCCTTCGAGCGGACGACGGTCGCGCGGCCGGCCTCGCCGAGGTCGACGGACACCTCCTCGGCGTCAGGAGCCTGCAGGACCTGCTCGGCCGCGGTCAGGCGCTCGGCGTCGTCGGACGGGGCCCACGGCTGCGTCACCAGGGCGCCGACCCCGACGATGAGCGCGAGTGCCGCCGCGACCAGAAAGGGCACCCAACCCCGCCCCCGAGCTGCCGGGCGAGCGGCGTGCGTGGGGGAGGCGGGCACCTCCGGAGCGAGCGGGCGGACCTGGGAGATGCCGGCGAGGACCGAGTCGCGCAGCGACGCCGGAGGCGTGACGGCAGTGGTCTCGGCGAGCAGGGCCGCGGTCTCGCGCAGCTCTGCGACCTCGGCGCGGCAGTCCTCGCACTGGGCGAGGTGCTGCTCGAACCGGGCGCGCTCGAGCTCGTCGAGCGCGTCCATCGCGTAGGCGCCTGTGAGCTTGTGGACATCCATCTCGCTCATGAGGCAACTCCCATCAGGTCCCGCAGGCGGATCAGTCCGTCGCGTATTCGGGTCTTGGCCGTCCCCAGTGGGACGTCCAGCAAGGTGGCGACCTCGGTGTGCGTGTAGCCGCCGAAGTAGGTGAGCTCGACGGCCTGGCGCTGCACGTCGGTCAGTGTGGCGACCGCGCCGCGCACCCGAGCGGCGTCGAGCGAGGCGTGGACGGCCTCCGCGGTCTGGTCGTGGTCGGTCGGTGCTGCCTCCCGGTTCCACGTCTCGTCGCGAGCCGTGGCGGCCTCGACCGAGCGGACCCGGTCGACGGCCTTGCGGTGCACGATCGTCATCAGCCAACCGGCGGCGCTGCCGCGCGCGGCGTCGTACCTCGTGCTGGAGTGCCAGGCGTCGAGGTAGGCCTCTTGGGTGACCTCCTCGGCGTGCGCCGGGTTGCGGACCACGCGGAGGGCCAGGCCGTACGCCCGGGCCGACGTCGCGTCGTAGAACGCAGCGAAGGCGGCCTCGTCGCCCAGTGCCGCCTGCCGGAGCAGGTCGGCGAGGCGGGCTGCTTCGCTTCTCTTCTCGTCGCCCCCGGACGGGGCGCCCTGGGGCGCCCCGTCCGGTACGGGCCTCACGTGGTCCACGTCGTCATCCTTGCCTAGTGATCGTCAGGAGACGCTCACATCTCCGGCATCAGGACCTGGTCGACGACGTACACGGTGGCGTTGGCGGTCTGCACGTTGCCGCAGACGACGCTGGCGTCGCCGATGGTGAAGTCCTCACCCTCGCCCTCGACGGTGAGCATGTCACCGGCCAGGGTCTCGTGCTCGCCCGCGACGTCCTCCGGGCTGAGGCGCTCACCGACCACGTGGTGCGTGAGCACGGTGGTCAGCATCTCCTTGTCGGCGAGGAGGGCGTTGAGGTCCTTCTTCGGGATCGCGGCGAACGCGTCGTCGGTCGGCGCGAACACGGTGAGGTTCTCGGCCGAGTTGAGCGTGTCGACCAGGTCGGCCTCGGTGACCGCGGCGACCAGCGTCTTGAGGAGCGGGTTGTTCGAGGCGGCGGTGGCGACCGGGTCGTCGGCCATGCCCTCGACGGAACCCTCACCGGAGGTGGGGACGCCGGCGCAGCCGGGGCCGAACGGAGCGTCGGCGGCCATCGGCTCCTCGGACTCCATGGGCTCCTCGGACTCCGAGGTCTCGGACTCCATGGGGGCCTCGGACGTGGTGGACTCGGCGGCGTTCTCGGTGTCGCTCTCGTTGCCACAGGCGGCCAGGCCCATCGACGCGGTCAGGGCGAGGGCGGCGAGGCCCATGGAGCGGGTGCGGAGCTTGGTGTTCATGGCACTGCCTTTCGGTTGGAGCCAATCGGTGGGCCCGTGGGCCCGCTGTCGGGAGGTGTTCGGGGCCGCGTGGCGGGCGGATGGGTGATTCTTCAAAAAACTTTGGACAATCCTTAGACACGTCTCGGCGTGCGAGCGCCGGGCGGTGAGTGACGCAGGTTCCGGAGGCGCGGAACCTGCGTCACTCACCGCCCGGCGATCGGGGGGGAGCGGTGCGGAGGGTGGCGGAGCTGGCGGGCGCTCAGGAGATGAGGACCGAGATCTCCTGCAGCCCGCTCGACCCCTCGGGGAAGGGCCGCATCCGGACGTCGGTCTGCACGTCGCCGTCCTTGTTGGTGGCGCGACAGGCGATCAGGTGCCGGCCGGGCTCGGCGTCCC
Source organism: uncultured Nocardioides sp. (assembly GCF_947488025.1). Taxonomy (GTDB): domain Bacteria; phylum Actinomycetota; class Actinomycetes; order Propionibacteriales; family Nocardioidaceae; genus Nocardioides. The sequence goes on along the minus strand of NZ_CANKYS010000004.1, from coordinate 17,354 downwards.
ACTCGTAGTACCACTGGCGCCAGTAGTCGTCGGTGACCTGCGGGCCGAGCTCGGCGGGCTGCCAGGCGCCGCCGTCGACGCGTACGTCGACCTTCTCGATGCCCACACCCTGGGCCCAGGCGATGCCGCCGATGACGACCTTCCCCGCGTCGGTCTCCGACAGCGGCTTGGGGGTGTCGATGCGGCTCGAGAGCTTGATGGGGGCGTCGACGGCCCAGTCGCGCTCGGTCCAGTACGCCTGCTCGGCGTCGTACGTCGTCAGGGTCATCCGGGTGATCCACTTGCACGCGCTGACGAAGCCGTAGAGACCGGGCACGACCATGCGGGCCGGGAAGCCGTTGGCACGCGGCAGCGGTCCGCCGTTCATCCCGATCGCGATCATCGCGTCGCGACCGTCGAGCGCCACGTCGAGAGGCGTCGAGATCGTCATCCCGTCCACGTCCGTGGACAGGATCTGGTCGGCCTTCGTGGCGTCGATGCCGGCGCGCTCGAGCACGGCGGCGAGGGGTACGCCGAGCCAGCGGGCGCCGCCGACGTAGGGGCCGCCGACCTCGTTGGAGACGCACGTGAGCGTGATGTCGCGCTCCACGGTGTCCATCGCGGCGAGGTCGTCGAAGGTCAGCGTGACCTCCTTCTCGACGTCGCCGTCGATGGTCAGGGTCCACGAGTCCACGTCGACCGTCGGGAGCGTCAGGCGGGTGTCGACGCGGTAGAAGTCCGCGGTCGGCGTCCGCAGCGGCGTGATGCCGTCGTACGTCTCCTCCAGGCCGGTGGGGAAGGACGACGCGGGGTCGGTGGCGACCGGCAGGGCCACGTCGGTCCCGCCGAGGCGGTAGGACGTCACCCAGCGACCGAGGCCCCCCATGGCCACTGCAGCCGCAGCGAGTGCGCCGGAGGCCAGCACGACCCCGCGTCGTGACGGACCGTCGACCCCCGGCGACGGGTCCGCAGTGCCCTGGCCGTCGATGCGGTGCAGCCACCACAGCGCGGTGGCACCGACAGCGGCGGCGACCAGGGCAGGAAGGAGGTCCAGCGGCCCGGAGCCCGGGCGCAGGACGGCGAGCACGCCGGCGACGCCGGCGAGGCCCACGATGATGAGCAGTCCCGGCGTCTCCCGGCGCGCGGTGACCACGCCGGCAACCGCGGCCAGCAGCAGCACGACGACGGTCACCGAACCGACGAGGATGAGCTTGTCGGCGCTGCCGAACTCGCGGATCGCCCACGCCTTGAGCGGGGTCGGCGTCAGGTCGATGACCGTCGAGCCGACGGCGAGCACGGGTGAGGCCGCCGGGACGGTCAGCGCCGCGACGAGGTGGGCCGCTGCGAGACCGACGACGGTGGCGAGCACGCCGTACGCCGCGTGGCGCAGGGCGCGCGGCCGGGATCGCTGGTCGAGGGAGTGCATGGGTCGTGTTCGGAGCGACCGGGCAGGCGGATGGGCCTTGGTGCGAGAGGGTGCTCTCCATGACTGACGTTTCGCGGTCGGTCCGTCGCCGCCCCTAGCCTGTGCACGTGTTAGGACCGGAAGTCGTCGATCGGCGCGATCCCACCCACGAACGGCGCTCCGGTGTCCGCACCGACATCCAGCTTCTGCGCGCCTTCGCTGTGCTGGCCGTCGTGGTCAACCACCTGGCCCCGAACCGGCTCACCGGCGGTTACCTCGGTGTCGACGTCTTCTTCGTGATCTCCGGCTTCCTGATCACCTCCCACCTCGTGTCAGAGCTCGAGCGGGAGGGCCGCGTGCGGCTCGGCAGGTTCTGGGCGCGACGGGCCCGTCGCCTCCTCCCGGCGTCGCTGCTGGTGCTGGCCGCCTGCGCCGCAGCCACCGTCGTATGGCTCCCGCAGACTCGCTGGACCCAGGTGATGGACGAGATCCTGGCCAGCGCCCTCTACTTCCAGAACTGGGAGCTCGCCGCCTCGGCGCAGGACTACTTCACCTCCGCGCAGACCGCTTCGCCGGTCACCCACTTCTGGTCGCTCTCGGTGGAGGAGCAGTTCTACCTCGTCTGGCCGCTGCTCGTCTTCGGCATCTGGTGGCTGGTCTCGCGTCGCACCCGCACGGCGTCGCTGGGCGCTTCCCGACACGTACGCCGACGTACGCTCGCGATCGTGCTCGCCGCCCTCGGCGTCGCGTCACTCTGCTTCGCCGCCTGGTCGGTGGGCGCCCACCCCGACGCTGCCTACTTCATGACCCCGGGACGCGTCTGGGAGTTCGCGGCAGGCGGCACCCTCGCCGCGCTGGCCGCGACGGCGCCTGCGCCGGGTCGGCGCGGCCGGCTCCTGGCCGTCCCCGGCTGGATCGTCATGGCCGGCAGCGTGTGGCTCTTCGGCGAGGACTCGGGCGTCCCAGGCCCCCTCACGCTCCTGCCCGTCGCCGGGTGCGCACTGGTGATCTGGTCGGGCCGTGCGTCCGCGGGTGAGGCCGTTCCGTCGGCGCTGCGCGCGCCTGTCTGGATCGGGGACATCTCCTACTCGGTCTACCTCTGGCACTGGCCCCTCATCGTGTTCGCGCCCTACGCGCTCCAGAGGCCGATGACGCCCGCGATGGCCGTCGGGATCTTCGCCGCGACCCTTGCGGTGGCGCACCTCAGCACTCGCTTCGTCGAGGATCCGGCGCGCCGGGCCAAGGTGCTCGTCGCGCGCTCCTCGGCTGTGTCCCTCGTCGCGGCCGGCGTGGCGATGGCCGCTGTGGCCGGAGCCGCGGCGTACGTGCCCACGACGATCGCGAAGGACTTGGCGACCGTGCAGGAGCAGATGGAGGCGCTCGTCGACTCAGGAGGCCCCTGCGTCGGAGCGGCCGCTGCATCGGCGACGTGCCCGGACTCCCACGCGCCCGCCATCGCCAACGCGTCGCTGCTGACCATCGTCAACTCGCCCTACTACCCCGCCTGGGGCGCCACCTGCCAGGTCGAGCCCGAGGACCCCGAACCCGCGCCGTGCCAGTTCGGGGTGCCGCCGGAGGACGCCGGCCACCGGCTCGCGCTCGTCGGCGACTCGCACGCGGGTCATTGGGCGGCGCCCCTCGACGTCATCGCCCGCGAGCGTGGCTGGAACGTCACGATGCAGGTGAAGTCCTCGTGCCTCCCTGCGGGCGGCGATCTCCGTGCCTCGTGGGCCAGTGAGCCGATGGTCGCGAGCTGCAACGAGTGGGGCGACGTCGTCGGCACCGCGTTGGCTGACGATCCCGACCTCGACGTCATCGTGATGTCCGGCATCTCGCGCGACTACGCCAGCGACGCCGCCGGCGGCGTGGTCCGGCACCTGCGTGCCCTGTGGGCGCGGTGGGTCGATGCCGGCAAGCAGGTCGTCGTGATCGCAGACCCGCCGGCGCTCGGACTCGGGTCACTCCCGGACTGCCTCGCTGTCACCACGACGCGGGACCCCTGCACAGCACCGACTCAGGATGTGCTGACGCCCGATCCGCTCGTCAAGGCAGCGCGCGGGCAGCGCGGCGTCACCCTGGTGGACCTCACCGACGTGATGTGCGACCGACGACGATGCCACGCCGTGGTCGGTGGCATCCCGGTCTACGGCGACCAGAACCACCTGCTGCAGTACTTCGCTCGCACCCTGGCACCGCTGGTCGCCGAGAGACTCGCGACGATGCCCGGTCTCCGCGACGGTCAGGGCAGGTAGCCGGGGACGTCCTCGAGCCGACGGAGGAACGCCTCCCAGGAGAAGTCCTCGGCGAGGATCGCACGCGCGGCCTCGGCCCGTCGGCGCGCCTCCTCGGGCGAGGCGATCACGTGTCGGAGTGCAGCGACGTAGGCGTCCACGTCATCGAAGGACGTGATCGGCCAGCCCACCCGATCGTCGAGCACCTCGGGCACCCCGCCGACCAGCGGGCCCATGAACGGCACCTCTCGCGCCATCATCTCGAGCATCGTGTTGGGAACGCCCTCGGTCTCCGACGTCATGAGGAAGAGGTCGATGTCCACCAGCGGCAGGTCGTCCACCGACCGGTAGGCCGCATGGAACCTCGCCCCGAGCGCTTCCAGGCGCGCGATGGAGCGTGCGGTCTCGGCAGGCGACGCGGTGACCGGCTCGCCGTAGACGGTCCAGTCGACGGCGAGGCCGGCGGCCGCCGCCGCCTCGGCTACGTCGGCCAGCAGGTCAAGGCGCTTCTGCCGGTCGAAGCGGGCGGCCCACAGCACGCGCAGCGGGCTGCCGGACTCGCGGGCCGGTCGCTCTCGGCGCGGCGGCAGGTGCACGGGCTGGCGCAGTGGCAAGAACTTGCCCGGGTCCATCCGGTAGATCTCGTGGAACTGGTCGACCAGCGCCCGGCTGTCGACGATCACCCGGTCCACCGCGTCGAGGTAGTCGGACGGACGTCTCAGCAGGTGGCTGTTGAGGCCGCCCTCGGGCCCGAGCTCGATGGTGAACGTCGACAGGAAGAGTGCGCTGTGCGCGCCCAGGGACCGCTTGTAGACCTGGACGGCGTCGAAGGCCTCGGGTGAGTTGAACGCATGCACGGTGCCTGGGCGGAGCTGCGTCACGAGCATCGCGACGAGGCGGCAACGCTGCGCTGGCGTGAGGGTGCCGTAGCCCTCGTACGACGGGAGGTCGACCACGCGTACGGACGGGTCGATCAGGTCGAGCCGGTCCGACGGGCCATGGGTGGTGACCACGACCACCTCGGCGTCGGGCCGCAGCTGCCGGACGGCGCGCGCGTAGTGGGCGAGCAGGAGGTCGCCGCCGCCGAGCCGGACCCAAGGGGCGAAGAAGGCCACGTCGGGCCGGGTCCCCTCGAGCGCGGCGACCGCGTGCCACCAGGCCGAGCTGCCGGCGGTGAGGCTACCGTCGGCGGGTGGTCCGACGTAGTGGAAGTCGCGTAGCACCTCGTCCGTTGGCACGGGGATCCACGGCTCGAGGCGGTGCATCGCCCTCCACTCGTTCGCCAACACGTCGTCGACATGGACCGGCGTGTTCCACGTGTGCTCAATGATGTCGAAGGTGGCACGTCGTTCCTCATCGATTCCCCACTCGAGGTAGTGCTGGACCAGGTGCTGGTCATCGTGGTGGGTGAGGTCCGCGTGCCGGTCGCGGTAGGCGTCGAGGTCGAGCTCGGCGAGCGCAGCCAGCTCGTCGGGGGTCAGCCGGGCCCGGCGTCCCTCCCGGCGTCCCTCGTCCAGCCAGTGCAGACGGACCGCGGACCGTTCGCGGAGCTCGACGACATCGGCGTGGAGGGCCCGGTAGTGGTCGGCGCGGAAGCGCTTGGGTCGGAGTGCCTCCAGCTCCTCGGCCGTCAGCCAGCCGCGCGGCCGCTCCGCGGCGTGCGAGCGGAAGTGATCGATGGCCTCAGCGTCGGAGAGCTCGCCGAGGTCGTAGAGGTAGCGGTAGTGCGCCGGCTCGACGAAGCCGGGGCGCACCCGCGCCAACGCCTCTCCGCGTCGGCTGAGCGCGGCCGGCGGTCGAGGGTCGGTCCGTCGGCTGCCGTCGACCGCTTCGCGGGCGAGTCTGCGCAGCAGCGGGATTCGCCGCACCGTGCGCCCGCCTCTGCCCCCCACGGACAGGAAGGAGCGGGCCAGGTCCGGGTCGGTGAGCAGGGGGGTCTGGTGGATCAGGCTCCCTCCGGCGCGGTGGGCGCCCATGAGCGACCCCGTCAGCTTGGCTCGGTAGAACAGCGCGGTGTCCTTCGCCGCGAGGTGGGGGACGCCCGCGTGCACCACCAGCGTGTTCCAGTGCCAGTCCTCCGGACCGAAGCCGCTGTCGCGGCCGGTGGGCGCGTAGGGGTGCTCCTCGAAGACCTGGCGCGCCGCCAGGCAGCACGCGTCCCAGTAGTTCTGGTCGAAGAAGTTCTCGGCCCGGAAGGCCTCGTCGTCGGTGGACCACTGCGGCCACACGGCCGTACGTCCCTCGAAGATGACGAGTGTCGCGGGGTGCACCACGCACGGACCATCGTGGGCCACGGCCGTGCGGTGCCCCGCCAGCAGCCAGTTCTCCGAGGGGAGGTTGTCGGCGTCGAGCACGGTGATGAACGGCGCAGTGGCCCGGGCGACGCCCAGGTTGCGAGCCAGCCCCAGGTCGGCCACCGACACCTCGAGGACGGCGGTGCTCGCCACCGCGGAGATGTAACCCTCCGGACCGATTGCCTCGTCGAGGATCGCCCGGGTGGGGTCGTCGCCGTTGTCCAGGACGGCCAGCACCTCGACGTGCAGGCCGGCAGCGGCGGCGTGGGCCACCGCCCGGTGCAGGGCGCGGAGCGTGGGATGTGCCAGTGCCCCCTCGCGGTGGGCGTTGAGGATGACGGTCAGGTCAGCGTCGTTCACGTCGCGGGTGCCTCCAGCCAGCCCTGAAGCCGGGCCGCGACGTGCTCCACGAACCCGGCTGACGAGTGGTGCTCCTCGACGCGGGCCCGGGCGGCGGTGCCCATCAACGACAGCTGGCTGGCTCCGACGGTCGCGGCTTGGCGCACCAGCTCGGTCAGTGCGGCCAGGTCGCCGGGCTCGCACAGCCACCCGCTGACGCCGTCCTCGACGAGCTCCGGAACGCCGAAGACCGACACGGCGGCGACGGGACGACCGGCGAGCATCGCCTCCAGCATGGTGCGGGGCATCGACTCGACGTCGGCAGCCGACACCAGCACGTCCGCTGCGGCATACCACCGCATCACGTCGGGGTCGGAGTCGATCACGTGGACGTGCTCGAGGCCGGCGTCGCGAACGTAGTCACGGACGGCCTGGGCGTAGGCGGTGTCGGTCGCTCCCACCATGTAGAGCGAGGCGTGGTCCGCGACGGCCCCGAGCCGACGGAAGGCGCGCGCGAGGGCGAGCTGACCCTTGCGCGGCTCCACCGATCCGACGCACAACAGCACGCGGCGGTCGAGGGGGATGCCGAGATCTGCACGCGTGCGGTCGCGCGGCGATGCCGCGAGCAGCGCATCGGTCGCGGCGATGTCGAGGCCGTAGGGAACGAGTGCCGCGGCCGCAGTGGGGACGAGGTCGGCGTAGAGCTGCCGGGTGGACTCGGCGACGAAGAGCACCTCGTCGCTGCTCGCGAGCGCCTCGCGCGTGGCGGCGAGGACGGCCGGGTGAGCCGGGCGGTTGAGGTACTCGTGCCAGAACACGGCCGGCGCGAAGCTCTCGTGGAGGGCCCATGCGGAGGGGATGCCGAGGCGTGCGGCGGCGAGGACGGCCGGGTAGCTCACGAGCGTGTTGGCCAGGCAGGCGGCGGCGCCGTGCTCGAGGGCGAAACCCGCGATGAGCCGGATGCGGGTCTCGAGCAGCTCGGGTGTCTCCGGCGGCGGCCCGACCACGAGGACGGGAGCGCCGTAGGTCGTCTCGACGTGGTCGAGCAGCGGTCCGGCACTGCCCGCCACCACGCACATCTCCACGCCGCGCTCGTGCAGTCCCCGCATGACGTCGTCGAGGTAGTTCTGGGCGCCACCGATGCCGAGGTCGTGCGCGGCGACGAGAACGCGGCGTCCAGGCGGGAACGCGCCCCGGAGGGCGTCGAGGTGGCTGGCCAGCCGCTCGTGATTCAGGTCGCGGAGGCGCTCGCTCCGATCGGAGTCGACGTGCTGAGCGACCGGGATCCGGGAGGTGGACAGCTCGACCTCCGTCCCGTCGGTCGCCACGGCAGTGACCCGGAGCGTCACCTCGGGCTGACCCGCCGGGACCTCGAGCATGGCCGCGAAGCCGCGCGCTCGCTCCTCGGCCGGCGCGTCCGGGTCCGCGGTGCTCGGCAGGCTGTGTCGGGCCCGCTCAGGGGTGTTGTCGTCGAGCTGCACCTCGACCCGTGCCAGCGCGGGCAGCACGTCGACAGTTCCCGTTACTCGGAGCGTGCCGGGCTCGACCTCGTCGGGCAGGGTGACCTCGCCGCGGACGATCCCGCCCTGGGCGACGTCCACCGTGCGCTCGTCGAACGGAAGAAGGACCGATCCTTGGTCCTCACCCTTCCGCGTGGGCCTGCGGACCAAGGCGTGTGCCGAGATCGTCACCTCGTCGCCAACCCTGCCGAGGTCCACCACGGCGGACCAGCCAGACCTGAGTGGAGCGCTGTCGTGGGCGGTGGCGACGTCCTCGCGCTCGAGGTCGCACTTCGCCGTCCCGACGATCCGCCCGTCGGCGAGGATCACCACCAGGGCGACCTCCGAGCGCTGGTGGAAGACCCACCCGCCCACCACGGCACGCTCCGGGCGCTCGATGGTCGCGATCGGGAGGTCGAGGGAGCCGCGCAGTCCGCGGCGCAGGTTGGGCCCCGGTCCGCCCCCGGGAGCGGGGTCGCTGGTCATCGTTGCGGGGCTCTCTGCGCGGTCGACACGTTGCGCATTGTTGCAGCACGCGTCGGGTGCTCCCGTCGTGTCGCGGCCCGCGGCGGGTCGTGCGGCAGGATGCACGCCATGACCGCGCCGACCGACCACGCCCCCGCAGAGCTGGTGCACTACGCCGTGGCCGACGCCGTGGCCACGATCACCCTCGACAGCCCGGCCAACCGCAACGCCCTGAGCCGACAGCTGGTGACCGAGCTGTACGCCCACCTCGAGCGGGCCGGCGCCGACCGCGACGTGCGGGTGGTGCTGGTCGAGAGCTCCGGCAAGGTCTTCTGCTCCGGCGCCGACCTCACCGAGGCGTCGACCGACGGCATGGCGGCCGGCACCCGCCGCATCGTGGAGCTGCAGCGGCTCATCGCCACCCTCGACAAGCCCGTCGTCACCAAGAACCTCGGCGCGGTCCGCGCCGGCGGCATCGGCATCGTCGCGGCGGCCGACATCGCCGTCAGCGCCGACGACGCCACCTTCGCGCTCACCGAGGTCAAGCTCGGGCTGGCTGCGGCGATCATCAGCCTCACCGTCCACCACCGGATGAACCCGCGGGCCGCGGCCCTCACCACGCTCGGCGGTGAGGTGTTCACCGGCGCCGAGGCAGCGGCGTACGGCCTGGTGACCAAGGCGGTCCCCGCCGACGACCTCGACGCCGAGGTCGCCGCGCTGTGCGCCAGCCTCGCGACGGGGGCGGCCCAGGGGCTCCGTGAGTCCAAGCGCATCCTCAACCGTGACCTGGTGGCGCGGATCGACGCGCTCGGCGAGGAGATGGCCGAGACCAGCACCCGGTTGTTCGCCTCCGACGAGGCGCGCGAGGCGATGACCGCCTTCCTCTCCCGCAAGAAGTAGCGCGCGACTGCATCCGACGGCGGCCGCGGCGCGGAGAAGTGAGGAAGACCCCGCGTCGCAGGAGGCCGCCATGGACGTCCCCGGGAGGTTCCCGTGACCCCCACCGCTCCCACCACCTGGCTGCTGCTCGTCGCGGCCGCGCACCTCGGCTTCCAGCTGACCGTCGCCGCCGTGGTGTACCCCGCCCTCCGCGAGGTCGGGGACGACGCGTGGGCCGGGGCGCACGAGCGGCACTCGCGACGCATCGCGCCGCTGGTGGGCGCGCTCTACGTGCCCCTGGTCGTCGCGCTGGCCTGGGCGGCCACGAGCGAGCCGGACGCGGGAGGCACGTGGCTCGCGCTGGCGGGTGGGGCGCTGTCGGTGGTCACGACCGCCGTGCTCGCCGCTCCCATGCACGGCCGGCTGGCGACCGTGGCGGCGGCGGAGCGCCCCGAGCTGCTCGGCGCCCTCGGGCGCGTGGACCTGATCCGCACGGTCGGCGCGGTGGTGTGCCTGCTGGGCGCCGTGCTGCTGCTGGCGTGAGGTGCTGACGTGACGGTCCCTCGGTCCATGATCCGCGAGAAGTCGGTGGTCGTCGGTGCTCGCCGGTACGCTTGTCCGTCTGTCCGGGACCGTTGGACAGTGGTCATCGGGGGATGAGGAGCAAGAGTTGAGCGAGGAGCTCGAGGCGCGGGAGATCGCGGCGGAGCAGCAGTACGTCGACGAGGTCTACGTGCAGCTCGAGGCGTCCATGGTGAACGCACGGGCGCTGGCGACCGAGGGACGCAACCGCGGCAAGCTGGAGCACGAGGGCGGCCTCGTCGAGCGCGACGCGATGGTCTTCCAGGCCGCCAAGCGCATCGCCCAGCTCGACGCCGCCCACGAGGGGCTGGTGTTCGGCCGGCTCGACCTCGACCCGGCGATCGACGCCCAGCCGCGCTACATCGGGCGCATCGGCGTGCGCAACGCCGACCGTGACGTGCTGCTCATCGACTGGCGCGCCCCGGCGGCCGGGGTGTTCTACCAGGCCACGGCCGCCACCCCGTCCGGTGTCGTACGACGCCGCGTGCTGCGCTCGCTGCACCGCACCGTGATCGGCGTGGAGGACGAGCTGCTCGACCAGGAGGCCGAGACCGACCTCCCGATCGTCGGCGAGGGCGCCCTGATGGCGCAGCTCTCCCGCGCCCGCGACCGCTCGATGCACTCGATCGTGGCCACGATCCAGGCCGAGCAGGACCAGGCGATCCGCGCGCCCGGCAAGGGCGTGGTGTCGATCTCGGGCGGACCCGGCACAGGCAAGACGGTCGTCGCGCTGCACCGCGCGGCCTTCCTCCTCTACTCCGACCGCCGCCGCTACGAGGGCGGTGGCGTGCTCGTCGTCGGCCCCAGCGGCGTGTTCATGCGCTACATCGAGCGGGTCCTGCCGAGCCTCGGCGAGACCGCTGTCGCGCTGCGCTCGCTCGGCGAGGTCGTCGGCGGCATCCGCGCCACCCGTCACGACGAGCCGGCCGTCGCCGACGTCAAGGGCGCGACCCGGATGGCCGAGCTGCTGCGCCGCACCGCGCGCCAGCACGCGCCCGGCGCACCGACCAGCTTCCGCATCTACTGGCGCGACGAGACCATCGTGCTCGACCCCGGCCTGCTCGGGCGGCTGCGCCGCCAGCTCATGTCGCAGGGCCGCCGCAACCGCCAGCTGCCGCGGGTGGCCAAGACGCTGCTCGACGCCATGTGGCGCCAGGTCGCCGGCGAGCGGGGCAAGGAGCGGGGTCGTGAGGCCTTTGACGACGACATGCTCGGCCACGCCGGCTTCGTGGAGTTCGCCTCCGCCTGGTGGCCGCCGCTCGACGCGCAGACCGTCTTCAGGTGGCTGCGGGACCCCGACTTCCTCGCCCGCGTCGGCGAGGGAGTGATCAGTCGCGAGGAGCAGCTGCTGCTCGCGAAGTCGTGGGCGGCCGACGACCTGTCCATCGAGGACGTGCCGCTCGTCGACGAGCTGCGCTACGCCATCGGCGACGTGCCGCAGCGCAGCGACGACGAGCGCGACCTCGACGAGACGGGCCTGCTCGAGGGCGGGGTCGACCTGCAGGAGCTGACCACGATCTCCGAGCGGGAGTACGCCCCCGGCGGCCTGGCCTGGTCGGCGCCCACGCACCGCATCGAGGACGACGGCTACGCCCACGTCCTCATCGACGAGGCGCAGGACCTCACCCCGATGCAGTGGCGGATGGTCGGTCGCCGCGGTCGCACCGCGAGCTGGACGATCGTCGGGGATCCCGCCCAGTCGTCCTGGCCCGACGCCCCCGAGGCCGCCGCCGCGCGCGCCGAGGCGCTGGAGGGCAAGGAGCTCCACGAGTTCCACCTCTCCACCAACTACCGCAACTCGGCCGAGATCTACGCGTTCGCCGCCGACTACGCCCGCCGGGTGGGGCTCGACGCCGACCTGCCCGACGCCGTACGCCGCACCGGTGAGGAGCCGCAGGTCGTCGGACCCGTCGACGACCTCGAGGCCGCTGTGCGGCAGGCGGTGACGACGACCGCCGACCGCGTCGAGGGCACCGTGGGCATCGTCGTGCCGGTCGCCCGGCGCTCGGAGGTCAACGCCTGGCTGGCGTCGTGGCCCGAGCTGGCCGACGCGGCGCCCAACGCCCGCGCGGCTGTGGACTCGCGCGTCACGCCGAGCGGCGAGGACCGGGTCGTCGTACTGACCGGCCTCGACACCAAGGGCCTGGAGTTCGACGGGATCGTGGTCGTCTCCCCTCAGGAGATCGAGGACGAGTCGGCCACCGGCCGGGCGACGCTCTACGTGGTGCTCACCCGCGCGACGCAGCTGCTGACTACCGTCGGCTGAGCCAGGCGGCTGCCGCCGGGTCGCTGGCTCCGGGCCGGCGTCCCTTCAGGTGTCGCGCCAGTCGAGCACCTCGACCTCGGTGCCGCCTGACGCGGCAGTCTGGGAGATGGTCCGGAAGAGGACCACCACCAGTCCCAACGTGACCAGCTGGAGCATGGCAAGGACCCCGAAGATGATCACCATGGCGACCAGCACGGACCCCACGCCCAGGAACGTGCCGTGGACGATCGAGGCGATGCCGACGGCCATGCCGTAGGAGCCGAGCGCCGCCACGGTCACGGCTATGACGACGGCCATGCGCGGCAGCAGCCCCCACGGGTTGGCGAGGAGCAGCAGGAGTGCCTTGTGCCAGAGCTGCGAGCGCGTCCACCGTGTCGACGCTGATCCGTCGGCACGGTCGAGGACCGGTGAGGGGAACGTCTGCAAGCGCGTCGAGATGCCCTGCACCAGTGGCACGATGGGCACGATGCCGAGCTGTGGGTTGCGGGCGAGCCTGCGCGCTGTGTGCGAGGGGAGCGCCAGGTACTCCCCGAGCGACGGGTCGAACCGGACTCCTGTGAGCCCGGCGATCACACCGAGGCCGACCGTCCCTACCGTGGTGGTTCGGCTCCGGCGGTAGCCAGTGCGGCGGGCGATCTGGGGCACACCCGTCTTCATGCAGTCCGCCAGGATCTTCGGAAGCGACGACGGGTCGTGCTGGCCGTCGGCGTCCATCAGGATCACCACGCCGTCGGTCGGACCCATCTCGCGGATCCCGACGGCCTGTGCCGCGGCCTTGCCCTGGTTGTGGTCGAGGCGGATGCCCCCGACCGTGATCGGCAGGTCGAACTCCTTGGCCCGGGAGATCTCGCGCCAAGTGCCGTCGTTGCTGCCGTCGTCGATGAACACAGCCACGACGTCCCAGCGCGTCTCGTCGACGAAGACCTGAGCGAGCGCCTCGACCATCGGCAGCACCGACTGCTCCTCGTTGAAGCAAGGAAGCAGCACGTGGACCGGGACCCGGTCCGCCTTCCCGCCCTCTGCCCTGGATGGTGCATGTGGGCTAGGCCGCCCCGAGGTCGTGGTCGCCTCCTGCATCCCGGGAGTCTCTCACAGGCCGATTTCTCGTCCGGGTGGGCTCGGCAGGGGGTCGGTGGGCGTGGCGTGTCGCCGGTCGGAGGCCTGTCCTAGTCCCCTCCTGGGGCTCTCGCCGTCGCGGCGTAGCTCACGGGCAGGAGCCACTGGGTGTCGAGCCAACCGATCGACTGGACCATCCTGGCCGCTTCGGCCATGAGGTCTCCCGCAGCGATCCGTCGCTCGTCGCGACCGTCGTCGGCACTCCCCAGGAGCCATCGCAAATGGTGCAGCAGCGCGGCAATGGTGCTCGGGGAGTCGTTCATCGGCTCGATGTCGACCGCCTCGAAACCGGCCTTCTCCAGCACGTGGCGCAATCCGTAGGGGGTGTAGCGGTAGTAGTCGTGCGGGACCTCGTGGAGATACCAGGTCAGGGGGACCGTGACGACCAGGGATCCAGCGGGCCGGAGCACGCGGCGGAACTCGTGGAGTGCGGCCACGGGCTCGGCGAGGTGCTCGAGCACCTGGGTGCACACGACCGCGTCGACGGAACCGTCTGCCAGCGGCAGGTCGTGCGCTGGAGCGACGTGGTCCACGGGCGTCACGGGCGTGTAGAAGGAGCCGTTCCAGTCGGTGGTGCGGTAGTCGTGGGCGGCGAACAGCTCGCGGTAGGGGGCTTCCCCGGCGCCGACGTCCAGCACGGTCGAGCCAGCTGGCAGGTCGGCGATGGCGGAGCGCAGGAATGCGACGTGTGGCTCACGGGCCACTGGTGACTCCGCAATGAATGCGCGGAGCTCAGGCGACAGCTCGTCCATGATCCTCACTCTCGTGCGGCTTGATCAGTCCGAACCCTAGCCACGGGCGCATGCGTCCGGCGTGAACACGAGGGCGTCGCCGGGTTCATCGGTCGGCGGGACGATCGGCAGCCCGGTGGCGTCGAGGCCGGGCTGGCCGGGTCCGTCCACGGAGTCGAGGGCCAGCCAAGCCTCGTACTGGATGGCGAAGGGAGTGGACGTCCCGATGATGCCGTACTCGTCATAGCTGAGGAGCGGGCTGGTCGAGTCCTCGAAGTAGCTCTGCCGAAGGGGCGTCCCTGCCGCCACCGGCTCGGCCTGCCGCATGGCGCACCGGGCGGTCTCCCAGTCGACCTCGTTGGGTGCGGCGAAGTAGTCGACGGCGCGATGGTGGGACGCCACACCGGCGGACGCCACCGCGACACCTGCGGCCACGAGCAGGGGTGCTCCCAGGACGGCCCGCCGCTCCCAGGCGGCATTGATGCCAACCGCGGCGCAGCAGCCGGCCCCTACCCACAGGACGAGCTGTGCCGCGGCGATGAGGCGGTAGCTGGCCCAGAGCTCGCCGGGGACGATGACGAGAGCCGCGCACAGCCAGCAGACGACGACCACCGCGGGCAGCGCGAGATGGCGCGGCCCCCGCACGAGCGCGAGGAGGAGGAGCACGATGACGACGGCGGCGGATTGATAGGCCGTTGTCGGTGACCATGGCACGGAGAGGTCGACCGTGCGCGGCAGGAACTCCTCGGTGAACCACGCGAAGCGCTCGCTGGCCGTCGGGCCGGAGATGCGGTCCAGGGCGTCGCCGCTGCGCCACGTCACGAAGACCAGGTTGAGGGCGATGGCCCCCACGACCATCAGCCCCACCAGGACGGGGTCGCGTAGGCGCGCCCCCTCGCGCCGAGCCCAGAGAGCCGCCGTCCCCAAGGCGCTGGAGAAGAAGGCGATCGGGGCGAAGTGCTGGTAGCTGAAGGCCGACAGGAGCACCAGCGCGGCCACGACCGCCCAGCGCCACGGCGTACGCCCCCACGTCGCGCACATGCCTGCCGCGACAGCTGTGCCGAAGGCTGGCATCTGGCCCGCCATCACGCCCCAGGTGACGGCGGACGGTGCGGCGGTCGTCGTGACGGCCACACCAGCGACGCCGACGGCAAGCACGCGTGCAAGCCATCCGCTGCTTCCGACGACGGCCATGGCGAGGACGCCGCACAGCGCGGCGCCGGCCGCCACCACGAGCGCCGACACGAGCCTGAGCAGGACGAGGTCAGCCACTTCTTCGGCCCGGGGAAGCACCCACTGGTACAGGAACGCGGGTACGGGGCGCCCGGCGTTGAACCACACCGCCCCCAGCCCCGAGTCGAGCGTGTCGGTGCGGACGTCGTGGACGTAGATGTAGTCGTCGGACCTGCCGTAGGTGCCGAAGATCGCCGACCAGTAGATGACGAGGGTGAGGGCCAGGGTCGCCGCGAACGTCAGGAGGGACGCTGTCACCCAGCTGCGTGCTTGGTCCGGGAGGGCGGACCGGTTCGCACGCCGGCTCGTCACGACGGATCGATCCTCATGATCGCGAACGCGTTCATGTTCCACGACGGGACCTTCGCGAACGGGAAGTAGTCGACGGTGAGGCGTCGCCGAGGCTCCACGGCGGCGCGCACGAGCGTTAGGACGCGGTTGAAGGGGTTGAGGTGCTCGATGGCGTTGACGAGGACGTAGTCCTTCGCCGGCACCCCGTGCTTGCGGGCCACCCGCTGCGAGACACCGCGGCGGAAGGCGCGCGCGAGGAGCCCGGGGTCGCAGGGGACGAGCATGTCGATCACGCCGTCGGGGCGACACACGCGCTGCCACTCGTGGATGGCGCCGAAGGGGTCGGGGAGGTGGATGAGCAGGCACGTTGCGACCACGCGGTCCACTGACTCGTCGTCGAGGTCGAGGCTCATCGCGTCGGACCGGCGGAACTCCAGATCGGCGGGACCGCTCCCCGCGAGCACGGACTGGTAGACGGGGTTCTCCGTCGGTACCCGGATGTCAGTGGCGATGTAGCGCTTGCGAGCGTGCGTGACGAACGGGTAGTGCTCGAACCGGCCGGCACCGACCTCCAGGGTGAGCGGAAAGTCGCGGTGTCCGCGGCCGTGCTCGAGCCGCTTGTGCATGACCGACGCGGCGCCGCCCAGACAACCCGCACCGTGCACCGAGGCGTAGTGACGCTCGTAGTAGTCGTCGACGAACTGCTCCGCGCGCGGTCGGTGGGTCGACCTTCGACTGGGTCCCAGCGGACCGTCCCCCAAGTCCTCCATGGTCGGCAAGTGTTCCACAGCAGCTGGCCGCGCTTCTGAACAGCATTGCGACTGGAGGAGGTCGACCACCTGCTCGGTCGAGACGGGAGATCCCGACGGTCGGTGGTGGCACGTAGCCTTGACCGCTCAGGTCGCGGTCCCACCAGCTCACACGTTTCCAGGAGGGTGATGTCCCTGCTCGCTCGCGCCCTCGGCACGGCCGTGACGGCGCTCCTGCTGATCGTCGTCGCCGACGCGCCTGCCGGGTTCGGCGGGGGCCCGCGGGTCATCGACGCCTTGGACCCGACCCCTGAGTCGGCTCCGGAAGCCACGCCCGAGGCCACTCCGGTCTCGGGCTGGGAGACCGTCTTCCGCGACGACTTCGACGGCCCCGCGGGATCGGTGCCCGCACAGTGGCACACGATGTTCGGCCAGGACGCCGCGTTCCACGACGGGCAGGGCCGGCTCAGCGTGGACCGGTTCTCCCAGATCCGCACCAATGCCGGCTGGACGCTCCCGGCCGGGGCAAAGGTGCGCGTCACGGCCAGCATCCTCATGCCCGACACCGGCATCAGCTACGCCGCATTCTGGGTCCAGCACCCCAACGGCATCGATCCGCGCGAGATCGACGTCATCGAGAGCTACGGTCCCCTCAAGCCCGCGGGGGCGCAGCTCGGGTCGCACATCTGCTACGACGACACCCCGGAGACCGCCGTCAACGCGTGCGCGGCCACCGGTCGGGCGCCGGAGCTCTTCCCGGTGACCCCCTTCTTCTCCTCCGGGGTCGAGCCGTGGCACACCTGGTGGGCCTACGCGGCGGAGTTCACGATCGGCGGTGACGTCACGCGCTACACGGCGAGCGACGTCCAGGGCAGCAACGCCTACGAGATCACCTCGACACCCGATGTGCGCCGTGTGCCCGGCAACGCGGTGCCGTTCCACCTCCGACTGTCCAACAAGCCCGTCCAGCCGGAGCACGCTGTGCCCGGCGGCTCCCGCACCACCATGCTCGTCGACTGGGTGACGGTCGAGGTCGACCACCCCTAGCCTCGTCCGCGGCGGTGTTGGGCACCCCGGGGCCGGGACTGAGACGCCCGATCGGTCCCGGTGCAGCCGCCCGTAGGGTTTCGACCATGAACCAGCCCCCCGCCGTCCGCGACCTCCTGGAGCAGGTCCAGGGGTACGGGGCGTGGGCGGTCATCCGGCGCAAGGCTTCGCCCATGAACCAGCCCCCCGCCGTCCGCGACCTCCTGGAGCAGGTCCAGGGGTACGGGGCGTGGGCGGTCATCCGGCGC
>NZ_CANKYS010000003.1 GCF_947488025.1 uncultured Nocardioides sp. | reverse complement strand
CAGCATGGACGAGAACCGATCAGGTGTTACCGATGTCCTGAGACATATCCCGTTACCGATGTCCTGAGACTCGACAGACATCGATGCGTGCGCCTTCGTATGACGCTGCGGTGGCCGGAGTGGGCGGCTGCGTGTGTCCCAGGTCTCGTCGCCCCGAATGGCGGAACAACCGGAGCAGGCCTATGGTTGTGGAGAGCAACTATTGCTCAGAGCAACCGAAGGACTGCAGTGACCCAGGCTCCCACCGTCCCCGCCGAGCAGAGCGGCCAGATGACCCACCGCGAGGTGCTCGAGGCCCTGAGCGGCCTCCTCCTCGCGATGTTCGTCGCGATGCTCTCCAGCACGATCGTCAGCAACGCGCTGCCGACCATCGTCGACGACCTCGAGGGCAGTCAGACCGGCTACACCTGGGTCGTCGTCGCGACCATGCTCGCGATGACGGCGACCACGCCGATCTGGGGCAAGTTCGCCGACCTCTTCGACAAGAAGCTGCTCGTGCAGACGGCCCTGGTGATCTTCTCGATCGGCTCCCTGATCGCGGGCTTCGCGCCGTCGATGGAGGTGCTGATCGGCGCCCGCGTCGTCCAGGGCCTCGGCGTCGGCGGCCTCACCGCACTGGTCCAGGTCGTCATCGCGACGATGGTCTCCCCGCGCGAGCGCGGCCGCTACAGCGGCTACATCGGCGCGGTCTTCGCCCTCGCGACCGTCAGCGGCCCCCTCGTGGGCGGAGTCCTCGTGGACACCGTCGGCTGGCGCTGGTGCTTCTTCGCCGGGCTCCCGGTGGCTGCGCTCGCCTTCGTCGTGCTGCAGAAGACGCTGCGCCTGCCCGTGGTCAGGCGCACCGACGTCTCGATCGACTACCTCGGCGCCTTCCTGCTGGTCGGAGGCGTCTCGATCCTCCTGATCTGGGTCTCGCTCGGCGGCATCAACTTCGACTGGGTCTCGTGGACCAGCGGTGCCCTCGTGGCCGCGGCCGTCGTCGTGACCGCCGCCGCCATCCACGTCGAGGCCAACGTCGCCAAGGACCCGGTCATCCCGCTGCGCCTGTTCAAGGACCGCACGCTGACCCTCGCCACCATCGCGTCGGTGCTGATCGGCCTCGCGATGTTCGGCTCGACGGTCTACCTCAGCCTCTACTTCCAGCGCGCCAAGGACATGAGCCCCACCGAGGCCGGCCTGATGTCGATCTGCATGGTCGGTGGCCTGCTCGTCTCCAGCATCGTCAGCGGCCGGATCATCTCCAACACGGGCGTGTGGAAGCGCTGGCTCGTCGGCGGCATGGTCGCGGTCATCATCGGCATCGGCCTGCTCTCCACGATCGACGCCTCCACCCCGCTGTGGCGCACCGGCCTCTTCATGGCCGTGCTCGGTCTCGGCCTCGGCGCGACCATGCAGAACCTCGTCCTCGCCGTGCAGAACACCATCGCGCTCTCCGACATGGGCGCCGGGTCGTCGGTCGTCGCGTTCTTCCGCTCCCTCGGCGGATCCGTCGGGATCGCCGCCCTGGGTGCCGTCCTGGCCCACCAGGTCGCCGACGCCGTCACGGCCGGGCTCAGCGCGCTCGTCGCCTCGCACCCCGAGCTGGCCGACCAGGTCGGCCACCAGACCGGAGGCGTACCGGACATCTCGACGCTGCCCGCCCCGATCCGCGCCATCTTCGAGAGCGCGTACGGCGACGCGACCGGCCACATCTTCCTCGTGGCGCTCCCGTTCGCCATCGGCGCGCTGATCGCGGTGCTCCTCATCAACGAGGTGCCCCTGCGCACGTCCGTGAAGCGCGAGGACGAGCTCATCGCGGAGGCCTCGCAGGCATGATCACCTCTGTGACGACGAAGAGGTACGACGACCTGCGCGCCATCGAGGCCGAGGTCGGGACGCTGATCCGGCGCGTGAAGCGGGTGATGGGCGAGCGCGCCCGCGAGGTGCACCCCGACCTGCACCCGATGACGTACTTCATCCTCGCCCACCTGGCGCAGCACGGCCCGCTCCGTGCCGCCGACCTGTCCGACGCCTTCGGCATGGACAAGGGAGGTGTCAGCCGTCAGGTGCAGTCCCTCGTCGACCTCGGCCTGGTCGAGCGGCAGCCGGCTGCCGAGGACCGTCGCGCGATCCTCCTCGACGCCAGCGACGAGGGTCGCCGACGGCTCGCGACGATGACGCGCAGCCGCAGCGACCGCTTCGACCAGCGGCTGGCGGACTGGAGCGACGAGGACCTCGCCGGGTTCAGCGCCCAGCTGGCGGCGTACAACCGGGCCCTCAGCGACGACTGACCGCCCGCCGTCTGTCTGACGACGCCCGCCGAGGGGTATCTAGGGACGAACTGGTAGGCGAAACCGGGGGGTGGCCCACCAAATCGTCCCTAGATACCCCGGGGGACCGGGGTGAGACCCGGGGTGGGAGTGCCGTCAGCGCAGCCAGGCCGCGGTGTCGCCCGGCAGCTTGCCGTCGTCGACCGGTCCGCTGGCCAGCAGCAGATCGCCGGCCGGGAGCTCGACGGCGGCCTGGCCGCAGTTGAGCACGACCGTGATCGGCCCGCGGCGGAAGGCCAGGACGTCGGCGCCGAGGTCGAGCAGCTCGACGTCCTCGCCCGCGGTCCACGCGAACTCGCGGCGGGCGGCCAGCGCCGCGCGGTAGAACTCGAGCGTGGAGCCCTCGGCGCCGGTCTGCGCCTCGACGGTGAGCGACGCCCACTCCTCGGGCTGCGGGATCCACGGCTGCCCGTCGCCCGGACCGAAGGCGTACGGCGCCTCGGTGCCGCCCCACGGGATCGGCACGCGGCAGCCGTCGCGGCCGACCTCGCCGGTGCGGAGGTAGGACGGGTCCTGCCGGTGCTCCGGGGCGACGTCGACCTGCTCGAGGCCGAGCTCCTCGCCCTGGTAGAGGTAGCTCGAGCCGGGCAGGGCGAGCATCGTCAGCGTCGCCGCACGGCCGCGAGCCAGGCCCTGCTCGCCGCCGCCGTAGCGGGTCACGTGGCGTACGACGTCGTGGTTGCTGAGCACCCACGTCGGCGAGGCGCCGACCGGCTCGACCGCGGCGAGGGTGTCGGTGATGACCGTCGCGAAGGCCTCGGCGGACCAGTCCGCGAGGAGCCAGGCGAAGTTGAACGCCTGGTCGAGCTCGTCGGGGCGCACGAAGGCGGCCATCGCCTCGGCCGTCTGGGTCCATGCCTCGGCGACGGCCATCTTGTCCGGGCCGGACTCGTCGAGGACCCGGTGCCACGCGCGGTAGACGTCGTGGACCTCGGGCTGGTCCCACATCGGCTCGTCCTTGAGGTCGAGCGAGACCATCGAGTGGTCGGTGTTGACCTGCCCGGAGGAGGCGCGCTCGCCCTCCTCGACGACCTGGTCGCGGAGGCTCGCCTCCTTGAAGAGCCCGTGGGCCACGTCGACGCGGAACCCGTCGACGCCGCGGTCGAGCCAGAAGCGCAGGACGTCCTCGAACATCGCCGGGACCTCGGGGTTGCGCCAGTCGAGGTCGGGCTGGGTGGAGTCGAAGAGGTGGAGGTACCACTGGCCGTCCTCGACCTGGGTCCACGCCGGGCCGCCGAAGACGGACTCCCAGTTGTTGGGCGGGGTGCCGGCCGGCTTGTCCTCCGGGCTGTCGCGGAAGAGGTAGCGGGCACGCTCGGGGCTGCCCGGACCGGCGGCGAGCGCGGCCTGGAACCACTCGTGCTGGTCGGAGGTGTGGTTGGGCACGAGGTCCACCACGACGCGCAGGTCGAGCTCGTGGGCGCGCGCGACCAGGGCGTCGGCATCGGACAGCGAGCCGAAGAGCGGGTCGATGTCGCGGTAGTCGGCGACGTCGTAGCCGTGGTCGTGCTGCGGCGAGCGGTAGAACGGCGTGATCCACAGGGCGTCGACGCCGAGGTCGGCGAGGTGCGGCAGGCGCGAGGTGATGCCGGGCAGGTCGCCGATGCCGTCGCCGTCGCTGTCGGCGAAGCTGCGGACGTAGACCTGGTACACGACGGCGTTGCGCCACCAGAAGGTCTTTGGATCGTTCACATCAACCATGGCCCGATCCTCTCAAACGGGCGCCCGGGGCGGTCAATCCGCGGCGGGGGTGCGGCCGCCGAACTGCGCCGGGTCGACGGCGATCCAGATGTGCTCCGCGGTGGCCACCACGCGGCCGTCGGCGTCGTACAACGTCGCGGCGGTGAAGGTCTTGCGGCCGTCATGCCCGCGGCCCTCGCCGACGACCACGTGCGGCTCCCCGACGACCGGCAGCGCGTCGATGCGTGCCGACATCCGGCCCAGCACCATGAGTCGCTCCGTCAGGTCGCCGGCCCAGCCGCCGATGCAGTCGAGCGCCGCCCAGGTCGCCGCGACCGAGGCGCGCGGGTGCTCGTCGACGTAGGTGTGCCAGTCCTCGTGGAGGCTCGAGTGCGGCGTCCACGGGGCCGCGACGCGGTGACCGGCAGCGCCCTCGCCGACCGCGCCGGGGAAGATCCGCAGCCCGTCACCCTCCTCGCGCTCGGTGCCGCAGGCGAAGCAGGTGGGGAACGGGTGGAACGTGTGGCCCGGGTACGACGACGTGGCGGCCGCGGCGGCCGCCGGATCGACCGGGTCGACCTCGGTGAGCGTCCGGTCGGCGCGGTGCGCGGTGGCGACCGGCGCGCCGTCCCACGACGCGGTGGTGACGCCGGCCTCGGTCGTCACCTCGAGCGGCGTCTCCAGGGGCGGCGGCCGGCGCAGCGACACCTCGATCGCCGGCCAGCTGCTGCCGCGGTCGTGAGGTGCGTCGGCGTCGTCGAGGGCGGCCAGGGCGCCGGCGGTCCAGCCGCCGTTGCCGGAGTCGGGAGGTCCGCAGAAGCGTCGGGGCACGATCAGCTCGGTCACCGGCTCACTGTGCCATGCCGCGCATGCGGGTCGTGGTTGCCGGATGGGACACAATGACGACCGTGAGTGACCTGATCGACACCACCGAGATGTACCTCCGCACGATCTACGAGCTCGTGGAGGAGGGCATCGTGCCGCTGCGCGCGCGCATCGCCGAGCGGCTGCACCAGTCCGGGCCGACGGTGTCGCAGACCGTGGCCCGGATGGAGCGCGACGGGCTCCTCACCGTGCAGGGCGACCGCCACCTCGAGCTCACCGAGGAGGGCCAGCGCCTCGCCACCCGCGTCATGCGCAAGCACCGGCTGGCCGAGCGGCTGCTGACCGACGTCATCGGGCTCGACTGGGAGCTCGTGCACGCCGAGGCGTGCCGCTGGGAGCACGTGATGTCGGAGACCGTCGAGCGCCGGCTGCTCGAGCTGCTCGACCACCCCACGGAGTCGCCCTACGGCAACCCCATCCCGGGCCTCGACGAGCTCGGCGACGTCGCCGGCGAGGAGTTCATGGACAACGTCGAGCCCCTCTCCGGTGCTGCGATGGCGGAGGACCAGATGGTCCACGTCAAGCGGATCTCCGAGGAGATGCAGAAGGACGAGGAGCTGATGGGGCTGCTGCGCCGCGTCGGCGCCCTGCCCGGCAGGACCGTCACCATCGCCCGCACCGAGGAGGGCATCCTCATCGGGTCGGGCGGCGAGACCGCCGAGCTCGTGGTCGAGGCGGCCGAGCACATCTTCGTCCGCCGCTAGGCGACCCGGGCGGCGAGCTCGCCCAGGAACTCGCTGCACCCCACCTCGAGCTTGTACGACGCCAACGCGTCGCCGCGGGTCGGCCCGCGGTTCACGATGACGACCGGCGTCCCGCGCTGGGCCGCCCGCTTCACGAACCGCAGCCCGCTCATCACCGTCAGCGACGAGCCGGCCACCAGCAGCGCACCGTCGTGGCCGAGGGCCTCGACGGCGGCGTAGCAGCGGGCGACCCGGTCGGGCGGCACGTTCTCCCCGAAGAACACGACGTCGGGCTTGAGCGGTCCGCCGCACGGGCAGCGCGGCACCACGAAGTCCCGGGTGTCGTCGAGGTCGACGTCGCCGTCGGGACGCGACTCGACCCAGCCGTGCCGCTCGAGCCACCCCGGGTTGAGGGCGTCGAGCTCGGTCTCGAGCGCCGCGCGGGAGGACGTCGTACGACAGGTCAGGCAGACGACGTCGGCGACCCGGCCGTGCAGCGCGACGAGGCGCCGCGAGCCGGCGGACTCGTGGAGGCCGTCGACGTTCTGCGTGATCAGCAGGCCCAGCGCCGGGTCGAGGCGGGCGAGCGCGTGGTGCCCGTCGTTGGGCTCGGCGCGGCCCATCCGCTGCCAGCCGAGGTGGCTGCGCGCCCAGTAGCGCTGCTGCGCCTCCGGGGTGGCGACGAACTCCTGGTAGGTCATCGGCGCCCGGGACGGCGCGCCGGGGCCGCGGTAGTCGGGGATCCCGGAGTCGGTCGACAGCCCGGCGCCGGTCAGCACGACCAGCGGTCGCGTGGCGAGCAGGTCGAGGGCCTCGTCGGCGGCCGGGAGGGGAGCGGCGAGGCTCACGCGTAGCGCGCCTGTGCGCGGGCCCGGGCCTTCGCGGCCTCGACCTCACGGTTCTTCGGCGGGGCCGTGGTGACGAGGTCGTCGAGGAGGTGCTCGGTGATGTGCGCAATCTCCTTCACCGCTGCGTAGAACGCCTCCTCGTTGGCCTGCGACGGCTTCGTCGTGCCGGCCACCTTGCGGACGTACTGCAGGGCGGCCGCCGTGACCTCGTCGCGCGTCGCGGGCGGCTCGAAGTTGTTGAGCGGGCGGATGTTGCGGCACATGTCACGACACTAGCCCGCCTCGACGAAGTCGTGGGGGGCGTGTGGCGGGAGGTTGAGCAAGCCTGCGACTGAGCTTGCGAGGTCGCGCCAGGCCCGTCGAAACC
Source organism: uncultured Nocardioides sp. (assembly GCF_947488025.1). Classification (GTDB taxonomy): domain Bacteria; phylum Actinomycetota; class Actinomycetes; order Propionibacteriales; family Nocardioidaceae; genus Nocardioides. The sequence goes on along the minus strand of NZ_CANKYS010000003.1, from coordinate 457,032 downwards.
CACCTCGACGGCTGGTTTCGAGGCTCGCTGCGCTCGCACCTCAACCGCTGATGGGAAAGAAGGACACGTCCTCGCCCGTCACCAGGGCGACCTTGCCCGACGCGAGCGGCACGAGACGTACGTCGGCGACGTCGGTGCCGTGCTCCACCTCGACCATCCGGTTGCTCATCGACCCGTCGGCGAGCGAGAGGACCGAGACCCAGCCGGTGGTGCCGGTCCAGCCCTGGCTCACGACCGTCAGCACGGTGCGCTGCTCGGGGAGCCAGGTGAACTGGCGCGGGTCGATGGCCGCCCCGGCCTGGGTGCCCTCGTCGTAGCGGACCACGTCGAGCTGGCGCGGGTCGGTGAGGTCGGTGACGTCGAAGAGCGCCGCCTGGGCGCCGCGGGTGACCCCCTGCAGGGAGGCGTCCTGGCCCATCCCGATGAGCCGCTGCTCGCCGAGCGGGTGGAGGTACTCGGAGAAGCCCGGGATCTTCAGCTCGCCGAGCAGCCGCGGGTCGGCGGGGTCGGTGAGGTCGATCGCGTAGAGCGGATCGGTCTGGCGGAAGGTGACCACGATCGCGAGGTCGTCGAACCAGCGCACCGACTTGATCTCCTCGCCGACGCCGAGCTGGTCGACGCGTCCGTCCTCGACGAGGTCGGAGCCGTCCTCGCGCAGGGTCAGCACCGAGTTGAAGTCGCCCGTCTCGCTGCTCGGCCCGACCGCGACGCGCAGCGAACCACCCACGGCGTCCATCGACCAGCGGTCGGCGATCGTGCCCTCCACCTGCCCCGAGGCGACGTACGTCGCGTCCGTGCCGTCAAGGGCGAAGGCGAACAGCGGCGTGGAGCCACCGCTGCCCGGGAAGCCGGTCGGGCGGCAGCCCATGCAGTCGACCCAGCCCCACTGCGGCGCGGACGCGGCGAGGTAGAACCGGTCGGTCGAGAAGTAGGAGATGGCGGAGTCGGTGGCGACCGCGGTCGAGGTGCGCGTGGTGGGCGCGGCCGGGTCGAAGGCCAGCAGGGTGGTCGTGCCCAGGGCGACGTCGTCCTGGGGGACCGCGACGTCCGCGCAGTCGACGACCGGGGTGCCGTCGACCGTGGGCAGCCAGTCGGCCAGCGTGGTGTCGCGCACGAGCGCCCGGTTGCGCAGCCGCGCCCGGAGCTGGCCGAGGACCCCGTCGGGGGCCACGAAGTCGAGCTCGGGCAGGCCGTTCTGCAGCACGATGCGTACGACGTCGCCGTGCAGACGCACCGCCGACGCGCGGCCAGTGACGGTGGTCGCGTCGACGACGGTGGGGGAGGTGGGGTCGGTGAGGTCGACGGTGGTGACGGTCGTCGACCGCCCGTCCGGCGAAGTGCCGAGGACCACCGCACGGCCGTCGACGAGCACCATCTCGCCACCGGGGTCGCCCACCCAGCCGCTGCTGCCGCGGGCGTCGTCGAGGCGGGTGGCGGACAGCAGCCGCGGCTCGTCGCCGGCGACGTCGTACGCCAGCAGCTCGCCGTCGCGCAGCCGCAGCAGCAGGCTGCCCGCGACCTTGACGACGTCGGCCTCGTCGACGCCCACCTCCTGCACGTTGGTGCCCGACTCGTTGCTGGTGCTGCGCGAGGTCGCGACCCCCGATCGCGCGGCCTCGGAGGTGGGCGAGTCGGCGACGCCGGCGTCCGCGCCGCCCACGGAGAACGCGACGGCGCCGCTCCCACCCCAGCCGTAGGGGCCGACCGCCTCGAGCGCGCGGTCGACGTAGGAGTCGAGGAGCTCGTCGCAGCTCGCGACGGCGGTGAGGTCGGCGTTGGCCAACGCGATCGGCGGGGAGGCGGGCGGACGCCCGCCGTCGTCGGGGTCGTGGCCCAGGGCGTACCCGACGCCGACGGCTGCGGCCAGGCTGGTGACGACCGTGGCACCGGTGACGAGGCGTCGGAGGCGCATCCGGGTGGGCGGGGCGGTGGACATGGCGGTGGGACGGCCCCGCGGCGGACGCGGTTCCGCGTGGCACGATGGCGCGATGAGCGACAGCCGCCCCGATCGCGACCTCGACCTCGTCCTCTTCGGCGCCACCGGGTTCACCGGCGGCCTCACCGCCGACTACCTCGCCACTGCGGCGCCCGCCGGGCTGCGCTGGGCGATCGCCGGTCGCAACGCCGACAAGCTCGAGGCCGTGCGGCAGCGGCTCGCCGAGCAGGGCGCGAGCGACGTGGAGGTGCTGGTCGCCGACGCGACCGACGCCGCCGCCCTGTCCGACATCGCGCGTCGCGCCCGCGTCGTCGCCACCACCATCGGCCCCTACCTCGAGCACGGCGGCCCCCTCGTCGCCGCGTGCGCCGAGGCCGGCACCGACTACCTCGACCTCACCGGCGAGCCCGAGTTCGTGGACCGGATGTTCCTCGAGCACCACCGGACCGCGGTGCGCACCGGCGCCCGCCTCGTGCACGCGTGCGGCTTCGACTCGATCCCGCACGACCTCGGCGCCTACTACACCGTGCAGCAGCTGCCCTCCAATGAGCCGATCGCGCTGCGCGGCGTCGTCCGCGCGGGTGGCACGTTCTCCGGCGGCACCTTCCACTCCGCGATGGAGCAGTTCGGCCGCGCGAGGCAGGTGCGCGCGACGTACGCCGCCCGCCGACGTGCCGAGGAGCGGCCCGAGGGACGGTCGTCGCGCGCCGTCGGCGGCAAGCCCCACCGCGACCCGGTGCTCGGCTACTGGCTGCTCCCGCTGCCGACCATCGACGGGACCATCGTGGCGCGCAGCGGCGCCGCGCTGGCGTCGTACGGCCCCGAGTTCCGCTACTCCCACTGGGCCGGCACCAAGACCCTGCTCTACGCCGCCGGCGGGGCGGTGGGGGTCGGCGCGCTGACGCTTGCGGCGCAGGTGAAGCCGCTGCGCGAGCTGATCACGTCGAAGGTGCCGCAGGGGTCCGGGCCCGACGAGGCGAAGCGGGAGAAGTCGTGGTTCACCGTCGACTTCGTCGGCGAGGCCGGCGGGCAGACCGTGCACACACGCGTCTCCGGCGGCGACCCGGGCTACACCGAGACCGCCAAGATGCTCTCCGAGGCAGCCCTGTGCCTGGCGCTCGACGACAACCCCGCCACCGCCGGCCAGGTGACCCCGGCCCAGGCGATGGGCGACGCGCTGCTGGCCCGCCTGCAGAAGGCCGGGATGAGGTTCGAGACCCTGACGGCCTGACCGTCGCCGGGCTCAGTGCATGAAGGGCTCGAAGATGGCCGCGACGACCTCGGTGGCCCGCCCTGCGTCGCCCTGCGCGATGGCCTCGACCAGGTCGTGGTGGTGCCGGTGCGCGGCGTCGTCGTCCCCCGACTCGTCGTCGCGCATGTGGCGCGCGAAGACGTCGGTCATGCTGGAGTAGAGCTCCACGTAGAGCGGGTTGTGCGTCGCGGCCACGACCGCGCGGTGCAGCGCGAGGTCCGCGGCCGCCCGGGTGTCGGGGTCGGGGTCGTCCGTCGCCCAGGCCGCCTCCCGCTCGTCGCGCAGCCGGCGCAGCTGCTCGACGTCGGCGTCCGTACGACGGAGCGCCGCGAGCGAGGCGGCGGTGCTGTCGAGGGCGAGGCGCAGCTCGAGGTAGTGGTGGCGGCTGCCGCCGGCCAGCTGGCGTGACAACGACCCGCTCAGCTCGGAGCTGGAGATGACGAAGGTGCCGCGCCCCTGCTCGCGGCTGAGCAGCCCGGAGTGGACGAGCGACTGCAGCGCCTCCCGGACGGTGTTGCGCCCCACCCCGAACGCCGTCGCCAGCTCGGCCTCGACGGGGATCCGCTCACCGACCGGCCAGCGCCCGGAGGTGATCTCCTCCTGGAACCGCGCCGCGGCCTGGTCGATCAGCCCCACTCGACGCACCGGACCTGCTGTGCGAGACTGCCGATCATTCATCCCATGATCCCATCATTCGTCGACCCCGTGGAGCAAGCGTGACCACCCTGCTGCCGTCCAGTGTCCCGGTGAACCATCGTCGCCTGCTCCCGTGGGCCGCACTCGCCGTCGCGCTGACCGCCCTCAACCTGCGCACGGCCGTCACCGGCATCACCCCGCTGCTCGAGATCATCGGCGACGACCTCGGCTTCGGGCTGGCCCTCGCGGGCCTGCTCGGCACGGTGCCGGCAGCGACGTTCGGCGTCTTCGGCTTCTTCGCCCCCGTCGTGACGAGGCGGTTCGGCCTCGAGCGCACCGCGACCGCCGCGCTCGGTCTCTCCGCGCTGGCGATCGTGCTGCGCGCGTTCTCCCCGACGCCCGCCGCGCTCGTGGCGTCGACCGTGCTGGCGCTGGCCGGCATCGGCGCGGCCAACGTCGTGATCGTGCCCCTGGTCAAGGTGTGGTTCTCGGGTCGCATCGCGCTGTGGACGTCGGCGTACCTCCTGCTGATGCAGACGGGTCAGTTCGTAGCCCCGCTCCTGGCCGTGCCCGTCGCCGAGGCCGCGTCCTGGCGGTGGTCGGTGGGGATCTGGGCCGTGCCGGCGGCGGTGGCTGCCGCGGTCTGGCTCGTGCTCGCGGTCAGGCTCCCGGCCGACCGCCACGCGCCCGTGCCGGCCGGGACGCCGACCGCCCGGCCGAGGATCGCCCGGTCGTCGACCGTCTGGGGCCTGCTGGGCCTGTTCGCGATGATGTCGCTGTCCAACTACAGCATCATCACGTGGGTGCCGGCCGTGCTGACCGACGCGGGCGCCAGCGCGTCGTTCGGTGGCTCCATGGTCGGTCTCTACTCCGTGTGGGGGGTCCTCGCGGCCCTCGTGGTCCCGCACGTCGCCACGCGCATGGCGAACCCCTTCGTGGTCGTCGTCGCGTGCTCGGTCGTCCTGGTCGCCGGCTACCTCGGGCTGGCCGTCGCGCCGCTCGACGGCACCGTGCTGTGGATCTGCGCCCTGGGCATCGGGGTCAGCACGTTCCCGCTCTGCATGACGCTCATCAACCACCGGACCCGGAGCCCACAGGTCGCCTCGACGGTGTCGGGCTTCGTCCAGGGCATCGGCTACGGGCTCGCAGCCGTCGGACCGGTCGGGCTGGGCCTGCTGCGCGAGGCCACCGGGTCGTGGACCACCCCGCTCGTCGTCCTCGCCGCCACCGCCGTCCCCGGTGTGGTCGCCGGGTGGTTCGCCTGCCGGCCGCGGTACGTCGAGGACTCGGCGACCGGCTGACCCCGCACCCCGCGCGCTCGCGCTCGACCTCGAGCTCGACGGCGGCGGGCCACAACCGCCGCACGTGTCTGCGATGTTGCCCTCAGGGCGGCTGATCGAGGGCCACAACCGCCACACGTGTACGCACCCCGCGCGCCTGCCGGGACCACCGGCGACGGGGTCCCTCGACCCATCAGGCGAAGCAACACAGCGCCACGGTGCCCCAGGCAAGAGTCGAACTTGCGACCTTTCGCTTAGGAGGCGGCTGCTCTATCCACTGAGCTACTGGGGCGGTGCCACGTCACCGGTGGTGCTGCGGCGGGAAGCATCCTGCCACGACGGCGTACGCCGCTGCGCACCAGCACATCGGTCAGTGGGACGGCAGCGAGCCGGACAGCCGCTCGTGGCGTTCGGCGCTCGAGGGGTTGAGGCCGACGATCTCGACCGTCTTGCCCTTGCGGGCGTACTTGGTGGTGATCGCGTCGAGCGAGGCGACCGTGGAGGCGTCCCAGACGTGGGACCGCGACAGGTCGATGACGACGTGGTCGGGGTCGCCGGCGTAGTCGAACTGGGTGTAGAGGTCGTTGCTCGAGGCGAAGAAGAGCTCGCCGGTGACGCGGTAGACCGCGCTGGTCGTGCCGTCGCGGTTCGCGACGAGCTCGCGGTGCGTCTCGGTGAGGTGGGCGACGCGGCGGGCGAACAGCGTCATCGCGACCAGCACGCCGACCCCGACGCCGATCGCGAGGTTGTGGGTCAGCACGGTGACGACGACCGTGGCCAGCATGACGGTGGTCTCCGACTTCGGCATCCGCCGGAGCGTCGACGGCTGGATCGAGTGCCAGTCGAAGGTGCCGACCGAGACCATGATCATGACGGCGACCAGCGCGGCCATCGGGATGAGCGCGACGACGTCGCCGAAGCCGACGACCAGGACCAGCAGGAAGACGCCGGCGAGGAAGGTCGAGATCCGGGTGCGGGCACCGGACGCCTTCACGTTGATCATCGTCTGGCCGATCATCGCGCAGCCGCCCATGCCGCCGAAGAAGCCGGTGACCACGTTGGCCGCGCCCTGGCCCCACGCCTCACGCGTCTTGTCGGAGTGGGTGTCGGTGATGTCGTCGACCAGCTTGGCGGTGAGCAGCGACTCCAGCAGGCCGACGAGCGCCATCGCCACGGCGTAGGGCGCGATCACCTGCAGGGTGTCGAGGGTCCACGGCACGTCGGGGAGGAAGAGGGCCGGCAGGCTGTCGGGCAGCTCGCCCTCGTCGCCGACGTCGGGCAGGGACAGGCCGGCCAGCAGGGCGAAGCCGGTCAGCGTGACGATCGCGACCAGCGGGGACGGGATCACCTTGTTGAGGCGCGGGAACCCCACGATGACCGCGATGCCGACGGCGACCATCGGGTAGACCAGCCACGGCACGTCGACCAGGTGGGGCACCTGGGCGAGGAAGATCAAGATGGCCAGGGCGTTGACGAACCCGACCATCACCTGGCGCGGGATGAAGCGCATCAGCCGGGCCACGCCCAGCAGCCCGAGGACGACCTGGATGACCCCGCCGAGCAGCACCGTGGCGATCAGGTAGTCGTAGCCGTGGTCGCGCATCACCGGCGCGATCACCAGCGCGATGGCGCCGGTGGCTGCCGAGATCATCGCGGGACGACCGCCGAGGAAGGCGATCGAGACCGCCATCGTGAAGGACGCGAAGAGACCGATGCGCGGGTCGACCCCGGCGATGATGGAGAACGAGATGGCCTCGGGGATCAGGGCCAGTGCCACGACGAGGCCGGCCAGCACCTCGGTGCGCAGCATCCGGGGCGAGCGCAGCGCGGCTCGCACAGTGGGCTCGGGCGTGGGCTCGGACAGGGCCATAGAGTCGGTGGTGGCAGGCACGAGCAACAAACCTACCCTTACGTGAGGGTAGGGTTGAATCGAAGAGCAGGAGGGCGCGGTCGTGGGCGAGCAGTCCGTCGAGGGGGCCGTGATGCACATCGGCGAGGTGGCCGCGCGCACCGAGCTGTCCCTGCGCAGCCTGCGCCACTGGGAGGAGGTCGGTCTCCTCACGCCGTCGGGCCGCACCGACGGGGGCTTCCGGCTCTACACCGAGTCCGACGTCGACAAGATCCTCGTCATCCGGCGAATGAAACCCCTGGGGTTCAGCATCGAGGAGATGAAGGCCGTGATGGGCGACCTGGAGGTGCTGGACGACGCGTCGTGCGACCCGGCCGCCGGGCAGGCCGCACGCGATCGCCTCGCGGCCGTGTCGGGGGAGGCCGCCGAGCGGCGGGAACGGTTGGTGCGCCAGCTCGAGATGGCCGACGAGTTCATCGGTCTCCTCGCCGCGCGCTGTCGTACCTGAGCGACGCCGGACGGCGGGGTCGGCGCTGCGGAGGGCGGCAAACTTGCCGGAGTGAAGTAGATTCCGTCCCGGTCCAGTTCCCACCCCTGTGAAGGTGTCCACGTGTCGGACGAGTCGCGCCCCGAATCTCCTGCGGGCGCGCCCAAGCGCCGCGGCAAGGCTGCCCGCAAGCACACCGTGGGACGCGTCATCCTCATCAGCGCGGTCGTGCTGGCCCTCATCACCGGGCTCGGCACGGTGTACTTCATCCGCCACCTCAACGGCAACATCGAGGGGCTCTCGCTCGACGCGCTCGGTGACGAGGAGCGACCCGAGAAGGTCTACACCGGCAACGGCGAGCCGCTCAACATCCTCGTGATGGGCTCCGACTCGCGCGACTGCGAGGGCTGCGACATCGACGAGGAGGGCGGCGGTGGCTCGGACACCACCATCCTCGTGCACCTCTCCGCGGATCGCAGCCGGGCGTACGCCGTCTCGATCCCGCGCGACTCGATCATCGACCGGCCCGAGTGCAACGACGGCGAGTCGGCCGCCGCGACCGACGTGATGTGGAACGCCGCCTACACCGAGGGCGGCCCGGTCTGCACCCTCGACCAGCTCGAGACGACCACGGGCATCTACGTCGACCACTTCGTCGTCGTCGACTTCGCCAGCTTCGGCGACATGGTCGACGCCGTCGACGGTGTGCCGGTGTGCGTGCCCGAGGACATCGTGGACCGCGAGCACCAGATCTTCGTCCCCAAGGGCAACCCGTCGGTCCTCTCCGGCGACCAGGCCCTCGACTACGTCCGCGCGCGCTACGTCGGTGAGCAGATCCAGCAGAACGACATCTCCCGGATCCGGCGCCAGCAGGAGTTCATCGGCGCGCTGGTCCGCGAGGTGCAGTCGGCCGGGACGCTGACGCGCCTCGACAAGGTCGTGAAGTTCCTCGACGCGGCGACCAGGTCGCTGACCACCGACGAGGAGTTCGCCTCGGTGACCCGCCTGGGCAAGGTCGCGATGCAGCTGCAGAACATCGGCCTCGACAAGGTCCAGTTCGTCACGCTGCCCACCGAGTACTACCCGCGCGACTCCGAGTTCTGGGGCAAGGTCTACTGGACGCCCGAGGCCGAGCAGATCTGGAAGCTCATCAACGAGGACAAGGCGATCCCGCCGCGGCTGCTCGGCGGCGACGCCGTCAGCGCCGAGGGCCCGCCCGGAGCCACGGAGACCCCGTCGCCGACCGCTGGCGGGGAGACGCCGTCACCGTCCGAGACGCCCTCCGAGACGCCCTCCGAGACGCCCTCCGAGACGCCCACGCCGACCGAGACGCCCACGCCGAGCGAGACCGCCACTCCGGACGCCCCGGCCACGACCGAGCCCGAGCCCGTCCCCGGCATCTGCGGCTGACCTGCTCGTGGCCCCCGACGACGCCACCGACCCCAATGGTCCCGCCGACCCGGTGGTCCCGGCGGCCCCGGCGGCCGAGCGCGAGCCGGAGTGGAAGCGCCGCCGTCGACTGGCGGCGGTGTTCGGGGACGGCGCGCCCGAGCAGACGAGCGACGACCGCGACCCACGCGAGGACCGCTCGGGCAAGGGCGACGACTGGTACCGCGACCAGGTCCCGCCCCACCACGGCTGACCGCCACCACGGCTGAGGGCCACCACGGCTGAGGGCCACGCCGCGCCGCCGTACGCGGGTAACGCCTTGAAAATGACACTCCCGCCCCCACTGGTGGGGGCGGGAGTGATGATTTCGACCAGTTACCCGAGCGGGGGCGGCGCAAGCGGGGGCGCCGGCGGTCGTACGACGGGGTGGCTCAGACCGCGCCGCCGCGAGCGCGGAGCAGGTCGCGGATCTCCTCGAGCAGGGCGACGTCGGGGGCCGCGCCGGCCTCCTCGGTGGGGAAGAAGCGCTCGCGCGCCTTCGTGTAGGGCAGCACGATGAAGAAGTAGACGACGGTGCCCATGATCAGGAACGAGATCAGGGCGTTGAGGAAGGCGCCGAAGCTGCCGACCTCGCCGCTGAAGAAGTCGTCGGAGACGGGCAGCAGGCCGGTGAGCCACTCGGTGAACGTGCTCACCACCGCTGCGAACGCCAGCGCCATGATCAGGCCGGTGGCGATCTCGATCAGGTTGCCCTTGAGGATGAAGGCCTTGAAGCCGCTCATGCTGGGTTCTCCCTCTGACGGGGCCCCGAGAGGAGCCGCGGACGGTGATTGCGCCTCACCCTAGCGGTTCCACGACACGGTCAGGAACTTCGTCAGCGCGGCGCCTGCGATCGTGACCGCCTCGTCGGCGCTCGCCCCGACCACGACGAGTGCTCCGCCCGATCCGCCGGCCGGCCCCTCGGGGACGCCCGTCGGGGTCGCGAGGACGGTGACGTCGCGCGCCACCAGGACGGCCTCGCCGGTGCCCGGGTCGGTCGCCAGCAGGTCGACCTCGTCGCCCGCGTGCAGCAGCGCGGCCATGCCCGCGTCGGGCAGCCGGACCGGCACGACCGTCTCGCCGGGGTGGGCCAGCGCCAGCCCCGGACCGACGAGGCGTACGTCGGTCAGCACCTCGCCGCGGCCGATCGGTGCCGCCAGCACGCGACCCGCCGCGCCGACCGCGGCGTCGGGCAGGGCGTCGCTCGGGGCGAGGTCGACCGGCCACTCGCGGGCGACCAGGTCGTCCTCCTCGAGGAGCGAGCCCGAGGGCAGGTCGCGCGCCGCGACCAGCACCTCGACGGTCTCGGCCGGTGGCGGCGCGAGCGTGCGCAGCGCGGCGAGGGCGGCGACGGCGGTGAGGGCGGCGGCGATCAGCCGACGACGGCGCCGCAGCTGGTGGCGGAGAGCGCGCAGCCGACGCCGCGCCGGCGGGAGTCCCGGGAACATGCACCGACGCTAGGCCGGACGGGCGTTCCCCCGCTCGGCCTCTCCACAGGGGAGGTCAGCCGGAGGAGGTCAGCCGGAGGAGGTCAGTCGGAGGACGACGACGAGGAGGACGTCGAGGAGGACGAGCTGCTGGACGCTGCGGTCGACGACGACGACGACGAGCCGCCGTCGGAGGAGGACGAGGACGAGGAGGACGAGGACGACTTCGAGGTGGACGCGGACGTCGAGGCGGGGGCCGAGGAGGACGCGTCCGAACGGCTGTCGGTGCGGTAGAACCCGGAGCCCTTGAACACCACGCCGACGGCGTTGTAGAGCTTGCGCAGCCGGCCGTCGCACTCCGGGCAGACGGTCAGCGCGTCCTCGCTGAAGCTCTGGAACTGCTCGAAGGAGTGGCCGCACTCGGTGCAGGCGTACTGGTAGGTCGGCATGTGGGTCCTCGGAAAGCGACTGGAGAGCGACTGACGGGATCGGCCGGGCCGGCGCGACGCGCTGGCACTCGAGCCCTTCGACTGCCAATGGTACGGCACAATGGTCGAGCGATGACCGAGCCTGCCGACACCACCAACTCCGCCACCGATTCCGCCGCGACCGACCAGGAGGCCGAGCCCGCCCGCGGCTCTGCCTGGCAGGCCTTCCGGCGTGCGCCCCGGGCGGTGCGCTGGACGGCCTGGATCGCCCTCGGCCTGGTGCTGCTGCTCCTCGTGCTGGCCGTGGCGGTCGTGGTCGTCGTACGCCGTCCGCTGCCGCAGACCGACGGCGAGATCGAGGTGCCGGGCCTGTCCGCGTCGGTGGAGGTGGTGCGCGACGACTACGGCATCGCGCAGGTCTACGCCGACACCGACGCCGACCTGATGTACGCGCAGGGGTTCGTGCACGCGCAGGAGCGCTTCTTCGAGATGGACTTCCGTCGCCACGTGACGGCGGGCCGGCTCTCGGAGCTCTTCGGCCCCGACACCCTCGAGACCGACCGCTTCATCCGGACGATGGGCTGGCGACGGGTCGCCGAGCGCGAGCTGGCGCTGCTGGAGCCCGCGACCCGCGACGCCCTGACGTCCTACGCCGCCGGCGTCAACGCCTACATCGCCGACCGCAGCCCCTCGCAGCTGGCGGCGGAGTACAGCATCCTCGGGCTCACCGGGCTCGACTACACACCGGAGGAGTGGGGGCCCGTCGACTCGCTCGCCTGGCTCAAGGCGATGGCGTGGGACCTGCGCGGCAACATGGAGGCGGAGGTCGACCGGGTGCTGCTCTCGCTCGACCACACCGAGGACGAGGTCGCGTCGCTGTGGCCGGAGTACCCCTTCGACGAGCACCCGACGATCGTGAGCGGCGGCGGGGTCGTCGACGGCGTCTTCGAGCAGAACGCGACAGGCAACGCGACCCGCAACCCGCGCCGGCCGGCGTACGCACCCGGGGCGGTCGCGGCGCTCGAGCGGGTGCGCGACCGGCTCGACGCGATGCCCGCGCTCCTCGGCAAGGGCCGCGGCATCGGCAGCAACTCGTGGGTCGTCGACGGCGAGCACAGCGCGACCGGCGCGCCGATCCTGGCCAACGACCCGCACCTCGGCACCAGCCAGCCGGGGATCTGGATGCAGATGGGCCTGCACTGCCGCGAGCAGACGCCCGACTGCACGCTCGACACCTCGGGCTTCACGTTCTCCGGCGTCCCCGGCGTCATCATCGGCCACAACGCCGACATCGCCTGGGGCATGACCAACCTCGGCCCTGACGTGACCGACCTCTTCCTCGAGCAGACCGAGGGCGACGACCGCTACGTCCGCGACGGCGCCACCGAGGCGATGGAGGTGCGCACCGAGACCATCAAGGTGCGTGGTGAGGAAGACGTCGAGCTGCGCGTGCGCGAGACCGTGCACGGACCGCTGATCAGCGACGTCTCGTCGGAGTTCGCGACCGTCGGCGCCAACGCACCGACCGACGAGCCCGGCGAGCGGGGGAGCGGGTACGCCGTCGCGCTGGCGTGGACCGCCCTCGAGCCGGCACCCACCGCCGACGCGATCCTCGCCCTCAACCGGGCCTCGGACTGGGACTCCTTCCGCGCCGCCGCCGCCGACTTCAGCGTGCCGGCGCAGAACCTCGTCTACGCCGACCGCGAGGGCCACATCGGCTACCAGTCGCCCGGGCGGATCCCGATCCGGCGCGGCGGCAACGACGGCACCATGCCGGTGGAGGGGTGGATCAGCGCCAACGACTGGACCGGCGACTACATCCCCTTCGACGGGCTGCCCAGCGTGCTCGACCCGGAGGAGGGCTTCATCGCGACGGCCAACCAGGCCGTCATCGACGAGCGCTACCCCTACCTGCTCACCCAGGACTGGGACTACGGCTACCGCTCGACGCGCATCCGCGAGCTGCTCGAGGCCGAGGGGGAGCTGTCGGTCCCGGAGATGGCCGCGCTCCAGCTCGACTCGGCGAACCCGATGGCCGAGACCCTCGTGCCCTACCTCCTCGACGTCGAGGCGCTGCCGTCGCCCTACTACCGCAACGCGCTCGACCTGCTCCGGCAGTGGGACTTCTCCTCGCCCGCCGACAGCCCCGCCGCGGCCTACTTCAACGTCGTGTGGCGCATGATCCTGGAGAAGACCTTCCACGACGACCTGCGCCAGCGCACCTGGCCCGACGGCGGTGACCGGTGGTTCCGCGTGGTCGGGCAGATGCTCTCCGAGCCCGCCGGGCCGTGGTGGGACGACGTGCGCACCGACGACGTGGTGGAGACCCGCGACGACATCCTGCGGGCCGCGCTCATCGACGCGCGCGACGAGATGACGCGCCGCCAGTCCCGCGACCCGCGCCTGTGGGAGTGGGGCCGGCTGCACCGGATGGACCTGCGCAACGCCACGCTCGGTGACTCGGGCGTGGCGCCGGTCGAGCGCTTCTTCAACCGCAACGGCTGGGAGGTGGGCGGCGGCTCGTCCGTCGTCGACGCCACGTCGTGGGACGCGGTCGAGGGCTTCGAGGTCACGGCCGCGCCGTCGATGCGGATGGTGGCCTCGCTCGCCGACTGGGACGACTCCCGGTGGATCAACCTCACCGGCGTCTCCGGGCACCCGACCTCGTCGCACTACTCCGACCAGACCGAGCTCTACGTCGACGGTGAGACCCTGCCCTGGGCCTTCTCCCGCGACGCCGTCGAGGCGGCAGCCGGGGACCGGCTGGTCCTCACGCCCGCGGAGTAGCCGCCAACGCCGTCACCCCGCTGCTCGTGAGGGCGAAGCCGACCGGCACGTCGTGGGGGTCGGCCGGCACGTCGAGCCCGACCTCGTCGTCGTACAGCACCACGGCGACGGGGGTGCCGGCGAGGACGCGGGGCAGGGCACGGTCGTAGCAGCCACCACCCTGGCCGAGCCGCGTGCCGTCGAGCGAGACGCCGGTGCCCGGCACGAGCACGACGTCGGCCCGGGCGATCGCCTCGCGTCCGAGGCGCGGGGCGGTCGGCTCGAGGAGGCCGCGCACCGCCGGGGCGAGGCCGTCACGACCGGTGTACGCGGCCCAGTCGAGGTCGAGCCCCGGCAGCACCACCGGCAGCAGCACCCGCTTCCCGGCGTGCGCGAGCGCGTCGAGGAGCAGGCCCGTGCCGGGCTCGCTCCCGACCGAGACGTAGGCCGCCACGGTGGCCGCGCTGCGCACCGGTTGCCACGCCAGCGCGGCGTCGACCACGTCGGCCGAGAAGGCGGCTGCCGCCTCCAGCGGGCGGCGTTTGCGCGCGGCCAGCACCTGGTCGCGCAGCGCGGTCTTGGCCGCCGAGTGTCCTGCTCCCACACAGGCAGCCTACGATCGAACCATGGCAGGCAAGGGCAATCCGCAGGGTCTCGTTCTCGCGCGCGAGAAGATGCGCCAGGCAGGCGTCGACGAGGTCGCGATCGACACGTTCGCGCACTACTACCGGCTCCTCGAGCACGGGGAGACCGGCATGATCGCCGAGGACTCCATCGAGCCCCTCGACATGGAGTCGCTGGCCGACGTCGAGGTCCCCGAGGAGGCCGCCGCCGAGGCGATCCGCAAGACAGCGGTCATCAAGCTCAACGGCGGCCTCGGCACGTCGATGGGCATGGAGCGCGCGAAGTCGCTGCTGTGCGTGCGTCGCGGCCTGAGCTTCCTCGACATCATCGCCCGGCAGGTGCTGCACCTCCGCAAGGAGTACGACGCCACGCTGCCGCTGCTGTTCATGAACTCCTTCCGCACCTCGTCCGACACGATGGCCGCGCTCGCGCGCTACGACCAGCTCCCGGTCGAGGGGCTGCCGCTGGAGTTCCTGCAGAACAAGGAGCCCAAGCTCCTCGCCGCCGACCTCATGCCCGCGGCGTACCCGAAGAACCCCGACCTCGAGTGGTGCCCGCCCGGCCACGGCGACATATACACCGCGCTGCGCGGCACCGGGCTGCTCGCCCAGCTGCTCGACGCCGGCTACCGCTACGTCTTCGTCTCCAACTCCGACAACCTCGGCGCGGTGCCGGACGCGCGCGTGGCCGGCTGGTTCGCGCAGAGCGGCGCGCCGTTCGCGATCGAGGCCGTGCGTCGTACGCCGTCGGACCGCAAGGGCGGGCACTTCGCCCGCCGCAAGGCCGACGGCCGCATCGTGCTGCGCGAGTCGGCGCAGACGCTCGACGCCGACAAGGAGGCGCTGGCCGACCTCACCCGCCACAAGTACGCCTCGACCAACAACCTGTGGTTCGACCTGCAGGCGATGGTCGACGCGCTCGACGCCCGCGGGGGCATCCTCGGCCTGCCGCTGATCAAGAACGTCAAGCACCTCGACCCCGCCGACAGGTCCACCCCGGAGGTCATCCAGATCGAGACGGCGATGGGCGCCGCGATCGAGGTCTTCGAGGGCGCGCTGACGATCGAGGTCGGCCGCGACCGGTTCGTCCCGGTGAAGACGACCGACGACCTGCTCGTCCTGCGCTCCGACGTCTACGACCTGGGCCGCGACTTCGTGCTCGACCAGGCCGGTGACGAGGTGCCGTTCGTGTCGCTCGACGGCGACTTCTACAAGCTGGTCGGCGACTTCGACAAGCGCTTCCCCGAGGGCGCGCCGTCGCTGCGCGAGGCCGAGTCGTTCACCGTCGCCGGCGACTGGACCTTCGGACCCGGCGTCCGGGTGGTCGGCCCCGTCGCGCTCGAGGCGTCGTCGGCCCAGCGCGTCGAGGGCGGCACCGTGCTGAGCGAGGACCCGGCCCAGGGCACCGATGGCTGACCTGCTGCCCGTTGCCGACTACGTCGAGCGCATCCTCGCCACCGTCTCCCCGCTGCCGGCCTTCCCGCAGCCCCTGATGGAGGCGCTCGGGCTGGCCCTGGCCGAGGACGTCGTCGCGCCGATCTCGCTGCCGAGCTTCGACAACTCCGCGATGGACGGCTACGCCGTGGTCGCCGAGGACGTCGCCGGGGCGACCGAGGACGACCCCGTCACGCTCCCCGTCGTCGGTGAGATCGGTGCCGGGCAGTCGTCGATCCTGGCGATCTCGCCGGGGAGCGCCGTCAAGATCATGACCGGGGCGCCGGTGCCCGCGGGAGCGACGACGGTGGTGCCCTACGAGTGGACCGACCGCGGCGTCGCCAGCGTCCGGATCAGCCGCGCCGCCACGGCCGGCCAGCACATCCGGCCCACCGGTGACGACATCACCGAGGGCGACATGCTGCTCGAGGAGGGCACGGTCCTCGGGCCACGCCACCTCGGCCTGCTCGCCGCGGTGGGTCGCGCGACCGTACGCACCCGGCCGCGGCCGCGCGTCGTGGTGATCTCCACCGGCTCCGAGCTGCGCGACCCCGGCACGCCGCTGGGTCGCGACTCGATCTACGACGGCAACTCCTACCTCCTCGCCGCCGCCGCCCGCGCCGCCGGCGCCATCGCCTACCGCGTCGGGATCGTGCCCGACGAGGCGCACGCCTTCACCGAGGCGCTGAGCGACCAGCTCGTCCGCGCCGACCTCGTCGTCACCAGCGGCGGCGTGAGCGAGGGCGACTTCGACGTGGTCAAGGAGTCGCTGTCGCACCACGGCTCGATGTGGTTCGGCGGCGTCGGCATGCAGCCCGGCAAGCCGCAGGGCTTCGGCACGGTCGGCGAGGACGACACCCCGGTCTTCACCCTTCCCGGCAACCCGGTCTCCTCCTACGTCTCGTTCGAGATGTTCGTGGCGCCGGCGATCCGCCGGATGATGGGCAAGCTGCCCTACGTCCGGCCCGCCGGCCGCGCCCGGCTCACCCACGGCCTGTCGTCGCCGGAGGGCAAGGTCCAGCTCGTGCGCGGCCACTACGAGACCGACCGCGGCGGCACGTTCGTCTCGCCGGTCGGCGGCCACGGCTCGCACCTCCTCGGCGACCTCGCGACGTCCAACTGCCTGATCGAGGTGCCCGCGGACACGACCGCGATCCCCGCCGGCGAGATGGTGGCGATCCGCAAGCTCGACGAGGAGTTCTGATGGCCACCCAGCACGAGGGGGGCGACCGGCTCACCCATGTCGACGAGACCGGTGCTGCCCGCATGGTCGACGTCGGCGACAAGCCAGTCACCGCGCGTACGGCGTCCGCCTCCGGCCGCGTGCTCGTCAGCCCGGCCGTGGTCGAGCTGCTGCGTGGCGAGGGCGTGCCGAAGGGTGACGCGCTGGCGGTGGCCCGCATCGCCGGGATCATGGGCGCCAAGCAGACCCCCGCGCTCGTGCCGCTGTGCCACCCGCTGTCGATCTCCGGCGTCACCGTCGACCTCGAGGTCACCGACGCGTCCGTCGACATCACCGCGACGGTCCGCACGACCGACCGCACCGGCGTCGAGATGGAGGCCCTCACCGCCGTCTCGGTCGCCGCGCTCACCGTCGTCGACATGGTGAAGGCGGTCGACAAGGCCGCGACCATCACCGACATCCGGGTCGAGGCCAAGAGCGGCGGCCGATCCGGCCCATGGACTCGGTGACGCTGTGGCAGCGATGAGCCTCCCTGCGGCAGTGGTCGTCGCGTCCAACCGCGCCGCGGCCGGGACCTACGCCGACGAGACCGGACCGCTGATCGCGGCCTGGCTGCGCGACCAGGGCTTCGACTGCGGCGACCCGGTCGTCGTGCCCGACGGCGACCCGGTGCGCGACGCCATCGCCGCGGCCGTCTCGGCCGGAGCCCGGCTGGTGCTCACCACCGGCGGCACCGGCCTGACCCCGACCGACCGGACGCCCGAGGCCACCGCGCCGCTGCTCGACCGCGAGGTGCCCGGCATCGCCGAGGCGATCCGCGCCGCCGGGGTCGCCAAGGGCGTGCCGACCGCGATGCTCTCGCGGGGCCTCGCCGGGGTCGCCGGCGACTGCCTCGTGGTCAACCTCCCCGGCTCGCGCGGCGGGGTGAAGGACGGCCTGGGCGTCCTCGAGCCCGTCGTGCGCCACGCCGTGGAGCAGGTCGTCGGGAGCGACCACTGAGCGGCCTGTCCGGGAGCGCCCCCGGCTGGCCCGCCCGCCTGGAGTCGCAGGGCGTCGTCGTCCGCGCACTGCGCCGCTCGGACGCCGACGAGTGGCAGGCCGTGCGCGCCCGCAACCACGACTGGCTGCGGCCGTGGGACGCCACCGTGCCGCCGGGCGCCGCGCCGCGCCCGTCGTCGTACAAGGTCGTCACGCGCTCCCTGATCCACCAGGCCAGGCTGGGCCAGTGCCTGCCCTTCGTCATCGAGGTCGGGGGCCGCTTCGCCGGGCAGGTCACCGTCAGCAACGTGGCCCGCGGCTCGGCGCAGTGGGGCTCGATCGGCTACTGGGTCGCCGCCGAGGTGGCCGGACGCGGGGTCGCGCCCCGGGCCGTGGGGATGGTGATCGACCACTGCCTCGGACCCGTCGGACTGCACCGGGTCGAGATCTGCGTACGTCCCGAGAACACCAACTCGCTGCGCGTCGTGGAGAAGCTGGGCCTCGAGCAGGTGGGCTACGCGCCGCGCTTCCTGCACATCGACGGTGCGTGGCGCGACCACCGGATCTTCGCCGTCACGGCCGAGGAGGCACCCGAAGGGGTCCTCGTCCGGCTCCAGACACACCAGTCACACCAGTAGTTCTGCGACACACCTCTTGACATCCGCCTCGCCCGCGCTCCCCGCTCCTACGCTTCGAGCGTGGACCTGAGCGCTCTCATCTTCGTCGCCCTTGCCGTGGCGTGGGCCGTCTACCTGATCCCCAAGGCCCTCAAGCACCACGACGAGGTCGTCCGCAGCCGATCCGTGGAGAAGTTCTCCCACACGATGCGCGTCCTCGCCCGGCGCGAGCCCGTCGACCGCCGCAACGCCCGCCTGGTCGTCTCGCCGATCCGGGCCGCGCTCCGCCCGCCGGTCGAGACCAAGGCGCACACCGAGCCGGAGGTCGTGGCCGCGTCGGTCACGACGGAGGTGACCCGCGAGGTCACCGTGTCGAGCCCGGTGTCACGTCCGCTGTCGCCGGCCGCCGAGCGTGCCTCCGCCCGCCGGGCCGCGAAGCGCCGCCGCAACGTCCTCGCCCTGGTCCTGCTGGCCAACGCCGTCGTCGTCGGCCTCGCCGTCGCCCGCGTCGTCGCCTGGCCGTGGGTCGCGGCACCGGTCGCCGTCCTCGTCGCATGGCTGGTGGCCTGCCGCGTGTCGGTGCGCGCCGAGCGTCGCCAGCGTGCGTCCCGCTCCGCCATCGAGATCGGCCTGCCGCCGGTCGTCGAGGAGGAGCCCGACGAGTCCGAGCTGACCGGCGAGATCACCGTGACCCCGCCGCAGCCCCGCGTCCCCGCCGCGCCGTCCGCGTCCGAGCCGTCCGCACCCGCGCAGGCCCCGCCCGCCGCCGACACCCCGGCGGTGCTCACCGGCGAGGTCCCGGTCGTCGACGGCTGGGACATGGTGCCCACCACGCTGCCGACCTACGTCAGCAAGCCGGCCGCCCAGCGGCGTACGGTCTCCACGATCGACCTCGACTCCACCGGCGTCTGGTCGAGCGGCCACCACGACGGCGACTCCGCCCTCGCCCGCTCGGCCGAGCAGTCCGCGAAGGACGCGAAGGCCGCCCGCGAGGCCGGCGAGACCCGCCGCGCCAGCGGCGCCTGACGTCCGCCGGGTTGCTCCACGCGCGCCTGGAGATGAACTTCCACCCGCACGCGTGGAAGTTCAGGCCCCGAAACGGTCTCGTACGCTCAGGTGCTGATGCATTTCCACGCGTACGCGTGGAGGTTCAGGCCGCGCGCGGGGTCGTACGCCGGGGTCGGGATGGACTTCGACCCGCACGCGTGGAAGTCCACCAGGGCGATTGGGTGGGCGCCGAACCGCTCGTGTATCTTGGCGTCGCGCCTCCGGGCGCATGGGGCTGTGGCGCAGTTGGTAGCGCGTCTCGTTCGCAATGAGAAGGTCAGGGGTTCGAATCCCCTCAGCTCCACCACGTGAACCGCCCGTCACCGCAAGGTGACGGGCGGTTCTGCGCGTCCGGGGTCCCAGCCGGGAGCCGCACCGCCGTCAGAGGGCGATGGCCCGGTTGACCCAGGTCGATGCGACCACCATGCCGACCTTCTCGTAGAGACCACGCGCTCCGGCGCGGGTGTCGGTCGACAGGTAGCACCGGTCGGCCCCGTGCTCGCGCGCACGGGCGAAGGCGTCCACCAGCATCGATGGCGCGAGCCCACGGCCGCGGTGGTCGGGTCGCACCGCGATGCGAGCCACGTAGGCGCTGCCACCGGCCAGGAACACGTGGGTGGCCCCGACGACCTCGCCGTCGGGCGAGACGAGGAGCCGCAGGTTCCAGGGCTCGAAGCCGGGTCGGCCCCACACCCGTGCGCCGAAGTCGTCCAGGCTCATCCGGTCGCGGTCGGACCACTCGAGGAAGCAGTCCTCGATGAGGGTCCACGCCGAGCTCCGGTCGGCCTCCTCCGCGTCGCGCAGCACGAAGCCGGGCGGCAGCGGCCGGGCCGCGATCTCGCTGCTCGGCGGCAGCTCGAGGTCCCAGGCGGTCCAGCGAGCCTCGTAGCCGAGGTCGCGCATGAGCCGGTCGGCCGCGCTGTCCTGCGGGACCTGGGTGCCGATCCTGATGGACCCGGCCGCGCGAGCGGTCGCCTGCAACCACTGCGCGATGGCTGTGCCGATGCCGCGACCCTGGTACGACGGGAGCACCGCGGCGTAGGCCACGTCCACGTCGCTGTGGTCGGCGTACGCGACCAGACGGTCGCCGTCGAAGACCCCGATCGTCCGTGCGCTGACGTCGTAGCTGGGCCGCTGCCAGTCGGCGACCACGTCCGCCAGGGTCATCTCCGCCTCGCCGAGGTCCACCTCCTCCTCGGCTGCGATCACGGCGTGCACCGACTCGGCGTCGGCGAGGGTGAGTGGGCGGGTGGTGAGACCGTCGGGCAGTCCGCTGGGCGCTGTCATGGCTCCATGGTGCGTGCACCACCTTGCGGCTCGCTTGCGTCGCGGCATCCGAGCCGCCAGCGGCGTACAAGGACGACGCAAGGAGCGCGCAAGCCCGCACCGGTTGTCTCGAGGTCGTCACCGACCTCGAGAAAGCGAACACCATGTCCACGACCAGCGGATCCGACCTCGCGTCGTCCCGTCCGACCACGCCCGACCCGCGGACCGCGGAGGTCTGGCAGCGCCTCGCTGCCCGACTCGTCGACCACGTCGGCCTCGCTGTCGGCACCACCGTCCTGCTCGCCCCGCTCGGTCTGGGGGCATCGGTGCTGGGCGGTCCGGCCGGCCTGCTGGCGGGAGCCTTCTCCGCGGTGGTCTCGGCCGCGGTGACGATCGGCTACTTCGCCGTCCTGGAGGCACGCGACGGACAGACGATCGGCAAGCGCCTGCTCGGCGTACGGGTCGTCGACACCACCGGCGCGCCCCCCGCGATCGGCGCCGCGCTGCGACGCAACGCCTGGACCGGTCTCGGCGTCGTGTCGGCGGTGCCGGTCGTCGGTGGACTGGCGGGCAGCCTCGCGACCCTGGTCGCCGCGATCGCCATCCTCGTCGGCATCGCCGGCGACCCCGAGCGACGCGGCTGGCACGACCGGTTCGCCGGCGGCACCCGCGTCGTCCTCCGTGACCGCTGAGCGCCCACGAGCCCCGGGCCCCGCCGTGACCACCACCCCACGCACCACCGCACTCGCACCACCGCACTCGCACACCCACACACCAGCTCGACCCACGAAAGGCACGACCATGAAGAAGCTCGCCATGTCCATCGCGACGACAGCCGTCGCCGCGGGACTGATCGCCCCCGGTCCGGCCGGCGCCACCGCCGCCGCCTGGAACGACGGGTTCCAAGACCAGGACACGATCATCGACTGCATCACCAGCACGACGTCCGTCGGCGTGAGCGCCAACATCGGCTGGTCCTCCCCGTCCGGGCAGGTGCCGAAGGTCGGTGAGAAGTTCTACATCCGCGGCTACGCCGGCCTGGTCGGCCTGCCGTGCAGCGGCAAGGTCGCGATCCTGCCGGAGCTGCTCGCACCGACCGGTGTCGAGTACGTCGACGAGGACGTGCAGTGGGACGTCTACCACACCGGGGAGCAGCCCTCCTTCGCCTCCGGCGGTCTCGACTTCGACCACGGCGCGAACGGCGGCTACCTCATGGCACCGGCAGGCACCGAGGCGTTCACGCTGCGCCAGGGCGACATCGTGGAGTTCCGGTTCCCGGTCCGCGCCACGCGCGAGCTCAAGGGTCCGGCCACCCAGCAGCCGAACTGCCAGTCCCGGCTCGACGGCGACGCGCCGTGCCCGATCAGCCAGGCCGGGGACCACATGCAGATCGCCTACACGGTGGGCGGGCACGGGGGAGACAAGTACTACGTGACTCCCTACGTGGGCCTGTTCGCGAGCAACGCCCAGACCACGCCGACCCCGACCACGCCGATCCCGACGACGCCGACCCCGACCACGCCGACCCCGACCACGCCGACCACGCCGGCCCCCGACCCGGGCCCGGGCGCAGGCAAGGTGGCCTCGACGACGTCGGCCACCTGGAAGGTGGTGCCGGGCCGTCGGGGCAAGGTGGCCGTGACCGTGAAGGCGGCCGTTGCGGCCACCGGCACGGTGGTGGTGCGTGACAAGGGCAAGGTCGTCGCCCAGGCGACGCTGAGCCCGTCCCGGCGCGGCAAGGTCACCGTCAGGCTGCCGAAGCTCCGCCGCGGCAAGCACAAGCTGGTCGCCGCCTACCTCGGCTCGCCCGACGTGGCGGCCTCCGCCTCACGTCAGCGCACCATCACCCTGCGCTGACCTGCCGGAGTCCGCAGCCTGCACGCGACCCCCTCGCGTGGGCCGTGGGCTCACCCCACACCGCCGCGCAACGGGCCCCACCCCGTTGCGCGGCGGCGTGCTGTCGTCCCTCGCCTTGACCGCCGCCACCCGAGCGCGCAGCGGAAATCCCCCGGGTCGATCGCCTGGGGCGGTCTACTATTCGTCAGGCTCGGACGGGTGCAAGGGGGGCAGGGCGTGATCGAGGTGCTCGGTCCGCTGCAGGTGCGTCATGGAGACGAGCCGATCACGGTCGGCTCGGCCCGCCACCGTGAGGTGCTCGCCGCGCTCGTCGTCGATGTCGGCAGGGTGGTGTCCGTCGACGCCCTGCTGGAGCGGGTGTGGGGCGGTGCCGGGCGAGGTGCCAGCGCCTCGAACCTCCACGCGGTCATGTCCCGACTGCGCTCGCGCCTGGCCGGACTGCCCGGCGTCTCGATCAGCACCGTGTCGCCGGGATACCGGCTGGAGGCCGCGGACGGCACCGTCGATGCGGTCGTCTTCGTCGAGGGGTTCGCCCGGGCGCGTGAGCACCACGCACGGGGTGACCTGGCCGCCACGAGGCGAGAGCTCGACGCGGCGCTGGCAGCGTGGCGCGACACGGCCTACGCCGACGTACGGCTCCCGTTCGCCGAGGTCGAGGCCGCCCGTCTCGAGGGCATCCGGGTGAGCGCCTTCGAGCTCCTGGTCGAGGTCGAGCTCGCGCAGGGCCGGGTCCGGGAGGCCCTCGACCACCTCACGTCCCTGGTGTCGGAGCACCCGCTCCGAGAGGCGTTCCGGCGCCACCAGATGCTCGCGCTCTACCGCGCCGGCAGGCAGGCGGAGGCGTTCGAGGTGTACGCGGACCTGCGGCACCTGCTGGCCGAGGAGCTGGGGATCGACCCGGGGCCGCAGCTGCAGGAGCTCCACCAGCGCATCCTCGCCCACGACGACGACCTGCTTCCCGCCGCGCAGGAGGCGTCGCCGACCGAGGACGTGCCGGCGTCTCGGCCCGTGGTGGGCCTCAGCTGGCACTCCGACGTCGTCGTCCCTGCCGACGACCTGGTGGGCCGTGGTCGCGACGTCGACTACCTGGTCGACCTGCTCACCGCCTCCCCCCAGCGACTCGTCACCGTCACCGGGGTGGGAGGGGTCGGGAAGACCCGACTCGCGTACGCCGTGGCCGAGGCGTCGCGCGACGCGTTCCCCGGTGGCGTCTGCATCACCTCCCTCATCGCGGTGACTGACGAGCACGTGGTGCTGCCGACGATCGGTCGCGGCCTCGGGCTCAGCGGGGTCGAGGGGCAGGACGCGTTCGACGTGGTCGCCCAGCACGTCCGGGGCGCCCGCACCCTGCTCGTGGTGGACAACTTCGAGCACGTCCTCGACGCCGCGCCCGTGCTCGCGCGGCTGGTGGCCACCTGCCCGCTCCTCAGCATCCTGGTCACCAGCCGCACCACGTTGCGGGTCCGCGGCGAGCTGCAGTACCAGCTCGCACCCCTGTCCCTCCCCGGGCCGGGCGTCGGCCACCCGGACGCCGCTGCCGCGTCCACCGCGATCGAGCTGTTCGTCGCACGGGCCCGCTCCGCCCGGGCCGGCTTCGAGCTCGACGAGGGAAACGTGGGCGCGGTGTCGAGCATCTGCCGGCGGCTGGCCGGCATCCCACTGGCACTCGAGCTCGCAGCCGCCCGGACACCGCTCCTGCCGCCCGCGGCCATGCTGGAGCGCCTCGACCGCGTGATGGCCACGGCAGGAGCGCGCGACCTCCCCGCGCGGCAACGCACCATGCGGTCGGCGATCGACTGGAGCTACCAGCTCCTCAACCCTGACGAGCAGCGCCTGTTCCGTCAGCTCGCCGTCTTCGCCGACGGCTTCACGCTCGAGGCGGTCGAGGCGCTCCGCCCGCGGGACGACGCGGACTCGCTGGCGGCGCTGGAGTCGCTGACGTCCCACTCGCTGGTGCTGCGCGACCTCGACCACCCCGAGGCGGTGCGCTTCCGGATGCTCGAGCCGATCGCGCAGTTCGCGGACAGCCGGCTCGAGGGCGTGGAGGCCACCGATGCCCGTGACGCCCACCTGCACTACTTCCTCGACCTGATCGAGCGGACCGCGGCCGGGTTCCGCGGTCACGCCACGCGCGCGTCGCTCGCAGTGACCGAGCGCGAGCACGCCAACCTGACGAGCGCGATCGAGTGGGCACTCGCTTCCGAGCGCGGTGAGCTGGCCGGTCGGGCCTGCTGGGCGATGTGGCTGTACTGGTGGCTGCGCGGCCACCTGCACGAGGGACGCCGGCTGACCCAGGCGACCCTGGCGCACGACCTCACCGGGCCGACCCGGACCCGTGTCACCGCCGTGCTCGGCGCGATGGCCTTCGCCCAGGGCGACCTGCAGGCGGCCACGTGCTGGGGCGAGGGCGCGGCCCTGGGGCGGAGCATCGGCGACATCGAGGGGCAGGCCCACAACGTCGCGGGTGAGGGACTGGTCGCGCTGGCCAGCGGCGACCTCGCCGCCGCCGACACCCACCTCGACGCGACGATCGCGCTGACCGAGTCGTGCGGGCTCCGTGGCGGGTGGCTCTGGACCCTGGCGCACGTGTGGCTCGGCACCGTCCGGCTCCTGCAGGGAGATCCCGGCAAGGCGACCCCGCTGCTCCACGACGCGCTGACCGCGGCCCGGGTGCGTGAGGACCCGCTCGCCATCTACATCACCCTCTTCACCTCGGTGCAGGTCGCCCTCACCACGGGCGACCTCGCGTCCGCACGCCTGCAGCTGCGGGAGGGCATCTCGCTCAGCCTCGACACCGGCGACATGGCGAACCTGGCCTACTTCCTCGAGAGCCTCGCCGTCGTCGAGTCCCAGAGTGACGACTGGCGGCACGTGGCTCTCCTCCTCGGCGCGGCCGACGAGCTCCGCGAGACCGTCGGCAGCAACGTCTACGGCTACTACCAGCCGGACGAGCAGGTCCTGTCCCAGACGCGGGCCGCCGCCCGCGAGCACCTCGGCGAGACGTACGACGACGTGCTCGCCCGGGGCCGACGGCTGTCGCTCGACGAGACCGTCGACCTCGCCCAGAGGTGCACCGACGTCGTGGCCTGAGGGAGTGGGCCTGAAGGAGTGGCCTGAGGGAGCGGGCCTGAGGGAGCGGGCCTGAGGGGCCCGCAAGGGGTGCGGAAGCGCGCCGCAAGCATCGCGGAAGGGGTCGGCCCTAGCGTGGGGCGCATGGACCTGCCTTCCCTGTCGGACGCGCCGCCGGTCGAGCCCTCGGAGCCCGGGTTGCCCGCAGCCTGGATGCCGGACCACTGGACGCACCCGGAGGTCGTGCAGGTGGGACCCCACCACCACCTCCGGCCGATCCGCGCGACGGACGTCGACCTCGACCTCACGGCCGTCCGCGGCTCGCGGGAACGGCTGTGGTCGATCTACGGGACCGTGTGGAGCTGGCCGCCGTCCGACCTCACCCGGGAGCAGGACCTCGAGGACCTGGTCCGTCACGCGGCGGAGCACGAGGAGCATGAGTCGTTCACCTACGCCTTGTTCGACGCCGAGGAGACGACCCTGCTCGGCTGTGTCTACATCGATCCCCCCGGCCGCGCCGGCGCCGACGCCGACGTCTCCTGGTGGGTCGTCGACGACCTGGTGGGCACCGAGCTCGAGAGCCGGCTCGGTGCCTTCGTCCCCGCCTGGGTGGCGTCGGCCTGGCCCCTGTGCCGGCCTCGCTTCATCGGGCGTGACCTGACGTGGGACGCGTGGCTCGACCTCCCCGAGCAGGAGGCCGGCGCGTGACGGCCGCACCCGGCGACCGGCGGCGCAACGGTCAGTCGCCGGTCGGTCCGAAGCGCTCGACCCGGATCGCGCCCGGGTCGAGCCCGCACGCGACCAGCAGGTCCTCGGCGTACGACGCGAAGCGGGCCGAGCCGCAGACGTAGCCGAGGTCGACCCCCTCGAGCAGGGGCGTGAGCTCCGCTGCAGTGAACGGTCCGGCCGTTCGGCCGTCGACGTCGGCGCGGGTGAAGGCCAGCGTCGCGCCGTACCTCTCCAGCTCGGAGGCGTAGGCGAGCTCGTCGCGGCTGCGGCCCATCGCGGCGATGCGCAGCAGGTCGGTGCGACCGAGCCGGCGCGCGGTGCGGGCCATGGCGACGGCCGGCACCACGCCGGTGCCGCCGACGAGGCACAGGACGCGGCTCTTCGTGTCCCAGACGAACCAGCGACCGATCGGCCCGCGCAGCTCGAGCACGTCGCCCACCTCGGCGACGTCGGCGAGGAACTCCGACACCTCGCCGTCGGGCTGCCGCTCGACGAGCAGCTCGAGCAGGGGGTCGTCGCTGTCGGAGGCCAGCGAGTAGGACCGCTGGGCGGTGTAGCCGTCCGGGGCGCGCAGCCGGAGGATGTAGTGCTGCCCGGGCAGGTGGTGGGGCCGGTCGTCCACGTGCAGCCGCAACCGGACGGTGGTCGGCGTGGGCTGGTCCTTCTCGATGATGCGGCCGTCGCTCCAGGCCGCCATGGGTGCGGGTGCCACGTCAGTCGTCGCCCTGGTAGCGCTGCTCGCGCCACGGGTCGCCGCGGTCGTGGTAGCCGTTCTGCTCCCAGAAGCCCGGCCGGTCCTCGGTCATCAGCTCGAGGCGCGAGAGCCACTTGGCCGACTTCCAGAAGTAGAGGTGCGGCACCAGCAGGCGCAGCGGCCCGCCGTGCTGGCGGGGGAGCGGCTTGCCGTCGACGCTCCACACCACCCACGCCTTGCCGCCGGTGACGTCGGCCAGCGGAAGGTTGGTGGTGTAGCCGGTGACCGAGTGGGCCAGGACGTACGCCGCCGCGGGGTCCGGCTTCGCGACGTCGAGCAGGTCATCGACGCTGACGCCGCTGAAGGTCATGTCGAACTTCGACCACGTGGTGACGCAGTGGATGTCGCCGAAATAGGTCGAGCCGGGGACCGCGTGCAGCTCCTGCCAGGTCCAGGTGTGCGGCGACTCGACGAGCCCGTCGATGCTGAAGGTCCACGACTCCTCGGGCTTCTGGGGCGTGGCCTCCGCGCTCAGCACCGGCCACGACGCGCCGGTGTCGTACTGCCCGGGTGGCAGCCGTCCGCGCTCCGGCTCGGGACGGCGGCGGTGGAACCCTCGGGTGACAGGCATCGATGCTCCTGGGACTCGGCTCGTGCACGAGGCGGACGAGGGCCAGTCTGCCGTGGCCCGGGGCCTATGCGAAGTGCGCCCACTCGCCCTCCGAGACGACCTCGACCCGGTCTCCGTCGACGAGGACGGCGGACTGCTCGTCGAGTGCGTACGCCGGGTTGCCCAGGTCGGCGGCCCACTGCTCGGCGACCTCCAGGGTGTTGCCAGGGAACAGGCCGACGTGGGGGAAGAGCGAGAAGTCCACGAGGCCGAGGGTCCGGTCGCCCTCCTCGGGCCGCCACTCGACGAACAGGTCGCCGATGCGCGGGGTCAGCGCCATGCTGCCGGCGCTGACGCCGACCCAGACGGTGTCGGTCAGCTCGGGGATCAGGTCCACGAGGCCGGACTCCCGCACCCAGTGGGCGAGGTAGGTCGCCTCGCCGCCGTTGACGAGGAGGATGTCGGCCTCGCGCACCCAGGGCACCCAGCGGTCCGGACTGATCGTCGGGAGCGCGGTGAGGTCGAGCACGCCGACCGAGCGCCAACCGAGGCCGGTCATCGTCGGCGGCGTGCGGTCGGTGACGAAGCTGCGCAGCAGCTCCGGCCCGCACATCGGGTGGCCCCACTGGGCCGTGGGGATGGCCAGTGCCGTGGCCTCCTCGACCGGCTTGCCGAGCAGCTCCACCAGCGCTGCGCGGATGCTGTCGTTGGTCACACCACCGGAGGTCAGCAGGAGCTTCATCCCTGCATCGTCGCAGGAGGTGCCCGGCGCTACGGTCGTCCTGTGAGCGACTACCAGCGGATCGTCGTGGTCAGCACGCAGGCCGACGCCGCCGAGGTCGCGCGGGTGCGCGCCGGGATCGGGTCGTCCGCCGTCGTCCTCACTGCACCGACCGCCGACGGCAAGCGGATCGTGCAGGGCCTCGGGCACACCGCCCACCCCGAGACGCTGCTGGCGCCGGTGCGCTTCCCCGACGTGGACCGCGGGCACCGGCTCGACGAGGTCGTACGTCGCCACGCGGTGGCCGACCGCTTCCGCGACGTCGTCGTGGTGGCAGACCCCGCCACGATCATCCTCCTGCTCCGGGTGCTGGCACCCGACCAGCTGCCCGCGTCGGGCCGCGTCACCGAGGTCGGCCTGCCCCGCGGCCCGCGGCCGGTCCCGCTGGGTCGGGCGGCCGGCGCCGGCGTCGCCCTCGCGGTGCTGGTCGGCCTGCTGTCGGCCGCGGTGCCGGTCTGGGTGCTGCCGACCCTGGCTGCGGTGGCCGGGGTCGTGCTCCTCGCGCTGCCGGGGCGCCGCTGGCTGGGCCAGTCGGTGCTGATCGCGGTCGCGGTGTCGCTGGTGGTCTCGCTGCTCGCGATCGCAGGGTCGGCACGGTTCCCCGGCGCCTGGTGAGGCTGTTCGGAGGGACGCTCAGCCCTTGCGGGGGCCGAAGAGCAGCCCGCGGCGCGCGGCCTTGCGGGGCTGCGGGATGGCCGGGGCGGGCCACCACTCGAGGCTCGGGTAGCCGGCCCGGTTGAAGCCCTCGCGGTAGACGAAGTTGTCCCCGCACGTGCAGACCCAGCGCTCGCCCACCTCGTGGTCCTCACCGGTCGGTGCATCCTCGGTCTGCAGGCAGACGTGGATCATCATGGAGTCCATCAACGCTCCCTCCCTGGCGTCGAGCCCTGGCACAAACCCCCGTGTGCGCCGGGCTGGACCATCGTCGCGGGGCCCTACCGGAAAGAGAATGGGCGCCGGCCGAACTGCGGTCCATCTTGAGGAAACCTCGATTGTTCCTGCCTGGTTCACGGACCGCGCAGCGGCGGAGACCGCCCGTCGTCAGATCCAGCGCTGGAACCAGATGCGGGCCTGCCACTCCGACTTCGTCAGCAGCGCGTCGGTCCAGATCGGCCAGAACCACGCGAAGGTGATCAGCGCCAGCACGGTGAAGCTGCCCGCCACGACCACGCCGAAGGTGCGCCTCGGCGTGGGGACGTCGGAGGTGCCGATGAGGTGGCCCATCGCCAGCACGATCGAGAGCACCAGGAAGGGCAGCGAGGTGATGGCGTAGAAGAAGAAGATCGGACGGTCGTCGTAGGCGAACCAGGGCAGCCAGGTGCTGGCCAGGCCGGCGACCACGACGCCGTGGCGCCAGTCGCGCGCCCCGATCCACAGCAGCAGCGAGGCGATGGCGGCCAGGCAGCCGCCCCACCAGATGACGGGGTTGCCGATGAGCAGCACCTGGCGGATGCAGCTCGAGCCCGAGGGTGCCTCGCACGCCTGCGAACCGGGCTGGATGTCGGTCTGGGCGTCGACGCCGACCGGGCGGCCCATGACCAGCCACGTCGAGGGCTTGGAGGCGTAGATGTGGGTGGAGTCGTTGAGGAAGTGGCTGTGGAAGGTGTAGACGTCCTGGTGGTAGGACCACAGCGACCGCAGCGACTGGGTGACCTCCCCGAGGCCCTCGGCGTCGGGCTCGCTCGCGGTCGGCCATGCCTCGCCACCGGCGTACGACGTGTACTGCGTGTTGCTGAACGCCTCCTCGTAGGCGTCGGCGTTCAGCAGCCACCCCGTCCACGACGCGACGTACGTCGCCAGCGCGACGCCGACCAGCGCGACGAACGCCGGTACGCCGTCGAGGACCACCGAGCGGAGCAGCGGCCGGCGCTGGCCGAACGCCCGGCGGGCTCCGGCGCTCCACAGCCACGCGAGCAGGCCGAAGACGGCGAGCGCGTAGACCGCGGACCACTTGGTGCCGCACGCGAGGCCGAAGGACACGCCCCCGGCGACGAGCCACGGGCGCCACCACGTGCGCGTCGCGCCGGCGGCCAGCCGGTCGCGCAGCCACTGGCGGTCGGCGACGACGCAGTGCACGCCGCAGAGGGTGAAGAAGGCCAGGAAGATGTCGAGCAGCGCCAGCCGGGACAGCACGAGCTGGAGGCCGTCGACGGACAGCAGCAGGCCGGCCACGAGCCCGAGGACGGTCGAGCCGGTGACGCGCCGGGCGAAGCGGCACATCAGCAGGACCATCAGCGCCCCCACCAGCGCCGACGCCGTGCGCCAGCCGGCGGGGTCCATCCCGAAGACCTCGATCCCGCCGGCGATCAGCCACTTGCCGACCTCGGGGTGGACGATCATCGACGGGCCGTCCTGGAACAGCCCGGTGAGGTCGCCGTTGAGGATCGTCTCGTCGGCGTCTTCGACGTACTGGCGCACGTAGCCGTGGTTGAGCAGCGACCACGCGTCCTTGGCGTAGTAGGTCTCGTCGAAGGAGAACGCGTGCGGCGTGCCGAGGTGCCAACGCCGCAGGAAGAACGCCAGGGCGGCAAGGCACAGGGCGCCCGCCCACCCGAGCATAGGGTCCTCCGACCGCCAGCGCGGACGATTCCGCTCGGCGGCTGTCGGGATCACGCGGGAACTCTAGCCAGACGCCACGGACCCCTCCGGGGCCTTCGACGTGTCCGCCCGTACGCGCTGGCCCGGCCGGCGCCCGCTCAGACGCCGATCGAGGCCCAGTCCCCCCAGATCGCGAAGGTGAGCCCGCGGCTGGCCTGGATGTTGACGAAGAGCGTGTGTCCGTCGGGGCTGAACGTCGACCCGGCGAACTCGTCGTTCTCGCGCCCGGCCATCGCGTTGCGGGCGATGGAGAACAGGTCGCCCTCGGTGGTCAGGCCCCGGAGGTAGTTGCCCTGGTCGTGGTCCTCGCAGAGCACCAGCGTGCCGCGTGGGCTGGTGGTGACGTTGTCGGGGAAGTCGAGCACCTCGCGGCTCTCGGACTGGTAGATGCACCGCAGCGTCTGGGTGCGGGTGTCGTAGCCCCACACCTGGCCGTAGCCCTTGCCGTAGCCGTCGACGTTGTCGGGCCCCGTCATCGCCTCGCCGCCCCCCTGGGTCGCGGTGAAGTAGACGACGCCGTCGTGGAAGACCTGGCCCTCGCAGCGCGAGAAGTGCGCCGCGCCCTTGGCCCGGCCCTGGTCGCCGACGAAGTTGATGGCGGTGTCGTTGCTCGTCGGCGCCGGCTCGCCCGGTGTGTAGGGGAACTCGACGTCCGGCTCGTCGATGTCGACCCACTCGACGTCGTGCACCGTCGTGGTGTCCTGGTGCGCCTCGAGGTGCGCCTGCGGACGGCCGGCGACCGCGAGCATCTGCAGCTGGCCGTTGTGGTCGAGGTTGCGGTGCCGGTCGCGCCGCTCCCGGGGCACGTAGCGGTAGAAGCCCGAGGGGAAGGCGAAGTTGTCCTCGGTCAGGTAGAGAACGCCGTCGGCCGGGTCGTACGACACCGCCTCGTGCGCGAAGCGGCCGGCCTTGCGCAGCGGTCGCGCGTCGGCGAGGCCGCCGGCCGGGACCTCGAAGACGTAGCCGTGCCGCTTCTGCAGGGGCACGTTGGACGCGCCCGTGAAGTCGGGTCCGACGTCGGGGCCGTTGACGGTCTCCTCGCAGGTCACCCAGGCGCCCCACGGCATCTGGCCGCCGCTGCAGTTCATCATCGTGCCGCTCAGGCTGGTGTAGGCGTCCTGCACCTCGCCGTACCTCGTCACCTGGATCGTGGTCGTGCCCGCGCCGCCGCGCTTGTCGTAGGGCTTGGTCGGACCGAACGCCGGCTGCGGGTTGTTGACCTCGTGGTTGCGCACCAGCAGCACCGACCCGCCAGGGCCGGCGAAGGCCCCCATCCCGTCGTGCCGACCGGGCAGCCGGGTGCCGTCGCGCAGGGTCACCGGCGACGACGTGTCGTGGAAGGAGCGGTAGGAGAAGCCTGCCGGCAGGTCCAGCCGTACGACGCCGTCGCGGGCGTCGGGGACCGGGACGAGCGTGCCGGCGGCGGCACCGGCGAGCGCGCCCGTGCGGGAGAGCGCGTTGGCGTTGGCGAAGCCGGCGAACGGGCCGGCGGCGAGGGCGCCACCGAGGGCTCCCGTGATGGCGGTGCGGCGGTTGAGCTGCATGTGAGTGACCTCCGGGCGCAGCGAGGACGATGGGGGGATCTCGACACGCTAGGCCTGCGGAGCCGGGAGGGGAACCCCTCCCGCCAGCATCTACGGTGATCCCATGAGCACCCCCCGACCTTCTTCTCCTCCGCTTCGCTCCCCCGAACAACGCCGCGGGGACCCCGCTTGACTGGCGTCCTGGTCCTCGCGGGCACCCCGATCGGGCAGGCCGGCGACGCGCCGCCGCGGCTGGCCGCCGAGCTGTCGGGTGCCGCCGTCGTCGCGGCCGAGGACACCCGCCGCCTCAAGCGGCTGTGCGCCGACCTCGGCATCACCCTGTCCGGGCGGGTCGTGTCCTACTTCGAGGGCAACGAGCAGGCCCGCACCCCGGTGCTCCTCGAGGCCCTGCTCGCCGGCGAGCGGGTCGTGCTGGTGACCGATGCGGGAATGCCGAGCGTCTCCGACCCGGGCTACCGGCTCGTCGCCGCGGCGGTCGAGCACGACGTACGCGTGACGGCCGTGCCGGGCCCCAGCGCGGTTCTCACCGCGCTGGCCGTGAGCGGGCTGCCCGTCGACCGGTTCTGCTTCGAGGGCTTCCTGCCCCGCAAGGCGGGCGAGCGGGGACGACGCCTGGCCGCCCTGGCCGCGGAGGAGCGCACGATGGTGTTCTTCGAGGCGCCGCACCGCACCGAGGCGGCGCTGGCCGCGATGGCGGAAGCGCTGGGCGAGGACCGTCCGGCCGCGGTGTGCCGCGAGCTCACCAAGACCCACGAGGAGGTGCGCCGCGGCCCGCTGGCCGATCTCGTCGCCTGGGCCGCCGACGGCGTCCGCGGCGAGGTCACGATCGTCGTCGAGGGGTCGAGCGGCGCCCCGGCCCTCGGCACCGACCCCGGCACCCTGCGCGCGGCGGTCGCCGACCTCGAGGCCGCCGGATCGACCCGCAAGGAGGCGATCGCCGAGGTCGCCAAGCGGTCCGGCCTGCCCAAGCGGGAGGTGTACGACGTTGTCCACCGCTGAGGGCGGGGCCGGGCCGACCCGCAGCCGCGCGGCGACCGAGGAGACCTCCGGCGCCCGGCGCGACCGGGAGCGACCGCCGGCCCCCGAGCCGCTCCCGCACCCCGTCGTCGACAACCACTGCCACCTCGACATCGCCGACGGGGACTGGCTCGACACCGCCGACGCCATCGCGGCCGCGGCGGCCGTCGGCGTGCCGCGGATCGTGCAGATCGGCTGCGACCTCCCCGGTGCCCGCTGGGCCGTCGCCGCGGCGGCCGAGCACGACGCGCTCGTCGCCGGCGTGGCCCTGCACCCCAACGAGGCGCCCCGCCTCGCCGCCGCCGGTCGCCTCGAGGACGCCCTCGCCGAGATCGAGCAGCTCGCGCAGGCCCACGACAAGGTGCGGGCCGTCGGCGAGACCGGCCTCGACTTCTTCCGCACCGGCGAGGACGGGCGGGCGGCTCAGGAGGAGAGCTTCCGGCGCCACGTCGACCTGGCCAAGCGGCTCGACAAGACCCTCGTCATCCACGACCGCGACGCCCACGACGACGTGCTCCGCGTCCTCGACTCCGAGGGCGCGCCCGAGCGCTGGGTGATGCACTGCTTCTCCGGCGACGAGGCCTTCGCGCGGCGCTGCCTGGACCGCGGCGCCCACCTCAGCTTCGCCGGGACGGTGACGTTCAAGAACGCGCAGCCGCTGCGCGACGCGCTGGCGCTCACGCCCCACGACCGGCTGCTGGTGGAGACCGATGCGCCCTACCTGACGCCCACGCCGTGGCGCGGCCGGCCCAACGCGTCCTACCTCGTCCCGCACACGGTGCGGGCGATGGCGGACGTGCTGCAGACCGACCTGGAGGCGCTCTGCGCGGCGATCGACGCCAGCACCGAACGCGTCTTCGGCGGCTCCTGGTAGCCGTCCCGACCCGTGTTCCACCCCCCGTTCCGGGCCCCCTCCGGAGGGGTGGGCGTGAGGCGGATCTCGCCAAGAACTTGCCCCGAAGAGTTTGCGTCATCGCCGGTCATCGTTATCGTCCTGTGATTGTTGGCCGGGATCGGGAGTGATTTCCGGCAGCACGAGGACCGGATCGGGCCGGTCCTGCGAGGCCCCCGCTCGCACGCCGTACGGCTCCCGCGACCCCGTCGTGATCGCCGTGCATCGCTCGGCCGGGGGGTGCTGCCGCCCGAGGCCCGGGTAGTACGACGTTCGGAGAATCGTGCGCTCTCGACTCGCGCAGCTCAGCAGGTCCAAGACAGTCCTGGCGACCCTCGTGGCGCTGGTGGTGGCAGCCGTCGGAGGTACGACGGTCGGCTACGCAGCCCTCACCAAGGACGTGACCCTCACCCTCGACGGGGAGACCCGTCAGGTCAGCGCCATCGGTGACACCGTCGCCGACGTGCTCGCGGCCGAGGGCGTCGAGGTCGACGACAAGGACCTGGTCGCCCCGGCGGTCGACGAGGCCGTCAGCGACGGCTCGGCCATCGCCGTGCAGTTCGGGCGTCCGCTCGAGCTCGACGTCGACGGCACGTCGCACACCTACTGGGTCAACTCGACCGACGTCGCCAGCGCCCTCGGCGAGATCGGTCGGCGCTTCGAGGGCGCCGACCTGTCGGCCAGCCGCGGCTCCTCGATCGGGCGGAGCGGGCTGTCACTCGCGGTCGTCACGCCCAAGGTGGTGCACCTCAAGCTCGGCGCGAAGCAGCTGAAGAAGCGCAAGCTGACCGCGATGACGGTCGCCGACGTGCTGAAGTCGGCCGACTTCGAGGTCGACAAGCACGACAAGGTGCGCCCGTCGCTGACCACCGAGATCGCCGACGGCGACAAGATCGTCGTCACCGACATCCGCGTGGCCACCAAGAAGGTCAAGCGCGAGGTCCTGGACGCGCCCGTCGTCGAGCGCGAGGACTCCTCGATGTTCGAGGGCGAGCAGGAGGTCGTGCGCGCCGGTCGCGACGGCGTCCGCGCCGTCACCTACCAGCTCCGCTTCGTCAACGGCGAGCTCGCGGCGCGCAAGGTCGTGAAGGCCGACGTGCGCCAGAAGGCCGTCGCCCGCATCGTCGCGGTCGGCACCAAGGAGAAGCCCGAGGAGCCGGCCGCCGACTTCTCCGGCGGCAACACCGTGTGGGACGCGCTCGCGCAGTGCGAGTCCGGCGGCAACTGGGCCATCAACACCGGCAACGGCTACTACGGCGGCCTCCAGTTCAACCTCGGCACCTGGCAGGCCTACGGCGGCACCGGCTACCCGCACCAGGCCTCCCGCGAGACGCAGATCGCCGTGGCGACCCGCCTCCGCGACGCCACCGGCGGTTACGGCTCCTGGCCGAGCTGCTCCTCCAAGCTCGGCCTGCCCAAGTGATCCTCGCCTGAGCCGCTGTAACGCCGGGTTACTGCAACTACCCACCCACATGCATCAGGGTGGGTACAGCGATCAACCCGGCGTTACAGCGGCACTAGGCTGACGCCATGACCTCCCACCCGGCCGGCCCGAGACTCCTCGGGCCGGCCGAGGTGCGTCAGCTGGCCGCCGAGCTCGACCTGCGCCCCACCAAGCAGCGGGGCCAGAACTTCGTCATCGACGCCAACACCGTGCGCCGGATCGTCCGCGAGTCCGGCATCACCGGCGACGACGTGGTCGTCGAGGTCGGGCCCGGGCTGGGCTCGCTGACCCTCGCGCTGCTCGAGGTCGCGCGCCGCGTGATCGCGATCGAGCTGGACCCGCTCCTGGCCGAGCGGCTGCCCGCCACCATCGCGGCGTACGCCCCTGCACAGGCCGACCGCTTCGAGGTCGTGCTGGCCGACGCGATGCGCGTGGACGCCCTGCCGGGTCCGCCGCCCACGGCGCTGGTCGCCAACCTGCCCTACAACGTCTCGGTGCCGGTGCTCATCCACCTCCTCACCCTGCTGCCGTCGCTCGAGCGCGGCCTGGTGATGGTGCAGGCGGAGGTCGCCGACCGCCTCGCCGCCCCGCCCGGGTCGAAGACCTACGGCGTGCCCAGCGTGAAGGCGGCGTGGTTCGCCGACGTACGCCGTGCCGGTGCGATCGGGCGCAACGTCTTCTGGCCGGCCCCCAACGTCGACTCCGGCCTCGTCGCCTGGACCCGGCGCGAGCCGCCGCAGACCACCGCGACCCGCGAGCAGGTCTTCGCCGTCGTCGACGCCGCCTTCGCGCAGCGGCGCAAGCAGGTGCGCGCCGCGTTGCGCGGGCTGGCCGGCTCGGCGGACGCCGCCACCGCCGCGCTCGAGCTCGCCGGCGTCGACCCCACCGCCCGCGGCGAGGTCCTCGACGTGCACGACTTCGCCCGCATCGCCGAGGGCCTGGCGGCCGCCCGGTGACCGTCACCGTCCGCGCCGCCGCGAAGGTCAACCTCCACCTCGGGGTCGGCGCGCCCCGCGAGGACGGGTTCCACCCGCTCGACACGGTCTACCAGGCGATCTCGCTCTACGACGACGTCACCGTCTCCGACGCCCCCGACGACGCGCTGACGGTCACCGGCTCCGCGCACGTCGACGCGGCGGGTGTCCCCACCGACGCCTCCAACATCGCCATGCGTGCCCTGGCCGAGGCGCCGTGCGGGGGTGCGCACCTCGTGCAGATCGCCAAGCAGGTCCCCGTCGCCGGCGGCATGGCCGGCGGCTCGGCCGACGGTGCGGCGGCCCTGCTCGCGCACGACCGGCTCCACGACCTCCGCCAGCCCGACGACGTCCTCCTCGCGCAGGCTGCCCGGCTCGGCAGCGACGTGCCCTTCTCCCTGGTGGGAGGTACGGCGCGCGGCCGCGGCCGCGGCGAGGTGGTCGAGCCGATCGTCGACCACGGCACGTGGTGGTGGGTCGTGGTCCCCGCCGCCGTCGGCCTGTCGACGCCGGAGGTCTACCGCCACTTCGACCGGCTCCACCCCGACGCGCCGGCGCAGCCCGCCGAGCCGACCGAGCTCCTCGCCGCGCTCGCCACCGGCGAGCCGGTCCGGCTGGCCCGGGCCCTCCACAACGACCTGCAGGAGCCGGCCATCGACCTGCGCCCCGAGCTCGGCGACCTGATCGGCCGTGGCGAGGCCGAGGGTGCACTGCGCGGCATGGTCAGTGGCTCGGGCCCCACCTGCGTCTTCCTCTGCGACTCGCAGGAGGGCTCGATGGAGGTGCTCACCGCGCTGTCGTCGTCGTACGACGTCGTGCTCTCCGCAGTCGGTCCCGTCGCGGGGGCGCACGTCGTCGGCACCGGGGGAGCGCACCAGGACCTGCGGTAGCGGGACGGGGTCCTGACCCGGTGGGAACCGCCGCGGACGGGGAACCATCGGCGATATGTTGTGCGCGGCGTCGACGACGTCGCACTGATTGCCTGGGGGAGGCATCGTGACCGTGTTCCTGGTGGTGGGCGCCGTCGGCGTCCTGCTGCTGCTCGTGGCGCTCGTCGTCGGCGACGTC
Organism: uncultured Nocardioides sp.; assembly: GCF_947488025.1. GTDB lineage: Bacteria > Actinomycetota > Actinomycetes > Propionibacteriales > Nocardioidaceae > Nocardioides. The sequence continues at coordinate 419,118 of NZ_CANKYS010000003.1, read as the reverse complement.
CTCGACGGCGCCCTGGAGGGGCTCAGCGCCGGCTTCTTCTCGACCGAGGCGCTCGCCGGGTTCCTCGGCGCCCTCGGCTTCGGCGGCGCGATCGCGCTCGAGGCGACCGGGTCCACCTCGCTGGCCGTCGTCATCGGTCTGGTGCTCGGCGTCCTGCTCGGCTGGCTGGCCGCGAAGGCCTCGACGTTCCTCCACGGCGACGGGGAGGGCGACACCGTGCGCACCTCCGACATGCTCGAGCGCATCGGCTCCGTGGTCAGCGCGATCCCCGAGGGCGGCTTCGGCGTCGTGTCGCTCAGCGTCGGCGGCCACATCACCCGCCTCAACGCCCGCTCGAGCACCGCCGTGCCGGCCGGCACCCAGGTCAGCGTCACCCAGGTCATCTCGCCCACGGCCGTCCAGGTCGAGCCGCTCTTCCTCCCCTGACCCGTTCCACGTACGCCATCTCGCCATCTCGCTAGGAGCACCTGCCCATGTTCGGTCTGTCCCCGGTCGTCACCTCCGTGATCGGCCTCCTCGTCCTCCTCGTGCTGCTGGCGCTGCTGGTCACCACGCGCTACAAGGTGGCCGGCCCCAACGAGTCGTTCATCGTCACCGGCCGCAAGGGCAAGGGCGAGGTGCGCAACCCGGAGACCGGCGAGATCTCCACCGACCTGTCGGGGCAGAAGGTCGTCATGGGTGGCGGCGTGTTCGTCATCCCGTTCGTGCAGCGTCTCGCCACCCTCGACCTGTCCTCGCGTCGCATCTCGGTGCAGATCCGCGGCGCGGTGTCGGGGCAGGGCATCAAGCTCAACCTCGACGGCGTGGCGCTGGTCAAGGTCGGCGGCAACGAGGACTCCATCCGTGCCGCCGGCCAGCGGTTCCTCAGCCAGCAGGAGGAGATCGAGACCTTCACCCAGGAGGTCCTCGCCGGTGCCCTGCGCTCGATCGTCGGCTCGATGTCGGTCGAGCAGATCATCCGCGACCGCGCCGCCTTCGCCCAGCGCGTCGCGGAGGAGTCCGAGTCCTCGCTCACCGGCCAGGGCCTGGTCCTCGACACCTTCCAGATCCAGGACATCACCGACGACGGCTCCTACCTCGCCGACCTCGGCCGCCCCGAGGCCGCCAAGCTCAACCAGCTCGCCTCCATCGCCGAGGCCAACGCCCGCCAGGCCGCCGAGCAGGCCCGCATCGCCGCCGAGCAGGAGATCGCCGTCACTCAGCGGGCACTCGCCCTCAAGAACGCCGAGATCAAGGCCGAGACCGACGCCGCCAACGCCCAGGCCGCGGCCGCCGGGCCGCTCGCCCAGGCCGACCGCGACCAGGCCGTCCTGCTCGAGCAGGAGAAGGTCGCCGTCCGGCAGGCGGCGCTGAAGGAGCGCCAGCTCGACACCGAGGTCCGCAAGCCCGCCGACGCCGAGCGCTACCGCGTCGAGACCGAGGCGCAGGGTCGCCGCAGCTCGGCGATCCTCGAGGCCGAGGCCCGCAAGGCGGCCTCGATCGCCAACGCGCAGGCCGAGGCCGAGAAGGCCCGCCTGACCGGTGAGGGCGAGAAGTCCCGCCGCTCGGCGCTGGCCGAGGCCGAGGCCATCGAGGGCGCCAAGCGCGGTGAGGCCGAGAAGGCCCGCCGCGTCGCCGAGGCCGACGCCGTACGCGCCGAGGGTGAGGCGCAGGGTGCCGCCATCCTCGCCGCAGGACAGGCCGAGGCGGAGGCGATGGACAAGAAGGCCGCGGCGTTCGCCGGCTACAACGAGGCCGCCGTGCTGCAGATGCTCATCGAGGTCATGCCCAAGGTGGCCGCCGAGCTGGCCCGCCCGATGGGCAGCATCGACAAGCTGACGGTGATCTCCGCCGACGGCGCCGGCGAGCTGCCCAAGCAGGTGACCAACAACCTCGTGCAGACCATGGAGATGCTCAAGGCCACCACCGGGCTCGACGTGGAGTCGCTGATCCAGAAGTACTCCGGCACCAACGGCACGGCCGCGCCCTCTCTCGCCGGAGGCGCGACCGACGGCGACGGGCGCCCCGCCAGCTGAGCCCCTACCTGGGCGGTGCGTGAGACAGCTTCTGGACGCGCCAAAGCTGTCTCACGCACCGCCCGCGCGGGGACGCCACGTCGAGCGGTGGGTGACGCAGGTCCTGAGCGAGCAGAACCTGTCTCACGCACCGCCCCAGGTGAGGGGCGTACGCCGATCCGCGTCCGCTGGGCCGCACCTGAGAGGATCGCCCGGACATGGCGAACCTGATCAACCTCGAGCGCGTCTCGAAGTCCTACGGCGTGCGGCCCCTGCTCGACAACGTCTCGCTCGGCATCTCCGTCGGCGAGCGCGTCGGCGTCGTGGGCCGCAACGGCGACGGCAAGACCACCCTGCTCGAGGTGATGACCGGCCTCGAGGTGCCCGACTCCGGTCGCGTCTCCCGCACTCGCGGCGTCGAGATCGGCTACCTCCACCAGGGCGACGAGCTCGTCGACAGCCACACCGTCCGCGAGGCGGTGCTGGGCGGGCGGCAGGACCACGAGTGGGCCGCCGACCCGACCATGCGGCAGGTGGTCGAGGAGCTGCTCGCGGGCGTGACGCTCGACCGCGCGGTCGTGGGCCTGTCCGGCGGCGAGCGCCGTCGCTGCGCCCTCGCCGCGCTGCTGCTCTCGCGCCACGACCTGATCGTGCTCGACGAGCCGACCAACCACCTCGACGTCGAGGCCGTCGCCTGGCTCGCCGGCCACCTCGTCGGCCTGCCGAGCGCGCTCATCGTGGTGACCCACGACCGGTGGTTCCTTGACGCGGTCTGCCAGACCACGTGGGAGGTGCACGACGGCGCCGTCGACTCCTACGAGGGCGGCTACGCGGCGTACGTCCTGGCCAAGGCCGAGCGCCAGCGGCAGGCGGCCGCCACCGAGACGCGGCGGCTCAACCTCGCCCGCAAGGAGCTCGCCTGGCTGCGGCGCGGCGCCCCGGCGCGTACGTCGAAGCCGAAGTTCCGCATCGACGCGGCCAACGCCCTCATCGACGACGTGCCCCCGCCGCGCGACCGGATGGAGCTGCAGCGCTTCGCCAGCCAGCGGCTCGGCAAGGACGTCGTCGACATCGAGGACGTCGACCTGGCGCGCGGTGAGCGGGTGCTGCTCCACCACGCGACCTGGCGCATCGGGCCGGGCGACCGTGTCGGGATCGTCGGCGTCAACGGGGCCGGCAAGACGTCGCTCCTGTCGCTGATCGCGGGCACCCTCGAGCCCGACGTCGGGCGGGTCAAGCACGGGCGCACCGTCGAGATGAAGCACCTCACCCAGGCGCTCGACGAGATCGACCCCGAGGCGCGGGTGCTGCCGACGGTCGAGTCGATCCGGCTGGTCACCAAGACCCTGGACGGCCAGGAGATCACCGCCACGTCGCTGCTGGAGCGGTTCGGCTTCACCGGCGACAGGCTGACGGTGCGGCTCGGCGACCTGTCCGGTGGTGAGCGGCGACGCTTCCAGCTGCTCAAGCTCCTGCTCACCGAGCCCAACGTGCTGCTCCTCGACGAGCCCACCAACGACCTCGACATCGACACCCTCAACGTCCTCGAGGACTTCCTCGACTCCTGGCCCGGGACCCTGATCGTGGTCTCCCACGACCGCTACTTCCTCGAGCGGGTCACCGACTCGACGTGGGCGCTGCTCGGCGACGGGCAGGTCTCGATGCTGCCGCGCGGGGTCGACGAGTACCTCGAGCGCCGGTCAAGCGAGCAGGCGGTCGCGAGGAACGAGCGGACGACGTCGCGAGACGAGGTTGAGCAAGCTCCGCGACCGAGGGACGAGGTCGCGACGAGCGCGTCGAAACCCGGTCAGCCGAGCGCGGACCCCAGCGCCGGGGCTCAGCCCAAGGCGCGGGCCGGAAGCGCCGAGGACCGTGCCGCCCGCAAGGTCCTCGCCCGGGTGGAGAAGCAGCTCGAGCGCATCGCCGCACGCGAGGCGGAGCTGCACGCCGAGATGGAGGCCAACCTCACCGACTACGACCTGCTCGCGCGCGTCGGCGGGCAGCTCAGCGAGCTGGCGGCGGAGAAGGAGGAGCTGGAGCTGGAGTGGCTCGAGGCCTCCGAGGTCGTGGAGTAGCGGGCCCGATCAGCTGAAGGGCGCGAGCAGCGAGCGCAGCAGCCCCGCGAGCTGGGTGCGGTCACGGTCCGGGAGGTCGGCGAGCAGGTCGGCCTCGGCCGCGAGCAGCGCCTCGAAGGCGCCGTCGACCGCGGCCTTGCCGTCGGCGGTCAGCCGGACCAGCACGCCGCGGCGGTCGTGGGGGTCGGGCAGCCGCTCGACGAGCCCGCGCCCGGCGAGCCGGTCCACGCGGTTGGTCATCGTGCCGCTGGTCACGAGCGTCTCGCGCAGCAGCCGGCCGGGGGAGAGCTCGTACGGCTGACCGGCCCTCCGCAGCGCGGCGAGCACGTCGAACTCCCACGACTCGATGCCGTGCGTGGTGAAGGCGTCGCGGCGGGCGAGGTCGAGGTGGCGGGCCAGGCGGCTGATGCGCGAGAACACCTCGACGGGCGCGAGGTCCAGGTCGCCACGCTCGCGGCGCCACGCCTCGACCAGGTCGTCCACCTCGTCACGCATGCCGCCATCGTGCCAGATCGGTCGAGAATCTTGACATCGAGACTGTTCCGGACGAGGGTGGAGGTATCTCGACATCAAGACACTTCCTCTCGATCCGAGGTACCTGAGGACGTTCTGGTAGGTGGATTGCCCGGTTGACCTACCAGAACGTCCTCAGATATCTCCGTACGAGACGAGGGCCGCCGCCGACTGCCTGTGGAGGACACCATGAGCCACACCTGGGACCCCGACCGCTACCTCGCGTACGCCGACGAGCGGGGCAGGCCGTTCGTCGACCTGCTCGCCCGGGTGCCCGCCGAGAACCCGCGCGTCGTCGTCGACCTCGGCTGCGGGCCCGGCAACCTCACCGCGCTGCTGGCCGCCCGGTGGCGCAGCGCCGCCGTCACGGGCGTCGACAGCAGCCCCGAGATGATCGAGGCCGCCCGCGCGGTCGACGGCATCCGGTGGGAGGTCGGGGACCTGCGCGACTGGGCGCGCCCCGACCCGCTCGCCCTGCACGAGCCGGTCGACGTGCTCGTCTCCAACGCCACCCTGCAGTGGGTCCCCGAGCACCTCGAGCTGCTGCCCGGCCTGCTCGACCGCCTCCAGCCCGGCGGCTGGCTCGCCTTCCAGGTGCCCGGCAACTTCGACGAGCCCAGCCACACCACCCGCACCGACCTGGCCGCCCGGGCGCCGTACGCCGAGCACGTGCACGACGCCCGCGTGCCGGCGAGCCACGACCCGGTCGACTACGCCCGCGTCCTGCTGGACCTCGGCTGCGAGGTGGACGCGTGGGAGACGACGTACCTCCACGTCCTGACCGGTGAGGACCCGGTCTTCGACTGGGTCTCCGGCACGGGCGCGAGGCCCACGCTGCAGGCGCTGCCCGACGACCTGCGGCCCCTCTTCGAGGACGAGTTCAAGGCACTGCTGCGCGATGCCTACCCGGCCGACACCGCGGGTCGCGTGGTCATGCCCTTCCGGCGGATCTTCGTGGTCGCGCGCAAGCCGCAGGGGGTGCCGGTCGCGTGAGGCTCCACCACGTGCAGGTCGCCTGCCCGCCTGGGGGAGAGGACGGCGCCCGCCGCTTCTACGGCGAGGGGCTCGGCATGACCGAGGTCGACAAGCCGGCCGACCTGGTGGCGCGCGGCGGGTGCTGGTTCCGGGCGTACGACGACGCGGGGGCCGTCGCGGCCGAGCTGCACGTCGGCGTCGAGGAACCGTTCGCGCCGGCCCGCAAGGCGCACCCGGCCTTCGTCGTCGCCGACCTCGACGAGGTGGCGGGCCGGCTCCGGGCGCTCGGCTTCGACGTGGACGAGAGCCAGCGCGACTCGTTCCCCGGCCACGTCCGGCTCCACACCCACGACGGCCACGGCAACCGGGTCGAGGTGCTGCAGCCCCGCTGAACGGTCGTCCCCAGAATGGGGGCACCTCGGCGACAGGGCGTGCAGCGGGGGCCGATCCGTCCCTACGGTGTCCGGGTGCTGAGGGAGCGCAGGGGGTCGGGAGCACACGCCGTCGGGCGGGTGCTCCTGGGCGCTGCCGTCGTCCTCGCGGTAAGCGCGGTCGTGCTGGTCCGCTTCTGGGGACCCCGCGAGCCGGAGCCCTCTCCGGACACCGCGGCGCGGACGGTGCCACCCGCCCAGCTGCGCGAGGCCGCAGGCCAGCGCGTCTTCATCGGCCACATGTCGATCGGCTGGAACCTGCTCGACGGACTCGACCGGCTCTACGCCGACAAGGACGTCGCGCAGGCGCGGGTCGTGCAGGTGACGGTCGACGACCCGGTCCCGGAGGTCCCCGCCGGGCAGGGCGCGGTGATCCACGCCGAGATCGGCGTCAACGGCGACCCGATGGGCAAGCTCGCGAACTTCGACGCGGTGATGCGCTCGGGCCTGGCCGACCAGGTCGACGTGGCGATGGTGAAGCTCTGCTACACCGACGTGACGGCGGCGACCGACGTCGACCGGCTCTTCGCCGCCTACCGCCAGACGCTCGACGACCTGCAGCGCGACCACCCGGACGTCCGGTTCATCCATGCGACGGTGCCCCTGACCGCGGCCCCGTCCGGCGTCAAGCAGCACCTCAGGGTCCTCGTGCGCGGCGACGACAACGACGCCCGCGAGCGCTTCAACGACCTCGTCCGCGAGGCCTACGCCGACGACGACCTCTTCGACATCGCCGCCGTCGAGAGCACCGCCGCCGACGGCACGAGGCTGGCCACGCTCGCCCCGGGCTGGGCCGATCCCGACCGCCAGCACCTCAACCCCGCCGGGTCGACCGTGCTGGCCGCCCGGTTCCTCGACGTTCTCACGCAGGGAGCACCCGCATGACCGCCACCACCGCCGCCGAGGCCGCAGCGCCGCCCCTCTTCGAGCGCCACCTCGCCCGCCTCGACGCCGAGGCCGCGATCCTCCCGGACCATCCCGAGGAGACGCCCGAGTCGACCCTCCGCGCCCTGTGGGCCGTGGCGGCGGGTACGCCGCTCTCCGTGGCGGCCGCGTCCGTCGCGCCGCTGCGACCCCTGACCGACGAGGGCGAGCGGCTGCTCGGCGCCCTGGTGGAGCGCCGCATCGCCGGGGCGCCACTGGGCCACCTCACCGGTAGGCAGAGCTTCCTGGGTGTCGAGCTCCTCGCCGGGCCGGAGGCGCTCGTGCCCCGGGTGGAGACGGAGATCCTCGGCCGCACCGCGCTCGACCTGGTCCGCGCCACCGAGGGGTCCCTCGTCGTCGACCTGTGCACGGGCGCCGGCAACCTCGCGGCAGCCGTCGCGGTGGCCGCCCCGCGCGTCACGCTCCACGCCGCGGACCTCTCGACGGCGGCGGTCGGCCTGGCCCGCGCCAACATGGTCTTCACCGGGGTCGCCGACCGCGTGGCGGTGCACGAGGGCGACCTGTTCGACGCCCTGCCCGCCGGGCTGCGGGGCGGGGTCGACGTACTCATCTGCAACCCGCCCTACATCTCCTCGGCCCGGGTGGGGGAGATGGCGGCCGAGATCTCCGAGCACGAGCCCCGCATGGCCTTCGACGGCGGCAGCCTGGGCCTGTCGATCGTCAGCCGGCTCGTCCAGGAGGCGCCCGACTGGCTGCGCCCCGGCGGGTGGCTGTGCTTCGAGATCGGCCTCGGCCAGGGGTCGTACTGGCAGAAGCGGATCCCGCGCTTCCCCGGGTGGGACGTCGTCGAGCCGGTGGCGGACGACGAAGGCAACATCCGCGTCATCACCGCCCGCCGGAGCTGACCGCCGCGCCCCGACCCGGTGGGGAAGTCCGACACCTCGAGGGGGTTGCAACGGCCTCCAGGTGACGGACTCCCCGCTCGAGCGGGGAGTCCGCTCGAAGTTACCGACTGGTAGCATCCCGGCATGACTGCCGTCCTCGACCTGTGGCGGAAGACCTCCGCCCTCCCGCTGGGCACCCGGGCCTTCTCGCTCGCGTTCAGCCAGAAGGCGCCGTACTTCGCCTCGATCCGCCCGCGGTTCACCGTCATCGAGCCCGACCGCGCCGAGCTCGTCATCCGCAAGCGGCGGCGGGTGCACAACCACCTCGGGACCGTGCACGCGATCGCGCTGTGCAACGGGCTCGAAGCGGCGATGGGTGCGCTCGCCGAGGCGACCATCCCGCGCGACCGGCGCTGGATCCCGAAGGGCATGGAGGTGGCCTACACCGCCAAGGCCACGACCGACATCACCTGCATCGCCGGGACCGACCCCGAGCAGTGGACCGCGGACCCGGGCGACGGCTACGACCTGCCGGTGCGCGTGCGCGGCGTACGCACCGACGGCACGGTCGTCGTCGAGGGCGAGATCCGGCTCTGGGTGACCGAGAGGACCGGAGCGTAGCGACGGACGTCGACGTCTTGAGTGCGTCCGAGCCTGCGAGGGCGCATCCGTTCGAGAAGACCGGAGCGTAGCGACGGGTCAGGCGGTGTTGCTCCCGCCGTCGAGGTTGCCGACCTGGCTCAGCTCGAGCGGGCTCTTCTCGCCGACCAGGCGCTTCTGCACCTTGGTCGCGATCCAGGTCAGGACCAGGTTGACCGCCACGTAGAGCGCCGTGATCACGATCGCGACCTGCACCTGGTTGTTGAACTCGAGGTAGATCGGCTTGCCCACGGCGGTGAGGCCGGGGGCGAGGATGTAGTAGCCGAGGCTGGTGTCCTTCAGCGCGACGACCATCTGGCTGATGATCGCCGGCAGCATGATCTTGACCGCCTGGGGCAGCAGCACCGACGTCATCACCTGCGACTTGCGCATGCCGACGGCGTACGCCGCCTCGGCCTGGCCCCGCGGCACGGCGTTGATGCCGGCCCGGAACACCTCGGCGAGCACGGACCCGTTGTAGAGCGTCAGGGCGATCACCACGCACCAGAACGACGTCAGCGGGCCGTCGCCGATGGCGAGCAGGAAGAAGGCGAAGACCATCAGGAGCAGGACCGGCACGGCACGGAAGAACTCCACGACGAGCCAGGCGGGCCACCGCACCCACGCGCGGTCCGACAGCTTGGCGACGCCGAAGACGAGCCCGAAGACCACCGCGAAGATGATGGAGAAGAAGGCCATCCTGAGCGTCTCGAGGAGACCGTCGACCAGGATGTACTCCACGTACTCCGGAGTCACGAAGGGCTCCCAGAGCTCGTACTCGAGCTGACCCGTGTCGTACATCGTCCACACGACGAAGGCGATCAGCGCAGTCAGGGCGACGAGGCTGATGACGGTGTAGACACGGTGGCGGGCGACGGTCCTGGGGCCCGGGGCGTCGAAGAGGACGGATGTCGTCATCGGGCGACCTTGACCTTCCGCTCGATGCCGTACGAGACCAGGGAGATGACCTCGACGACGATGATGTAGCCGACCGCGAAGGCCAGGAAGATCCCGATCCGCTGGTCGGCGTTGTCGTTGGTGAAGCCGCGCATCGTGGCGGTCGCCTCGGCGAGGCCGAAGGCCGCCGCCACGGAGGTGTTCTTGGCGAGGGCGATCAGCACGCTGGTCATCGGCGGGATCACGGCGCGCACCGCCTGGGGGAGGATGACGAGGTTCATCGACTGGGCGAAGGTCAGCCCGATCGCGCGACCCGCCTCGGCCTGCCCGAGCGGTACGGCGTTGACGCCGGAGCGCATCGCCTCGCAGACGAAGGCGGAGGTGTAGAGCGTCAGGGCCAGGCAGGCGCGGAAGAAGAAGGCAGAGACGTTGTAGCCCGCGATCTCGATGTCCTCGACGACCTTGAAGTTGTAGCCCATCACCGGCATGGCGATGAAGATGAAGACGAAGATCATCAGCAGCGGCGTGTTGCGGAACATGGTGACGTAGACGGCCGCCGCCTTGTTGAGGACGGACACCGGGCCGACCCGGAAGACAGCCAGGATGGTGCCGAGCACCAGCGAGGCGATGCCGGAGACCACGAACAGGCCGATGGTCAGGCCGAACGCCTTGAGGTACTCGTCGAAGTTCGAGAACACCGCATCCATGGCGGCGGGCTCCTCTCTGCGGGACGCCGGCGGGCCTCGCGGCCCGCCGGCGTCCGATCAGGTGGTGATCCGGGTGGTGGTGTGGTCCGGCGTCAGGCGGCCGGGCACTCGTCCATCGCCGGCGGCTCGGGCGTCTCGACGCCCGACTGGCCCAGGGTGGCCTCGAAGGCCTCGCCCCACGTGCCCTCCTCCTGCGCGGAGGTCAGCGTGTCGACGATCCACTGGCACATCTCGGGCTTGTCGAGGCTGTAGCCCACGCCGTAGCGCTCCTCGGAGAACGGGTCGACGACGACCTTGAGCTCGTCGGGGTTCTCCGCGGCGTAGCCGAGCAGGATCGCACCGTCGGTCGTCATGGCGTCCACCGTGCCGCTGAGGACCTGGTCGACGCACTCGGAGTAGGTGTCGAAGCCGCGCGGCTTGGCGCCCTCGGCCTTGATGTTCTCCAGGGACGTGGAGCCGGTCACCGAGCAGACCTCGGTGCCCGCGACGTCCTCGAGGCTCTCGATGTCGCTGTCGGACTTCACCAGCAGCTGCTGGCCCGTGACGTAGTAGGGGCCGGCCTGGCCGACGACCTGACGACGCTCGTCGGTGATGGAGTAGGAGGCGATGACGAGGTCGACCTCGCCCTCCTGGAGGAACGGCTCGCGGTTGTCGGAGATCGTCTCCTTCCAGGTGATGTCCTCGGGGGCGATGCCGAGCGAGCCGGCGAGGATCTTGCCGATCTCGGGGTCGAAGCCGACCGGCATGTCGTCGGTGGCGCCCTTGAAGCCGATACCGGGCTGGTCGTACTTCACGCCGATGGTGATCTCGCCCGAGTCGGCGAACTCCTTCATCGCGGTGCCGTCGTCGAACTCGTCGGCGGCGTTCTCCTGGACCTCGACGTCGGTGGCCTCGCCGCCGTCGTCACCTGCGTCGCCGCAGGCTGCCAGCGAGAGGGCCAGCCCGACCGTCGCGATGACGGCCTTGGTACGGATGAATCGCATCTGCTTCTCCCTTGTCTGTGGTGCGGGGAACTCGTGGTCGGACGTGCGCCTCAGTGCTTGAGGATCTTGCCGAGGAAGTCCTTGGCGCGGTCCGAGCGTGGGTTGGTGAAGAACTCCTCGGGCGTGTTCTCCTCGACGATCGCGCCGTCGGCCATGAAGACGACGCGGTCGGCGGCGGTGCGGGCGAAGCCCATCTCGTGGGTGACGACGACCATCGTCATGCCCTGCTGGGCGAGGTCCACCATGACGTCGAGGACCTCCTTGATCATCTCCGGGTCGAGCGCCGAGGTGGGCTCGTCGAAGAGCATCACCTTCGGCTCCATCGCCAGCGCACGGGCGATCGCCACGCGCTGCTGCTGGCCGCCGGAGAGCTGGGCGGGGTACTTCTCGGCCTGGTGGCCGACGCCGACCCGGTCGAGCAGCTCGCGAGCCTTCTTCTCCGCCTCGTCCTTCTTCATGCCGCGGACCTTGATCGGGCCGAGCGTGACGTTCTCCAGGATCGTCTTGTGGGCGAAGAGGTTGAAGCTCTGGAAGACCATGCCGACCTCGGCGCGCAGCGCGGCGAGCGCCTTGCCCTCCTGAGGGAGGTCCTTGCCGTCGAGGGTGATCGTGCCCTCGTCGATCGTCTCGAGCCGGTTGATCGTGCGGCACAGCGTGGACTTGCCCGATCCGGACGGCCCGATCACGACGACGACCTCACCGCGCTTGACGCTGAGCTCGATGTCCTTGAGTGCGTGGAGCTGCCCGAAGTGCTTCTGGACGCCGCTCAGCACGACGAGGGGCTCGCCCCGGCCGGCGCTGACGGTGCCCGTTTCCTGCGCGGTCATAGGCGCAACCTATCGGCAGGGGGACCGCTTGGGCCATCACACATGGCCCATCAGGACCATTACAGAGTGGTGACGATTCCGGCGTCGGGATCCCAGCGACGCAGCGACGCCAGCGTGAGGACCACGTCCTCGTGCCCCAGCGCCTCGACCGCCCGGCCCACGTCGGCGCGGTCCATCCGACGGGCCAGGGTGACGTGCGGGAGCCACCCGACGTGCTGCACGTCGCGCACCTGCGACCGCAGGTCGAGCACGACGCGCACCAGCGGGTCCGGCACGTCGAGGACGCGGACGACGGAGACCCGGGTGCCGCCGAGGAGCGCGATCCCCGACGCCCGCACCTGCGTCGGCAGGAGCGACGCCACCAGCTCTGACGCCCGCTGCTCGTCGTCGCCGTCGAGCGCCGGCGCGGCCAGCACCGTGACGTGCGGGCTGTTGGTGGCGCCGCGGTGGTCCAGCTGCGAGGGCAGGCCCGCGTCGCGCAGCACCTGCCAGTCACGGCGTACGACGTCGCAGCCGGCCTCGTCGGGCAGCAGCTCGAGCGCGTGCATGCGGGGCATGGCGCGAGCCTAGGTCGGCCGGCACGATTGCCGCGGCCCCCGCCGGCCGCCGTACCCTTGACCGGTCATGAGCACCGTCGCAGAGACCCCCGCACGCACCTACGAGGTCAAGACCCACGGGTGCCAGATGAACGTCCACGACTCCGAGCGGCTCAGTGGCCTGCTGGAGGACGCGGGCTACGTCCGCGCGACGTCGGACGAGCAGGCCGACGTGGTCGTCTTCAACACCTGCGCCGTGCGGGAGAACGCCGACAACAAGCTCTACGGCAACCTCGGCCAGCTGGCCTCGGTCAAGGCCGTCACGCCGGGCATGCAGATCGCCGTCGGCGGCTGCCTGGCGCAGAAGGACCGCGAGACGATCACCACGCGGGCGCCGTGGGTCGACGTCGTCTTCGGCACCCACAACATCGGGTCGCTGCCGGTGCTGCTGGAGCGGGCGCGGGTGATGGAGGAGGCGCAGGTCGAGATCCTCGAGTCGCTGTCGGTCTTCCCCTCGACGCTGCCCACCAAGCGCGAGTCGGCGTACGCCGCCTGGGTGTCGATCTCGGTCGGGTGCAACAACACCTGCACCTTCTGCATCGTCCCGGCGCTGCGTGGCAAGGAGAAGGACCGCCGGCCCGGCGAGATCCTCGCCGAGGTCGAGGCGCTGGTCGCCGAGGGCGTCACCGAGATCACCCTGCTCGGGCAGAACGTCAACGCCTACGGCGTGGAGTTCGGCGACCGCCAGGCCTTCTCCAAGCTGCTCCGCGCGTGCGGTGAGGTCGAGGGCCTCGAGCGGGTGCGCTTCACCTCGCCGCACCCGGCCGAGTTCACCGACGACGTCATCGAGGCGATGGCCGAGACGCCCAACGTGATGCCGTCGCTGCACATGCCGCTGCAGTCCGGCTCCGACAAGGTGCTGCGCGACATGCGCCGTTCCTACCGCCAGTCGCGCTACCTGGGGATCATCGACCGGGTGCGGGCCGCCATCCCCGACGCCGCGATCACGACCGACATCATCGTCGGCTTCCCGGGCGAGACCGAGGAGGACTTCCAGGCCACCCTCGACGTGGTCCGCGCCGCTCGCTTCTCCTCGGCCTTCACCTTCCAGTACTCCAAGCGCCCCGGCACCCCGGCAGCCGTCCTCGACGACCAGGTCTCGCCCGAGGTCGTCAAGGACCGCTACCTGCGCCTGGCCGAGGTCGTCGACGAGATCGCCTGGACCGAGAACAAGGCGCTCGTCGGTCGCACCGTCGAGCTGATGGTCGCCGAGGGCCAGGGCCGCAAGGACGCCGAGACGCAGCGCCTGTCCGGTCGCGCGCCCGACAACCGGCTCGTCCACTTCGCCGCCGACTTCTCAGCCGTCGACGCCGACTCCGTCCGGCCCGGCGACATGGTGACCGTCGAGATCACCTACGCCGCCCCGCACCACCTCGTCGCCGACGGCGCCATCCGCTCCGTCCGCCGCACCCGCGCCGGTGACGCCTGGGAGCGTCGTACGTCGACCCCCTCCGCGCCGGCCGCCATCGGGCTGGGCATGCCCGCCGTCGGCGTCCCCGCCCCGCTGCCACCGGCGCCCGCCTGCGGCTGAGCAGCTCTGTGCGGTGCCTGTGGTCCACCCGGTGGACCGAGGTCACCGCGCTGTCGGCGTGGGCGTGATCAGCTGGCCGTCGGCCAGGCATCCGGGCACGCGGGACACGTCCGGGCCCTGCCCGACCACCCGCGGGCGTTGAGCAGTCGCGCCACGCGGGACGCGGTCGCGCACGGGCGGCCGAAGACCTGACCCCATCCGAGTCGCACGGTGCCGAGCCGCTCCACGGCCGCATCGAGGTCGCGGTCCAGGTCGGCGTCGCGCTGCTGCGGGCTGTCGTGCCACATGCGACCGTCGAGCTCGACCACCTGCCCGACCGCATGGACGACGTCCCGGTAGAGCGGGCCGTTGATCGAGTCGCGGAGCTGCCGCTCGGCGACCGGGAGCCCGTGCGGACGCTCGACCAGCGTCAGGTAGCCATGCTCCAGCACCGAGCACGTGCCCTGCCCGAGGTCGGTGAGCACACCGCGCAGGAAGGTCCGACGGGCGATCCTCGCCCGTGCGTCGAGCGCCTGACGGATGCGCTCGGGCGTGGTGCGCCGCGCCCGTACGGCGTCAGCCAGGCCGGCGATCGCGTCGAAGTCGCAGGTGGCGGCGGCCGCCACGTCGACCAGCGCCTCCTCGATGCGCACGCGCGGCGGGCTGGCGTTCCACTGCACCTTGGCGTCGAAGTCACTGATCCGGTGGAGCCGGTAGCCGCTAGGCACCCGCACGGCGCGGTGCCGGTCGACGGCGAGGTGGATCACCGAGTCGTCGCGGCCGGCGCGGCCCGGTCCGTCGCCGGCGCGGAGGGCGCTGTCGCGGGCCAGGGCGGCCGGCCACGCGAGCAGGACCCCGCCCCACGCTCGCTGGACCCACGTGGGCTGGCCCGTGTGGTTGACGAACACGCCGTCGTACAGGCGTACGAGATCGCGTCGTCGCAGCATCCGCTTGACGTCGTGGCCGAGCGCTCCGGCGGCGGTCAGCTGCCTCCTGGAGATGACACCCGACTGCAGGGCGAGCACGCCGGAACAGGCCTCGAGATCCATCGCCCCAGCCTCGACCGGGCGGCCTCATGCCCGCCAGAGGGCCCTTGCCGCCTGTGGAGAACGACAGCGCGGTGGCTGTGGTCCATCAGGCGGACCGCAGCCACCGCACAGTGCTTGGTGCTTGGTGCGAGATGGTCAGGCGGGGGGCTCCGGGGAGCCGTCCTCCGCCTCCTGGCCGGCGCGCGGCGAGTCGGAGTCGTCGGACGAGCGCGGGGTGTCGGACTCCTGGTCCTCCGCCTCGCCGTCGGGGGCCTGCGACTTCTCGTCCGGCTCGGCGATCTCGTCGGGCAGGACGTCGTCGACGGCGGGGTTGTCGTCGGGGTCGAGGTCACGCGCGAGGCCCGTGTCGGCGGGGTCCTCGTGCAGCGCGTCGACTCCGCCGGGCACCAGCTGGGGCTCCTCGGCGTACGGCTCGGGCATCGGGCCGAGCTCTTCGTTGGTCATCGATTCCCTCCCTGGGTCTCGGGCGATCCTGCCTCGGCCAGGCTGCTCGGGCCACCCCCGCTCGGGCGAGCATCCCACCCGAAGGTGAGATAGCCGACCCCGGAGAACAGGTGGGCCAGCGCGTGCGCCTCGTGCGGGACCATCGGCTGGGGGAGCGCGTCGAGGCCGAACCAGCCCAGCTCCGCGCACTTCTCGGGCTCGACGATCCGCGGCTCACCGCTCCACGACCGGGCGGTGAAGAACCAGTCCACCCGTTCCTCGACCGCCGGCCCGAACTGGCTGCGCTGCATCGTGAAGGCGAACTCCAGCGACACGTCGGCGATGCCGAGCTCCTCGACGGCCTCGCGGCGCGCGGCGTCGTACGCCGTCTCGCCCGGCTCGACGTGCCCGGCGGCCGCGGCGGCCCAGTGGTCGGGCATGTAGGGGACGGGGCCGCGCCGCTGGAGGAGGACCTCCGTGCCGGCGGCCCCGTCGCGCAGCAGGTAGACGTAGGACGCCGGGACGAGGGCGAAGGGCGGGACGGTCACGCCCGGGAGGTCGGCGGGGCGGGCGGGATGTCGTCGTTCCTGCCGTCGAGGGAGTCGAGCGCGTCGCGTGCCTTCCCGCGGGCCTGGTCGACCTTGTCGGCGTGCTTGCCGCCGGTCTTCTCGTTGACCATGTCGCCGGCCTTGTCGATGCCCTGCGCGATCTTGTCGCCGTGCTGGTCGACCGCGTCGGTGAGCTTGGCCTTGGCCTTGTCCAGGAAACCCATGCGTCCTCCTCGGGGGCCGGCCCACCCCGGCGGATGGGGACTCCGGCACGGCCGAGACTAGCCACGCTGCGACAATCGGGGCATGTCCCGTCCGGTCGTCGCCCTCGTCGGCGCCACCGCGTCGGGCAAGACCGGGCTGAGCCTCGACCTCGCCGAGCGGCTCGGGGGAGAGGTGGTCAACACCGATGCCATGCAGGTCTACCGCGGGATGGACGTCGGGACGGCCAAGCTGCCGGTCTCGGAGCGACGGGGGATCCCGCACCACCTGCTCGACCTCCACGATGTCACTGCCCCGGCCACCGTCGCGCTGTTCCAGGGCTGGGCGCGGGACGCGATCGCCGACATCCGGGGCCGCGACGCCACCCCGGTGCTGGTCGGCGGCTCCGCGCTCTACACCCGCGCGATCCTCGACCGCTTCGAGTTCCCCGGCACGGACGACTCGCTGCGCCGCGAGCTGGAGGTCGAGCTCGAGCGGATCGGCGGCCACGCGCTGCACGCGCGGCTGGCAGGGGTGGACCCCGAGGCGGCCGCGTCGATCCTGCCCGACAACGGGCGCCGCGTCGTCCGCGCGCTGGAGGTCGTCGCGCTCACCGGCCGGCCGTACAGCGCCAGCCTCCCGCGCCTGGAGTACGTCGACCCGCTGACCGTGCAGATCGGGGTCGACATCGACCGGCCGACGCTCGACGCGCGGATCGCCCGGCGGGTCGAGGAGATGTTCGCCGGGGGATTCGTCGAGGAGGTCGAGGCACTGCTCGACCGCGGCCTCGCCGACGCGCGCACCGCGTCACGCGCCATCGGCTACCGCGAGGTGATGGGCTTCCTCGCCGGCGACCGCAGCCTTGCCGAGGCGATCGAGCAGACAATCGTCGCCACCCGCCGCTTCGCGCGTCGCCAGGACTCGTGGTTCCGCAAGGACCCGCGCATCGTCTGGGTGGCGTACGACGACCCCGACCGCGTGGACAAGGCGGTCGGGGTGGTCGAGCGGCTCGGCTGACTCAGGCAGCGGTCCGCTCCGGACGTACAACGTCGGGGCGCGTGGGACGGCCCGGCCGGGCGGCGTCGGCGGCCCCGAGGTCGGCCGCCTCCCGGATCCACGTCTCGATCTGCTCGGCGGTCCGGCCGCGGACGTCGGCGTAGCGGGTGAGCCTCGTCGGCTTGATCCCGCAGAACTCCATCGTGCGGCCGCGCACCTGCTTGACGGTGCTGTCGCCGACGAGGGGGAGGTACCACCGCGGCGAGTCGGAGGTGACCGCGAGCCGGCCGGTGCGCCCGGCGAGGAGGCCTTCGGGCATGCCGTTGTCCTTGTAGCGGAAGGCCCAGCCGCGCTCCAGTGTGCGGTCGAAGAAGCCCTTGAGGAGCGCAGGCACCGAGCCCCACCACAGGGGCGTGAACACGGCGACGTGGTCGGCCCACTCCAAGAGCTCCTGGGCGCGGGCCAGGTCGGGCTCGAGGTCCTGCGGGGGCCGGTAGCCGGTGCGGAGGGTGAGGTCGAAGTCGAGGTCGCGCAGCACGAGCGCGCTGGCGCCGGCGCCGGCGGCGTACGCCGTGGCGAGGCGCGCGGTGAGCGAGGCGGGGTCGGGGTGGCCGTCGATGACGAGGACGTGGCCCATGGCGGGCTCCAATCTGGACAGTGACAAGAATCTGGACAACGTCCACATTGGAGTAGGATGTTGCTCATGTCAAGATCTGCGGCCGGCTATCACCACGGCAACCTGCAGGCCGCGCTCGAGGACGCCGCGCTCGACCTGCTCGAGACCACGTCGGCGGCGAAGATCAGCCTGCGCGAGGTCGCCCGGCGCGCCGGGGTCAGCCACAACGCGCCCTACCACCACTTCGGCGACCGGGCCGCGCTCCTCAGCGCGCTCGGCGTACGCGGCATGGCGGCGCTGCTGGCCGCCCAGGAGGAGGCGGTGCGCGCAGCCGAGGGAACGGTCGCCCAGGTGCGTGCGCTCGGTCTGGCCTACGTCGGCTACGCCGCCGCCCACCCGCAGGCGTTCGCGCTGGTCTTCGACCCTGACTACTGCGCTGCCGGTGCTCCCAGCGCGGAGATGGCCCCCTTGATCGCCCGCAACGAGGAGCTGCTCGGGTCGCTGGTCGGTGCGCTCGTGCAGGAGCCGGGCTGGGAGGGGCGCGATCCGATGGCCCTGTCGGCCGCGCTCTGGTCGACGGTGCACGGGATGGCCCAGCTGATCACCCTCGGCCACCTCCCGCCCGAGGCGGCGGAGTCCGCCCTCGACGCGCTCGTGCGGTAGGGGTGCGGAGCCGAGACGCTCGATCAAGCGCGGTGTCGGTGGGTGGTGCCATGGTGGTCCGATGGCGACGATCTACTACACCGGCTGCACGCTCGACGGGTTCATCGCGACCGACGACCACTCGCTCGACTGGCTCACCTCGCGCGACATCGACATGGACGGGCCGATGGCCTACCCGTCCTTCCGGGAGCAGGTCGGGGCCTGCGTCATGGGCGCCACCACCTGGCAGTGGATCCTCGACCACGACGACGACCCGTGGGGGCCGCTGCCGACCTGGGTGCTGACCCACCGCACCTTCCCGGACGCGCCGCCGAGCGTGCGGTTCGACCGCGACGACGTGCGCCGCGTCCACGCCGAGATGTCCGAGGCCGCCGACGGCAAGGACCTGTGGGTCGTGGGCGGGGGCGAGCTCGTCGGTCAGTTCCACGACGCGGGGCTGCTCGACGAGGTGTGGATCCAGTACGCCCCGGTGACCGTCGGCAGCGGCGCACCGGTGCTGCCTCGCCACGTCGAGCTGCGGCTCGAGGAGACCGCCCGCAACCGCGACTTCATGTGCGGGCGCTACTCGGTCGTCCGGTGACGGGAGGGCGCGTACGACGACGCACCCGCGGGGGTGTTGGACAACCCGCAGGGGCGGGGGCAGGGTGGAGCCACCGACTCTCGGGAGGAACCCCCATGTCCCACCTCGCCCGCCGCGTCACCGCCGGCGTCTCGGCCGCCAGCGGAATCGCCGTTGCCGCCGCGCTCGTCGCGACCCCGGTCCCCGCCCAGTCCGTGACGCAGGCCGCGGCCGCCGCTCCGGCGCCGTCGACCACCTCGGACCGACCGACCGTGAAGGACCCGACCGCGGTGGGCAAGGGCGGTGCGATCAGCACGGTCGACCCCGAGGCGAGCGCGGCCGGGCTGAAGGTCCTCAAGGCGGGCGGCAACGCGGTCGACGCCGCGGTGGCCGCCGCGGCGACGCTCGGCGTCACTGAGCCCTACAGCGCGGGCATCGGCGGCGGAGGCTACTTCGTCGTCTACAACGCCAAGTCCGGCAAGGTCCGCACCCTCGACGGCCGCGAGACCGCCCCGATGAAGATGCCGCAGGACGCGTTCATCGACCCCGCGACGGGCAAGCCCTACACGTTCACCCCCGACCTCGTCACCAGCGGCGCGAGCGTCGGCACCCCCGGCACCCTCGCCACCTGGGACAAGGCGCTCGCCAACTGGGGCACCCTGTCGCTCGCTGACGCCCTGGCGCCGGCCACCAAGGTCGCGCGTCGCGGCTTCAAGGTCGACGAGACCTTCCGCCAGCAGACCCTCGACAACGAGGTGCGATTCTCGGCCTTCAAGGACTCCAAGAAGCTCTTCCTGCCGAAGGGCGACGCACCCAAGGTCGGCTCCGTCTTCCGCAACCCCGAGCTCGCCGACACCTACGACATGATCGCGCAGCGCGGCACCAAGGCGTTCTACCGCGGCAAGCTGGCCAAGCTGATGTCGAAGGTCGTGCGCGACCCGCGCACGACCAAGAACACCGAGCTCCCGGTGCCCGCCGGCTGGCTCACCCCGCGCGACCTGCGCGACTACCGGGTCCGCTCGCAGCGCGCGGCGAGGACGAGCTACCGCGGCCACGACGTCTACGGCATGGCCCCCTCCTCGTCGGGTGGAACGACTGTCGGCGAGGCGCTCAACATCCTCGAGCGCTACGACCTGTCGGCGATGACGGCCGAGCAGGCGCTCCACCACTACCTCGAGGCCAGCGCCCTGGCCTTCGCCGACCGCGGCAAGTACCTCGGCGACCCGGCCTTCGTCGACGTGCCGGTCAAGCGGCTCCTCGACGACCGGTTCGCCGCCGAGCGGGCCTGCTCGCTCAACCCGGCGAAGGCGGCGACCAAGCCGGTCGCGGCCGGCGACGTCACGTCCTACGACGGCGTGTGCTCGCCGTCGTCGGCGAAGGGCACGACCGACGCCGACACCGAGAACATCTCCACCACCAACCTCACGGTCGCCGACCGGTGGGGCAACGTCGTGGAGTACACCCTCACGATCGAGCAGACCGGCGGTTCGGGCATGGTCGTGCCCGGTCACGGCTTCCTGCTCAACAACGAGCTCACCGACTTCTCGACGGTGTACGACGCCGCCGACCCCAACCGCATCCAGCCCGGCAAGCGCCCGCGCAGCTCGATGTCGCCGACGATCGTGCTCAAGGACGGCAAGCCGTTCCTCGCGCTCGGCTCGCCCGGCGGCTCGACGATCATCACGACCGTCCTGCAGATGCTGGTCAACCGCATCGACCTCGGCATGACGATCGAGGAGGCCATCGCGGCGCCGCGCGCCACCCAGCGCAACACCACCAACGTGACCGCGGAGCCGGCGTTCATCGCGGCGTACGGTCCGGCGCTGACGGCGCTCGGTCACACCCTGGTCCCGGCGGGCGATGCGTTCACCAGTGCCGCCGAGATCGGTGCGGCGACGGCGATCGAGATCGGTCCGCGCAAGCGGCTGACCGCGGTGGCCGAGCCCAGCCGCCGCGGGAAGGGTTCGGCGAAGGTGGTCGACCCGCGCTGATCGCGGGCGCGCCTGCCACAATCGAGGCGTGAGCTACCCCTTCCTCAAGGGCCACGGCACCGAGAACGACTTCGTGGTGCTGCCCGACCCCGACGGCACGGTGCACGGCGACCTGCCCGCGGATCGGGTGCGGGCGCTGTGTGATCGCCGCGCCGGCATCGGCGGCGACGGGGTGCTGCGGGCGGTGCGCGAGGACGGCGGCTGGTTCATGGACTACCGCAACGCCGACGGCTCGGTCAGCGAGATGTGCGGCAACGGGGTCCGGGTCTTCGCGCGCTACCTCCATGAGCGCGAGGGCGAGGGCTTCCCGATGCGCATCTCGACGCGCGCCGGGGTGAAGGTCCTCGACCGGACCGGCGAGGACTACACCGCCGACATGGGCAGGCCCGAGGTGCTCGGCGAGACCGAGGTGTCGGTGATGGGCCGCACGTGGCCCGCTGTGCACGTCTCGATGGGCAACCCCCACGCCGTGGCGTACGTCGAGAACCTGGCCGAGCCGGGCCCGCTGCTCGAGCCCCCGGAGCACGACGACGGGGTCTACCCGGAGGGGGTCAACGTCGAGTTCGTGGTGCGCCGCGGTGAGCACCACGTCGCGATGCGGGTGCACGAGCGCGGCTCGGGTGAGACCCGGTCCTGCGGCACCGGCGCCTGTGCGGTCGCGGTCGCCACGGCGCTGGCCGACGACGCGCCCCGCGGGACGACGTACCGCGTGGACCTGCCCGGCGGCACGCTGCACGTGGTGTGGACCGAGGACGACCGGGTGCTGATGACCGGCCCCGCCGTGCTGGTGGCCGAGGGCGTCACCGACCTCTGAGCGGTGCTCCGGTCAGCGCTCGCGCAACAGGGTGAGGACCTCGTCGAGCTTGCCGTCGACCGCGGCGACCCGGGCGTCGAGGGCATCGAGCCGTCGGTCGAGCTCGTCGAGCCGGTTGCCTTGACGCTGTTGGGTCGCCCAGGTCGAGGCCAGGACGCCACGGATCTCTTCCAGGTAGTCATCTGTCCCGGCGAGCGTGCCGGTGCGTCTGGTGGGCGTCATCGTCATGCCCTCGAATGTAGGTCGCCACTGTGCCACGCGACAGGGGGCCGTCGCGATCTGTGGACGGAGTCCTCCTAGGATCCGGATCATGGACATCACCGGATCCACCGCCATCGTCACCGGCGGCGCGAGCGGCATCGGCGCCGCCGTCGCGCGCGCCCTCGCAGCGAAGGGCGCCGTGGTCGTCGTCGCCGACCTGAACGCCGAGAAGGGCGAGGCGCTGGCCGCTGAGATCGGCGGCGTCTTCGCCTCCGTCGACGTGACGAGGACCGAGCAGGTCGCCGCCGCCGTCGAGGCGGCCGCGGAGATCGCCCCGCTGCGCGCGTGCGTGAACTCGGCCGGCATCGGCTGGGCGCAGCGCACCATCGGCCGCGACGGGCTGCTCGAGCAGGCCCACGACCTCGACGCCTTCCGGAAGGTCGTCGAGATCAACCTGATCGGCACCTTCGACATGACCCGCCAGGCCGCGACCGTGATGAGCCGCAACGAGCCCGACACCGACGGCCAGCGCGGCGCGATCGTCAACCTGGCCTCGGTCGCCGCCTTCGACGGCCAGATCGGCCAGGCGTCGTACTCCGCGTCGAAGGGCGGCGTCGTCGGCATGACCCTGCCCGTCGCACGCGACCTGTCCGCCGCGGGCATCCGGCTCAACACCGTCGCGCCCGGCCTGATCGACACCCCGATCTACGACGCGTTCCCCAACCCTGACGAGTTCAAGGCCAACCTCGGCCAGAACGTCCTCTTCCCCAAGCGTCTCGGTCACGCGGAGGAGCTCGCCAGCATGGTGGTGGAGTGCCTGACCAACTCCTACATGAACGGCGAGACGATCCGCGTCGACGGGGGCATCCGGATGCCACCCAAGTGAGGGTCCGCCCCTCGCTGCCCGCTTCCTGACTGGTCCAGACCGTCGTCCACGATTCGGGCGATCCCCGGCACGGCACGCCCGAAAGGGTGGATGGTGCTGGAGGGAAGCATGCATCAACGCCTGTGGGGGGCACGATGACCAACGTGGTGGAGCCGCGCGCAGCGACGGCTGACGGGGACGACAACGAGCTGGCCACGCTCGTACGACGATGGGTGGGCGCGCGCCGCGGCGGTGCCCTGCGCGCCGCACCGACGCCGAAGCCACCGCCTGCGAAGACGTCGGACGCGAAGGCACCACAAGCGAAGGCACCGGACGCGAAGGCCGTGACCGAGCGGCCGGCACCCGGACCGGTGCCCACCGCTCGCGCCCTGCCCCGCCGGCCGGTCGCGGACGAGCCGGACCAGGCGAGGCGGGTGGCGGTGCTGATCGACGCCCGGCGCATCACCGCGGACGCCGCCGCCGGGCTGCTCGACCGGCTCCCCGGACGCGGCTCGGTGACCGTGTGCCGTGCCTACGCCGACTGGAGCCGCTCGGACCTCGGCTCGTGGGTCGAGCACCTGCGGCGGCAGGGCCTGCACTCCTTCCACCAGTTCGCCGACGACGACGAGCAGGCGCGGGTCGCGCTGGCCATCGACGCCGTCGACATCGCACGCGAGGCGGCGGTCGACGAGGTCGTCCTGGCCGGCGACATGACCTCGATGCTCCCGCTGCTGCACCGCCTGCACGCGGCCGGCGTACGCGTCGTGGTGGTCGGCCCGGGCCACACGCCCCACGACGTACGAGCGGCGTGCGACGAGTTCGTCGACGAGGGCTCCCTGGTCGGGGAGCCGGTGGTCCCCGCCGGTCGGCACCGCGCCTGAGCCCTGCGCCTGAGCCCACGCCTGAGCTCGGCGCCCCGGGCCTGCGGGTCGGGCGCCGTCCGCCCTGCGCGAAACCGTTCGCGCAGGTGGGACCGGGCGACCTACCCTTGTCGACATATGACGAACGCACCTGACTTCAACCTCCGTGACGCCCTCGACGCCACCCGCGCCTGGGACGACGACACGATCGAGCTCGACGACGAGCTCCTCGAGGATGCCGAGACCGAGGACGACTTCGAGTCCGGCTACGCCGATGACGCGGCGTACGACGACTACGACGAGGACGACCCCGAGGAGCTGACCGTCGGCGCGCAGGAGCTCGCCGAGCGGCACGCCCTGCGCCGGGTCGCCAGCCTGCGCACCGAGCTCGAGGACATCACCGAGGTCGAGTACCGCCAGCTCCGCCTGGAGAAGGTCGTGCTCGTCGGCGTGTGGACCGACGGGTCCGTCACCGACGCGGAGAACTCGATGGCCGAGCTCGCGCTGCTCGCCGAGACCGCCGGCTCCGAGGTGCTGGAGGCCGTCTTCCAGCGCCGGCAGAAGCCCGACCCGGCGACCTACATCGGTCGCGGCAAGGTCGAGGCGATCCGCGAGATCGTGCAGGCCACCGGCGCCGACACCGTCATCTGCGACGGCGAGCTCGCGCCCAGCCAGCTGCGCAACCTCGAGGACAAGATCAAGGTGAAGGTCGTCGACCGCACCGCGCTCATCCTCGACATCTTCGCCCAGCACGCGAAGAGCAAGGAGGGCCAGGCGCAGGTCGAGCTGGCCCAGCTGCAGTACATGAAGCAGCGTCTGCGCGGCTGGGGCGGCAACCTGTCGCGCCAGGCCGGAGGCCGGGCCGCCGGCGGTGAGGGCATCGGCGGGCGCGGGCCCGGTGAGACCAAGATCGAGACCGACCGGCGCCGCATCAACACCAAGATCGCCAAGCTCCGCCGCGAGCTCAAGGAGATGCGCGGCACCCGCGACGTCAAGCGCCAGTCGCGACGCCGCAACCACATCCCCAGCGTGGCGATCGCCGGCTACACCAACGCCGGCAAGTCGTCCCTGCTCAACCGGCTCACCGACGCCGGCGTGCTGGTGGAGGACTCGCTCTTCGCGACGCTCGACCCCACCACGCGTCGTACGACGACCAGCGACGGCCGCATCTACATGATGTCCGACACCGTGGGGTTCGTACGCCACCTCCCGCACGGCCTCGTCGAGGCCTTCCGCTCGACGCTGGAGGAGGTCGCCGACTCCGACCTGCTGCTCCACGTGGTCGACGGCTCGCACCCCGACCCGGAGGGCCAGATCGCCGCGGTGCGCGAGGTGCTCGCCGAGATCGGCGCGACCAAGGTCCCGGAGATCATCGTCGTCAACAAGGCCGACGCCGCCGACCCGATGGTGATCAGCCGGCTGCGCGCCCGCGAGCCGCACAGCGTCGTGGTGAGCGCAAAGACCGGCGAGGGCATCGAGGAGGCGCTGCGGACGATCGAGTCCGAGCTGCCGCGGCCGCAGGTCGAGTTCGACGTGCTGCTGCCCTACGAGCGCGGCGACCTGGTCAACCGCATCCACCAGGAGGCCGAGATCGGCTCGATGGAGCACACCGGTGACGGCACGCTCGTCGCCGGGCGGGCCAACGCCGACCTCGCCGGCGAGCTCGAGGCCTACGGCCGCTGAGGTGACGACCCGCTGACATGGCGGCGGCCCGGGTGCCAGGCACCCGGGCCGCCGCTGTGCTCAGACGGTCGCGGACCTCAGCCCTTGACCCGCTTGCAGGCGTTGCCGATGTCGACGGTCTCGCCGCGGTCGACGACGACCTCGCGGGTGGCGAGGACGTTGCCGCGCTTGTCGGCGCAGCTCAGCAGCCACGCCTCCTTGGTCCCGGTCGGGCTGGGCGGGGTCGGTCCCTCGAAGGTGACCTCGCCCGACCAGTCGTACTCCGCCGAGCCGCCGAGGTAGTTGTTGGCCTCGAGGGTGTACGTCCCCGGCTGCGGGTCGGGGATCCGGATGACCTCCGGGTTGGCCAGCGTGGCGCCCGAGCCGACCGGCTCGCCGTCGGGACCGGTGAGGAAGAAGTCCCAGTCCTGGGCTGCCGGGTCGGCCGTGGCCGGCCAGTCGACGGAGACGACGAGGAACCCGTTGTCGACCGTCGGCAGGCCCTGCACGTCGAAGGTGACGTACTCGCTGGAGCCGACCGGCGGCACGCCGGCGGGGTTGGTCAGCGTGATCGGCGCCTGCGGCGGCGCCTGGGCCTCACGGCCGTAGCGACCCATCACGAGCGGCCGGGTCGAGGGGTTGACGTCGAAGGTGAACCGGCCTCCCGTCGAGGTGTAGTCGGTGCGCAGGTTGTCGGTGTAGAGCAGCGGCTCCCCGACCGTGCCGTTGGGCTGGATGACCGGCGAGGTCTCCGACGTCACCGTCTTCGACACGCTGACGGTGTGCTTGGCCGGCGCGGTGCCTCGGATGACCGAGTGCAGGTTGCGGTCGGCGGCCGCCTCGGTCGCGAGCCAGTACGCCTCCCGGTTGCCGCCGAGCCCGGCGCCGTCGGCGGGTGCCTGGCCGAGGTACTCGCCGACCACCGCCTCCTCGTAGGCCGGGTGGAAGCCCTCGTCACCGATCTCGATGGTGTAGCCGAAGCCGCCGGTGATCCAGTAGCTCCAGTCCTCGGTCGAGCCGGAGGTGTCGTAGAGCTGGTAGGAGGCCTGGCTGACGTAGTCGTTCTTCGACGCCATCGCGTCGCCGAGGGCCTTCAGCTCGGGCTCGTCGATGGCCAGTCCCGTGGCCGCGATGGCCGGCGGGCGGAGGACGAGGTTGCTGTAGGTGTGGTTGGAGATCATCACCGTGACCGCGCGCTCGGAGATCAGCTTGCGGACCGCGTCGCTCTCGGGCTCGCTGCCGGGTGCGTCGCCGCGGTAGGTGTCGTTGGACCAGTTGGGGCTGGCGCCGCCGCCGCCCCAGAAGCCGGGGTAGTTGCGGTTGAGGTCGGTGCCGCGCAGGCGGCCGGCGGGGTTGTTGTCGCACGAGCCGGTCGTGTACTGGGGCGGGGTGTTGGCCGAGATCGAGCAGTTCTTGCGCTTCATCTCGTAGTCCATGACCGAGAAGTCGCCCAGGGGAGCAGCGGCCCGGGAGACCTGGAAGCCGTCGACGTTGACGATCGGCACCAGGATGACCCGCGAGCGCGACAGCAGGTCACGCGCCCGCGCGTCGCCGGCGCTGTAGGACTGGAGCAGGTCGAAGGCGAACTCCATGGTGTGCTCCGCGCTGGGCCACTCGCGCGCGTGGTGGGCACCCATGAGGAGGAAGACCGGCTTGCCGTCCTTGACGTTGTCGGCGTCGGCGGTGACCTCGATGCCGCGGATGTCCTCGCCGAGGACCGTCTTGTTCTCGAGGGTCAGCGGACGGGTGAGGGAGGGGTAGTCGCGGGCCAGCTGGTCGAGGTCGCTGAGGTAGTCGGCGTACGTGCGGTAGGACGTGCGGCCGCTGGGCAGGCCCGAGGCAGCCACCGAGGCGGCGTACGCGCGGTCGGCCTTGCGGTTCTTCTTCATCAGGGCTTCGAGGTCCTTGACGGTGACCCGCCAGGTGAAGCCGGCGTCGCGCAGGGTCTGGGCGTCCTGCGCGTCGTGGAGGACGACCTCGATGCCGCGCTTGTCGGCGTGCTCGGTGACGTCGAGGCCGAGGTCGATGACCTCGTTGCGATCCGCGACCGTCGGCGCCTTCACCATCACGATCTGTGTGGTGTCGCCGTCGGCTGCGCGGGCCAGCTCGCGTGGTGCGTCGTCCCGTCCGGCGTTGCCCGTTGCACCCGCCGCGGTGGCGGCGAGTCCTGCGGCGACGAGGGCGGTGACGGTGGCCAGCCTGGTGGCGCCGGCCCGTGGAATGCGTGGTGACATGTGTGCTCCCAAGAGGTGACAGCCGCGTGGGGGGCACGCGGGTGTGACCCAGACAACACCCGGGGTTGTTTCCGTGTCGATACCTACTACGGCGTACAGTCGCACGCGTTTTGCGTGTCACGTGCAGCCCGGAACCTTCCGTGCGGGCCACCCGTTGACCCGTCCGTGCCCGGATTCGGGCGTTCGAAGTCTCGTCAGGGAGGATGTCGCGCATGTCACGTGGTGTCTGGGTTCGCTTCATCCTCGTGCTCGGCCTGCTGGCCGGGTGTGCGGCGCTGGCCGTCAACGTCAAGCCCAACCTGGGCCTCGACCTCCGCGGCGGTGCGCAGTTCGTCTTCGAGGCCGAGGGCACCGAGCAGACCCCCGCCACCGCGGAGAACGTCGACAAGACCCTCGAGGTGCTCCGTGGCCGCGTGGACGCCCTCGGTGTCGCCGAGTCCACCCTCGTCCGCCAGGGCGAGAACCGGATCCTCGTCGAGCTGCCCGGCGTCACGAACGACGAGGAGGCGCAGGAGGCCGAGGAGCGCATCGGCACCACCGCCAAGCTGACCATCCACGAGGTCATCGCCACCGCCCAGCCCGACGCGGAGCCCAGCAAGAACAAGAACCTCGTCCTCCCCTCCGACCAGGGCGACACCCTCGAGATCGGCCCCACGGTCATCCAGGGCGAGGAGATCAGCGGCGCCAGCGCCGTCCAGCGCGAGCAGAGCGTCGAGTGGGTCGTCGCCATCGACTTCAACGGCCCCGGCGGCAGCACGTGGGCCGACATCACCGGCGAGGCCGCGTGCAACCCGTCGGGCGACCCCAAGCGACGCATCGCGATCGTCCTGGACAACGAGATCATCTCCTCGCCCGAGGTCAACACCGACGTCGGTTGCGACGTCGGCATCCGCGGCGGCTCGACCGACATCACCGGCAACTTCACCTCCGAGGAGTCCAAGGACCTCGCCGCCCTGATCGAGGGCGGCGCGCTGCCGCTCGAGCTCCGCGCGATCTCCGACCGTCTCGTCGGCCCGTCGCTCGGCGCCGCGGCCATCGACGCCTCGATCGAGGCCGGCATCATCGGCCTGATCCTCACCGGCCTCTTCATCGTCATCGTCTACCGCCTCGTCGGCCTGATGGCGACCGTCGCCTTGGCCTCGTACGCCCTGCTCGCCTACGCCATGCTCGTGGGGCTTGGCTCGACGCTCACCCTGCCCGGCCTCGCCGGCTTCGTGCTGGCCATCGGCATGGCGATCGACGCCAACGTGCTCGTCTTCGAACGAGCACGGGAGGAGTACCAGGCCTATCCCTCGGCGGGCCTGCGCCGCGCCCTCATGGTGGGCTTCAACAAGGCCTGGACCGCGATCATCGACTCCAACGTCACGACGCTGCTCGCGGCCGGACTGCTGTTCTTCCTCGGCTCCGGTCCGATCAAGGGCTTCGGTGTGACCCTCTCCATCGGTGTCATCGCGTCGATGATCTCCGCGCTGATCATCGCCCGTGTGCTGTGCGACCTCGCGGTCTCCAACAAGGGCGTCGCGCGCCGGCCCGCCATCAGCGGCCTCAGCGACATCGGCAAGGTGCGGACCTGGCTGGACCGCAAGGACCCCGACATCATGAAGAACCGCGGCCGCTGGCTGGCCGTGTCGGGCGCGGCGACGGTGTTCGCCATCGCCGGCATCGCAATCCAGGGGCTCAACCTCGGCGTGGAGTTCACCGGCGGTCGCCAGCTCGACTACTCGGTGACCAACCAGGACATGGACGTCGAGCAGGCGCGGGCCGCCGTGTCCGACGCCGGCTTCTCCGAGGCCGTCGTCCAGACCGCCGACGACCCCGCCGACTTCACCGTCCGCACCGGCGAGATCTCCAACGAGGAGGAGCAGCGGATCGAGGACGAGCTGGCCGTGGTCGGCGGTGAGGTCGAGAAGATCGACGACCAGCAGATCGGCGCCTCCCTCGGCGAGGAGCTGCGCAACAACGCCCTGATCGCGTTCGGCGTGGCGTTCCTCGCCCAGCTGCTCTACCTCGCCTTCCGGTTCAAGTGGACCTTCGGCGTCTCGGCGGTCATCGCGATGGCCCACGACGTGCTGATCGTCGTCGGCGTCTTCGCCTGGCTGGAGAAGCCGATCGACGGCATCTTCCTGGCCGCCGCGATGACGATCATCGGTCTGTCCGTCAACGACACCGTCGTCGTCTTCGACCGCGTCCGCGAACGGTGGTTCGGCTCGAGGCCCGAGGACGACTTCCGCTCGCTGGCCAACAAGGCCGCGGTCGAGACCGTGCCGCGCACGGTCAACACCGGTCTCGGCACGATGTTCATCCTCGCCGCGCTCGCCATCCTCGGTGGCGACTCGCTGCGTGACTTCTCGATCGCGCTGCTCATCGGACTCATCGTCGGCACCTACTCGTCGATCTTCACCGCCACCCCGCTGGTCACCTACTTCCACGAGAAGTGGCCGATGAGCCGGGTGAAGAAGGAGAAGGTCGAGCGGGCGCCCGAGGACTCCGGCGCCGTCGTCTGACGCGTCCGCTTCGCCGGACTTCCGGCTGGCGCTCTCCGGGGACTCCCCGCCTGAGCGGGGAGTCCGTCACTGGGAGGGGTGTACAACCCCCTCCAGGTGTCGGACTTCCCCACCAGGTCGTCGCCCCGGGCGCGCTGGGGGCGCGCGGATAGGATCGCCGCATGTTGTGGATCCTGCTGATCGTCGTCCTGGGCGTGGTCGCCTACCGCTACCGGGTCAAGATCCTCGCCCGGGTGCTCGGCCAGCCCGAGCGCCGCATCGAGCGCCAGATCGGCCGCAAGAAGAACTACTGAGGTCGGCTGTGGACGGCGTACGACGGAGCGTCGGCGCCGCCACGTAGGGTGCTCTGGTGCCTGAGACCGCCACCGCCTCTGCCTCCGTCGGCACGCCCGTCAGCGAGGTGCTGGGCACGGCGGTCGCCGCCCTCGGCGGTCAGCAGCGCGACGGCCAGGTCCAGATGGCGACCGAGGTCGCCGAGGCGATGGAGGAGGGCCGCCACCTGCTCGTGCAGGCCGGCACGGGCACCGGCAAGTCGCTGGGCTACCTCGTCCCCGCCATGCTCCACGACAAGCGCGTCGTGGTCGCCACCGCGACCCTCGCGCTGCAGCACCAGCTCGTCGAGCGCGACCTGCCGCGGCTGGTCGAGGCGGTCAAGGGCGTTCCCGGCCTCGACACCTCCTACGCCGTGCTCAAGGGCCGCTCCAACTACGCCTGCCTGCACCGCATCCGCGCCGGTGTCCCCGACGACCAGGGCACGCTGGTCGACGTCCCCCTCGGCGCGATGGCCGAGAAGGTGCTCGAGCTCCGGGCGTGGGCCGAGGAGGAGACGGAGCAGGGCGGCAGTGGTGAGCGCGACAACGCCCCGCGCCACACCGACCGCGAGTGGCGCCAGGTCTCGGTCAACCACCGCGAGTGCCTCGGCGCGAGCAAGTGCCCCTTCGGGCAGGAGTGCTTCGCCGAGCTGGCGAAGGAGAAGGCTCACCGCAGCCACCTGATCGTCACCAACCACTCCCTCCTCGCGATCGACGCGATCGAGGACGTCCCGATGATCCCCGACTACGACACCGTGGTCATCGACGAGGCCCACGAGCTGACCGCGCGCGTCACCCAGGCAGCGACCGACGAGCTGGGAGTCTCCGACATCGAGCGGGCGGCGCGCCGCGCCATGCGCTGGGCTGACGGCGACGGCGACCCGGCCGGCGACCTCGAGGATGCCGCGCAGCAGCTGGCCGAGGCGTTCGAGGCGACGTCGCCCGGTCGCATCGACCAGCTGTCCACCCAGCTCTCCGACGCCCTGGTGCTCGTACGCGACGCGGCGCGGGCGTGCCTGTCGGCGTTCCCCCGCGAGTCCGGCGGCGAGGCGGAGGGCGACGCCGGCCGCACGCAGGCCAAGGGCATGGTGCAGGAGGTCTTCGTCAACGCCGAGCGGATGGCCGCCGGCTCCGACCGCGACGTGCTGTGGCTGGGGGAGGCGCGCGACCGGTTCCCGGCCCGGCTCCACGTCGCGCCGCTGCAGGTGTGGGGCCCGATGCGCGACAAGCTCCTCACCGACAAGACCGTGGTCTTCACCAGCGCGACGCTGATGCTCGGCGGCGAGTTCGGCGCCGTCGCCACCTCCCTCGGCCTCAAGCCCACCGAGCGCGTCGGCTCGCAGGTCGCCCCGACCGACCCGGACACCGCGCTGCCGTGGAAGGGCATCGACGTCGGCTCGCCCTTCGACTACGGCCAGCAGTCCATCCTCTACGTCGCCCGCCACCTGCCCCAGCCCGGCCGCGACGGTCTCGGCCCCGCCCAGCTCGACGAGATCTGCGACCTCGTCGACGCCCTCGACGGGCGCACTCTGGGCCTCTTCTCGTCCCGCCGCGCAGCCGAGACCGCGGCCGAGGCCGTCCGCACCCGGCTGCCGCACCTGACCACCCTGGCCCAGGGCGACGCGCAGCTGCCCGAGCTCGCCAAGCAGTTCGTCGAGGACCCCCACACCTGTCTCTTCGGCACGCTCTCCTTGTGGCAGGGACTCGACGTGCCGGGCGACACCTGCCAGCTGGTGATCATCGACCGCATCCCGTTCCCGCGGCCCGACGACCCGCTGATGTCGGCGCGCGCCAAGGCCGCCGACGCCGCGGGCGGCAACGGGTTCATGGAGGTGTCCGCCACCCACGCGGCGCTGCTGATGGCGCAGGGTGCCGGCCGGTTGATCCGTACGACCTCCGACCGCGGCATCGTCGCCGTCCTCGACCCACGCCTCGAGACCGCCCGCTACGGCCGCTTCCTCAAGGCCTCGCTCCCGCCGATGTGGTCGACCACCGACCCCGCCCTTGTGCGCCAGGCGCTCACGCGGCTCGGCCAGTCCTGAGCCGCGCGACACCTTGAAGGCAGTTCGGCCGGGCAGACGCCCTGGCCACGCTCCGGGCGGTGCCGGCGAACGCGAACTGCCTTCCTGGTGTCCGTCATCCTCGCGGCGGCGCGCCGCAGCGTCATCCCGACCCGACGCCATGAGTGCGGATCCGGATGACGTTCAGGCGGGTGGCTCGTAGCCGAAGACCTGGTAGTCGCGGGCGTACATCCGCGCCACCAGCTCGCGCAGCTCGGCGGAGTGCTGGCGGTCCCGGCCGCCGGGTGAGGTCTGGTTCTTCGGGGCGGTCGGCACCGCCGGGGCGCCGATGCGCTCGCACACCTCGGCGAAGTCGCGGTCGAACGTCTCGAGCCGGCCCACGAAGTCGACCCGGTTGAGGTCGATCATCCGGCTCTGCAGCGTCAGGTGCTGGTCGGTGCCCGGCACCGCCGACAGGTCCTGGGCGGCGGTCCAGCGCGCGAACTCCTCGATGGTCTGCATCCGCGCGTGGGTCGCCGCGTCGAAGTCGTAGTAGTTGTGGTCGACGACCTTGTCGTGCCACGCCGAGACGAAGCGGTCGAGCGGGTCCCGGACGAAGGCGAAGGTGAAGTAGTCGCCGAAGCTGGCCAGCGGGTAGCGCACCCGCATCCCGTGGTCGACGTCCATGCTCACGCCGTGGGTCTCGCAGTGGTGGCGGATGGTGCGCGTCGCGACCTTGGCCACCCGGTACCAGACGAACCGGTGGCTGTGGCTGATCGTGAGGTTGTACGCCAGCGGGCTGAGCCAGGCGGACGCCTCGCCCGCCGCGGCCAGCCGGTCGACCTCGGCCTGCGCGTCCACCGTGTAGCGGCGCCGGTTGCCCGGGCGGGTGCGGAAGACCGTGGGATCGGGGGCCTCGGATGACATCGGCGCGAGGCTACACGGATCCACCGTGGGTCGAGGAGGTCGCGCAGCGACCGTCACGAGACCAGGTAGGTCCGGGTCTCGTGACAGGCGCCGGGGCGCCCTCCTCGACCAGCGGTGTCAGGTCACTCGAACGGGATGCGGCCCCGCAGCGACTCGGGGTCGGTGACCGGATCCTTGCCGGTCTCCTCGATGAGGGCGCGGGCCTGGTCGACGCTGTCCCAGACGTTCCAGAGCACCACGCCGCGGACCTGCCCGGACTGGAGGTAGTAGACGACACCGGTGCCGACCTCGCCGTCCTTCCAGTCCTCCACCAGGTCGAGGTCGCTGCGGGTCTCGCCGACGGCCTCGTAGCCGTGGTCGAGGATGTCGGACCAGAAGAAGGGGGTGTAGTCGTAGGCGTCGTCGGAGCCGGCCATCACCTTGCCGGCGTGCTCGCCGGACTTCTCCGCGTGGTCGACGTGCTCGACGCGGCGGCGGCCGAGGAGGGCGTCGGGGTAGGACGCGACGTCGCCCGCGGCGTACACGTCGGGGTCGCTGGTGCGCAGGTGCTCGTCCACGACGACGCCGTTGTCGACCTCGAGCCCCGCGGCCTCGGCGAGGCCGGTGCGCGGCAGCACGCCGATGCCGATGACCGCCGCGTCGGCGGTGATGGAGGTTCCGTCGGCGAGGCGGATCCGGACGCCGCCGTCGTCCTCCTGCCCGCCCTCGACCGAGCCGTGCACGACGGTGACGCCGCGGTCGGCGAAGTCCTTGGTCAGGGTGGCGGCGAGCGCGCGCGGGAACATCTGCTCCTGCACGTCCTCGAGGTCGAGCACGAGCGTGACCTGGACGCCGTTCTGCACGAGGGCGGAGGTGATCTCCGAGCCGATGTAGCCGCCACCGATGACGGCGACGTGGCTGCCCTCGGTCGCGACCGCGCGCAGCCGCTGGTAGTCGGCGGCGGTGCGGTAGTAGATGATCCGCGGGCCGGGGTCCACGGCGAGCACGCGCGGCTCGGCGCCGGTGGCCAGCAGCAGCTTGCCGTAGCCGACGCTGCTGCCGTCGGCGAGGCGTACGACGTGGGCGCCGGGGTCGATCTCCGTGACCGTCGTGTCGGTGACCAGGTCGACGCCCTCGTCGTCGTCGAGGTCGCCGGCGAGCGAGGACCCCTCGAGGGTCTCGTCGTCCTTGAGCCAGAGGTCCTTGGACAGCACGGGTCGGTAGACGGGCTTGTCGGGCTCGGAGCCGATCACCGCGACCCGACCGCTCCCGTCCTGCGAACGGATGCCCTTCACGGCGCTCGCCGCAGCGACCCCCGCACCGACGATGACGTAGTCATAGGACTGCTCGACGTTGCTCATGCACGCCATCGTGGCCCGCGGGTGGGCGCCTTTCAACGGCGTCCCACCCCTGCGGTCGTCAGAGGCTGCGCAGCACCGCCGTCACGACACCGAGGATCGTGGCGTTGTCGCCCGGGATCGGGTCGTAGGCGTCGTTGTGGGGGAGCAGCCACACGTGGCCGTCCTTGCGCTGGAAGGTCTTCACCGTGGCCTCGCCCTCGATCATCGCCGCGACGATCTGGCCGTTGGTGGCGGTCTGCTCCTGGCGGATGACGACGTAGTCGCCGTTGCAGATCGCCGCGTCGACCATCGAGTCACCGGAGACCTCGAGGAGGAAGAGGGTGCCGTCTCCGACGAGCTGCTTGGGCAGCGGGAAGACGTCGGTGACCTGCTCCTCGGCGAGGATCGGGCCACCGGCGGCGATGCGGCCGACGACCGGGATGTTGATCGCGGTGGGGTGGACGTCGCCGATGCCGGTCTCGTCGACGCTCGACTCCTCGCCGCTGGACATCGAGCGGCGCGCGGCCATCACCTCGGGCAGGAAGACCTCGAGGGCGCGGGGGCGGTTGGGGTCGCGCTTGAGGAAACCCTTGCCCTCGAGCACGCGCAGTTGGTGGGCGACGCTGGACGACGAGGTGAGGCCGACGGCCTGGCCGATCTCGCGCATCGACGGCGGGTAGCCCTTGGTCTCGATGGAGTCCTTGATCGTGGCGAGCACCCGCTGCTGGCGCGGGGTCAGGCCGGTCGCGTCCGGGGGGCCGTCGGGCATCTCGATGACGTTCTTGTCGTCCTGCTTGGCCATGCGTCCTCCACTACGTCGACCCCTCCGTCCGCGGCTGGACAGGGAGGATCTGGTGCGCCCACCGTAGTCCTCATCTGCGGGTGGGATCAAACACCTGTTCGAAGCCGCGTGTCGATACTGTCAGCAGATGCAGACCTCGTGCGTCGTCACCGGTGGGGCCCGTGGGATCGGGCGCGGGATCGCGGAGCTCATGGTCGCGCGCGGCCACCACGTCGTCATCGGCGACGTCGACGGCTGGGCGGCGGCCGCCACGGCGGCGGAGGTCGGCGCGGTCGCCGGCCTCGCCCAGGACGTACGCGATCCCGACTCGCACCGCCTCGTCGCGGAGGAGGCGGCACGGCACGGCCGGCTGGTCGCGTGGTTCAACAACGCCGGCGTCGGCGACGACGGCACCCTCGCCGTACTGACGGAGGAGCAGGTGCGCCGGCTGGTGGAGGTCAACCTGCTCGGTGCGACGTGGGGCACCCGCGCCGCACTGGCGGCGTTCGGCCCGGCCGGGGGAGATGTCGTCAACGTCGCCTCCCTGTCCGGGCTCGGGCCGGTGCCGGGCTACAGCATGTACGCCGCCACGAAGGCCGCGGTCGTCTCGCTGTCCGCGTCGGTGAACGCCGAGCCCCCGCGCGGCGTGCGGGTCCACGCCCTGTGCCCGGACGGTGTCGACACCGCGATGCTCGCCGCGCAGGACCCCGACGGCCTCGGCTCCCAGCTCACCTGGTCCGGCGGCCCGATCCTGGGAGTGTCCGAGGTCGCCGCCGCGGCCGTCGACCTCGTCGGCTCGCGCCGGGTCGTGCGGACGGTGCCCGCCTGGCGCGGCGGAGTCGTGCGTGGTGCGGCCCTCGCCCCCGGGTCTCTCGGGCCCCTCGCCCGGTTGTTCGCCGCGCAAGGCCGTCGGGCGATGAAGAAGCGCTGACCCGGCCCGGTCAGGGCAGCCGCACCTGGCCGTGCTTCATCTTCCAGAGGAAGTACTTCTCGAAGCCGAGCTTCATCGCGTGCGCCTGCGGTCCGGGGATCAGCACGCCGTGCTTGCGCGGCGGCAGCATCTTGTCGGCGAGGATGATGACGCCGTTGTTGCCGGCGTCCATCACGCACACGGCGGCGATGTCACCGAACTTCTTGTGCGCGTCGGGGGTCTCGCCCTTGATCTGCGAGGCGATGTTCTTCGCGGCGACGTGGGCCTGCTGGTCGGTCGGGAAGCCGGTCTTGGGGATGCCCACCGGCGTCGGGGTCTGCCACGGGACGTCGACCGCGGCGGCCACCCCGACGGCGTACACGTCGTCGTAGGCCTCGCTCTGGTAGGTGTCGCGCACCTTCACGAAGCCGTTGTCGTCGGCGATCTTGGGGGTGCGGGTGATGACCTCCTGGCCGGAGAACGGCGGGATGATCATGGCGTAGCCGAAGTCGAGGGTGCGCCCGTCGGCCAGCGCGAGGCGGCCGTCGTCGACATGGTCCATCGCGGTGTCGAGGACGGTGTCGATGTTCTCCTTCTTGAGGAACATCCCGAGCAGCTTCTCGCCGTGGGGGAGGCCGCCGATGCCGAAGTGGCCGAGGAACGGCTCGGCGCTGACGTAGGTGAGCTTGACCCGGTCCTTGAGGCCGGCCTTCTTGAGCTGGTAGCTGGTGTTGAAGAGGAACTCGTACGCCGCTCCGAAGCAGCCGGCGCCCTGGGTCGCGCCGATCACGACGTCGCCGGGCTTCTCGCGGAACTGCGCCCAGCCCTCGCCCGCGCGCATCGCGTCGTCCATCGTGGTGATGGTGTGGGCGTTGCCGCCCTCGCCGAGGCCGGGGATGACCTCGAAGCGGTTGCGGTAGCCGGTGGCGATGACGAGGTAGTCGTAGTCCTGCGGGCCGGCGGTCGTCTCGACGCGGCGCGCCTCGGGGTCGATCGCGGTGGCCTCGGCGTGGACGAAGTCGACCTGGTGCTCCTCGAAGGTCGGGCCGACCTTGAAGGTGATGTCGGCGCGGGTGCGCCTGCCGAAGGGCACCCAGATCAGCGACGGGGTGAACAGGAACTCGTCGGAGGACGACACGACCGTCACGTCGACGTCCCCGTGCAGCTCGTGCTTCACCGTGATGGCGGCGGTGAGACCGCCGAAGTTGCCCCCGAGGACCAGGACCTTCTTGCGCGACATGGCTCGCTCCGTTTCTGCGTCGGTGTGCTTCCAGCCTCGCCCGGGGCGTGGGTCGGGGTAGGTCCGTTGGTCCCGTCCCGCAGGGCCGTCCGGTCGTCGAACATTTGTTCGTCCGGGTGCTTGTGTTGTTCGAACACGTGCTCTACTGTCGTACACATGTTCGATCGAACGCCTGATCGAGACCCGGTGGCCCAGGCCACTGTCGGTGGGTCCGACTAGACATTCGTTCGACAGACAACCCGGCTGAATCTTCCCCAGGAGGCCACCATGAGCACCCTCAGTCTTTCCCCCGCTTTCGTCCCGGCCACGGCCCGCGCCCGCTCGACGGTGCGCCTGACCCGCCGCGGCCGGCTCGTGGTCTTCATGACCTCCCTGTTCCTGGTGCTCGGCGTGGCCCTGATGTTCGCCGGCGGCGCCGTCGGCACCGGCGAGGCCGGTCAGCCGGCCCCGACCGAGGTCGTCCAGGTGGCGCCCGGCGACACCCTCTGGGGGATCGCCAGCGACATCGCCACCGACGGCGACGTCCGCTCGATGATGAACGAGATCGAGCGGCTCAACGCCCTCGAGTCCGCCGGCCTCTCCGCCGGCCAGAAGCTCCGCGTCCCGGTCGTCTCCGACTGACGCGCGAGGCCTCCATCAGCCGCTTCGACCCCGGCTGGTGGAACCAAGGGGAAGACCGAGGGGCGGGCCACTGGCCCGCCCCTCGGCGCATTTCCTCGGCCCGGCCGTCCTGTCGGCCCGCTGATCGAGCAGGTCGCTGCGGCTTGCTGATCGAGGAGGTCGGGCAGCGACCGTCACGAGATCCTGGGGTTATCCACAGGTTTTGCTCTCGGGGTGGTTCCGCGGTCGCCTGAATGGGTAGTTTCACGGTGCTGACGTTGTTCTCGGGAAGGCACCTCATGCACGTACGCCGCACACTTGCGCTGGCTCTCGCGGTCCCCGCCCTCCTCGCCGGGTGCTCCGACGATCCCGAGCCCACGCCCAAGATCCCCGAGCCGACGAGCTCGTCTCCGACGCCGACGCCAACCGTGTCCGAGACGCCGGAGGCGGAGAGTCCGGAGGACTTCATCCGACGCTGGCAGGCAGCGGCAGACGAGATGGCGGTTACGGGGCGCACCAGCGACTTCATGCGCATCTCCAAGGGATGCCAAGCCTGCGCGACTTACGCGAAACAGGTCTCGGAGGTCTTCGAGGACGGCGGCAAGGTGGCTTTCGGTGGGTCCGAGGTGCTCGCGGTAAAAGAAGACACGGACAGCCCGCCAACATTCGTCGTGGACGTGCGAGCAGCCAAGCTCCGCATTGAGGTTCCAGGCAACGAACCTCGCGTGTTTCCTGCAGCAACGCAGCGGTATCGGATGATCCTCAAGCCGGAAGCTGGCTCCTACATGATGGCCAACTACTCGGTGATCTGATGCGGCGAATCATTGGACATCTGGTTGCGGCGCTCGCGCTCATCGTGGGTGCCATCGTGGGTACACCGAGTGCGGCCACGGCAGATCCGTCGTGCGTACAGGTCACTTGGCAGGCGGTCGCAGGGAACTGCGCTTGGACGTACGCGGAGTACACCGAATCCGCCGGGTCGGGCGACGGCCACACGTGGGTCGTCGCCATCCAGTGTGCGAACGGCGGCATCTGCAACGACAACGTGGAGTGCGCGGAGAACGGCCAGGAGGGCTACATCCACGACGTCTACCTGGACGGCACCGACGTCGGCGACGTGTGCGTTCCGGACAACGCCGTACAGGAGGTCGACCTGGCCAAGCTGATCCTCCGCGAGTTCAAGCGCATCGCCTGGCCCTCGTCCGAGCTCGTCGTCCAGCCGCGAGGCGGGCGCACGCTGGTGAACTTCGAGACCAACTTCTACACCCCCGACCACCGGTCGATCGACCAGTCCGTCACCGTCGCCGGACAGTCAGTGGTGATCCGCGCGGTGCCCGTCTCCTACACCTACTACTTCGGCGACGACACCAGCACGACGACCGCCAGCCCCGGGAGCCCGCACCCCGACCTCGAGATCACCCACCAGTACGAGCGGACCGGTGACGTCGTCGTACGCGTGGACACGACCTACTCGGGCGAGTACCGCATCGGTCAGGGGGAGTGGACCGCGATCGGGGAGACGCTGACGGTGGAGGGGGCGGGCCAGGACCTCGAGATCGTCGAGGCCCTCCCGCAGCTCGTCCTCGAGTGAGAAGAGCCGGCTTGTTCCCGGCTCAAAGGGCTGCCGTCAGCGTGCGGAGCATCTCCTCGCCGTGCACGAAGTAGGCGCCGCCATGACCGGTGTCCGGCCTAATGGTCAGCTGCGCGTGAGGAATCTGGGCGCGCCACCACCGGGCGTGCTCGATGGGCACCAAGTGGTCGTTGGCGGCGTACCAGAGGTGGGTCGGTTGCCGGATGGCGGTGAGGTCGATGTCCCACTCGCGGCCGACCGTGATGTTGTCGAGGGCCATGCCGTCGTAGGCGGTGAGCGCCTCGCGAACATCACGCGCGAACCGGTCGCGCCATTGCGGTGGAAAGTCCTTCAGGTCGACGTCTCGCAGGCCGTCGGGGCTGATGAGCGCGTCGAGCGCGACTATCAGCTCCTCGTTGGTCTCCTTGGCCAGGAGGTCGTCGAACACGCCTGCCATGAGCTGGCGGTACGCCTCGATGGCCTCATCGGTGCGGCCCTGGTCGTCGAGCTCGAGGAGCTCGAGCTCGGCGGCGAGCTCGGGGTCGTCTGCGTCGAGGACACGCCACGGACCGATGCCGACGCAGATCCCGAGCGCTGTCACCCGGTCGCGGTCGACAGCGGCGGTGGCGGCTGCGAAGGGGCCGCCGAACGAGATCCCAAGGACGGCGAACGTCTCAGCGCCGAGGGCGTCAGCGACCTCGAGGGCGTCGCGGCCGCGGGAGGCGAGGCTGGGGACGGCCGGCGACGAGTGGCCGAACCCGGGACGGCTGAGTGCAAGCAGCCGTACGCCGGCGACGCGGGCGGCGTCCTCGAGGTGGGTGGCCACCAGCCGGCACTGCGGCATCCCGTGCTGCAGGAGGACGACGGGACCGTTCGGGTCACCGCCGGCATAGGTGTCGACGCGGCGACCGTCGCTCACGGTCACGTGACCGAGCTCCATGCGCGGAGCGTAGCCCTTCGGCAGCGCAGGCGCGACGGCTCGGCCGCGAGGCCGGACCTGGCGGAGTGGTGCCCCAAGCTCGCAGTTCTCGTGCATCGGTACAACCAGAGTGCGAGCCAGGCGGACGAGCGCTCACAGTGCGGTCCCTGTGGTCCACCCGGTGGACCGCAGCCACCGCACAAGGGCGCGGGAGGGCGGATCAGCGAGCGGCGCGCTTGCCGCCGACAGGCCGCGGGGGAGCGTCGGCCGACGGCGGCGGGTCGGAGATCCCCAGCGCCCGCATCAGCCGGGCGACCAGCAGCAATCCGACGAACAGGCAGGCGATCGCGCCGAGGCAGGCCAACGCCATGAACGACCAGGCCGAGCCGCCCGAGCCCTCGCGCGCCGCCGTACCGAAGTCGATGGCGGCGTAGACGAGGTAGCCCCAGGCGACCACACAGAGCGTGATCGCGGCGCCGAGGGCGAGGGCGGACTTGTTCAGGGTGCGGGGTGGCCGAGCGCCTCTGCGCGACCCTGCTCGCTTACCCCCCGTGGACACGGAGTCATTGTGGCCGATGCGCCCTCACGCCGTGAGCGCAACTCCCCCGGAGAGAGCCCCGACGCGCCGACGCGAGCCGGTCGCCGACCTCAAAACCGCAGGTCAGGAGGGTGTCGGGAAATTGGTGGGCCGAGTTCCCGCGTTCACTTGCCAGCGTGGTGGCCGGGGCGTACGGTTACCACTACATCTAGTAGTTACACCGCTGTAGTTATCCACATCTGGTGCACAGGCCAGAGGGCGAACCCCACAGCTCCAGGCTAGTTGTCCACAGGAACATCCCCAGTCCGCACCCTGTTCTACAGGTGTGTGAAGCGCGCCCGAGAGGAGGACCCCATGCACTGTCCCTACTGCAAGAACGAGGACACCAAGGTCCTCGACTCCCGGGTCGCCGACGACGGCGGTTCGATCCGCCGTCGCCGGACGTGCGCCGCCTGTGACCGCCGCTTCACGACGGTCGAGAAGATGCAGCTCACCGTGCTCAAGCGCTCCGGCGCGACCGAGCCGTTCAACCGCGACAAGGCGATCGCCGGCGTCCGGAAGGCCTGCAAGGGTCGCCCGGTCACCGACGCCCAGCTCGCCTGCCTCGGCCAGGAGGTAGAGGACGCCCTGCGCCTGAGCGGGCAGGCCGAGTTCGCCGCCAACGAGGTCGGGCTCGCGATCCTGGCCCCGCTGCGCGCGCTCGACGAGGTGGCCTACCTCCGCTTCGCGAGCGTCTACCGCGCGTTCGAGTCGGCCGACGACTTCGACGCCGAGATCAAGATGCTGCGGCTCGAGCGAGCCGCGGACGATCAGCCCGTCCAGACGGGCTGACCCACATTCGGCCCGGCAGACCGTGGGGAAGCGGTCTGCCGGGCTCACCAAGCACCCGCGAGAAGACTCGCGATGTTGAAACCACCACCACAGGAGATGGCATGACCGAGACGGTGAGCACCCGCGCCAAGGCGAGGGGCAAGGGCCTCAAGCTGGAGCGCGTCTTCAGCACCGAGGGCACCCACCCCTACGACGCCATCACGTGGGAGCGTCGCGACGTCGTCCAGCAGAACTGGAAGACCGGCGAGACCGTCTTCGAGCAGCGCGGCGTGGAGTTCCCCGACTTCTGGTCGGTCAACGCCTCCACCATCGTCACCACCAAGTACTTCCGCGGCGCGGTCGGCACCGACGTACGCGAGTGGAGCCTCAAGCAGCTCATCGATCGGGTCGTGAAGACCTACACCAAGGCCGGCATCGACAACGGCTACTTCGCCGGTGACGCCGACGCCGAGATCTTCGAGCACGAGCTGACCTGGCTGCTGGTCAACCAGTACTTCTCCTTCAACTCTCCGGTGTGGTTCAACGTCGGCACGCCGTCGCCGCAGCAGGTCTCCGCCTGCTTCATCCTCTCGGTCGACGACTCGATGGACTCGATCCTCAACTGGTACAAGGAAGAGGGGTTCATCTTCAAGGGCGGCTCCGGTGCCGGCCTCAACCTCTCCCGCATCCGCTCGTCGAAGGAGCTCCTCTCCTCCGGCGGTACGGCGTCCGGTCCCGTCTCCTTCATGCGCGGCGCCGACGCTTCCGCGGGCACCATCAAGTCGGGCGGCGCGACGCGTCGTGCGGCGAAGATGGTCGTCCTCGACGTCGACCACCCCGACATCGAGGAGTTCGTGATGACGAAGGCGCGCGAGGAGGACAAGATCCGCGCCCTCCGCGACGCCGGCTTCGACATGGACCTCGGCGGCGCCGACATCACGTCGGTCCAGTACCAGAACGCCAACAACTCGGTCCGCGTCAGCGACGAGTTCATGCGTGCGGTCGAGGACGGCACCGAGTTCGGCCTGCGCTCGCGCGGCACCGGCGAGGTCATCGAGACCGTCGACGCCCGTGACCTGTTCCGCAAGATCAGCACCGCCGCGTGGGAGTGCGCCGACCCGGGCCTGCAGTACGACGACACGATCAACGACTGGCACACCAACCCCGAGACCGGCCGCATCACCGCGTCCAACCCGTGCTCGGAGTACATGTCGCTCGACAACTCGTCCTGCAACCTGGCGTCGCTCAACCTGCTGAAGTTCCTCAAGGACGACGACACCTTCGACGCCGCGCTCTTCGCGAAGGCCGTCGAGTTCATCATCACCGCGATGGACATCTCGATCTGCTTCGCCGACTTCCCGACCGAGGCGATCGGCCAGACCACCGTCGACTACCGCCAGCTCGGCATCGGCTACGCCAACCTCGGCGCGCTGCTGATGGCGATGGGCCTGGGTTACGACTCCGAGGGTGGCCGCTCGATGGCTGCCGCAATCACCTCGCTCATGACCGGTACGTCCTACAAGCGCAGCGCCGAGCTCGCCGGGATCGTCGGCCCGTACGCCGGCTACGCCCGCAACGCCGACGCCCACAAGCGCGTGATGCGCAAGCACCAGGCTGCCAACGACG
The DNA here is from genome assembly GCF_947488025.1 of uncultured Nocardioides sp. Taxonomy (GTDB): domain Bacteria; phylum Actinomycetota; class Actinomycetes; order Propionibacteriales; family Nocardioidaceae; genus Nocardioides. The sequence goes on along the minus strand of NZ_CANKYS010000003.1, from coordinate 375,465 downwards.
TCGTACGCGTGCTGCACACTGAGGATGGCCGCGTGCACAAGCTGGCCACCAAGGCGTGGGCCGACGTGATCAAGACCGGTGAGAAGAACGGCTTCCGCAACGCGCAGGCCTCGGTCCTCGCGCCCACCGGCACCATCGGCTTCATGATGGACTGCGACACCACCGGCATCGAGCCGGACTTCTCGCTGGTGAAGTTCAAGAAGCTCGTCGGCGGCGGCTCGATGCAGATCGTCAACCAGACGATCCCGCGGGCCCTGAAGAAGATGGGCTACCAGCCCGAGCAGATCGAGGCGATCGTCGCCTACATCTCCGAGCACGGCCACGTGGTCGACGCCCCGGGCCTCAAGACCGAGCACTACGAGATCTTCGACACCGCGATGGGCGCCCGCTCGCTCAAGCCGATGGGCCACGTGCGGATGATGGCGGCCGCACAGCCGTTCCTGTCCGGCGCGATCTCGAAGACGGTCAACCTGCCCGAGGACGCCACGGTCGAGGAGATCGAGGACGTCTACCTGCAGTCCTGGAAGCTCGGCCTCAAGGCGACCGCGGTCTACCGCGACAACTGCAAGGTCGGCCAGCCGCTGTCCGACGGTGGTGGCAAGGCCAAGAAGGACGAGGCCGACAAGGCTGCCGCCTCGGCCGAGGTCGAGGCCAAGGTCGTGGAGAAGGTCGTCTACGCCCCGGTCCGCAAGCGCCTGCCGAAGTCGCGCGTCTCCCGTACGACGTCATTCACCGTCGGTGGTGCCGAGGGCTACATGACCTCCGGCGCCCACGACGACGGCCAGCTCGGAGAGGTCTTCCTCAAGCTCGGCAAGCAGGGCTCGACCCTGGCCGGCGTGATGGACGCCTTCTCGATCGCGGTGTCGATCGGCCTGCAGTACGGCGTCCCGCTGGAGACCTACGTCTCGAAGTTCACCAACCTGCGCTTCGAGCCCGCCGGCCTCACCGACGACCCCGACGTGCGGATGTCGCAGTCGATCATGGACTACATCTTCCGCCGCCTGGCCCTGGACTACCTGACCTTCGAGGACCGCTCGATGCTCGGCATCTACTCCGCCGAGGAGCGCCAGCGCCACCTCGAGACCGGCTCCTACGAGCCGCTCGTGGAGGAGACCGGCAGCGCTTCGGAGCTGGTCGACCCGGAGCCGCAGGTTGAGCAGGGCGAGGGACGAGCCCGTGTCGAAACCAAGGCCGAGGTCATCGACCTCGAGACCAAGGACACCCACGGTTCCGAGGCTCGCGAGGTCCCGGCCCAGGTGACCACCGGCGAGGCCAAGACCACCGCCGAGCTGTTCGAGAAGCTCACCGGCACCGCCGTCGACTCCCCGCTCTGCATGACCTGCGGGACGAAGATGCGGCCGGCTGGCTCGTGCTACGTCTGCGAGGGCTGCGGAAGCACGAGCGGCTGCAGCTGACCTGAGTCATGTCGAGGGCGGGCCGCGTCATGCGGTCCGCCCTCGTCCACAACACGCCGGAAACGTCTGTCGCACGGCCGCCCGAGAGGCATACGCTTCGAACATGAGCTCGACGCCCACTTTCACCTTTAGCGACCTGTTCGCCGGCATCGGCGGCTTCCATGCTGCGCTGCACGCCGCTGGCGGTACGTGGGCCTTCGCGAGCGAGATCGACCCCGACGCGGCTGCCGTCTACGACCACAACTGGCTCCGGCCGCTTCGCGAGTCGGGTGCGCCGCTCCCGCCTGGCGTGAAGTCGTTCGGCGTGAGCGGCGACATCGTGGCGCTCACCGATCCTGAGGTAAGCGTCCCGCACGCGGACGTCCTGGCTGCCGGCTTCCCGTGCCAGCCTTTCTCCAAGAGCGGGTTCCAGCGCGGGATGGACGAGACGCGCGGCACGCTGTTCTGGAACATCGCCAAGATCCTCGAGGACCCCGAGCGCCGTCCATCCGTGGTGATGCTCGAGAACGTGCGCAACCTCGCCGGCCCGCGCCACCGCGACACGACGTTCAGGACCATTGTGCGCACGCTGCGCGAGCTGGGCTACCGAACAGCGAACGAGCCCGCGGTGTTCTCGCCCCACCTGCTGCCACGGCACCTGGGTGGCCGGCCTCAGGTCCGCGAGCGGGTCTTCATCCTGGCGCACTACGTCGGCGTGGAGGTGGCGCAGGACCCCGCCAGCTTCGACGACCCGATCGTGACGCCGAAGTCGCTCGACCTCGACTGGAGCAAGGACCGGTGGGACCTTCGGAAGGACCTACCGCTGCTGCCCGACGAGGAGGTCGACGCGCGCTACGAGCTCGACGGCGCTGAGGTCAAGATGATCCAGACGTGGGACCGGATCTTGACCCTCGTCGCGGATCGGCTCGGCCCGGACGAGCGGCTGCCGGGCTTCCCGATCTGGGCTGACGAGTGGCGCTCGCTTGAGGCGGCCAGCGACATGATCGATGTCGCGGCAGTGAAGGGAACGCCGTTCCCGGCCTGGAAGAAGAACTTCCTGCTCAAGAATGCCGAGTTCTACGACCGACACCGCGGGGTGCTGGACGAGTTCAGGATGGAGCTCGACGCCTTCCCGCCGTCTCGACGCAAGTTCGAGTGGCAGGCGGGTCCGCACCGTCCCCTCGCCGAGACGATCATGCACTTCCGTCCCTCGGGCATCCGCGCGAAGCGCCCGGACTACGTGCCCGCACTGGTTGCCATCACCCAGACCTCCATCCTGGGTGACCGCCGCCGCCTCACGCCGCGGGAGACCGCGCGGCTCCAGGGGCTTCCGGACTCCTTCGATTTCGTCAAGACGACTCCGGGGATCCCAGGGCTCGAGGAGCAGGTCGCTCAGAAGGACTCAGCCTCCTACAAGCAGATGGGCAACGGCGTGAACGTGGGCGCCGCCTACTACGTCTTCCGTGAGTACGTGCTCAGGCACCAGGAGGAAGTTCGGCGAGTCGCGCCTCATGTCGTGGAGGCCGTTGTCGCGTCGTCGAACAACCCCGACGACGCGTTCTCCCGCCTGATCTGACCCTTTCCGCGCCCCAGGTCCGAATCTCCTGATGTAGTTGGCCGTGTGGCCTTCACTCATCTCGACCGCCAGTTCTTCATTCCTGCAGAGACGACCGAGGAGGCGATGGCACGCATCTTCGGCCTTACTGGCGCGCGCTACCAGTCGCGAGGTGAGAAGCGGGCGCTCGTGGCCCTTCGCGACGCGCTCGGTCTTGACGTGGACATCGTGCGAACCAATGCGGTGATGGGTGAGCAGCTTGCGCTGCGGCTCGACGTGGCCTGGGAGCCCGCGCTCCACACGGTCCGGAACAAGGTCAACCTGGCAGGGCTCAACGTGCTCCTCGAGGGCGCCACGCACGCATTCCAAGCGGGAGAGCTCCAGCGCGTTCGCACACAGCGACCCGTGACGCTCGAGGGCGCGGGGTGGTCGGAGTTCCAGCCAGCCGTCTCGAAGATCGAGGCCGTCACACGGATCGCTCGCCTCCTGGACTCCCCAGAGGAGTGGCTGGGTCCAGGAAGCAAAGAACACAAGTCGGTCCTGGTGAACCTGGCTGACCGCCTGCTGCCCGAAGTGACGCTTGATCGCTCGAGCAAGACCCGCCTGGCGCGGGACATCGCGCACACACTCCATGTGCCGTGGACCGACACGTGCTACTCGACGGGCGAGACGATCTCCCTGGAAGGCCTCAACACAATCCTGGCTGGCGCCGAGCGTCGTGTAGGGCGCCTGGGCACGACGGCTGCCGATCTGCTTGCGAGCCCGGAGGCGGAGGGAGCGGCGCTGGCAGCCGCCTTGTTCGACGGTTGGAAGGCCGCGGCCTGGGATGGCAGAACCTGCGTCGAGTGGCTGGCAGCGAGCGGCGCACGAGGAGCCAACGACAACGAGTGGCAGGGTTGGTACTTCGAGGCACGCGGGCGGGAGGTCCTGGCGGCGGCTTTCCAGCCGACTCCCAACCCGCCGCGAACGCGCTTCGGCAACACCGTCTTCGACTACTCCTTGAACCACGTGTGGGACCTCAAGGCGCACACTGCGAGGCAGGTCGACAGTTCCGGGGCGGTCCTTAAGCGCGGTGGCGCGCTGATGCTGAACGACGAGCGGGCGGTACGGGACTGTGTCGCCGACCAGGGCCTCGGATTCCTTGTGCTCTCCGGTGATGCACTCATGGACGACGACGGCACGTTCGTCGCCTGGCACCGGGATTTCAAGGCAAGCCAGGGAAAGACGGTGGCCCCTTCCAACAGCGGTCGGTCGAGGACGAGGAAGCGGGCGTTCACACCACTCTCGATCGACGCCTTCTGGGTCGGAAGCACGCTCTCGCTCGATGCTGCAGTGGCGTCGGGAAGTCTGGCCGTCCGAGCGTCCGGACGCCAGCCTCCGAAAGTACCTGGAGGATCGGGCGCCAGCAGGGCCGACAAGTTCCACATGAGTCTGTCTGAGGCGCGGCGCGACCTTTCGGTGTCGCGCCACGACTGGGTCTACCGAACAAGGCCGAGCTCGGCCATCCTTGCCCGGTAGGCCTCCTCGACCTCGTCGGCGGCCTTGGTGATGAGGACGTGCTCCCAGACTCGTAGGACCGTCCAGCCGGACGCGTCCAGCTGATGATCGGTGTCACGATCTCGCGCCTGGTTACGCTCAATCTTCCACCGCCACCACTCGCTGTTAGCTCGTGGACGTACGTGGTGCTCGGGGCAGCCGTGCCAGAAACATCCGTCGACGTAGATGGCGAGACGTGCTCTCGTAAAGGCGATGTCGATGGTTCGACGGTTGTTGCCCGGAACCTTCATCTGGACGCGGTACCGCAAGCCTCGCCCGTGCAGCTCTCGCCGCAGTGCCAGCTCCGGCGCGGTGTCCCGTCGCGCGAGCCGGGACATCTTGGCGGATAGTGGACCGCCTGGGCTGACTCGCTCAGGTTCTGCGCCGATCACTCTCCGAGTAGAGCACCACCATGATCATCGAGAACGTGTGGGGTGGTCGAAGTCCCCTGCGCATGGCGACGCATCGACTCGACGGAGCCCCTTGCATCGGATGAGCGGTCCAGCCGCTTCACGTTCGGTGGTCGGGAGGGGTCATGAACCTGTGAGGATGTCACTCTCAGGCTTTCGTGTCGCGTTGATGCAGGTCGTCCGATCAGGCGGATTCGGCTAGCGCTGCTGACTCCCACTGGCGCTTCCGACGAACCTTCGGAGACTCAAGCCCGAGATGTACACGGATGTTGGTGATTGCCTTGGACTCGATCTGACGGACACGCTCGCGCGTCACGCCGTACACCTGGCCGATTTCGTCCAGCGTTGCCTTGTCGTCGTAGGGGCGAAGTCCGTGCCTACGCCTGAGTACGTCTTCTTCGCGAGGCACCAAGTCTCCGAGGAGGACCTCCAGGTCGTCAGCATCGAATCCGCGCACCTCGACCGGCTCGTGGTGGGCGATCGGTCGGTCCAGCAGATCACCGAGTGTCACTCCGTCGTTACCGACTGGTGAGTCAAGCGAGACCACGGCCGGTGCAAGGCGAAGAAGCTCCTCGACCTTCTCCAAGGTGATGCGACACTCCTTCGCGAGTGCAGCCCACGACGGAGGCCGCCCATCGACTGTGAGTCTTTCCTGTGCCGACTTCAAGGCCCGGATCGACGCGCAGACGTAGACAGGAAGGCGAACGAGCCGGCCCTCGTCGTCGATGGCTCGTCCGATGCTCTGCCTGACCCAGTGCATGGCGTACGTCGAGAACTTGAGACCCCGATAGGGGTCGAACTTCTCGATCGCGCGCACCAAGCCTGGGATCCCGCTCGCAACCAGGTCGTCGTACTCCAGGCCTTGCCCGCCTAGGCGCTGCGCTACGGAGTGGATCAGCCCCATGTTGTGCAGCAGCATTGCGTCGGCCGCCTCCTTGGCCTCGCCGCTCAGCTCGGCGAACCCGCCCGGCTCGAGCGGTTCGCTGTCGGGACGGGCCAGCAGCGTGAGGCCAACCTCCTCCTCGGGCTTGAGGAGGATCTTCGCCAGACGTCGGGGCGGGCGACTTCGGTCGAGCTTCAATCGTCGACGGGCTGCATCGATCGGGTCGACGGCGAGGACCGGTGAGTGCTCGTCATCGGAACGAGCGATCGGACCGGGCTCAACGGGCACGACGATGTCTTCGAGGACGCTGATGTCGGCCTCGACCAGCAACCGATCCACTTGCCGACGAACGGACGCCGCGCACCCAGCTGAGCGGAGCACGTCTTCGACGACCGACCTCTTGATGGACGCCCCGTCAAGTCGAGCCGCCAGGCTCTCGAGCACCGATTGGAGAGCGTGGTTGGTGGTTGCTGTGTGCGACATCGTGTCCCCCTTCAGGCCCCCGACGCTAGAGCGGCCCACTGACAACAGCCTCTCTCCGAACACGCGGACTTGTCCTGACTTCAATCGAACGCGCCCGGTCAGTCGCAGTTCTTGATAGGACTAGTGAGGGCGTTCTCAAGCGCCTGACATTCGTAGGAGAAGGGCTCGGGGGTGCTGGACGAGGACGCGCTGTGGCGCCGATGTGAGCTGGCGTGGGGAAGGTGGCTGGAGGAGAGCGGACATGCCGTCACTCCTCTGGGGGAGGCCGTCGGCAACACGGCCCGCGCCCAGGCGCCGCTGACCATGGTGGGCGGCGAGCATCTCCGCAGCCCCGACTTTTCTGCCATCAAGGACGGCACGACAGCGTTCTGGGAGGTCAAGAGCCGCTCGCGAGCCTCCGTCGACGCCCTGACCGGAGAGAGCCAGCACTGGATCGACAAGGCTGCGTTCGTCGACTATCTCAAGATCAACGCCAAGACTGGTACCCGTGTCTGGGTGGTCTTGTACGAGGCGCCCACGGCCACGAGTGAGGGCAGGTGGTTGCAGACCGACGTCCAGCACCTGCGCGAGGTCGGCACTGACGAGCAGCGCCGTGGGGCGAGTGGTGAGCTCGTCGATGCATGGGTGTGGCCGGTGTCCGAGATGCGTGAGATCCCGGGACCCGAGGTGAGTGTCGGCCGTGGTGAGGAGCCGCTTCTGCCCACGGAGGGCGGGGGCGATCCCGTCTTGCCGGACGACCTCTTCCCGATCGAACGCACCCTGCGTCGGAAGCGCGGCAGCAAGACCGCCCTCGAGGAGGACGGCGCTGCGTCGAGCTCGGTCCCGCCTGAGGTGCAAGCCGACAGCCCGCTCCCGCACGAGTGGCTCGAGCAAGAGCCTGCGCTCGCTCTGGACGTCCTCCGCCGGTCGCTCGGCGTCCCACACTTCCCGCGGTACTCGGTGCTGCGGATCGGTCTCGATGGAGTCAATGTCGACGACCTCCTAGGTCTCATTGACTACGGCATCCGCGTGCTCATCGTCTCGACGTCCGAACCCACCCACGCCGTGCCGCATGAGCGGCTAGCCGCCTACCACGACGCTCGGCTGCTCGAGTGGGCTGTCGTCCCTGACGCACAGCTCCCCGATGCGTGGATCGTGGACGGCGTGGGTCTCCACGAACTTCCCAACGACGTACGACGTGCCCTGGTGGCAGCAGATGACGCCGGGGGCCTCAACCTCGCGCAGTACCGCGTGGTGCACGCCCCGGCCGACACAGATGTGGTCGTCAGTGCCGGTGCTGGCACTGGGAAGACCGAGACGATGTCGGAGCGCATCGTCTACCTGCTCGCGACGGGGGCTGGTCGCTCGTCCGGCCAGGGCGAGGAGCCACGGGACCTCCGGGCCGATGAGATCGCACTGATCACCTTCACGCGTGAGTCGGCGTCGGAGATGCGCCAGCGGATCGCTCGGACTCTCTTGCTCCGCCAACGACTCAGTCGGTCCTGTGCACTCCCCGTCCTCGCCTGGATGCTGCAGCTGGCACGAGCCGACATCACCACCATCCACTCGTTCGCGAAGCGGGTCATCGCCGCTGGTGGCGGCGCAGTCGGGCTCGGCCCGGAGACGCGCGTCGCGCGACGCACCCTCGAGGTGCAGGACGCGATCCAGCGCGCGCTCGCCGGCCGCCTCGTGGACCTCATCCAGCAGCACCACGCCAAGGTCCCGGCAGCCTATGAGTGGCAGAAGCACGTGCTCGCCGTCTGGGAGGCCCTCGAGAACAACGGTGTCGACCTGCTCGGTGTCGCAGGTCCGTCCGGCGTCGACGACGTCGACTGGGGCACCTCCCCAGATGGCTTGCTGGGCAACGAGGTCGTGGCTCTGACCAAGGCCGTCGTCGTCGATGCGGCCAGGAGCCTCTCGGCCAAGTACCTGCGCTACCAGACCCTGCCGACGAACGCGCTGGTGCCTGCTGCCACCGCCGTCCTCCGGTCCAGTGCCGAGCCGCAGGTGCGGCCGTACCGCTACCTCTTCGTCGACGAGTTCCAGGACACCGACGCAGGCCAGATGGACCTCGTGCTCGACGTGCGCGAACGCCTCGGTGCTCGGCTCTTCGTCGTCGGAGACGTGAAGCAGGGCATCTACCGCTTCCGAGGAGCGGAAGGCAACGCGTTCAAGGAGCTCGCCGTCCGGTTCGGCGACCGAGAGCTCGCATCGCCGCGCACGTACGAGCTCACCAGGAACTTCCGCTCCGGCGAGCAGCTGCTCGACTCGATGCACCCGTGGTTCTCCGCGTGGGGGACGCGCGAGCTCCTGCCGTACGGGGCGGGTGACCGCCTGCGACCGCGTTCCAGGGACAACGACGCGAGCAAGGCTGCGACGATCAAACGGGTGCGTGCCAAGGACTTCGCCGAGGAGGCCGCAGCGCTCGTGGAGCGCTGGGACAAGGTCGAGCAGGGAAGCACGATCGGCATCCTGTGCCGCGAGAACTGGCAGGCCATCGCGGTGCAGAAGGCCGTGCGCGATCGCAAGCTGCCGTGCGAGCTCCGGGTCGGGGGGAGCTTCTGGTCCTCGCCCGCGGTGCGAGAGCTGCGCGTGCTGCTGGACGCGGTCGCAGACCCGGACGACGCAGCAGCCCTGCTCGAGCTCTGCGAGACCCGCTGGGCTGCCGGGATCCTGGGCGACCAAGCGCCCACCGGGGTCGAGGAGACCTTCTGGGGTGGTGGTCTCGAGGCGCCGCTCGCGTGGCAGAGCCGCTTCGCTCACGTCGGCAAGACTGGGTCGTTCCTCCGGGCCGATCTGGCAGCTCTTCGGGATCGCGCCAGGCTGCTTGGCGACATGCTCTCGACCACGCCCGTGCTGGAGTGGATCGTGGAGTGCGCGCGCGTCTTCGCGCCCGAGGCATGCTCGCTACCCGTCGACGATGACGAGACCGAGCGCAGGCGATATGGCCGGTGCCTCGACCACCTCCTGACCCTTCTCGATGCGCACTTCCAGGACGGACCACTCAGCCTCGAGCGGTTGCTGTCGTGGCTGCGTCTCCAGGTCTCAACCAACCGCACGGAGGACGAGCCCGACCCCGAGACCGGTGGCCATATCGTGGCGTTGACGGTCCACAAGGCGAAGGGAATGGAGTACCACCGGGTGGTGATCCCCTCCACCGATCGCACGTTCGGTCCGCCCAGGTTGCTCGGGACCCGGACCGCGGTCCTCCGACCGCCCGGCGAGCCCGTGCGACTCCTGTGGCACTGGCACCTCCACAAGAAGACCTCGTACGAGACCGAGTACACCAACGTCCCGGTTCAGCGAAAGCTGATCGACTGGGGCACCGACGACACCGACACCGCACGTGAGGAAGCGCGTCTCCTCTATGTAGCCATGACCCGTGCGAAGGAGGAGCTCGTGATGATGGTCGACCACTCGGCGACAGCCAGCGCCTCGCCGACGTGCTGGGCTGACCTGCTCCTGATGGGGGATCGCCGTGGGTGACATGCAAGCTCTCGCGCTACCCCGGGTGTCCCAGGCCGCGATCACGCGAGCACTGGAGCAGGAGATCGGGCTCGGTTGGGACCAGGTGGCGCACGTCACGGCCACCACGACGTTGGCCAGCGCGGTGCAGGAAGAGCGTGTGGTGGCCCTCCCGGTCGCGACCCTGGTCGACCTCGTGACCCTGCCGGGGCTCGACGGCGACATGTGCCTGCCACTAGACGCGTTCCCTGGCCCCGACCTGATGGCTTCGTCGTTGCGGGAGTGGCGGGCCCAGGTCCGTGACTGGCAGCAGGAGGGCTCCGGTCGTCGTCTGCGCACCGGCATCGGGGTCGATGACTCGCTCCGCCGCTACGTGCGAGAGAACGCTCAGGACCGCGTCGGACGAGCGCTCCTCGCCTCGCGGCGCCAGTACGCCACCACGATCCATGCGTTGGTAGCCGCTGGTGTGCGCCCCGACGGCCTGGTGGCGAAGGACCCGGCTGCCCAGGTCGCCGCCCGTGCCTGGGCTCAGGCCGAGGTGGACGTCCCCTCGCTCAAGGCGCCACGGGAGCTGCTGTGGGTGGACCACGACGACCTGGCGCAGGGTTCCACGCCTGAGGCGAGGGGGCTTCGGGAGCGGATCGAAGCCGCCCTGGTCAAAGCGTTCGGGTCCAGCGAGCGGCGGACGATCGTCCACCACGGGTTCTACTTCTACAACCCGGTGCAGTGGGCGCTCTTCCAAGCCGTGGCGAGAGTTCCTGGCATCGACCAGGTCTTCATCGTCCACGACGACGGGGAGAACCCTGCGTTCTCCACGTGGCGCTACTTCTTCCGCACGGAGTGGCAGATGCCTGTCCCTCGACCGGTCCAGGTCGACGAGGCTGTCACCCCGGCAGCGGATGTCTTTCGCGAGGTGCTGACCGGCAGCAACCCGCCGTCCCCGCCCTCGTTGCGCGTCGTCGAGTGCCGCAGTCCCGCTGAGCTGGTCCGGCTGTGGCGAGCGGAGAGCGAGGGAGGCGACGAACCGGCCCGCTTCGCTGCGGAGGCCGAGCAGGTCGAGCGGTACGTCGGCAGGCTGGGACGACAGGTCGCGCGCGAACCCGACGCGACGGGACACGCGCCGGCCCCCAGCTTGTCGCAGCTGCCGGTGGGAAGCTTCTTGCTGGCGCTCCACCGGTGCATCGAGCAGGACGACGCTGGTGCGGTGTCGTTCTCCCTCACCACGGACACCCTGCTGGACCTCGTCGCCAGTGGATACCTCGAGGTGGGAGAGCCCACCGGGTCGGTGTCTGCGCCACTGCTCCGTCGGGTGCTTCCCTACTTCGCCGACTGCAGGTCGGCGGACGAGTGGAGAGAACGTTCAGCCCAGCTGGTCGAGGTCATCGATGCTCGTGTGGCCCCGCGCGGCGGCCGCGAGGACTCGGACGACGACAGCACCCGCATCGAGGGGGCGGTCGCGAACCCCACGCGGTTGGTGCCCTGGGCGGACATCTCACGCGACGACGCGAACAGGGTGCGGGCCACGGTGCACGCCGTCGTCCGGCTGCTCGAGGAGACCACCGCACGCGAGCGCGTCGTCCTCGGTGACCACCTCAAGACCTTGCGGCACCGGCTCGACCGGGCGCTTCGTCAGCTGCCGCCCGACGAGGCCCGCGCCGTCGAGGCCAAGCTCCGGGGGCTGGGGGTGCTCACCGAGGAGGAGATCGACGTTGCGGGACTGGTCGACGTGGTCGCCATGATCCTCGGCCGCAGCCTCGACCTGGAGCGCGAGGACGACACCGATCCGTTGTCGACCAAGGTCACCAAGCTCCGGGGGCTCGACGCACTGGGACTTGCCCGGGTCGAGAAGGACATCCACCTCGCCAACATGGCCGAGGACGCGTTCCCCACGGCGGCACAGGCTGTGGGGTGGCCGTTCACGCTCGACGACCTGCGAGCCTCTCCGGACGACGCTGTCGAGCCGGTCACCGCCGGCCTCCTGGAGACACGCGCCCAGACCGCAGGCCTGAGCGATCTCTACCTCTTCTGGCTTGCTCTCGACGGTGTCGGCCCGGACGGAACGGTGACGATCAGCTGGGTCGCGGACTCTGCGGGCGAGCGTCGCCGCCTGTCCCCGATCGTCTCCCTGCTCACGGTGCCAGAGTCGACAGCGGCCGTGCAGCAGGCTGCGGGGGGTGTGGCCGTGGAACAAGGCCCGGCTCCCGCCCAACAGGACGCGGACCGCGCCCGGCCCGTCCTCCCGCTGCCCGACGAGGACGAGGATGTGCTGGTGGGTGCGGTCGACTCGATCGACGCCCGAGCTTCTGCGGCCGCCCGGGCCTGCCCACGCCGCTTCGCGATCCAGTGGGCGATGGGACCGACCGCGTCCTTCGGGCCGACACACCTGCAGTCGATGCTTCATGGCAACGTACTGGGTGCGCTTGAGGTGGACGGGGAACCAATGCTCGCCGCGCGGGCTACGGGCAACGTGCTGTGGCCCCACCTGACGAGCGGGCAGCGGGCGAGCAGCTACGACAAGCGTGTGGTGAAGCAAGGCGGGGCCAAGCCGGCGTGGCTGCTGACCCTCAAGGGCAACAAGGACGGGTCCGGGGACCTCGACGCGGCCTACCAGATGGCCAAGGACGGCATACCGGTCGACGAGCTCACCATCGCGCCACCCGAGCCCGCAGTTCTGCCGCCTCGAGCCCAGAGCGCCGAGGTGTGCGCGTTCTGCCCTGTGCAGGCGCGGTGCCTGCAGTGGCGTGACCCCCGGGACGAACGCTGACGAGTCAGCCCGGGCGTCATCAATCGACAACCAAGGAGAAGAGCACGTGGTTGAAGCGCTCAGCGTCGTCGTGGCCGCCTGGACCTGGCAGCACGACACCCTTACGGTGCTCGCGTCCAACACGACCGGGCGAGCGACGGAGATCGCGGTGCTGTTGGACGACCGCGCCGACCAGTTCGGCACCGAGCACAAGTTTGCTTGGAACGACTGGCTCCGACTGTCCAACCTGCTCAACCTCCGTCTCCAGGAGGCGCACCTCGTCACGTACGGTCAGGTGGTCGAAGGGGCCGCACCCGCTCCGTCTGGTGCCGAGGGTGAGCTCGCCGAGCAGGCAGTGGGAGCGGAGCTGGAGCTCCTTCAGGTGCTCGCGGGGTCCGACCTGGCCGCTCCGGTCCTCGGGCACGAGAAGGCGGACGGGCTGCCGATCGACGTCGCGTGGCCTGACCAGCACGTGGCCGTGGACCTCGGCTTGCCCGAGGACGACCGGGCAGAGCTGGTCGACCTCGGCTGGACCGTCGTGCCGGCGGACCTGGACGCCATCCGTACCGCACTCGCACACGCAGGAGGCCAGTAGTGCCCCAGATCATCCTCGGTCCACAGCAGCATGCGCCTCAGGTGGACGGGTCCGTTCGGGGCAAGGCTTACAGCTTCCTCGCCAAGCTCGCCGAGAACGACGCGCTCCCGGGCCTGCACGTCGAGCCGATCGCGCAGTCCGTGGATCCCCGCGTGAGGACCGGACGGGTGGACCAGTTCTGGCGAGCCGTGCTGTTCAAGGTGCAGGGCCACGCCGAGGACGCCATGTACGTGTACCTCGGCGTCTGGCCGCACGACGACGCCATCGACTTCGCCAAGAAGGCTCGGCTGCAGGTCAACCCGGTGAACGGCATCGCGGAGCTGCTGCTCTCCGAGCCCGAGCCGGTTCACGCGACCGTGGCCGCCGACCAGGGACGCGGCCGCGTTCCTGCGGCAGAGCCGATCATGCGGCGGCTCGGGCACAGCGTCGAGGCGCTCGTGGACGACCTGGGGCTCGATCGTGCACTTGCCGAGCTCGCTGTCGAGGTCGTCGACCCCGACGACCTCGTCACGCTCGCCAACGAGGCCGTCGCGTGGCAGGGCGCTGCGCTGATCGACCTCGCGGCAGGCAAGAGCCTCGACCAGGTGAAGGGTTCGCTGGGGATCGACGCCGAACCAGAGCCCCACGAGGAGGTTTCCGCGGACGAGGACGAGGAGCTCGCAACGGCGCTGACCCACCCGGCCGCTCGGATGCAGTTCGCATTCGTGGAGGACGACGCTGCGCTGCGTCGCGCGATCGAGGACGGCGACTTCGACGCCTGGCGCGTGTTCCTCCACCCCGAGCAGCGCAAGTACGTCGAACGGTCGTGGAACGGCCCGTTCCGGCTGTCCGGTGGCGCCGGGACCGGCAAGACGGTAGTCGTCCTCCATCGGGCGCATCGGCTCGCCCGTAAGAACCCGAACGCTCGGATCCTGCTGACCACGTTCAACAAGACGCTGGCCGAGTCGCTCCAACGTGACCTGCGCACCCTCGACCCCACCATCAGGCTCGCCAGCACCGTCGGTGGACCAGGAGTCCTGGTCCGTGGCGTCGACTCTGCCGTGCGAGCGGTTCTTCAGCAGCTTCAGGACGCGGTGCCTGCGGCCATCGTCAGGGTCCTGGGCGACCGCACCAGCGAGAGCTCCCGGATCACGAGCCAGCACGCGTGGCGGGACGCGATCGCCGACGCCGGTGACACCCTGCCGGAGGCGCTGCGGAGCCCTGTCTTCTTCCAGGCCGAGTACGCGACCGTCGTGCTGCCGAACCGGATCACCTCGGTCGAGGAGTACGCACGCGTCCGCCGCCCAGGCCGAGGGGTCGCCCTGGACCGCGCGAGCAGGACCGCCGTGTGGTCCGTGATCTCGGCGTACCGGCTCAACGCCGGGATCCAGGGCACGGTCGACTTCGCCGAGGCCGCAGCGATCGCTGCAGAGGTCCTCGCCGCTGGCCAGGCACCGCCCTTCGACCACGTGCTCGTGGACGAGGGCCAGGACCTCGGACCGACGCACTGGCAGTTCCTCAGGGCATCGGTCGGGGAGGGCCAGGACGATCTCTTCATCGCAGAGGACGCCCACCAGCGCATCTACGGCTACCGGGTCGTGCTGGGTCGCTACGGCGTCAGGATCGTCGGGCGTTCCCAGCGACTCCGGCTCAACTATCGGACCACCGCGCAGAACCTGCGCTACGCGGTGAACGTCCTCGAAGGCATCGACTTCGTCGACCTGGAGGAGCTGCCCGAGGACGTCACCGACTACCACTCGGCACGCACCGGCCCTGCTCCCAGGACGGTCCAGGCTCCCTCGTTGAGCGAGGCCTTCGACCAGGCCGCCGCGTCCGTGACGGGGTGGTTGGAAGCCGGTGTGCGACCCGAGACGATCGGGATCCTCGTGCGCACCGAGCAGGCAGGACAGCAGCTCGTACGCGCGCTGCAGGACCGCGGCGGCGCTGCACGGTTCGTCTCGGACAAGAACGTGCCGGAGGGAAAGCCAGTGGTGATGACGATGCACCGGGCCAAGGGCATGGAGTTCGCCAGGGTGCTCCTGTTCGGCACTGACGCCTCGTCGCTGCCGGCGCCATTCCTGCTGGCCGGACTCACCGACGTCGACCGCGAGGACGCGCTCCGGCGCGAGAAGTCCCTGCTGTACGTCGCGGCGTCCCGGGCGCGTGACGAGCTGGTCGTCATCTGGACCGGTGAGCCGAGCCAGCTGCTGCCCAGAACCCCTGGAGCGCCCTGATGGCGGGGCAGTCGTGGAGCGAGAAGGAAGTCGACCTGACGATCGACACCTACTTCACCATGCTGCGCCTCGAGCTGGACGGCGAGGCGTACCGCAAGGCAGAGCATCGTCGAGACCTCCTCTCCAAGATCGACCGGTCGGCCGGGTCGGTCGAGTACAAGCTGCAGAACATCTCTGCGGTGCTGGACGAGCTGGGCGGGGTGTTCATCGACGGGTACAAGCCCGCTAGCAACGTGCAGGGCCTGCTGCGCGAGCGGGTGACGGCGCGTCTCGGCGAGGCCGCAGACCTTCGTCGACGCATGGTCGAAGCGGCCGAGGAGCCTGCGCCCACGACAGCAGTGGCACTCGGCGATGCGGTGGCTCCTCCCAGTGTCACCCTGACCACCCCCGCGCTCGGCCGGTCGAGGGTGGCACGGATGGTGGACTTCCACGAGCGCGAGGCACGCAACCGGTCGCTCGGGTTGGCTGGGGAGGAAGCAGTCGTCGACCTTGAGCGGCGACGCCTCGCAGTCGCAGGTAGAGATGACCTCGCGAAAGAGGTCCGCCACGTCTCCGTGCTGGACGGGGACGGCCTCGGCTACGACGTGCGCTCGTTCGACCCGAGTGGCAACGAGCGCTTCATCGAGGTGAAGACGACGCGCTACGCGCGACACCTGCCCTTCCTCGTGACGAGGAACGAGGTGGACTTCTCCGAGGAAAGGCCCACCCAGTTCGTGCTCTACCGGTTGTTCATGCTGGGCGCCGCGGGCATGGGGCACTACGAGCTGGCGGGCTCGCTCCGGTCCCAGGCGCAGCTCGAGCCCACCACCTATCGCGGGCTCCCGAACGTCGGATAGGACCTCTGCAATGGACGACGTGGCATACGTGCCTTCTGTGGACGGGGACTGGACTGACCTCGGCGGCGGGGCCAGTTCCTGGCTCGTCCTGGGAGCGCCCACTTCTGAGCTTGCCGGCGCGGCCGAGCGTGCTGGAGCATCGCTGCGTTTCACCGACGGTTCCACCTGGGCTCGCGCGCTCCACACCGGCACGTACACGCTCCGACGTGGGACCGACTGCGTCGTCATGGTCGTGTCAGGAGGGCTTCCCCCAGACGGCGCCTGCCGGGGCGAGCAGAGGCACGTGACGGGGCACCTCGGGCTCGTGGAGCCCGTGTTCGAGACCTTGTGGTCGCAGGCCAGGGCTGTTGACACCTCAGCTGGCGTGCGCGAAGGGGACATGGTCAGGGTCAGGGGTTCCGGCGAGCTGGGCACGGTCACGGGCGTCCGCCTGAGGGCAGGCGAGTACGAAGTCGAGGTGCGTGGCCCGCATGGCGTCCAGGTCATGGACGTCGATGCCGTTCAGGTGATCGAGGGAGATCCGAGGGATCCGTCCTTCTGGATCCGGCAGCCCGGAGGATCGGCTGCGGACATCTCCCTCACCGTCACGTGGACCAAGCTGCGGAACGCTCTCACCGACACCGTCTACTCCTACGCGTCGAGCAAGACGATCTTCCGTCCCTACCAGTTCGTGCCTGTGCTCAAGCTGCTGTCTTCGGGCACGGGGCGACTACTGATCGCGGACGAGGTCGGTCTGGGCAAGACGATCGAGGCCGGTCTCATCTGGAGCGAGCTGGAGCGACGGACTCCTCTCGACAGGGTGCTCGTCGTTTGTCCGGCGTCGCTGCGCCTGAAGTGGAAGAGCGAGATGGGACGCCGTTTCGATCGAGACCTCGCCCTCATGTCGCCCGGTGATCTGCGGGACCAGGCGCATGCGATGGCCCAGGGACGTGACGCTCGGTTCGCAGGAGTGGTCGGCATCGAGGCGCTCAGGCGGGACGAAGCCGCGCTTCAGGCACTGACTGACGTGCACGCGCGGTTCGACCTCGTCATCGTCGACGAGGCGCACGCCCTTCGCAACAGAGGCGGGAAGAGCTATCAGCTGGGGCAGCTGCTCTCCGACTGGGCCGACGTGATGATCTTCCTCTCCGCCACCCCGCTGAACCTGGGGCAGGGCGACCTCTTCAACCTCGTCAACATGCTGCACGAGGAGGAGTTCAGCGACCCCGCGATCTTCCAGGCACAGCTGGAGCCGAACCAGGTCCTCAACGCGATCGTGGGGGACCTGCGGCGGAAGAAGGACGAGCCCCGCGCGCTGCTGCCAGTTGCCGAGAGCATCCTTGAGATGGAGCTCGGGGCGGCGGTGGCGGCTCGGCCCGACTACGAGCGACTGTGCACAGTTCTGGACGTTGATCGACCGTTGACGTCGGAGGAGGTAGCCATTGCCAAGCGGGCAGCGAGCGCGTTGAACACCCTGGGAAGCGTGTTGACGCGCACCCGCAAGGCGGACGTCCCGGACAAGAAGGCGGTCAGGGAGGCCGAGCAGGTCTTGGTGAGCTGGTCGAAGCGTGAGCGAGACCTGTACGACGGTGTCCGCGCGCTCTACACGGCGGAAGCGGTGCGCAAGGGGTCACCCATCGGGTTCGCCCTCCAGATGCCGCTACGCCAAGCTGCCTCGTGCCTACCCGCCATGCAGGAGAGCATCCGCCGAAAGTTCTCGGACATGGTGGACGAGGACGAAGATGCCTTCGAGGGCGAGGACGCCGGGGCTGGAGAGGCGCTCGATCCCTCTGTCCTGAACCTTCCGAGACTCTTGGAGACGCTCGAGGCCGACTCAAAGTTCGAGGCGATGCTGGCGCGGCTTCTCCAGGCTCGCGACCGCGGGATGCACCAGGCGATGGTGTTCTCGTTCTTCACAGGGACGTTGAGATACCTGGAGGAGCGGCTGCAAACGCACTTCTCCGTCAGGACCATGACGGGCGGAACCCCGATGGGCGATCGCCAGTCTGTCATGGAGGATTTCCGTGCCGGCAAGTTCGAGCTGCTCCTGCTCAGCCAGGTGGGTGCTGAAGGTCTGGACTTCGAGTTCTGCAACGTCATGGTGAACTACGACCTGCCTTGGAACCCCATGCAGGTCGAGCAGCGAATCGGCCGCCTCGACCGCTTCGGGCAGCAGCACGACAAGATCTTCATCCTCAACATGCACGTGCCCGGGACGATCGAGTCGGATATTTTTGAGCGCCTCTACAGCCGGATTGGCGTCTTCGAGCAGTCAATCGGTGAGCTCGAGCCAATTCTCCGTGACAAGTTGAAGGAGATCACCCAATCGCTGCTCGACCCGCGCCTGACCGAGGTGGAGCGGGACCGCGAGTCGGAACGCGTGGCGGTTGCGCTGGCCGAGAGGGCGGAGCAGGTGCGCGAGCTGGAGGAGTCGCGCGGCGCGTTGTCCACGGTCGACCAGCTTCAGGTCGATGGAATGACTGACGACGGTCCCACGGACGGACGTTTCGTGGGTCCAGGGGAGATCCGACTGCTTGTCGAGCGGGTCCTGGCCCAGTACGGAGGCAAGCTCACGTCCCCGAGCCAGTTGGGCATCTGTCGTATGTCTGGTTCGGTGGAGCTGGCATCGCGACTACGCGCGTTGGACGTCAGGCGGACCGGAACCATGCGCCCGGTCGGTCAGCTCGCCGCAGACCTGGCCACCCGACGCGACCTACGCGTCACCTTCGACAGCGACGTAGCGAGCAAGCACGAGGTTGAGCTCATCTCGAGCCGTCACCCGCTCGTCGACCTGGCGCTCAAGACTCTGGAGGAAGACACACTCAGCCTGCGTCGGTTCTCGGTCGTCGGAATCCCCGGTCTTGCCATGACGGGCGAGCAGGCACTGGTGCGGCTGGACCTGGCGCGATCCACTGGGGTGAGGCCCCGTACGGAGCTTTGGGCACATGCGGTCGACCTCGACACGGGAGTCCCGATCCCCGAGATTGGCCCCCTGTTGCTCGACAACATTGCTCATGGTCGTCTAGTTGATGTCGCACGAGAGGCGCACCCCCGGGTGGGGGTCAGCCTCAGCCTGCTCGACGACCTGGCCGCCGCTCGCCGGAGGGAGACGAGCCGCGAGCGTCGCGCCGACAACGAGGCACTCGTCGACGCGCGCCTGGCGTCACAGATACGTTCGATTGACCTCAAGATTGCGCGCGCTCGGGCGACACTGGTAGAGGTGCGCGACCGTCAGCGTGACGATCGAGTCGCGCGACTGCACGAGGGCCGCATCAACAACCTCGAGCTGGACAAGGACCGTGTCAGGCACGAGCTCGAGGGGAAGCGTGAGCTGGACGTGACGTCATCCACAGTAGCCGTGCTGCAGGTGCACCGAACCTAGCCACGCTCAGTGCAGGAAGAGCGGATCCTTCATCCAAGACCGTTCGAGCATGGGAGCCCGAGAGCCGCCTCGCTTCTTCGCGTACAAGACGGCATGGTCCTTGCCGCGGATGACCGGCCAACGCGGAACCATGAACTCGGCCTGTTCGCCCTTACCGTCGATGATCAGCACCCGCCCATTGGGGTAGATGAGCACGGCCGGAGGCTTGCGACCAAACCGCAGGAGGAACCCGTCGCCCCGTGCACCATCGATCGAGAGGGCCGCGCGTTCTCCTCCTGCCGTGTAGATGCTGACCAGCCCTTCGCCCCTCGCCGGGAGCGCCCCGGGCTTCGGGCGCCACTCGTAGTAGAGCGAGCTGCGCTGCATGGCCTGGAACGGTGGGTAGAACGGGGAATGAGCCTCGTACACCGGCTCTCGTTGAGGCACGCCGTCAGAGTCCTCGTACTCGAGCACGAAGTGCAACGGAGGGCGATGCAGGTTGATTCGCTCGTAGGACGCGGTCTCCGCGAGGCCAGCGACGATCGCTTCTTCAGACGGCCCGCCCGCGTCCGAGGAGATCTCGGCCTTGGGGAACATGGCGGCCAGCCTCCTGGCAACCGAGGGGACTCGGGACATCCCACCTGCAAGCAGCACGAAGTCGACCTCACGAGCAAGAGACTCCAAAGGCACTCGACGAATTTCGGACGGCGTCTTGGTGACCTCATGCGTGACCTGTGCGCCCCTGAGCACCGCCCAGACCAGGTCGGCCGCTCGGCTCAGCTGTTCGTCGAATGCGGTGTCGAGCTGCTCGCGCGAGAGGCTCAGAGCAGGAAGATCGACGCTGGGGTACCGAATGGCTACTGGGGTGTCGAGCTCTTCGCTCAACCTTTCTTTCGCTTCCTTGGCGGCCTGGCGAACCACTGTGCGCAAGGCCCTCGAATACGACATGTTGTCCAGGTTGATTCCTTGATCGAGCAGCTGTCGCTCGAGCTCCGCAGCCAGGCGCTCGTCGAGAGCGTCGCCCGCCTCGTCTATGCCCCAGGAGGACAGCACGGACATCTCAGGGTCGTGACCGAGCTCCGCGTGGACGTCCAGGACGGCTACATCGAGCGTCCCGCCTCCCATGTCGAAGACCAGCAGCTGGCCGCGCACGCCCTGCCCCGACCGCGCGATCCTGTTGTTGACCCAAGCCACACCCGCGGCGATGGGCTCGTCGATGAGCGTGTGGTCGTCGACCGGCAGACCAGCTGAGCGGGCCACATCGAGGAGCCGCTTTCGCTGACGACCCGTCCACATGGCCGGACAACCCAGTCGGACGGCTCCCGGCTCGAGGTCGAGGTCGTCGCGCGAGCGGGCTGCAAGCTCGCCGAGCAATGCCCGAATGCCATCATCTACGCCGACTTCTGCACCATCGATCACGACCGTCTGCTGGCCCTTGGTGATCGCTCGCTTGATCGATCGTCGTACGCGTTCCACGGGAAGGTCTGCCGCGGCCTCTGCCACGACCAGGTCCTCTGCCTCTGTCAGCCCAATGAGGGAGGGCAACCACGAAGTGCCACGAGTCCCGACTGGAAGCACGAGCGGAAGCCGGCCGCGGCGCCCCTCCGCGACCAGGGTCGTCGAAGTGCCGAAGTCGACGCCCACGGCGTGCGTGAGGAGCGGGACGTCGGGAAGATCTGTAGGCGGACTTGATGGTCGCACGGACGCAGGTGACGTCGTTGACCTCGCTGCGACGGCATCTGCCGTGGTGACAGAACGCTTGAACCACGGCACCTGCAATCACTCCCCGTTTGTCACAACCTGCGCCTTCAGCAGCACGACCGTCTCCGTGCCCTCTCGCCATGTATATCCGGGACGTACGACAGTGACATCGGTATCAGAAGAAATCGTCTGACCCATCGGATCATGAGTGCGCGGATCAAAGGTCGATCGTTCTCCCGTGGTGCCGATGGGGTCGAGACCTTCGCGCGCGGTGGCATGCCCGATGCTGCGCATGAGTCCGGCATCCTGAGAGGCGGATGCAGACTGGGAGACTTGGGCCGCGATCTTGGCGAGAACCCGCACGAGGTCGGCCCTGACCTGTCTCTCGTGGACGCCTCGTGCATCCGTCTGTGCCCCGCGAGCCGCGGCCAGCTCTTCACCCGTCGCCTGGAGGCGGTGCTCGAGGTGGGAGATTCGCTGCTGGAGCTCACGCTGCCTGTCCTCGCTCGCGCGCACCGCGCTCTGGGCAGCAGTCAACCGATCCTCCATCCTTGCCAGTTTCCGGGTGTCGCTCAAGACCTCGGCCCACGCTGAGGCAACCTCGTCCCGGTTTCCCCCACGGAGGAAAGCCTCCTGCATTCCTTCACCGGACACCCAACGAGCCAACGGTGCGGGGGACGCGATGATCTGACCCAGCCGACTCCTGGTCTCAGCCTGGTTCAACGCCTCGTCAACTAGCGGACGTACAACTCGTTCGGCGATGGTGGCGTCATTCATGGCCGTGGCAAGTGGTCCATGTCCAGCTTCCAGGAGTTGATCGAAGGTGGCCCCCGCCCACCACACGTCACCCCTGGCCCGCTCCGGATCCTCTCGGTAAAGGGTCGCGACCAGGAACGAGCGCCCGCCGGTGCGAGTGAAACTCATTTGTCGGGCAGCCTCCGTCAGGCGTCCCATGTCGAATTGTGTGAGGTCGTGGTCGTCGATGGCTCGCGCCACCGACTCGAGCGACTTCTGAAGGCCAGACAACGCGTGCTGACGGCGCTCGCGCGGCTGGTCCCGCTTCCGTGCTTCGTCCGCGAAAGCTCGCGCGAGGTCGATGAGCAGCCCAAGCGCGATGGCGTGTGACGCCGTCGCGCGCTCGAGCAGAGCCGCCAGCATGGACAGGGGCCAGCCCTTGTCCTTCGGCGCGCGCGCGATCTCACTCAAGCCTGCCCGCAAGGCGGCTTCGTACGCGCCCTTCGGCAACTTGGCGACGTCGGGGCCCAGGAGCCCTTCCTTGCCGGCGCCCAGCACCGTTGCGAGCAGGCCACGGTGCTGCTCGTCCAGGGATGTCAGGAGCTCCGAGAGGTCCGCTGCCTTGACTCTCCCCAACAACTGACCAAGCAGCAAGGGTTGTCGAGTCAACGAGCTCAAGCTCTCATGTGGATCGGTCAATCCTGTTCGGACCAGGAAGCGCACCAGCGGATCCGTCGGCTCCGGGCCGTCATCCTCGGGCTCAGAGGTCGCTGTTGTCCCTTCCGTGAAAGCGCCTTGGCCTTGCTTGTCAGGGCTCGACGTCGAGGGCTGCGACTCGACGGTTGGAGGTGCTTCAGGCTGGCCAGGCGACAATGCAGCTGACGTCTGGGGCAGCGACGGGTCCTCATCCGCCGGCACGCTCGGACTTGGCCGGGTCAGCAGCCTGTAGGTAGGAATCTTGGTGTCTGAGCGCTTGACGTCTGGCGAGGCGTCGAGCTTCCGCTTGGCGCGTTCCCACGACTTGTCGACCAAGCGCCGATCGATGCCGATCAAGGCATTCTTGAGGTCAGCGGCTTTAGCGCCCTTCGGGAAGGTCGACAGAACCTGCACGAAGACGCGCTCGGGAGACGCATCGAGGTCGGACGCCACAAGGTCCGGCTCCGTCCGCAGCCTGTGGGCTATCGACCCGCGCTCGGCGAATGCCTCCGAGGCCTGGATGTCGTGGTCGATCTCGGACCCATCGGGCAGCACGAGCCTCCAGGTCTTGCCCTTGATCCGCTCGACGAGCACACCTACTTCGACGTAGCGGCCGTCGGTGGACTTGCGAAGCAGGACACGATCCGGGTTGGGCACGCCCTGGAGTCTCCCACGCCGGCCAGCTTGAAGTGAGGAGGATTCGCTACCGCGCGAGATCGTCCATGGCTTGAGCGAAACGTTCCCACGAGATGCGCTTGCCGCTCCTCCGTCGCTTTGGCCATCAGTCGATGCTTCCCTTGCTGATCGTCATCGTTCCCAGCTTCTTGCCGTCGGAGTAGATCTCGAACGAGACGTCGCTGTGGAGCATCGCCTTGCGGGGTTGATACATCTCGATGCGGTGCCGGGGCATGGGTGGCTCCTTCGAGCGCTACGGGGGGTCTTCTTCGGCGATGTTGCCTCAAGCAATGTTCACACCAGTTCCGAGTCGTTTTCCCGCAACGCGAGCTTCTTGGGCGAAGTCCCAGTTACGGTCCGGCCCGTGGAACCATTGTTTGACGGGCGCGTGACGCTCAAGGTCGCCGATACCGTCCGCGGGACCTGGGCGCTGCCCAAGTGGGAGAACGTGTCGGTCGGCCGGCTCCCGGCGGCCGGTCTCCGCATTGAAGACTCCTGGGTGCCAGCACGTCTGTGCCGCTTCATGCCGTACGAGCTCGGCTGGCTGGTGCAGGTCGGCCGAGCGCGTGTCGAGGTGCAGAACAAGTACTTGGGCAGGGTCGTCTTTCCAGCGCGGTCGGTGGTGGCGCTGCAGCCGGGGCGCTCACGCCTGCTGTTCCCAGAGCTCGACGACTACTGCATGTTGGGCGTGGTCATCGGCGCTGGCGAGGCGGAGGGCCTCCCGGTGCTGGAGGACGGCGACGACCTCGGTGTCGAGCCCCGGCGTCGGACCGCCTACGCCGTTGACCGCATCGAGATGCCCGACTCACACCGGGCGATCCTGGCGGTCGCCTTCCAACACCTCATGGTCCGCGCGGAGTCACCGGGCAACATCGCGCTCGCCGCCGCCCAGCGCCTCGGAAAGAGTGAGCAGGCGGTGAAGAACGTCATGGCGAGCACACGCAAGAAGGTCAACAACGAGCGTTGGCTCAATCTGCAGACCACGGATCAGCTCGGCCACTACCTCGTCCGGCTGACTCGCAACGTCACGTGGGAGGACGTTCCGGTGCCGCTCCGCGACGAAGGATTACCCAGGTAACCCCGGAAAATCGGACCCGTCCTGGAGAGTCCTTCTCGTCGGCCCGGGCGGGCTGACGGAAGGAGGCGGAGATGCAGACTCTCCACGTGGGCCGCGGCACCAGCCGCGGCGCGATGACGGTGTTCCCGTTGTGGGCCACCACGAGCGGCTCGTGCCGCTACACGACGCAGACCAAGCACCTCGACGTGACCGAGGTGGAGAGCGGCCCCGACGTCGGCACGCTGATGGTCGGCAACGCGGGCAACCGCCCGGCCCTGGTGTTGGAGGGTCAGCTCTTCGAGGGCGGCTGGCAGCACCGGATGTCGATGAAGTCCTTGCTCGTCGGCGTCCACCAGCGGATCTCGGTCGAGGTCGCCTGCGTGGAGCAGGGCCGCTGGTCGGGCGGGCGAGGTCAGCGCACACGCGGGCGCCGCGCCACGCCGTACGTCAGGGACGCCGCGCGCTGGAGTGGCGACGTCCAGGGCGAGGTGTGGACTCGCGTCGCCCGGCACACGCAGGGCACGGACAACCCGACGCAGTCGTTCGTCGAGCACCTCGACCGTGTCGGGGGCGGCCTCGCCGACTGGTCGGACCTGCAGCCGTTGCCCGGTCAGGCGGGAGTGCTCATTGGCATCGGTGGGCAGCCGTACGTCGCCGAGGTGTTCGACTCACCGCACACGTTGCGCCGACAGCTCGGGCCGATCCTCGAGGCGGCCGCACTCGACTCGCAGCTCGCGCCGCCGGTCGAGACGCCCGGCCGGCGGGCGCGCCGCTTCATCGATCGGTGCGACGCCCTGCGCTTGGAGCGCGTCGGAGCGCGTCGGAGCCGCCGGGATCGGCGAGGAGCGGCGCGGGCGGTCGGCGTACGTCGACGCGACCACCCTGCGGTGGGACGGCCACGAGGTCCACACCCGCCTGTCGAACGTGCGCCACCCGATGCTGGTGGCGGGATGAGAGAGGAGCTGATCATGAGCAGCGTGGACGAGCTGATCCGCGAGATCCGTGCTGGCCGCATGCCCGTCGAGGAGGCGGCGCCGAGGATCGCCGCGCTGGTGGCGGCGGCCACGGCGCGGAACGCAGCCGACGTTGAGGGGCTGAGCCGGATGGACGTCGCCTACATGCGGATGGCTGGTGTCCTCGACGAGGCCGACGACACCGACACCTTTGTCGAGGTGGAGGCGGCCTACGCCCTGGGCCACCTGTCCGACGAGCAGTACGCCGTGATCCGCGACGCCGTCGTAGGGGGCTCGCGATGAGGCTCGACAGCGCCCAGCTCGACCGTGCTGTCGGCGCCCTCCTCGCCTCCGCGGTGGGCGACGCGCTGGGCGCCGGCTACGAGTTCGGGTCGGCGCCCTACGGCGGCTGGCCGAGGATGATCGGCGGCGGGCTCGGGGGCTTCGCGCCGGGGGAGTGGACGGACGACACCGCCCAGGCGGTCGCGATCGCCCGGGTCGCGGCGACGGGAGCGGACCTGCGGTCCGAGGGTGCCCTCGATGCGATCGCTGCCGGCTTCGCCGAGTGGTACTCCGGCGGGCCGAGCGACGTCGGCATCCAGACGAGCGCAGTGCTGCGACGGGCCGGTCGTGACGCCATGGCGGTAGCGATGGCCGAGGCCGCCGCGTTCGTCCACGCGCAGTCCGGTCGGTCGGCGGGGAACGGGTCGCTGATGAGGACTGCCCCGGTGGCCCTGGCCCACCTGGACGACCCAGTGGAACTCGTCGCCGCTGCCAAGGCGGTCAGCTCGCTCACCCACCACGACCCGATTGCTGGGGAGGGCGCCGCGCTGTGGTGCCTGATGATCCGGCACGCGATCCTGCACGGGGAGCTTCCGGCCGCCGAGGACGTCTTGCCATTGCTGGGAGAGACGTCGCACGACTGGGGGGCCGTGCTGCTCGAGGCCGAGAACGGTAAGCCGGCCCGCTTCCACAAGAACGGCTGGGTGGTCGGTGCTCTTCAGGCTGCGTGGTCGGCCATCCTGCATACGCTCGAACCGCAGGACCAGCCGTGCCGACACCTGCAGGAAGGCCTCGCGACCGCCATCGCGATCGGCAACGACACGGACACGGTGGCCGCGATCGCCGGCGCGCTGCTGGGGGCGCGGTGGGGAGCGAGCGCCGTACCGCAGGAGTGGCAGGCGCCGCTCCACGGGTGGGGAGTCGACGGCGGTGCCGCTGCGCTGGTCGTCCTCGCGACCACCACGGTGCAGGGCGGCCGCACGCGAGGTCGCAGCGAGTGGCCGCTGTGCGAGCGCATGGACTACCGCGGCTACGGCGGGGAGTCGACGTACGTCGCCCACCCGCTCGTGGACGGTGTGTGGATCGGCGGCGCGCTGCCGCTCGACGACCTGCCGGAGCACATCGACGCCGTCGTCAGCCTGTGTCGGGTGGGCACCAAGCAGGTGCCGGACCACGTCGCGAGCCACGCCGTACGCCTCCTCGACACGGTGGCGGAGGACAACCCCAACGTCGACTTCGTCATCGACGACGCCGCGCGGACGGTCCTGCGGCTCAGGGACGAAGGCAAGCGGGTGTTCCTGCACTGCGTGGCTGCGCACAGTCGTACGCCGACGGTCGCGGCCCGGGTCGGTGTGCTCGTCGGGCACGACCTGGGCGCCGCGCTCAGGGCGGTCGTGGACGCTCTTCCGTCTGCGCGGCCGCAGCGGTGGCTGGTCCAAGCGCTCAGGCGACTGGAGCAGGCCGATCGTGCGAGCATCTGGTCAGGCGACGTCGACCAACGGGGGTTGAGGTGATCACGTCATCTGGAGAGCGCGCACGAGTAGCCGACTTCTGGGACGAGGTGCTCGCCGGCTGGGTACCTGGGCACGGCCACCTCATGCCACCGCTCGACCGCTGGTGCGAGAGCTACAAGGGCCAGGGAGACGGAGTCGTCGACCTGGATCACTACCCGGACCCCTACATCGGGGACCTGCGGGGGCTCAACGGAGAGCCTAGGCTGGTCTTCCTCGGCCTCAACCCGGGCATCGGGTACGACAGCCTGCAGGGTGACCACGGCACCTGGACGAAGCGGATCCGAGCGGCCGGCTACAGCCGGTGCTTCGAGCGCAGCCCCGCCGAGGACCCGGTCTCCTGGAAGGCCCTGCACAAAGGCAAGGAGAGCGCCTACTGGCGCAACCTGACCCGATTCGCAAGACGATGGCTGGACGACCCACACGTCGGTGTCGACCAGCTCTTGAACTTCGAGCTCTACCCGTGGCACAGCAAGAAGGTCGTCGGAAGGATGCGACCCCCCGTCGATCTGGTCGATGACTTCATCTGGAAGCCCGTCCAGGAGGTCCCGGTCGACGAGGTCTTCGCCTTCGGCCGGGGATGGTTGGACGTCTGCCGGGACCTCGACCTGGAGGAGATCGCCACTTGGGGGCCGGAGACCGCTCCGGTCCCCGGCTCGACAATGAAGCATTGGCGCGTGAGCCTGTTCCGGCTGCCATCGGAGCAGGTCGTCGTGGTCAGCAGCCAGATGGGATCGGGTTCGCCGCCCGGGCTCGAGCGGACGAAGCTGCTCAAGGAGGTCGCGGCCGACCACCGGTCATGAAGTCGGACATGCCTTCCCTGCAGATTTCGTCAATCCGTCCCCGCGCGGCGAGCAAAGCGTTCAGGCTCTACCGAGGCACGGAGATGCGTCGAAGACACGGGGGACACACATGAGCACAACCGGTACGTGGGACGTCCGCTACGACAGGCGCTTGTCGGCGCCGTTCCTGCAGCACCTGGCGCCCGGTGGGCTGCTGTCGTCGCTCGCGCTGTACGCCAAGAGCGGCTTGTTCCCGCTCGACCTCCGTTTCCGCAAGGACGTGAAGAGCGGGGCAGAACACGTCTCGCTCTACGTAGGGCTCACTTCGGTGCTCGACGTCCATCACACCAAGGCCGGGAAGCTGAAGCTCAAGGTCCACAAGACGCACCAGAAGAACGGTGCTTTCGGCGCGGACTGGAGCACACTGCGAACCCCGGACGAGATGGCCGCGATCTGGCCGGACGTCGAGCTCTACCTCGACCGCATCATCCCGATCGCCGCCCAGTCACACGGAAAGAAGGAAGGCGCCGTGCAGGCGGCAGTCGCCGCGCACCGGTCTCGCGGCCGCGTCGTCCTCGACCGCGAGGTGACGCCGTCGTTCCGCGACACGCCCTACAAGAAGCAGTACATGGAGGACTGCCAACGGCCGATCCTCGACGCTCTGGCAGATGCCGACCTCGGGTTCGGCAAGGTACCTGGGAGGCTCGGCAACGAGTGCGACGCGTTGGTCGTCGACGAGACCGGTCGGCTGCTCGCCGTCGAGATCAAGCCCTTGGGTGTCAGCAGCGTCGTGTGGGTCGCCGCGCAAGCGGTCATGTACGCCCGCATCCTGCAGGGCTGGGTCGACCGCGACGACAGCACGCCGGATGATCCTCGAAAGGTCCTGACGTGCATGTTGGCGCAGCGTCACGTCGCGCGCCTGGCGCCCCCTCTTAACGTCGCCTTACCGGAGATCCTTCGGGTGACGCCGGTCGTGGCGCTGCAGCGAGGTGCTTCTCCCGAGCTCGTGCGTCGCATGCTCGCCGTTCGTGACGTGCTGGCTGGCGTCGACCTCGGCGTCGAGCCGGTGGAGATCTACGAGGTGAACCTTATCGGTGAGTGGATCCCACTCGACGAGTCCCGCCTCCCGGACGGTCGGCCAGTGGCCCGGCGTGACTACGCGCGGGAGTCCAATGAGCGAGCAATCCAGTGGAAGCTCAGCACGGCAATCCTGCCGGACGAAGCCCGCTCTCCGGGTGCCGTCCGAGGGTGGGGAGGGAGCTTCGACGTCGACTACGCCCTGCCGGCGGCGTACGCCACTCACAACCTCCTGCCGGAGGTCAGGCAGCCGGCTCTCGATCTGTTCGAGCAGCACGGGATCGTGTGGCACCAGGGCATCGACGGTGGGCCGACCAACCACCTGCGGTCCTCGCAGGTCCAATGCGTCAACGCGCTCGGGCAGATGATGTCCGACCCGGAGCGGGTCAAGAAGGCTTTCGGTCACGTTCTCGACATCGCCAGCGTCCGGGACTTCGGCGAGATCGACCCGGACGAGTCCGGCCGGTACCTCACCTTCGAGTTCGTCGGGAAGCACGACTACTTTGGTGAGGGCAAGGGCGGCGTTCTGACGCGCGGGTCGCAGTCGACCAGTGTCGACGCCGCCTTCGCCTACCGGACGTCCGACGGTCGCGACGCGCTTGCCCTGGTCGAGTGGAAGTTCACCGAGACCTACCCTACGGCCGACCGTGCCGCGGCGAAGAAGGAAGCCACCCGCCGCATGCGCTACGAGAAGGCGCTGCTCCAGCCAGACGGCCCCGTGGACATGGAGGGTGTCGACCTGGCCGACCTCTTCCACGAGCCTGTCTACCAGCTCGTACGTCAGCAGCTCCTGGCCTCGGCGCTCGAATGCGATCCTGTAGTTCGGGCAGACCCCGTCTCCGTCGTGCACGTCCTCTCTCCCGACAACACGGCGTACCAACAGTCCTTCATCTCTCCAGCACTGCGAAGCCGTGGGGCCACGACGAGCGAGGTCTGGTCTTCGCTACTTCGCTCACCGGATCGCTTCGTGAGTCTCGATCCGGTGGTCTTCCTGGATCCCGGCCTCACCAGCAAGGAGTACGTCCTGCGGTACGGCGCCAACGATGCGTGACGCGAGCTCGCCGGCTGGCGCCAGCGTCCCCTCAGAGGTTGGATCTCTCGCCGACGCTCGAAAGGCCCTCGTCTTCGGCGGTGGAACCTTCGTCGGTGAGGGCAACTGGCGTCGAGTCGTGCGCATCGGTGACGTCGTCTACAAGATGGATCGCACCAGCGCAGGGATGAACGAGGTCGAGCACAGGGTCGCTGAAGCGGGCCGAGCCAAGCTGCCACCGAACATCCGTATCCCAGAGATCACGCTCTACGACATTGACGGCGTCCGGGTGCTGGCGATGCCGTACATCGAAGGCGTGGCGGTGGCCATCTGCCCCGAGGACGACGGCCTCGGACCGTGCAGCGACTGCAGCACTTGTCTTCCCACGGTGGTCGCGCGGCAGATCGAAGCGGTGACCCCGGACGGCGTCGTCAGCGGCAACACTCTTCGGCAGGGCGACACCTTCGTCATCATCGACCTGGACTACGCGCCTGACGACGTCTGATCCCCCAGCGATGGCTCAAGCCAGGCCCGCGTCACCGGTTGCACAACCCGAGTGCCATGCACACGTTCGACCCGGGCTCAGAAATCTTCGGGCCTCGGCCCCAGCCGCAGAAGAAGCGTCAGGTTGGGCATCAGGTCGCCGTACTCGTCGACTAGTCCCCATCCGGTGTACGCGGACGGAGTGTCGTCGTCCTCACCGTCCTCGTGACGCCAGGCAGCGGCGGACAGCAAGGTGGTGAGGAGCGGTCGAACCGCCTCGACGTGCCGGACGCTCCGGTCCGCGCAGACCTCGAGGAGAGGGTGTTGAGGCGGCAACCCGGTGCGGTGCGTGACGGCGTGGATGTCGAGGTCCTCGAATGCGCTTTCGTCGCCGTGCCTGTCGACCAGCTCCGCGAGCACGGCTGGGGACAACGCCGCTAGCGCGGCCTCGACCAAGGCGATGGTCTCGTCGGTCGCGGCCTGGCCGGGCGGGCGTTCGGGGAAGTAGAGGCTGGTCTCCCACGGGCCATATCCCCGCATGCGGTCAGCGTCGTCAAGCCGGTCGTGGAGCGCGGCGGTCTTGAGCGTCACCCGCACCGCCATCTCAAGACGCTCGGCGTCCTGGTCGCCTTGTGTGGCGATCGGCAACGTCTTCGCGAGCTCCTCGCACCGGGACACGGCAGAGGACCTTCCAGCTGCACGAGCGACGGTGGACAAGCGGCTGTCGAACCGGTGCTGGGACTCGCCCACGTCCCGCAGGAGGTAGGCGTTGTAGACCAACCCTCCGACGACGGGCTCGGCGGCTGTCGCGAGGGAGGCGGCCACGGCGCGCACCAGCGGGCTGGCCGGTCCGTAGGTGTCCGACACGGGGAAGCTGTCCTCCCCGAGCGATTCGGCGTCGATGGCGAGGTCGTGGGGCACAGCGGCGTCGAACGGGACCTTCTCCGCGACCTCCCGGCACTTGCGGATGAGCCCGGGAAGCTCCGCAGCGCTGACCGGCAGCGGCGGCCCGAAGTCGTTGCGCCGGAGCTCCCAGCCCACTTGAGCCACGGGAGTGTGCGGCGCCAGCGCGGTTGCCTGCACAGCCCCCGCCGTCTCCGGTTCGCGGACGGTGAGGACCGTGGTGCCGTTGGGCAGGTCGAACTCCAGCGGCTTGTTGAAGCCGAAGGTTCCCTGCTCCACTGCCGTGAGGATGCGGAAGCACGTGTTCTGCACGGCGCGCCGTCCTGCCTTCGGGCCGGGCCAGTCGAGCCCGGGGTCGATGCCGTCCGTGGGACGGTCCACACCAGCAGCTCGTGACCGAGTACGTCGAGCAGGCCCTCGGTGTACCCGAACTCCACCTCGCCGCTCGATCCGTCGCTCAGGTGGACGGTGTAGCGCGGCATCGGGGTGTCCGGTGATGAGGTCACGCGGGGCATCCTCGCAGGGCGATGTCCCGGGCGTGGGGCATTCGTCGCTCTCGCTGCGTCAGATGCTCATGTCGTCGTGCACGCCTACCTTGGCGAGCTCGATCGAACCATCAGACAGCACCCAGTAGTGGAGCCGGCGTGCGGCCGGGGTGTTGGACTGGAGGCTGACCCGCCAAGCCCGTGCCCCGTCCTCGCGCACCCTCTGGGGCGAACCACCGGCGTCTTCCGTGCGGAGATGGTGGAGCTCGCGGCCCGCGGACAATGCGGCCTTGCCAGTGGCTACCTCCATCACCACGTCGGCCACTCTGTCAGCGGCGAGACCGTGCAGCGAGGCGAGGCTCCGGAGGAAGTGCGGCCCGAACGTGTAGTCACCCAACGGGCAGCTCGGTTGCTCGGCGAGGGGGATGCGCGTGGCCCAGGCTCGCTCGACGAGGAAGCGAAACTCCCGTGCCGGGTCGGCGAACGACGGAGCACCTGTCGCGGCCGAGGTCGTACGCGACTTTCGCAGCTTCGCGCGGGACTGCTCGAGCTGATGGGTCAACCGCCGCACCTGGTCCTCGACCTGGCGCAGCTCAGTCCGCAGGTGCTCCAGCTCGGTCGCGAACCCCTGTGCCTGCGCGTGCACCTCGTCGCGCTGCCTTCTGGCGGTCCGTACCTCAGACTGGAGTGACGCGATGGTCAGCGACATCGACCTCGTGCTGGCGCTCTCGGGGCCCGGCCTAGGCGCCGCTACGGTCGCCGGCGCCGGCGCCGGCGCCAGTGCGGGGCGGAGTCGGGGACGGTTGCGATCGAACATCGTCGGGCTCGGGGTCACGCGCGTCGGTGCAGCCGCGTGGGGAGAATCCGGCGCCGCACGGTCGTCGGAGGCGCCGCCGTCGTCCACCTCCGTCTCGGCGTCGTCCACGAATGTCACGAGCTTGATCGGGTCCGCGGCCGGCAATGCGGGCTCCACCACGTCGTCTGGGACTGTCGGGACGAGCCAGGGCGGACCGCCCGGGTACAGGGCGGCAGCCGTGACGGGCTCGTCGTCATCGTCGATGTCGAGCAGGCTGAGCTCCCAGTCACCGCCGCCCGAGACCACGCGCGCGAGGAGTACCTCACCCGGCGTGAGCAGGTCGGACAGGTCGTCGAGCGGGTTTGAGGTGACGGCACCACGAGGCAGGTCCGCGGTCACGAGCGGGTGCAAAAAGGCCGACGCGCGGTCTGACTCAACGGACTCGACCTGCACGAGCACCACATCGTCGGCTGCGTAGGACGAGAGCGCCACGTCAGGTGTGAGCCGGGACGCGCGTACGTCGAACCAACGGCTGTCGGCGTCGTACAGGCCCGTCAGCTCCTGGCCGATTCGCAGCGTGCGCTCGAGCGGCAGGCCCGGGAAGGCCAGCGCGTCCGGGACGATGCCCATCCGTCCGTCCAGCTTGACCATCGCGCGGTCGGCGACGATGCCGGCGACCACACCCGTCAGGCGCGCACGCTCAGTCGTGCGTGCGACGTCGAACAGGCCAGCCTCTGTCGCCATCCGCAACGCGTCGTCGATCAGTGCTGCGGTCGCCTTTGGGCCTTCCGCGGCGCCGTAAGCGAACCTCAGGGGCGACCGTCTCGGCTCACTAGCCCATTCGTGGCCGACCGGATAGACCCGTCCAGCGCCGCCGTAGACCTGCGTCATCGCCGGGAGGTTGTTGGACAGGTCCCACGAGTGCGGTCCGGTCGGCACCAAGAAGATGTCCGCGATGTCCCCGACCTGCTCGGCGATCTCCTCGACGTCAATCCACGGTTCCGTCCTGCCGTGGGGCGTGGTCACCACGACGACGGGACGCGCGCGACTGCTGCCGTTGAGCAGGCCGGCCAGCTCGCGAGCGTCCTCGGACGTCTTCACCCGATTCACGACGGTCATGCCTCAAGCCTGCACGGTCGATCGGAGGGCCGGGCCCGAATTGGACGACAGGAACGTCGTTACCGAGAGCGTCGGAGCGACACCAAGGTCGGAGGTCTCGCCGATCGCCCCGTCTGCGGGGCGCTGTGCTCCTAGGGTGTCACCCAGCCGACCGGCGGCTGCTTCAGAGGGGGCTTGATGGGAACACTCAACCGAGTCAGCGTGTGGTTGGGCGTCATCCTCGTTCCGCTTTCGCTTTTGCTCGGCTACGTCGGCTACCGCGACCTCGCCGACGCGTCGATGTCTCGGACAGACGCCGCCTTCGGAGCGATCCAGCTGTTCTTCATGGAGACGCAGACCGATCTCGATGATCCACCGGTTGCGCTCAACATCGCTCGGTTCACTGCGCCTCTGTCGCTCGCGGCGGCGACGCTCGCGGCTGTCCTGGCGGTCGCCGGACAGCAGATCCGGCGCGCCCTTGTCCGCTGGCGGGGCAGGGACCATGTCGTCCTCGTGGGTCTCAGCGAGACCGGGACGGAGCTCGCCCGGGCCCTTCGGGAGCGGGACCAGAGAGTCGTCGTGCTCGAGGCGGACCCAGCGCACCCGTCGCTGGCTGAGGTGCAGAGCCGGGGTGCCGTCGTGGTGACCGGGGACGCCCGCCAGCCCGGACTGCTGAGGCGTTGTCGCGTGGACACCGCACAGCAGGTGGTCGTCACCACGGGAAGCGACTCAGCCAACGTCGAGGTCTGCGAGGCGCTGACGCACCTGGTCAGCGACGACACCACTGTCCACGCGGCGATCGACGACGAGTCGCTCTGGTCGGTACTGGGACGTGTCCAGATCGAGGAGACGAGCGACACGGGCTCGTTCGACTTCTTCCACGCCGACGATCGCAAGGCCCTTGCCTTCATCGACATCGTGGACCGGTCGCTCGGCGCGACGGCCTCGGCGGTGTACTTCTCCGCCGAGGGCGCCCTGGCGCAACGGGTACTCATCCGGTGGTGCCAGCGTCGACTCGCGGAGGGGACGAGCGGGACGGTGCACGTGAGCTCGGCGACGTACGCCGCTGTGGTGGACCCGCTACTCGCAACACAGCCGTGGCTGACGTCGGTGGTCAGCACCGACGCCACCGCGCCTACGACGTGCACCGTGGGCCTGGTGTGCAGGGAGGGTTCGGACGGACGAGCGCTGAGCACGGCGCTGGAGATCGCGGGCGAGCGGCACGTGAGCGACGTGTTCGTCTGCTCCACCCTGCCCACCGGGCGCGCTGTTCTGGACCTGAAGGGCGTGTCAGAGAAGATCCACCTGGTCCCGGCCGGGTCCGCCTTCCGCGAGCCCGACTCGTTCTTCGGGCACTCGTGGATCGAGCTCATGGCCACGGCCCGGCATGAGGACTATTGCGCCACGGAGCGCCTGCGAGGCATCACCAGTGCCGACAACTCGTCTCTGGTGAGCTGGGACGAGCTGCCCGAGAGCCTGAAGGACTCCAATCGCCGTTTCGCCGTAGCCGTCGGGTCCGTCCTCGGCGAGATCGGAGCCGGCCTCGTTCCCCTGAGCGCGCCGCCGGAGTCCACCGCGATGCCCGTCAGCACCGAGCGCCTCGAGACACTCGCGCGGCAGGAGCACGATCGGTGGATGGACGACCTCGTGCGCGACGGGTGGACCTATTCGTCCGGCCCGAAGGACCCGGAGCGCAAGACCCACCCGCTGCTGGTGGGCTGGGACGAGCTCGACGAGCCCGAGCGAGAGAAGGACCGCGACGCCATCCGCGCGATCCCACGCATGTTGGCGCGCGTGGGCTACGCCCTCGACGTGCCCGCCACCTGTTAGACGAAGACCGCGACGTCCCGCAGCCGGGTGGCGGTCGACTCGGGGAGGTCGACGTACGCGAGCAGCTCGTCCATGCTGACGAAGCGCCCGAGCTGACCTCGCATCTCGACGATCTTGGCGGCCTCGAGATCGTTCAGCCCGCCGTGCTGGGAGAGGGCATGGGCCGGGATGCTGTTGAGGTCCAGCAGCCCGCCATCGTCGTAGTCGCGCGGCACGTCCGGTCGCCCGACGTGCATCGACCTGGCCAGCGGGCGGTCCTTCGCGACGAGCTGGCGGTAGCGCTCGCGGCTGTCGCGGCGAGCCAGGACGGACTCGGTGCCGGCCAGGGCGACCTGCGGCCTCCTGAAGATCAGAACAACCGCGACACCGGCCGCGAGGGTGAGGAGGAGCAGGGTGCCGCCAGCGTCCGAAGCGGCCCCGGTGGGCGTCCCGTCGGCGTCCTCGGGCCCCGAGCCGACGAGGATGAACGCAGCCAGAGCGGCGACTCCGAGCACGGCGGCGAGCACGTGCATGCGCTTGCGGAACGCCTTGTCGTGGGGCCGACGATTCGCGGCCCACAGGGGTGCGGCCCATGAGGCGAGGCCCATGGTCAGGACGCACCACAGGATCATGGTCCGCGCCTTCCGCCCCGCCTTGACGGGCGCAGGAGCGAGCGCCTGGTGCGACGTCACCGGTCGGGGCGCGACCGAGGGCTCAGGGTACGTCGTACGCGGCGGCGTGGAGGAGGGCTGTGGATAGGACGTGCGGGAAGAGGTCGCGGCGTACGCCGGCCTGCTGCTCGTCTTGGTCCACATCGCCCCGCGATCGTCGATGGACTTGCCGGGCTCGTCCAGACCCAGCGCTGCGCGGTGCTGCATCAGGTAGCGACCGACCATGGTGTGGTAGTTGCGCAGCTGCGACACCTCGGTGTGGGTGGCGAGCACCGCCGGGTGCTCGGACAGGTCCTTGGTCGCAAAGGTGTCGGGCAGCGTCGTCAGGGCATAGCGCAACGCCGCATCGTCCACGTCTGCGAAGGTCATGGTCCTCTCGTCGCGTGCTGTCGCTTCCGGCGGCGGGCCTTCTGTCAGCTCGCGCAGCTGCCGCGTCAGGTGCTCGATGTCGGAGGTCCATCGCTTGTCCGACAGCTCGAAAGCGTTCAGACGCGCAAGCCGACGAATACTCCTGGGCAGCTCCTCCGGAGTCGGCATCGTGGCGCCCTCGACCAGCACCGGGATGACCCTGAGGTGCTTCGCCGCGAGAGCCGACTCGACCTCCAGGCGGACGAAGTCGTTGGACTCATCGATCCGCCGCTTGTCCGTCCCTGGACGCGTCTCGAGCCAGTCATCGCCGATGAGGATCAGCGCAACGTTGCATTGTTCGATCTCTCCGCGGATGTGCTCCTCGAAGTCGGCCCCGAACGGGATGGAGTCGATGTCCATGAACACCCGCGCCGCCGGGAGCCGGTGTCGCAGCCCGTCGTTCAAGCCATTGGCTTGCGATTGGCAGTCATCCCGCCGGTAGGAGATGAAGATGCGTTGCTCGGCTGTGGCGCTCATGAATTCCCCGTTTGCGTCTCGCGGCTGCTGGTGATCCATCGTTGTGGATGCTCGGCATTCTCACCCAAGAACACGACATTGCGTCCGCAGATTCGCCGGTAGCTGCCGCCCAGTGCCACTTCCCTGACACCGGCTCGACCCGAAATGGCTCGGCATCGAGGAAGATCGTTGCTGTGGACATCGCCAGGCCGCGAGAAGGGTGGATGAGGGTCCGACACACGCAAGCCGCCTCGCATGCGCCCGCCGCGGTCGCGCTGTCGGACCTGGACCGTAGGGTCGTGGGGTTGAGCAGGATGACGGGTGACAGGGAGACGCATGACCGAGACGCTCAGCGGGTGGGACGCAGTGTGACCGAGCTGGCCCCCGTCCGACGGGCGAGGCGGTTTCACCTCGACGTGTCGGCAGTGGTGTCCGATGGCGACGTTGCGTACTGGGACGCCGTCGGGGGCGTGGTTCGCTCCACCGAGGAGATCGATGCCTACTTGCGGAGTCCCCGCGCCCGACTGCGGTGGTTCCTCGGGTGGCCGATTCAGCGCTTTCATGATGCCGCAGGGCGCCTCGCGCAATGTGGGCAGCGCGCGGCCCGAGGCTGGACGAACGGGGACCTCTGGAACCTCGACGTCCACCTCTGTCAGCACCTCGGCTCGATGCTCGCTGCCCAGGTCCGCGACATCAGGAACCATCCGCCTGAGCTCGGGTACGACGAGTGGCGTGCATCGGTGCAGCGCGCCGGACAGGCGCTTCAGAACTACGACCCGAACGACGCGGAGCGCGTCGCCGACGCGCGGTCGGCGCTGCGCTGGGTCGCCGACAACCTCGTCGACCTCTGGGACTGATCGGCGTCGTTGGGGACCGATCGCTGGCCCGATCCGATGTCGGTGGGTTTCTCTAAGGTCAGTCTTGTGGGGATCGCGGGGGCGATCCGGTCAGGGGTCGAAACATGAGCGAGGAGCTGGGGCGTCGGTGGGACGACGCGGTGGAGACGGCGTGGCGGGAGTTCCGGCAGCGGCTCGCTGACCACGTGGCGGCAATGGTGGCGGACGACTCTCTCGTCGTCGAGGTGCCGCAGGCGCACGAGAGCGGGGCGGCGCCGTACTGCCAGGTGGCCGGCGGCGACGAGATGGTGCGCGTCGAAGCGGTGAGCAACGTCTACCTGGCCGTCGAGTGCGAGCTTGACGGGGAGCGGGAGGCGCTGCTCGATCGGATCGGCTTCCAGCGGCCGGAGGCCGACGACTGGTCCGAGGGCGAGACCAACTTCTGGGCCGACCTTGAGCAGCGGGAGGCGGACCGGGCGGCCGTGATGGTCGTGCGCGCGCTGCGCGAGGTCTACGGCGTGCTGCACCCGGTCTACCTCGACGCTGGCGGCCTCGAGCCGGAGGGCGCCGTACGCCCCCTGCCGCCGAAGCCGCATCGCGTCGAGCCCGACCTCGACGAGGCGGTCCAGCCGTCCACCATCGACGAGGTGAGAGGCGTCATCGACCTGGCAGTCGCGGACCTCTACGACGACGCGCCGGAGTGGGACGACGACGGCGACCTGCCGCTGCCCACCGAGGACCGCCTGGTCTGGGTGACTGTCCACAAGGACGCGCCACGAGTACTCCTCTCCTGCCTCCTCGTCGACGACGTGGCGGACGAGCAGGCCGCGCTGGCCGAGGTCAACCGGCTCAACCGCGCGGAGTTCGGCCTGACCTTCTTCCTGACGGAGCAGCGCATCAGCGTCACGCGCGAGCTCGGCCTCGGTGTGGCGGTGCCGGCGGCCGTGCGAGGGGAGGTCAACCGTCTGCTGTCGCAGGTCGACGGCTGGGCGCACGACCTCGGAGAGCGCGTACGCACGGCACCGGAGCCCCCTGGCGAGCGGGCGGGCAGCCGGTTCGAGACGGCGTACGCCGTGATGGCCGAGCTCGAACGCGAGGAGCGCGGGTCGGTCGGTCCCGCTGCGATGATGCGGATCTACGGCAACGACACCGGGCTGCTGCTCAAGGCGATCCGGATCACCGAGAAGCGCCGCCGCGAGGTCCGGACGCGCGCCCGGGAGGCGCAAGTACAGGGGCAGCGGACCCGCGAGAAGGCTGCTAGGGCGCGCCACGACTACCTCCGCGACCTCACCCAGCGGATGCGCGCCGGGCTGCGGCTGATGGTCGACGCTCCGGTCCGCAAGGTGCAGCTCGACCAGCTCGCGCTGTTCGACGAGGACGAGGCAGGGACCGGTCGGTGAGGGCGTTCGCCGGACGGGACGCCGGTGACGGTGATGGGGTGTCCGCATGCCGCGCCTGATCCCGGAGCACCCGACCTTCACGACCGAGTCCGAGCAGGCGGTCTGGGAGCGGTTGTGCGACGGCCTCGGCGACGACGACGTGCTGATCACGAACCTGCGCCTCACCGACGAGCACAAGGACCATGAGGTCGACCTCGTCGTCCTCATGCCCGATATCGGCATCGTCGCGCTCGAGGTCAAGGGCGGCAGCGTGTGGTGGGACGACGGCTGGCGCATCAAGCGCCGCGGACGTGACGCGGCCATCCACCCGGTCGACCAGGCCAGGGACGGCAAATACGCGCTGCGCGCTTACGTCGAGCGCGACGAGCGGTGGGGGAGCCGCACCCGTGTGGCGTGGGCGCACGCAGTCGTCACGCCGTACTCCGAGTTCGGCGCCGACTTCGCGCTGCCCGACCTGCCGCGCTGGTCGCTGCACGACACGAAGGACCAGGAGCACTTGGTCGGACGTCTCCGACAGAACGCCCAGCGGATGACGCACGGACAGCGGGTCGCGACCCTCGACGACGTGGACGAGATCGCCGAGATCCTCACCGGCCGGCTGCCCACGACGTACGACGTGCGCGCGGAGGCGGACCAGCGTGCAGACGTCGCCGATCGGCTCACCCTCGAGCAGGCCACGATCCTGCGGGTCACCCGGCTCCTCCACCGTGTCGAGGTGCGTGGCGGCGCGGGCAGCGGCAAGACCGTTCTGGCGCTCCAGCAGGCCAAGGAGCTCACCCGCGGAGGGCAGGACCGCAAGACCCAGCGGGTGGCCCTGCTCTGCTACTCCATCGGGCTCGCCGAGCACCTCAAGCGCGAGGTCGCCACGTGGGACCGCAAGCACCGACCGGCGTTCGTCGGCACGTTCCACGCCTTCGGACGGCAGTGGGGTGCCGCCGACGGCGACCGCACCGACAGTGAGTTCTGGGAGGAACGGCTGCCCGCCGAGATGGCCGAGCTGGCGGCCGGGCTTCCCGACGGCAAGAAGTACGACGCGGTCATTGTCGACGAGGCGCAGGACTTCGCCGACTCCTGGTGGACGCCAGTGCTGCGCGCCTTGCGCGACGAGGAGGAGGGCGGGCTCTACGTCTACTCCGACGAGAACCAGCGCATATTCGCGCGTTTCGGCCGCCCGCCGGTCGCACTCGTGCCGCTCGTGCTCGACCACAACCTCCGCAACACCAAGCAGATCCACGAGTCGTTCGGTCCGCTGGCGCCGAGCCGCATGTACTCCCGCGGGGGCGAGGGCCCTGCCGTCCGGTTCGTCGACACCGGTATCGCGGACCCGCTCGACGTCGCCGACGACGAGGTCGATCGGCTCCTCGACGCCGGCTGGGACCCACAGCACGTCGCCCTGCTCACCACCGGCCACCGGCACCCGATCCAGGTGGAGCGGACCGACTTCCACGACCAGGACGGCTACTGGCGCACCTACTGGGACGACGACGTCTTCTACGGACACGTCCTCGGGTGCAAGGGCCTCGAACGTCGCGCCGTCGTGCTTTGCCTCAATGAGGACGGCTCCCGTGACCGTGCCCGCGAGCGGCTCTACGTCGGCATGTCACGCGCGACCGACGAGCTGGTGGTCGTGGGGGACCCCGGGACCGTACGCCGCGTGGCGGGCGACGAAGTGGCGCGCCGGCTCGGGGTGTGAGCGGCCGCTATCGCGGGCGGTGCAGTCTCTTCAGCCTGCCGCCGTCCAGCGGCGTACCGCGCCACCTGGCTCGCGCAGTCCCGGTCGAGAGGGAGCACTCGACGTCCAGGCGATGAGGCGTCTCGAGGAAGATCGCCTCGATGCGGAGGGTGTCGTCGTCGATCCAGCCGGCCGATGCCGCAACGGGCACGCCGTCCCCTGAGTCGTCGCTCGGCTCGGAGACGAGCCAGTCGCCAGTGCCCGCTGCGAAGGTCAGGGCGTTGTCCGGCTCGTGGAGCGTGATCCCGACCCTGCCGTGCGCCGTCTCCACGGCGACGGACGACAGCGTGGACGCAGTCTCGCCTGCGGAGGAGCCCACCACCGAGAACGTCGTACCGCTCCAGTCCTCCCGGCGCGCCGGCGACGGCGTACCCGGGCAGGGCGGCAGGCGGAGCGCGCGGAGCCGCTCCACCAGGAGTGGGTGTGCGTGCTCGACGATCTCGGCCCCGCCACCAAGGCTGGGGAGCAGGTGCTCCCAGACATGGTCCAGGACCGTCTGCATCGCCTCGGTGCCGCCGGTGATGGCGACCACGGCGTCCTGCTCCGGCAGCACCAGGCAGAACTGGCCGAAGGCGCCGTCGCCGCGGTAGCCGTGTCGGGCCATCCAGAAGCCGTAGCCGTAGCCCTGGCTCCAGTCGACCTTGCCTGGCTCCGCTGTGGCCACTGCCCGGGACGTCGCCTGGGCGACGTACGACTCGGGGATCAGCTGCTGCCCGTCCCAGCGGCCGCCCTGGAGGTAGAGCTGGCCGAGCTTCGCCACGTCCTCGGCGCGGGCGAATAGACCGCTGAAGCCCTGTTCGCGTCCCGGCGGCATGGAGAACCAGGCGACCGGGTCGATCCCGAGCGGCTCGAGGAGCCGCGGGTCGAGGTACTCGCTCAGCCGCTGCCCGGCGCGGCGCTGGATCACGGCTGCGACGGTGTAGGTGCAGGGCTGGCTGTAGGCGAAGGCACTGCCCGGGGTCGCCTCCGGTGGCGTCAGCAGGAACCCGCGAACCGGATCCTCGCGGTCCCGCGCCACGGCCTCCGGCCACATCTCCCGGTCGTGGCCGCTGGCCATCGAGATGAGGTGCCGCAGGGTGAGCGACCGGCTGCGCGGATCGACCACCTCGTCGGCGTACTCCGGGAAGTGCTGCAGCACCGTGTCGTCGAGGTCGACCATGCCCTCGTCCACTGCGAACGCCAGAGCAGTCGAGGTGAAGCTCTTGCTGAGCGAATAGAGCAGCCGCGTCCGCTCTGCCGTGTGCGGGGCCCACCAGCCCTCGGCGACGACGTACCCGTGCCGGAGCACCATCAGACCGTGGAGCTCGACGTTCGGGTCAGCGTCCACCGCGTCCACGAACGCCAGGACTCCGGCCGGGTCGACACCCTGGCTCATGGGCGTGGCTCGTGGGAGGTGATGCACGTCGCAAGCGTACGGCGGGCACAGCGCACGTGCCCGGCGTGCGGCCCGGGCGGGTAGGGCCTTTCGGCCCTGCGGTGGTGCCGGCGCGCGCTGGTTGGGTGGT
Source organism: uncultured Nocardioides sp. (assembly GCF_947488025.1). Classification (GTDB taxonomy): domain Bacteria; phylum Actinomycetota; class Actinomycetes; order Propionibacteriales; family Nocardioidaceae; genus Nocardioides. The sequence goes on along the minus strand of NZ_CANKYS010000003.1, from coordinate 332,952 downwards.
CGTGGAGACGGCAGGACCGTCGCCAGCGGGCTCGGTGGGCCGACAGCAAGTCCGCCCCGACCGTGCTCATGCGGGTCGACCGGTCCTGCCGTCTTGGTGCTGCCCGGGTACGCCGTCCACTGCGCGTCGGCGCGGACGGCCGCGCGCCGTCGGTGGGCTGGGCGCCTGAAGGGCCTGTGGAGGAAGCGCGCCACCTGTCGGTGGAACGTCGTAGCGTCCTGCGGACCACGAAGGGGGAGCGATGGGCGCCAACAGCAGGAAGCGCAAGGCAGCGCGGCAGCGCACGCAGGAGCGGGACGAGTCCGGTGAGGGCCCGATGCGGGCCGGCGAGAGCTGGGACGCTGCGAGGGCCTACGCGGTCGTCGAGGCACACGTGCACCACGCGCTGCGACTGCTCACCCGCAAGAAGCTGAGCGACGACGAGGTCGCACGAGTCGCGGAGCACCTCGTCACCAGGGCGGCGCCGCACCCGAGGCACGTGGTCGAGATCGTGCTGCACGACCTGGCGCAGGTGGTGGTCGGCCACGTGGTGGACGGCGGGTGGTCGCCGTCGGACCTCGGCGAGCTGGTCGCGCGCAACCTCGGCCCGGCGCACCTCACGCTGCTGGCGACGGCCCTGCGCGAGCACGAGCGCAGCAGCGCACGTGCTCAGGCATGGCGGGACGCGGTCGACGCCCTCGACGAGCCGTCACTCGCGCTGGGTCCCGCTGAGCCCGTCGCTGCGCTGCTCGGACTGGTCGCCCTCCTGAACATCGCGCCCCGGCTGACCGATGCGATCGCCGACACTGCCGCGCAGGCGGGACCGGAGCACCCGAAGCTCGCGCGGGTGCGGGCCTTGCTCGCCAAGGCCGAGTCCACCGAGTTCGACGAGGAGGCCGAGATGTTGTCGGCCAAGGCGCAGGAGCTCATCTCCCGCTACGCGCTGGACCGGCTGCTCGAGGACGGGCCGGCACGCGGGCACAGCGACCTGCAGGTGCGGCGCCTCTGGCTCGACAGGCCCTACGTGCGGGCCAAGACGCTGCTGGTCTCGGCAGTGGCCTCGGCCAACCGGTGCCGTGCGGCGGGTGCGGACCAGCTCGGGTTCAGCGTGGTGATCGGGTCTGCGGCCGACCTCGACGCGGTCGAGCTGCTGGTGACCTCCCTGCTGGTGCAGGCGGATGCTGCGATGTTGCGCCACGGTCGCCGCACCAGCGCGAGCGGGACGACCCGGACGAAGTCCTTCCGCCAGGCCTTCCTCACCGCCTACGCCCTCCGCATCGCGGACCGACTGGAGCGGGCCAACGCCGAGGCTGCCCGCGCTGCCGGTGCCGACCTGCTCCCCGTGCTCCGGTCGCAGGAGGCGAAGGTCGCCGAGGAGTTCCTCCGGCTGGTGCCGCACAGCGTCGGCAGGAGCACGACCGTGAGCAACAGCGAGGGCTGGACGGCCGGTCTCGCGGCGGCCGACCTGGCGCAGCTCGGGGTCAACGGACGCCTCGACCACGCCGGGTGACTTTGTGACACCGCGACGCGACGTCAGGACCAGTGGCGCCGCATGACGGTGGTCGCAGCGAACGGGTCCTCGCCCGAGACCGCGGCCACGGTGCCGGCGCCCTCCGGCTTCGCAGCGGCGAGCAGGCGGCCCTCGCCGACCCACCTACGCCAGGCGTCGAGGTAGTGGCCGGCGTTCGTGGCGTTGCGGCCGAGAACGGTCGGGACGGGGTGCCACGCCTCGCCGGTGGCGCGGGCGGCAAGCAGCGCCGAGCGCGCGCCCCGGCGCGTACGGATCAGGCGGTCCGGCAGCTGCGCGTCGGTGTAGCGCGACACCAGGTAGCGCGGAACCCCGACCGGTCCGATCGCCTCGTCGAACGCGGTGGCGAACACCTCGGCGTCGCCCTCGGTGCCGACGAGGCGGAAGCGGTACTCCCCGCCCGGGTGGACGTCGACCGCGAGCGCCGACGCGCCGACGCTCGTCAGCCTGGCAGCGGCAAGGCCGTCCGCGACCGCCGCCGCGACCGCCTCCAGCGGCGGGACGGCCGACGTCAGCGCGAGCTGCTCTCGCACCCACGAGGTGAGGTCGTCCGCGTGCGAACGACCCGTCACCGCGCTCTGGCCGAGGGTCGCGAGCCCGCCCACGGCACCGGCCACGAGCGCCCACTCGCCGACAGCGAGGGACGCTGCGCCAGCACCGGCAGACGCCGCGGCCAGCGCGAACGACGTACGCCAACTGGTCTCGGGCACGGGAGCGCCGGTCGTCATGCCGTCCGAGGTCAGCCGCCACGTCGGTGGCACAGGCGTGAGCGTGACGACCTCGTCGAGCGGCGCGACGTCCGAGGCGGGGCGGCGTACGCGCAACGACGCGAGCGTGACGTCCTGGTAGGGCTCACCCACCTCCCATGCCTCGCGGATGGCGTCACGGTCGGCGGCAGCGACCAGCATCCGGGCGTTGAGGGCGTCGAAGGACTTGACCGGCGGGGGAGCGAAGGGGGAGAAGGACGCGTCGATGTGGGCGACCCCGTCGACGATGTCACCGTCGGCGTCGACCCCGTGGAACCCCTGGTGCTTGCGCACCAGCCGGGACCAGTCGTTGTCGCCCTTGGGGTGCGCCTCCGACACGCACACGACGGTCCAGTTGGTGGCGACCTTGTCCGACCAGGTCGGGTCGGTACGCAGCGCCCGGCCCCTCGTCTGGACGACGGCCGTCAGGGTGGTCGCGGTGGTCAGGTCGATGAGGGTGGAGACGCCGCGGGCGTTCCACCCCTCGCCGAGGAGGCCGCGGGTGCCGACGAGGACCTGGGTCCGGCCGGACTCGAAGAACGCGGTGACGTGGGTGACCCAGGTGCGCGAGGTCCATCCGGACGTGCACGTCGCGACGGCGCCCGCGCTGGTCTCGACGCGGAGCCGCGACGCCAGGTCGGGGTCGCGGCCGGCGACGAAGGCGACGAGGTCCCGCAGCGTCGACGCGGAGGCGGCGACGACGGACCCGGTCACCAGCATCGGGTGGAGGAGGGCGGTGCTCGGGTCCGCCAGCAGGGCCTCGAGTGCCGCGATCGCCGATCCCGCCTCGGCATCGAGGACCCCGTCGAGGGTGACCGGCACGGTCGCGGACGCACGTTCGTGGTCGCACAGCACCAACACGCGTGCCCGCTCCCCGATCGCGGCGTGCTCGGCAGTGATGATCAGGGCGGCTGCGCCGGGCTTGGCGTACGACCTGGCCAGCACGCGGTCGACGGTGGAGCGCCCGCGACGTACGCCGCGACGCGTCCACTGGTAGCCCACCGACGGCAGCGCGGCCTTCACCACCGCGAGCACCTCGGCATCGGCTGCGTCGTCGGACTCGGCGACGTGGTGGAGCAGCCAGTCTCCGAGGAGCCGGACCCAGTCCTCGGCCGACGGGGCGTGCCGGTGCTCCTCACGCAGGCGCGCTCCGACGGGCAGGGCGAGCAGGCCCGCGTGGTGCATGCGCAGCGCGGCGTCGCACAGGTCGGGCTCGCGGTCGGCGAGCGCCGCCCAGGTGGTCGTGGCGGGGACGGGCTCGACGAACCGCGTGGTGAGCCACGCGTAGAACCCGACCGACCCGAAGCCGGGGGTGGTGAGCAGGGTGGTGAGCTCGGTGAAGCGCAGCGCCTCGCTGGTGAGCCAGACCTCCTCGGTGGGCGTGGGGGTGGTCAGCCAGACGAGCTCGTCGAACGGCGCGAGGTGGCCCTCCTTCACCACCGCCGGCACCGAGACGCGGTAGCGGATGCTCCCGAAGAGCTGGTCGACGAGGGCGCGCTGCTCGCCGGCGAGGCTCTCGGGCGGGGTCGCGGTGAGCGCCAGGACGTGGGCACGGCCGACGGCGTCCAGCAGCTCGGCGAGCAGCCGCCCCCACACCTCGAGCAGGTGGTGGCACTCGTCGAGGACGAGCACCAGGCGTGGCTGCGCGCGGATCCGGTCGAAGAGGGCGACGCCGTTGGGGTGGAGCCGGTCGACGACCGTCGTCGTGGAGTCGTCGTCGTCCGCTGCTTCTGAGTCGAAGACCGCCAGGGACTGGTAGGTCAGGCAGGTCAGCGGGCTGCTAAGGGACTTGTCGTCGCTCGCCTCGAGCCCCATCGTCCGCGCCTCCGCGATCCACTGGGACTGGATGGCGGTGTTGGGGGCAAGCACGACGGCGCGCGTGTCGGCGTGTGCCCGGAGCTCGCCGGCCACGGCCTCGAGGCCAACGCGGGTCTTGCCCGCGCCGGGCGGGAGGACGACCCAGGCCCGCGGGTGGTCGGCGTCGTCCCACGCACGAGCGAGTACCTCGAGTGCTTCACGCTGGTGGATGCGCAGTGGCGGTACAGCGGACGTGTCCGGGTCGGGCACGGGCTACGCCTCCTGTACGTCGACGACGTACGCGTCGTGGTCCGAGAGGCGCTTGCCGTCGCACTCCGCCACGACGCGCCGCGCGGTCGCGGCCAGCCCCGCAGGTACGGCGACGTGGTCGATGCTGAGCAGGCCCTCGATGGCGTGGGGTAGGTCGGTCGTCGGGACGACCAGGCCGAGCTCGTCAAGAGCGCTCGCGATCGCGTCACGACCGACCTTTGAGCCGGCGTACTCCTTGCCCGTCAGCGCGTGGTTCCAGTCGCCGCCCCACACCAGGGACGGGGAGGCGCGCAGCCGCAGGAGCAGGTCGTCGACTGCGTTCTGCGTCCGGTCAGCGTGACGCTCGCCGACCCACACCGGACCCGATCGGGCAGCTCGCCACGGCAGCACCGAGCTGACGTACGTCGTCGCGCCGATCTGCGCTGCAGCGCTGGCCGGGTGCGGGTCGGGGCTCGAAGCCATCGGCAGCCGGCTGGCGACCGCAGCCCAGCGACGGCGAGGTGCCATCCGTGCGTCCGACAGGTGCGTCGCGAAGCCGGGCAGGCTCGTCCGCTCGCTGACCTCCGTCAGCAGCCAGACGTCGCAGTCAGCCTCGAGCAGGAGGTTTCGGTGATCGTCCGACCACCGGCCGGCGAGGTTCCACGTCCCGATACGCACGGCCGCATCCTGCCGGACGGATCGGGAGCTCGCCGCCTGCGGTCTACTGCTCGTTCTGGCGGAGCTCCTCGGCCATGACGTCGAGCTGGTCGGGAGCGAGCCCGAGCGCGGTCCGGACGCGCCGGCGTCCGTGGAGCAACATCGCGTCGCCGGGCTCACCGTCCGGATAGCCGTGGGTGAACGGGATGTTGTACCAGCGCAGCGCCTGCCGCAGCTGGTCGTGGATCTCGTACGCCTCGGCCACGAGGTGGCAGGTGGTCGGGCTGACCTCGTCGTCGCGCGCCAAGCCGCGCAACGTCTTGTCGAACTCCGTGACCGACCCCGCGTCGCCCTCGTCGAGGGCCAGCGACAACAGGTTCGCGATCGGGTCGGAGCCCGACTCGCCGCCGTCGCGCATCGCGAGCCGGAAGCAGCGCCGCGCTTCGTCGTACTCCTTCCTCATCTGCCAGTGCTCGCCCGCCGCGATCAACAGCGACGCGCGTCCGTGCTCGCCGGGCTCGAGGTCGTTCGCCTCACGCTCGAACCACGCGGGCTTCTCCTCGAGCGGGACCCGCTCCTCGATCGCGGTCAGCAGGTCGAACAGCTCGTCCTCGGTCATGGGCACAGCCTCGCAGCACCTGCTGCGGAGCCGTCAGGCCACCATGCGGGGCTCGTGGCCGCAGGCGTCGGTCATGAAGTCCACCCAGCCGTGCTCGGTGACCAGGATGAGCTCGCCCGTGTAGACGTCCTGGAAGTGGTTGGCATAGCGCCAGCCTCGGCACCAGACGCCCTCGTTGGGCCCGAAGACCGCGAAGCCGGGTCGCACGACGATGGTCACGGCCTTGTGGTCGGGCCCCTTCCCGTTCTTGCTCCAGGAGAGTCCGAACGCCTCCGTTGCTGCGCGCAGGTGCTCGGAGATGTCGTCGTCATCGTCGAGCAGGGCCGGAACGGGCAGCGGGTCGACGCGGACCAACGTCTGGTGCGTCGACGGGTGGTGGATGAGGGCCAGCCACGCAGTGTCCTCGACGAGGGTCACGGCCTCGGCCACCTCGCGAATCAGCGCCGCCGGATCGCGGAGCTCGTACGGCTTCAGTTCGTCCATGTCGTCACGATGCCCCGATCGCCCGCTGGCGCGCTGGCGTCATCCACAGGCGGCACGTCCGGTCTGGTGTCGGCGTTGCTGCGCGGTGAGGGTGGAAGTCGATCCCGAGGACACTGGAGGACACATGGGTTTCAGCACCGACTTCGTCGGTCACATCGACATCGAACCGTCTTTGAACGACTCAGAGATCGCCTATCTATCCGCATTCAGCGCGTCGCGGCGCTTCGACCGAGGAGACCCGTACGAGGTGCCCGGCAACCCGCGCGCTGAGTCCAGCGACGGTGTGGGTGACCGGTACAACCGTCCGGGCCCGGGGCAGCCGAACCTCTGGTGTGACTGGGAGGTCTGCTGGGACGGGTGCTGCATCTCGTGGAGCGGCAAGGAGAAGTCGTACTCGATGGAGCCGTGGCTGCGGTACGTCATCGATCACTTCTTGAAGACGGGAGCCCACGCGGCCTCGGACCCGCGATTCGACGACTTCACCTTCGACCACGTCCTGTCGGGGACGGTCGTCGGCTGCCGTCGTGACAACAAGGAGCTGTTCGCCATCCGGGTGGAGGACAACGAGGTCAGCCGGGAGGTCATGGTGCGGGCCGATCCGAGGTACGTCGACTACCCGCCGCTGCCCTACGAGGTCGAGATCGACCGTCAGGACGGCGACAGGCGCCGTCGCCGCCGTCGATCCCTGCCGGGGGAGTCCTCGACGGTGGCCCCGCTTGCCCGCCGGCAAGTATGATCAAAGTATGAGCGCCCGCATCACCGTCAGCCTGCCGGACGACCTCGTCGCGTCCGCAGCCGCCGCGGTGGCTGCCGGGCGCGCGACCTCGGTGTCGGCGTACGTCGCGACTGCGATGCGGGAGAAGGCCGAACGCGAGTCCGTGGCCGAGGTGCTGGCTGAGTGGCGCGCCGAGGCCGGGCCCCTCACGACCGCGGACGAGACCTGGGTGCAGGACGCGCTCGCCAGCGCGCAGCTCGAGCCGTGACCCGCGGCTTCTGCCTGGACGCTGGCGCCCTCATCGCCCTCGATCGCGGACAGTCGCGGGTGGTCCACCTGCTCGACCGGGTGATCGCCGCCGGTGGGGCCTTGGAGATCCCCACTCCGGTCATCGCCCAGGTGTGGCGCGACGGGTCGCGGCAGGCGCGGCTCTCGCGCCTGCTCGGCGCGAGCGACGTCGTCCTGGTCGGCCTCGATGCTGAGATGGCGCGCGCCGTCGGAGTGCTGTGCGGAGCGGCCGGCGTCGCCGACGTGGTGGACGGGCACGTCGCCCTGCACGCGCGACGTAGCGACCTGGCCGTCCTGACGTCGGACCCCGACGACATCGCGCGGCTGGACCCCACCCTGACCATCGTCACGGTCTAGGTGCCGGTGGCGCAGGTCGCCGGCTCGCGCAGGCGCTGAACGAGGCCGAACAGCAGGATGGCGGAGTCGCTCGGCTACCCCGGTCGTACGCGGGCCCGTCGCCGACGTCGCCTGAGTCGGCGGGCTGACGCCGTCCCACTGGCGCCGGGCCGAGCTCGGATCAGTCGCGCTCCCAGGGCGCCTCGTCGCCCATCTTCGCGTAGTACTTCGCGAGGTGGCTCTTGACGCGATCGACGTCCTTCGCAGGCAGGTCCACGCCGCCGCGCCCTCCGGCCATGACGTTGCCCGCGGCCATCACGCCACGCGGCACCGCGCGCAGCCTGCCGTCGACGACGTCGGCGACCAGCAGCTTGTAGGCGGTGAAGTTGTCCTTCTTGTCCGCGTCGTACCAGACGTGGGCGTCGCGGTACTTCTCGTTCGGCTCGTCCTCCGCACCGGCCCACTTCCGCACGCGCTTCTCGGCGGCGTCACCGTCCCAGTCGTGGTCGCGATCGGCGAGGGGCAGGTCCTGGAAGCTCGTCACAGCCATGCCTCCACCGTGCGCCGCGATGACCGTGGCAGCCACACCCGGAGGGACGGTCAGGCCTTCCGGGTCAGCTCCAGGCGCCAGAGCTCGGGACCCGAGTCGCGGTAGGACACGGCGTAGGCGCCGGGGGCGCGCTGCTCGAGCTGGGCCAGGAGTGGCAACGGGTCGTGGTCGGCGGCCAGCAGGAGACCGGCGCCGGGGCGCAGGCCCTCCAGCGCGCCGAAGATGGTCGCGTGACGGATGGCGTGCGGGATGGTGCGCACGTCGAGCTCGGGCAGGCCCGCCTCGTCGTGGCCTCCGCACCCGCACTGGTGCCCGCCGTGGCCGGCCTCTGCGCTCGGGGCGTCCTCGACGTGGTCGTCGTGACCGCCGAGGAGCTCGTGCATGCCGGTCAGCATCTCGGCCACCGAGTAGTCGGGTGAGGCGACAAGGGCCGGGATGAGCTGGTCGTTCTCCTTGGCGAGGTGGCTGCCGAAGAGCGTCTCGAGGGACCGGGCGACCGCGGCGGCTTCGACCGGGTCAGCCGCAGCCTCGAGGTCGCCCACCAGCCGGTGGATGAGGACGTGCTCGGCGAGCATGGCCTCGACCAGCAGCCGCGCCTCGGCGATCTGCGCGGCGGCCGGGTAGAGGGTCTTCTCCTCCGCGGTCGCGTGCGGGACGAGCTCGTCGCGCAGCCAGGACAGCAGGCCCTGCCGCGCGGATTGGGCCTGGTCGGTGCGTGCCGATCGCACGACACCGGCCGTGAGAACGGCGAGCCGGCCCGCCATCTCGGCGTGGTGCTGCTCGACCTTCTCGGCGGCCTCGGCGTCGGCGTGGCTGCTGGCGATGGTGACGGTGGACATGGGTGCCTCCTCGGTGGGCATGGGGTTCAGGAATAACCTACAATGAATCCCGTGGAAATAAATGAGCAGGGCGTCACCGCCGCCCAGGCACGCGTGCTGGCCACCCTCCGCGACGCGGGCCGTGCGCTGACGCTGGGGGAGCTGCAGGAGCGCACCGGCCTGCACCCGAACACCCTGCGCGGCCACCTCGACGCGATCGTGGCGGGAGGCAACGCGAGCCGTATCGCCAGCCGGAGCGGCGGTCGTGGTCGCCCCGCGTGGAGCTACCTCGCCCGCGAGCCGGAGTACGCCGCCCTCGCGATGGCGCTCGCCTCCGGCCTGGACCGGGGGCGGGCGACGGACTCGGACCTCGACTCCGACACCAGCGATGGCGAGGGCCAGGCACGCACCCTCGACCCCGCGGCCGTGCGCGGCGGCCGGGCCTGGGGCGAGCAGCTCCGGTCCCAGCTCGGAGCGGTCGAGGACGGCCGCGAGCGCGTGCTGCTGGCCCTCGCCCACACGGGCTTCGCCCCGGAGGCCGATGGCGACCGGGTCACCCTGAACGCCTGCCCCATCCTCGAGGCGGCGCGGTCGCACCCCGCCGTCGTGTGCGCGGTCCACCTCGGCCTCGTCGAGGGCGTGCTCGGCGCTGAGGGAGCAGGGCTCCGCCCGCGCCCCGAGACCCTCGGCTGCGTGGTGAGCCTCCCGTGAACGGGCGGCGGGCACCCGCGCCGCGCGCGCTGCTGGCGGTCCCGGCAGCCGTCGCGATGGTGGTCGGCGTCGACGCCGGACTCACCCTGCTGGGCGTGTGGGCGCCGGTGCCCTCGGGCCGCCTGGGCGAGGCCCACGGGCTGCTCATGGTGCTCGGCTTCGTCGGCACGCTCGTCGCGCTCGAGCGTGCCGTGGCGCTCGGTGCCTCCTGGGGCTACGCAGCCCCCGCGCTCCTGGGAACCGGCGCCCTGGCGCTGCTCGTGCCGGGCGTGGGCCGGCTGGGCCACCTCCTCCTGGTGGCCGGCGCGGCCGGGTTGTGCGCGCTCTACGTCCCGCTGTGGCGGCGCCAGCGCGACGACGCGGTCCTGGTCTCCGCACTCGGCGCGGTCCTCGCGCTCGGTGGCGCGGTGCTCGTCCTCGGCGGCGCCGACCTGGCCCTCGCGTTGCCCTGGCTGGCCGGTTTCGTCGTGCTGACCATCGCCGGCGAGCGGCTCGAGCTGGCTCGGCTGGCGATGCCGGCGGGGGCGGGGACGTCGCTGGTGCTGCTGGGCCTCGCGGTCACGGTGAGCGTCCCGGCCGCGACGATGTGGCCACGTGTCGGAGCAGGTGTGCTCGGGCTGGTGGTCCTGCTGCTGGCGGCCTGGCTCGCGGCGTACGACGTGGCGCGGCGGACCGTACGCTCCACCGGCCTCCCGCGCTTCGCGGCCGCCTGCATGCTGGCCGGCCAGGGGTGGCTGGCCGTCGCGGGCGGCATCTGGCTGGTCGCCGGGCAGCCCGCGGACGGTGCGGCGTACGACGCGCTGGTGCACGCGGTCTTCCTCGGGTTCACGATCTCGATGATCATGGCGCACGCTCCCTCGATCCTGCCGGCGGTGACGCGGGTGCCACTGCCGTACCGGCCCGCCATGTGGGCTCCGTGGCTGCTGCTCCAGGTCTCCCTCGTCCTCCGCCTCTGGGGAGGCGACGCGCTCGGCAGCGACCTGGCGCGCGAGGTCGGCGGGGCCGGCAACGCGGTGGCACTGCTGCTGTTCTTCGGCGTCGCGGCCGCCAGCACGGTGATCGGTCCGCCCGAGCCGCGGGCTGCCGTGTCCACCGAGCGCCAGCCCGAGGTCGCGCGATGACGACACTGCAGACGTCCTCCGGGACCCGCGCCGACGAGCCGAGGACCGGCACCCGCGGCTTCTGGCCGATCCGGGACCTGCCGGTCGTGGGCTGGCTGCTGGCGGCCGTGGTCGTGGCCCTCGTGCACCGGTGGGTTCCCGAGCCGCGCTGGCTCCTGCTGCACCTGCTCCTGCTCGGCGCCGCCGGCCACGCGATCCTCGTGTGGAGCCGCTACTTCGCCGACACCCTCCTGCGCGGCCCGGCGACGCCGCGGCGGGAGCAGTCGATCCGCCTGGCGACCTTCGACCTCGGCGCCGTCGCGGTCGCGATCGGCGTCGCCTTCGACGGGTGGCTCCTCGTCCTGACCGGCGCGGTGGCCGTGGCGCTGGCGGTCACCTGGCACGTGGCGTCCCTGGCGCGGGGCCTGCGCGGCAGGTTCCGCTCACGCTTCGCACCGACGGTCCACTACTACCTCGCCGCGGGTGCCCTGCTCCCCGTCGGCGCGACGCTGGGCGTGTGGCTCGCCCGCGGGCTGACCGATCCACTCGACGCCCGGGTGCGCATCGCCCACGCCGGCATCAACGTGCTCGGCTGGGTGGGCCTCACCGTGCTGGGGACCCTCGTCACCCTCTGGCCGACCATGCTGCGCACCCGGCTGGCCGAGGGTGCGGAGAAGGCGTCCCGCGCCGCGCTGCCCGTGCTGGCCGCGGGGATCGGCCTCGTGGCGGCCGCCGCGTGGGCGGACCAGCCCCGCGTCGTCGCGGTCGGCCTGGTGACCTACCTCGGCGGCGTCCTCGTCCTGGCCCGCCCGATGGTGGACGCGGCGCAGGTGAAGCCGCCCGGCAGCTTCCCCACGTGGTCCGTCGGCGCGGGCGTGCTGTGGCTGGTCGCGATGCTGACGTGGGTGTCGGCGCGGGTCGCGGTCGGGGGGCAGTGGGACGACGTGTCCCGGGCGCTGCACGACGCCGCGCCCTACCTCGCCGCCGGGTTCGTCGCCCAGGTGCTGCTCGGCGCCCTCTCCTACCTCGTGCCGGTGGTGCTCGGCGGCGGCCCGGCGTCCGTACGCGCCGCCAACCGCGCGCTCGACTCGGCGGGGGCGCTGCGGGTGGCCCTCGCCAACGTGGGCCTGGTGTGGTGCCTGCTGCCGGTGCCGAGCGTCGTACGGGTGGTGGCGTCGGTGCTGGTGCTCGGCGCGCTCGCGAGCTTCGTCCCGTTGCTGCTGCGAGCCGTACGCCTGCGTCACCGGGGCGAGGCACCCCCGGCGGCCGCCGTGCGTCCTCGTGGCCAGAACACCGGGCTGGCCGCTGTCGGGGTGGCGCTCGCCGTGCTGGCCGTGGCCGTCGGCGGTGCCGTCGACCCGGCCGCGCTGGGCCGGGCGGGCTCCGCGGACGCCGGTGTCGCACCCACCGGTCGAACCGTCGAGGTCGAGGTCGTGGCCGGCGAGATGCGGTTCACCCCCGACCGCGTCGAGGTGGCGGCCGGTGACCGGCTGGTCATCACGTTGCGCAACGAGAGCGCGGGCGACGTCCACGACCTGGTCCTGGAGACCGGTGCCGACACCGGTCGCATCGCGCCGGGGGAGGAGGCCGAGCTGGACGTCGGCGTCGTCGGTCGCGACCTCGATGGCTGGTGCTCGGTCGTCGGGCACCGCCAGATGGGGATGACGTTCGCGGTGGAGGTCGCCGGCGGGGACCCGGACGCTTCCGGCGAAGGCGCGGTGGGCGACCCGGCGGAGCCGGCCGGGCACGAGGACCACGGCCACGACGCGTCGGGGGCGCCGATCGGCTCCGCGGGCGAGCCGGGCCCGGACTTCTCGGCGTACGACCCGGTCCTGCCGCCCCTGGCACCGGGACGGGTCCACCGGCGCACCTTCCGGATCACCGAGCAGCAGGCGGAGGTGGCTCCCGGGGTGACCCAGGAGGTGTGGACCTTCAACGGCACCGCGCCCGGCCCGGTGCTCCGCGGGCGCGTCGGCGACCGGTTCGTCATCACGCTCGTCAACGACGGGACGATGGGCCACTCGATCGACTTCCACGCGGGGGTGCGCGCGCCCGACGAGGTGATGCGCACGATCCCACCCGGGGAGTCGCTGACCTACCGCTTCACCGCGACCCGGGCCGGGGTGTGGATGTACCACTGCTCCACGATGCCGATGACCGCGCACATCGCCAACGGTCTCTTCGGCGCCGTCGTCATCGAGCCGCCCGGCCTGCCCCGTGTCGACCGCGAGTACGTGCTCGTCCAGTCCGAGCAGTACCACGGGGCCGAGGGTGCGGTCGCCGACCTCGACAAGGTGGCGGGCGAGGACGCGGACGCCGTGGTGTTCAACGGCTACCCCGACCAGTACGCGCACCAGCCGCTGCGTGCCCGGACCGGCGAGCGGGTCCGGCTCTGGGTGCTCGACGCGGGTCCGAGTCGCGCCTCCTCCTTCCACGTCGTCGGCGGACAGTTCGACACCGTGTTCAACGAGGGCGCGTGGCAGCTCGGCGGCCGATCGGGCCCGGCGCGCGACGGGGGAGCGCAGGTGCTGCCCCTGGTGCCGGCCCAGGGCGGGTTCGTCGAGCTGGTGCTGGACGAGCCGGGCGACTACCCGTTCGTCAGTCACGTCATGGTCGACGCCGAGCGCGGGGCTCGCGGGGTGCTGCGGGTCCGGGGGGACGGCTGAGCGGCAGGATCCTGCGACACCGTCACATCAGCCCGTGCTCGTACGCGTAGGCCGCGGCAGCGGTCCGCGACGCGACGTCGAGCTTGGTGAAGATGTTGGACAGGTGGCGGGCGACGGTCTTCTCGCTGAGCACCAGCTCGGCTGCGATCTGGGGGTTGGTGCGGCCGGTGGCGACGAGGCGGAGCACCTCGACCTCGCGGGGGGTGAGGCCCGCCGGCGACGCGACCGGCGCGAGCAGCGCCGAGACGAGGTCTGCCGCAGGACGGGCACCCAGGCGGCGGAAGCAGTCCCGCGCGGCCTCGAGCTCGCGGCGCGAGGCGGCGTCGTCGCCGAGCCGGGCGAGCGCCCGGCCGCGGAGGACACCGGCGCGCGAGGCGTCGTACGGTGCGGACGCGCGTGCCCACAGCTGGCCGGCCTTGCGGAGGAAGGGCAGGGCTCCCGCCGGGTCGTCGGCAGCGAGCTCGACCGCCCCGGAGCACTCGGCGGCCATCGCCGTGAGGGCCTCCGAGCAGGCCAGGGCCGACAGCTCGTCGGCAGCAGACCGCGCGCGGTCCACCTGCCCGGACGCGAGGAGGACCTCGACCGCGGCGGGCAGGACGCGACAGCGCGCCACGGCACCGACCTCCTCGGCCAGCATGCGCTCGACGGCAGCCAGCGCCGCAGCGTCCTGCCCACGGGCGAGCCACAGCAGGGCGAGCCCGGGCTGGGGGTCGCAGCCGTGGTCGGACGCACGCTGGTAGGCGAGGTCGGCCTCGTCGAGGTCGCCGCGCAGGCGCAGGACGTCGCCCGACTCGCGCGCCGTGAGGCCGATGGCGTCCGGCGACCCGACATCGACGTAGCGCTGCGCGGCGAGCGCGAGCTCGTCGAGCGCCTGCGCCCAGTCGCCGTGCACCCGGAACAGCTGGCCGCGGTGCAGGGCGCACTGGCCGGTGAAGAGGAGCAGCCCGGGCTGTGCGGAGCACCACCGCTCGAGGGCGGAGGCCCACTCCGCGACCCGACCGAAGTCGCTGATCTCCTGGCAGCCTTCGATCGCCGTGCAGTAGACGTGCCCGGCGATGATGGGGGTGCACTCGCCGGCGATCACCCGCACCATCGCCTCGTCCAGGCAGGCGAGGCCGTCGGGGATGCGGCCGGTGTAGAGCCGCAGCCGCCCCTGACCGGTGAGCCCCATCGCCACGAGGTCGGGATCACGGTTGCGGCGCCCCGCCTCGGTGGCGAGGTCGGCCTGCTGCGACGCCTGCGGGATCTCGCCGCGGTCGAGGTGGCCGAACATCCGCAGGAAGGCCACCCAGCCCGCCTCTGCCGAGTCCGCGCCGACGTCGGGGAGCAGCGCCTGCGCCCGCGCCGACCACCCGGAGAAGAGGGCCGGCTCCCCGTGGGTCGCACAGCTCATCGCCAGCCGGAAGGCCGTGTGCACGGCACCTCGGGAGTCATCCGCCTGCTCGTGCAGCCGGAACTCCTGCTGCAGCGCGAGCACTGTCGTGTCGTGGTGCCCGAGCAGCTCGGACGCGGTGGCGAGGTCGTCGAGGTCGGCTGCCGGGAGCCCGGCGAGGTCGGCGCGCGCCCAGACGTCGTACGCCTCGGGCCAGTCGCCGCGCTCGTAGGCCTGGCGTGCGCGGTCGACGTCGCCGGCCACGGCCATCGCCCTCACCTCCTCCTCGAGCGTACGACCACTCACGCCGCCGCGGGGTGGCTCGAGGTCACCGGCTCCGGACTGCGGGAACGGCTCGCGACCCGGTCGGCGACGTACGCCGCGTCCCGGCCGACGCCGGCCATGAGCATCGAGCTGAACGAGTACTGGAAGGCCAGGCCGCAGAAGAACAGGCCCGGTGCGTCGGCGACGACGCCGCGCTCTTCCCTCGGCCAGCCGTCCTCGTCGAGGACGGGGAGGTGGATCCAGTCGAAGACCTGCCGGAAGCCGGTGGCCCACACGACGGTGGACACGTCACGCGGTGTGCCGTCGACGACGGGCCGCCCGTCGCGCGACTCCTCGACCCGGCTGGTGACGCGCTCGACGCCGCGCTCGGCGAGGTCGCGCCGCTTGACGCGGAGCATCGGGCCACCGTGGCGACGCAGCTCGTCCTTGAGCTTGGCGCGCATCGGGCTGCGCCGGGTGAGGACGTGCCTCCAGGCGAACAGCAGGACCGGGAAGACCACGCGGAAGGCCGGTGAGCCGAGCCGAGGCGGGATCTCGCCGCAGTCCCGCCCGGCGAGGATCACCGGGTGCGTCTCGGCCAGCTCGTAGGCGATGTCGGTGCCGGAGTGGCTCGCGCCGACGACCAGCACGGCGCCGTCGTTGACCTGGCTGGGCCGGCGGTACTCGCTGGAGTGCAGCTGCAGGATGCTCGGGTCGAGTGCTGCCGCCACGTCGGGGACCAGTGGGCTCCGGCCGAACGTCCCGGTCCCGACGACGACGTTGCGACAGGTGAACCGGCCGCGGTCCGTCGTCACGACGTAGCCCTCGCCGTGCGGGTCGAGCGCCTGCACCCGGGTCTCGAGGCGCACGGGCAGCTCGAACGTGCGGGCGTAGGTCTCCAGGTAGTCGCCGACGGCGTCCTTGCCCGGGAAGGTCCAGCGCGGTGCGGGGAACGGCAGGCCGGGCAGGCCGTCGAACTGGGCGGCGGAGTAGAGCCGGAGGCTGTCCCACTGCCGTCGCCAGTTGTCGCCGACGCGGCTGGCCGCGTCGAGGATGACGAAGGGCACGCCGCGGCGCTGCAGGTGGTAGCCGGTCGACAGTCCGGCCTGGCCGGCTCCGATGATGACGGTGTCGATGTCTGTGGTGTCCATGGCTCGACGCTATTTCCGCGACGGCACCCGCCGCGTCGGGTGGAATGCCCATCTCGTACGCCGTCCCCGATGGGTGGATGCACCCATCCGCTGCGGTGCGCGTGCCCAAAATCGGGGCAGCCCGCAGCCCCGGGACAGCCGTACGCTCGACGGAGCCGAGGCGAGGAAGTGGGGTGGACGGGCAGCCGGAACTCAACCTGCACGTGCTCGGCGAGCTCACGGCCACGCGGGACGGCGCGGTCGTGGACCTCGGCGGGCGACGTCAGCGCGCCGTGCTGGCGGCGCTGGCGATGCAGCGCGACCAGGTCGTGACCGCGGACCACCTCGTCGACTGCGTGTGGGGCGACCACCCGCCCGCCAACGCGAACGGCGCGCTGCAGGCGTACGTCAGCCACCTCCGGCGGGCGCTCGAACCGGACGCGACGGCCCGCCACCGCGGGGGCGTGATCGCCCGCGCCGGGCCGGGTTACGTGCTCAGGCTTCCGCCCGATGCTGTGGACGCGTGGGCTTTCGAGGCCGCGGTCGAGGCGGCCGCCGGCCAGGCGCCGGGGGATGCGGTGTGCACGCTCGAGACGGCGCTGCGGACCTGGCGCGGACCCGCGTACGCCGACTACGCGGGGGAGGCGTGGGCCGAGGCGGAGGTCGCCCGGCTCACCGAGCTGCGCGGGGTCGCCCGCGAGCGGCTCCTCGCCACCCGGCTCGAGCTGGGCGAGGCCCCGCTCGTCATCGGTGACCTCGAGGCACTGGTCAAGGAGGACCCGCTGCGCGAGGAGCGCTGGCGGCTGCTCGCCCTCGCGCTCTACCGGGCGCACCGCCAGGCCGCGGCGCTCGAGGCGCTGCGCCGCGCCCGCCAGGTGCTCGCCGACGAGCTCGGCGTCGACCCCGGCCCCGCCCTGCGCGCGCTCGAGGCCGAGGTGCTCGCGCAGTCACCGACCCTCGACGGCGTGACGACCCCGAGCGCGAGCGTGAGCATCCCGCGCCCCCGCACGCCCGACGGCCTCGTCGACCGCGACCGGGAGATGGCGCTGCTGAGGTCCAGGCTCGACGAGCTGACCGACGGGACGTCGGGCTGCGTGCTCGTCGAGGGCTCGGCCGGCATCGGCAAGACCCGGCTGCTCGACGAGCTCCGCCGGTTCGCCGTCGCCGCCGGCGTGTGGGTGCGGTCGGCGAGGAGCAGCCCCTCGGAGCACGGCTTCGAGTGGGGAGTGGTCCGGCAGCTCTTCGGCGCCGGGGTCGACGACGCGATCGGTCGCGACGACCGCTTCGCCGCGCTCCGCGAGCTGTGCGAGCTGACGACCGGCCTCGCGGAGGAGGCCCCGTTCGTCCTGTGCGTCGACGACGTCCAGTGGTGCGACGAGGCGTCGCTGCAGCTCCTCGCCTACCTGGTCAGACGCCTCGACGGGCTGCCCGTGCTGATGGTGCTGGCGCTGCGCACCGGCGAGCCGCACGAGGCCGACGAGCTGCTGGCCGAGCTCGCCGCGGACGAGTCGGTGACGGTGGTGCGCCCGGCGCCACTGTCGGAGCAGGGCACGGCCGCGCTGGTGACCGACCGGCTCGGCCGCGGCGCCGACCCGTTCGTGGCCGCCTGCCACCGGATGAGCTCGGGCAACCCGCTGCTCCTGCGCCAGCTGCTGCGCGCGCTGGCCGACCAGGGCGTGCCGCCGGACGCCGCCCACGTCGACACGGTCCGGGCGGTGGGGTCGCGGGCGGTCGCCTCGCTCGTGACGCTCCGCCTGCGCCGGATGCCGGCGGCCGTGACGACGGTCGCGCGGGCCGTCGCCGTACTGGGCCCGGAGGCCGACCTGATGGCGGTGGCCGACCTGGCGCAGCACCCGGAGGAGGACGTCGCGGCAGCTCTCGACGTGCTCGCGCGCAGCGAGATCCTGCGCGACGGGCACCCGCTCGACTTCGTCAACCCGCTCGTGCGCGACGCCATCCACGCCGACATCCCGACCGGCGAGCGCGCGCTGCTCCACGAGCGGATGAACCGTCGGCTCAAGTCGTCCTCAAGTCACCCCGGCGATGCTGGGGTGCCCGGATCGTGAGGTGGTGACGATGCAGCAGGCTGAGGCGTTGCGCGGGCTGGCCGGTGGTGCCGTCCACCTGCCCGGCGACCCCCTCTACGACGAGGCGCGGATGCCGTGGAACCTCCAGGTCGACGAGCACCCGGCCGCGGTCGCCTACCCCGCCGACCCCCAGGAGGTCGCCCGGATCGTCAAGGCCGCCGCGGCAGCCGGCCTCCGGGTCGCGCCGCAGGGCACCGGTCACGGCGCCCCGCCGCTCGCGGGCCGGCTGGGCGACGCCGTGCTGCTGCGCACGTCCGCGATGACCGGGCTGAGCGTCGACGTTGCGACTCGTACGGCGCGCGCGGAGGCCGGCGTGCTGTGGGGGGACGTCGTCGCCCGGGCCGGCCGCGTCGGGCTGGCCGGGCAGCACATGTCCAGCCCGGGCGTCGGCGTGGTCGGCTCGTCGCTCGGCGGCGGGGTGAGCTGGTACTCCCGCCAGCACGGTTTGCAGTGCAGCGCGATCACGGCCGTCGAGCTGGTGCTCGCCGACGGGACCTTCGTGCGCGCCACCGAGGACACTGACCCCGACCTGCTCTGGGCCGCACGCGGGGGGAGCGGTGGCTTCGGCGTGGTCACCGCGCTGGAGTTCGACCTGCTGCCGGTCCGGACGGCGTACGCCGGCATGCTCGCGTGGGACTGGCAGCACGCCCGCCGCGTGCTCACCGCGTGGGGCGAGTGGAGCGCGGACGCGCCCGAGGCGGTGACGAGCGTCGCGCGGATCTTCCAGGTCCCCGACATCGAGTGGCTGCCCGACCAGCTGCGCGGGCGGAAGCTGGTCATGATCGACGCGGTCGCCCTCGGTGACGCCGAGGCGGGTGCCCGCTCCATCGCCGGCCTGCGCGCGCTGCGGCCCGAGGTCGACACGTTCGCCCAGGTGCCCGCCGCCGACATCGTGCACCTCCAGCTCGACCCCCAGGAGCCCACCGCGGTCTACGCCAACAGCGTGCTCGTCCACGGCCTGCCGGCGGACGCGGTCGACGCCCTGGTCGACGTGGCCGGCCCCGGGTCGGGCAGCAACCTGCTCTTCGTCGAGCTGCGCCAGCTCGGCGGCGCACTCGCGCGGCCTGCCCCGCGGGCTGGCGCGATGGACCACCTCGACGGGTCGTTCCTGGTCCTCGGCGTGGGACTCGACGTGGGCACGGGGTGGAGCGCCGTGCGGCAGGACGCCCTGCGGATCCTCGACTCGCTGGCCCCGTGGACGTCGAGCGCGGCCTACCTCTCGATGGCCTACGAGGCCGCCGCCCGGCGCGGCTGGTCGCCGGCGTCGTACGACCGGTTGCTGCGGATCCGACGGTCTGCCGACCCCGACGGCCTGTTCGTGGGCCCCCAGGCGGCGTCGAACGACTGATTCCGCGGTCGGGCTCAAGTCGGGTTCAAGTCGCCCGCAAGCGTCCGGGTGCACCTTCGTCTGGTCAACCACGACACACACGGAGGAAGCATGACCATCGCACAGACCAGCCCCGCAGCCGTACCGTTCGCGGAGCTGGACGCACTCACCATCGGCACCGTCGCGGTGCCCGGCGACACGGCGTACGACGCCCTCGTCTCGCCGTGGAACGTCGCCGTCCCGGTCCGACCGGCCGGTGTGCTCGCGGCGTTCGACGCCCAGGACGTCGTCGAGGCCGTGCAGTTCGCGGCCCGCCACGGCCTCCGGGTCACCCCGCAGGCCACCGGCCACGGCCCGATGGCCGACCTGACCACCGAGCTGCTGGTCACCACCAAGGAGCTCGACGAGGTCGTCATCCACCCCGAGGAGGGCTGGGCCCGCGCCGGAGCCGGCGTGAAGTGGCTCGCCGTCGTGGAGGCCGCCGCGCCCTACGGACTGGCGCCGCTCTCGGGATCGATCACCGACGTCGGGATCGTCGGCTACACGACCGGCGGCGGGCTCGGGCCGATGGCCCGCACCTACGGCCTGGCCATCGACAAGGTGCGCGCCATCGAGGTCGTCACCGGCGACGGCGTGCTGCGGCGGGTCACGCCGACCGAGCACCCCGAGCTCTTCTTCGCCCTGCGCGGCGCGAAGGGGATGCTCGGCATCATCACGGCGATCGAGTTCGACCTGGTCGACCAGCCGAGCTTCTACGGCGGCTCGCTGTGGTTCGACGGCGCGGACGCCCCCGCCGTCATCGACGCCTGGCGCGCCTGGTCGGCCGAGCTGCCGGAGGAGGGGACGACGTCGTTCGCGCTCTTCCAGCTGCCCGAGATGGAGGGCGTCCCGCCGATGCTCGCCGGCCGGCTCACGCTGTCGGTGCGCTACGTGTGGACGGGCTCGACCGAGGAGGGGGAGCGCTGGTTCGCCGCGATGCGGGCGGCCGCTCCGGTGATCCTCGACGACGTGGCCGACAAGCCCTACACGGCGATCGACTCGGTCCACACCGACCCGCTCGACCCGACCCCGGCCCACGAGGCGGGCCACGTGCTCACCGACTTCTCGGCGGAGACGGCGGACGCGCTGCTGGCGCTCATCGGACCGGGAGTCCCGTCGCCGCAGATCCTGGTGGAGGTACGCCAGCTGGGCGGGGCCTACGCCCGGCCGGGTGAGCACCCGGCTGCCTTCGCCTCGCGCGACGCGGCGTACTCGCTGCTCGTCGTCGGCATCGCCGAGGTCCCGGGGGTCGAGGACCACGCCGCCGCGATCCTCGACGCGATGGCGCCGTGGGTGGGCAGCCACCGGTTGCCGAACTTCACCTTCACGCCGGAGGAGTACGTCGACGCCTACGACGAGGTGACCCTCGCGCGGCTGCGGCGGGCGCGGCGTACGTACGACCCGGACGGCGTGCTGATGATCGGCGGCGTGCTCGGCTGAGCCTCGGCGACTCGTGGCCCTCCTTGGGGGCCACGAGTCGTTCGCGTGCTTCTCCAACGATGGTTCTCCACAGATGCGCGGGAGCGTCTGGCGCCGCGCCGGGGTGGGGCCGTTCAGTGGTGGGCATGCCTCGATCACGTCACCGCCGCAAGGGACGCACCCGCACGTCGCACTCGTCACGGGCCTGGCCCCACGCATCGCCGCCCGACTTCGACATCGAGGCCCAGATGCCCTGGCTCCAGCGGATGCTCGCCGTCGACGCAGCCGAAGCCGCCGGCGATCCCGCCAAGGCGCTCGCCCTGGTGGAGGAGATGCCCCATGGGCCGGACGGCAGGCCGTGGTGGCGGCCCCAGCGCGTGCGCAGGCTCCGCCAACTGGTGGCCCTCGGGGACGCCGCGCCGGCTTGGGTCTGGGCGCGCTGGGTGATCGCCCAAGCGGCACAGCCCAGGCCCGGCCGTGACACGGACGCCGCGGACGTCGCCGTCGAGATCCGGGGTGGACGGAGCACGCTGTGGGGCATGGACCCGGCCGATGCTCTGGCCAAGGTCATCGACCACGACTGGGTCTTCCGTCAGCTGATCCTGCACGAGCGCAGGGGATTGCATCACTTCCTGCGCCGCGTCGCCGCGCCGCGCCTCCTCGGCCTGGCCGGCGACGTCCACTCCTGGGTCGGGGTTCCCATGGGCGCTTACGAGCTGGTCTCGGAGCGGGCCGACCGCATCGTGTGGCGCGATCTCGGCACCGGGGCGACCGTCGAGACGCTCAATCTCGGAGGGGCATCCTTGATGGCGCTCGGGGAGGCGGCCGTCGGTCGGGTGGTGCACGCAGGTGAGGTGGCGCTGTTCGAGAGCGCCCCGCTATGTGTCCCGCTCGACGTGGCGCACGACGTAGCTGCCTGTCCGGCGGACTGGATGGACGCCCTCAGCCGGGGGTGCCGGGATGAAGCAGGCTCCGTGCTGATGGATCTGGTCGCCAAGGCCTACGACTTCGACCTCCTCTTCGACCTCTCCCCACGCCTGCGTCGGCATCTCCTCGAACCGGTCGACCCGGACCTGCGCTCCGACAACGTGGGCACCGGGGGCAACGGAGTGGACTACGACGTGGCGCTGGTGCTCGCCGCCCTGGGCGGCGAGCTGCCGCTCATGGGCGACGATGCCGACCATGCCGGCACAGACGCCGATGCCGCCCGGCCTCTCGCACCGCTCGTCTCTGCCGCGCTGCTGGAGCCGGAGACCCGCGGGGCCGTCGAGAGACTCCTCCTGGCCTCGGACGCCTCGGCGGTCTCGCGGTTGGCAGACGCCCTCGTGCCGCCCGCTGATGTGTTCTGCCGGCAGATCCGCGACCGGCTGTCTGGCGCGGCGTGAGGACTCGCCCGCAGTATGATCGTGGTATGACCGCCAAGATCGCTGTGAGCCTGCCCGACCACTTGGTCGAGGAGGCGCGCGCCGCGGTCGCCGGGGGTCGCGTTGCATCGGTGTCCGCCTACGTGGCCGAAGCGCTCGCCGAGAAGTCGAGGCGCCGCGCACTGTCGGAGGTGCTGGACGAGATGGATGCCGAGCTGGGTGCCCCCGATGCCGCCGCCGTGGCTCGGGCGGTCCGCGTCGTCGAGGCCCTTGACGCCCAGTGAGTGGGATCAGCCTCGACGCGGGGGCACTGATCGCCATCGAACGAGGAGACCCCGACGTCCGGGCGCTGCTGCGACAGGCAGCAGACCGTGGGCTGGAGGTGCACGTGGTTCCTGAGGTCGTCGCCCAGGTGTGGCGCGGCGGACCGCGGCAGGCGCGGCTCGGTGCGTTCCTCTCGGCTCGAGGCGTGACGACGCCGGAGTACGACGTGCACGCCGCTCGCGAGGTGGGACGACTCTGCGGCGCCTCAGGTCGTCACGACGTCGTCGATGTGCATGTCGTCTGGCATGCCCGCAGTCGCGGCCACCTCGTCGTCACGTCCGACCCGGAGGACATGCGAGCCATCGACCCCTCGCTCCCGCTCGTGTCGGTCTGAACGCCGTTCGGCGTTCGGTAGGGCGGATCGGGGTCGTGGCGGATCGGACGAGCAAGCATCAGCTAGTCGAAAACACTTGCGAATAGTAGTTGCTCTGGACTAGGATCGAACCACGTTCCGCCAGATCAGGGCCACCAGGACAAGTCACCAGTGCGCCAAACCCTGGCTCGTGGGACGAGTTGCGAGGGTCATGTAATTGCCTCCCCAGCTGGGGGCCTCCAGGAGCGACGACCGTTGATCAGCTGCGCGCGTGCGTGGCGGACCCGTCGTCGTGAGGAGACCGATCGTGACCCACCCGATCATCACCGCTGCCTCAGACATCCGCTCGTCGCTGAAGGCGGTCGCCGACGCCAACCCGATCTTCATGACGGTCGAGGAGAAGGCGACAGCACTGCAGGACCTGGTCGCTGCCGAGGGTCAGCTGGCCGAGCTGCGGCTGCGGATCCTCGCGGACGCCGGCGACCTCGCCGCTGAGACCGCAGCACAGGACGCCGCCGGTTGGCTGGCGCACCACACGCGCACCAGGTACGCCGACGCCCGAGCGGAGCTCCGACTCGCCGCGGCACTCGACCGGGACCGCCCGCGGCTCGTGGCAGCCATGCGTGAGGGCAGCGCCACCCTGGCCCAGGTACAGGTGATCGACCGCGCCCTCAACGCCCTGCCTCCGACGCTACCTCCGCAGACAGTCGCCGATGCGGAGGAGCACCTGGTCGAGCGCGCGCGGGAGTTCGGGCCGAAGGAGCTCGGGCGGATCGGCCGACGCATCCTCGACGTCGTCGCTCCTGAGATCGCCGAGGCTGCCGAGGGTGCGCGGCTGGCAGAACTCGAGGCTCGCGCGCGCGACGTCACCCGCCTGACCATGCGCCGGTTGGGCGACGGCACGACTCGGATCTCCTCGGTCGTCCCCGATGCGGCCGCGACGAGGTTCGCGACCTACCTCGAGGCGCACGCCAACCCGCGCCGCGCTCACGCCGGCGCCACCACCGGCAAGGACGATTCCCCAGGTGACGTCACGGCGACGGCTCACGATCCGGTGGCACGGCTCGCCTACCCGCGCCGGATGGGTGAGGCGTTCGTCGCGTTCCTCGAGACGGTCGACGCCAGCCAGCTACCCATCCACGGCGGCAGCGCCACCACGGTGGTCGTCACCATCCCACTCGCAGCCCTGCAGGCCGAGCTCGCCGGTGCCGGCATCGTCGGGGCGGGACTCGTCCCCGGCGACGACCTCGCCGGGGACCGCATCTCCGCCTCGCAGGCCCGCCGTCTGGCGTGCACCGCGAACATCGTCCCGGCGGTCCTGGGCGGCCGCAGCGTCCCCCTCGACCTCGGTCGGTCGCGCCGGCTGTTCACCCCCACCCAGCGCCTGGCGATGGCCGTACGCGACCAGACGTGCCGCGCCGACGGGTGCGATGTGCCCGCCAACTGGTGCGAGGCCCACCACCTCCGTCCGTGGGAGCACGGCGGGCGCACCGACATTGACGACGGTGCCCTGCTCTGCAGTCATCACCACCACCGTGTCCACGACGCGGGATATCTCGTCGAACGCCTTCCCCACGGGGAGCTCCGCTTCCATCGGCGCAGATAGCGCCGATGCCGTACCGACTACGTGCGGGGGTCGTCAGCCTCGTGAAGCGCCGGCGTCGGGCGCCACAGCGCGTCCAGTGCTGCGGCGACCTGTTCGGGGCGAGCCCCGAGCGACGGGTGGTCGTGCTGCAGCACGAGCAGGAGCCTGAGGGTGGGCAGGTGCCAGGCGTGCACCTGGTGCTCGCCGGGTGGATGGCCACCCGTCTGCCAGGCGACCATGTCGAACAGGACGCCGGCGTGCCGGTCGTAGAGCCCGTAGGACGAGCGACCGGGACGCAGGGTGAGCAGCCAGATGGCACCAGCCGTCCGTTCCTCGGGGCTGTCGCCTTGTGGAAGGTTGGCGACGAGGTGCTGCCACAGGCCCTCGGCATCGCCGACGACCTCGCGTCCCGCGGGGGTGAGCACGAGGCGGCCGGCATGGCGGCGTACGAGTCCGAGCGTCTGCGCTCCGCGACGCACCCACCGGACGGGAGGCAGGTTGTCCTCGCGCAGGGTCTTGCCGAAGACCCAGTCTCCGCCCCAGCCGAGCCGGTCGAGGAGCACACGCACCGAGGCCTGCTTCATCAGTCCGGTCGGGGTGAGGTCGACACCGTCGCGTGCGAGATCGAGCAGGGTGAGCAACGGGAGCAGCGCAGCAGCGCGATCGACCGTGGGCCCCGGTGCTGCCAGGCACAACCCCGCCAGCAGCCGGACGCCCTCCTCCGGGAGCGCTGCCACGAGTGCGGTGACGTCCGGGTGCGGAGGCAGCCGAGCGGACAGCTGCTCGGTGGTCAGCGCGGCAGCCGACGCTGACGCCTGGGCTTCCGCGACATCGAAGTACGTGGCGTCGAAGTCGACGGGCACCCGCTCCGCCAGGTGGCGGAGGTGGTCGTCGTCGAGGTCGTCGGAGTCGCCGTCGACCAGCCACCGCACGAACGCGTTCCAGGCTCCGATGCCACCGGCGTCCTCCAGGGGGCATGCCGCTGCCCCGTCGACCACACGCACGGCCTGGGCGGGCTCGACGTCGCGGACCACCTCCAACCGGAGGTCGTGGTCCCATGCGTCCCCGAAGTCGTAGAGATAGCCGACGGCGTCACCGACGTCCGCCAGCACCTCGTCCAGGCGCACGTCACGCTCGGGCGTGCCGTCCATTCCCTCCTCGACCTCGCTGTCTGCGAGCAACCGGCTGCGCGAGCGGGACGTCGTGAACTCGTGCAGGTGCGAGTCCGACCAGCCGATGACGGCCTGCAGGACGCGGTGCACGGTGCGTAGGTCGAGACGGCTGTCGAGCTCGAGCCGTCGCCAGATCGGCTGCTCACTTTCGACGAGCGACACGTGGACGACGTACGTCACGGGGCGGACACGCCGGGGCGCCAGACCCGTCGCAGTGCTGATGGGACCGTCGCCAGGGCGCAACGGGATCACGTTTCCGGCAGGCATGACCTCACGCTAGGCGACGACTCGTCGTTCACGCGCCGAGCGCGTCGAGGCCGTAGTAGACGGCGAAGGCCGGCCAGACGAAGCCCTCGAGAACGGCGAGGACGTACTCCCAGAACCCGTCGGCCTGGACCCAGAAGTAGACCCACGCCCCGAAGATGCCGAGGCCGTAGATGGCGTTGCCCGCCTGATTGGTAGCACTGCTCGTGGCCATGGGGTGCTCCCTTCCCCGTCCACGCTAGGACGGGCGAGGGCTCGACAGGCAGGGTCCTTCGGCCCGGCTTTCGGTCAGTCCAGCGCGCTGAGGTCGGGCGGTACGTCGACGGCGTTCGCCTGCAGCAGCTCGAGGGGTACGACGTCGAGCGCGCGCTCGGACGTGGCCGCCAGCACGACCGGGGCGGCCACCCCGGCGTCGTACGCCTGGAGCCAACGGACGGCGATCACGCACCAGCGGTCGCCGGGCGCGAGGCCGGGGAAGTGCCACTCGGGGCGCGGGGTGGACAGGTCGTTGCCCACCGAGGCCTGGTGGGCCAGGAACTCCTCGGTCATCACCGCGCAGACCGCGTGCAGGCCGACGTCCTGCGGGCCGACGGTGCAGGTGCCGTCGCGGTGGAAGCCGGTCAGCGGGTCGGTGCCGCACTGGTCCAGCTCGCCGCCGAGGACGTTGCGCTCCGTCATGGGGAGATCATGACTGGTTCGGTTTCGTGACGGGACTTCGTCCCTCCTCAACCAGCGGTGGAACGTGCTGCCTTCTTGGCCGCCGCCTCGTCACGCCGCTCGACGAACCGCGTCGCCTCGCCGTCGAGCGCGGCGACAGCGGCGGCCAGCTCGTCGCGGGCCGCCTCGCCGTCGGCGTCGAGGCCGGTCAGCTCCCACACGCCCCACTGCCGCAGCAGCGGCGCGACGATGTCGTCGTGGTGGATGCGGAGGTCGTAGATGCCGGCCTTGGCCATCTGCACCGCCTTGCGCGAGAAGCCGGGGATGACGCTGCCGGGCATCTCGAAGCCGACGACCTCCTCGGTGATCGCGCGCATGGTCTGGCTGGGTGAGAGCTCGAGGGCCGCGGTGACGATGTTGCGGTAGAAGATCATGTGGAGGTTCTCGTCCTTGGCCACGCGGGCGAGCAGCTTGTCGGCGATCGGCTCCTCGGTGTAGCGGCCGGTGTTGCGGTGCGAGACGCGGGTGGCGAGCTCCTGGAACGACACGTAGGCGCAGACGTTGAGCAGCGACTTGTCCATCGCCTCGTAGCCGGTCTCCATCGTCTCCATCCGCGCGCGCTCGAGCTCGACGGGATCGACGCCGCGGGTGACGAGGAGGTAGTCGCGGATGCAGAAGGCGTGCCGGCCCTCCTCGGCGGTCCACCGGTTCACCCACGTGCCCCACGCGCTGTCGCGGCCGAAGGCGCGGTCGATCTCGCGGTGGTAGCTCGGCAGGTTGTCCTCGGTGAGGAGATTGACCTCGAGCGCCGTGCGCGCGATGGGCGAGAGCTGCGACTGCGCCACCTCCCACGGATCGCCACCGAGGTCCGCGAAGTCGCGCCCCAGGCTCCACGGGACGTACTCGTGGGGCATCCACTCGTCGGCCATCGACAGGTGGCGGTTGAGGTTGTCCTCCACCACCGGCTCGAGCTCGGTCAGCAGCTGGGTGGTCTCGAGTGCGGCCATGCCATCTCCTCGTCCGGCGGGCGCGGGGGCGACGCCCTCGCCCTCCTTGCCTACACCCGCGGGAGGGTCGGTGGATAGGCCTCGGGAAATGTGATATCAATTTGCCATCACAATCTGAACGAGGGGGATTTGCATGAACGGGGACACGCAGCCGAGGCCCGATGGACCAACCGACGGGTCGACCGACGAGTCGGAGGGTGGGGCGCCCGCGGGTCGCCCCGTCGGTCACGAGGGGACACGCGTCGACGTCACCGAGCGCATGGCGTGGTCGATCGACGGCTTCGCCGGCCTGGCGATCTCGTTGGCGCTGATGGGCCTCGGGGGCTGGCTCTTCGTGCTCGGCGTGATCGATGCCGACGCCGGTCGCGGTGGCGCCGGTCAGATCGTCGGGGGCTCGGTCCTCGGTCTCCTCGGGCTGCTGCTGGCCGCGTCGCTGGCGATCGTGGCTCCGGGCCAGACGCGCGTCGTGCAGTTCTTCGGCCGCTACGTCGGCACGGTCCGCCGGCCGGGTCTGCGGATGCTCGTCCCACTGACCACGAGGCGCAACGTCTCCGTGCGCGTGCACAACTTCGAGACCAACGAGCTCAAGGTCAACGACGCCGACGGCAACCCGATCAACATCGCCGCGATCGTCGTCTGGCAGGTCGCCGACACGGCGCGGGCGACCTTCGCGGTCGAGGACTACGAGGACTTCGTGGCCGTGCAGGCCGAGTCCGCGCTGCGCCACGTCGCGATGAGCCACCCCTACGACAATGCCGCCACCGAGGTGACCCTCCGCGGGGACACGGAGGTCATCTCGGCCGAGCTCGCCGCCGAGGTGGCGGCCCGCATCGCACTGGCCGGTCTCGAGGTCATCGAGGTGCGCATCTCGGCCCTCGCCTACGCCCCCGAGATCGCCCAGGCGATGCTGCAGCGCCAGCAGGCCTCGGCCGTGATCGCTGCCCGGGAGAAGATCGTCGAGGGCGCGGTCGGGATGGTCGAGAGCGCGCTCGGCCAGCTCGAGGAGAAGGACATCGTCGACCTCGACCCCGAGCGCAGGGCGGCGATGGTGTCCAACCTGCTGGTCGTGCTGTGCTCGGAGCGAGGGACGACCCCCGTCGTCAACACCGGCTCGCTCTACACCTGATCGGGTCGGGCATGGGCGAGGAGGCGGGGGAGCCGGGGGAGTCGGCCCCCCGACGGGGAGCGGAGCGCAAGTCCGTGCTGCTGCGCCTCGACCCTGCCGTCCACTCCGCCCTGCAGCGATGGGCGGCCGACGACCTGCGCAGCGTCAACGCCCAGATCGAGCTGCTGCTGCGCGACGCGCTGCGCGACGCCGGTCGTACGCCGTCCGACGCAGGTCCGGTGCCGAGGCGGGGGCGGCCCCCGAAGGACCGCGACTGACCGACCTGCCCGGGGCTCCCGAGCGCCCCGGTGCACCCTCGGGACGTCTCAGCGGGAGGCGAACCAGGGGCGGTGCAGGTCGTAGAACTGGGCGTCCGCCATGGCGTACTCGAGGTCGGACCGCACCTCGGGTGGCGGCTCCATCTGCTCCCCCTGCCGCGCTGCGTCCTCGCTGGTGAAGGCGACCGTCTCGGTGAAGGTGCCGTCCGGCTCGATGGCGAGGGTGCCGCCGATGATCTCGGGCCGCATCTGGTGCAGCGAGTCCGTGTCGGTGGTCATCATCGACCTGAGCCGTTCGACGTCGTCGACCTTGCCCCGGATGACCTGGACGAAGCCAGCGGTGTCGGAGCCACCGTCCATCAGGAGGGTGACGTCGTCGCAATCGTGGAACTCGACGGGTCCGTCGAAGAGCTCCATCATGCGCGCGGCCCAGGCGTCCTGCTCGGGCCGGCCGGAGTTGGCCATCGCGGAGTCCCGCGAATCGAATCGGACGACGCCCATGAACATGTCGTCGTCGGTGAACCCGTAGGTCCCTCCGAGCCAGCCCGGTGCTCCGGAGCCGAGCTCGTTGCGCCATGTGTCCAGGTGCTCGTGGAGCTCCTGCTGGCGACTGCACTTTCCTTGGATGATCTGGATGAACACGCTGCCCCTCCTCGGTGTCGTCACCCACCTCTCGGGGGTCGGGGGGTGGGAGGGCAGTCCTCGAATCTACGCCGACGGATCGGTCGGTGACAGGCGTGCTAGACCGGCTGGCTGGGCCCGAGCGACACGATCCGCGGTGCGAGTGCCGCTAGCGTGGGTGCGTGCCCGACGACTTCGTGATCGCGCGCAACCCGGACGGCGACTCGACACTGCCCTACGTGCTGCGCATCCCGTTGGGCGCCGACGGCATCGTGCTGAAGGCGAGGGAGACCTGGCCGCGCACGTCGAAGGTCTACTGCCACCGCGTCGACGAGTGGCCGGACGAGGCCGAGGTGGTCGAGCGCGTGCCGACCCGCAGCTGTGTACGCCGCGGCGCCGCGATCGACCTGGTGCTCGATCGCGGCCGGGAGAACCGCTCGCAGCTGATCATGACGCAAGCGCGTGGCCGGCAGGTGATCTTCTGGCAGAGTGCGCGGACCGCCAAGCAGGCGCGACCCGGTGTCCGCACACCCACAGCGCGCGCGAGTGGGCTACCGGATCTCGAGATCGTCGTGGACTCGCGTGAGCGCTACGGCTACACGTTCACCGATCGGCCAGTGAGCATCTCGCGCGCCCGGCTCGATGCAGGCGACTACGGCCTGGTGCGCCACGGAAGCCTGCTGGCGAGCGTCGAGCGGAAGAGCCTGGCGGACCTCGTGTCGTCGTTGACGTCCGGAAAGCTCGGCTACCAGCTGGCCGAGCTGGCGTCACTCCCGCGGGCGGCACTGGTGGTCGAGGACAGGTACGCGGCCGTGTTCAAGCTCGACCGGGTGCGCCCCGCCGTCGTCGCGGACGGCCTCGCCGAGTGCCAGGTGCGGTGGCCGGCGGTCCCGATCGTCTTCTGCGACACCCGCAAGCTCGCCCAGGAGTGGACCTACCGGTTCCTGGCCGCGGCCTCCGTCGCCGCGTCGGAGGAGCATCTGTCCGCACGCGTGATCGCGGACCTCGCGCACCCGCCCCCGCTCGCCCCGGCGCCGCCGACGCCCGCCGAGGTCCGTGCCTGGGCGGTCAGCCAGGGGCTCGAGGTCTCCGACCGCGGCCGCGTGCCGGCCCGGCTCGTGGCGGCGTACCTCGACGACCGCGACGACTGACTCGGGATGCGCCGGCGGCGCGTGCCTCATCCGTCGAGCGCGTGGACGTCGATGACGACATCGGCCCGGGTGCGGGTCGTCGCGACGAGCGCGGCGTGGGGCTCGTCCACGCGCTCGACCCAGGCGCGCGCAGCGTCGGGGGACTTGCCGAACTGGACGTGCCGGCGGACCAGCCGCTCACGGCGTACGTCGGCCTCCGCGTCGACGTACCAACCCTCGGCCAGCAGCGGGCGTACGCGCTCCCAGCCGCCGTCGGGCAGGAGGAGGTAGTTGCCCTCCGTGATGACGAGGCGGGCCGAGGGCGGGATCGCGATGGCAGCCGCTATCGGCTGCTCGAGGTCGCGCTCGAAGCCCGGGGCGTAGAGGGT
The DNA here is from genome assembly GCF_947488025.1 of uncultured Nocardioides sp. GTDB lineage: Bacteria > Actinomycetota > Actinomycetes > Propionibacteriales > Nocardioidaceae > Nocardioides. The sequence continues at coordinate 301,863 of NZ_CANKYS010000003.1, read as the reverse complement.
GCGGTCGGGCTCCTCGTGCAGGCGTCGCAGGGCCGCGACGTAGCCGTCGACGTCGAACGTGTCGGGCGCGCCCTTGCGGTCGCGACGGCCGAGGCGGTCGAGCGTGACGTCGGCGAGGTGGAAGCCGTCCATCGGCAGGTGGCCGACGGCATCGGGGCCGAGGTCGGCGCGGAGGCGCGCCAGCAGCTCCTCGGTGACGGTCGACTTCCCGGCACCCGGAGGACCGGTGATGCCGAGGACCGTGCGGGTCGGCTGGTCGATCAGCGATGCGGCGCGGTCGACCAGCGCTGACAGGAAGCTCGTCACGGGGTGCTGCTCACCGGCGGCCGACGAGGGGGGAGCTCATCGCCCGACCATAGAGCCGGCTACCGGATCCCGACCACGTCGGCGGGGATGGGGCGGATGGCGCCGCGGGTGGCGAGGTGGACGACCTCGCACGGTACGGCGGCGCGACGGGCAGCGGCGTACAGGCTGGTCGCCCAGGCGCGGTCGGTGTCGGTCACGGTGTCCTTGCCAGGTCGCGATCGCAGGAACGCGACGCGCAGGCCCGGCGCCACCTCCCGGTCGAGCATGAGCAGGAGCTCGGCGAGACCGTCCAGGTGCTCGGCGTCGGGCGGGTGGACCGCGTCGTCGATCTCGGTCAGCTGCGGCAGTGGGCGGTCGTCGACGATGAGCATCATCCAGATGCTGTGGCGGCCGAAGCTCCACGGCCCCATGAGCTCGCGCCATGCGCGCTCGAGCTGCACCTGGGTGGTGAGGACTGGTTCGTACATGGGGCCGAGCCTGCCCCGCGACGGGCCTCGTGGCGAACGGCTCTCCACAGCCCCGCCCGCTGTCCACAGATCCGCTGGAGCGGCTTGTGGCGGCAGTCCCAGCAGGCCTTGGGTGGAGGCATGTCTCGGAACCTCACTCCCGGTTTTCGCCGGTTGCCACGCGTCGCCGACCGGATGACCGCCGCCCACTTCGACCTCGTGGCCCAGTCCCTCGCCGCCGAGCGGTCCGGCGACGCCGCCCGCGCGCTCGAGCTGCACGCATCGGTGCCGGCGCTCAACCTGCGGAGCCGTCACCACGTGCTCCTGACCCAGCTCGCCTCGCTCGGCGACGAGCTCCCCGACTGGGTGTGGGCGCGCTGGATCGCCTACCAGGCCGCCCGTTGCGAGGACCCGGACACCGAGACCGGGACGATGCAGCGGCTCGCGCTGAAGTACGCCATGGAGACCTTCCACGACGACCAGCTCGCCGACTGCCACGCCGACGGCGGCGACCCGGTCAGGGTCGTCTCCCGGGTGCTGGGGGAGTCGTGGCTGTTCCACCAGGTGCTGGTGCACGAGATGGGCGGGCTGGGGCGATTCGTGGACGAGGTCGCCACGGGTCGACTCGCCCAGCACAGCGCGCTGGCCCGGTCGTGGGCCGGGGCACGCCTGAGCGGGTTCCTGGTCGGGCCGAGCCTGCCCGGCGGCCGGCTGTGCGTCGAGGACCTCGCTGCCGGCTCCTGGGCCGAGGTGCTCGACCTCGGTGCGCGTGCCAACGCCGGCGACGGGGGATGGGTGCTCGGGAGGCTGGTGCCCAGCGGCGTCGGCAAGCTCATGATGTTCGACAGCCCGCCCGTCGCCGTACCGGAGCCCGTCGCGCGCGACGTGGCCGCGGCCCCGCAGCCGTGGACGCGCATCAAGGAGGCCCTCGACGCCGGCGACCTCGTGGATCGCGACTTCATGCGACCCGACTACGAGCTGGTGACCGACGTGCTCGGCCTCGAGCTGCTCAGCATCGGCACGGCGCCCGCGGACCTCGAGCGGGTCACCGCGCAGCTGCGCTCGGGTCGCGACGAGATCCCACGGGCGGCCTTCCGGATCCTGCGGCGAGCCGTCGACGGTGGCATGCCGGACTCCGACGCGCCCCACGTCGCGGCGGCGGTCCTGCAGCCGGGCGCGAGGGTCGACGCGCGGCGGATGCTCGTCCGCGAGGGTCAGTACGACGTCTGGGCGCGGTGGGCGTCCCTCGTGCACCCGCCCGCGCGGGGCCTGCTCCTCGACCTCGCCGAGGCCTCTCGGGCGGCCGGATGATCCGGGATGCTGGTGCTACAGAGCGCCACGTTGGGTCGCGTGAGGTCGATCAGCCGACGCGAGCTCCGCATCGACAACGTACACGCGACCTCAGCGCGTCCCGTAGGTGCGGCTCACGACCTCGTCGAAGACCCGGTCCGGCAGCAGGTCGCGTGAGGTGGTGATCGTCCGGGCGCCGCGGCCCACCGGGTAGCGCGCGGCCGGCCGCTTCGCCAGCGCCGCCTTCACGATCTTGTCGGCGACCTCCTCGGGGGTCGACGCGCGCGACGGCTCGTCGAAGCGCTCCATCACGTCGTGCGCCTGCCGGGCGTACGACGCGTAGGCGCCGTCGCCGGAGCGTTCGAGCAGCGAGTCGCGGGCGATCTCGTTCCACTCGGTGCGGATCGGGCCGGGCTCGATGAGGACGACCTGGATGCCGAACGGCCGCAGCTCCATGCGCAGGCTGTCGCTGAAGCCCTCCACGGCGAACTTCGTGGCGTGGTACCACGCACCGAACGGCTCGTAGAACTTGCCGCCGATCGAGGAGATGTTGATGATCCGCCCGGACCTCTGCGCGCGCATGTGCGGCGTGACGAGCTGGACGAGGCGGGCGAGACCGAAGACGTTGACCTCGAACTGCCGCCGCGCCTCGTCGATCGGCACGTCCTCGACGGCGCCGTACGATCCGTAGCCGGCGTTGTTGACGAGCACGTCGATGCGCCCCTGCTCGGCGACGATCCGGTCGATGCCGGCGACCATCGAGGCGTCGTCGGTGACGTCCATCGCGAACGCGTGCACGCCCTCGGCCTGGAGGCCGGCCATGCGCTCGACGCGGCGGGCGACGGCGTACACGGTGAAGCCGCGGGCGAGCAGGGCGCGGGCGGTGCTCTCGCCGATGCCGGACGAACCACCGGTGACGAGGGCGACGGGGGAGGCCATGGGGCGAGCGTAGGCTCCCGGCCCTGGGACGTTCTGGACCTGGGCGGCGACGAGGTGACACACGGACCACGGCATCCATGACGTTTGTCCCTCACCACCCGGGCGCTTGCTCCCTAGCGTGAGACCCGGAGGGGATGCAGATGACGCACGACGTGCTGGTGGTGGACTCGCTGGTCCGCCGGTTCGGGGACCTGACCGCGGTGGACGAGGTGTCGTTCCGCATCGCGCCGGGAGAGACGTACGGACTGCTCGGACCCAACGGGGCGGGCAAGACGACGACGATCTCGATGGTCGCGGGGCTCATCGCGGCCGATGCGGGGACGGTGACGGTCGCGGGCGAGCCGATGACGCCGCGGGCGATCGAGCCGAAGCGCCACCTTGGCCTGGTGCCGCAGGAGCTCGCGATCTACCCCGACCTGACGGGGCGCGAGAACCTCACCCTGTTCGGCAGGCTGCAGGGGCTGCGCGGCTCGGAGCTGAAGGTCCGGGTCGACGAGGTCCTGGCCCTGATCGGGCTCGCGGACCGCGCGAAGGACCGCAGCAAGGAGTACAGCGGCGGGATGAAGCGCCGGCTCAACATCGGCATCGGCCTGCTCAACCGCCCCACCCTGCTGATCCTCGACGAGCCGACCGTCGGGGTCGACCCGCAGTCGCGCAACGCGATCCTGGAGTCCGTCGAGGCGCTGTCGGGCGAGGGGATGGCGGTGCTCTACACGACGCACTACATGGAGGAGGCCGAGCGGCTCTGTGACCGCATCGGCATCATCGACTCCGGCCGCCTGCAGGCCGAGGGCACCCGTGACGACCTGATCCGGTTGACCGGCGGCGTCGACACCATCCGGCTCGGCGGCAGCGGTGACCTGGCCGCAGCGGCCGAGGAGCTGCGCCTCATCCCCGGTGTGGAGCGGGTCGATGCCGAACGCCGGTCCGCGACCCTGACCGTCAAGGACGCGCCCGCACTGGTGGCGCAGGTCGTCGGGACGGCGGCGGACTGCGGGGTCACCCTCGCCGACGTGGAGATCACGCGACCCGACCTCGAGTCGGTCTTCCTGCACCTGACCGGCAAGGGCCTGAGGGACTAGGGCCCCGATGCGTCAGCTCCTCGCCCTCACCGGCTCCGACCTGCTGCAGCGGATGCGCGACAAGTCGGTGCTCATCTTCGCGCTGCTCGTCCCGTTGGCGCTGATGACCGTCTTCAACCTCGTCTTCGGCGCCGCCGACGACCTCGAGATCGACCCCGTAACGGTCGCGATCAGCGCGCCCGCGGACGACGACCTGGCGCCGATGCTCACCGGCGTCGTCCGGTCGCTCGACGACGCCGACGAGCTCGACGTCACGGTCGTCGAGACCGACGAGGCAGGTGCTCGTCGGCAGGTCGAGGACGGCGACACGCCCCTCGCGCTGGTCGTGCCGGTCGGCTTCGGCGAGGCGGCGCGCGCGGGCGAGCCGGTCACTGTCGAGGCCGTCCGCGGCGACGAGGCGGGCCTCGGCGCCGAGATCGTGCTGTCGGTGGTTGACGGCGTCCTGGACCAGGTCGCGTCCGGCACGGTCACCGCCCGGGCCGCGCTGGCGGAGGGAGTGGCGCCGGCCGACGTCGGGCCGCTCGTCGAGCAGGCCACGTCCGGCGGGCCGGCGTACGACGTCGAGAGCGGGCAGGCCTCCGACGAGCAGCTCAGCGCAGGCGCGGCGCTGGTCGCGGGGCAGGCGGGACTGTTCCTGCTGTTCACCGTCAGCTTCGGCGTCACCGGGCTGCTCGTCGACCGCGAGTCCGGCACGCTCGCGCGACTGCGTTCGATGCCGATCCCCGGCTGGGTGATCGTGGCCGCCAAGGCGCTGGTGAGCTTCGTCCTCGGCGCCGTCGCGACCGGGGTGCTGCTCGCGGTCGGCGGCTACCTCTTCGACGCCGACTTCGGCTCCGTGCCGGCCGTGGCGCTCCTCGTGCTGTGCGCGGCGGCCGCCGGTACGTCGGTGATGTTCCTGGTCGTGCGCGTCGCCAGCACCAGCGAGCAGGCCGGCATCGTCACGTCGATCGTGGCGCTGGTGCTGGGCATCGGCGGCGGTGCGTTCTTCCCGGTCAGCGCGGCCGGCGCCCTGTCGGGCGTGCTCGACCTCAACCCGGTCGCCGCGCTGCTGCGCGGGCTCGGCACCACCTCGGGCGGCGGCGGCCTCGCGGACATCGGCATCCCCGTCGCGATCATGCTCGGCTTCGCCGTCGTGATGCTCCTCGCCTCGCGGCTGGTCCCCGACCGGGGGGTGCTGTCGTGAGGAACGCGCTCACCATCGCCGGTGCCGAGCTGCGGCTCTTCCTGCGCGACCGCTCCAACCTCTTCTTCGTCTTTGTCTTCCCGCTGATGCTGGTGCTGATGATCGGCCTGCAGTTCGGCGAGGGCGCCAGCTCGGGCCGGGTCGCCGTGAGCGGTGCCGGGTCCGCCCTGCAGACCGGCCTGGTCGAGCGGCTCGAGGACGGCGACGTCGTGGTCAGCGACCCGTCGTGGGACGACGCCCTGGCGCTGCTCGCGCGCGGCCGGCTCGACGTCGCGGTGCGCGTCGACGGTGCGGCAGCGACGGCGTACGACGCGGGCGAGGCGGTGACGCTCGAGGTGGTGCGCGGCTCCTCGGGCAACGCCCAGGTCGTCGAGCAGCAGGTCGGCGTGGGCGTCGACGCGCTGCGGTCCGCGCGCAGCCGGATCCTGGCTCTGGAGGCCAACGGCGTGCCGTCCGACCGCGCCGAGGCGGCCCTGGCCGCGGCCGAGGGCGAGGTGAGCGCGCCCCGGCTGGAGGTGACGAGCGTCGACCGGCTCAGCCAGGAGTTCGAGGGGATGGGGCAGTTCGAGTTCGGCGCCTCGGGGCAGCTGCTGCTGTTCACCTTCCTCGCCTGCCTCGGCGGCGCGGCGACCCTCATCCAGGCACGGCGGCTCGGCGTGGTGTCCCGGATGCTGGCCGGTCCGGTGACCGCGGAGGAGCTGGTCGCCGGCCAGGTCCTCGGCCGGTGGGCGATCGCGCTCTTCCAGGGCGGCTACCTGATGGTCGCGACCAGCGTCCTCTTCGGCGTCGAGTGGGGCAGCCTGCCGCTCGCGCTGCTCGTGCTGCTGCTGTTCAGCCTTGTCGCGGCGGGCGCCGCGATCCTGCTCGGCACCCTCCTCGAGAACGAGGGCGCGGCCGCCGGCGCGGGGATCGGCTTCGGCCTGGTCCTCGCCGCGCTCGGCGGGTCGATGTTCCCGCTGGAGCTCTTCCCCGACACGATGCGCACGATCTCGCGCTTCACCCCGCACGCCTGGGCCTACGAGGCACTGGCCGACGTGCAGCGCCGCGGCGCCGGTCTCGTCGAGGTGCTGCCCGAGCTCGGCGTGCTCGCTGCGATGGCCGCGCTGCTCGTCGCGCTCGGCAGCTGGTCATTGCGGCGCAGCCTGGCGCGGGCGATGTAGGTCGGCGGCGGCAGCACACCCCGTTGGACGGTTGTCCCCGAGGACCGGCTCACTACCGTGGGTTGCATGACTGACGAGGTGAAGCAGGCAGCGATCGAGGCCGCACAGCGAGTGGTCGACGAGGTCTCCTCCTGGCAGTACAGCGCCGAGGACAGCACCATCGCCGACCAGCTCGACAAGGGCCTGGCGAAGGCGCAGGTATCGGTGAGCGACGACGAGCGCACCCGCATCCTGGCGGAGATCGACGGCATGAAGGACGAGAAGTCGTCGGCGCCGCAGGTCAGGTCCGCGGCACCGGTGGAGTGACGCCATGGACGTGCGCGGACTCCTGACCGAAGGCTTCGGCCGCATCACCGAGCTGTACGCCGGCATGGTGGAGGACCTCGACGAGGCGACCCTCCACGACCGCCCGGGCGGCACCGGCAACCCGATCGGGTGGCTGCTGTGGCACCTCGCGCGGGTGCAGGACGACCACGTCGCCGACCTCGCCGGGCAGCCGCAGGTCTGGGAACGGTTCCAGGACCGCTTCGGCCTGCCGAACGGCACCGACGACATCGGCTACGGGCACACCAGCGAGCAGGTCGACGCCCTGCGGATCGAGGACCCGGCGCTGCTGGGCGAGTACCACCACGAAGTGACGCTCGCGACCGCGCGCTACCTGCAGACCGTCGACGAGGCAGAGCTCGAGCGGGAGGTCGACCAGCGGTGGGACCCGCCGGTCACCGCCGGCATGCGGCTGGTAAGCATCCAGGGCGACTGCCTGCAGCACCTGGGCCAGGCCGCCTACGTGAAGGGTCTTCTCGGGGCACAGACGTCCTGACGGACCCGGTGATTGGTGCCTGTCAGGTCACAATTCCGCCCCGGATGCCCCACGGACGGCTCCGGGGGCACATACTCAGGGGTGATGACCACTCCGAGCGGCCGACGGCCGAAGCACCTCGCCAGCAGTCCGTTCAAGCCCGCCGTGGAGCCGGTGGTCGAGGTGTTCGAGGTCGGTGACCGCGTGACCCACGACCTCTACGGCCTCGGGCAGGTCACCCACGTCGACACCCAGGCGGTGACCGCCGACTTCGGGTCGAAGTCCGTGCGGATCGCGCACCCCTACCCCAAGCTGCACCACCTCTGAGGCGCTGCCGCCCGCGTGGGCGGCTCCCTAGGGTGGTCGCATGACGACCCGGTGGCTCTTCGGCGACCAGCTCGGACCCCACTTCGTCGACGACCACCGCGGTCCGCTGCTGATGGTCGAGTCGACCGGCGTCTTCCGGCGCCGGCGGTTCCACCGCGCCAAGGCGCACCTGGTGCTGAGCGCGATGCGGCACCGCGCCGCCGAGCTCGGGGACCGGCTGACCTACGTGCAGGCGGAGACGTACGCCGAGGTGGTGCGCCAGCACGCCTCCGAGGCGGGCGACGTCGAGGTCGTGCACCCGACGTCGTACGCCGCCCTCGGGCTGGTCGAGCGGCTCGGCTGCACCGTGCTGCCGCCGCGCGGCTTCGCGACCCCGCGCGAGGACTTCGAGCGCTGGGCCGAGGGTCGCCGCGGCAAGCGGCTGCTGATGGAGGACTTCTACCGCCGCGCGCGGCAGGCGCACGGCGTGCTGCTCGACGGTGGCGAGCCGGCCGGCGGGCAGTGGAACTTCGACCACGACAACCGCCAGCCCCCGCCGAAGGGCGCGTCGACGCTGGGCGTCGCGGAGCCGTGGTGGCCGGTCGAGGACGACATCGATGCGCAGGTGCGTGAGGACCTCGACCGCTGGGAGCGGGATGGCGACGTGTCGTACATCGGGCGCGACGCGCCGCGGATCTTCCCCGCGACGCGACGCCAGGCGCTGGCGGCGCTGGACCACTTCGTCGAGCACCGACTGCCGGAGTTCGGCGCGCACGAGGACGCGATCCTCGAGGGCGACCCGTGGATGGCGCACAGCCTGATCAGCGCGCCGATGAACCTCGGGCTCCTCGACCCGCTCGAGGTCGTCGAGCGGGCGGAGGAGGCGTACCGGAGCGGCGGGGCGCCGATCGCGAGCGTCGAGGGCTTCGTCCGGCAGGTCATCGGGTGGCGCGACTACGTGTGGCACGTCTACTGGCACATGGGCGACGGCTACCGCCGCTCCAACGGGCTGCGGGCCACCGAGCGCATCCCGCAGTGGTTCGCCGAGCTCGACGGCAGCGCGACCGACGCGCGCTGCCTGTCCCACACCCTCGACCAGGTCGCGGAGCACGGCTGGGTGCACCACATCCCGCGGCTGATGCTGCTCGGGTCGTACGCCCTGCAGCGCGGCTGGGCGCCGACCCAGGTCACGGACTGGTTCCACCGGGCCTTCGTCGACGGCTACGACTGGGTGATGGTGCCCAACATCGTCGGGATGTCGCAGCACGCCGACGGCGGGCAGATGATGACGAAGCCCTACACGTCGGGCGGCGCCTACATCAACACGATGAGCGACCACTGCGGGTCGTGCCGCTTCGACCCCAAGGTGCGGGTGGGGGAGGACGCGTGCCCGTTCAGCGCGGGCTACTGGTGGTTCCTCGACCGGCACCGCGAGACCTTCGAGGGCAACCACCGGATGTCGCGCGCGGTGCGCGGGCTCGACCGGCTCAAGGACCTCGCCGAGCTCGTCGAGCAGGAGGACGCGCGGGGCAACCGGGCGCCGTGAGGTGCGAACTGCCTTCATGGTGCACGCAATCGGCCGCACGTGCGCGTTCCCTGCCTGGGTCAGCGGCAGGGGAGCGAGCCGAGGCGGGCGAGGCCCTCGCGGTCGCCCGGCCCGAGCTCGACCTGTCCGGTGTTGTCGGCGTACATCAGCTCCATCGGCTCGCTGACGTGCCCGAGCCCGACGACGTGCGCGACCTCGTGCAGCACGATCGCCTCCATCACGCGCGGCTGCTGCGCGACGGTGGTGGCGGTGAAGGCCTCGACGTCGAGCACGACGCCCCCGCTGACGAACCGGAGCCGTCCGCCGGTGTCGCGCTCCGCCACGGCGCCGCCCACGCCGGCGACCTGCCCGCCGAGGTCGGCGTACTCACCGGCGTCGGCCCAACCGATCACGACCGGTTCCGGGCGCCCGAAGAGCTTCACGCCGCCCGGGAACGGCCGGTCGTCGGTCTCGCCCTCGTCGTCGAACGCCAGCCCCGTCGCCGCGCTTGCCCGGTCGATCGCTCGCCGGATCAGCTCACCTCCGCCGGGAGGCCCGCCGGCAGGGTTGACCCGGTAGCGGATGTTCCGGCACGGGTCCCAGCCGACCGGGTCGTCGCTGCCTGGCTGGGTCATCGCCCAGGTGAACGTCCCTCCCCGCTGTACGACGCTGGGCGCCGGCAGCGGCCGCTCGGGCCCCAGCCCGACTGCGCGCCGCACCGGGTCGAGCTGCTCGGCCGGGTGCCACACCACGATCGCAGCCAGCATCGCCGCGGTCGCGGCGAGCGTGATGGTCGTCTTCGAGCGGGGCACGGGGACAGTGTGCGGGAGCGACCTCGGGCGTGAGGCGGACATGCGGGCAGAAGGGCCAACCGCTCGGATCACGGGCAGGGCGACAACATTCTGACTTGAGGCCAATCAAGTTCGGGGTTGAGCTCTTCGGCGTCGCCGCGAAGGGGGGCAAGATCCGGTCAGCCGGCGCACGCTCAGAGGCGGTGCGCCCGCGGGCTCGCTTGCAATCGTTCGATGACCTGGACGAGCCACGTGCGGTCGCCGTTCTCCGAGACGAACGTGCAGCCCTGCGCGCGAAGATTACTGTCCAGCTGATCGTCCGTGAGCGGCTCGTCGAGCATTGCGCGGAGGGCCGCCACGACTCCCGCGACCCGGTCGGGTGACCGGCACGCGAAGTCGTCGACGGCGTCTTGCCACGAGCCGTACTCGTACTCGTCCCATGCTTCGTAGAAGTAGGCGCTGAAGAGGTACGTGAGGTCGTCCACGCTCATCTGCCCCTGACCGCCTGCCTTCCGGGGCTGTCGTCGGGGTCAACGCGGATGCGGTCCACGAGGTGGTGTCTCACGTGGTCGACCCGTCTGCCTCGTCCAATAGAAGTCCCGCAACCTCCGCGCGTGCCCGTAGAGCGGGACCGAGCATGTCCAGTATCGACGCACCATCCGGCATGGTCGGAAGCATCTCGACGATCCCGACATCGATGAGGTTGCGGACGTCGAAGTTGCCGTCGATGTATTCGGTCTCGAGCCACGACAGGATCTCCTGCACTCGCCGAGGCGATGACGAGCACTGTGCGGTCAGCCATCGGGCGACGTCCGACATCAGTACGTAGGCGAGCAATTCACCCTCTTGGTCCGAGAGGTGCTCGTCCAGCAACGAGCCCAGCTCGGGAGCAGCCGTGACGAGTCGATTCGTGAAGTCGGCCTCTTCATTCATGGCTGCAACAGCTCCTTCAACTCATCGGCGAGCGCTTGTGCCGTCTCCCGGTCTTGGGGACTCGCATCGCCTCGAGTGCGGAGCCAGCGCTCCAACCCTCTCAGGATGTCCTGTCCCTTGCGCACGTGATCCTTGCCGTGCACCAGGTCGCCCGAGGCCAGCTCATGACGGATCGCATCCATGGTGGTGCCGTCGCCAGACCTGTTGGGCTGTCTCACGCCCTTGAACAGCTGGTCCACGTAGTTCGACAGCTTGGGGTCGTCGACCTCCGGCTTCGGTCTACCCGGGCGCCTCGGCACCCACCCACCCGGGTGCTTGATCGTCCCGGCCTCGTCGCGGGCCTGGACCCGGACGAACTTCTCGAGGTTGGTCCGGACGTCCGAGAGGTCGGCGCGCGCCCGCTCGAGCCGTGTCGCAGAGGTGGCGACGACGGAGCGCAAGGACACGAGCAGCGCGTAGAAGCGTGGCGCGGCGGACCGCACCCGCGCTGCGGCCGCGACCGCGGCTGCGCCGCCGCCGAGCCCGCCGGTGAGGCCGGTGATGATCACCGAGATGGCGGCCCCCTCGACGATCATCTGCGCGACCTCGGCCAGCAGGGCGCGGGTGCGCTCGCGGGCGGCCTCCACCGCAGCGGCGTACTCCTCGCAGGCCGTGGCGAGGGTCGACAGCTGCCAGGCGGTGTCGCCGATCAGGGTGGTGAGCTCCGTTAGGGCGTCGACGGCGAGCGGGACCTCGGGCGAACGTTGGGCCTCGAGCAGGCTGATGGCGACGTCGACGTGGTCCGCGAGCCGGGACGTCGTGGAAGCGGCGTGCCGCCACGTCGACGTCGCGTCGGCCAGTGCGTCGACATCGGCTCCCGGCCAGACGAAGCCCTCGACGTGGTCGAGGATCCACCGGTCGATGGCGCCCAACGACGGCTCCTGCGCGCCCAACGTGGACGGCGGCGACGGTGGCTCGACGACGGCGAAGGCGCCGTCGTCGAGGGCGGCGCTCCCGTCGTAGGGGACCTGCGCCGCCGCGCTCTCCGCCCGCTCGTGGTTGTCGCCCGTCGCGGCGAGCAGCCGGCCTGCTCCGGTGAACGCGTGGGTGAGGTCGGTGAGGGCGGCCAGCGCCTCGGTGGCCCCGGCGTCGTACGCCGTCGCGAAGTCGGTGCTCGTCGCGTCGTCGCCCGCCATCCCCGCAGTGGCGGCCAGCCGCGAGCCGAGCGACCGGGTCAGCAGGGCGGCGACGTGGTTGGCCGTGAGGCAGGCGTCAGCAGCCCGGGTGAACCCGCTGCACTCCACGGTGATCCGCATGGCTCGACCCTTGCCGAGGCTGACGTGGCGTCGCCAGACCGGCGCGGCGATCTGTGGACAACGGAGACGCCTGAGTTGTTCTCCACAGACTCCGGGTCGCGGGTTTCCGGTCGCGGTGGGCGGGCACGGACTCCGAGGACCCCGACCCGACGAGGAGGACGCATGACGCCCGAGTCACGCTTCACCGGCTGCATCCGCATCCAGCCGGCGCTCAACGACGCGGAGTGCGACTTCCTCCTCGACGTCCTCGACTCCGACGGCACGCTGCGGGGCACGCCGACGGGCCGGGGTGACCAGGACGTGCCGTTCGCCAGGCTCGCGTGGGAGCCGTGCCCGGAGGGGTGCTGCCTGCAGTGGAACCCCTACCTCGAGGACCCGAAGTGGATGGTCGAGTCGTTGCGGTTCGTCGTGGACCACCTGCTGCGGCCCGGGGCGAAGGGGGAGGGCCACCCGAGGCTGGCCGGCTTCACGTTCGACCACCGGGCGTCCGGTGTCGTCGTGGGGCGCGGGCTCGGCGATCCCACCACGAGGCTGATCACGGTCGAGGCCAACGTGGTGACCGGCTCGGTGGTGCCGGCACCGTGTGAGGAGGTGTCGGCGACCTACCAGCCGGCGCGGTCCCAGGGGGGGCGGTTCGACAACGTCATCGAGTTCCGGCCGCGCCGCGCATGACGGGGCCGGGTCGCGAGCGCGTGGAACCATGGGCGCATGCCGGACGAGCTCGTCGCACGCCGGGCCGGTCTCGCCGCGGTCAAGGGGATGCGCCACCTCGCGCTCGACGGGGTCGACCTCGACGAGCAGGGCGCGGTCGGCGACCGGGCGTACTGCCTGGTCGACGTCGACGCGGCGCGGGTGCTCCGGACCGTGCAGCACCCCGCGCTCATCGGTGTCGTGGCACGAGTCGACGGAGACGTCCTCGACCTGACCCTCCCGACCGGGGACGCCACCCGGGCGACGGCCGTGAGGACCGACCGGACCATCACCTGCGACTACTGGGGTCGCGACGTCGCCCTCGACCTCGTCGACGGCCCGCACGCCGAGCTCGTCTCCGACTGGCTGGGCCGACGCGTGCGGGTGGCCGCGGCGCCGCGCGGTGGCGTGGTGTTCGGCGACCCGCTGACCGTCGTCGGCACGGCGTCGCTGCGCGAGCTCGCCCGTCGTACGGGGCACGACGAGCTCACCGCCCAGTCCGGCCGCTTCCGCGCGACGCTCGTCGTCGAGACCGACGAGCCCCACATCGAGGACTCGTGGGCGGGTCGGGAGGTGGTGCTCGGGGACGCCGTGGTGCGGTTCGGTGGCCCGGTCCCGCGGTGCGCCGTGATCGACCACCACCCGGAGGCCGGGGTGAAGGACGTGCGGCTGCTGGCGGCGCTGGCGCTCGAGCGGCCGACCAACCGGGCCGGCGAGCCGATGTTCGGCGTCTACGCGACGTGCGTGGTGCCGGGGCGGGTCACCGTCAGCCGCTGACCTGCTGCCACAACGCCACGTTGGTCTCGACCGCCGAGGAGTAGTGGTCGTCGGCCGCGGCGACGATGCCGCGCAGCGCGGCGAGCGCGGTGACCATGTCGGCACACCCGTCGCGCCAGGAGTCGTACGACGACGACTGCGCGTCGCTCGCCCGGCCGAGCCAGTCGGCCTGCAGCCGGTCGTGCGCGTGGTCGATGTCGACCGCGAGGCCGAGGAGGTCGCGCTGGCAGGCCGCGAGCTGGGCCACGGCGAGCCGGACCTCGGCGAGGTCGACGTCGTAGGACCTCACGGCAGCCTCCCGCCGAGGCGCCCCCGCAGGTGGTCGCTCGCAACGCCGCGGTGCTCGTCGGCCCCCACGACGTCGGCGGCGGCCGCCGGCAGTGCGTCGACCGCCGCGCCGAGGTCGTCGACGACCCCGGCCGCCGCGCGGCTCCACACCTCCCACTGCTCGAGGAAGGCGGAGGCCGCATCGCCGCGCCAGGTGGCCAGCAGGCCGTCGACCGCGGACTCGGCGGCCCGCCGGCGCGCGTCGAGGTCGGACAGCCGGTCGCCGAACGAGGAGGTGGCCGCCGCGTGGGCTGCCGGGTCGAGCTGGAGGGTTCCCGAGATGATCATGCTCCGATCGTGGCCGCCCGCACCGGCCCGGCGACACCCCTCCGCGCCGATCTGTGGAGAAGCGATCAGCGGAGAAGCGGTGACCTCAGCAGTTGACCTCGCGCCGGTCGAGCTGGCGCGGCACCGTCGGCCGCTGCTCGAGGTCGGCCATCTCCCGGCGGGCGAGGTCGAGCGAGGCGAGCAACGCGGCGAGGGAGTCGATGGCGTCGTGCGCGGCGTCGTCCCACTGCTGCCAGCCCGAGCCCTGGTGGAGGGCGGCCCCTCCCTGCCAGGCCACGACGAGGGCGTCGATGCTGGCTGCGGCGGCGCGTCGGCGGGCGTCGACCTCGGCGATGCGAGCCGCCGTCGACGAAGAGACCGCGGCGCGAGCCGGGCGGTCGTGGTGGAGGTGGCCGGAGATGATCATGAACGGCCACTACCCGCGACCCCACCGCCTCTACACGTGCTTGAAGAGATCTGGAGACAATCGAGACTGCGCCTTGGCCCACGGGGAGGCGGCGCAGGCAGCGCGACCGAGGACCTAGGGTGGGGCGACCACTCCCGCCCATCTCGGAGGCCCCCACGTGGACACCATGACCCCCGTCTACAGCTCGGGAACGCTGCTGCTCATCGCCGCGATCGCCGTCGCTGTGCTCCTCGTCCTGATCATCGTGCTGCGCATGCACGCCTTCGTGGCGCTGGTGCTCGTCAGCTTCCTCACCGCCGTCGCCGCCGGCGTACCCGTCGCGGAGGTGCCGGGCATCGCGATAGCCGCCTTCGGCAGCACGCTCGGCACCGTCGCGCTGCTCGTCGGGCTCGGCGTGATGATCGGGCGCCTGCTGGAGGTGACCGGGGGAGCGCAGGTGCTCGCCGACACCCTCGTCGGCCGCTTCGGGGAGAAGCGGGCGCCCCTGGCGCTGGGCGTCGCGGCCCTGCTGTTCGGCCTGCCGATCTTCTTCGACGCCGGCCTCGTGGTGTTCCTGCCGATCATCTTCTCCGTCGCCAAGCGCTTCGGCGGGTCCGTCCTGATGTACGCCCTCCCGGCCGCGGGCGCATTCGCCGCCATGCACGCGATCGTGCCGCCGCACCCGGGGCCCGTCACGGCGGCCACCGAGATCGGCGCCAGCATCGGCCTGACCCTGCTCGTCGGCGTCGTCGTGGCGGTCCTCGCGTGGTTCGTCGGCGTGTACGTCGTCACCGTCGGGTGGCTCGGCAAGGTCTACGTCCCGGTCGACGACACGGTGCTCACCGGTGGCCGCGAGGCCGACACGGAGAACCCGCCGGCCTTCGGGCACGTGCTCGCCATCCTGCTCCTCCCGCTCGTGCTCATCGGCACCAACACGGTCCTCACGACCCTGCGGGCCAACGGCACGGTCGCCGAGGAGGGCACCTGGGCCGATCTCCTCATCTTCGTCGGCCAGACCCCGGTGGCGCTGCTGATCGCGTTGCTCGTGGCGACCTACACCCTGGCCGTCCGCCGCTACTCGCTCGCCGAGACCGAGTCGCTCCTCAACGACTCGCTCGGCCCGATCTGCGCGATCATCCTCATCACCGGTGCCGGCGGCATGTTCGGTGGCGTGCTCCGCTACAGCGGGATCGGCGCCGCGCTGTCGGACTCGCTCGCCGACCTCGGCCTGCCGCTGATCGTGTCGGCCTTCGTCATCGCCACCATCCTCCGCGTCGCACAGGGCTCCGCCACCGTCGCGCTGACCACTACGGCCGGCCTCATCTCGGCCGGTGTCGCCGACGCCGACCCCTCGAGCCTGCAGCTCGTGGCGCTGGTGCTCGCGATCGCGGCGGGTGCGACCGTGCTCTCGCACGTCAACGACTCGGGCTTCTGGCTGGTCGGCCGGTTCTTCGGGATGGACGTCAAGACCACGCTGAAGACCTGGACCGTCATGGAGACCACGCTCGGCGTCAGCATCTTCGTGCTCGCCCTCGGCATCTGGGCGGTGGGATGAATGGACCCGACGACGAGCACCGCCGAGACGGCGACGCCCCTCCACCTGGTCTTCATGGGAGTCTCCGGGTCGGGGAAGTCGACCGTGGCGCGCGCGGTGCAGGAGCGACTGGGCTGGGAGCTCGCCGAGGGCGACGACTTCCACCCGCCGGAGAACGTCCAGAAGATGAGGGAGGGCACCCCGCTGACCGACGCCGACCGGTGGGGCTGGCTGGAGTCGCTGGCGGAGTGGACGGCCGAGCGTGACGCGCGCGGCGAGCCGACGCTCATCGCGTGCAGCGCCCTGCGCCGGTCCTACCGCGACGTGCTGCGGCGCGGCGGCGAGGGCACGTTCTTCGTGCACTGCACCGGCGACAAGCACATGCTCCTCGACCGGATGAACGCCCGCGACCACTTCATGCCGCCGAGCCTGCTCGAGTCGCAGCTCGACACCCTCGAGCCGCTCCAGCCCGACGAGCTCGGGATGGACGTCGACCCGGCGCTGCCGGTCGACCGGCTCGCCGCGATGGTGCTGGCGCGGCTCGGCCTGCCCTGAGACCGGCGCCTCAGCTGGTCCGCCGTGCGCGGAGCACCGCGTCGGCCACGGCGATCTCCTCACCGGTCTCCGGGTGCGCCTGCGTGCGCGGGCGCGCCTCGGACACCTCGACCACGAAGTCGGGCGGCACGGCGGGCACCAGCTCGTCGGAGGTGAACATGAACGAGGTGTGCCCGTGCCGCAACCCGGTGGTGAGGTCCTCGGGGTGGTGCCCGACCACCAGCAGCGTGCCACCCGGCGCGACCGCGGCGGCGAGTCGTCGTACGACATCGGGCATGCCGCCGTCGGGCAGGTGGAAGAAGTGCGACGTCACGAGGTCCCACGTCTCGCCGGTCGGCTCGAAGGTGCGTACGTCGACCTGGCGGGTGTGGACCCGGTCCTCGACCCCGGCCTCCCGGGCGTGCTCGGTCGTGCGCGCCAGCGCCGCCTCGGCGAAGTCGACGGCCGTGACCTCCCAGCCCTGCGAGGCGAGCCAGATCGCGTCACCGCCCTCACCGCATCCGATGTCGAGGGCGCGGCCGGGTGTCAGTGACGGCGCCTCCGCGGCGAGCTGGACGTTGACCCGGCCGCTCCACACGCGGTCGCCGGAGTAGCGCTCCTCCCACGCGGGCTGCTCGAAGAACCCGTCCCGACGGGCCCGGACGGCGCTGTCGGCGTCGGCGGAGGCGAGCTCGGCGTTGATCCAGGCGCCGACCCGGTTGCCGTGGGCGGCCGAGGCCATCAACGTCATCGAGATGTCGGTCGCGTTGCCCGCGGCGAAGACGCCGGGGACCGAGGTGGCGCCGGTGGGCTCGACCGCGATGACGGACCCGAGCACGGCGCCACCCATCTCAAAGGGCTGCGGCTCGATGCCGAGCGGGCCGAGGTAGTCGGCGCGCACGTGGGGCCTCGACGCCACGACGATCGCCTGCCGCTCGAGGATCGACCCGTCGGCGAGCCGGAGCCCGACGAGCGCGTCGCCGTCGTCCTTGGCGACGACCTCCTGCGGCGTGCCGTGCACGACCCGGACGCCGATCGCCCCCAGCTTCTCGAGCTCCTCGTCGGGCAGCTCGACGCCGTCGTGCACGACCATCACGACATCGTCGGACAGCTGGCTGAACAGCAGGCCCTGGTGGGCGGCCATCGGCGTGGTCGCGAGGATCGCGAGCGCCTGGTCGCGCACCTCCCAGCCGTGGCAGTAGGGGCAGTGCAGCACGTCGATGCCCCACCGCTCGGCCAGTCCTGGCACGTCGGGCAGCTCGTCGACCACGCCGCCGGTGACCAGCACCCGGCGGGCGCCGTACCTCCGGCCACCCTCGGTCGTGACCAGGAAGCCGTCCACCTCGCCGGACAGCCCGACGACGCGGTCGGTGACGACCTCGACGTCGTACGCCGCCACCTCGGCGCGGCCGTCCGCCAGCAGCTCCAGCGGGGGCGCGCCCTCGCGGCCCAGGTAGTTGTGGGCGTGGTCGGCGGGGGCGTTGCGGGGCTCGCCGGCGTCGACCACCAGGACGCTCCGTCTCGACCTGCCCAGCGCCATCGCGCCGCTCAGCCCGGCCACGCCGCCACCGATGACCACCACGTCGTACGTCTCGTTCTCGCTCATGGGACGAGGATGCAACCAGGGATGCGCGATTGACAAACATTCTTGCCGGAGTGGCAAACTGCGGGCATGGACGACGAGGGAGTGCTGCGCGCGGTCGGACCCCGACTGCGTCAGCTGAGGCTGGAGCGCGAGGCCACGCTGACCGACCTCGCCGAGGAGACGGGCATCTCGGTAAGCACCCTGTCGCGGCTGGAGTCGGGCCAGCGCAAGCCCACCCTCGAGCTGCTGCTGCCCCTGGCCCGGGCCCACCGCGTCGCCCTCGACGAGCTGGTCGACGCCCCGGAGACGGGTGACCCGCGGATCCGGTCCAAGCCCGTCGTGCGGCACGGGCGCACCTTCATCTCCCTGACCCGCCGCCCCGGCGGGCTGCAGTCCTTCAAGATGGTCATGCCGGTCGAGGACGACCCGCTCCCGACGCTGCAGACCCACGAGGGCTACGAGTGGCTCTACATCCTCAGCGGCCGGGTCCGCCTCGTCCTGGGCACCCGCGACCTGGTCCTCGAGCCCGGCGAGGTCGCCGAGTTCGACACCCGTACGCCGCACTGGATCGGCAACCCCGGGCCCACGCCGGCGGAGGTGCTGGCGATCTTCGGCCCCCAGGGCGAGCGGATGCACGTCCGCTCCTGAGGGTGGCCCGGGCGCCGGCGCGCGGTGGCACGGTGGACCCATGGCGATCCGCACCGGCACGAGCGTGAAGTGGAAGTGGGGCTCCTCGTGGGCCGAGGGCACCGTGAAGGAGGTCCACCACGACGAGGTCTCCCGCACGACCAAGGGCGAGAAGGTGACCCGCAAGGGGAGCGACGACGACCCGGCGTACGTCATCGAGCAGGAGGACGGCACCACGGTCCTCAAGCTCCAGAGCGAGGTCGAGCGCGCCTGACCTGACCGACAGTGGAGCCCCCGGGCTCGGGCGGTGTCTTCCAGGCGGTCCAGACCGCGTCGTACGGAGGGCTCCGCGCCTCCTGATGCTCTTTACACCGCCTTGACCCGAGTTCTGTGAAAACGCCACGGAATGTCGCCGAACTCCTTAGGTTGAGCCTGCGCCGGTCCCCACCGGTGCGGTCTGACTTCGACGTAGTCGCTCACCAAACGCGAGGCACACATGACTCAGGATGCAGCCCGGGCCAGCAAGGGCACTGGTCTCTCGGTCGCCGGCTGGCCACTGGGCCGGAAGATGGCACTGGCCCTGGCGATCCCGCTGCTGCTCGCGGCCGTCCTCGGTGGACTGCGCGTGGCCGGCGACTACGGCGACTCCCGGCAGGCTGCCCGGAGCGCCCAGCAGGTCACGATCATCCAGCCCGCGGTCGACTACCTGACCGCCTCCGAGGCCGCGATGGTGGCGGCGCAGTCCGACAGTGCCGCCAGCCAGGGCGACCTCATCGACGCCATCAGCGACATCTCCAGCAACGCCGAGACCCTGGTCCAGACGCGCGACACCGCAGAGCTCGACGAGCTGCAGACCGCCCACGTGAACGCGCTGCTCGACCTGAGCCAGGCCATGCGGGGCGACGGCGCCGAGTCGCTCGGCCCGGCGACCTGGATCGCCCTCGTCCGGCAGCTCGAGTCGAGCGTCAGCCAGCTCATCACCAGCGTCAACGCCGCCCAGGAGACCCCCGAGCCGCGCCTCGAGCAGCTCTCCCAGGCGATGAGCGGCCGCCTGTCCCTCGCGCTCCAGCAGGGCCTCGTCGCGACCTCGCTGTCCCAGTCCAGCTCCCAGGAGCTCTTCTCCGAGCTCGGCGTCGAGGCCGCGGCCATCGACCGTCTCGCCGGATCCGTCGACGGCGCGGATGACCAGACCGCGCTCCTGCGCGAGCAGAACACCCGCCACGCCGGGCAGATCCGCGACGACGCCGCCACCGACCTCGACGGACGCGACGCCTACGCCCCGTACGACGAGATCACCCAGACGCTCGTCACCGGTGTGACCGAGACGCTCGACGAGGCGGCCGGTGCCGCCCAGCGCAACGCCCTCGTCGGCGCGGTGCTCACGCTCCTCGCGCTCGCCGCGGCGATCGCTCTCGCCTTCTTCATCGCTCGCAGCCTCCTCGGGCCGATCGGCAAGGTCCGCGACGGCGCCCTCGCCGTCGCCCGGCACCGCCTGCCCGACGCCGTCGCCCGGATCCGGGCCGGTCAGGAGCCGGAGCCGATCAAGACGATCGACGTCCACACCAACGAGGAGATCGGCCAGGTCGCGCGAGCGGTCGACGACCTCCACCGCCAGGCCATCCACCTCGCGTCCGGCGAGGCCCAGCTCCGCCAGACCGTCAACGCGATGTTCGTGACGCTCTCGCGCCGCTCGACCTCGCTGGTCAACCAGCAGCTCGCGCAGATCGAGCGCCTCGAGCACGACGAGGAGGACCCCAAGCGCCTCGAGTCGCTGTTCCGCCTCGACCACCTCGCCTCGCGCATGCGTCGTACGGCCGACTCGCTGCTGATCCTGGCCGATGCGCCGAACCGTGCCGCCGGCCAGTTCAGCCTGACCGTCGGTGAGGCCCTCCAGGCCGCGACGTCCGGTGTGCAGGACTACCAGCGCGTGCAGATCCTCTCCAACCTCAATACCCGTGTCGGTGACGAGGCCGCGCCCGACGTCGTCCACCTGCTCACCGAGCTCGTCGACAACGCGCTCAGCTTCTCGCCGCCCGCCGAGCCGGTGCGCCTGGCCGCCAAGCAGGGCCCCGAGGGCGTGACGATCACGATCACCGACGCGGGCCTGGGCGTGCCGCCGGCCGAGCTCGAGCAGCTCAACGCCGACCTCCAGCACGGCGCCGAGGCCACGCCCGACACCGCCCGGCGCATGGGCCTGTTCGTGGTGTCCCGCCTGGCCGAGCGCCACGACATCGAGGCCCACCTGGCCCGCAACCCGGGTGGCGGCATGACGGCAACCGTGCTGCTCCCGCCGTCCGTGCTGCCCGACGTCACCCAGTCCGGTGCGCCTGCCGCCCCCGCCGAGTCCACGACGTCGAGCGCGTCCGCCGCCGACTCCGCCGAGCTGGTCGGCGCGAGCGCTGGCGCCGCAGCCGAGCCGGTCCTGTCGAAGCGAGAGGCCCGCAACCGCGCCCGCGCCGAGAAGGCCGAGGCCAAGGCCGCCGAGCGCGCCGCCGCCTCCGAGGCGAAGGCACGGGCGAAGGCCGCCAAGGCGGACGCCGAGCTGGAGCCTGTGCCTGCCACGTCCGGTACGACGGACGCTGCCGCCACGGCCGTGACCCCCGCCGCCCCGGCCGCCGCACCCGCGGCCACCGCCTCCTCGTCGTCGGAGCCGACCCCGGACCGTCCGCCGCTCGGCAGCCTCCTGCCGCGCCGCGACCCGGGGGCCAACATGCCCAAGACGGGGGCCGAGGCCTTCCTGCCGCCGGAGACCTCCGGCGCGACCGGTCCGCTCTTCGGCAAGCGTGCCGACACCGCTGCGCCCGCCGCCGACGCCGGTGGCGTCGAGGGCGCCGCGAGCGAGCGTGCCGAGAAGGTCGCTCGCGTGGTCCCGATCACCGCCCTTGCCTCGCGCCAGCGCGCCCAGGCCGAGCAGGAGGCGCGGAGCGCCGAGGTGGCCACCGAGCCCGTGGCCGAGGAGCCGGCGGAGAAGACCGAGCAGCCCGCCGAGCAGCCCTCCCGGGCGTCCGACCCGCTGTCCGACCCCCTGTCCGACCCGCTGCCTGCCGACGCCTTCGACGAGCCGACCGCCCCCGAGCAGACCGAGCCCGCCGCCCAGGTGGAGCCGGAGCCGGTCGCGGAGGTCGAGCCGGTGGCGGAGCCCGAGCCGGTCGCTGAGTCCGAGCCGGCGGCGCGCGTCGACGAGGTCCAGGTCGACGCTGCCGACCCGCTGGGTCTCGGTACCCCGGCCCAGCCGGTCAGCCAACCGGAGCCGGTCAGCGAGGTAGCGGCCGACCCCGTGACCGAGCCCGAGTCCCAGCCCGAGGAGCGCCCCGAGCCCGAGCTCGAGCCGGTGCCGTCGTACGACGCCGCCGCGCTGCTCACCGACGGCCGCGGCCTCCCCGGCACCAACGGCCACGGCACCAACGGCCACGGGACGAACGGGCACGGCTCCAACGGCCACGGGAGCAACGGTCACGGGAGCAACGGCCTGTCCCACGGCGCCGAGCCGGCCCGCGCCGGTGGCGAGTCGCCGATCTTCAAGTCGATGCGCTCCGGGTGGCTCGCAGGCGAGGGCAAGGGCGAGTGGCACGAGACCGAGGTGGACCGCGGCTGGGAGATCGCCGAGCACGTCACCGAGCCGGCGCCGGTCGTCGAGTCCACGCCGGTCGGACTCCCGCGACGTGCCCCCGGTGAGCGCCTCGTCCCCGGTAGCGTGACCCCGCCCACGGCAGCCAAGACGCGCGACCCCGACGCGATCCGCCGCCGTCTCCAGGCTCACACCGCGGGGGTCTCCCGCGGTCGACGAGCAGCCCAGAGTTCCACCCAGCACACGGAAGCAGGCCCCTCATGATTCACGACACCTCCGCCGCCCCCGTCGCCAGCACGGCCGGCGACGACCGAGACCTCGACTGGGTGATGTCGCGCTTCGTCGACGACGTACCCGACGCGGCGCACGCGATCCTCGTGTCCGCCGACGGCCTCCTCATGGCCTCGAGCACCAGCATCCCGGGCGAGCGCGCCGAGCAGGTCGCGGCCGTCTCCTCCGGTCTGGCCAGCCTCGCGGTCGGCGCCGCCCGCCTCTTCGAGGGCGGCTCGGTGATGCAGACCATCGTCGAGATGGAGATGGGCTTCCTGATGCTCATGAGCGTCGGTGACGGCTCCAACCTCACCGTGCTCACGACCGAGGAGGCCGACATCGGCCAGGTGGGCTACGAGATGGCCCTGCTGGTGGACCGCGTGGGACGTACCGTCGAGGCCCAGGCCCGCGTCGGTACGGGCGGCTGAGCCGGACTCGTGCCGTGACGCCGCCACCCGAGCCGGAGGACGAGGGCTACCGCCCGCGACTGATCCGGTCCTACACCCTGACCGCAGGTCGGACGGCCGCGAAGGTCGAGCTGGCCATGGAGGCCACGCTCCGCCTCCAGGCGGGTGCGGAAGCACCCGTGCTCTCTCCTTCTGCTGCGCAGGTTCTCGAGGTCTGCGACAGGCGTTCCGTGGCCGAGGTGTCGGCCCTCACCAAGATGCCGATCGGCGTGACCCGGGTGCTGCTGGGTGACCTGATCGAGCAGGGCCTGGTCCGCATCCAGGCCACCATCACCGACAGCACGTCGACAGATGAGCGGCTCGAGCTCATCGAAAGGACCCTCCGTGGACTTCGAAACTACTAAGGCACAGCGCGCGGCCGCGTCGACGAAGATCGTCATCGCAGGCGGCTTCGGCGTCGGCAAGTCGACGCTCGTCGGCGCCGTGTCGGAGATCGACCCGCTGCGCACCGAGGCACTCGTCACCAACGAGTCCGAGGGCGTCGACGATCTCGCTGCCGTGCCCACCAAGGCCACCACGACCGTGGCGATGGACTTCGGCCGCCTGACGCTGGCCGAGGACCTCGTGCTCTACCTCTTCGGCACGCCCGGGCAGCGCCGGTTCTGGTTCATGTGGGACGACCTGTGCCGGGGCGCCATCGGCGCCATCGTGCTGGTCGACGTGGCGCGCCTCGACGAGTCGTTCTCGCCGCTGGACTACTTCGAGTCCAAGGGGATCCCGTTCATCGTCGCCGTCAACGAGTTCGACGGCGTCCCGCGCTACCCCGCCGAGGAGATCGCCGCCGCGCTGGCCCTGCCCGCCGACGTACCGATCATCAGCCTCGACGCCCGCGACCGCGAGCAGGCCAAGGGTGCGCTCGTGAAGATCACCGAATACGCCCTCATGCGACTGCGCGAGTCGCTCACCGTGAATGCGAACTGACGCCATGACCCGCACCGTCCGACGGCCGGCCCGACGACCGGGCCCGGCCCGCACCGCGCTCGCCGCCCTGTCCTCCGCGGCCCTCATGGCCACGCTGAGCGCCTGCGGCGGCAGCGCCAGCGCCGACGAGGCCGACGCGCTGAGCGAGGTGTCGCTGGTCTTCAGCGGCGCGCTCACCGTCTGCACCGACATGCCCTACGCGCCGTTCGAGTACGAGGAGGGCGGCAAGCCCACCGGCTTCGACATCGACCTGGTGCGCAAGGTCGCCGACAGCCTGGACGCAGACCTCGACGTGATCGACGTGTCGTTCGACGACATCACCTCGGGCAACTCGCTCAACAACGACGTGTGCGACGTCGCCATCTCGGCGATGACGATCACCGGCGAGCGGGCCCGTGTCCTCGACTTCTCCAGCCCCTACTTCGACGCCAAGCAGGCGCTCATCACGCCGCGCGGCTCGGGCCTCGACCAGCTCCCGGAGCTCGCGGGCAAGCGGGTCGGCGTGCAGAAGGACACCACCGGCGAGACCTACCTGAGCGACTTCGCCCCGGAGTCCACGCAGGTCGTGGCGTACGACGACGCGGCGGGCCTGCAGGCCGCGCTGGCGGCGGGCGAGCTCGACGCGGCGATGCTCGACAACACGGTGTCGGGCCAGTTCGTCTCCGACAACCGCAAGCTCAAGCTGTCGCGGGAGTTCGACACCGGTGAGCAGTACGGCATGGCGGTGAAGAAGGACGGCAACATCCCGCTCCTGCGCTCCATCAACAGCACGCTCGCGGACCTCCGCGAGGACGGCACCTACGACGAGATCTACGCGACCTACTTCGGCTGATCGCCCGACCTCCGCCCGAGCGGTGGTCCACCCACGTTCCGGCGCTCCGGGGTGTGGGTGGGCCACCGCTCGTGTGCGTCCGGCGGCGTGTCACCGGCGTGTCGCCGGGCGGGGTCGTCAGGGCGCGATCGTGAGGAACAGGAACGCCGCCAGCAGCACGAGGTGCACGCCTCCCTGCAGCGGCTTCGCCCGGCCGGGTACGACGGTGAGGATCGCGACGGCCGCGGTGAGGAGCAGCAGCACGGTCTGGAGCTGGTTGAGCCCGAGCTCGAGCGGACCGTCGAGCCAGATGCTGGCGATCGCGATGGCGGGGATGGTGAGGCCGATGGACGCCATCGCCGAGCCGAGCGCGAGGTTGAGGCTGACCTGGACGCGGTTGAGGGTCGCGGCCCGGACGGCGGCGATCGTCTCCGGGGCGAGCACGAGCAGCGCGATGACGACGCCGACGACCGCGGGCGGGAAGCCGAGCGCCGCCACGCCTGACTCGATGGCCGGGGACTCGATCTTGGCCAGGCCGACGACGGCGACCAGGGAGACGACGAGCAGGCCGAGGCTGGCCACGGCGGCCCGGTCGGTGGGCGGGTCCGCGTGCCCGTCGTGGTCGAGGTCCACGGGGTCGTGCTCGAACGAGCCGGCGTCGGCGGCGGCGCGCTCTGCGGCTGCGTGCTCGGCCGCCTTCGACGTCACGAGGGGCGAGTGGGCGTCCTGCGTGACCGGCAGGAAGAAGTCGCGGTGCCGGATGGCCTGGGTGAACACGAACATCCCGTAGAGCGCGAGCGACGCGATCGCGGCGAACGCCAGCTGGGCGCCGGTGAACTCCGGGCCGGGCTCGGACGTCGTGACCGAGGGGACGACCAGGCACAGCACGGCGAGCGCGATGACGGTGGCCAGCGCCGCGCCGGTGCCCTCGGGGTTGAAGACCGCAAGGTGGTGCTTGAGCGCGCCGACGAGCAGCGATATCCCGACGATGCCGTTGAGGGTGATCATCACCGCTGCGAAGACGGTGTCGCGGGCCAGCCCGGCGGTGTCCTTGTCGGTGGTGACCATCAGCGTGACGATGAGCCCCACCTCGATGATCGTCACCGCGACCGCCAGCACCAGCGACCCGTAGGGCTCTCCGACACGGTGGGCGACGACCTCGGCGTGGTGCACGGCCGCGAGCACGACCCCGACCAGCAGGACGGACAGGGCCCCGAGCACCGGGGCGCTGTCGGGGTGCAGGGGCCAGGCGATCGCCAGTGCCACCGCGGCCAGCAGGGGAGTGAGGGTGGTCCACGACAGCCGGCGCATGGGCCCAACCCTAGGGGCGCGGCGCCAGCGGGCCCCGGCCGCGCGTCAGCCCTCGGGCGTGCTGAGCTTCTCCAGACGCGCGCGCAGCAGCGGGACCCGGTGGCTGTTGCCCTCGAGGGTGACGTACTGCTCGCCGAAGATCGCCAGCAGCGCGTCGTCGAGGCGGCGTACGGCGCCGGCGGGGTAGCGGTAGCCCATCCGCCGGATCACCGCGTCGGCGTCCACGGAGGTGAGCAGGTCGGCCAGGTCGTCGACGCTGTCGATGCCGAGCTGGGTGAGCAGCCCGGCGATCCAGTCGTAGTGGTCGGTGTGCGACCAGCCGGCGTCGCTGTAGTGGCCGGCCAGGAAGGTGGCCAGCTCCTGACCGACGATGTGGTCGGCGTCGGCCTCGACGGAGCTCCCGGGAGCGGCCGCCTGGATGCGCTCGCGGATCGTGGCGAACTCGCGGTCGGCGAGCTCGATCAGCCCCGCGGCGAGGGTGAAGCGGCGGTCGAGGTCGGCGGCGGCGTCCTCGGGGACGTTGCCCTTGTAGCGGATGTCGTGCTCGAACTCCGCCCACGCGTGCTGGAGCACCGTGCGCACCTGGATGCTGGCCCGCTCGTCGACGAGCTCGGGGTGCTGGTCGTCCTCGGCGTCGGTGCGTACGAGCAGGTGGCGGCTGGCGTAGCCGAACCGGCCGGCCCGGGCGGTCTCCTCACCGAGGTCGCGGTCGTCGAGGATGGCGAGCTCCTCGTCGAGCAGCTCGGCGACGGCGGCCACGTCGCTGTGGACGTAGGTGATCACCCGGACGCCGATCTGGTCGGTCACCTCCTGCAGCGGGTCGGCGTACAACGGGCGGCCGTCCTGTGTGCGGTTGGCCTTGGCCGAGAACGACGCGACGCTCTTGGTGCGCCCCGTGACGCTGAGGTAGTCGATGCCCGCGTCGTCGAGCAGGGTGCGGACCAGGGTCACCCACGCGGCGGTGGCCGCGACGAGCTGCGGCTGCCGGGCGGCGTACGCGCGAACGGCCTCGCGGACCGGCTCGGGCGGGTTCTCGGGGCCACTCATGGCGCCAGCCTGCCAGCACCGTCGGCACGGAGTCGATGCGACGCCCCGCGTGCGAGCCTTCCGGGGGAGCCGGACGCGCGTCGTTATCGTCGAAGCACCATGCCCACCTCCATGCCCACCTCCTTGAGCACCTCATCGCGCCGCTCGGGCGCACGCACCCGGTCCGCCTCCGCCGTCCTCGCCGCACTCGCCCTGGCGGGCGGGCTCGCGGCCTGCGGGGACGACGACGCCGGGACGGCGACCGACCCGGCGGCCACGACGAGCACGCCCAGCCCGTCCGAGACCTCCAGCGAGACGCCCAGCGAGACCCCCGCCGAGTCGCCGACGAAGACCCCGTCCACGTCGACCCCGCCCGACTCCGCGCCGATCCGGACGACCGGGTCCGCCGGCGTCACCGAGGCGGTCCTCGTCCAGGCGACCGAGGGCGGCGGGTCGCCGTCGACGATGGCCATGGCCCTCGACACCGAGCAGGCCGTGGCCGACTTCGTGGTCGGGCTCGGGGCGGGCCTGCCCGAGCTGGTCACGACCGCGGTGGACGAGGTGACCTCGCCCGGCGCGACGCCCTACGGCGCCGTCGTGTCCACCGGCTGCGAGCCGCCGAGGAGCGTGGCCGTCGACGCCGGCGAGGCCGGCTTCCAGGTCGTCCCGGCGCTGCCGAAGAACACGGTGCAGTGCTTCGCGCCGGTCACCTACGTCGTGGTGTTCGCGGCGCCCGACGCCTGAGCGGTCGCTTCCGTCAGGGGGTCGGCGTCGGCGCGGGAGTCGGCGTCGGGGTAGGCGTGGGCGTCGGGGCGGGCGGCAGGATCGGCACCACCGGCGGAAGCGCGCCGTGGTAGACCACGCCGAACGAGTTGGGCACCAGACGCTCGCTGCCGTCGGACGGCTCGTTGACGATGCCGAAGCCGCCGGTGCCGGTGCGGGTGTACATCGCCGAGGAGCCGCCGCCGTCGAGGTTGATGGCGTTCTCCGCGCCGAGGTTGGTCATGATGTCGGCGAGCTCGACCATCGTGTAGCCGCGGCTGGCCGCCGAGCGCCCGTCGACGACGAGGATGAGCAGCTTGCGACCGTCGGCGTCGATGCCGACCGCCGTGCGCGGGTGGGCGATGGTGTTGTTGACGACGGTGCGGAGACCGTTGACGAGCAGCGGGCGGTCGCCGCTGATCGCGACCGTCGGCTTGCCGCCCGCCATGCGCTGGGAGATCGTGAGCTTCTTGCCGCGCTTGAGGTTCTTGAGCTTCGCGGCGGCGGGGCCGGTGCCGATGAGCACCCGCTCCTTCTTCTTGATCTTGCGACCGTCGGAGAGCTTGGGCCGGTTGGAGACGACCCGGTTCTTGTGGAGGATGACCTCGCGCGCGCGCTTCTTGCCGGCCGTCACCTTGTAGCCCTCGGTGCGGTGCCAGTCGGAGGTGAAGACGCCGATCTGGCCCGACGGGACGATCGGGTGGTTGACCCCGCTGACGGTCCACGCCCGGCGCTGGCGGATCGTCCACTCGAGGGCCAGCGGACTGACGTGCGGACCGGAGTCGTCGAACCACAGGGACGAGTTGACGCCCGGGATCCAGCCCTCGCGCGACCCGGTGAGGACGCCTTCCTCGCGGTTGACCGTCACGCCGAGCGGGGCGTCGGTGCTGCCGATGTCGAAGAAGTCGCCGTTGACGGCGGTCAGCGCGTCGTTCCACCCGCCGAGCTGGCTGACCTTCTTGCGGCTGGTGACGTAGGTGGGGGAGAACTCCTCGAAGGAGATGTTGGGGGCGTCGAGGCTGACGGTCACGAGGTTCATCCGGACCTGCCCGATGGGCTGGCGGCCGTCGACCTGGTCCCACTCGCGCAGCACGACGCCGGGCGCGATCTCGTAGCTGACGTCGTTGAGCACCCGCACCGCGCGACCGCGCGCGTTGATCGGAGGGCCGACCACGAGACCGGGCTTGCCGTCGGAGGTCTGGTTGCGACCGCGGTAGCCGCTGTCCGCGCCGTGGCTCAGCCCGCGGCCCTGCACGTCACCGCCGCGCTCGCCGTCGTCGGCGACCGAGGGAGCGACGCCCACGTTGAGCGCGAGGCCCGCGACCAGCACGCCCGCGGTGGCGAGCGTCAGCGCCCGCCCGCGAGCGGGCACCGGGCGGCGTGCGGAGGGCTGGGTACGACGCGTGGAGGAAGACACGCGCTCCACAGTAAAGGACGTCGTGGGGCTGGTGGGAAAATTGGGATGAGCGATTCCGGGAACCCCGAGCACGGGCGTCCGGTCGACCAACGGGGAGTCCCGGCTCGCTCAGGGCGAGCTGTCGTTCCCCGATCCCGTCTCGGCGGGCGGCGGATACTGGACCTCCAGGCCCCCGCCGACGCTCGCGCTCACCGCTGCGAGGCGGGCGTGGGTGATGTCGGCGACCGTGGCCAGGCCCGCGAGCCGGGCGTTGGAGGCCTCGCGGGTCGGCTCGGCGGAGTTGATGCTGATGCAGCGGCGGGTGCCGCCGTCGGCGGCGTTGGCGAGCGCGACGGCGTGACCGGTGGTGCCGCTGCCGGCGAACGGGTCGAGCACGACCGCGTCGGCGGGCAGCGTGGACAGGATCCGGCGGACGAGGCCGGTCGGCTTGGGCGACTCGAAGACGTGGCCGACGAGCGCCTTGAGCTCGGCGACCGCGGTGTCGGTGGAGCCGATCTCCTCGGCCAGCCAGATGGTGCGCAGCTTCTTGCGGCGCCCGCCCTCGCGGTGCAGCCAGTCGCGCTGGAAGATGTCGGCGCGCTCCCCGCTGCGGCCGCGGATCACCCGGCACTCGAGGTCGTCGGGTCGCTCCTCGACCCGCGGCCGCGACCACCGCCACACCGCCGGACGCCCGTCGCCGAAGACGGGCGTGAGGGCGGTGCTGCCGTCGAACTCGGTGATCGAGACCCGGCCTGTCACCGGGTCGCCGTGGAGCGGGTAGTGGAGCGTCGGCGTGCTGACGGGGTTGAACTTCTTGTTGGTGTTGCGCAGCGGGAGGTAGCGGAACCGGCGTCCGTCGGGGGTGGTCAGCGGGAAGTCCGCCTCGTCGACGGCCTCGGTCGTCGACCCGTCGACCAGGCAGTCCGGGAGGTGGCGCGCGTACGCCAGGACGTACTCGTGGCTGGTCGCGAACCCGCGGCCGAGCTGGCGGCCCTTGGGGTTGAGGTTGACCACGACCTGCGCCATGAAGTTGGCCTCGCCGAAGACCTGGTCCATCAGCAGCCTCAGGTGGGCGACCTCGTTGTCGTCGATGCTGACGAAGACGGCCCCGTGCGGGGCGAGGACATCGCGGACGGCCGCGAGCCGGGGGCGCATCATCGCGGTCCACGCGCCGTGCCGCCCGGCGTAGGGGTCGGCGTGCGACCCGTCGCGGAAGCGGTCGGCGTAGGCGAAGTCGTTGCCGGTGTTGTAGGGCGGGTCGGTGTAGACGACGTCGACCGACCCCGGCGAGAGCGTCGGCAGGACGTCCAGGTTGTCACCGACATGGAGGGTGTTCCACACGGGCTCGTCGGGCACGCGCGACAGCCTAGGCGCCGGCGGCGCGCTCGAGGGCGATCAGCTCCTCGTCGAGGTACTGCAGCAGGACCTGCAGGTGGGGGACGGTGCGACGGCAGCCGGTGAGGCCGAAGCACATCTTGCCGTCGTAGGAGGTGCAGGTGATGTTGAGCGCCATCCCGTTGATCGGGATGGAGAGCGGGTAGGTGCCGGTGAGCTTCGCGCCGTTCCAGTAGTGGGTGGTGCGGGGGCCGGGGACGTTGCTGACGATGAGGTTGTAGGGCGGGCGGACGATGCCCTGCATCCGCAGGAACGGGCCGAGGATGGCGGGCGCCTGCCCGAGCGCGCTCATCGCCAGGATCTGCGTCGGCGTCATCACCGAGAGGCTGTCCTTGCCGTCCTTCATCGAGCGGTGGATCGCCTCGAGCCGGTCGGCCGGGTCGGGCAGGTGGGTGCCGAGCTGCACCATCACCGCGCCGACCGCGTTGCCGCCGTCGGCCGAGGCGAGCTGCGACTGCTTGGCGTTGAGCCCGACCGGCACCATCGAGATCAGGGTCGTCTCGGGCAGTGCGTCGAGGTCGAGCAGGTAGGTCCGCATGGCGCCGCTGACCATCGCCAGCACCACGTCGTTGATGGTGGTGCCGCTCGCCTTGCCGACCGCCCGCAGCCGCTCGACCGGCCAGTCCTGGGCGGCGAAGCGGCGCGAGCCGGTGATGTTCTGGTTGAGCATCGTGCGGGGGGCGTAGAGCGAGACCGCGGAGGTCTCGTTGCGCACGCTCTTGTTGAGGGTGCGGACCAGCGCGCCGGGCATGCCGGCGGCCTCCGACGCGATCGCGAGCGCCGTACGCAGGGTGGCGGAGGTGACGTCGGACAGTGACGCGTCCCCGGTGGGCGCGGGCTCGTCGCGCGGCGGACGCGGGCGCATCGCCCAGGGAGCGGGCATGTCACGCTCGTCGGGGTCGGTGGACAGCACGCTCGCCAGCAGGCGCATCGCCGAGACGCCGTCGACGAGGGCGTGGTGGGTCTTGGTGTACATCGCCACGCGACCGTCGCGCAGGCCCTCGATGACGTGGGCCTCCCACAGCGGGCGCTCCCAGGCCAGGCGGGTGCTGTGCAGCCGCGAGCAGAGCTCCAGCAGCTCGCGGATGCGCCCGGGCTTGGGCAGCGCGCTGTGGCGGACGTGGTGCTCGATGTCGAACTGCTCGTCGGGCACCCACACCAGCTGCCCCGCCGTACGCGCGGAGCGGTGCGGGTGCTTGAGGAACAGCGGCGCCACCTGCTCGACGCCGCGCATCTGCTCGTACATCTCGCGGACGTAGCCGCGGCCCGCGCCCTCGGGCTTCTCGAAGAGCTGGAGCCCGCCGACGTGCATCGGCATGTTGCGGTTCTCGGCGAGGAGGAAGCCGGTCGCGGTCGGGTCGATCGGGTCCACCACTGGCTGCTCCTCCGTCTCGGCCTCGGCGCCGAGCGAGGCGGGAGGTCCGGGCATCCTCTCGTCCCCCGGCGAGCGCCACAAGGGCGGGCGACGGGCCCGCTCCCGGAAAGAAGCTCAGGACTCCAGCGAGTGGGCCAGCTCGTCGACGAGGGCGTCGACGACCGCGACGAGGTCGCCGCCGGACTCGCGGGCGACGGCCCGCTGGCGCTGGTAGGACGCGCCGCGGACGGGGATGTCGGCGACGGTGCGCAGCTCGGCCTCGCAGCCGAGCCGCTTGGCCACGGGGGTGAGGTGCTCGAGGAGGTCGTCGAGGTCCTCGGTGACCAGCCGCTCGCGGTTTCTGTCGTCGAGGATGACGATCGCGTCGAGGCCGTAGCGGGCGGCGCGCCACTTGTTCTCCTGCACCTGCCACGGCGGCAGGGTCGGCAGCTGCTCGCCCGCGGCGAGCCGGGTGTCGAGGTCGACGACGAGGCAGTGGACGAGCGCGGTGAGGGCGCCGAGCTCGCCGAGGTCCGACATGCCGTCGCACACCCGGTGCTCGAGGGTGCCCAGGTGCGGAGCGGGGCGCACGTCCCAGCGCACGTCGGACATCGAGTCGATGATCCCGGTCGTGGTCTGGTCGGCGATGCACTTCTCGAACTCGGCCCACGTGTCGAACGCGAAGGGAAGCCCGGCCGTCGGGAGCTGCTGGAACATCAGCGCCCGGTTGGACGCGTATCCGGTGTCCTGGCCGGCCCAGATGGGGGAGCTGGCCGACAGCGCGAGGAGGTGGGGGTACGTCGTCAGCATCGACGCCAGCACCGGCATCACCCGGTCGCGCTCGGGCATCCCCACGTGCACGTGGACGCCCCAGATCAGCATCTGCCGGCCCCACCACTGCGTGCGGTTGATGAGCTCGGCGTAGCGGTGGCCCTCGGTGAGCTGCTGGTGGGACCAGTCGGCGAAGGGGTGCGACCCGGCGCCGAGGAGGTCGACCCCGAGCTCGGCGGCCGCGGGACGGACGACGGCCAGGGTGTCGCGCAGGTCGGCGACGGCCTCGTCGACGGTGTCGCAGATGCCGGTGACCACCTCGACGGTGTTGCGCAGCAGCTCCTTGTGCAGCCGCTCGGGCCGGTCGAGCCGACCGCCGGCGAGCTCGTGCACCTCGGAGGCGACGCTGACGAGGTCGCGGCTGGTCCGGTCGACGAGCGCGAACTCCCACTCCACCCCGAGCGTCGGCTCCGGCGACGCGTGGAAGTCGATGCGCATGCCTCGAGTCTAGGGACGCCCCCGCGGCGCGGGCTCACCCCTGTGCCGGGTGGGATCCGGCCTTTGCCACCATGGCCGGGTGGACCAGCTGGACGGACGATCACGCACCCCGGACGACGACGATCCGCAGGCCGAGCTGGAGGCCCAGCTCGAGGCCGAGCGGGCGCGCGAGATCCACCTGACGATGGACCTCTGCCTGCGCATCGGGGAGATGCTGCTGTCCTCGGGCGCCGGGGCCGCGGACGTGACCGCGACGATGCGGTCGGTCGCCGACCACCTCGGGCTGCGCTCGGCCGAGATCGACGTGACCTTCACGGCCCTCTCGATGAGCCACCAGCGCTCGCCCGACGACGTACCCACCCTGATGCTGCGTCACGTCCAGCAGCGCGACATCGACTACGAGGACCTCACCGCGGTGGACCACCTGGTGCGCGACATCCTCACCGACCAGGCCGACCTCTACCTCGCGCGCTCGCGGATGGCGACGATCGTCTCGCTGGGCCACGCCCTGCCGCGCTGGGGGGTCACCGTCGCGTGGATGGTGATGGCCGCAGCCGTCGGCGTCTTCCTCGGCGGCGGGCCGGTCGTCTCGGTCGTCGCGGCGGTCGCGGCCGCCCTCATCGACCGGGTGCAGATCGTGCTGGCGCGCCGACGGCTGCCGTTCTTCTACCTCCAGGTCGCGGGCGGGGCGATCGCCACGCTGCTGGCCGCGGCGGTGGCGGCCACCCCGATCGAGGTGGACCCGTCGCTCGTCGTCACTGCCAACATCATCATGCTGCTCGCCGGGATCGGCCTGATGGGCGCCGTGCAGGACGCGCTCACCGGCTTCTACCTGACCTCCAGCGCCCGGCTCATCGAGGCGATGATGGCCACCGCGGGCATCATCGCGGGCGTCGCGCTCGGCATCTCGGTCGCCGGGGGCGTCGGCCTGGAGCTCGGCCAGCTGGTGCCCGGCGCGCTGGGCATCTCCGACCTGCCGGCGGTGCTCGCCGGGGCCGCGGTGTCGGCGGCCGCCTTCAGCGTGGCGTCGTACGCCCCGCGGCGTGCCGTGGTGCCGATCGCGCTCATCACCGCCGTCGCGGCGCTGATCTCCCAGGGCATCTCGGTGGCCGGCTTCGGGCGGGCGACCGCCGCGGGCGGGGCGGCGTTCTTCATCGGCCTCGTCGCCTACGCCGTCGCCGGGCGCGTGCGGGTGCCTCCGCTCGTCGTGGCGGTGCCGGCGATCGTCCCGTTCCTGCCCGGCCTGTCGATCTACCGCGGCCTGGCGTTCCTCGCCGAGGGCGGCGCCTTCGTCTCCCAGGGCATCCTCGCGCTGATGACGGCGATCTCGGTCGCGATCGCGCTGGCCTCCGGCGTGATCCTCGGGGAGTACGTCGCCCAGCCGCTCAAGCGGGAGGCGCGCAAGCTGGAGAGCCGGCTGGCCGGGCCGCGGCTCGTCGGCCCGTTCCGGGCGATGACCCGCGCCGAGCGGCGGGCGCTCAGGCGGACGTCAGACGGGTGAGCCACTTCTCGTGCGCACCGTCGTACGGCGGCAGGCCGGCCCGCACGGCCGCGACGAGCTCGTCGCAGCTGGCCTGCGCGCTCGCGACCACGTCGGCGGGGTAGCCGTAGACCACCTGGTGCTCGGCGAACTCGTCCTCGTCGTCGACGAAGACCTCGCCCGGGCCGACCGGGTGGACGTCCCA
This sequence comes from uncultured Nocardioides sp., assembly GCF_947488025.1. Taxonomy (GTDB): domain Bacteria; phylum Actinomycetota; class Actinomycetes; order Propionibacteriales; family Nocardioidaceae; genus Nocardioides. The sequence continues at coordinate 266,826 of NZ_CANKYS010000003.1, read as the reverse complement.
CGGCGCGGACTCGACGGTCGGCAGCGGGTCGGGCAGGCGGATCACGTCGAGGTCGAGGTCGACCGCCCGGAGGACGTGGCCGTCCCAGGTCGCCGGGCTGGTGACGTCGATGTAGAGGTCGCACCAGATGCCGGGGGCCTGGAAGGTCGGGAGGTGCCAGCGGTCGGGCTGGACGAGCGTCACCGCCGCGACGGCGGAGTGGAACTGGTGCCCGGGTCGCTGGTTGTGCGTGCCCGCCGGGAAGCCGAGCCACTCGCCGTGCTCGTCAGCACCGAGGAACACGCCGTCGAACCGCCAGTGCGGCCGGTCGCCCCACTTGGTCATCTCGCAACGGATCGGGGTCCCGGGATCGTGCGTGCTCACCCGCCCAACCTAGGTCAGCGGAGGGGCATGCGGGCGGTCCAGCGGGCGACGACGTCCTGGTAGCGCGCGCCCAGGATGCGGCCGAGCTGGTGGATGACGTGGGCGTCGAGGCCGACGAGGACGCGCGGCTTCCCGGCGAGCGCGCCGTCGAGGATGATCTCCGCGGCCCGGTCGGGCGACATCCTGGCGAGCTTGGTGTCGAAGAGCTTGTCGATGCGAGCGGCGTCGAGTCCGGCGGCCTTGCGCCCGTGGCGGCTGATGCCGGTGCGGACGCCGCCGGGGTGGACGCACGTGACCGTGACGGGGTGCCCGGCCACGAGCATCTCGCCGCGGATCGCCTCGGTCAGCCCGCGGACGGCGTACTTGGTGGCGTTGTAGGCCGACTGCCCGGGCACGGAGACGAGGCCGAAGAGCGAGGAGATGTTGACCAGGGCGCCGTCGCCCGACGCGATGAGGTGGGGCAGGAACTCCTTGGATCCGTGGACCACGCCCCAGAAGTTGATCCCGACGATCCAGTCCATGTCGTCGTAGGTCAGGTCGGTGAAGTCCCCGGTGGCGCTCACGCCGGCGTTGTTGATCACCAGGTTCACCCGGCCGAGCTCCTCGACGACGCCGGCGGCCCAGGTCGCGACCGCCGCGCGGTCCGAGACGTCGACGACGTCGTGGCGGACCGTCGTGGCGCCCGCCCGCTCCGCCAGTCCAACGGTCTCGGCGAGGCCGTCGGCGTCCCGGTCGGAGAGCGCGAGGAGGGCGCCGGCCCGCGCGCTGCGGATGGCGAGGGCGCGGCCGATGCCGGACCCCGCACCCGTGATGACGACGACCTTGTCGGTGAGGGTGGTCAGGCTCATGCCAGCACCGTAACCGGCGTTTACGCAGGAGCGGGGGGCAGGGCGACGGCGATCGTCGTGTCACCGGGCCGGCTCTCGAGCGTCACCGCCCCGCCGTGCGCGCCGACGATCGCCTCCACGAGCGACAGGCCGAGGCCCGCGCCGCCGCGGGTGCGGGCGGCGTCGCCGCGGGTGCGGGCGGCGTCGCCGCGGGTGAAGCGCTCGAACGCGTGCGGCGCCAGCTCCGGAGGGAAGCCCGGGCCGTCGTCGTGGACGGTGAAGCCGTGGCCGGTCGCGGTGACGGTCACGGTGCTGCCCGGAGGCGTGTGCGTGCGGGCGTTGGCCAGCAGGTTGCTGACGACCTGGTGCAGCCGGGCCGCGTCGCCGGTGACGGTGATGGGCTCGTCGGGCAGGGAGAGCCGCCAGGACCGCTCCGCGTCCACCACGCGTACGTCGTCGACGGCCTCGAGCAGGAGTCGGGACAGGTCGACCGGCTGTCGCTCCAGCGGACGGCCGGAGTCGAGGCGGGCGAGCAGCAGCAGGTCCTCGACCAGGGCAGTCATCCGGGCGGACTCGGTCTCCACCTTGGCGAGTGCCGTGCCGCTGGTCTCGGGTCGGTGGCGGGCCAGCTCGGTGTAGCCCGCGATCGTGGCCAGCGGCGTACGCAGCTCGTGCGAGGCGTCGGCGACGAACTGCCGCACCCGCTGCTCGCTGAGGTGGCGCTGGCCGAGGGAGTCCTCGACGTGGTCGAGCATCGCGTTGAGCGCCGAGCCGACCTGCCCCACCTCGGTGCGCTCGTCGGTCAGCCGCTGCGGCACCCGCTCGGCCATCTCGATCTCGCCGGAGGCCAGCGGCAGCTCCGCGACCCGGTGCGCGGTCGCGGCCACCTCGCGCAGCGGCGCCAGCTGACGGCGTACGACGACCGTGCCCGCGGCGCCGGCGGCTGCCACCGCTCCCGCCCCGACGACGACGACGATGGTCACCAGCCAGGCGAGTGTCTCGTCGACCTCGTCGGTCGGGAGGCCGGCCACGGCCCTGGTGCTGCCGTCGCCGGCGGCGATGACCCGGTAGGTGCCGAGCCCGGGCAGGTCCACCTCCCGCACCCGTCCGTCGGCGGGCACGTCCTCGAGCCGGTCGAGGACCTCGGCCGAGACGGGCAGCTCGTCCACGCCTCCCCGGGAGGAGTCCTCGACCACGACGCCGTACGGGCCGCCCGTCGTGCTCGGGAGGACGGCGGTCAGGGTGCCGATGCGCTGGCCGCCGGGTCCGCGATCGTCGCCGCGCGGCCCGGGGCCGAAGTCGGTCGGCGGACCGAACTCGCGGGCGAGCGAGCCGCGCACCTCGTCATCGAGCCGGTCGGTGAAGTAGTCCTTCATCACGAGCGCCGTCGCGGTGCCGATGACCGCGGCGGTCACCGCGACGAGCAGGACGACCACGGCCACCAGTCGCGCGGTCAGCGTGCGCGGGGCCCGGGCGGCGAGCGTGGTCACGGCGCCGGCTTCAGGACGTACCCGGCGCCGCGCATGGTGTGGATCATCGGCTCACGACCGGCGTCGACCTTCTTGCGCAGGTAGGAGATGTAGAGCTCCACGACGTTGGCCTGGCCGCCGAAGTCGTACTGCCAGACGCGGTCGAGGATCTGCGCCTTGCTCAGCACCCGCCGCGGGTTGCGCATCAGGAAGCGCAGCAGCTCGAACTCGGTCGCGGTCAGGGTGATCTCGTCGTCGCCGCGCCGCACCTCGTGGCTGTCCTCGTCGAGGGTGAGGTCACCGACCACCAGCACGTTGCCCGCCTCGGCCTGGGCCGCGGTGCCGCCGCGCCGGATCAGCCCGCGCAGCCGCGCGACCACCTCCTCGAGGGAGAACGGCTTGGTGACGTAGTCGTCGCCTCCTGCGGTGAGGCCGGCGATGCGGTCCTCGACGGCGTCCTTCGCGGTGAGGAAGAGGACGGGCACGTCGCTGCCGTCGGCTCGCATGCGGCGCAGCACCTCGAGGCCGTCGAAGTCGGGCAGCCCGATGTCGAGGACCACGGCGTCGGGTCGGAAGTCACGCGCCGCGGCGACCGCGTCGCCCCCGCTGTGGGCCATCCGCAGCTCCCACCCCTCGTAGCGCAGGGCCATCGCGAGGAGCTCGGCGATGTTGACCTCGTCGTCGACGACGAGGACGCGGACCGGGGAGCCGTCGGGGCGGGTGAGCTGCACGGGCGACATCCTGCCGCGGCTTGCTGTGCGGTTGCTGTGGGCCGCCTGTCAGCGGGCTGCCCGGTTGAGGCGGGCCGCCTCCCGGGTCAGGTGGGTGCGCTCGGGGAGGTTGATCGCGAGCTCCGCGGCCTCGGCGTAGAGCCGCGCCGCGGTGTCGCGGTCGCCCGCCCGCTCGTGGAGGTACGCCGCTGCCGCGCGGTGACGGGGCACGTCGGGGTCCACCTCGGCGAGCGCCGCGAGGCCCGCCCGGGGACCGTCGGCCTCGCCCACGGCAACGGCCCGGTTGAGCCGTACGACCGGGCTGCCGGTCAGCGCCAGCAGCTCGTCGTACCACTGCACGACCTGTACCCAGTCGGTCTCCGCCGCGCTCGGGGCGTCGGCGTGGAGGGCGGCGACGGCCGCCTGGAGCTGGTACTCGCCGCGGCGCTGCCGCGCGAGCGCGGCCTGCAGGACCGCGACGCCCTCCTCGATGAGTGCGGTGTCCCACTGTGAGCGGTCCTGGTCGGCGAGCGGGACGAGCGTCCCGTCGTCACGCCGGCGCGCGGGGCGCCGCGCGTGGTGGAGCAGCATGAGCGCGAGCAGCCCGGCTGTCTCGGGGTCCTGGCCGTCGGGGCCGGCGAGCGCGGCGAGCTGGCGGGTCAGCCGGATCGCCTCGGCAGCGAGGTCGACGTCGCCGGAGTAGCCCTCGTTGAAGACGAGGTAGAGCACCCGCCGCACGGTCGCGAGGTCACCCAGCGTGTCGAACGGCTCGCCGGCCACCGTCCGCTTCGCGCGGCTGATCCGCTGCGCCATCGTGGCCTCGGGGACGAGGTAGGCCTCGGCGACCTGCCGCGTGGTCAGGCCCGCCACCGCACGCAGGGTCAGCGCGACCGCGGACGTGGGTGTCAGCGCCGGGTGGGCGCACAGGAAGAACACCTGCAGCGTGTCGTCGGCCGTCCCGGTCGGACCCGGCTCCGGCTCGAGCTCGACGGCGAGCTCGCGCCGCTGCCGCGCGGTCTCGGAGCGTACGACGTCGAGGAAGCGCCGCCAGGCGACGGTGACCAGCCAGCCCTTGAGGTCGCGCGGCGGCTCCGCGCGGTCGACGGAGCCGGGGGCGCCGAAGGTGCGCCACGCCTCGACCAGCGCCTCCTGCACGGCGTCCTCGGCCGTCGCGAAGTCGGCTCCGCGACGGACGAGGACCCCGATGACCGCCGGCACGAGCGGTCGCAGTGACGCGCCGTCGAAGGGGTGGGCCACGACCGCGGTCAGTCCCCGGTGGCCGACGGCGCGCCGTAGAAGGGACGCACCTCGAGCCACTCGTGGATCGGCTTGCCGTCCTTGCCCGGGGCCAGCGACAGCTCGCCGGCGAGCTCGACGGCGCGGTCCCAGCCGTCGACGTCGACGACGTACCACCCGGCGATGAGGTCCTTGGTCTCGGCGAACGGGCCGTCGGTGGCCGGCTGGCGCTGGTCGTCGGCCCGCACCCACGCGCCCTCGGGCGACAGCGCCTGGGCGTCGACGTACTCGCCGCTCTCCTCCAGCCGCGTGCCGAAATCGGTCATGAACTGCATGTGCGCGTCGACCTCCTCGGGAGCCCACTGGTCCATCGGGACGTCGTTCACGGTGGCGGGGGTGCCGCGGTAGTGCTTGAGGATCAGGTACTTCGGCATGTCGGTGCTCCTTGTCAGGTGCGGCCCATTGTGGCCGCGTCCACCCCGGGGACGGAGCCGCGCGCGGCTCCTCGACATCCTCGGCACGAACTTTTCTGTGGTCTCTCTGGGCTGCCTCTGGGGTCGCCCACAGCCCCCGCACAGGTGCGAGGCGCACGCTCGGTCCATGAGCGACGACACGCCCCGTCCCGGGGACCACGACGAGACCCAGCCCGTGCGGCCCGCGGGCGCGCAGGCCGCGCTGCCCACACCGCCGCCGTCCGAGGACACGGCCGACGCGGCCGACGCACCCGTCGCGACCGGGTCGGGACGCCGCGGGTTCCGGGAGCGGTTCCGGGCCGCCCGGCAGTCGGACGGTCAGCGCGCCTACAGCCTCGGTGCGCTGATCGCCTCGGCCCTCGCCGGGATCATCGTCGGCGGCCTCGGGCTGGCGACCGTCCAGGCCGTGACCGACGACGGACCGGGCGACCGCGGCGGCTGGGTGCAGCGCGACGACGACCGCGGTCCGGGTGGTCGTGGCGGGATGCACGGCGGTCCCCGCGGCGTACCGGGCCAGCTGCCGCCCACCACCGCGCCCGAGGACGACGAGGGCTCGGCCTCCTGACCCGGCCTCCTGACCCGGCCAGCGGAAACCCGGTTGCCGCGGTGGGCGAGAATGGCGCCCGTTGTGAAGATCACCTACCCGGCCGAGCTCCCGGTCTCCGCGCGCCGCGAAGACATCGCCGCTGCCATCCGTGACCACCAGGTCGTCATCGTCGCCGGCGAGACCGGGTCGGGCAAGACCACCCAGCTGCCGAAGATCTGCCTCGAGCTGGGCCGCGGCCTCGGGTCGGCCGACGGCGGCAAGCTGATCGGCCACACCCAGCCGCGGCGCATCGCCGCCCGGTCCGTGGCGGAGCGGATCGCCGAGGAGCTGGGCACCGAGCTCGGCGACGTCGTGGGCTACCAGGTCCGCTTCACCGACCGCACCAGCCGCGCCAGCCGGGTCAAGCTGATGACCGACGGCATCCTGCTCGCGGAGCTGCAGCGCGACCGCGACCTGCGCAAGTACGACACGATCATCATCGACGAGGCCCACGAGCGCAGCCTCAACATCGACTTCCTGCTGGGCTACCTCAGGCGCCTGCTGCCGCGCCGGCCCGACCTCAAGGTCATCATCACCAGCGCGACGATCGACGTCGACCGCTTCGCCGCCCACTTCAAGGCGCCCGTGGTGGAGGTCTCGGGACGTACGTATCCCGTCGAGGTCCGCTACCGCCCGCTCCTCGAGCTGCCCGAGAACGACGAGGAGGGAGAGCCGGTCCAGCGCGACCAGACCGAGGCGATCCTCGACGCCGTGCGCGAGCTGTCGGCCGAGGGACCCGGTGACGTGCTGGTCTTCCTGCCGGGCGAGCGGGAGATCCGCGACACGGCCGACGCGTTCGACGCGCTGAAGGGCGCATCGGGACGGGGCGACCGGCTCGAGGTCGTGCCGCTCTACTCCCGCCTCAGCGCGGCCGACCAGCACAAGGTCTTCTCCAGCCACTCCTCGCTGGTGCGCCGCGTCGTGCTGGCCACCAACGTCGCCGAGACGTCGCTGACGGTGCCCGGCATCCGGTACGTCGTCGACACCGGCGTGGCGCGGATCAGCCGCTACTCGGTGCGCACCAAGGTGCAGCGCCTGCCGATCGAGCCGATCAGCCAGGCCTCGGCCAACCAGCGGTCCGGGCGCTGCGGCCGCGTGTCCGAGGGCATCGCGATCCGGCTCTACTCCGAGGAGGACTTCGAGGCACGGCCGGAGTTCACCGACCCGGAGATCCTCCGCACCAACCTCGCCAGCGTCATCCTCCAGATGGCCTCCCTCCGGCTCGGCGACATCGCCCGCTTCCCCTTCGTCGAGCCGCCCGACCGCCGCAACGTCAAGGCCGGCACCGACCTGCTGGAGGAGCTCGGGGCGGTGACGACCGCCCCCGACCCCGGACGTCATGAGAATCGTCGGTCCGAACCCGGGAAGTCCATGACGTCCCGTCCGGGCGTCCGCCTCACCGACGTCGGCAGGCGCCTCGCCCGGCTCCCGATCGACCCGCGGCTCGGCCGGATGATCCTCGAGGCCGAGCGCCTCGGCTGCCTGCGCGACGTCCTCGTCATCGCCGCCGCCCTGTCCATCCAGGACCCGCGCGAACGACCGGAGGAGCAGCGGGCGCAGGCCGACCAGCTGCACGCCCGCTTCAAGCACGAGACCAGCGACTTCCTCACCTGGCTCAACCTGTGGCGCCACCTCAAGCAGCAGCAGAAGGAGCTCTCGTCGAGCGCCTTCCGGCGGATGTGCAAGCGCGAGCACCTCAACTACCTGCGCATCCGCGAGTGGCAGGACTACGAGTCCCAGCTGCGCCAGGTCGCCAAGGAGATGAAGCTCCACGTCGGCCAGCCGTCCGACACCCCTGACGAGGACGGCATCCACCAGGCCCTCCTCTCCGGCCTGCTCAGCCACGTCGGCGCGCTCGAGGAGCGCGAGAAGGGGAAGCCGGGGGAGCGGCGTCCGATGCGCGAGTACCTCGGCGCCCGCAACGCCCGCTTCGCGGTCTTCCCCGGCAGCGTCCTCAAGGGGCGCAACCCCGACTTCCTGATGAGCGCCGAGCTCGTCGAGACCTCGCGGCTGTGGGCCCGGCAGAACGCCGCCATCAAGGCCGAGTGGGCCGAGCGTCTCGGTGCGCACCTGGTCAAGCGCAGCTACTCCGAGCCGCACTGGTCGCGCAAGCGCGCCGCGGTGATGGCGCGCGAGCGGGTCACCCTCTACGGCGTCCCGCTGGTCGCCGACCGCCTCGTGCAGTACGGCCGCATCGACGCGCCGCTGGCCCGCGAGCTCTTCATCCGCCACGCCCTCGTCCAGCGTGAATGGGACTCCCGGCACCGGTTCCTCGCCGAGAACACCCGCCTCCTCGAGGAGGCCGAGGAGCTCGAGCACCGCGCCCGGCGCCGCGACATCGTCGTCGACGAGGAGACGCTCTTCGAGTTCTACGACGCCCGCGTCGGCGCCGACGTCGTGAGCGGGCAGCACTTCGACCAGTGGTGGAAGCGCGCACGGCAGAAGAAGCCCGACCTGCTCACGTTCGACCCCGCGATGCTCACCCACGACACGGCCGACGACGTCCGGGCCACCGACTTCCCCATGGCGTGGCAGGACTCGGACGAGGCGGGGCTGACCTTCCCGATCAGCTACCACTTCGAGCCCGGTGCCGCCGACGACGGCCTGACCATCGACGTCCCGGTCGCGACCCTCAACCGCATCGAGGCCGACGACTTCTCCTGGCTGGTGCCCGGCCTGCGCGAGGAGCTGGTCACCGAGCTGATCCGCTCGCTGCCCAAGAACCTCCGCGTCGCGATGGTGCCCGCGCCCAACACCGCCCGCGAGTTCCTCGCCGCGACCCCGCCCGGGGCGGAGCCGCTGCTGGACGCCCTCGAGCGCTTCGCGCGGAGCACCCGGAGCCTGGTCGTCCCGCGCGAGGCGTGGGACTGGTCCAAGGTGCCGGCCCACCTCCGCCCGACCTACCGGGTCGTCACCGAGGAGGGCGCCGAGGCCGGTCGCGGCAAGGACCTCGACGCACTCAAGGAGCCGCTGCGGCCGACCTTCGAGCAGGCGATGGCCGACGTCGCGTCCGACTCGGGCGTCACCGCGACGGGCCAGACCGCGTGGACCTTCGGCACCGTCGAGGAGTCCTTCGTCCAGCGCCGCGCCGGCCACGAGGTCCGGGGCTTCCCGGCCCTCGTCGATGAGGGGACGACCGTCGGCCTGCAGGTGCTCGCGACGGCCGACGAGGCCGCCGCGCAGCACCGCCTCGGCGTACGTCGTCTGGTGCTCCTCGCGCTCGGTCCGGCCGCCCCGGTGGACGAGGTGCTCGCCGCCGCGGGCCTCGACCAGCGCGCCAAGCTGGCCCTCGTCGGGTCGCCGTACCCGTCGGTGGTCGACCTCCTCGACGACCTGCGCGCCGGCATCGTCGGCGAGGTCGTCGACCAGCGGCCGACCGTGCGGGACGAGGCGGCGTACGACGACGTGGTGACCGCCTCCCGCGAGGCGGTCGCGTCGGGGCTGGGGCCTGCAGTGCACGACGTGATGCGGGTGCTGGAGGCCTGGCGCACCACCGACAAGGCGATCTCCGGGCGCGCCGACCTGGCGACCCTCCCGGCCCTGACCGACATGCGCGCGCAGGTCGGCCGCCTGATGGCGCCCGGCTTCGTGGGGGAGGCGGGCGTCCGTCGGCTGCGTGACTATCCGCGCTACCTCTCCGCCGTGACCCACCGCCGCGAGCGGCTCGACGGCCAGGTCGCCCGTGACCGCCAGCTGATGGACCAGCTCGCCGGCCTGCAGGAGGCGTGGCTGCACGCCGTCGCTGCGGTCCCCGACGGGCAGCCCGTGCCGCAGCACCTGCGCGACGCGCGGTGGCTGCTGGAGGAGTACCGCGTCTCGCTCTTCGCCCAGCAGCTCGGCACGGCCACGAAGGTCAGCGACCAGCGGATCCGCAAGGTGATGGCGCGCACCGGTTGAGTGCGCTCGCGGTAGTGGTCGCCACCAGGCTGTGCACTCGACCTAGGGTGGAGCGGTGACCGGCCGCCAGCACCACCGCCCGATGACGCCCGGCGACGGGTTCTTCGCCGACATCGTGGGCGGCGCCGACCCCGCGCAGGTGCGCGAGGCCGGTGACCTCGCCGCGACCGTGCTCGTGCGCGGCGCCCGCGCGTCCGACGACCCCGAGCTCGCCGAGCGCGTGGTCCACCTCGCCGAGACCGAGGGGCTCGAGACGCTGGCCGAGGTGTGGTCGGGTGCCCCCGCCGACTCGCTCGCGGGAAGCCTGTGGCGGCTGTTCCTGCTGCGCTCTTGGGTGCACGCCGACCCCGACCGGGTCGCCGTCGACTACGAGGCCGGGCAGCGCCGCGTCGACGTCGCCCGCGTCGTCGCCGGGGTGGCCGACCCGCCCGGTCCCGACGAGCTGCGCCGGATGGTCGACGAGGTGCTGCGCGGGATCACCCGGGGCGACTTCGCGGTCACCCTCTTCCGCGCCGCCGCCTTCGCCCGCATCGTCGCGGCCGGTCGCGCGACCCTCGGCAGCGCCACGCACCAGGAGATCACCCGGATGCTCGCCCTGTCGGAGCAGCTCGAGGCAGCCGGACAGGTGGAAATCAGGGACACGCTCGCCTGAGGCGTTAAAATGTCCGTGAGTGCGCCGGGCTGTGGCAGCCCCGGGTCCCAAAATAAGCCGCTACGAGCGGCCACGCGCCGTGAGGCGCTCCCGGTCCGGCGCACTCACTCACCCGCCCGGTCCGCCACTAGGCTCGCCGGGTGAGCATCGCCAAGCGCATCAGCGCGTTCTTCTCCGGCACCTCGACCCCGAGCAGCACCGGGAGCACGCCCCCGGGCGGCACCGCGGCCGGGTCGTCGTACGCCCCCGAGATCGACGGCGAGCCCGACCCCGGCGAGGTCGTGTGGGCGTGGGTGCCCTACGAGGACGACCCGAGCCAGGGCAAGGACCGGCCCGTGCTGGTCCTCGACACCGCGGGGGACGGGCCGGACGACGGCTGGGTCGGGCTGATGCTCAGCAGCCAGGACCACGACCGCGACGCCGAGGACGAGGCCCGGTGGGGTCGGTACTGGATGGACGTCGGCACCGGCGGCTGGGACTCCCAGGGCCGGCCCAGCGAGGTCCGCCTCGACCGACTGGTCCGCCTCGAGCGCGGCGCCGTACGACGGGAGGGGGCCGCGCTCGACGAGACGATCTTCACGTCCGTCGTGGAGGCTCGGCGTGGTCTCTCCCGATAGGGTCTGGCCGTGTCTCGCTCCTCCTTGCGCCGCAGTGCCCTGCTCGCGACGGCCCTCACGGTCGCGCTGACGACGGCTGCGTGCACCGGGGACGCCGAGCCCGACCCGCAGCCGACCCCGTCGCCGAGCGCCGGTCAGTCCGGCAAGCCGACCGAGAAGCCGCGCGAGGTCACCTTCGGCGCCTACGGCACCGAGGAGGAGGTCGCGGCCTTCCAGAGCGTCGTGGACTCCTTCAACGCCGAGTCCACGACCCGCAAGGTCACCCTGCAGTCGTGGCCCGACCACGAGTCGGCGCTCGAGGACGTGCTCGCCGGCAACGCCCCGGACGCGTTCCTCACCTCGCGCATCGACCTCGACCAGCTCGTCGACGCCGAGGCGCTCCAGCCGGTGAGCCTGCTGCTCGACGAGCGTGGCGTCGACTTCGGGGACCGCTTCTCGCGCGACGCCGTCGACGCCTTCGCGATGGACGACGAGCTCCAGTGCATGGCCTACTCGGTGTCCCCGATGGTCATCTACTACAACACCGACGTCGTCGACTTCGACAAGATGGAGCGTCGGGAGTACGACGTGCCGACCGCCAACGACGAGGGCGTCCGCGAGCGGTGGACCCTCGCGGAGTTCGGCGCCGCCGCGCAGTTCGCCTCGCGCCGCGGCGACCGCCGCGGCGTCTGGATCGACCCGACGCTGCAGGGCCTGGCGCCCTTCATCTACTCCGGTGGCGGGCAGGTCTTCGACGACGACGACGCGCCCACGTCCCTCGCCTTCAGCGACGACTCGACGCGCGAGGCGCTCAGCGAGACCCTCGCCATCCTGCGCAACGCCACGCTCACGCCGACCAACGCCCAGCTCGCGCGCGCGACGCCGGTGCAGCTGTTCAAGCGCGGCGAGCTCGCGATGGTCGCCGGCTTCCGCAACCTCGTGCCGGAGATGCGCGAGGCCGAGGACCTCGACTTCGACGTCCTGCCGATGCCCGTCATCGACGACCGCGCCACGGTGGGTGACATCAGCGGACTGTGCCTGTCCGCGGACTCCGAGGTCACCGGCGACGCCGCCGACTTCATCGCCTACGCCGTCTCCGACGAGGCCATCGCGACCGTGGCCTCGACGGGCTACATCGTCCCGGCCAACACGTCGGTCGCCGCCTCCGACGACTTCCTCGCGCCCGGCCAGGAGCCCGCCAACGCGGCCGCGTTCAACTCGAGCATCCGCTACATGGTCGTGCCGCCCTTCATCGACCAGCGCGAGGAACTGGTCGATGCCGTGACGCCGCTGCTGGACCAGCTCGTCACCGCGCCCGGGGTGCTCGACCTCGAGACGACGACGGAGCAGATCGACGAGGTCTCGCGGACCATCCTGTCCCCCGAGGAGACCGAGACCGAGACCCCGGAACCGACGGAGTCCCCGTCGGAGTAGGGGGCCCTACTCCCGCTCGGCCCCGAGGATCGCGCCCACCAGCGCGCCGGTGACCAGCTCGGCCTGCCAGGCGCGGGCGCCGTACGACGCCAGCTGGGCACGGACGGCCTCGGCCAGCTCGGCCGGCTCGCGGGTCGCCGGGGGCGCCCACATCAGCCGCCGGAGGTAGTCGGGGGTGAGCAGGTTCTCCACCGGCAGGTGGTGCACCTCGGCGAGGTTGAGCATCGCCTCGCGGGCGGCCTTGAATCGGCGGTCGGCGACCGGTTCGCGCTCGGCCCAGGTGCGCGGGTGCGGGGGGCCCTCGCCGCGGGGAGCCCGGGTGGGCAGGTCGTCCTCGTCCATCTCGCGGACCCGGCGCAGGGCCTCGACCCAGGTCGCGGCGTAGCGGCTGGCGCCTCGACCGTGGAAGCCCTGGGTGGCGAGCAGCGCGCGGCGGTCGGTGGGCATGGCCGTCGCGGCGACCACGATCGCGGAGTCGGGCAGGATCCTCCCCGGTGTGACGTCGCGCTCGGCGGCGATCTCGTCGCGCGCCTCCCACAGCGCGCGGGCAGCGCCGAGGGCGCGGCGACCGCGCAGCCGGTGCACGCCGGACGTACGACGCCACGCGTCGACCCGCACGGCCGGCTCGAAGCCGAGCAGGTTCTCGAACTCCTGGCGCGCCCACTCGGTCTTGCCGGCCCGCTCGAGCTCGGTGGCCATGTGCTCGCGGAGCTCGAGGAGCACCTCGACGTCGAGTGCGGCGTACTCCAGCCACGACTCCGGCAGCGGGCGGGTGGACCAGTCGGCGGCCGAGTGCTCCTTGCGCATCCGCTGGCCCAGCACCGTCTCCACCAGCGTGGCCAGCCCGACGCGGGGGTAGCCCAGCAGGCGGCCGGCGAGCTCGGTGTCGAACAGGCTGGTCGGGGTGAGGCCGACCTCGCGCAGGCAGGGGAGGTCCTGGGTGGCGGCGTGGAGGATCCACTCGGAGCCGGCGAGGGCCTCCTGCAGGGGTGCCAGCGTCGACATGCCGATGGGGTCGACGAGCCACGTGCCGGCGCCCTCGCGGCGCAGCTGGATGAGGTAGGCGCGGTTGGAGTAGCGGTAGCCCGAGGCCCGCTCGGCGTCGATGGCGGTCGGTCCCGTCGCGCCCGCCAGCGCGGCGCACGCCTCGAGCAGGCCGGCGTCGGTGTCGACGACGTCGGGGAGGCCGTCGCGCAGCTCGAGGAGCGGGGCGGGCGGCGCCTCGGGTTCAACGTCGGGAGCGGCGTCGGGAGCGGCGTCGGGAGCGTTGTCGGCCACGGCGTCGGGAGCGGCGTCGGGCTCGGGCCCGCCGTCGGGGGAGTGGTCAGCGATGTCGGGCATCGGGTCAGGTGCCGCGCTGTCCGCGTCGGCTGGGGATGGCCGTGACGCCCTCGGGCACCGGGGGCAGGCCGACGGCCGTGCACATCAGCTCGCCCCACGCCTCGACGTGGGCGGTCATGTCGAGCCCGCCGTCCTCGTCGACGTCGGGCGTCCACGAGGCACGGATCTCGACCTGGGCGGAGCCGTCCTCGTCGGCCATCCCGCCGAAGCTCTCGGTGGTGACGCAGGTGACCGTGCCGGAGGCGGCGTGGTGGCCGGCGCCGTGGGCGTCGAGCGCCTCGACCAGCCACGACCAGCCGACGGCGGCGAGCATCGGGTCGGCGCCGAGCTCGGGGTCGATGTCGGCGCGCGCGTAGGCCACGCAGCGGAACGTGCCGTCCCACGCGTCGTTGCCGGCGGGGTCGTGCAGCAGGATCAGGCGACCGGTGCCGAGGTCCTCCTCGTCGACCGTGACGTCACCGCTGAGCGCCGACGACCACGGCGCGATGCGCTGGGGCGCGGGCATCTCCTCGCAGAAGACCTCCGGGCGCAGCGAGGCCCGACGCATCGACTCCACAGCCGCGCGGAACTCCGCGGGCCCAGCCGCGGCAGCACTGCCCGGGTGGGTCTCGTGACGGGCCACCATGAGGTCAGAGTAGGCCAGCGCCCGGCTCTGCCGATGTGCCGCCACGCCGCCTGACCTGCGAAGATTCGCGGGTGACCGACGCCGTACCCACGCCCCATCCCGGACTGGCCCAGAGCCCCTTCCTCGCGGCGGCGCGCGGGGAGGTCCCGTCCCACACCCCGGTCTGGTACATGCGGCAGGCGGGTCGTTCGCTCCCGGAGTACCTGAAGGTCCGCGAGGGCATCGGGATGCTGGAGTCCTGCATGGACGCCGACCTGGTCACCGAGATCACCCTCCAGCCCGTGCGCCGCTACGGCGTGGACGCGGCGATCTTCTTCTCCGACATCGTGCTGCCGCTGAAGGCGGTCGGCGTCGACCTCGACATCAAGCCGGGCGTCGGTCCGGTCGTGGCCGCACCCGTGCGCACCCTCGCCGACGTCGAGGCGATCCCCGACCTGACGCCCGAGCACGTGCCGTTCATCTCCCAGGCGGTGCGCCAGCTCGTCGCCGAGCTCGGCGCGACCCCGCTCATCGGCTTCGCCGGTGCGCCCTTCACCGTCGCGTCGTACCTCGTCGAGGGCGGTCCGTCGAAGGAGCACGCGAAGACCAAGGCGATGATGTTCGGCGCTCCCGACGTGTGGGACGCGCTGATGCGCAAGATCGCCGGGATCGCCTCCGCCTACCTCCGCATCCAGGTCGAGGCGGGCGCGTCGGCCGTGCAGCTCTTCGACTCCTGGGCCGGCGCCCTCACGCCTGCCGACTACCGCGCCTCCGTCATGCCGCACTCCGAGCGGGTGCTGTCCGCGGCCGGCGAGCTCGGGGTGCCGCGGATCCACTTCGGTGTCGGCACCAGCAACCTGCTCGGCCTGATGGGCGAGGCCGGCGCCGACGTGGTCGGTGTCGACTGGCGTACGCCGCTGGAGCAGGCGATCCCGCTCGTCGGCGACCGGGTCGTGCAGGGCAACCTCGACCCGACCCTGGTCTTCGCGCCCACCGAGGTGATGACCGCCCGGGCGGCCGAGATCATCGAGGCGGGCCGCGCCGCCAAGGGCCACATCTTCAACCTCGGCCACGGTGTCATCCCCTCGACGGACCCGGGTCAGCTCACGGCGCTCACCGACTTCGTGCACGGCTGCTGATCGGCGTCACCGCTCACTCGGTGCTGTCGGCCGCCACCCGCGGCGCGGGAGTGCGGCGGCGTCGTACGACGAGCCAGACCGGCAGCCCGAGCACCAGGGCGACCGCTGCGAAGGGGAGGAGCGCGCCGAGGACGGTGGACAGCACCGTCACCACCGCACCGAGGGCCTTCGAACCGCCGTCGAGCCCGGCGAGGAAGCCCGTGGGCCGCTCCTCCTCGGGCTCGTCCTCGACGACCTGCTGGGTGGAGATGTCGACGGTGATGGTCGACAGCGACGTCTGGTCGGCCAGCCACGACTGCTGCGACTTCAGGGAGTCGAGCTCGGCCTGCCGGCCGGTGAGCTGGGACTCGATCCAGATGACGTCCTTGAGGTCGCGGGCGTCGGCGAGCAGCAGCTCGACCCGGCGCAGGCTGGCCTCCTGGGCGCGGACCCGGGCGCCGTTGTCGATGACCTGGGTGGTCACGTCCTCCGAGCCGCGGTCGGACGAGCGGAGCACCCCGACCTGCTCGAGCGCCGACATCGTCTCCCCGAACTTCGCGCTCGGCACGCGCACGACCATCCGCACGTAGGAGGTGTCGCCCTCGGAGTCGGTCTCGGTGGTCTCGTCGGTGATCTCACCGCCCTGCGCGTCGACGACGCGCTGCACGTCGCGGCGGGTATCCCGGACGTCCTCGCCCGCGAGCGAGACGGTCCCGCTGGAGATGACCGACCGCTGCATCTCCGGTGTGGTCGGGCCGTCGGCGGCACCGGAGTCCTCGCCCTGCGAGGTCGACCGGTCCGCCCCGGACGAGGTGTCCGCCGAGCTGCCGGCCGAGCTGCCCCCGGAGTCGCTGGACGTCTCGCTCGACGCCTCCCCGGAGACGGCGTCGCCGCCGCTTTCGCTGTCGCTGGAGGAGCAGGCGGCCAGGAGGGCCGTCATGGTGAGGGCGGTGACGAGTCCGGTGAGGAGCCCCGCGGTGCGGGAGCGGGTCGCGGTGAGGGTCATGGCCGTCCGACGCCGACGCGACAGGCGCCGGTTCCGGTCCCGGCGCAGCCGTGATGCAACCGTGACCCGTCAGTAGCGCTGGGTCTGTCGCACGACCGGCTTCTCCGCGGTCTTCTTCACAGGGGCGGCCTTCTTGGCGGGCGCGGCCTTCTCGGGAGGTGCCACGGTGTCGGTGGCCGCCTTCTTCGCCGCGGTCCGCTTCGCTGGGGTCCGCTTCCTGCTCGGTGCCTGCGCAGGAGGCGCCGCAGCCTCTGTGGAGGCCGACTTCGCGCCGGTCTTGGCGGCGGTCTTGGCAACGGTCTTGGCAACGGTCTTGGCGGCAGTCTTGGCAGCGGTCTTGCCGGGAGCCTTCGTCGACGCCGTTCCCTTGCGGCGCACGCGCATGCTGTTGCCCGTACCGGACGTCTCGAGGTAGGGCTGGTCCGCCACCAGCGTGCTGAGCCGGGCAGCGCTGCCGCCGAACGTCCGTGCGTCGAAGGAGGGATGGGTGCGGTTGAGCTGGTTGCCGAGGGCGCCGAGGCTGGCCCAGCCCTCGTCGTCCGAGACGGCGTTGAGGGCGCGGGTCAGGGCGCTCTGCAGGTTGATCCTGGGCGGCCGCGCGACCTCGGCGTCGTCGAGACCCGCGTCGGTACGACCGGTGTCGCGGTCGTCGTCGCGGTCGTCGTCACCCTCGTCGTCGCTCGACTGCTCCTCGCTCTGCACGACCTCGAGGTCGATGAACTTGTCGCAGGCGTACTTCAGCGCGTCGGGTGCCTTGTTCTCGCCGAGCACGTAGACGGTCTTGCCCGACTCGCGCAGCCGGTGCGCGAGGCTGGTGAAGTCGCTGTCGCTGGTGACGAGCGCGAACGCCTCGACGTTGTCGTCGTAGAGCAGGTCCATGGCGTCGATGACCAGGGCCAGGTCGGTGGAGTTCTTGCCCATGGTGAAGGCGTTCTGGTGCATGGCGCGCAGGCCCATGCTGTTGAGCTTGCGGGACCACTGGGTCAGGTGCGGGTTGGTCCAGTCGCCGTAGACGCGCTTGATCGTCGGCGTGCCGTACTTCGCGACCTCGCTCAGCAACGCCTCCGCGTAGGAGGGCCTGGTGTTGTCGGCGTCGATCATGACGGCGATCCGGTCAGAGCTCACGGTGGCGTCCACACCAGCACCCTAGGCTGATCACGTGGGATGGGACGCGGTCGTGGTCGGTGGAGGCGTCGCCGGGCTCGTCGCGGCTCGAGGACTGGCCGCCGCCGGGCGTGACGTCCTCCTCCTCGAGGGCTCCCCCCAGGTCGGCGGCAAGCTGCGCAGCGCCGAGGTCGCCGGGCTCACCGTCGACGTCGGCGCCGAGGCCATGCTCGCCCGCCGGCCCGAAGGCCTGGCGCTCGCCGAGGAGGTCGGTGCCGCAGTGGTGCACCCGACGCCCGCCACGTCGGCGGTCTGGTCGCGGGGCGCGCTCCGCGCGATGCCGCGCTCGCTGATGGGCGTCCCCTTCGACCTCGACCAGCTGGCCGCCAGCGGTCTCCTCAGCCCGGAGGGGCTGGCCCGCGCCGGAGCCGAGACCGACGCCTCCGTCGACGTCGACGTCTCGGTCGGCGACCTGGTGGCGGCACGCCTGGGCGACGAGCTCGTCGACCGGCTCGTCGAGCCCCTGCTGGGTGGGGTGTACGCCGGCCACGCCCGTCGCATCTCCGCCGCCGCGGCCGTCCCCCAGCTCCTCGCCATGGCCCGCCGCGGCAGCCTGCTCGAGCAGGCCGCGGCCGTGCCCACCTCGACCGCCCCGGTCTTCGCCTCCCTCCCCGGCGGCATGGGGCGCCTGCCCGGCCTCGTCGTCGACGGCGGTGGCTTCGAGGTGCGCACCTCGGCGACCGTCCGGGCCCTGCGCCGTACGTCCACCGGCTGGGCACTGACCGTCGGCCCCACCACCAGCGCCGAGACGATCGAGGCCGACGCGGTCGTGCTCGCCACGCCCGCCGCGGCCACCGCCCGCCTCCTCGGCGAGGTGCTCCCGGACGCCGCGGCGGAGCTCGCCGCGGTCGAGGCCGCCAGCGTCGCCGTCGTCACGCTCGCCTTCCGGGCCCAGGACGTGCCCGACGCGCTCTTCGACCGGTCCGGCTTCCTCGTGCCGCCGGTCGAGCGGCGCACCATCAAGGCCTCGACCTTCTCCTTCGCCAAGTGGGCGTGGGTGCGCGACCTCGACCCCGACGTCGTGGTGCTCCGCACCTCCCTCGGACGCCACCGCGAGGAGGCCACCCTCCAGGCCGGCGACGAGGGCCTGGTGCGGGTCTCGCTCGCCGACCTCGCCGCGCTCGCGGGCATCACCGCCCGGCCCGTCGACACCCACGTGCAGCGGTGGGGTGGCGCCCTGCCGCAGTACGCCGTCGGCCACCTCGAGCGGGTCGCGCGGATCCGTGCCGCCGTCGACGGACAGCCGGGGCTCGCGGTCTGCGGGGCGGCGTACGACGGTGTCGGCATCCCCGCGGTGATCGGCTCGGCCCGGCAGGCCGTGGCCTCGGTCACACGGGCAGAATGACCCCATGAGCGAGTCCACCCCGACCTCTGCCGAGACGCAGACCAACGCCGCCCGCACCCGGGAGCTCAACGACACCATCCGCTACACGATGTGGTCGGTCTTCCGGCTCCGCGACGTCCTGGGCGACGACGCCGACCGCGCCGCAGAGGCGACCGACCTCGAGGCGCTCCTCGAGGTGCTCGCCGAGCAGGACGTCGTCGTGCGCGGCATCTACGACGTCAGCGGCCTGCGTGCGGACGCCGACGTCATGGTGTGGTGGCACGCCGCCGACTCCCAGCAGCTGCAGGGCGCCTACAACGCGTTCCGGCGCACCGCCTTCGGTCGTCGCCTCGACCCGGTCTGGTCGCAGATGGCGCTGCACCGTCCGGCGGAGTTCAACAAGTCGCACATCCCGGCGTTCCTCGCCGACGAGGAGCCCCGGGCCCACGTGTGCGTCTACCCGTTCGTCCGGTCCTACGAGTGGTACCTCCTCGACGACGCCGAGCGCCGCCGGATGCTCGCCCAGCACGGCCAGCAGGCCCGCGGGTACGCCGACGTGCGCGCCAACACCGTCGCCTCCTTCGCGCTCGGCGACTACGAGTGGCTGCTGGCCTTCGAGGCCGACGAGCTGCACCGCATCGTGGACCTGATGCGCGACCTCCGTGCCTCCGACGCCCGCCGCCACGTGCGCGAGGAGGTGCCGTTCTACACCGGCGCCCGCGTCACGCCGAAGGAGCTGCTCGACCGCCTGCCCTGACGCGGCTGGTGCTGACGCGGGAACGGCTCGGACCGCAGTAGCGTCGGAGCATCATGAGGATCCTCGCCGCTGCTGCCGTGCTGACCGTCCTGGGCGTCGCCACCGCCTGCTCCACCGAGGCGGAGATGAAGGCCGTCGACCCGTCCGGGTCGGACGCGGCCGCCGACGCGTCGTCGGGGGAGGCGGGGGAGGCTCCGACGCCCGTGCCCGACGGGGAGGTGCGCACCAGCGGCCTGGTGATGGTGCTCGACGACGGCGACGGCCCGGAGATGTGCCTGGCCGGCGTCGCCGAGTCCTACCCGCCCCAGTGCGGTGGCCCGGGGCTCGCCGACTTCGACTGGGGCGACGTGGGCTCCGAGGAGGCCTCGGGCGTGCGCTGGGGCTCCTACGCCCTGACCGGCACCTACGACGGCTCCACGTTCACCGTCACCGACTCCATCCCTGCCGCGCTCTACGACACGATGGCCGAGCCCGAGGTGCAGCCGCTCGCGGCCGCGTGCGAGGAGCCGACCACGACCGACACGGCGAAGGCGACGCCGGAGGACCTGGACGCCACGCTGGCCGCGGCCTCCGCGCTGCCGTCGTACGCCTCCGCGTGGCTCACCGGCAACACCATCAACGTCGCCGTGACCGAGGACCCCCGGGGTGCTGAGGAGAAGCTGCGCGAGACCTGGGGCGGGATGCTCTGTGTGACCACCGTCGAGCGCACCGACGCCGACCTCAACGCGGTCAGCCAGGAGCTGCAGGCCGCGCTCGGCGAGCAGCTGCTGACCAGCGGCTCGCTCTCGCCCGACTCGCTCGACGCACAGGTCGTCTACGACGACGGCACGGTGCAGGAGTGGGCCGACGCGACGTACGGCGACGGGCTGGTGCGGGTCAGCTCGGCTCTGGTCCCGGTCAAGGGCTGACTACTGCTTCTCGTTGAGCGTGATGCTGATCGAGTTGATGCAGTAGCGGTCGCCGGTGGGCGTGCCGAAGCCGTCGGGGAAGACGTGGCCGAGGTGCGAGCCGCACTTCGCGCAGCGGACCTCCACGCGCTTCATGCCGTGGGAGGTGTCCTCGATGTACTCCACCGTGTCGGTCATCGGCTGGTAGAAGCTCGGCCAGCCGCAGCCGGAGTGGAACTTCGTGTCGCTGGTGAACAGCTCCGACCCGCAGGCCTTGCAGGAGTAGGTGCCCTGGGTCTCGGTGTCGGTGTACTCACCGGTGAACGCTCGCTCGGTGCCGGCCTGGCGGAGCACGGCGTACTCCTCGGGGGTGAGCTCCTCGCGCCACTGCTCATCGGTCTTCTGCACGTCGTAGGCCATGCCGCCAGTTTACGGAGGCGCTCCAGCGGCCACCCCGGCTAGGGTCGTGACATGGCGAAGGCGTCGGAGGCGTACGTCCGGGCGGGGGAGCGCGAGGTCAGGATCTCCTCGCCCGACCGCGTGATCTACGAGGCGACCGACCGCACGCCCGCGGTGACGAAGCTGATGGTGGCGGAGTACGTCACCAGCGTCGAGGACGGCCTGATGCGCGCCCTGCGCGACCGGCCGACGGCGCTCGAGCGCTGGACCTCCGGCGTCCGCGAAGGCATGAAGCTCGCGACCGGGCCGCAGGACCGCAACGCCGACGCGTTCTACCAGAAGCGGGTCCCCAAGGGCGCCCCCGACTACCTCGAGTCCGTCGAGATCACCTTCCCGTCCGGTCGCACGGCCGAGGAGATCTGCCCGACCGAGATCGCGGTGCCCGTGTGGTGCGCGCAGATGGGTGCGCTGACCTTCCACCCGTGGCCGGTGCGCCGCACGGACGTGGACCACCCCGACGAGCTGCGCATCGACCTCGACCCGCAGCCGGGCACGACGTTCGCCGACGCCGTACGGGTGGCCGGGGTCGCACGCGAGCTGCTCGCCGACCTCGGGATGACCGGGTTCGCCAAGACGTCGGGCAACCGCGGGATCCATGTCTACGTCCGGATCGAGCCGCGCTGGGACTTCGGCGAGGTGCGCCACGCCGCGATCGCCTTCGGCCGCGAGCTGGAGAAGCGCGACGACGGGGTCACGACGGCGTGGTGGAAGGAGGAGCGCGGGGAGCGGATCTTCGTCGACTTCAACCAGAACACCCGCGACCGCACGATCGCCTCGGCCTACTCGCTGCGACCGCTCCCGGGCGCGCCCGTGTCGACGCCGCTCGGGTGGGACGAGCTGGCCTCGCTCACCTCGCCGGCGGACCTCAACCTGTTCTCGGTGCCGTCGCGGCTCGCCGTCGACGGCGACCCCTGGGCCACCATCGACGACGTCCACCACTCGCTCCAGCCGCTGCTCGACCTGTGGGAGGAGCACCCGGTCGAGCTCAACTACCCGCCCGACCACCCCAAGATGCCCGGCGAGCCGCCTCGCGTGCAGCCGTCGAAGAAGGTGGCCGAGCACTGGGACGCCGACGGCAACCGGATCGACGGCACCTGAGCGGTGTGTGACGCAGGTTCTGACGGCCCAGACCGTGTCTCACGCACCGCTCGCACGGGCAGCGGTGGATGACGCAGGTTCCGGGGACCGAGAACGTGTCTCACGCACCGCTCATCCGAGTTCCCAGGGGGCCGGGACCGGGAAGTACTGCTCGAGGAAGTCGTGGAGCAGCGCGTCGGCGCGCTCCTCGTCGAAGGCGGCGAGGAGGTTGTCGGCGATGCAGAAGAAGTCGCGGTCGCGCCTGAGCATCTGCTTGAGCTGCACGGGCAGCTGCTGGTGGCCGAGGTCGACGTAGCCGTGGTGGGCGTCGGCGCGGAACGCCTGGCCGGTGACGAGCCCGTAGCTCTGCGCGAACGACGACAGCATCGACAGGTCGGTCTCGGAGCGGAACGGCGCGTGGGTGGTGCGCTCGACCTCCTCGGGGAAGCGGGCCGCGATCTCCTCCAGCGTCGTACGCCGCTGCGGGTGCGGGCTGTGCATCATCGTGTGGGTCAGCGTCACCCCGAAGGCCTCGGCGAGCACGCGGCGGTTGTTCTGCGCGGCGGTCAGGTAGGGCCGGTCGTCGGTGCCCGGCAGCCCGACGGCGCGGTGGTCGGCGACGAAGGCGGCGTACTGCCCACCGGGGGCGAAGAAGTGCTCGGGGCGTCGCGGGCGGCCGAGGAAGACGTCGTCGTTGACGTAGACGAAGTGGTCGGCGAGGTCGGGCACGGCGTGGAGCCGGGTCTCGATCGCGTGCGAGCTGAAGGTCGGCAGCGCCGACCCGGGAAGGATCTCGCGGTGGTCGACCACCCTGACGCGGTCGTGCGTCGTGTCGAGCCACGACGGCACCTGTCCGGCGGTCACGAGGTGGATGCGCCGCACCCACGGCGCGAAGAGGTGGATGCTGCGCATCGAGTAGCGCAGCTCGTCGCGGCTGCGGTAGCGAGACGCACCGCCGGCGCGGTCGCTCGGGGTGCCGCCGAGCTCGCGGATCCGCTCGTCGCGGGCGGCGAGCCACGCCTCGTCGTCGCCGTCGACCCAGGTGTAGACGACGTCGACGTCGAAGCGGACGTCGTCGATCGTCGGCAGCGCCATGACCTCGAGGGTCGGGACCTCGACGTCCTCGACGCGGATCGTCGTGCGAGGCGTTCCGGCCGGCACGCGGTCGCCCCAGCGGTTGGGACCGGGTGCGAGCAGGTCGCCGTCGGGCGACTCCTCCCAGAACTGCACGCCGACCTCGACGCCCTCGCCGAGCACGCCGTCGTGGCCGCCGCGCATCGGCCACGGCTCGAGGAGGAGCGTGGCGGTCCGGGTGCGAGCCAGCTCGGACGTCATCACCGTGACCGTGCCGCGGCGCTCGGGCCAGCCTCGCTCGGCCGGCTCCCGCACCGACAGCCAGTCGGGCACGGAGCCGGCGGCCAGCGCGGACAGGAAGGCGTCGCGCCGTGAGGACGGGACGACGACCACCGGGTGCGGGTCGAGCCCGCGGGCCGGCAGCACGAACCAGCCGTCGCCGGTCGCGGCGGCCGCGGAGGTCAGCGCCCGCAGCGACGTCGTACGCGCCTGGGCGGGGGTGACGCCCGCGGCTCCCGTGGTCTCGGGCAGGTCGCCGAGCGGCCCCGGCCGCAGGCCGTGCAGCACCCGGCGCGGGGCGAGCGGGTCGGCGCGGCGGGCGACGGCGGTGCGGAAGGTCTCGACCCACTGGCGGGCCAGCACCTCGCCGTCCCAGCGGTGCGAGCGCTCGAGCGCGGCGGCGCCCAGACGTGCCCGCAGGTCGTCGTCGGTCGCGATCCGGAGCATCGCCGCGGCCAGCGCCGCCTTGGACCCCGGGGGCACGAGGAGCCCGTCGACGTCGTGGGTGATCATCTCGCGCGGGCCGGACGGGCAGTCGTACGACACCGGCGGCACGCCCGCCGACATCGCCTCCTGCAGCACGAGCGGGTAGCCCTCGCCGCGGGAGGCGAGGACGGCGACGCTGGTGCGGGCCCACTCGGCGGCCAGGTCGTCGGTCGAGCCGGGCAGGTGCACGCGGTCCTCGAGACCGAGCTTGCGCACCTGCGCGGCGAGGTTGTCGGCGCGCGGCCCGTCGCCCCAGATCGTGAGCGTCCAGCCCGGGACCTGCTCGTGGATGCGCCAGAAGGCGTCGACGACGTGCTCGAACTGCTTCTCCGGCGCGAGCCGCCCGGCCGTCACGAACGTCCGCTGGTCGAGCGAGGAACGGTCCTGCGGGCGGGAGGGGAGCGGGTTGGGGATCACCTGGAGCTCGGGCGCCGCGCCGCCGAGACGCCCCGCCAGCCAGCGCGACATCGACTCGGTCAGCGACACCACGACGTCGGCGCGCGGCGCGAACTGCAGCAGCGCGCCGAGGTCGTTGACCCGGCTGGAGGACGCGCGGTGCTCCTGGTGCAGCAGCGCGACGTCGGCCGGTGCGAGCTGGGCGACGGCGGCCAGCAGCTCGGGAGTGGTGGTGACGAGCACGTCGGCATCGATGCTGCCGAGCGCCTCGCGCATCGTCGCGTCGGTGAGGCCGTTGTAGAGCGCGTCCCAGCTGCGCGGCACGATCGTCGACTCCCGCTGCCCCAGCTCGGCCGGGTGGTCCCCGGCGATCGCGACGGGACGCTCCGGGCGTACGTCGACGAGGTAGGTGACGTCGACGCCACCGGCCAGCGGGTAGTGGGTCGCGTCGCCGCTGCGCGTGACGCTGAGGATGCGCACGCGGTGCCCCTCGCCGAGCCCGACCAGCGCGTTGGCCTGCTCGATGCCGGACCGGGCGGTGCCACCCATGCCGTCGGCGTTGAAGAGGACGTAGACGACGTCCAGCGGACCGTCGCCACGCGTCCGGCGCATCGCGGAGCGCACCTTCCCGCCGAGCCTGTCGGTCAGTGCCACGTGGTCCTCAGTCCTGTCCGGGAGCGGGTCGCCACGATCCTAGGGGGAGCGGCACCGGCCGCTAGGGTGACCCGCATGCCGACCTCGTCCACCCCGCTGGTCCTGGTCTCCGGGTCCGGTCGCAGCGGCACCAGCTCCCTCGCCGGCACGCTGAAGCGGCTCGGCCTCCACGTGCCGCAGCCCGAGGTCGAGGCCTCGGAGACCAACCCGCGCGGGTTCTACGAGCCGCAGTGGGTCATCGACTTCCACAAGCGGCACCTCAAGGAGCTCGCGCTCTTCAACATCGACAGCCGTCCCGCGGCCGTCGACATCGTCGCGCGCCACGTCGAGACGGGCGCGCCGACGGCGGAGCTCCACGAGTGGCTCGCAGGCCAGCTCGATGCCTCGCAGATCGTCGTCAAGGACCCGCACGCGTTCTGGTTCGCCCAGGTCTGGGAGGTGGTCAGCGCCGAGCTCGGCGCCGACCTGCGCTGGCTGACCGCGCTGCGCCACCCCGCCGAGGTGGTCGGCTCCCGCGACATCGCCTACCTCTCCAGCCAGTCCGAGGACCTCCGCCTCACCAAGGAGACCTCCAACGTCGCCGGCTGGGTGCACGCCGCGCTGCTCACCGAGCAGGCCGGGCGCGGGTCGAAGCGCTCCTTCGTGAGGTACGTCGACCTGCTGGCGGACTGGCGCTCGGCGCTGGTGCCCGTGCAGCAGCAGCTCGAGCTCGAGCTCAACACGGACCTCGGGTCCACCGAGCACCACGCGGTCGACGACTTCATCGAGCCGTCGATGCGGAAGTCGCAGCTCACCTGGGACGACGTCCGCACGCCCGACTGGCTGCGCGACATGGCCGAGGAGGTCTGGCAGCTGCTCGGCGTGCTCACCACGACCCCGCACGACCACGACACGCTCGCGCGGCTCGACGAGATCCACGAGGACTACCGCACGCGCTACGCCGATGCCGTCGCGCTCACCTTCGACCACACCAAGGCCGAGTCCACCCTCGCCGCCCGGCAGGCGCGCGACGCCCAGCGGGCGACCGTGCAGCAGCTGCGCCGCGACCTCGAGCAGGCACGCAGCGCGCCCGCGCCCGCCGTCGGCGGCCGGGAGGCGGCCGCGATCATCCGCCGGGCCGTCGTACGCCGCGTCAGAGGCCGCTGACGCCCTCGCCGGAGCCGGAGGCCTGCTCGTCGAAGTTCTCGTGCTCGATGAGGTGGAGCACCGGCACGCCGAGCTTGCGGCGGGCGCGGGAGGTCCAGTCGACGTGGAAGAACTCCGCCACCACGTGGGAGCGGGTCAGGATGATGGCCTCGCGGGCGTCGACCGCCGCGACCAGCGCGGCCAGCGCGTCGACCGGCGGCTCGGACGTGACCTTGCCCTGGGCGGTGCCACCGGCGTCGTGCATGGCGAGCAGGGTCTTGTGCAGGTCGGAGGAGGAGTGCTCCTCGCACTCGCGGCGCAGCGCCTCGATGTCGACGTCGTTCATCGCCAGCGCCGGGGCGGCCATCAGATCGCCGGCGCCGAGCGTGCCGAGCGAGGCCTCGATGCGGGCCGCGGCGTCCTCGAGCGGCAGCAGGACGTGGTAGACGACGGGGTCCTCGATCTCGGTGTGGAGCGAGCGGACCTGCTTGGCGTCTGCGGGCGTGAGGGCCTGCTCGACGAGGAGCACCACGTCGTAGGTGCCCTGCCCGTCGTGGATCGAGTCGTCGTTGCTGGGGATGTTCTCAGGGCTGGGGGTGCTCATGACTCGCCTCCGGGGTCGGTACTGAGGATTCTAGTGAGGTCGTAGCCCGCGGGCTCGTCGAGCTGGGAATAGCCGCAGCTCTCCGGGTCGCGGTCGGGGCGCCACCGCTTGAAGTGGGCGGTGTGCCGGAACCTACGACCCTCCATGTGGTCGTACTTCACCTCCAGCACCCGCTCGGGGCGCAGCGCGGTGAAGCCGAGGTCCTTGCCGGCGCTCCAGCGGCTCTGGGTGCCGGGGACGCGGTCCGGGTTGGCGGTGAGGAACTCGTTCCACCGGCCCCACGGGTGGTCGGTGATGTCGCAGACCAGCGGCTGCAGCTCGTGCCACAGCTCGGCGCGGCGCGCGGCGGTGAAGCTGGCCGAGACGCCGATGTGCTGCAGCTCGCCGTCGTCGTCGTACAGCCCGAGGAGCAGCGAGCCGACGAGCGGCGCCTCGGGCGTGGACGTCTTGTGCTCGCGGTAGCCGGCGAGGACGACGTCGGCGGTGCGCTCGTGCTTGATCTTGAGCATGGTGCGCTTGTTGGGCTCGTACGACGACCCGAGCGGCTTGGCGACCACGCCGTCGAGCCCCGCGCCCTCGAACTCCTCGAACCAGCGCTCGGCCTCTGCGGGGTCCTCGGTGGTGCGCGTCAGGAAGCACGGACCTGAGCCGTCGAGGTGGCCCAGCGCCTCCACGAGGGCGGCGCGGCGCTCGGAGAGGGGACGGTCCATGAACGACTCGTCGCCCAGCGCGAGCAGGTCGAAGGCGACGAACCCCGCGGGCGTCTCGGCGGCGAGCCTGTCGACGCGGCTCGCGGCCGGGTGGATGCGCTCCTGCAGGGTCTCGAACTCGAGCCGCCAGCCATCAGGCCCCTGCAGGCCGACGAAGATCTCCCCGTCGAGCACGATGCGCTCGGGCAACTGACGGCGGCAGGCCTCCACGACCTCCGGGAAGTAGCGGGTGAGCGGCTTGGTGTTGCGGCTCGCGAGCTCGACCTCGTCGCCGTCCTTGAAGACCAGGCAGCGGAAGCCGTCCCACTTCGGCTCGAAGCTCAGGCCACCATGCTTCGCGGGGTCGGGGACGCCGCTCACGCTCTTGGCGAGCATCGGCTGCACCGGAGGCATCACGGGGAGGTCCACGACCCGACGGTAGCGGCTGGCGGCACACAGAGGCCTACGATCGCCGCATGAAGCCGCCGGTCTCGCCCTATCGCGGGCGGGACAAGTGGGGCGACGTCGCCCTCGACGTGGCACTCGCCGTGCTCGGCGGCCTGCTGGCCTGGGGCGCGTTGACGGCGCTCGGCGACGTCCCCTTCGTGCGGGCGCTCGGTGTCTACACCGCGTGCGCTGCCGCCGCCACGTTGGTGCTGGCCGTCGTCCGGGCGGGGACGCGTCGGCTCCCGGTGCTCGAGCGCGGGGAGGCGGAGGACTCCTGGGTGCTCCGTGCCTGGCGGGGCGACTGGTCGCACGCCACCCTGCTCGATCTCGGCCTTGGCGTGCTGGGCGTCTGGCTGGCCGCGCTGGGCCTTGGCGCTGGCGGTGACCTGGTCGTGCCGGCCGTGGCGGTGGGCGTGGCAGGGGCATGGTTCCTGGTCCGTGTCGGCCTGACCGTCGCCGGTCGGCGCAGCCGCGAGACGCTGCGGCTGACCGCGGACCAGGTGGTGCACGACTCGCCGTGGGGGCGGGTGTGGTGCCCGCGGGAGGCCGTGGTCGGAGTGACCGCGCGGGGGTCGAGGTTGGTGCTGCGGCTCGACCGGCCCGCCGAGCAGCGGCCCTGCCCGCGGCCGTGGCGCCGCGGACGGCGCGGCGCAGTCGACGACGAGGTCGTCGTCGACTGCAGTCGCACCGGGCACGCCGCCGCCGGCCTCGCCCGGTGGTGCCACGACCGGCTGGGAGCGATTTCCGGGGCGGTGGATTGAGGTCCGGCACCGCTGGGCAGGATGAGGGCGTCATCCCCGCACGGCAGGAGACCTCCGCGATGTACGACGTGTCGACGCCACCCGCCGACGCCGCCCGGCCCACCCTCCCGCCGGTCGTCTACGTCCCGACGACCGACGAGCCCGACCCGGCCACCCGCCGGGTGCTGATGCACCGGGTCGAGGACGGCCGCACGGCCCTCTACACCTACTCGGCCATCGACCGGCTCCACCGCTTCTACCTGCCCGACAACAGCTGGGTGCTCTGCGACGTCAAGGCCCTGCAGCGGATCCACGACGAGACGCCCTACGACCTGCTGTTCCTCGACGTCGACCCCGGCCTGCGCGACGCCGACGGCACCGAGGCGGCGTCATGAGCGGCATCGACGTCGACCTCTCGGTCCTCGACAGCATCGCGGAGGGGCTCGACCGCGGCGCCGCCGGGCTGGAGGCCTTGGGCGGCAGCGTCCCGAGCGGGGTCGACGCCGGGCCGATGTCCGCCGTGATCGCCAGCATGCTCGGGCAGGTCGTCGACAGCGCCGGCAACGTCTCGGTCGCCCTGTCCGGCGCCGCGGAGAGTGTGCGCCAGTGCCGGCGCTACTACCAGCGCGCCGACGCCGAGGCCTCCGCGTCGATGGACGAGATCCGGAGGGCGATGCAGTGAGTGTCGACACCGAGATCCTGGGTTCGCCGGGCAGCATCGAGGGCGTGGCGGACTGGCTCCGGGACCGGCTCGCGGTCAAGGTCGGGGAGGCGGCCGACCGCGCCAACGAGGCCCGGCGCAGCGCCGAGGGGTCGTGGAGCTCCGAGGCCGGCGACGAGTTCGTCGGCGTGATGTCTCGCGCGCGCGGCAAGGTCGACGACCTCGAGGCAGCGGCCAAGGACATGGCCGGCGACCTGGACGCGTTCGCCACCAAGCTGCGACGCTGCCAGGACATGATGGCCGACGTGCGAACGACCGCCACGGGTGCCGGCTTGACCGTGACCGGGTTCGTCGTCCAGGACCCCGGAGCTGGACCTACCCGCCCGCCGGACGACTTCGTCGGCACACCAGCAGAGGTCGAGGCGCACAACGGCCGGGTTGCGGTGTACGACGCCCACCAGAAGCTGATCGAGGCCTACAACGACGCGGCGACCGAGGCAGCGCGGATCGACCGGGTGTACGCCGCGGCGTGCCGCGAGCTCCAGGACGCCTACACCGTCGGGCAGCACGCCGCCTGGCTGCTGACGACCGGTGACATCCTCGGTGACGCAGCGGCCGGTGCGATCGGCGTCCACATCGCGTCGCGACAGTCGACCCTGCACACCCGAGCCCAGGCGCTGCTCGACGAGGCGGGCCGGATGATCGACGATCTGCAGGCGCACCCCGAGCGCTACCTGAAGCGGAAGTGGTTCTTCTTCCAGACCCTCGACCACGCGCGGCTGGAAGCCGACCGACTGGCGATCGCCGGCAAGCTGGACGAGGCCGAAGACCTGCTGGCCCAGTCGCGGCACCTCGACGACTCCCGCGCCCTGCGCTACCTCGGGCGGGCCGGGAAGATCCTGGGACCGCTCGGCTTCGGCCTGGGTGCCTACAACGACCACGTGGAGGGGGAGTCCACGACGCAGATCGCGGTGTCCCAGGGCGCGTCCACCGCGCTCGGCATCGCCGCCGGTGTCGGGGCGAGTGCCGCGACAGGAGCAGCGATGGGCGCGGCGTTCGGGTCGGTCGTGCCCGGGGTCGGCACTGCGGTCGGCGCCGTCGTCGGCACCGCGGTCGGCGCCGGGGTCGCCATCTTCGCCGACGGTGCGATCGACTCACTCTTCGAGAACGGCCCCGACGTCGGCGCCGCCTTCGACGCCGGTGTCGACGCCCTCGAGGACACCGGCGACGCGATCGCCGACGGCGTCGGCTCGGCCGTCGAGACGGTGGGCGGGTGGTTCAGCTGAGCGCCCGCACGGCTCCTGGGCCGGTCGCCACCGCGCTGGCGGTGCTGGCGGGGCTCGGCGCGCTCGGGGTGGGCGTGGCGCTGCTCGGGCGTGCCGACACGGCGTTCGGCCGGACGTGGGCGGCGCTGCCGGTCGTCCTCGGCACGGTCGTGCTGCTCTCCTTGGCCACCCGGCTGCCGGACCGCCCGACCGCTCCGGTCGCGCGCGAGGTCACGTGGGAGGGGGAACGCGCGCAGTTCCTCCCGCGCGCCACCGATCGTGCCCGGGTCCTCGGCCTGGCCGTGCTCGCCCTGCTCGGCGGCTGGTTCGCCGTGATGGGCGTCGTCGGGGCGGTGGCGGAGAACTGGCTGTGGCCCCTGCTGGCCGTCGTGCCCGCCGCCTACTTCCTCGGGTTCCCGGTGCTCGCGCTGCTCGGCCGCTTCCGTGCCGGCGGCACGTGGCTCACGCCGACCAGGGTCGTCGACGAGCATCTCGGCCTCCGCAGCGAGCTGCCGCTCTCCGACGTCGCGGAGGTGGTGCCGCGCACCAGCGAGGTGCACGTCGTACCCGCCGCCCCGGCCGTGGTGACGCGGACGCCGAGGACGCCCCGCCCGTGGCGGGCGCGGTCCCGGTCGGCCGACCTGGTGCTGTCCACCCACGGCATGGCTGTGGACAGCGGCGACCTCGCGGCCCGGGTGCGTGCGGCCGCCGGCTCGACGCGAGGCTGACGCCGTCAGTCCTCGCCGCGGAGCGAGAACGAGCGCAACCGGTCGCCGGCGAACCATACCCCGACGACCGTCACGGCCAGGCTGACGACGATCGCATAGCCCAGGTTGGCGGGGTCGGGCAGCTCGGCGGAGATCTCGTGGCCGATGCGCAGGCCCCACTGGCCGATGCTGAGCCAGGCGATGCCGCTGAAGAGGTTGCCGAGCAGGCTCTCCCAGATCAGCACGAACATCAGCGACGCGATGACGGCGTGCCGGGTGACGGCCGAGATCGCGAGGAAGAGCGCGGAGTACGCCGTCCCGGCGACGACGGCGCCGACGAACAATGCGGTCGCCCGGGTGCTGTCGCCTGTGACGAGCGCGGCGACCAGGATCGGCAGCGCACCGGCCGCCAGCGTGGCGCCGAGGGCCACCAGCCACTTGCTGAACGCGATGCCGTAGCGGTTCACCGGCTTGGACAGCAGGTAGACGATCGAACCGTCGTCGACCTCGGGGCCGAGCACCGAGGACGCCGCGAGGATCGCCACCAGCGGCAGGATGAGCGGGTAGCCGAGGTTGGGCAGGACCTCGTAGGCGGCCTCGCCGTCGACCAGCGCGGTCACCAGTGCGACGAGCCCGATGAGCAGCACCGGGAAGGCCAGCAGGAGGAAGAAGCGGCGTCGGCCCAGCAGTGCCTGCAGGGCGAGCTTGGCAATGGTCCCGTTCATGAGGGGTCCTTGATCATCGGGCCACCAGGTAGGCGAAGACGCTCTCCAGCGACTCGTCGCTGGGGGAGAGCTCGAACAGGGTCACGTCGTGCTGCCGGGCCAGCCCGGGGAGGTCCACCGCGAAGCGGCCGAGGTCGCCGACCTGGACGTCGAGGTGGTCGCCGAGCAGGCTGACGGCCCGGACGGACTCCTGGGCCATCAGCGCGGCCGCGAGGGTGCGGTTGTCGCTCGACTGGACGGCGTACTGCACCGGCCGGTCCGTCATCAGCCGACGGATCGCGCCGAAGTCGCCGGAGGCGGCGTGGCGGCCGGAGACGACGACCTCGATGTGGCGGGCGAGCCGCTCGACCTCCTCGAGGATGTGGGAGCTGAAGAGCACCGTGCGGCCCTCGTCGCCGAGACGCCGCAGGAGGTCCATCAGGTGCATCCGCTGCCGCGGGTCGACGCCGTTGAAGGGCTCGTCGAGCAGCAGGACGGCGGGGTCGTGGACCAGCGCCGCGGCGATCTTGATCCGCTGCCGCATGCCCTTGGAGTAGGTGTCGAGGCGGCGGCTGGCCGGCTCGACCATGTCGACGACCTGGAGGATCCGCTCGGTGGCGGCGGACGCGTCGGGGAGGCGGTGCAGGTCGGCGTTGGCGCGGACGAACTGGCGCCCGGTGAGGTAGCCGAAGCTCAGCTCCCGCTCGGGCACGAGACCGATCTGGCGGTAGGTCTCGGTGTTGCGCCAGACCGGCTTGCCGTCGAGGGTGACGTGGCCGGCGGACGGGGCGAGGAAGCCCGACATCATCGCCATCAGCGTGGTCTTGCCGGCGCCGTTGGGGCCGAGCAGGCCGGTCACGCCGGGGCCGATGGTCAGCGAGACGTCGTTGACCGCGACGACGTTGCCGAACCAGCGCGAGGCCGAGTCGAGGACCAGGGTGCTCATCGCGACCCCACCTTCCGGAAGCGGGCGACCAGCCCGAGCAGGCAGGCGGCGACGAGCAGCACCGCCACGATGACGTACGCCGGCACCCAGGCGCCGTCGACCGGGACCGGGGTGGCGACCCCGGCGTCCCAGGCGTTGGCCAGGCCGTTGTGGAGCGACCAGGGCGACAGCAGCCCGACGCCGACCGAGACGGTCTCGCTGTCGCCCTCGTAGTAGGCGATGTTCTGCATCACGGTGACGATGCCGGTGAGGACGATGAGTGCCATCACCGAGCCGACGACGGCGAAGCCGCGACGCAGGGAGACCGAGGAGATCAGCCCGCTGACGCCGGCGATCATCATCGCGAGCAGCGCCTGCAGGACGACCGCCTTGAGCACCGCGGTCGTCTGGTCGCTCTTGTCGAGGCCGGACAGCATGGCGCCGGCGAAGAGCACGACGGTCGGGATCGCGGTGAACAGGAAGATGGCGAGGGTGAGCGAGAGCCACCGCACCACCGCGAAGACCGGCGCCGGCAGCGGGCGGGCGAGGTAGAGCACGATCGAGCGGTGGCGCAGGTCGCGGGAGAACAGCACCGGCGCCTGCGAGGCCGCGAAGAGGCTGACGAGCAGCTGCGTCTGGTTGGTGTAGTCGGCGTAGGACACCGGGAGCTCGCCGAGGCCGGTGAGGACGACCACGCCGACGACGATGGTGGCCGGCAGCAGCGACATCGCCAGCAGGATGAACGGCATCACCTTGGACTTGCCGGATCGGCCGAGGCCGTAGGCGTGACGCAGGCCGGTGACGAAGAGGGTGCGCGCGATCGCCGGGGTGTCCTCGCGCACGCCGTCGAAGTGGCGGTAGCCGAGGTCGTGGATGACACCGG
The DNA here is from genome assembly GCF_947488025.1 of uncultured Nocardioides sp. Taxonomy (GTDB): domain Bacteria; phylum Actinomycetota; class Actinomycetes; order Propionibacteriales; family Nocardioidaceae; genus Nocardioides. Next base: position 233,207 of record NZ_CANKYS010000003.1, on the reverse strand, counting down.
GACGGCCGGCGCCGGGGGAGAGGTCAGACACGGGTGCCTCCTTCGAGGAAGACGTCCTCGAGGTGGTGCCGGTCGGGCTGGAGCCGCATCAGGCCCAGGCCGAGGTCGGCGGCGACGTCGCGGATCAGGTCGTGGACGGCCCCGCCCTCGGCGAGCTCGGGTGGCGGTGGGTCGATCGCGACCATCGCCCCGCGGGGGCGGCAGGTGAGCCCGCGCTGGGCGAGCGCCTCGCCGAGCCGGTCGCGCTCGGTCTCGGTGCCGACGACCTCGACCAGCAGGCTGCCGGTGCGCTGCAGGAACTCGCCGGTCGCGCTGCTCCGCAGCAGGTGGCCGCCGTCGAGCACGATGACGTGGTCGCTGACCTGCTCGAGCTCGCCGAGCAGGTGGGAGGTGACGAGCACGGCGATGCCGAAGTCGCTGCCGATGCGCTGCACGAGGCGCAGCATGTCGGTGCGCGCAGCCGGGTCGAGGCCGTTGGTCGGCTCGTCGAGGAAGACCAGGCGGGGGTCGTGGGCGAGCGCCTGGGCGAGCTTGGCGCGCTGCTTCATGCCGGTGGAGTAGCCGCCCATCGGCCGGTAGCGCTCCTCGTCGAGGCCGACGTGGCGCAGCACGTCGGCCGAACGCTCGCGCGCCGCCGATGCCCCGAGGCCCGACATCCGCGCCATGTGCACGACGAAGTCGCTCGCGCTCACGTCGGGCGGCAGGCAGTCGTGCTCGGGCATGTAGCCCACGAGCCGCCGGATGTCCTGGCTCTCGTGCTCGATGTCGTGGCCGAGCACGCTCGCGTGCCCGCCGGTCGGCTCGAGCAGCCCGAGCAGGATCTTGATGAGCGTCGACTTGCCGGCTCCGTTGGCGCCGACCAGTCCCGTCACACCCGCGCCGACGTCGACCGTGAGGTCGGTCAACGCGTGGACCGTCCCGTAGTGCTTGGTGAGCCCCGCGGTCGAGATGACCGGCGGGCGCCCCATGAATTCCCCCGTCACGCGCCTCACGCTAGCGGCCCCGACCGACCCCCGGCATCAGGGATGGCCCCGATCCGTGTGGAGGAGTCGTGAAGATCGGTCTGCCGGGCCGCTGCGCACGCCATGACGTCATGAGAATTGCCGCTCCGGGGCGGAGGTTCTCATGACGTCCCGGGCATGGGTCTTCGGCAGCCCCGCCCGAGGCGGGCCCTAGGCTTGGCGTCACATTCCCCGGTTGGTCTGCCGGTAGGGCCCGCCTGACTTTGAATCAGGACTAGCGACGTAGGTTCGACTCCTACCCGGGGAGCCCAGCCGCCGGCGTTCCCAGGTGCTCGTCGAGGAAGCCGACCAGCCGGCCGTCGCAGAGGGCACCTACATCTCGAACACCAGGCGGGCGGGCACCTCGCCCGCGAGCACCTCGTCGAAGCAGGCGTTCACGTCCTCGAGCCGACGGCCCTCCGTCACGACGCGGGTCAGCCCGCGTGAGTGCAGGTCGAAGCAGTCGGCCAGGTCGTTGCGGGTGCCGACCAGCGACCCGATCACCGAGATGCCCTTGAGCACGGTCTCGAAGACCGGGAGCTCGAGGCGGTTGTCCGCTGGGAGGCCGACCAGGACCAGGCGACCGTTGGGGTTGAGGGCGGCGTGGGCGGCGCGCATGGCGGCCGGGGACGGCACCGTGACCAGGGCGACGTCGACGCCCCCGAGCGCCTCGATCTCCGCCTGCTGGTCGCCGCGGCCGTCGACGACGTGGTCGGCCCCGAGGTCCTTGGCCAGCTGCAGCTTGTCGTCGTGGACGTCGACCGCGATGGTGCGGGAACCGAAGATGCGGGCGTACTGCAGGCCGAGGTGCCCGAGCCCGCCGATGCCGACCACCATCGCGGTCTCGCCCGGCTGCGGCGCGGCGACCTTGAGCCCCTTGTACGTCGTCACTCCGGCGCACGTCAGCGGTGACGCGTCGCGCGAGGAGACGGAGTCCGGCACCGGCACGACGTGGCTGGCCCACGCGACGGCGTGCTCGGCGTAGCTGCCGTCCATCGTGTAGCCCATGTAGGACGGAGCGGTGCAGTAGGTCTCCCAGCCGGCGACGCAGGAGCGGCAGTGGCCGCAGGCGTGACCGAGCCACGGGAGGGCGACGCGCTGGCCGACCTGCACCGGCAGCTCGTCGTCGCCGGGACCGACCGCCTCGATCGTGCCGACGCCCTCGTGGCCGGGGACCAGCAGGTCCTTGGGCTGGACGGGCCACTCGCCGCGCGCGGCGTGGATGTCGGTGTGGCACAACCCGCAGGTCTCGATGCGGACGAGCACCTGGCCGGGGCCGGGCTCGGGGACCGGGACGTCGCGGATCTCGAGGGGCGCGCCCAGGCTGGGCACGACTGCTGCCTTCATTGCTGTCTCCTTGTTGCGGATCGGACCGGGATGGCGATGAGCAGGGCGCCGGCCAGCAGGAACAGGCCGGCGAGGACGAAGAGGACCGCGACCACGGCGTCGAGGATGGGCAGCTCGGCCCCGGTGGAGACGTCGGCCGACACGCCGGTCGTGCCGTCCGCCCGCATCAGCACGATGGTCCAGTCGCCGTCCTCGAGGTCCCAGGTCAGCGTGGCGTCGGTGCCGGTGGCCTGCGCGACCCAGAACGTCTGGTCGGTCGGTGGCGTCGCGGGCGCTCCTCCATCGGTGGTCCGCAGGACGGCCCGGCCGACGCGGAAGTCGCGCAGGGTGTCGCGCGAGACGTCGCCGAGGTAGCCGTCGACGTCCGACGTCGCGGCGACGCCCACGAAGAGCGGGGTGCTCGTGTCCGCCCGGGCGTGGATGCGAACGTCGCCGAGCCACACCGACGGCACCCACGAGGGGGTTCCCTCGGTGTCGACGTCCGCGTCCTCGGAGACGATGGCGTGGGTGCCGCTGACGAGCGACGTCGAGGGCGTCATCAGGAAGCCGTCGTCACGCTCGGTCGCGTCGGCCAGGGCCAGCGTGCCGCCGGCGCCGGCGAAGGCGAGCCCCATGAGCACGAGCAGGGACCCCACCGTCACGGAGACGATGCGGCCGGCCGTCCAGCCGGTGCGGCCACCGGGGCCAGGGGGTGGCGGTGCGTACGGCGACGGGGGCAGGGGGGCCTGCTGGTCAGTCGGCTGCGAGGTCGGCGGTGCGATCGGCTGCGCGGTCAGGTGCGCGGCTGGCGGCGCGGTCGGCGGCGCGATCGGCGGCGCGGTCGGGGCCGGGAGCACTGCGCCGGGCGTGTCGTGGCCTCCCATGTCGAGGCGGAAGGGCGGGTACTGGTCGGTCATCAGCGAGACGTAGCCCGCCACCCGCAGCACCCATCTGTTGAGACCCAGGACGAGGTCGAAGACCTGTTGCGGGTAGCGACCGGTGAAGAGCAGCACGACCCCGGCGACCAGGACGAGGACGCCGATCAGGCTGATGCTGATCCAGGTGTCGTCGTCGGCCCCCTGCACGCCGTACGCGACCCCGCCGGCGAACAGGGCCAGGATCAGGTAGTGGGGGATGGCCAGCAGCCACCACTTGACCAGCACGAGGCCGCGGGAGAGCCGCTCGGGGTAGTCCACGGAGAGGTGCGCGGGGTAGTCCGGCACCTCGGCGAGGGTGAACGGCGGGTAGCGGTCGGTGCCGAGTGCGGCGTACGCGTAGTAGGCGACGCGCCAGCTCCAGCGCATGACGCCGACGTTGAAGTCGAAGATCGCGTGTGGGTAGCGGCCGGTGAACAGGATGGCGAAGAACGCGACCACGCTCAGCACGGCGAAGGCCAGCCACAGGAAGGCGAGCACGACGTAGTGGGGGATCGCGAGCAGCCACTTCACCAGCCAGAGGCCTCGGCTCAGGCCGGGATCGAGGTCTGCGTCGACGTGCACGGGGTAGGCGGGCGGAGCCGTCGAGGTGGTCATGGGGGTCTCCTCTCCAAGGGCGGGACCCCGGGCGCGGGCGTGCCCGGCAGGGGCCGCTCCTTCACCTCGATCGTCGCCTCGCGGCCGTGCGGGCGGGCAGGGCCGAAGGGCCTCTCCCCGGGTGCCGGGAGGGGGGACCTAGTGCCCTGTCGGCCCGGACGACGCCGGATCCAGACTCGGAGGACAGACCCCAGGAGGAACCCTGCGATGCCCCACGCGCCAGCCCCCCACGCGCCAGCCCCCCGCCCGCCCGACCCGGTGCGGGTCCTCGTCGCGGACGTGCCCGACCTCGCGCAGCGGGTCCGGGCCGCCGCGCGGCGGGCCCGCGCCTCGGCCCGCGCCGTCGAGCTCGTGGAGCCGTTCGTGCCGCCGTGCGACCACGCGGCGCGCGCACGCGTGATCCGCCGCATGGACGAGGCCCTCGACGTCGCCCGGCGCACGGCGCCGGGTCTCGAGATCCGGGTGGGCGGCCCGATCGAGCTGCCCCGGCCGCGGCGCACGCCGTGACCCTCGTCGGGGGCGTCCAGGAGGTCCGGGTCGTCCCGGTCCCGCTCACCCGCCTGCACTCGCTGCTCCCGCCGGACCGCATCGAGCGGCTCGACCACCACGTCGGCGCGGCCCGACGGATGCTCGCCGGGCGGACGGTGTGGAACGTCAACTCGACGGCGCGCGGCGGCGGGGTCGCGGAGATGCTGCAGGGGCTGGTCGCCTACGCGGCCGGGACGGGGATCGACATCCGGTGGCTGGTCGTGGCGGGGGACCCCGACTTCTTCGCCGTCACCAAGCGGATCCACAACCGGCTGCACGGCGTCGCCGGGGCCCCGGGTGCGCTCGACGCCGCCTCGCGCGCGACGTACGACGCCACGCTGGCGCGGCAGGCCCAGGAGATCGTCGACCTCGTCCAGCCGGGCGACGTGGTCCTCCTGCACGACCCCCAGACCGCCGGGCTCGCCGCTCCGCTCCGCGCCCGCGGCGCGTGGGTGGTCTGGCGCTGCCACATCGGGTTCGACGAGCACAACGCGTGGACGCGCGAGGCATGGGGCTTCCTCCGCGACCTCGTCGAGCCCGCGCACGCCTGCGTCTTCTCGCGCACGCAGTTCGCCCCCGACTGGGTGGACCGCGCGTGGCTGCGGGTGATCCCGCCGTCGCTCGACCCGTTCAGCCCCAAGAACGTCGACCTCCGGGACGACGAGGTCCGGGCCCTGGTGCACCGTGCGGGCCTGGTGGTCCAGGGTGGCCCGCTGCCCGTGGACGCGAGGGTCGTGCTGCAGGTCAGTCGCTGGGACCGGCTCAAGGACATGGCCGGCGTGCTGGACGGGTTCGCCACCAACCTCGACCAGCTCCCGCCGGACGTGCACCTGGTGCTCGCCGGCCCGGAGGTGACCGGGGTGGCCGACGACCCGGAGGCGGCCGAGGTGCTGGCCGAGTGCCGGTCGCTGTGGCACTCCCTGCCGACGGCGGCGCGCAAGCGCAGTCACCTGGTCTCGGTGCCGATGGACGACGTCGACCTCAACGCACGCACCGTCAACGCGCTCCAGCGGTGGTCGACCGTGGTGGTCCAGAAGAGCCTCGCCGAGGGGTTCGGCCTCACGGTCACCGAGCCGATGTGGAAGAGCCGGCCGGTGGTGGCCTCCGCCATCGGCGGCATCCAGGACCAGGTCGAGCACGGGGTCAGTGGGCTGCTCCTCGACGACCCGCGCGACACCTCCGAGCTGGCGGCAGCACTGTCGTCGCTGCTGGCCGACCCCGCCCGGTGCGAGGTCATGGGCCGGGCGGCCCACCTCCGGGTGCGTGACCGCTACCTCGCCGACCGGCACCTCATCCAGTACGTCGAGCTGTTCGGGGAGCTGCTGGGGGAGGCGTAGCAGCCGGACGTCAGTCCCGACCGGTGGCCGCCCGGAAGGCGTCGAGGGCGGTGGGCAGGGTCGGGAACACGTGCTCGGCGCCGATCCGGTCGAGCACCCCGCTCGGCTGCAGCACGTCGCGCTGGTCCTGCTTGAGCCGGGCCAGCCCCAGCACGATGCCCTCGTCCTCGAGCTCGGCGCGCAGCGTCTCGAGCGCGTCCGCGCCGGTGAGGTCGACCTCGCCCATGGCCTCGAAGTTGAGCACCACCCACTCCGGGTCGTACGCCGTCACCGACTCGCGGACGCGGGTGAGGAAGTTCTCGGCGTTGGCGAAGAACAGCGGGGCGTCGTAGCGGTAGACGAGCAGCCCGGGCACGGCCTCGGCGTCGTCGTAGTCGTCGACGTCGTGCATCCCGGCCAGGTCGGGGACGAGTCCCTCGACCGCGTCGTGGGGCCGGGCCACCCGGCGGAACACGTCGATCAGCGACAGGCTGACCGCGACCAGCACGCCCTGCAGCACGCCGAGGACCAGCACGCCGAAGGTCGTGGCGAGGGCGATGAGCAGCTCCGTGCGCCGGTAGCGGGCGATCCGCACGAACTCCCCGACGTCGATCAGCCGCAGGCCGGCGTAGACGACGACCGCCGCCAGCGCCGCGTCGGGGAAGCTGGCGAGCACGGGGCGCAGCGCCACGACGAGGACGAGTGCGGCGCCGAGCGCGGACAGACCGGCCCAGCGCGACCTCCCGCCGACGGCGTCGACGATCGCCGTACGGCTTCCGGAGCTGCTGACCGGGAACCCGTGCACCAACCCGGCGGCGACGTTGCAGGCACCCAGCGCCAGGAGCTCGCGCCGCGCGTCGATCTGGTCACCGTGCCGGGCCCCGAACGCCCGGGCGTCGATCACGTTGTCGGTGAAGCCGACGACGGCGATCGCCAGGGCCGTCGTGAGCAGCGCCCAGGAGCCCAGCGAGGAGACGGCGGGCAGGCCGATTTCCGGCAGCGCGAACGACAGCGTGCCGACGACGCCCACCCCGTCCTCGGACAACCCGGTGAGGCTCACGGTGACCGCCGCGGCGAGCATGCCCGCCAGCGGCACCGGCCCGGTGGGCCAGAGCCGGGCGCCCAGCAGCAGCAGCGCGAGCGTGCCGAGGCACACCGCGAGGGTCGGACCGTGGATCTCCGACGGGTGCTGCACCAGCCACCACGTCTCGGCCAACGGTCCACCCTCGGGGATGTCGGCAGCGGTGCCGCGACCCGTCTGGGAGAAGATCATCAACCCGGCGATCCCGGCCATGTAGCCGACCAGCACCGGCTTCGAGAGCAGGTCGGCGAGGAAGCCGAGCCCGCCGGCCCAGGCGAGCACGCACACGGCTCCGACGGCGAGGGCCAACAGCGCCGCCGTGTCCCGGGCGGACTCGCCGGGGACCGTGATCGTCGCGAGGGCCGCGCCCGTCATCAGCGCCGTCGTGGACTCCGGGCCCACCGACAGCTGCGGTGACGAACCGAGCAGGAAGTAGACCGCGAGGGCGACGAACGCCGCCCACAGCCCCGCCTCGGGCGGCACCCGCGCCAGCCCGGCATACGCGAGGACCTGCGGCACCAGGTAGGCCGCCACCGTGATGCCGGCGACCACGTCGCGCCGCAGCACGCGTCCCTCCGGTGGTCGCAGGGTGCCCGGGCTGCTCGGGCGAACGGTCATGGCGCCCTCCTCGGCGCCAGTCGACCGCTCGCGGGCGCACGTCGGTAGGGCCCAACGGCCCTCGCCGCGGTTGTCGACCGACGAGGGACCGGTGACACACTGCGGCCATGGACAACCTCACCGTCATCGTCCTCGCCGCCGGCGGCGGCACCCGCATGAAGTCGAAGACCATGAAGGTGCTGCACCCGATCGGCGGGCGCTCCATGATCGGCCACGTGCTCCACGCCGTGCAGGCCGTCGAGCCGACCAGCGTCGTCGCGGTGGTCGGCCACCAGCGCGAGCAGGTGGGGCCGCACATCACCGGGCTGCTGCCGTCCGCGGTGCTGGCGGTCCAGGAGACGCAGGAGGGCACCGGTCACGCCGTACGCGTCGCGATGGAGGCCTCCGGCACGACGAGCGGCACCGTGATCGTGGCCGCTGGTGACACCCCGCTGCTCGAGGGGGAGTCGCTGCGCGCCTTCGCCGAGGAGCACCACGCCGCGCAACGGGCCGTGAGCATCCTGAGCGGCCGGCTGGCCGACCCGTTCGGCTACGGCCGGATCGTGCGCAACCACGAGGGCGACGTCGAGGCCATCGTGGAGGAGAAGGACGCGACGCCCGAGCAGCGCGAGATCGACGAGATCAGCTCCGGCATCCTCGCGTTCGACGCCGAGTTCCTCGTCTCGGCGCTGGCCCGGATCACCAACGACAACGCCAAGGGCGAGTACTACCTCACCGACGCCGTCGGGCTGGCGCGCGAGGACGGGCTCACCGTCGGCGCCCACCTCATCGACGACGTCGCCCAGACCGCCGGCGCCAACGACCGCGCCCAGCTGGCCGAGCTCGGACGCGAGCTCAACCGTCGCATCGTCACCCGCTGGATGAAGGAGGGCGTGACGGTCATGGACCCGGCGACCACCTGGATCGAGGCCGACGTGGTCCTCGAGCCCGACGCCACGATCCTGCCCGGCACCCAGCTCCTCGGCGCGACCGTCGTGCACGAGGACGCCGTGGTCGGCCCCGACACGACGCTGAAGGACTGCGAGGTCGGCGCCGGCGCGCGTGTCGTCCGCACCCACGGCGAGCTGGCCGTCGTCGGCGACCAGGCCTCGGTCGGGCCGTTCGCCTACCTCCGCCCCGGCACCCGGCTCGGGGTCGGCGGCAAGATCGGCACCTTCGTGGAGACCAAGAACTCGACGATCGGCGACGGCGCCAAGGTGCCCCACCTGTCCTACGTCGGCGACGCCGAGATCGGCGACGGCACCAACATCGGTGCCGGCACGATCTTCGCCAACTACGACGGCGTCGCCAAGCACCGCACGGTCATCGGCCGCCACGCCAAGACCGGCTCCAACAACACCTTCGTCGCTCCGGTGTCGGTGGGGGACGGGGCGGGCACCGCGGGCGGCACCGTCGTACGCCGCAACGTGCCGGCCGGCGCGCTCGCGGTCAGCAGCTCCCCGCAGCGCAACCTCGAGGGCTGGACGGAGTCGAAGCGGGCCGGCACCGCCCAGGCGGAGGCCGCGCGAACGGCGCGTGAACAGCAGCAGACGCCCGAGGTGTGACCCCGGGGTTGGTGGTGGCCGGGTTGTGGGTCAGACTTCAGTCAGCACCTCCGAACGAGCCACCCCCCGAGGCTTGACCAGGACAGCGAGGAGTCGCGTCGCGTGACCGGAATGAAGCGGACCACCGAGAAGAACCTGATGGTCTTCAGCGGCCGGGCGCACCCCGACCTCGCCACGGAGGTCGCCGACCTCCTCGAGTGCGGGCTCGTGCCCCAGGACGCGCGGGCGTTCGCCAACGGCGAGCTCTACGTGCGCTACGAGGAGTCCGTCCGGGGGTGCGACGCCTTCGTGATCCAGAGCCACACCGCTCCGATCAACGAGTGGATCATGGAGCACCTGATCATGGTCGACGCGCTCAAGCGCGCGTCCGCCAAGCGGATCACCGTGGTCATGCCGTTCTACGGCTACGCCCGCCAGGACAAGAAGCACCGCGGCCGCGAGCCGATCTCGGCCCGCCTCGTCGCCGACCTGTTCAAGACCGCCGGCGCCGACCGGCTGATCACCGTCGACCTGCACGCCGACCAGATCCAGGGCTTCTTCGACGGCCCCGTCGACCACCTGATGGCGCTGCCGATCCTCACCGACTACGTCAAGCAGAAGTACGGCGACCAGCAGCTCGCCGTCGTCTCGCCCGACGCCGGCCGGATCAAGGTCGCCGAGCGCTGGTCCGCCCGCCTCGGCGGCGTCCCGCTGGCCTTCATCCACAAGACGCGACGCACCGACGTCGCCAACGAGGTCGTCGCCAACCGCGTCGTCGGCGAGGTCGAGGGCAAGATCTGCATCCTGACCGACGACATGGTCGACACCGGCGGCACGATCGTGAAGGCCGCCGAGGCGTGCGTGGAGGCAGGAGCCGCGGGCGTCATCATCGCGGCCACCCACCCGATCCTGTCCGACCCCGCCGTCGACCGGCTGAAGAACTCCTCCGCCGTCGAGGTCGTCGTCACCAACACGCTCCCGGTCCCGGCCGACAAGCAGTTCGACAAGCTGACCACGCTCTCGATCGCCCCGCTCATCGCCCGCGCGATCCGCGAGGTCTTCGAGGACGGCTCGGTTACCTCCATGTTCGACGGCCACGCCTGACCAGCGCCGCCCGTCACGCACACTGGCTGCGTTGTCGTCGGTCGACGGCCCGCTCCGCTCAAAGGCCGCCTTCCCTCCTCCGCCTTGCCATTACGCGCGCCGGACGACGCTGATACGGCGTGGTCCGCACGCAAGCGGGTGTGCGCCGAGGAAGAGCCTGACAACTTCAGGAATCCCGGCCATCCGGCGGTTCCTGAACATGTCGGCCCGTGCACGGCCTGACGTGTTCAGCGATCTCCGGCCAGCCGGGGATCGCCGAAGGTGTCAGGGAGTCCAGAGCGTCCGGTCGAGGTCGTCGAGCGAGTCGTTCCACGAGCGGGCGAGGACCGTCGGGACGTCGCCCTCGAGGGCGGTGGCAACCGCGGCGCGCAGCTCGCGGCGTACGTCGGCCGGGAGCGGCAGCACCGGGAACGCGTCGCCGATCACGTCGCCCATCGCCTGGCCGGAGTGGCGGGCGAGGTCGAGGCCGTCGGTGACGTAGCGCTGCAGGTAGGGGCGGACGAGGTCGGCCTGGCCCCAGCCCCAGAACCCGGCGCCGACCGCGTCGAACTCGTGGCTGCCCAGCTCGCCGCCCATCAGCTGCGCCCAGGCGGCGGCCTTGGCCTCCGGCGTGGGGACGGCGGCGCGTGCGGTGAGCGCGGCGTGGTGGCCGGAGACCGACCTGTCGCGCTGCTCCTCGGGGCCGATCCACGAGTCGTCCCCGAGCTCGGCGAGCCGGTGAACCGCCGCCCACCGGACGGCCTGGTCGACGTCGTCCCGACCGAGCCAGCCGACCAGGAAGTCGCGGTCCGCGCTGGTCCGGGCGAGCACCCGGGAGGCGCCGGGTGCCAGCACCGGGTCCCCACCCTCGACCGCGCCGCGGGCGATGTCCGCGACGACGGCGAGGTGGGCGGCCGCGTCGGCGGGGGAGGCGTAGCGGCGGGTGACCGACTGCAGCCCGCGCATCACGCCCTCGAAGACCAGCGGGTGGGTCTCCGGGCGCAGGTGCCGGTCGGCGAGGTCGACGAGCTCGTCGACGCCGATGACCTGCGACTCGCAGAGGTCGATCGCGGTCCACCACAGCATCGCCCGGGTCAGCTGCGACTCGACCGCCGAGAGACCGGCCGTGATCGCGGCCCACGACTGCTCGTCGGGCCGGACGACCGCGAAGGTCTCGTCACCGGAGTTGGGCACCACGACCCTGCCGGCGAGCTCCTCGAGCCGCACCGGCTCGTCGCCGAGGTGCACGTCGCGGGAGTCCACGAGCCGCATCGCGTCGTCGTACGCCGACACGGTGAGGCGGTGCGACCGCGAGCCCTCGCGCGACAGGACGGGCACGCCGTCGTCGTCGCGCGTCACGCGCAGGGTGTCGAAGCCGGTCGAGCGCAGCCACGCCTCGGCCCAGCCGCGCACGTCCTTGTCGGTGGCCGCGTCGAGGGAGTCGAGGAAGGCGGCCAGGTCGGCGTTGCCGAAGGCGTGGGTGGTGAGGTGCTTGTTGACGCCGGCCAGGAAGTCCTCGTCGCCGAGCCAGTGGCCGAGCTGCGCGAGCGCGGCGTTGCCCTTGGCGTAGGTGATCATGTCGAAGTTGGCGAAGGCGGTGTCGACGTCGACGATCTTGTCGGTGTCCTCCGCGACCGGGTGCGTCGAGCGACGGCGGTCGGCGCGGTAGCCGGCAGGTTTGCGGGTGATGGCCGCCGAGGTCCAGGCGTCGGTGTAGCCCGCCGCGACGCCGGCGACGTCGTAGCCCATGAAGTCGGCGAACGACTCGTTGAGCCACGAGTCCTCCCACCACCTCATCGTCACCAGGTCGCCGAACCACATGTGCGCCATCTCGTGGGCGATCGTCGAGGCCAGCCACTGGCGCTCGAGCTCGGTCGGCGTGCCCTGCGTGAGCGCCTGGTCGCGGAAGACCACGCACCCGGGGAACTCCATCGCGCCCCAGTTGAGGCCGGGAGCGAAGACCTGCTGGTAGTCGGCGTAGGGGTACTCCGGCTCGAAGATCGTCGTGTAGTGCTGGAAGCAGGCGCTGGTGATGCGCCTGAGCTCCTCGGCGTCGCGCTGCAGCTCGCGGCCCTGCGAGGCCCGCGCGTGCCAGCCGAACGGCAGCGTGCCGCCCGGCGCGGGGGCGTAGGGCTCGTCCCACGTGACCGAGACCCAGGGGCCGCCGACGAGGGTGAAGAGGTACGACGAGAACGGCGGGGTGGTGCCGAAGGCCCAGGTGTCGGCGCCGTCACCCGACGTACGCCCCTCGAGCGGCCCGTTGGCCAGGACCGTCCAGTGTGACGGTGCCGTGACGCGCACGGTGAAGGTCGTCTTGATGTCGGGCTGGTCGAAGCACGGCACGACCTTCTGCGCGATGTCCATCGAGGTGTGGGCGCAGACGTAGCGCTCGCCGTCGGCCGGGTCGACGGTCACGGTCATGCCGTCGCCGTCGGTGACGTAGGGCATCCGGGCCGTGACGCGGACCGTGTTGCTCTCGCCCAGGTCGGTCAGCGCGATCCGCCCGTCGGCGTACGGCGCCGGCGTGCCGTCGAGCGTCACGTCGGTGCCGCCGTTGAGCTCGAGGAACGTCGCCGCCCCGGGTTGCGTGCAGCCGAAGGAGATCGTCGCCTCGACGCCGAAGTCCTCGGTCGAGGTCAGGTCGAGGTGGAGCTCGGTGTGGACGTCGGTCAGCAGGACGGCGCGCTCGCGCGCCTCGGGGAGCATCAGGGGCACCGGGACACCCTAGTTGCCCCCTCCGTGCCGCCCGGCTGCGCAGATTCGACCTCGCGCGCCACCCGGTCTAGAGTTCACGGGTTGCCTCGGCGAGGGAGCCCGCACGACGGGACTCCGTGATCGACTGGGCCGGACCGCACCCGCTGCGCCGCGCCCCCGATCCGGAGCGCGGCGTTCGTCGTCTCCGGCCCGAGGCCCCCGAACCCCACCACGTACGGAGAAAATCATGTCTGCCCCCGAGAAGATCACCGCCGAGTCCCGCACCGAGTTCGGCAAGGGTGCCGCCCGCCGCATCCGCCGCGAGGACAAGATCCCCGCCGTCATCTACGGCCACGGCAACGAGCCCGTCCACGTCATCCTCCCCGGCCACCAGACGATGATGGCCCTCAAGCACGGCGGCGCCAACGCGCTCCTCGCGCTCGACGTCGAGGGCTCCGAGCAGCTCGCCCTCACCAAGGACGTGCAGATCGACCCGATCCGCCGCGTCATCGAGCACGTCGACTTCGTGGCGGTCAAGCGCGGCGAGAAGGTCACCGTCGACGTCCCGATCCACGTCGTGGGCGACGCCGCTCCCGAGACCCTCGTCGTCACCGAGAACGCCGTCGTCTCCGTCGAGGCCGAGGCCACCCACATCCCCGAGTTCTTCGAGGTCTCCGTCGAGGGCGCAGCCGCCGGCACCCAGATCCACGCCAAGGACCTCGACCTCCCGTCGGGCACGACGCTGCTCGCCGACGAGGAGCTGCTCATCGTCAACGTGACCGAGCAGATGTCCGCCGAGGCCCTCGAGGCCGAGCTGGAGGAGGCCGAGGCCGAGGCCGGCATCGAGCACGACGTCTCCGACGAGGAGATCGCCGAGGCGCAGGAGGAGGCCAAGGCCGAGGACGCCGCTGCCGAGGGCTCCGACTCCGAGTGACCCCCTGAGCGAGACCACCTGAGCAAGACCACCTGAGCGGGCACTTCCTGCCCGTCTCCACCGCCGACCGGGCGGTTCCTGCCCGATACACGGGCAGGAACCGCCCGGTCGATGCGCGTGACGGGCAGGAAGCGCCCGATCGGCGATGGAAGGATGAGGACGTGACGACAGACCAGACCGGCGGGCCGAGCGACGTGTGGCTGGTCGTGGGCCTCGGCAACCCCGGTCCGGCCTACGCCGGTCACCGGCACAACATCGGCTACCTGGTCGCCGACGAGCTGGCGGCCCGGATGGGCTCGAAGTTCCGCGCCCACAAGACCGGCCGCGCCGACGTCGTCGAGGGTCGGCTGTCGCTCGGCGGCCCGCGCGTCGTGCTGGCCCGTGGCCGCGGCTACATGAACGAGCTGGGTGGTCCGGTCAAGGCCCTCGCCACCTTCTACAAGGTCGACCCGGCGCACGTCATCGCGATCCACGACGAGCTCGACATCGCCTTCGGCACGCTGCGGATCAAGCTCGGCGGCGGCGACAACGGCCACAACGGCCTGAAGTCGATGCGGTCCTCGCTCGGCACCGGCGACTTCTACCGCGTGCGCGCCGGCATCGGCCGGCCGCCCGGGCGCCAGGACGTCGCCGACTTCGTGCTGTCCAACTACTCGACCGTCGAGCGCAAGGAGCTGCCGTTCCAGGTCTCCGACGCCGCCGACGCGGTCGAGTCGCTCATCACCGACGGCCTCGAGAAGACCCAGCAGCGCTTCAACTCCTAGCGACGACCCGGCTGCACCGTCCCCCGTTTGGGGCATGAGGTCGCCCCCCGAGGCCGCCTAGCGTCGGAGCACGGGACGGACGGGGGACTTCGATGGCACGTGCCGGACCAACCGGTCGAGGCCGACGCCCGCGGTTGCGCCGCCTGCTGGCGGTCGCCGCGCTGCTGGGCGTGCTCGGCGTGGCCGCGGCCGTCGGGCTCAACCTCCACCTCGCCAGCGGGATGGGGCGCATCGACGGCGCCTTCGACGGCCTGGATGAGCGACCACCCCCGGCGCCGGGTGAGACGATCCTGATGGTCGGCACCCGCCCCGGGGGCAGCGGGGACGTGTCGTGGCTGCCGGGGCAGCAGTCGGTCGAGTCGGTGATGCTCGTCGAGGTGGACCCCGACGGGCGCAGCGCGCGGGTGGAGTCGGTCCCGGTGCCGTACGACGACCTGGCGGAGCTGGGTGCCCGACCGGCGAGCGCCGCGGTGGCGGCGGCGGAGGCGACCGCGGGCCGCCACGTCGACCACGTGCTGGCGATCGACTGGCAGACCTTCGCCGAGCTGGCCGCCGAGAACGACGTCGACGCCACCTACCGCTACGGGTCCGGGCCCGTGGCCCAGCACGACTACCTCCGCCTGGTCCTGGAGGGCACGTTGCACGCCGAGCTGCGCAAGCAGCCCCTCGCGCTCTACCGCGCCCTGCGCACCACCGCCTCCGGCGTGGCGATCGACGACACCTGGTCGGTGGCCGAGCTCGACCTCCTGGTCCTCCGCCTGCGCGACCTGCGCTCCGCCGACATCAGCTTCGCCGCGGCCGCCCGGTAGGGCTCCCCGCGGGCTCCCCAAAATGGGCGAAAGCCCCCGTGCACGGTCCGCCCGGGCGGTCGCGGTCCACAAGATCGGAGCGTGTCGGGCGTGGGGCCCACACGCGAGCCGGGGGAGTGAGATGGCTGTCGCCAGCGTCGTCATACCCGCCCACAACGAGGCGGCCACGATCGGGCGCAACCTCCGTGCGCTGCGCCAGGGCACCGGGGACGACCTCGACGTGGTCGTGGTCTGCAACGGCTGCACCGACCGCACCGCCGACGTGGCCCGTGCCGCCGATCCCGGTGCCCGCGTCATCGAGATCCCGCAGCCCTCGAAGGTCGAGGCCGTCCGCGTCGGCAACGCCGCCACCGACGTCTTCCCGCGCATCCACCTCGACGCCGACATCGAGCTCGACGGCGCTGCCGCGCTCCGGCTCATCGAACCGATCGCCCGCGAGGAGGTCCTCGCCACCGCACCGCGTCGCGACGTGCCCCGCGCGGGGTGCTCGCGCTGGGTGCGGTGGTACTACGACGTCTGGGAGGCGCTGCCCCAGGTCGAGGCCGGTCTCTTCGGCCGCGGCGTCGTCGTGCTCTCCGAGCAGGGGCAGGCGCGGGTCACCGCGCTCCCGCAGCTGATGAGCGACGACCTCGGCATGTCCGACTCGTTCAGCCACGACGAGCGTCGCGTGGTGCCGAGCGCCGTCGCGGTCGTGCACCCGCCGCGCACCGTGCGCGACCTCGTACGCCGGCGCATCCGCATCGCGACCGGCAACACCCAGGCCGCCCAGCTCGGCGTACGACGACCCGCCTCGCGCACCGGCGCGCGCACCCTGCTCGGCCTCGCCGTCACCCGGCCCGGCCTGGCCCTCCGACTCCCGGTGTTCGTGGCAGTCCACGTCGCCGCCCGGCTCGGCGCCCGGAAGGCGCTGAGGTCCGGGGACTTCACCACCTGGCAACGAGACGAAAGCTCACGCACATGACCTCAGTGTCCAACGCACGTCCCAGGTCCAAGGACCGCGCCCTCGTCGCTCCCACGGCGACCGTCGAGGACGGCGCCCACGTCGGTCCCGGCGCGCAGGTGTGGGACCAGACCGTCGTCCGCGCGGGCGCGCAGGTCGGCGACGGCACGATCCTCGGACGCGGCGTCTACGTCGGCCCGGGCGCGCGCATCGGCGAGCGCTGCAAGGTGCAGAACCAGGCGCTGGTCTACGAGCCGGCCGTCCTCGGCGACGGCGTGTTCATCGGCCCCGCGGTCGTGCTCACCAACGACACCTACCCCCGCGCCGTCACGACCGACGGCCGGCGCAAGGGCGCCGAGGACTGGGAACCCGTCGGGGTGACCATCGAGGAGGGGGCGTCCGTCGGGGCACGCGCGGTGTGCGTCGCCCCGGTGCGGATCGGCCGGTGGGCCAGCGTGGGAGCGGGCTCGGTCGTCACCCGTGACGTGCCCGCGCACGCCCTCGTCGTCGGCTCGCCCGCCCGGCGGATCGGCTGGGTGGGCCGCAGCGGCGTCCCGCTCGTCTCGGACAACCGCGACCGGTGGATCTGCCCGGTCACCGGGGAGATCTACGTGGAGGCCGACGGCCGACTGGAGGAAGCACGATGAGCACCCGCACTCCCGGCCCGCTGGGCATCGCCGTGATCGGCGCCGGCTACTGGGGCCCCAACCTGGTCCGCAACTTCGGGGGGTCCCCCGACTGGAGCCTCGAGCTGGTCTGCGACCTCGACCTCGAGCGGGCGCGCCGCGTGGCCGGGCCGCACGTCGAGGTCACCGACAGCGTGGAGCGGGTCCTCGACGACCCGCGGATCGACGCGGTCGCCATCGCCACCCCGGCCCGGACGCACCACGGCCTGGCGCTGCAGGCGCTGAGCGCGGGCAAGCACGTGCTCGTCGAGAAGCCGCTGGCCGACAGCGTGACCCGCGGCCGCACCATGGTGGACCTCGCGGACGCGCAGGGCCTGGTCCTGATGACCGACCACACCTACTGCTACACGCCGGCCGTGCAGAGGATGCGCGACCTCGTCGGCAGCGGCGAGCTCGGCCAGGTGCACTTCGTCGACTCGGTGCGCATCAACCTCGGGCTGGTGCAGCCCGACATCGACGTGCTCTGGGACCTGGCGCCGCACGACCTCGCGA
The DNA here is from genome assembly GCF_947488025.1 of uncultured Nocardioides sp. Classification (GTDB taxonomy): domain Bacteria; phylum Actinomycetota; class Actinomycetes; order Propionibacteriales; family Nocardioidaceae; genus Nocardioides. The sequence continues at coordinate 215,880 of NZ_CANKYS010000003.1, read as the reverse complement.
TCCTCGACTTCGTGCTGCCGGGTGGTCTCCCGACCACGGGCATCGGCGCGACCGGCGCCGACCCCATCGGCGCCGGCCGCGCCTGTGTCGGCCACCTGACCCTGCCGCTCCCGGACGACGGGCTCGCGCACGTGCACGTCAACTGGCTCAGCCCGACCAAGATCCGCCAGATGGTGATCGGCGGCTCACGCCGCACCCTCGTGTGGGACGACCTCAACCCGCAGCAGCGGCTCAGCATCTACGACCGCGGCGTCGACCTGGCGCGCACGTCGGTCGCCGGAGCCGACCGCGCCGCGTCCACCGTCTCCTACCGGCTCGGCGACACCTGGTCCCCGGCGCTGCCCGAGCGCGAGGCGCTCGGGTCGATGGCCACCGAGTTCGCCGGGGCGATCCGCGAGGGCCGTCCGGCGCTGACCGACGGTCGCTCCGGGCTGCGCGTCCTCGAGGTGCTCGAGGCCGCCTCGCAGCGGCTCGCCGACCGCACCCCGACGTCGTACGACGCCCCGCTGCCGGTCCCGGCCGGCCCGCCGCCGGTGCCGCGCCAGGCGGCTGCAGCCGTGATGGAGGGCGCGCGATGACCGCGCTGGCCGGAGCCACCGCGTTGGTGACCGGCGGTGCGGGCACGATCGGCTCGACGCTGGTCGACCAGCTCTTCGACGCCGGGGCCGCCCAGGTGCGGGTCCTCGACAACTTCGTCCGCGGGCGCGAGGCCAACCTCGCCGACGCCCTCGGGCGCGACGGGGCCGACCTGGTCCTCGTGCGCGGCGACATCCGCGACCGCGACCTGGTGCACGACCTGACCAGCGGCTGCGACGTCGTCTTCCACCAGGCCGCGATCCGGATCACCCAGTGCGCCGAGGAGCCCCGGCTGGCCCTGGAGGTGCTCGTGGACGGGACCTTCAACGTCATCGAGGCCGCGGCGACGACGTCCGGCGTCGACAAGGTGGTGGCGGCGTCCTCAGCGTCGGTCTACGGGCTGGCCGAGGAGTTCCCGACCCCGGAGCGCCAGCACCCCTACGACAACGACACGTTCTACGGCGCCGCCAAGACCTTCAACGAGGGCATGCTGCGCAGCTTCCGGGCGATGAACGGCCTCGACTACGTCGCGCTGCGCTACTTCAACGTCTACGGCCCCCGGATGGACGTGCACGGCCTCTACACCGAGGTCCTGGTCCGGTGGATGGAGCGGATCGACGACGGCCTGCCGCCGCTGATCTTCGGCGACGGCCGCCAGACCATGGACTTCGTCTTCACCACCGACATCGCCCGCGCCAACGTGCTGGCGGCGTCGAGCGGCGTGGTCGAGGGCACCTACAACGTCGCCCGTGGCGAGGAGACCAGCCTGCTGGGGCTCGCCGAGACCCTGCTGCGGGTGATGGGCTCCGACCTGCCGGTCGAGCACGGGCCCGAGCGGGGCGTCAACGGCGTCGTACGCCGCCTCGCCGACACGCGCGCCGCCGAGCGCGACCTCGGCTTCACCGCCACCACCGGCCTCGAGGACGGCCTGCGCCGGCTCGTGGAGTGGTGGCGGCCGCAGCGCGAGCAGATCGCCGCGGGGCGTTCCGTGGCGGTGGCGCGATGAGCATCGACCACCGGACGGAGCAGCAGCTCACGCGCATCAACGTGATGCAGCCGTGGCTCGGTGAGGAGGAGGTCGCGGCCGTCTCCGAGGTGCTGCGCTCCGGCTGGGTCGCGCAGGGACCGCGGGTGGCCGAGTTCGAAGCCGCCTTCGCCGAGTCCCAGCAGGTCTCCCACGCGGTCGCGCTGAGCAGCTGCACGACGGCGCTGCACCTGGCCCTCGTCGTCGCCGGCATCGGTCCCGGAGACGAGGTCGTCGTGCCGTCGTTCTCCTTCGTCGCCACCACCAACGCGCCGACCTACGTCGGAGCCACGCCGGTCTTCGCCGACGTCGATCCCGTCACCGGCAACCTCACGCCCGCCACCATCGCCACGGTGGTCACCCCGCGGACGCGCGCGGTGATCGCCGTGGACCAGGGCGGCGTCCCCCTCGACCTGCGGGCGATCCGTGCCTGGTGTGACCCGCTCGGCATCACGGTCGTCGAAGACGCGGCCTGCGCGGCCGGGTCCACGGCGCACGGCCGACCGGTCGGGGCGGAGGCGGAGATCGCCACCTGGTCCTTCCACCCCCGCAAGCTGCTCACCACCGGTGAGGGCGGGATGCTCACCACCTCACGGGCCGACTGGGCCGACCGCGCCCGCCGCCTGCGGGAGCACGCGATGAGCGTCTCGGCCGCCGACCGGCACGCGAGCGTCCTCGCGCCGCCCGAGAGCTTCGACGAGGTCGGGTTCAACTTCCGGATGACCGACCTGCAGGCCGCGGTCGGGCTGGTCCAGCTGGGCCGGCTCCCTGCGATGGTCGCGCGTCGCCGCGAGCTCGCGGCGAGGTACGCCGACGCGGTGGCCGACCTGCCCGGCCTCCGGCTGGTCGGGGACCCGGCCTGGGGGACCACCAACTTCCAGTCCTGCTGGGTCGAGGTCCTTCCCGAGCACCCTCTGGACCGCGAGCAGGTGATGGAGCACCTCGCCGCCGCCGGCATCTCGGCGCGACGCGGGATCATGGCGGCCCACCGCCAGCCGGCGCACGCCGAGCGTCCCCACGCCCCGCTCCCGGTCACCGAACGGCTCACCGACACGACGCTGGTGCTGCCGCTGTTCCACCAGATGAGCGACGCCGAGCACCAGCGGGTGTGCGACGCGCTCGGGTCGGCGTGGCGGCCGTGAGCGGGCTCGTCCTGGTCGGCGCCAGCGGTCTGGCCCGGGAGGCGACCGCGGTCGCCGTCCTCGTCCAGCACGACGGGCCCGTCCAGGTCGTCGACGACGACCACGCGCGCTGGGGCACCCTGCACGGCCTCGCGCCGGTGCTCGGGGGCGTCGACCTGGTCCCCGGGCTGGTCGACCACGAGGTCGTCCTCACGCTCGGCAAGGGACGGATCCGCCGCCGGGTCGCGACGCGCCTGTCGATGCTCGGCCTCGACGCGTCGCGCTACGCCACCCTGCTCCACCCGCGCCTGGTGCTGCCCGGCAGCTGCCACGTCGGTCGTGGCTCGGTCGCCCTCGACGGGGTCGTGCTGACCGCGGACGTGGAGGTCGGCGAGCACGTGGTCCTGATGCCCCAGGTGACGCTCACGCACGGCTGCACCGTCGCCGACTACGCCACGCTCTGCGCCGGGGTGTCCCTCGGCGGCGACGTCGAGGTCGGCGAGGCCGCCTACCTCGGCATGAACGCCTCCGTGCGCGAGGGCGTGCGCATCGGGGCCGACGCCACCGTCGGGATGGGCTCGGTGGTCCTCGACGACGTACCCGCAGGAGAGACCTGGGTGGGAGTCCCCGCCCGACCCATCCGGACAGGAGTCCATGCATGAGCAGCCCGAAGAACACCCAGGTCCCCTTCGTCGACCTCGGCTCGCAGCACGCGGAGATCGCGGCCGAGGTGGAGGCCGGGATCGCCGCGGTCTTCTCGGCCACGGCGTTCGTCGACGGCCCGCCCGTCGCCGACTTCGAGCACCAGTACGCCTCGTTCGTCGGCGTGGACCACTGCGTCGGCGTCGCCAACGGCACCGACGCGCTCGAGCTCGCGCTGCGAGCGGTGGGGGTCGCGCCGGGGGGCGAGGTCGTCATCCCGGCCAACACCTTCATCGCGACCGCCGAGGCGGTCTCGCGGATCGGTGCCGTGCCGGTGCTCGTGGACTGCGACGACGAGCGGCTCCTCATCGACCCCGACCAGGTCGAGGACGCGATCACCGACCGCACCCAGGCCGTGGTGGCCGTGCACCTCTTCGGCCAGCTCGCGCCGATGGAGCGGCTCGCACGGATCTGCGGTGACGCAGGGGTCCCGCTCGTCGAGGACGCCGCCCAGTCCCAGGGTGCCCGGCTCGGCGGTCGCGGCGCCGGTGCGCTCGGCACGGTCGCGGCGACCAGCTTCTACCCCGGCAAGAACCTCGGCGCAGCCGGCGACGCCGGGGCGGTCACCACCGACGACGCGACGATCGCGGCCGAGGTGCGGCGCCTGCGCAACCACGGCTCCTCGACGCGCTACGTGCACGACGTGATCGGGATGAACTCCCGGCTCGACACCGTGCAGGCGGTCTACCTGCGCGCCAAGCTCGACCGCCTCGAGAAGTGGAACGAGCTGCGGGTGCGCGCCGCCACCCGCTACGACCGGCTGCTGGCCGACGTGGACGGCGTACGTCGCCCGCTCCTCGGTGCGGAGGGGCAGCACGTGTGGCACCTCTACGTCGTCCGCGTCGCCGAGCGCGATAGGGTGCTGGCCGAGCTCGGACGAGCCGGGGTCGGTGCGGGCATCCACTACCCCTACCCGGTCCACCGGACCGGCGCCTACGCGCACCTCGGGCTCGGCCCCGGAGCGGCGCCCGTCGCCGAGACCGCCGCCGGGGAGATCCTCTCCCTGCCGATGCACCCGCACCTGACCGAGGAGCAGCAGGACCGCGTGGTCGAGGTGCTCGCCGACGCGGTGGCGGGTGGCCGGTCGTGACCACGCTCCTCGTCGCCAACGACGGCGGCCACCTGATGCAGCTGCACACCCTGCGGCCGCGGCTCGGCGTGGGCGACGACGTGGTGTGGGTGACCCCCCGCACCCCGCAGACCGAGTCGCTGCTGGCGGGGGAGCGGGTCCACTGGGCGCAGCCGTGCCCGCCGCGCGACACCCGGGCGCTCGCGCGCAACGCGATGGCGTGCCGCACGTTGTTCACCGACCACGACGTGTCCCTGGTGGTCAGCACCGGCGCGGCGCTCGCGCTGGCGGTGCTTCCGCAGGCGCGCCTGCGCGGCATCGAGACGGTCTACATCGAGAGCGCCACCCGGCTCGACGCACCGTCCCTGTCCGGCCGCGCGCTGTCGATGGTCCCGGGCATCACCACCTTCAGCCAGTCCAGCGCGCTCGCGCGGGGGCACTGGCAGTTCCTCGCCTCACCCTGGGAGCTCTACGAGACGGCTCCGACCATCGACCGGCCGATCCGGTCGATGGTGGTGAGCCTCGGCACCCAGGACGGCTACGGGTTCCGCCGGCTGCTCGACCGGCTCGTGCCCCTGGTCCCGGCGGACGCCGAGGTGATGTGGCAGACCGGCGGCACCGACACCACCGGCCTCGGCATCGAGGGTCGCGTGCGGGTGCCGTCGGAGGAGATGGCGGCCGCGATCCGGGCGGCCGACGTCGTCGTCGCGCACGCCGGAACCGGCATCGCGCTGATGGCGCTGGAGAACGGCAAGTGCCCGATCCTGGTGCCCCGTCGCGCGATGCACGGCGAGCACGTCGACGACCACCAGCTGACGATCGCGCTCGAGCTCGCGCTGCGCGACCTCTGCGTCTCCCGTGACGCCGACAGCCTCAAGGCGCGCGACCTCGTGACCGCGGCCAGCCGCACGGTCACCAAGGTCACCGACCCGCCGCCGTTGCACATCAGCGGGGTGCGGATCCCGCGCCAGCGCTCGCGCAACGCACTGGGAGCGGGTGCGGTGGCCGCGGAGCTCTGACGTCGTATTCCAAATGGGGGATATCGCCCCCTCGCTGCCCGCTCGCGGTGCCGCGGCAACAGGATCAGGACCGTGGCGCCCCGTGGCGCTCCGTGAAGGGTGGGGTGGAGATGGCCAGCACTGCTGGAAACCGCAGGCGAGGTCTCGGGCGCGCGTGGACGTTGAAGGTCGTGGTGCTGGCTCTCGTCGCCGCGCTCAACGCGCTGGTGGGACCGGTGCTCCTGGGCGGCCCGTCGGCGGCCAACGCCGCCGACCCGTGCGGCCCGACGGGCAACAAGGTGGCGTGCGAGAACTCCAAGCCCGGCACCGGCCCGGAGGTCTGGGAGATCAGCGGCGCGGGCGACCCCGAGATCCAGGGGTTCGCGACCGACATCTCGGTCAACGTCGGCCAGCGGATCGACTTCAAGATCGACACGGCCGCGTCGTCGTACACCATCGACATCTACCGCATGGGCTACTACCAGGGCCTCGGCGCCCGCAGGATCACCTCGGTGACACCCAGCGCCCAGCTGCCCCAGACCCAGCCCAACTGCATCACCGACGTGCAGACCGACCTCTACGACTGCGGCAACTGGGGCGTCTCAGCCTCCTGGAACGTGCCCGCCACCGCGGTCTCCGGCGTCTACATCGCCCACATCAAGCGCTCGACGGGCGACGGCAGCCACATCACGTTCATCGTCCGGGACGACGCGAGCACGTCCGACGTGGTCTTCCAGACATCCGACCCGACCTGGCAGGCCTACAACACCTACGGTGGCGCCTACTTCTACGGGGGCGGGGCGAACGGCCGGGCGTACAAGGTCAGCTACAACCGGCCAGTGCTCACGCGAGGCCGCGAGAACGGCCGCGACTTCTTCATGTCGGCCGAGTACGCCATGGTCCGCTTCATGGAGCGCAACGGTTATGACGTCTCCTACATCGCCGGCGTCGACACCGACCGGCGCGGCGACCTGATCACGAGGCACAAGGTGTTCCTCTCCGTGGGTCACGACGAGTACTGGAGCAAGGCCCAGCGGGCCAACATGGAAGCCGCCCGCGACGCCGGGGTGCACCTGCAGTTCCTGGCTGGCAACGAGGGTTACTGGAAGGCCCGCTACGAGCCGTCCATCGACGGCACCAGCACCGCCTACCGCACCCTGACCTCCTACAAGGAGACGTGGAGCAACATCAAGGTCGACCCCGACCCGGAGTGGACCGGCACGTGGCGCGACCCGCGGTTCGCCCCGACTTCGCGGGGCGCGGGCGTTCCGGAGAACGCCCTGATCGGCACGCAGTACCAGGTCAACTTCAGCGATCTCGCCCTCCAGGTCAGTGCCGACGAGGGCAAGCTGCGCCTGTGGCGGAACACGTCCCTCGCGACGATGACCGGCGGGACCGCCACGCTGGCGCCGCACACCGTCGGCTACGAGTCGAACGAGGACGTCGACAACGGGCAGCGTCCCGACGGCCTGGTGCGCCTGTCCACCACGGTCGGTGCGGTTCCCGAGTACCTCCAGGACTTCGGCAACACCGTGACCACCGGGGTCACCCGGCACAACCTGACGATGTACAAGGCGCCCAGTGGCGCGCTCGTCTTCAGTGCGGGATCGGTCCAATGGGCGTGGGGCCTCGACGAGGTGCACGACTCGGCCTACGCGGAAGAGCCCGCCGACGCCCGCATGCAGCAGGCGCAGGTCAACCTCTTCGCGGACATGGGCGTGCAGCCGAGCACGCTGATGAGCGGCCTCGTGACCGCCACGAGGACGAGCGACACGACCGGCCCGACCGTGACCATCACGAGTCCCGCAGCAGGGGCCGACCAGCCCAACGGCCAGTCGGTCACGGTGACCGGCACGGCCACCGACGCCGGCGGCGGCCGCGTGGCCGGCGTCGAGGTCTCCACCGACGGCGGCGAGAGCTGGAGCGCCGCCACCGGCACGACGTCGTGGACCTACTCGTTCATGCAGGACGGGCTCGGCTCGACACCCGTGCGGGTACGGGCCATGGACGACTCCGCCAACATCGGCAACGTCGTGACTCGCTCCTTCGACGTGGCCTGCCCGTGCAGCATCTTCGGGAGCACCACGCCGCCGATCGCGGCTGCGAACGATCCCTTCGGCGTCGAGCTCGGGGTCAGGTTCGTCCCCCTCAACGACGGCTTCGTGACGGGCGTGCGCTTCTACAAGGGGACCGGCAACACCGGTACCCATGTCGGCTCACTGTGGAGCCCGAGTGGTGAGCGCCTGGCCCAGGCGACCTTCGTCAACGAGTCGGCCACGGGTTGGCAGAACGTCGCGTTCGCCACGCCCGTCGCGGTCGCGGCCGGACAGCCGTACGTCGCGTCGTACACCGCGCCCAACGGGAACTACGCGCTCGAGAGGTGGGGCTTCGCGGCGGCGGCGAAGGAGTCCGGCCCGCTGATGGTCGAGGGCGGATTCGGAGCCCCGGCCGGCGGCCTGTTCGCCAACCCGGGCACGTTCCCGAGCTCCTCGAACCAGAACGCCAACTACTTCGTCGACGTCTCCTTCACGACCACCGACAGCTCCGAGCTGATCGCGATGGGCCAGTCGCCGCTGCCGGGCTCCTCGAGCGTGCCGACGACGACCACGGTGAGCGCGCGCTACTCCAAGCCGCTGGAGCCGGGCACCGCCGCGATCACCCTGAAGGACGTCAACGGCGCGGTCGTGGCCGGAGCCACGTCGTACGACGCCACCACCCGCACGGTGACCTTCACCCCGAGCGCGTCGCTCGCGGCCTTCGTGAAGCACACCGCGACGGTCACCGGCCGGGACACCAGCGGCAACCCGGTGGCGAACGGCGGCACCTGGTCGTTCACGACCGTCAAGCCGCCGAACGCGCCCGGGGTCTGCCCGTGCACGCTGTTCGACGACTCGCTCGTTCCCGCCGTCGTCGAGGCGGCGGACCGGGATGCGGTGACGCTGGGCGTGCGCGTCACCCCGGACACCAACGGCCAGGTGACCGGCATCCGGTTTTACAAGGGCGTCAACAACACCGGAAGCCACACGGGCACCCTGTGGGCCGCGGACGGCACGGTGCTGGCCACTGGCACCTTCACCGACGAGTCGACGACGGGCTGGCAGACGCTGACCTTCCCGACGCCGGTGACGGTCCGCAAGGACATCACGTACGTCGCGTCCTACCGCACGACCGTGGGTCGCTACTCCGCCTCTCCGGGCGCCTTCGCGATCGCCGACCTCTCGCGGCCCCCGCTGCGGGTGACCTCGACGGCAGGCGCGTACACCTACGGCACCGGCTTCCCGAACACCTCGACATCGACCAGCTACCTCGTGGACGTGGTCTTCGAGAAGGTGTCCCCGACGATCGCCGTCGCGAGCCGCACGCCGGCGCCGGGAGCCATCGGCGTGCCGCGCGGCACCACGGTCCGCGTCGGCTTCACCGCCCCGGTCGCACCTGGCTGGTCACTCGAGGTCGCCGCCAACGGCTCCGCAGTCACGGGCACGGCCTCGCTCAGCGGTGACGGCACGTCGCTGGTGTGGACCTCGCCGACGCTGCTGCCGCCCGACACCGATGTCACCGTGACCGCGTCCGGCGTGGTCTCCGAGGACGGCGCCACGCTGCCCACCCAGACATGGACGTTCCGGACCAGGGGTCCGGAGACCGTGGACCAGCAGACCCTCTTCGGGGACATCGTGCCCCGGATCGAGTCGGCGGACGACGGTGCGCCGGTGGAGCTCGGGATCGTCCTGGAGCCCAGCCGCAACGGGCTCGTCACCGCGATCCGCTTCTACAAGGGGCCCGGCAACGCCGGTACCCACACCGGCTCGCTGTGGAGCGCCACCGGTGCCCGCCTGGCCGAGGTGACCTTCACGGACGAGACGGCCTCCGGCTGGCAGACGGCCGTGCTGTCGACGCCCGTCGCCGTCCAGGCAGGACAGCGGTACGTCGCCTCCTACCTCGCGCCGACCGGTCACTACTCCTACACGCCGGAGTTCTTCACCGGCCCGTGGACCGCCGGTGACCTCACGGCCCCGGCTGCCGGGAACGGGCGGTATCTCTACGGCGCGGCGGGCGGCTTCCCGACGTACTCGTGGGGCAGCGCGAACTACTTCGTCGACGTCGTCTTCCAGCGTGAGCCGGCCACCATCGCCGTCGACTCCCGGGCCCCGGGCGCCGGGGCGACCGAGGTCACGACCACCGTGCGGCCCTCGATCACCCTCACCGCACCGCTCGCACCGGGGTGGTCGATGGGCCTGCAGCAGGGCGGGGCCGCAGTGCCGGGCACCTCGGAGCTCTCTGCCGACGGCAGGACCCTCACGTTCACGCCGAGCTCGGCCCTCGCGCCGGACTCGGAACACACCGTGACGCTCAACGGCGCGACGTCGACCGAGGGTGCGGTGCTGCCGACCCACACGTGGACCTTCCGCACGGCGGTGGCGAACACGTACTCGCTGCTGGACGGCGAGGTTCCGGGCACCGCGTCCGTGAACGACCCCGACGCCATCGAGCTGGGCATGGCCTTCACCCCGTCGACCGCCGGAACGGTGCGGGGCGTGCGGTTCTGGAAGGGCTCCGGCAACACCGGCATCCACACCGGTTCTCTGTGGAGCGCCGACGGCACACGGCTCGCGCAGGTCACCTTCACCAACGAGACGGCGAACGGTTGGCAGGCCGCGACCTTCGACGCGCCCGTCCCGGCCGTGGCGGGGACGACGTACGTCGTGTCCTACTACGCGCCCAACGGTCGCTACGCGGCGACGCCGTCCTACTTCAGCGCGCCACGGGCGGTCGGTCCCCTGACAGCCCCGTCAGGGAACAACGGTCGCTACCGGTACGGCAGCGGCGGCGGGTTCCCCAACGGGTCGTGGAACTCCACCAACTACTTCGTCGACGTCGTGTTCGCGGCATCGCCCTAGGAGGACGGAAGCACATGACGGTGCAGGGGGCGCCGCCGACGGCTGTCGGAGCAGAACCGCACGCCGGGGGGCCGGAGCAGCGGACCGACGCGCAGGCACTGCGCCGCGACATCGGCCGTGGTGTGATCTGGGCAGCGGCCAGCAACATCCTGATGCGGATCGGTGGCATCAGCGTCACCGCCGTGGTGGCGAGGATCCTGTCACCCGAGGAGTTCGGCGTCTTCGCCATCGCCCTCGCTGTCTTCGTCGTGGTGACCAGCCTGGCCGAGCTCGGCATGGCGTCAGCGGTGGCCCGCTCGGTCCTGGAGCCCGACGACATCGCCGGCACCGTCACGTCCATCTCGCTGATCGTCAGCACGAGTCTGGCGATCCTGATGGCCCTCTCGGCCGGCCCCCTGGCGACTGTGCTCGGCGTGCCGGAGGCGGCCGGTCCGATCCGGGTGATGTCGATCTGCCTGGTGCTGACCGGCATCTTCGCCGTCCCGGGAGCTCAGCTCGTGCGCAACTTCCGGCAGGACCGGATCCTCCTGGGCACCGTCGCCGGATTCGTTCCGGCCAACGTGGTGCTCATCGTGATGGCCCTGGCCGGTCAGGGTGCGATGGCGTTCTCGTGGTCGCGCGTCGTCGGCCAGGTCGTCACCGGACTCGTCTTCGTGGCCTGCGTCAACCGGCGCTACCGGCCCCAGTGGCGGCGCGAGCTGGTCGGTCCGCTTCTCCGCTTCGGCCTGCCGCTGTCGCTGGCGAACCTCATCAACTGGACCTTGCTGAACGCCGACTACCTCGTCATGGGCCGCATGGTGAGCGCCGAGCAGATCGGCGTCTACATGATCGCCTTCACCGTGGCCAACTGGTCCACCGCCGTGCTGGGCTCGGTCCTCAACGGGGTCGTGCTGCCTGCCTTCGGTCGGGTCAGCCACGACACGGAGCGATTGGTGGAGTCGCTCGTGTCCGCCACCCGGCTGGTGGGACTCGTCGCCCTCCCGATGGCAGCGACCACCGTGGCCCTCGCCCCAGGACTGGTCCGCACGGTCTTCGGCGAGACGTGGGCCGGAGCAGCGCCCGTGCTGGCGGTCCTGGCCGTCTACGGCGCCTCCTTCGCCTTCACCCTTCTCTACGTCAACGTGCTGGTCGCCATCGGTGCGACGACCAAGCTCCTCGTGGTGCAGGTCGCCTGGGTGAGCGCCCTGGTGCCAGCCATGGTCTGGGGCATCCAGGTCGGAGGTCTGGTCGGGGCTGCATGGGCGCACGTGGTCGTCGTGCTCGTGGTCTCGCTCCCTGGCTACCTGTGGGCCCTGCGTTCCCACCTGGGGCCGCTGCCGGCCACCCTCGGGACGACGCTGCTGCGGCCAGTCGGCGCGGCCGCACTGGCGGGCGGGTCCGCCTGGATCGTGGACAGGTGGATCGGCGGCGTCGTGCTCGGCTTCCTCGCTGGAGGCGTCGTGGCGGTGGTGGTCTACCTCGTCGCGGCCTGGTCGATGATCGAGCAGGACCTACCGGAGGTGGGGAGGTTGGTGCGCAAGGTGCTCCCTGGCCGACGGGGGTTCGCGTCTCTTGACGCGTCCGAGCGCCCGCTCCGCGTGGGGATCGCCCTGGAAGGGCTCGCATTGGGCGGGTGCCCCATCAACGCCATCGACCTTGCACGCACGCTCCGCTCGCGCGGTCACCACGTGGTCGTCATCGCGGTGGATGAGGTGGTGCAGGTGTCGGTGTTGCCCTACGCCGAGGCGGCCGGGTTCGATGTCGTACGCATTCCGGCCGGCGGTGGCCTGTTCCGGCGTGCGCTCCACCTGCGTCGCGAGGTACGCCGTCACGACCTCGACATCCTCCACGTGTTCGCGGCCTGGCTGGGTCGCAGTGCGGTCCTCGCCTGCGGCCCGAGTCGGCGCCGCGCGGTCGTCGTGCTGAACTGGTTGATGGACAGCGAGTTCCCCACCACGGGTCGTACGTCCCTGGTGGTGGGGACCGGCAGTCTGCACGCGGACGCGCTCGACCGGCACGGCCCTCGCTCGTACCTCCTCGAACCGCCGGTCGACCTGGCCCGTGACCGTCCCGACCAGAAGGCGGCGACGGTGTTCCGCCGTGCCCATGACCTCGCCACCGATGACATCCTCCTGGTGCTCGTCGGACGAGTCGACGTGCTGACGGCCGCCCAGGAGGTTCACGGAGTCGCGAAGCTGCCCGGGATCCTGCTCGCGATGGACGCGCTCCTCGAGCGCGACGACCCGTCGCTGCGCCTCGTCGTGGTCGGCGACGGCAGCGGGATGGCGCAGGTGCGCGAGCGTGCTGAGCAGGTCAACGCCTCGCTCGGCCGGTCGGCCGTGGTGCTCACCGGTGCGCTGGCCGACCCCCACCCGGCCTACGCGGCCGCCGACATCGGCCTGGGGATGGGCGGCTCGGCCCTGCGCGTGATGGCCCACGCCAAGCCTCTGGTGGTGCTGGGTGCCGCCGGCTTCAGCCAGCTCTGCTCGCCCGCCACCGTGGACCAGTTCCTCGGCGACGGCTACTACGGCACGCGGGCCCCGGGTCGGCCGGTGGCCGAGCTCCTCGGCCACCTCGACTCCCTGGCCGACCCGGTCGCTCGGCGCCGGTTGGGAGACTGGGGCCTCGACTTCGTGACCGAGAGGTACGGATTGGAGGCCGGGGCCGATCGGCTGGAGACGATCTACCGCGACAGCCTGGCCCACGACGACTCCTGGTTCGAGCGTCTCGGTGACATGGGACATCTCGCCGGGCGGAGCCTCCTCGGCAGCCTCCGGCGGCGGCTCGCGCAGAGACTGCGAGCACGGTCGTGACCAGGGTGCTGCTGGTCTCGCACGAGGCCTCACTGACAGGTGCCCCGCGTATCGCGGCCCTCGTCGGCCGGGCACTGGTCGGCAGGGGATGCGAGGTCGACATCCTCCTCCAGAGGCCCGGGCCACTCGGCGAGGAGTTCGCCGAGGTCGCGCCCACGCGAGTGGCGCGGTTCTGGCGGGTGTCGCGGTGGTTGTGGGCCCACCCCGGGGTCGTGCGGTCCCGCGCTGCCGCCCTCCTCGAGCTCCTGACCGCTGTGGTCGTCGTCGCGCTGCGGCGCCCCGACCTGGTCTACGTGAACTCGAGCTCGTCGGCTGCCTTCGTGCGGGCTGCCCAGCTGCTCGGCCGCCGCTCGGTGCTGCACGTCCACGAGTCCGGGCCCGTGCTGAGCCACTTCCTCGCGCGGGTCGGCATCGAGGACGTGACCGGGACGGGCGCTCGACTCGTCGCCTGCTCCCCGAGCGTCGCGGACGATCTCGCGCTGTTGGGGACGCCACCCGACGACATCGTCCTCATCCCGTCCATTCCCGACGCTGATCGCGTGCTGGCGGGAGCGAGTGCCCGCACGTCGCACCGATCGACGCCGATCGTCGTCGGCTGCTGCGGTGCAGTCGAGTCCCGGAAGGGCGTCGATCTCTGGTTGGCTGCGGCAGCAGCGCTGGTCCGGTCGCTTCCGGAGGGACAGGTGCGCTTCGTCTGGGTAGGTGCCGGTGAACCGCCCCCGGAGGCAGCGGCCCTGCCCTGGGTGACCTTCACCGGCCCGCAGGCCGATCCGTCGAGCGCGATGGCCGACTTCGACATCATGACGCTGCCCTCGCGCGACGACCCGTTCCCCCTGGTGGTGATGGAGGCCATGCTCCTCGGCAAGCCGGTCGTGGCGTTCGACGTCGGTGGCGTGGCTCACCAGCTCGGCGACACCGGACTCGTGGTCGACGCGGGTGACGTCACCGCGTTCGCCCAGGAGGTGCGCCGACTCGTGCTCGACGAAGCGCTGCGTGCGCGGCTCGGCACGCAGGCCGCGGCCCGGGCGCGATCGCTCTTCTCCTGGGAGAAGTTCGAGGCAGGTGTCGCTGACCTCCTCGAGGACGCGCCTCCCCGGCTGGTCAACGCGAGCGGACCGACTCCTGGGTGATGCGCCGCATCGCGCCGGCGAGGCCGATGAAGAGGAAGAGGCACCCGGCGGTCTGCGGGAATGCGAACGCGTCGAAGAAGGCCAGCCCGAACCCGCCGGCCGCGACGGAGGCGAGCACGGCCTGGGCGTACTGCGCGTGCTCCTCGCGACCGCCCTCGAGCTGGAGGGTCCTGCGGGCCGTTCGGGCGCTGACCAGGCCGCAGATGATGAGCGCGAGGAGCGACAGGAGGCCGAGGAGACCGGCCTCGATCGTCATGCCGAGGTAGGCGTTGTCCAGGATCCAGTACTTCGGCAGGAACGTGCCGAATCCCTTGCCGACGAGGGGGGATTCGGCGATGAACGCGCCGGCGATGTCATAGCTGCCGGTCCGCGAGGAGATGCTCGGGTCCTGGTCGGCGTTGGAGAACAGGCCTTGGATCGCACCGAGCAGCCCCGGGACGGTGACGTACAGGACCGTGCTGACAACAGCCAGGAAGCCCAGCGCCCGGAGCCGCTGCTGCAGGTTCCAGGACAAGGCGAGCACGACCGCACCTGCCAGCGCGCAGATGTAGGCCGAGCGTGACATGGAGAAGAAGATCGAGGCGATCATCGCGACCAGCATCGCGCGGAACAGCCACCGGTAGCGCGACTGCACGGAGGCGCACACCGTGACGAGCGGGAGGGCCATCCCGAGCACGACGCCGTACTCGATCGGGCTCATCGACGTGCCGCTCGGCCGGATGCGACCGGAGCGCGTGCCGAGGCTCCACCCCTCGGTTCCTGCGGTGAGACCGGGGATCCGGATGCGGTCGACGAAGAGCTCGCCCGTGACGTACTGCGCCAGGCCGAGCAGGGCGACCAGCCCCGCGGCGAACGCCAGTCTGCGCAGGAGGACCACGAGTCGGTCGAAGTCGCTGATCCCGTCGCAGGCGAGCAGCACGACCCCGGCCAGGCTGATCAGCCGCAGCAGGCCCGAGTCGGCTGTGCTGATCTCGTCGCCGGGCAGCGGTCCGGCCATGGCGTGGGCGTAGGCCACCAGCAGCACCAGGACCAGGCCGAGCATCGCCGCCCGGACGGGACGGGCACGTCCGTCGGAGGGCTCCGAGCGGCGGACCGTGTGCCACGCCCAGTAGAGGAAGATCCCGATGCCGAAGAGGGTCGCGGGGCTGCCCGCGCTCCCCAGGGCGTTGACGACCATCGGGGACGGGATGAACCACAGCAGGCACACGTAGGCGGTCAGGAGCGCGGCGGCGTCGACCCCGCCGCTGCGGGCGATGCCGGTGCGCTCCTGGACCGCGAGCGTCACGATGCCTCGCCGCGCTGGTCGCGCCTCCCGCGCCGCTTGAGCAGGCGTGCCGTCACCTCGACCGGGGCAGCGCGATCGGGGTCGCGCCCGTCAGCGACTGGCGCGTCCACGTGGACGGGGTGCAGCGAGACCGGGGCCGGCGCGCCTGCGACGTCCTCGGCGACCAAGTCCTCCGGGCTCGGACTGCGCCGGCCGATGAGCCATCCGTCGACGAGGGCGATCAGGAGCAGGCCCAGCCCGCCGATGGCCGCCATGGTCATCAGCGCGGCGCGGATCATCGCCTTCCGGGTGGTCGCGGGCACCTCGTCGCGGGTGAGCACCACCGACGTCACCTGCTGCCCCGCCGGGAGGTCCAGCTCGCTCTGCATCTTCTCCAGCTCCACCGGAACGCGGTCGGTGAGCGTCCCCAGGGCTTCGACGGCCACGTCGGGTGCGGGTGCCTCCACCGTGAACACGATGATCGGTGCGCTGTTGGTGAAGTCGGGCGTGATCTCGAACGTCGTCCCGGTGGGGTAGGTCTCGCCGAACGTGTCCGCGACCTTCTTGGACGTCAGCGCCCGCACCACGACGTCGCGGGCCTGGCTGACCCCACCCAGCGCGAGGTAGGGGTTGTCCTGCGTCATCGCTCCCGTCGGGTCCTGGGCCTGCAAGGGCGGGAAGACCAGGACGGTGCCCGTCGCCTCATACGTCTCACCGGTGCGTTGCGCGACCAGGAACGTCGCGCCGACGGTCAGCACCGCCAGTGCGAGGACGAGGTACCAGCGGCGGCGCAGTGCCCGCCACACGACCCGCATCTCCACGACAGCTCTCCTTCCGGTGCTCTGGGGGTGCCTCAGCCGCCGGTGCGGCGGGAGTCGATGAAGTCGGCCAGCGTGCCCACGCTCTCGAACACCTCACCGGTGAAGTCCTCGTCCTCGATGGCGATGCCGAAGCGGTCCTCGAGCGCGGCCGCAAGCTCCACCACGCCGAGCGAGTCGAGCTCCGGCAGCTCGCCGAAGAGCCGCGTGTCGCGGGTGATCGCGCCCGCCCGGTCCTCGATGCCGAGGGTGCGGGTGAGCACCTCGACCACTCCGGAGAGGGTGTCAGCGGGCGTGCCGGCGAGCGTGTCTGCTGGCTGGGTCATACGAGGACCTCCGATGGTGAGGGGTGGCCGAGGAAGGCCGTGGGACTGGCGGTGAGGCCGTAGGCGCCGGCCTGGAAGACGACGACGAGGTCGCCGAGCTCGACGCCGGGCAGGGCGACCTCGTCGCCGAGCAGGTCGAGCGGCGTGCACAGGCAGCCGACGACGGTGACGGGCCCGGTGGGCTCGTCGAGGGCCCGGGTGGCGAGGGCCAGCGGGTAGTTGCGCCGGATGACCTGGCCGAAGTTGCCCGAGGCGGCGAGCTGGTGGTGCATGCCGCCGTCCACCACGGCGTAGCTGCGCCCGCGCGACTCCTTCACGTCGACGACGCGGGTGACGTAGACGCCCGCCTCTCCCACGAGGAAGCGGCCCAGCTCGACCACCACGGTGGCGTCCGGCAGCGCAGGGGAGAGCCGGCTGTCGACGAGCTCGGTGAGCCGTCGCCCGACGACGTCGAGGTCGAGGCGCTCGTCCTTCTCGAAGTAGGGGATCCCGAAGCCGCCGCCGAGGTTGACGTACTCCACGGTGCCGGGCAGGTGCTCGGACAGCTCGAGGACGAGCTCGACCGTGCGCTCCTGCGCGTCCGCGAGGATCGCCGCGCTGAGGTTCTGCGACCCCGCGAAGACGTGGAAGCCGACGACGTCGACGTCGTTCTCGCTCACCTCGCCGAGCAGTGACGGCACGGCCTCGGCGTCGACGCCGAACTGCTGCGGGCCGCCGCCCATCCGCATGCCGGAGCCCTTGACCGCGAACGGCGGGTTGACGCGTACGGCGGCGCGCGGGCGCAGGGCGAGCTCCTTGCCGGTGCGCACGAGGCGCTGCAGCTCCGTGCGCGACTCGACCTCGACCGTCACGCCTGCGGCCACCGCCCGGCGCAGCTCGGCGTCGCTCTTGCCGGGCCCGGCGAAGCTGATGGCGGCCGGGTCCTGCCCGGTGTCGAGCGCCACGGCGAGCTCGCCGGCGGAGGCGACGTCGAGGTGGTCCACGAGCCCTGCGAGGTGCTGGACGACGGCGGGCATCGGGTTGGCCTTGACGGCGTAGCCGAGTCGCATCCGCTCCGGCAGCGCGGCCTTCACCGCTGCCACCCGATCGGTGATCATCGCGCGGTCGTAGGCGAAGAACGGCGTGGCGCCGACCCGTTCGGCGAGGCGGTCGACCGGTATCCCGCCCACCAGCAGCGTCCCGTCGGCGGTGCCGTGGGCGCCCACGTGCTCGCTGGTCCTCATGCCGTCAGCTCCTCGCGCAGCAGCACCCGGTCGAACTTGCCGTTCGGGGAGCGGGGCAGCTCGGCGCGGACCACGATCTCCGCCGGCACCATGTAGCGAGGCAGCTGCCGTCGGAAGGCCGCGAGCAGCGCCTCGGTCTCGAAGTCCGCGGCGGCGGGGCTGACCACGACCACGACCCGGTGGCCCAGGGCCTCGTCGGGCAGGCCGAGCGCGGCGGCGTCGCGGACCAGGCCGCTGTCGTAGGCGACCTCCTCGATCTCGGTCGGGCTCACCCGGTAGCCCGACGTCTTGATCATGTCGTCGGTGCGTCCGACGAAGTAGAGGAACCCCTCCTCGTCGGCGACGACCCGGTCACCCGACCACACGGCCAGCTCAGGGGCGCGCCAGTCGTGGCCGCCCGGGATCGGTCGGAACCGCTCGCCGGTGCGGGCGGCGTCACCCCAGTAGCCCTGGGCGACGAGGGCGCCGCGGTGGACGAGCTCGCCCTCCTCGCCGGGCGCGCACGGCGTGCCGTCCGGCCGCAGGACCAGGATCTCGGCGTTGGGGATGGCCTTGCCGATCGAGTCGGGGCGCCGGTCGACCTCCGCCGGGTCGAGGTAGGTCGAGCGGAAGGCCTCGGTCAGTCCGTACATCAGGAACGGGCTCGCCTGCGGGAAGATCTCGCGCAACCGGGTGAGGGTCGAGCGGGGCATCCGTCCGCCGGTGTTGGCGAAGTAGCGCAGGGACGCCGTGGCCTCGGGCGGCCAGTCGGCGGCGGCGAGCTGGATCCACAGCGGTGGCACGCAGGTGAGCCCGGTGACACCGTGGCGCGCGCACAGTCGTACGACGTCGCGGGCCAGGAGGTAGTTCACCAGCACGACGTGGGCGCCCGCGGCGAACGCGGTCGTGACCTGGCTCAGCCCGGCGTCGAAGCTCAGCGGCAGCGCGGCCAGGATGACGTCGTCCCCGTCGTTGCCGAGGTAGCTCGACACGCTCTCGGCCCCGACGAGCAGGTTGCGGTGCGACAGCACGACGCCCTTGGGGCGGCCCGTGCTGCCGGAGGTGTAGAGGATCGCGGCGGTGTCGACGTCGACCGCCCGGCTCGGAGGAGGCGGCTCCACCACGTCGCCCAGGAGGGTCGGCAGGTCGTGGACCCGTACCTCGTCCTCGTCGGGCACCTCGCCCGGCTCGGCGTCGACGAGGAGCACGTGCCCGAGCTCGCGGCAGCCCTTGGCGTCGTCGCGGACCGATTCCCAGCGCTGGCGCGTCGTGATGAGCACCCGCACCTCGCAGTCGCCGAGGATGTAGGACACCTGGGGCCCCTTGAGCGCGGGGTTGACCGGCACGAACACGGCGGCCGCCACCGAGGCGCCGAAGATCCCGCCGACGGTCTCGGGCCGCTTGTCGAGGTAGAGCGCCACGCGGTCCCCGCGCCCGACGCCGAGGCCGGCCAGCACGGCGCCCGTGCGCCATGCCTGCTCCCAGGCCGAGGCGTAGTCGAGCGTCGCCTCCTGGTGGCTCAGGGCCGGGCGGTCGCCGAAGCGGACCGCGCCCTCCTCGAGCAGGTGGTGCAGGTGCGTCCGCATCAGGTCAGTGCCCCCTCGTTCCGTTGCCGGAGCCGCCCCCCGGCGACCGGCTCGGGAGCGACGCGCTTCCCACTCGTCGTCCCGGGAACCACGCTACGGACGGGCGGCCGCGGCGTGGGCCGCGTCGGGGCGGAGTACCGGATTTGGGGTAGCGAGGTCGAGCCACGCCGGACCGCGGGGGGCGCGCAGCAGGTCGGGACGGACAAGCACGCGCACGGCCGCGCGGGCGATCGCGTCGCCCCGCGCCGCCCGGCTCGACTCGCGCAGGACCAGGGCGAGCCAGTACGCAGCAGTCCGGGGTCGCGAGGAAAGCCGCGAGAACAGCCGTAACCGGTTGGCCGTGAGGAGCGCCCACAGGCGCGGTGACGTGCCCGAGTCGCCCTCGAGGTGCACGGCGCCTGCGTCGGCGACGTAGCGGACACCGAACCCGAGAGCCCCGGCGCGCAGGTGGAACTCCGTCTCCTCGGAGTAGAGGAAGTAGGACTCGTCCCACGGCCCGCACACGTCGAGGCAGGCGCGGCTCACGAGCTGGGTCGACCCCTCGGCCCAGTCCGGGGACGCGTCGCCCGCATAGGGCGCCGGGTCGCTCACGACCTCTCCCGTCAGGGCCCAGCGACCGGCCAGGGTGGCGCCGACGAGCGCGTCGGCGAAGGCCCGCAGGAGGGTGGGGCGTCGGCGCATCGAGTGGATCAGTGCACCGTCACTGTCGGTGAGCCGCGGCACCGTGATCCCGGTGCCGGGGCGGTCGAGCGCGGCCAGCAGCGCGGGCAGGCAGCCCGGCCGCAGCCGTACGTCGGGGTTGAGCACCAGCACCGCCGGCGCGTCCGGGGTGGCCGCCAGTGCGGCGTTGACGCCCGCCGCGTAGCCCGCGTTGCGCCCGGTCTGCACGACCGTGGCGTCGGGGCACAGGCGCCGCGCCACCGCGACGGTGTCGTCGGACGAGTCGTTGTCGACCACGACCAGGCGCCAGGGCACGCCACCGGCACCCGCGGGCAGCGACGCCACCAGTCCGGGCAGCACGTCGGCGCTGTTCCAGGTGACGACGGCGATCGTCACCGGTCCCGTCGGGGCGCTCATCCCGGTGGTCATGCGAGCACCTCAACCGAGCGCGTACGCCGGCGCGCGAGCCCCCGGCGCGCGGGCGCCGACGCCGGGCCCTCGGCAGGACGCCGCCGCGGGCGCCAGCGCTCCAGCCAGAAGACCGCGGTCGCCGTGAGGGCGATACCGGTCAGGCCGGTGGCGCCGAGCGCCCGGGACCGGCTGCCGGTGATGGGGTAGACGATCGGGTCCGCCGAGGAGGGGACTGCGTGGACCCGGAGCCGCGGGTGCACCGCTCTCTCGTCCTGACGTTCGGTCAGCACCTGTTCCACCCGGTCCACCGTCTCGCGAGCAGCGTCCTGCACCGTCTGCGCGTCGGGGCCGGCGACCTGGACGTCGAGGTGGTGGGCGGGGAAGGACGGCCGCCACTGCGTGCCGAGGTTGGGCACCCGCACCTGGACCCCGTCGCGCTGTCCCATTCCGACGATCGTGGCGGCGACGTCGCCGGTCAGGAGGGGCCCGTGACCGGCGTTGATGTCGTTGGCCACCACACCGGCCATCGGCTGCAGTCCGTACAGCGGGTTGTCCAGCAGGTTTCCGTCCCTGACTCCCTGGGGCCCGACCAGCACGATGTTGTACTGCGTGAAGTACACCGGCGCCTGGCGCTGCACGACCGCGAACGCCCCGAGCGTGAGCGCGGCGCCGAGCACCACGACGTACCAGCGGCGCAGTGCTGCTGCGAGGAGGTCGCGTGCGGTCATCGCACGCCCTTCGCGGGGTGTCTCAACCGATCTCCTCCACGGGCTCGACCAGCTGCGGCGGCAGGTGCAGGTAGGCGGTCGTCTTGCGCTTCTGGTCGATGTCGCCGTAGACCCGCTCGACCTGGGCGGTCGTGAGGCCGGTGGCCTCCGCGACCTGCTCGATCGGGGTGCCGGTGTTCTTGCCGTGCAGGCACAGGTCCATCAGGTTCCAGGGCAGCGAGAAGTAGAACTCCTCCTGCGACTGCGGCAGCGAGTAGGTGTCGGTCGTGGACGGACGGGTCCGGACCTCCTCGGGCACACCGAGGAAGTCGGCCAGCGCGTAGACCTGGGTCTTGTAGAGGTGGGCGATCGGCTTCACGTCGGCCGCTCCGTCACCGAGCTTGACGAAGAACCCCTGGTCGTACTCCAGGCGGTTGGGCGTGCCGGTGACGACGTAGTTGAGCCGGTCGGCGTGGTAGTACTCCGTCATCCGGCGGGCGCGCTGCTTGAAGTTCGTCGCCGCCACGATGCCGAGGTAGGACTCGGTCGTCAGCCGGTGCCGGGTGGTGGTGCCGTCGGGTGCCTGCACGACGACGGAGTAGAGCCGCAGGCTCTCCGACTCCACCACGCTGGGCAGCACGATCTTGGACTTGTGGTCAGGGCCGTAGTCGGGGCACACCATGCGGATCGCGTCGTCGCGGCGCTCGTAGCAGCGGACCGCCTCGAGCACGGGAGTGATGTCCTCCACGACCGAGTCGATGCCGAGCGAGTCGGAGACCAGCGTGCTGAACGCGAGCGTGTCCTCGGAGGAGTCGCGCTCGGGCATGTGCAGGCCGAAGACGCGCTCCTTGCCCAGCGCGGCGACGCACAGCGCTGCGACCACGCTGGAGTCGATCCCACCCGACAGCGCGACGACCGCCCCCTTGCGTCGGGCACGGGTGAGGTAGCCGCGCAGCGACGCGCTGATCCGGGCGACCTCTGCCTCGAGGTCGATCGCGAGCACGTCGGTCTGGGTGTCGCTCTGGACGGTGGTCATACGGTGCTCCTCACGTGCTGGACCCGGTCGATGACGGTCATCGGCGCGGGTGGTGGGGCGTCGCTCGCGGCGCCCCCGTCGACCACGAGCTGCTGGTGGAGCAGCTGGGTCGAGAGGACCGCTAGCAGGCGCATGTTGTCGGTGTTGCCGGCTCGTACGCCGCCGGTGCGGGCGGCCTTCGCGAGCAGCCCGGCGACCGGGCGCGGCTCGAAGACGCCGGCGTCGGCGAGGGCCGCGGGCGAGGTGACCTCGGTGAGCCACTCCGGCGGCGGGCCGCTGAAGAAGCTGGCGGTGTCGGGGGAGCGATAGGGCTGCTTGGGCCGGGAGCGGATCTGCTCAGGGACGAGGTCGGCGAAGGCGATCTTGAGCAGGTGCTTCTCGTCGAGGCCGCACAGCTTGTGGCGCGCCGGGAGCCGGTTGGCGAGCTCGACGACGTCCTTGTCCAGGAACGGGAAGCGTCCCTCCACCGAGTTGGCCATCAGCATCCGGTCGCCCTGGCTGGAGAGGATGTAGCCCGGCAGCAGGGTCGTCATCTCGAGCCACTGGGCGCGCGACAGCGGGTCCCAGGCCTCGCTGCCGGCCGGCATCCGGGTGACCACGTCCGGGCCGCGGTCGAGCTCGGCCCTGACGTCGGGGGACAGCAGTGTCTTGACGGCACTGGTGGAGGCCCACCGCGGCCGGTGCGAGATCGCGGGGTCGTCGGCGTCGAGGTCCTGGCCGAAGAAGCTGCGCGCGAATGCCGGGGCGGTGCCGGGGTTGCGCTCCATCCACGGGTAGAGCAGCTCGACGGCGCGATCACGCGTGGCCGAGCCCGGGTCGCGGGCCCAGAACGCACGGACCCGACCCTCGCGGAAGATGTCGTAGCCGCCGAGCACCTCGTCGGCTCCCTCGCCCGTCACGACGACCTTGTAGCCGTTGTCGCGCACGAGCCGGGACAGCAGGAACAACGGTGCGGGAGCGGTGCGCAGCACGGGCGTCTCGGTGTGCCGCACCACCTCGGGGAAGACCTCGGCGACATCGGCGGCGGAGACGACGACCTCCTCGTGCTGGGCGCCGAGCTCGGCCACCATCTTGTGCTGGTGGACGCCCTCGTCGAACTCCGCGTCGGTGAACCGGAGCGAGAAGGTGTGCAGCGGTGCGTCGGTGTACCTCGCGAGGACCGCGGCGGTGATCGAGGAGTCGATGCCGCCGGACAGGTAGGCCCCGACGGGCACGTCGCTGCGCACGAAGCGCAACCTGGCCGCCTCGACGAGTCGCTCGCGCAGCTCGACGGCGTTGGCCTCGATGTCCTGACCGGGCTCGGTGCCGCGGTCGGGGAAGTCGATGCTGAAGTAGGGGTGGCGGCGGAAGCCGTCGCGGTCCAGCACGGCGACGTACCCCGGCTCGAGCTGCTCGATGCCGCGGAAGACCGTGCGGGGCGCCACCGTCGACCAGTAGGTCAGCACCTCGTCGAGCCCGACGGGATCGAGGGCGCGCGGCACGGTGGGGTCGGCCATCAGCGACTTGACCTCGGAGGCGAAGGCGATCCGTCGCCGGTCACGCGTGTAGAAGAGCGGGCGCACGCCCATCCGGTCGCGCGAGAGCACGAGCCGACGCCGGCGGGCGTCCCACAGGGCCACCGCCCACTGCCCGTTGAACCGGGTGAAGCACTGCTCGCCCCACTCCTCCCAGGCGTGCACGACGACCTCGGTGTCGCTGGCGGTGCGGAAGCGGTGGCCGCAGCGGCGCAGCTCCTCCCCGAGCTCGACGTAGTTGAAGATCTCGCCGTTGAACGAGACCCAGAGCGTCTCGTCCTCGTTGCACAGCGGCTGCGCGCCACCCTCGGTGTCGATGATGGCCAGCCGGGTGTGCCCGAGCGCGGCGTGGTCGTCGCGGTAGAGACCGCTGCCGTCGGGACCGCGGTGGCGCAGCCTCCCGATCATCCGGGTCACCAGCTCGCGGTCCGGCGGCGGGCCGTCGAGGACGACGACGCCGCAGATGCCGCACATCAGGCCGTCCCGCCGGCCTGGGCGAGGACCGCACGCATGCCCTCGGCGGTGCCGAGCAGGGCGGGGTCGATCTGCTCCTCGCGCAGCACGACGTGGAAGACGTCCTCGAGGAAGATCGCGGCCTTGACCGCCTCCAGGTGCCGGTCGCCGTGCGGGTCGCGCAGCCGCGCGTACTCGCTCAGGGCGCGGTCCACCTGGGCGGCGTCGGCGTGCCCGGAATCAGGCTGCTCGGGCTCGGGCTCGGGCTCCGGCTCGAGGTCGGGCGCGGCGGCCTCCGGCGCCCGCGCCGGGCGGCGTACGCGGTAGTTGAGCATCGAGGCGTTGTCGTAGTCGGAGGCGATGACGCGACCCGGGTTGCCGGCCACGAGCGCGCGCGCGGGTACGTCACGCGAGACGACGCTGCCGGCGGAGATGGTCGCGCCGTCCCCGATCGTCACGTCGCCGGTGATCGTCGCGCCCGGCCCGATCCACACGTCGTCACCGAGCCTGGGCACGCCGTGGTCGCCCGAGGCGACCCGTTGGCCGATGGTGACGTTGTGGTGCAGCACGCAGTTGTCCCCGATCGTGACCGGCCCGATGAACACGCCGGTGTGGTGCATCAGGAACAGCCCCGGCCCGATCTCGGCGCGGTGGTCGATGTCGGCGTGGTGGACGTTCATCACCCGGCGGCGCCAGATGGCGGCGAAGACGCGGGGCGGCAGACCGGCGAGCCGGTGCTCGGCCTGGTAGCGCCGCGCGGCGCGATCGAAGCGATAGCACGCGACGACCCGGAAGTCGGCGTTCCACAGCCACAGGCGAAGTCGCTGCGCCGGGCCGCGCCGGCCCTCGGCCGAGATCGTGTAGTACTTGTCGACGTCCGTGCGGAACGGACGGACGTCTGGGTCCTCGTCGACCCGGTCGCGGATGTCCCCCATGACCATGTCCCCCGACGCGCGGGCCTCAGCCCACGGGCTGGCCGGCCATGGTCTTGCCGGCGACGAACCGGGTGAGACCGCCGATGCTCCCGAGGTTGTCGAACACCGTCTCGGACTCACCGACGACGATCCCGAAGTGGTCCTCGAGGAACTCGATCAGCTCGAGGACGCCCGTGGAGTCCACGATGCCCTCCTCGAGCAAGGACGCCTCGTCCTCGGGCAACCTGTCGTGGTCGCCGAAGAGGTAGTTGTCGCCGATGAACTCACGCAGGTCGTTCCTGATCTGGTCGTGCATGTGTGCCTCCCCTGGCCGTTTCGCGGGCCGCACACCCCCGTCGACCCACCCCTGAGTGTGGGAGAGGCCGGAGGTCGCGGAGCCGCGGGACGGGCACACTCCCCAATAGTGGTGAGGGCCCCGGTGAGGCCCCCTCCGACGCGGGCCGGGTCCCTACTGTCGGAGTCGTGAGGACGGGCGCCAGCGCACAGGAGTCGGGAACGGTCGGCACGGGCACCGACATCGTGTCGGTGGCTCGCATCGACGCGCTGGTGCGGACGGCCGGCGACCGGTTCCTCCAGCGCTGGTTCACCGAGGACGAGATCGCCTACTGCACCTCGCGCGCCCGTCCGGAGCTGCACCTCGCCGCGCGCATGGCGGCCAAGGAGGCGGTCCTCAAGGCGTTGCGCCCGACGGGCGACGCGCCGCTGGCGTGGCGCTCGATCGAGATCGGCCGTGACGCCGATGGGGCGCCCAGCGTGCACCTCGGCGGCGACGTCCGCGCCCTCGCCGAGCACCGCGGGGCGGGGCCGATCCACGTGTCGCTGTCCCACTGCGACGAGTACGCCGTGGCGGTGGCGGTCGCGGACGCGGCACGCAGCTGAGCGACCGAGGCGTCTCCTCGCTCAGCCGCGGGACAGGCTCGCGCCCAGCGGGACCGCCCGCGGACGCGTCCACTCCGCCGGTCGCTGCCGGGCCGACTGCCCGCGCACGAGCCAGACCTCGTCCCACTGCACGCCCGCGAGCCAGTCGCCACCGCTGACGTCGAGTCCGAGGTCGGCGAGGTCGCCCACCGCCAGCCCGGTGACCAGGACGTGCGGGGCCCGGTCGAGGGAGTGCAACGCCTCGCGCAGGTGCCGAGGCGCGACGGCGGACATCACGACCGGACGGCCGGCACGCTCGATCACGACGGAGGCGCCGGCCTCGGCGGCGAAGCCACCGCGGCGGTCGGCGTTGAGGAGGTGGAGCGGCTCCGCGGGTGAGTAGCCGAGGAGGTCCACCTCGTGGGCGATGTCGGCGAGCACGACCTGGACGCCGATCTCCGACCGCACGCGGGCCGCGATCCGGGACTGCTGCAGCCACCGGCGCCGCCAGCCGTGGTCGCGGATGAGCGGGAGGTTCCCCCAGTCCCGCGCGCCGGGGGCGACCGTTCCGCACGTGGTGTGGATCGGGACCAGCGCCGGGTGGAGGTCGCCGACGTGGCGGTGGGCCTCGTCGAGGCGCGCCAGGTTGGTCGTCATGCTGTTGTGCGTGATGGCGGCGTCGATCGCGCCGGCGAGCAGTCCCGCGCTCCGCACCCGCAGCGAGTACTCCACCGCGTAGGCGTGCCAGGCCAGCTCCGGGTCCTCGCTGAGCGGCTCGCGCAGCAGGTCGTCCCGCCGGGCGATCAGGAGCACCTCGTCGAGGGTGTCGACGGGCACCGGGTCGGGTGCGGACTCCCCGATGAGGATGACGCGGTCGCGCAGTCGGCCCACGGACGTGTTGTCGGCCGTGACGCCGTTGGCGCCGAGGATGCCCCAGCGCTCGTCGTCCAACGCGGTGGCGCAGGCGGCCAGCCGGTCGAGGTCGTGCAGGTAGACGTCCTGGTGCACGAGCACCACGACGTCGTGGCTGGCCTGCCGGACCGCGTGGTTGAGCGCCGCGCCGGCGGACGTGTGGGCGTGCTCGGTGTTGTCCACCGGCAGGTACTCCACCTCCACCGGGCCGTCGTACGCCTGGATCGAGCGGTCGAGGCAGTGCCGCCTGACGGCAGGGTCGTTGTACACGCATGCGATCGTCATCCCCACGGCGCGAGTCGACCACGCACGGTCGCTGATCGCCGGACGGTGCGCCTCGACATCCCCCGGTTGGGGTACGCGCTGCGTCGCACGCGGAGCGATGATGGGGGTGGCCGAGGAGCCGACGGAGGATCGACGGCCGGTCGACGGGGGAGGGG
This sequence comes from uncultured Nocardioides sp., assembly GCF_947488025.1. Lineage (GTDB taxonomy): Bacteria > Actinomycetota > Actinomycetes > Propionibacteriales > Nocardioidaceae > Nocardioides. Next base: position 188,451 of record NZ_CANKYS010000003.1, on the reverse strand, counting down.
CGCCGATGGCAGGCACCTGGTCGCGTGCGGTGCTGGCCGCCGCTGTCGTCCTGCTCGTGGCCGTCCTCGCGGTGGTCGCCGTCCGGATGCTCGACGACGAGGCCCCGACCGCCGACGCGACCGGCGACTCCACGACGGGCGAGTCGCCGTCGGTCGGCGAGGACCGCGTCATGTCCGAGGGCCACCCGGACGCGGACAGCACCGGCGTCCCACCGGGCACCGAGCTCGTCCCCTACACGGGACCCTGCACCCTCGTGGAGACCGCAGTGCTCTCGGGGGTCGACGCCACCGGGGTGTGCCCGGCGATCGTGGTGCAGGCGCCGGGGGTGCGGATCGAGGCGTCGCGCGTGCCGCGGGTGGAGTCCACGGCCACCCAGGTCGACCCGACGTACTCCGTCGAGGTCGTCGACTCCGAGGTGGCCGCCGGCAAGTGGATCGGCGGCGCGGTGTGGGGCAGCAACCTCACGGTGCGCCGCAGCGAGGTCACCGGCGGGCAGCACAGCGTGCACTGCGGCAGCCACTGCCTGGTCGAGGACTCCTGGCTGCACGACCAGTTCAGCCCCGAGGGCGAGGCAGCCCACAACAACGCCTTCATCTCCAACGGCGGCACCGACATGGTCGTGCGGCGCAACACGCTCCACTGCACCGCGACGCTCAACGCCACGGGCGGCGGGTGCACCGCCGACCTCTCGCTCTTCGGCGACTTCGAGCCCATCCGCGACGTGCTGGTCGAGGACAACCTGCTCAAGGCCAACGACTCGTCGGCCTCCTACTGCGCCTACGGCGGCGACGCCCCGGGCAAGCCGTTCCCCGAGGCCACGGGCGTGGTCTTCGCCGGCAACGTGTTCGAGCGCGGCACCAACGGGACGTGCGGGGTCTACGGCCCGATCACCTCCTTCCAGCCCGATGCCAAGGGCAACCTCTGGCGCGACAACACCTGGGACGACGGCAGCGAGCTCGTGCCCGAGTGACGGGCTGCTGGTCCGCTGAGGAGGCACCCGTCAGCGCAACCGCTTGACCGTGCCGACGAGAGCGCCGCGGGCGCGGGAGGCGACCGGGGGACGACGGAGCACGTCACGCTCCACCGACTCGACCGTGTCCCCGTTGCGGATGCTGTAGCGGGGCTGGAGCCAGCGGTCGGTGTGCGCCCAGCGGCGGTCGCTCGTCTGGACGGAGCGGTACCCCAGGGGGCGCAGCTCGTGCAGGACGGCGCGGTCGTAGCGACCCAGCGGCAGGGCGGCGTCGTGCACGCGGCTGCCGGTCACGTCCTGCAGCACCGTGCGCGCCGTGACGAGCTCCTCGCGGCGGCGGGCCGGGTCCAGTCCGCGCCAGGGTCGGTGCGACATGCCGTGGTTGCCGATCGTCATGCCGGCGTCGTGCAGCCGACGTACGTCGTCGCGACTGAGGCTGCCCGGGCGGTCCAGCCGGCCGGCCACCACGAAGAAGCTCGCGCGCAGGCCCCGCTCGAGGAGCGCCGGAAGCGCGATCTCCACGTCCGAGGAGTTCCCGTCGTCGAAGCTCAGGCGCACGTCGCCCCGCCCGACCACCCGGTCGAGCACGCCGAGGAACACGTCCCGGCTGATCCAGTAGGCGTCCTCGCCGGGCTCGAGTCGGCGCTGCGGCGCGCCGATGCCATGGAAGCAGACATTCACCACGCGCATGCCTCGAACCGTAGGGGCGGGCCCTTCCACGGCTCCGGGCGTCCGTCGAAGGCTCACAAAATATGGGTATGTGCCCCGGTGCCGCCCGCTCGGCCCGACCCCGCTTCCTACGGTGGGCGCATGTCAGGGGGATCCGTGGGGGTGGACCTGGCACCGATCACCGACGAGGACGTCGGTGCGGTCGCCGCGTTCCTGCACCAGCACCTCAACGCCAGGTTGAGTGCCGACGAGTGGGCCCGGTGCGCCGTGCCCCCGTGGAGCGTCGACGCCCCCAACCACGGGTTCCTGCTGCGGCAGGGTGAGGAGGTGGTCGGCGCCTACCTCGCTTTTTACTCCGAGCGAGAGGTGGACGGCGCGCTGCGCCGCCGCTGCAACCTCGCCGCGTGGTGCGTGCTCGAGGAGCACCGCGCGCACGGCGTACGCCTGGCGCGGGCGATGCTGCGCCAGCGCGACTACGACTTCGTCGACCTCTCGCCCAGCGGCAACGTGGTCAGCCTCAACGAACGCCTGGGGTTCACGAGCCTCGACACCGCCACCGCGCTGGTGCCGAACCTCCCGCTGCCGTCGCGCCGCGGTGTCCGGGTGCTCACCGCGCCGGCCGAGATCGAGGCGACGCTGACCGGGGCCGACCTGCGTGTCTACCGGGACCACCGTGACGCCGCGGCCGCGCTGCACTTCGTGGTGCGCGTCGGGCCGGACTCGTGCTACGTGATCGCCCGCCGTGACCGGCGCAAGGGCCTGCCGCTCTTCGCCTCGCTGGTCCACGTCTCCGATCCGGCGGTCCTGGCACGCGCGGGGCACGCGCCCTACCGCCACCTGCTGCTGCGCCACCGCGCGCTGGTGACGCTCGCCGAGCGGCGCGTGGCGGGCCGACCCCCGCGGCTGTCGCGGATGCAGTCCGCGCCGCGGCCACGCATGTTCCGCAGTGCTGCGCTCGAGCCGCGCTCGGTCGACTACCTCTACAGCGAGCTGACCTGCGTGCCGTGGTGAGCGGCACGCCGACGACGAAGGGACCTCTCATGACGGCGAACGGCGGAGTCGCAGGGCGGCTGCGACACACCCTGGTGGACGCACCCGGGTCGGCGGGCGCGCGGATGCGGGCCCGCCGCTGGGAGCTGGTCGAGCTGGCCTTCCCCGACCTGGCGACGATGTCGGTCCTCGACCTCGGCGGCACCGTGGAGTGGTGGCGCCGGGCACCCGTGCGCCCCAAGGACGTGACCGTCCTCAACCTCTTCGAGCCCGGTGAGTCCGACGACGCGTCGATGCTCCCCGTGACCGGCGACGCATGCCGCGCCCGCGAGGCGCTCACGGCGGCGGGGGCGTCGACGTCGTACGACGTGGTGTTCAGCAACTCGCTGCTCGAGCACGTCGGCGGGCACGCCCAGCGGGCGGCGCTCGCGCGCGAGGTCCGCGCGCTCGCGCCGCGCCACTGGGTGCAGACGCCCTACCGCTACTTCCCGCTCGAGCCGCACTGGCTCTTCCCGGGCCTGCAGTTCATGCCGATGGCCGCCCGCGCGCGGCTCGCCGCCGCCTGGCCGCTCGCGCACAGCCGCCCGGACTCACCCGAGGACGCGATGTCGGAGGTGCAGTGGACCGAGCTGGTCGGGGTCGCCGAGCTCCGCTCGTACTTCCCCGGCTCCCACGTCCACCACGAGCGCGTCGCCGGCCTGACGAAGTCGCTCGTGGCGGTCGCGGGCGGGGCCCTGTCCTAGGGGTTCACCGCCTCGCCGGAGTCCCACACGTTGCCGGTCCACACGTTGCCGGCCGCGTTGCGGTCGAACGACGTCACCGGTCCGTAGACGCCGCACCTGCGGTTGGGGCCGCGCTCGAAGACGTTGTTGGTGAAGCGCACGTTGGTGGCCGTGTAGGGCTTGGAGTCGGAGTCACCGCCGTAGGCGCAGTAGGAGATCGACGAGTTGTTGGCGCGCAGGAAATTGTTGTCGATCGTGACGTTGTCGATGGGACCGAAGTCGCCGAAGAGGGAGACGTCGGCCGTGCAGCCACCGTCGGTGCTGTTGAGGGTCGCCGTGCAGTGGAGCGTGTTGCGTCGCACCACCATGTTGCTGCCGCCGTTCGAGATGAAGGCGTTGTTGTGGTAGCTCCCGCCGTCGGGGTTGTACTGGTCGTGCAGCCACGAGTCGGTGACCTCGCAGTCGTCGTTGCAGTGGAAGCTGTGCTGCCCACCGGTGACGTCGACGCGGCGGGCGGTGATGTTGTAGCCCCACAGCGCCCCCGTCGACGTGGCGCCGGCTCGCACGTCCGAGTCGGTGATGGTCACCGAGCTGTCGCCGTCGCCGTAGATCGACTGCACCCTCGGCACCAGGGACTTCTCGATGGTGACACCCATCGTGTTGACGACCAGCTCGCCGCAGCGAGCCGTGGCGTCCACGGCGGACAGCGTGCGGGGTGAGGTGATCGTGCACGGACCGGTGTAGGGCGTGAGGGCGGTGCCGGCCGGTACGCCGGTGTTGTCGGGGCCGGGCCACCCGCCGGGCGGCGGCGTGGTGGGCGTCGCGGTCGGGGTCGGGGTCGGGGTCGGGGTGGGCGCGGTCTCTGCGTCCGCCGGGACGAAGCGCACGTCGACCCAGTAGTTGGTGTTGCGCGGAGCCTCGTAGCGCGGGAACCGCGCCTTGCTGCCGGGTCGCGTCATGCCGTTGCGGCCGGCCGGGGCACGCAGATGGGCGTTGCTCCTGGCCTTGCTGAAGCCGCCCGGGGTGGCGGGGTGGATCCCCTTGGGGCCGGTGTGCACCGAGACCACGTAGCTCCTGCCCGCGGCGAGCTGCACGCCGGAGTCGAAGCCGACCTTCTTCCAGCCCGTGCCCTTGACCCGGTCCAGCGTCGTCCGGGCCAGGAGCTTGCCGCCCTTCGACCACAGGGTGGCGGACTCAGGGGTGGAGGACCTGGACTTGCGCGGCTTGAAGTAGCGCACGCCGACCGCCGTGCCGGCGACCTTGGCCTTGAAGCGCATGCCGACCTCGCGTTCCGGCCCGCGGCGCACGGCCGCGTCCGGGGCGCGCCGGGGGAGCAGCCCGACCTCGGTGGCCCGCGCCCGCTCGGCGGTCTCGCCGTGGGCGGACGGGGTGGGGCGCTCGACGAGCGCGAGGGCGGTGAGGACGGCTGCGAGGACGAAGACGGGGATGAGGCGTCTGCGGCCTCGGGAGATGACGGGACTCGACGGGGACGACATGGCGGAACCTCGATGACACGGGGGCAGGGACGAGACCGCGCGGGGGGGAGGGGGGTGGGGGTGGGGGTGCGCGCGGTCTCCGGCATCCTCCACAGGCGCTCGCGCGTCGACAAGCGAACGGAGCAACATCCCCAAAATGTGCCGTAACACCTCGGGCTACGGCTCAGCGCACGACGGTCGCCGACCACGCCTGCTCGATGAGCAGGCGCGGCGTCGCCTCCGGGGTGGTGTCGACCGCCCAGGTGTCGGTCACGCCGGGCTCGTCGGCCCGCGGCAACCCGTAGATCAGCGTGTCGTCGTCGAGCCACTCGACCTGGTCGTCGATCCCGCGCGGACCGGCCTCGAGCAGCGTGCGGTCTCCCGTCGCGAGGTCCTGCACGGCGACCTGCCACACGATGCGGCGTCCGGGATCGACGTCGACCTTGAAGGCGACGCGGGTGCCGTCGGGTGACAGGGCCGGGCACTCGGCGTCGGGGGACACCGAGGTGAGGGTGCGCTCGGTGAGGTCGCCCTCGACCAGCCACGTGCGGTCCCCGGTGGCGACGGTGGCGTAGAAGGTCTCGTCGTCGACGAAGGTCACCCCCCACACGTTGCGGTCGACCGGGTTCACCTCGCGGCCGTCGATGACGAGCTGGAACTTCTCGAGGTTGCCCCACCGCTCGCCGCCGCCGAACTCGTGCACCTCGGTCGCGGTGGAGAAGCCGGTGGACATGTAGGAGTGGCCGGCCACGAAGACGGTCGTGGCCGCGAGCGTCCCGTCCGGGCTCAGCCGCGTGCGGCTCGGGATGCCCGGGAGGTCGACGCTGTCGACCTGCTGCCAGTCGGCGTCGAGCTCGACTCCCTCGTACGACGCCGCGACGCCGAGGTCGCTGACCAGGCAGGAGGCGCCCTCGGCGCGGGCCGCGACGCGGTCGCAGGTCACGCCGGTGAACGCCCTGGGTCCGCCCGGGTCGTCGAGCGGCACCACGGCCACGACGCCGTACTCGCTGTCGAGCCCGGTGTGCCGGAACACGATGCGAGGCCCGTCGGTCACTTCCGTGATGGGCGCCTGCTCGGCAGCCGGCTCGGCGGCCCGCTCGGCGCGCACCTCGCGACGCTCGGTGACGACGTAGGTGGTCGCTGCGACGGCGATCGCCACGACCACCGCGACGAAGGCCAGGACCCGGGCGCGGCTGCTCACTGGCTGCTCATGACGTGACCGCGGTGCCGTCGAGGCGCGCGATCCGGGTCGCGGCCACGAGGACCGCGATCACGAGGAGCGCAGCGACGGTGGCCATGGCCGTCGTGGGCCCGAGCAGCAGCCACAGCACGCCGAACCCCGCCGACGCGAGCATCCGCGCGAGCGCCACCACCGTCTGCGCGGCGGCGATGCCGCTGGAGCGGGCCTGCGCCGGCACGAGGCGGCCGGCGATGGCGGCGATCACGCCGTCGGTCGCGGCGTAGAAGGTGCCCAGCAGGAGCAGCGTGCCGACGGTGGCTGCGGCCGTCGAGGTCGGGAGCACGGCACACAGGTAGGCGCCGACGAGCGCCAGGTGGCCCACGACCAGGGTGCGCGCCCGCCCGACCCGGTCGGCCAGACGACCGACCGGCACCGCCAGGACCAGGTAGGCGACGTTGGTGCCGACGTAGAAGAGGGGGAACCAGGTCACGTTGACGCCACCGTGGTCGAGCAGGGCGAGGTAGATGAACCCGTCGCCGATGGTCAACAGGCCGAGCACGCCCGCCACGACGAGCAGCGGTCGCAGCCGCGCGTCGGTCAGGTCGCGCCAGCGGAACGGTGGGGGCGTGGGTCCGCTCCGGGCCGCTGCCTCGCGCCGGGCCCGCACGTCCGGCCCGAGCAGGCCGAGGAGGGCCACCCCGGCGATCGCGAAGGCGAGCGAGACCACGAGCACGACGGAGTAGCCACCGGGCACGAGCCACAGCAGGCCGAAGGCGATCAGCGGACCGAGGGCGGCACCGATCGTGTCGAGCATCCGGTGCACGCCGAAGGCGCGGCCGAGGTGCTCGGTGGGTGTCGCGGTGCTGATCATCGCGTCGCGCGGGGCCGTCCGGATGCCCTTGCCGATCCGGTCGGCGGTGACCACGGCGGCGATCCCGGCGGCGCCGGAGGCGAAGAGCAGGAACACGCGCGCGACGGCCGACAGCCCGTAGCCGAGGAACGCCACCCACTTGGGGCGGTCCGAGGCGTCGGCCAGCCACCCGCCGCCGAGGCGGACCAGGGCGCTGACCCCTTGGTAGAGGCCGTCGATGAGGCCGTACGCCACCGGCGTGAGGCCGACGACCGCGGTGAGGTAGAGCGGCAGGATCGCGGAGACCGACTCCGACGAGACGTCGGTCAGGAGCGACACCACGCCGAGCGTGAGGACGACCCGCCCGACGGGGGGCCGGGTCGAGGTCGAGCCGTGCGCGGTGGTGCCGCCGGCGGGCCGGTCGCGGACGGAGATGTACACCCGCGCTCACCCGCGCTCGGCGCGCAGCGAGGCGTGGACGGAGTAGCTCGTCCCGGAGCCTCGCGGGGTGACCGTGACGGTCACGACGCTGCCGTCCCGCCGGAAGGCGGCCGCCTGGGAGCCCGCGACGCTCGGCGGGGTCGCCGTCTCCGTCATGCCCCGACGGGCCAGGCGGGTGCGGTAGGCGAGCAGCACCTGCGCCGGCGACTGGGACGACGTCGCCACCAGCCCGACCTGCAACCGGTCGTCCGACGGCGAGACGCTGCTGCTCTGCACCCGCGTGGCCCGGGTCGGGCGCAGCGCGGCGGGGAACCCGCTCAGGAGCCGACCCTGCGCGCTCGCGGCACGGGGGAGCGGCGTCGCGACGAGCGGAGCGGGGTTGGACGGCGAGAGGAGCTCCGAGAGGCTGCTGACCGTGGCCTCGGGGGCCTCCGGCATCTCGAGCGCGGGAGCCGAGCCGGGGCTCGGCGAGGCACCCGCCGCGGGCGCCGGCTCCTCGGTCGAGTCGGTCGGGGCGTCGGGCTCGTCGTCGGTCCGGTCGGAGGTCTGGCCCCGACCGGCGGCACGATCCTCGCCGCCGCGGCCCTTGCGGTCCTTCGCCTGCTCCGAGGCGGATGGCGACGCGGCAGCGGACTCCGGCGGCGCAGCACCCGGTGGTGCGGTGTCCGGGGACGCCCCGTCGGCGCCGCAACCGCCGAGGAGAAGGCTGGCCACGACGCCGATCACGGCGACCGTCACAGGTCTGGTGTTCATCAGGTGCTCGACCCCCACGGTCGTCGACGAGACTGGTGCTGCGCGCTCAGTACGCGCCGCGGTGGCTGAGCACGGCACGCACCGTGCGGAAGAGGATCGAGACGTCGGAGCGCAGCGACCAGTTCTCGACGTACTTGAGGTCCAGGCGGACCGACTCGGCCCAGGTGAGGTCGGAGCGGCCCGACACCTGCCACAGGCCGGTCACCCCCGGCTTGACCACGAGCCGCCGGCGCGGGTCGACGTCGTAGCGGGCGACCTCGCACGGCAGGGCCGGACGGGGGCCGACGAGGGACATGTCGCCCCGGACCACGTTCCACAGCTGCGGCAGCTCGTCGAGCGAGTAGCGGCGCAGCTTGCTGCCCAGCGGCGTGATCCGCGGGTCCTGCGCGATCTTGAACAGGACGCCGTCCTTCTCGTTCTCGTCGGTCAGCCCCAGCCGTGCCGTCTCGGCGTCGACGCCCATCGAGCGCAGCTTGAGCATCGTGAACGGGACGCCGTCACGGCCGATGCGCTCCTGGCGGAAGAACGCGGGGCCGGGGGTCTCCATCCGGACGGCCACGGCGAGCGCGGCGAGGACCGGCAGGGCCATGACGAGTGCGACGAGGGCGAGGGCACGCTCCACGAGGTCCTTCAGGAGGCGGCGCGGTCCGCGGAGGGCGGGCTTGCCGACGTGCAGCACGCCGAGACCGGCCGTCGACATCACCCGGGTCCGCTGCGGCTCCACGTCCAGCAGCCCCGTGCCGAGGAAGAGCTCGGTGCCCATCCCGGACAGCGACCAGTGCAGTCGCCGCACCTCGACGGGCGAGAGCTTCGCCCCGGGCAGCACGACGAGCGCGTCGGCGCCGTGGTCGTGGGCCGCGGTCGAGGACGCCTCGAGCCCGACGTAGACCGGGACGTCGCCCTCGACCGGGGTCTTGGAGGAGCGGGTGAGGCACGCGGCCACCACCTCGTGGGACCCGCTGGCCCGGAGCTGCGCCACGGCATCACGCACGTCGCGCGGCCGGCCGGCCAGGACCACCCGGGGACGCGGACGACGTACGCCGGCGACGAACGGCAGGCCGCTCGTGACGGTCAGGGCGGCCACGAAAGCAGCGAGCGGCAGCGGGTCGGCGTGCCACAGCAGGGGCGAGACCGCGAGCGTGAGCACCGCCGTGCGGGCGCCGGCGCGGAGCACCACGGCGGCCCGGGCCGCCCGGGACTGGCCCAGGGCCTGTCGGCGGTAGCGACCGGACACCGCGAGCAGCGGCGGCCACGCCAGGGCGGTCGCGAGGGCGACAGGGAGCTCGAGCCACCCCTGTGCGACCGAGCCGGCGGCGAGCGCCAGCGCGAGCAGCAGGTCGAGCGCGGGCGCCGGCCACGTCGGGGCCGGCCGGGCGACGGTCTGACGCGCTCGCGGCTCGGCAGGGACCGGCTCCACCACCGGCTCGAGGACGGGGGCGGGGACGGGAGCGAGGACCGGCTCGGGCGCGAGCGCGACGGGTGCCACGAGCGGCAGCGTGGTGACCCCACGTGGGCGGGGAACCTGCCTGTCGAGCAGGCCGCCTTCCGCGGTGGCCGCCTCGGCGACGATGTCGGGCACCAGCCCGGCCGCCACCTCGGAGACCACCTCGGCGACCCTGTCGCTCACGACCTGCGTCATCTCATCAACCCCCCTCCGGGACACCGCCCAAGGCACCCCGTTGCTGACCTTGCAGCGAGCCTAGGAACGCCCGTCCGTGCGGGCATGCCGCAAATGAGCGAAAGCCGTGCAGGCCCGGGAGATACCCATTCGAAGGGATGGGCAGGTCAGGTCGGGCGGACCTACTCTCGAAGAGGTGCACCACACACTGGTTCGCTCTTCTCGGGCCAGCCCCGCACTGGCCGCCTCCTGGTGGCCGCTGGCGTGACGCGGAACCCCACGCTTCGTCACCCGGAACCGATGTGAACCAGTGGGCGGCGGTCGAGGTCCCCCTCCTCGACCGCCGCGTTCCGTGCGCGCACGACGTCCACGACGGTCCGGGTTCGCGCAGGGGCGGGCGCCGCGCCAGGGAGCTGACGGAGCTGGCGAGCCGGTCGGCTCAGGCGCCGACCTTCCAGCCGACCTGGTTGGCCATGCCGACGGCAGCGAGCTGCGAGGACACCTCGAGCTTGCCGAGGATCGACTTCACCTGCGTCCGGACCGTGGCCTCGGACACCACGCTGTCCTGGGCGATCGCACGCACCGTGCGGCCCTCGATGAGCGCGCCGAGGACCTGGCGCTCGCGCGGGGTGAGCAGGTCGAGCCGACGGCGTACGTCGTCGTGGGCCTGGCGGTCGCGGGCCCACGCCTCGAGCAGCGACTCCAGCTCCTCGCGGGTGACGACGGGCAACCCCTGGTGCAGCCGCCGCACCGTGGCGAGCGCCTGCTGGAGTGCGCCAGTCTTGGACAGCACCTTGCGCGCGCCCAGCCGCATGCACGCGCCCCAGCGGCCGACGTCCTCCGACGCGGTCAGCACGACCACGTTGGCGTTGGCCCGGGCGAGGGGCGCGACGAGGTTCATCCCGTCGCCGAAGCGGCCGAGGTCGAGGTCGAGGAGCACCGTGCGGGGGTTGGCCCGCAGCGCCAGCGACCTCAGCGTGGCCATCGACCCGCCCTCGTCGGGCGCCTCCAGACGTCGTACGTCGTAGCCCTCCAGGGAGAGGGCGAGCTCGAGCGACTCCGCGAAGAGCACGTGGTCGTCGATGATCAGGACGCGGTGCTCACCCCGTGACGCGCCAGGCACGGCCGTCCTCCATCGTCAGGCGGGGCGTGACCAGGCCGGGCTTCACGAGCCGCGGCGGTTCCGGGTCGTTCTCCGGCGAGCGGCGGGCCGCGGGCAGGGAGATCACGAACGACGACCCCGCACCGTCGCGGTCGGCGAGCCGCAGCGACCCGCCGGCCTCGGTCACGAGGCGCCGGGCGACGTTGAGGCCGATGCCCTCACCGCGCGACTCGGTGCCGCGCTTGCCCCACTCGAAGATCTGTGGCCGCTGCTCGTGGGGGATGCCGCGCCCGAAGTCGGTCACCGTGATGTCGACCGTCTCCTCGTCGCGCCGCATCACCTCCACCAGGCTCTCGTCGGTGCCTCCGTGCTTGGCGGCGTTGTCCACGAGGATGTTGAGCACCTCGGCCAGGGCGTCGAAGGGAGCCCGGACGACGTCACCGGTGGAGTGCAGCTCGACGCGACGGCCCTTGAGCCGCTGCAGGTCGAGGATCTGGCCCAGCGCGTCGTCGAGGCGCAGGTCCGCGACCTGCGGACCGGCACCGGCGAGCATCCGCTCCATGCGGTCGAGCTCGCGGCGCATCGAGGCCCACAGTCGCTCGCGCGCCTCGCTGGTGAGGTCGTCGCGGTCGAGCAGCGACGAACCGGTGACCAGGCCGGAGATCGTGCTGCGCAGCTCGTGGAGCCGCTCGCGCTGCTCGCGGGTGGCGTCGACGAGCACGTGCTCGAAGGAGTCGATGCGCTGCCGCTCCTCCTCGAGGGTGCGGCGCAGGGCCGCCCAGGCCATGCCGAGCCACGCGGCTCCGACGGCCGTGCGCGCCAGCCACAGGCCGGCGTCGATGCCGCCGCCGGCGAGGCCGGTCGGCGGGACCAGCTGGCCCAGGACGACCACGCCCACCGTGGCGAGGAGCAACGCGCTGATCGGACGCGACGCCGTGCGCTGCTGCAGCACCAGGACCGCGGCCAGCAGATGGGTCGAGAGGAGCACCCCGACGAGCAGCTGCATTGCCGGGGACGGCGGGTGCACCCGTGGGAACTGCAGCAGGAGGTGGCCTGCCGCCACCAGGCCGAGCCCGAGCCCGATGACGAAGGTCTCGTCGACGACGCGTCGAGCGCGCTCCGGTGCGAGCAGCGGGACCACCACGCCGATCATCCCGAGCATCCCCACCGAGAGGAGCAGCGCCTGGGTGAGCGAACCTCGAGGTGGCTCGCTGTGCAGCGCGATGAGCGTGACGACGAGCGCCTGCGCGGCCACGAGTGCCCCGGTCGCGACCGTCCACCCCGCCACCGCGCCGGCGTGCTTGCGCCACATGACCAGCGCAGTGCACCCGGCGGCGGCGACGAAGACCCCGCTCACGACGCCCTCCCCGAGCGTGGGGACCGTCGACGCCGTCGGCGGTGCCCACCACGCCCCCTCTGTCCCCGAACCGATCCAGACCAGGACCAGGAACGAGGCGAGCCCCGTGATCCCCGTCCGGCACCGGTGGCGCAGTTCCCCCTTGCAGAACCCCAGCATCCCTCTGTCCCCCCTGCGGTGCAGCTCTCGTGTCGTCGAGACGTGTCGGCTGCCTCCCAAAGCTGCCGATCCCGTCGTGCTCTCCGTCGTGCGTGTGGTGCGTCGTGCCGTTCGTGGTGTGAGCACGGCTCTCGGCTGAGAGTGCAACTCACGGTGCGGGGGGTCCAATGATTGTGTGGTCGTACCCCATATGGGGCAAAGGCGGTCTGGTCCGCCGTTCGCAGGACTCGTGGAGGCTTCGTCAAGGAGCCCCTCAGGTCGCCTTCAGCGCGGTGTCAGCGCGGGGCGATTTCCCCTCAAGGGGGTATGCACGGGTCCTCGTGGGGCTGGCCGGGGCAGGCGAGGTCGGGTCGCGTCCCCAAATAGGTGCACGTTCGCCAAAGGGTCGACGCGCGGTGGCGTGTGGCGGAGAGGCTTGCTCACGCCAACAGGCGGAGGGAGGGCTCATGAGCGTGGCAGGTCCTGTGTGGGTGCTGTCCCCGCACCTCTTGGTCGCCCAGGCGGTCACGGCCGCGCTGCGCTCGGCCGGGGTGCCGGCCGAGACCCGCAGGTGGGAGTCCGTGGTCGACGAGGACGGCTCGGGGGTGTCCGCACCGACGCGACCGGCGGTGGTCGTCGCGATCGTGGACGGGGTTGACAACTCGACGGTCGTCGGTCATGTCGAGGCGCTCGCCCAGCCCGGCGACGTACGCGTGGTCGTGGTCAGCTCGCCCGATGCCGCCACCCGGTGGGGAGGGCTCCTGGCCAACGACGCCGTCGACGTGGTGACCGTGACGACCTCGGTCTCGCAGCTCGCCGACGTGGTCCAGCGCCTCATCAGCGGCGTCTCGTCGATGGATCCGGAGGAACGACTCGCCCTGCGCACCTCCTGGGCCCTGGACCGGGACCGGCGCCGCCACGTGCGCGACCAGCTCGACTCGCTGTCCCCGCAGCAACGACGGGTGCTCGAGCTCCTGGCGTCGGGGCGGCGGGTCTCGGAGGTCGGGGTCGAGATGGGGGTCGCCGAGGGCACGGTCCGCAGCCACGTCAAGGCGCTGCGCGCCAAGCTGGGCGCCTCGACGCAGCTCAAGGCCGTCGCGCTGTTCCACCAGGCCTACGAGGCGACGGGGGGCGCCGACCTGGTGCCACGACCCCGGGGGGCGGGTGAGGACCCGGGCGACGACCCGGGGGAGCACCCCGGCCGCGACCGGCGCGGCGAGGAGGTGGGCGCCGGCCGTCGATAGGCTGCGCCCATGATGGATCCCACCACGCTCGACGACCACTCCTTCGCCGTCTGGGCGGCCGAACGGGCCGGCTCGGTGCTCCTCGACGTACGCGCGGGGGCGGAGGCCGACGGCCTGGAGGGCAAGGCACTGAAGGACGCCGGCGACGCCGCCGCCCAGGCCGAGCTCGACCGGATCCTCACCCAGCACCGCCCCGACGACGCCGTGCTCTCCGAGGAGGCGGCCGACGACAAGTCGAGGCTGACCGCCCGTCGGGTGTGGATCATCGACCCCCTCGACGGCACGCGGGAGTTCTCCGAGCCGCCCCGCGACGACTGGGCGGTGCACGTGGCCCTGTGGGCGGACGGCGAGCTCGTCGCCGGTGCGGTCGCCCAGCCCGCCCTGGGGGAGACCTTCAGCACCGGACGCCCCAGCGCGGTGCCGCCGCGGACCTCGCAGCGCCCCCGCATCGCGGTCTCGCGCAGCCGTCCGCCGGCCTTCGTCGAGGCCCTCGCCGCCGAGCTCGACGCCGAGCTCGTGCCGATGGGCAGCGCAGGGGTGAAGGTGATGAGCGTGGTGCGTGACCTCGCCGACGCCTACGTCCACGCCGGTGGGCAGTACCAGTGGGACAACGCCGCCCCGGTCGCGGTCGCCCGCGCCGCCGGCCTGCACTGCAGCCGCGTCGACGGCTCACCGCTGGTCTACAACGAGGACGACACCTCGCTCCCCGACCTCATCGTGTGCCGTCCCGAGCTCGCCGAGCAGATCGTCGACTTCGTCAGGCGCCACGGGACCGCCTGAGCCGGCTCGTCAGTGGACGAGCTTGAGCCCGATGATGCAGCCGACGAGGCCGGTCAGCAGCAGGGCCTTGACGACCGAGAACGCCTCGGTGCCGGTCACCATCGCGACCACCACGGTCAGCACGGCACCGATGCCGACCCAGACGGCGTACGACGTCCCGACCGGCAGGGTGCGCATGGCGTAGCCGAGCCCGCCCATGCTGAGCGCCAGGGCGACCAGGAAGGTCGCGGTCGGGACGGGTCGGGTGAGTCCTTCGGAACGGCCGAGGGCGGTGGCCCACACGGCCTCCAGCACTCCCGACAGGACGAGCACGATCCACGACATGGCCATCTCCTCGACGGCCGTCTTGTCGCTGTCCTGGTACGGCTCCCTCGTCAGGTGGCCCCGGTGCGGGGCAGGTCCGACCCTATCCGGTTGCGGGTGGCGTCGCGCCTTGCGAGCGTGGGCCCATGACCTCCTTCGTCTCGCACACGACCGTCGACTGCCACGACGCCTACGCGCTCTCCGAGTGGTGGAAGGCCCTGCTCGGCTACGTCGACGTCGAGGGCGACCCCAACGAGCCGGGGCACGAGGAGTGCATGATCCTCGACCGCGACACCGGCCACAGCATCCTGTTCATCGAGGTGCCCGACGCGGACCTGCCGGCCAAGCGCATCCACTTCGACCTGCGCCCGCGCGAGGGCACCCGCGACGACGAGGTCGAGCGGGTCCGCGGGCTCGGCGCCACCGAGGTCGGCGACCAGCGCGGCCAGTACGGGCCCGGCACCGGGTGGGTCGTCTTCGCCGACCCGGAGGGCAACCAGTTCTGCATCCTCCGCTCGCAGGCGGAGGTCGACGCCTGACGTACGACGGCCCGGCAGAGCGATGCTCTGCCGGGCCGTGCGTGAGGTGCGTGTGGGTCAGGAGACCCAGGTGCGCCAACCGAAGCCGTTGGCGAGGTACTTGGAGTCACCCTTGGTGGTGAAGGTCCAGTACCAGGTGCCGCCGCGGCGGGGCAGCCGCACCTTGTACTTGCCCTTCTTGTTGGTCTTGATCGTCTTCCACTTCTTGTAGCCCTTCTTCTCCTTCTTGGAGACCTTGATGACGATCTTCTTCTTGGCGTACTTGGGGGTGACCTTGCCCTTGATCACGAAGCCCGAGCTGGGCGCGGTGATCTTGCGGGCGACGCCGATCGTGAAGGGGGCGGACTCGCTCGGCGTGTAGGTGTCCTCGTACTGGGTGGCGGCGGTGTAACCGCTGTAGACCACCTTGTAGCTGGAGTTCATCTGGGGCTTCACGTCGAAGAAGTCGGCGCCGGCCGAGGTGTTGGTCGCGACCGGGACCCAGGCGGACGAGCCGGCCTCCATCACGTAGAGCGTCGAGGTGCCGCGGTAGGCGGACGAGCCGTCGGAGCTCGGGACGTCGACGGAGACGTAGAAGTCGTCGCCGTACTCCACCTTGTCGGTGCTCGGCGTGGCGGTGGTGGTGGTCGACCAGGTGTCGGCCGCCTGGCTGGGCGCGGCGATGGCGATCGGCGTGAGGCCGAGCAGTCCGGCACTGACGGTGCCCGCGATGAGACGAGTGGTGCGCATGTCCCCGTTGTTCCTCTCAGGAGAAGTTCTGGCCGCCCGGCAACGCCGGGCGTTGAGGTGGTTGCTACCCCTGTGGCGCACGGGACAAACCCCCTGTCCCCACGAACCCCGTCCGGGCAGCCCCCGTAGACTTTCATCCTCCCCCACCCCCGCCTGATGTGGGGGCTCTTCCGCGTGCTCTCGAAGGGATCCCCGGTGCCGTCCACGCCCCTCGCCGCCGTCGCTCGGCGCATCGTCGCCGCCCCCACCCTGGGCGGCGCCCTCGCCGACGCCGCGGTGCAGTCCTCGCTCGACCTGACCGGGCCGGGCGCGGTCCGTCCCTTCGTGGTCCACGGACTCGTCGAGCGCGGGCGCACGGTCCTCGCGGTCACCGCGACCTCGCGCGAGGCCGAGGACCTCGTGGAGGAGCTAGCCGACCTCGTCGACCCCGACGCGGTCGCCTACTACCCGAGCTGGGAGACGCTGCCCCACGAGCGCCTCAGCCCCCGCAGCGACACCGTCGGTCGCCGGCTCGCCGTCCTGCGGCGCCTGCGCCACCCCGGCACCGACGCCGCCAACGGCCCGCTGAAGGTGGTCGTCGCCCCGATCCGCAGCCTCCTGCAGCCCCAGGTCACCGGGCTCGCCGACATCGAGCCGGTCGAGCTGGCACCGGGCGACACGCGGCCGCTCGACGAGGTCGTGCGCGGGCTGGCCGAGGCGGCGTACTCCCGCGTCGACATGGTCGAGCGCCGGGGTGAGTTCGCGGTCCGCGGCGGCATCGTCGACGTCTTCCCGCCGACCGAGGAGCACCCGCTGCGCGTGGAGTTCTGGGGTGACGACGTGGAGGAGATCCGCGCCTTCTCCGTCGCCGACCAGCGCACCCTCGAGAGCGTCGAGCGGCTCTGGGCGCCGCCGTGCCGCGAGCTGCTGCTCACCGACGACGTACGACGCCGCGCCGCCGAGCTCGGCCAGGCGCACCCGCAGCTGCTCGAGCTCACCGACAAGATGGCCGCCGGCATCGCCGTGGAGGGCATGGAGTCGCTCGCGCCCGCCCTGGTCGACTCGATGGAGCTGCTCGTCGACCTCGTGCCGGCGGACACCACCGTCCTCGTCCTCGACCCCGAGCGCGCCCGCACCCGCGCGCACGACCTCGTCGCGACCAGCGAGGAGTTCCTCGGCGCGTCGTGGGCCGCGGCGGCCGGCGGTGGCACCGCGCCGATCGACCTCGGCGCCGCGTCCTACCGCGAGATCGCCGACGTCCGCCTCCACGCGCTCGGTCGCGGTCTGGCGTGGTGGACGGTCAGCCCCTTCGGCATCGACACCGCCGACGTGCCTGCCGACGCGGGTCTCGATACAACCGCGCTCGTCCCTCGCGACGGCCACTCGACCACCGAAAGCAGCGCGGTGCCGAGCCGCACGTTGCCGACGCACCCCGCCGAGGCCTACCGCGGCGACCTGCAGCAGGCGGTGGACGACATCCGCGGCTGGGTCACCGACGGCGTCGACGTCGTGGTCGTGCACGCCGGCCACGGACCGGCCCAGCGCTTCGTCGAGCTGCTGGGCGAGAACGACGTCGCCGCCCGGCTCGTCGAGGAGGGCGAGAGCGCCGGGGCCAACGTCGTGACCGTGACGTGCGGCCACCTGGTGCACGGCGTCGTCGACGACGAGGCGAAGGTCGCCGTCGTCACCGGCGATGACCTGTCGGGCCAGAAGGCCTCGACCCGCGACATGCGGAAGATGCCCGCGCGGCGCAAGAAGCAGATCGACCCGCTGGAGCTCTCGGCCGGCGACTACGTCGTGCACGAGCAGCACGGCGTCGGCCGCTTCGTGGAGATGAAGCAGCGCGAGATCGGCGGCGCGGTGCGCGAGTACCTCGTGCTGGAGTACGGCCCCAGCAAGCGCGGCGGACCCAACGACATGCTCTACGTCCCGGCCGACACCCTCGACCAGGTCACCCGCTACGTCGGCGGGGAGAACCCCAGCCTCGACCGCCTCGGCGGCGGCGACTGGACCAAGCGCAAGAACAAGGCCCGCCGCGCGGTCCGCGAGATCGCGGCCGAGCTGATCAAGCTCTACGCCGCCCGGCAGGCGACGAAGGGCCACGCCTACGGTCCCGACACCCCCTGGCAGCGCGAGCTCGAGGACGCGTTCCCCTTCACCGAGACCGTCGACCAGC
This sequence comes from uncultured Nocardioides sp., assembly GCF_947488025.1. GTDB lineage: Bacteria > Actinomycetota > Actinomycetes > Propionibacteriales > Nocardioidaceae > Nocardioides. Next base: position 170,435 of record NZ_CANKYS010000003.1, on the reverse strand, counting down.
TGACGACGGTGGACGAGGTCAAGGCCGACATGCGCCAGGTCGTCCCGATGGACCGGCTCGTGTGCGGTGACGTCGGCTACGGCAAGACCGAGATCGCGGTCCGCGCCGCGTTCAAGGCCGTGCAGGACGGCAAGCAGGTGGCCGTGCTGGTGCCGACCACCCTGCTCGTCACCCAGCACCTGTCGACGTTCTCGGAGCGGATGAGCGGCTTCCCGGTCGTCATCAAGGGCCTCTCGCGCTTCCAGACCGACAAGGAGGCCAAGGAGGTCGTCGCCGGCCTGGCCGACGGCTCGATCGACATCGTCGTGGGCACCCACCGCCTGCTCAACCCCGAGATCAAGGTCAAGGACCTCGGCCTGATCATCGTCGACGAGGAGCAGCGCTTCGGTGTCGAGCACAAGGAGCAGATGAAGCGGATGCGCACGTCGGTCGACGTGCTGTCGATGAGCGCGACGCCGATCCCGCGCACGCTCGAGATGGCGGTGACCGGCATCCGCGAGATGTCGACCATCACCACCCCGCCCGAGGAGCGGCACCCCGTCCTCACCTACGTCGGCGCCTACGAGGACCGTCAGGTCGTCGCGGCGGTGCGCCGCGAGCTGCTCCGCGAGGGCCAGGTCTTCTACATCCACAACCGGGTGCAGTCGATCGAGAAGGCCGCCGCCCGGATCAAGGAGCTCGTGCCCGAGGCGCGCGTGGCGACCGCCCACGGCCAGATGAACGAGCGCCAGCTCGAGCAGGTGATGCTCGACTTCTGGGAGAAGCGCTTCGACGTGCTCGTCTGCACGACCCTCGTCGAGTCGGGCCTCGACGTCTCCAACGCCAACACGATGATCATCGAGCGCTCCGACACCCTCGGCCTCTCCCAGCTGCACCAGCTGCGCGGTCGCGTCGGCCGCTCCCGTGAGCGCGCCTACGCCTACTTCCTCTACCCGGCGGAGAAGCCGCTGACCGAGACCGCCCACGAGCGGCTGGCGACGCTGGCCCAGCACTCGGACCTCGGCGGCGGCATGGCGATCGCGATGAAGGACCTCGAGATCCGCGGTGCGGGCAACCTGCTCGGCGGCGAGCAGTCCGGCCACATCGCCGACGTCGGCTTCGACCTCTACGTCCGGCTCGTCGGCGAGGCGGTCGCCGACTTCAAGGGCGGCGGCGAGGACGACCAGCTCCAGGAGGTCCGCATCGAGCTGCCGGTCGACGCCCACCTGCCCCACGACTACATCCCCAGCGAGCGGCTGCGGCTCGAGATCTACAAGCGGCTGGCCGAGGTGCGCACCGACGCCGACGTCGACGAGGTCCGCGCCGAGCTGCTCGACCGCTACGGCAACCCTCCCGAGGTCGTGGAGTCGCTGCTCGTCGTCGCCCGCTTCCGCGCGCGGTGCCGCCAGGTCGGCGTGAAGGAGGTGACGCTGGCCGGCAAGTACGTCCGGTTCGCCCCGGTCGACCTGCCCGAGTCGCGCGTCGTACGCCTCCAGCGGCTGCACCCCAAGAGCGTCGTCAAGGCACCGACGAGCACGATCCTGGTGCCGCGTCCGCAGCCGACCGGCTTCCCCGTACGCCCCGTGGCGGGCGTGGCCCTGCTTGAATGGGCCCGCGGCGTGATCGACGACGTGATCGCCGCGGCGCCCGTCGCCGCCTCGACCGTCCCGACCAAGGAGTGACCCCGTGAGCAAGACCCGCCGGATGACGGCCGCGCCCACCTGGGTGATGGTGGCCCTCGCAGGACTGCTGCTGACCGGTTGCGGCAGCGCCAGCCCCGGTGTCGCGGTCAAGGTCGGCGACGAGCAGATCTCGACGCGCCACGTGAACGAGGTGACGGCCAACTACTGCACGGCGGTGGGCGAGCTGGAGTCGGCGGTGCCGATGGGCTTCGTGCGTCAGTACGTCGTCCAGCTGCTCACGCTGCGCTCGCAGGCCTCGCAGATCGCCGACGACTACGGCGTGGAGCCGGGCTCGACCTACTACAACGACGTCGCGCAGCGCCAGGCCACCGCGGAGACCCAGCCCGAGGAGGTCCGCGACGACTACGTCGAGCTGGCGTCCACCTCGGCCTACGCCCAGGACATCCTCGACCAGGTCGGTCGCATCATCCTGGAGGAGCAGGGCGTCGCCGACCCGACCGCCGAGCAGACCACCCAGGCCGGCATCGACGTGTTCAACCAGTGGCCCAACACCCACGACCTCGAGATCGACCCGCGCTTCGGCCTCCGCAACGTCGACGGCGTGCTGTCCCCGGTGGACACCAACACGTCCGTGGCGGTCGGCGAGACCGCCAGGTCCGGCATGGCGACCGAGCCCGACCCGGCCTTCGCCGAGACGCTGCCGGTCAGCCACCGCTGCGGCTGAGCCGGTGACCGCCACGCCCGGGGGCTCGGCCCTGGAGGAGTTCGCCGACCAGATGCGGGTCCTGCAGCGCGAGTGCGCGTGGAAGCGGGAGCAGACCCACACCTCGCTCATCCCGTACGTCCGGGAGGAGGCCGAGGAGGTCGTCGAGGCGATCGAGTCCGGTGACCCGGCCGCGCTCTGCGACGAGCTGGGCGACCTGCTGCTGCAGGTGGTCATCCACGCGGTGATCGCCGAGGAGGCGGGGGAGTTCACCCTCGACGACGTCGCGCGCGGCGTGATCGCCAAGATGGAGCGGCGCAACCCCCACGTCTTCGGCGACGCGGTCGCCACCGACGTGGCCGAGGTGATGGAGCTGTGGAACGCCGCCAAGGCCGCCGAGAAGGCGGAGAAGGCGGACACGTCGGAGGGCCCCGACCGGACGTCATGAGAATCGTCGGTTCGAACCGCCGTTTCCCATGACCTCAGCGACCGGTCAGGTACGACGTCGCAGCGCCGCCGCACGACCGAGGATCCCGACCGCGAGGACCACGAGCCCGGCGAGCACCGAAGCGGTGGGCAGCGCGGCTGCCATCGCCAGGCAGCCGACCAGGCCCAGCACCTGCAGCGCCCGCGGCCACCGCCGCTGCTCGGCGGGCTGGCGCAGGGCGGAGAGGTTGGCGACGGCGTAGTAGACGAGCACCCCGAACGACGAGAAGCCGATCGCACCGCGCAGGTCGGCGAGCAGCACCAGCGCCACCACGGCGACGCCGATGACGACCTGGGCGGTGTCGGGGACCCGGTGCCGCTCGTCGACGGAGGCGAGGGGGCCCGGCAGGTCGCGCTCGCGCGCCATCGCGAGCGTCGTACGCCCGACGCCGGCGAGCAGGGCCAGCAGGGCGCCAAGGGCGGCCGCGGCCGCCCCGACCCGGACGAGCGGGACCGCCCAGTCGGCGCCGAGCGCCGCCGTCGCATCGGCGACCGGGACGGTGGAGCCGGGGAGGTCGTCGCCGAGGACCTGCACCAGGGCCAGCGCGACGAGGAGGTAGAGGACGACGGCGGTGCCGAGCGCCACGAGGATGGCGCGTCCGAGGACCTCGGGGCGGCGGACCTCCTCGGCCAGGGTGGCGATCCTGGCGTAGCCGGCGAAGGCGAAGAAGAGCAGCCCGGCTGCCTGAAGGACGCCCCAGGCCCCACCGGTGGCGGTCAGTGCGCCGACCGGCTCGGCCTCGCCCGTCGCGGCCAGCGCGAGGAAACCGACGAGGACCAGCAGCGTCGCCGCCAGCAGCACCTTGGCGGCCGTCGCGGTGCGGGTGACGCCGCGCAGGTTGAGGACCGTGAACGCCACCACCGCGAGCGCTGCCAGCGCGCGCTGCCACGCCCCGGCACCGGGGGCGGCGTAGGCCGCGAAGGTCATCGCCATCGCGGCGCACGAGGCGGTCTTGCCGACGACGAAGCCCCAGCCCGCCAGGAAGCCCCACCAGGGGCCGAGGACCTCGCGTCCGAAGAGGTAGGTGCCGCCCGATGCGGGGTAGGACGAGGCGAGCTGGGCCGACGCCACGGCGTTGCAGAACGCGATCACGGCCGCGACCGCGAGCCCGGCGAGGAGCCCGCGTCCGGCGGCCTCGGCGGCCGGGGCGAAGGCGACGAAGACGCCCGCTCCGAGCATCGCGCTCAGCCCGACCACCACCGCGTCGGTGGTGCCGAGTCGACGGGCGAGCTCGGGCTGGGCGCTCACGCCGGCACCTGCCACTCGACACCGCACGCACGGAGCCGGGCGCGGGCCAGCAGGAGCGTGCCGTCGGCGTCGGTGAGCGTCCGGGCGACCATTGTGCCGAACGACGTCGCGGTCGGCTCGGGTCGGAAGGCGTCGACGAACGCCTCGTCGAAGCGCCCGGTCGCGCCCAGCAGGGCGACGGCGTCGACGAAGTCGGGGCCCACCCGGGCCACCTGCTCGCGCAACGAGGCGAGCGGCTCGTCGTCGGCCGGGTCGTCGACGCCGGTCTCGCGGACCAGGGCGGTGAGTGCTGCCAGGTCTGCGACCGCCGACGTGAGCGCCGAGCGCAGGGTGGCGCCGTCGACGGGTCGGTCGAGCTCGGGGTCGGGCACCTGCCCGGCCGCGTCGACGAGGCCGGTCACGATGCGCACGTGGCGTCCTGCCATGTCGACGACCAGGTCCACGGAGTCCATCCTCCACCGTGCGGGCAGCCGCAGGCCGTCGGGTGGGTGAACGTGGGCGTCACCGGGGGCGTCGATCAGGTGGGACGTCGGGTCGGCGCGCCACTGCGACGGCAGCGCGCCGAGCTCGCGCCGGAAGGCGCGCGCGAAGACGTCGTAGCCGCGGAAGCCGGCCTCGGTCGCGATGTCGTGGAGGGTGCGGTCGGTCGTGGCCACCAGGTGGGCCGCCCGCTCGAGGACGAGGCGGTCGACGAACCTGGCGGGGGACTCGCCGGCCATCGCCCGACGCAACCGCTGGGCGGTCGTGTCGGTCGTGTCGGTCGTGTCGGCCGTGTCGCCCGCGTCGTCCCGGACGGCTCGCTCGACGAGGTCGCGGAGGTGGTCGGCGGGAGTCGGCACGCGACGCACGCTAGCGGTGGCCGCGGACACCCCGGCGACGTCGGCGTACGACGTGGCTAGGCTGGCGCTGACCCAGGACGTCCCCTCTTCAGGAGCTCTGCCATGTCGATCATCGCTGCAGTCGGTGCCCGCGAAATCCTCGATTCGCGCGGCAACCCCACCGTCGAGGTGGAGGTGTTGCTCGAGGACGGAGCGTTCGGACGCGCGGCCGTGCCCAGCGGCGCCTCGACCGGCGCCTTCGAGGCGGTGGAGCTGCGCGACGGTGGCAAGCGCTACCTCGGCAAGGGCGTGCAGAAGGCCGTCGACGGCGTCATCGACACGATCGCCGGCGCGGTCGTCGGCCTCGACGCCGACGACCAGCGCCTGATCGACCAGACGATGCTCGACCTCGACGGCACCGCCAACAAGGCCAAGCTGGGGGCCAACGCGATCCTCGGCGTCTCCCTCGCCACCGCGAAGGCGGCCGCCGAGTCGGCCGGGCTGCCGCTGTTCCGCTACGTCGGCGGACCCAACGCCCACCTGCTGCCGGTGCCGATGATGAACATCCTCAACGGTGGCTCGCACGCCGACTCCAACGTCGACGTGCAGGAGTTCATGATCGCCCCGATCGGCGCGGCGACCTTCCGCGAGGCGCTCCAGCAGGGCGCGGAGGTCTACCACGCCCTCAAGGCCGTGCTGAAGAAGAAGGGCCTCTCGACCGGTCTCGGCGACGAGGGCGGCTTCGCCCCGAACCTCGAGAGCAACCGTGCCGCGCTCGACCTGATCGCCGAGGCGGTCAAGTCCGCCGGCTTCGCCCTGGGCAAGGACATCGCGCTCGCGATGGACGTCGCCGCCAGCGAGTTCTTCGACAAGAAGTCCTACACCTTCGAGGGCAAGAAGCTGAAGAGCGACGACATGGTCGCCTACTACGCCGACCTCGTCGCCAGCTACCCGATCGTCTCCCTCGAGGACCCGCTCGACGAGGAGGACTGGGACGGCTGGAAGGCCATCACCGAGAACCTGGGCGACCTGACCCAGATCGTCGGCGACGACCTGTTCGTCACCAACGTCGAGCGCCTCCAGCGCGGCATCGACGGCGGCCAGGCCAACGCCATGCTGGTCAAGGTCAACCAGATCGGGTCGCTCACCGAGACCCTCGACGCCGTCGAGCTCGCCCACCGCGCGGGCTTCCGCAACATGATGAGCCACCGCTCCGGCGAGACCGAGGACACCACCATCGCCGACCTCGCCGTGGCCACCAACTGCGGCCAGATCAAGACCGGTGCACCGGCGCGCTCGGACCGCGTCGCGAAGTACAACCAGCTGCTCCGCATCGAGGACGAGCTGGGTGACGCGGCTCGCTACGCCGGACGGGGTGCCTTCCCGCGATTCGGCGGCTGAAGCAGGCAGACTGGGCGGCATGCCTTCCCAGCGCCGTACGCCTCGGGGCGGGCCCGGAGGGTCGCGCGGTCCGAGGCAGGGCTCCAGCACGCACCCCGGCTCCCGCGGCTCACGGCCGCGGGGGGCCGGGACGCGTACGACGTCCTCCCGCACCGCGGCACCGGTCGCCGCGTCCGTGCGTCCGGCCGCCCCACGCAGCACGACGCGTCGACCGCGGTTCACGGGGCGCGCTGCGGTGCTGGTCCTGGTCCTGGCAGTGCTGACGGTGTCCTACGCGTCGTCGCTGCGGGCCTACCTCCAGCAGCGCTCCCACATCGGCGACCTCAAGGCGCAGATCGCCGAGCGCGAGGCCAGCATCAACGACCTCGAGCGGGAGAAGAGGCGTTGGGACGACCCGGCCTACGTCAAGGCGCAGGCTCGTGCGAGGTTCGGCTACCTGATGCCGGGTGAGGCAGGGTTCGAGGTCATCGGCCCCGACGGCAAGCCCCTCGAGGCGCAGGCCTCGCTCAACGACCCGGACGACGTGATCAAGACCGTGCCCAAGGCCTGGTGGACCGCGGCCTGGGAGTCGATGGAGCTGGCCGGCAACCCGCCCCCGCCCGACCAGGAGCCGGTCGACCTCATCGACGGGACGAAGAAGCAGTGAGCGACGACGAGACCCCCCGCGACAACCCACGCATCGACGCAGCCGACGAGGCCGTGATCCGCGCCCAGCTCAAGCGGCGACCCCGCGGCATCGACTCGGTCGGGCACCGGTGCCCCTGCGGCAACCCGGACGTGGTGACCACCGAGCCGCGGTTGCCCAACGGCACGCCGTTCCCGACGACCTTCTACCTCACCTGCCCGCGGGCGGCGTCCCGCATCGGCACCCTCGAGGGCACCCATGTGATGAAGGAGATGCAGGAGCGGCTCGGCACCGACGAGGAGCTCGCGGCGGCCTATCGCACGGCGCACGAGCGCTACCTGGAGTTCCGCGCCGAGGTGGGGGAGCGGGCCGGGCTCGACGTTCCCGAGATCGACGGCATCAGCGCGGGTGGCATGCCCGACCGGGTCAAGTGCCTCCACGTCCTCGCCGGCCAGTCGCTCGCCATGGGGCGCGGGGTCAACCCGCTCGGCGACGAGGTCCTCGACCGGCTCGGCGACTGGTGGGCGTCGGGGCCGTGCGTCGAGCGTCCCCCTGCTCCATCACGCGCTGCACCATGACCCGATGAGCACTTCCGAGACGACCGTCGCGGCCATCGACTGCGGGACCAACTCCATCAAGGTCCTGATCGGGGTCGTGCGCGAGGACGGACAGCTCGACGTCGCGCTGCGCGACTCCCGCGTCGTACGCCTCGGGCAGGGCGTCGACCGCACCGGCGTGCTGGCCGAGGAGGCGCTGGAGCGCACCTTCGCGGCGATCGACGAGTTCGCCGAGGTGCTCCGCGACCACGGCGTCCCGCCCGAGCGGCTGCGCTTCTGCGCCACGTCCGCCACCCGCGACGCCAGCAACTCAGCCGTCTTCGCCGAGGGCGTACGCCGTCGGCTGGGCATCGAGCCGGAGGTGCTGTCCGGCGACAAGGAGGCCGCGCTGGTCTACGCCGGCGCCATCGCCGCGCAGGTCCCGATGCCGCCCGAGCCGGTGCTCGTCGTCGACATCGGCGGCGGGTCGACCGAGCTGGTGCTGGGCCACGGTGACGACCGGCGGGCGGTGTCCATGGACATCGGCTCCGTCCGGCTCCACGAGCGCCACCTGCACGGTGACCCGCCGACCGCCGAGGAGGTCGCGGCCTGCGTCGCCGACATCGACCGGCACCTCGACGACTCCGGCATCCCGCTCGGGCGGGCCCGGACCGTCGTCGGCACCTCGGGCACGATCAAGACCCTCGCGTGCGGCGTGCTCGGTCTGGCCTCCTACGACCGCGAGGCCTTCGACGGTGCCGTCCTGCCCAACGCCGCCACCGCCTCCTACGTCGCCGACCTGCTCGCCATGACGGTCGAGGAGCGACGGGCCCTGCCCTACATGCACCCCGGCCGCGCCGACGTCATCGGTGCGGGAGCCCTGATCTGGGCCCGCATCCTCGACCGGGTGCCGGGCATCGACCACGTCGTCTCCGAGGCCGACATCCTGCACGGCATCGCTGCCGCGATCGCGCGATGACGGGGCCGGTCCTCCTTCCGCACCCGGTCGTCGGCGGGGCGTTCACCAGCCCGGTCGCCCCGGGTGCCGGGTGGCCCGACGACCCCGGCGCCCCCGACACGCCCGTGGCACGCGACGCCGACGACGTACGCCGTCTCGCCCACGACGCCCCGCTGGCCGAGCTCGACGCCCGGGTGAGCGTGTGCTCGGCGTGCCCGCGGCTGGTGGCGTGGCGCGAGGGTGTCGCGGTCGAGAAGCGGGCGTCGTTCGCCGACCAGCCCTACTGGGGGCGTCCGATCCCGGGCTGGGGCGACCCCGAGCCGTCGCTGCTCGTCGTCGGGCTGGCCCCGGCGGCCAACGGCGGCAACCGGACCGGCCGGATCTTCACCGGCGACCCGAGCGCCGACTGGCTGTTCGCGAGCCTGCACCGCACCGGGTGGGCGGTGCAGGACACCAGCGAGCACGCCGGCGACGGGCAGCAGCTGATCGGGGCCCGCATGGTGGCCACCGTGAGGTGCGCACCTCCGGACAACAAGCCGACCGCGGTCGAGCGTGACACCTGCGCGCCGTGGATCGCCGCCGAGCTGGCGCTGCTGCCCACCGTTCGCGCGGTCGTGGCGCTCGGAGCGTTCGGGTGGGACGGTGCCGTGCGCTCGCTGGTCGCGGCCGGGGCGCCCGCGCCGCCCAGGCGGCCGAAGTTCGCCCACGGCGCGGAGGTGGTGCTGGGTGACGTCACCCTCCTCGGCTGCTACCACCCCTCGCCCCACAACACCTACACCCGTCGGCTCACCCGCGAGATGACCGACGAGGTCTTCGTGCGGGCGCGGGCGCTGGCCGGGCCGGGGCGCTGACACGGGCGCTGCCACAATGGAGGGGTGACCCTCCACGCCATCACCGTCCTCGGCCACGACCGTCCCGGCATCATCGCCGAGACCACCGACAAGCTCGCCGGGCTGGGCCTCAACCTCGAGGACTCGACGATGACCCTGCTGCGCGGCCACTTCGCGATGATGCTCGTGTGCGAGGGTGCGGCGCCCGACGCCGAGATCGAGCAGGCCCTGGCGCCCCTCACCGCTGACGGCAGCCTCACCGTGACCGTCCGGGAGGTCCCCGCCGAGCACGCGGAGGCCGGTGCCGGGACCTCGTGGGTGCTGTCGGTCCACGGCGGGGACCGTCCCGGGATCGTGTCGGCCGTCGTCGCGGTGATCGCCGGCGTCGGCGGCAACATCACCGACCTCACCACCCGGCTCGCCGGTGACCTCTACCTGCTCGTCGCCGAGGTCGACCTGCCGGCGGACGCCGACGTGGCCGCCGTCGAGGACGAGCTGGCACGCGTCGCCGGGGACCTCGGTGTGGGCGTCACGCTCCGCCCGGCCGACACCGACGAGCTCTGAGCGCCACCGTCATGGCCGTCAACACCCGGGTCCTGGAGTGGACCGAGACCGACCTCGGCGTGGCCGGGGAGCAGCGCGAGGTCGTCCGCGCACCCGCGGCCGTGCTCTCCGCCGTCGGCGAGACGGTCGACCCGACCTCGCCCGACGTCGTACGCCTCGCCGCCGACCTCGTCGCCACGATGCGGGTCTCGCCCGGCTGCGTCGGCCTGGCCGCGCCCCAGGTCGGGGTGGGCGCCAAGGTGTTCTGCGTCGACGTCTCCGAGCACCCCAAGACCCGCGGGCACCACGGCACCTTCGTGCTCTGCAACGCCGAGGTCGTCTCCGGCAGCCGCAACGAGAAGGCACGCGAGGGGTGCATGTCGGTCCCCGACTTCACGGGCGACGTCAAGCGCCCGAGCCGGATCGTCGTACGAGGCCAGCTGCCCGGCACCGGAGAGCAGGTCGAGCTCGAGACCGAGGCGTTCGAGGCGCGGGCGCTGCAGCACGAGATCGACCACTGCGACGGCATGCTCTTCCTCGACCGCGCGGCCGGGGCGCACGCCGTCTACGCTCGGAAGACCTACCTCTGACCTGGCTCACAGGTCGTCGCCCCGGTATCCCAACCGGTAGAGGAAGCGGTCTTAAAAACCGCACAGTCTGGGTTCGAACCCCAGCCGGGGCACCGCGGGCCAGCCCTGCGTACATCCTGAGAAGTTCCTGTGACGGGAACAGCGTGCCGTCGGCCCACGTTTGAAGTGGTGTCACCCCGGCTAGAGTGAGGTGACGCACCCGGGCGCCGTCACTGACGGCGTCGACCCTCCGGAGGTTCCGGAGGCGGCCTCCAAGGAGAGACCATGAGAAGCAACAACCCTGTCTTTGCCCGTTCCGAGGAGTTCAACCGAGCCTCCTCCAACGCCTACGGCAACCAGACCTACCCCGCCGGTGGGTCGTCCTACCCCGGATACGGCGACACCGGCACCGACCCCTCGCAGTGGGGCACCGGCACGCCCGGGCAGGTGGACCAGGGCCGGATGACGGTCGACTCGGTCGTCCAGAAGACCGCGATCTCGGTCGCCCTCGTCTTCGCCGCGGCCTTCGCCACGTGGTGGTGGATCGGTGACGTCACCGACAACGCCGACCTCGGACAGGTCGGCATGCTGGCGATGCTCGGTGCCGGCGGCGCATTCCTGCTCTCGCTGGTGAACTCGTTCAAGCGGATGATCAGCCCCGCCCTGGTGATGGCGTTCGCCCTGGCCGAGGGTGTGGCGCTCGGCGCGATCAGCGCGCTGTTCGAGGCCCAGTACCCCGGCATCGTGATGAGTGCCGTCCTCGGCACGTTCGCTGCCTTCGCCGGCACCCTCGCGGCCTACAAGTTCCTCAACATCAAGGTCGGCGACAAGTTCCGTCGCGGCGTCATCGCCGGCATGTTCGGCATGGTGGGCCTCGGCCTGCTGTCGCTGGTGCTCAGCCTCTTCGGCATCCAGTCGCCGCTCTACGGCAACGGCCCGATCGGCTTCCTCTTCGCCCTCGCCGGCCTCGTGCTCGGTGTGTTCATGCTGATCCTCGACTTCGACTTCGTGGAGAACGGCGTCGCCGCCGGCCTCCCCGAGCGCGAGTCGTGGCGCGCGGCCTTCGGCCTGACCGTCAGCCTGGTCTGGATCTACACCAACCTGCTGCGGATCCTCGCGATCATGCGTGGCGACTGACCCACAAGCCACACCGCACCACCCCGTCGGCCCGCTCGAGCTCAGCTCGGGCGGGCCGACGGCATTTCAAGGCAGCCGTGCCAGGCCGGTGCCAGCGGTGAGCCAAGCGGGTTGTGGGCGGGCAGAACCCGCCTCACTCACCGCCGACGGGGGCGGCGGCCGAGGCGGAGGCGTCGTCGCCGGTCTCCTCGTGCTCACCGGGCGACTCGGCGTCGGTGGAGGGACGGCGGCGACGGTGGCGCAGCTCGACCCAGCGTCCGCGGAGGCCGCGCTGGGTGCCGCCGACCTCGGTGCCGTCGACCTCGGTGCCGGGCGTACGGGCGGCGCGCACGGCAGCGGCCGCGACCGGGAGGATGCCCTCGCGGCGGCGCGGCTCCGGGACGGCCTCGTCGGCGGGCAGGAGGTCGAGGGCTGCGAGGCAGGAGGGGATGAGCACCGACGAGAGCTGCTTGTAGCCGTCGGCGGACGGGTGGAAGCGGTCGGGACCGAACAGCAGGGCGGGGGCGGCGTCGAACTCCGGGCCGAGGATGTCGCCGACGGACACCGACCGGCCGCCGTTCTCCACGACGGTGATGGTCTGCGCGGCCGCGAGCCGGCGCGACCACTCGCGCGCCACCTGCTTGAGCGGCTGGGGGATGGGCCGGATCGTGCCGAGGTCGGGGCAGGTGCCGACGACCACCGCGATGCCCTCCTCGCGCAGGCGGCGTACGCCCTCGGCGAGGTGGCGCACCGACGCGGACGGCAGCACGGTGTGGGTGACGTCGTTGGCGCCGATGAGGACGACAGCGAGGTCGGGGTGGGTGCCGAGGGCGGCGTCGACCTGCTCGGCCAGCGCGCTCGACTGGGCGCCGACGACCGCGAAGGAGCGCAGGTGCACCCGCCGGTCGGCCTGGGCCGCGACCCCGGTGGCGAGGTGGGCGCCGGTGGTGTCCTCGACGCGGTCGACGCCGTAGCCGGCCGCGGAGGAGTCGCCGAGCAGGGCGATCCGGATCGCCGGGCCCGGCCGGCCGCGGCCGTACCAGCCCGTCGCCTGCGGAGGTACGTCGGTCGCGTTGCCGATCAGCCGCCGCGCGATCTTCGCCTCGGCGACCAGGACCCCGTAGAGCCCGGCGCCGAGCACGGAGAGTCCGCCGCCGCCCAGGGCGGCGGCCGATGCCAGCTTGCGTGCTGCTCCAGTTGCCCCCACGGCCCCGATGCTACGCAACCGGCAGTGACGGCTACGGACGAGTAGACGGCTAGATTGACCGGGTGCAGTACGTGAACTCGCTCCTCGACCTGATCGGCAACACCCCGCTCGTCCGGCTCAGCCGGACCCTCGACCTCCCCGGAGCAGACGCAGGCGGCGACGCCGACGGCCCGCTGGTCCTGGCGAAGGTGGAGTACCTCAACCCCGGCGGGTCGGTGAAGGACCGCATCGCGTCGCGGATGATCGAGGCCGCCGAGGCCTCGGGCGAGCTGCAGCCCGGCGGCACGATCGTCGAGCCGACCTCCGGCAACACCGGCGTCGGGCTCGCGATGGTGGCCCAGCAGAAGGGCTACTCCTGCATCTTCGTGTGCCCCGACAAGGTCAGCGAGGACAAGCGCAACGTGCTCAAGGCCTACGGCGCCGAGGTCGTGGTCTGCCCGACCGCCGTCGCGCCGGAGCACCCCGACTCCTACTACAACGTGAGCGACCGGCTCTCCAAGCAGCCCGGCGCCTGGAAGCCCGACCAGTACTCCAACCCGCACAACCCCCGCTCCCACTACGAGACCACCGGTCCGGAGATCTGGGAGCAGACGGAGGGGAAGATCACCCACTTCGTCACGGGCATGGGCACCGGCGGCACGATCAGCGGGGTCGGGCGCTACCTCAAGGAGCAGAACCCTGACATCCAGGTCATCGGCGCCGACCCGGCCGGCTCGGTCTACTCCGGCGGCACCGGTCGGCCCTACCTCGTCGAGGGCGTCGGTGAGGACTTCTGGCCCGAGACCTACGACCGGGGCGTGGCCGACCGCGTCATCGAGGTCTCCGACGCCGACTCCTTCGCCTTCACGCGCCGCCTCGCGCGCGAGGAGGCCATGCTGGTCGGCGGCTCCGCGGGCATGGCCGCCTTCGCCGCCCGCCAGGTCGCCCACGAGCTCGCCGCCGAGGGACGCACCGACGCCGTCGTCGTCGTCCTGCTGCCCGACTCCGGTCGCGGCTACCTGACCAAGGTCTTCAACGACGACTGGCTCGCCCAGTACGGCTTCGCCACCGGCGCGCGGGCCGACCACCGCACCGTCGGTGAGGTGCTGCGCGGCAAGTCGGGCCAGCTGCCCGACCTGGTCCACACCCACCCGGGCGAGACGATCGCCGAGGCCGTCCACATCCTGCAGGAGTACGGCGTCAGCCAGATGCCCGTCGTCCGCGCCGAGCCGCCGATCGTGGCGGCGGAGGTCGCGGGGTCGGTGTCCGAGCGCACCCTGCTGGACGCCCTCTTCGCCGGCACCGCGAAGCTGACCGACCAGGTCGAGGACCACATGTCGCCGGCTCTGCCGACGATCGGCTCGACCGAGGCCGCTGCCGACGCCGTGCACCTGCTCGAGAAGGCCGACGCCGTGCTCGTCCACGAGGACGGCAAGCCCATCGGCGTGCTGACCCGGCAGGACCTGCTCACCTTCGTGGCCGCCTCGTGAGGCGCCTCGGCGTGAGGCGCACCGCGACCGTGCTGGCCGTCCTCGCCTGCCTCGGTGCGCTCGGCGCCTGCGGCGACGACGGCAGCGACGGCGCGAGCACCGATCCGGTCGAGGTGGAGGTCGGCAAGGCCTTCACCTGGAACGGCTTCGCGGTCGAGGACGGCTGGGAGCTCACGGCGATCGAGCGCTCGGTCAGCATGGAGGAGGTGGTCACCCCGGAGGTCAAGGGCACGATCAAGAACACCTCCGACGAGGAGCGGGCCGCGCTGTTCGAGATGGTGTTCTCCGCCGACGGCTCCGAGCTGGCGACGGTCAACTGCTCGGCCCGCAAGATGCTCCCCGACCAGTCGCAGCAGTTCGTCTGCCCCGGACTCAGCGCCACCATGCCCGAGGACTACGACGCGGTCGTGGTGCAGGAGTACGGCCGAGACACCACCTCCAGCTGACGTGGGGCCCCGACATGGGTGACCTCTCCGTCGAGGTCATCCTCTTCCTGGTGCTCGCGGCGCTGGCCGCGGGCTTCGTCGACGCGGTGGTCGGTGGCGGCGGCCTGATCCAGCTGCCCGCCCTGCTGCTCGGCCTGCCGGGCGCGTCGGTGGTGCAGATCGCGGCGACCAACAAGCTCTCCTCGTTCTGCGGCACCTCGATCAGCGCGGCGACGTACGTCCGGCGCATCCGTCCCGACCCCCGCACGTTCCTGCCGCTGATGGTCGCTGCAGGGCTCGGGTCGGCCGGCGGCGCCCTCGTCGCATCACAGCTGCCGCGCAGCGCTTTCGACCCGATCATCCTGGTCGTGCTGGTGCTCGTCGGTGCCTACGTGTGGTTCAAGCCGAGCGTCGGCGAGCTCACCAACCTGCGGTTCCAGGGCGGTCAGCACCTCAGCGCCGTCGTGGTCACCGGGCTGGCAATCGGCTTCTACGACGGTGCGATCGGGCCGGGGACGGGATCGTTCTTCGTCTTCGCGCTGGTGGGCCTGCTCGGCTACAACTTCCTCGAGGCCTCCGCCAAGGCCAAGCTCGCCAACTGGGCGACCAACCTGGCCGCGCTCGCCGTCTTCATCCCGCAGGGTGCGGTCATCTGGGACCTCGCCCTGGTGATGGCCGCCGCCAACGTGACGGGCGGCTACGTCGGCGCCCGGACCGCGATGGCGCGGGGCGCCCGCTTCGTGCGCGTGTTCTTCCTCGTCGTCGTCGCCGGGTTCGTCGTACGGCTCGGCGGCCAGCTGCTCGGCTGGTGGTGACGGTAGCCTCCACCTCGTGGGAGCGGTCTCGGCAGTCGACGGGTTCCAGCGGCGGCACCGGGTGCTCGGCTTCCCGATCGCCGTCGTCTACAAGTACTTCGACGACCAGGGCCCCTACCTCGCGGCTGCGCTGGCCTACTACGCCTTCATCGCGATCTTCCCGCTGATGCTGCTCGGCACCTCGATCCTGGGCCTGTTCCTGCGGGGTGAGCCCCAGTGGCAGGAGAGCATCCTCAACTCGGCCCTGGCGCAGTTCCCCATCATCGGCGACGAGCTCGGCCGTCCCGACGGGCTCCAGGGGTCGGTCGGTGGTGTGGTCATCGGTGCGCTCGCAGCCCTCTACGGCGCGATGGGCCTCGGCCAGGCGCTGCAGAACACCCAGCACGTGGCGTGGTCGGTGCCGCGCAACAGCCGCCCCAACCCGTTCTACGCGCGCGTCAAGACCCTGCTGCTGCTCCTCACCGCGGGCCTCTCCCTGCTCGCGGTGACGGTGGTCTCGACGATCGCGACCACGACGGACGTCTTCACCGAGCTGATCGGCGGCGGCCTCAAGGCGCTGCTCCCGGTCCTGACGGTGCTGGTGGTCGGCACCGGGTTGACCTACCTCTTCCGCTTCGCCGCCACCGGCCAGCACTCCTTCTGGCGGGCGGCGCCGGGCGGTTTCACGCTCGCCGTCCTGTGGCAGCTGCTGCAGATCGGCGGCGCGGCGTACGTCGACCGCGTGCTGGTCAACACGTCCTCGATGACCAAGACCTTCGGGCTCGTCCTCGGCCTGATCGGCTTCCTGTGGATCGGCGCCGTCATGGCCGTGCTGGCCACCGAGGTCAACGTGGTGCTGGCGCGACGACTGTGGCCGCGGGCGCTGCTCACGCCCTTCACCGACAACGTCCAGCTGACCGAGGCCGACCGGGAGGCCTACGCCCTCTATGCCCGCATGCAGCGGCACAAGGGCTTCGAGAAGGTGATGGTCCAGTGGGACCCCGGTCCGGCGGAGCGTCCAGCGGAAGACGCAGCCGAGGAACCGGCCGAGGACCCAGCCGAGTCGCAGCGACCGGCGTGACGTCCTACCTCACCGTCGCCCGCGACGTGACCGCCGAGGTCGAGGACCGCGGCTCCCGCTTCCTGTGCACGCTGCGGCGGGTCGAGACCGAGGAGGACGCCCGCGCCCTCGTCGCCGCGCTCCGCCGTGAGCACGCGGACGCCCGCCACCACTGCTCGGCCTTCGTGCTGGGCCCGGACGGGGCGGTCCAGCGCTCGTCCGACGACGGTGAGCCTGCGGGCACCGCGGGTGCACCGATGCTGGACGTCCTGCGCGGCGCCGGGGTGAGCGACGTGGCCGCCGTCGTCACCCGCTGGTTCGGCGGCACCCTGCTCGGTGCCGGCGGCCTGGTGCGCGCCTACGGCGACGCGGTGCGCGCGGCCGTGGCACAGGCCGGGCTGCTGCGTCGCACGCTGCTCACCGAGCTCGCCCTGGAGCTCAACCACGCCGACGCCGGCCGGGTGGAGGGGGAGCTGCGCTCACGCGGCGTCGTCGTCCTCGACGTGGCGTACGACGCCCGCGTGCGGCTGCTGCTCGCGGCGGCGCCCGACGAGGTGGGCCGGGTGGGGGCGGCGGTCGCGGCCGCAACTGCGGGGCACGGCCACCTCGAGAGCGTCGGGGAGCGCTGGACCGACTCGGTCAGCTGACGCAGGCCTGTTCGCTCACGTGCCGTCGACGTAGCACCACCGACCGGCACGTTGCTCGAACCTGCTCACCTCGTGCATCTCCCCGCCCTCCCAGGTCGCGACGAACTCGACGGTGTCGCCCTCCGCGGCCAGGACCCGGAGCCCGGTCCAGCGGGTGGCGGGGTCCGGGCGTACGTCGTCGGGCCGGGTTCGCGGGTGCCAGGTGCGGAAGAGGTGGTCGGCGTCCCCGGTGACGAAGGCGGTGTAGCGCGAGCGCATCAGCTGCTCCGGCGAGGTGGCCTGCGCGACGTTGGCGAGCAGCGGTCCGCAGCAGGCGTCGTACGCCTCGCCGATCCCGCAGGGGCACGGAGTGGTGAGCACGGGGCGACGATATCTGGCGCCGTTTGTGTTGCGGTGTAATCATGTAATACATGAAGACAGACGAGAGCCGTCGCGGTCGCCGCGGCGGGTGGCAGGTCGCCGACCTGCCGGACGCCTCCGACGCGTCCGAGTGGTTCCACGGGCGCCTGCCCGAGGCATGGTTCAGCGCGGTCGACGTCACCGTCGACCGCGAGGAGATCCTGGTCGTCGGCACCTTGGTGGTGGACAGCTCGGCCGACGACGTCAGCGCAGCCGAGGCCGAGGGCCGCATCGGCCGCTTCCGCTCCGAGACCAAGACCGAGCGCATCCAGATCGCCCGCGAGGCCCAGGCGCGCTACGAGCGCAAGGTGTCGTGGGGGGTGCGGCTCGGCGACACCGAGGCGCTGTTCACCCATGTCGCCGCACCGGTGATGACCCGGCTGCGCCAGCCCGAGCGTCGCGTGCTCGACACCCTGGTCGACGCCGGCGTCGCCCGGTCGCGCTCCGACGCCCTCGCGTGGTCGGTGCGCCTGGTCGGGCAGCACGCCGACGAGTGGCTCGGCCAGCTGCGCGACGCGATGGCGGAGGTCGACAAGCTGCGCGGCGAGGGTCCGACCCTCTGACCCACCCGGCCCGTCGAACGGACCGATGGACGCGGCGGCCGTACGCGGCACGCTCAGCGAGCGGCGTACGGGCGACGTTCGGTCCGTCCGGCGGGCGCGTCACTCGCCCGCCCACGACCCGTCGCCGCCGTGGGACACCGCCCCGTGGGCCGACGACGCCGACTGGGACTGGCACATGGCCGCCGGTCGGTCCCACGCCGAGCTCGACGCCCTGCTCGTCGCGGCGATCGAGCGCTCCGATGCATGCCTCGACGCCGCCCTGGCCGAGGACCCTGACCTCGGCCGGCTCGTCGCGCGCCCGCGACCGCCCGAGAAGGGCGAGACCGCCACCCTGCGCTGGGTGCTGGTCCACATGGTCGAGGAGTACGCCCGCCACGCCGGTCACGCGGACCTCGTCCGCCAGTCCATCGACGGCGCGACCGACGTCTAGTCCTCTAGTTCTCTTGGTGCAGGCAGAGCATGTTGCCGTCCGGATCCTTGAACCACGCCGCCTTCTCGGCGCCCATCACGCACACGTGGTCGACGGTCGTGAGGTCCGGCAGGTCGTAGTCCTCGAAGACGACGCCGCGCCGCTCGAGGTCGCCGATCTCGCCGGTGATGTCGTCGACCTCGAAGCTCATCGCGGTGCTCTCCGACGGACGGCTCTCGGGACGGGGGAGCAGGACGAGCGTGGAGCCGCCGTCCAGGGCGTAGAGGGCGCTGCCCTCGTCGTTGCTCCCGGTGTAGTCGAGCCCCAGGGACTCGGTGTAGAAGGTGCGGGCGCGGTCGACGTCGGTGACCGGCATCATCATCGCGACCGGGCGGTGCGTGAGTGACATGGGGTGCCTCCCTCTCGGCTGGTCACCCCCAGTGTGCGCCTGCCGAGGCGGGGTCGGGAGACTGCTCCAGACCGGTCGGACGGACAGGAGCACGAGATGGGGATCAGGGCGGCGACCGAGGCTGACTGGCCGGCGATCTGGCCCTTCTGGCGCGACATCGTCGAGGCGGGCGAGACCTACGCCTACCCGCTCGGTGCGACCTCGGACCAGGCCCGCGGCTGGTGGTTCGACGGCAGCCGGGTGACCGTCCTCGAGGAGGAGGGCCGCGTCCTCGGCTCCGCCAAGATGGGGCCCAACCGCCCGGGCCGTGGCGCCCACGTCGGCACGGCGTCGTTCATGGTCGACGCGGGTGCACGGGGTCGCGGCGTCGGTCGGCGCCTGGCCGACGACATGGTCGCCTGGCACCGCGAGCAGGGGTTCGCCGGCATCCAGTTCAACGCGGTCGTCGAGACCAACACCGCCGCGGTCCGGCTGTGGCAGGACCTCGGATTCGCGATCGTCGGAACGGTGCCCGGGGCCTTCGAGAGCGCGCAGCACGGCCGGGTCGGCCTGCACGTGATGTACCTCGACCTGGGCTGATCCCTGCCGGATGCGGCGCATTCGGGCTCGCGTCTGGTGGAATGGCCCTCATGGCCGACCCGATCCGCGTCTACCTCCTCGACGACCACGACGTCGTGCGTGAGGGCCTGAAGTTCCTGCTCGAGCAGCAGGAGGACATCGTCGTCGTCGGTCAGTCCGCGACGGCGACCGAGGCCACCGCCCGCATCCCCGCCATGCGCCCCGACGTCGCCGTGCTCGACGCGCGGCTGCCGGACGGCTCGGGCATCGAGGTCTGCCGTGCCGTCCGGGCGGTCGACCCCTCGATCAACGCGCTCATCCTGACGTCGTACGACGACGACGAGGCGCTGTTCGCCGCGATCATGGCCGGGGCGTCGGGCTACGTGCTCAAGGAGATCCGCAGCTCCGACCTGGTCACCGCGGTGCGCCACGTCGCGTCCGGTCGTTCCCTCATCGACCCCGCGATGACCGCGACCGTGCTGGAGCGGATCCGCAACGGTCCCGAGACGCCGGACGAGCTGGCAGCGCTCACCGACCAGGAGCGGATCCTGCTGGGCCACATCGCCGAGGGCCTGACCAACCGGCAGATCGCCGAGCAGATGTTCCTCGCCGAGAAGACGGTGAAGAACTACGTCTCGAGCATCCTCGCCAAGCTCGGGCTCGAGCGGCGCACGCAGGCGGCCGTGCTGGCCTCCAAGCTCCTCGGCGGGGCGTCTCGCTGAGCCGTCCCTCGGGTTAGGGACCTAGGTCCCGGCGACGCGGTGACCGGCGACCCTGCTGCCGCCAGCGTGGCCGCGGGACTCTGGTGGTGACCCAGAAACCCCACTCACCGAGGAGGAGATGACGATGAACGTCATCCACCGCCAGCACCACATCAGCGCCGAGGGCGTCACCACCTCGGAGACCGAGGAAGTCGCCCGCCCCGGCTTCACCCGCGCCCTCGCCACCCTGCGGATCGCCTTCGGATTCACCTTCCTGTGGGCTTTCCTCGACAAGACCTTCGCCCTGGGCTTCAGCACCGGAGCGCAGTACGCCGAGGACGGCTCCCGCGCCGGGATCGACTTCATGGCCCAGGACGCCGCCTGGCTCAACGGAGGCAGCCCGACCGAGGGGTTCCTCACCTTCGGTGTCCCCGTGGACAACCCCTTCCACTCCTTCTTCACCTCGCTCGCCGGTCAGGCGTGGGTCGACTGGCTCTTCATGATCGGCCTGCTCGGCATCGGCGTGACCCTCCTGCTGGGGGTCGGGATGCGGATCGGCACCGCAGCCGGCGCTCTCATGTACGCCTTCATGTACGCCGCCGTGCTCCCGCTGGAGAACAACCCGGTCGTCGATGACCACCTCATCGGCGTGATCGTGATGGTCGTCCTCGCCCTCGGCGCTGCCGGCACCACGTGGGGGCTGGGTCACTGGTGGAACCGCACCGGACTGGTACGGAAGTACCCCGTCCTGCGATGACACCAGGCCCTCACCGGACCCGGCGCCCTCCCGGCGCCGGGTCCTCTGGCGTGTCCGCCCCCTGACTGGCCGCCCCCGCCGGGCTCAGTGCAGCGGGGCCCGCCACACGAGCACGGTGCCCCGCTCGCCGACCCGGGAGACCTCGAGCGTCCCGCCGAGGTCGTCGGCGCGTCGGCGCGCGTTGCGCAGGCCGCTCTCGGAGACCTCGTCCGGCATGCCGACGCCGTCGTCGGCCACCCGCAGCTCGAGGCGGTCGCCCACCACCCCGACGTCGACCTCGGCGCCGTCGGCGAGGGCGTGGCGGGCGACGTTGGACACGGCCTCCCGGAGCACCGCGAGCAGCTGGGCGCCCAGTGCGGGCGGGACGGCGGTGTCCACCGGCCCGGAGGTGCGCACGACCGGCGTGAACCCCAGCACCGGGACGTACTCCTTGACGAGCTTGCGGATCGCGGCGCGGAGCGAGTCGCCGCGGCGGTCCTGGAGCTCGAAGATCGTGCCGCGGATCGCCTTGATCGTGTCGTCGAGGTCTGCCACCGCCTTGTCGAGGCGCTCCGCGAGAGCGCTGCCGCCGGTCATCGCCGCGACGCCCTGCAGCTGCAGGCCCGTCGCGAAGAGCCGCTGGATCACGATGTCGTGCAGGTCGCGCGCGATCCGCTCGCGGTCCGAGATGAGCGCCAGCTCCTGGCGGTCGGCCAGCGCCTGGGTGCGGTCGAGGGAGAGCGCCAGCTGGTCGGCGAACCCGGCGAAGAGGTCGCGCTCCTCGACGTCGAGCAGGCCCGACCCGGGCTGGGCCACGGCGACCAGCGCGGAGACCGGCGCGAGGTGCGACCTCAGCGGTACGACGACGAGGGGGAGGTCGTCACCACCGGAGGTCGTCACCACCACCGCCCCGCCGCCCGCCTCGAGACCGGGGCGCGCGTCGGCGAGGAGGGCGGCAACCCGGGCGTCGTCCGCGGCGAGGTCCGGGGCGACGCTGAGCGTGTCGTGCTCGGGACCGAGCGAGGACCAGAGCGCCACGGCCCGCGCGTGGGCGACCTGGCGCGCCGTGGAGACGATCAGGGGGAGCACCTCGTCGAGGTCGACCGGCGGCTGGAGCAGCTCGGCGAGCTCGGCCGACGCCTCGAGCCACTGCCGCCGTCGCTCGCTCAGCGCGAACGAGCGCGCGTTGCTGATGACGTAGCCCGCCGTGCGGGCCAGCTCCTCGACGAGCTGCTCGTCGGCCTCGGTGAACGGGCCTCCGCCGGCCTTCTCGGTCAGGTAGAGGTTGCCGAAGACGGTGCCCCGGATCCGCACCGGCATGCCGAGGAACGACCTCATCGGCGGGTGGTTGGGCGGGAACCCCACCGACGAGGGATGGGCGCTCAGGTCGGCGAGCCGCAGGCCCGAGGGGTCCTCGATGATGACGCCGAGGATGCCGCGTCCTCTGGGCAGGTCGCCGATGAGCGCGCGGGTCCGCTCGTCGACACCGGTCGTGACGAACTCGACCAGCTCGCCGTCGCTGCCCAGCACGCCCAGTGCGCCGTAGGTCGCACCGGTCAGCGCGGTCGCCGCCTCGACGATCCGCGTCAGCACGCTGGCGAGGTCGAGGTCGCTCGAGATGGCCGTGACGGCCTCGAGCAGGGAGCGGGCGTCGGCGTCGAGTGGGGAGGGCGAGGGGTGCGTCACGCGCACCAGTGTGCCGCTAGGCGAGCCTCTGCACGGGGAGGTGCTCCCACGGGTCCCACCCGCCGCCGAGCTGGCGGCCGGTCACCTCGGTCCACGGGATGCGGACGACGAGGTTGCGCTGCCCGGTCGCCCAGGGGCGCGGCTCCCAGTGCCGGGCGATCTCCCCGAGCTCGTCCTGGTCGTCGACGAAGGACCCGCGACCCCGCACCACGACGCTCCAGCCACGCTTGAGCTCGTAGTCGAACTGGTCGACCTCGAAGCACAGCTGCGCGCCACGGCCGTAGGTGCCGAGCAGGCTGTAGGCGGTGGTGCGGATGAGGATCGACTCCCCGTCCACGGCGTAGTTCACCGGCACGATGTGCGGTCCCGTGGGGGTCCCGACCGCGACCCGGCCCGCGACGCCGGCGTTGAGCAGGCGCGCGCAGTCCTCCCGGGAGAGGTCGTGGGTGGTGTGCATGGAAGCCTCCTTCAGCTCGTCTCCAAGCCTCACCCCGGCGTACATCCGGCAGCAGGGCCGAAGGTCCCGCGCGGCAGGGTCCGGAGTCGCGTGATCGACGGGGCCGCCGGACTTCGAGCGCACTCGACGTTGACGGGCCGGTCTAGCGTGGAAGGCGTGACGGACGTGGACCAGAAGCACCCAGCCCCCAGCACCCTCGGCCAGCTCCGGGAGAGCGGCCACCAGCTCAAGCCCCTGCGCCAGGAGCTCCGCGACAACCTGCTCGCACGGCTGCGGGACGGCGAGGACCCGTGGCCCGGGCTGCACGGCTTCGCCGACACCGTGATCCCCCAGGTGGAGCGGGCGCTGATCGCGGGCCACGACATCGTGCTGCTGGGCGAGCGCGGCCAGGGCAAGACCCGCCTCCTGCGTTCGCTGGTCGCGCTGCTCGACGAGTGGACGCCGGTCATCTCCGGCTCCGAGCTCGGCGAGCACCCCTACGAGCCGGTCACCGTCACCTCCCAGCAGGCGGTCGCGGCCTACGGCGACGACCTGCGCATCTCGTGGCGCCACCGCGACGAGCGCTACGCCGAGAAGCTGGCGACGCCGGACACCTCGGTCGCCGACCTCATCGGCGACGTCGACCCGATGAAGGTGGCCGAGGGGCGTCACCTCGGCGACCCGGAGACCATCCACTTCGGGCTCATCCCGCGCAGCCACCGCGGCATCGTCGCGATCAACGAGCTGCCCGACCTGGCCGAGCGCATCCAGGTGGCGATGCTCAACGTGATGGAGGAGCGCGACATCCAGATCCGCGGCTACGTGCTGCGGCTCCCGCTCGACGTCCTCGTCGTGGCGAGCGCGAACCCCGAGGACTACACAAACCGCGGCCGCATCATCACCCCGCTCAAGGACCGCTTCGGCGCCGAGATCCGCACCCACTACCCGCGTGAGGTCGAGCAGGAGATCGCCGTCATCGAGCAGGAGGCCGACCTCGTCGCCGAGGTGCCCGACTACCTCCTCGAGGTGCTGGCACGCTTCACCCGCCACCTGCGCGACTCCCAATCGGTCGACCAGCGCTCGGGCGTCAGCGCGCGCTTCGCGATCGCCGGGGCCGAGACGATCGCGGCCGCTGCCCTGCACCGCGCCACCACCCAGGGCGAGGACGAGGCCGTCGCACGCGTCGTCGACCTCGAGACCGCCGTCGACGTGCTCGGCGGCAAGATCGAGTTCGAGACGGGCGAGGAGGGACGCGAGAGCGAGATCCTCACGCACCTGCTGCGCACCGCCGTCGCCGAGACGGTGCGCGCGCACCTCGCCGGCATCGACCTGCGGCTGCTGGTCGAGGCCATCGAGGAGGGCGCGATGGTCAGCACGGGCGCCCGCGTCGGCGCCCGTGACTTCCTGGCCGGCCTGCCGGCGCTGCCGCCCACCGGTCCGGGCGAGTCCGACCTCTACGACGAGGTGTGCGACCGGCTCGGCGCCACCAACGACGGCGAGCGGGCCGCTGCGCTCGAGCTCGCGCTGGAGGGGCTCTACCTCGCCCGTCGGATCGGCAAGGACACCGATGCCGGTGAGACCGTCTATGGCTGATCGCTGCAGGGGGGCGCTGCGATGAGCAGGTTCCGCAAGTACGACGGGGGCGACCCGCTCGCCCCGCCGGTCGACCTGGCCGAGGCGCTCGACGCCATCGGGCAGGACGTCATGGCCGGTTACTCGCCCGAGCGCGCGATGCGCGAGTTCCTGCGGCGCGGGGGCACCGACCAGGCCGGGCTCGACGAGCTGGCCCGCCGGGTGGCCGAGCGACGGCGCGAGATCCTGCAGCGCAACGACCTCGACGGCACCATGCGCGAGGTCCGGGAGCTGCTCGACCGGGCCGTGCTGGCCGAGCGCGGGCAGCTGGCCCGCGACATCACGTTGGACGACGGCGACCGCGCGTTCCGCGAGCTCATGCTCGACAACCTCCCCACCTCCACGCCGGCCGCGGTGAGCGAGCTGTCGTCGTACGACTGGCAGTCCTCGGAGGCGCGTGAGGCCTATGAGGAGATCAAGGATCTCCTCGGCCGCGAGCTGCTCGACCAGCGCTTCGCCGGCATGAAGCAGGCGCTCGAGGGTGCCACCGAGGAGGACCGTCAGGCGGTCTCGGAGATGTTGTCCGACCTCAACGACCTGCTCGAGAAGCATGCCGCCGGTGGGGTCACGGACGAGGAGTTCGCCGACTTCATGGACAAGCACGGTGACTTCTTCCCCGAGCAGCCGAAGGACATGGACGAGCTGCTCGACTCCCTCGCCCAGCGTGCTGCCGCCGCCCAGCGGATGCTCAACTCGATGACGCCCGAACAGCGCCAGGAGCTGATGGAGCTCTCCCAGCAGGCCTTCGGGTCGCCCCAGCTGATGGAGCAGCTGGCCCGGATGGACGCCAACCTCCAGGCCCTGCGGCCCGGTGAGGACTGGTCGGGCTCGGAGAGCTTCGAGGGCGATCAGGGCATGGGTCTGGGCGACGGCACCGGGGCGCTGCAGGACCTCGCCCAGCTCGACGCGCTCGCCGACCAGCTCGCCCAGTCCCACCACGGTGCGCGGATGGACGACGTCGACCTCGACGCGCTGGCGGGGCAGCTCGGCCCGGACGCGGCCGTCGCCGCGAAGACCCTGCAGGAGCTCGAGCGGGCGCTGCGCGACAGCGGCTACCTCAAGCGGGGCTCCGACGGCGAGCTGCGGCTCTCGCCCAAGGCGATGCGCCAGCTCGGCAAGGCGCTGCTGCGTGACGTGGCGGAGCGGATGAGCGGACGCGCCGGCGCGCGCGAGACGCGTACGACGGGACTCGCCGGAGAGCCGTCCGGCGCCACCCGGCGGTGGGAGTTCGGCTCCACCGAGCCGTGGGACGTCCCTCGCACGATCACCAACTCGGTGCTCCGGGGAGGCGCGTCGCCGGTGCGCATCCAGGTCGACGACATCGAGGTCGTCGAGACCGAGGCCCGCACCCAGGCCGCGGTCGCGCTGCTGGTGGACACGTCCTTCTCGATGGCGATGGACGGCCGCTGGGTGCCGATGAAGCGCACCGCGCTGGCGCTGCACCAGCTGGTGCGCTCCCGCTTCCGCGGCGACGACATCCAGCTGATCGCGTTCGGCCGGCACGCCCAGGTGATGGAGATCGAGGAGCTGACCGCCCTGGACGCCCGGTGGGACAAGGGGACCAACCTCCACCACGGGCTGCTGCTCGCCAACCGGTTCTTCCGCAAGCACCCCAACGCCCAGCCCGTGCTGCTCGTCGTCACCGACGGTGAGCCGACGGCGCACCTCGAGCCCGACGGCGACGTGTGGTTCTCCTACCCGCCGCACCCGCTGACGATCGCCCACTCCGTCCGCGAGCTCGACGCCGCGGCCCGGCTGGGGGCTCAGACGACGTTCTTCCGGCTCGGCGAGGACCCCGGGCTGGCGCGCTTCATCGACTCGATGGCGCGCCGGGTCGACGGCCGGATGGTGAGCCCCGAGCTCGACGACCTCGGTGCCGCGGTGGTCGGGTCCTACCTCGGCTCGCGCGGTCCCGCCTCGTCGTACCGCGAGCACTTCGGCGACTGGTACGGCGGCGGGCGGGGCTCCTGGGTCTAGGAGCCCGCTGCCTCCAGCATCCGCAGCAGCTCGGCTCCCATGTGCTCGATGACGACGTCGAGGGCCTTCTTCGGACGCACCATCACGGTGAAGTCGACGATCTGCCCGTCCTCGTCCCACGTGATCATGTCGATCCCGGAGACGTCGAGGCCACCCACCTCGGTGCGGAACTGGAGCACGGCCGAGTCGTCACCGAGCCACTCGCGCTCGTAGGACAGCTGCGGCCCGAGCACCGTGAACGCGGCGGTGAGGTAGCCGACGACGGTGTCGCGACCCACCTGCGGCGTGTGCACCGCGGGGCTCCGGAAGACCGCGTCCTCGGCGATGAGGCCCTGCAGGCCGGCGGGGTCGCGGCTCTCGACGACGGCGTGCCAGCGGGCGAGGGCGGCGGCTGCATCCATGCGCGTCATCAGTCCTCGGCGAACCCCGGCAGCGACTCCTCGAGGATCTCGCGGAAGGGCACGCTGGCACCGAGCTGGCTGAGCAGGCCCACGGCCCCGAGCCAGGTGCGGTGGATCAGGAGGTAGGACGACGGGAGGTTGAGCTTGGTGGCGAGGGTGAAGGTCTCGGAGCGGGGGTCGTTGACCCGCTCGAACTGCTCGCGCATCCACTCGCGGGTGAAGGTGAAGCGCTCCTGGTCGGCGGGCTCGACGAAGGGAGCGAGGTAGGCGAGCAGCAGGGCCGGGTCGACGTCGATGCGGTCCTTGATGAAGCCCTCCTCGCGGAGCCCGGCGACCAGCGACTCCTCGTCCGACTCCAGCGCGATGCGGATGAGCCGGCCCATCGCCTCGGGCAGCTGGCCCTGGGGCAGCCGCGCGACGGCACCGAAGTCGAGGACGCCCAGCCGGCCGAGCCCCCCGTCGGGGCCGGGGATGACGCGGAAGTTGCCCGGGTGGGGGTCGGCGTGGAGCATGCCGGTGCGCCGCGGCCCCTCGAAGAGGAAGCGGACGAACAGCTCGCCGTAGTGGTCGCGCTCCTCCGGCGTGCCGTCGCGGATGACCTGCGCGAGGGAGTAGGCGGAGTCCATCCACTCGGTCACGAGCACCTCCGCGCCCACCGCGACCACGGCGGGGACCACGATGGCGGGGTGGTCCGCGAAGGCCTCGGCGTACGCCGCCTGCGCCTCCGCCTCGAGGTGGTAGTCGAGCTCGTCGGCCGCGCGCTCCTGCAGCTCGGCCACGAGCGGCTTGATGTCGATGCCGGGGAAGACCGGCGCGACCCCGCGCGCGACGCGGGCGATCTGGCGCAGGTCGGACATCAGCGCGTCGCCGGCGCCGGGGTACTGCACCTTCACCGCGACATCCCGGTCCTCGGCGGAGTCGACCGCGAGGTCGCGCCAGCGCCCCCGGTGCACCTGGCCGATGGACGCGGCCGCGGTGGGAGCGCCGTCGAGCCAGACGAGCCGCTCGGACCAGTCGTCGCCGAGGTGCGCGGCCAGCTGCTCGCGCACCGTCGCGGTCGGCATCGGGGGAGCGGAGTCCTGCAGCGCCGTGAGGTGCTCCCGGTAGGGCGCGCTGACCTCCTCCGGCAGGGCCGACTCCAGCACGCTGAGCGCCTGGCCGAACTTCATCGCTCCGCCCTTGAGCTCGCCCAGGGTGCGGAACAGCTGTTCGGCGGTGCGCTGCTGCACCTCGGTGAGCACTGCGTCGGCGGGCTTGCCGCCGAGCCGCTTGCCCAGCCCGACCGCCTGACGCCCGGCGTACCCCAACGGGAGCGCGGCCAGGCGGGCCGTGCGGGCGGCGGCCTTGCGCGGGAGGTCGGTCATGCCTCCCATCATCACCGATGCCCGGTGAGGCACGCGTGACCTCGCGCGAGCCGCCTCGTTGGAGAAGGCAACGAACACCGACACTCGGGAGGACCACCCGTGCGACCCAAGACCCTTCTCGCCTGTGCGGCGAGCATGCTGGCCGCCACTGCGACCTTCGGGGTCGGCGCGACCGCGCCGGCCGCAGGCCAGGCATCGGCACCCGCCGAGCAGGCCGACGTCTCCGACTTCCTCGCCCAGCAGCTGACCGGGCTCAGCGGCGCGACGACCGTGATGGTGCACGGCACCTCCATCACCGCGGCCCGTGAGGCCGTCGCGGCGACCGGGATGCGCCAGACCGGCGAGTTCACCCGCATCGGGGTCGTCATCGCCGACGCCACCCGCAGCCAGGTCGAGGCGGTCCGCGCCCGGAGCGGAGTGACGTACGTCGAGGGTGGTGCTCAGCCGATCGAGTTCTTCCAGGAGACGTCCAACACCGCGACCCGGGGCGCCGAGGCGGCCGCCACCCTCACCGGTGCCGACGGCACGCCGCTGACCGGTCGTGGCGTGAGCGTCGCGGTCATCGACTCCGGCGTCGACCCGACCCACCCCTACTTCAAGGAGGCCGACGGCTCGAGCGCCGTCGTCGCCAACCTCAAGGCGCTGTGCGAGCCGCTCACCGAGACCTGCTCGGTGCAGCGTGTTCCCGCTCTCGTCGACACCGACACCCTCTCGGTCGGTGGCCACGGCACCCACGTCAGCGGCATCGTGGCCGGTCGTCCGACCACGCTGACCGACGGCGGTCGGCTCCAGGGCGCGGCCCCCGGCGCCAAGCTCGTCTCGATCTCGACCGGTGCCGGCGTCGTGATCCTCGGCGCCGACTCCGCCCTCAACTGGGTGCTCGAGAACCACGAGGCGCCGTGCGGGGCCGGCGTACCTGCCTCGACGTGCCCGCCGATCAAGGTCACCAACAACTCGTACGGTCCCTCCGGCGGCGGAGCATTCGAGCCCGAGTCGGCGACGGTCAAGCTCCAGCGTGCCCTCGCGGCCGAGGGTGTGGTCACCGTCTGGGCGGCCGGCAACGACGGCGGCGACGGATCGACGAGCCTGACCAACCCGCCCGGCCAGGACCCCACCGGCGGCATCCTCTCGGTCGCCTCCTACTACGACCAGGACACCGGCACGCGTGAGGGAGTCGTCTCCGACTACAGCTCACGCGGCCTCGCCACGGACGCCTCGACGTGGCCCGACATCTCGGCGCCGGGGGAGAACATCACGTCCTCGTGCCGCCTCCACCTCGCGATCTGCTCGACCGGCCTCGACGCCCGCAACGGACCCGGCGCCCTCGACCTCGGCACGTTCAACACCATCAGCGGTACGTCGATGGCGGCGCCGCACGTCGCCGGCATCGTCGCGCAGCTGTTCCAGGCCGACCCGACGGCGACGCCCGCGGACATCGAGCGGGCGCTCAAGGTCTCGGCCCACCCGTTCGCCGACGGGGCCGCCTACGAGTCCGGCCCGGCCGGCACCACGTCGTACGACAAGGGTCACGGCCTCGTCGACGTCGTGGCGGCAGTCGCGGCGCTGGGCTGAACCAGACCCTCCGAGGAGGGCCGTCGCGCAACAGGCGTGCGACGGTGCGAGGCGGGCGGAGGCCGTGGGGTCTTCCGCCCGCCTCGGTGACCGTCTCGACGGTCACCGGTTGCTGGGAAGGTGGGGGCATGGAGATCGAGTTCGCCGGCGAGGTGGTCGAGTGGCGCGGCCCGGCGCCGTACGTCTTCGTGGTGCTCCCGCCCGACGCGGCCGACCTCGTCGAGGAGGTGAAGGCCGACGTCGTCTACTGGGGCGTGGTGCCCGTCCGTGCGTGGATCGGTGGCACGGAGTTCACCACGGCCATGTTCCCCCGCGAGGACACGTGGTTCCTGCCGCTCAAGGTGGCCGTGCGGCGCGCCGAGGACGTCGACCTCGGTCAGGTCGTCGAGGTGCGGCTCTCCGTCGGCCGGTAGTCAGGCTCGGCCGGTGGTCAGACGACGGCCGGCACCACGCGGGGGCGCCGGAGCGTGAGGTAGAGGCTGAGCGCGACGTAGTAGACGACGTAGGCCACGGACACCGTCAGCCACAGGGTGCTGGGGTCGGGGAGCTGGGCGACCAGCACGGCGTAGCCCACCAGCCAGAGGCAGGTGAGGGCGAGCGTGGTCGACTGCAGCGTGGAGGTGCGGGACGGGTAGACGTAGCCGACCGGGACGAAGACGAGCACCGCGCACACGAGCAGGACGACGGCGACGGCCGTGGTCTGCAGGTCGAGGACGACGATGTAGAACGCTGCGATGTTCCAGTAGCTCGGGAACCCGAGGAAGAGGTGGTCGTCGGTCTTGGCGTCCACCCGGCAGAACTGGTAGGCCGAGGCGACCAGCGGGATCACCGCGAGGATCGTCGCCGGGGTGCCCTCACCGAGGTAGCCCGCGCTCCACAGCAGCAGCATCGGCATGAAGGCGTAGGTGATGTAGTCGACGATGTTGTCCAGGAGCGCTCCGTCGAACGACGGGGCGTGCCGCTTGACCTGGACCCACCGCGCAAGCATCCCGTCGGTGCCGTCCACCACCATGGCGACCAGGAAGAGCCACAGCGCCCGGACCGTGTCGCCCTCCATGACCGCCACGAACATCAGGAACGCCAGGACGACACCGGAGGCCGTGTAGGCGTGCACCAGCCAGGCGGCGGCGGTGCGTCGGCGCTGCGTCAGGGCAGCCACGCGGCTCCTCGGTCGGGCGGATCGTGCGGGGAAGGCGGATCATGCCAGACGGAGGTGCGTTCGGAGGCAACCTCCGCGCGCGCTCTCGCGTCTCTGTGGGTACGACCCCGTCCGGGGGCCCGACACGAGAACGGACCAGCACCATGCGTAGGACCATCCTGAGCGCCGCGACCCTGGCGGTCGCAGCCCTCGCCCTGACCCAGCTCCCGGCCAGCGCCGACAGCATCGGCGTCACCGACCCGAAGGACCTCGACCACGGCGCCGACCTGCGGTCGGTGGAGGTCGAGCACAAGCGCGGCAACGTCGTGGTCACCACGACCCACACCGACCTGCGGCCGTCGTACACGACGGGGTCGTCGGGTGCGGTCTTCCTCGACACCGACCCGGCCGACCGCGGCCCGGAGTACGCGTTCGTCGGTGGCTACTTCATGGGCACCGACTACCAGCTGCTCGAGGTCGACGGCTTCTCCGACAAGGCGTGGGGCGAGCCGGTCGAGGGGTCCTACCGGATGCGCATCGACTACGACACCGAGCACGTCCGCATGCGGATCTCGCGGGAGGCCATCGGCTCGCCCGACGAGGTCCGTGTCGCCGTACGCGTCGCCGGCACGCGGCCGAACGGCAGCAACACCCGCCGCGACTGGCTCGGGGCGCCCCGCAGCTTCACCGACTGGGTCGCGCAGTGACGGGAGCGACTACCTGACGACGCGAACCTCCTGGGGCCACCCGCATCCCTCGGCGACCCGTCCCGCCCAGTAGCGCGCGGTCTCGATGTCGGGGACGTCGATGACCGTGATCCCGCCGAGCTGCTCCGTGGTCTCGGTGTAGGGGCCGTCGGTGATCGTCACGGTCCCGCTCGTGGCGTCGGCGCTGAAGGCGTCGCTCATGTCCTCCTCGAGCCCGCCGGCGAACACCAGGATGCCGGCCTCCTCCATCTCCCTGACCACGGCCTTGCTCGGCTCCACGCGGGTCTGGAACCACTCGGCCGGGTGGTCGCCGACCCACTGCTGGTGGAAGTAGATGGCGTACTGCGTCATGTCGCTCCTCCTCGCGGCCGCCCCGTGCGGCCCGTCACCACTCTGACGGACGAGCGGGGCCCGGATCGACAGCCACCGCTCGGCGGTAGGTAGTGCGGTGATCCTGGTCCACCGGGTGGACCACGGCCACCGCGCAAGCGATCAGGCCGGGAAGGACACCCCGGTGTTGGCGTGGCAGCGGTAGCCGAAGGGGTTCTTCGCGAGGTACTGCTGGTGGGGGTCCTCGGCGTAGTAGTACGGGGTCTCGGCGGCCG
The DNA here is from genome assembly GCF_947488025.1 of uncultured Nocardioides sp. Classification (GTDB taxonomy): domain Bacteria; phylum Actinomycetota; class Actinomycetes; order Propionibacteriales; family Nocardioidaceae; genus Nocardioides. Next base: position 138,084 of record NZ_CANKYS010000003.1, on the reverse strand, counting down.
GGCGGATCTCGGTGGTGATCTCGCCGAGACCGCGGCGGGCGAGCTCCTCGCCGTAGACCTTGGTCAGCTCGCGGGCGGTCTGCTCCTGCTCGGGAGTGGTCCAGTAGATCGCCGAGCGGTACTGCGTGCCGACGTCGTTGCCCTGCCGCATGCCCTGCGTCGGGTCGTGGATCTCGAAGAACTTCTTCACCAGGTCGGCGTACGACACCTGCGCGGGGTCGAAGACGACGCGGACGGCCTCGGTGTGGCCGGTGTGGCCGCTGCACACCTCGTCGTAGGTGGGGTGGGGCGTGCTGCCACCGGCGTAGCCGACGGACGTCGACCAGACGCCGGGGACCTGCCAGTAGATCTCCTCGGCGCCCCAGAAGCAGCCGAGGCCGAGGATCGCGACCTCGTGGCCGTCGGGGATGTCGTCGCTGACGACGGGGGTGCGCAGGACCACGTGCTCGCCCAGGGTCCACGGCTGCTGCTCGCGCCCCGGGAGCGCCTGGTCGGGGGTGGGCAGGGTGGTGGGCTTGCCGAATCCGAACATGGGTCCATTGTCGCGCGCCGCGCAAGTCGGCCTACGTAGGACTACGCGGTCTAGACGTCGTGCTGTCACCGATGCGCCCGCGCGACGACGGGAGGACGGTGAGGGGATCAGCAACACTCTCCGAAGGGAATCGTCATGTCTTCACGTCGAACGGTTCGGCACCTCCTGGTTGCCGTCCTCGCCGGGGTCCTGGTCGGGGGCGGCCTCATGGCCGTCACGCCGGCCGGAGCCGAGATCAGCAGTGCCGTGGCCACCAACTGGAAGAAGATCTGGAACAAGGAGCTCAAGCCGCAGGCCGACAAGCGCTACTACACCAAGAAGAAGAGCGACAAGAGGTTCCAGCCGAAGGGCTCCTACGAGACCGCCGGCTCGGGCTACACCAAGGCCGAGACCTACTCCAAGGCCGAGGCCGACGCGAAGTACCAGCCCAAGGGCAACTACGCACTCAACGGCTCGTCGTACACCAAGGCCGAGAGCGACGGGAAGTACGTGCCTACGCCGGTCGTCGTCCGAGGGGTCTGGGCCATCAGCTCTGACAGCGCAAGCGAAGCCGGCTTCTCGGAGATCACGTATCCCCAGCTCGCGACCGCACCGACTGTCAGGGTGATCCCTGTCGGTGGAGCGCTTCCCGCCGGTTGCGCAGGCAGTGCCGCTGCACCCGACGCCTCGCCGGGCTTCCTGTGCGTCTTCGAGAGCGCACGCAACAGCATGGGGCCGCTGACCGTGACGATCCCGCAGTTCGGAGCGACTCCGCCGACCGCCACCGCCTTCGGCACGACGATGTGGGCACAGGCCACGGGCGCGACTGCCTTCGTGACCGGCACCTACGCTCTTCGTCCGTCTGCTGCTGGTTTCGCGACCGGCGCACGCGTTGCCCCCGAGCCGACCGGCTCGGGCGACGCCGGGAGGCCGTGACCTGACGACGAACGGTCGCCGCATCGGGGGATGCGGCGGCCGTTCCGCTGTCCCACCGGGGGAGCGCGGGGTCTACCCTCGGCATGTGACCCAGGAACGTGCCAACAAGGCAGGGTTCGAGACGCGTGCGATCCACGCCGGCTACGAGCCCGACGCGATGACCGGGGCGGTCAACCCGCCCATCTACGCCAGCAGCACCTACAAGCAGGACGGGGTGGGCGGGCTGCGCGGCGGCTACGAGTACAGCCGGTCCGCGAACCCCACGCGTACGGCGCTGGAGGGTGCGCTCGCCGCGGTCGAGGACGGCGAGAAGGGCTTCGCCTTCGCTTCCGGCCTGGCCGCCGAGGACACCATCATCCGGGCGCTGACCCGGCCGGGCGACCACGTCGTCATCCCCGACGACGCCTACGGCGGCACGCACCGCCTCTTCGACAAGGTCGCCAAGGTCTGGGGCACCGACCACAGCTCGGCGTCCGTCGCCGACACCGACGCGGTGGCCGCGGCGATCGAGCCCGGCCGCACCAAGCTGGTCTGGGTCGAGACGCCCACCAACCCGATGCTCACGATCGGCGACATCGAGGCGCTCGCCACGGTCGCCCACGACGCCGGCGCGCTGCTCGTGGTCGACAACACCTTCGCCTCGCCCTACCTCCAGCAGCCGCTCACGCTCGGCGCCGACGTCGTGGTGCACTCGACGACGAAGTACGTCGGCGGGCACAGCGACGTCGTCGGGGGAGCGGTCGTCGTGCGCGACCTCGAGCTCGCCGAGAAGGTCGGCTTCCACCAGAACGCCATGGGCGCCGTCGCCGGCCCGTTCGACGCCTTCCTCACGCACCGCGGCCTCAAGACTCTCGGCGTACGCATGGATCGCCACTGCGACAACGCCGAGCGCATCGTGGAGTTCCTCGACGGCGACCCGCGGGTCGCCGAGGTGATCTACCCCGGCCTGGCTGCCCACCCCGGCCACGAGGTGGCCGCGCGCCAGATGAAGCGCTTCGGCGGCATGATCTCCTTCCGCGTCGCCGGCGGGGAGGAGCGGGCCCTCGCGGTGTGCGAGCGCGCCCAGGTCTTCACCCTCGGTGAGTCCCTCGGCGGCGTCGAGTCCCTCATCGAGCACCCCGGCCGGATGACCCACGCCAGCGTGGCCGGCACCGACCTCGAGGTCCCCGCCGACCTGGTCCGGCTCAGCGTCGGCATCGAGACCGCCGACGACCTCGTCGCCGACCTCGACAGGTCCTTGGGCTGACGCGTGGACGAGGCACCCGACCCGCGCTACCTCCTGGCCAACGAGCGGACCCTCCTCGCCTACGAACGCACCGCGATCGGTCTCGTCGTGGCGGCCGTCGGCGCCCTCAACCTGCTGGAGGGGACCTGGCCCAACGTCGCCCTGGGCGTCGCCCTCCTGCTCGCGTCAGCGTTGACGGCTGTCGTCGGGTGGCACCGCTACCGCCAGGCCGAGCGGGCGATCCGGACGGGCACCGACCTTCCGACGGGTGTCGGCCTGCAGGCCGTCGTCCTCGCCGTCATCGCGATCATCGTGGTGGCCGCCCTGACGGTGCTGGTGTGACCGCGGTCGTCTGCGTGGACTTCGGCTCGACGTTCACCAAGGCCGCCCTGGTCGACGGTGGGACCGGGGAGCTCCTCGCGACCGCGAGCCACCCGACCACGCTCCCTGACGCCGCCGGGGTCGGCGACGTCCTCGACGGGTACGACGCCTGCCTGGCCGCACTCGCCGAGCAGGACCGGCGCGCCCTCGACGCCGCCGTGCTCGCCTGCTCCAGCGCCGGCGGCGGGCTGCGGATCGCGGTCGTCGGCAACGAGGAGCTGGTGACGGCCGAAGCCGGACGCCGGGTTGCGCTGTCGAGCGGCGGCAAGGTCGTGCTCGTGCTGCACGGCGGCCTCGACGCCGCCAAGCACGACGAGCTGCGCGCCGCCGAGCCCGACGTCGTGCTCCTGGTGGGCGGCACCGACGGCGGCAACGCCGAGGTGCTCGAGGGCGACGCCCGCTTCCTGGCCGAGGTGCCGTGGCCGGGCCCGGTCGTCGTGGCCGGCAACGTCGAGTCGCAGCCCCTGGTCGCCGAGCTGCTCACCGGCTCCGGCACCCCGCACGTCCTCGCCGACAACGTCGTGCCCCGCATCGGCGTGCTGGCGCCCGACGGCGCGCGCCGGGCGATCCGCGAGATCTTCCTCAGCCACGTCATCGGGGGCAAGCACCTGAGCAGCCGCACCGACGCCCGCGGCCGCACCTTCACCGCCATGGTGCGCGGCGCGACGCCCGACATCGTGCTCACCGGCGTCGAGCTCCTCGCCCGTGGCCTCGACGACCAGCACCTCGGGGCCGGTGACGTCGTGGTCGTCGACGTCGGCGGCGCGACCACCGACGTGCACAGCGTCGTCGAGCTCGACCCGGAGGACAGCGGGCTCGCCCGCGAGGTCGTCGCCACCACGCCCGTGACGCGCACGGTCGAGGGCGACCTCGGCATGCGCTGGTCGGCGGTCTCGACCGTCGAGGCCGCGGGCCGCCACGACCTGCACGCCGCCGCCGTACGACGTCGCGCGCGGCCCGACCTGCTCCCTGACAGCTGCCCCGACCCGGCTGCCGAGCAGGACGCCGACCTCGACATCGCCGCCGCTGCCGTCCGCATCGCCCTCGAGCGCCACGCCGGCCGGAGCAGAGTGGTGGTGAGCCCCGAGGGCCGCGTGATCGAGCGCAGCGGCAAGGACCTCCGCGAGGTCGACCTGCTGGTCGGCTCGGGCGGCGTGCTGCGCCACGGAGGCCCCGACGCCGTACGCCGTGTCCTGGCGCCGGCGACCGGCGACGCCTTCGAAGGGGGCTGGCAGCTCCCGCGCGATCCGCGGGTGGTCGTGGACCACGACTACGTGCTCGCGGCCGCCGGCCTGCTGGCCGAGGAGCACCCGGTCGCCGCACACCGTCTGCTGGGTGGTCTCCGGGCCGCGGGGGATCGGTAGCGTGGCGGACGTGAGCGACCAGGACAGGCCATCGTCCGACGTGCCGGGCGAGACCGACGCGGAGACGGGTCGTCGGCGACTCTTCGCCGCCCTCGCCCGCGAGGAGGACGGTCTGGCCGAGCGCATCGTCGCCCAGTGGGCCCAGGGGCGGGCCGACCGGCGGAGCGAGCCGGCGTTCGCCACCGGGCCCTCCAACTTCAGCCGCGCGCAGGTGCCGTGGGGTCTTGACCTGGCCGCGGCCTGGTCCTGGCGGTTGATCGTCATCGTGGTCGCGATGCTCGGCCTGCTGTGGACGATGCGCTTCTTCGCGGTGATCACCCTGCCGATCGCCGTCTCGCTGCTCCTCAGCGCGCTGGCCACGCCGATGGTCATCTGGCTCCGGCGGATCGGGGTGCCCCGCGGTCTCGCGACCGGCGTCGTCATGCTCCTCGGCATCAGCACGGTGGCGCTGCTGCTCACCTTCGTGGGCCAGCAGGTCGCCCAGGGGGCGAGCGACCTCGCCGACTCGGTGGTCACCGGCCTGGACCAGGTCCGGGAGTGGCTGCGCACTGGCCCGTTCCACGTCTCGGACTCCCAGCTCGACGGCTACATCCAGCAGGTCCAGTCCGCCGTCTCCGGCAGCACGGGCGCCGACGGCATGCTCACCCGCGCCACCGAGGTCGGCACCGCCGTCGGGCACGGAGTGGCGGGCTTCTTCATCGTGCTGTTCTCCACCTACTTCTTCCTCGCCGACGGCGAGCGCATCTGGTCGTGGCTCGTGCGCATCGCCCCCCGCGCCGCACGCGAGCGCGTCGACGCCTCGGGTCGCGTCGCCTGGGTGTCGCTGACCCAGTTCGTGCGGGCCACGGTCCTGGTGGCCCTCGCGGACGCGATCGGCATCATGCTCGTCGCCTGGTTCCTCGGCGTGCCGTTCGTCGTCGCCATCGGCGTGCTGGTCTTCCTCGGCGCGTTCGTGCCGATGATCGGTGCCACGATCGCCGGCCTGGTCGCGATCCTCGTCGCGCTGGTCGACCAGGGGCCGTGGACCGCGCTGCTCATGCTCGGCGGCGTGATCCTGGTCCAGCAGATCGAGGGCCACATCCTCCAGCCGTTCCTGATGGGCCGCTTCGTCTCGCTGCACCCGCTCGGCGTCATCGTGGCGATCGGCTGCGGCGTCCTCGTGGCCGGCATCGCGGGGGCACTCGTCGCCGTACCCCTCGCCGCGGCGGGCAACGCCGTTGCGCAGCACCTCGCCTCCTACACCGAGGTCGGTGACGACGACCCCGACGACGCGCTCGACGAGGACATCGCTCCACCGCCCAACGAGGGCGACCAGATCCACGACGACGGCCCGCTCGCGTCCCCGGCAGACCCCGACGACCACGACGACCACGACAAGGACCCGTCTTGACCGAATGCTCCCTGGCCGACATCGTCGCCGCGCGCGAGATGCTCGAAGGCATCACGGTGACCACGCCGATGGAGGAGTCGCGCTGGCTCTCCGCGCTGGTCGGCGGACCGGTCTCGCTCAAGTGCGAGAACCTCCAGCGCACCGGCTCCTTCAAGTCCCGTGGCGCCTACGTCCGCATCGCCCGGCTCTCCGAGGAGGAGCGGGCCCGCGGTGTCGTCGCCGCCTCGGCCGGCAACCACGCGCAGGGCGTCGCGCTCGCGGCCACGACCCTCGGCATCACCTCCACCGTCTTCATGCCCGAGGGCGCGCCGATCCCCAAGGAGAAGGCGACCCGCGGCTACGGCGCGCACGTCGTGTTCGAGGGCCGCTACCTCGAGGACTCGCTCGCGGCAGCGCGGCGGTTCGCCGAGGAGACCGGGGCCGTGCTGATCCACCCCTTCGACCACGTCGACATCGTCGCGGGCCAAGGGACGCTGGGCCTCGAGGTCCTCGAGCAGGAGCCCGACGTACGCACGGTGCTGGTGCCCACCGGCGGTGGCGGGCTGCTGGCCGGGGTGGCGATCGCGATCAAGGCGCTGCGTCCCGACGTCCGCGTGGTGGGCGTGCAGGCCGAGGGCGCCGCCGCCTACCCCGGGTCGCTCGCGGCCGGACAGCCCGTGGCGCTCGAGTCGATGAGCACGATGGCCGACGGCATCGCGGTCGGCCGGCCCGGCGACATCACCTTCGCGGCGGTGCGCGACCACGTCGACGAGATCGTCACGGTGTCCGAGGAGTCGCTCTCCCGCGCGCTGCTCGCGCTGATCGAGCGTGCCAAGCAGGTCGTCGAACCCGCCGGCGCGGCCGCGGTCGCGGCCATGCTCGACAACCCGACCGGCTTCGAGACCCCGGCCGTCGCCGTGCTCTCGGGTGGCAACATCGACCCGCTGCTGCTGAGCAAGGTCATCCGCCACGGCCTGGCCGCCGCGGGGCGCTACCTCTACCTGCGCGTGTGCATCCCCGACCTCCCCGGCGGCCTGGCCTCGCTGCTCGCCGAGGTCGGCGCCGAGGGCGCCAACGTGCTGGAGGTCGCGCACGAGCGGATCTCGCCGTCGCTGACCCTCAACGAGGTCGAGGTGCGCATCCAGCTCGAGACGCGCGGCGAGGCACACGCCGAGCACCTGATGGAGCGCCTGCGCGAGCGGGGCTACCGCGTCGACACCTGAGCGGCGTACGTCCACGGGGCACCCGGAAGCGCCGAGGAGAGGTGAGCCAGACATGTTCTGCGGCTGCAGAACCTGCCTCACTCACCGCTCCGGCGGTGGTCCAGGTGATGCTCAGGCCTTGTAGGGCTCCGCGTCGACGATCGTGACGGTCAGCTCCTTGCCGTTCGGCGCGGTGTAGGTGACCTCGTCGCCCTTCGACTTGCCGTTGATCGCTGCCCCCATGGCCGACTCGGGGGAGTAGACGTCGAGGGTGTCGCCCTCGGAGAGGTTCTCCCGGGCGCCGAGGAGGAACTTCTCGGTGTCGCCACCGCCGAAGTCGATCGTGACGACCATGCCGGGCTCGACGACGCCGTCGTCGGGCGGCGTCTCGCCGACCTCGGCGCGACGGAGCATGTCCTCGAGCTGGCGGATCCGGGCCTCCTGCTTGCCCTGGTCCTCCTTGGCGGCGTGGTAGCCGCTGTTCTCCTTGAGGTCGCCCTCGTCGCGCGCGGAGGCGATCTTCTCGATGATCTCCTGGCGCTTGGGGCCCTTGAGGTCGTCGAGCTCGGCCCGCAGCTTGTCGTAGGCCTCCTGGGTCAGCCAGATGGTGCCCTGGTCGGTCATGTCGGTGCTCCTGCTCACGTGGTACTGGATACGGGTGTGCTTCAGCGCACCCGCATCGGGTCGGTGGTGTCTTCCGTCCGATCGGAGTCGGCGCGGCGACGGACGTCGGCCAGCGCACCCGGACGGGCAGAACGATCAGGTTAGCAAGCCTGCGGCAAAAGCGCAGGCCGACGGCTCAGCGCGGGCGCGGCTGGCCCGGTGCCGTGCACCCCAGCTTCTCGACGGTCGTCGCCCGGCGCTCGGTGCGGATGACCACCTCGTTGACCCCATTGACGGGAGTGAAGGCGAGCTCCCCGACGGCCGTCTTGTCCTCGGCCAGGGCCCGCACGCGACAGCTGGCCTCGACGTCTTCGGCGAGCCGCACGTCGACGCGTGCCTCGACCTGGTGGTCGTCGGTCACGTCGAAGGTGACGACCTCGGAGCGCACGTCGGGGCTGCCGTGGAACCACGCGGTCCAGCCCAGCCAGGTGAGCCCGATGACGGCCAGGACGGCCGACAGCCCGATGGCTGCGGGACGCCGCCACCGGGCGGGTGCGCCGTAGCGGTCGGCGAGGTCGGTGGTCACGCTCTGAAGCCTAAGCGGTGACTCCTAGACTGCCGACCATGCCCCAGCCCTCCGCAGACCGACCCCGCGCCGGCCTCCGACTCATGCACGTCCACGCCCACCCCGACGACGAGTCGAGCAAGGGCGCGGCGTCGACGGCGAAGTACGTCGCCGAGGGCGTCGACGTCCACGTCGCCACCTGCACCGGCGGCGAGCGCGGCTCGGTGCTCAACGCCAAGATGGACCGCCCCGAGGTCTGGGAGAACATCACCGAGATCCGCCGCGAGGAGATGCACCGTGCGCGCGACATCCTCGGCATCCGCCAGGACTGGCTCGGGTTCATCGACTCCGGCTGGCCCGAGGGCGACCCGCTGCCGCCGCTCCCGGAGGGCTGCTTCGCGCTCGTTCCGCTCGAGGAGGCGACCGAGCGCCTGGTCCGGCTGATCCGCTCGTTCCGCCCCCACGTGCTGACGACGTACGACGAGCGGGGCGGCTATCCGCACCCCGACCACATCCGCTGCCATGAGGTGTCGGTCGCGGCCTACCACGCGGCGGGCGACCCCGAGCGGTTCCCCGAGGCCGGGGAGCCGTGGCAGCCGATGAAGCTCTACTACCACCACGGCTGGAGCTGGGCGAAGACCAACGCCCTCCACGAGGCGATGCTGGCCCACGACCTCGAGTCGCCCTACACCGAGCGCCTCGCGAAGTGGGAGCGCGAGCCCGGGTGGGACGACCGCATCACCACCAAGGTGCCGTGCGGCGACTACTTCGGGGTGCGCGACCAGGCCCTGCTGGCCCACGCCACGCAGATCGACCCCGATGGCATGTGGTTCGCGATCCCGCGTGAGATCCAGCAGAAGACCTGGCCGACCGAGGACTACGAGCTGGTCGAGTCGACGGTCGAGAGCACGCTGCCCGAGGACGACCTGTTCGCAGGGATCCCGACGCCCGCCCCTTGACGGGCCCGACGCCTGCTCCTGGACAGGTCAGTGGGATGATGGAGCCATGCTCGACCTGCTGATCGTCCACCTCGCAGACAAGACCCCCGACCCGACCGAGGTCAAGGCCGGGCCGCTGGGCTTCGCGGTGTGGATCTTCATGATCCTCGCGGTCGTCGTGATCGGGTTCAGCCTGGTCAAGCAGCTGCGCAAGGCCCAGGCGGCCAAGGACGCCGGCCTCTACGGCGACGAGCCGGTGCAGCGCACCGAGGAGACCGACGCCTCGGCCACGACCGACGAGCGCTGAGCCCAGCGGGTCAGTCGGTCGCGCGGGTCAGTCGGTCGCCGACCGCCCGGGCAGCCACCAGTTCCACTGGCCCAGCAGCGTCATCGACGCCGGCAGGAGCAGGCCGCGCACGATGGTGACGTCGAGCAGCACGGCCACGGTCATGCCGACGCCGATCTCCTTGACCGCGATGAGCTCGCCGAGGGCGAAGCCGAGGAAGACGATCCCGATCGCGACGGCGGCGAGTGTCACGACCGGTCCCGAGGCGGTGATGCCGGTGAGCACGGCCTCGTCGTTCAGCACCCGCAGGTCGGCGGGTCCCTCACGCTTGCGCCGCGGTCGCGCCAGGCCCTCGTCCCACGCCTCGCGGATCCGCGCGACGAGGAAGACGTGGTAGTCCATCGACAGCCCGAAGGCGAACATGAACAGCAGCAGGGGAGTGGTGACGTCGAGGGCGCCCCACGAGTCGAACCCGAGCAGCGAGGATCCCCAGCCCCACTGGAAGACCGCCACGACGACACCGAGCGTGGCGCAGAGGGAGAGCATGTTGAGGGCGACGGCCTTGATCGGTACGACGACGGAGCGGGTCAGGCGGCCCAGGAGCAGGGCGGTGAGCACCGCGACGACCAGGATCGCCCAGGGCGCCCGGTCGGCGAGGGCGTCACGGGTGTCGACCAGCTCGGCGGTGGGCCCGCCGACCAGCACGTCCACCCCGAGGTCGGCGGCGCGCATCCGGCGTACGAGGTCCTGCACCTTCGGGCCGTCGTAGTCGCCGGCGGCGTCGGGCTCGGGCTCGACCAGCAGCTGGCTGAGCTCACCGGGCACGGGGTCGAAGAGCAGCACGTCGACCACGCCCGGGATGCCGGCGAGGGCGGCCATCGCATCGGCGGTCTCCTGCGAGGAAAACTCCGCCTCGACCAGCACCGTGATCGGGGTCTCGTCCTGGTCGGGGAAGCCCGCCTCGATGGCGGCCTGCGTGAGCCGTGGCTCGCTGTCGCGGGGCAGGGTGCGGGCGTCGGAGTTGCGCAGGTCGAGGGCCAGCAGGGGCGTGCTGAGCAGCAGCAGCAGGGCCGTGCACCCGAGCAGGACCGGCCACGGGCGGCGCTGGGCGAGCCGCGCCAGTCGCGGCAGCAACGCGTGGGCGCTGGGGGTGCCCCCCAGCAGCCGTCGCGGCGCAGGGGCGGGGATCCGGGCGTGAGAGACCGCGACCAGCGCCGGGGCGAGGGTGAGGCCGGTCAGCGTCGCGCCCGCCACCGCGACGAGACCACCGACCGCCATCGGTGAGAGCACGGGGTCGCGGAGCACGAGCAGACCTGCGAGCGCCGTCGCGACCGTGAGGCCCGAGACGAGGACCGTACGCCCCGAGGTGGCCAGCGTCCGGCCCAGCACCTCGCCGACGTCGGTGCCGCGCGGCGCCGCTGCCCGCTCCTCGCGGAAGCGGCCGAGGACCAGCAGCGCGTAGTCGACGGCGAGGCCCAGGCCGAGGAGCGTGACGACGTTGACGGCGTACTCGCTCACCGCGGTCAGCCGCGCCATGCCGGCCAGGGCCAGCAGGGCCACGCTCACGGAGCCGAGCGCCGTGGCGACGGGCAGCAGCCCGACGACGAGGCCGCCCAGAGCGAGGGCCAGGACGACGACCAGCACGAGGACCGCGATGCCCTCTCCGCGGGCGGCGTCCTGCACGGCCTGCTCCCCGAACGCCTCCTCGGCGAGGAGCGGGCCCCCGACCAGCACCTCCGGCATCCCGACCAGCTGCAGGGCCTCCTCGATCTCGGCCGCCGCGGCGAGGGCACGGTCGCGGTCCACGGTGTGGTCGATCTCGACGGTGACGATGGTGCCGGTGCGGTCCGGCTTCACCAGGTCCTGGGCCCCGGTGGTCCACGGGTCGCGCACCTCGACGACGTCGGGCAGGTCGCGCACGTCGTGCAGCACCCGAGTGGCCTGGTCGATCAGGTCGATGTTGTAGATGTCGGCCCCGGAGAGCACGGCGACCACCAGCTCGCCCTCCGGGTCGGCGTCCTCGAGGAGCTGGGCCACCTGGGCCGACTCGGCGTCGTCGCGCAGCGGATCGGGGGCCTCGGCCACGTCGAAGACCGAGCCGCCCAGCACAGCGCCGAGCACGACGAGCACCGCCCACGCCGCCAGGACCGGGCGTCGCCACCGGTGCAGCAGCCGTCCCAGGTTGTCGAGCACAGGCGTGACTGTAACGGGGGTCACCTCTTTTGCCGAATGGCAGACAAAAGTTGTTCACAAACTGGCGGATGCGACCTAGGGTGAGTGGCGTCACATCACCCCCGGCGCGCGTCCCTGCCGTCGGGTCACCAGGAGGTTCAGGTGTCGAAGTCCTTGTCCAACCCCCGACCGCGCGCAGGCGACGCGCGGTCTCGCCGCAGGTCCCGCATGGGCGCGGCGGTGCTGGCCACCGTAGTGGCCGCCAGCCTCGCCGCCGTGGCGCCCAGCGCGTCCGCGGTCCCCGCCGGTGACGAGCCCGGCCTCACGATGCGGGCCTTCCAGCTCGGCCAGGGCATCTCGGAGCTCTGCACGCTGAAGGCGGGGCAGACTCCCAACGTCGACCAGCTCAAGCAGGTCATCGACTGGGACGCGCCGGACGACTTCGGCGGTCTCCAGGACAACTTCGTCGTCGAGGCGCTGGCCAACCTCAGCGTGGAGGCCACCGGCACCTACCAGTTCCGGCTCACCAGCGACGACGGCTCGCGCCTGACGGTCGACGACCAGGTCGTCGTGGACAACGACGGCCTGCACGGCACCGAGGCGCAGGAGGGCAGCGTCACGCTGACCGCCGGCGAGGTCCACGACCTCCGCGTCGACTACTTCGAGGCCGGTGGCGGCGAGCGTCTCCTGCTGCAGTGGATGCCGCCCGGCGCGACCTCCTTCTCGGTCGTCCCGACCTCCGCGCTCAGCACCGAGGCCGACGTCACGCGCGTGACAGCGCCCGGCTTCAAGCAGTGCGAGGGTCAGGAGGACTCGGCCGGCGACGGGCTGCAGCTCGACTCCGTCAACCCGGCCTACGACCTCGTCGACCTGCGTCCCGACGGCTTCGAGCCGCAGGTCACCGGCCTGGAGTGGGACGGCGACGACCTGCTCGTCCTCACCTGGGGCGGCAACGGCAACGACCAGGGCAACGTCGAGCTCGGCGAGCTCCACCGCCTCAGCGGCGTGAAGGACGCGGCGTCGCCCGCGGACGTCACCCGCACCAGGATCGCCAGCGGCCTCAAGGAGCCCCAGGGCATCAAGGTGGTCGACGGCGAGATCTACATCTCCGAGAAGACCGGGCTGATCAAGCTGACCGGTGAGGACGCCCAGGGCGTGTTCCAGAGCCAGGAGGAGATCGCGAAGTACCCGTTCGACGGGAACTTCCACGAGTTCGGCTTCGGCATGCTCTACCGGGACGGCAAGTTCTACGTGAACCTGTCGGTCTCGATCAACCTCGGCGGCGCCACCACCGTGCCGCAGGGCAGTCCCGACCGCGGCACGCACATCTCCATCGACAAGGAGACCGGCGAGATCGAGTACATCGCCGGTGGTCTGCGCACTCCCCACGGCATGGGCTGGGGTCCCGAGGGCGAGATCTTCGTGACCGACAACCAGGGCGGGTGGCTGCCGGCCAACAAGCTCATCGAGATCAAGCCCGGCGAGTTCTACAACCACTTCACCACCGAGCCCGACGGCACCCCGGGCCGCTTCGACGACGAGCCGGTGACCAAGCCGGTGCTGTGGATGCCGCAGAACGAGATCGCCAACTCCCCGAGCACCCCGATCGTCGTCGAGGAGGGTCCCTACGCGGGCCAGCTGTTCATCGGCGACGTGACCTACGGCGGCCTGCAGCGCGCCGACCTCGAAGAGGTCGACGGCGCCAAGCAGGGCGCGCTCTTCCGGATGACCCAGGGCCTCGAGGCAGGCGTCAGCCGCGTCCTCGCCGGTCCCGACGGCTCGCTGATCGTCGGTGGCCTCGGCGCCGGCGGCAACTGGGGCCAGACGGGCAAGCTCCGCTTCGGCCTGCAGAAGCTGGACCTCACCGGCGAGACCCCGTTCGACATGGCGTCGATGGACGTCGTCGAGGGCGGCTTCGAGATCACCTACACGCAGCCGCTGTCGGCTGCGACGCTGGAGGACCTCGCGTCCAAGTACCAGGTCGAGCAGTGGCGCTACCGCGCGACCGCGCAGTACGGCGGCCCCAAGCTCGACGAGGAGAGTCTCACGGTCGCCAGCGCGACGGCCAGCGAGGACGGCCGTACGGTCACCCTCCAGATCGACGGCATGAAGCCCGACCGGGTCGTCCACGTGCGCTCCCCGCGCCCGTTCGAGTCCGCCTCGAACGAGACGCTGTGGAGCACCGAGGCGTGGTACACCCTCAACAGCTACCCCGGCTACGTCGCCGAGGACCCGGAGCCCGCTCCGGACGGGATCTATGAGCTCGAGGACGGTGAGCTGACCGGCACCGCCGGCATCGACACCGAGCACGCCGGCTACACCGGCTCCGGCTTCGTCGACGGCATCCAGACCGTCGGCTCGGGCACCACCGTCGAGGTGGTCGCGCCGAAGGCCGGGTCGTACGACCTGCAGATCCGCTACGCCAACGGCCCGAACCCGCAGCCCGACCAGACCAAGAAGATGAGCCTCTACATCGGTGAGGAGCGCCAGCAGATCGAGCTGCCGCCGTTCGCCGACTGGAAGACGTGGGGCACGTTCACCGTCCCCGTCACGCTGCCAGCCGGTGCCACCCGCGTCGAGATCGTCTACGAGCAGGGCGACGACGGCAACGTCAACCTCGACCACGTCAAGCTCGTCGACCCGACCGCGGGTCGCACCGAGGCCGAGGACGGCACGATCACCGGTGAGGGCAACCGCGTGCAGACCGAGCACGCCGGATACAGCGGCACCGGTTACGTCGGCGGCTTCGAGAACGACGGCACCGCGGTGACCTTCGACGTGACCACGGCAGAGGCCGGGTTCCACGCGATCACGCTCGGCTACGCCAACGGTCCCAACCCGCAGGCGAACCAGACCAAGGCGATGTCGCTCTACGTCAACGACGTCTTCGTCAAGAAGCTGGCGCTGCCGCCGGCCGACTCGTGGAAGACCTGGCTCTCGATCCAGGACCAGGTCGAGCTCGAGGCTGGGGCCAATGTCATCAAGATCGCCCGTGACGCGGGTGACAACGGCAACGTCAACCTCGACTACCTCGACCTCGGGGACCGCTCGGCCTGTGCGCCGGGCGAGACGCCGACCGCGGACGACGAGTTCGTCGGTGACGCGCTCGACACCTGCCGCTGGAGCACGATCCTCAACAAGACGTCCAACGGCGTCGCGGTGGCGGACGGCCAGCTGCGCATCAACGCCCAGGCCGGCGACCTGTCGGGTGGTGCGGTCGACGCGAAGAACATGGTCCTCCAGGACTCGCCCGCCGAGGGCCCCTGGGCCGCCACCACGCAGCTCACGATGACCGGCACCGACGACTACCTCCAGGGTGGTCTGGTCGCGTGGACCGACTCCAGCAACTACGCCAAGTTCGTGGCGATGGAGCGGCCCGAGGGCAACTGGGTGCTCGAGCTGGGTCGCCGGATCAACGGCGAGATGGTCTACACCAACGCCGACCTGCCCGAGGGGGCCGCTCCCGACGACCTGCAGCTGCAGATGGTCTCGACCGGCACCGCGATCCAGGGCCGCTGGTCGGTCGACCAGGGTGAGACGTGGACCTCGATGGGGGCGGGCTACCCCGCCACCGGTCTGGTCGAGCCCAAGATCGGCGTCGCCGCCTACAACGGCACCGGCAGCCAGGTCGGCGCGTTCGACTGGTTCCGCGTGAGCGGCGACCCGGTCATCGAGCCCGACACCTGCGAGGCCACCACGGCCGACCCGGGCTACCGGACGCTGTTCGACGGCACTGCCGAGAGCCTCGAGGACTGGAACATGGCCGGCCCCGGCCTGTTCACCCGCGAGGCCGACTGCAGCCTCATGACGCACGGCGGCCTCGGCCTGCTGTGGCACTCCCAGCCGCTGGAGGGCGACTACTCCCTGCAGCTGGACTGGAAGCTCACCAAGGATGACAACGGTGGCGTCTTCGTCGGCTTCCCTGACCCGGGCAACGACCCGTGGGTCGCGGTCGACAACGGCTACGAGATCCAGATCGACGCCACGGACGACCCCGACAGCACCACCGGCGCGGTCTACAACTTCCAGTCGGCCGACCTCGAGGCCCGCGACGCGGCCCTCAACCCGGTCGGGGAGTGGAACCACTACGAGATCCGGGTCGAGGGCAAGCGGATCCGCGTCTTCCTCAACGACGAGCTGGTCAACGACTTCACCAGCACCGACGACAACCGGCTGAAGTGGCCCAGCTACATCGGGCTGCAGGCCCACGGCGGCGGCGAGAACGTCTTCTACCGCGACGTCCAGGTCAAGGAGCTCGCCGACCCGGAGAACGTGCCGGCCGAGGTGACCGTCACCGCTCCGGAGCAGGTCGAGACGGGTGAGACTGCGCAGGTCGTGGTCGAGGTCGGTTCGGCTGCTGAGGCGGCGCCGACGGGTGAGGTGGTGCTGTCGGTCGACGGCACCGACCTGCCCGCGGTGGAGCTCGAGGACGGGAAGGCGACCTTCGAGGTCGGCCCGTTCGAGGCGGCGGGGACCGTGGAGCTGGTGGCTGACTATGCCGGCGACGTGGCCACCGACCCGGGTCAGGGCACTGCTCAGCTGAAGGTGGTGGAGGCGCCGACGACCCCGCCGGGTCCGCCGACGACCCCGCCCGGTCCGCCGACCACCCCGCCTGGCCCGCCGACGACCCCGCCCGGCCCGCCGGTGCCGCCGGTGCCGCCGGTCGACACCCCCGCGGTGGGCGTGGCGAAGGGCGGAAAGGTCGACGCGACGGCCAACCGACGCAAGGCGAAGCTCACGCTCCGTTGCGGTCGGGTGGACTGCGAGGGCAAGGTCGTGCTCCGTGAGATGGGCAAGAAGGGGAAGAAGGGCAAGCTCGGCAAGCGCCTCGGCGCAGGTTCCTTCGACCTCGACGCCCGCGACAAGGACACGGTGACGATCAAGCTCACCAAGCAGGCTCGCAAGCTGCTCGGTGACAAGAAGTCGGTCAAGGCGGTGCTGGTCGTCCGCTTCGAGGACGGCAGCACCCAGCGAGTGAAGGTCCGCCTGAAGCGCTGATCCGCACCACGTAGTTCCCGACGGCCCGTCCTCCCACCGGAGGGCGGGCCGTCGTACGTCCCGGGTGCGGGCTCAGCGCCTGACCAGGCGGACCAGGCAGTCCCAGGCCGTACGCCGCTGCTCACCGCCGTGGCCGTCGTCCGCGGTGACCTCGCGGGCGACACGCTCGGCACGCACCACGTCGACGCCGAGGTCGGCCAGGTCGCCGACGACGTCGTCGGCGGACATCAGCACCTCGGGGTCCTGCGGACCGCCGGTCCCCTCGGTGAGGTTGGTCGCGTCGTGGGCGACCAGCAGGAACGTCCCACCCGGACGCAGCATCTCGACCGCGTTGCGGACCGCGCGGCGTCGGTCCGCGGCCGGCACCTGCAGGTAGGCGACCACGACGAGGTCGACCGGCGCGGGTGGTCGCCACGTCGTCGCGTCGGCACGCACCCAGGTCACGTCCAGGCCCCGAGGATCGTCCGCGGCCAGCCGCGCGCCCTTGTCGAGGGCGACCTGCGAGAAGTCCACCGCTGTCGCCGACCAGCCGCGCGAGGCGAGCCAGATGGCGTTGCGACCCTCCCCGGCCGCGAGGTCCACCGCGGTGCCCGGAGGCAGGTCGGTGAGCTCGGCGGCCACGAACTGGTTGGGCTCGCGCGACCAGACCAGCTCGCTGGCGGCGTAGCGCTCGTCCCAGGCGTGTGCGTCCATGCCCAGCAGGGTAGGCCTCGGGAGGTGCCCTCAGCCCATGGCCACCAGGTGGAGCACGCGGGACTCCTCCGGGTGCATGACCGGCAGCGCGATCCCCGAGGCAGCCAGCACGCGGCCGCCCAGCTCGGCGCCGTCGGCGGACCAGCCGCCGGACAGGTCGGCGCCCACACCACGCGGCACCTCCTCGGTGAGCCGGTAGCGACGGTCCGGGTCGAGGCCGGTGAGCCTGAGGGGCGCCGGGTGCTGGGTCGAGGTCGCGGCCACGGTCGCGACGACGTACCACGCCTCCGAGCGGTCCTCGGCCACGATGCCGGTCACCAGGACCGCGGGGTCGGGGTGGTCGGGGTGCACCAGGGTGCCGGTGCCGATGAGCGGCCGGACGCGCTTGTGCAGCTCGATCCACTCGCGCAGCTCGGCGAGGGTGGCCTCGTCGAGGCGCGAGACGTCCCACTCGATGCCGAACCAGTGCAGCAGGGCGGTCGCGGCGCGGTAGCGCAGGGTGTGCGTACGTCCGGTGGTGTGCGCCGTCGGTCCGCCGACGTGCGAGCCGATCAGCTCCGGCGGCACCAGCAGGGAGGTCCAGCGCTGGAGGTGCTGGCGCTCGAGGGCGTCGATGGTGTCGCTGGGCCAGATGCGTTCCGTGCGGGCGAGCACCTCGGCGTCCACGCGTCCGCCGCCCGAGGCGCACGACTCGATCTCGAGCCCGCGGTGCGCCTCTCGCAGCTCGTCGAGCAGCCGGTAGAACGCCCGCGTCTGCCCGTGCACGGCCGGGTGGCCGTCGTGGACGGCATCGGTGAGGTCGCGGTTGTGGTCCCACTTGAGGTAGGCGATGTCGAGCTCGTCGAGCAGCGCGAGGAGGGCGGCGCGCAGATCGTCGTACGCGTCGGGGTCCTGCAGGTCGAGCACCTGCTGCTGGCGCCACTCCGGCGGGGCGGCGGCCCGGCCGCGCAGCACGCGCTCGGGGTGGCGGCGCGCGGTCTCGGAGTCGAGGTTGACCATCTCCGGCTCCACCCACAGGCCGAACTCCATCCCGCGGCTCTTCACGTGCTCGACGAGCGGGCCCAGTCCCTGCGGCCAGACGTCGGGGTCGACCGTCCAGTCGCCGAGGCCGGCGGTGTCGTCGCGGCGGCCGAGGAACCAGCCGTCGTCGAGGACGAAGCGCTCGACCCCGACGGCTGCCGCGGCGTCGGCGAGCTCGGAGAGCCGCTCGAGGGAGTGGTCGAAGTAGACCGCCTCCCACGAGTTGGCGATGACCGGCCGCTCGGTGCGGGCCCGCGGGGTGAGCGCGCGGAGGTGGGCGTGGAACCGGTGGCTCATCGCGTCGAGGCCGCGTCCCGACCAGGAGCCGAGCACCCGGGGCCCGTCGTACGTCTCACCAGGGGCCAGGACGACCTCGCCGGGGCCGAGCAGCTCACCCCCGCCGAGCAGGCACTCGCCCTCGGGCGTGCGCTCCGCGTAGTGGGTGTGGTTGCCGCTCCACGCAGTGTGCAGGGCCCACACCTCGCCGGTGCCGAAGGTGAACCCTGGGGTCCCGGCGACCATCACCAGCGTGGCGTCGTGACCGGTACGGCCGTGGCGGGCGTCGCGTCGGTGGGTGCCCTGGACCCAGGGGTGCCGCTGGGGAGTGCGCTCCTTGCACCACCGGCCGGTCAGGTCGAGCAGCTCGGTGGCGTGCGCGCCGACGGGCAGGGCGGTCAGGACGGAGGCGAGGTGGAGGTCGCCGTCGGCGGTGTTGGTCACCGACGTCCGCGCGTGCAGCAGGCCGGCGTCGTCGAGCGACAGCCCGACCCGGACGGACCAGCCCGCCTCGTCGTCGTTCGACGTGCAGGAGATGCTGGCGTCGCCGTCGCCGTGCAGCTCCCAGGCCACGAGGCTTGGGGTCGCCGCGCGCGCGCTGCCGCCGATGCGGTGGCCGGACAGGGCCGGCGTACCGGCGTAGCCGCGCGTGGGGTCGGGCACCAGGCCCGTCGCGCGCGGCCCGTCGAACGCCGAGTGCGAGGCGCCGGGGCGCCGGGCCGTGGTCAGCCCGGTCAGGTCGGCCGCGCCGAGGTCGCCGAGTGCGGCGCCCCAGTGCACGATGCGCGGGATGCCCCGGTCGTCCCGGGTCAGCACGAGGCTGACGCCGTCGTTGGTCAGGTGGACGGGGTCGTTGCTCACGGGGGTGCTCATGCGTCGCCTGCCATCTCGAGGTCGTCGTCGCCGTCGAGCGGGTCCACCACGACGAGCTCGCCGACGTGGTCGGCGAGGGCGCCGCTCGCCTGGGCGGAGAGCCCGGAGTCGGTCACCAGCACCGCTGCCTCCGACAACCCGGCCATGCTGCTGAGGCCCACGACGCCCCACTTGCTCGAGTCGGCGCACACGATCAGGCGTCGCGAGCGCTCGATCATCGCGCGGTTGGTCTCCGACTCCAGCAGGTTGGGGGTGCTGAAGCCGGCCCGCACGTCCATGCCGTGGACCCCCATGAAGAAGGCGTCGACGTGGAGGCTCCGCAGCGACGACACCGCGACCGGACCCACGAGGGCGTCGGACGGCGTCCGCAGACCGCCGGTGAGGAGCACCGAGGTGGTGGCGTCGCCGGTGCGATGCAGCACGTCGGCGACCCACACCGAGTTGGTGACGACGGTGAGGTTGGGGATCCGGGCGAGGTGCTCGGTGAGGGCGTGGGTGGTGGTGCCGGCCGAGACGGCGATGGCCATCCCGGTGTGCACCAGCCCGGCGGCGGCGGCGGCGATCGCCTCCTTCTCGCGCCGGCGCTGCACCGACTTGGCGGCGAAGCCCGGCTCGGACGCCGACGGCTCGGCCACCGCGAGCGCGCCGCCGTGGACCTTCTCGAGCAGGCCGTCGCGGTGCAGGGCGACGAGGTCGCGCCGTACGGTCATGTCGGAGACGCCGAGCAGGTCGACGAGGTCGGTCACGCGCACCGTCCCGTCGCGACTCAGCTCGGCGAGGATGCGCCCGCGGCGCTGGGCGGCGAGCATCAGTCGTCCCTCCCGGCCGGTCGGGCGGACTCCCGCACCACGGCCACGCCGCCGGGCGGCACCTGCAGGTCCCCGGCGACGTCGCGACCGGTGACCAGCTCGACGCCGTGCACGTCGACCGGGGCGGGTGCCTCCCCGTGGTTGATCACGAACACCCAGCTCGCGTCGTGGCCCACGCGCCGCGTGACCTCGACGAGGTCGGAGGCACCGGGCAGCGTCGCGAGACCGGTCTCGGCGAGCAGGCGCTCGACGAGCCCGTCGGTGCCGCCGGCGTCGAGGCGCGTCGCGACGTACCACGCGGTGCCTGCGCCGACCTCCCGTCGGGTGACGGCGGGGAGCCCCGCGGCCGGCCCGTCGACGTACGACGCCACCGCTTCGGCGCCGGCGAGCTCGAGGTCCTCGGCCCAGGTGTCGGCGGTGACCGGGCCGCTGCCGAGCCCGTCGACCTGGACCGACTGGCCGGTCAGCAGCGGGAGGAACTCGGTGGTGCGGACGCCGAGCAGGTCGCGGAACGCGCCGGGGTAGCCACCGAGGCGTACGTGGTCGTGCTCGTCGACGATCCCGCTGAAGTAGGTGATCACCACCGTCGCCCCGCCCTCCGCGGCCGCGGTGAGGGCGGCGACGGTGGCGTCGTCGACGAGGTAGAGGGTGGGCACCACGACGAGCCGGTAGGACGACAGGTCGGTGGAGGGGTGGACCACGTCGACGCCCACGCCCCGGGCCGACAGCGACCGGTGGAGGTCCTCGGCCCGGTCGCGGTAGCGGACGTCGATGCTGGGGTGGGAGTCGAGCTCGCAGCCCCACCAGGCCTCGTAGTCGAAGAGGATCGCTGCGTCGTTGCGCGCGGTGCTGCCGGCGGCCTCCTCGGCGGCGTCGAGCACCCGCGACAGCTCGACCACCTCGCGCCACTGGCGGGTGTCGGTGCCGGCGTGGGGGAGGAGCCCGGAGTGGAACTTCTCCGCGCCCGCACGCGAGGCGCGCCACTGGAAGAACAGCACCGCGTCGGCGCCGTGCGCGACGTGCGACAGGCTGTTGCGGATCATCTCGCCGGGGCGCTTCGCCCGGTTGCGCGGCTGCCAGTTGACCGCGCTCGTCGAGTGCTCCATCAACAGCCACGGGCGGCCGTCCGCCGTGCCGCGGGTGAGGTCGGCGCTGAACGCCAGCTCGCGGTGGCCGCCGTCCTCGGCGCCGATCAGGTAGTGGTCGTTGGAGACGACGTCGAGCTCACGGCCCCAGCGCAGGTAGTCCATCTCGGGTGTCTGGCGCATCACCATGAAGTTGGTGGTCACCGGCACGCCGGGAGACAGCGTGTGAAGTACGTCGCGCTCGACCACGAAGTTGTCGAGCAGCTGGTCGGAGGAGAAGCGCGCGAAGTCGAGCTGCTGGGTGGGGTTGGCGTGGGTCGGTGCCACGCGCGGCGGCAGCACCTGCGCGAAGTCGTCGTAGCGCTGGGACCAGAACGCGGTGCCCCAGGCGTCGTTCAGGCGGGCCACGTCGTCGTCGTAGCGGCGGCGCAGCCACGAGCGGAACGCCGACGCGCTGGTGTCGCAGTAGCAACGGGCGTTGTGGCAGCCCAGCTCGTTGGACACGTGCCACAGGGCGAGCGCCGGGTGGTCGCGGTAGCGCTCGGCCATCCGGGTGCAGAGCTCGAGGGCGTGCTCCCGGTAGACCGGCGAGCTGGGGCAGAACGACTGTCGCCCGCCCGGCCACAGCGTGCGCCCGTCCTGGGTCACCGGCAGCATCTCGGGATGGCGGTGGGTCAGCCACGGGGGAGGGGAGGCGGTGGCCGTGGCGAGGTCGACCGCGATGCCCGCCGCGTGGAGGTCGTCCATCTGCTCGTCGAGCCAGCCGAACTCCCACGCGTCGGGTCGCGGCTGGATCCACGCCCACGAGAAGACCGCGAGCGTGACGAGGTCGACGCCGGCCTCGCGCATCAGGTCACGATCCTCGCGGTGGGCCGCGGCCGGCCACTGCTCGGGGTTGTAGTCGCCGCCGAAGGCCAGCGCAGGCAGGGAGGTCGGCATGCGGCCAACTGTGTCCACCCTCACAGTGGAAAGTCAACGCTTCAACGAGGATTTGGGTTCGGAAATGTTTGATCTGGTTCGTGTCGACCGCCCAAAGGGGTTGACGGGGCTGTGGCAGCCGTCACATGCTGTGCATCCCTGTTTGGTTTTGTCCCAGGCTGCCCAAGCCTTACCCAGGAGGCCGTCGTGTCACTGTCCCGTTCCAGCGCCATCCCCCGCTCGGCGCTCACCACCATGGCCGCCTCGCGCCGCTCCGTGCTGGGTGGTCTGGCGCTCAGTGGCCTCGCCGTCGGCGGGGCGAACCTGCTCGCCGCCTGCGGGGGCGACGACTCGGGCCCGGCCACCGGAGACGGGGCGTCGGTGAAGTTCGGCATCAACGAGGCCGAGGGATCGGGCGCGGCGTACGACCGACTCGCGGCGATCGCCGACGCCTATGCCAAGGAGAGCGGCACCGAGGTCTCGCTCAACGCCGTCGACCACAACACCTTCCAGGAGAGCATCAACACCTACCTCCAGGGCACGCCCGACGACGTGTTCACCTGGTTCGCCGGCTTCCGGATGGCGCAGTTCGCCGAGAACGGCCTGATCACCGACCTGAGCGACCAGTGGCCCATCGACGGCCTCGGCGACTCGTTCAAGGAGGCGGCGACTGCCCCCGACGGCAAGCAGTACTTCGTGCCGATCAGCTACTACCCGTGGGCGGTCTTCTACCGCAAGTCGGTCTTCGAGGACAACGGGTGGGCCCCGCCGGAGACCAACGACGACTTCATGGCCCTCATGGACGACATGCAGGGCAAGGGGATCACTCCCTTCGCCTTCGGCGACAAGGACGGGTGGCCCGCCATGGGCACCTTCGACATCCTCAACATGCGCCTCAACGGCTTCGACTTCCACATGAGCCTGATGGCCGGTGAGGAGGCGTGGGACGGCGACGAGGTCAAGCTCGTCTTCGACACCTGGCGCCAGCTGCTGCCCTACCACCAGGCCGACCCGCTGGGCCGCACGTGGCAGGAGGCGGCGACCGCCATGAACAAGGGCGAGTGCGGCATGTACCTCCTCGGCACCTTCGTCGTGGACGCCCTCGGCGAGAGCGGCGAGGACCTCGACTTCTTCACCTTCCCCCAGCTCGACTCGTCGATCCCGGCCGACTCCCTCGACGCCCCGATCGACGGCTTCTGCGTGGCGGCTGCCGGGCAGAACCCGGATGCCGGCAAGGCGATGGCGAAGTGGCTCGGCAGCGCAGCGGCCGCCGACGCGGGCAACAATGCCGCCGACGCGCCGTTCATCGCCGCCAACTCGGGCGCCAGCACGTCGACCTACAGCGACCTGCAGAAGAAGTCGGTCGAGGTCGTGAGCGCCGCAGCCAACATCGCCCAGTTCATGGACCGCGACACCAACGCCGACTTCGCCAACACGGTGATGATCCCGTCGATCCAGGACTTCCTGAAGAACCCTGACGACATCGACGGCATCACGGCCAGCATCCAGGAGCAGGCCGACTCCATCTTCAGCTGAGCCCATGACACACATCGACGAGGCGCCGACGCCCACAGGGGCCGTTCCCCGGGCGACGGCCCCACCCCAGGGCCGGGAGAAGAAGCTCTCCGGGCGCGACCGCCTGGTGGTCATCACGATGGTGACCGTCCCGCTGGCCCTCGTGCTCTGGCTGGTCTGGGTGCCGGCGCTGGGCTCGGTCGTGCTGTCCTTCGGCAAGTGGAACGGCTTCGGCGACCTCGACACCATCGAGTGGGTCGGCTTCCAGAACTACGAGGACATCGTCACGATCTACCCGCCGTTCTGGCCGGCGATCCAGCACAACCTGATCTGGCTGGGCTTCCTGTTCCTCTTCCCGACGGTCCTGGGCATGCTGCTCGCGGTCGTCCTGGACCGGGAGATGCGCGGCAGCCGCTTCTACCAGACCGCCTTCTACATGCCGGTCGTGCTGTCACTGGCGCTGATCGGCTTCATCTGGCAGCTCTTCTACTCCCGCGACCAGGGCCTGATCAACGACGTGTTCGGCACGCAGATCGACTGGTACGGCGACCCGGACATCAACCTCTGGGCGGTCCTCGTCGCAACCGCCTGGCGCCACACCGGCTACATCATGCTGATCTACCTGGCCGGCCTGAAGGGTGTCGACGCGAGCCTGCGCGAGGCTGCGGCGGTCGACGGCGCGGGGGAGGTGAAGACGTTCTTCCACGTGATCTTCCCGGTCATGCGGCCGATCAACATGGTCGTGATCGTCATCGTCGTCATCGAGTCGCTGCGTGCCTTCGACCTCGTCTGGGTGATCAACAAGGGCCGCAACGGCCTGGAGGTCATCGGCGCCCTGGTCGCGCAGAACGTCATCGGGGAGGCGACGAGGTACGGCTTCGGATCCGCGCTCGCGGTGATCATGATGCTCATCTCGTCGGTCTTCATCACCATCTACCTGCGCAACGTCTTCCGTGAGGAGCGTCGAGGATGAGCACCCAGGCACCGGTGGCCACGACACCGGCGAGCAAGGCCGTCCCTCCGCCGCGTGCCGAGGGTGGCGTGCTGAGCCGTCGTCGCGGAGCCGTCGCGACCATCATCATGGCCCTCCTCGCCCTCGCCTGGCTGTTCCCGCTGGTGTGGGCGTTGATCAACTCCTTCCGCGACTACGACTACACGCAGGCCAACGGCTACCTGTCCTTCGGCGGCTGGACCACGGCCAACTACGAGGAGGCCTGGACGCGCGGCAACTTCGGGCTCCACATGAGGAACTCGCTCCTCGTCACCGTCCCGGCCGTGCTGCTCACGCTCTGGTTGTCGTCGATGGTGGCGTTCGTCCTCGCCCGGTTCAGCTACCGCTTCAACCTCACCATGCTGGGCGTCTTCCTCGCCGCCAACCTGCTGCCGCCGCAGGCCCTGCTGATCCCGGTGTTTCGGATGTTCCGCGAGATCCCGCTGCCGCTGTTCATGAGCGACTCAGGCTCGATGCTCAACAGCTTCTGGTCGCTGATCCTGGTCAACACCGCGTTCCAGATGGGCTTCTGCACGTTCGTGCTGAGCAACTACATGAAGACGCTGCCGCACGAGATCTACGAGTCGGCCGAGCTCGACGGCGCCAGCGTGTGGCGCCAGTACTGGCAGCTCACCATGCCGCTCGTCCGTCCCGCGCTGGCCGCCCTCGCGACGCTGCAGGTCACCTGGATCTACAACGAGTTCTTCTGGGCGACGGTGCTCATCCAGCAGGGCAACAAGCTGCCGGTGACCTCGGCGCTCAACAACCTGCGCGGTCAGTTCTTCACCGACACCAACCTCGTCGCGGCGGGCTCGATCATCGTGGCGCTGCCGGTGCTGGTGGTGTTCTTCGCGCTGCAGAAGCAGTTCGTCTCGGGCCTCACCCTGGGTTCGACGAAGGGCTGACCTGGTCCCCCACGGTGCGCGCGTGCGGGCGACCGGGGTCGTCGTACGACGGCTCGACCTGGCCCGCCCTCAGCGCCTCGAGCTGGGCGCACACGGCGGTGCCGTAGAAGAAGGCGATCGACGAGAGCAGCGCCCAGAGCAGCAGGGCGAAGATGCCGGCCAGGGGGCCGTAGACGGTGCCGAACGACCCGCTGAACGAGACGTACGCCGCCAACCCGGCGGTGGCCATCGCGCTGAGCACCACGGCGATGCCCGAGCCGAGCGCGAGCCAGGACAGCGCCGGCTGCCGGCGCCGCGGCGCGTGGTCGAGCAGCACGGCGATCGCGAAGACGAGCAGTGCGATGCCGATCGGCCAGCGCAGGCCGTTCCACCAGTCGACCGCGCTGTCGGACCAGCCGTAGTTCTCCGCCATCGCCTCGCCGAGGGCTCCGCCGCCGACGATCATCACGAACCCGACGCCGACCGGGCCGGCGAGAACCGCCGTCAGCACTGCCGCCCGGCCGTACTTGTGGAGCGCCTTGCGGTCGCGGCGGATGCCGTAGATGCGGTTGGCGCCGCGCTCGACCTGCGCCATCGCCGTGGTCATCGAGACCAGCGCGAAGCCCAGGCCCAGGACGAGGGCGATCTCACCGGCCGCCTCGGAGGCGTCCGACTCGTCGACGGCCGAGCTGAGCGCGTCGCCGTCGCCGGAGCCGGGGGAGAGCGAGTCGACGACGTGGGCCACGACCGCGGCCGGGCGCTCCTGGTCGATGTCGGAGGCCAGTCCGGTCAGGGCGAGGAGGAACGGGACCACGGCGAGGCACGCCTGCAGCGCGAGGGCACGCGAGTTGGTGAACCCGTCGCCGTAGCGGAACCGTACGAACGACTCGACCACGATCTTCCGCAGGCCGTGCTGGCGCGCGAGGTGCCAGGCGTCGAGCGCGTCCAGCTCGTCACCGTCCATCTCGGTGGTGACGGGGACGGTCCGCGCGGTGGTCATGGGCGCACCCTAGGGCGCGTCACCCCGCGGCACCGACGCCGGTCCGCGGCCCGGTCCGTGGTCGGCACCGGCTGCCTCCACGACGGCAGCGACGGCGGCGTCCACGTCAGGAAGGGCGTGCATCTCGGCTGCGACCTCCCTGGCGCGTCGGAGCATCGTCGCGTCGGCCAGGACCGCTCGCGCCTGCCGCGCGACCACCGCGGCGGTCGACGTCGCGGCGTCGAGCGTCGCGGCGACGCCGAGCTGCTCGGCCCGCATCGCGTTGTGGGGCTGGTCGGCACCGAGCGGGAGAAGCAGGGAGGGCAGCCCATGGGCCAGAGCGGCCATCAGGCTGCCCGAGCCGCCGTGCGAGACGACCAGGTCGACGCCGGGCAGCACCTCGGCCTGCGGCACGAACCGTTCGACCCGGACGTGCGGCGGCTGGGGTCCGAGGTCGTCGGGGTCGAGGTCGCGACCGACCGTGGCCACCACGTCGACGTCGAGGTCGCCGAGACCGGCCAGCAAGCGCTCGAAGAGGTCGCCCGAGCCCTTGTTGAAGATGGTGCCGAGCGTGACGTAGACGCGTCTCCTGCCCGTGCCGCGGCGCGGGCGGGCGGCCGCCGTCGACCGGTAGTAGGTCGGGTGCACCTGCAACGGCGACTCCGGGCTGCGGAAGGAGGGAGCCGCGTCGGACAGCACCAGTCCCGACGTCAGCCGCGTCAGGTCGGGGTCAGGTGCCAGCCCGTGCTCGGCTCGTACGGCGTCGAGCTCGGGAGCGACCAGCTCGGGCCGCACCAGCAGGCCCGAGGCCAGCACGAGGTGGGTGGCGACCGGGACGGCCAGCAGCTCCGCGGCGATCGTCGTGCCGAGGTCGGTCTCGTCCCGGACGACGACGTCGGGCCGGAAGTCCTCGATCGCACGCGGCACTGCCTTCGCCATCCGTCGGGCGCCCCGCGACGCGAAGTTCTGGGCGAACTCGACCTCGGTCGCCCGGGCGTCGACCGGTTCGAGCGGCCCGACGTCGCGACTGCCGGGTGCTCCGCCGTGGTGCGGCGCCTCGCTCGTGGCGTAGGCACGGAAACCCGCCTCCTCGATGCGGGGGACCAGGCCGCCGGAGCCGGCGATCGCGACCTCGTGGCCGGCTGCCCGTGCCGCGCGGGCGAGTGGGAGGAGCGGCGCCAGGTGACCGAGCCCGCCGACGAACGTCACGAGGATGCGCATGGTGCACGAAGCCTAGGCGGGGCATCGGGGCTCTGCCCGGTGCACGGTGCAGGCAGTTCGCGCAGCGTCAGGCGGACGTGAGCGTGGGCGGACCTCCGGGAGCCGCGAACTGCCTTCATGGTGTCGCTCATGGCGCGTGACGCTGTCGGTCGGCCGCGCCAGACTGGGGGAATGAGGGCTCGGGAGCGCGTGGGGTCGATGGCCAGGCAGGTGGTGGTGGAGCCGCGGCGGTTCTACGACGGCGGCACCCTGCCGAGCGCGGGGGGGGCGGGCGATCCCCCCGACCCCGGTTCCGACCCCCGCATCGTGCTCGAACGGCACACCGAGGAGGGCGTGGAGACGTTCGCGCTGGAGCGGCGGCTGGCCTACCGCGACCGGCACCTCGGCGAGCTGCTCGTGCCCTCGCGCGCCGACTTCCGCACCGACCTGACCTCGGTGCCGGCCTTGTTCACGTGGCTGGTGCCCAAGACCGGCGCGCACCTGCCGGCCGCGCTGCTGCACGACGCGCTGGTGGCGGGGCGCGGCGACCCGACGTCGTACGTCTCCACCGAGGGGCACGTCGTGGACCGCGTCGAGGCCGACCGCGTCTTCCGCGACGCGATGGCCGACACCGGGACGGGGGTGCTCCGGCGCTGGATCGTCTGGTCCGCCGTGACCGTCGCGACGATCTTCGTGGGCCGGTCGGTGCCGTGGTCGCGCGCGAAGCACTGGTCCTACCGGGTGGCCGCAGCCCTCACGATCGCCTCGATCGTCTACCTCGGCTGGAGCGCGACCAGCGACCTGTTCGACCGGTCGTGGGTGGGCGCCGTCGACGTGCCGTGGATGGGTGACCGTCCGTGGTGGGCCGAGCTGGCGGGCGGGTTCGCCGGTGCCGTCGTGCTGCCGCTGGCGCTCAGCCTGCTCTGGGGACGGCTCCGGGCGGCGGGCGCCATCGCCGGGGTGATGCTGGCGGTGCTCCTGCACGTGACCGTCGGCCTGGCCGTCATCGCCGCGACCTATCTCGTCCTCGAGCGGCTGGCGCGCCGCGCACCGCTCGCAGCGTGGGCGCTGGGCGGCGTCGTCGTGGCCGCCTCGCTCGTGGTGTTCGCCGGGCTCAGCCTCGGTTGACGCCGATCTGCGCGAGCCACCGCGCGGCGAAGGTGTCCGACGGCAGGTCCTGCGTGACGAGCTGGAGGCCCGTCCGCGAGGCCACGACCACCAGTCCGAGGGCGACGGCGGTCACCACCATGCCGTTGACGTTGCGCGGGAACCGGCTCGGCACCGTCCGCACGCGGTGCCACCCGCCCACGAGGCCGGCGGTGACGATGGCGGAGACCACGCTGGCGAAGGCGGCACCGAGCACGGTGCCGAGCAGGTCGAGCCGGCTGATCAGGATCGCCGACGTCGCGGCGGCAGTGGCGCCGGCGACGAGCTGCGGGAGGCTCAGGTCGAGGAAGGGCTGGCGGGCGGGCTGGTCGGACGGGTCCGTGGGTGAGTCAGGCATCTCTCGGCGGGGGGTGGGGGACAGGGCTTCCCCCGTACGACGCCTCGCCCCGCCAGATCGTTTCCGATCGTGAGCAGCCTCACCTGCTCAGCGCAGGGAGTAGGTCGCCAGCGACACGCCGACGTAGTGGGCGGCGAAGGCGAGGATCGTGAACGAGTGGAACACCTCGTGGAACCCGAACCAGCGGGGTGAGGGGTTGGGGCGCTTGAGGCCGTAGACCACGCCGCCGAGCGTGTAGAGCACGCCACCGACCGCCACGAGCACCAGCGTCGTGACCGCGATGCCGCTGCTGAACCGGTCGGCGCCCTCCATGAACTGCGGGATGAAGAAGACGGCCGCCCAGCCGAGGGCGATGTACATCGGCGTGTAGAGCCAGCGCGGCGCGTCGGTCCAGAAGACCCGGAACACCACGCCGGCGATCGCCGCGCCCCACACGACGACGAGCAGCGTCGTACGTGCGGTGCCGTCGAGGAAGAGCAGCGCGTAGGGGGTGTAGGTGCCGGCGATCAGCACGAAGATGTTGGCGTGGTCGAAGCGCCGCAGGAACGCCCAGGTGCGCGGCGACCAGGTGCCGCGGTGGTAGATCGCCGAGACCGTGAAGACCAGCAACGCCGAGAACGCGAAGGCGGCCGAGCCGATGCGGGTGGACGCGGTCGGGGAGAGCGCCACCAGCACGATGCCGGCGGCGAGCGCGATCGGGGCCGTGGCGGCGTGCAGCCAGCCGCGGAGGTGGGGCTTGATCTCGGCCATCTTGTCGGCCATCACCTCGCCGGCGCGCTCGACGGCGTGCTCGACACGGTCGCGAGGGGTTGTGGCTGGGGGCTCCATGCGAAGAAAATACCCGGACGGGTGTGAAGCGCGCAGCCGACTGCCCCGAGTGCCCGGTCACACGGCGTCGCGGCGTTACGATCGGTGGATGGTCAACGTGAAGGACGCCGTACGACGGGTGCTCTACCCGGCCTACGAGTCCCGGGTGGTGAAGTTCCTGCCCCACGACCAGATCCCGCAGCACGTGGGGGTGATGCTCGACGGCAACCGGCGTTGGGCCAAGGCGGTCGGGCTCAACACGGCGGAGGGCTACCAGGCCGGTGCCGACAACATCCGACCGCTCCTCGGCTGGTGCGAGGAGGTGGGCGTCGAGGTCGTCACCCTGTGGCTGCTCTCGAGCGACAACCTCACCAACCGTCCGCCCGAGCAGCTCACCGGTCTGCTGAGGATCATCGAGGGCGCGGTCGAGTCGCTCGCCGAGGCCCGCCGCTGGCGGATCCACCCCGTCGGCGCGCTCGACCTGCTGCCGACCGAGACCGCGGAGCGGCTCAAGGCTGCGGAGGAGGCCACGCGCGACATCGACGGCCTGCTGGTCAACGTCGCCGTCGGCTACGGCGGTCGCCGCGAGATCGCCGACGCCGTACGCGCCCTGCTCGCCGACCACGCCGCCAGGGGCACCTCGCTGGAGGAGCTCGCCGACATCATCGACGTCGAGCACATCGCCGAGCACCTCTACACCAAGGGCCAGCCCGACCCGGACCTGGTGATCCGCACGTCGGGGGAGCAACGCCTCGGTGGCTTCCTGCTGTGGCAGTCGGCCAACTCGGAGTTCTACTTCTGCGAGGCCCTGTGGCCCGACTTCCGCCGGGTCGACTTCCTGCGCGCGATCCGGGCGTACGCCGAGCGTGAGCGCCGCTTCGGCGGCTGACCCGGCTGCCCGCAGACGTCATCTCGTCGTCACCTCGCGTTCGGGCGTGTCGCCCCGGATCGGGGTGCGGCCGGGCGTACTTTCGCCCGTATCGGCAGGTGGGGAAGCCTGCTGAACCGGGAGGAAACCTTGGGCACTCAGATGGGAGCTCTCCGGTCCGTTGAATGACATCGGGCCGGGCGAGGAGTGCGCGCGCCGACCCGCAGCAAGGGGTTAGTCGTGGCCAGCAAGACCTCACCCAGCAGCTCCGCACCGCCCGCAGCGTCCAGCAGCGCCAGCCGCCGCACGTACGTCCTCGACACGAGCGTCCTCCTCGCCGACCCGGCCGCGATCAAGCGGTTCGCCGAGCACGAGGTCGTCCTCCCGGTGGTGGTGATCACCGAGCTCGAGGGCAAGCGCAACCACCCGGAGCTCGGGTTCTTCGCCCGCTCCGCGCTGCGGGCCCTCGACGACCTGCGGGTCGTCCACGGCCGCCTCGACCAGCCCGTCGCGGTCGGCGCGGAGGGCGGCACGCTCCGCGTCGAGCTCAACCACACCGACCCCGAGTCGCTGCCGTCGGGCTTCCGCCTCGGCGACAACGACACCCGCATCCTGGCCGTGGCCCGCAACCTCGCCAACGAGGGGCACCGCGTCACCCTGGTCAGCAAGGACCTGCCGCTGCGGATCAAGGCCTCGGCCGTCGGGCTGGACGCGGAGGAGTACCGCGCCGAGGCCGTCAGCAGCTCCGACACCGGCTACACCGGGATGGCCGAGCTCGAGGTGCTCGCCAGCGACCTCGACGAGCTCTACGAGGACGGCGTGCTCGACCTCGCCGAGGCGCGCGACCTGCCGTGCCACAACGGTCTCGTCATGCTGTCCGACAGGGGTACGGCGCTGGGCCGCGTGGGGGCCGACAAGCGGGTGCACCTCGTCCGCGGCGACCGCGACGCCTTCGGCATCCACGGCCGGTCCGCCGAGCAGCGGGTGGCGCTGGAGATGCTGCTCGACCCCGAGGTCGGCATCGTGTCCCTCGGCGGTCGCGCCGGCACCGGCAAGTCGGCCATGGCGCTCTGTGCCGGCCTCGAGGCCGTGATGGAGCGTCGCCAGCACAAGAAGGTCGTGGTCTTCCGCCCGCTCTTCGCCGTCGGTGGCCAGGAGCTCGGCTACCTGCCCGGCTCCGAGAACGAGAAGATGTCGCCCTGGGCCCAGGCGGTGTTCGACACGCTCGGCGCACTGACCGGCAAGGACGTCATCGACGAGGTGATGGACCGCGGGATGCTCGAGGTGCTGCCGCTGACCCACATCCGCGGCCGTTCGTTGCACGACGCCTTCGTCATCGTCGACGAGGCCCAGTCCCTCGAGCGCAACGTGCTGCTGACCGTCCTCTCGCGCATCGGCGCGAACTCCAAGGTCGTGCTCACCCACGACGTGGCCCAGCGCGACAACCTCCGCGTCGGGCGCCACGACGGCATCGTCGCGGTGGTGGAGAAGCTCAAGGGCCACCCGCTCTTCGCCCACGTGACGCTCACCCGCTCCGAGCGCTCGCCGATCGCCGCGCTCGTGACCGAGATGCTGGAGGACGTCACCTTCTGACCGACCGGCTACGCGGTCCGACCCAGTGCTGTAACGCCGGGTTGGTGCGACTACCCACCCCGATGCATCACGGTGGGTAGAACCACCAACCCGGCGTTACAGCGGTCACGTCCTCGGTACGGGTGGGTCCGGTGTGAGCTGGTGTGACCCGTGTGACGCAAGGGGCGGTGTCAGTTGTGCCGTTCGGTTTGCACGTGGTTGAACCCTCATGCAAGGTGGCCCGTGATCGTTTCGTGACCTCGGTCGTCGGCCGGACGCCGGGAGCCCCGCACCACCGCCCCGTCCGGCCGGACCGTGTCCTCGTCTCGACACCCGCGCCTGTCGTGCACCACCAGGCGCGACACCCCCTGTCGTCAACCCCTCCGTGAGTTCCTGTGTCGAAGTCCGACAAGTACGCCCCGAAGCACCGCGCGCCCGGCAAGCACAAGGCTGCGCGCGCGCCCCGTCGAGCCCTGCGCACCGGCGTCGCCCTGACGGGCATCGCCGCCGCCGTGACCGGTGTGAGCGTGACCGGCGGGCTGGCCACGAGCGATCCCGACACGTTGGCCCCCGCCGCCGCGGACGTGGCCACCACCGCGCCGGGCGGCCCGACCGCGTCCGAGCCCACCGCCTCCGAGTCCGCCGCGGAGGCGTCCGACACGGCCGTCGACGAGCAGCGGTCCTCGCAGCAGGTGGCGTCGCGCTCAGCGCGGCGCACCGACAAGGCGAAGGCCACCGCGCTCGAGATGTCCGGCGGCTCGGCCGTGACGCGTTCGGAGAAGCTGTCCGAGGGCGACCCGCGCGACATCGCCCGCGCGCTGCTGCCGGCGTACGGCTTCTCCTCCGACCAGTTCTCCTGCCTCGACTCGCTCTACGTCAGCGAGTCGGACTGGCGCGTCGACGCCGACAACCCGACCTCGTCGGCGTACGGCATCCCGCAGGCGCTGACGCAGCTCCACGACCTGCCGGCGGACTACATGACCTCCGCCGAGTCGCAGATCAGGTGGGGCCTGGAGTACATCCAGGACACCTACGGCACCCCGTGCAGCGCCTGGAGCTTCAAGCAGGGCAACGGCTGGTACTGATCTCCTGATCAGCGCTCGGCGGCTGCATGGCCGGTCTCGGGCGGTGCCTCGAGCTCGTCGGCGATCGAGACGACCAGGCCGCCCAGCATGAACGCCACGATGGCAGCGACGAGCGTCGAGGTCGCGAGGTCCGGGATGAACCGCCGCGCCCCCTCCGGCTCGGCGCCGTGGAAGCCGTGGGTCAGGGCGTGGCCCTTGCCGCGCGCCAGGAGGTGGCGGTTGACCGGCCAGGCCGCGAAGAAGGCAACCGTGAGCGCGAGCATCATCGACAGCCAGAAGACCGGGTTGACCAGCCCCGCCTCCATCGCGCCCGGGATCACGGCCATCACCAGGTTGTCGACCAGCTCCATGGTCGCGATCGACAGCGTGTCGGCCGCCAGGACGACCGTCAGGGCGGCGCCCAGGCCGAGGCCGGCCCGCAGCAGCGGCAGCGTCGACAGGGCATAGCCGAACAGGAACGCCAGGCCGACGGCGATCGCGATCGTGGCGAGGGTGCCGAGCCCGAGGGCGGTGCCGATCATCAGGCCCAGGATCTCGCCGATGGCACAGCCGGTGAGGCAGTGGAGGGTGGCGGAGATCGCCATCGCGTTGGTGCTGCCCATGTGGTGGTGCTCGCCCTGGGCCGTGGGGTGCTCGGTCTGGTGTTCCATGCGTCAGAACATACCCCCAGGGGGTATACAGGTCAATGGGCGTCGACGACTTTTCGCATGACGCAGTTCTTCAACCCCTTGGGGCGCACGTAGGCGAAGCCGAGGCGCTCGTAGAGGCTTCGGGTGCCGTTGTAGAGGAAGGACGAGGACATCTTCTTCGTCTGGTCCGTGAGGTCGTGGGGGTAGGACTCCACGACGCCACCTCCCGCCTCGGCGATGAGTGCCAGGGCGCCCTGGATCGCGAGCTCCG
Source organism: uncultured Nocardioides sp. (assembly GCF_947488025.1). Lineage (GTDB taxonomy): Bacteria > Actinomycetota > Actinomycetes > Propionibacteriales > Nocardioidaceae > Nocardioides. The sequence continues at coordinate 103,555 of NZ_CANKYS010000003.1, read as the reverse complement.
TGACACCGCGCCGCCGGTGGCGGCGGTCGACGAAGACGCAGGTGATCCGGTAGTCCGGGTCGGCGTCCTTCTCGGCGTCGTACTGCTTGCGGTGGTGGATGCCGGGCAGCTCGGCCGGCGTGCCGTACTCCGCCCAGGCGATCGCCCCATGTCCCGAGGCTAGGACGCGTTCCGGACGATCGGCAGCCCCTGCCCGTCGGCCCTTCTCCTCAGCGGGCCTCGAAGACCGTGACGTGCCCGGCGTAGGTCCGTGAGCCCTCGAAGGGTGGCAGCACGAGGCCCTCGTCGGAGGAGTCGAGGTAGGCCTGCGCCTCGGCGTGGTCGGCGAACACCGCCCGCGTCTCGAGGTCCTGGCGGCGTACGTCGCTGAAGCGCCGCCCGAGCGTGAACTCGCCGTTCTCGCTCGAGAAGCGCGTCACCACCCGACGACCGCCGGCCTCGCGGCGCAGGTCGGCGAGGCTGTCGTCGCCGTTGGTGACGGCGACGAACGTGCCGCCCGGGCGCAGCACGCGACGGACCTCGGCGAGCGCCCGGTCGAGGTCGCGCACGTGGTAGAGCATCCAGCCGGCGTAGACGACGTCGAAGGTGTCGTCGTCGAAGGGGAGGTAGCAGATGTCGGCCTGGCGGGCGTCGACACCGCGGGCCGCGGTCAGCTCGACGAAGCGCTCGGAGTGGTCGACCGCGACCAGCGTGACGCCCGGCAGCGCGTTGATCCGCTCCGCCATCACCCCGGTCCCACAGCCCACCTCCAGGACCCGGGAGTCACCGGTCATGGCGCGGTCGACGGCCTTGAACGCCTCGTCGGCGGGGTCGCGGCCGTCGTCGGTCGGGTGCCAGACCGAGCGCCGGGTCTCGAGCCGGTCCTCCGTCGCGTACTGGGCGCGCACGTGCTCGGGGCTGTCGATGTCGCTCATGCCCGGCCTGTCATGGAGTCGACGTCGAGGGCGGCGTCGAGCTGCTCCTCGGTCAGGTCGCCCCGCTCGACGTAGCCCATCGCCAACACCGTCTCGCGGATGGTCGCGCCGTCGGCGAGCGCCTTCTTCGCGACCCTGGCGGCCTGCTCGTAGCCGATGTGGGCGTTGAGGGGGGTGACCACCGACGGGGAGGACTCGGCGTAGCGGCGCATCCGATCGGCGTCGGCGGTGATCCCGTCCACGCACCGGTCGGCGAGCAGCACCGTCGAGGTGGACAGCACGTGGATCGACTCGAGCAGCGCGTGTGCCATGACGGGCATCATCACGTTGAGCTCGAAGCTGCCGGACGCGCCCGCCCAGGCGATCGTCGCGTCGTTGCCGACGACCCGGGCGCACACCATCAGCGTCGCCTCGGGCAGCACCGGGTTGACCTTGCCGGGCATGATGCTCGACCCCGGCTGCAGGTCGGGCAGGTGGATCTCGGCGAGCCCTGTCGTGGGTCCCGACGACATCCAGCGCAGGTCGTTGCAGATCTTGGTGAGGCCGGTCGCGACCGTGCGCAGCACGCCCGACAGCTCGACGAGCGAGTCGCGGGTGCCCTGCGCCTCGAAGTGGTCGCGCGCCTCGGTGAAGGGCTGCCCGGTGCGCTCCGACAGCGCGGCGATCGCCCGCTCGGCGAAGGCGGCCGGGGTGTTGATCCCGGTGCCGACCGCGGTGCCACCCAGGGGGAGCTCGCGCACGCGCGGCAGCACGGCCTCCAGCCGCTCGACGCCGAGGCGCAGGGTGGCGGCGTACGCCCCCATCTCCTGCCCGAGCGTCACGGGCGTGGCGTCCATCAGGTGGGTGCGCCCGGACTTCACCGTGTCGGCGAACTCCTCCGCCTTGGCCTCGAACGACGTCGCGAGCCGGTCGAGCGCGGGCAGCAGGTCGTCGACGACGGCGAGCGTGGCGGCGACGTGGATGCTGGTGGGAAAGGTGTCGTTGCTGCTCTGCGAGGCATTGACGTGGTCGTTGGGGTGGACCTCGACGCCGGCTTGCGCGGCCAGGGTCGCGATGACCTCGTTGGCGTTCATGTTGGAGCTCGTGCCCGACCCGGTCTGGAAGACGTCGATCGGGAACTCGCCGTCGTGCGTCCCCTCGACGATGGCGTCGGCGGCGGTGACGATGGCCTGCGCCTGCTCGTGGCGTACGACACCGAGCGCGGCGTTGGCGGTCGCGGCGGCCGCCTTGACGTGGGCCAGCGCCTGCACGTGCCGGGGCTGCAGGGTCAGGCCGCTGATCGGGAAGTTCTCGATCGCGCGCTGGGTCTGGGCCCGCCAAAGAGCGTCGCGAGGCACTTCGACCTCGCCCATGGAGTCGTGCTCGGTGCGTGTCTCGTTCACGCACCGACCGTACCCACTGACGCACGGGTACGCCTCGAGCGGGGAACGGGGGAGCGGTGGGCCTTGACAATTGGTAACGAAGTAGTTACCAATAGGACGGTGGACCCGTTCGCAGCCCTCGGTGACCCGGTACGCCGGGGCCTGGTCGTACGGCTGGCGCGCGGTCCGGCGCGGGTGGTCGACCTGACGGCCGACCACCCGATCAGCCGGCCGGCGATCAGTCGTCACCTCCGCGTGCTCGCCGAGGCGGGCCTCGTCGAGGCCGAGGACCACGGTCGTGAACGGCACTACCGCCTCCGGCGCGACGGGCTGGCAGCCATCGCCGATTGGCTGGCGGCGCTCGAGGCCCCCGCTGCGCCCCGGCCGCGCTTCACCGAGTCGGCCTTCGACGGCCTCGACCTCGAGGTGCGCCGTACCGGGCGCGAGCGCCGGGCAGAGGCCGAGCCCGCGACACCTCACCCATCCCCACCGCAGGAGGAGACCGCATGAGCACCACCTTGATGACCGGCCGGCGCGAGCAGCGCGACGGCCGCACCCTGCTCGTGATCGAGCGGGAGCTCCGGGCTCCGCTGGACGACGTCTGGGCGGCGTGCACCGACCCGACGCGCATGGAGCGCTGGATCGGCACGTGGAGCGGGGACCCCGAGGCCGGGTCGGTCTCCTTCCGGATGACCGCGGAGGGTGACGACGTCCCGGCCGAGGAGATGGACGTGCTGGCGTGCGAGCCGCCGCGGCGCTTCGTCGTACGCAGTCGTGAACCGCAACCCTTCAGCGAGGACGGCGCGGGGGAGACGGCGGTCTGGGAGATGGAGCTCGAGCTCGAGGAGGCCGACGGCATCACCTCGCTCAGGTTCGTCCAGGTGCTCGCGCCGGGCGCGACGGGCGTCGAGATGGCCGCGAGCGTCGGCCCGGGCTGGGACTACTACCTCGACCGCCTGCGAGCGGCGCTCTCGGGCGAGGACGTGGACGGCATCGACTGGGAGGCCTATGCGGGCGGGTCGTCCCACTACCGCGAGCGCTTCGCCTGAGGCACGCCGACGCGGCGTCGTGCCGCGGCCGGGAGCCCGTCGGCTGGGAGCATGGGCGCATGCGATCCCTCCGTCTCGGGGTCGCCGCTCTGCTCGTGGGGGTGAGCTCGGCCTGCTCCGTGCTCGGTGGTGACGACACCGCCCCGCCGTCCGGAGTGGCCGACGACCTCGCCGCTGCCCTGTCCGAGCACTCGCTCGGCGACGTGCCGTTGACCGACGAGGCCGACCGCGCCGCGTTCGCCGAGCTGGTCTCCCCCCTCGAGGAGGTGCCGGTCGCCGTCGAGGTCGCCTCGGTCGAGGAGGTCGAGGGCACCGGCGACGAGCCCGGGTCGGCGACGGCGGCGCTGGCGTGGCGGTGGGGCCTGATCGATGCGGCGCCCTGGGAGTACGACACCACGGTCGCGCTGGTGCCGGACGGCACCGGGTGGCAGGTCGACTGGGTGCCCGACGCGCTGGTCCCCGACCTCGCCGAGGGCGACGCCCTCGGCCTGCGCACGCTCCCGGCGGTGCGCGGCGACATCACCGGCGCCGGGGGCGCCGTCCTCGTGACCGAGCGGCCGGTGTTGCGCTACGGGCTGGACAAGACCAAGGTCGAGGGTCCGCAGGTCGCCCGCAGCGCCCGCCGGATCGCCCGGGTGCTCGATGTCGACGTGGCGTCGTACGTCGAGCGCGCGGAGGCGATGGGCGCGGAGGCCTTCGTCGAGGCGCTGGTCCTGCGCGAGGACGAGGCCCTCGACGTGCTGCCCGGGTTCGCGAAGATCCGCGGGGCGCTCGCCGTGCGCGACACCCTGCCTCTCGCCCCGACGCGTGAGTTCGCCGCGGCCCTGCTCGGCCGCGTCGGCCCGGCCACCGCCGAGGTGGTCGAGGCATCCGAGGGCCGGATCGCGGCCGGGGACGAGGTCGGGCTGTCCGGTCTCCAGGAGCGCTACGACGAGCAGCTGCGCGGGACGCCCGGCACTTCGGTGGTCGCCCGGGGCGCCGACGACCAGCTGCGCACGCTCGCCGAGGTCCCGGCGACCGACGGTGCCGATCTCGTCACCACCCTCGACCCGGCGCTCCAGCAGAAGGCCGAGGACGTGCTCGCCGGCCTCGGTGACGGTGCGCCGGCGGCCGCGCTCGTGGCGATCCGCCCCTCCGACGGCGCGGTCCTGGCGAGCGCCAACGGCGCCGGGGCGGAGGGCGCCGACCTCGCGATGACCGGGCAGTACGCCCCCGGCTCGACCTTCAAGGTCGTCACCTCCTTGGCGCTCCTGCGCAGCGGGATGGGCGTCGACGACGTCGTGTCGTGCCCGGCCACGACGGTCGTGGACGGGCGCTCGTTCAAGAACTACGACGACTACCCGGCGTCCGCGCTCGGCGACATCACCCTCACCCAGGCCATCGCCCAGTCGTGCAACACCGCCCTCATCGGCAACGCCGACCGGCTCGCCGAGGGCGAGCTCGCCGCCGCTGCCCAGGCCCTCGGGCTCGGCACCGACCACGACCTCGGCTTCCCGGTCTACTTCGGGCAGGTGCCGCCGCCGGAGACCGAGACCGGTGCCGCCGCCGACATGATCGGCCAGGGCACGGTGCTGGCCAGCCCGTTCGCGATGGCCACGGTCGCCGCCTCGGTCCGGTCCGGCCGGGCGGTGCTGCCGGTGCTGCTCCCGGAGCACGCGGTGGAGCAGGTGCCGCCGCAGGTGCCGCTGACCGGGCCGGAGTCCGGCACCCTCCGCGGGTTGATGCGGGCCGTGGTGACCACAGGCTCGGGTCGCTTCCTCCAGGACGTCCCCGGCGAGGTCGGTGCCAAGACCGGCACCGCCGAGCACGGTCAGCCCGACGCGTCGGGCTCGCTCCCGACACACGCGTGGATGATCGCGACACGGGGCGACCTCGCGGTCGCGGTCTTCGTCGAGACGGGCGTCTCCGGGTCGCAGACCGCCGGCCCGCTGCTCGAGGCCTTCCTGCGCTGAGGGGGCCTCAGCGGCGGGCGAGGTAGAGGAAGTACTGCTCCGGCCGGTCCTGCAGCAGCACGTCGTGCGCCTGCTCCTCCGCGGACCCGAACACCGTGCGGAGCGAGGTCAGCAGGTCCGGCGCGGCGCTGGCCGACCACACCACCAGGACGCCTCCGGGTCCCAGGACGTCCCGGCAGCGCCGGAGGAACTCCTCCTCGTAGACCGCTTCGTTGCGCTCGTGCACCAGGTAGCCCGGGCCGTTGTCGACGTCGAGCAGCACGAGGTCGTACGTCGAGCGCGCCTCGGCGATCGCCATCGCGATGTCGGCGTTGACGACGCTGGCGCGGGTGTCGGCGAGCACGGCCGGCCCGTGCGGCACCGTCCCGTCGCGCATCCACCGGATCAGCGCCTCCTCGATCTCCACCACGACGGCTTGCTCGACACGCGGATCGGCCAGGACCCGCTGGAGCGTGAAGCCGAGCCCGAGTCCGCCGACGAGCACGGCCGCGGGCTGCTCGACGAGGTCGAGCGCCTGCGCGGCGAGCTCGATCTCGCTCGTCGTCTCGAGGGTGTCCATCACGAAGACGCCGTTCACGCGGAGCTCGAGCACGTCGGCGCCGGTCCCGGACGTACGCTGTCGCAGCACCACCTCGCCGCGCGGGCTCTCCGCGCGGGCGACGTCAGCGCTCGTCTGCGCGCTCGTCTCCGCGCTCGTCCCGACGTCGGTCGGGGTCTCGGGGCTCACCATGGCGTCATCCTGCCAAGCCCGGCGCCGTACGCGACGTCGACCCGGCCCCGCGGGGAAGCTTCGTCCAAGGTCGCCGCGCACCAGAAGGTGTCGCGAAATGGCTGCCCAGACGCGCGTGGCGCGTCTACCGTGAAACCTGTGTACACCGTGAGCCGCACCGCTGAGCTCACGGGCGTGCCCTCCGGGACCCTCCGCAAGTGGGAGCAGCGCTACGGGGTGGTCGTCCCACAGCGCTCACCCGGCAACTACCGGCTCTACGACGACGACGCGGTGCGCCGGCTCAGCGTGATGCGCAGCCTCGTCGAGGCGGGGTGGACGGCGCAGGAGGCGGCCCGCCACGTGGCCGAGGACGTCGCGGCCGCCGAGGCCGAGGTCGAGCGACCGGAGGAGCCGGCCTACGAGGCACGTTTCGAGACCCTCGTCGCCTGCGCGCAGGACTTCGACGTCCCCCGGCTCGAGCGACTGCTCGCCGAGGGGTTCGCAGACATCGACGTCGTGTCGGTGGTCGACGACTGGTTGCTGCCCTCGATGGTCCACCTCGGCAAGGCGTGGCAGCGCGGGCTCGTCTCGGTCGCCGGCGAGCACTTCGTGACCGGCGCCGTGCACCGGCGCCTCGCCCTCACCTTCCAGTCGCTGGCGCCCGCCCCGAGCGGGGGACCGCGCGTCGTCGTCGGTCTCGCGCGCGGCTCGCGCCACGAGATCGGTGTGCTGGCGTTCGCGCTGGTGCTTCGCTCGCGCGGCGTCGCGGTGACCTACCTCGGCGGCGACCTGCCGCTCGAGGCCTGGGTGGGCGCCGTCCGGCTCATCCAGCCGGAGGCGGTGGTGCTCGCCGCCCCGACGATCGAGGACCTGCCGGCGGTGCGCGAGGTGAGCGGCGCGCTCGATCCGATGACCGAGGTGCTGCTGGGTGGCGCCCACCAGGACCGCGTCGAGGGCCCGGTGCACCTCGGCCACCGCGCGGGTGCGGCGGCAGCGGCCCTGGCCACCCGCCTCGGCGCCGTCAGCTGACGCCGACGGACCGTCAGCGGATCAGCGGGCGGTGGTCGCCGCCGGCTCGTCGGTGCAGCCGCTGCTGAACCACTGGCTGCCCACGATGTCCATCCGGCAGTGGCGGTCGGTCGAAGGGGCCTCCGACATCGCAGGCGACGCCCCCAGCACGGAGCAAATCGCGGCGGCGACGAGAGCCGCGATTCCCGCGGTGCGCAGCCGGCGATCGGTGCGCCCGTCGCGGTCGGTCGTCGGCTGCGCTGTCATCGTCGCCGTCATGGTCGTCATCAGGTCTCCTGGGGAGGGCTCCTGCGGGTTGTCCACAGTTTGTCCACCGTTGGTGGACAGGAGGACAGTAGGTCCCTGTCCACACTTTGTCCAAAGTTCGCTACCCTGTCGGGTGTGTACACCGTCGGACGCACCGCACAGCTCACCGGAGTGCCGCGCGAGACCCTGCGCAAGTGGGAGCAGCGCTACGGCGTGGTGTCCCCGGCCCGCACCGAGGGCAACTACCGCCTCTACGACGACGAGGCGGTCCGCCGGCTGTCGGTGATGCGCGACCTCGTCGACTCGGGATGGGCCCCGCGTGACGCCGCCAGGCGGGTGCTCGACGAGCCGGTCGGCTCCGTCTCCAGCGAGCACAGGCCCGGATCGCCGCTGTCACGGGTCGACGACCTGGCCTCGTGCGGCGAGGACTTCGACGTCGTACGACTGGAGAGCATGCTCGACAAGGCGTTCGCCGAGGGCGACCTGGCGGACGCCGTCGACGAGTGGCTGATGCCGTCGCTCGTGCGGCTCGGGGAGGCCTGGCAGCAGGGTGCCGTCAGCGTCGCCGGCGAGCACTTCGTCAGCGCGGCCGTCCTGCGTCGGCTCGCGCAGGCCTTCCACCAGCTCCCGCACCCCCAGCCCGGCGCGCCGCACGTGATGGCCGGACTGGCCCGCGGGTCGCGCCACGAGCTGGGGGTGATGGCCTTCGCGATGGTGCTGCGCAGCCGCGGCGTCAACGTCACCTACCTCGGCGCCGACCTCCCCGTCGAGAGCTGGGTCGACACGGCGCGGGTGCTCATGCCCGACGCCGTCGTGCTCGCCGTGCCGACGGTCGAGGACCTCCCGGCCGTGCGCGAGGCCGTCCAGGCGATCACGCCGATCGCCACCGTCCTGCTCGGCGGTGCCCACCAGGGGCGCGTCGAGGGGGCCGAGGCGCTCGGCCACCAGATCGGCGAGGCGGCGGCCGACCTCGCCACGCGTCTCACCGCCGCCTGAGCGCTACTCGGCCGAGCGGACCCGGATCCCCGCACCCGTCAGCGAGCTCAGCGGGACCGTCACCGCGCCGGCGGGGTCGGTGAAGAAGTCGTTGCCCTTGTCGTCGACGACGATGAAGGCCGGGAAGTCCTCGACCTCGATCTTCCACACGGCCTCCATGCCGAGCTCCTCGTACTCCACGACCTCGACGGACCTGATGCAGTCCTGCGCGAGGCGGGCGGCCGGGCCGCCGATCGAGCCGAGGTAGAACCCGCCGTGGGTGCCGCACGCCTCGGTCACGGCCTTGGACCGGTTGCCCTTGGCGAGCATGACCGTCGAGCCGCCGGCCGCCTGGAACTGCTCGACGTAGGAGTCCATCCGGCCCGCCGTCGTCGGCCCGAAGGAGCCCGACGCCATCCCGGTCGGCGTCTTGGCCGGACCGGCGTAGTAGACGGGGTGGTCCTTCAGGTAGGCGGGCATCTCCTCGCCCGCGTCGAGCCGCTCCTTGATCTTGGCGTGCGCGATGTCGCGCGCGACGACGAGCGGACCGGTCAGCGACAGGCGGGTCTTCACCGGGTGCTTCGACAGCTCGGCAAGGATGTCGGCCATCGGCCGGTTGAGGTCGATCTGCACGACCTCGCCGCCGGAGATCTCGTCCGAGACGCCGGCGTCGGGCATGTAGTGGGCGGGGTCGGTCTCGAGCTGCTCGAGGAAGACGCCCTCGGACGTGATCTTGCCCAGCGCCTGCCGGTCGGCGGAGCAGGAGACGGCGATCGCGACGGGGCACGACGCGCCGTGGCGCGGGAGCCGGATGACGCGCACGTCGTGGCAGAAGTACTTCCCGCCGAACTGCGCGCCGATCCCGAAGGACTGGGTGAGCTCGAAGACCTGCTCCTCGAGCTCCGTGTCGCGGATGCCGTGCGCGGCCATCGAGCCCTCGGTGGGCAGGTCGTCGAGGTAGTGCGCCGAGGCGTACTTCGCGGTCTTGAGCGCGAACTCCGCGCTGGTGCCGCCGATGACGACGGCCAGGTGGTAGGGCGGGCACGCGGCGGTGCCGAGCGAACGGATCTTCTCGTCGAGGAACTCCATCAGGCGCGTCGGGTTGAGGACCGCCTTGGTCTCCTGGAAGAGGAACGACTTGTTGGCTGACCCGCCGCCCTTGGCCATGAAGAGGAACTTGTACTCGGGGCTCTGGCTGCCGTCGGGCCCCACCTTGGCCGGCGTGGAGTAGAGCTCGATCTGCGCGGGCAGGTTGGTGCCGGTGTTCTTCTCCTCGAACGTCGTCAGCGGCGCGAGCTGGGAGTAGCGCAGGTTGAGCCTGGTGTAGGCGTCGTACACCCCGCGGCTGATGGCCTCGCCGTCGTCGGCGCCGGTGAGCACGCCCTCGGACTTCTTGCCCATCACGATCGCGGTGCCGGTGTCCTGGCACATCGGCAGCACGCCGCCGGCGGAGATGTTGACGTTCTTGAGCAGGTCGAGCGCGACGAATCGGTCGTTGCCCGACGCCTCCGGGTCGTCGATGATCGTGCGCAGCTGGGCGAGGTGGCCGGGGCGGAGGTAGTGGCTGATGTCGTGCATCGCCTCCTCGGTGAGCCGTCGGATCGCCTCCGGCTCGACCTTCAGGAAGGTGCGTCCGTCGACCTCGGTCGTCGACACGCCCTCGGTGGTGACCAGCCGGTAGGGCGTCTCCGGAGCGCCGTTGGAACCGGCGGTGGGGAGGAGGTCGGAGTAGTGGAATTCAGCGGCGTTCACGGCTGGTGATGCTACGCGGGGTCGGTGCCCTCGTCCGACGCGCCCTCGGGCTCGCGCACCACGCGGGGCCACACCGGTGTTCATCGGTCGTATGCCACGCGGTCACGCGGGAGTAGCCTCCGAACGGGTGGGACCGACGAGGCTCCGCCCGGCAGACCTGCCGCTCTCGGATCCATGTCCCCCTGGAGGTCCAGTGAACACCCGCAAGACGCTCGTCTCCGTCGCCGCGATGGCCACCCTGCTCTCGGCCGCCGCCTGCGCGGCGCCCGAGAAGGAGAACGACACCACCACCGAGAGCGGCGTCGACGCCGCGTCGGCCACCTCCGTCGAGGACTTCGGCAGCATGGACGAGCTCATCGCGGCCGCCCAGGACGAGGGCGAGCTCAACGTGATCGCGCTGCCGCCCGACTGGGCCAACTACGGCGAGATCATCTCGACGTTCGAGGACACCTACGACATCACGGTGAACTCCGACCAGCCCGACGCCGCCTCGCAGGACGAGATCAACGCGGCCAACGACCTCCAGGGCACCGACCGCGCGCCCGACGTGTTCGACCTCGGCCAGTCGGTCGCCCTGGCCAACACCGACATGTTCGCGCCCTACCAGGTCGAGACCTGGGACGACATCCCCGACGAGTTCAAGGACCCCGACGGCGCCTGGGTCAACGACTACGGCGGCTACATGTCCATCGGCTACGACTCCGCCGTGGTGCCTGACGTGACCTCGGTGAAGGACCTCCTCGGCCCGGAGTTCAAGGGCAAGGTCGCGCTCAACGGCGACCCGACGCAGGCCGGCGCCGCCTTCAGCGGCGTGATGATGGCGTCCATCGCCAACGGTGGCTCCGCCGACGACATCGCCCCGGGTGTCGACTTCTTCTCCGAGCTCAAGAAGGCCGGCAACTTCCTCACCGTCGACCCCGACTCGACCACCATCGAGCAGGGCACGACGCCGGTCGTCATCGACTGGGACTACCTCGGCTCGGCCGCTGCGGCCAACGTCGACACGTGGAAGACCGTCGTGCCCGAGGAGGCCGTGGTCGCGGGCTACTACTTCCAGGCGATCAACGCCGACGCGCCGAACCCGGCCGCTGCACGGCTGTGGCAGGAGTTCCTCTACAGCGACGAGGGGCAGAACCTGTGGCTCAAGGGCGGCGCCCGTCCGGTCCGCGGTGACGCGATGGCCGAGGCCGGCACGATCGACGCCGAGCTGTGGGACGCGCTGCCGGAGGTCACCGGCGACCCGGTCATCCCGACCGACGACCAGACGGTGACCGCCGGCGAGTACCTGGCCGAGAACTGGTCCAAGGCCATCCGCTGAGCACCGCCACGACGAGCGGGGGCACGGGCCGACGGTTCGCCGTCGGCTCGTCCCTCGCGCTCCTGCCGTTCCTGCTCTTCGTCCTGGTGTTCCTCGTCGTCCCGACGCTCACCGTCGTGGTCGGCGCATTCCAGGACGAGGACGGCGCGCTGACCCTGGGCAACCTCGAGGCACTGACCAGTGAGGCCGCGCTCACTGCGCTGAGGGGGTCGCTGGTCCTGTCGGCGTCGACCGCCGTGATCGGTGCGGTCCTGGGTGCGGTGCTGGCCTACCTGGTCGTGTCGATGTCCCCGCAGAGCCTCCTGCGGCGGTCGACACTGGCCGTGAGCGGGGTGCTCGCCCAGTTCGGTGGCGTCGTGCTGGCCTTCGCGTGGATCGCGACGATCGGTCCGGTGGGCGTCCTCACCCAGGCGATGTCCGACCTGTTCGGGGCGGACATCTACGGCAGCGGGTGGCTCTTCGGCCTGCCCGGCCTGGTCGTCGTCTACTCCTACTTCCAGATCCCCCTGATGGTGATCGTCTTCGCCCCGGCATTCGACGGACTGCGGCCGCAGTGGCGCGAGGCGGCGGTCAACCTCGGGGCGAGCACGTGGACCTACTGGCGCCACGTCGCCCTGCCCCTCCTCACGCCGGCCTTCCTCGGCGCGCTGCTGCTGCTGTTCGCCAACGCGTTCGCGGCCTACGCCACCGCGGCCGTGCTGGTCAGCCAGGGCCAGCCCATCGTGCCGCTGATGATCCGCCAGGCGATCACGAGCGAGGTCCTGCTGGGCCAGGCCAACGTGGGGTTCGCCCTCGCGCTGGAGATGATCGTGGTGGTCACGGTCGTGATGGTCGGCTACAACCTGCTGCTGCGGCGTACGGCGAGGTGGATGCGATGACCCCGTCCACGGGCTTCAAGGTCTTCCGCGTCGTCGGGCTGCTGGTGTTCGCGGCCTACTTCTTCGTGCCGTTGCTGGCGATGTTCGACTTCTCCACGCAGCGCCGCGGCAGCGCCGAGGGGCGCACGTGGGACAACTGGGCGTTCATGGTGACCGACGAGGACCTCCGTTCCTCGATCGTCGCGTCGCTGCTGCTGGCCCTCTTCACCGTCGTGCTGATGGTGGCGCTGCTGGTGCCGACGATGGTGTGGGTGCGGCTGCGGGTGCCCAGGGCCCGCGGGCTGATCGAGTCCCTGTGCCTGCTCCCGCTGACGATCCCCGCGCTGGTCATCGTCGTCGGGATCACCAACGTCTACTCCTGGGTGACCTACCTGCTGGGCGACAGCGCGCTCGTCCTCACCTTCGCCTACGTCGTGCTGGTGCTGCCCTACTCCTACCGCGCCATCGACGCGGCGCTGTCGGCCATCGACGCGGCGACGCTGTCGGAGGCGGCCCGCTCCCTGGGCGCCGGCTGGTTCACCGTGATCGCGCGCATCATCATGCCCAACATCACCAGCGGGATCCTGGGCGCCGCCTTCATCGCGGTCGCGCTCGTGCTCGGCGAGTACGTCTTCGCCTCCCTGCTGCACTTCGACACCCTGCCGGTGGCGATGGCGGCGCTCTACAAGAGCAACGGGCCGGCCGCCATGGCCGCGGCCCTCGCCTCGATGATCCTGGTGGCCGTGCTGCTGGTCGGCCTCACCTTCCTCAGCCGTGACCGGCACAAGCAAGGAGCCTCCTCATGACCGACCTCAGGACCGAGCGCGGTCTCGCCGTGGAGCTGTCCGACCTCACCCGCGTCTACGGACAGGTCCGCGCGCTGGACGGCCTCACCCTGGACATCGAGCCGGGGGAGCTCGTGGCCCTCCTCGGACCGTCCGGTTGCGGCAAGACCACCGCGCTGCGGATCCTGGCCGGCCTCGACACCGCCACGTCGGGGAGGGTCTCGGTCGGCGGCAAGGACCTGACCCGGGTGCCGGCCAGCAAGCGTGACATGGGGATGGTCTTCCAGGCCTACAGCCTGTTCCCGCACATGACGGTCGCCGACAACGTCGCCTTCGGTCTCAAGATGCGCGGTCGCGACGGAGCCGCCCGACGGGCGCGGGCGGGTGACATGCTCGACCTCGTCGGTCTCGCCGAGCACGCCGACCGCTACGCCCACCAGCTCTCCGGCGGTCAGCAGCAGCGCGTCGCCCTCGCCCGGGCGCTGGCGATCGAGCCCTCGGTCCTGCTGCTCGACGAGCCGCTCTCGGCCCTCGACGCCAAGGTCCGCGTGCAGCTGCGCGACGAGATCCGCCGGGTCCAGATCGAGGTCGGCACCACGACCCTCTTCGTCACCCACGACCAGGAGGAGGCGCTCGCCGTCGCCGACCGCGTCGGCGTCATGAACGCCGGCCGGCTCGAGCAGGTCGCCCCGCCGGCCGAGCTCTACTCGGCCCCGGCCAGCCAGTTCGTCGGAGAGTTCGTCGGCCTCAGCAACCGGCTGCCCGCCCAGGTCACGGGCGACACCGCCGCCGTGCTGGGGCGCGACGTGCCGGTGCTGCCCGGCTCGACCACCGGCGCGGGCCGCGCGCTCGTGCGTCCCGAGGCGGTCTCCGTCGTCGCCGACCCCGACGGCCCGGCCACGGTGGCCACCGTGATGTTCCTCGGACCGCTGTCGCGGGTCACGTGCCGGCTGTCCGACGGGACCGACGTCGTCGCCCAGCTCGCGAGCACCGAGGCGCTGCGCCTCCGGCCCGGGGACTCCGTACGCCTCGAGGTCGCGCCGGAGCCGGTGCTGGTCATCGCCTGACGGCGGTCAGCGCCAGGGGGCGACCAGCGCGGCGAGGTCGGGCGCCAGCTCCTGCATCAGCTTGGGACCGAAGGTCACCCGGTGCACGCCCATCACCTGCAGGTCCTCCAGCGACCCGGCGGCGCTGCCGGTGCGCGGGTTTGCGATCACGTTGACCGGGCCGGACAGGGCGTCGAGCAGGGCCTGCAGGGCGGCGGCGTCCGGTACGCCGACGGGGTAGACGCAGCGCGCGCCTGCCTCCTCGCACGCGCGCAGGCGCGTGATCGCCTCGTCCACGGGGTCGGCGAACCGGTCCTTCTTGAGGAAGACGTCGGTGCGCGCGTTGACGACGAGGTCGACGCCGGCCGCGTCGGCGGCCTGACGGAGCGCGCCGACGTAGTCGGCGTGCTCGGCCGCGGACCGCATCCGCCCGCCCTCGGAGTGCACGGTGTCCTCGACGTTGAGTCCGACGGCACCGGCCTCGAGCAGCCGCTCGACCAGCTCGTCGGGCGCGGCCCCGTAGCCCGCCTCCATGTCGGCGGTGACCGGGACCTCGGGCACGGCCGAGCAGATGCGGCGTACGCCGTCGAGGGCGTCGTCGAGCGTCATGTCCTCGTTGTCGCCCTGTCCGCGGGAGTCGGCCAGCGGGTGGCTGCCGATGCTGAGCGCACCGAAGCCGGCGCCGGCGACGACCTTCGCGGACCAGGCGTCCCAGACGTTGGGCAGGACCAGCGTGGAGCCGGTGTGGTGGAGCTCGAGGAGCCGGGTGGCCAGGACGGCGACGGAAGTGGTCATGTCCCGAGGCTGCCACGCGTCGGGTCGCGGGCATAGAGGCGAGCAGGTGGGCGTTGGGACGGCATGCACGTCCTCGACTCCGTGGTGATCGGCGCCGGCCAGGCCGGTCTCGCCGCGTCGTACTTCCTGCGCCAGCGCGGCATCGACCACGTCGTCCTGGACGCCAACCCGGGGCCGGGCGGGGCCTGGCAGCACCGCTGGTCGTCGCTGCGGATGGACGACGTGCACGGGGTCGCGGACCTGCCGGCCTCGACCGCACCCGACGGCAGCGACCGCGCCGCCAACCTGGTGGTGCCCGACTACTTCGACGGCTACGAGCGGTGGCACCACCTCCCCGTCGTCCGGCCGGTGCGGGTGGACCGCGTCGAGAGCGAGGGGGACCTCCTCGTCGTGCACGCCGGCGATCAGGTCCGGCGCACCCGGACGCTGGTGAACGCCACCGGCACCTGGACGCGTCCCTTCGTCCCGCACTACCCGGGCATCGCGTCGTTCGCCGGCGAGCAGCTGCACACCGCCGGCTACCCGGGCCGCGAGCACTTCCGTGGCAAGCGCGTGCTCGTGGTCGGTGGCGGCGCCTCCGCGGTGCAGCTCCTCGGCGAGCTCGCACCCCTCACCGACACGCTGTGGGTGACCCGGCGCCCGCCGGTGTGGCGCGAGGACGACTTCGACGCAGCCGCCGGCCTCGCCGCCGTCACGGCCGTCGAGGAGCGCGTACGACGCGGCCTGCCGCCGGCGAGCGTGGTCAGCGTGACCGGCCTGGCGCTGCGCCCGCAGGAGCAGGAGGCGGCCCGGCTCGGCGCCTACGAGCGGCGGCTCCCGATGTTCGAGCGGATCGAGCGCGACGGCGTGCGGTGGGCCGATGGCCGCTTCGAGCCGGTCGACGTGATCCTCTGGGCGACCGGCTTCCGGCCCGCCGTCGAGCACCTCGCGCCCCTCGGCCTCCGGTCGCCCGAGGGTGGCATCGCTCTCGTCCCGGTGCGCGGCAACGTGCAGGGCGCGACCACCGCCGCGCGCGACCCGCGCGTGCAGCTGGTGGGCTACGGCCCGTCGGCGAGCACCGTGGGCGCCTCGCGCGCCGGCCGCCAGGCTGCGCTCGCGGTGTCTCGGCACCTCGCTGCGGTCGCCGCCTGACTCTCTTCCGATCGTGCTCAGCCGCCCTGGGCTGCGGTCCGGGCAATCGCCTGCGCCAGCGGGACGTGCTGCACCGCGCCTTTGGCGGCCTTGTGCAGCAGACGTGCGGCGACCGTCCCCTGACCCTCGCGCAGCGCAGCCTGGGCGGCTCGCCACTGGCAGTACGCCGCGTCCTGCGGACGATGGAGGGTGTCCCAGGCAGTGGCCGCGCGCGCCCAGGCCTCCGCGGGGTCGCGACGGTCCAAGCGGGCCAGCTCCGCGACCCAGACCAGCTGGTGGGCACCCCGGTCCGCGCCGATGCCGTCGGGGCCGAAGGGGTCCACGGGCAGGCCCCGCTCCAGGTCGACGAGCTGCTCCCGCTCGGCCCGTCGCTCGGAACTGCTCCTGCCGGAGCGGTCGGCCACGTCAGCCGCGGCGCGTGCCCGCGTGGCCAGGAGGTGGGCGGACTCCCTGGCCAGGTCGTTGCCCGCCACGAAGGCGATCGCCCGGTCCAGGGTGGTCGTCGCCTCTTCCGGGCGTCCGGCCCACAGCAGCGCCGTTGCTCGGATGTGGTCCCTCAACACCGAGCCCGACGCGTAGTTGCCGACCGCCACGACCTCGGCCAGCCCATCGATGGCACTGCTCAACGCACCTTGCGCGATCTGGACGGCGTACAGATAGGTGCGTGTCCACGTGAGGTGGCGTCCGTGTCGGCCCGTCGCGCGGGCGGTGACCGTGTCGGCTGCGGCCTTCACGTCTCCCGCTCGCAAGTGGGCAGCGGCGAGGCTCGCGAAGACGAAGTCGGCGAAGAGGCCCTCGAAGCCCCAGAGGTCCGCCTGCTCCACCGCGTCACGTGTTGCCGCGACGACGTCGTCGGCCGGTGCGCCGGCCGCGAGGAGGACCTCGGCATGCACGGCGGCCACGCGCAGGCAGCCGTCCGGATCGGCAGACGGCGCGATCGCCGTTCGGGCCCTCTCCGCCGAGGATCTGGCTTGCTCCGGATCGCCCTGTGCGAGCTGCTGCCAGGCGGAAAGGACGAGCATCCGACGCTCGAGCCTCACGTCGCCGATCAGCTCAGCCATCGTCAGGCCGCGAGCGATGTCGGCCCGCACGTCGGCATCGCGGCCGAGTGTGCCGAGGATGTTGGCCCGGACCTCGAGCAGGTGCCCTGCCTCGCTGGACGGCGGATACCGCTCGCTGATCGCGACGGCCTCGTCCAGGAAGCGCAGGCCGAGATCGACGTCGCCGAATGCGCACTCGAGGTCGCCGGCGCGCAACAGGATCTGCGCACGTCCCTGGTCGGGTACGTCGACCACCATGGCGTGCTGGATGTGACGGCGCACGACCGCGACATCCTCGCCGGCCCCGATCGCGGCCTCGATGGTTCGCGTGTGGAGCTCCGCCAGTCCCAGGGGGCGGTCGCGCTCCGGCGTCGTGCTGACGGGCCAGAGCTCGAGCGCGCGCAGCCACTCGGGGTAGGACTCCCGTCGGGCAAACCGCTCCTCTGCCGCGGTGCCTGCCGTCAGTCGCCAGGTGAGCTCGCGCTCGGCATCGCCTGCCGCTCGCCAGTGCGAGGCGATCTCGGTGGCCGGTGGTTCGGGGAGCGCGGCGAGCATGTCAGCGACCCGTCGGTGGACCTCCGCGGCCTCGCCCGGGACGAGGCGGTTGCGAACGGCCTCTGCGATGAGCGGGTGGCGGAGCTCCACTCGGTCGTCACCGGTCGCGACCAGCCGCTGCGCGACCAGCCCGCGCAGCACTCGTGTCGGCTGGACCTCGAGGCCCATCACCTGGGTCAGCTCCAGGACCGTCAGCGGTCGGTCGGCGATGCCCAGGGCTCGGGCCAGCTGCCAGTCCGCCTGGTCCAACCTCGCAAGACGCTGGGCGAGGAGCCGGTCGAGCCCGGCAGGCAGCGTGCCCGGAGTCGGTCCGGGCGTGGTCAGCTGTTCGGTGAAGAGAGGCTGTCCCCGGCTGCGGGCGAAGATTCGTCCGAGCTCCTGGGACGACGGCGCGTGCCCGCGTAGCAGAGTCAGCTGCTCGTTGGTCTCGTCCTTGCTGAGCTCGGCCAGGCACACCTCCACCGATTCACGGGTGGTCCGTGACAGCCACACCGCGTGGTGCTCGCTGACGTCGGGGTCCTCGGTGCGCCATGTTCCGACGAGGGGGACCCGCGCGCGACCGTCCTCCAGCAGGGTGACCAGATCGAGGGTGGCGGAGTCCGCCCAGTGGAGGTCCTCCAGCACGAGAGCCAGGGGCCGCGCGGCGCCAAGCGCTCCCAGGACGGCGGACACCGCGCTCAGCAGGCGGTGCCGGGCGAAGTCAGGAGCGCCCGAGGGCAGATGGGCCGCCGCGAGCTCGGGCAGCAGCGTGCCCAGCGCAGGACCGACGTAGCTGGGGCTGTGCGCGAGTGCGTCGTCGAACCACGAGCCACCGTCCACGACGCGCAGCTCACGGAAGGCATCACTCACCGGCATCAGCGCGGCCGGTGTGGACAGGGGGCGACAGCGGCCAGTGACGACGAACGCGTCGCTGCGCTCGGCAGCTGCGTTGACGAGCGTGGTCTTGCCCATCCCGGCCTCGCCGGTGACGAGGAGCAGGCCTGCGCCCTCCTCGAGGTGTCGGCGTACAACGTCGAGCTCGGTCCGACGGCCGGCGATCCTCGGCGCCGGCGTGGGATCCACATCGGACGGGTCGGTCGCCGTCAGCCACAGTCGGTGGAACTCACCGGTGTCGCCGTCCATGGCCTCGACCAGCAGCTCGAGGGTGCCCCAGGTCGGGAGTGCCGGAGCGGAGAAGACCTTGGAGACGGTGGTGTGCGAGACGCCCGTCCGCGCAGCGAGGGTGCGCAGGGAGGGCCAGCCGGCGCGGTGGTGGAGGCCGTGGAGCTCGGCCACGAGGCCGCGGTGCGGTCCAGGGGGCAGGTCGGGGCGGGGGAGCGCGCTCACGAGACCTCCCTCCACCAGGTCGTGCCTCAAGGATCGGCCCCTCCGGCGGCGGTGTCCACCGAGATCGAGGTGCAGGCTCGACAAAGGTTCAACCACCCCCGGGGCACACTCGGAGGATGGACGTTCGGGTGCGTCACCTCCCCGGGGTCGCCGCCTGCGCGCTGGTGCTCTCGGGGTGCAGCTCGGCCCCCGCCGGGGAACCGGCACCGTCTCGACCCGCCGCCGGTGACACGTCGACGACCATGCCGCTGGGGGAGGGCGAGGTGACCCTCGCCTTCGGCGGGGACGTCCACTTCGAGGGTGCCGCCGGGCAGCTGCTCGAGCGCCCCGGCGGCCTGGGCCGCATCTCCCGGACGCTGCGTGCCGCGGACGTGGCCATGGTCAACCTCGAGACGCCGGTGACGCGGCGCGGACAACGCGACCCCAAGGAGCTGGAGAACGCCGGCGACCGCTACTGGTTCCGCACCGGTCCCCGGGCCGTCGACGTGCTGGCCGACGCCGGTGTCGACGTGGTCAGCGTGGCCAACAACCACGCGGGCGACTACGGCGCCACGGGCCTGGCTGACACCCTGGCCGCCGGGCGCGAGCGCGGGGTGGCGATGGTCGGGGCCGGCCGGGGCGAGGCGGCGTACGCCCCGCACGTCGTGGAGGTCGGCGACCTCGAGGTCGCCTTCCTCGCCGCGGACGGTGTCCAGCGCGAGGGTGCCAGCGACGTGTGGACAGCGCGCCCGGGCCGCCTCGGTACGGCATCGGCGCGGGGCAGCAACGCCGATGCCCTGCTCGCCGCGGTCGAGGAGGCGTCCGCACAGGACCAGCTCGTCGTCGTCTACCTGCACTGGGGCAAGGAGTACCAGTCCTGCCCGACGCAGTCGCAGCGCCTGCTCGCACGTGACCTCGCCGACGCCGGCGCGGACGTCGTCGTCGGAAGCCACTCCCACGTGCTCGGCGGCGCGGGGTGGGCGGGCGACGCGGTGGTGGGCTACGGACTCGGCAACTTCGTCTGGTACCACGACCGGCAGGCGGCGACCGGGGTCCTGACCGTCACCCTCGACGGCGGGGGAGCCGTGCAGAAGTCGTGGACGCCGGCGCGCATCTCACCGGTCGACGGCCGGCCCGTCCCCCTCGCGGGCCCCGACCGGGCCCGCGCCGTCGCGGACTTCCGGGCCCGGCAGCGCTGCACCGGACTGGCGGGCGACCCGGGGGAGGCGCAGGCCGACGACCCGGCGTACGACTCCACGGTCAGCCGCATCGACGCCGACCTCGCCGCCCGGATGCGCCGCAGCCACCGACCCGGGTGCCCCGTGCCGCTGCGCGACCTGCGCCACCTCAGGATGACGCACCGCGACTTCGACGGCCGCGCCCGCACCGGCGAGATGGTCGTCCACCGGCGGTGGGCGCGCGAGGTGACCGAGGCCTTCGGACGCCTCTACCACGCCGGCTTCCCGATCGCCCGGATGCGGCTCGTGGACGACTACCGCGCCGACGACGACCTCTCGATGGCGGCGAACAACACGTCCGGCTTCAACTGCCGTCGCGTCGCGGGACAGACGAGCTGGTCGCAGCACGCCTACGGCGAGGCGATCGACATCAACCCCGTGCAGAACCCCTACGTCCGTCCGGGGCGCGTCGACCCGCCGAACGGTCGGCGCTTCGCAGCGGCCGACCGCAGCCGTGGGGCACCCGACCGGCTGGGCGTGATCCGCAGCGGCGACGTCGTCGTCGCCGCCTTCAGGCGGATCGGGTGGGAGTGGGGCGGCTACTGGGTGTCGTCGAAGGACTACCAGCACGTCGCGGCGCCGCGGGGGCGCTGACCCCGGCTCGGGTCCGGTCGATCAGGCCGAGGAGCGGCACGTGCCCGCGCGCCTGGGCGTGGGCACGTCGCAGCAGCCGTCCGCCCAGCGTGCCGCGGCCCTCGCGCAGCGCGAGCACCCCCGCCCGCCAGCGGCAGTACGCCGCCTCGTGCGGTCGCCCGACGAGGTCCCACTGCTCGGCCGCCCCGGCCCAGTGCTCCAGCCGGTCGATGCCGTGGAGCCGGGCGAGCTCGGCACGCCACGTGCTCCGGGCCGCAGGGGCCGCGGCATGGACGGCCTCCGGGGCGAGCGGGTCGGGTGACCACTGCTGCTGCCACGCGGCGAGCCGGGCGGCGAGGGCGCGCCGGCGGGTCGGGTCGACCTCGGCGACGTCGGCGATCGCGCGGGCGGCGAGGCAGAGGAGCGACCCGGTGTAGGGCGACCACGACGTGGCTGTCTCACCGGCGATGCCCTCGCCGATGTGGTCGAGCGCCTGCGCGGGGAGCCCGCGCCACAGGTCGCACAATGCCTGGACGTGGAGCAACGCCTGCCGGTGGGCGCTGGTGCCGAGGTCGAGCGCGCCGACCTTCTCCAGGCGCCGATCAGCGGCCTCGAGGTCGCCGTGCAGCACCTCGACCCAGGCGCGGGTGAGGTGCAGGAAGCGCGTCGCGTGCCGGGGGTCGTCCTTCGTGCGGGGGCGGACCAGCCTCGAGGCGGCGCCGACGGCGCCCTCGTGGATCCGCGCCTCGGCCACGTTGCACACCAGCATCGTGCTCAGGACGAACGAGTCGATCCCGGCCTCGCGCACGGCGGCCAGCCCGGCGTCCGCCGCGTCGGCCACCTCGTCGGCTCGCGCGCACAGCATCAGCAGCAGGTCGGTGTGGTAGGTGCCGAGCCACACGTCGCTGAACGGGTTTCCCTCGACGAGGATCGACCGCGCCTCGCGGACCGCGCGCAGCCCGACGGCGGTGCGCCCCAGGGCGACGTCGTGCCAGGCGCGCTCGGCGAGGGCGTCGCGGTGGAGCGCCGGATCGCCCAGCCGGGCGCTGAGCTGGAGCGTGTGGTCGATGACCGCGTCCGCCTCGGTGTTGCGCCCGGCTCCGCGCAGGGCACACGACTTGTCGCCCAGGGCCCGCACGAGGGAGGCCTGGTCGCCGAGGGACTCCAGCACGGCGATGGCCTGGTCGGCGAGGAGCACGGCGGCGTCGGGATCGACGTGCGCGAGCACCTGGCTGGCCCGGCGCAGCGCGAGCGCGTGGCCGGGCGCCGGGAGCGCCGGCGCGAGGGCCAGGGCCTCCGCCACCCAGTCCCCGGCCTGCTCGGTGCGCCCCGAGCCGATCATGGCGTGGACGAGCTCCAGGAGCAGCTCGGACCTCACGATCCCGGCATCGGCGGGGGCCGGGCCGTCCGCCGGCCACAGCTCCAGTGCCCGCTCCCAGTGGGCGGCCTCCTCGTCCCGCGCCAGCCCACTGCACGCCGCGCGGCCGGCGGCGACGCGCCACGGCAGCTCTTCGCGCGGGTCCCCAGCGCGGCGCCAGTGCTCGGCGACCTCGGCGGCCGAGGGGTGCGGGGTCGCGGCCAGCGCGGATGCCAGCCGGCGATGGGTCGGGGCAGCCTCGCCCGGCACGAGCCGGGCGCGCACCGTGGCGGACATCAACGGGTGCCGGACGGTGACGTCGGTCGAGGTGTAGGGGTCGGCGAGCAGGTGGCGGGCCACGAGCTCGCGCAGCGCGTCGGTGAGCTCGGGCTGGTCCATCGATGTCGCGTCCGCGAGGAGCTGCGGGGTCAGCGGACGGTCGGCCAGCGCCGCGACGAGCAGCACGGCCCGGGCGCTCGGGCCCAGCTGGTCGAGCTGTCGGGCGAGCAGGTCGGCGAGCGGCTCCGGGACCGTGTCGGCCGTCGTCGAGCGCGCCAGCTCCTCGGTGAACAGTGGCACCCCCTGCCCGAGCAGGTGCACCCGCTCGACGTCACTGCGGCGCAGCCGCGGCCCGAGGAGCATCCGGAGCTGCTCCCGGGTCTCCTTGCGTGTGAGGGGCGCCAGGTTGAGCACGAGCGCTGCCTCACGACGCGTGCGGACGAGCCACGCGTCGGCCCCGGGCGACTCGCCCGTGCGCAGGCTGCCGACGATCGGGACGCCCCGGCCGCCGACGACGTGCCGCTCGATGAAGCCGCGTGAGCTCGGATCGGCCCAGTGGAGGTCCTCGACCACGAGCGCCAGGGGACGGAGCGCGGTCAGGGCTGCCAGGGCGGACTCGACGGCGGCGAAGAGGCGGGCGGTCGCGAACCGGTCCTCGACGTCGCGACCGGGCAGCCCGATCTCCGGCAGGACCCGCGCCAGCGCCGGTGCCACGAAGTCGGGGCAGCGGGCCAGTGCCTGGCCCAACCACCGTCCCTCGTCGGCGAGCCAGACCTGGCGCAGCGCGTCGGACACGACCGCGAAGGGTGCGTCGGACAGGAGGGGGAACCCGCTGCTCCTGGCCACGAAGGTGGACACCTGCTGGGCGGCCGCGGCGAGGAGGGTCGTCTTGCCG
Source organism: uncultured Nocardioides sp. (assembly GCF_947488025.1). Lineage (GTDB taxonomy): Bacteria > Actinomycetota > Actinomycetes > Propionibacteriales > Nocardioidaceae > Nocardioides. Next base: position 80,394 of record NZ_CANKYS010000003.1, on the reverse strand, counting down.
ATCCCCGGCTCGCCGGTGACGACCAGCAGCCCGCCACCGGCCTCGAGGTGACGGCGTACGACGAGGAGCTCGGCGCGGCGCCCCGCGATGCTCCGGGCGGGAGGGGGCAGGTGTCGCACGCCGTCCGCCGTCGCGGCCAGCCAGAGGTCGCGGAAGTCCGCCGGGTCGCCCCCGAGCGCCGGCACCACCACCTCGACGAGCGACCACGCGGGCAGGCGCGGGTGCGTGAAGAGGTGGAACACGGTGGTGTGCGAGCACCCCGCGCGGCGGGCGATGGCGCGGACGCTGGGCCGTCCTGCCTCGTGGTGCAGGCGGTGCAGTGCGTCGACGAGGTCGCGGTGCGGTCCGGCCTCGAGCTCGGGCTGGTGCAGCAGGCCCATCGGCCCTCCCAGGGTCTCCTTCAGGATCGACCCGGGGCGGGGGGTTGTCCAGACGGGTCCCGGGCGGCCGGTCCAGACCGGGGCCGGACCAGCTGTCAGCGTTCGTCAACCCGTGTCAACCGGCCGCCCACCGGTCCCACCGTGGAGGGACACCCCCGGACCGCTCGAGGTCCGGGACCACGAAGGGACACCACATGAATGAGAACTCGCACGCCGTCCGCCGCCGTCTCGCTGCCTGGGCCGCGGTGGCCGTCGTCCTCCCCGCCCTGGCCGCCTGCGGGGCCGACATCGACCCGCCGGCGCAGGACATCAGCCGCAACAAGGCCGAGAAGACCGACACGGTCACCGTGCCGGACCACACCACGGGCAACCGCCTCGACTTCGGTGACGAGTACGGCAAGGCGCCGGCGAAGGACCGCAGGACCGATCCGCCCGACGAACGGAACCTGAACCGGTTGGACTTCCGGGACAACGGCCTGTGAGGAGGCCGGCCGGACGCCGTCGGGGGGCGTCCGGTCCTTGTCCCTTGGCCGGGTCCACCCGATGGATCCCCGCTCCTCAGGAGCGGGGATCTGTCCGCGTCCTCACCGGGACGTCTCCGCGATCGCCCGGGACAGGGGGACGTGCTCGCGGGCCTCGCCCGCGGCGCGCCGCAGGAGCCGCGCGGCGACGACGCCCCGGTCCTCGCGCAGCGCCACCTGGGCCGCTCGCCAGCGGCAGTACGCCGCCGCGTGCGGTCGACCGAGATGACCCCAGGCGGTCGCGGCGCGCGACCACTGGTCCACGGTGTCGACGCCGCGGGCACGGTCGAGCTCGGCGTCCCAGGACGTCCCGGCCGCGACCCCGGCCGACGACCGCTGGGGGTCCAGCGGGTCGAGCCGGGCGCGCCGACGCAGGTCCTCCAGCACCTCGAGCGCCTCCTGCGCCGGCACGGGCTCCGACGGCCGCCCTCCAGGGGTGCGCATGTCGGCCGCCGCGCGGGCGAGCACCAGGAAGGCGAGCCAGTAGTCGACGATCCCGGGTGAGTCGACGAACCCCTCGAGCGGATCGCGCAGGACCACCCATGCCTTCTCGGGCTCCTCCTGCCACAACAGCGCCGTCGCCTCCCACACCGCCCGGTTCAGCCGGTTGCGTGGACTGCCGCCGACCTTGATCAGTCCGCGCATGGTCCCGATCGCGTCGGCCGTCCGGCCCTGGACGATGTCGAGGCGTGCCGCGACCCACTGCCCCGGCCAGTCGTCGTAGCTCTGCGAGCGGGGCACGTCGACCAGGCGCGAAGCGGCGTCGCGCGCCCGGCCGGCGTCGAGGTAGGCCTCCACGACGTTGGCCTTGACCAAGGTGAGCATGTGGAAGTCGAGCTGCCACTCCCGCGCGAGGTCCAGCGCCCGCTGGGCGGCCGCCTCGACCTCGTGGGGCGGGCGGTGGTGCTGCAGGAGCACATCGGTGTGCATCATCGCGAGGTGCGCCTCCCGCCACGGGCCGGCCGTGCCGTCCACCCGGCTCCGCGCCCGGCGGAACAGCTCGAGCGCGGCGGCGAGGTCGCCGAGGTGGCCCACGTGCCACGCCAGGGTGGCGGCGGTCTGGAAGTACAGCGCGTCGTCGTCGAGCTCCGCGCAGGCGTCGAGCGCGCTCTGCAGGTCGCGCGTCGCCTCGTCGTAGCGGGCGAGGTCCATCAGGGCGTCGGCGCGCTGGTCCAGGACGTGGACGAGGCCGGCGCCGACCGGGTGGCCGGCCAGGCGGTCGAGTGCCCGGTCGGCCAGCACGACGGAGGCCTCCGGGTCGTCCCCGACGAGCCAGACGACCTGCGCCGCGCGCCGGATCACCCTGGCGGCCTGCTCGTCGGGGAGCGCGTCGACGTCCGGCTGGGCGTCGTCCACCAGCGCCGCGCACGCCTCGAGCCGGCCCGAGAGCTGCAGCGCGTCGAAGGCGGAGAGCCACGCGGTCACCAGGCCCTCGGGAGCCACGACGTGCTGGCGGCCCAGCTCGAGGATCCGCAGCCAGTGCTCGGCCTCCGAGCGTGGGTCGGTACGGCGGCGCGCCTGACGGGCGGCGGCGGCTCGCCACCGGGCCTCCTCCGACGCCCCGCCCGAGAGCCGCCAGTGCTCGGCGACGACGGCCGGGTCCGCCCCGCCGGCGCGTCCGAGCAGCTCGGCGAACGTGCGGTGGAGTCGCCGTACCTCGCCGGGGAGGAGCCGGCGACGAGCGGCCTCGGCCAGCAGGGGGTGCGCCAGCCGGACCATGTCGGTCGGGCCCACGCTCACCAGGTGCCGCGCCGCCAGCTGCCTCAGCGTGACCAGGACGGTGTCCTCGTCGAGGCCGGTCGCGTCCGAGAGCAGCTCGACGTCGACCGGGCGGTCGGCCACGCCGAGCGCAGTGGTCACCCGGTCCTGGTCCGGAGAGAGGTCGCCGAGGCGTCGGTCGAGGAGGTCGGCCAGGAGCGGCGGGAGGCTCGGGTCGTCCCCCTGGATGGCGAGCTGCGCGGTGAAGAGGGGGTGTCCCCGCGACCGCCGGTGGATGCGCTGGGCGCGGTCCGGGGTGCCGTCGGGCCACCCGGCCAGCCGGAGCTGGTCGCGTGTCTCCTCCAGGGTGAGCGGGCCCAGGGCGACGGTCCGCGTCCCGGGAAGGGCCTGCATGCGTGCGAGCCACTCGCTGCGCCACTGCGGGACCTTCGGGTCGTCGACGCGCCACGTCACCGCGACCGGGACGTGCGGGCCGCGCGACAGGACGTACTCCAGCAGGTCGAGGGTGGTGGCGTCCGACACGTGCAGGTCCTCCACCACCAAGGCGAAAGGTCGCGACGCCGCGAGCCGGGCGAGCACCGCCGCCACGGCGGCGTACAGGTGCTGCTGCGCGAAGTCCACGTCGTCGGTGGTCGCTGCGTCCACGCCGAGCTCCGGCAGCAACCGGGCCAGCGCCTCGCGGGCGTAGCCGGGACAGTCCGCCAGCGCGTCGTCGATCCATCGCCCGTCGTCCGAGTCGTGGATCGACCGCATCAGCTCCACCACCGGCATGAGCGGGACCTCGGTGGAGAACGACAGGCAGCGCCCGACCGCCACGTAGCCGTCCGCCAGCGACGCGGCAGCGTCCACGAGCGTGGACTTGCCGATGCCGGCCTCACCGGTCACGACCAGGAGGCCGCCGTCGCCGTCGAGGTGGTGGCGGACGACGGCGAGCTCGGCACGACGACCCGCGATCGCGGGTGGCGGAGGGCAAGGCGCCTCGTCGTCGGTCGACGACGCGGCGAGCCACAGCTCGTGGAACTCCGACCGGTCGCCACCCATCGCCTCCACGAGGAGCTCGACGTTCCCCCAAGGCGGGAGGCCCCTCCCGGAGAGGACCTTGGACACCGTGGTGTGGGAGACGCCGGTGCGGCGGGCCAGCGAGCGGAGGCTGGGCCAGCCGGCCCGGTGGTGCAGGTCGTGCAGCGCTCGGGCCAGGTCCTGGTGCGCGCCCGGCGGCAGGTCCGGGCTGGGTAGCGCGCCCATGTCACCTCCGGCAGCGAGTGGTGCAGTGCCCGAGACGTCGTCCTCCCAGAATCCGACGACCGGACCCGCATGTCCACGGATTTACCCAGTGCGGGCAGGCGGGTCGCCCCCCTGACGCCCGTCACGGGTCGCGGCCGCTGCTCCTCGCTAGGCTGGAGCCATGGGGGAGATCGAGAACCGCCCGCACGACCCGTCGCAGATGCGCATCTCCGACGCCGACCGCCAGCGCGTCTCCGACGTGCTGCGCGACGCCGCGGGAGACGGTCGCATCGACCTCGACGAGCTCGAGGAGCGGCTCGAGCTGACCTGGCAGGCCAAGACCTACGGCGAGCTCGTGCCGATCACGCTCGACCTGCAGCCCAGCGGGCCCGTGGCGCCACCGGCCGGCTCACCCGTGCGTCGTACGCCGTCGTCGGTGCCGGCGGTCGGGCACAACTCGTCGGTCGCGATCATGAGCGAGTGCAAGCGCCAGGGCGTCTGGTCGGTGCCTGAGCACCACAGCGCGTTCGCCATGATGGGCAGCGTCGTGATCGACCTGCGTCAGGCGCAGCTGTCGGCCCACGAGACGCTCATCAACGCCAGCTCGATCATGGGTGAGGTCAAGGTGATCGTGCCGGCCGACATGCACGTCGTCATGGACGGCACCCCGATCATGGGCGAGTTCACCCAGGCCAAGGACAAGGTGCCCGCCGAGATCGGCCCGGGGTCGCCGGTCGTGCGCATCCGCGGGATGGCCCTCATGGGCTCGGTCACCGTGCAGCGACAGCCCGCGCCGGGCACCCCGAAGAAGTACCTCGGCACCTACTGACGCACCCGGCCACACGCACGCCGTACGTCGTCCGGCGACCGGCGCCGGACGACGTACGGGGTGCGGGTCAGCCCTTGACCGCGCCGGCGGTGAGGCCGCGGACGAAGAACCGCTGCATGAAGAGGAACACGATGATCGGCAGGATCATCGAGATGAAGCCGCCGGCCGTGACCAGGTGCTGGCCCGCCCCGGCCTGGCCCATCAGGTTGTTGCGCAGCGCCACCGTGATCGGTGCGTTGTCGCCCGGACCGACGAAGATGAGCGCCACCAGCAGGTCGTTCCAGACCCAGAGGAACTGGAAGATCGCGAACGCCGCCAGTGCCGGCACCGACATCGGCAGCACGAGCCGGAAGAACGTCTGGAAGTGGCTTGCGCCGTCGATCTTCGCCGACTCGATGAGGCTCTTGGGCAGGGTCGCCATGTAGTTGCGCAGGATGTAGATCGCCAGCGACATGCCGAAGCCGATGTGCGCCAGCCACACCGCCGGGAACGTGCCGGCGATCTCCAGGTCGCTGTAGATGCGCAGGATCGGCACGAACGCGATGTAGTTGGGCACCACCAGGAGGCTCACCACGGCCAGGAACAGGAAGTTGCGGCCCGGAAACTCCATGAAGGCGAACGCGTAGGCCGCGAAGGCCGCGACCAGGATCGGGATGAAGGTCGCCGGCAGCGCGATCGCGAGGGTGTTCACGAACGCAATGTCGAGCCCGGCGTCGTTCCAGGCGGTGACGTAGTTGTCGAAGCTCAGCCGGCTCCATGCCGACGGGGTCCAGAACAGCGTCCACCAGCCGGTCTCGTTGGCGTCGTCCCGTGGCCGGAAGGAGGTCAGGAAGAGCCCGACCACCGGCACGATCCACAGGAAGCACAGGGTGAGGACGACGATCCTGGCGAACCAGCCCGCCTTCTGAGGCTGTCCTTCGCGCGAGGCGCGCTTGCGCGTCTTCTCCGTCGGCGTGGCTGCTGCCATCGTGGTCTGTGTCGAGGTCATCCCATCATCTCCTCGCGACGGAAGTTGCGCACCTGGTAGAACATGATCGGGACGGTGGCCAGCATCAGCATCACGACGATCGCCGCGGCCGCGCCGTTGTTGAAGTTGCTGAAGAGCTGGTTGAAGAACTCGTTGCCGACCACGTTGGTGTTGAAGCCGCCGTTGGTCATGACGTAGACGATGTCGAAGATCTTCATCACGCCGATGAGCGTCGTGACGTAGACGGTCAGCACCGTCCCCCAGATCTGCGGCACGACCACCCGGAAGAAGATGTCGCGCTCGTTGGCCCCGTCGATGCGGGCGGCCTCCAGGGTGTCCTCCGGGACGCCCTTCACCGCTGCGGAGAGCAGCACCATCGAGAAGCCGACCTGGGCCCACATCAGCATGATCATCAGGAAGAAGCTGTTGATGTGGAGCTGGTCGAGCTGCAGCCACGCCACGGGGTCGAAGCCCAGCGCGGTGACGATGGCGTTCTGCAGGCCGATCTGCTCGCGTCCCTCCGGGCGGTAGTCGTAGACCAGCCCCCACACGACGCCGGCGCCGACGGCGCTGATCGCCATCGGCAGGAAGATGATCGTCTTGGACGTGCTCTCCCACCGCGGGTTGAGCCGGTCGGCGAGGACGGCCATGGCCAGCCCGAGCGCCACCACGACCACCGGGACGACGATCATCCAGAGCAGCGTGTTGAACAGCGTGTCCTGGAAGTTCTCGCTCTGGAGGAGCTTCGTGTAGTTGTCCCATCCCACCCATGCCGTGCTTGTGGGGTTGGCGAAGCTGAAGACGACGGTCTGGACGGCGGGATAGACGAGGTAGAACACCAGGGCGGCGTAGGCGGGGAGGATGTAGAGGTAGGGCTTGATCCGGTCCTCCCACGGACCGGGCAGCAGCTCTGCGAGCTTGTTGAGCAACCAGTAGAGGACGAGCGCGGCCAGGATGCCCACGCCGACGGTGATCAGGGTGTTGAGGATCTTCAGGACCATGTGTCTCGCTCCTGGATGGGCACGTGACGGGGGAGGACGGGTGCCGGGAGGGGGGACGGCCGCCCGCTGCGGCGGCCGCCCCCTCCCCGCGGGCATCGCTCAGCTGGAGGGCCAGCTGTCGTCGATGTTGGTCAGCGTGGTGTCGAGGTCCTGCTGCTCGCTGATCCACGCCGTCATCTCCTTCCAGAAGCTGCCGGCACCGACCTCGCCGGGCATCTGGTCCGACCCGTCGAAGAGGAAGGGGTCGGCCTGGTAGGCCACGTCGGCGATCTGCCGGGTGAGGTCGCTCGGGTAGAGCGAGGTGTCGAACTCCGTGTGAGGCGAGATGAAGGAGCTCTCGGGTGCCGCCGTGGTGCCGAGCTCGACGTCGGCCAGGATCTCCATGATCGCGCGGGAGTCGTCGTTGTCCTCGAGCAGCGTCGCCAGGTCACCGCCGCCCAGGACCGGGTTCTCGCCACCGGCCTCGGCCGGCGGGAACCCGAAGACGCCGATCCGCTCGTCGACGTTGTCGACGACGTCCTGCGGCATGAAGTCGGCGGAGACGACGAAGTTGCCCTGCTTGAACATCCAGCAGCCCGGCTCGTCCTCCCACATGGTGTCCTCGGCGTCGCCGAACGCCACGCTGGCGATGGAGCTACGCCCGCCCGGGACGTTGCCCTCGGCGAGCACGTTGGTCTCGAGGTAGTCGGCGGCCTGGCGCACGACGTCGGAGTCGAACTTCACCTCGTTGGTGACCCACTGGTTGTAGACGTCGGCACCGCCGTAGCGCATGATCAGGTCCTCGAACCAGTCGGTGGCCGGCCAGCCGGTGGCGGCACCGGACTCGATGCCGAAGCACCACGGGGTGCCCCCGTCGCTCTTGATCTGCTCGGTGAGCGCGGCCAGGTCGTCGAGGGTCTCGGGAGCCTCGTAGCCCGCCTCCTCCCAGGCCTGCTTGTTGTAGAAGACCAGGCTCTTGACGTTCATGCTGATCATCAGGCCGTACTGGGTGCCGTCGATCTGGCCGGCCTCCAGCGTGCCGGGCGTCATGTCGGCGATCAGGTCTGCGGGGACGATGTCGTCGGTGAGCTCGACGCCCTCGCCGCGGTCGACGATCTGCTTGATGACGCCTGGCTGCGGGATGACCGCGATGTCCGGCGGGTCGCCGGCCTGGATGCGGGTGAGGATCAGCTGGTTGATGTTGTCGACGCGTTCCATGTTGACCTCGATGCCCGCGGCCTCGGCCTCTTCCTCGACCTTGGCCTTGAGCCCGTCGAAGACGAGCGGGTCGGTCGTGGCGAGGATCTCGACCACGCCGTCGTCACCGCCGCTCTCGCCCCCGCCCCCACCGTCGTCGTCGCTGCCGAGGCAGCCGGTCGTGGTCAGGGCCAGTGCCGCCGCCGTCGCGGCGAACGCCGTCCGGCGCCGTGTCGCAGTCAGTCGCATGAGGGTGCCTCCTCGGATGGCGGGGTCTGTCCCGCTCAGCCTGTGTGTCGTAGTGTGACGTGTACCACTGCTGAATCGAATCAGCCGCATCATGTGCGCCGGGCGGGACCGGTGTCAAGCAACGGTTCGGACACGTTCCCGCCGCAGGCGCACAGCCGCTGCGGCATGCTTCGGCGCGCGTCGACGGACCCGCGACGACGGGACGACCGGGACACGAGGGAGTGGCAGTGAGAACACGACGGCGCGTGATGCTCGCGGACGTGGCGGCCGAGGCGGGCGTGTCGCCCACCACCGCCTCCTACATCCTCAACGGCCGCGCCGACGAGATGCGCATCGCGCCGGCCACCGTGGCCAAGGTGCAGGCGGCCGTGGCCGACCTGGGTTACCGGCCCAACCGCAGCGCACGCAGCCTGCGCACCCGGCGTACGGCGACGGTCGGGCTCGTGTCCGACCAGATCGCCGGCGAGCAGTACGGCAGCAGCATGCTGACCGGGGCGAGCCTGGCGGCACGCGAGCTCGACCACCTCGTCGTGATGGGGGAGAGCGGGGGCGACCCCGAGCTCGAGCGGCTGCTGATCGAGGAGATGCTCGAGCGCGACGTCGACGGAGTGGTCTATGCCACCCGCACCGCCCGCACCGTCCACCTGCCGCAGGGCCTGCGCGGCGTGCGGTCGGTGCTGCTCAACTGCGAGGACCTCGACGAGCGGCTCCCGTCGGTGGTGCCCGACGACGAGGGCGGGGGCCGGGCCGCCGTGGCCACCCTGCTGGCCGCCGGCGCCCGGGAGGTGTGGGTCGTGGGCGAGGACCCGGTGCCGGAGGCGACGGCGGGTCCACGCCGGATGGCCGGGATCCGCGCCGAGCTCGCCACCCACGGCCTCGACGTCGCAGGCCTGGTGCGCTGCGACTGGTCGGTGACCGAGGGGTTCGAGGCGACCAGCCGCTGGCTCGCGGGCGGCGGCCGCGCCGACGGCCTGGTCTGCATGAACGACCGCCTCGCGATGGGCGTCTACCAGGCGCTCGCCGAGGCAGGTCTGCGCGTGCCCGACGACGTCAGTGTGGTCTCCTTCGACGGCTCCGCGCTGGCGGGCTGGCTGCGACCCGCGCTGACGTCGGTCGAGCTCCCCTTCACCGAGCTCGGCGCGCTCGCCGTACGCCGGCTCCTCGACCCGGCGGACCACGGAGGCACCGACTCCGTCCCGATGCGCGTGCGCGCAGGCGGTTCGGTCCGCCCGGCATGAATCGCGCTACTGTGACCCCTGTCACTTCACTACGGATCGTCCGGCACGTACCTGCCGGTGAAGGAGCAGAACATGGCATCAGTGACGTTCGAGAAGGCGCAGCGGTGGTATCCCGGCGCCGATGAGCCGGCCGTGCCCGGCATCGACCTGGAGATCAAGGACGGCGAGTTCATGGTCCTCGTCGGGCCCTCGGGGTGCGGCAAGTCCACGACCCTGCGGATGCTCGCGGGGCTGGAAGAGGTCAACGACGGGAAGATCTACATCGGTGACCGTGACGTCACCAACGTCCCGCCCAAGGACCGTGACATCGCGATGGTGTTCCAGAACTACGCGCTCTACCCGCACATGTCGGTGGAGGAGAACATGGCGTTCTCGCTGAAGATGGCCAAGGTCCCGGCGGCCGAGCGCAAGGAGCGGGTCGCGAAGGCGGCCGAGATCCTGCAGCTCACCGAGTACCTCGAGCGCAAGCCGAAGGCGCTCTCGGGTGGTCAGCGCCAGCGGGTCGCGATGGGTCGTGCGATCGTGCGGGCGCCTCAGGTGTTCTGCATGGACGAGCCGCTGTCCAACCTGGACGCGAAGATGCGCGTCGCGACGCGCACCGACATCGCGCGCCTGCAGCAGGACCTCGGTGTCACGACCGTCTACGTCACCCACGACCAGGTCGAGGCGATGACGATGGGCGACCGGGTCGCGGTGATGAAGCTCGGCGTGCTGCAGCAGGTCGACACCCCGCTCAAGCTCTACGACAAGCCCGCCAACCTCTTCGTCGCCGGCTTCATCGGCTCCCCGCAGATGAACCTGCTGGAGGGTGTCGCGGCCGAGGACGGCACGGTCAAGGTCGGGGGCTACAAGGTGCCCGTCGACCCGACCGCGGAGAAGAAGATGTCCGGCAAGGTCACCGTCGGCGTGCGTCCGGAGAACTGGCGCCTCGTCTCCGACTCCGAGGGCGGGCTCCCGGTGCGCATCACGGTCGTGGAGGAGCTCGGTGCCGACAGCTTCGTCTACGGCACCAGCGACGTCGAGGGCGTTCCGTCCAACGTGATCATCCGCGTCGTGGGCCGCACCCAGCCGCGCAAGGGCGAGACGCTCTACGTCACGACCGACCCGCAGCACGTGCACGTCTTCGACACCGACACGGGCGAGCGCCTCTCCGACTGACCGCCTCTCGAGCCCCCGGGAGCCCCGCTCCCGGGGGCTCAGGCGTGCACGACGAGGTGCCGCACGAGCGCCGTGCCGCCCTCGGCGAAGACGGCGAGGCCGTCGTCCCCGGGGTCGGGGAACACCAGGTCGGTGAGCGCGACCTCGCCGCCGCCGACGAACACCTCCACCGACGACTCGTCCACCACGACCTCGAGGCGGACCGGCCCGTCACCGCGGACCAGCGGGGCGGTGTGCACGGCCGCGAACGCCTCGTGGAAGCCGGTCTCGCCCGACGCGCGCCGGTCGAGCCCGACGGTCCCGGAGCCCGGCTCGACCCACACCGTCGTGCGGTGCCCGGTCCCGGTGCCGGTCCGGACGTGGACCCCGACCCGGTCGGCGTCGCCCGGCTCCACCTCGAGGACGACCCGGCACGTGCGGGCCGCGACGGGCAGCACCCGGGTGCCCGCCAGGGGCTCGTCGCGGAGCTCGTGCACGACGGGGGAGTGGCGCACGACCGGCCGCTGCACCAGGGCCAGCTCGCCGTCGCGGGGGCGCAGCGCGAGGGTGCGGGCCAGCGTCATCGCGCCGCGGTGGGTCGCGGCGGGCACCAGGTCGGCGTACCGCCAGTTGCTCATCCAGCCCTGCACGAGGGGCTCCGGCGCGTCGGCGTAGGACACCGCGGCGTAGAAGTCGGCGCCGTGGTCCATCCACCGTGCGTCCTGGGTGGGGCGGAAGTCGGCGCCGTCGAGCTCGCCGACCCAGTACTGCATCCCCGACCCGCCGGCCGGGGCCCCCTCCTGGACGCTGACGAGCATCACCACCGCTGTCTCGTCGAGCCCCTCGACCGGGACGCGGAGCAGGTCGGGGCACTCCCAGATTCCCTCGACCGAGCCCGTCGGCCCGAACGACGACGCGTGCTCCCAGTGCAGCAGGTCTGGCGACCGGTAGGTCTCGACCCTGCGCTCCTCGGACAGCACGAGCACCATCAGCCAGCCGGCCCCGTCTTCGTTCCCGTCCCGCAGGACCTTGGGGTCGCGGAACGCGGTGGAGCCGATGTCGAGCACGGGGTTGGCGGCGTACGACGTCCACGTGCGGCCGCGGTCGACGCTCCACGACACGGACTGGCGCTGCATCCCGCCGACCGGCTCGAAGGCGGTCCACAACGCCACCAGCGGCCCGGCGCCGTCCCCGCCGAGGCCGGAGGTGTCGGCCGCGTCGTGGACCACGCTGCCCGACCAGACGTGCTCGGTGTCGGTGGCGGCGAGGGCGACCGGGAGCTCGGTCCAGTCGAGGAGGTCCTCGCTCACCGCGTGGCCCCACGACATCGGCCCGTGCACCAGGGAGTCGGGCAGGTGCTGGAAGAACAGGTGGTACTCACCGTCGTGCAGGACGAGGCCGTTGGGGTCGTTCAGCCAGCCCCGGCGCGGCGTGAAGTGGTCGCGTGGGCGCAGGGACGGGTCGTGGCTCACGACCCCAGCGTAGGTCGCCGCACTTCGCCATACTGGGCGCGTGAACGACTTCGAGGAGCGCCTCGCCACCCTCGAGCCCGACCTCCACGACACGGTGTCGCGGGTCTACGGCGCCGAGGCCGCGCCGGAGGTGACCCGGGCCCTGGTCGAGGTCGCCCGCGCCGCGCACGACGCCCGTCCGGCCGAGCTGCGGGCGCTCGACGAGCAGCGGCTGCGAGACCCCGACTGGTTCCAGCGGCCGTCGATGGTCGGCTACGCCGCCTACGCCGACCGCTTCGCCGGCACCCTGCGCGGGGTGGGTGAGCGGGCGGCGTACCTGCGGGGGCTGGGCGTCGGCTACCTGCACCTGATGCCGCTCCTGACGCCACGTCCGGCGCCCAACGACGGCGGCTACGCGGTCATGGACTACCGCTCCGTGCGGCCCGACCTCGGCACGGTCGACGACCTGCGCGACCTCGCGACCACGCTGCGCGGCGAGGGCATCAGCCTGTGCCTGGACCTCGTGCTCAACCACGTGGCGCGCGAGCACGAGTGGGCGGTCGCCGCGCGGGCGGGGGACGAGGCCAAGCGGGCCTACTTCCACGTCCACCCCGACCGCGAGGTGCCGGACGCCTACGAGGCGACCCTGCCGGAGGTCTTCCCCGACTTCGCGCCCGGCAGCTTCACCTGGGACGACGAGCTGGCGGGCTGGGTCTGGACGACCTTCAACGACTACCAGTGGGACCTGGCCTGGTCCAACCCCGCCGTCCTGTGCGAGTTCGCCGACCTCATCCTGTCGCTGGCCAACCTGGGCGTGGAGGTGTTCCGGCTCGACGCGATCGCCTTCATCTGGAAGCGGCTCGGCACCGACTGCCAGAACCAGCCCGAGGTGCACCTCCTCACCCGCGCGCTGCGCACGGTGGCCCGCATCGCCGCACCCGCCGTGCTCTTCAAGGCCGAGGCGATCGTCGGCCCGGCGGACCTGCCGGCCTACCTCGGCGTGGGCGAGCACGCCGGCAAGGTCAGCGACCTCGCCTACCACAACGGCCTCATGGTGCAGGTCTGGTCGATGCTCGCGTCCCGCGACGCCAGGCTGGCGACGTACGCGCTCCAGCAGCTGCCGCAGCCGCCGTCGACGACGGCCTGGATCACCTACGTGCGCTGCCACGACGACATCGGCTGGGCGATCTCCGACGAGGACGCCCGCGCGGTCGGCCTCGACCCCGTCGCCCACCGGCGCTTCCTGTCGGACTGGTACTCCGGGTCCTTCCCCGGCTCGTGGGCGCGCGGGCTGGTCTTCCAGCACAACGAGCAGACGGGGGACCGGCGCATCTCCGGGTCGCTGGCCTCGCTCGCCGGCCTCGAGGCGGGCGACCCGCAAGCGGCCGCGCGCATCCTGCTCGCGCACGCGATCATCCTGTCCTTCGGCGGCCTGCCGGTGATCTGGATGGGCGACGAGGTCGGTCTGCTCAACGACATCGGGTGGGCCGACGTCCCCGACCACGCCGCCGACAACCGGTGGGTGCACCGGCCGGTGATGCCGTGGGCATCGGTGGCCGACGACCCGCACGGCATCACGTCCGGGCTGCGGCACCTGGTCGACGTACGACGCTCGCTCCCCCAGCTGCACGCGGCCTCGCCCACCGAGATCTGGGACCCCCGTGACCCCGGCGTCCTGCTCGTCGTCCGGCGGCACCCGGACGGCCCGCTCCTCGCCGCCGCCAACGTCACCGACCGGGAGGCGTGGGTGTCCGCCGACGTCCTGCTCTGGCTCGGCCTGCACACCGACGACCTGGTGGACGCCCTCACCGGCGAGCGGCCGGAGCTCCACGACGGCGCCGTCCGGCTCGAGCCCTACGCGGCCGCGTGGTTGCACGCGGCGCCGTCCTCGCCTGCCTGAGTCGTCCCGGGACCGGACCGGACTTCCGGGCCACCCCTCTCGCAGAGTCCCCGCTCGAGCGGGGAGTCCGTCACTGGGAGGGGCGTACAACCCCCACAAGGTGTCGGAGTTCCCCACCAAGTCCCCGCCAAGTCCCCGCCAAGTCCCCACCAAGTCCCCGCCGAGTCCTGCCGCACCGACGCGCGCGGTCGTACGACGCCCCTCCCGCGACGCGGCGAGGCCCCGGGAGCGGTGCTCCCGGGGCCTCGGTTCCGCGCCGACCAGCGGGGTCGGACATCCGTGCTGCGGTCAGCTGGTCGCCTGGTCGGCTCCCGGCTTGACGCCGTCCTGCTCCTCGCCGACCTTCTCGGCCTTCGCCATCGCGTTGCCGTCGGGGATGATGCCGGCGCTGTCGGCGTCGATGGTGAGGTTCTCGCCGGTGCTCGGGTCGAAGAGGTGGATCTTGCGGGCGTCGACCCAGATGGTGGCCTCGTCGCCCTCGCTGATCCGGCTGGCCCCGTCGAGCGAGATCACCAGCTGCGTACGCAGCGACTCGCCGTCGAGGTCCTTCTCGAGCTGCGTGAGCTGCTCGCGCACCTCGTCGGGCGCCTCGAACGGGATGTAGGCGTAGGCCTCGTTGCCGAGCCACTCCACCACGTCGACGGTGGCCTTGAAGGTCGCTTCGTCGGTGACCTTGTCGCTGTCGACGACCGAGGCGTCCTCGAAGTGCTCGGGTCGGATGCCGGCGATCAGCAGGTCCTTGCCCTGCGCCCTCGACGCCCGCTCCTCCGGCATCGTCACTGTGCCGAACGGCAGCTCGACGCGGTTGCCGTCGACCTTCGCCGGCAGGAAGTTCATCGGCGGGGAGCCGATGAAGCCGGCGACGAACAGGTTGGCCGGGTTCTCGTAGAGCTCGCGCGGCGTGGCGTGCTGCTGGAGCACGCCACGCTTCATCACCGCGACGCGGTCGCCCAGCGTCATCGCCTCGGTCTGGTCGTGGGTGACGTAGACCGTGGTGATGCCCAGCCGCTTCTGCAGGCGCGAGATCTCGGTGCGCATCTGCCCGCGGAGCTTGGCGTCGAGGTTGGACAGCGGCTCGTCGAAGAGGAACGCCTCGGCGTCCCGGACGATCGCGCGCCCCATCGCGACGCGCTGGCGCTGGCCACCCGACAGGTTGCCGGGCTTGCGCTCGAGGTGCTCGTCGAGCTCGAGCGTCTTCGACGCGTCGCGCACCTTCTCGTCGACCTCGGAGTCCGACTTGCCGGCCAGCCGGAGCGGGAAGGCGATGTTCTCGTAGACCGTCAGGTGCGGGTAGAGCGCGTAGTTCTGGAAGACCATCGACAGGTTGCGGTCGCGCGGCGCGAGGTCGTTGACCTTCTTCCCCCCGATGATCATGTCGCCGTCGGTGATGTCCTCCAGCCCGACGATCATCCGCAGGAGCGTGGACTTCCCGCAGCCCGAGGGCCCGACGAGGATCAGGAACTCGCCGTCCTCCACGTCGATGCTCACGTCGTTGACGGCGGGGAAGCCGTCGCCGTACTGCTTGACGATGTTCTTCATCTCGATGGCAGCCATGAGCTGATCACCCCTTCACTGCGCCGGAGGTGAGGCCGGCGACGATCTTGCGCTGGAACAGCAGGACGATGACGATCACCGGCAGAGTGACGATGACCGACGCCGTCGCGAGCTGCGCGTACGGCGGGTTGAACGGGTCGGGACCGACGAAGAAGGACATCTGCGCCGGCACGGTCCGCGAGGCGGTGGTGGAGGTCAACGAGATCGCGAGCACGAACTCGTTCCACGCGAAGAAGAAGGTCAGGATCGCCGCCGTGAACACGCCGGGTGCGGCGAGCGGGACGATGACCTTCCGGAAGGCCTGCCACGACGTGGCGCCGTCGACCTGGGCCGCCTGCTCCATCTCCCACGGGATCTCGCGGAAGAAGGCGGAGAGCGTCCAGATCGCCAGCGGCAGCGTGAAGGACATGTAGGGGATGATCAGGCCGGGCCAGGTGTTGAACAGCCCGAACGTGGTCCACATGTCGAAGAGCGGGCCGACCAGCGCGACCACCGGGAACATCGCGATCGCCAGCGCCAGCGAGAGCACGAGGCGCTTGCCCTTGAACTCCAGCCGCGCGATGGCGTACGCCGCCAGCGTCGCGAAGATGACCGACAGCAAGGTGGCGATCAGCGCGATGCCGAACGAGTTGATCAGCGCCCGCATGAAGTCGGGGTTGTCGATGATCGCCTTGTAGTTGTCGAAGGTGGGCTCCTTGGGCAGGAACTGCGCGCTGCCCGCGGCCGTCTCGCCCTCGGACTTGAACGACAGCGAGATGATCCACGCCACCGGGAACAGGCACCACAGCATGATCAGGGCGAACCCGATCCACGTGCCGACAGCGGTCTTGCCGCTCTGGTTGCCGGCCATCAGCCCTCACCCCTCGCCTGCGCCAGGTCGACGCGGAACAACTTCACGATCAGCCATGCCAGCAGCAGCACGGACAGGAACAGCAGCACCGACATGGCCGAGCCGAGGCCCAACTGCATCTGCTCGATGACCTGTCGGTAGGTCAGGAACGAGATCGACTGCGTCCCCTCGGCTCCCTTGGTCATCACGAAGATGTTGTCGAAGATGCGGTAGGCGTCGAGGGCGCGGAACAGCACCGCGACCATGATCGCCGCACGCATGTTGGGCAGGATCACCTTGGTCAGGCGCTGCCACCACGTCGCGCCGTCGACCTTGGCGGCCTCGAGCATGTCCTCGCTGACCTGGGCCAGGCCCGCCAGCAGCAGCAGCGCCATGAACGGCGTGGTCTTCCAGATCTCGGAGACCATGATCGCGAACATCGCGTGCCAGTAGTCGCCGAACCAGTTGGTGTCCTCCGCGATCCACGGCAGCCAGCTGAACCACGCGTTGACGAAGCCGTTGTTGAGGGAGAACGCGAACTGCCAGGCGAAGGCGGAGACGACGGTGATGATGCCGTAGGGGATCAGGATCGAGGTGCGCATCAGGCCGCGGGCGAAGACGATGCGGTGCATCACCATCGCGAACGCGAACCCGATGACCAGCTCGACCGCCACCGTCACGACCATGATCAGCAGCGTGGTCAGCGTGCTCTTCCAGAACTGGTCGTCGCTGAGGATCGTCAGGTAGTTGTCGACCCCGACGAACGCCCGGTCGTCCGGCGCGGTGAGCCGGTAGCGGAAGAGCGAGAGGTAGAGCGCCTGGATCATCGGCCAGGCGGTGACCAGCAGCATCAGGACGACGGCCGGGGCGACCAGCTTGAGCCCCAGCCTGTTCTCCGCCGCGGTGCGGTCGGAGGCGATGGCCTTGGCCTTGTCCTTGGTCCGGGTGGGGGTCTCGGGTGCGGTCGTGGTGCTCACAGCAGGTCATCCCCCTTCAGGACGTCCTCGATGAACACCTTCGACTGCTCCGGGGTGTCGGTGTCGACGGACCGCGGCGGGTGCCAGATGTTCTGGATGGATCCCGACACGTCGCTCCAGTAGGGCGTCACCGTGCGGGGTGCTGCGGCGTCGACGCTCTCCTGGAAGAGCTGCAGCAGGTCCTCGGGGAAGGTCTCCTTGAGCTTGGGGTAGTCGTAGCCGTCCGTGCTGGCCGGCATGTTGCCGGTCAGGTCGGCGTTGATGCCCTGCGACTCCGGGCTGACCAGGCACTGCGCCGCCTCGAGGGCGAGGTCCTTCTCGTCGGAGTAGGCGCTCACCCCGATGCCGATGCCGCCGTAGGGGGGTCGGGACTCCTCGCCCTCGACCGTCTGCGGGTAGCGGGTGTAGCCGATGTCGTCGGCCACGTCGGGCGCGGTCTCGTCGTAGTTGGTCCAGATGTAGGTCCAGTTGACGAGGAACGAGCCCGCATCGGAGCCGAACGTCGACCCTGCCGTGCCCTCGTTGGAGACGCTGAGGTCGGCCGGAGCGGCCTCGGACGTGGCGAGCTTCTCGATGATCTCCGCGGCCTTCTTGCCGGCGTCGTCGGAGATGGTGATGTCGGCGTCGACGCCCGCGTCCGCGTCCTGGAGGATGTGGCCGCCCGCGCCCTCCACGAGGGCGTTGATCCACACGACGTAGCCCTCGTACTTGTTGGCCTGCACGCCGACCTTGGCGTCGTTCTCGTTGGCCGCGTCGATGATCTGGTCCCACGTCACGGGCTTCGACATGTCGATGCCTGCCTTCTCGACGAAGGACTTGCGGTACCAGAGGACCTGGGTGTTGGACCAGAACGGGAAGACGACGAGCTTGTCCTTCCACGTCGCCGCGTCCATCGCGCCCTTGAAGGTGCCCTGCTCCTCGAGCTGGCTGCGCGCGTCCTGCGGCACCTCGGCGAGGAATCCCGCGTCCGCGAACTCCGCGGTGAACGGCGGGTCGATCGACATCAGGTCGATCTCCGGGTCCTTCGCGGCGAGCCGGCGCGCGAGCTGGATGCGCTGCTGGCCGGCGTCCTGCGGGAGCACCTGGGTGGAGATCGTGTAGTCGTCGGTGGAGCACTTCTCGGCGACGGCGTCCTGCCCCCCGCTGTCGGGGTTGATGTACCAGGTGAGCTCGGGCGGACCGCTGTCGCCTCCACAGGCGGACAGGAGACCGCTCGCGAGCGCGAGCGCGGCCAGCGGCGCCACCCTCCGTCGCCCCCTTGGCCGGCCTCGTTGCCGGATCGACGGTGCTCGGGACATCCGCGCCCTCCTTGTTTGGTTCGGGCCTCTGGTCTAGTGGTCCTCGACACCTTTTGGCAACATGCATCCCATTCCAACGGGTATGCGGCCCACAGCGGAGACGAGTAGGAATTCGATGACGGTCTGGCGTGCCCCCGGGCGGATCAACCTGGTCGGTGAGCACACCGACTACAACGACGGCTTCGTCCTCCCCTTCGCCCTCGAGGTCGGGTGCACGGCCTCGGTGTCGACGGTCTCCGCGGGCTCGGACGCCTGGACCGTGCGTTCGGTGCAGCAGCCCGATCCTGTGGTCGTACGCCGCTCCGGCCTGGCCGGTGCCGACCTCGAGGTCGTCCCCGAGTGGTCCCGCTACGTGCTGGGCGCGCTGTGGCTGCTCACCGACCGCGGGGTCGACGTCCCGCCCCTCCAGGTCGAGGTCGACTCCGACGTGCCGTCAGGTGCCGGGCTGTCGTCGTCGGCGGCGCTCGTGTGCTCGGTCGCCCGGGCCGTCGACGACCACCTCGGGCTCGGGCTCGACGATGACGCGCTCTTCGCCCTGACGCGCGACGTCGAGAACGACGCCGTGGGTGCGCCGACGGGCGGGATGGACCAGCTGGTCAGCCTCCGCGGCGAGGCAGGACACGCGCTGTTCTGCGACATGCGCAGCCACGACACGCGGTCGGTGCCGCTCGACCTCGCCGGCAACGGGCTGACGGTGCTGGTCGCCGACACCCGCGCTCCCCACCGCCACTCCGACGGCGAGTACGGCGCCCGGCGCCGGGGCTGCGAGGAGGCCGCGCGTCGGCTGGGTGTCGCGGCGCTGCGCGACGTGACCGCCGACGATCTCGACGCCGCGCTCGGCGGGCTCGACGACGACGAGCTGCGTCGCTACGTCCGGCACGTCGTCACCGAGGACGACCGCGTGCTGTCCGTCGTCCGGCTGCTCGACGAGGGCCGCCTCGCCGACATCGGCCCGCTGCTCACCGCCTCGCACCGGTCCATGCGCGACGACTTCCGGATCACCGTGCCCGAGGTCGACACGGCCGTCGACGCCCTGCTCGAGGCGGGTGCGCTGGGGGCGCGGATGACCGGCGGCGGCTTCGGCGGCTGCGTGATCGGGCTGGTGCCCGAGCGGTCCGTCGACGCGGCGAGCGACGCCGTACGCCGTGCCTTCGCCGACGCGGGCTTCGGCGAGCCCGACCTCTTCACGGCCGAGCCGTCGCAGGGCGCCCACCCCGTCGCTGGTCGGGGCTAGGGCTCTCCCCGCGGGGTCAGGAGGCTCGGTCGGCGGTGCGCCGGATGGCCTCGACGAAGGTGCCGAAGAGCTCGGGCGGCAGGTCGTGGCCCATGCCGTCGATGGTCACCAGCTCGGCGCCGGGGATGGCGGCGGCGGTCGAGCGCCCGCCGCTGACGTGGACCATCTTGTCGGCGGTGCCGTGGATGACGAGCGCCGGGACGCGGAGGCTGCGCAGCCGCGTCGTGCGGTCGTCCTGGGTCAGGATGGCGAGCATCTGCCGCACCGCACCGCTGGCGCTCACGCCGCGGTCGAAGGTCGTCTCCGCGCGGGTGCGCAGGGCGTCGGGGTCCGACGGGTAGGCGGCGGAGCCGATCAGTGACCACATCGCGAGGCTGGTCTCGACGTAGGCGTCCCGCCCGGCCCTGCGCGGCGCGATGAGCCGCGGCAGGAGGGACGGGTGCTGCCAGCCGACGGTGCGGCGACCCGTCGTGGAGCTGATGCTGGTGAGCGACCGGACCCGGCTCGGGTGCTCGACGGCGACGGTCTGGGAGATCATGCCGCCCATCGAGACGCCGACCAGGTGCGCGGACTCGAGGCCCAGGTGGTCGAGCAGCGCGACGGCGTCGCCGGCGAGGTCCGACATCGTGTAAGGGGCGTTGGCGCGGCCCGTCGCGAAGGCTTTGACGAGCTGGTCGGGACGGGCCGGGGCCGCGATGCGCGACGACTTCCCGGCGTCGCGGTTGTCGTAGCGCACGACGTGGAACCCGGTCGACGCGAGCTGCTCGCAGAACACCTGGTCCCACCAGGTCATCGGGCCGCTCAGGCCCATCACGAGGAGCAGCGGATCGTCGTCGGGATCGCCGAAGGTCTGGTAGCAGAGCTCGACCTCGTTGCCGACCGGCGCGCGGAGCTCGTCGGAGGCGACAGGCGGCTGGGTGCGGTCGGGGCGCGACTCGGGCATGCAGCCAGTGAACACGAAGGCCGTCGCCAAATAAACGCGCTCGTCCCCAATTACACGCAAAGAGGCCCGCATCCCCGGTCCGGCGCGGGTTCTGGGCTAGGTTCGAACATTGTGACCCAGCGCACAGTGGCGGCATTCCTCACGCCGGAGGGCTTCTCGCAGCCTTCCGTGGTGGCGGTGCTGCGCGAGGGCTCGGTCATCACGGAGGCGGGTCGCTACGCGGTCTCGGCGTGGGGCTCGCGGGGTGCGCGTCGTCGTACGCCGCTGGGCGCGCGCCCGCCGCGGATGGGCGAGCCGGTGCTGCTGGTGCCGGGCTTCCTGGCCGGCGACTCCTCCCTCGGGCCGATGAGCCGGGCGCTGCGCCACGAGGGCTTTCGCACCTACCGTGCGGACGTCCGGGCCAACGTCGGCTGCACGCTCTCGGCCGCCGCGCAGCTCGAGGAACGGCTCGAGGGGATCGCGCAGCGTCGCGGCTCACGCGTGCGGATCGTGGGCCACAGCCTCGGCGGCATGCTGGCCCGGGGCGTCGCGGCCCGGCGTCCCGACCTCGTCGCGGGCATCGTGACGATGGGCAGCCCGATGCTGGCGCCGGGAGCGCACCACGTGTCGCTGGCGCGCAGCGTCGACCTGCTCGTCCGGCTCAACCGGGCCGGGATGCGCGGGCTGATGGCGGAGGACTGCGTCGCCGGGCACTGCGCCCAGGAGAGCTTCGACCAGGCGCGCGCGGCGCTGCCGGAGGGTGTCGACTTCACCGCGATCTTCTCCCGCCGTGACGGCATCGTCGACTGGCGTGCGTGCGTCGACCCGGCCGCGCGGCCGGTGGAGGTGCGCTCGTCCCACGTGGGGATGGCGTTCGACCCGGTCGTGATCAGCGCGGTGTCGGCCGCGCTGCGGCCGGCGGTCTCAGCGTCAGTTGTCGAAGTCGATCGTGGAGAGATCGCGTAGCTTCGAGAGCTGGTGCTCGGCGGTGATCGAGCGCACCGTGCCGCTGCGCGAGCGCATCACCAGCGAGTCGGTGGTGACGCCGTTGCCGCGGTAGCGCACGCCTCGCATGAGCTCGCCGTCGGTGATGCCGGTGGCCACGAAGAACGCGTCGTCACCGGTGACCAGGTCGTCGGTGCCGAGCACGAAGTCGCGGTCGAGGTTGTGGCCGGCGTCGAGGGCGCGCTGTCGCTCGTCGTCGTCCTGTGGCCAGAGCTGGCCCTGGATCTTGCCGCCGATGCACTTCATCGCGCATGCGGCGATGATCCCCTCGGGCGTGCCGCCGACGCCGAGCATCAGGTCCACGCCGGTGTCCGGGCGGGCGGCCATGATCGCGCCGGCGACGTCGCCGTCGGTGATGTACTTGATGCGCGCACCCGTCTCGCGGATGTCCTCGACGAGCCGGGCGTGGCGCGGTCGGTCGAGCAGCACGACGGTGACGTCGTGGATCGAGATGCCCTTGGCCTTGGCGACGCGGGCGATGTTCTCCTTGACCGGCAGCCGGAGGTCGACGACGTCGGCGGCCTCGGGCCCGGTGGCGAGCTTGTCCATGTAGAACACCGCGCTGGGGTCGTACATCGAGCCGCGCGGTGAGACGGCCAGCACCGAGATCGCGTTGCTCATGCCCTTGGCGGTCAGCGTCGTGCCGTCGATCGGGTCGACGGCGACGTCGCACTCGGGTCCGGTGCCGTCGCCGACCTCCTCGCCGTTGAAGAGCATCGGGGCGTTGTCCTTCTCGCCCTCGCCGATCACCACGGTCCCGCGCATCTCGACCGTGGAGATCATCACGCGCATCGCCTCGACCGCGACGCCGTCGGCGTCGTTCTTGTCGCCGCGCCCGACCCAGCGACCGGCCGCCATGGCGGCCGCCTCGGTGACGCGCACCAGCTCGAGGGCGAGGTTGCGTTCGGGCTGGGGCGCGCTGGAGCTCATGTCGCGCATGCTAGCGGCGCGCGGCGTAGCGGCTCACCGCGGTCGCCTTGGTCGACAGCCACACCTCCCGGCCCGGCACCAGCTCGAGCTCCGTCGCCGCGGCGGGCGTCAGGTCGGCGAGCAGGTCGGGGGAGGCGTGCACCAGCAGGCGTACGGCGTCGCCGTGCGGTGCGAGCGTCGCGATCGGGCCGTGCCAGCGCAGCCGCGTCGACCCCTCGGGCTCGTGCAGGGAGACCACGACCGCGTCGGGCGTGAACGCCATCAGCTCGTCGCCGTCGGCCACCAGGTTGAGCCCCACGAGCCGCGCCACGTGCGACGTGCGGGGCTCGGCGGCGACCTCGGCGGGAGGGCCGACCTGGACCACGCGGCCGTCCTCGAGCACCACCACGCGGTCGGCCAGCGTCAGCGCGTCGATCGCGTCGTGCGTGACGAGGAGGGCGATCCCCGGGAAGTCGCGCAGGTGGCGGCCGAGCTCGATCCGCAGCGCCATCTGGACCGACACGTCGAGGCCCGTGAAGGGCTCGTCGAGCAGCAGCACGTCGGGCTCGGTCGCCAGGGCGCGCGCGATGGCGACCCGCTGCGCCTGACCGCCGGAGAGCTCGCGCGGGCGGCGGTCGGCGAGGTCGGCGATCCCGAAGCGCTCGAGCCAGTCCCGCGCGACGGCGTCCGCCGTCGTCCGCCGCTCGCCGCGGGCGCGCAGGCCGAAGGCGATGTTGTCGAGGGCGGAGAGGTGGGGGAACAGCAGCTGCCCCTGGAACACCAGTCCGACCCGTCGCTCGCGGACGGGCAGGGTGAGCAGGTCGGCGTCGCCCAGCCGGGCGCTGCCCTCCACGTCGACGAGCCCGGCGAGGGCGTGCAGCAGCGAGCTCTTGCCGGCCCCGTTGGGACCGATGACCGCCAGTACCTCGCCCGGCTCGGCGGTGAAGGCAGCCTCGACCCGGTCCGCGACGCGCAGGTCGGCGACGAGCCGTCTGCTCGGCGCCGCGCTCACGGCGTACCCAGCCAGTGGTCACGCAGGGCGACGAGGATGCCGACGGAGACCAGCAGCATCACCAGGCTCAGCGAGAGGGCGGCGTCCTGGTCGGCCTGCCGGGTGACGTAGATCAGCGTCGGCATGGTCTGCGTGGTGCCGGGATAGTTGCCGTTGAAGGTGATGGTCGCGCCGAACTCGCCGAACGAGCGCGCCCACCCGAGCACGGTGCCGGCGACCACGCCCGGCAGGGCGAGCGGCACGGTGACCCTGCGGAACGTCGTCCAGCGGGTCGCGCCGAGCGTCGCGGCAGCCTCGTCGTACCTCGGGTCGGCCGAGCGCAGGGCGCCCTCGATGGCGATCACCACGAAGGGCATCGACACGAAGACGTGCGCGAGCACGACGCCGTAGGTCGTGTAGGGGAAGGCGAACCCGGTCAGCTCGAGAAGGGGCTCGCCGATGACGCCCGTGCGCCCGAAGGCGCTGCGCAGCGCGATGCCCGCGACGACCGGCGGCAGCACGAGCGGCACGGTGACGAGGGCACGTACGGCGCCGCGACCACGGAAGTCGACGCGCGCGAGCAGCCAGGCGAGGGGCAGGCCGAGCAGCAGGCAGAAGGCGATGGCCACCGTCGAGGTGACCAGCGACAGCCGGAGGGCGTCGAGCGCGGCGGGGGAGGTCAGGTGGTCCGGCAGCGCCTGCCAGTCGGTGGCCGCGACCATCGCCACGAGCGGGACGAGGAGCAGGAGCGTGGCGAGGGCTGCCGGCACCACCAGGAGCGCCGGCGGCCGGCCGAGGCGGTCCCTCACGGGACGCCGAACCCGGCGTCTGCGAGGACCGCCCGGCCCTCCTGTGACGTCACCCACGCGACCCAGTCGGCGGCGAGGTCGGGGTCCTCGGACTGCTCCAGCGTCGCCACGAGGTAGGACGTCGGCTCGTCCTCCGCGCCGGGGATCGCGACGGCCTCGACGTCACCGGCCGCGGAGACCGCGTCGGTCGCGTAGACCAGGCCGGCGTCGGCCTCGCCCGAGACGACCTTGTCGAGGGTGGCGCGGACGTCCTCCTCGAGACTCACCGGTTCGGCCGTGACGCCGTTGGCGTCCAGCACGGCCGCGGCGACCTTGCCGCACGGCACCTCGTCGGCGCAGCGCACCCAGGTGGCACCGGCGAGGTCGTCGAGCGACTCGATGCCGGCGGGGTTGCCCGTCGGTACGACGATCGTGAGCACGTTGGTCGCGAAGGTCTCGACGTCGGACGCGACGCCGGCCTCCTCGGCGAGCGCCATCGACGCCTCGTCGGCGGTGGCGAGCACGTCGCCGGGGGCGCCGTCGGCGACCGACGCGGCGAGGTCGGTGCTGGACCCGAGGCTGAAGGTCACGTCGACGCCGTGCTCCTCCTCGAACGGCGGCGCGAGCTCCTCGAAGGCGTCGGTCAGCGACGCGGCGGCGAGCACGGTGAGCTCGTCGCTGCCGCTTTCGTCGCTGGTGCCGCCGCCGCAGGCGGCGAGGGGGAGCAGCAGGGCCAGGGCGGCGAGCCGCCTCATCTCGGGACCTCGACGACGACGTTGGTGGACTTCACGCTGGCGATGGCCCGCACGCCCGGCTCGAGGCCGAGCTCGTCGGCGGCGTCGGTGCTCATCAGCGACACGACGCGGTAGGGGCCGCAGATCATCTCGACCTGGGCCATCACGGGGTCGCGCTTGACCCGGGTGACGATGCCGCTCATCCGGTTGCGCGCGCTCACGGTGCCGGCGCGGGTGCGGTCGCGCTCGGCGAGCTCGCCCGACTCGGCCAGGTGCTCGGCCAGCTCGGCGAGGTCGCGGCCGGCCACCGTCGTGCGGCCACCGTCGCGGTGGGAGGGGAGGCGACCGGCCTCCACCCAGCGACGTACGGTGTCGTCGCTGACGGCCAGCACCTCGGCCGCCTCCGCGATTCGGTAGGTGATCACGCAGCGAGTATGCCGCACGTGCGGATCGTCTGCTCAGATCGTCCCGCACCTGCGGTTTCTCGCCGCCACTTCCCTCGTCCGCTGTAACGCCGGGTTGCTGCAACTACCCACCCAGATGCATCAGGGTCGGTACAGCCACCAACCCGGCGTTACAGCGCTTCGGGCGGGCTGGGAGGATGGCCGGCGTGAGTGGGCAGGGACAGCCGAGCCGTTACACGCGCTCGTTCAGCGGGATGACCGGCGCCCTCATCGTCACCGTCATCGCCGTGCTGGCGTTCGTCGTGTGGCGCGGGCTCTGGCGCACCGACGTCGACGACGAGCCGGAGGCCGTCGACTGGCAGGCGCGGGTCGAGCTGGCGCAGCAGGCCGACCTCGCGGTCGTCCACCCCCGCGAGCTGCCGGCCGGGTGGACGGCCACGAGCACCGAGCTGGCCGCGGGCGACGACCCGCGCTGGAGCCTCGGGGTGCTGAACGACGAGGGTCGCTTCGTCGGTATCCGGCAGCAAGGCACCTCGGTCGCCGACCTCGTCGAGCTCTACGTCGACGAGGACGCCGTGGCCGGCGAGGACGTCACCGTCGACTCCGACATCGCCGACACCTGGCAGACCTGGTCCGACGAGGGCGGCGACATCGGCTACTCCACCGAGCTCGGCGACGAGGCCCTCCTGGTCTACGGCTCGGCTCCCGCCGAGGACATCGAGGCCTACCTCGGGCTGCTGACCCGCTAGCCCGCGCTCCCGTCCGCCGGCCGAGCGGTGGGTGGGACAGCTTCTGGGGCTCCGGAACCTGCGTGGCTCACCGCCCGGCTGCGGGTCGGCGTACGAGCGGTGGCTGAGGCAGGTTTTCGGGCTGGGGAACCTGCGTGGCTCACCGCCCGGCGTGGCGGTGGTCCACCGACATTCCTCAACCGTCGAATGGGGGTGGAGCACCGCTGGTCGGCGCGGCACGCGTGTCGGCGTACGAGCGGTGGCTGAGGCACGTTTTCGGGCTGGGGAACCTGCGTGGCTCACCGCCCGGCCGCGGGTCGGCGTACGAGCGGTGGCTGAGGCAGGTTTTCGGGCTCCGGAACCTGCGTGGCTCACCGCCGCGCTCCAGCGGTGGCTGGCCCACAGTCCCCAGCCGCCGAACGTGGGTGGGCCACCGCTCGACCGACGGAGCGGGCAAAGCCCAGGACGACACGAGGTCAGGAGTCCTCGGCGCCCATCGCGTCGTCGAGGCGCTTGCGGGCGCCGTCGAGCCATTGCTGGCAGATCTTCGCGAGGGCTTCGCCGCGCTCCCAGAGGGCGAGGGACTCCTCGAGGGTCGTGCCGCCGGCCTCGAGGGTGCGCACCACCTCGATGAGCTCCTCGCGGGCCTCTTCATAGCTCGGCTGGTCAGGGGTGGCGTCACTCATCGGGGTCCTCCTCGACCAACGTGCCTATGTCTGTGTGGTCAGTGTCGATGCGGTCTGTCGTGGCATGGATGCGTCCGTCGGCGACCCGCACGGAGACCGCGGCGCCGACCTCGGCCTGCGCGACGGACGTGACGACGTGGCCGTCGGCGTCCTGGAGCACGGCATAGCCGCGCTGCAGGGTGGCGAGCGGCGAGAGCGCCTGTGCCCGGGCGCGCTGGTGGCCGATGTCGTCGGCGGCCCGGTCGAGTCGGTGGGAGAGCGTACGACGGGCGCGCGCGAGCAGCTCGTCGAGCTCGTCGGAGCGGGCGGTGAGCAGGTTGCGCGGGTCGGCCATGGCCGGACGCGAGCGCGCCTGGGCGAGCCACTCCTCCTCCCGGGCGATGCGATGGGTGATCACCTGGCGCAGCCGGTCGCGGGCCCAGGTGACCCCTTGGACCTCCTCGGCCATGTCGGGCACGACCAGCTTGGCGGCATCGGTGGGCGTGGAGGCCCGGACGTCGGCGACCAGGTCGAGCAGCGGCTGGTCGGGCTCGTGACCGATCGCCGACACCACCGGCGTACGCATCCGGTGCACGGCGCGGATCAGCGCCTCGTCGGAGAACGGCAGCAGGTCCTCGATCGAGCCGCCACCGCGCGCCACGACCACGACGTCGACGTCGGCGTGGCGCTCGAGCCGGTCGAGTGCCTCCATCACCTCGGCCGCCGACCGCGTGCCCTGCATGGCGGCGTAGGCGACCTCGAACTGCACGGCCGGCCAGCGGCGGCGCGCGTTGTCGAGGACGTCGCGCTCGGCGGCGCTGTTGGGCGCGGTCACGAGGCCGACGCGGCCGGGGAGGAACGGCAGGTCGCGCTTGAGCTCGGCGGCGAACAGGCCCTCGGCGGCGAGGAGCTGGCGGCGGCGCTCGAGCCGGGCCAGCAGCTCGCCGATCCCGACCATCCGGATCTCGCGTGCGGCCAGGGAGAACGACCCCCGGTTGGCGTAGAAGCTGGGCCGGGCGTGCACGACGACGCTCGCGCCCTCGACGAGGGGCGGGTTCATCGAGTCGACCAGTGACCGCGAGCAGGTCAGCGTCACCGAGATGTCGGCGACCGTGTCGCGCAGCGTCATGAAGACGGTCTGCATGCCCGGGCGTCGGTTGACCTGCGCGATCTGGCCCTCGACCCACACGCCGCCGAGCTTGTCGATCCATTGCGCGACGGCGTTGGCGACGGCCCGCACCGGGGCCGGCGACTCTGCCGTGGCGTCGCGGAGTGAGGGCACGCGGCGAGGATAGGGGAGGCAACGGACACGCCCGTAGACTCAGCGCCATGAGCACCGACCTCGGCCTTCCTCCGGTCCTCGATCCCGAGACCGCCAAGAACGTCCTGCTCGCGGCTCCCCGCGGCTACTGCGCCGGTGTGGACCGCGCAGTGATCACGGTCGAGAAGGCGCTCGACCTCTACGGCGCACCGGTCTACGTGCGCAAGCAGATCGTGCACAACAAGCACGTGGTGGCCAACCTCGAGTCGCGTGGCGCGATCTTCGTCGAGGAGCTCGACGAGGTCCCCGAGGGCAGGACCGTGGTCTTCTCCGCCCACGGTGTCTCGCCGGCCGTCCACGCCCAGGCCGCCGAGCGCGGCCTGAAGACCATCGACGCCACCTGCCCGCTGGTGACGAAGGTGCACCACGAGGCCAAGCGCTTCGCCTCCGACGACTACGACATCCTGCTCATCGGCCACGCCGGGCACGAGGAGGTCGAGGGCACGGCGGGCGAGGCACCCGACCACATCCAGCTCGTCGAGAGCCCGGCCGACGTCGCCCGCATCGAGGTCCGCGACCCCGCCAAGGTGGCCTGGCTCTCGCAGACCACGTTGAGCGTGGACGAGACGCTGGAGACGGTCGCGGCGATCCGGGAGAAGTTCCCGCTGCTGCTCGACCCGCCGAGCGACGACATCTGCTACGCCACCCAGAACCGTCAGCTCGCCGTCAAGGAGATCTCCTCGGCCGCCGACCTGGTGATCGTGGTCGGCTCGCGCAACTCCTCGAACTCCGTACGGTTGGTCGAGGTGGCTCTCGAGGCCGGCGCCAAGGCGTCCTACCTCGTCGACGACCACACCGAGATCGACGAGGCCTGGCTCGAGGGTGTCGAGACCGTGTCCGTCACGTCGGGCGCCTCGGTGCCTGAGGACCTCGTCGAGGGCGTGCTCGCGTTCCTCTCCGAGCGTGGCTATCCCGACGCGCGCGCGGTGCACTCGGCCGAGGAGTCCCTCATCTTCGCGCTGCCGCCGGAGCTGCGACGAGACCTGCGCGCCGCGCAGAAGGCCTGAGGAGGAGCGCACGATGGCCCGCTACCTGGACATCCACCCGGAAAACCCGCAGCCGCGGCTCGTCTCCCAGGTCGTCGAGGCCCTGCGCGCCGACCAGCTCATCGCCTACCCGACCGACTCCGGCTACGCCCTCGGGGCGCGGCTCGGCAACCGGGAGGGCCGCGACCGGATCCTCAAGATCCGTGAGCTGGACGACCGTCACCACTTCACGCTGATGTGCAAGGACTTCTCCCAGCTCGGGCAGTTCGTCCACGTCGACAACAACGCGTTCCGGGCGATCAAGGCAGCGACCCCGGGGCCCTACACGTTCATCCTCCCCGCGACGGGCGAGGTGCCCAAGCGGCTGATGCACCCGAAGAAGCGCACGGTCGGCGTCCGCATCCCGGAGCACACGCTCGTCTGCGCATTGCTCGAGGAGCTCGGCGAGCCGATCCTCACCAGCACCCTGATCCTGCCCGGCGAGACCGAGGCGCGGACGATGGGGTGGGAGATCAAGGAGGACCTCGACCACGCCGTGGACATCGTCGTCGAGTCGGGCGAGGTGACGGCCGAGCCCACGACGGTGATCGACTGGTCCGACGCCGAGCCGGTCGTCGTACGCCGTGGCGCGGGCGACCCCTCCCGCTTCGAGGCCTGAGGCGGTCAGCCGGCGGGCTGGCCGAGCTCGCGCTCGAGCTCGGAGGCGAGGTCGCCCTTGCGGTGGAGCCGCCAGCCGAGCCAGCCCAGGCACAGCGCGTAGCCGATGAACAGGGCGACGCCGTGGGTGGCGACCCCGGAGACGACGGCCTGCAGGACGCTGTCGCGGGGGTCGGCGACCGCGTCGCGCGCGACGAGGGCGATGAACCCGAACACGACCACCATGAGCACCGGTGGGAGCAGCGCGACGAGGTAGAAGTCCTGCCGTCGCACGAGCGCCGCCAGCCCCAGGCAGAGCGCCATGAAGCAGAGGTCGAAGAAGAGCGAGAGGCTGCCCACCAGGAGCACGTCGACGGCGACGGCGGTGAGCGTGAGGGCGACTCCCAGCAGCACCACCTGACGGCCCGGCTCCTGCCCGACCTGCCAGAACCCACCGGCCCGCGTCACGAGCTCCAACCTAGGACCGATCTCAGGCGCCCTGCGCGCGGCGCGCCGCGGCGGGTGCCGTGCCGGAGTGCTGGTCGAGGAGGTCGTCGAGCGTCGGCTCGCCGGTGGCACCAGGTACGCCGTCGAGGACACCCAGCTCGGGGGCGGCGGCCGAGCGAGGCACGGTCTCCACCTGGCGGGGGCCTTCCAGCTGGTCGTTGGTGACGCCGAGATCGGCGAAGCGGCGCGCGGACACCAGCACGCGCCCCTCGAGCGACCCCATCGCCTGGTTGTAGGCGACGACGCTGGCGTTGAGGGAGCGGCCCACCTTGTCGAGGTGCCCGGCCATCGAGCCCAGCCGCGCGTGGAGCTCCTGCCCGAGCCGTTGCACCTCCTGGGCCTGGGCGTTGAGCACCTCGTGCTGCCAGCCCTGGGCGACCGTGCGCAGCAGGGCGATCAGCGTCGACGGGGTGGCCAGCACGACGTTGCGGGCCGCCGCCTGCTCGACGAGGTCGGGCACGGCCTGCAGGGCCGCCTGGAGGATCGCCTCGCCGGGGAGGAACAGCACGACGAACTCCGGGGTCCCGGCCAGCGCCTCCCAGTAGCGCCGCGACCCGAGGTCGGCGACGTGCTTGCGGACGTGCTCCCCGAGCCGGGCGAGCGCCCGCTCGTGCTCGGCGGGGTCGTCGGCCCCGGTGAGGTCGAGGAAGGCGGCGAGCGGCGCCTTGGCGTCGACCGCGATGGTGCGCCCGCCCGCGAGGGTGACGACGAGGTCGGGCCGCAGCCGCCCGTCGTCGAGCCGCGTCTGCTCGGCGAAGTCGCAGTGGTCGACCAGGCCGGCCAGCTCGACGGTCCGGCGCAGGTGGAGCTCGCCCCACTGCCCCCGCACCTGCGGCTTGCGCAGAGCCGTCGCGAGGGTGTGGGTCTCGTGCCGCAGCACGTCGGTGGAGTGGCGGACGTCGGCCACCTGCTGGTGCAGCTGGGCCTGCCACGCGGTGCGGTCGTGGGCCAGGTCGCTCAGCTGGTCCTGGAGCCGCTCGAGCCCGTCCTGGACGACGGCGTGGTCGGCGACCCGCTGCTGCAGCGCGGCGACCGCCGTGTCGTCGGCCGGGCGGCTGCGTGCCCAGAGCACGCCGATCACGGCACCGAGGGCCAGCCCGACGGTGAGGACGACCGCCAGGGTCAGCACGAGGGGGAAGGTGTCCATGTGACCAGCATGGAGGTGGGCACCGACAGTCCCGCGGACGTCGGTCGCTCAGCGTGCGTCGGCCAGGACGGCGAGGTGCTCGGGGAGCGACGCGCGCAGGCGGAGCAGCCGGTCGAGGGCGAGGGTCGCCTCGGCGGCGCCGAGCGCGGCGCCGTGCGGGGTGTCGACGGGCGCCGTCACCTGGTGTGCGAGCCAGCCGGTGGTCGCCGCGACCCACCCGCCGAAGACCCAGGGCTCGGCCGGCACCGAGGCGCCGGTTGCGGCGTACGCCGTCAGCACGCGCGCAAACCCGGCGACGTCGGTGCTCCAGTCGAGCCCGACCGCGACGGCCTCCCGGACGATCGACCGCGGACCTGCGGCGTCCCAGTCGAGCGCGAGCAGGGTGGTGCCGAGGGCGAGGGTGTTCTTGGGGTCGAGGTCGCCGTGCGTGCCGGCGTGGGTGACGTGGAGACCGGTGGCTGCGGTGCGCTCCTCCAGCTCGGCGAGGTCCCCGGCGTGCCGGTGCAGGCGGGCGGCGAGGGTTGTCGGGACGTCGGGGCGCCCGGCCAGGGCGGCCCACCCGTCGGCGCCCCGCGGTCGGTCGTCGAGCGGGGCCTCGACGTGGTCGGCCACCGCGTGGATGTGGGCTGCCAGCGCACCTGCCTGATCGAGCCAGTCTGCCGGCGACACCGGCCGGCCCTCGACCCAAAGGTGCACGCGCACCAGCTCCGGCCCGACCGCGACGAGGCAGCGCCCGTCGACGGGCACGGGCTCCGGGCAGGGGACCCCGGCGTCGAACGCGGCCTGCTCGACGGCGTACGCCGCCTCGACGTTGGCCGTGAAGTTGGGCGCGCCGGCGTTGGTGCGCATCACCTTCACGGCGTAGCGATCGGTGTCGGTGTCCACTCGCCACAGGTCGTTGGAGAGCCCGCCCGCCACCGGTGCGGCGGAGTGGACGGTCCCGAGCCCGAAGGTCGCCGCGACCTCCTCGGCGTGGGGGAGCATCCGCGCTGGGTCTCAGTCCAGGTCGACGACGACCGGCGCGTGGTCGGACGGCGAGCCCGAGCCCTGGGCGGGGTCGCGCTCGTCGCGGTCGACGAAGGCGCCGCTGACCCGCGACGCGAGGGTGGGGGAGGCGAGGACGAAGTCGATCTTGAGGCCGCGGTCGCGCTCGAAGCGCTGCCGGTAGTAGTCCCAGTAGGTGTAGCCGGCGTCGTGGGCGCGGGTCACCTCGGCGTACCCGTCGTCGAGGAACCCCTGGAAGGCGGCGCGCTCGGGCGGCGTCACGTGCGTCGACTTCGCGAACTGCTTGACGTCGAAGACGTCGTCGTTGGTCGGGCAGATGTTCCAGTCGCCGACCAGCGCGGTCTCGCCGTCGAGCCAGCCGCTCGCGGTCGCGCGCAGCCGGGCCAGCCAGTCGAGCTTGTAGGTGTAGTGCGGGTCGTCGGGCTTGCGGCCGTTGGGGACGTAGAGCGACCAGATGCGCACGCCGCCGCAGGTCGCCCCGATGGCGCGCGACTCGGCCGCCAGGGGGTCGCCCCAGCCGGGCATGTCGGTGAAGCCGACCTCGACGTCCTCGAGGCCGACGCGCGAGAGCAGCGCGACGCCGTTCCACTGGTTGAGCCCGGCGACGGCGACGTCGTACCCGAGCGCCTGCAGCCCCATCAGCGGCAGCTGGTCCTCGCGTGCCTTGGTCTCCTGCAGGGCGAGCACGTCGATGTCGTGGCGCTGCACGAACGCCTCGACGCGGTCGATGCGGGAGCGGAGGGAGTTGACGTTCCAGGTCGCGATGCGCACGCCTCCACCCTAAGGAGGGCAGTTCGGGCCGTACGCCGTGGGGCGAGGAAGTCTTTACGCAGGAAACTCTTTACAGATCGGGGCTCCGTGGGGGAGGTTCATCGGCACGCACCTGTCTCGGGAACTCGTGCCACCACCTGCTCCACCCTGTCGGACGCTGACCTGGTCATCGCCGGCGCTGCTCAGGACTCCGAGATGGCGTGTGCCAATCCCCCCATCAGGAGAGAAGAAACAGCATGCAGCGCAGTCGACTCGGGGCGATCGCCCTCAGCTCCGCCGCACTCCTCGGCGCGGCCCTCGCCTCACCGGCAATGGCCATGACGGACTCGGAGATCCCGTCCTTCCAGGAGTTCCAGTCGTCGTCCTACAAGGACGTCGACCAGCAGTACATCGTCAACGGCGACGAGCCGGTCAGCACCACCGGCGACCTCAAGGACTACTACGACCGGATGGTCCACGGCTCCGAGGAGGCCATGGAGGAAGGGCTCGTCGTCAACACCGTCGGCGGCGTCCAGGACAAGTGGTCCACGGCGCAGGTCGGCAACCTGACCTACTGCGTGAGCACCAAGTTCGGCTCGCGCTACACCGACGTGGTCAACGCGATGGCCGCCGGTGCAGCCCTGTGGGAGGGCGCCGCGCCGCGGATCAACTACGTCCACGTCTCCTCGCAGGACGGCAGCTGCACCACCCGCAACAAGAGCGTGCTCTTCTCGGTCGAGCCGGTGCAGACCACGCAGTACATCGCCCGCGCATTCTTCCCGAGCACTCCCAAGCGCTCGCGCAACGTGCTGGTGGACGACTCGATCTGGACCTCCGGTTCGTGGACCCCGGCCAACATCATGGGCCACGAGCTCGGCCACACGCTGGGCTTCCGTCACGAGCACACCCGGCCCGAGGCCGGCACGTGCTTCGAGGACAACAACTGGGTCTCGCTGACGCCGTACGACTCCTCGTCGATCATGCACTACCCCCAGTGCAACGGCACGTCGAGCAACCTCAGCATGACGGCGACCGACCGCCAGGGCGCGGCCATCGCCTACCCCTGACGCACCCTCCTCACCCAGCCCCGAGCGCCCCTTCCGTCCCGAGCGGAGGGGCGTTCGGCCTGTCCGGACCGTCGGGACGCCCGGGCTACTTCCGGGTAACCTCGGCGTGTGCCCACCCCTTCCTCGCCCTCGACGATCCTCTCCGCACGCGACCTGCAGTTCCTGCTGTTCGAGTGGCTCGACGTCGAGCAGCTGGCCGAACGGCCCCGGTTCGCCGAGCACGACCGGGAGACGTACGACGCCCTCCTGGCGCTGTGCGAGCAGCTGGCCACCGAGCACTTCGCGCCGCACTACCGTCGCAGCGACACCGAGGAGCCGGTGTTCGACGGCGAGAAGGTGCACCTCATCCCGGAGATCGCCACGGCGTTGGAGGCCTTCGCCAAGGCCGACCTGCTCACGCTGAGCCTCGACGAGGAGGTGGGCGGTCAGCAGGTCCCGCACGTGGTCGCGTCGGCGTGCATGGCGTGGTTCACCGCGGCCAACATCGGCACCGCGGCGTACTCCTTCCTCACCGTCGCCAACGCCGGGTTGCTGCTGGCCCACGGCACCCCCGAGCAGGTCGAGCGCTACGTGACCCCGATGCTGGAGGGACGCTTCTTCGGCACGATGACGCTGTCCGAGCCGCACGCCGGCTCCAGCATCGGTGACGTCCTCACGCGTGCGGTCCCCGCCGACGACGGCACGTTCCGGATCTTCGGCAACAAGATGTGGATCTCCGGCGGCGACCACGAGATGGGCGACAACATCGTCCACCTCGTCCTGGCCAAGCTGCCCGATGCTGCGCCCGGCACCCGCGGCATCTCGCTCTTCGTGGTCCCCAAGCACCTCGTCGGCGAGGACGGCTCCATCGGCGAGCGCAACGACGTCGCGCTGGCCGGGATCAACCACAAGCTCGGCAGCCGCGGCACGGTCAACACCGCACCGGTCTTCGGCGGCGGCTCCTTCACGCCCGGCGGCGCACCCGGAGCGATCGGCTACCTCGTCGGCGAGCCCGGCAAGGGCCTGTCCTACATGTTCCACATGATGAACGCGGCCCGGCTCGGGGTCGGGATGTCCGCCACGACCACGGCCTACACCGCCTACCTCAAGTCGCTGGAGTACGCCCGCTCCCGCCCGCAGGGCCGCCGGCTGACGGGCGCCGACCCCGGCGCGCCGCAGGTGCCGATCATCGAGCACGCCGACGTGCGGCGCATGCTGCTCGCGCAGAAGTCCTACGTCGAGGGCGCCCTGGCCCTCAACCTCTACTGCTCGCGTCTGCTCGACATCCAGGCGACCGCGCGCGACGAGGAGGAGCGCACCGAGAGCAGCCGGCTGCTCGACCTGCTCACGCCGATCGCGAAGTCGTGGCCCTCGCAGTGGGGCCAGGAGAGCAACAGCCTGGCCATCCAGGTGCTCGGCGGGTCCGGCTACACCCGCGACTACGACGTCGAGGCCCACTGGCGCGACCAGCGGCTCAACCCCATCCACGAGGGCACCCACGGCATCCAGGCGCTCGACCTCCTCGGCCGCAAGGTCCTCGGCGGTGGCGGCGCCTCGCTGACGGCCCTCGCCGCCCGCATCGCCGACACCGTCGGGCGGGCCCGCGACCTCGGCGGCGAGCCCGCCGTCCACGCCGACGCGCTGCAGGCGGCCGTGGACCGGCTGGGCGAGGTCACCCTCGCGCTCGCCGGGCTGGGCGATCCCGAGCGCACGATGGCCAACGCCACGGTCTACCTCGAGGCCGCCGGCCACGTCGTGGTCGCCTGGATGTGGCTCGAGCAGCTCGTCGCGGTGGGGGAGAAGACGGGTGACTTCTACGACGGCAAGCGGGCGGCGGCGCGCTACTTCTTCCGCTGGGAGCTGCCCAAGGTGGGCCCGATGCTCGACCTGCTGGCCTCGGGCGACACCACCACGCTGGAGATGCGCGACGCCTGGTTCTAGGCCGAGTTCGAGGCCGAGTTGCGGGCGTGGCTCCGGGCCGGTTGCGGGGTCCTCGCTGGCGCCAGAAAGTCGGTGAGCAGCCCGGGCGTGGCCCGGTCGGCCAGCGCCACGGCCACGTCGAGGCGTACGTCGCGGACCAGCACCCGCTCGGCGCCCGCGGCCGTCGTGGCCGTCAGGTCGGCGAGCCCGATGCGGCGCTGCCACCACGACTGCGAGACCACCCAGCCGATGATGCCCTCGGTCTCGAGCACCGTGCGGATCCGGGCGAACGTGCCGCCACCGGCGACGAGGTGGTCCGCCGAGAGCGCGTGCCCGAGGTGGCGGTACGTCGCCTCGCCCGCCGCCGCCGCGAGCACGAGGAGCCCGACTGCCACCGCGGCGAGCCACCACCACGTGAGGTCGAACCACCACCAGCCGACGGCCAGCAGCACGATGACGTCCAGCGCGTTGCGGAGCTGGCGGAACCATGCGCGCCGGCGGGCCTTCGGCCCGTGCTCCACGAGCGGCTCGACCAGCGGCCCGGGGCGGTCGAGCACCGCCTCGCCGACCGCGACGGCGACGTCGCGCGGGCACGGCGGCAGGACCTGGGTGACACCGTCCTCCACGCCCGTGGCCAGCGTGGACAGCTCGGCCCCGCCGACCAGCCGCATCAGCACCGGCTCGGTGATCTCGACGCCGCGGACCTTCGCCTCCTCGACCGTGATCGAGCGGGTGGTCACCAGACCGGAGGTGAGGTGCAGCGAGCCGTGCTCGCGCACGAGGCGGAAGCCCCACCACTGCAGGACGTAGCCGGCGACCGACACGACCAGCCAGAGGACCAGCGCGCCGACGGAGAGCACGAGCGCGATGGCGGCGACGGCGAACTGCGTGAGCCACTGCCAGACCGAGGTGGCCGTCTCCTCGTTCCAGATCGGCAGGTCGTCGGCGAACTGCGACAGCACGCCGAGCCCGCCGAGCACCAGGACGAGCCGGCCGAGGCTGAAGGGCGCGAAGCGCAGCCACGACCAGTCGATCTGCGCCAGCGGCACCGCGGGCGCGGGAGCCGGAGGCGGCGGGGCGACGGGCTCGTCCGACCGCTCGGTCACGAGGTCGTCGGACCGGGCGGCGTGCTCGGCGGCCTGCTCGGCAACCGCGCGACGCGTCAGCAGCGTCGTACGCAGTGCCTGGGCGTCGGGCGCGGCGAGGGCGTCGAGGGTGATGCGGTCGTCGTCGACGCCGGTGCCGATCTGCACCTTCTGCAGGCCGAGGATGCGGTGCATCAGCGATGCCTCGAGGTCGACGCTGCGCACCCGGTCGAGCGGCGCGGTCGAGGTGGTCTTGTTGAGGACGCCGCTGCGCACCTGGATCTGTGTGGCGGTGAGGCGGTAGTGGGTGGTCAGCCACGGCAGGGCACCGAGGAGGAGCGGGCCGATGATGGCGAGCGGGATGATGATCGGCCAGAACTGGGTGTCGCTCCGGCTGATCCCGACCAACGCGATCACCACGGGCACGATCGCCTGGCCGACGGCCTTCACGGGGTCGAGCAGGAGCTTGCGCGGGCTGAGCCGGACGTAGCCCTCGCCGGGCTCGGGGATCACGTGGCGTCGTCCTCGGTGGCCGCGGTGATGGCGGTGAGCCGGGCGACCACGTCGCGAGCGACGTGCTGGTCGAGGCAGTCGACCGTGATCGGTCCGGCGGCCGACGCGGTCGTGACGGTGATCGAGGCGAGCCCGAACAGCCGCATCAGGGCTCCCTGCCGGGAGTCCACCGTCTGCACGCGGCTGATCGGCGCGATGCGGGTCTCGCGGCCGATCCAGCCCTCGCGCGTGTGGACGGCCGTGTCGGTGACCTCCCACCGGTGCACCCGGAACCGGATGCGCGGCATCGCCAGCACGTGGACGGTCGCGAGGAGCGCCAGCAGCACGACGAGCAGTCCGACCCACCCCGGGACGCCTGGCACCAGCACGTATGCGGCCGTCGCGGCGAGCACGAGGACGGCGTCGCCGATGAGCGCCGAGACCGTCCAGAACGGGATCGCCCGCGGCGACACCTGCTGGCTCGGCTCGCGCAGCACCGCCGTACCCCCCACGTCAGTCATGACCGGAAGTCTTGCAGGTCGCCCCGAGGGACCGGACGCCGCGAACTCGTGCAACGGCGAGCCCGCGTGGGCCGGGCGGAGGACTTCTGCAGGTTCGTGCAGTGCACACACCTGACCCTGCCCGCACCTTCCCCGTCACGGGCCGCAGGCGGTTTCGTGGGCGGGGCCAACGGGTCCTCCAGTGACTCGTCGAAGACCGGGGGCTGATCGCGCGGGGGTGCGGTCGGTCCACGGCTCCTGACGGACGCCGCGGCGCGCAGGAGGGAGGGCCCGGCCGCTTCGGTCGGGCCCTCTGCCGTCCCCCTTTCCCAGCCGGCCGCGAATCGCTCGCGCGCCGCGCGCAGCCGTAGACTCCCCGCCCGTGGCTCTCACCATCGGCATCGTCGGTCTCCCCAACGCGGGCAAGTCGACGCTCTTCAACGCACTGACCAAAAACGACGTCCTCGCGGCGAACTACCCGTTCGCCACCATCGAGCCCAACGTGGGTGTCGTCGGCGTCCCCGACGAGCGGCTGCCGCAGCTCGCGGAGGTCTTCGAGTCCGCCAAGCAGCTGCCCGCCACCGTCGAGTTCGTCGACATCGCCGGCATCGTGCGCGGCGCCTCGCAGGGTGAGGGCCTCGGCAACAAGTTCCTCGCCCACATCCGCGAGTCGGCTGCGATCTGCCAGGTGACCCGCGTCTTCCGCGACGAGGACGTCACCCACGTCGACGGCGAGGTCAACCCCGCCAACGACATCTCCACCATCCAGACCGAGCTGATCTTCGCCGACCTCGAGACCGTTGAGAAGGCCATCGCCCGGCTCGAGAAGGAGTCGCGCAAGGTCAAGGACCTCGTCGCCAACCTCGAGGCTGCCAGGGCCGCCAAGGAGGCACTCGAGTCCGGCACCCCGATCATCGCCACCGACATCGACCGCTCCCTGCTGCGCGAGCTGTCGCTGCTGACGGCCAAGCCGTTCATCTACGTCTTCAACTGCGACGCCGACGAGCTCGCCGACGAGGCGCTCAAGGACAAGATGCGCGAGATCATCGCGCCGGCCGAGGCGATCTTCCTCGACGCCAAGTTCGAGGCCGACCTGGCGGAGATGGACGACGACGAGATGGCGCACGAGATGCTCGCCGAGATGGGCATCACCGAGTCCGGCCTCGACCAGCTCGCCCGCGTCGGCTTCGACACCCTCGGCCT
The DNA here is from genome assembly GCF_947488025.1 of uncultured Nocardioides sp. Lineage (GTDB taxonomy): Bacteria > Actinomycetota > Actinomycetes > Propionibacteriales > Nocardioidaceae > Nocardioides. Next base: position 40,966 of record NZ_CANKYS010000003.1, on the reverse strand, counting down.
GCAGACCTACCTGACCGCCGGACCCAAGGAGACGCGGGCCTGGACGATCAGGAAGGGCGCCACCGCCCCCGAGGCCGCCGGTGTCATCCACACCGACTTCCAGAAGGGCTTCATCAAGGCCGAGATCGTCTCCTTCGACGACCTGATGGCCGCCGGCTCCATGCTCAAGGCCCGCGAGGCCGGCAAGGTGCGCATGGAGGGCAAGGACTACGTGATGGCCGACGGCGACGTCGTGGAGTTCCGCTTCAACGTCTGAATCCGCGCGTTCCGCAGGTCAGAGGGGGCGTGTCCCCTTCCAGTCCCGCACAGAGTCCGCCACATGTTTGGTGCCATGGACGCGATCTGGCCGCTCAGGGGCCCAGCTCGGGACCCGGGGCGAAGGGATGTTCGGCCGCTTGGGGCTGCCCGTCCAGGATCGGACCAAGGTTGCGAGGGTGTCCACCCCGTCGGCCGCGGTCTTCGCAGCCTCGATCGGAGGGATCGCGGGAGGGTCATTGGCCCCGCACCGCGGCGTGAAGACCGCGGCGCGCGCCGCGGCCGTCAGGGCCATGGGACTGGGGGCACCGGAGGCGGTGGCCCACTCTCGCCAGCAAGAGGGCGAGATCCCTGCACCGTGGCGGCGAATCCTGCGAAGACGACCACGATGATCACCGCGACCTGGCCGTTGTCGGCCATCTGATGTGGGGATGGTGTCAGATTCCCGGGCGGCTACTTCACCTCGGAGCGCATCACCAGTGCGAGGCCGATGAGCAGGGGGATGACTAGCCAGGTGACACCGGTGACGGCGATGTGTGCCCACTCGGTACCGGTGAGCGTGTGCTCGAAGACGAACAGCCCGGCCTGGGCGAACTGGATGTCGACCCAGGGCTGCAGGTCGAAGAACCACTGTTGGCTGCTGGCCAGCAGCCCGAAGATCGTCGGCAGCAGGAACGTGAGGATGAAGTAGGCGACGATAGCGCCGGTCGAGGAGCGGATGAGCACGCCGAGCATGAAGCCGACGAGCAGGCTCAGCACCATGCCGAGGACGTAGTACAGGCATTGGGTGAGGGTGACGTCCCACACCAGGGTGGTGCCCCTGATGGCGGCACCCAGCACGTTGCCCAGTGCGCCGACCGCGAAGGCGAGCACCATCGCGGCGATGGCGATGGCGACCGCGGAGATCGCCTTGGCGGTGATGATCCGGCCGCGGTGCGGGACGAGGGTGAAGGTGGTCAGGCCGGTGCGCTGGCTCCACTCGCTGGTCACCGAGAGGATCGCGATGAGAGGAAGGATGATGACCACGGGGAACCGTATGGCGGTGGCGAAGGTCGAGTAGGTGAGCTCGCCCTCCGGCGCCCAGAGGATGACGCCGCCGGCGGCGAGGGCCGAGGTGATCGCGATGCTGGCGATCAACCAGAAGCCGGAGCGGGTGTCGAACATCTTGCGGAGCTCTACCGCGGTGATGCGGGTCAGCGGGATCCGCTTGGTGGTCGTCACGGGCACAGTGCGGACGTGGTCGGCGGCGATGGTGCTCATGCCGGTGCTCCTTCTCGTTGGGTGGCGGCGGTGAGCTCGAGGAACATCTCTTCCAGCCCGGCGCCGGTGGCCGCTCGCAGCTCGGTGAGCGCGATTCCGGCATCGAGGGCGACCCGCCCGACGAGGGCGGCGTCCGCATCGGTGTACAGGACACCGCCGTCCGCGGGGGCGGCGGTCAGACCGCTCGCGGCCAGAGCAAGCTCCAGCGCGAGCAGGTCGACCGCCCGGACGACGGTGCCGGCTTCGTGGAGCAGCGCGGTCTTGGTCCCCATGGAGACGATCCGGCCGAGGCCGATCATCACGATGTCGTCGGCGATGACCTCGATCTCGTGGAGCAGGTGCGAGGACAGGAGGACGGTGCCGCCGCGGTCTGCGTAGCCGCGGAGCAGGTCGCGCATCCACCGGATCCCGGCCGGGTCGAGCCCATTGGCGGGTTCGTCGAGGATCAGCACCTCGGGATCACCGATCAACGCGGTTGCGATACCAAGTCGCTGCCGCATCCCGAGGGAGTAGTCGCCCACCCGGCGCGACGCCTCGGCCGGGGTGAGGCTGACGACCTCGAGCATCTCCTCCACCCGGGACCGGGGGATGCCCATGTACTGCTGGGCGAGGGTGAGGATCTCGCGACCGGTGCGCCCGGCGTGCTGGGCGGAGGCGTCCAGCAGCACACCGACGTCGAGCCCCGGGTTGGGCAGGTCGACGTAGCGCCGCCCGGAGATCGTGGCGCTCCCGGTGTCGGGGCGGGTGAGGCCGACCATGATCCGGAGCGTGGTCGACTTCCCGGCGCCGTTCGGTCCCAGGAACCCAGTGACGCGTCCGGCTTCGGCGGTGAAGGTGACGTCGTCGACGGCGAGTGTCGTGCCGTACTTCTTGGTGAGTCCTTCGATGGCGATCACGGCGTGCTCCCTGCGGGTCGTTGCGGGTCGTTGTGGGTCAGGTGGGGTCAGCTGGTGCCCGCGGGCACCTTGTCGGGCTCGGGAAGCACGTCGGGAGGTACGACGCGGACGGGGTGCAGGGGAGATGGCTCCACGAACAGGAGGCGGGCCACCCAGCCCGGCAACCACCAGTTCCACCTGCCGAACAGGCTGACCAGAGCCGGGACGAACAGCGCACGGACGATGGTGGCGTCGATGAGGATGCCGACCCCGAGGGCAGTCCCGAGGACCTTCGTGTCGGTGCCCGGACCAGTCGCGATGGCGGAGAAGGAGAAGAAGAGGATCAGCGCAGCCGAGGTGACGAGTCGACCGGTCCGGCCGATGCCGGTGATGACCGCCATCGCGGTGTCGCCGGTCCGGTCGTACTCCTCACGCATCCGGCTGAGGATGAAGACTTCGTAGTCCATGGACAGTCCGAAGAGGAAGGCGAAGATCACGACCGGGAGCCAGAAGTTGATCGCACCGCTGGGTGCGACGTCGAAGATCACGTCGGAGCCGTGGCCGAGCTGCCAGAAGAAGACGATCGAGCCGAACACGGCGGCCAGGGAGATCAGGTTGACCAGCACGGCCTTGAGCGGGAGCAGCACGGATCGGAACGTGCGGACCAGCAGGACGTAGGTGATCAGGGCGATCAGCCCCAGCACGTAGGGGAACTTGTCGTAGACGGCAGTGAGGTAGTCCTCGATGGTGGGACCGACACCGGTGATGGCGACCTCGCCGTCCACGGCTGCCTCGACCTCTGTCCGGATGTCGGTGACGATCGCGGAGGTGTCGCTGTCGAGGGTCGCCTCGGTCGGGAACACGTCGATGACGGCAGTGTCGCCGCGAGCGGTCCCGGCGACGGCCGTCTGGACGCCGTCGACGCCGCGAGCTGCCTCGACAGCCCCCGGCGCGTCGGCGGCCGGCACCAGCACCGTGATGGGGGTGAGGACTCCGGCCCCCACGCCACCGTCGGTGAGCGTCTGGAGGGCCTCGACGCGGGGTCCGTCGGCCGCGAGGGACTCGAGGCTGGAGCCCGGGCCGATCTTGAGGTCGGACACGGGCACGATGAGGAGGCCGAGCATGACGACGGCCGAGACGGTGGCGATGATGCGGTGCCGGACGATGAGGCGTGCCCACGCGGACCAGCCGCGGGAGGCGGTGTTCTCCTTGCGGATGCGGGGGTAGTCGATGCGCGGTCCGACGCTGGAGAGCAGCGCGGGAAGCAGGGTCAGCACGACGGCCACGCTGACCAGCGGGATCAGCATGCCTGCCAGACCCATGCTGCGCAGCGCCGGCACGGGCAGGATCAGCAGCGCCAGCAGGCTGATCGCCACGGTGACGCCCGAGGCCATGACGGCACGACCAGCGGTCTTCATCGCCACCACGACCGCTTCCTCGTTGGTGCGGCCGTGGGCCCGCTCCTCCCGCCATCGCGAGACCACGATCAGCGAGTAGTCGATCGCGACCCCGAGCCCGATGAGCGCGACGAGGAACAGGACGATCATGTTGACGTCGGTGAACGTCGTCATCGCCAGCACGAGCATGAACGTCGTCAGGATGGAGACCGCGGCGATGAGGAGAGGGAGCAGGGCCAGGAACGAGGCATACACGAAGAGCAGCACCAGCAGTGCCGCCGCACCGGCGAGCAACGTCTCGACCAGGACGCTGGAGCTCGCCGGCTCACCGCCCGCGGACAGCAGGGTGTAGGACGTCAGTCCGCTCTCGAAGCCCGCTGCCTGGGCTGCTTCGGCCAAGGCGGGGTCGAGCTGTGTCTCGATCTGCGCCCCGAAGGTCACGGGGACCGGGGCCTGGATCAGGGCGTACGTCGTCCGCCCGTCGTCGGTGAGGAAGCCCGGGTCCTGGGTGCTGGCGAAGTCCACGACGCGCAGCTCGACGTCGGGGACGGCCGCGACGGCAGTGGTGATGACGCCGTCCACGGCCTCGGAGCTCCCCTCGACGGTCTGGCCCTGCGGCACCGTCACGACGGCGATGTAGGAGTCGTAGGTGCTGACGCCGTAGGTGTCGATGAGCTGCTGCTCGGCGACGTCGCCGGGCTGTCCGGGCAGCGAGAAGTCCACCGACCAGCGGTCGTTCAACGGGCCGGTCGAGACGACGCCCCCGACGAGCAGCACGAACCAGATAGCGCTGACGATGCGGCGATGGTGCATGACGAGGCGGGCGAAGCGCTCCATGAGGAACTCCTAGATCGGAGCACACTGGAGCTTGCAGCTTGGGCGGCGAGACAACGTGCCTGTCCTCCGACGCTACGCGTGGTTCAACCGAAAGGAGCCGCTCGGAATAGGACACCCTGGACCGGTAAAGGGACGACCTTCGGGAGGCCGGCACGCGGTTGTCCACTTTGAGGTATGACCCAGGTTCGCGCCACTCGTGCGGGTCAAAAGGGACCCCACGGGGCTACTGTCGACACAGGGTGACAAGGCTGCCCACCGGCTTCCGGGAGGGGAGCAAGGGTCGGCAGCCATCCGGTAGGGGGTTCCCATGACCGCAGTGCAGGTACCGCACGAGCACCTCCTGACGCCTGCGGAGGTGGGCGCCCTCGTCTTCGTCCACCCCAAGACAGTGAGCCGCTGGGCCAGCGCCGGCAAGATCCCCTCCACCCGCACGCCCGGGGGACACCGGCGATTCCGCCATTCCGACGTCGAGGCACTCCTTCCCAAAGGTCAGGTCCAGGACAGTGACGTCGGGCGCGCAACAGTGGACCAGGCCGTCGCGGAAGCCGTTGCCATCGCTCTGGACGCACAGGCCGCGGCAGCAGAGGCAGTCCTCGACACCGCCGCTTCCGTCGTCGCGGCCGCCCGGACGGTGGCCTGGGCAGCGGCGAAGGCGCGGCGCACCCGGGCGCGGGCCGCCTTTGCGGCAGCGCAGCTTGTCGCCACGGAGGCGGCCGGCGCCGCTGCGGTGATGCGGTCTCGTGCCAGGGGCCGAGCGGGGTGCCCGCCAGAGACGGACGAGCTGGCGGCAGCCCGCGTCGCCCAAGCAGTCACCGACGCCGCCGCACACGTCGCGGAGATGGTCGCCGCCCTCGACCTCTCCATGGAGCGGGAGACCGCCGCCGCGGCGGCGGCGCTCCACGACCTGACGTTGGCGACCGCCCGTGACGTGGCACGGAGGAACCGTGCCGTAATTCGCCGAACGTCGTCACTGCGAAGCGTCTACGCATGAGCACGTCGTGCCTCGTACTTCCTCGCCAGTGCTCCCGATGAGAGTGACGGTGTGGCATGAGCTCGCATGAGAATCGGGTCGACGAGTTCCACCGACTGCACACCTCGGGATGCTTCGTGATGCCGAACCCGTGGGACGTGGGCAGCGCGCGCGTGCTGGAGCAGCTGGGGTTCGAGGCCCTGGCCACGACGAGCGCCGGACTGGCCTGGTCGTTGGGCTGCGGCGACGCGGAGGTCACCCTGGACGCGGCGCTGGCCCATCTCCGGCTCGTAGCCGATGCGGTGGACGTGCCGGTCAACGCCGACTTCCGGGACGGCTACGCGGTCGACCCTGAGGGGGTGGCGACCAACGTCACGATGGCTGTCGAGACGGGGATTGCGGGGCTCTCCATCGAGGACTCCTCGGGGAACGACGGCGACCCGCTCCTCGACTTCGACCTGTCCGTGCGACGCATGGTCGCCGCCCGACGCGCCATCGACCAGAGTGGCACCAACGTCCTCCTGACGGGACGCTCAGAGGGCTTCGTCTACGGACGCCCCGATATCGACGAGACGATCCGTCGGCTCCAGGCGTACGCCGAAGCCGGAGCGGACTGCCTCTACGCACCCCGCATCGACAACCTCGAACATGTGTCGGCGATCGTGGCCGCGGTGTCGCCCAAGCCGGTGAACCTGCTGATAAACGCCCCGTTCACGACGGCCGCGGAAGCGGCGCAGCTCGGGGTGCGGAGGATCAGCGTGGGCGGCACGGTCGCCCGTACCGCGTGGGACGGGTTCCTCAAGGCCGCCGGGGAGATCGCCGAGGCCGGAACATTCTCCCGGTTCGAGGGGCTCCCCGACGTCGAGGCACTTCTCGGCTGACGCACCACCGTCCACGTGCACGGGCCCTCGCGCGCGACGGGCGTCGATCTGGCTGATCTGAACGTTCCGTTGAGCGATCCGCTTGTGGGAAGGCAGGTTCGAGGACTGGGGCCGTTGTCCACCCCCTAGCGCGTCGACCGCTGGCCAGCCGGGCAGCTCTCAAAGGATGCTGCTGTGATGGCACTTCCCGAGACTGATCTGCACCGCATCCGCCTCTGGGCGCGGGAGCGGGTGCCCGAGCACCTGTGGGAAGAGCTCAAGGTCGAGGCCGACGTCTCCGACCGACACGTCGACATCGTCGAGGTGCGGCCACCGTGGGACGGCGTCGGCAAGCACACCCGGTTCCCGATCGCGCGGCTGCGCTACACGAAGTCGACTGGCGTGTGGGCGATCTACTGGCGCGACCGCAACCTCAAGTTCCACGAGTACAGGCGCAAGCGCCCGACCAAGAACGTCCAAGCACTGTTGGACCACATCGGCAGCAGCAGCGACCCGATCTTCTGGGGCTGACCCCGGCGCTCGGAGTAACCTGACGTCGTGTCGCTGAGCGAATCGGAGTTCTACGAGGCCGGGATGTCCCTGCCTCCCGACGTGCGCAAGCACGTCGCTCTCCGGTTGCTCGAATCGGTCGACCCGCAGGAGGCGTTCGACCTTGCCTCGGATTCGTGGCTGCACTCCGAAGCTGCCGCCGCCTACGACGCGCTGAAGGTGGACCCATCCACGGCGATCCCGGCTGAGAACATCCGCGCCGGTCTCGAGGCCAAGTGGGCCGCCCGTCCATGACGGGCCGGATCAACTACACCCCTGAGGCACAGCAGCAGCTGAACGCTCTCGACGACTGGATCACCGAGAAGGCCTAGCCTGACGTCGCCCAGCGCTACGTCTCGGCGATCCTCGATCACATTGACGGCATCCGCGACTTCCCTCGTGCCGGCCGAGCACGCGACGACGTCCGCCCGGGGATGCGCACAGCTACCTTCAAGAAGCGGACGCTGATCGCCTACGAGCTCGACGAGTCCTCCGGAGAGCTCGTGGTGAACGTCCTCGGGGTCTTCCACGGCGGTCAGGACTGGGAGGCGGCCGTCCGCGACGAATGACCCGCGATGGCCCGGCCCCGGATTCCGACGGATCCGGAGGGAGTCCGATCGTCCAGCGGTCCGCATCGTTCCCCCTCAACGTCTGACCGCCTGGGGAACGGTCGGGTCGATGGAGCCCGAGCCGTACGACCCGTCGGTTCCCCGGTCAGCCCCGGGTCGCGGCCGTGAGCGCGTCGCGCAGCTCCTGGGCACCGACCCGCTTCGCGGTCGCACCGCTCCACGTACCGTCGGAACTGCCGTCGTAGGGGAGGCCGTACGCCGGGGTGTCGGGCTGGAAGCGCCAGCCCTCGGCGAGCGGCCCCGCGTCGACGACGTCGTACCCGATGGTGTCGAGAAGCTCGGTCGCAGCCTGCTTGGCGGCGGTGTCGTCGCCGGCGATGGCGAGCACGCTGCGCTCGTCGCTGCCGGCCGGCGCCTCGGGGCGGGCGAGCGCGCCGAGGTGCTCGAAGAAGATGTTGTTGAACACCTTCACGACGCGGGCGCCGGGGAGCGTACGCGCGGTGAGCTCGCTCGCGGTGCTCGAGCCGTCGTCGAGATCGGGAATCCGGCCGTCGCGCTGCGGGTAGTAGTTGCCGGTGTCGAGCACGACCTGGCCGTCGAAGGCGTCCGCCGGAAGGTCGCCCAGCGCCTTGAGCGGCACGGTGAGCACGACCAGGTCGCCGGCGGAGGCCGCGTCCGTGGCGGTCCCGGCCCTGGCACGGGGCCCCAGGTCGGCCACGAGGTCGGCGAGGGTCTCCGGGCCGCGGCTGTTCGCCAGCACCACGTCCACCCCTGCGTCGACCGCCAGGCGGGCGACGGTGCTGCCGATGTGTCCTGCTCCGACGATTCCGAGTGTGGTCATGACGACCCGAACGCCCCCCGTCGCCTCGATGTTCCGCCGGCCGATCGGCGATCGACGGCGTGATCTTGGCCCCAGCGCCGCCGCTGCGGGCGAGTTCGGGGTTACCGTGGGGTAACCGACCGACGACCGCGGAGGAACGATGATCCCCCTGGCTCCACAGACGGTCGTGCTCCACGGCCACGAGCTGTCGTACGTCGACAGCGGCTCGGGGTCCGTGGTCCTCTTCATCCACGGCATCCTCGGGTCGCAGCGACAGTGGTCCCACCTCGTCGACGAGGTCGACGAGGACCACCGCGTGGTGGTGCCCGACCTGTTCGGGCACGGCGACTCGGCCAAGCCGACGGGGGACTACTCGCTCGGCTCGCACGCCGCGACCCTCCGCGACCTGCTCGACCACCTCGGCGTCGAGCGGGTCACCCTCGTGGGCCACTCGCTCGGCGGCGGCATCGCGATGCAGTTCTACTACCTCTTCCCCGAGCGGGTGGACAGGCTCGTGCTCGTCGCCAGCGGCGGACTCGGGCGGGAGGTCAACCTCGTGCTGCGCTCGGCCACGCTCCCGGGCGCCGAGCAGGTGCTCGGCGTGATCGCCTCCGGGCCCGTCCTGGAGCGGGTCGAGGCGCTCGGCCGGGGAGCGCAGAAGGTCGGCTGGAAGCCGGGCGCCGACATCGGCGCGATCTGGCGCGGCTTCACCTCGCTCGGCGACCGCGAGAGCCGCCGCGCGTTCCTGGCGACCACCCGGGCCGTGATCGACATCGGCGGCCAGAGCATCAGCGCACACGACCACCTCGCCGGGGTGACGCCACCGCCGACACTGATCGTGTGGGGCTCGAAGGACCGGATGATCCCGGCCTGGCACGCGCTGAGCGCGCAGCGGGCGCTGCCGCAGTGCCGGGTCGAGCTCTTCGAGGGCGCCGGCCACTTCCCGCACCTCGACGATCCCGACCGCTTCGCGCGGGTGCTGCGGGACTTCATGGCCCAGGGCTGAGGCGTACGACGTGGCCTCAGGTCGTGGCGGTCCGCGAGCGCCACTCGTCCTCGAGCATCGCAAAGGCCAGCTGGGTGGTCCACGCGCCCTTGAAGTGGACGTTGTCGACCAGGCGGGCCTCCTGCCGCATGCCGAGCCGGGCCAGCAGCCGCGCGGACGGGGTGTTGTCCTCGATGCAGACGGCCGTGATGCGGTGGAAGCCGAGGTCGTCGAAGCCGAGGCGCAGCATCGCCGTGGCGGCCTCGGCGGCGTAGCCGTGCCCCTGGTGCTCGCGGCCGAGGGCGAAGCCGACCTCGCCCTGGCCGTCCGAGGCCCACTTGAGCAGCACCTCGCCGATCACGGTGCCGGTCGACCGCAGCTCGACGGCCAGCACGAGCCATTGGCCGTGGGCGACGAGCTCGGTCTGGGTCAGCTTGACCTGCAGCGCCTCCTCGGTCGCCGCGCGGTCGCGCACCGGCCACGGGACGTAGCGCACCACGTCGGGGTCGGAGTGGAAGGCGACGAGGTCGTCGAGGTCGTCCATCCGGTGCGGGCGCAGCAGCAGCCGCTCCGTGCCGATCGGCAGGACGACGTCGAGCCCGCTCACAGCGAGAAGTGACCGGGCGCGAGGCTGCGCAGCACGCAGAACTCGTTGCCCTCCGGGTCGGCGAGCACGGTCCACGACTCCTCGCCGGTCTGGCCGACGTCGGCGTGGGTGGCACCCAGGGCGAGGATGCGCTCGACCTCCTCCTCCTGCGACACGTCGACGGGGGAGACGTCGAAGTGCGAGCGGTTCTTCACCGCCTTGGGCTCGTCCACCTTCGCCAGGAAGATCGTCGGGCAGACCGGTCCGGCACGTACGGCGTCCAGCAGGGCCTGGTCCTCGACCCGCTCGGGGCCGATCTCCACGAGGCCCGGCTCGCGGTGCACGACGACCCAGCCCAGGACGGCGCACCAGAAGTCCGCGAGCAGGTCGGGGTCGTGGCAGTCGAGGGAGATCTCGGTCAGTCGGGAGGCCATGCATCGATCCAAGCAGCGTTCCGGGCCCAGGCATACTGGCCCACGTGTTCAACCGGAGACCCGCATCGGTGTCGGCCGCCGAGGGTGCGCGCGCCGCTGGGGACGGCCGGGTGGTCGTCTACTGGCGCAAGGGTTGCCCCTTCTGCAAGCGGCTCCAGCTGGTGCTCGGCAAGCGGGTCGCCGACGTCGTGTGGGTCGACGTGTGGGCCGACCCCGACGCATCGGCGTACGTCAGGAGCGTGAACGGCGGGGACGAGGTCGTGCCGACGGTCGTCATCGACGGTGTTGCGCGCACCAACCCGCCGCCGCGCGCGGTGGTCGCCGCGCTCTGAGGGCCTGCCAGGGCAGCCGACGGTCTGGTTGGATCGCCACGTGCGCCTGCTCCTCAACGTCATCTGGCTGGTCTTCGGCGGCTTCTGGCTGTTCCTCGGCTACGTGCTGGCCGGGGTGCTGCTGTGCATCCCGATCATCACGATCCCGTGGGCGATCGCGTCCTTCCGGATCGCGGGTTTCGCACTGTGGCCGTTCGGCCGGACGATCGTCGCGAAGCCGTCGGCCGGCGTCGGGTCCTTCGTCGGCAACGTGATCTGGTTCGTCCTGGCCGGGTGGTGGCTGGTGATCGCCCACGTCGTGTCGGCCGTGGCGCTCGCGGTCACGATCATCGGCATCCCGCTCGCGCTGGCCGACCTCAAGCTGATCCCGATCTCGCTGGCGCCGCTCGGCAAGGACATCGTGCCGACCGGCGACGGGGAGTTCGACCGGCGGCGCTAGCAGAGCTAGCGCGAGGCGTGCTCGCGCGCGATGGCCGCGCCGAGCCGGGCGTTGTGCTCGACGAGCGCGATGTTGGCCGTGAGCGAGGCGCCGTCGCTGATCTCCACGATGCGGCCCAGCAGGTAGGGCGTGGCGTCCTTGCCGGTGATGCCGAGGGAGTCCATGTCGGCGAGCGCCTGCTCGATGATGCCGCCGATCTCCTCGGCCGGGATCTCCGACTCGGCGGGGATCGGGTTGGCCACGACGACGCCGCCGGCCAGTCCGAGGTCCCACTTGGCCTGCATCAGCGCGGCGACCTCGGCGGGGGAGTCCACGCGCATCGGGGCGCCGAAGCCCGACGAGCGCGAGTAGAACGACGGGAACTCGTCGGTGCCGAAGCCCAGGACCGGCACCCCGAGGGTCTCGAGCTTCTCCAGCGTCAGCCCGATGTCGAGGATGCTCTTCACCCCGGCGCAGACCACCGCGACCGACGTCTTCGACAGCTCGGTGAGGTCGGCCGACACGTCGTACGACGTCTCGGCACCGCGGTGCACACCGCCGAGCCCGCCGGTCACGAAGACGCTGATGCCGGCGAGGGCCGCGAGTCGCATCGTCGACGCGACGGTCGTCGCGCCGTGCAGGCCGCGCGACACGACGTAGGGCAGGTCCCGGATCGAGACCTTCATGACCGAGGCGTCCGAGGCCAGCAGCTCGAGGTCGTCGGCGGACAGGCCGATGGTCGGCCGGCCGTGGAGCACCGCGATCGTCGCCGGCACCGCGCCACCGTCGCGGACGATGCCCTCGACGGTGCGGGCCATCGCCACGTTCTGCGGGTAGGGCATGCCGTGGCTGATGATCGTGCTCTCCAGCGCGACGACGGGCTGCCCCGACGCGAGCGCGTCGCGGACCTCGTCGGTGACGGTCAGCATCAGGGGCTCTCCTCGGGTCGCGCGAGCACGTCGCCCAGGTCGGGGCGGACGGTGTGGGGACTCTCGACGGTGGCTGCCGCGGCGCGGTGCCCGAGGTGGGCGGCGGTGACCGGATCGGCCCCGCGCAACCACGCCGCGACCCAGGCGGCGAGCATCGCGTCGCCCGCTCCGGTCACGTCGACGACCGTGGCCGCAGCGGCCGGCAGGTGGGTCGGCTCGTCGCCGCGGCTGCACACCCATGAGCCGCTGGCGCCCTGCCGCAGCCACACGTGCTCGACGCCGCGGTCGTGCAGGTCGCCGACCGACGCGCGCCAGTCGGCGGCTGGCCGGCCGGTCAGGGCGGCGAGCTCGTCGGTGTTGGGCGTGACGAGGAACAGGTCGTGCACCAGGTCGGCGAGTCGAGCGGCCTTCGCCACCGAGACCGGCTCGAAGGCGAGCGGGACGCCTGCGTCCGCTGCCGCGGCGACGACCCGGGCCGCCTGGGCGTGGGCGAGGTTGCCGTCGAGCACGACCAGCGCCGCGTCGGTGAGGTGGACGGTCTCGAGCACGAGCTCGTCCACGATCGCCATGTCGGACACCGCCGCCACGAGCTCGCCGCGGTCGTCGAGCACGGCGGTGTAGGTGCCGGTCGTGCCGGTCGCGCGGCGTACGGCCGACACGTCGGCACCGCACGCGGCCGTCACCCGCAGCGCCTCGTCGCCGAAGGCGTCGTCGCCCACGGCCGACACCAGCCGCACCGGAGCGCCGAGCAGGCCGAGGCAGGCGGCGATGTTGCGGCCGACGCCGCCGGGGGAGATCCGGGTGTGCCCGGGGTTGCTGGTCGCCGGGACGAGAGGTGCCGAGGTGCGGGCCACGACGTCCATGTTGGTGCCGCCGACGACCACCACCCACTGCCTCACGCGCAGATCCTGACAGAGGGGCGCGGCGCGCGGGTCAGATCTCGTCGTCGACGTACGTCGGTCGCGCGACGCGCACGCCCGCGACGGTCAGCGGCACCGAGGTGAGGGCGAGCAGCACCAGGATGAGCGTCCAGCCGCCGGTGGCCTCGTGGACCAGGCCCACGAGGAACGGACCGACGGCGGCGAGGGCGTAGCCGACCGGCTGCACGAACCCGGACAGCTGCGCGGTCACCGAGGGGTGGCGGGTCCGGGCGGCGATGAGGGCGATCGCGGTCGGGAAGGCGAGCCCGGAGTAGCCGAGCATCAGCGCCCACAGCCACGGGAGGGTGGCCGGCGCGAGGAGCAGGCCGGTGTAGGCGAGGGCGAGGAGCACCCCGAACGACACCGCCATCGCCCGCAGTCCGCGTCCGCGGGCGATGATCGTGGGCAGGACGAGGGCGCCAGCGATGCCGACGCTCGATAGCAGCGCCTGCAGCGCCCCGGCGTGGGAGGCGGAGATCCCGGCGTCGCGGTAGACCTGTGGGAGCCAGCCGAACTGGACGTAGGCGTGCATCGACTGCACGCCGAACAGGACGGTCAGGGCCACCGCGGTCGGCGAGTGGACGATGCGCCCGCTGGGGGCCGCGTCGCCGCTGACCTCGTGCTCGGCGGGGGAGCGGCGCTCGTGGACGGTGAGCCATGCCCACAGCGGCAGGGCGAGCACCGCCAGGAGGCCCCACATGCCGAGGCCGGCCCGCCACGACCCGGCCGCCTCGCTGACCGGCGCCGTCGCCACGGAGCTGAGGGTGGCGCCGACGACGAGGCCGGTGCCGTAGACGGTCATCAGCGCGACCGTGTGCCCGTGGGCCTTGATCCACGCGGGCACGAGGACGTTGCCGACGGCCATCCCGGCCAGTCCGACGACGGTGAGCAGCAGGAACACCGGTACGTCGGTCGCCGTGACGCGCAGGAGCAGGCCCAGGGCAGCCGCGACGAGGCCGAGCGTGATGCCGGCGGTCATCCCGACCCTGCGCGCGAAAGCCACCGACACGGCACCGACGAGGCCGAAGACCAGGCCGGGCAGGCCCGTCACGGCTCCGGCGACCGCGGCACTCATGCCGAGCCCGGTCCGCAGCTCCTCGAGCACGGGTCCGACCGACGACGCGCCGGGCCGCAGGTTGACCGAGACCAGGGCCACGGCGGCGAGGAGGACGCCGAACGCGAGGCCGGTGGAGCGTACGGCGCCGCGGGGGCGGGCGTCGGCGTCAGCCACGGGCGCCGAACCTGGCGCGGAACCTGGCACCGAGCCTGGGCAGCACCAGGAACGCACCCAGGACGAGGGTGGCCACCACGACGAACGCGGTCGCGGTTCCCTGCCCGCTCGCCTGACGCAGCACCATCCCCCCGACGAGCGCTCCCGCCCACACGACGAGGCCGGAGGTCACCGCGGCCGGCGGCCGCCGGGCGGCGAGGAGCACCGCCCAGCCGAGGAGCGTGCCGGCGAGGAACGGCCACGCCGTCGTCCACCAGCCGGCGACGGTGAGCGACTCGTCGTGGTTCGACCGCCCGATCGCAGTGAAGACGGCGACGAGCAGGAGGTCGACCGCGAGCCACATGGCCGCCAGCCTAGGCAGCACTACCCTCGGGTCATGGCGGCGCCCACCAGTGAGCTCAGGTCGGCGGTGCACTGGGGCGTCGCGCACGGCCTGCCGACGCTGTTCCTGCGTCGCGCGGCTGCGCGGGGCGACCTGCAGGCCCGGCTCATCCGGCTCGGCGCGACCGGTTCCTACGAGGTGTTCGACCTCGTCGAGGAGATCCGGTCGCACGGCCCGCTCTACCGCTCCCGCATCGGCCACGTCACCACCAGCCACGCCGCCGTACGCCACGTGCTGACCAGCGACGACTTCCGAACCGGGCTGCCCACGGCGCAGGGTCCGCTCGGCCGGGTCTCCCGGTGGGCCGCGCCGAGCACGCTCCACCCGGTCGAGCCGCCGTCGCTGCTCGTGACCGAGCCGCCCGACCACACCCGCTACCGCAAGCTCGTCACCCGCGTCTTCACCATGCGGGCGGTGGAGCGGCTGCGCGAGCGGACCGAGGAGATCGCCGCCGACCTGCTCGACTCGCTGGAGGCGCGGGCGTCCGACCCCGTGGACCTCGTCGAGACCTACTGCTCGGTGCTGCCCGTCACCGTCATCGCCGAGATCCTCGGGGTGCCCGAGCAGGAGCGGGGCCAGGTGCTCGACTTCGGCTCGGCCGCCGCGCCGAGCCTCGACCTCGGGCTGGGCTTCCGGCGCTACCGGTCCGTCACGCGGGCGCTCGCGCAGTTCGACGCCTGGCTCGGCCGGCACCTCGAGACGCTGCGCCGGACGCCGGGCGACGACCTGCTCAGCCAGCTCGTCGCGGTCCGCGAGGAGGGCCGCGGGCTCGACGAGACCGAACTGAAGGCGACGGCCGGCCTGGTCCTGGCCGCCGGCTTCGAGACGACCGTCAACCTCCTCGGCAACGGCATCGCGCTGCTGCACGACCACCCCGACGAGCGCGCCCGTGTGAGGGCCGACCCGTCCCTGTGGCCCAACGTCGTCGAGGAGGCGCTGCGGCTCGACCCGCCCGTGCTGCTCACCGGCCGCATGGCGGTCCGCGACACGGAGGTCGCGGGCCGGGTGGTGCGCGGCGGGTCGATGGTCACCGCGATCCTCGGCGGTGCCAACCGCGACCCCGACGTCTTCGCCGACCCGCTGCGCTTCGACGTGGCCCGCCCCAACGCGCGCGACCACATCTCCTTCTCCGCCGGTCGCCACCACTGCCTCGGCGCCCAGCTCGCGCGGATGGAGGGCGAGGTCGGGCTGCGGGCGATCTGGGAGCGCTTCCCCGACCTGCGGCTCGAGTCCGGTGCCCGCCGCCGCGAGACCCGCATCCTGCGCGGCTTCGAGACGCTGCCGGCCACGCTGCGGCCCTGATCGGCCACCGTCCCCGACCCGGGACGTCATGGAAAGGGCCGGTGCGAACCCCGGAAGTCCATGACGTCCCGGCCGTTCCCCCAATTCGGGGCTTGCCGGTGCCGCACCGCGGGAGCACACTCGACAAGCGGGGGGCTGCAAGGACGGTGCCATGGAACAAGGCCCGAGGCGGTGGTGTGTCGTGAGCCCCAAGGTCCTGGTGGTCGAGGACAACGCGCTCAACCTCAAGCTGGTGCGCGACGTCCTCGAGCATGCCGGCTACGACGTGGCAGCGGCGGCCACGGGCGAGCTGGGGGTGGCGTCCGCGGCGAGCGAGCCGCCCGACCTCGTGCTGCTCGACCTTCAGCTGCCGGGCATCGACGGCCACGAGACGCTGCGCCGGCTGCGTGACGGCGTCCTGCCAGACGGCGTGCCCGTCGTCGCCGTGACCGCCCTGGCGATGGCCGAGGACCGCGACCGGGCACGGAGCGCGGGGTTCGACGGCTACCTGGAGAAGCCGATCAGTCCGCGATCGCTCCCCGGGCACGTGGAGCGCTTCCTGGCCGGAGGAGGGTCGTGACCGGCCAGGTCCTGCCCCGCCGGACCGTGCTCGCGGTCGACGACCAGCCGACGAACCTCCGCCTCCTCGACGCAGTGCTCTCGCCGCGGGGCTTCGAGGTCCTGTCGGCCTCGAGCGGGCCGGAGGCCCTCGACCTGCTCGCGTCGACCGCCGTCGACGTCGTCCTGCTCGACGTGCAGATGCCCGGCATGGACGGGTGCGAGGTCTGCCGGCGGATCCGGCAGGACCCCCGCACCGAGTTCCTCCCGGTCGTGATGATCACCGCCGGTGGCGGCGCGCAGCGGCTCGAGGGCCTCGAGGCCGGCGCCGACGACTTCATCACCAAGCCCTTCGACCAGTCCGAGCTGCTCGCGCGGGTCCGGTCGCTCGCACGGATCAAGGGCTACCACGACACCGTCCGCCGCCAGGCGGCCGAGATCGCCACCTGGAACCGCGAGCTCGAGGCCCGGGTGGCCGCCCAGGTCGAGGAGATCGAGCGCATGGGCCGGCTGCGCCGCTTCCTGTCCCCGCAGCTGGCCGACGTCGTCGTCAACGACGAGGGACTCCTGGCCAGCCACCGCCGCGAGATCGTCGTGGTCTTCTGCGACTTCCGCGGCTTCACCTCCTTCGCCGAGGCCTCGGAGCCCGAGGAGGTGATGCACGTCCTCGGCGAGTTCCACCTGGCGCTCGGGACGCGGATCGAGGAGCACGGCGGGACGCTGGAGCGGTTCACCGGTGACGGCGTGATGGTGTTCTTCAACGACCCCGTCCCTGTGCCCGAGCCGGCCGGGGCGGCGATCGCGATGTCGCTCGCGGTGCGTGAGGACGTACGACGTCTCGCGTCCGGCTGGGCGCGCCGCGGGCACGACCTGTCGCTCGGGGTGGGTGTGGCGCAAGGGTTCGCCACGCTGGGCCGGATCGGCTATCCCGGTCGCTCGGACTACGCGGCCATCGGCAGCGTCACCAACCTCGCGGCCCGGCTCTGCTCCGACGCCGGTCCGTGGCAGGTGCTGGTGACCGACCGCGTGCTGGCGCAGGTCGAGGAGCTGGTCGCGGCCGACGTGGTCGGCGACGTGCAGCCCAAGGGCTTCAGCCGGCCCGTGCGGGTCCACGACGTGCTGGAGACGACCGGGAGGTAGGCGGATGGACACGGTGGCGGGCGCTGCGACGACCCTGGCGGACCTGGACGAGGAGCAGCGCTACGCCGTCTTCGACGACCTGCAGCAGCACCTGCCGCAGGTGTGGGACGCCATGCGGACCGACCGGCCCGAGGAGTCGGCGGTCGTCGTGCCGTCGATCAGCCTCGAGAGCTCGACGGCGACGAGCGGGACGTTGATGCAGGCGATGGAGGAGCGTGCGCTGTTCCAGCTGCTGCTCCTGCGGCAGCCGATGCTGACCCTCGTCTACGTCACCTCCTCGCCCATCGCCGACGAGATCGTCGACTACTACCTCGGCCTGCTGCCCGGCGTCATCCCCAGCAACGCGCGCCGGCGGCTGCGGCTGGTGTCGGTCGGCGACGCGTCGGTGCGGCCGCTGAGCCAGAAGGTGCTCGACCGGCCGCGGGTGCTGCACCGCATCCGCGACCTGGTCCCCGACCGATCGATCAGCCACCTGATCCCCTACACGACGACCGAGCTCGAGCGCGACGTCGCGATCAGCCTCGGCATCCCGATGTACGGGTCGGACCCGCGGCTGGCGTCGCTCGGCAGCAAGTCCGGGTGCCGCCGACTGTTCGCGGAGGCCGGCGTCCGTGCGCCCGCCGGGGCCGAGGGCCTCCGCACGGTGGACGACCTCGTGTCGGCGACGAGGCGGATGCGGGCCGCGATGCCGTCCCTGGCGGAGGTCATCGTGAAGATCAACGAGGGCGTGTCCGGGTCGGGCAACGCGCTCGTCGACGTCACCGGGCTGCCCGCCCCCGGCGATCCCGACGAGGAGCCCGCCGTGCGCGGCCGCATCGGCGGGCTGCAGCCCGAGGCGGCGGACCTGGCCGTGAGCGAGTTCCTCGCCGGCTTCGAGCGCCTCGGCGGCGTGGTCGAGGAGCGGATCACGGGGACGGCGCTCACCAGCCCGAGCGTCCAGATGCGGGTGCTGCCCGACCGGACCGTCGAGCTCCTGTCGACCCACGACCAGCTGCTCGGGGGAGCGAGCGGGCAGAAGTACCTCGGCTGCGTGTTCCCCGCCGACCCGGCGTACTCCCGCCTGATCTCCGAGCCGGCCATGGTCGTCGGGCGCGACCTCGCAGCGCGCGGCGTGCTCGGGCGCTTCGCCGTCGACTTCGTCACCGTCCGCGACGGCGCCGGCGACTGGACCGCCCACGCGATCGAGCTCAACCTCCGCAAGGGCGGCACCACGCACCCCTTCCTCACCCTGCAGTTCCTCGTCGAAGGGGAGTACGACGGCGCAGCCGGGCTCTACCGGGACGCGTCCGGCACCCCCAAGTTCCTGGTCGCGACCGACCACCTCGAGGACGACCGGCTCAAGGCGCTCACCCCGCGCGACGTGTTCGACGTCGTGGTGCGCAAGCGGCTGCACTTCGACCACTCCCGCAAGACGGGCGTGGTGTTCCACATGCTCAGCTGCGTCACCGAGTGCGGCAGGCTCGGCATGACGGCGATCGGAGACAGCCCCGAGCAGGCCTGGCAGACCTACCAGGACGCCACGGAGGCACTGCTCGAGGAGGCCACGCTGGCCCTCGTGCCGGGGACCACGGCCACGTGACCGACCCCGGGACCCACGTCTGGTACGCCGCCTACGGGACGAACCTGTCTCCCGCGCGGCTGGGCTGCTACCTCTCCGGCGGGCGGCCCCCGGGAGCCGCCCGCGACTACGACGGGTGCCGCGACCCGTCCCCGCCCCGGGCCCACCGGCCCGTCAAGCTGCCCGGTCGCCTGTCCTTCGCGGGGGAGTCGGGGGTGTGGGGAGGCGGGATGGCCTTCTTCGTCCCCGGTGGTGACGGCGTCGTCCACGCGCGTGCCTACCTGCTGGGCCTCGACCAGCTCGGCGACCTCGTCGCGCAGGAGGCGCGGCGACCGGTGGGCGCGGACCTGGTCCTCGCCGCCGACGGCCGGCCGACCCGCCACGGGCTCTCCCGCACCTACGACGTCCTGCTCGACCTGGGCGAGCTTGACGGGCACCGCCTCCTCACCCTCACCGGCACGCGCGTCCCGGCGGCCGCCGCCCCGTCGGCGGCGTACGTCCGCACGATGCTCGAGGGCCTGACGGACGGGTTCGGGCTGGACGCCGACGCCCGCGCCGGCTACCTGGCGGCCGCCGACGGGGTCGCGCCCCGCTGGAGCATCGAGGCACTGCGCCGGATGTTGCCCGCGTGAACCGACGCCGGGGTAGGTTCCCCCGGTGCCGAACCGAGGAGCAGCGCGCCTGCTCGTGCTGCTGCTCGCCGCGTCCCTGCTGACGCTGGCCCGTCCCGCGTCCGCCGCGTCGGCTGCGTCGGCCGAGGAGTGGGTGCCGCGCCCGGTGCTCAACGTCGACTTCCCCGATCCGGCGGTCGTCGCCGCGCCCGGCGGGCTGGTCGCCTACGCCACCGGTGACCTGGTGCCGCACGCCTGGTCGCGCCAGGCCGACGGCCCGTGGCGGCGCGGACCCGGCCTGCTGACCCACAAGCCGTCCTGGTCGCGCCAGGGCGGGGTGTGGGCGGTCGACGTGGCGCGGGTGCGCGGCCGCTGGCTCCTCTACTACGCCACCCCGGTCAAGGGGATGGGCGAGCACGGCCGCTGCATCGGGGTGGCCCGCTCGCGCGCCGCCCGCGGCCCGTTCCGGCCCGTGGGGAGCGCCCCGCTCGTGTGCCCGTCGTACGCCGGCACGCCGACCGCGCAGGACCCGTTGCTGCCGCGCGACCCGACGCTGCCGCGCGCCGGGGTGATCGACCCGTCCTTCTTCCGCGACGCCGACGGGTCGTCGTACCTGCTCTACAAGACCGACCGGATCCCGTCCACCGTCCGCCTCGTCGCCCTGACCCGCGACGGGCAGTCGGTGAAGCCCGGGGCGACGAGCCTCGAGCTGGTGCGCTCCGAGGGCGTCCTGGAGAACCCCGTGCTCACCCTGCGGCCTGAGGGCTACGTGCTCCTGTCCTCCGAGGGCGACTGGACGCGCTGCGGCTACGCGACGACCTGGCGCCGCTCGACCGCCCTGCTCGACTGGACGGCGGCCGTGGGCGGGGTGTTCCTGGACACGACGACCACCGGCCTGTGCGGGCCGGGGGGCGCCGACCTGGTCGAGCGGCGCGACGGCGAGCTGACGATGTTCCTCCACGGCTGGACCTGCCGCGGCACCGCGCTCCCGTGCTCCGGGACCGGGAAGTGGGACCACAAGCCGCGACAGCGCGGGCGACGGGCGCTGTACGCCGCCGAGCTGGGCTGGCTCGACGGTGTGCCGCAGGTCACCAGGTGGCTCCGCGCGCGCTGAGGTGAGCCGGACCTAGGCTCGGAGGATGGCCTCCGAGTGGGACACCCACACCTCCGTGACCGCGGCCGGCGACGGCCTCTTCGGCGCCGACCTGGACCCCGGCTGGGTGGTCGGGGGCGGTGTCAACGGCGGCTACCTCCTCGGTGTCGTCGGCCGGGCGGTCGCCGAGGCCGTACCGGCCAAGCCGCACCCGCTCACGGTCAGCGCCTACTACCTCTCCGCCTCCCGCCCCGGTCCCGCGCAGGTCTCCACCCGCGTGCTCCGCGAGGGCGGCTCGGTCGCGACCGTGGCGGCCGAGCTCGGCCAGGAGGGTGACACCCGCCTCACCGCCCTCGCGACCTACGGCGACCTGCGGTCGATGCCGTCCGACGTGGCCACCACGGCCGAGGAGCCGACCCTGCCGCCGATCGAGGAGTGCGTCGCGGCCTCCCTCGCGCCCGACGACGTACGCCGGACGGCGCCGCTGCTCGAGCGCTTCGACATGCGCTTCGACCCCGCCTGCGTCGGGTGGGCGATGGGCGCGCCGAGCGGCAACGGCCACATCCAGGCGTGGTTCCGGATGGCCGACGGCCACGACGTCGACGCGGTCGGCCTGCTGATGGTGTGCGACGCCCTGCCGCCGGTCACCTTCGACCTCGGACGTCCGGGCTGGGCGCCGACCCTCGAGCTCACCGTCCACGTCCGGGCCGTCCCGGCGCCCGGCTGGCTCAAGGTCTCCCACCGCACCCGCAACGTCGCCGGCGGGATGTTCGAGGAGGACTGCGAGGTCTGGGACTCCGCGGGCCGGCTCGTCGCGCAGAGCCGCCAGCTGGCGATGCAGCCGCGCTCCTGACCTCAGTCGAAGAAGCGCCGGTCCATCGACACGATCCAGCGCCGGCGCGGGTGCTCGGTGAGCGACCAGATCCGGTCGGTGGAGGGCCAGTAGGTCAGGTCCTCGGGGCCCATCGGCAGCGCCCAGCGTCGCTCGCGCATCGAGCCGGGCCGGCCGGCGAACACGCTGCCCGGCATCCACGGACCGTGCGACACCGTGACGTGGTAGCGGCCCCCGGCCAGGACGGCACCCTGCATCTGCCTGACCCCGCCCTCGTCGATCGCCAGCGGTCGGGAGAAGCCGTCGTCGCCCGAGGCGAGCTGCCACGTCGCCGGGTCGAGCTCGTAGCGGGCGAGCCGGGTCGTGGCGTCGGGGTCGAGGGCGTACTCACCCGCCAGCAGCGCCGGCGGCTCGGAGCGCCGGTCGAGCGACATGAAGGAGTAGCGCAGCTTCTCGTGCCCCTCGTCGGCGAAGGCCTGGTAGGTGAAGCGCACGGGCAGGACGTAGCGGTGGCCGTAGGAGTAGAGGGTCGAGCCCTCGATGCCGAAGCGGTCCGGGTGGTCGTCGTCCCCGGCCACCCGCATGATGTCGTCGACGCGCGCGGTCACGAAGCCGCGTCCGGTCGCCGCGACGTGGAGGTAGGGGCCGGCCCACACGATGCCGCCGGCGTGGATCTTCATCGGCCGCAGGGTGAGGCGGCCGGTCTTGTCGAAGACCGGCGAGACCAGCAGGACGTGGCGGTACTTCCCGGAGTCGAGGTCGACGAAGGTCACCCGCGAGCCGCGCTTCACGCCGTCCCGGCCGGTGGAGTACCACGTCGTCACCACCACCCGTCGACCCCCGATGTCCTCGGTGTCGGAGGAGTCGGCGCTGGTCGAGATGCCCTGGGGGTACCACTGCTCGTCGCGCTCGTCGTAGTCGTCCCAGCGGTAGGCCTCGCGCACGGCCCGGCCGAGCAGCCGGGGCACGACCCGGGCCCGCCGGACGTCGTACTTGAGGTCGTCCAGCAGCCCGTCGAGCCCCGTCGGTTCGCCGAGCACCGAGGCGAGGGCCGCGATCTCGCGGACGTTCTCGTCGGTGCGGCGCAGGTGCACCCCTTCGACGTACGGCGACTCCGAGGCGGTGGTCATCCCACGACACTAGCCAGCGGCGTCGGGGGAGACCCGGCCCGATGGAGAATGGCCCCCGTGAGGGCGATTTTCTTCGACGAGGACGACGCGCGGGCGGTCGTGGACCGGCTCCGCGCGGACGGCTTCGAGGCACACGTCGAGCGCGAGCGGCTGGCGGGCGAGGACGACGACGAGGACCACCCGTGGGCGGTCCTCAGCGATGCCCCGGCGTTCATGCTCGAGGTCCTCGTCGACACGCACGACGGCTGGCTCGACGAGGGCGACGGCGCCGAGCCACCTCGGGAACAGGGCGCCCCCTCGCCGCCGTTGCACCTGCCGACCGCGCCCAAGCGCATCAAGCGCCCAGACCTAGGCTGACACCCATGACGCACCGTCCCGACCGCCGCATGCTCCTCGTCCACGCCCACCCCGACGACGAGTGCATCAACAACGGCGCCACCATGGCGCGCTACGTCGACGACGGTGTCGGCGTCACCCTCGTCACCTGCACCGCCGGAGAGATGGGGGAGGTGCTCGTGCCCGAGCTGTCCTACCTCGCCTACGAGGACAAGGGTGGGCTGGGCGAGCACCGCCGCGGCGAGCTCGACGAGGCGATGAAGGTCGTCGGCGTCACCGACCACCGCTTCCTCGGCGGCTTCGGCCGCTACCACGACTCCGGCATGGCCTGGCACGAGGAGGGCCACGCGATCGCGGCCGAGGAGATCCCCGAGAACGCCTTCTGGAACGCCGACCTCACCGAGGCCGCCGACGAGCTGGTGAAGGTGATCCGCGAGGTGCGCCCACAGGTGCTCGTCACCTACGACCAGTTCGGCGGCTACGGCCACCCCGACCACATCCAGGCCCACCGGGTCGCGATGTACGCCGCCCAGCTGGCGGCCGTGCCGTCCTACCGGCTCGAGCTCGGCGAGCCGCACGACGTCGCGAAGATCTACTGGACCGCGATGAGCGAGTCGCGCATGCGGGAGAGCCTGCGCCAGCTCCGCGAGTCCGGTGACACCGAGACGTTCGCCGGGATGGAGCCGGACGGCAAGCTGCCGCCGTTCGTGACCCCCGACGAGCTCATCAGCGCCCGCGTCGACGGCGCCGCGACCGTCCAGCGCAAGATGGACGCCCTGGCCAAGCACGCCACCCAGGTCGAGCAGGACGGGCACTTCTTCGCCGGCGCCGAGAGCGGCCACTCGTGGTGGTCCGACGAGTACTACCGCCTGGCCAAGGGCACCCCCGGCGCGGCCGGTGCGGACGGGTTCGAGGAGGACCTGTTCGCGGGTCTGTGAGGGCGGCCCGGTGAGAGCGGGACTCGGGCTGGCGGCCCTCGTCGTCGGGCTGGTGTCCGGCGCCGCGGGCACGCTCGTGCACCAGCGCTGGTGGGGCCTCGCCCTGGCCCTCGGCGCCGCGCTCGCCACGCTCGCCTGGCTGCCTGCAGGGGGTGTGCGGCTGGCGTTCGCGGCGGGCTGGTGCGTGCCCGTGCTGCGGGGCGCCCTGGAGCGTCCGGGAGGTGGCTTCCTGATCAGCGGCGACGCGATCGGGTGGTCGTTCCTGGCCGGCTCGGCGGTGCTGCTGGTGGCGGCGGTGACGACCGCGGGAGCGGGACGTCGTACGCCCGGGCCGGACGCCCGGGGACACGCCGACGATCCGGGAGTTCGGGGTCTGCCCTCCTAGACTCGCCGCGTGCCGAAGAACCAGACCAGTGACGCGCAGCCCCGCGAGAAGGCGGGCGCCAAGGTCGTGCTGTGGCTGCTCCTCGGGCTCGTGGTGCTGTTCGGCGGGCTCTACGTCGCCGCGCACTACGTCGCCGGCGACAAGGTCCCGCGCAACACGACGGTCGCCGGTGTCCGCATCGGCGGGCACCCCCAGGACGAGGCCGCCGAGCGGCTCCGTGCGGGGCTCGCCGACCGGGTCGCGCGCGACATCGCGACCACCGTCGACGGCGAGCAGGTGGCCGTCGACCCCGCCCAGGCCGGCCTCTCGGTCGACTACGAGGCGTCCGTCGCCGAGGCCGGCGGCGAGGAGAGCTGGGACCCGGTCCGGCTCTGGAGCTACTTCACCGGCGGAGAGACCTCCGAGGCGGAGGTCGAGGTCGACGAGCCCACCTTCAACGCCTTCCTGGCCGGCCTCGACGAGCAGCACGGCGCCACTGCGCGCGACGGGGCGATCACCTTCGCCGGCGCACGCATCGAGACCACCGACCCGCGCCCCGGCCGGGCGCTCGACCCGAGCGACACCCTGACGGCCCTCGAGGGCGCGTTCCTCGAGGAGTCGCCCGAGGTCGTCGCCCTCGAGATGGCCGAGGTGCAGCCCGCCATCGACGGCTCCGACGTGCAGGAGGCGCTCGACCAGTTCGCGTCCCCGGCGGTCGCCGCTCCGGTCACGCTGACGTTCGAGGGGTCGACCGTCAAGGTGTTCCCGGCCGACTACACCACCGCCCTCTCCCTCGTCCCGACCGACGGCGAGCTGGTGCCCACGCTCGACGGCGCGAAGCTGTCGGAGGTCGTCGGCTCCCGGGTCACCCAGGGCGCTCCCGTCGACGCCACCGTCGCGCTGGTCGGGGGCCGTCCGCAGGTCGTGCCGGCCAAGCCGGGCGTGACCTTCGACCCGGCCGAGCTCGAGGCCGGCTTCCTCGGCGTCGTGGCCCAGCCGCAGGGCGAGCGGACCCTCGCCCTGACCGCCCAGGTGGCCAAGCCGGACTTCACCACCAAGGAGGCCCGCGACCTGCGGGTCCGCGAAGAGGTCTCGACGTTCACGACCTACTTCCCCTACGCGGAGTACCGCAACGTCAACATCGGGCGCGCCGCGGAGATCGTCGACGGCACCCTGCTCAAGCCGGGGGAGACCTTCTCCCTCAACGACACCGTCGGTGAGCGCACCGAGGCCAACGGCTTCACCAAGGGCTACGTCATCAACGACGGGATCCTCGTGCAGGACCTCGGCGGCGGCGTCTCGCAGATGGCCACGACGTTGTTCAACGGCATGTTCTTCGCCGGCCTCGAGGACGTCGAGCACAAGCCGCACTCGTTCTACATCGACCGCTACCCGATCGGGCGCGAGGCGACCGTCGCGTGGGGTGCCGTCGACCTGCGGTTCCGCAACGACACCCCCTACGGCGTGCTCATCGACACCTCGTTCACGAATTCGACCCCGTCGTCGTCCGGTGCGGTGACCGTGACGATGTACTCCACCAAGTGGTGGGACATCACGACCAGCACCGGCGAGCGCCACAACCTCACCCAGCCCGAGACCCGGCGCATCGACTCGCTGACCTGCCACCCCAACGAGGGCTTCGGCGGCTTCGACATCGACGTGGTGCGCTACTTCGAGCCGGTCGGCGAGAACACCGAGGACCGCGCGGACGAG
Organism: uncultured Nocardioides sp.; assembly: GCF_947488025.1. GTDB lineage: Bacteria > Actinomycetota > Actinomycetes > Propionibacteriales > Nocardioidaceae > Nocardioides. The sequence continues at coordinate 14,803 of NZ_CANKYS010000003.1, read as the reverse complement.
GTGTTCAGCACCACCTACACCCCCAGCGACACGGTGATCTGCACCAATCCCGACGCCGTCGACGAATAACCCACCTACGGCGTCAGCCGGTGGAGGTCGCGCGGGAAGAGCGTCACCTCGCGGACGTTCGCGGTCTCGACCAGCCGGGCGACCCAGCGCTCCAACCCGATCGCGAACCCGCCGTGCGGCGGCATCCCGTGGCGGAACGCCTGCAGGTAGGAGTCGTACGCAGCCGGGTCCTCGCCGCGGGCCCGGAGCTTGTGCTCGTAGTCCGAGGGACGGTGCAGGCGCTGGCCACCGGTCACCAGCTCCAGGCCCCGGAAGAGCAGGTCGAAGCTGTGGGAGCACTGCTCGTCGCCGGGCCACGGGTGCGTGTAGAACGGCCGCTTCGCCATCGGGTAGCCCTCGACCGCCACGAAGTCGCTGCCGTGCTCGGCGAGCGCCCACGCGCCGAGCGCGCGCTCGTGCTCGGGTGCCAGGTCGGGCTCGTCGGCGGGGGCCCCGACGAGCGCCAGCGCGTCGCGGAAGTGGATGACCGGGATCTCCTCAGGCACGACCGGCAGCCGCGCGCCGGTGCGGTCGACGGCGGCCTCCTCGGTCGCCACCGCTGCGACCATCCCGGCCAGCACCGAGCGCAGCACCGCCAGGACGTCGCGGTGGTCCTCGATGAAGCCGAGCTCGACGTCGAGCGAGCGGTACTCGGCCAGGTGGCGCACCGTGTCGTGCGGCTCGGCACGGAAGACCGGTCCGACCTCGTAGACGCGCTCGAAGACGCCGACCAGCTGCTGCTTGTAGAACTGCGGGCTCTGGGCGAGGTACGCCGGTCGCCCGAACCAGTCGACCGGGAACACGTTCGCGCCCGACTCCGTCGCCGTACCCACGATCTTGGGCGTGGCCACCTCGGTGAAGCCCAGTCCGTCGAGGGTGGACCGGAAGCCGCGCAGCGATGCGGCGGCGAGCTCCCAGCGAGCGCGCTGGGCCTGGTGGCGCCACAGCACCGGGGCGTGGTCGAGCAGCGTGGGCAGCGAGACGTCGAGGGCCGGTCGCCACAGCTCGGCCGGCGGTGTTGCCGCCTCGTCGGTCAACGCCACCACGGTGGCGTCGGTGACCTCCGTGCCCCCGGGCGCCTGCTCGTTGGCGGTCACCGTGCCGGTGACCCGCACGGTCGTCTCCTCGGACGGCACCGCGGTGCCCGCGGGCAGGACGACCTGCGCCAGCCCGCTCCGGTCGCGCAGGACGAGGAAGGTGACGCGGGAGAGGTGTCGGCGCCGGTGCACCCAGCCCTCGAGGGTGACCTCCTCGCCGGGCGTCGAGGCGGGCAGGTCGTGGCAGAGCGTTCGCATGTGTCCTCCAGTGGGTGTCGGCCCTGGAGGTGTGGGCGGGGGCAAGATCGCGGTGCCACCACACCTTCGCCGGCGGCCCCGGAGGGTGCCGGCCTCTCGTCGGTGACGCCGGACGCGCGGACGGCCGCTGCTCTGCTGCGCAGGGGGTTCGTCAGGCCCCGCGGTCGTCGGGGCGAGCCTAGATGGGCCGGATGACAATGCGCGACCGGTTATCCGCGGCGGGTCGAGTGCCTACGCGGTCGTGGTCGCCGCGTGGCCCGGCACTCGACCGTCACGGAGAGCGGCGCGGGCCGTGATCCCGAGCACCGCGACGGCGGCGACCGCCGAGACGACACCGACCAGCGTGGAGGCGGGCTCGTCGGTGAGCCGGCCGACGGCGATCCAGGCCAGTCCCCAGGCGGCAGCCACGGCGAAGCTCCACCGAGGGCCCGTACGCGCCACGACCACCGCCGCGACGACGACGACCACGGCGATCACCAGCGCGGCGACGAGCTCGCCCACGAGCGTGGACGTCTCGACGCCGTCGGCGACGAGGGTGGCGGTGATGTTGGCGCAGGTGGCGACCGCGACCCAGCCCAGGTAGAGCCCGAAGGTGCCGTCGACCACGACGCGCTGCACGAGCGAGGGCGCGGGACCGAGGTCCGCCAGGCGCTGCACGAGCACCCCCAGCACGACCACCAGCGCGAGGATCACCACGACGCTGGCCCACAGCCACCCCTGCTGGGTGACGAGCAGCCAGCCCGCGTTCAGCACCATCGACGCTGCGGCGAGCCAGCCGGTCCGTCGGGCGCGCGGGTCGGTCGTCGCAGGCGGCAGCCACTGCCACACGGTGTAGGCGGCCAGCCCGGCGTAGACCACCGACCAGATCGAGAAGGCTGGGCCCAGCGGGGCCAGCAGGGTCGCGTCGGCGGCGAGCGCGCCGCCGGAGGACTCCTCGACGCGGGTGCCGATGACGCCGACCCCGACGAGCGTGCCGACGATGCAGAAGACCTCGGCCAGGGTCACGACCACCTGGCGGCCGCGGTCGGCTCCGGTGGCGGCGGGGGCGGTGCGCTGCGCGGTGCTCACGCCGCCATCCAACAGGACGCCAGGTGAGGACGGAGACGCGAGGAGCGCTACGGGGCCGCGAGGTAGCGGTTGGTGTGGTGGGTGACGAAGCCGAGCCGGTCGTACGTCGCCAGGCCCGCCGTGTTGTCGACCTCGACGTGCAGCCACGCCGTGGTCGTGCCAAGCGAGGCGGCCCAGTCGAGGAGGTCGGCGACGACCGCCGTGCCGAGGCCCTCGCGCCGCCGGGCCGGGTCGACCTCGAGGGTGTGCAACCCCACCCAGTCGCCGTCGAGGTGCGCCTCTCCGCGGGCGACCACCGTGTCGCCGCCGACCTCGACCAGGCAGGACGAGCCGGTCTCGGTGATCCGGGCGTCATCGAGCCCGCGCCCGGCGGCACGCAGAGCCCGGGAGACGGAGGCGACCTGGAAGTGCGCGTCGCCACCCGGGACGGGCTGCCAGCCCAGCGAGGTGAACCAGCGGGCGTAGCTCGAGCGCAGCTCGACCTGCACCATGGCCGCCTGCCCGCGGTCTGCGTAGAAGCGGCGTACCTCGTTGGTGGCGTGCGAGAGGGGGATGCCGGCGTCGCCCATCGCCAGGGCGGAGTTCGCGCGCTTGCGCGGTCGGTCGCCGCCAGCGGCAGGGCGTGCCCGGAGGACCCACGCGCCGAGGTCGACCCGTTCCATGTCGGGCCACAGGCCCAGCCCGTGCCCCTCGGCCTCCCGCGGCGACACCCGCGAGCGCACGGACGCGCGCGGGGGCACCGGCTTGCCGGTCACGATGTCGGCCAGCGCCACGACGACCGGCCCGTGGCCGTCCCGGTCGATGGTCAGCGAGTCCGCACCCCACGACGTACACGTGCCGAGGACGTCGTTCGCGCGCCCGTCGGGCAGCAGGTGGCGTACGACGACGCGCTGGCCGACGACGTGGGGGCCGAGGCGGTGTCGGCCCACGCGCGCCTCGTCCGTCTCGCCGGGGTGGGGTTCTGGCGTGTCGGGCACCCGCCGGATACTAGAGTGAGAGGACTGCAAGCCCCCGATCCCTTCCGCCTTCAGGAGGACCTGGTGACCTACGTCATCGCCCAGCCGTGCGTCGACCTCAAGGACCGCGCGTGCGTCGACGAGTGTCCCGTCGACTGCATCTACGAGGGCAAGCGGATGCTCTACATCCACCCCGACGAGTGCGTCGACTGCGGCGCCTGCGAGCCGGTCTGCCCGGTCGAGGCGATCTTCTACGAGGACGACACCCCGGAGGAGTGGAAGGGCTACTACGACGCCAACGTCCACTTCTTCGACGACCTCGGCTCGCCCGGTGGCGCCGCCAAGATGGGCGTCATCGACAAGGACCACGAGCTCGTCGCCGCGCTGCCCCCGCAGGAGCACGACGAGTGACTGACCTTCCGCTGGTCGAGGAGGTCGCGCAGCGACCGTCACGAGACCACCGGAAGGTTTCGCAGCGCCTCCCGGACTTCCCCTGGGACAAGCTCACGACGTACGCCGCGACGGCGCGCGTGCACCCCGGCGGGGTCTGCGACCTCTCGGTCGGCACGCCTGTCGACCCGACGCCCGCCGTCGTCCAGGACGCGCTGCGGGCGGCGGCCGACTCCCCGGGCTACCCGACCACGATCGGGCTGGAGGCGACGCGCCAGGCGGCGATCGACTGGCTGTCCCGGCGCCACGGCGTGACCGGCCTCGGGCTCGACGGCGTGCTGCCGGTGACCGGCTCCAAGGAGCTCATCGGGTCGATGGCGCTCCACCTGGGCATCGGTCCGGGCGACCTGGTCGGCTACCCGGCCCTGGCCTACCCGACGTACGAGGTCGGCGCGGCACTGGCCGGCGCAGACAGCCTGGCCACCGACTCGCTCACCGCCTTCGGGCCGCGCACCCCGCGCCTGCTGTGGCTCAACAGCCCGGCCAACCCGACCGGACGGGTGCTGCCGCTGCCGCACCTCCGCAAGGTCGTCGACTGGTGCCGCGAGCGCGGCACGGTCCTGGTCTCCGACGAGTGCTACATCGAGTGCGCATGGTCCGACGACCCCGCCGAGCGGCCGTTGTCGATCCTCGACCCGCAGGTCAACGGCGGCTCCCTCGACGGCATCCTCGCCGTCCACTCACTGTCCAAGCGTTCCAACCTGGCCGGATACCGCTGTGCGTTCCTGGCCGGTGACCCCGCCCTCGTCGGCGAGCTGCTCGCCGTCCGCAAGAACCTCGGCCTCCAGATGCCCGGCCCCCAGCAGCGCGCCATGATCGCCGCCCTCGACGACGACGCCCACGTGGAGCAGCAGCACGCGACCTACGCCGCGCGCCGCTCGCAGCTGAAGGACGCCCTCGAGGCGGCCGGTTTCCGCATCGACCACTCGGAGGCCTCGCTCTACCTCTGGGCGACGAAGGGCCAGGACTGCTGGCGGACCGTCGCCGACCTCGCCGAGCAGGGCATCCTCGTGGCGCCGGGGGAGTTCTACGGCGCGGCGGGACGCGAGCACGTACGCGTCGCCTTCACGGCCACCGACGAGCGGGTCGCCGCCGCGGTCGCGCGCCTCGCCGGCTGATCCCCGACCTGTTGGGGAAGTCCGACACCTGGTGGGGGTTGTAAAGGCCCCGAAGTGACGGAGTCCCCGCTCGAGCGGGGACTCGACGGGCGCGAGGGACGCCGACCCGCGTCAGTCGAAGACGTCCACGTGGACGTGGTCGCGGTGCTCGAGGATCGCCCGGTCGCCAGCTGAGGACGACGGCACGCGGTAGTCGCGCCAGCCGTCGCCCGCCCACGACCCGGCGCGCCAGATGCGGTCGTCGAAGATGATCGTCCTCACGTCGAGCCGGTCGGCGTTGGCGACGAGGTAGGACGCCATCGCCCAGCCGCGCTTCTTGTTCTCGTCGTTGATCGGCCGGAAGAACACGTCCATGGCCCGGCCCTCGTAGTGGGGCGAGCCCTCCATGTGGCCGCTCGACACGCCTCCCGGCTCGAACCCGCCGAGGGACAGCGCGCCGAACCGCTCCTCGAGGTCACGGCGTACGACGGCTGCGCGGGCGACGAGCCCGGCCTCGTCGAGCACGTCACCGGCCTCGTCGGCGTCGCCCGGGACGTCGCACCACAGCGCGGCGCGGGAGTTGCCGGTCAGTGCGGAGGCGAGGGCGCGGCCGTCCTTCTCGTGGTCGGCGTAGGCATCGGGGAATCCGGAGCGCTGCACCTCCTGCGCGGCGACGGTGATCTCCATCGAGTCGTAGCCGTCGACCTTCTGCAGGGCGTCGTAGAAGGCGTTGGTGGCGTAGACGGGGTCGGTCAGCTGCTCGACGCTGCCCCAGCCCTGCGACGGCCGCTGCTGGAACAGCCCGACGGAGTCCCGGTCGCCGTAGTCGATGTTGTAGAGCTTCGACTCCTGGTAGGCCGTCGCGAGCGCGATGCTCGCCGCCCGCGCGGGCATGCCGCGCTCGGCGGAGATCGCGGTGATCAGCGCGGCGTTCTCGGCCTGCTCGAGGTCCACCTCGACGGTGTGGCCGTCGACCTCGGCGGTGCACCCGCTGGTCTCGAGCAGCGGCGGCACCGCACCGCGGTCCACGAGGACCACGGCGGTCGCCACGGCGCCGAGCGCGACCACCGTGCCGACGGCGGCCGTGCGGAGGGAGGGCACGAGGGAGTCCTAGTTGGCGTGCAGCGCCGCGTTGAGGGCGATGCCCTCGCCCTTCCACGGCACGGCCTCGATGGCGCCGCTCACGGAGTTGCGGCGGAACAGGACGTTGTCGACGCCCGAGAGGGTGGCGGCCTTCACGACGGCCGGCTTGCCGTCCATGTCCTTGACGGTCACCTTGGTGCCCGCCGTGACGTAGCAGCCGGCCTCCACGACGCAGTCGTCGCCGAGCGAGATGCCGATGCCGGCGTTGGCGCCGAGCAGGCAGCGCTCGCCGATGGAGATGACCTCCTTGCCGCCGCCCGACAGCGTGCCCATGATCGAGGAGCCGCCGCCGACGTCGGAGCCGTCGCCGACGACCACGCCGCCGGAGATCCGACCCTCGACCATCGAGGTGCCGAGCGTGCCGGCGTTGAAGTTCACGAAGCCCTCGTGCATCACCGTGGTGCCCTCGGCGAGGTGGGCGCCGAGGCGGACGCGGTCGGCGTCGCCGATGCGTACGCCGCTGGGCACGACGTAGTCGACCATCCGCGGGAACTTGTCGACGCCGAAGACGGTGACGTGCTGGCCGCTCGCGCGCATCCGGGTGCGGGTGGACTCGAAGCCCTCGACCGCGCACGGGCCGGCGGAGGTCCACACGACGTTGGTGAGCAGGCCGAAGATCCCGTCGAGGTTCAGCCCGTGGGGCCTGACCAGGCGGGAGGAGAGCAGGTGCAGCCGCAGCCAGACGTCCTGGGTCGACGCGGGTGCGTCGTCGAGGTCGGCGATCTCGACCAGCCGCACCTCACGTCGTACGCCGCGGACCCCGTCGTCGCCCTCCAGCGCGGACAGCTCCGTCGGGGCGTCGCCCTCCGTCGTGCCGAGGGCGGGGGAGGGGAACCAGGCGTCGAGGACGGTGTCGCCGTGCAGGGTCAGCAGGCCGTATCCGGAAGCAGCAGTCACGCGCACAGCCTACGGAGCGCGTTCCACCCGACCGGGTGGCGGCCTACTGGCCGGCGCGGCCGTCGAGGCACTCCCGCACCAGGTCGGCGTGCCCGCAGTGGCGGGCGTACTCCTCGATCATGTGCACCACGATGTCGCGCACCTCGACCGGGTCGCCGTGCACGTCCACGACTGCGTCGAGGTCGGTGCGGTCGAGGACCTCGCGGGCGTACGCGATCTCCGACTGCCACAGCGCGTGGCTGGCGCGTACGAGGTCGTCGTCGGCGCCGGGGAAGGTGAACCCGGCGTCCTCGGCCTCGTCCTGGAAGAGCCGAGGGATGTCCATCCGTGCCTCGATCACTCGGCGGAACCAGCTCTGCTCGACCCGCGCCATGTGCCGGACCAGCCCGAGCAGCGAGATGTTGGACGGCGGCACGGCCCTCGTCGCCAGCTGCTCCGCGGTCAGGTCGTCGCACTTCAGCGCGAGCGTCTGCCGGTAGTGCTCGAGGTAGCCGACGAGGCATTCGCGCTCCCCGCGCGTCGGACCCATCTGCATCCGCGGGTCCTGGTCGGTCGGGAGCCACATGCCGTCGTACCCGGGGTTCGCCATGGCAGCAGCCAACCCGCCCACGCCGCCACGGCGCAAACGGATTGGCCGGAGGGCTCGGTCAGCGCAGGCGTCTGCGGTACGTCGCGACCGCCCAGGCGTACGCGAGGACGAGCAGGCCGAGGCACCAGGCGAGTGCGACCCACAGGTCCGATCCGGCCGGATGTCCGTCGAGGAGGGCCCGGATCGCGTTGACGATCGAGGTGACGGGCTGGTTCTCGGCGAACCACGCCACCGGGCCCGGCATCGAGTCGGTCGGGACGAACGCGGAGCTGATGAACGGCAGGAAGATCAGCGGGTAGCTGAACGCGCTCGCGCCGTCCACGGTCTTCGCCGACAGACCGGCCACGACCGCCAGCCAGGTGAGAGCGACGGTGAAGAGCAGCAGGATGCCCGCCGCGCCCAGCCAGGCGAGGACGCCTGCACCGGACCGGAAGCCCATCGCCAGCGCGACCGACACGACGATGGCGAGGGAGACGGCGTTGGCCACCAGCGAGGTCAGCACGTGGCCCCACAGCACAGCGGACCGGCCGATCGGCATCGACTGGAAGCGCTCGACGATGCCGCCCTGCAGGTCGAGGAAGAGGCGGTACGACGTGTAGGCGACGCCGGATGCGATGGTCATCAGCAGGATGCCGGGCAGCAGGTAGGTCACGTAGGGCTCGTCCGAGCCGGTCTCGATCGCTCCGCCCAGGACGTAGACGAACAGCAGCATCATGGCGATCGGGGTGACGGCCGTGGTGATGATCGTGTCGGGGCTGCGGAGGATGTGTCGCAGGGACCTGCCGGTGAGGACGGCGGTGTCGGCGACGGCGTGGGTGGCAGACATCAGGACTCCTCTCCTGCCGCGGACGGGACCTGCTCGCCGACGAGGGCGAGGAAGACCTCTTCGAGGCTTGGTTGCTTCTCGACGTACTCGACCCGGGCCGGGGGCAACAGCTTCTTGAGCTCGTCGAGGGTGCCGTTCTGGACGATGCGACCCCCGTGGAGGATCGCGATGCGGTCGGCGAGCTGCTCGGCCTCGTCGAGGTACTGGGTGGTCAGCAGCACCGTGGTCCCCGACTCGGCGAGCTGCCGGATGGTCCTCCAGACCTCGATGCGTGCCTGCGGGTCGAGCCCCGTCGTCGGCTCGTCGAGGACGACGACCGGCGGGTCGCCGATGAGACTCATCGCGATGTCGAGACGACGGCGCATCCCGCCGGAGTAGGTACCGGCCCTGCGATCGCCGGCGTCGACGAGGTCGAACCGCTCGAGCAGGTGGTCGGCCACCGCGCCCGGCTCCCGCACGTGCCGCAGCCGGCCGACCAGGACGAGGTTCTCGCGTCCGGTGAGCACCTCGTCCACGGCGGCGAACTGCCCGGTGAGGCTGATCGACTCGCGCACGTCGCCGGGGCGCTCCCGGACGTCGAAACCGTTGACCTCGGCCGCTCCCGTGTCGGCGCGGAGCAGGGTCGCGAGGATCTTCACGAGCGTCGTCTTGCCGGCCCCGTTGGAACCGAGGAGGGCGAAGATGCTGCCCGGGGCGACGTCGAGGTCGACCCCGCGGAGCACGGCCACGTCGCCGTAGGCCTTCTCGACGCCCTGCACCCGGATCGCCGGGGCGGGGGTCGCGGTGCTCATGACCGGTCCCCCTTCTCGAGGTCGTCGAAGGCCCGGACCAGGCGGGCGCGCTCCTTGTCGATCCAGCGCTTGCCGCCGTAGGACTCGGCGTAGTTCTCGGCGAACTCGACCGGGTCGTCCCCGACGATCTCCCGCACCGGCGTCCCGTCGAGCGCCGCGCGCTCCCAGAGGTCGGCGAGGTCGACGAACATCTGCACGATGACGTCCCCGTCGACGACGCCGCCGAAGTACATCAGGTAGCGGTTGACCGCCTCTGCGGCGGCGGCGTACGGCTGGGGCAGGGACTCGACGCGCGCCTTCGCCTGCTTGTACTGCTTCTTCTGCTCCAGCGATCCGGTGATCGCCTCGAGCCACCTGGCGGCCATGTCAGTTCTCCTCGTGAAGCTGGTGGATGCGTGCGGCGAGGAACTCCCAGTTCCTCCAGAACTCGTCGAGGACCGTGCGGCCCTCGGCGTTGAGCGTGTAGACCTTGCGCGGCGGCCCCTTCTCCGACGGGACCTTCTCCACGTCGACGAGCCCGCGCCGCTCGATGCGCACGAGGACGGCGTAGACCGTGCCCTCGACGATGTCGGTGAAGCCCTGCTCGCGGAGCCGGGCGGTGATCTCGTAGCCGTAGGCCGGCCGGGTCGCCAGGACCGCGAGGACGATCCCCTCGAGGGTGCCCTTGAGCATCTCGGTGAGCTGCTTGCTGCCCATGTGGCCGCCCTCTCTCTCGGTAGTCGGTGCCACTGGTATTCGGTGTTGCTGAGTACCAGTAAACTGTGCCACAGACTACTGGTACTTGGCAACACTGAATACTGGGCAATCGATTGGCGCGCCCGCGCGCGAGCGCCGTACGATCGCCGCAGGCGTCTGAGCCGTCATCAGCGGCGAGCCTCGGGAAGAACGGGTACGGCGATCCGGCCGCGACCTCACTAGACCCCGACGGGTACGGCCCGACACAGCCGCAACGAAGCGGGGATCCCCGGATCCCAAGCGAGGTGGTACCGCGGCAGACGTCGTCCTCGTGTCAGGAGACCGAGACGTACGACGCACCGCGAGGAGCACCCAGATGACCTACCCCAAGGTCAGCCACACCGGAGCCACCACGGTGGCCGGCAGCCCGCGCTTCCCGGAGATCGAGGAGGCGGTGCTCGCCTACTGGGAGTCCGACGACACGTTCCGCGCGAGCGTCGAGCAGCGCGACGCCGGCCAGGACGGCGCCAACGAGTTCGTCTTCTACGACGGCCCGCCCTTCGCGAACGGCCTGCCGCACTACGGCCACCTGCTCACCGGCTACGTCAAGGACCTCATCCCGCGCTACCAGACGATGCGCGGGCACAAGGTCGAGCGCCGCTTCGGCTGGGACACCCACGGCCTGCCCGCCGAGCTGGAGGCGATGCGGCTCAACGGCATCAAGACCACCGACGAGATCGTCGAGCTGGGCATCGAGAAGTTCAACGAGGCGTGCCGCCAGAGCGTGCTGAAGTACACCGGCGAGTGGCGCGACTACGTCACCCGGCAGGCGCGCTGGGTCGACTTCGACAACGACTACCGCACCATGAACCCGGAGTTCATGGAGTCGGTCATCTGGGCCTTCAAGCAGCTGCACGACAAGGGCCTGGTCTACGAGGGCTTCCGCGTGCTGCCCTACTGCTGGCAGGACGAGACGCCGCTGTCCAACCACGAGCTGCGGATGGACGACGACGTCTACCAGATGCGGCAGGACCCGGCCGTCACCGTCGGCTACGACGTCACCACCGACGGCCCGATGAAGGGCGTCAAGGTCCTCGTCTGGACGACGACCCCGTGGACCCTGCCGTCCAACCTCGCCGTCATGGTCGGTGAGGACATCGACTACGTCGTCGTCACCTCCGACGGCCCCACGGGCAGCCCGGAGCGCTACCTGATCGCCGAGGCCCGCCTGGCGTCGTACGCCCGCGAGCTCGGCGAGAGCCCGGAGGTCACCTGGCGCGGCACGGGCGCCGACCTCGTCGGCCTCGAGTACGCCCCGCCGTTCTCCTACTACGCCGGCCACGAGCGCGCCTTCCGCCTCGTGCCCGCCGAGTTCGTCACGACCACGGACGGCACCGGGCTGGTGCACACCGCCGGCGCCTTCGGTGAGGACGACAAGGTCGTCACCGACCGCGAGGGCATCGAGGCGGTCATGCCGGTCGGCAAGGACGGGCGCTTCACGTTCCCGGTCACCGACTACGAGGGCCTGCAGGTCTTCGACGCCAACCTGCAGATCATCGACCACCTCAAGGCGGCCACCAAGGCCGAGGGCGAGACGGGAAGCGTCACCCCCGGGACCGTCCTGGTGCGCCGCGAGACGTACGACCACTCCTACCCGCACTGCTGGCGCTGCCGGCAGCCGCTGATCTACAAGGGCGTCTCGTCGTGGTTCGTCGAGGTGACCAAGGTCAAGGAGCGCCTGATGGCGCTCAACCAGGACATCCGCTGGGTGCCCGAGCACATCAAGGACGGCCAGTTCGGCAAGTGGCTGGAGAACGCCCGCGACTGGTCGATCACCCGCAACCGCTTCTGGGGCTCCCCGGTGCCGGTGTGGAAGTCCGACGACGAGCACCACCCGCGCGTCGACGTCTACGGCTCCTTCGAGGAGATCGAGCGCGACTTCGGCACGTTGCCGCGCGACAAGGACGGCAACCCGGACCTCCACCGCCCGTTCGTCGACGAGCTGACGCGTCCCAACCCCGACGACCCGACCGGGAAGTCGACGATGCGCCGCGTCACCGACGTCCTCGACGTGTGGTTCGACTCCGGCTCGATGTCCTTCGCGCAGGTGCACTACCCGTTCGAGAACAAGGACTGGTTCGACAACCACTTCCCGGGCGACTTCATCGTCGAGTACATCGGCCAGACGCGTGGCTGGTTCTACACGATGCACGTCCTGGCGGGCGCGATCTTCGACCGGCCGGCGTTCTCGACGTGCCTGAGCCACGGCATCGTGCTCGGCAACGACGGCCAGAAGATGTCGAAGTCGCTGCGCAACTACCCGGACGTCCGCGAGGTCTTCGACCGCGACGGCGCCGACGCGATGCGCTGGTTCCTCATGTCGAGCCCGATCCTGCGCGGCGGCAACCTCGTCGTCACCGAGCAGGGGATCCGCGACTCGGTGCGGCAGGTGCTGATCCCGCTGTGGAACAGCTGGTCGTTCCTCAGCCTCTACGCCAACGCGGCCAAGGGCGGCGAGGGTTACGACGCCATCTGGCGCACCGACAGCGCGCACCCGATGGACCGCTACATCCTGGCCAAGCTGCGCGACTACGTCGCCGCGATGACCGACCAGCTCGACAACTACGAGGTGGCCGCGGCGTGCGACTCGACGCGCGGCTTCCTCGACGTGCTGACGAACTGGTACATCCGGCGCTCGCGCGAGCGCTTCTGGGACGAGGACCCCGATGCCTTCGACACCCTGCACACGGTGCTCGAGGTCGTCTGTCGTGCCACGGCGCCGTTGATGCCGCTGACCACCGAGGAGGTCTGGCGCGGCCTGACCGGCGAGCGGTCGGTCCACCTGACCGACTGGCCCTCCGCCGACGACCTGCCGGCCGACGAGTCGCTGGTCGCCTCCATGGACACCGTCCGTGACGTCTGCTCGGCCGGGTCCGCGCTGCGCAAGGCCGCCAACCTGCGCAACCGCCTGCCGCTCTCGCAGCTGACCGTCGTCACCGACGCCGACCTCACCGGCTTCGAGTCGCTGGTCGCCGACGAGCTCAACCTCAAGGCCGTCGAGGTCCTCGCGGCCGACGCGCCCGAGGCGGCGTCGTACGGCGTCTCGCAGCGGCTCACGGTCAACGCCCGCGCCGCCGGCCCGCGGCTGGGCAAGGACGTCCAGCTCGCCATCAAGGGCTCGAAGTCCGGCGACTGGTCGGTCGCCGAGGACGGCACCGTGACGGCCGGCGGGCTCGCGCTGGTCGAGGGGGAGTACGCCCTCGAGACGGTGGCCGGGTCGTCGGACGAGGCCACCGCGATCGGCATGCTCCCGCGCGGCGGCTTCGTCGTCCTCGACACCGCCGTCACGCCCGAGCTCGAGGCCGAGGGCGCCGCGCGCGACCTGGTCCGCGCGGTGCAGCAGGCCCGCAAGGACGCCGGCCTGCAGGTGAGCGACCGGATCAGCCTCACGATCACCGGTCCCGAGGCCACCCTGGCCGCGGCCCGGACCCACGAGGCCATGATCGCCGACGAGACGCTCGCCACCTCGGTGACGTACGCCGACGCCGCTGAGGTGGACGTGCAGGTCGCCCGGGCCTGAGAGCCGACGGCTGGTCGGCGGGCTGGTTGGATGGGGCCATGGCCTCACTCGACCTGTCCGCCGACGTCGTCACCCTGACCCAGCAGCTCGTCGACATCTTCTCCGTCAGCCACCAGGAGCAGGAGATCGCCGACGCCGTCGAGGCGGCCCTGGCGGCGCTCCCGCACCTCGCGGTGACCCGTCGCGGTCACACGATCGTGGCGCGCACCGAACTGGGTCGCGGTGAGCGGGTGGTGATCGCCGGCCACATCGACACGGTGCCGCTCAACGACAACCTGCCCTCGCGGCTCGAGGGCGGGATCCTGCACGGTCTCGGCACCTGCGACATGAAGGGCGGCGACGCGGTGATGCTCAAGCTCGCCGCCGACCTCACCGAGCCCGACCGCGACCTGACCTTCATCTTCTACGAGGCCGAGGAGGTCGACTCGGTCCACAACGGCCTGCGCAAGCTGACCGAGAGCGACCCCGAGCTGCTCGAGGCCGACTTCGCGATCCTCATGGAGCCGAGCAACGCCGCGATCGAGGCGGGCTGCCAGGGCACCATGCGCGTCGACGTACGGACCACGGGCGAGCGCTCGCACAGCGCTCGCAGCTGGAAGGGCGTCAACGCCATCCACCTCGCCGGCCCGGTGCTCGGCCGGCTCAACGACTACGTCGCCCGCCGGCCCGAGATCGACGGCCTGACCTTCCACGAGGGGCTCAACGCCACCGGCATCCGCGGCGGGGTCGCGGGCAACGTGATCCCCGACGAGTGCGTCGTCGAGGTCAACTTCCGCTTCGCCCCCGACCGCAGCGAGGCCGACGCCGAGGCCTTCGTCCGCGACTTCTTCGACGGCTACGACGTCACGGTGACCGACATGGCCGCCGGCGCGATGCCCGGCCTCGACCGGCCCGCGGCCAAGGCGTTCGTCGATGCGGTGGGCGGTGAGCCGGCCCCGAAGTTCGGCTGGACCGACGTCGCGCAGTTCACCAAGCTCGGGATCCCGGCGGTCAACTTCGGCCCCGGTGACCCGATGTTCGCCCACAAGCAGGACGAGCACGTGCCGGTCGAGCACATCGAGCGGTGCGAGCGGATCCTCAAGGAGTGGCTGGCATGAGCACCCCAGGACGCGACCGGCACGGCGACCGCGTGGCGGGTCCTGTCATCGAGCGCCGGGGCCAGGTGCACGAGGGCAGCACGACCGACCAGCGCCTGCTCGACTCCCGCGGCGCGACCGACTGGGTGCACACCGATCCGTGGTGACATGTAACGATCGCATCCACACGTTCGGGCATGAGTGTGCGTAGTATCCGTCCGACGGTGGAGTCCTTAGCCTCGATCCACCGATGGGCTTGGGGTTGTGAGCGCGTCGTGAAGTGAGAATGCCCTTACGTGCTGGGAAAATCGG
>NZ_CANKYS010000002.1 GCF_947488025.1 uncultured Nocardioides sp. | reverse complement strand
CGCCCAAATATTTCGACTCAACCCCGCAGCGCTGCTACGCCACGCCAAGCACGAGCCGATTCGTGCGACAGCCTCCGGACTTGAGGATCGCGTTGGCCCGCTTGAGCTCGGCGTTCTCCCGCTTCAACCGCTTCAGCTCCGCCGACTCCTCGGCCGTCATCCCGGGCCGCTGGCCGGTCTCGATCTCGGCCTGGCGGCACCACTTCCGGATCGTCTCCGGCGTCCCGACCCCGAGCAGCTCGGCGACCTTGGTCATCGCCGCCCACTCCGACTCATGATCGACTCTGATCTCGGTGACCATCCGGACCGCCCGCTCACGCAACTCGGCCGGGTACCTCTTCGACGTACTCCCTGACATGACTCCATCCTTCCCAAGGAACGGAGTCTCCGGACTCGCCGGGGCGGTTCATACGGGAAGACCCGGCGATCGACTGGTGGGAGCGCGGAGCCTTGAGGGAGCGGTGACGCGGATGCGTCAGTCCGCCGCCTGAGAGCGTCGAGTCAGCCGTACCGGCATCTGCTTCGTTCGCGTGCGAGGTGAACCTCTCCAGATTCGAGAGCTGGCGCGGCGCTACCGGTACGGATTCGTCGTACGGGGGCGTCGGGTCGGCGCCCCCGCACGAGGTGGTGCCTGCTCAAGGCAAGCGGGTGATCCGGTTCTGCGGGCCGGGAGCCACGGTGCCCTGCGCGACGAAGTACTTCTCGAGCGCGTCGAGGTCGACGTCGCCGCCGAGCCGGTCGGTGCCCTCGCGCAGGATGGTGTAGCCGTCACCACCGTCAGCCATGAAGTTGTTGACCGTGATCCGATAGCTCGCCGCCGGGTCGATCGCGACGCCGTTCAGCATGATGGACGCCTGGTCCACCTTGCTGCCCGTCGGGGCCGAAGCGCTCCAGCTGTACTGGAAGCCCGCCGAGACCTGCAGGATGCGGTTCTGGCCGGTGCTCGGGTTGTCGAACTGCTGCTCGAGCAGTGTGTCGATCTGTGCGCCGGTCACCGTCATGGTGACCAGGCTGTTGCCGAACGGCTGCACCGTGAAGGCTTCGCCGTACGTCACGTTTCCGTCGCCCTCGCCGGCGGGGCTGCTGGGGAACGTCAGGTCGGCGCGGATGCCGCCCGAGTTCATGAAGCCGATCACGGCTCCCCCGAGCTCCGGCGCCGTCGTCGCGTGCAGCTGCGCGTCGGCGATGACGTCGCCCAGGGACGACTCACCCGCGGAGTTGGCCCCCCGGGTGATCGGCGCGGTGAGCGAGCCGATGACGCGGTTGGCCAGCGGTGCGGAGAGTCCGACGTACTTGTTGACCAGCTCGGACAGCGCCGGGGCCTTGGGGACAGTGCGCGTGACGATCGTGTTGTTGACGGTGTGCGCGACAACGCCCTTGGTCGCCCGGCTCAGCGTCAGGTCGATGTCCGTGACGAGGCGGCCGGCGGACGCTGCACCCGTGACGATCTTGCCGTCGATGAGGCAGTTGACCGCCCAGTTGGTGTGACCGGTGACGACCACGTCGATGTCGTCGTCCATCCGGTCGACAATCGGCGGCAGCGCCCCCGACGGGTTGTTGCAGCTGTTGATCGTCGTCTCGTTGACCCCGCCGGAGACCGAGCCGCCCTCGTGCAGCAAGACGACGAACGTGTCGACGCCCTGCCTCTTGAGGACGGGGACCAACGCGTTGACCGAGTCGGCCTCGTCGAAGAAGTCGACCTGCGAGATGCCGGCCGGCGCCACGATGTCAGGTGTGCCCTCGAGGGCCATGCCGATGATGGCCACCTTGACGCCCTCGAACTTGTGGATCTTGTACGGCGGGAAGATGGTCTCGCCGCTGTCCTTGTACGCGACGTTGGCGGCGAGGAAGTCGAACTGTGCGCCGGCGAACCCGTCGCCGTCCTGGCAACCGTCGACGGGGTGGCAGCCGCCGTTCTGCATGCGCAGCAGCTCGTCGACGCCCTCGTCGAACTCGTGGTTGCCCACGCCGTTGTAGTCCAGGCCCATCAGGTTGAAGGCCTCGATGGTCGGCTCGTCGTGGAACAGCGCGGAGGTGAGCGGCGTCGCGCCGATCAGGTCACCGGCGGACACGAAGATCGTGCTGGGGTTGGTCGCGCGCAGCTGGTCGACGTGAGTCGCGAGGTACTCGACGCCGCCCGCGTCCGTCCCGCCGATCCGGCCGCCGGAGCCGCTCGGCGGCTCGAGCGCGCCGTGGAAGTCGTTGAGGCCGAGGATCTGGATCTTCGTGGTCTGGGCCTTCTCGGCCCGGCCGGGCGCGGGATCACCCGCGGCAGGTCCTGTCGTTGCGGCCACCGTCAGTCCGAACGCGACCAACAGGGTGGCCGGCAGAGCGAGCTTGTTCCTCATCCGTGATGTCCTTAGCTACGCGTGCCAGGCAGCCAGCGTGGCGTCTGGTCGCACGCAGGGCGTGGCATGAGGTGGGGGGTTTGGCGTCGTCGCCGACGGGGTCGACCGACCCGGTGACGATAACTACCGATCGGCCCGGCCGGACAGAGGTCCGCGCCCACACCCAAGATTGGGTAACGCTCCCCACCGCGGACCGTCCGCCCGTAGCCAGCACTCACGGGTGCGGCCTACCCTCGGAGCTCTCGCCCCTTACCTCGAGGACTACTCGTGACCCATATGCCTGGATCAAGACACTGTGCAGGTCGCGGAGCGGCGAGAGCGGTACGTGCGGCCGTGCCGCTGACCATGCTGGCCAGCCTGGTTGCAGTCGCGCCTGCGGCTGAAGCCGTTGCCCCGGACTCTGCGGTGTTCATCAACGAGCTGCACTACGACAACTCCGGCGCCGATGTCGGTGAGTTCATCGAGGTCGCCGGGCCGGCAGGCACGGACCTCACGGGATGGAGCGTCGTTCCGTACAACGGGAGCAACGGATCGACGTACACCCCGCAGGGCGTCCTGACCGGCACCCTGAGTGATGACACAGGATCGGGCTTCGGCTTCCTGTCGGTGCCCCTGGTCCTGCAGAACGGCGCGCCTGACGGTGTCGCACTGGTGGACGCCGACGGCGGCCTCGTGCAGTTCCTCTCGTACGAGGGAACGATGACCGCTGTGGAAGGACCTGCCGATGGTCTGACGAGCACGGACATCGGGGTCATCGAGAACGGCGCCGGCCCCGTCGGTGAATCGCTGCAGCTCACCGGCACCGGTGACACGTACGCCGACTTCACGTGGGCGCCGTCTGCCGCCCAGACGCCCGGTGACGCCAACCGCGACCAGGTGTTCGTGGCATCCGGGGACCCGCTTCCGCCGGCGATGAGCTGCGAGCCCGGTGTGCAGACGACCACCGGCGAGGCTGCCACGTCACCGGTGTCGGCCACCGACGTCGACAGCGGCATCGACAGTCTCGTCATCACCTCGGACGCGGTGCCCGGGATCACGCTCGAAGGATCAACCGCCCCCACCCAACAGGGAGAGGCCGCGACTGCGACCCTCACGGTCGCGGGTTCGACCGCGGTGGGCATCTACGAGGTGCAGGTCACGGCCACGTCGGACGACGACGCTCAGGCTGTGTGCACGGTGACCGTGACCGTCACTGCGCCGCTGGAGACGATCCTCGTTTCAGCAGTCCAGGGTTCGGGAGCCGCCTCGCCGCTCGCTGGCCAGGAGGTCCAGGTGGAGGCGGTCGTCACCTCGCTCATCACCAGTGGTGACGTCCTCAACGGCTTCTACGTCCAGGAGGAGGACGTGGACGCGGACAACGTCCCGGCGACGTCCGAGGGCATCTACGTGTTCTGCGGTTCGACCTGCCCGACGGGCCTTGCCGCCGGTGACCGGGTGGAGGTGGCCGGCACCGTGGCCGAGTTCTTCAACAACACCCAGATCAACGTCACCGGCGGGTCCGTCAGCGTGCTGGCCTCCGGCCTGCCGCTGCCCAGCGCCGCTGTCGTGACGATGCCGGCGAGCGCCTCCACATCGGCCCCCGCCACCTTCGAGCGGGTCGAGGGCATGATCACGACCATCCCCACCACCCTCGCGGTGAGCGAGTACTTCGAGCTCGCGCGGTTCGGCGAGATCGTGCTCACGGCCGACGAGCGCGAGTTCCAGTACACCCAGACCAACACGCCCACTGTCGAGGGCTACCAGGCGTTCCTGGACGACCTGGCAACGCGCCGCATCATCCTCGACGACGACAGCAACGACGAGAACGACGCGACCAGTGGCCCGCGGAGCAATGAGCCCTACTACTACCCGACGCCGGGACTCAGCACGGGCAACTACTTCCGGGGCGGGGACACGATCACCGACCTCACCGGTGTCATGGAGTACTCCTTCGGAGCCTGGAAGCTGCGCCCCGTGCCCGGCGTGGACTACACGTTCGAGGCGGCCAACCCCCGCCCCGCGTCGCCCGACGACGTCGGCGGCCGGCTGCAGGTCGCGAGCTTCAACGTGCTGAACTACTTCGCGACGGTGGACACCACGTCGTCGAACAACAGCGGTCCGTGCGGGCCGAGCGGGACAGACGACTGCCGCGGTGCCGACTCCGAGCCGGAGCGGCAGCGCCAGCTCGCCAAGATCGTGGCTGCGCTGGAGACGATCGACGCCGACGTCTTCGGGCTGATCGAGATCCAGAACGACGCGGGTCTCGCCACCCAGCAGATCGTCGAGGCGCTCAACGCCGCCACGTCGCCGGGCACGTACGCGTACATCGACACGGGCTTCATCGGCACCGACGCCATCAAGCAGGCCTTCCTCTACAAGACCGCGACCGTGGCGCCGGCCGGTGACTACGACCTGCTCACCGAGGAGGACGACGTCCGGTTCGACGACGACGCCAACCGTCCGGCCCTGATCCAGACGTTCGACGAGATCGCTACCGGCGAGCGGTTCACTGTCGCGGTGAACCACCTCAAGAGCAAGGGCTCCGGCTGTGGAGCCGGCGACGACTCGCCCGCTGACGGGTCCGGCAACTGTGACCTCACCCGGACCCGAGCGGCTGCGGCACTCGCGGACCACCTGGCGAGCGACCCGACCGGGAGCGGCGACCCCGACTCCCTGGTCATCGGTGACCTCAACTCCTATTCCATGGAGCGACCGATCACCGCGCTCGAGACGGCCGGCTACGTCGACCTGCTCGAGCGCTTCGAGGGCCTGGAGTCCTACGGATACGTCTTCGACGGTCTCCTTGGCCACCTCGACCACGCCTTGGCCACAGAATCCCTCGCAGCCCAGGTGACGGGCGCCGGCGGCTGGAAGGTCAACGCCGACGAGGTGCCGTTGTTCGACTACAACGACGAGGTTCGCGACGCGGGCGAGGCAGCCTTCGAGCGCGAGTCGTCGGCCCTGCCGCTCTACGAGCCCACGGCCTACCGATCGAGCGACCACGACCCGGTCATCGTCGGCCTGAGCCTCAACACTGCCCCGGTCGCCGACGCCGGGGGTCCGTACACGGTCAAGCCGGGTGCCCGCATCGAGCTCGATGCGTCGGGGTCCTCCGACCTCGAGGGTGACGACCTCACGTACGCGTGGGACCTCGATGGGGACGGTGAGTTCGACGACGCCACGGGCCCGGTGGCGACCTTCCGGGCCAACCGGCCGCCGGGCAGCTACCCCGTCGCGGTACAGGTCAGCGACGGCACCGAGTCGTCGGTCGACGAGACCGTCGTCAACGTGGTGCCCCGCGGCCAGCAGTCGAACTAGGCGACCGGCGAAGATCGTTGGTAGTGGGTTCGGCGTCACGCGGTGACACCGAATCCACACCAGCTCGACAAGGCATCAGAGGGCCGCGAGCTGCCCCACTCCGCCGCCTGTACGCGCAGTCACCGCGCACCCCAGCGGATGGACCTGTCGGGCACTTGACGGGCACAAGACGGCCAACGAGAAAGCCCCTGACCAGCGTTGTCACTGGTCAGGGGCTTGATCTGTACGCCATCAGGGACTCGAACCCCGAACCCGCTGATTAAGAGTCAGCTGCTCTGCCAATTGAGCTAATGGCGCGTGCGGTGAAGCGAGTAGAACTCTACCGCGTGGTGATCGGCAGGCGAAATCGAGGTGGCCCTCAGAGCTCGGCGAGGACGGCCTGTGCCGCGTTGTGGCCGCCGAGCCCGGACACCGCCCCGCCGCGACGTGCGCCGGAGCCGCAGAGCAGCACCGCGTCGTGGCCGGTCTGGACGCCCCACTGCTGGGCCGGGGTGTCGAGGCGTGAGCGGTTCGGCGCCCAGGGCCAGTCGAGGTCGCCGTGGAAGATGTGGCCGCCCGGCATGGCCAGGTCCCTCTCGACGTCCTGCGGGACCTTCGCCTCGATGCACGGCCGGCCGTCGGCGTCGGTGGCAAGGCAGCCGGCGAGGGGCTCGGCCAGGACCGCGTCGATCGAGGCGAGGGCGCGCTGCACGGCGACGTCCTTCGCGCCGGGGTCGGCGTCGAAGAGCCCCGCGGGCGTGTGCAGGCCGAAGTAGGTCAGTGTGTGCGCCGAGCCGGCGCGGTCGCCGAGGATGGAGGGGTCGGTCAGGCTGTGGCAGTAGACCTCGCCCGGCATCGGGTCGGGCACCGCGCCGCCGGCCGCGGCGGCGTGGGCCTGCTCGATGGTCGAGTAGTCCTCGGCGAGGTGCAGGGTGCCGGCGAAGGCCACGGCGGGGTCGGCGCCCGAGCGCAGCGCCGGCAGCCGGTCGAGGAGGAAGTTGATCTTGAGCTGGGAGCCGGCGGGCTTGGTCTCGGCGTCCTCGCCCTCGCCGAGCAGGATGCGCAGCACCCAGGGGGCGACCCCGGACAGCACGCGCCGCCCGGTCACCGAGCGCTCCTGCTCGCCGTCGTGCCAGACGACCTCGGCGCCGTCCGGGCCGGGTCTGATCGCGCTGACCCCCGCGCCCGTGACGACCTCCGCGCCCGCGTCGACCGCGGCCCTGGCCAGCGCGTCGGTGACCGCTCCCATCCCGCCGATCGGCACGCGCCACTCGCCCGTGCCGTTGCCGATCAGGTGGTAGAGGAAGCAGCGGTTCTGCGCGAGCGAGGGGTCGTCCATCGAGGCGAACGTGCCGATGAGCGCGTCGGTGGCGACGACCCCGCGCACGGTGTCGTCGGCGAAGCGCCGGGTGATCGCGCGGCCGAGGGGCTCCTCGACGATGTCGGCCCAGATGCGCTCGTCGACGAGGGCGCGCACGTCCCGCTCGAGCGGCAGCGGTCGCATCAGCGTCGGTGCCACGGCCTCGGCGAGCCGGCCGACCTCGCCGTAGAACGCCTCCCACGCGGCGTACTCCTCGTCGCCCCCGGTGAGGTCGCGGAACGACGCGCGCGTCGCCTCGCCCTCGGGGCGCTCGACCAGCAGGCCGCCGCTGCGCTCGCCGCGCGTCCAGGGCGTGTACGACGCGGTGGTGCGCGAGGCGAGGCGGACGTCGAGGTCGAGGTCGGCCATCAGCTGCTCGGGCATCAGGCTGACGAGGTAGGAGTAGCGCGAGAGCCGCGCCGCGTGCCCGGAGAAGGGCTCGACCGACACCGCCGCCCCGCCGGTGTGGCCCAGGCGCTCGAGCACGAGCACCGACAGCCCGGCGCGGGCGAGGTAGGCGGCGCTGACGAGGGCGTTGTGCCCGCCGCCGACCACCACGACGTCATAGCTGCTCTTGCCCGGGTTCACCGAGCCAACGTAGACCCTCGTCGCAGCGGGCTCCGGCGCGACACCGGCGTCATGGCGTGAACGTGTCGTTGGGCATCACGACCGCGCGGCCGACCACCTGGCCGTGGGTCAGGTCGTCGTACGCCGCGACCGCGTCCTCGAGCGGGTAGATCGTCGTGTCGGCGTGGAGCAGCCCGCGGGCGGCCAGGTCCAGCACCTCCACCAGCTCGCGGCGGTTGCCCCAGTAGGTCGTCTGCACGCTCGTCTCGTAGGGGAGGCCGAAGAACGACACCGGCAGCGTCCCGCCGGCGATGCCGACGATCGTGAGGTCGCCCAGCTGGCGCATGCTGGCGGCCGCCGTGGCCAGGGTCTCGTCGGACCCGACGAAGTCGAGCACCACGTCGGCGCCGCGGCCGCCGGTGGCCTCCCGGATGCGCTCGACGGTGTCGGGGCCGGGGTCGAGGACGAGGTCGGCGCCCAGCTCGGAGGCGTGCACCCGCGCGCTGTCGCGACCGTCGACGGCGACGACGCGGGCGGCGGTGATCGCCTTGAGCACCTGCACGCCGAGGTGGCCGAGGCCGCCGACGCCGATGACCACGGCAGTCGTGCCGGGGCCGAGCTTGCCGAGCGAGCGGCGGACCGCGTGGTACGGCGTCAACGCCGCGTCGGTCAGGGGTGCCGCGTCGACGACCTCGAGGCCGTCGGGGAGGGGGACGAGGTGGCGTGCGGACGGCACCAGCATGAAGTCGGCCATGCCTCCGTCGAGGCCCAACCCGCCACCACCGCCGGGAACGGGGGCGAGGTCGGGGCGCTCGCAGTAGGTCTCGAGGCCGTCGAGGCAGTGGTCACAGGTGCCGCAGCCCCAGGCGCCCACGACCGCCACGGCCTGGCCGACCTCGAGGCCGGTCACGCCCTCGCCGAGCGTGTGCACCCAGCCGGCGTTCTCGTGGCCGAGGGTGAAGGGCGGGTTCCACGGCACGGCGCCCGCCTCGAACTCGTGCATCAGGTGGAGGTCGGAGTGGCACGCACCCGCGGCGCCCACCTGCACCAGCACCTCGCCCGGCCCCGGCTCGGGCACCGGGACGTCCTCGAGCACGGGCTCGCTCTTCCACTCGTTCAGGCGCAACGCACGCATGGTGACCTCCTCAGGTTCGCTCCCATCCTCGTCCCCGTGACGGTCCCGCGGGGAGGGCCCTTTGCCGAGGGCCGCCGGGACGAATGACCCTTCGTACGACGCCGCGGCAGGCGAAGAGTGGAGTCGAGGAGACGGGTCGCAGGACCAGTCGAGGAGGACGTCATGACCGAGCAGCGCACCACCGCACATGGGCCGCGCATCGTGGTCGGGGTCGGACCGGAGGAGTTCGGGTCCGCGCTCGCCTTCGCCGCGGACGAGGCGCAGCGGGCCGGGTGCGGCCTGCACCTGGTGCACTCGGTCGACCTGACCCCGATCCCCGCCGACCACGTCCTGATCCCCGCGGCCGACGTCGAGGCCTGGGGCGCCGAGCGGCTCGCCGAGGCGGTCAAGCTGGCCGACGACGTCGTCGGCGCCACCGTCCCCGTCACCCACGAGCTCGTGCGGGGCACGCCGGTGGGCGCGCTCGTCGAGATCGGCCGTACCGCCCGGATGGTCGTGCTGGAGCACCGGCACCTGTCGCGGCTGTCCAGGATCGTGAACCGCACCGTCGCCGGCGGCGTCGCCGCTCACCTGCGGGTGCCCGTGGCGGCCGTGCCCAGCGGCTGGCGGCCCGACGGGAAGCAGCGGGTGGTCGTCGCCGGGGTCGACGTGGCCGACCGCTCGGACGAGGTGCTGCGCGCCGCCCTGGCAGAGGCCCACGCCCGGGACGCGCAGCTGCGGCTCGTTCACTCGTGGTCGCTGCCGCGGCCCTACGAGGGTGCGCTGTCGGCCGAGGACGTCCGCAGCTGGTCCGACAGCAGCCGTGCCGAGGTCAATGCCGCGCTCGACCGGCTCGGCGACCTCACCGCCGCGACGGACGCCGAGGTGCAGGTCGAGCAGGGGCGTGCCGCCGAGTCCCTCGTGGAGGCCTCCGCCGACGCCGAGCTGCTCGTGATCGGGCGCCACGACCCGCTCGTGCCGATCGGCTCGCACATCGGCCCGGTCGCCCGCGCCGTGCTCAGGGAGGCCAGGTGCCCGGTGCTGCTCGCGAGCCCGCGACCGCACCGGGCGGCGTACCACCCGTGAGGCTCAGCGCACCGCGCAGGTCAGGCGGAGAGCGCGGTCCGCATCAGCGGAAGGCGCAGCCGGTCGAGAGGCCGAGTCGCCGGAAGATGCTCGCTGCGGGGCAGAAGCCGGTGAGGCTCGACTGGAGCAAGTTGAGACCGACGAACGCGGTGAGCAGCAGCCACCAGGGGGAGACGAGGGTGCTCAGCAGCACGCTGAGGAGGATGACGGTGCCGGCGAGCGAGAGCACGGCGCGGTCGACGTTCACGGGTGGTCCTTCTGGTCGAGGTGGAGGGGTCGTGGCGGTGGGGCGCACCCGGGGGAAGGCGCGGCCCCACCGGTCTGGGGTCAGTCCCGGTTGAACAACCGGGACAGGAAGCCGCCGCCCGAACCGCTGGCGGCCTTCTCGGCAGCGGTGTGCTGGCCGTTGCACCAGTCCTTCGCTGGGACGCCGGCCTTGACCTGCCCGACGTGCTGGCCGCAGCCGGCCCAGGTGGTCTTGCCGCAGGTCTTGCATCGCACTGCTCGGCACATGGTGGATCTCCTTCTGAGGGGTGTGTGGTGGGTTGCCGCGGCCGGGTCAGCCGTGGGAGAACGTGATCTTGGGGAGGACGCGGGTGAGCCAGCGCGGGCTCCACCATGCCGCCCGGCCGGTGAGGCGGAGCATCACGGGCAGCAGCACGAGGCGCACGAGGAACGCGTCGAGCAGCACGGCGACGCCGAGCACGATGCCCATCTCCTTCGGGGGCAGCGGGCCGGACAGCGCGAAGGTGAAGAACACCGCGACCATCACGGCACCGGCGGCGAAGATCACGCGTCCGGAGTGCGCCAGCGAGCCGACCATGGCCTCCTTGGGGTCGCCGGACTTCTCGTAGTGCTCCTTGGCGGAGGCGAGCAGGAACACGGTGTAGTCCATCGCGATCGCGAAGATCATCGCGAAGAAGAACACCGGCGCCCACGCGTCCAGGAAGCCCTGGGACTCGAACCCGAGCAGGTCCGCACCGATGCCGTCCTGGAAGACCAGCCGCGCGACACCGAACGCGGCGGCGGTCGACAGCAGGCTGGCCAGGGTGCCGAGGAGCGAGATGAGCGGCGCCTGCAACGCGATGAGGAGCAGCAGGAACCCGAGACCGAGCACGACGCCGATGACGAGCGGGGTGGAGTCGTCGAGCTGTGTCTTGAGGTCGAGGTTCTCCACGGCTGCTCCGCCGACGAGAGCAGTGTCGGGCAGGTCGGCGCGGAGCCGGTCGACGGTGTCGGCGAGCTCGGGGTCGGACGGGTCGACGGTCGGGACTGCCTGGATGAGCACCAGGTCCGCGTCCGCCCCGGCGTCGTCGGAGGCGGGCTGGGCGGGCATGGCGCCGGCGATGCCGGGGTCGGCCGCGAGGACCGTGGCGGTGGCCTTGGCGTCAGTGGCGTCGGTGATGACCTGGAGGGTGCCGGGGGCTCCGTCACCGAAGGCGTCCTTGACCTGGTTGTAGCCGACCCGGGCGCTGGCGTCGTCGGGGAGGACCTGGATGGACGGCATCGCCGTCTTGAGCCCCAGGACGGGCGCGGCGAGGGCGAGCAGGACGACGAGGGACGCGAGCCCGAACGCGAGGGGCCGCTTCCACAGGCGCTCGCCCCAGGCGGCGAACCTCGCGGACCGGTGCTCACCGGTGTGGACCCACTTGAGCGCTCCCTTGTTGATCCTGTGGTCGAGCTTGAACAGCACGAGCGGCAGCAGGGTCAGCGTGGCCAGCAGGACGAAGACGACGGCGAGCATGATGCCGCCGGCCATGGACCGGAACGCCGGCGACGGCACGAGCATGACCGCGGACAGCGAGACGAGCACGGTGGCGCCGGACAGCAGGACGGCCTTGCCCGCGGTGTCCATCGTCTCGGCGATGGCCTGGCGTGGCGTCTCGTGGTGCCCCATCCGGGCGGCGCGGAACCGGACGACGAGGAAGAGCGCGTAGTCGATGCCGAGGGCGAGGGCGAACATCATCGCGAAGTTCATCGCCCAGATGGAGACGGGGATGAGCTCGTTGATGAGCACGAGTGAGCCGGCGGAGGCGACGAGGCCGGCGAGGGTGAGGATGAGCGGGAGCCCGGCAGCGACGAGGGCGCCGAAGGCGAGGACGAGGATGGCCAGGGTGACCGGCCACGACATCATCTCCGACTTGAGCATGGCGTCGAGGTTGGCCTCGTTGAAGTCCGACCAGAGCAGGGAGGCGCCGGTCGGGTTGACCTCGATGCCGTCACCGGAGAGGGCCTCGAGCTCGGCCTTGAGGTCGTCGGCGACGCGGACCATCTCGTTGGGGTCGGCGCCGGCGCCGGCGAGCACGACGGCGGTCTCGCCGTCCTGGCTCAGGGTGGCGCCGGGCTGGGGTGCGATGACGTCGGCGATGCGGGGCTCGTCGTCGAGGATGGTGGTGACCTCGTCGAGCACGTCACCGCCGCGGCCCTCGGTCACCGGGCCGTCGGTGCTGTGCACGACGACCTGGATCGCGGAGCTGGCGTTGCCGCCGAAGCTGTCGGTGGCGAGCTCGCGCACGGCGACGGACTCGGAGCCGTCGGCCTGCCAGCCGGCGCCGGACAGGTTGGCCTCGACCTTGGGTGCGAACGCGCCGAGACCGATGACGAGGAGCAGCCAGACCAGGGCGGTCGCCTTGCGGTGGTGGGTGACCCACAGGCCGAGCCGACCGAGCGGGCCGGGGCGGTAGCCGATGCCGTCAGGGTCAAGGTCGTGGGACGGGGTTCGGGCGTGGCGGCGGGTGGCCGTCGACGTCATGAGCAGAACTCGTTTCTGTGTCAGGGGTGAGGGGGTCAGAGAAGGGCGGGCACGGCGATCGCGGCGGTGTAGGCGGCGACGAGGAGGACCAGGCCGGTGAAGGCGGCGGAGAGCCGGGCGGTGTCCGTGCGGGCGGCGATGCGGGCGCCGGCGATGGAGCCGGCGACGGCGGTGACGGTGAGGGCGCCGACGAGCCACCAGTCAGGTGCGATGCCGGTGCCGGCGCGAGCAGCGAGGGCGGCGGCGCTGGTGATGGTGATGACGACCAGCGACGTGCCGGCGGCGTAGCCCATGGGGAGCGCGAGTGCGAGGGTCAGGGCGGGAACGACGAGGAACCCGCCGCCGACGCCGAGGAACCCGGTGAGCAGGCCGACCGCGGTCGCGGTGACGAGCACCTTCAGCGCGCGAGGGCACTGGCACATGAAGGTGGGGCTGAACGTGATGATGGGGTCGTCGAGGCGGGGCCGGTCGGCGTGAGCGCCCGAGGAGGTGCCGCGCCGGCTGCGTAGCTGTCGGACGGTCATCAGGCCGGCCACGACGAGCATCAGGCCCGCGAACGCGGCGAGCAGCACGGGCTCGGGCACGGCTGCGGAGGCGTGCGCGCCGATGACCGCGCCGCCGATGGCGACGGCACCGAACGCGATGCCGCGCGCGAGGAGGACGTTCCCGGCACGGTGGGCGGTCACGGCTCCCGCCAGGGAGGTGACGCCCACGACGACCAGCGACCCGGTGGTGGCCTGCGTCGCGGTCTGGCCGAGTGCGAGGAGCACGGGGACGGCCAGGATGGAGCCGCCGCCGCCGAGCGCACCCAGGCTGAGCCCGATGAGCGCTCCGGCGACGGCGGCCAGGAGGAGCTCGATCACGCGTCGGGTCCCACGAGGTGGAGGCCCACCTGCTCGGCGTTGTCGAAGGAGTCGTCGATCGCCACGAGCGAGCGTCCGGCGGCGTCGAGCATCGAGGCGGCGACCGACGCGCGGTAGCCACCGGCGCAGTGCACCCACACCTCGCCCGCGGGCACCTCGGCGAGCCTGTCCCACAGCTCGTGGAGCGGGATGTTGACCGCGCCGTCGATGCGCGCGGCGTCGTGCTCGTCGGCGCGGCGCACATCCAGGACGACGACCTCGCGGTGGTGGCGTACCTGGGCGAGGTCGGCGAACGTCGCGGTCGCGAACGAGCTGAGCTCGCGGTCGCTCCAGTCGTCCGGGCCGCCGGTCGCGTGGGCGGCGGGGCGGTCGATGCCGATGCGGACCAGCTCGCGCTGGGCCTCGGCGACCTCCTCGGCGGTCTCGCCGAGGAGCGTGATCGGCGTGCCCCAGGTGACGAGCCAGCCGAGGTAGGTCGCGAACCCGCCGTCGAGCCCGAAGTTGAGCGTGCCGGGGGCGTGCCCCGCGGCGAAGGCCGTGCGGTTGCGCAGGTCGACGACCCACTCCCCGGCCTCGATGCGACGCCGCAGCTCGGTCGCGTCGGCGACCGCCGGAGGTGACAGGTCGGGCTCGGAGGGGCCGGCGGCGTTGGCCGGGGCCATGTGCGCGTAGTAGGCCGGCCACGGGCCGAGACCGGCCAGCAGCTCGTCGACGTACGTCTGCTCGTCCTGGGTGAGGACGGGGTTGGCCTGCTTCTCCCGACCGATGGTCGACGACGAGGCGTCGGACTGGGTGGCGGAGCAGAAGGAGCCGAACCCGTGGGTGGGATAGACCTCCGCCTCGTCGGGCAGCAGCTCGGCGAGCCGGTGGGCGGAGGCGTGCTGGTGGTGCACCAGGGCGTGGGTGTGCTCGGGCCCGAGGAGGTCGGGGCGACCGGTGGCGCCGTAGAGCAGCGACCCGCCGGAGAACACGCCGACGTGCTGGTCGCCCTCGGCGGCCGCGTCGACGAGCAGGTAGGAGAGGTGGGTGAACGTGTGGCCGGGGGTCGCCAGCGCGGTCACGCGCATGCGTCCACCCACCTCGACGACGTCTCCGTCCGCAACCGGGGTGCGGGAGAAGGAGACGTCGTCCTCGCCGTTGACGAGGTAGTGGGCACCGGTCTGCTCCGCGAGCGCGAGGCCGCCGGTGACGTAGTCGTTGTGGATGTGGGTCTCGAAGACGTGCGTGAGGCGTACGCCGTGCTCGTCGAGGAGGGTCAGCACGCGGTCGATGTCGCGCTGGGGGTCGACCACGAAGGCGACCTCGCCGTCGTGCACGAGGTAGCTGCGGTCGCCGAGGGTGGGCGTGTCGATCACGAGGACGGTCAGGTCGGTCATCACAGACCCACCCCCACCGCGCGGCCGGAGGCGATCCAGGCCTGGGTGCCGCCGGCGACCGACACGGCGTCGAAGCCCTGGGCGACGAGCAGGTCGGTCATCGCCTTCGAGCGGTTGCCCGAGGCGCAGATGACGTGGATCCGGGACGAGCGGTCGAGCTCGCCGAGGCGCGAGGCCAGCTGGCCCATCGGCACCAGGACGGCGCCGGGGACGTGTCCCTGCGCGTACTCCCCGCGCTCGCGCACGTCGACGGTCGTGCCGTCCTGGTGCGCTGCGGCGAACTCCTCGAGGGTGATCTCGGGCGTCGGGCGTGACATGCGGTTCCTCTCGTCTGCGAACGTTCTGATCGGTCGTTGGATACCCTAGGGGGTATCGTCGACAAACGCAAAAACACCCCGGGGGGTATGCTTGGCCCATGACCACCTACACGATGTCCGTCCAGGTCGACCGCCCCTACGACGAGGCCGTCGAGGCCACCCGGGCGGCCCTCACGGACCAGGGCTTCGGGATCCTGACCGAGATCGACCTCGCGGCCACGATGAAGGCCAAGCTCGACGTCGACCTGCCCCCGCAGGTGATCCTCGGCGCCTGCCGCCCGCCGCTGGCCTACGAGGCGATCCAGGTCGACCCGTCGATCGCGGCCGTGCTGCCGTGCAACGTCGTCGTCCGCGCCCTCGACGACGCGACCACGCTCGTGGAGGCCTTCGACCCCGACGCCATGATGGGCCTCGCCGGAGCCGGCGCCCTCGACTCCGTCGCCGCCGATGCCAAGCAGCGACTCACCGCGGCCCTCGCCGCACTCACCACGTCCACCCAGGAGGACTGATGCAGCTCGACCCCGACGAGATGACGCCCGTCATCAACCGCATCAAGCGCGCCCAGGGGCAGCTTGCCGGTGTGCTCCGCCTGCTCGAGGAGGGGCGCGACTGCGAGGACGTCGTCACCCAGCTCGCTGCGGTGTCCAAGGCGCTCGACCGCGCCGGCTTCGCCATCGTCGCCTCCGGGCTGCAGCAGTGCCTCGTCGCCGGTGACGGTGAGGTCGACAGCCTCGACGTGAAGAAGATGGAGAAGCTCTTCCTCTCCCTGGCATGAGGCCGCCGACAGTCGCGCACCTCTCTTCGGGTGCTTGCACCGCCCGTCGACGTCCGTAGGGTCGATCGGTGAGGGAGAGGAGCACCATGAGGGAGCACGAGAGGGAGAGCGCGGGGGAGAGTTCGGGGGAGAGTTCGGGGGAGGGTCTCGGGGAGAGGTGGCGCCAGCGCGTCGACGACAAGCTGGGCGACCCGATCTGGTGGAACGACGTCCTGCAGCTGGTCAAGACCGTGGTGGCCGCCGTCGCCGCGTGGCTGATCGCGTCGAGCGTGCTGGACGTGCCGCAGCCGTTCCTGGCGCCTTGGGCCGCGCTGCTGGTGGTGCACGCGACCGTCTACCGCACCTTCTCCAAGGGCATGCAGCAGGTGGCCGCGACCGTCGTCGCGGTCCTGCTCGCCACGATCGTCGGTGAGGCCCTCGGGCTGAGCACGGGGGCGATCACCCTGCTGCTGGTCGTGGCGCTGATCCTGGGCTCCGTGCCCTGGCTGGGCGCGGAGGCGACGACGATCGCCACGACGGGGCTGGTGGTCCTCACCACCGGCTTCGACAGTGACCGCCTGCTCATCGCGCGACTGCTCGACACCGCGATCGGTGTCGCCGTCGGCCTGCTGGTCAACGTCCTGGTGTGGCCGCCGCTGCGACGCCACACCGCCGCGCAGGCGCTCGACCGCATCGACGACGGCATCGGCGAGCTGCTCGTCGACATGGCGGGAGGGCTCGGTGACGGTTGTCAGGACGAGGACGTCAAGGGCTGGATCGACCGCACCCGCGACCTCGACGGCGACCTCGAGCAGGCCTGGGCGCTGGTCCGCCAGGCCCAGGAGAGCGCCCGGATGAACCCGCGCCGCTCGGCGCGCGCGATGAGGAACCCCAGCGACTGGCACGAGCTGCTGCGCCGCATGGAGCAGGCGGTCGCCGAGACCCGCAGCCTGGCCCGCACCCTCGGCGGTCAGCGCGCGCACCGCGAGACCTGGGGCGAGGACTTCGCCGACCGGTGGATCTCCATGCTGGGCGACGCCGGCCGGGCGACCAGCGCGGCAGACGCCGACGCGCTGCTCGACGTACGCAGCCGGCTCGAGACGCTCACCGAAGACCTCCGGGCCACGGAGCGCTCGCCCGAGTGGCCGGTCTACGGCGCCCTCATCATCAACCTGCGCAACATCGTCGACGCGATGGACCGCGTCGCCGAGGCCAACCCCATCGGCCACGCGCGCGTCCCGCTCCGGGTCCCCGTCCGCCGCGCCGCGGACCCGGACGTCACCTGAGGACGCGGGTCTGAGGACGACTCGAGCCCCCGGCCTGGCCAGGCCGGGGGCTCGATCTGTCTGGGGTGAGTAACGGGACTTGAACCCGCGACATCCGCCACCACAAGGCGGCGCTCTACCAGCTGAGCTATACCCACCATGTCCCACAGCGCCAGCGCTGCGGACGACGAGAAGTGTAGGACACTCAGCCCGCGGAGCCGGAATCGGCGTCGGTGTCCGGACCGAGGCCGGTCAGCTGCCCGCCGTGACGCGCGGCGATCTCCTTGGCGCTGGCGCTGTCGGGGCCGGGCTGGGGCACGAAGACGGCCTCGCGGTAGTAGCGCAGCTCCTCGATGCTCTCCTGGATGTCGGCGAGCGCGCGGTGGTTGCCCCGTTTGGTGGGCGCGGCGAAGTAGGCCCGCGGATACCACCGGCGCGACAGCTCCTTGATCGAGGAGACGTCGACGATCCGGTAGTGCAGGAACGACTCCAGACCGGGCATGTCGCGAGCGAGGAACGCGCGGTCGGTCGCCACGGTGTTGCCGGCCAGCGGGGGACGGCTCCCGTCGGGGCAGTGCTCCTTGATGTAGTCGAGCACCTGCTGCTCGGCCTCGTCGAGCGTCGTACCGCTGGAGAGCTCCTCGAGGAGGCCGGACTTCTCGTGCATCGAGCGCACGAACTCGACCATCTGGTCGAGCGCCTCCTGCGAGGGCTTGATGATCACGTCGACGCCCTCGCCGAGGACGTTGAGCTCGAAGTCCGTCACGAGGGCTGCGACCTCGATGAGCGCGTCGGCCCCGAGGTCGAGCCCGGTCATCTCACAGTCGATCCACACCAGTCTGTCGCTCACGACGGGCCACCCTACTTGGGCGCTCCCGTCCGTGGACCTGGACGCTCTCAGCGTCGACTCAGCCTCGCCTCATAGGGTCGGGGGTGCAGCACCGGCAGATGAGCACACCGATCACGAAGGAAGCCTCGATGGCGCAGAAGAAGAGCTCGCACAGGACCGCTGAGGAGAAGGCGGCGACCGCCGCCAAGCGAGAGGCCCGTCGGGCGCGGACCGAGCGCGCCCGGGCCGAGGCCGAGGAGCGTCGCAAGAAGGCCAAGCGCAAGGAGCAGCTCACCCGCTTCGGGCTGATCGGTGCGGTGCTGGTCCTGATGGTCGGCGGCTACTTCCTGGTCACCAACCTCGGCTCCGACAAGCCCGCCACCGCGCCGGCCGGCGCGACCGACGACTTCGGCATGGTCGTCGGCGACGCGGACGCGCCGAAGTCGATCGTGATCTACGAGGACTTCCTCTGCCCCTTCTGCGGCCAGCTCGAGCAGACGGTGGGTGACCGGCTCGACGCCGCCCTCGAGGCGGGCGAGGTCAACGTCGAGTACCGCCCGCTCCCGTTCCTCGAGCGGATCAGCGACTACTCTCCCGCGGCCGCCAACGCGTTCGCCGTGGTCCTCGACGCGTCGGGTCCCGAGGTCGCCAAGGAGTTCCACGACCTGCTCTTCGACAACCAGCCGGCCGAGTCGGGCCCCTTCCCCGACGACGACCAGCTCGTCGAGTGGGCCGTCGAGGCCGGCGCCGAGGAGGACGCCGTACGCCCCGGCATCGAGGACATGGCCTTCGAGGGCTGGGTCGAGGCGGCCGGCGAGGCTGCGGCCGACGCCGACGTCAACTCCACTCCGACGGTGCTGGTCGACGGAGAGGTCATCGAGGGAGAAGGCCTGACCATCGAGGACATCGCCGCGAGGATGGTCCCGGCCAGCTGACCTCCCCTCTGGGAGACTGCGGGGCGTGAGCCTCCAGTCCTTCATCGCCGGCCTGCCCAAGGCCGAGCTGCACGTGCACCACGTCGGGTCGGCGTCGCCGCGGATCGTCTCCGAGCTCGCGGCGCGCCACCCGGCGGCCGGCGTCCCGTCCGACGTCGAGGCGCTGCGGGAGTTCTTCACCTTCCGCGACTTCGCCCACTTCATCGAGGTCTACCTCGCCGTGGTCGACCTGGTCCGCACCCCCGAGGACGTGCGACTGCTGACCTACGAGGTCGCCCGCGAGATGGCCGAGGGCCAGAACCTGCGCTACGCCGAGCTCACCTGCACGCCGTACACGTCCGTGGTCCGCGGCATCCCCATCCAGGCCTACACCGAGGCCATCGAGGACGCGCGGGTCGCCGCGGAGCGTGACTTCGGGCTCGTCCTGCGCTGGATCTACGACATCCCGGGCGAGTCCGGTCTGCCGGCCGCCGACGCGACCCTCGAGTACGCCCTGGAGCACCGCACCGACGCCCTGGTCGGCTTCGGTCTGGGCGGGCCCGAGGTCGGGGTCCCGCGGGCGCAGTTCGGCCCCCACTTCGACGCCGCCCGCGCTGCCGGGCTGCGGTCGGTGCCGCACGCGGGCGAGACGACGGGCCCGGAGACGGTCTGGGAGTCGCTGCGTCTGCTCGGCGCCGAGCGCATCGGCCACGGGGTCTCGGCTGCGCAGGACCCCGAGCTGCTCGCGCACCTGGCCGACACCGGGGTCGTGCTCGAGGTGTGCCCGACGTCCAACATCGCGACCCGGGCCGTCGAGCGGATCGAGGACCACCCGCTGCGGACCTTCGTCGACGCCGGGGTGACGGTGACCATCAACTCCGACGACCCGCCGATGTTCGCCACGTCGCTCAACCGCGACTACGAGGTGGCGGCCGGCCTGCTCGACCTCGACGAGCAGGGCGTGGCCGACCTCGCGCGTGCGGCCGTCGACGCGTCGTTCGCACCCGCGGACGTCAAGGCGCGCGTCAGCGCGGAGATCGAGGCGTACGCCGCAGGCTGAGCCGCGCCACGTACGGACGGGCCGGTCAGGTGTCGGCGCCGCCGCGGGGGGCGCGGTGCGTCGGCAGCTGCTTGGCCGTGCGGACGCTGGTGGGGTCGAGCACCGCGAGGACGTACAGCAGCACGCCGATGCCGGTGAGCACGCCGAGCACGGTCAGGAGGCTCAGGCCCAGGTCCTGGTACATCGGGACTCCGATCTGGTGGGGGGATGCGACGACGGCCCCGTACCCGCGCTCCTGCGCCGCATGAGCCGGCCTTCACCCGCAGGGCGGTGAAAACCGGTGTGAACGGGAGTTCGACCCGGTGTCCTACCTGTTGGGGTATGACCGCCGCGAGCGTCCGTGCCTAGCCTCCCGCGGAGGGAGCGGCAGATGCTGCTTCGCGGGAGGCAACACACTCGGAGGGGAACATGAACCAGTTCACGCACGTAGCCCGGCGGCTCGCCGCAGGGGCGGTGGTCGCCCTGGCCATGACCGTCGGCCTCACCACGCTCACCGTGGCGAGCTCGTCCGCCGCGCCGACCTCGAGCAAGTCGGTGGTCGGCAAGTCCGACGCCGGCAAGATCACGAGCAAGGTCGTCGGCAAGACGTCGAACGGCGACAAGGTCGGTGGTTCGTTCACGCCGATCAAGGTCGTCGAGCGTGACGGCGTGCTCTACATGAAGGGCTTCATGAAGGGCGTCATCAAGGACGCCGGACCCAACACGAAGTTCTCGGGCATCCAGACCATCCCGATCAAGAAGATCAACGGCAGCTCGGTCACCGACGGCCGGGTCGCCGCCAACGCGGGTGCCTGCGACATCCTCAACCTGGTGCTCGGCCCGCTGGACCTCAACGTCCTCGGCCTGCAGATCGACCTGCAGCGCGTCGTGCTCGACATCACCGCGGTCGCCGGTGCCGGCAACCTGCTCGGCAACCTGCTGTGCGCGGTCGTCGGTCTGCTCGACGGTGGCCCGCTCGCCGGTCTCCTGGGCCAGCTGCAGACCCTGCTGAACCAGATCCTGGCTGCGCTCAACCTGGGCGTCTGACGGTTCGCCCGTCTGCCTGACGCACGCTGACGGCCCGGAGTCGGAGTTCGAGAGACCTCCTGCTCCGGGCCGTCGTACGTCTGTCGAGCCCGGACGCATCGGGCAAGCATTCGGCCCCGCTACCTCATACGTGGCGGGGCCTGACCACATCCTGACCGCGCGCGATCGCGTGCTGGGGGAGGTCGGTGGGCGTGTCGGCGGGCGTCACGCCGGTCCACTGGTGGGGGAGACTCGGACGGCGCGGAAGTCGTCGGCCGAGAGCACGCCGTGCACCTGCCCGTTGCGGGTGGGCGACACCCGGAGGGTGACCGACTCGCCGTGCTCCGCGGGCCGCACGTAGTAGCAGCAGTCGGTCTCAGGGCAGTAGATGCACACGACGTCCACCTGTGACTTGTCGGACGGTCTCACGTGCGTCCCGTGCCGGTCCGCCCAGACCGAGCGGAATCGCACGGTGATGGCGCCGGACCGCGCCGAGCGGTACTTCACCTGCACGCGCACGAAGGTGCTGGATCGATAGGCGACCAGGTCGAACTCGGCGTGCTCGGTCGCAGGGAACAGGACCATGAATCCGTGAGCGACGAGGTCGGCATGCGCTTTGGCGGTGCCGAGATCGCCCTTGTCCTTGGTGTGGTGCACCGCCATCGCCCAACT
Organism: uncultured Nocardioides sp.; assembly: GCF_947488025.1. Classification (GTDB taxonomy): domain Bacteria; phylum Actinomycetota; class Actinomycetes; order Propionibacteriales; family Nocardioidaceae; genus Nocardioides. The sequence continues at coordinate 644,276 of NZ_CANKYS010000002.1, read as the reverse complement.
CTAGGAGGACCACGACGCCCAGGTGCCTGGCCATGATTGACTTGTGGATGGCAGAGCCCCCGTAGCTCAGCTGGATAGAGCGAGTCACTTCTAATGACTGGGCCGCAGGTTCGAATCCTGCCGGGGGCGCGCGGCGACGTCTCGGACCGTCGGAGCGTCGGGCCTACGGATCGTAGGCCCGACGCCTGCCACAGGGCCCTGAGTCGTCAGGCTGCGGCGGTCGCCGGCTCCCGGGCGTCGACGTCCTCGCGCCAGGCGTCGCGCCCGCGCGGGGCGTCGTACGCCGCCTGGTCGAGGATCCCCTCGCGCTTGGCGACGATCGTCGGCACGAGCGCCTGCCCGGTGACGTTGACCGCGGTGCGGCCCATGTCGAGGATCGGGTCGATGGCGAGCAGCAGGCCCACGCCCTCGAGGGGCAGGCCCAGGGTGGAGAGGGTCAGTGTGAGCATGACGGTCGCACCGGTGACGCCGGCGGTGGCGGCCGAGCCGATCACCGAGACGAAGGCGATCAGCACGTAGTCGGTGACCGAGAGGTCGAGGCCGAAGAACTGCGCGACGAAGATCGCCGAGATCGCGGGGTAGATGGAGGCGCAGCCGTCCATCTTGGTGGTGGCGCCGAGCGGCACGGCGAAGGAGCCGTACGACCGGGGCACGCCGAGGTTCTTCACCGTGACGGACTCGGTCACCGGCATCGTGCCGACCGAGGACCGCGACACGAAGGCCAGCGAGATCGCGGGCCAGGCGCCGGAGAAGAACTGGCGCACCGACAGCCCGTGGAGGCGCAGCAGCGTCGGGTAGACGCCGGCGACCACGAGTGCGAGGCCGATGTAGACCGCGACGGTGAACATGCCGAGCGACCCCAGCGCGTCCCAGCCATAGCTGGCCACGGCGTTGCCGAGCAGGCCGACGGTCGCGATCGGGGCGAGCAGGATGATCCACCACAGGACCTTCTGCACGACGGCGAGCGCGGAGCGCACGAACGCGAGGAACGGCTCGGCGGGCTCGCCGACCTTGAGGGTCGCGATGCCGACGGCGATGGAGACGACGAGGATCTGCAGGACGTTGAAGGACAGGCCCACCGACCCGTCGTCGGAGGCCGAGCCCTCGAGCCCGAGCACGTTGGCGGGGACCAGGCCGGTCAGGAAGTCGAGCCACGACCCGGTCGTCGAGGGGGCCGACGCCGCGTCGGAGGTGACGCTCGTGTGGTCACCCGGCTGTAGCACGAGGCCGAGCACGATGCCGATGACGACCGCGATGAGTGCGGTGATCGCGAACCACATGAGCGTCCGCCACGCGAGCCGTGCGGCGCCGGTGACGTCACGGAGGTTGGCGATCGAGGCGACGATCGCGAGGAAGACGAGCGGGGGCACGACGGCGCGCAGCAACGTGACGAAGGTGCCGCCGATGGTGCTGAGCGTCTCGGTGAGCCAGTTGGGGTCCACCTCGCCGGTGGTGGCGTCCACGCCGTCCGCACCCATGCTGCGGGCGACGAGTCCGAGGACGACGCCGAGGACCAGGCCGATGAGGACCTGGACGCCGAACGAGGGGAGGCGGAAGCGGGTGGACTTCTTCTCCGCCGTAACAGAAGTATTCATACTGAAGTGGTAACCTTTCGGGACCGCGCAGTTGCAACCGTGCGGGGACGCAGGTGGTGGAGGATCAGTCGAAGGTGCGTCCGAGGCGACACAGCGCGCTCTCGGTGCGGGCGAGGTCGACGGCACGCCGCTGGGTCAGCAGGTCACCCACGGTCGCGGGGACGGTCGTCGAGGCACGCACGTCCAGCCCAACTGCAGGCTCATACTTTCGATTCCGTGCTTCGTGTCACATGCCGGGCGACGGCCAGCCTAGGGTTCGCGCATGTCTCGTCTCGCCACACGGCTCGTTGCCGTCCTCGTCCCCGTTGCTCTCCTCGCCCCCGCGGCTGCCCGCGCGGAGAAGGTCGTCACCGAGGACGCCGTCGGTGACGCCGTGACCCTCGTCGACGAGGCGGTGGACCTCGACGAGGCCGTCCCCGCGCCCGACCACGAAGCGACCGACGTGATCCGGACAGCGGTGGCCCACGGCGCCAAGCGGCTGCGGGTGGGCGTGGCGTTCCGGGCACTCGAGCGCGACCCCTTCCAGTTCATCGTGATCCGCGTCCGCACCCCTCAGGGGAACTACGAGCTCCTCGTCGAGCGCCTGGGCGGCAAGCCGATCACCAGCATCGATCGGGGGCCGCGGACCGTGGGCTGCGACGGTCTGGGGGCCAAGGTGGACCTGCGCGCCGACACGGTGACGGCGTCGCTTCCCACGTCCTGCCTCGACGCTCCGCGCTGGGTGCAGATCGGCGCGGGCGTCGTCTCCGTGTCAGGACAGCAGGCCAACCCTGAGCTGGTCGCTGCCTACGCCGACGACGCGCACCGCGACGGGGCGATCCGCGACAACATCGCCACGGGGCCCAAGGTGCGGCGTGGCTGAGGACCCCGGAGCCAGGTACGACGCCGGGGCGGACGCGGTTGCCGTGTCCGTTCCCACCGCGTGCCTCTCGTCGCCCCGCTGGGTCCGGCTGGGCATCAAGGCCTTCGCGCCGCTCGCCACGACCGATCCGGCCGTGCTCGCGTCCACCGTGGACGACGGGCACAGCGACGCGTTCCGCATGACCAGGGTGAGCACGGGACCGCGGATCCGCCGCGGCTGACCCTCACCGCGCGAGCAGCACCAGCACTTCGTAGTGGGTGGTGTGCGGGAACATGTCGAGCACCCTCGCCTCGACCGGCCGCAGCGACGGCATCAGTGCCAGGTCGCGCGCGAGCGACTCGGCGTTGCACGACGAGTAGACGACGTGCCGCACGCCTGACGTCTCGAGCCAGGCCGCCAGGTCGGAGCCGATGCCGCGCCGGGGCGGGTTCACCACGACGAGGTCCGGCACCGCGTCCGAGCCGAGGGCGTACGCCGTCGCGTCCGCCGCGACGAGGCGAGCGGGCACCCCCAGCTCGGCCGCCGTCGCCGTCGCCGCGGCGATGGCGTCGGCCGACACCTCCACACCCAGGACGTCACGGCCCGCACCGGCGAGGTGGAGCGCGAAACCACCCACGCCGCAGTAGAGGTCCCACGCCGTCCGCACGTCCGGCAGGTCGCGCACCCAGGCTCGCGCCTGGTCGTAGAGGGCCTCCGCGACCGCGGTGTTGGTCTGGAAGAACGACCGCGGGCCGAGCCTCAGCGTGACCCCGGTCGCCAGCCGCATGGGCAGCGTCGGCTCCGCCGTCAGGACGATCTCCCGCTCACCCTCCAGCACGGCCTTGTGCTCGGGCTGGAGGTTGATCGTCACCACCCGCAGTGCCGGCACCGCCTCGAGGAGCGCCGGCAGGCGGGACCGGACGCGCGCCTCCAGCGCCGTCGAGCGCATCACGAGCCGGAGCATGAGCTCGGCGTCGGGCGACTCGGTGAGCAGCACGTGCTTGAGCTCGCCGCGCCGCGCCCCGACGTCGTACGGCGTCAGGCCTGCGTCGCTCACCCACGAGCCCACGCGGTCGAGGGCCGCCCGGAGGCCGTCGGAGTGCAGGCCGCAGTCGCGCAGGTCCACCCCGACCAGGTCACGGTCGAGGATGCCCAGCGTCATCGCGTCGACGGTCCCCCCGACCGCCATCTTGGCCTTGTTGCGGAACCCCACGTCGGGGCCGGCCACGGTCGGCAGCCACACCGGAGCGGACACGAGCCCGCGCGCGTGCGCCTCCTTGTCGGAGAGCTGGCCGTCGCGCGTGGTGCCGAGCAGCGTGCACGAGCGGCACCGGTGTGCGTCGAAGTGGTGACAGCGTGGGAGCCCGTCGACGACCGCGAGGCTGGACGCGGGCGCCGCGTCAGCCACCGATGCGGGAGCCCATCCACTCCTCGACGTCGGCGGACGTGCGGGGGAGCGAGGCCGAGAGGTTCCGGTTGCCGTCGGCGGTGACGAGGATGTCGTCCTCGATGCGGATGCCGATGCCGCGGAGCTCCTCGGGGACGAGCAGGTCGTCCTCCTGGAAGTAGAGACCCGGCTCGACGGTGAGCACCATGCCCTCGGCGAGGTCGCCCTTGGGATAGATGTCGGCCGACGAGCGACCGCAGTCGTGGACGTCCATCCCGAGCATGTGCGACGTGCCGTGCAGGGTCCAGCGGGCGTAGACCTTGGACTCCGGGTCGAGGGCCTCCTCCGCGGGGACCGGCAGCAGGTGCATGTCCTCCAGGCCGTGGGCGAGCACCTTCATCGCGGCGTTGTGGGCGGCGAGGAACGGCACTCCGGGGCGTACGGCGTCGATGCCGGCCTGCTGCGCCTGCTGGACGAGGTCGTAGAGCTCGCGCTGCAGCGGGGTGAAGCGGCCGTCGACCGGGAGCGTGCGGGTGACGTCGGCGGTGTAGAGGTTGTGCCCCTCCACCCCCATGTCGAGCAGCACCAGCTTGCCCGGCTCGATCGCGCCGGTGTTGTCGATCCAGTGCAGCGTCGTGGCGTGCGAGCCGCCGGCGCAGATCGAGTCGTAGCCGATGTCGTTGCCCATCGCGCGGGCGCGGCGGAAGAAGGTGCCCTCGATCCAGCGCTCGCCGAACTCGCGCACGCGGTCCCACTCGCGCACGGAGTCCTCGAAGCCGAGCGTGGTGATGTCGCAGGCCTCCTGGAGCTCGCCGATCTCCCACTCGTCCTTGACCAGCCGCAGCTCGTCGGCGACGCGGGCGAGGTCCTCGTCGCGCGTCAGGTCACGGGTCTTGCGGTCGTCGTCGAAGGACGGCAGGTCCTGGACGTGACGCACCTCGATGCCGAGGGAGTCGGAGATCTCCTGCGCCGACGGGCGACGACCGGCCCACAGCTCGCCGTACTGCCGGTCGCGGAAGAACTCGTCGGTGTCGCGCTCGGAGCGCGGCCGTGCGTAGAGCACCGACTCTCCGTCCTCGATCACCAGCACGGCGTCGGAGGTCTGGTTGCCGGAGAAGTAGGTGTGGGCGGTGTCGGGCCGGAAGCGGTAGTCGGTGTCGTTGGCGCGCACCTTGTAGGTCCCGGCGGGCAGGACGAGGCGGTCGTCGGGGAACGCAGCGACGAGCTTCGCGCGACGCTCGGCGGCCCGGTCGGCGACCGGGTGGCGCTGCACGTCGAGCGCGCGGTCGCCCCAGCCCTCGCGCATGAAGGCGGCGTAGGCGGCCGGCACGGCGGGGTCGTGCGACTCGGTCTTCGGCTGGTCGGCGGTCTCGTCGACGCTCTGGACGGTCTCGGCGGGGATCTCGGCAGTCGGCTCGCTCACGCGGTCACTGTACGACGCTGGCGTGCCGGTCGGGCATGCGCCAAGGCAGACCTGACGTCCGGGCGAGCGACCACGTTCACCGAGCGGTCGTGCGCGGTTCACGCGCCGCCGGTGGGGTGCAGCCATGCCGTCTGCGAGACACCTCCTGCGCTCCCTCACCACCCTGGCCGCCGCGGCGGCCCTCACCGCGGCGGCCCTCACCGCGGGGACACTCGCCGTGGCGACACTGCCGGCCCGGGCGGCGGCCGGCCCGCCGGCGCTCGTGGTCACCGAGATCAACGTCGACTCCAGCAACCGGCCCACCGCCGACGGCTCGTCGGTCGACGCCTTCGAGTTCGTCGAGGTGCGCAACACCACCGACGCCCCGATCAACCTCGCCGACGCCGGCTACTCCGTCGTCTACCTGAGCGGCACCACCCAGAAGACCCTCACCCACGACCCCGCCGCCACGGTGCCCGCCAACGGCACGCTCGTGATGTGGCCGCGGCACAGTGGCTTCACGGGCGACGCGGCCCTGTCCGAGCAGGACTTCCGCGACTTCTACACCGGCCTCGGCTGGACCGGCTCCTACGACCTCACCGTCCTCTCCGGCCAGAACGGTCTGAACAACGGCGGCACCACGATGTGGATCCGCCGCACCGACGCCGGCGCCACCACCGACGTGGCGCAGGTCAGCTGGACCTCCGGCGACAAGGGCGTCGACAAGACGGTGGAGTACGCCGTCCCGACCGACGGCACCGCGGTCCATCGTGTGCTCGCCACCCAGCAGGCCCCCAACCCCGGCGCGGTGCGCGACGAGCAGCTCGCCACCGGTCAGGACGGCGACCCGGAGGAGCCCCCGGCCGAGGAGCCCGGTGTGCCGACGCAGCCGCCGGCGCCCCCGACGGACCCCGACCTGGACGCACCGATCCTCCAGGTCACCGAGGTGGCCCCCGACACGGCCAACGTCGGCGGCGCCGACGCCTACGAGTTCGTCGAGGTCTACAACGCCTCCGACGCCCCGGTGGACTTCCGCGACTTCACCCTCAACTACCTCTACATCGACGCCAACGCGGTCACCACCAACCAGGCACTGTGGCCGGCCGTGCCGCGCGACGCGGTCATCGAACCCGGCCAGACGCTCGTGCTGTGGGTGAAGAACGCCGCGAACGAGGCGATGACCGCCGACGACTTCAACGCCGCGTTCGGAGCGAGCCTGACGGCCGGCGAGGACCTCGTCGAGCTGCGTACGGCGGGCATGTCCAACGGCGGCCTGCGTGGCATCCAGGTGATGACCAACACCGGCATCGACACCAGCACCTCCTACTACTTCACCGACGCCCAGACCACGGCCACCACTGCGATCCAGTACGCCTGGAACCCGGCCGACTCGCCCGACCACCTGTGGGTGCCGCAGCCCAGGGACGGAACCGTCCAGACGATGACGCGGCTCGACGCCCCGACACCGGGCTACACCCACGCCGACCAGGTCCCCGACGGCCTCGTCGCCACGCCGGCCAACGACACGGCCCCCAGGATCGACGACCTCACCGGCGGCCCGCTGCTGCCCGAGACCGAGGACCTCACCCTCGGCTTCGACGTCCGCGACGACCACCAGGTCCGCACGGCCGAGCTCACCCTGGCCACCGACGTGGGCGACCCGATCACCCGGTCGCTGCGCTTCGAGTCGCCGGACCGGTTCGTCTACACGATTCCCTCCGTCGACCTCTACGGGAAGCAGTGGGTCGACTACACCCTCGAGGTGTCCGACGGCACCCACACCACCACGCTCGGCCCGGTCCGGGTCGACCTGGGCGAGGGGCCGCGGCCGCCCGTACGGCTCAACCACGCCGACGGCGACTTCGTCTCCGGCGACGCGCCGCTCACCGCCACCACCGACGGTGACCCGTCCGGGCTCTCGCTCGCGGTCGACGGCCAGCAGGTCGACGACGTCGTACCGTCGCTGGAGGCGTCGCCGCGGTTCGCCTTCGAGGCCACCAACACCGACGCCTTCTTCCGCAACGGCGTGAAGATCGGCGACGAGGTGCTGACGGTCTTCGACGAGGGCTTCTACGAGCGCACGGAGACCGTCGCGGCCGACGTCCCCCTCGAGCAGGTGGTCCGGGGCGAGCAGGTCACGATCGGCATCTACGCCGGCACCAAGGCCTGGCCCCAGCCCGACCCGAACGAGAACAACGACGACTGGGTCGCCATCGACCCGCGCCTCGCGCTCCCCGACGGGAGGGTGCTGCGGCCCGTGTCGTGCGCCGGGGCCGGCGAGGGACAGGAGCCCACGGAGCGCAGCTGCCCCGCGCCCGACGCCCGGATCGGCTTCTCGGACGCCAACCTCGTCTACTTCCTCGCCACCTTCGACGTCCCCGACGACGCGTTCGACTCGGTGCTGCACCAGTGGGACACCACGGCCGTCGCGGACGGGCAGCACACGGTCACCGCTGCGGCCGGTGGCCAGTCGGCCACCCGGACGCTGGTCGTCGACAACTCCGCACCCCAGATCAGCGCCACCGTCGAGGACGGTGCCACCATGCGCGGGTCGTTCGGCGTCGATGCCCAGGCCACCGACGCCGGCTCCGGCGTGGAGTCGCTGACGGCAACCCTCGACGGGGAGGAGATCGCGCTGCCGCACCCGACCTCCTCTGTGGAGCTCGAGGCAGGCGGGCACGAGCTGGTGCTCACCGCCGTCGACACCCTCGGCAACACCCGCACCCGCACGATCGCCTTCACCACGCCCGAGGAGCAGCCGTCGGCGTCGCTCCAGGCGCCGGAGGACGGCGCCGAGGTGGAGGCGGGAGACGTCACCCTGGAGGCGACGCCCAGCGACCCGGAGGGCGACGTGCTCGACGTGGAGCTGCGTCGCGGCTTCCACCTGGCCGCCGACGACGAGGCCGTCACCGCCAGCGCGGGGACGACGTACGACGCCGGGCGCGTCACGCGCGACGGCGCCGTCCTGCTCGGCGAGGACGACCTCGCGGCGATCACGACCACCGACGGCCTGGTCGCCACCACGGAGTCCGACGGCCTCTTCCCCTACCAACTCTACACCGTCGAGGTGCCCGAGGGGGCGGGCGACGACTTCACCGCCCGCATCCACTGGTCCGGCTCGGCCAACGCCGAGGCGCGGGTCGGCCTCCACGTCCTCGACGTGGCGGCGGGGGAGTGGGACGAGGTCGACGAGCACCTGACCACCGGTGGGGCCCCGACGGAGTTCGAGCTCGACGCGCTCGTGCCGGCGAAGGACCACGTCGAGGACGGGAGGATCACCGTCCTGGTGCAGCACTCCGAGGGCTTCACGACGCCCGGCCAGAGCACGCGTGACGACCAGGTGCCGCCGTACTCCGCGAGGGGCGTGACACCGCGCGACCAGTACGACTTCACGGTCGCGTGGGAGTCCGACACGCAGTACTACAACCAGAACCCCGACTTCTACCCGCACCAGCGCGCCATCCACGACTTCCTCGTCGGTCAGCGCAAGAACCTCGACCTGCAGTACCTGATGCACACCGGGGACATCATCAACGACTGGGACCAGCCGGCCCAGTGGGAGCGCGCCGACGTCGCCTACCGCGACCTCGACGAGGCGGGCATCCCCTACAGCGTCCTCGCCGGCAACCACGACGTCGGCCACCACCGCAACGACTACGGCGCCTACGGCCGGTGGTTCGGCGAGGCCCGCTACGCCGACAAGCCGTGGTACGGCGGGTCGCACGAGAACAACCGCGGCAGCTACAACCTCATCAGCGCCGACGGCGTCGACCTGATGGTCGTCACCATGGGCTGGGGCGCCGGCGATGCGCAGATCCGCTGGATGAACCGGGTGATCGCCGACCACCCCGAGCGCAAGGTGATCCTCAACCTGCACGAGTTCATGCTGACCACGGGCGGGCTCGGCCCGATCCCGCAGCGCATCATGGACGAGGTCGTGACGCCCAACGCCAACGTCATCGCCGTCGGCTCCGGTCACTACCACGACGCCTACACCCGCACCGACGAGATGGACGACGACGGTGACGGGGTTGCGGACCGCACCGTCTACTCGATGCTGTTCGACTACCAGGGCCTGCCCGAGGGTGGCCTGGGCTACCTCCGCCTGCTCCACTTCGACAACCAGGGCGGCCGCATCGTCGTACGGACCTACTCCCCGTCGCTGGACGACTTCGACTCCGAGGACCCGTCGCTCGAGCCGGTCCACCAGGAGTTCGAGATCCCCTACGCCGCCTCGGGGCTGACGCCGCGGACCAAGACACTGTCGACTGACGAGCTCAGCGTCGACATCCTCACCACCGAGCGGATCGCCGCGTTCGACGATGTCGCGAGCGGCGACCCGCTCACCGCCACCTGGAACGTGGAGCCGGGGGAGCACGGGTGGTACGTGCGCACCGCCGACCCCTACGGGGCCGTCGACCACTCGGTGGTGCGCTCCTTCACGGCGGCCGGCGAGCCCACCGTCCCGCCGACCGACCCTCCGACTCCGGACCCCACCACGCCGGCTCCGGACCCGACCACGACGCCGACGCCCGTTCCAGGCTCGGTCGTCGCCGGCACGCCGACGCTGCGGGGCAAGCCCCGCGTGGGCCGCGAGCTGCGCGTGGACCCCGGCACCTGGAGTCCGGGCGCCACGCTCTCCTACGCCTGGTACGCCGACGGACGCCGGCTCGGGGGCGAGGCCGGGAACGTGCTGGAGCTGCGTGCGCGGCACCGCGGGGCTCGCATCAGCGTCGACGTCACGGGAGCCGCCGCGGGACTCACCCCGACGACCGCTGCCGTCGAGGACGACGCCGACGTACGCCGCGGGCGGCTGGCGGGTCCGCGTCCGCGGGTCCTCGGCCGGCCGTCGGTGGGAGAGGTCCTGCGGGTGCGGCCGGGTGACTGGACCGCCGGCACGAAGCTCCGCTTCGTCTGGCTGGCGGACGGCAGGAGGGTGGGGACCGGGAGGCGGCTCGCGCTCCGGCCGACCCATCGCGGCGAGCGCATCTCGGTCCGGGTCGTCGCGCGCAAGCGCGGCTACGAGACCTCGCGTCGGACCAGCCGGCCCACCCGGGCCGTCAGGCCCCGCTGACGGGACGCCCGAAGGGGTGCGGCGGCGGACCGGCCGCCGCACCTGCTCCGTTAGGGTCGGACCCATGCAACGAGGCCGCCGCGACAGTGTCGCCTTCACCGTTGTGGTGGCGGCGCTGGTGCTCCTCGGCGGGGTCGTCATGGCCGTGGTCGCCGCCCTTTCGGGGGCGCCCGGATCCCTCGCGCTGGCGGCTCTCCTCGCGGCGGTCCCGGTCGGTCCGCTGGTCGGCTGCTTCATGTGGCTCGACCGCTACGAGCCCGAGCCGCGCAACCTCCTCGTCGCAGGCCTGCTCTGGGGCGCGTTCGCGGCCACGGGCGCGGCCATCGTCTTCCAGGGCCTCGGCCTGGCCGGCGGCGCCACCGAGCGCGACGTGCTGGGCGTCGTCGCGCCCGTCACCGAGGAGGTGACCAAGGGTGCGTTCCTGTTCCTGCTCCTGTGGTGGCGCCGGCACGAGCTCGACGGCGTGCTCGACGGCATCGTCTACGCCGGCATGGTCGGCATCGGGTTCGCCTACACCGAGAACATCCTCTACCTCGCTGCCGCCTACGACGGCACGGACGGGCTCGGCCCCGGCGGCACCACCGCGCTGACGGCCACGTTCGTCGTCCGCTGCCTCATCAGCCCGTTCGCCCACCCCTTCTTCACCGCGTTCATCGGCATCGGCGTGGGTCTCGCGATCGTCTCGCGGCGGACCGGGGTGCGACTCCTCGCGCCTGTGGTGGGCCTCGCGCTGGCTGCCCTCCTGCACGGCGTGTGGAACTACTCCACCGTCTCCGGCACCACCGACTTCTTCGTCGTCTACGGCACGTTGATGTTCCCCGGATTCCTCGGCGTGGTCGCGTTCGCCGTCTACCGGCGTCGCTCCGAGCGTCCGCTGCTCGCCCGGGCCCTGCAGGACGCCGCGGACCGCGGTCTGCTGCCCGCCACCGACATCCCGTGGCTGGTCGACCTGCGCGCCCGGCGGCACGCGCGTCGGTGGGCCCGCCACCAGGGCGGACCGATGGCCGAGCGCGCCATGCGGGAGTACCAGGCCGCGGCCATCGAGCTCGGCTACCTCCACCACCGCTACCTGCGCGGCACGGCGCCCACCGACTTCTCCGTACGTGGCCAGGAGCACGTCGAGGAGCTGCGCCGGATCCGCCCCTACATCTCCTTCCCCGGACAGGTGGTCCCCACGCGATGACAGGCCCCGACAGCACGACCGCCATGGTGACCGCCCTGGTGCGGCTGCGCGGCGCCCTGCAGGAGGCGCGACTGCCGCTCGAGCTCCCCGGCGCGGAGGAGCAGCGTGCCGCTCGCGCCGAGATGGTCGACCAGCTCGAGGACTACGTCATCCCGCGCCTGATGACCCTCGACGCGCCGCTGCTCGCGGTCGTCGGCGGGTCCACCGGCGCCGGCAAGTCGACGCTGGTGAACTCCGTCGTCGGCACCCGCGTCACCGCTCCCGGCGTCCTGCGGCCCACGACGCGCTCGCCGGTCCTGGTGCACCACCCCGACGACGCCCGGTGGTTCGGCCAGGACCGCCTGCTGCCCGAGCTCGAGCGGGTCGACCGCCAGACCAACGACCCCGCCGCTCTGCAGCTCGTCCCGTCACCGGTGATGGCGCCCGGGCTCGCGGTCCTCGACGCCCCCGACATCGACTCGGTCGAGGAGCAGAACCGCGTGCTGGCGGCCCAGCTGCTCGCCGCCGCCGACCTGTGGCTCTTCGTCACCTCGGCGGCCCGCTACGCCGACCAGGTGCCGTGGGACTTCCTCCGCAAGGCCGCCGACCGCTCCGCCGCGGTCGCGATCGTCCTCGACCGCACGCCGCCCGAGGCGGTCGACACCATCACCACCCACCTCGCCCGGATGCTCGCCAGCCGCGGCCTCAAGGACTCCCCGCTCTTCGTGGTCGAGGAGGGCGAGGTCAGCGACATGGGGCTGCTGCCCTCGTCGTCGGTCGCCGAGATCCGGCAGTGGCTGCGCGCCCTCGCCGAGGACCAGGAGGCCCGGCAGTCGGTGGTGCAGCAGACGCTGGACGGCGCGATCCGCACGCTGGCGCGTCGTACGCACTCGGTGGCGGACGCCGCCACCGAGCAGGTCGACGCCGTACGCCGCCTGCGCGAGGACGCCAACGAGGCCTACGACCGCGCCGTGACGGCGGTCGGCGAGGCGTCGGCCGACGGCACCCTGCTGCGCGGCGAGGTGCTGGCCCGCTGGCAGGAGTTCGTCGGCACCGGCGAGCTGCTGCGCTCGCTGGAGACCCGCGTCGGCTGGATCCGCGACCGGGTCGTCAACGCCGTCAAGGGCAAGCCCCAGCAGGCCGAACGCGTCACCGTGGCCGTCGAGTCCGGCCTCGAGACCCTCATCCTCGAGCACGCCGAGGCCGCGGCCGAGCGCGCGGAGGCGTCCTGGCGCAGCACCGCAGCCGGGCAGATCCTGCTGCGCGACGCCGGTGAGGACCTCGGTCGCGCCTCACGCGACTTCCGCCGCCGTGCCGAGCGCGCGGTCCGCGACTGGCAGTCCGACGTGCTCGACATGGTCCGCACCGAGGGCGCCGAGAAGCGCTCGACAGCCCGCTTCCTCGCCTTCGGCGTCAACGGCCTGTCCGTGGCGCTCATGGTCGTCGTCTTCGCCCACACCGCGGGCGTCACCGGAGCCGAGGCGGGCATCGCCGGCGGCTCCGCGATCCTGGGCCAGAAGTTGCTCGAGGCGGTCTTCGGCGACCAGGCCGTCCGTTCGTTGGCCGAGCGCGCCCGGCAGCGGCTCGAGTCGTCGATGCGCGACCTCCTCGACGCCGAGCGCCGCCGCTACACCGACCTGCTCGACACCATGGAGGTCTCGCCCGAGACGCCCGAGCGGATGCGCGCCGCAGCACGCAAGGTCGACGACCTCCGCTTCGCCGCGGCGCGCCGCGCACCCGAGCCGGCAGCCGACCCGGACTCCGTGGATGACGCCCCCTAGGGTTGGGGTGCACAGCACCACTCGGACGGTGAGGAAGTCATGACGTCGTTGCTCGAAGGGGCCAAGAAGCTGGTCACCAGGAGCTCTGACATCGGCGCGCGCGTCGACGGACTCGAGCGCGCCGCCGAGGCGGCGCGCGGTCGCGTCGACGACGCCGTGGTCGACGATGCCGGCGCAGTCGCCGCGCGCGCGGCGAGCCGTCTCAAGCTGTCCGCTGAGCACACGGTGGTCGCGTTGGGCGGCGCCACCGGCTCCGGCAAGTCCTCCACGTTCAACGCGTTGAGCGGCCTCGAGCTCGCAGCGGTCGGCGTACGCCGTCCCACGACGTCGTGGGCCACCGCGGTCGTGTGGGGCAAGCAGGGCGCCGAGGAGCTGCTCGAGTGGCTGGGCATCCCCGCCCGCCACCAGGTCACCCGTGACTCGATGCTGTCCAAGGCCGACGAGGACGTCGAGATGCGCGGCGTCGTGCTCCTCGACCTGCCCGACCACGACTCAACCGAGGTGTCCCACCACCTCGAGGTCGAGCGGCTCGTCCAGCTCGCCGACATGATGGTGTGGGTCCTCGACCCGCAGAAGTACGCCGACGCCGCGATCCACGACCGCTTCCTCAAGCCCCTCGCGGGCCACCAGGACGTGATGCTGGTCGTGCTCAACCACATCGACACCGTGCCGGAGGACCGCCGCGCGGGCATGGTCGACGACGTACGACGCCTCCTCGAGGCCGACGGCCTCGCCGGTGTCCCGGTGCTGCCGGTCAGTGCCCGCCACGGCTGGGGCATCCAGGAGCTGCGCGGCATGATCGCCAAGCGCGTCGCGGAGAAGAAGGTCACGCGGTCCCGTCTGGAGGCCGACGTCCGCACCGCTGCCCAGCGCCTGGAGGCCGCGACCGGCACCGGCAAGGTGCCGACCCTGTCCAAGGAGCGCGTCGCCGCGCTCGACGACGCATTCGCCGACGCGGCCGGCGTGCCCACCGTGGTGAAGGCGGTCGCCGACTCCACCCGGATGCGCGCCAACCGCGCGACCGGCTGGCCCGTCACCTCGTGGTTCTCCCGGCTCAAGCCCGACCCGCTGAAGCGCCTCCACCTCGACCTCGGCTCGGCCGGCAAGGAGCTCACCGGCGCCGCGCGCACCTCCGTGCCGCACGCGACCGGCGTCCAGCGTGCGCGCGTCGACACCGAGGTGCGCGCGCTCGCCGACCAGGTGGGGGAGGGCATGGCGCCGTCCTGGGCCGGCTCGGTGCGCGCGGCGTCGGTGTCGCGGCTGCCCGATCTCAACGACCGTCTCGACCGCGCCGTCGCCGCGACCGACCTCGGGGCCACCAGGATCCCCTGGTGGGCCGGGCTCGTGCGCGTCCTGCAGTACGTCCTCATCGTCGCCGCGATCGTGGGCGCCGGCTGGCTCGCGCTGCTGGCCCTGGGGTCCTACGCCCGGCTGCCCGAGCCGCCCACCCCGGAGGTGGGGGCCTTCCCGCTGCCGACCCTCCTGCTGCTCGGGGGGATCGGCCTCGGCCTGCTCCTCGCCCTCGTCTGCCGCTGGCTCGTCGCGCTGACCGCCAGGTCGCGGGCGCGGGCGGCCGACAAGCGCCTGCGCGACGCGATCTCCGAGGTCTCCGCGGAGATGGTCGTCGCCCCGATCGAGGCCGAGCTCGCCTCCTACGCCGCCGTGCGCGAGGGACTGGCCGCCGCGCTCCGCTGAACCTCCGCTCGACCGTCGCTGGCCACCTCGCGTCCACAGCCACGCGTGGCGCGGGGTTGTCCACAGCTGTCGGCCGGCCCGGCCCCCGACGTCGGTCGGGGCGTCGAACCTTGGGTGATCGCGGCGGACCCACCGCCGCCGGCACTCGGAGGCAGACACCATGAACGACACCCAGATCACGCTGACCGGCCGGATCGGCGGCGACGTCACCCTGCGCGAGATCACCGGCGGGCGCGCCGTCGCCACGTTCCGGTTGGCGTGCACCCCGACCCGCTACCGCGACGGAGAGTGGGTCAAGGGCACCACCTCGTGGCACACCGTCAAGGCCTGGAACCGGCTGGGCCGCCACGTCGCAGCCTCGCTCGCGAACGGTGACCCGGTCGTCGTGCACGGCCGGCTCGTGGCCGACCTGTGGGAGCGCGACGGCAAGCCGCAGACGTCCTTCGAGGTCGTCGCCTCGGCAGTGGGCCACGACCTCTCCTTCGGCACCACGGTCCTCACCCCGCCGGTCCCGGCGACCGACTCCGTGGCAACGCCCGCGACGGCCCCGGTCGTGACCCCCGCGGTCACCGAGGCGGGGGAGGTCGAGCAGCCGGCCCGCGCGGCGTGAGGCGGCGGTCGGAGGCGGTCCCGGGCGACGGGTGCGATTGTCGGCGCGGGGGCGCTTCCCCGTAGGCTCGCCTGCATGGCTGAGTACGTCTTCACACTGCGCAACGTGCGCAAGGCCCACGGTGACAAGGTCGTCCTCGACAACGTCACCCTCTCGTTCCTCCACGGCGCCAAGATCGGCGTCGTCGGACCCAACGGCACGGGCAAGTCGTCGTTGCTCAAGATCATGGCGCAGCTCGACCACGCCAACAACGGCGACGCGATCCTCGACCCCGACGCCACGGTGGGGATGCTCCAGCAGGAGCCCCCGCTGAGCGAGGGCAAGACCGTCCTGGAGAACGTCGAGGAGGCCGTCGGTGAGCTGAAGGCGAAGATGAAGCGCCTCGAGGACGCCTACATGGAGATGGGCGACCCCGACGCCGACCAGGACGCCCTCATGGAGGAGACCGGCAACCTCCAGACCGAGCTCGACAACGCCAACGCGTGGGACCTCGACAGCCGCCTCGACCAGGCGATGGACGCGTTGCGCTGCCCGCCGCCGGACGTGCTGGTCGACAACCTCTCCGGTGGTGAGCGCCGCCGCGTCGCGCTGTGCAAGCTGCTCCTCCAGCAGCCCGACCTGCTGCTCCTCGACGAGCCCACCAACCACCTCGACGCCGAGTCGGTCCAGTGGCTCGAGGGGCACCTCGCGTCCTACCCCGGCGCCGTCCTGGCCGTCACCCACGACCGCTACTTCCTCGACAACGTGGCGCAGTGGATCCTCGAGCTCGACCGCGGCAAGGCGCACCCCTACGAGGGCAACTACACGACGTACCTCGAGACCAAGAAGGAGCGCCTCAAGATCGAGGGCCAGAAGGACGCCAAGCGCGCCAAGGTCCTCGAGCGCGAGCTCGAGTGGGTCCGCTCCAACGCGAAGGCCCGCCAGACCAAGAGCAAGTCCCGTCTCGCGCGCTACGAGGAGATGGCCGCCGAGGCCGACCGGATGCGCAAGATCGACACCTCCGAGATCAACATCCCGGCCGGTCCGCGACTCGGCGACGTCGTCCTGGAGGCCGAGAAGCTCGGCAAGGGCTTCGAGGGTCGCACGCTGATGCACGACGTGTCCTTCAAGCTGCCGCGGGCCGGCATCGTCGGCGTCATCGGCCCCAACGGCGTCGGCAAGACCACGCTGTTCCGGATGATCACCGGCCAGGAGCAGCCCGACGAGGGTGAGCTCAAGGTCGGCCAGACGGTCAAGATCTCCTACGTCGACCAGAGCCGCGGTGGCATCGACCCCAACAAGAACGTCTGGGAGGTCGTCTCCGACGGGCTGGACTTCATCAAGGTCGCGAACTTCGAGATGAACAGCCGCGCCTACGTCGCGTCGTTCGGCTTCAAGGGCCCCGACCAGCAGAAGAAGGCCGGCGTCCTCTCGGGTGGTGAGCGCAACCGGCTCAACCTCGCGCTGACGCTGAAGATGGGCGGCAACATGCTGCTGCTCGACGAGCCCACCAACGACCTCGACGTCGAGACGCTGTCCTCGCTCGAGGACGCGCTGCTCGACTTCCCGGGCTGTGCCGTGGTCACCTCGCACGACCGGTGGTTCCTCGACCGCGTGGCCACCCACATCCTCGCCTGGGAGGGCGACGACGAGGACCCGGCCCAGTGGTTCTGGTTCGAGGGCAACTACGCCGCCTACGAGGAGAACAAGATCGAGCGGCTCGGCATCGAGGCCGCCCGCCCGCACCGGGTCACCCACCGGCGCCTCACCCGCGACTGAGACGAGCACCCGGCGCCCCGGGGTCAGGACTGTCGGATCTCCGACTCCGGGTGCCGGGTGACCAGGTGGTCGGACACCCGGTCGAAGACCCGTCCCACGGCGGCGAAGTCCTCGGCCGGCACGAGGTCGACGATGTTGCGTCGTACGCTCTCGACGTGGCACGGCGCCGCGCGCACGAGCAGGTCGTAGCCCTTCTCCGTCATCGTCGCGACGACGCCGCGGCCGTCCTCGGGTGTGGTGCCGCGGGTGACGTAGCCGACGGCCTCCATGCGGGCGACCGTGTGGGTGACCCGGCTGCGCGAGTGCGCCATCGCGTCGGCGAGCTGCGCCATCCGCATCGCCCGGCCTGGTCGCTCGGACAGGCGGACCAGGATCTCGTACTCGCCCAGTGACATGCTGAACTCGCGGCGCAGGTCGTCGTCGAGTCGCTCGAGCAGCAGCGTGATCCCCATCATCAGGGCACGCCAGGAGTGCTGCTCGTCATCGCCGAGCCAGCGCGGCTCCCCTGTCGCGGTCATGGGGCAAGCCTAGTGCGGGAAGGCCGCAGAACGGCTCAGGAGAGCCGCTCGAGGATCATCGCCATGCCCTGGCCGCCGCCGACGCACATGGTGATGAGGCCGGTGGTCTTGTCGTGCCAGTCGAGGCTGTTGAGCATGGTGTTCTGCAGGCGGGCGCCGGTCATGCCGAACGGGTGGCCCACGGCGATGGCGCCGCCGTTGACGTTGAGCCGGTCGAGGTCGATGCCGAGGTCCTGGTAGGACGGCACGACCTGGGCGGCGAAAGCCTCGTTGATCTCCACGAGGTCGATGTCGTCGATGCCCATGCCGGCGTACTTCAGGGCGTTCCTGGTGGCCTCGACCGGGCCGAGGCCCATGATCTCGGGGGAGAGGCCGGACACGCCGGTGGACACGATGCGCGCCAGCGGGGCGAGGCCGAGCTCGGCGGCCTTGGTGTCGGACATGACGACCACCGCCGCCGCACCGTCGTTGAGCGCGCAGCAGTTGCCGGCCGTGACGACGCCGTCGGGACGGAAGACCGGGTCGAGGCCGGCGATGGCGTCGTACGTCACGCCTGCACGCGGGCCGTCGTCCTGGGTGACGACCGTGCCGTCGGGGGTCGTGACGGGCGTGATCTCGCGCTCCCAGAAGCCGTCGGCGATGGCCTTCTCGGCGAGGTTCTGCGAGCGGACGGCGAACTCGTCGAGCTCCTTGCGGTCCAGGCCGCGCATCCGCGCGACGTTCTCGGCCGTCTGACCCATCGCGGTGTAGATGTCGGGGAGCTGGCCGTCCTCGCGGGGGTCGTGCCAGTCCTGGCCGCCCTTCGCGAGCTCGGCGGTGCGGGCCCCGGCGTCGGTGAAGAGCGGGTTGCGGGTGTCGGGGAGGTGGTCGGACGTCCCCTTCGCGAAGCGCGAGACCGTCTCGACGCCGGCGGAGACGAAGATGTCGCCCTCGCCGGCCTTGATGGCGTGGAAGGCCATCCGCGTGGTCTGCACCGACGAGGAGCAGTAGCGGGTGACGGTGGCGCCGGGGACCTCGAGGCCGAGGAGGGTGGTCACCACGCGGGCCATGTTGTTGCCGGACTCCCCGCCCGGCAGGCCGCAGCCGAGCAGCAGGTCCTCGATGGCGTGGGGGTCGAGGTCGGGGACCTGGTCCAGCGCGGCCTGCACGGCGAGGACGGTGAGGTCGTCGGGACGGAAGTCCTTGAGCGAGCCCTTGTTGGCGCGGCCGATGGGGGTGCGCGCTGCGGAAACGATCACTGCCTCGGGCATGGAGAACTCCGGTTACTCGGCGGTTGCACGGTCTCTCCGCACCCTAGTGCGGGATGTCGGCTCAGGTCTGCGCCGGGTTGGGTCCGAGCCCCGCCAGGAGCTGCTCGACACTGCCGCTGACGAACGTACGACGGCGTCGCCGGGGGAGCAGGAGCGACGCGAGCAGCACGCCGTCGAGCGCCGCGACGAGGGTCTCGGCCGACGCGCCGCCGTCCTCGTCGGCCGCCTCCATCACCCCGCGCACCATCTCGACGAGGTCGTCGCGCCACTGCGTGAAACGCTTCGCGAGGGCCGGGTCGCGGGTCGCGGCGACGGTCAGCTCGAGCCGGGCGGCCAGCAGGTCGGGCTCGCCGAGCCACCGGGAGAACAGCCGGGAGACCTCCGCGACGGCGCGCTCGTGGTCGCCGGGGCACGACGCGAGCCGGGCGCCCAGGGCGGCCACGTCGGCGGCCAGCCGGTCCGCGACGACGTCGCCCAGGGCGCGGAGCAGGGCGTCGCGGGTGCGGAAGTAGGCCGACGAACTACCCTCGGGCAGCCCCGCCTCACGGTCGACCGCGCGGTGGGTGAGCCCGCGGTTGCCCTGCTGCGCCAGCACGGTCGTCGCCGCCGCCAGGATCTGTCGGCGCCGCGGTGACAGCTCCTCACGCGCGTGGCTCACGCTCTCCTCCTCGTACGCCGTCCGGGGGCGGGACCGCGGTGACCCAGGACACTACCGGCGCGACTTGTGCCCCGCAGCGAGTGGCGTACTCTTCTACATACGTAGAAATTCTACACCCGTAGAAAGGAACCGCCATGCAGATCATCGACTCCACCATCGCCATCGCCCTCATGACCCTCGTCGGCGTCGCCGCCCTCGCCGCCGTCGTCCTGGCCCTGGTCGCCGTCCCGGCCGCGCTCCGCGAGACCCGCACCGACCGCATCGCGCGTCGCGAGTCCATCCCGACCTACTACGGCCGCCTGCACTTCGCCGCCTGACGCAGGACCGTGCCGCCCGGCGGGCCAGTGGCTGACACCGCCACGCCTCGGGCGCCCGCTTCTGCGACGATCGTCGGGTGCGCCATCTCTACCGCTGCCCGCTGAGGTGGGCCGACCTCGACCTGCTCGGCCACGTCAACAACGTCACCTACGTCGACTACCTCCAGGAGGCGCGGGTGGACATGTTCCGCACCCACGCCCCCGACAGCCGTGCGGAGGACCTGGCCGAGGGTGTCGTGGTGGTCCGGCACGAGGTCACCTACGTGGCCTCGCTGACCTTCGGCTTCGAGCCGGTCTCGATCGAGTGCTGGGTCACCGAGATCCGCGCCGCGAGCTTCACGATGGCCTACGAGGTCTTCGAGGAGGACGAGTCGGGGGAGCGCACCGTCTTCCTGCGAGCGCGGACCGTGCTCACCCCCTACGTCTTCGCCACCGAGCGACCCCGCCGCCTCCACCCGGAGGAGCGCGCGTCGCTCGGTCGGCTGCTTGAGCGGGACGAGCCGGTGCGGCCCCCGGCCGCGCCGGAGGTCGTCGACGTGCCGGGCGGGCACTACCCGGTGCACGTCCGCTTCAGCGACGTCGACGTCTACGGCCACGTCAACAACGTGAAGTACTTCGAGTACTTCCAGGAGGCGCGCATCCAGCTCATGGTGGCCAGCGGCCGCGAGCTGGGCCAGGGCTTCCACCTCGTCGTCGCGCAGACCGACGTCGACTACCGGCGCCCGATCCTCTTCCGCGCCGAGCCCTACGACTGCTCCACCTGGGTCTCGCACATCGGCAGCACGTCGGTCGTCTTCGAGTCCGTCGTGCGTGACTCCGACGAGGTGCTCGCCCGGGCGAAGGTCGTCGGCGTGTGCGTCGACAGCGCGACCGGGAGGCCGGCGCCGGTGCCCGAGGAGTTCCGCGGGATGGTCGCCGCGGTCACTCCATCGAGTTGACCATGAACTGGGCCGCGTGCGTCACGTAGTCCCAGAACCTGGCGTCGTGCTCCTCGCTGAGGTCGGCCTCGTCGAGCCCGGCGCGGAAGTGGACCAGCCATCGCTGCGCTGCCTCGGGCGTCACGCTGAACGGGGCGTGGCGCATCCGCAACCGGGGGTGCCCCCGCGTGTCGCCGTACGTCGTCGGACCGCCCCAGTACTGCATGAGGAACAGCGTGAAGCGCTCCTCCGCGGGGCCGAGGTCCTCCTCGGGATACATCGGGCGCAGCAGCTCGTCCTCGGCCACGCCCTCGTAGAAGCGGTGGACGATCGTGCGGATCGTCGGCTCGCCGCCGATCTCGTCGTAGAACGTGGTCGTCACCCGGCCATTGTGTCCGGTCCCTGCCCGCGAGCTCAGGCGGGTCCCTCGGCCCGGGCGGGTCCATCGGCCGGCGGCGTGCCGGCAGGCGCCGTGGCGGGCGAGTCCGCGGCGTCGCCGTGGGGCTCGCGCGGGTCGCCGTCGCGCATCCAGAGCACGCGCTGGGCGAAGGGGATCTCGATCCCCTCGTGGTCGAAGCGGTACTTGATCCGTTGGCGCATCTCACGCGCGACCGCCCACTGCTCGAGGGGCGCCGTCTTGAGCGCCACCCGCACGACCACGGCGTCCGGTCCGAGGTCCTGCACGCCCCACACCGAGGGCTCCTCGATGATGCGGCCCTTGAAGTCCTCGTCCTCCCAGAGGTCGTGGGCGACGTCGGCCAGGACCCGCCGCACGCGTGCGAGGTCCTCGCCGTACCCCACGCTCACGTCGAGGACGGTGCGCGCCCAGTTCTGGCTCATGTTGCCCACGCGCAGGATCTCGCCGTTGCGGACGTACCAGACGGTGCCGTTGACGTCGCGCAGCCGCGTCACCCTCAGGCTGACGGCCTCCACGGTGCCGACGGCCTCGCCGAGGTCGACCTCGTCCCCGACGCCGTACTGGTCCTCGAAGATCATGAAGATGCCGGACAGGAAGTCCTTGACCAGCGTCTGGGAGCCGAAGCCGATGGCCACGCCGATGATGCCGGCGCTGGCGATCAGCGGCCCGATGTCGTAGCCGAGCTCGGAGATGAACATCAAGGTGACGACGACGAGGACGACTCCCGTGACGATGCTCTTCAGCAGCGAGCCCATCGTGGCGGCGCGCTGGACACGTCGGGTGTAGCCGGGGTCCTCGCGCAGGTTGAGGGCCGTCCCCATGCGACCGCCGGAGATGGCGCGGCTGACGCGGTTGGGCAGCATCCCGTGCTCGGCCTTCTTCACGACACGGTCGATGAGCCGGTGGAGCACCCACCGGACGATGAGCCCGATGAGGATCAGTCCCAGCAGCGCCGACGGCTTTCCGACGACCCAGTCCACGGCCGTCGCGAGGGTCGGGTCGCCGGTCTGGTCCCAGGTGAGCTCGCAGAGGTTCTCGCCCTCGTCGCAGGGGTTGGTCTCGCTCCCGGAGACCTCGGTCACGTCGATGATCGGGGCGGTGAGGGGGTGAGGCATGCCCGCCAGTATGGGCGATACGCTGTTGCCCGTGACCACGCACGTCAGCCCCGTCCGCTCGTCCCGCAGCACGCGCGCCCGCCGGGCGCGACGCGCCACGGCCCTCACCGGCGGCGCCCTGCTCGCGCTCCTCGCGACCCCGGCCCACGCCGACGTCCCCGAGGGCTGGGGAGGCCAGACCGAGCAGTCCGGCCTCGACGTGCTCCACTCCCTCGGCATCTTCCTCGGTGCCCCGCTCCTGCTCTTCGCGCTGATCGCCCTGGCGGTCTACCTGCCCGCCATGGTCCGCGGCGAGAAGCTCCTGCCCGACCACTCGGCCGGCGAGGCCCAGTGGATCGGCGGACCCCGCCAGGGCGTCGCCGAGCTGCCCGCGCCCGACGGTGACGACTCGCGGGCGGGTGGCGCAAGTGGCCGCTGGTGAGGTGCTGAGCGAGACCGACCGGCTGGCCCTCGACAAGACGATCCGTCTCGCGGAGCAGACCTGCCGGTTCGAGTTCTCCGTCTACGTCGGTCCCGTCGAGGGTGACGACACCCGCGCCTGGGCGACCCGTCTCCACAACCGGCTCGTGGTGCCGGCCCGCAGCGTGCTGGTGCTGGTCGACCCGCGCCGCCGCGTCGTCGAGGTCGTCACCGGCGGTGACGTACGTCGCCACCTCAGCGACGCCGAGGTCGAGCTCGCCGTCCTGGCCATGTCGTCGGAGTTCGCCGCCGGCAACGTGCTGGTCGGGCTCCAGCGCGGCATCGCCATGCTCGCCGAGCACGCCCGGCCGCAGAACACGCTCCACGCCTGACGACCACACGTGACCGGGCAGTTCCTGCCCGTCACGAACGCCGACCGGGCGCTTCCTGTCCGTGTTGCGGCAGGAAGCGCCCGGTCAGTGCGTCGGACGGGCAGGAAGCGCCCGATCAGCGGGCGTCGTGCTGCTGCGCCGCCAGGGCGCGGGCGATCTCCGCGCGCGCCTCGCCGACGTAGCGCTGCGCCTGCATCGGCGCGGTGCTGTCGGTGAGCCACTCGTCGAGGCGGCGGAGGGTGGCCTCGGAGCCGAGCGGCCGGGGGAAGCCGTACTCCAGGATGGTCGAGGCCTTGTGGAAGCCCAGCGTGTCGACGAGGGTCTGCGACGCCTCGAGGAACTTCTCCAGGTAGGGCTCCAGCACGTCCTCCTGGCCGAAGCGGAAGATCGAGAACGCGATCTCGCGCGACGTCTCGTTGGGCGTCGAGGGGTCGAGGAGCGCGTCCCACGCAGCGGCCTTGGCCTCCGCGGCCGGCTGGGCGGCGCGAGCGGCGGCCGCCTGCTCCTTGCCCGAGATGGTCTTGTCGACCTCGAGCTCGGCGTCGATCTCGGCGTCGCCGAAACGACCCTGCTTGGCCAGTGCCGTGATCAGCACCCAGCGCATGTCCTGGTCGATGGCGAGGCCCTCGACCGTGAACGACCCGTCGAGCAGGCCGATGAGGTCGTCGAGCGCGGCGTCGCTGTGGGCGGCACCAGCGTAGGACCGGGCGAAGGTGAGCTGGTGGTCGCTGCCGGGCTCAGCGGCGAGCAGCAGCTCGCGCAGGCCCTTCTCCCAGGTCGCCTTGAGCTCGGAGCGGTGCGCGGGGTCGGAGTAGAAGTTGATCGCGAGCGCGGTGGACGCCGGGATCCGGGTCACGGCCCAGGCGTCGGTCTCCTGGCCGATGTTGGCGAGCACCAGGTCGGCCCAGTCGCGGGTGCGCATCTCGGCGTCACGGGTCATGTCCCAGGCGGCACCCCACACGAGCGCCCGCGGCAGCGAGTCCTCGAAGGTGGAGAGCGACTCGATCGCGGTCGACAGCGACCGCTCGTCGAGGCGGATCTTCGCGTAGGCGTGGTCCTCGTCGTTGAGGAGCAGCAGCGCGGGCTGCTTCACGCCGACGAGCTCGGGCACGTCGGTGCTCGGGCCCTCGACGTCGATCTCGAGGTAGTCGCGGCGCACGAGCCGGCTGCTCCCGCTCCCGTCGGACACCGTGTCGTAGAGGCCGATGCCGAGGCGGTGACGACGCAGGGTCGGCCAGTCCTCGTGGGCCGACTGCTCGACGGAGAACGACGAGTACGCGCCCTCGCTGTCGAGCTCGAACGCCGGGGCGAGGGTGTTGACGCCTGCCGTCTGGAGCCACTCCTGCGCCCAGCCCTGCAGCTCACGGCCCGAGGACTTCTCCAGGGTCATGAGGAGGTCCTTGAACTCCGGGTTGCCGTACTCCCACTCCTTGAAGTAGGCGCGCAGGCCCTCGAGGAAGGGCTCGATGCCGACCCACGCCACGAGCTGCTTGAGCACCGAGGCGCCCTTGGCGTAGGTGATCATGTCGAAGTTGACCTCGACCGCGTGCAGGTCGACGTTGTCTGCCGCGATCGGGTGGGTCGAGGGCAGCTGGTCGGCGCGGTAGCCGGTCTGCTTGCGAGCGTTGGCGAAGCCGGTCCACGCGTCGTCGAACTCGGTGGCGTTGGCCTCGCACCAGTAGCAGGCCCACTCCGCGAACGACTCGTTGAGCCAGAGGTCGTCCCACCACTTCATGGTGACCAGGTCGCCGAACCACATGTGGGCCATCTCGTGGGTGATCACCGAGGCGCGGAACTCGAAGAACGAGCGCGGCTGGCGGCTGCGGGGGAGGTACTCGTCGCGCAGCGTCACGCAGCCGGCGTTCTCCATCGCGCCGGCGTTGTACTCGGGGACGTAGAGCTGGTCGTACTTGCCGAACGGGTAGGGGTAGTCGAACTGCTCCTCGAACCACTCGAAGCTCTGCTTGGTGAGCTTGACCAGCTCGGCCGTGTCCATGTGCTCCTTGAGCGACTGGCGGCAGTAGTGGCCGAGGGGGATCGTGCCGAACTTGCCCTCGTAGGTGTCGAACTCGCCGTGGTACTCACCGGCGACGATCGCGGTGATGTAGGTCGACATCCGCTTGGTGGTCGGGAAGTGCCAGGTCGACGCGCCACTCTGCTCGGCCTCGACAGGCTCCGGCGTCGCGGCGTTGGAGACCACGACCCAGTGCGAGGGAGCGGTGACGTTGAAGGTGAAGACGGCCTTGAGGTCGGGCTGCTCGAAGGTGGTGAAGACGCGGCGGGCGTCGGGCACCTCGAACTGGCTGTAGAGGTAGACCTTGTCGTCGGCCGGGTCGACGAAGCGGTGCAGGCCCTCGCCGGTGTTGGAGTAGGCGCAGTCGGCGGTCACGACGAGCGTGTTCGTCGCCTCGAGGCCGTCGAGCGCGATGCGGCTGTCGGCGTACGCCGTGGCGGGGTCGAGGGTGCGGCCGTTGAGCGTGATCTCGCGGACGCTGGGGGCGACCAGGTCGGCGAAGGTGCTCGCGCCAGGCTCGCGGCAGGTGAACTCGAGCGTGGTGGTGGAGACGAAGGTGGTCTCCTGCGGCTGGGTGGCTGACGTCAGGTCCAGGTCGACGGTGTACGCCGTGACGTCCAGGAGGGCGGCGCGGGTGGCGGCCTCGTCCCGGGTGAGGTTGGTTCCAGGCATGCGGGCATCCTGCCACCGAGGTCGTGGAATACCAGAGTTGGAGCGGCACTTGTGCCTGGCATGGCTACTGCTGACCTCTGGTTCGACCCGCTCTGCCCGTTCGCCTGGATCACCTCGCGCTGGATCCGCGAGGTCGAGCAGGTCCGCGACATCGACGTGCAGTGGCACGTGATGTCTCTGGCCTACCTCAACAAGGACAAGGACATCCCCGCCGACTACCGCGAGATGCTCCAGGGCACCGAGAAGCCGGTGCGCGTCGCGATCAAGATCGCCGAGCTCTACGACAACGCGACCCTCGGCGACTGGTACACCGCTATCGGCACACGCCGCCACAACAACGGCGAGGAGCTGTCGGAGGAGACGATCGCCGCTTCGCTGGCCGACGTGGGCCTGCCCGCCGACCTGATCGAGGCGTGGGACGACGCGTCCCTCGACGACGCCGTGGCGAAGAGCCACCACGAAGGCATGGACCCCGTCGGAGACGACGTCGGCACGCCGACCATCCACATCAACGGCTCGGCGTTCTTCGGGCCGGTGCTGTCGAAGATCCCGCGCGGCGAGGAGGCCGGTGAGCTCTGGGACGGTGCGGTCGCCGTCGCGAAGTTCCCCTACTTCTACGAGCTGAAGCGCTCACGCACGGGAGACCTCGACTTCAGCTGAGCCCGGGGTCGGCCGTGCGCACCGCACGGTCGGCCAGCTCCGCTCCCGCCGCGTCGTACAGCCCGACGACGGCCGCGCGCTCCACCAGCTCGTCGATCTCCTCGTCGTAGCGCGTCACCGCCGTGACCGATCCGGCGAAGCCGCTGCGCTGCAGCTGCTCCAGTGACGCGAGGTTGCTGCCGTGGAAGGGCATCGCCAGGACGACGAGCCGTACGGTGCCCTCGTCCCTGACGCGTGCCCAGAACAGGGGGTCGGTGGCGTCCCCCTCGACGACGTGAAGACCTTCGGCGCGCAGGTCGTCCACCCGCGTTGCGTCGGAGTCGACACCGGTGACGCGCAGGCCGTACGCGTCGACGAGCCGCCGGCTCGCTGCTCGGCCGAGGCGCCCCATGCCGAGCACGAGCGCGTCGGCGTGCCGGAGGTCGACGGGTCGTTCCTCGGGATGGAGCCGGACGGGATCCGGCACCCGTCCGGACACCTCGGACGACACGCGGTCGACGGCGGCGCTCGCCACGGTCGTGACGACGAAGCTGATGGCGACCGCGGTCGAGATCACGACCAGCCAGTCGGGCTCGAGGTTGGCCGCGCCGACGCCCGCCACGACGACGATGAGCGCGAACTCGGAGAGGCTGGCGAGGGAGAGGGCCGAGCGGGTCGCGGTGCGCATCCGGAAGCCGGAGGCGCGCAGCAGCACCGCGTACAGGACCGTCTTGAGGGGGACCAGCGCCACCAGCGCCAGGGCGAGCACGATGCTGGAGGGGTCGGGGGCGCCGTGCAGGCCGACGGACAGGAAGAACGCGACGAGGAGAAGCTCCTTGACCGAGAAGATGGACTTGGCCAGCTCCTCGGCGCGCGGGGACGAGGCCAGCAGTAACCCGATCGCCAGGGCGCCCACGTCGCCCTCGAGGCCGGCCGCATCGAAGAGGGCGTAGCCGGGGACCACCGCGAGCGTCACCCCGACGAGGGCAAGCAGCTCGCCGTGCTCGAGCCGGGTCAGCAGCCGCCGCGCCGGCCACGAGGCAGGCACGAGGAGGAGCAGGGCGGGCGCCCACCAGTGCGGTGCCTCGCCGCCGACGGCTGCCATGAGGACGACCGCGACGAGGTCCTGCACCACCAGGATCCCGATCGTGGTGCGCCCGTGGAGCGAGCGTGTGGCGTTCTGCTCCTCCAGCAGCTTCACTGCGACCACCGTGCTGGAGAACGACAGGGCCACGGCCACGAGGACCAGGTCGGTGCGCTCCGCCCCCGCGAGCAGGCCGACGCCGACGGCGCCTGCGGCCGCCAGCACGGTCAGCGCCAGCACGGTGCTCAGGAGGGCGTGCACCAGGCTGACACCCAGCACCTCGCGTCGGCCGAGCACCCGGACGTCCAGCTTGAGGCCGATGGCGAACAGCAGCAGCATCACGCCGACGTCCGCCACCGCATCCAGAGCGGGCGTGCCGTCGACACCCATGGCGGCCAGGGCGAAGCCCGCCGCCAGGAAGCCGACCATCGGCGGCAGCCGCACCGCGTGGGCCAGCAGGCCGCCGCCGACGGCCAGGGACAGCATGAGCACCAGGTCGATCGACACGTCACCTCCCACCGTCGGGTCGGCGCCACCCTAGGCCGTCGGCCGACCCGGGTCGTACCGGCTCGAAACCGGGTCGCGACCGGTCACTAGGCTTGCGCCCATGACTCGTGTCCTGTCTGCCGTCGCCTGGCCGTACACCAACGGCCCGCGCCACATCGGCCACGTCGCCGGTTTCGGCGTGCCCTCCGACGTGTTCAGCCGGTTCATGCGGATGGCGGGGCACGACGTCCTGATGGTCAGCGGCACCGACGAGCACGGCACGCCGATCCTGGTGCTGGCCGACAACGAGGGCGTGCCCGCCCGCGAGCTGGTCGACAAGTACAACCAGGTGATCGTCGACGACCTGTGCGGCCTCGGCCTCTCCTACGACCTCTTCACCCGCACCACCACCGGCAACCACTACGCGGTGGTGCAGGAGATGTTCGAGACCTGCCGCCGCAACGGCTACATGGTCGAGCAGACGACGAAGACGGCGATCAGTCCCTCCACGGGCCGCACCCTCCCCGACCGCTACATCGAGGGGACGTGCCCCATCTGCAAGTACGCCGCAGCGCGCGGTGACCAGTGCGACAACTGCGGCAACCAGCTCGACCCGACCGACCTGATCGACCCGCGTTCGAAGATCAACGGGGAGACGCCGGAGTTCAAGGACACGCAGCACTGGTTCCTCGACCTGCCGGCGCTCGCGGGCGCCCTGGGGGAGTGGCTCGACCAGCGCGAGGCGACCGGCCTGTGGCGCCCCAACGTCATCAAGTTCAGCCAGAACATCCTCAAGGAGATCCGGCCGCGGGCGATGACCCGCGACATCGACTGGGGCATCCCGGTCCCGGGCTGGGAGGACCAGCCGACCAAGCGGCTCTACGTCTGGTTCGACGCGGTCATCGGCTACCTCTCCGCCTCGATCGAGTGGTCCCGCCGTCTGGGTCAGCCCGAGAAGTGGCGCGAGTGGTGGAACGACCCGGATGCCCTGACCTACTACTTCATGGGCAAGGACAACATCGTCTTCCACTCCCAGATCTGGCCGGCCGAGCTGCTCGCCTACAACGGCGAGGGCGACCGGGGCGGCGAGCCCGGTGCCTACGGCACGCTCAACCTGCCGACCGAGGTGGTCTCCAGCGAGTTCCTCACCTTCGGCGACACCCAGTTCTCCACCAGCCGCGGCAACGTCATCTACGTCGGTGACTTCCTCGCCCGCTACGGCCCCGACCCGCTGCGCTACTACATCTGTGCCGCCGGGCCCGAGACGTCCGACGCCGCCTTCACCTGGGCCGACTTCGTCACCCGCAACAACTCCGAGCTCGTCGCGGGCTGGGGCAACCTGGTCAACCGCACCGCGACGATGATCGCCAAGAACTTCGGCGAGATCCCGGCGGCCGGACCCCTGGAGGACGTCGACGAGCAGGTGCTCGCGACCGTGCGTGACGGCTTCGCGACCGTCGGCGGCCTGGTGGAGAAGCACCGCCTGCGGGCCGCGATCGCCGAGGCGATGCGGGTGGTGGGCGAGGTCAACAAGTACCTCACCGTCACCGAGCCCTACAAGATGAAGGACGACTCGCAGCGTGAGCGTCTCGGCACCGTCCTGCACGTCGCGGCCCAGTGCGTGAGCGACTGCAACACGCTCCTCTCACCGTTCCTGCCGCACTCGGCCAACAAGGTGCACGCGGTGCTCGGCGGCGAAGGCGAGCTCATGCCGATGCCGCGGATCGAGCAGGTCGAGGAGCTCGAGCCCGGCAACGGCGCCGGCCACACCTCGTACGCGGTCATCACCGGCGACTACACCTCGACGCCGTCCTGGGAGTCGCGACCGGTCGTCGTCGGGGCCAAGGTCGACAAGCCGACGCCCGTCTTCACCAAGCTCGACCCGTCGGTCGTCGAGGAGGAGCTCTCGCGATGAGTGCCGAGACGGCTGCCGAGATGTACCTGCCGCACTTCGTGGTGAAGCAGAAGCTCACCTTGATGGTCAACCGCTACGAGGTCTCGGAGTCCGACGAGTCCGGCACCCCGACCCGGCTGATGGCGCTCGCCGAGCAGAAGCGGATGGCGTTCAAGGAGCAGGTCACCTTCTTCGCCGACGCCGGCAAGCAGCGTGCGGTCTTCGGCTTCAAGGCCCGCAAGAAGCTCGACCTCAACGCCGGCTACGACATCACCGACGAGTCCGGCGCGCAGATCGGCTACTTCAAGAAGGACTTCGGCGCCTCGCTGATGCGCTCCACCTTCCACGTCGAGGGCCCGGGCTTCACCGGCACCGGGCGCGAGCGCAACCAGGTGGCCGGGCTGCTGCGCCGTTTCACCGAGCTCGACTTCATCCCGATCCACTTCGACTTCGTCGACCCGACGGGCAGCCCGCTCTTCTCCGTCGAGCGCAAGATGTCCCTCGGCGACCGCTACCGCGTCACCGTGCCCGACCAGCGTGTGGACTTCCGGGTGGCAGCCGCCGTGGCCGTCGCCCTCGACGCGCTGATGGCGCGCTGACCCACCCACCTGACCCGACCCGTCTCGTCCCGCACCCCCAGGAGGTCGTCATGCAGGTCGCAGTCCTCGGCACCGGGATGGTGGGTCGCACGATCGCCCCGCGACTGGCGGAGCTCGGGCACGGCGTACGCCTCGGCACCCGCGACCCCTCGGCCACCCGCGCCCGCGACGGGTGGACCGACCTGCCGGGCGTCCCGCTCATGACGTTCGCCGAGGCCACCGCCGGGGCTGACCTCGTCGTGCACGCCGGCAACGGCGCCGCTGCGCTCGACCTGCTCACGCATGCCGGCGACCTGGCCGGAGCCGTCCTCCTCGACGTCTCCAACCCGCTCGACTTCTCCGCCGGTTTCCCACCGACCCTCGTGGTGAAGGACACCGACTCCCTGGCCGAGCAGCTGCAGCGGGCGTTCCCCGACACCCGCGTGGTCAAGTCGCTCAACACGCTGACGGCCGAGCTGATGGTCCACCCCGACCGCCTGCCCGAGCCGACCAGCGTGTTCGTCAGCGGGGACGACGACGACGCGAAGCGGCTCGTCACCGGCCTGCTCAACGAGCTCGGCCACCGCGACGTGATCGACCTCGGCGGGATCGAGACCGCGCGGGGGACGGAGATGTGGCTGCCGCTGTGGCTGCGGCTGATGGGCGCCCTCGGGACCGCGGACTTCAACCTCAAGATCGTGCGTCCGTCGTGATGTACCCCGAGGTCCGCGCGGCCGTCGAGGCCGACGCCGGCGTCGACCTCGGCGCGCCCGGCTTCGACCTCGCCGCCCACCGCGAGGACGTACGACGCGTCAACCTCCGCCAGCCGCGGGAGGACGTCGCCTCCGTCGAGGACGTCGATGCCGACGGGGTCCGCTGCCGGCTCTACGTGCCGGCCGACCCGCTCCCGGGGCTGGTCGTCCACGCCCACGGTGGTGGGTTCGTGCTCAACGACATCGACGTCCACGACGGCATCTCCCGGCGCATGGCCAACCGCGGCCGCCGGGCGGTGCTGAGCGTCGACTACCGCCAGCCGCCCGAGCACCCGTTCCCCGCTGCGCCCGACGACCTCGACACCGTCGTCGGCTGGCTGCGCCGTGAGGGCCCGCCCGGGCCGTACGCCGCCCACGGCGACTCGGCGGGCGCCAACCTCGCCGTCGTCGCCGCCCTGCGCAACCCGGGCTTCTTCGCCGCGGTCGCGCTGATATATCCCTTCCTCGACCCGCGCACCGCCTTCCCGTCCTGGGAGCTGGGGGCCGCGTCGGGCTTCGACCCTGCGGAGGCGACCTGGTACTGGGAGCAGTACGCCCGCACCGAGGCCGACTACGACGACCCCGACCTCGCCCCGCTGCTCTCCGCGCGCCTGCACACCCTGCCGCCGACCTTCGTCGCCACGGCGGAGGCCGACCCGCTCCGAGACGAGGGGGAGGAGCTCGCCCGGCGGATCGCGGAGGCGGGCGTCGAGGTCGTCGGCATCCGCTGCCTCGGCCAGACCCACGGCTTCTGGCGGCACGCGACCTTCACCGCCTCCGAGCCGCTGGTACGCCAGGTCGCTGGCTGGCTCGACCAGCACCTCACGACTGCCTGAGCCTGTCGCCTCCGGCGATCATGGCTGCGGTCCGATGGACGATCAGGAGGTCTCGAACCGCTTGCGGTACGACGTGGGCGTCGTGGAGAAGGCGGACGCGAAGTTCTGCCTGAAGGTGACCGTGCTGGCGAAACCGCACTCGCGAGCGACGCGCTCGATCGACCAGTCGGTGTTCTCCAGGAGTCCGCGCGCCCGGTCGAGCCGGCGGGCAAGGACCCACCGCGCAGGCGTGGCGCCGGTGACCTCGAGGAAGCGTCGGTTGAAGTTGCGGCGGCTCATTCCGGCACGCCCGGCAAGTGCCTCGACACCGAGGTCCGCGTCGAGGTTGGCCAACGCCCAGTCCAGCGTCGGACCGAGCTGGCCGCCCTTCTCCGGGCCGGGGATCGGACGCTCGACGTACTGCGCCTGCCCTCCCTCGCGGTGGGGAGCGACCACGAGGTGGCGTGCGACGGTCGTCGCCGCGGCAGACCCCAGCTCGGCGCGCACCACGTGCAGGCACGCGTCGATGGCCGAGGCCGTTCCGGCCGAGGTGAGCACGTCGCCGTGGTCGAGGTAGAGCGAGGACGCGTCGACGGTGGTCGACGCCCGGCGGTCCTCCAACGAGGAGGCGGCGGCCCAGTGGGTGACGACCGTATGCTCGCCCACCACGCCGCTGTCGACGACAGGGAACGCGCCGAGGCACAGGCCGACCACACGTGCCCCGCGCTGGTGTGCCCGTGCCACCAGCCGGGACAGCTCGTCGGAGGTCGGGCGGAAGTCGGTGTGCCACGACGGGAACACCACCAGGTCCGCCTCCTCGAGGACGTCGGGACCGTTGACGTCGTCGACCCGCAGGCCCTCCACGGTCCGGACGCCGTGGCCGTCCTCGGTCCACACCTGCACCCTCCAGCCGTCGGCGAGGCCCTGCCGGGTGACCTCGCCGAAGACGAGCAGCGGCACGGAGAGGTGGAACATCGTGATGCCGTCGAAGGCGTGCACGGCGATGCGCATGCTGTCCTGATCTCATCGAAAGGCGTCTTCTGTGCCACTCACGCTACCCCCGGCTCGCCGGCGAGGCTGGGAGGACAGGCGCCGACGAGCGGCGCCGACCCGAGCACCAGGAGGCAGACCCGCCATGACCACCCCCCGCCGCGCCCTCATCGTCGTCGACGTCCAGCAGGAGTACGTCGACGGCATCCTTCAGGTCCAGCACCCGGACCGTGAGGCCTCGCTGACCAACGTCACGCGCGTCATGGACCTCGCGGCGGCTCGGGACCTGCCTGTCGTCGTCGTCCAGCACCAGCTGCCCGAGGGTGCCCCCGTGTTCGCCGAGGGCTCGCCCAGCTGGGAGCTGCACCCCGACATCGCCAGCCGCGTCCAGCCCGGGCACAAGCGCGTCACCAAGGACAAGTCCAGCGTGTTCGCCGGCACCGACGTCGCCGCCTGGCTCGCCGCGCAGGGAGTGGACACGATCACGATCGTCGGCTTCATGACCAACAACTGCGACATCGCCACGGCCGCCGCGGCCGAGGAGCTCGGGCTGGCGGCTGAGGTCCTGTCCGACGCCACCGGTGCCATCCACCTCGCCAACGAGGCCGGCAAGGTGTCGGCCGAGCAGCTGCACGACACGCTGCTCGTGCTGCTCCAGTCCAACTTCGCCGCCGTCGCCACCACCGACGCCTGGATCGACGCCGTCGAGAGCGGTCAGGCCCTGGTGAAGTCCGACCTCGGCACCTCCGCCATGCAGGGTCGCGCCGCCTTCGCCGGCTGACGAACGGCTTCGCACTCGGGCAGGATGTCCGCCATGCCGTGTCACGCACCTCATGAGTGTCGGTGCCACGGGTGAGCGCTGAGGTCCTGACCGGCGCGACGGCGCGTCGACGGCCGGTCTTCGTGCAGCTGGTCGTCTTTGCGAGCGTGGGCGCTGCCTTCAACGTGCTCTACGGACTGCTCTACCTCGTCCTCCGCGAGCACCTCAGCGCGCAGCCCGCGAACGCTCTCGCGCTCATCCTGTCGACGATCGCTGGAACGTTCGGGCATCGCTACGTCACCTTCGGGGTCCGTGGCACGGACCGGACTGTGCAGCACCAGGCGCTCGGGCTCGCGCTCCTGGGCTTCAGCCTGGCCGTGACGGCAGGCTCCTTGTGGCTGCTCGACACCCTTGTCGCCCAGCCGTCGCGCCCGCAGGAGGTGGTCGTCCTCATCGCCGCGAACCTGGGCACCGGGTTGGTGCGGTTCTTCGTATTTCGTGTGGCGATGATCGGCCGACCGGACTACGAGGCCAGGGTGTAGTTGCTGGCGAGCCGGAGCTCGTAGGGCGAGTAGCCGACGGAACCCGCGGGGCCTCCCGGGAGTGGTGGTGAGGTGGAGCGGGTGATGCGGAGGTGCTCGGTGACGCCGTGGACCTGGTGGAGGTGGGCGTCTCCCGGGTCGGCGACCCAGGAGGTCCACCCAGGGGACTCCTTGACGTAGTTGCAGCGCTCGCAGAGGCCCTGGCCGTTGTGCGCGGCGGTCGGGCCGTCGTCGGCAGCGGGGGTGACGTGGTCGTGGTGGCGGATGGCGGCGCTGCAGCCGGGGGTGCGGCACGTGCCGCCGTCGCGGAGATCGAGGAACTCGGCAAGCAGGCCGTCGAAGCGGCGGCTCGTCGACTCCATCGCGACCAGCGCCCGATCGGCGGGCGCGACGAAGAGCCGCCGGAGGGTGGCCTTCGCGACGTTGCTGGCGCGGCGGACCAGGTCGATGCACAGGGCGGCAGGGAGGTGTCCGGCTCCCGTGACCTGACCGGGCTCGGTGCCGTCGCCGAACAGTGACTCGACTCCGATGACGAGGTTGACGCGGACCGCGACGGCCTCGGTCACGCTCTGGTCGCCGGTGATCCGCGCGGCGAGGGTGTCGGCGCGGACCTGGCCGGCGGTGCGGTCGTCGCCCTCGGCTCGCGCGGTCGCGGCTGCGTTGTCGAGGGCTGCGCGGACCGCGGCCAGGACCTCGAGGGGGAGGGTGGCGACGAGCTGGCCGGTGCCGTCGTCGAGACGGCGCGAGGTGACCCGCCGGTCGGCGCGTGCCCGCCGGCAACGCCGGGTCTCGGACTCGGCGGCGTGGGTGAGGCAGGACCGACGCACGGCGTCGCGGAGACGGATGTCGCCGAGACCGGCCAGTCGTGGTGCCAGGTCGTCGTCGACGCGCAGGCGCTGCTCGGGGGCGAGGTGGGCGACTTCGCGCGCGACAGTGAACGCCCGGTCCTCGGTGAGCTCGCCCCGACGCAGCGCTGCCAGCGTCAGCGGGAGGTGGTCACGCAGGCGGCGGGACAGCAGCACCCGCTGCTCGCCGGCGTAGGGACTGGCCAGGGTGGCGAGCGCCACCTCGGCGCCGACCGACATCGCGCGCGGGGGCGTACGCCGGCCGCCGACCGGTACGTCCTCGCTGTCGGCGGCATCGGCGAAGGTGGCCGCCACGATCGCCTCGGCGGCCGCGGCTGCGGACTTGATCAGCTCGAGGCCTTCGAGCTGGTCGAGCAGGTCAGGGCCCAGCGTGGCGGGCGCCAGGTCGGCAAGGAGGTCAGCCAGCGCGTGCAGGTCGTCTGCCTGCCACACCTGCTCCTCTGCTCCACCTGACATCGAACCCTCCGAGCGATCGAACGTGTGTTCGAGTATCCCGCGGTAGGAGTCAGAGGTCAACAGCGGGAGCGTGATCGTGGATGCGCCGGGCACCTGGACGACGCCCGCGCCTCGGGTGTGTCCACAGCCCACGGTCATCCGCCTCGATCCTCACGGGCCGGCTCTGCCAAACTCCTCCCCATGCGCGTTCACCTGGGCTCCGACCACGCCGGCCTCGAGCTGAAGGACCACCTGATGACCTGGCTGGTGGACCACGGCTACGAGGCCGTCGACCACGGTCCGTTCGTCTACGACGCCCTCGACGACTACCCCTGCTTCTGCCTCCGGGCGGCCGAGGGGGTCGCGGCCGACCGCGCCGAGGGCCTCGACAGCCTGGGTGTCGTGATCGGTGGCTCCGGCAACGGCGAGCAGATCGCGGCCAACAAGGTCGAGGGCATCCGGTGCGCCCTGGCCTGGTCGGAGGAGACGGCGACGCTGGCCCGCGAGCACAACGACGCCAACGTCGTCTCGGTCGGCGGCCGAATGCACCCGGTGGACGACATGACCCGGTTCGTCGAGGTCTTCCTGACCACGCCCTTCTCCGAGGACGAGCGCCACGTGCGCCGCATCGGCCAGCTCACCACCTACGACGAGTCGGGCGAGCTGCCTCCGCTGCCGGAGTCTGCCCTGCGCGGTCCCGGCTCCGAGGCGTCCCCCGACGACGCGGATGCCTGAGGGACACACCCTTCGCAAGCTGGCCGACGACCTCAGCGCCGCCTTCGCGGGCCGGAGGGTCCGGGTGTCGTCGCCGCAGGGCCGCTTCGCCGCCGACGCCGAGCAGCTCGACGGGTCGCGCGTGGTCGGTGCCGACTCCGCCGGGAAGCACCTGTTCCTCGAGCTCGAGGGGGAGCGCTTCGTCCACGTCCACCTCGGCCTGATCGGTCAATTCGACGTGCACGCGAGCGCCGCCGCGGTGCCCGCTCCGGTGGGGGCGGTGCGGTTGCGCCTGGTCACGCTGGACGGCCCGGACGACGCGCGTCCGACGGCGTACGCCGACCTGCGCGGCGCGATCGTCTGCGACCTCGTCGGCGCCGGGCGGCGCGCCGAGATCCTGGGCCGGCTCGGTCCCGACCCGCTGCGCCCCGACGCCGACCCCGACCGGGCCTGGCGCCGCATCTCGGCGAGCCCGCGGGCGATCGGCGACCTGCTGATGGACCAGAAGGTGCTGGCGGGGGTCGGCAACGTCTACCGCGCCGAGGTGCTCTTCCGGCACCGCATCCACCCGCTGCGCCCCGGCAACACCCTGCGCAGCGGTCAGTGGCGGGCGATGTGGGCCGACCTCGTCGAGCTCATGACCGAGGGCGTGCGCACCGGCCGGATCGACACGGTGCGTCCCGAGCACACGCCCGAGGCGATGGGACGCCGGCCTCGCAAGGACGACCACGGGGGCGAGGTCTACGTCTACCGTCGTACGTCGCAGCCGTGCCTGGTGTGCGGCTCGACCGTGCGCACCGGCGAGCTCGTCGGACGCAACACGTTCTGGTGTCCCCGATGCCAACCGAAGTTCCGCTCCCGGGCCGTACGATCTGCCACCAAGGAGACCGGGAGAGCAGGAGGGGCTCGGGGATGAGTTCTCCATCGCTCAACGCCGCCGCCAACCGGCTCGTCCCGCGCGGCTCGCGGACCCTCGTCCTGCTCGTCTCGGCGACGGTGCTCATCGGCCTCGCCATCTGGTTGCTGGACCCGAGCGTGCCGCTCGTCAGCCTGCTCGTCCCGCTGGTCCTCTCGAGCCTGGTGCTCGGTCCCCGGCAGCTGCCGTGGTTCGTGGTGTTCGTGCTGCTCGTGCTGGCGCTGGTCGTGCCGACCCAGGAGGAGATCGACCTCCGGGTCGCGCTCACCGTGGCCATCATCTTCGGCCTCGGGTTCGTGGTGCTGCTGTCGTCGTTCCGCCGGACGCGCCTCGGCGTGGCGGGCATCCAGGGCGAGATGATGTTCGTCGACCTGCGCGACCGGATCCTGCGCCAGGGAGGCATCCCCGACCTGCCCGCGGAGTGGTACGCCGCCAGCGAGCTGAGGTCGGCCGGCGGCACCCCGTTCGCCGGTGACTTCGTCGTCGCCTCGCGGGTCGAGGGCCGCCTCGAGGTGGCCGTCGTCGACGTCTCCGGCAAGGGTCAGGGCGCCGGCACCCGCGCCCTGCTGCTGTGCGGCGCCCTGGGCGGGCTGCTGAGCGCCCTGCCGCCCAGTGAGTTCCTCGACGGCGCCAACCGGTTCCTGCTCCAGCAGGACTGGGACGAGGGGTTCGCCACCGCGATCCACCTCTCGCTCGACCTGACGACCGGCCACTACGACATCCGCAGCGCCGGCCACCCCCCAGCGGCCCTGCGCCACGCCGGGTCCGGGCGCTGGGAGGTGCTGGACTCGGAGGGGCCGATCCTGGGCCTCATCGACGGGGCGAGCTTCCCCGCGGTCTCGGGGGAGATGCGCCGCGGTGACGCCCTGCTGCTCTACACCGACGGCATGGTCGAGACCCGCAACCGTGACATCGCGCTCGGCATCGACCGGATGCTCGGCCAGGCCGAGCGGCTGCTGCGGGGCGAGTTCGAGGGCGGCGCCACGCGCCTCGTCGAGGCGCTCGGGTCGCGCAACGACGACCGCGCGCTGCTCCTGGTGCACCGGCGCTGAGTCGGGTTGGAGTCGGGTTGGAGCCGGGTTGGAGCGCGCGTTCGCGGGTGTGGCACCATGACACCCGCACCGGCGGGACCACGTCGTCGGCATGCACGCGGATGTAGCTCAATGGTAGAGCCCCAGTCTTCCAAACTGGCTACGCGGGTTCGATTCCCGTCATCCGCTCCAAGCAGGCTGTGACGTCTCCGTCCGGAGCTCGTCGGGCCCGTTTGGCGGGGCGTAGCGTAGTGGCTAGCGCGCCTGCTTTGGGAGCAGGAGACCGCAGGTTCGAGTCCTGTCGCCCCGACCCACCAGCCGACTCCAACCCCACCCGTCACGCGGTGGAGGGGTCCTCCGGGCGTGATTCGGCCTGTGCGCGCGCCGTCGATAGACTGGCGAGGTTTGCGGCCGCCGGGCTCCCTGTCCGGGCGCTGCCGCACTTTCCCCGTGTGGTCCACCCACAGACCTTCAGCATCAGGAGACATTTGTGAAGAGCGCCGTCGAGACCTTGAGCCCCACCCGGGCCAAGCTGACCGTCGAGGTGCCCTTCGAGGAGCTCAAGCCGAGCCTCGACGCGGCGTACCAGAAGATCGCGAAGCAGATCAACGTCCCGGGCTTCCGCCGGGGCAAGGTCCCGCCGGCGGTCATCGACCGCCAGGTCGGCCGCGGCCCGGTCCTCGACGAGGCGATCAACGCCGTCGTCCCGCAGCAGTACATGGCCGCCCTGCAGGAGCACGACCTCGAGCCGCTGGCCCAGCCGGAGATCGAGGTGACGAAGTTCGAGGACAACGAGTCCCTCGAGTTCACTGCCGAGGTCGACGTCAAGCCCGACTTCGAGCTGCCCTCCTACGACGGCCTCGAGGCCAGCGTCGACGACGTCGAGATCAGCGACGCCGACGTCGACGAGCAGGTCGAGGCCCTGCGTGAGCGCTTCGGCACCCTCGTCCCGGTCGAGCGCGCGGCCGCCGACGGCGACTTCGTCACCATCGACCTGGTCGCTGCCAAGGGCGGAGAGACCGTCGAGGGCGGCGAGGTCACCGGCATGTCCTACAAGGTCGGCCGCGGCGGCATGATCGACGGCCTCGACGAGGCCCTCGTCGGCCTCTCCGCCGGTGACGACGCGACGTTCGACTCCGAGCTCGCCGGCGGCGACCTGGTCGGCGAGCCCGTCCAGGTGACCGTCAAGGTCACGGCCGTGCAGGAGCAGCAGCTGCCGGAGTACGACGACGAGTTCGCGCAGCTCGCCTCCGAGTTCGACACCGCCGAGGAGCTCACCGCCGACGTGCGCGAGCGCCTGGGTCGCGGCAAGCGCCTCGAGCAGGCCGCCGCCGCCCGTGACGCGGTCCTCGAGGCCCTGCTGGAGAAGGTCTCCATCCCGCTCCCCGAGGTGATGGTCACCGACGAGCTCAACGCCCGTCGCCAGAACGTCGAGCAGCAGCTCGGCTTCGCCGGCATCACCATGGAGAAGTACCTCGAGGACGAGGGCCAGACCCAGGACGAGTTCGAGGCCGACCTCGAGCGTCGGGTCCGCGACGCCGTAGCCGCCCAGTTCATCCTCGACAAGATCGCCAAGAAGGAGGAGTTCGGCATCGACCAGGCCGAGCTCTCCGAGCACCTCGTGCGCCGCGCCCAGCAGTCCGGGCAGGACCCGCAGGAGTTCGCGAACCACATGTTCGAGCACAACCACATCCCCGAGCTGGTGCAGGAGATCCTGCGCGGCAAGGCGCTGGCCACGATCGTCGAGGCGGCGACCGTCAAGGACGCCTCGGGCAACGTGGTCGAGCTCAAGAACCTCCGCCCCGACGGCACCATCGGCGCGGAGCCCGTCGCGGAGAGCACCGAGACGAGCACCGAGACGAGCACGGACGAGAGCGCCGACGAGTCCGACGAGGCCTGACCGGCTCCGCTCCTCGACCGGCGTCCACCCTCCCGGGGTGGGCGCCGGTCGTCGTCTACCCGGGCTCGGTGCTGGCCAGGACGTCGAGGGAGTAGCGGGCGATCGCGGCGCGCTGCCGCGACCAGTGGTCCAGCGCGGCCTCGTCGGGGTCGTCGAGCCGCTCGAGCGGCAGGCTCGGCAGGCCGTTGAACAGCACCAGGCTGACTGCGTGGCCACGTCGCACCTCCGCCAGCGAGACGTCGAGGCCCTCGTCGGCGAGCCCGGCGGCGTACGACGCCACGCACGCGGCGGCACGCTCGGGCAGGTCGTCGGCATCCTGCCGTCCGATCTGGATGTCACCGACCAGCAGCTGGGCCAGGTCGAAGCCGACCGGCTGGGGTCGCCAGAAGCCGAAGTCGATCAGCGTGAATCCCACATCGTCCGCGCGGCGCAGCAGGTTGTTGGGGCAGGCGTCGCCGTGGGAGGCGAGGTGGCGGGAGGAGGCGAACTCCTGCGCGAGCACGTCGAGGTGGCGTGCTGCCGCCAGGAGTCCGTCGCGGACGTCGCCGAAGTGCGCGGCGACGGCGGGGTGGCGCCACGTGGCGTCGTCGTGCAGGCCGGGGAGCACGGTGTAGGCCAGTCGGCCGGCGACGAAGCTCTCGACGTGCCAGGGCTGCGGGTCGATCGCGGCGAGGTCCGCGACCGCGCGGCTGGCGGAGAGCCGTCCCAGCAGGCGCGCAGCGCGGACGCTGTCGTCGGAGTCCCAGGCCACGTCGTCGGCGGCGACGGCCTCCATCCAGATCGTCGCGGTCTCGTCGGGACGCTCCTCGACCCGCAGCCCGCGCGGCATCGTCAGCCCCTCGGGGAGCCGCTCGCACAGGTCGGAGGCGTAGACCAGCGGTTCGGCGCGCCACGGGAGCGAGGCGGCCGCCCACTCGCCGATCTCGGGAGGTACGCCGGCGAAGGCGGGGGAGTGGCGCCAGCTGTGCACCCGCTTGACGAACAGCGTGAACTCCCGAGCAGCGGCGCCCGAGTCCTCACCGGTGTCGGCGTGGCCGCGCACCCACGTGCGTGCGCCGGTGAGGATCGAGGGGACGTCGTAGGCGACGGGCTCGGCCGTGGAGTCGCGCAGCCGCACCGTCGGCACGCCCCACAGGTCGGCGACCATCGCCTCGAGCTCGGCGTCGGTGACGTCGTCGGCGCCGAGCACCTCACGCCGGTCCACCCCGGAGGAAGGCGTGAAAGTTGCTTTCATGGTCATAGAAGGTAAGTTGCTTTCATGACTGGCGTCAAGAGGCTTCCTGCGGCCCGTCCGCACCTGCCCATGCTGATGGGGATGGTCTTCGGGCGGCTGCGCGAGCGGCTGGCCGCCGAGGCGCCCGAGCTGCGGCCCTCCCAGCTGCGCGTGCTGGAGTGGCTGCCGCAGGAGGGGATGACGATCAGCGAGCTGGCCGAGTGCGCCGAGATGACCACCCAGGGGTGCGGCCAGTTCGTCCGCCAGCTCGAGGCGCTCGGCATGGTGGACGTGGCCGTCGCCGACCACGACGCCCGCGCCCGCGTCGTACGCATCACCGACGCCGGCCGTGACGCCCTCGCTCGCTCGGCCGCCGTGCTGAGGGCGTGCGACGAGGCGTGGGCCGCGCAGGTGGGCCCCGAGCGGTGGCGGGTCTTCCGCGAGGTGCTGGAGGAGGTCGCGCTCGGGTGAGCGTGCGGCGCTGAATCCGCTGTGGGCGAACAGGGTGGGTCAGCGCGTGGAAGTGTCCGTCCTTCCGGCTAGTGTCGCCAGCGTGAACCAGAACTCCAGCCCAGCCCTCTCGCCCGAGATGAACGGCGCCGGTGGGATGTATGGCCTCGACGACCACATCTACCAGCGCCTCCTCCGTGAGCGCATCGTCTTCCTCGGCTCGGAGGTGCGCGACCAGAACGCCAACGCGATCTGCGCGCAGCTCCTCCTGCTCTCCGCGGAGGACCCGGAGGCCGACATCTTCCTCCACATCAACAGCCCCGGCGGCTCGGTCGACGCCGGCATGGCGATCTACGACACGATGAACTACATCCCCAACGACGTGGCGACCGTGGGCATGGGCCTGGCGGCCTCGATGGGCCAGTTCCTGCTCTGCGCCGGCACCAAGGGCAAGCGCTACGCCCTGCCCCACGCCCGGATCATGATGCACCAGCCCTCCTCGGGCATGGGTGGCTCGGCCTCCGACATCAAGATCCAGGCCCAGCAGTCGCTGCACATCAAGAAGGTGCTGCTCGACCTCATCGCCGAGCACACCGGCCAGAGCGTCGAGCAGGTCGTGGCCGACGCCGACCGTGACCGGTGGTTCACCGCCGACCAGGCCGTC
Organism: uncultured Nocardioides sp.; assembly: GCF_947488025.1. GTDB lineage: Bacteria > Actinomycetota > Actinomycetes > Propionibacteriales > Nocardioidaceae > Nocardioides. The sequence goes on along the minus strand of NZ_CANKYS010000002.1, from coordinate 601,572 downwards.
GACTACGGCCTCGTCGACCAGGTCATCACCAGTGCCCGCGAAGCCGCCGACGAGGGCCGCCCGGCCCGGACCAAGGACTGAACCCCATGAACTACTACATCCCGCAGTGGGAAGAGCGCACCTCCTACGGCTTCCGCCGGATCGACCCCTACGCCAAGCTGTTCGAGGAGCGCATCATCTACCTCGGCACGCCGATCAGCGACGACGTGGCCAACGCGGTCATCGCCCAGCTGATGTGCCTGGAGACGATGAACCCCGACACCGACATCAGCATCTACATCAACAGCCCCGGTGGCTCGTTCACGGCGCTGACGGCGATCTACGACACGATGAAGTTCATCAAGCCCGACGTGCAGACCGTGTGCCTGGGCCAGGCGGCCTCGGCGGCGGCGATCCTGCTGGGTGCCGGAGCCAAGGGCAAGCGGATGGCGCTCCCCAACAGCCGCATCCTGATCCACCAGCCCTACACCGAGGGCACGTTCGGCCAGACCTCGGACATCGAGATCCAGGCCAACGAGATCCTCCGCATGCGCGAGCTGCTGGAGAAGATGATCGCCGAGTCCAGCGGCAAGGACATCGAGCAGGTCAGCCGCGACATCGAGCGCGACAAGATCCTGACCGCCGAGCAGGCCGTGGAGTACGGCCTGATCGACGCGGTCATCGAGTCCCGCAAGGGTGCCCCGGCCCTCGCCTGAGGGTGGGCCGAGGCTGAGCAGAGACTCGAAATGATGGTCGGCGACATCTCGTGTCCGGCCCCCGTCCGGGGCCGGCGCGGGGTACCGTCGTACGGCCCGTTGGTAAGCAGCGCTGTGCAAGGTGTGGAGTGCCGGAGCCCCCATCCGGCGAGACTGGAGGACACGACTCGTGGCACGTATCGGTGACGGAGGCGACCTGCTCAAGTGCAACTTCTGTGGCAAGAGCCAGAAGCAGGTCAAGAAGCTCATCGCGGGCCCCAACGTCTACATCTGCGACGAGTGCATCGAGCTCTGCAACGAGATCATCGAGGAGGAGCTCGCCGAGGGCGCCGAGGTGAGCCTCGAGGAGCTGCCGAAGCCTCGTGAGATCTTCGAGTTCCTCAACTCCTACGTGATCGGCCAGGAGCACGCCAAGAAGTCCCTCGCCGTCGCGGTCTACAACCACTACAAGCGGGTCCAGGCCGGGCTGCAGCCCGTCAGCGGCAAGGCCAAGGACGACGTCGTCGAGGTCGCCAAGTCCAACATCCTGGTGATCGGGCCGACCGGCTGCGGCAAGACCTATCTCGCGCAGACCCTCGCCCGGATGCTCAACGTCCCGTTCGCGATCGCCGACGCCACGGCGCTCACCGAGGCCGGCTACGTCGGCGAGGACGTGGAGAACATCCTCCTCAAGCTCATCCAGGCCGCCGACTACGACGTCAAGAAGGCCGAGACGGGCATCATCTACATCGACGAGATCGACAAGGTGGCCCGCAAGGCGGAGAACCCCTCGATCACGCGCGACGTGTCCGGCGAGGGCGTGCAGCAGGCGCTGCTCAAGATGCTGGAGGGCACCACCGCGTCGGTCCCTCCGCAGGGTGGTCGCAAGCACCCCCACCAGGAGTTCATCCAGATCGACACCACCAACATCCTCTTCATCGTGGGTGGCGCGTTCGCGGGCCTCGAGCAGATCATCGAGCAGCGCGTGGGCAAGAAGTCGCTGGGCTTCACCGCGGAGGTGCGTGGCGCCGCCGAGCGCGAGGCCGACGACCTGCTGGCGCAGGTCCGTCCCGAGGACCTCACCAAGTTCGGCCTGATCCCCGAGTTCATCGGTCGCCTGCCGCTGATCGCCAGCGTGAGCAAGCTCGACCGCGAGGCGCTCGTGCAGATCCTCACCGAGCCGCGCAACGCGCTCGTCAAGCAGTACCAGAAGCTCTTCGACCTCGACGGCGTCGAGCTCGAGTTCACCGACGAGGCGATCGACTCGATCGCCGACGCGGCCCTCGAGCGTGGCACCGGCGCCCGCGGCCTGCGGGCGATCATCGAGGAGGTCCTCCTCTACGTGATGTACGACGTCCCCTCGCGCGGCGACGTCGCCAAGGTGATCGTGACCCGCGAGGTCGTCGAGGACGACGTCGCTCCGACCCTCATCCTCCGCGAGGCCGAGGGCCGCAAGAAGAAGTCCGCCTGACCCCTGGCCCGACATGACCATGGCGGTCTAGTCATTTCGGGCTATTCCGGGCCATCGACGCGGGACACGCGTCATGGTCCGGAGAGACTGGCGTCTCGTCTGCATGTGGGAAGGGGACCCCGTGGGGGTTGACCAGAAGCGACCGCTCGTCGGCTTCGCGCTCGTCGCTGTGCTCTGTGCCGTCCTGATGTCGGTCTCGGTCGAGCGCGGGTTCGGCCTCAGCGACCTCGTCCACCCGGGCAAGCCCATCGCCGCGCCCGTCGAGCGGACCCCGGTCGACCCACCCGCCGAGGCCGCCGCTCCGCAGGCTCCCGTCGCCATCCCGGCCGAGCTGAGCGCCCAGCCGCTGGAAGCGGTCGTCGCTGCCGCCGCCGAGAAGACGTCCCGCGCCACGGGCTCGGAGACCTCCGACGCCGCCGGCGCCAGCAGCAGCTCTCCGAACGACTCCGACGCCGCCGGCTCCGACGACAGCTCCGAATCGGCGGACCGCGACGCGGAGCGGGAGGCCGAGAAGGCCCAGCGGGAGGCTGAGAAGGCCCAGCGGGAGGCTGTGAAGGCGGACCGCGACGCCGAGCGGGAGGCCGAGAAGGCGGACCGCGATGCCGAGCGGGAGGCCGAGAAGGCCCAGCGTGCGGCCCAGCGTGCCGCGGAGCGGGAGGCCGCGAAGGCTCAGCGTGCGGCGGAGCGGGAGGCCGAGAAGGCCCAGCGTGCGGCCCAGCGTGCCGCGGAGCGGGAGGCCGCGAAGGCTCAGCGTGCCGCGGAGCGGGAGGCTGCGAAGGCTCAGCGTGCGGCCGAGCGCGAGGCTGCGAAGGCCCAGCGTGCGGCCGAGCGCGAGGCTGCGAAGGCTCAGCGTGCCGCGGAGCGGGAGGCTGAGAAGGCTCAGCGTGCCGCGGAGCGGGAGGCCGAGAAGGCCCAGCGTGCGGCCGAGCGTGACGCTGCGAAGGCCCAGCGCGAGGCAGAGCGAGCAGCAGCCCAGGCCGCGCAGCAGGCGGCCCAGACCAACGGGAACGGCCACGGCAACGGCCACGGGAGGGGCTGACGACCCTCACGCAACGAACCCCCTCACCTGCCGTGTCGTACGGCGGGTGAGGGGGTTCGGCTGTCTCAGGCCTCGGTGGGCGCCAGCTCGGCGGCGGTCACCCGCAGCTCGGTGGCGGACTCGTCGGTGACGAAGTCCAGGTCGCCGACGATGGTGCCGACGGCGCGGAGGTCGTCCTGCGCCTGCTGCGCGGCCTCCACCAGCGAGGCCGGACCAGTGATCTCCACGCGGGCGAGCGGGGCACGCATCTTGGCCTTGGCCTGCGACTTGGCGCCGCGGATGCCGGTCAGGGCGGCGGCCACGCCGTCGAGCACCAGCGGCTGGGACGCAGCGGCCGAGCCGAGGTCGGCCGCGGTGGGCCAGGCGGCGTGGTGGATGGAGCCGTCCTGCCACCACGACCAGACCTCCTCGGTGGCGTAGGGCAGGAACGGCGCGAGCAGCCGCAGCTGGACGTGGAGCGCGATGGCGAGCGTGGCGCGCGCGGAGTCCGTGCCGGCGCCTCCCTCGGCGTCGTACGCCCGCTCCTTGACCAGCTCGAGGTAGTCGTCGCAGAACTCCCAGAAGAACTTCTCGGTGACCTCGAGCGCGGTCGTGTAGTCGTAGGCGTCGAAGGCCTCGGTCGCCCTGCGGACGACCACCTCGAGCCGGCCCAGCAGGGCGCAGTCGACCGGGGCGCTGACGACGGCCGGGCTGAGCCCGGTGGCGCCGACGTTGCCGAGGACGAACTTCGAGGCGTTGAGGACCTTCATCGCCAGGCGGCGGCCGACCTTCATCTGCGACTCGTCGAAGGGCGAGTCGAGGCCGGGCCGGCCGATCGCGGCGCGCCAGCGGACGGCGTCGGCGCCGTACTTGTCCAGGATGTCGGTCGGGACCACGACGTTGCCCTTGGACTTCGACATCTTCTTGCGGTCCGGGTCGACGATGAAGCCGGAGATCATCGCGTGCGACCACGGCACGACCTGGTGCTCGAAGTCGGCGCGGACGACGCGGGAGAACAGCCAGGTGCGGATGATGTCGTGCGCCTGGGTGGCCAGGTCGTAGGGGAAGACCCGGGAGAACAGGTCGTCGTCGACCTCCCACCCGCCCGCGATCTGGGGCGTGAGCGACGACGTCGCCCACGTGTCCATGACGTCGGGGTCGCCGACGAACCCGCCCGGCTTGCCGCGCTGGTCCTCGGTGTAGCCCTCCGGCACCTGCGTCGACGGGTCGACCGGCAGCTGGTCCTCGCTCGGCATCAGCGGGTGGTCGTGGTCGGGCTCGCCGTCGGCGCCGAGGGGGTACCAGACCGGGAAGGGGATCCCGAAGAACCGCTGGCGCGAGATCAGCCAGTCGCCGTTGAGGCCGCCGACCCAGTTGTCGTAGCGGTGCTTCATGTGCGTGGGGATCCAGGTGATCTCCTCGCCGCGGACGAGCATCTCCTTGCGCAGCGCCGCGTCCTTGCCACCGTTCTTGATGTACCACTGGCGGGTCGCGACGATCTCGAGCGGCTTGTCGCCCTTCTCGTAGAAGTTCGCCATGCGTTGGGTCGGCTTCGGCTCGCCGTCGAGGTCGCCCGACTCGCGCAGCAGCGCGACCATCGCCTCGCGGGCGCTGAAGGTGGTCTTGCCGGCCATCTCGGCGTACGCCGTCGCAGCGCCCTCGGCCCCACCCGAACCAGCACTGAGCCACTCGGGCGTCTCGCGGAGCAGCCGCCCGTCGCGACCGACGACGGTGCGGACGGGGAGGCTGAGCTCGCGCCACCACATCACGTCGGTGAGGTCGCCGAAGGTGCAGCACATCGCGATGCCGGCGCCCTTGTCGGGCTCGGCCGCGTGGTGGGCCAGGACCGGGATCTCGACACCGAAGACCGGTGAGGTGACCGTGGTGCCGAAGAGGTCCTGGTAGCGCTCGTCGTCGGGGTGCGCGATGAGGGCGACGACGCTGGGGATCAGCTCGGGGCGTGTGGTCTCGATGTGGATCGGGCGGCCGGCCCCCCCGTCGGTCGGCACCGTGTGGAAGGCGACGCGGTGGTAGGCGCCCGGGTAGTCGCGCGCCTCGAGCTCGGCCTGCGCGACGGCGGTCTGGAACGTGACGTCCCACAGGGTCGGCGCCTCGGAGAGGTAGGCCTCGCCGCGGGCGAAGTTGCGCAGGAAGGCGCGCTGGCTGACGGTGCGCGAGTGGTCGCCGATCGTCGTGTAGGTCGGGTTCCACTGGACCGAGAGCCCGAGCTGGCGCCACAGCGCCTCGAAGGCCTTCTCGTCCTCGACGACGAGCTGCTCGCACAGCTCGATGAAGTTGGGCCGGCTGACCGGGACCTGCTTCTTGGCGTCGGGCTTCTCCGGCGGCGTGAAGTCGGGGTCGTAGGGCAGCGTCGGGTCGCAGCGGACACCGAAGTAGTTCTGCACGCGGCGCTCGGTCGGCAGGCCGTTGTCGTCCCAGCCGATCGGGTAGAAGACGGCCTTGCCCTGCATGCGCTGGTAGCGCGCGATGAGGTCGGTGTGGCTGTAGGAGTAGACGTGGCCGACGTGCAGCGAGCCGCTGACGGTCGGCGGGGGAGTGTCGATCGAGTAGACGTTCTCCCGCGGCTGGGTGCGGTCGAAGGCGTAGGTGTCGTTGTCGGCCCACGCCCGGGACCACTTGTCCTCCAGACCCTCGAGCGCCGGACGCTCCGGTACGACGACGGCACGCTGGTCGGTGCTCGCTGTCGTCGGACCAGTGTCCGGGGCCTGGGTGCTGGGGTTGTCAGTCATGCGCCGAGTCTATTGACGGGCCTCCGGCCTGTGAAAACGAGTATCGACGCGCATCCACCGACCCCTAGCGTGACGGCATGGATCTCCCGACCGATGGCGCGTTCACCCTCGAGTTCTTCGACCACCCCCAGCCCTTCCTCGACGCGGCCGGCGACGTGCTCGCCGCCGACCCGGTGGTGGGCAGCGTGATCGCCAGCGTCACCCAGCGGACGGCGCGGGAGGTGGCGGCCGGTCGCGGTTCGTGGGCGGAGGTCGGTGCGCCGTTCGAGCGCTGGTGGGTGGTGGTCCGCGACGCCGGTGGACGCGCCGTGAGCGCGACCATGCGGACCGCTCCCTTCCCGCCGCACCCGTCCTTCTCGATGCCCATGCCGGACGCCGCCGCCCGCATGCTCGCCACCGCCCTCCACGAGCGCGGGGAGCTCCTGGGCGGCGCCAACGGCGCCCTGCCCGGTGCCGAGGTGCTGGCCCGCGCCACGGCCGAGCTGGCCGGCGGCGCGGTGGTCGCCGACAAGGCGACCCGGCTGTGGGAGGCCACCTCGGTCGTCGTGCCGCCCGCGCCCGAGGGGCGGATGCGGCTTGCGACCGAGGACGACGCCGACCTGGTGCTGGCGTGGTTCACCGCCTTCCACGAGGAGGCCGACGAGCAGGCCGGGCGCGAGCCCGACCCCGCGGCCGGTGAGCACAACACCCTCGACAGCGTGCTCGTCCGGATCAGGGAGGGCGTCGAGTGGTTGTGGGAGCTGCCCGACGGCACGGTCGCCCACCTGACGGGCGCCGGACTGCCGTCCTACGGCGTCTCCCGCATCGGCCCGGTCTTCACGCCGCGCGAGCTCCGCGGCCGCGGCATCGCGTCGTACGTCGTCGGCGAGCTGACGCGGCGCGGACTCGAGGCGGGCCACCGGATGTGCCTGTTCACCGACCTCGCCAACCCGACGTCCAACAAGATCTACGCGGCGCTGGGCTACGAGCCGACGGTGGACATGGCCGAGCACGTCGTCCGGGTGCCCGGTGACGAGTCGTCACCCGGTGGCGGAGGTCAATAGACTCGAGGGGCGATGACTGACCCCCACGACACGGCCCCCGACGCCGCCGACGCCCCCCGCCTCGCCGAGACCTACGACGAGGTCGAGGACGCGCTGCTGTCGCGCTGGCCAGAGACCAGGCTGGAGCCCAGCCTCGACCGGATCGAGGCCTTCACCGAGCTGCTCGGCGAGCCGCAGCGCTCCTTCCGCTCGATCCACCTCACCGGCACCAACGGCAAGACGAGCACCAGCCGGATGATCGAGACGCTGTTGCGCGCCCTCGACCTGCGCACCGGACGCTTCACCTCCCCGCACCTCGAGCGGATGAGCGAGCGGATCAGCGTCGACGGGGAGCCCCTCGACGACGAGGCGTTCGTCCGCGCCTTCAACGACGTCGCCCCCTACACCCACCTCGTCGACGCCGAGCAGGACCACCCACTGAGCTTCTTCGAGACGATCGTCGCGATGGCCTACGCCGCGTTCGCCGACGCCCCGGTGGACGTGGCCGTGGTCGAGGTCGGCATGGGCGGCAGCTGGGACGCCACCAACGTGATCGACGCCGACGTCGCGGTGGTGCTGCCGGTCGCGGTCGACCACGCCAAGTACCTCGGCGAGGACGCGGTGACCATCGCAGCCGAGAAGGCCGGGATCATCAAGCCCGGCTCGGTCGCCGTCCTGGCCGAGCAGACGCCGGAGGTCGCTGCCGTGCTCCTCGAGCGCGCGGCCGAGGCCGGTGCGACGATCGTGCGCGAGGGCATGGAGTTCGGTGTCGTCGCCCGCACCCCCGCCGTCGGCGGCCAGGTCATCTCGCTGCAGGGCCTGCGCGGCCACTACGACGACGTCTTCCTGCCGCTCTACGGCGCCCACCAGGCGCAGAACGCCGCTGTGGCGCTCGCCGCGGTCGAGGCGTTCGCCGGGTCGGAAGCCCTCGACGACGAGGTGGTGCGCGCGGCGTTCGCCGAGGTCACCTCGCCGGGCCGGCTCGAGATCATCCGCCGCAGCCCGACGATCCTGCTCGACGCCGCGCACAACCCGCACGGGGCGGAGGCCGTCGGAGCCGCACTCGAGGACTCCTTCTCCTTCAGCCCGCTGGTCGGGGTGCTGGGCGTGATGGAGGACAAGGACCACGACGGCCTGCTGGCGGCGTTCGAGCCCCACCTCGCGCACGTGGTCTGCACCCAGAACTCCACCCCGCGCTCGCTCTCGGCCGCGGCCCTCGGGCGCGCCGCCGCCGAGATCTTCGGGGAGGACCGCGTCAGCGTCGTGCCGGACCTGGCCGACGCGATCGAGCGGGCCGCGACCCTGGCCGAGGCCCAGGAGACCATCGACGTCTCGATCGGTGCCGGTGCGGTGCTGGTCACCGGGTCGGTCGTCACCGTGGGCGAGGCCCGCTCCCTGCTCAAGGGACGGCGATGAGCGACCAGGTGCCCACCGACCAGGTGCCCAGCAACACCGAGCGCTCGCCCCGGCGCGGGATGGCCGCCGCCGTCCTGAGCCTCGAGGCGATCACGCTCGGCCTGACGACGCCCGTCATGATCACGATCGCCGACGTCCCGGCCGGCACCGCCGTGGCCGTCGGGCTCGGTCTCGCGATCGTGTGCCTGCTGCTGGCCGGCATGCTGCGGGCCGAGTGGGCCTACCTCGCCGGCTACGTCGTGCAGGTCGCGGCCATCGGCCTGGGCTTCGTCATCCCCGTGATGTTCGGCCTCGGGGCCGTCTTCGCCACTCTCTGGACCGCCGCGGACCTGCTCGGCCGCAAGATCGAGCGGGAGCGCGCCGCTGCGTGGGCGGCGTACCGCTCAGAGCAGCCCTGAGCCTCCTCGCTACGCTGCCCGCATGAGCACCGTCCAGCGTTCCCTCGTCCTCGTCAAGCCCGACGGCGTGCGCCGCGGCCTCTCGGGCGAGGTCCTCCGCCGGATCGAGGCCAAGGGCTACACGCTCGCGGCCGTCGAGCTGCGCACCGCGACCCCCGAGATCCTCGCCGAGCACTACGCCGAGCACGAGGGCAAGCCGTTCTACGGCCCGCTCGTCGAGTTCATGCTGTCGGGCCCGGTGCTGGCCGTCGTCATCGAGGGGGAGCGCTGCATCGAGGGCTTCCGCTCGCTCGCCGGCGCCACCGACCCGACCGTCGCCGCCCCGGGCACCATCCGCGGCGACCTCGGCCGCGACTGGGGCCTCGCCGTCCAGCAGAACCTCGTGCACGGCTCGGACTCCGAGCAGTCCGCGGCCCGCGAGATCGGTATCTGGTTCAGCGACCTGGCCTGACGCCCGCCGCGTGTCCTCCCGGGAAGACCCGGTCCCGCTCCTTAACCTGAGCGTGGGTCGGCGACTCGCCGACTCCTCTTCCCGAGTACGACCCGACCTGCAGGGGCAGCAGCGGCATGGCACTGAACAGCACTACTGGGGGCTTCATCGGCCGTGACATGGCCGTCGACCTCGGCACCGCCAACACGCTCGTCTACGTCCGTGGCCGGGGCGTCGTGCTCGACGAGCCCTCGGTCGTCGCGATGAACACCACCACCGGCGAGGTGCTCGCGGTCGGCCACGAGGCCAAGCGGATGATCGGTCGCACTCCCGACAGCATCGCGGCCATCCGCCCGCTCAAGGACGGCGTGATCGCCGACTTCGAGGCGACCGAGCAGATGCTGCGCTACTTCATCCACCAGGTGCACCGGCGCCGCTACTTCGCCAAGCCCCGCATGGTGATCTGCGTGCCGAGCGGCATCACGGCCGTGGAGCAGCGCGCGGTCAAGGAGGCCGGCTACCAGGCCGGCGCCCGCAAGGTCTACATCGTCGAGGAGCCGATGGCGGCCGCGATCGGTGCCGGGCTGCCCGTCCACGAGGCCACCGGCAACATGGTCGTCGACGTGGGCGGCGGCACCACCGAGGTCGCCGTCATCAGCCTGGGCGGGATCGTCACGAGCCTGTCGGTGCGCACCGCCGGCGACGACCTCGACCAGGCGATCATCGCCTGGATGAAGAAGGAGTACTCCCTCATGCTCGGGGAGCGCACCGCCGAGGAGATGAAGATGACCCTCGGCTCCGCCTTCCCGCTGCCCACCGAGCCCGACGCCGAGATCCGCGGTCGTGACATGGTCTCCGGCCTGCCCCGCACCGTGGTCGTGTCCAGCTCCGAGCTGCGCCAGGCGCTCGAGGAGCCGCTGCACAGCATCATCGACGCCGTCCGCACCACCCTCGACCAGACGCCGCCCGAGCTGGCCGGCGACATCATGGACCGCGGCATCGTCCTCACCGGCGGCGGCGCGATGCTGCGCGGCCTCGACGAGCGACTGCGCCATGAGACCGGCATGCCCGTCCACGTCGCGGAGGACCCGCTGTCCTCGGTGGCCTACGGCGCCGGCAAGTGCGTGGAGGAGTTCGAGGCGCTCCAGCAGGTCCTGGTGTCCGACCCGAGGCGCTTCTGATGGGGGCCTTCGGGGGGCACGAGGGTCGCGAGCGCCGCTGGACCGGGCTCGACCGGCTCGAGTCGCGCAACCGTCCGCCGCGCTCGCTGCTGCTGGCGCTCGTCCTGGCCAGCGTCACGCTGATCACGCTCGACGTCTCCGGCGGCGGCAGCTCGCCGATCGAGCCGGCGCGGCGCGCGGTGGGCGAGGCGTTCGGTCCGGCCGAGGCCGGCGTCGCCGCGGCCGTGCGGCCGTTCACCGCCGTCCCCACGTGGTTCCGCAGCAAGGGCGACCTCGCCGACCAGGTGCGTGACCTCGAGGCCAGCAACGCCGAGCTCAAGGGCCGGATCGACCTGGCGGGCTTCGACCGCAACCGCCTCGAGCAGTACGACGGACTCACCACGGCCGCGGAGGACCTGGGATCCGCCCTGGTCCCGGCGCGCGTGGTCGCGCTCGGGTCGCGGCAGTCACAGAGCTTCACGGTCACCATCGACGCCGGCTCGGAGGCCGGCGTCGGCCCCGACATGACGGTCGTCAACAACGACGGCCTCGTGGGCCGGGTCCTGCGGGTCACCCGCACGACCGCCACCGTGCTGCTCGTCATCGACCCCGACTCGACCGTCGGCGGCCGTGTCGGGTCGAGCATGGAGATCGGGTTCGTCACCGGCAGCGGGTCGCTCGACCAGGAGGCGGGCCTCGACCTGCGCCTCGTCGACGACGCGTCGGTGCCCGCGCGCGACGACACCGTGGTGACGTGGGGCAGCACAACGGGTCCCTACGCCCCGGGCGTGCCGATCGGCACCATCACCGAGGTCTACAGCTCGCTGCGCGAGGCCTCCCAGCGTGCGGTGGTGAAGCCCTTCGTGGACTTCTCCGCCCTCGACGTCGTCGGCGTCATGGTGCCGAGCGGCTCCCGCAGCGACCGCGCGGTGATCGAGGCGGACGGGAGCCTCAGGTGAGCTATCTCCGCTGGGTGGCGGCCCTCGCTGCCATCGTCGTCGCGCTCGTCGTGCAGGTCACGCTGTTCCCCCATGTCGCGTGGCACGGCATCGTGCCCAACCTCTGCCTGCTCGTCGTGGTCGCGGCCGCGCTGACCGTCGAGGCGCCGTTCGCGCTGGTCCTCGGGTTCACGGCCGGCCTCACCCTCGACCTGGCTCCGCCGGCCGACCACGTGGCGGGCCGCTGGGCGCTCGCCCTGACGATCGCGGCGTTCCTCGCCGCCCGCGTGCGCCAGGACCAGAAGCCGACCGCCCTCGCCGTGGTCGGCACCGTCGCCGCGGCGTCGTTCGCGGCGAGCTCGCTGTTCGCGCTGTCGGGGGTGCTGCTCCAGGACCCCGCCATGTCGGTCGCGGGCCTCCTCGAGGTCGTCCTGGTCGCCGTCGCCTGGGACGTGCTGCTCACCCCGTTCGTGCTCCCGCCGCTGATGAAGCTCTTCGCCAGGCTCAGCCCGCAGTGGGCCGCCTCGTGAGGCCTGCCACCCGGGCCAGGGGCGACCGCAGCCGCCTGCGCCTGGTGGTCGTGCAGGCACTCGTCTTCTCGCTCTTCGCCACCCTGTTCGTCCGGCTCTACTACCTCCAGGTCATCGGCGGCGAGTCCTACCAGGCGCAGGCTGCCGACCAGTCCGTGCGCGACATCGTCGTCCAGCCCCAACGCGGGCTCATCGTCGACAACCAGGGCCGGCCCCTGGTGGCCAACCGCACCTCGTGGGTCATCTCGATGGACCGCACCCTCCTCGGCAAGCTGGGGGAGGGTCAGCGCACCGAGCTGGTCCGGCGTGTCTCGGTAGTCGTCGGCGTCGAGGCCGAGGACGTCGAGGCCCGCCTCGTGACCTGCGGCGACCCCGGCAGCGTCCGCGACGTCTGCTGGAACGGCTCGCCCTACCAGCCCGTCCCGGTCGCGACCGACGTCCCCAAGAGCGTCGCCCTGCAGGTGCTCGAGCAGCCGGAGGACTACCCCGGCGTCCTCGCCGAGCAGCAGAACGTCCGCTCCTACCCACGACCCTTCGGCATCAACCTCGCCCACGTGCTGGGCTACCTCAGCCCCGTCACCGAGGACGAGTACGACCTCGCCGCCGAGCGCGACGACCGCTCCCTCAACGGCGCCTCGGTCGTCGGCCGCGCCGGCGTGGAGAAGCAGTACGACGAGTGGTTGCGCGGCCTGCCCGGCTACCGCCGCGTGGCGGTCGACTCGATGGGCCGCGTGCTGGGCGACGACTCCCTCGTGGAGAGCATCCCCGGCGACACGCTCGTCACCTCGATCGACGCGAAGGTGCAGTCGGTCGTCGAGCGCCAGCTCGCCCAGCGGATCGCCTTCCAGCGCACGCAGCTCGACACGGTGACCGGCCGCAAGTACGTCGCCGACTCGGGCGCCGCCGTCGTCCTCGACGCGAAGACCGGCCGGGTCATCGCGATGGCGAGCCAGCCGACGTACGACCCCGACGTGTGGACCGGCGGCATCAGCGAGGAGCAGCTGAGGCGGCTCTACTCCGAGAAGGCCGGCACGCCGCTGCTCTCGCGCGCCACCCAGGGCCAGTTCGCCCCCGGGTCGACCTGGAAGCCGTTCATGACGGCCGGCGCCCTGACCAACGGCTACTCGATGGACACCACGCTGCCGTGCTCGTCGGGCTTCCAGGTCGGCAACCGGGTGTTCAAGAACTACGAGTCCGGCGCCTACGGCAGCATCGGCTTCGCCAAGGCGCTGGAGGTCTCCTGCAACACCTTCTTCTACCGCATCGGCTACGACTTCTGGCAGCGCTTCGGCAGCGACCCGGCCGACATCGACGCCAAGGACCCGCTGGTCGAGGAGGCCAAGGAGTTCGGCTTCGGCTCGCGCACCGGCATCGACCTGCCCGGTGAGGCGCCCGGCCGGATCGCCGACCGCCGCTGGAAGCAGGCCTACTACGAGTCGCAGAAGGACTACTACTGCGAGCTCAGCGACAAGCCGCAGACCGAGGACACCAGCGACTTCGTCTACAAGTTCGCGCGCGAGTTCTGCCTCGAGGGCAACCTCTACCGTGCCGGCGACGCCGTGAACTTCTCCATCGGCCAGGGCGACACGATCGTCACGCCGCTGCAGCTCGCCCGCGGCTACGCCGCCCTCAGCAACGGCGGCACCCTCTGGGCGCCCACCGTCGCCAAGGCGATCGTCAGCCCCGAGGGCAAGGTGCTGCGCCGCATCGCGCCGAGGAAGGTCGCGAAGGTCGACGTGCCGAAGAAGTACCTCGACTACATCGACGGGGCCCTGGAGAACGTCTCCCGCGTCGGCACGATGGCCTGGAAGCTCGTCGGCTTCCCGATCGACGACGTCACCATCCGCGCCAAGACCGGCTCAGCGGAGGTCTACGGCAAGCAGTCGACCGGCTGGGTCGCGTCCTACTCCAAGGACTACGTCGTGGTGATGATGATCAGCCAGGGCGGCACCGGCTCGGGGTCGACCGGTGAGGGCATCCGCGCGATCTGGGAGGCGCTGTACGGCATCGAGGGCGAGACCGTGCGTCCCGCACGCGCCGCGATCCCGGGCACCGTGCCGCCCGCCAGGCTGCCGCAGTTCCTCGAGGACGGGTCGATCATGCCGCCCGTCCCCGACAAGGCGGGGGGGTAGCTCCGATGACCGTCCTGTCCACCCGGCCCACCGGCCGTCCCGCCGCCCGGCCCCTGCGCGCGGCGTCGAGCCTGCGCGCCCCGGGGCTCGACTGGCTGCTGATGCTGGCCGCGCTGGCGCTCGTCGTCCTCGGCACCCTGCTCGTCTGGTCGGCCACCTCGACCCGCGCCGACCTGACCGGCGGCGACCCCCACGCCTACCTGCGCAAGCAGCTGGTCAACGTCGCGATCGGCCTGGTGCTGATGGTCGCCGTCCTCGCCACCGACCACCGCTGGGTGCGGATCCTCGCCCCGCTGGCCTACCTCGCCAGCGTCGGCGGACTGGTCATGGTGCTCGTGGCCGGCAGCACGATCAACGGGTCGCGGTCATGGATCCAGCTCGGCGGGATGTCGATCCAGCCGGCTGAGTTCGCCAAGCTCGCCGTGGTGATCGGGATGGCGCTCGTCGTGGCCGAGCGCACCGAACGACGGTGGGGCAGGCGCGTCGGCAGCCTCGAGGTCGTCGTCATGCTCGTGATCGCCGGGGTGCCCGCGGCGCTGATCCTGCTCCAGCCCGACCTCGGCACCATGCTGGTGCTCTCCGCGACGGTCTTCGGCGTGCTCGCGGTGGCCGGCGCAGGCCGCCTGTGGCTCGCAGGCCTGACCGTCGGCGCGGTCGGCGGCGCCGTCGCGGCGGTGTCGATGGGGGTGCTCAAGCCCTACCAGGTCGATCGCTTCCTGGCGTTCACCAACCCCGGGCTCGACCCACGCGGCGCCGGCTACAACACCGAGCAGGCACGCATCGCGGTCGGCAACGGCGGCCTGTTCGGACAGGGGCTCTTCGACGGCTCGCAGACCCGCTCGGGCTTCGTGCCCGAGCAGCACACCGACTTCATCTTCACCGTCGCCGGTGAGGAGCTCGGGCTCGTGGGCGCGGGTGTGCTGATCCTGCTCGTGGCCGTCGTGATCTGGCGCGCGCTCGTGATCTCCGCCCAGGCCGGCGACCTCTTCGGCCGCGTCGCGGCCGCCGGCATCGCCTGCTGGTGGGGGTTCCAGGCGTTCCAGAACATCGGCATGTGCCTCGGCATCATGCCCGTCACCGGCGTGCCGCTCCCGTTCGTGTCCTACGGCGGCAGCTCGCTGTTCGCCGGGATGCTGGCGCTCGGGCTGCTGCAGAACATCCACCTGAGGTCGGCGGGCCCGCTGGGTCGATGAGCAGGGGCCGTTGAGTAGGGGCCGTTGAGTAGGCCGCACCACCGACCGGGACGTAACCTTGAGGGTCGGCGCGGCCGTTGTGCCCGCCCGTCCCTGGTTCCTAGTGCTGTCGAGGTGTCTGTCATGTCCGTCGCGTCGGTCTTCCCGCGCCTGGAGGCGAGGCTTCCGTCGGTGCAGAAGCCCATCCAGTACGTCGGCGGCGAGCTCAACTCCGTCGTCAAGGACTGGGACTGCGCGGAGGCGTCGGACACTGGTGGTCCGACGGTCCGGTGGGCCCTGATGTACCCCGACGCCTACGAGGTGGGCCTGCCCAACCAGGGCGTCCAGATCCTCTACGAGGTGCTCAACGAGCGTGACTGGATCCTCGCCGAGCGCACCTACTCGGTGTGGCCCGACATGGAGCAGGTGATGCGCGAGGGTGACGCGCAGGGACCGATCCCGCAGTTCACCGTCGACAGCCACCGCCCCGTCGGCGCCTTCGACCTCTTCGGCCTGAGCTTCTCCACCGAGCTCGGCTACACCAACATGCTCAACGCCCTCGACCTGGCCGGGATCCCGCTCCACGCGGTCGACCGCGGCGAGGACGACCCGGTCGTGATCGCCGGCGGTCACGCCGCGTTCAACCCCGAGCCGATCGCCGACTTCGTCGACGCCGCCGTGCTCGGCGACGGCGAGGAGGTCGTGCTCGCCATCTCCGACGTCGTACGCGAGTGGAAGGCCGAGGACCGCCCCGGCGGTCGCGAGGAGCTGCTGCGCCGGCTCGCGGTCACGGGCAACATCTACGTCCCGCGGTTCTACGACGTGGCCTACGCCGCCGACGGCTCGATCGAGGCCGTCGTGCCCAACCGGCCCGGCATCCCGTTCCGGGTCCGCAAGCACACGCTGATGGACCTCGACCAGTGGCCCTACCCGGCCAACCCGCTGGTCCCGCTCGCCGAGACCGTCCACGAGCGCTTCTCCGTCGAGATCTTCCGCGGCTGCACGCGCGGCTGCCGCTTCTGCCAGGCCGGGATGATCACCCGCCCGGTCCGCGAGCGGTCCATCGAGACCATCGGTGACATGGTCGAGAACGGCATCCGCAAGACGGGCTTCGAGGAGGTCGGCCTGCTGTCGCTGTCCAGTGCCGACCACACCGAGATCGGTGACGTCGCCAAGGGCCTCGCCGACCGCTACGAGGGCTCCAACGTCTCGCTGTCGCTGCCCAGCACGCGTGTCGACGCCTTCAACATCACCCTCGCCAACGAGTTCTCCCGCAACGGCCGTCGCTCGGGCCTGACCTTCGCCCCCGAGGGCGGCTCGGAGCGGATGCGCAAGGTGATCAACAAGATGGTGAGCGAGGACGACCTGATCCGCACCGTCGCAGCGGCGTACTCCCACGGCTGGCGCCAGGTGAAGCTCTACTTCATGGTCGGCCTGCCCACCGAGACCGACGAGGACGTGCTGCAGGTCGCCGACCTCGCCAGGCGCGTGATCGCCAAGGGGCGCGAGGTCACCGGGCGCAACGACATCCGCTGCACGGTGTCGATCGGCGGGTTCGTCCCCAAGCCGCACACGCCGTTCCAGTGGGCCGCGCAGCTCGACCACGAGACCACCGACGACCGGCTGAAGAAGCTGCGCGACGTCGTGCGCGACGACAAGAAGTACGCCCGCGCGATCGGCTTCCGCTACCACGACGGCAAGCCCGGCATCGTCGAGGGACTGCTGTCCCGCGGCGACCGGCGCGTCGGCCGGGTCATCGAGGAGGTCTGGCGCGACGGGGGCCGCTTCGACGGCTGGAGCGAGCACTTCTCCTACGACCGCTGGATGTCCTCGGCAGAGAAGGCGCTCGCCGGCACCGGAGTCGACGTCGACTGGTACACCACCCGCGAGCGCGACTACGACGAGGTGCTGCCGTGGGAGCACCTCGACTCCGGCCTCGACAAGGACTGGCTGTGGGGTGACTGGGAGGACGCCCTCGCGACCGCCGACGGCGCCGACATCGAGATCGAGGACTGCCGCTGGACGCCGTGCTACGACTGCGGCGTCTGCCCCGAGATGGGCACCGAGATCCAGGTCGGCCCGACGGGCCAGAAGCTGCTCCCGCTCAGCGTGGTCTGACCCCGCGACCGCGCGGACGCTGGCATGATCCGCCTCGTGCCACACGTGCTGGACCTCGGGTCCCGGAAGTTCTGGCAGCTGACGGGTCGCCGGGTCGACCTCGAGGGTCGCGAGCGGTGGCTGGACGCACCGGTGAGCCGGGAGCCTCGCGTCGGCGAGGACTGGCTCGCGGCCGAGGCCGCCCGGCACGGAGGCGTGCTGGGCGGTGATGAGCCGGACGCCGGACTGCTGCCCTCCATGGCGGTGCTCGACGGACCGGGCTTCGACTCCGCCCGCCTGCGACCGGAGGTCCGCGACTTCTACGAGCGCACCGCGTCGTGGCACATGGAGGTCTGGTCGTCCTGGTCGCCGGTGTTCTGGCCGGCGGGGGAGCTGGTCTCCCGGCTGTGGGGGCGGCGGGTGGAGCAGCTCGCCCTGCCCATGCGGCCGCTCGACGTCGCCCGCGGCATGGACAGCCGGGTCACCCCGATCCGGGACCGCGACGGCGACCAGGTCGCGGCCGCCTGGACCCGCACCCTGCGCGGCACCGGTCGGCCGGTCTTCAGCGGCGCCTACTCAGCGCGCACGCTGCCCGGCGCCGACCGCCCGAGCGTCCACGTCGCGTTCCCGCTCGAGTCGGGCAACGTGCAGGTGTTCCTCCGCCCCACCGTCACCGCCGACGGCGGCCTGCTCCTGGAGTCCCCGACGGGCCGCTTCGGCCAGGACGGGGCGTACGTCGTCGTCCGCGACCGTCGTGCCCACGCCGCGCGCGTCCCGCTGCACGAGACCTTCCACCTCTACGTCGATGCCGACGGGGTGCTGCGGACCGACCACGAGCTGCGCCTCCGGACGGCGTCGGCCGTCCGCCTGCACTACAAGCTCGAGTCGGCGTCGTGACGATCCACTCCTTCCACCTCGCCGAGGTGCCGAGGAACGTGGGCGTGCGGGCGCTCGTCCGGCCGCCGGGCGGCTCGACGCCCGGCCTCGACCACCTCGAGTGCCTCTCGCTGATGCGGCTCGGCGCCCCCGTCGTGTCACCGGACCGCCTGCAGGTCAGCCGGCTCGCTGTCTTCGGGCAGTGGCGCGACGAGGCGGCGCTCGAGCGCTTCCTGGCCCGGGACGCGCTGGGGCGCGAGCTTGCCGGGGGCTGGCACGTCCGGCTCGAGTTCCTGCGTCGCTGGTCGAGCATCGCCGCCCTCCCCGGGCTGCCCGCGCGGGCCGGCGCCTGGCGGCAGGACGAGCCCGTCGTGGCGGTGACGCTGGCGCGGATGCGGATCCCCGAGCTGCCGCGGTTCCTGCGCAGCGGCAGGCCGGTCGAACGACTGGTGCGCGACCACCCGGGCGTGACGCTCGCCGTCGCCGCCCTGCGGCCGCCGCGCACCATCTCCACCTTCTCGGTCTGGCGGACCGTGCAGGAGATGGAGGACATGGTGCAGGGCCGCTCGGCCGTGCCCGACCCGTCCCGCCACGCCGCGGCGATGGCCGAGCGCGACCGTCGCGACTTCCACCACGAGTTCGCGACCTACCGGTTCCGGGCGATCTCCGAGCACGGCTCCTGGGCGGGCAGGAGGGGCATCGTCCCGTCGTGAGAAGTCAGATGGCGCCGGTGGGGCCGGGGAGAACCCCACCGCTGCGGTAACCTCAGGCGCCGACGCAGGACAGCACACGGGACGGGAAACGATGGGCGACGATCACCAGGGCCATGACGCCGGCACGGTCGTGAGCAGCGACGGCAGCAGCCGCCACCACGACATGAACGGGGATGGTCACGGGACCGAGCTCGACGCAGACCTCCGCGAGCAGCTCGCCGTGATGGCCGCTCGGAACCGGGAGCTCGAGGACGAGGTGCTCGAGGCCCGCCACGCTCAGCTGCTCAACCGCGACCACGTCGTGGGGATCGAGGCGGAGATCGGGCGTCAGAACGCCGACATCCTCCGCGTCAGCGCAGACCTGCGCCGCCTCCAGGGCCGGGAGAAGCGGTTGCGCACGCGAAAGGCCGCCCAGGCCAAGCGGATCGACGGGTTGGAGGCCAAGTTGGTGGCCGCGCGCAGGCGCAACGCCGCACTCACCCGCCGGGTCGCGGAGCTCGAGGCGAGCATCCCCCCGCCCTCCCTCGCACGCCGGGTCGTTCGTCGGCTGCGGAGATCGGGCCGATGAGCGCCCCGCTCTTCTCGATCGTCACGCCCGTGTACCAGCCCCCGCTCGAGGTCTTCCGCGAGACGTTCGCGTCGGTCGTGGCCCAGGAGTTCACCGACTGGGAGTGGGTGCTGGTCGACGACTGCTCGCCCTCTCCGGAGGTGCGCGACTTCATCCGCGAGCACGCCACCACCGACCCTCGCATCCGTCTGGTCGAGCGCGCCGACAACGGCCACATCGTCAAGGCGTCCAACGACGGGGTCGACGCGGCACGCGGGGAGTTCCTCGCCTTCCTGGACCACGACGACCTGCTGACGGTCGACGCCCTCGACGAGATGGCGCACCACATCGCCGACCACGACGACGTCGACTACCTCTACTCCGACGAGGACAAGGCGGACGCGGACGGCAATCTGCACTCGGAGTTCCGCAAGCCCCGGTGGTCGCCCGAGCGGCTGCGTGGGCAGATGTACACCTCCCACCTGTCGGTGATGCGCGCTTCGCTCGTGCGGGAGGTGGGCGCCTTTCGCGAGGGCTACGACGGGTCCCAGGACCACGACCTGGCCCTCCGGGTGAGCGAGCGGGCCCGCCGGGTGGTTCACGTGCCAGAGGTGCTCTACCACTGGCGGGCCATCGCCGGGTCGGCGGCCGCCGACATCGACGCCAAGCCCTACGCCACCATCGCCGGGCAGCGAGCGGTGCAGGACCAGCTCGACCGGCTCGGCATCAAGGGCCGTGTGGGACAGGGCAGCGAGGCGGGCCGCTACGTGATCCAGCGGGAGCTGGACCCGGCGACCCGGGTCTCGATCATCATTCCCACGCTCGGCAGCGCGGCGCTCGTCTTCGGCGAGCGTCGGGTGCTGGTGGAGGAGACGGTGCGCTCGGCTCTGGCCCGCACCGACCACGACAACGTCGAGATCGTGGTGGTGCACGACTCGCCCACGCCCGCAGCGGTGCTCGACCGCCTGCGTGAGATCGCCGGCGACAAGCTGGTGCTCCAGGAGTTCACGAAGCCGTTCAACTTCTCCGAGAAGTGCAACGTCGGGGCCATGCGGGCCACGGGGGACCGGCTGGTGTTCCTCAACGACGACGTGGAGGTCATCAGCGAACGGTGGCTGGAGAACCTCGTGGGGCCCTTGGACGAGCCCGACGTCGGGCTGACCGGCGCCAAGCTCTACTTCAGCGACAGCTCCATCCAGCATGCCGGTCACGGCTACTGGGGCCAGCACTACCACCACCCGTTCCGCTTCCGCACGCGGGAGGACTCGGGGCCGTTCGGCGAGCTCGTGGTCAACCGGGAGGTCACCGGGGTGACCGCGGCATGCGCCGCGACCCGCCGCGAGGTCTTCCTCGGCATCGGCGGCTTCACCGAGGCGCTGCCGTCCAACTTCAACGACGTCGACTTCTGCTACAAGGTGAACCACCACGGCTACCGCACCGTCTGGGTGGCCAACTGTGAGCTGTTCCACTTCGAGTCGCAGACGCGCGACGGCACTGTGCAGGCGTGGGAGCGCCACTTCGTCGTACGCCGTTGGGGCATCCCCGACGAGGACGTCTTCACGCCGGCGTCGGTGGCCTCGCCGATGATGGATCCGCACCGGCTGCTCGACAGCCGGATCGCGGCCCCGCCGCGGGTACGTGAGAAGCGCCGCCCGAAGACCACCCGTTAGGGTGCGGCCATGGGGGACTTCGTAAAGGGGCCGGACGCCAACAAGGGTGTGACGGAGGCATTTGCCGGAACGGACTCGCCCTACTGGTCCGAGACCCGGGGCTACGTCGCCGAGCTGATACCCGCGTCGGCCCGCCGGATCCTCGATGTGGGGTGCAACGACGGCACCTTCGGCGGCGAGGTCCTCGCGCGCGAGAGCGGCCGCGAGGTGTGGGGGATCGAGCCGCATGACCTCGATGCCCAGGCAGCTGCCCGCCGCCTCACAGGCGTGGTCAACGGGTTCTACCCGGATGTCCTTGACGAGGTCCCGGGTGTGTTCGACTGCGTCAGCTTCAACCACGTGCTCGAGCACATGGTCGACCCGTGGAACGCACTGCGGGTCACGAAGGAACGGCTTGCCCCGGGTGGGGTCATCGTCGGGGAGCTGCCCAACGTCCGCCACCTGCCATTCCTCCTCGACCTCACCTTCCGCGGCCGCTTCGACTACGCCGACTCAGGACTTCTCGACCGCACGCACCTGCGCTTCTTCACTCGCTCCAGCGCCCACGACCTCTTCGAGTCGTCGGGCTATGAGGTCGACACGTTCTTCCCGGTCGTCGCCATGGGCAACGCGCGCCTGCCCCGGACGTCCAAGGTGGTCGCCAAAATGATCGGCGACCTCTCCTACCTCGCCTTCGCCTTCCGGGCGCGTCCGGCCTGACGGCACCGACCCGTGGGTGGTCAGCCTCAGGCCGTGTTCCGCTCCTGGCGACCGCTGAGACCCGCACGCAGACCGGCCGCGGCCCGGCGGAGCCGTCCGGCGCGCCCGGACGCGAAGAGCGTCACGAGGACGAGGTGGCGCACGGCTCGAACGACCGCACCGGCGGCCCACCGCGGGTGACGCCGACCGTGGCGGCGTACGAGGCGCACGAGGTTGCGCCACTGGTAGAAGTAGCGGAACTCGCTGGCAACGACCAGCGGCAGCTCACGGCCACCGGGCAGCGTCAGCGGGTGGCCCAGGCGGTGCGCGAGCGTGGTGCCGGGCGCCACGATGGCCTCGAGTCCGGAGTCCAGGGCACGCAGCCAGTAGTCGCTGTCGACGCCGTCGATCACCAGCGACTCGTCGAAGCCCCCGACGAGGTCGAGCGTCGTGACCGGTAGCAGCAGACCCGACTGGATCGGCTCCCCACCCGGCGCGAAGGCCGCCGTGGTGTCGGCGCGACGACGGGTGACCGTCGCGACTGCCCCGGGTGAGGTCATCGCGACCCGCAGGCCAGCGTCGACGGCGGCCCGCTCGGCCGCGACCAGCCCGGCCACCAGGCCGTCGGGCAGCGCCGAGTCCTGGTCGAGGGTGAGCACGTGGGTCAGGGTGGGGTCGGCCCGGCGCGCCTCGCGCACGCCGGTGTTGAGCGCGGCGCCGATGCCGCGGTTGCTGACGTGCCGTACGACGTGCGCGCCCAGCGCCGCGCACTCCTCGAGGACGGCGTCGCCCGCTGTCGACCCGTCGTCGACGACCACTACCTGCGTGACCTGATGCGCGACCGAGCGGAGGGCTGTCACCAGGGAGGCGTCGGGCTGATAGGCGGTCACCACGGCAGCCACGCGGTCGGGGGGCGTCATGTCCGGACTAGAGTAGGTGGTGATGGAGCGCAAGGACGTGGCGGCAGGCCGCGAGCGGGGCCGCAGCGCCGTGTTGGTGGCGCTCGCCGCCGGGGGATCCGCAGCTGTGAGCTACGTGGTCATGTGGCTGGCTGCCCGCGTGCTCTCGACGGCGGATGCCACCGTCTTCCTGACGCTCCTGTCCGTCCTGTTCTTCTCCTACGGACTCCTCTCGGGCCTCGCAACCGAGGTCACCCGGTCCACCGCGGCCGCGCTGCGCGACGCCCGGGCGGTCGGTCCGAGTCTGTGGCGGGTCTCCGCCGTAGCGGCGACGGTGTGCTCCGCCGCAGTGGTGACCTTCGTCGTGATCGGGAGCGAGCGCCTGCTGGGTCCCGATGCCGGGACCGGTCTCGCCTGGGGCGTGGCCCTGCTGATGGGCCTGGGAGTCGCCGGGTACGCGTTCCACTCCACCGCGGTCGGTGCACTCACGGGACGGCGCCAGTGGTCGGGATGTGCCGCGGTGATCGCGTCCGAGGCATCGGCCCGCCTGGTGCTGACGGTCGTCGCCGCGGTGCTGGGAGCGGGGCTCCTCGGCATGCTCACCGGGTCGGCATCGGCAGCGTTGGCAGTGTTCGTGGTGCTGGTCCTGGCTCGCGGGATCCGTCCGGCCATGGCCACGGCCACCGACTGCTCCGGGCGTGCCCTCGGCTGGCGCATCGCCCAGTCGATGCTGGCGCAGGCGTCGGCCGCTGCCCTCATCGTCGGGTTCCCGGTCATGCTGGCCGCGACCACCGTGCCGTCTGAGTACCGCAACGCCGCCCCACTGATCCTGGCCGTCTCCCTGACGCGAGCCCCGCTGCTCGTGCCTCTCAACGCCGTCCAGGGTGTCGCGGTGTCCTACCTCGTGCACGCCGGTCAGCGGTTCGGGCGGGCGCTCGTCTTCGTCATCGGCGTCCTCATCGCGGTGGGTGTCGTCGGGAGCCTCTTGGCCTGGGCGATCGGCCCGTGGCTGATGGAGACCCTGTTCGGCGCTGACTACCGCGTCGACGGCTGGGTGCTCGGGCTCCTGACCCTCTCAGCCACGCTCCTCGCAGTCCTCACCGTGACCGGTGCCACCTGTCAGGCCACGGATCGCCACGCCGTCTTCCTCGGGGGGTGGGTCGCGGCGACCGTCACGACCGCCGTTGTGCTGCTGCTGCCGGGCACCCTCGAGCAGCGCAGCGTGACGGCGCTCCTCTGCGGTCCGGCGGTGGGTCTCGTCGTCCATGTCGTCGCGCTGGTGCACGGCGGCGCACGCAACCGCAGACGGCACGGGGGGCGCATCCGTGTCGGCGTGTGACCGCGGGGCAGACCAGGGGCGGCCGCCTGTCTCGGTGGCGATGGCTACCTACAACGGCGCTGCCTTCGTGGCGGAACAGGTGGACAGCATTCTCGCCCAGCTCGGTCCCGAGGACGAGCTGGTCGTCGTCGACGACGCCTCGACCGACGACACCCTCGGCGTCCTGCGATCCCTCGCCGACGACCGGATCCGGCTGGTCGAGTCGCCGGTCAACCGGGGTTACGTGGCGACGTTCGAGCAGGCGCTGCTGGCCTGTCGGCACGACCTGCTCCTGCTGGCCGACCAGGACGACTTGTGGCCGGAGGGCCGTGTCGATGCCCTGGTCGTCGGCCTCGAGCGCGCGGACGTCGTGGCGGGCAATGTGGCTCTCCTCGGCTCGGGCCGACCGCTCAGCTCGCCGTTCGGCGCCGAGGGTTGGGTGCTCCGCGCCAGCGACTCGACCCGGCACGCCTGCAACGTGGGCGGCGTCCTGGCCGGCATGCGCCCCTACTACGGGTGCGCGATGGGCATGCGGCGCGCGGCCCTCGATACCGCGTTGCCCTTTCCGTCGTTCCTGGTCGAGTCGCACGACCTCTGGCTGGCCCTCGTCGGCAACCTGCGGCGCAGCACGGCACACGTCGACGACGTGGTCGTGCTGCGCCGTGTGCACGACTCCAACGAGACCCCCGACCGACCCCGGGGTGTGGTTCCTGCTGTGCGCTCGCGTGTGATGCTGCTCCGCAGTGTCGTGGAGATCTCTCGACGCCAGCGGCGTTCGTTGCTCAACCGGTGACGTGGGTCCAGATGTGGTGCACGGAGCGTCGCCGCTGTGGCCCGCGCAGCGCCTGGGGCAGGAGAGTCAGCCCGTGGAGCCGGGAGGTCCACCGGCGTCGTGCGGCACGTGCCGCACGAGACCAGCCGATCGCCGCGAGGTCGGCGCCCACCTCTCGGAAGTAGCGGCGATCGTCCTCGAACCGCGACCCGTCGAGAGCGGCGGCCGATGACAGGCTCTCCGCGTGACGTCGGTAGGAGAAGGCCTTGCGTGAGTCCAGGACCAGTGCTCCGCCGTCGCGCACGATGTCCAGGATGAGGGCGAGGTCGAGGACGATCGGCAGATCCGCACGAAACGGGCGGTCGACCAACCACGAGCGCCGGAAGACGAGCGATGGCCAGTAGAGCCAGTTGCCTCGCAGCAGGCTGACCGCCAGGTCCTCACCTGACAACAGGCGGGTAGGCCTCGAGCGAGGACGCAGCATGGCCTTGATCCGGTCGCCGAGCGGCGCCGCGACCGCCCCGGACTCGTCGATCACCTGCACGCCCATCTGCAGTATCGCGGCGTCGGGGTACGTCGCCATGAGCTCTCTCGCACGGGCCACGAAGTCGGGGTGCAGGAGGTCGTCGCAGCCGAGGAACATCACCAGGTCGTGCGTGGCCAACCGACGGCACTTCTCGAAGTTGTCCGCGATCCCGAGATTGGTCTCGTTGCGGAGGTAGGTGATGCGAGGGTCGTCCTCCAGGGCGAAGTGGCGAGCGACCCCGGGGTCGGGGTAGCAATCGTCGACGATCGTCAGGGTCCACCTGTGGTCCGTCTGCGCACGAACGCTCTCGACGGTGGTGTAGAGCAGCCCCGGGTCGCCCCAGAACGGGACGAACACCTGGAGGTCCTCACTCATGCGCTCTCCTCGCCCGACTCCTTCTCCAGGAGCGGGCGACGCTCGAGCTCGACCTGGAGCAGGGCGACGTCCTCGGCGAGGGTGCGGGTGCGTTCCTCCAGACGACCGAGCTCGGAGCTGTGCTGGAGCGTCAGCACCATGATCACCAACGAGGCGACGAAGAACAGCAGGTTGGCCGGGACCTGGAGGCCGATCGCTGTGGTGGCCCAGGCCAGCAGGCTCGGGAACGCGGCGACGGTCAGGGCCCCGAGGGCCACGATGCCCCAGATCAGAGCGTACTTCTCCCGCAGCCGGTGCCGTCGGAGCATCTCGAAGAGGGACAGGAGGATCACGAGCGAACCGACGATCCCGAGGATGCTGACGCCGCTCATGGCTCGACCTGTTCGGTCGCGCGATCTTCGGGCGCGGTCACACCGCGCGCGCGCGGTGGTTCGCTGGTGGCGGACGGCTGGGGCGTCGGCGCAGTGGAGGCACCGGCCGAGTCGTCGAGCTGGGCCGGCCAGTCGCGCACCAGCGCGAGGAACAGTGCGAAGACGGCCCGCAGCAGGTAGACAGCGGCCTTGACAGGGGAGTGGGAGGCACGCCCGGCCATGCGGGGCCGCATGACGACCGGCTCCTGACGTATGACGCACCCGGCGCGAGCCCCGATCACGAGTGACTCCACGGTGTCGCCGAGGTACTCGGCCGGGTAGTGCCGCGCGAACAGCGAGATGGCGCGTCTGTTGCTGACGCGAAAGCCCGACGTGACGTCGGTGAGGCGGGTGTGGGCCAGACGGGAGAGGACGGTAGCCAGCAGCACCATGGCCCATCGTCGTGGTCCGCGCACCTTGTACGGGTCGTCAGCCGTTGCGAAGCGTGCGCCGATCACGACGTCTGCCTCCGACAGACGGTCCACGAGCGTGGGCACGTAGCGCGGGTCGTGCTGGCCATCGGCGTCGATCTGCACCGCGATGTCGTAGTCGTTGCGCAGCGCGAATCGGTAGCCCGCGCGCATGGCGCCGCCCACGCCGAGGTTGTAGGGGAGGCTGCACACCGTGGCGCCTGCTTCTGCGGCACGTTGGCGGGTGTGGTCGGACGACCCGTCGTCGACGACGAGGAGATCCGCCTCGGGCACGCAGGCCCGGATCTCGCTGACGGTGGTGCCGATGGAGGCCTGCTCGTTCCACGCGGGCACGATGACGAGGACACGGCGGCCCGACACCCAGGCGGCTGGCATGGGACGCATGCTATCGCCCCACCCGGATCTCGTAGAGGACGCGCGACGAGCCGCCCCAGTCGAAGCGGTCGGTCTCGCGCAGGCACGGCAGGTCGAGGTCGCGGGTGGCGACGATGGTGCGCACCGCAGGAACGCGCTCGGCGAGGGTGCACGGTGATGCCTGCACCACGATGACGTCGGCGCTCGGGTTGGACACCGCAATCCCGGGCTTGTCGACCCACTGGAACCAGACGAAGGCGCCGCCGCGGTTCCACAGGGCCTGGTCCGCGTCGGGGACCATTGCCTCCCAGGCCTCGGTGTCGGGGCCGGCGAGCTGCCGGCCCGACAGGCTCGGCACGCCGGTGGCCGCGAGCAGGCTGTCGACGGCGTACGCATCGGTGGCCCACACCTCGCCGTCGGCGCGGATCGCGGGGGCGTCGGCGAGCAGGTCGTCGGCGACGGTGCTGCCCCGCAGGTCGGCAAGCCCCACCAGCAGAGGGTTGACGTTCCACACGAGGAGAGCTGCACCGACGACGGCGACGACGTAGCCGTGGGGGCGGCGGGGCCGGAGCGTCACGGCGAAGACGGCCAGGGCCACGACAGCTGAGGAGAGGTAGATCGTGGTCAGCGACAGGGTGGGGATGCTGACGAGGCGTAGGAGGGACGCCGCGTACGCCGTGGTGGCTCCGGTCGCCACGCCGGCCACGACCGCGAGCCGCCGCGAGCCCAGGTCGGGGAGTAGCGGGATGACCAGGCACACGAGGACCACGCCCAACATGCCCACCACATCGGCGGCGCGCGCCTGCGGGACCATGCTCAGCAGCGGCACCGAGCTCGCGAGGGTGCCGAGCGCGAGGGTGGACCATGCGAACCAGAGAGCGGTTGCCGCTCCGAGCACGATGACGGCGGACCGGTGGGCCGGTGGCGCCGGTCGCCACATGGCCGCGGTCAGAACGGCGAACCACACCAGGGCGACACCGAAGGACGACGAGATCTCGCTGGCGTTGGAGCCGTTGATCCCGGGGTTGTCCTGGAGCACGCTCAGCGCCGGGGCCGCGAAGATGTCCTGCAGCGGGCTGGGCAGCCCATCTGCGCGGCGCTGCCCGGGGTAGACCGTCTCCGCGAGGACGGCGAGAGTGGCGCGGTTCTCGACCAGCACCGCCCCGAGTGCCGCGAGGGTCGCAGCCCCCGCGGCGGCGACCACCCCCACGGCGCGCCGACGGCCCTCCTGCGGGACGAGGAGGAAGGCGACCGTGGCTGCCAGCACCGAGCTTCCCAGGACCACGCTCCATGGCTGGTAGCCGTACAGGGTCCGCGCGAGCAGGAGGGCCGATCCGATGGTCCAACCAGCCATGACCAGACGGCGTCCACCGAGCGCGGCCTCGTGCGCCTTGAGCAGCGCGACGCAGCCCGCGAAGAGGGGCCCAAGGGTGGCGAGAGGGCCGAACGACCACCACGCCACCAATGGGCAGAGGACGAGGAGCGCGAAAGCGAACCAGCCGATCCGGCTGCTCCCGGTGATCCGGGCGAACCAGGCAGGTGTGCTCAGCGCCAGCAGCAGGAGCGGCAGCCACAGCGTGGCGGAGTAGAGCACGTGGTCGGGGAGCCACGGGCCGAGCTGCAGGAGCGAGCGGTCGAGGAGGACGACGGTACTCACGGGGCCGCTGGGCAAGGAGTTCAGGAATTCGTCGTCGGCCGTCAGCGGGTTGAGGTCGTCGGTCGCCCCGGTGGCCAGCACGCGCAGCAGCGCCGGCGTGCTCGTCGCCCACTCGTCGGACCGCACCGTCAGTGGCGTACCCAGCATGATGCCGTCGTGCTCGCCGGGTGTCTCGCGCAACTGGTCGATGCCGATGCTCGAGTAGTTCGTGCCGGTGAGCGCGAGGACCGCGTAGACCAGGATCGGAAGGATGACCGGCCAGCGCGCGTCGCGCAGTCTTTCGCGCACAGGACGCACGTCGAATACCTTCCAGCTCGCCGGTGGGACCGGCCGCACTATACGGGTCATCTACCGTTGCGCCGTGCCCCAGCAGCAGCCCGAGCAGCAAGCCCCGCCGGTCCAACGACTCCGCGTCCGCTACGCGAAGCGCGGACGGCTGCGGTTCACCAGTCATCGCGACTTCAGCCGCGCCTTCGAACGTGCGGTGTTCCGCGCGCGGGTGCCGATGGCGTACTCGTCCGGTTTCAACCCGCACCCGCGGATCTCGTACGCCGGTGCGGCACCGACGGGCTCGGCGAGCGAGGCGGAGTACCTCGAGCTCGCCCTCGCGGAGGTGGTCGTACCCACCGACGTCCACGCGATGCTCGACGAGGCCCTACCTCCCGGTCTCGACGTGATCGAGGTGGTGGAGTCTCCCGGGGGCTCGCTCGCCGACCTGCTGGAGGCGAGCCGGTGGCGCATCGAGATCGACGCCGACCGGGAGTCCGTCATGGACGCGGTCGAGAGGTTCCTTGCGGCTGACGAGGCTCCCGTCGAGCGGATGACCAAGAAGGGGATGCGCGAGTTCGACGCGCGCGGTGCCGTCGTCGCGCTCGTCGTGCTGCCCGGCGATGAGGCTGGCAGTCGTACCGCACTCGAAGTCGTGCTGCGGCACGGGACGCCCGCCGTGCGCCCCGACGACGTGCTCCGCGGGCTGGAGACCGTGGCCGGCCTCGGTGCGGGTGAGGCGCCGTTGATGACGCGCCTGGCCCAAGGGCCGCTGCTCGGAGGGGACGAGGTCGGCGACCCGCTGGCTCCTCGCGCATAAGGCCCGTCGCACGTCGATGTGCGATACTCGCCACGTTCGACGCCCCGTCCAACCGTCGGGATCCGTCGAGCCGACGACGTTCTCGCCGGCCGCACCAGTGGTCGGCACCCCGGGTAGGTGGACGTCACCGGACCGCGACGCGGCCACAGGAGTCGGTGACAGCGACTCGCGTGGCCCGGCGACCGCGGCGGGTGGCGCACCGGCCGTCCGGAGACGCACCCGCGGAGGGGGTCGCCGCCACAGAAGCTTTGCGCCCCCGCCGATCGCGTCGCGAGAGGAGCGGGCGCCGTACCGGCACCGTCACGGTGCCCGAGGAGCACCGCATGCTCAGTGATGACCAGCCCGACCAGCCCGAGCGCACCGAGTCGGGGTCCACGACTCCCGGGGCGACCGACGGGGGCACCGCACCCGTCGTGACACGTCGTACGCGGAAGGCGCCTGCCAAGAAGGCAGCCGCTGCGCCGGCCGGAGACACGCCGGCCGCCGCGCCCGCCGACGCCGACGCCGACGCCCCCGTCGTGCGCACCACCTCGCGCCGGGCGCCCGCCAAGAAGGCGCCGGCTCGCAAGAGCGCCGCGAAGAAGGCCGCCGCGACGCCCGAGGCCGACGCGCCCGTGGTGGAGCCGCAGGCCGATGTCGAGGACGCCCCGGCGCCGGTGAAGAAGGCCGCCGCCCGCAAGTCCGCGGCCAAGTCCGCCGAGAAGGCCCCGGCCAAGAAGGCGGCCGCCAAGCGGACCAGCGCCAAGAAGGCCGCCGCAGCACCCCAGCCGGAGGCCGAGGAGACCGCGCCGGCCACCGACACCACAGCCGACACCACCGACGCCGCGACCGGCCACGCCGTGCTGTTCCAGCCGCCGGTCGTCACCACGACCACCCGCCGCACCCGCAAGAAGGCGGCGCCGGCTCCGGTCGAGAGTGCGCCGGCCGGGCGCGAGGCCGAGGCGACCGGGCCCGCTGACGCCGCGGACGCCCCCGTGACCGGGAAGAAGACCGCGGCGAAGAAGTCAACGGCAAAGAAGTCAGCCGCGAAGAAGTCACCCGCCGAGACATCCGACGCCGATATTTCCGACGCCGAGCAGCCTGACGAGAAGCCGGCCAGGAAGAGGTCCGGGTCGAGGTCCGGCAAGAAGGCTGCCGCGGCGCAGGTCGACCAGGTGCCCGTCCCCGACGAGGACGAGGAGGCCGCCGCCGACACGGTCCTCGCCGACGTCGACGCGACCGAGGTCGCCGGGGAGGTCGCCGACACCGGCACCGACACCGCCGACGCGGGGGAGTCCAGCGACGACTCAGAGGGTGACGGTGGCTCCGGTCGCCGGCGCCGCCGTCGTGGTGGCCGTCGTCGTCGCAAGTCCGGCGAGGGCGGCGACGAGGGTGGTGACACCGGCGCCGGGTCCGCCGACACCGCCGACGACACCGCGGAGTCGACCACGACCTCCGGCCCGAGCGACGGTGACTCCGACGAGTCCGACGGCACCGGCGAGGGCACCTCGCGCCGCCGTCGCCGCCGTCGCCGCGCCGGCGAGGAGGGCCCCTCCGACGACAGCGAGCCCAACACCGTCACCCGCGTCCGCAAGACCCGATCCGCCGAGGACCAGATCACCTCGGTCCAGGGCTCCACCCGGCTGGAGGCCAAGAAGCAGCGTCGTCGCGAGGGCCGCGAGGCCGGCCGACGCCGGGCGCCGATCGTCAGCGAGGCCGAGTTCCTCGCCCGCCGCGAGTCGGTCGATCGGGTGATGGTGATCCGCCAGCGCAAGGAGCTGACCCAGATCGCCGTGCTCGAGGACAAGGTCCTCGTGGAGCACTACGTCGCCCGCGAGTCCCAGACCTCCCTCATCGGCAACGTCTACCTCGGCCGGGTGCAGAACGTCCTCCCGTCGATGGAGGCCGCCTTCATCGACATCGGCAAGGGCCGCAACGCGGTCCTCTACGCCGGCGAGGTCAACTGGCAGTCGCTCGGCCACAAGGAGGGCCAGCCGCGCAAGATCGAGTCGGTGCTCTCCAGCGGCCAGATGGTCCTCGTGCAGGTCACCAAGGACCCGGTCGGCCACAAGGGCGCCCGCCTGACCAGCCAGGTGAGCCTGGCCGGCCGCTTCCTCGTCTACGTCCCGGACGGCACCACGTCCGGGATCTCCCGCAAGCTGCCCGACACCGAGCGCAGCCGTCTCAAGACGCTCCTGAAGGAGATCGTCCCCGACACCGCCGGCGTCATCGTGCGCACCGCGGCGGAAGGTGCCAGTGAGGAGGAGCTGACGCGCGACGTCGAGCGCCTCAAGGCACGCTGGGAGGACATCGAGAAGAAGGCGACCCACAGGGGTTCCGGCCCGCAGCTGCTCTACGGCGAGCCCGACCTGACCCTCAAGGTCGTCCGCGACCTGTTCACCGAGGACTTCGCCAAGCTCGTCATCGAGGGTGACGAGGCCTGGGAGACCGTCCGTGGGTACGTCGACTCGGTCGCCCCCGACCTCGGCGAGCGGCTCGAGAAGTTCGAGCGCGGCGCGACTGGGGGCGACGTGTTCTCGACCTACCGCATCGAGGAGCAGATCCAGAAGGGCCTGGACCGCAAGGTCTGGCTGCCCTCGGGAGGCTCACTCATCATCGACCGCACCGAGGCGATGACCGTCGTCGACGTCAACACCGGCAAGTTCACCGGGTCCGGGGGCAACCTCGAGGAGACGGTGACCAAGAACAACCTCGAGGCGGCAGAGGAGATCGTGCGCCAGCTCCGGCTGCGCGACATCGGCGGCATCATCGTCGTCGACTTCATCGACATGGTGCTCGAGTCGAACCGCGACCTCGTCGTACGCCGGCTCGTGGAGTGCCTCGGTCGCGACCGCACCCGCCACCAGGTCGCCGAGGTGACCTCGCTCGGACTGGTGCAGATGACCCGCAAGCGCATCGGCACCGGCCTGGTGGAGGCGTTCAGCGAGAACTGCGAGCACTGCCACGGCCGGGGCGTGGTCATCAAGGACCAGCCGGTCGACCCCGATGCACGCCCCGACGACGGCGAGGGCCGTCGCGGCAGCCGGAGGCGCGGACGCCGCGGCTCGGGCAACGAGGAGTCCGGCAACGACAGCGGCAACGCCGCGTCCGCCGAGCAGCACCACGCTCCCTCGCCCAAGGACGTCGCCGCGATGGCGCGGGCCGACCGGCAGGTCGAGGAGGCGTCGACCGAGGCTTCCCCCGAGACGGCCCCCGAGCCCTCGCCCGAGCCGTCGGCCGACGGCGGGGCGGTCGAGGAGAAGACCGAGCAGCCCGCCGAGCAGCCCGTCGAGCAGCCCGTCGAGGCGCCTGTCGAGGCCGAGAAGCCGAAGGTGGTCACCCGCACGCGTCGCCGTTCCGCCAGCCGCCCCGCCGGACCGCCGTCCGGGGTTGGCACGGCGCCGGCGTCGGGCGTGGTCGAGCCCGGGACCGCAGGTCTTGAGCCCGGAGCGGACGGCCAGCCGAGTGCACAGCCGGAGCTGTCGTCCGGCGGTCCGGGCGAGGCGCCGGTGGTCGAGCACGTCCCGATCAAGAAGAAGGGCTCGCGCAAGCGCTGAGCTCGCGGGAGCGGGTGGCCGACCTCGTTTTGCCCGGTCGGCCCCCGATCCCGTAGTCTTGACCCTCGGTGTTCGACGCACCGATTCTGCGCGCCCGCCACGCGGCGTACTCGCCCGATCAGGCGGTGTCGTGCGCAGTCCCGAAGTTTTTTCACCTGTAGTTCGTATCGAGGAGAGTGACTCGCCGTGTACGCAGTCGTGCGCAGTGGCAGCAAGCAGCAGAAGGTTGCCGTGGGCGACGTCATCGAGATCGACGCGATGGCCGCCGCCGGTGACACCCTCACCCTTCCCGTGGTGATGGTCGTCGACGGTGACAAGGTCACCGCGACCGGCCTCGACAAGGCGAGCGTCACCGTCGAGGTGACCGGCCGCACCAAGGGCCCGAAGATCATCATCCAGAAGTACAAGAACAAGACCGGCTACAAGAAGCGCCAGGGTCACCGCCAGAAGTACACCCAGGTGAAGGTCACCGACATCTCCCTCTGAGCGCTCGCTCGAGGTCGACCAAGTCTCTTCAGAAGGACTGAACAATGGCTCACAAGAAGGGTGCCGCGAGCACCAAGAACGGTCGCGACTCCAACGCCCAGCGCCTCGGCGTGAAGCGCTTCGGCGGCCAGGTCGTCGGCGCTGGCGAGATCATCGTCCGCCAGCGCGGCACGCACTTCCACCCGGGCACCGGCGTGGGTCGCGGCGGTGACGACACCCTGTTCGCCCTGCAGGCCGGCGCCGTCGAGTTCGGCACCCGCCGCGGTCGCAAGGTCGTCAACATCACGCCCGTCGACTGAGCCTGCGAAGTCGACACAGGGCGGGAGATTGAGGAGAGCTCGGCTCAGGTCCGAGCTTGCGAGGAGCTGAGCGACTCGTCTCGAAATCCGTCTCACCACTGGGCGTCCCACCTGGGGCGCCTTTTGTGGTTTCAGCACCACTGACAGCAAGGAATCTGATGGCCATCCCCACGTTCGTCGACCAGGTCACGCTGCACCTCGCGGCCGGACGAGGTGGCAACGGCGTGGCCTCGGTCAAGCGGGAGAAGTTCAAGCCGCTCGGCGGCCCCGACGGCGGCAACGGCGGCCAGGGCGGGTCGATCATCCTGCAGGTCGACACGAGCGTCACGACGCTCGTCGACTACCACCACAGCCCGAAGCGGCGGGCCGACAACGGCGGCCAGGGCGCGGGTGACCACAAGAACGGCGGCAACGGCAAGGACCTGGTCCTGGCCGTCCCCGACGGCACCCTCGTCAAGGACGCCGACGGCTCCGTGCTGGCCGACATGGTCGGCCACGGCACGACCCTCGTCGTCGCTGCTGGCGGCCGCGGGGGCCTCGGCAACGCCGCCCTCGCCTCCTCCAAGCGCAAGGCCCCCGGGTTCGCCCTGCTGGGCGAGCCCGGCGACGAGCTCGTCGTACGTCTCGAGCTCAAGGTCGTCGCCGACATCGGCCTGGTCGGGTTCCCGAGCGCCGGCAAGTCGTCGCTGATCGCGGCGATCTCCCGGGCGCGGCCCAAGATCGCCGACTACCCGTTCACCACCCTGATCCCCAACCTCGGTGTGGTCACCGCGGGCGAGACGACCTTCGTGGTCGCCGACGTGCCCGGCCTGATCGAGGGCGCCGCGGAGGGGCGCGGCCTCGGCCACGACTTCCTGCGCCACATCGAGCGCTGCGCGGCGCTGGTCCACGTCGTCGACACGGCCTCGATCGAGCCCGGCCGCAACCCGCTCGACGACCTGGAGGTCATCGAGGGCGAGCTCGCCCGCTACGGCGGGCTGGAGGACCGGCCCCGGCTGGTCGCCCTCAACAAGGTCGACGTCCCGGACGGCCAGGACATCGCCGACATGGTGGTCGAGGAGCTGCGCGGCCGCGGGATGCGGGTCTTCGAGGTCAGCGCCGCCTCCGGCGCCGGGCTCCGGGAGCTCACCTTCGCCATGGCCGAGATCGTCGTCGCGTCCCGCGAGGTCGCGCCCGCTGCCGAGCCCGAGCGGATCGTGCTGCGACCGAAGGCTGTCGACGGCGGGGACGACTTCCAGGTCGTCGAGACCGAGGACGGTTGGCGGGTGCGTGGCACCAAGCCCGAGCGCTGGGTGCGGCAGACCGACTTCAGCAACGAGGAGGCCGTGGGCTTCCTGGCCGACCGTCTCAACCGGCTGGGCGTGGAGATCAAGCTGGCGCAGATGGGGGCGCAGGAGGGCGACGCCGTCATCATCGGGCCGGAGAACAACTCGGTCGTCTTCGACTTCAAGCCCAGCATCGAGGCCGGTGCCGAGATGCTCGGCCGTCGCGGTGAGGACGAGCGGCTTCGCGAGAACCGACCGGCCCGCGACCGACGACGCGACATCGCCGAGGCGATGGAGACGAAGTCGGAGGAGGAGGCCCGCGCCGACGTGGCCCGCCGCCTCGACGAGGAGCGCCGGAAGAAGGGACCCAACCGCAGCACCGGCAGCTCCGGCGTCGGTCCGATGGCCTACGAGATCGGCAGCAAGGACGACCCCGACTGGGACGGCAGTGACGACTGACCGCTCGGCCACCCGGCTGAGCCTGGTGGACGGTGCCCGTCGCATCGTCGTCAAGGTCGGCTCGTCGTCGCTGACCACCGCCGCCGGCGGCATCGACCCGGCACGCGTACGTCAGCTGGTGGAGGTCCTCGCTGCCGCACGCGGCAGCGGTGCCGAGGTCGTGCTCGTCTCGTCGGGCGCCATCGCCGCCGGCCTGGCCCCCCTCGGGCTGACCCGGCGCCCGCGCAGCCTCGCCGCACAGCAGGCCGCGGCGTCGGTCGGTCAGGGGCTCCTCGCGCACCGCTACCAGGAGGAGTTCGCCCGGCACGGCATCGTCACGGGCCAGGTGCTGCTCACCGTCGACGACGTCACGCGGCGCGCGCACTACCGCAACGCCCACCAGACCTTCGCCAAGCTGCTCGAGCTCGGTGTCGTGCCGATCGTCAACGAGAACGACACGGTCGCGACCTCCGAGATCCGCTTCGGCGACAACGACCGGCTGGCGGCGCTCGTCGCCCACCTCGTGCACGCCGACCTGCTGGTGCTGCTCTCCGACGTCGACGGCCTCTACGACGGTCCTCCGTCGCGCCAGGGCACGCAGCTGGTCCCGGTCGTCCGCTCCGAGGACGACCTGGCGGCGGTGACCATCGGGTCGGCCGGCGCCGCCGGTGTCGGCACCGGCGGCATGACCACGAAGGTCGACGCGGCGCGGATCGCGACCGGCGCCGGCATCGACGTCGTGCTGACCTCCGCAGACCAGGCAGCCGCCGCGCTGTCAGGTGCGGTGGTCGGCACCCACTTCGAGGCCACCGGCAAGCGCCGTCCCACCCGGCTGCTGTGGCTGGCGCACGCGACGTCCGGGCAGGGCACGCTGTCCCTCGACGAGGGCGCCGTGCGCGCGGTCGTCGAGCGGCGCGCGTCCCTGCTCCCGGCGGGCATCACGGCCGTCGACGGCACGTTCGTCGCCGGTGACGCGGTCGACCTGCTCGACCCCGACGGCACGGTGGTGGGCCGCGGGCTCGTGAACTTCGACGCCGACGAGCTGCCCGCCCTCCTCGGCCGCTCGACCCGGGAGCTGAAGCACGCGCTGGGGACGGCGTACGAGCGCGAGGTCATCCACCGCGACGACCTCGTCGTGCTCTAGGGTTCCTCGGCCAGGACCTCGTCGAGCTCGTCCATCGTGCTGGTGAAGGCGGCGGCGAGGTCGACGTCGTACGCGTCGGCGAGGGTCAGGACGCTCCACAGGCAGTCTGCCAGCTCATGTGCCAGCGCCTCGTCGAGGTCGTCGCGAGGGCGCACCCCGGCCTTGCCCTGCACGAGCTTGGCCAGGTCGCCGACGTCGCCGAGGAAGCCGAGCATGACCTCCTCGACCGTCCACGACCGGCCGTAGGTGGAGGCCTCGACCTCGGCGTAGCGGGCCCGGACCTGTCGGGCGCGCTCCTGCATCTGCTGGAAGTCCATGCGGTGATCCTGCCGCAGGGTCCGGTCAGGCGAAGTGGCGCGGGAGGTCGAGGGCGGCGGCGAGGCGCTCGGCGTACGGCGCACGCTCGGCGGCCGTCGCCCACCGCGTCGACCGGTGCTGCTCGTAGAGGCGGTCGTCGGCGTGCCGGGGGAAGACGTGGACGTGCAGGTGCCAGACGTCCTGGTTGCCCGACGGCTCGTTGTGCTGCCGGGTCGAGATCCCCTCGCAGTCGTACGCCGCGCGCATCGCGACCGCGACCCGCTGGGTGAGGTCCCACACGGCGTGCCCGACGACGGCGGGGATGTCGTACAGGTTCTCGTGGTGCCCGCGCGGGATGACGAGCGCGGCGCCCGGATTGGCCGACCACCACTTCGGCGAGATGCGCGCGTAGGCGAGCTCGGTCACGGCGACGACGTCCCCGGGCTGGTTGTGCTCGTTGTGCACGCCTCGCTGCAGGCGGCAGAACGGGCAGTCGTATCCGGCGGGCTCGTGGGTGTGCACGGGCACACCCTTCCACCGGCCCGGGGCCTCCGGTGTGAAGGTGGCCACGCGGGGCGGGTGGGCGAAGGTCGGCCCCGTAGGCTTGGCAGGTCATGAACCAGCCGCTCGTCTACCTCGACCACGCCGCGACCACGCCGATGCTCCCGGTCGCGGTCGAGGCGATGACACGCCAGCTCACCGGCGTCGGCAACGCCAGCTCGCTGCACGCCTCGGGGCGCGGCGCCCGGCGGGTGGTCGAGGAGTCCCGCGAGACCATCGCGCGCGTGATCGGCGCCCGGCCGGGCGACGTCGTCTTCACCTCCGGCGGCACGGAGTCCGACAACCTCGCGTTGAAGGGGATCTTCTGGGCCCGGCGCGCCGAGGACCCCCGTCGTACGCGCATCCTCGCCACCGCCGTCGAGCACCACGCGGTGCTCGACCCGCTCCACTGGCTGGCGGAGTCCGACGGAGCCGAGGTGGAGCTGCTGCCCGTCTCGTCCGAGGGTGTCCTCGACCTCGACGCCCTGCGGGACTCGATCGCGCGCGACCCGGCGTCCGTGGCCCTGGTGTCGGTGATGTGGGCCAACAACGAGGTCGGCTCGCTGCAGCCGATCGCCGACGTGGTCGCCATCGCCGCCGAGCACCAGGTCCCCGTGCACACCGACGCCGTGCAGGCCCTCGGACAGGTGCCGGTCGACTTCGCCGCCTCGGGTGTCGACGCGCTGACCTTCACCGGCCACAAGGTGGGTGGCCCCTACGGTGTGGGAGCGCTCGTCGTACGACGTGACCTGGCCGTCAGCGCGCTGGTGCACGGCGGTGGCCAGGAGCGCGACATCCGCAGCGGCACGCTCGACGTGCCCGCCATCGCCAGCCTCGCCGCGGCCGTCGAGGAGTCGGTCAAGCACCAGCACGAGCACGCGGTGCGGGTCGCCGCCCTGCGCGACGACCTCGTGCGCCGCGTCATCGAGGTCGTGCCGGACGCCCACCTGCACGGTGCGCCGGCGGGACCGCTGCGGCTGCCCGGCAACGCCCACATCGGCTTCCCCGGCTGCGAGGGCGACTCCCTGCTGATGCTGCTCGACGCCCGCGGCATCGAGTGCTCCACCGGATCCGCGTGCTCGGCAGGCGTCCCGCAGCCCTCGCACGTGCTGCTCGCGATGGGCTGCGACCCTGACCAGGCGCGGCACTCGCTCCGCTTCTCGCTCGGCCACACCACCACGCCGGCCGACATCGACGCCGTCGTCGAGGCCATCGGACCCGTCGTGGAGCGCGCCCGCGCTGCCCGGGCTCGCTGAGGAGCCGGGGATGAAGGTCGTCGCCGCCATGTCGGGCGGGGTGGACTCCGCCGTCGCCGCCGCCCGGGCCGTCGAGGCCGGGCACGACGTGACCGGCGTGCACCTCGCGCTGAGCCGCAACCCGGCGTCCTACCGCTCCGGGGCGCGGGGCTGCTGCACGATCGAGGACAGCAACGACGCGCGCCGCGCTGCCGACGTCATCGGCATCCCGTTCTACGTCTGGGACCTCTCCGACCGCTTCCACGAGGACGTCGTCGAGGACTTCATGGACGAGTACGCCGCCGGGCGCACCCCCAACCCGTGCCTGCGCTGCAACGAGAAGATCAAGTTCGCCGCGGTGCTCGACCGGGCGCTCGCGCTCGGCTTCGACGCGGTCGCGACCGGCCACTACGCCCAGCTGCGCACCGGAGCCGACGGCCTCATCGAGATGCACCGCGCCGCCGACCATGCCAAGGACCAGTCCTACGTCCTCGGCGTGCTCGACCAGCAGCAGCTGCGGCACTCCCTGTTCCCGCTCGGCGACACCGACAAGCCGGCCGTGCGCCGCGAGGCCGAGGCGCGCGGCCTGCTGGTGGCCGACAAGCCCGACTCGCACGACATCTGTTTC
Organism: uncultured Nocardioides sp.; assembly: GCF_947488025.1. Classification (GTDB taxonomy): domain Bacteria; phylum Actinomycetota; class Actinomycetes; order Propionibacteriales; family Nocardioidaceae; genus Nocardioides. The sequence continues at coordinate 562,183 of NZ_CANKYS010000002.1, read as the reverse complement.
GTCGCCGACGGTGACAACGCCGGCTGGCTGCGCGAGAAGCTCGGCGATCGCGCGCCCAACCACGGTGGCGACATCGTCGACGCGACGACGGGGGAGACGGTCGGCAGCCACACCGGCACGTACGGCTTCACCATCGGCCAGCGCCGGGGCCTCCGGCTCGGTGTGCCCGCGGCCGACGGCAAGCCCCGGTTCGTGCTCGACATCGAGCCGGTCAGCGGCACCGTCACCGTCGGGCCGCGCGAACGCCTCGCCGTCGACCACGTGTCGGGCATCCGGCCGCGCTGGTGCGGCACCGTGCCCGACCGGGTCGAGGGCACCGTGCAGCTGCGTGCCCATGGTGCCGAGCACCGGGCCGTCGTGCTCGTGGCGGGGGACCGCGTCGAGATCGACCTCCTCGACCCTGCGGAGGGCATCGCGCCGGGGCAGGCAGCCGTGATCTACGACGGCACCCGCGTCGTCGGCTCCGCCACCATCGCCTCCACCCGCTCCGTCGACGGCGCCGCATGACGCGCGCCACCGGGGTGGGCTCGATGCCCGGCACGACCGACGCCGACCACGTCGAGGCGACCCGTCTCGTCCTGGGCGAGCTGCCCGACCTGCCGCACGTGCCGGAGGTGCCCGGTCGCGGTGTCACGGCCGCGATGACCGGTCGGGGGCTCGCGGTCGTCGCGGGTCTCGGTGCCGACCTGCAGCCCGCGGGCTGGCGGCTCACCGACGCCAGCGGGGTCGACCACCGCCGGGCCCGCTCGCTGCTCGCGCAGGACCTCGACACCGTCGAGGAGCTCGCCCAGGACTACGAGGGTGCGTTCAAGACCCAGGTCACCGGTCCCTGGACGTTGGCCGCCACGGTCGAGAAGCCGCGCGGTGACAAGGTGCTCGCCGACCACGGCGCGCGTCGCGAGCTGGCCCAGGCGCTCGCGGAGGGGGTGCGCATTCACCTCGCCGACCTGCGTCGGCGCCTCGGGGGCGTCGACCGCTGGATCGTGCAGCTCGACGAACCGGCCCTGGCCGCGGTCGTGGCCGCCCAGGTGCCGACGGCCAGCGGCTTCGGCCGGCACCGCAGCGTCGACCTGCCCGAGGCCTCGGCCCACCTGGAGTGGGTCGTCTCCGCCGTCGTCGACGCCGGGGGCGAGGCGTGGGTGCACTCCTGCGCCCCGCAGACGCCGTGGTCGCTCGTCGCGGGCACCGGGGTGCACGGGCTCTCCGCCGACCTCGACATGCTCGGCCCGGCCGACCTCGACACCTTCGCGGAGGCGCTGGAGTCCGGCCGCACCGCCGCCCTCGGCGTCGTACCGTCCAGCGCTCCTGCCGGGGGTCAGTCCGAGGTCGGCACGACCGAGCGGGTCCAGCGCTGGCTCGACATGCTCGGCCTGGACCCCGACGGCGTCGGTGACCGCCTCGTCATCACGCCGACCTGCGGCCTCGCCGGAGCGACGGCCGAGTGGGCGGGTCGGGCCGTACGGCTCTCGGCGACGGTGGCCCGCAACCTCTGACCGCCCGCTGGGGCCGGTCACCGCTCGGCGCGGGGGACCCTGGCGGCGAGCACCTCGAGGACCGACCCCAGCGCGACGTCGTGCCAGTGCCCGGACCCGGCGAGCATGTAGTGGCCGAGGCCGCCCATGTCGTGGAGCTCGGCGCTGGCGGCGACGCTGCGCGCCCGGTCGACGTAGCGGCTGGTCTCCCGGAAGGACGTGATGCGGTCGCGGCGCCCGTGCGCGGCCCGGAGGTCGCGACCCGCGAGCGTGGTGACGGGGTCGTCGGCGGACCACCACGGGGCCAGGCCGACCACCCCGACGACCGAGGGGTCGTCGGCCACGTGCACCGCGACCCGGGCGCCCATCGAGTGCCCGAGGAGCACGACGGGTACGTCGCCGTGCGCGGACCGCAGCTCGTCGAGCGCCCACCGGGCGTCGTGCACCGGTCCGGCGCCGCCGTTCCACCCGCGCACCCGGTAGCGCGCGAGCCACACACCGACGCCGGCCTCGTGCGCCTGCGGCACGATCGAGCGCTGGAGCCACGCGGCCCGGCGCCACGACGCACTGGTCGGGCCGATGACCCGGTCCGACCGGGGCTTGCCCCCGTGGAGGACGAGGACCATGGCGCGCGGGTCGCCCGGGACGTCGGCGGTGGTCAGGAGGGGATCACTCACGTTTCTCCTTCGAGACGGTGGCGACGTCGGATGGGCGGGCGGGCCGGACGCCGGGTCAGTGGACGCCCACGCCCTCGGGTGCGGACTCGGTCGCGAGCTCCTCGTGCTTGACGTCGAGGAAGATCCACACGATCGCCGAGGCGGCGATCATCATCAGCGAGCCCACGAAGAACGCCATCGTGGCGCCCTCGGTGAACGAGCCCAGCGAGGCGAGCTGGCCCAGCGCCGCCTCGTCGAGCTGGGGTGCGGCCGCGGCGATCGACGGAGCGATCTCGTCGGCCCGCGTCTGCGCGAAGTGCAGCGACACCGTGCTGAGCGTCGCCAGGCCGAGCGCGCCGCCCACCTGCTGCATCGTGTTGAGCACGCCGGAACCGATGCCGGTGTCCTGCGCGCGCAGGTGGTGCACCGCGACGAGGGTCAGGGGCACGAAGTTGAGCCCCATGCCGAAGGCCATCAGCACGACGAACGGCAGGATCTGCGTCCAGTAGTTGACGCCGTCGCCCAGCGCGACGCCCTGACCGCCCATCGACGCGGGGAGCGAGGCGAGGATCGATCCCGGGTCCTCGGGGACCGTGATGCGGCTGAACCCGTAGAGCGCGGCGGCCGAGAGTAGCGTGCCGACGCCGGAGAGGTAGCGCGGGTCGACGAAGGCGATCAGCCTGGAGGCGGCCGTCGCCGAGATGATCATGGCGATCGAGAACGGGAGGAAGGCCACGCCGGTCTGGAGCGGGGAGTAGCCCACGACCAGCTGGATGAACAGCGACAGGAAGAAGAACATCGCGAACATCGCGGCGGGGACGATCATCATGACCGCGAAGGCGGCCGCGCGGTTCTTGCTCCTGAAGATCCGGAACGGCATCAACGGGTGCTCGACGCGGCTCTCGATCAGCAGGAACACGCCGAGGAGCGCGAGGCCGAGCACGAGGCTGGCGATGGTCGTGGTGTCGTCGAAGCCGTAGCGTGAGTCGCCCGCACGGGAGAGGCCGTAGACGATGGCGAGCAGGGCACCCGTGCCGGTGATGGCGCCGGGGACGTCGAGCCAGCCGGTGTGGCGCTCGGACTCGTCGAAGAAGCGGGGTGCGAAGAACGCCGCACCCAGTCCGATCGGGACGACGATGAGGAACGTGTAGCGCCAGCCCTCGAGGCCGAGGATCGGGTCGAGCCCGGTGAGCCAGCCGCCGAGGAGGAGACCGACGGCCGCGCCGACGCCGGCCATCGCCGCGTAGATCGCGAAGGCACGGTTGCGCTCCTTGCCCGCGGGGAACGTGGTCGTGATCAGTGCGAGGGCGGCGGGGGAGGCGAGCGCCGCTCCCAGGCCCTGGAGGGCCCGGGCCGACAGCAGCATGAACTCGTCCTGGGCGAAGCCGCCGACGAGCGAGGCGACTGCGAAGACCAGCACGCCCACCATGAAGATCAGCCGGCGGCCGTAGAGGTCCGCCAAGCGGCCGCCCAGCAGCAGGAAGCCGCCGAAGGTCAGGGCGTAGCCCGTGACGATCCACTGCAGGTTGGCCTGGTCGATGTCGAGGTCGGCGCCGATGTAGGGGAGGGCGATGTTGGCGATGGTGCTGTCGAGCACCACCATCAGCTGCGCCAGCGAGATGAGCACGAGCGCCCAGCGCAGGCGCTTGTGCTGCTCGGGGGTCACTTCGTCGGCGACCAGGGTGCTGTCGGTCATGGAACGTCCTTCGTGGAGGGTGGTGCGCGTCAAGTGGATCAGAGGGGTCCGACAGTGGGTCGGACGTGATGGTCAGTCGGTGCGGGACGTGGGTCCGTTGAGCGCCGCGGGGAGGATGACCTCGTCGAGCACCCGTCCGACGAGCTCGGGGGTGACGGGCTCACCGAGCAGGAAGGCGCGGTGCAGCACGATGCCGGCGAGTGAGGGGCCGAGGATCGTGAGGTCGGCGTCCGGGTGGACTTCTCCTCGTGCGCGGGCCCGCTCGTAGATGGCCCGGGACGTCGCGATCTTGGGCCTGATGAAGTCGCGGCGGTAGACCTCGGCGAACTCCGGGTCGCGCCCCATCGCCGTGACGACGGCGGCGAGGACGGACTGGGCCTGGGTGTCGTTGAGGCCGCCCTGCCCGCAGTAGGCGGCGAGCAGGTCACCGCGCAGGGTGCCGGTGTCGGGGGCCGAGGACGTGGTGGCGTGGTGGTGGGTGACCGCGGCGACGACGAGCTCGGGCTTTCCCTTCCAGCGACGGTAGAGCGTGGCCTTGGACGCCTTCGCCCGGGTGGCGACGGCGTCCATCGTGAGCAGGTCGTAGCCGACGTCCGCGAGCACCTCGAGGGTCGCCTCCAGGATCTCCAGCTCGCGCTCTCCCGCCACACGGGGGCGGGTGCCGGTCTCGGTCGGGGTCACGCATGCTCCTCGGTCGTCCTGGGTGGAACGGGTGTGATGAAACGGAACGGTTTCGTTTCAACAACGTCAGGGTAGGCAGATCCATTCCGATGGAACAAAGGCGTTTCATCCGGTCCAGACCACTGCGTCGCGCCAGGTGTCCGAGGTGACCGGCAGACTGTGCGCATGAGCACGTCCGAGCAGCCCGACCCCGAGCTCGCCGAGGTCACCGAGGTCACCGCGGCGTCGGTGGCGTCCGCCCCGCCCGAGGCGCGCGAGCGCCACCAGGACCTGAGCGAGCAGGTGGACGACGCCCGCTGGCGCTACTACGTCCTCGACGACCCGACGCTGTCCGACGCCGAGTTCGACGTGCGGCTGCGCGAGCTCGAGTCCCTGGAGGAGGAGTTCCCCGAGCTGCGCACCCCCGACTCGCCCACCCAGAAGGTCGGGGGAGCGGTCTCCACCGAGTTCACGGCGGTCGACCACCTCCAGCGGATGGAGAGCCTCGACAACGCCTTCTCCTTCGAGGAGCTCGCCGCGTGGCACGCCCGCATCCTGCGCGAGGGCATCGAGTCGCCCGCGCTGCTGTGCGAGCTCAAGGTCGACGGCCTCGCCATCAACCTCCTCTACGAGCAAGGCCGCCTCGTGCGTGCGCTCACCCGCGGCGACGGGCGCACCGGCGAGGACGTGACGCCCAACGTGCGGACCGTCGCCTCCGTGCCGCACCGGTTGACCGCGACCGACGAGCACCCGGTGCCCGCTCTGCTGGAGGTCCGTGGCGAGGTGTTCCTGCCCACCGACGCCTTCGAGCGGCTCAACGCCTCCATGGTCGAGGCGGGCAAGCCGATGTTCGCCAACCCTCGCAACGCCGCCGCCGGCTCCCTGCGCCAGAAGGACCCTCGGGTCACCGCGACCCGCGACCTCGGCATGGTCTGCCACGGCATCGGTGCGCGCGAGGGCTTCGAGCCGACCTCGCAGAGCACGGCGTACGACGCCCTGCGGGCCTGGGGCCTGCCCACCTCCGAGCAGGTCAGGGTGGTCGCCACGCTCGCGGAGGTCGAGGAGTTCATCACCCACGTCGGCGAGCACCGCCACACCATCGTCGGCCACGAGATCGACGGGCTCGTCGTCAAGGTCGACGACGTTGCGCTGCAGCGTCGGCTCGGCTCCACGAGCCGGGCGCCGCGGTGGGCGATCGCCTTCAAGTATCCCCCCGAGGAGGTCAACACGCTCCTCAGGTCGATCGAGGTCAACGTCGGCCGCACCGGGCGCGTCACCCCCTACGGCGTCATGGAGCCCACGAAGGTCGCCGGCTCCACGGTCGAGAACGCCACCCTCCACAACGCCCACGAGGTCAAGCGCAAGGACGTGCGCCCCGGCGACACCGTCATCCTGCGCAAGGCCGGCGACGTGATCCCCGAGATCCTCGGCCCGGTGCTGGCGCTGCGACCGAAGGGCCTGAGGCCCTGGCGGATGCCGACGAGGTGCCCCGCGTGCCGCACGCCGCTGGCGCAGCAGAAGGAGGGCGACAAGGACCTCCGCTGCCCCAACCACGAGAAGTGCCCGGCCCAGGTGCGCGAGCGGGTCTTCCACGTCGCCGGCCGGGGTGCCTTCGACATCGAGGGTCTGGGCTACGAGGCGGCGGTCGCGCTGCTCGACGCCGGCGTGATCACCAACGAGGGCGACCTGTTCGACCTCGACGAGGCAGCCCTGCTGAGGGCGCCGTTGTTCACCCGGGCGCCGAAGAAGGGGGAGGAGGGGCCGCAGCTGTCGGCCAACGGCGCGCGCCTGCTGGCCAACCTCCGCGAGCGCAGGGCGGCCGTGCCGCTGTGGCGGGTGCTGGTGGCGCTCTCGATCCGCCACGTCGGGCCGACCGCAGCGCGGGCGCTGGCCACCGAGTTCGGGTCGATGACCGCGATCCGCGAGGCCTCCGAGGAGGCGCTGGCGGCCACCGACGGCGTCGGGCCGACGATCGCGGCATCGGTGCGCGAGTGGTTCCACGGCGCGAGCGTCGGCGACGCCGAGTCCGAGGAGGTCGGCGACAACGCCGAGTGGCACAACGCGATCGTCGACGCCTGGGCCGCCGCGGGCGTGTCGATGGCCGACGAGCGCGACGAGTCCGTCCCCCGCACGCTCGAGGGCCTCACGATCGTGGCCACCGGTTCCCTGCAGCACTACACGCGCGACTCGGTGAAGGAGGCGATCATCAGCCGGGGCGGCAAGGCATCGGGGTCGGTGTCGAAGAAGACCGACTACGTCGTGGTCGGCGACAACGCCGGGTCGAAGGCCGACAAGGCCGAGCAGCTCGGCGTGCCGGTGCTCGACGAGGACCAGTTCGTGGTGCTGCTGGAGAAGGGACCCGACGCGCTGGAGGTTTGAGAAGGGCCGGGGGCGGTCATCAACCCAGGAACGAAACCATTCCTGGGAGTCTGCATGCGCCTCATCCGTCACCTCGTGCCCGCCGTCGTCGCGGCAGCCGGTCTCGCGGCACCGCTCGCCGTCGCGCCCACCGCGCACGCCGCCCCGAGCTGTGCCGGCCTGCGGGCCACCATCGTGGGCAACGACAAGGCCAACACCATCACCGGCACGCCGCAGCGCGACGTGGTGGTCGCGCGCGGCGGCAACGACACCGTCCGCGGACTCGGTGGGAACGACGTGATCTGCGGCGGCGACGGTGCCGACACGATCCTCGGCGGTGAGGGCAACGACCGCCTCCACGGCGAGACCGACCTGGTGCGGCTCGACCAGTTCGGCCGGGTCGTCAAGAAGGGCGACACCATCTCCGGCGGCGCAGGCGACGACACGATCGACCTCGGCCACGACCCGCGGCCCGCCAGCGAGGGCACCGCCGTGCTGCTCGACGGCGTGACCTACGTCAACGCGATCGCCCCGGTGGTGGTCGACTTCCGCGCCGCCGCGACAGTCCCGATCGCCGCCGACGGCAACGACACCGTCACCGGGTTCGACGGCGGCATCCGGCTTGTCGGGTCACCCCTCGGCGACACGGTCAAGGGAACCAACTCCGCCGACGTCATCACTGCGCGCGGCGGCGACGACACGATCTTCGGTCGGGGCGGTGACGACACGGTCGTCGCCGACACCACTGGCGCCCTCGGCAACGACCGGCTCTACGGCGACGCGGGTGACGACACGCTGACCGGCGCCTCCGGGATCGACACGTTCGTCGGGGGCAGCGGCAGCGACACGCTGTCCACGACGTCGGAGAGCCACCAGGTGTGGCGGGGCGGGAGCGGCAGCGACACCATGATCTTCCCGATCCCGGGCGAGTCCGGCTTCGTCGCGAAGGGCTACGGCGGGCAGGACAAGCTGCGGCTGCTGCCGCACTCCAACCCGGCCCTCAAGCCGACCCTGCGCATCGACCAGCTGAAGAAGACGACCATCCGCGGCCTCCAGCCCTTCACCCTGGAGGGCAAGGTCACCGGCTTCAGCGACGTGGTCCTGCCCCCGCGGGCGTCGTCGATCTTCAAGGGCAGCAACGACTCCGAGATCGTCACCGCCCACCCCGACTACCGCGTCATGCTCTACGGCCGCGGCGGGGCCGACGTCCTCACCGGCTCCGACGAGCCCGACCGGCTCGACGGTGGTCGCGGGTTCGACATCGCTCGCGGTCGGGGCGGCAACGACACCTGCAAGGCGGCCGAGAAGCGCTCCAGCTGCTGAGCCTCCCGCGCAGCGCGTCTTCTTCCCCGCAGCGCCGGACGGGGGCACGATTCCTCCATGGCGCGCACCAGCAGGCTGCTCGTGCTCGCAGTGGCCTGGGCGGTGCCGGTCTGCTGGACCGTCCTCGCGCTGCTGGCCGGCCCGTCCGACGGCACCAGCCTCTCCTCGAGGCTCCTGCCGTCGGCCGGCGCGAGCTGGGGCGAGACCGTGCGGGTCGCGACCACCTACGGCGAGACCCCGCTGCGGCCCGGTGACGTGGTGCAGGCCGTCGACGGGCGCTCGCCGGCCGACTGGGTCAGCGACGGCGTACGACGTCAGGTGGGCGACGTGGTCCGCTACGAGGTGCGCCGCACCGGGTCCGGCCTCGACCTGATCCAGCAGGTCGACGTCACGCTGGCCCGCTACCCGCTCGGGGCCGCCACGCGGAGCGCCCCGCACGTAGTGCTCCTGCCCGCCCTGCTGCTCGCGCTGGGCTCCCTCGTCTTCTGGGCGCGACCGGGGGCAGCTCCCGCCCGGGCGTTCCTCGCGGCCGCTGCCCTGCTGCCGGCCGCCATCACGTCCACCCCGCTCGGTCTCGGCGTCATCGACCTCACCGGCGCCCGTGGCGCCTGGCCCCAGCTCGTCGGGGAGGCCATGGCCGCTCTCGGGCTGGTGGCGCTCCTGCTCTCGGTCGCGCTCCTGACCCGAGCCGCTGCCCGCGACCGGTGGGCGACGCTCGCGCTCGTCACCGTCCCCCTGCTCGGGTACGCCGCCTGGGTGGCGGTGCGTCTCGGGAGCGCCGGGTCGCCCCTGGCGCGGCTGTCGGTGTGGGCGACCGTCTGGGCGCCCGCCCTCTGGGCCACCGCCCCGGCCCTCCTCGTGGTCGCGACCATGGCGTACCTCAGGGCTCGAGAGCGCACCGACGTGCTCGCCACCCGGCTCGCGCTCCTCGGCATCGCTGCCGGCGCCACGGCCTGGTTCGTCCTCGGCCCAGCGCCGGCCCTGCTCACCGGCGCCCCGTTGCTGCGCCAGGACGTGCTCGTCCTGCTCGGCGGGGCGCTCGGGCTGGCCGGCATCGCGGCTGCCACCGGGCGCTACCACCTCGCCGAGATCGAGCCGCGGGTCCGGCGCGGGCTCGTCCAGGCGCTCGTGCTGGTCGTCGTCGCCGCCGCCTTCGTCGCCATGGTGCGGGCCGTGGACGCCGCGGCGGACATCTCGGTCGGCTCGATGCTCGCCGGTGGTCTGCTGGCGCTGCTGCTGCTGCCGGCGGCCGTCGCGGTGCAGCGGACGGTGCGCCGCGTGGTCTACGGCGACCGGGAGTTCCCGCACCGCGTGGTCTCGGACCTGCGCAGGCTCGACGCGCTGACCGCTCCGGAGGACGCGTTGCGGGAGGCGCTCGAGCTGCTCGCGCGCCGCCTCCACCTGTCCTTCGCGGCCGTCGACGTGCTGGCCACCCCGACCTCCGGGCCGGTGGCCGCCTCCGTCGGTGCTCCGACGGGGACGCCCGCGACCGTCGACCTGTCCGTCGGCGGCACCACCGTGGGCCGTCTCCGGCTGGAGGTGGATGCCGGCCACGACCCCTTCGGACCCGGTGACCGCCGGCTGCTGGAGGACGTCGGCACGCAGGTGGGTGCCCTGGTCCAGGCCGTCACCGCCAACCGCGAGCTCCAGGTGTCCCGGCAGCGGCTGGTCGCAGCGAGGGAGGAGGAGCGACGCAGGCTCCGGCGCGACCTGCACGACGGCCTGGGGCCGTCGCTCGCGTCGCTCGCGATGCGCCTCGAGGCGGCCACCGACCTCATCGAGGACGACCCCGGGCAGGCAGCCGACCTGGTCGCGCGGCTCTCCGACCAGGCCCGCGAGGGCATCGGCGAGGTACGCCGGCTCGTGGAGGGCCTGCGCCCGCCGGCGCTCGACCAGCTCGGCCTCGTCTCGGCGTTGCGCCACCGGGCTGCCGAGCACGGCGCCGGGGCGGGCACGGTGCCGTGGACCGTCGAGGCCGAGGACGACATCGAGCCGCTCACCGCGGCGGTGGAGGTCGCGGCCTACCGCATCGTCGTCGAGGCGGTGACCAACGCGCAGCGCCACAGCGGCGCCGACCGGTGCGTCGTACGCCTGTCCCGCGACGCCGGCGACCTGCGCATCGAGGTGTCCGACACGGGGTCGGGGCTGGCAGCGGACCGCCGTCCGGGTGTAGGCCTGTCCTCGATGCGGGAGCGGGCCGAGGAGCTCGGAGGGACGTTCGAGGTCGACGACCGCCCCGGTGGCGGCACCGTGGTCCGGGTGGGTCTGCCGCTCGACCAGGGATGAGGAGTCCGAGCACGAGTCAGGAGGAGCCCGATGGACGGCTACCGGGTGTTGATCGCCGACGACCACGAGGAGTTCCGGCGCGGGCTGGAGGCCCTGCTCGCCGCGACGCCGGACGTGGAAGTGGTGGGCACGGCCTCCGACGGCGCCATGGCGATCGCCCTGGCCCTCGACCTCCAGCCCGACGTGGTGTTGATGGACCTGCACATGCCGCGGGTCAACGGCATCGACGCGACCGCGCAGATCGTCGGCTCGTCGCCCCACATCGGGGTGCTCGTGCTGACGATGATGGAGGACGAGGAGTCCGTGTTCGCGGCCGTGCGCGCCGGGGCACGTGGCTACCTCCTCAAGGGCGCGCGGCGCGGTGAGATCACCCGGGCGGTCCAGGCCGTCGGCGCCGGCGAGGTGATCTTCGGGCCGGGCATCGCCGACCGGGTGATGGCCTACTTCGCGGGTGCCCGCAGCCGACCGGCCGCCGACGCGTTCCCCGACCTCACCGAGCGTGAGCGGGTCGTGCTGGGGCTCATCGCGGAGGGCAAGGAGAACGGGGAGATCGCCCGGCAGCTGGGCCTGTCGATCAAGACCGTGCGCAACCACGCCAGCAACATCTTCACCAAGCTGCAGGTGGCCCACCGGGCGCAGGCGATCGTCAAGGCCCGCGAGGCGGGACTGGGCTGAGCGGCGACGCTGGGCTGAGTCGTGCCGGGGAGGGTCAGCCGGTGTCGTCGCGGCAGCCGCCCTGGAGCCGCGCGTCGTCGCGGGCGTCGTCACCCACGGCTCGGGCCTGGGCCAGGTCGGGGTAGACGACGGACGCGCCGTCCTCGGTGCCGAAGGTGCCCGTGATGATGCAGCCCGTCGTGCGCCCCGGGTCGACCAACGTCAGGGCCTGGACGAGGCGGTAGACCTCCGCGGGCGACATGTCGGTCTCGAGGCCGCCGAGCGCGGACAGCGCCACCCCCTCCAAGAAGCCCTCCTCGTCCTCGGCGCTCCGGAGCCGCTCCAGCGTCCCGAGGAGCAGCCGCTGGTGGTTGGCCACCCGCTCGAAGTCGCTGCCGCCCGGGAGCGTCTCGCGGGTGCGCGCGTAGGACAGCGACTGGTCGGCGTCGAAGGTGTTGCGCCCTCGCTCCACCCGGACGTCGCCGTCCTCGGTGGTGAAGGCCTGGGGCGAGTCCACGCGGACGTCGCCGACGGCGCCCATCATCGTCAGGAACCCCTCGAACCCGGTCACCAGGACCACGTCGGGCTCGATCCCGAGCAGGTCGTCGACCTCGCGCGCGATCCCCTCGGGGCCGTCGTCGCGCAGGGCCGTGTTGAGCCGGGCCCGACCGTCGTCCAGCTCGACGTAGAGATCGCGGGGGAGGCCGACCGCGACGGCGCGGCCGGTGTCGAGGTTCACCCCGACGAGCTGGATCGCGTCCGTCAGGCCCACCATCACGTCCTCGCCGGCGGCGGCCTCGGAGCCGAGGGCGAGGACCCAGACGACCCCGTCGCCGGCGTCGACCGCCTTGGCCGTGCCGATGGTCGTCAAGCTGATGGTCGTGGGGTGCACGGCGCCGGCCGGCACGACGAGCGCGATGCCGGCCAGGAGCGCCAGCCGTGCGGCCGTGCGCCGCAGCCACCTCATGACCCGGCCTCCGACTCCGTCTCGGCGGATGACTCGTCACCGTCGTCGAACGTGACGTCGTAGCCGAAGATCGACCAGCTGTCGTCGTCACCGGCCTCGAGCATGAACCGTCCGTCGAGCGCCAGCGGCCGCGTCGAGCCGTCCTCCATGGTCGCCTCGAAGGTGAAGTGCACCGCGGCGGTCCCGCCGTGCACCTCGCCGGCCTCGTCGAGGAACGACAGCCGGGCGTCGAGCTCGGTGGCGCGCACCGCGGTCGCGTCGCGCACGGTGGCCGCGGTGAGCAGGTCGATGTCCCGGGTCGCCTTGCGCGCGGCCACGCTGGTGAAGGACTCGAAGGCCCGGACGAAGTCCTGGCGGGGGAACTCCCCGAGGAACCCCTCGACCACGTAGTCGGAGAGGACGTCACCGACGGCGCCCTCGACCTCGGCGCGGGCGGCCTCGTCGAGGCTCTCGGCCCCGGTGACCGTCTGCACGCGGAGCGCGGCGGACTCGGCGCTGGGGGTCTCCTCGTCGTCGGGCGGGCTGCCCGTCGAGCAGCCGGAGACGAGCAGCGCCACCCCGACCGCGACGCCGGTGCGTGCGGTCCGCCCGACGTGGCGTCGAGTGTGGCCCATGTCGATCATCATGGCCGACGCAGCCTGCGCTGTCTCAGCTCGCCGGGACCGTGTTGACGGGGGAGAGGTCGAACCGCGCCACGTTGTCGTGGGCCGGGTGCCGTGTGCCGACCGGGCCGCGGGCGAACTCGGTGACCAGGGTCCCGGTGACCGTGCGGGTGAACTCCAGCGTCCGGGCGCCGAGCGGGCGCTCGCACCGGTCGACCATCGCGCAGCCCCAGCGCAGCGTGCCGGCCGCGAAGACCCCGGCACCCGACCCGGCCGTGTAGTAGACCGACTGCGTCGTGGTCGTGACGCCCCGGCACGAGTACGGCGAGTGGCTGAGCACCTGCAGCGGTCGCGGCAGCCGCCCGTCGGGGTAGACCCGGTCGGCCTCCGGGCCGACGAGGCCGTGGACACGGGTGCCGCGGCGTACGCCCGTCCCGCGGAAGCCCCACCAGCCCGGGGTGGCGATGACGTAGTCGGTGTCGACCGGGTAGCACTCGTACTGCATGCCCAGCAGGTCGTGCTCGGGGCGGGGCACCGGCGGCTCGCGGAACAGCGCGGTGGCGTCGACCGAGCCCTGCGCGTAGAGCGGGTCGAGGTGGGCCGAGTGGCGGTAGCCGACGACGACGCGGGCGGGGCCCTCGGCGCCCGGCTCCAGCCGGATCCGCCAGTACATGGTGTTCGCCCCGAGGAAGGCCAGGTTGGTCCCGGCGTCGCAGGCGCCCATGACGACGTCACGCATGGTGTTGGTCCAGTACTCGTCGTGACCCGTCGAGACGTAGCCGCGGGCGCCGGCCAGCGCGCCCGGCGTGGTGTGGAGGTCGACGTTGGTGAAGTAGGACAGCGGCACGCCGGTCCGCTCCGCGCGCACGACGACCGGGATCGCGGCGGTGCGGTAGTCGTTGGCCCCGGTCGCCCCGTTGTAGGGCCGGTCGAAGCTCACCGCGTGGCTGGGCGCGTCGCCGTTCGCGCCGGCGTACAGGCTGTAGCCGCCCCACTCGTTGTAGGCCTGCCACGTGGTGACGGGAGCGACGAGCGCGACGGTGCCCCGCGCCGACTCCGAGCTGACGACGTAGGGGACCTGCGTCTCCCACCCGGTGTCGGTGCGCAGCCGGAAGACGTAGAAGCCGGGCGTCCAGGTGGAGGTGTCGACGGTCAGGTCGCGCTCCCACGGGGCCACCAGGGTGCGCCGCTCGTACGACGACCACCGGGGCGCCGGCTGCCGGCGGCCGCGACGGAACCCGGACTCCCACACGAAGGCCCCGGTGCCGCCCTCGTAGGACCCGATCCGGAACGCCGCCGCCTCCCAGCCGCCCTCGGTCGTCGACACCTTCAACCCCACCTGCGTGCCCGGCACGCCGCTCGCGTGCGTGGTGTAGGCCGCGACCTCGCCCCGGGACGACGGCCGGCTCACCCGCCAGTCCTCCGTGCCGCGGGGCTCGGGCGTGGGCTCCGGCTCCGGCGGCTCGGTCGCCTCCGCGTCCGCCTGCGCCCGTGGCGGGCCGATCGCGACCCCCGGGTCGGCGCCGCCGTCCCGACCGGTCCGCGCGTCGGGTGCGCACCCGGTCGCCAGCACCATGAGCGCCATCAGGACTGTCATCGGCCGTGCCAGGATCGTCATGCTGTCGACGCTCGTCGGGAGGCACATCCCGGCACATGGGGCGGCGATCCCGGACGGTCGGGACGTTGCGGACCACGTCCCGACCGGGGGCGGGCGCTGCCGAGGCGGGGACCTAGGATCAACCCCATGCCCGAGATCTCCAGGGACGAGGTGGCCCACCTGGCCATGCTCGCCCGCATCGACCTCTCCGACGCCGAGCTCGACCACCTGGCGCCCCAGCTGAGCGTCATCCTGGAGTCGGTGGCCTCCATCAACGGGGTCGCAGGCGACGACGTGCCGCCCACCTCGCACGCCCTGCCGCTGACCAACGTCTTCCGCGAGGACGTCGTGGTGCCGGGCCTGACGGCCGAGGAGGCGCTGTCCGGCGCACCCGCCGTGGAGGACCAGCGCTTCTCCGTCCCGCGGATCCTGGGCGAGGAGGCCTGATGAGCGAGATCACCCGCAGCACGGCTGCCACGCTCGCCGAGGGGCTCGCAGCCGGCGACCACACGTCGGTCCAGCTCACCGAGGCCCACCTCGACCGCATCGACGCCGTCGACGGCGCGGTCCACGCGTTCCTCCAGGTCGACCGCGACGGAGCGCTCGCCGACGCCGCGGAGTCCGACGCCCGGCGCGCCCGCGGCGAGGCACGCGGGCCGCTCGACGGCGTACCGATCGCGGTCAAGGACGTCCTCGCCACGAAGGGACTCGCGACGACCTGCGGCTCGAAGATCCTCGAGGGGTGGATCCCGCCCTACGACGCGACCGTGGTGTCACGGCTGCGTGAGGCCGGGCTGCCGATCCTCGGCAAGACCAACATGGACGAGTTCGCGATGGGCTCCTCCACCGAGCACTCGGCCTACGGCCCGACCCGCAACCCGTGGGACCTCGACCGGATCCCCGGCGGGTCCGGTGGCGGCTCGGCAGCCGCGGTCGCGGCCTTCGAGGCTCCGCTGGCCATCGGCACCGACACCGGCGGCTCCATCCGCCAGCCCGGCGCCGTGACCGGCACGGTCGGCGTGAAGCCGACCTACGGCGGCGTCTCGCGCTACGGCCTGGTGGCGCTCGCCAACAGCCTCGACCAGGCCGGCCCGGTCACCCGCACGGTGCTCGACGCGGCGATGCTGCACGATGTCATCGGCGGGCACGACCCGCGTGACTCCACCTCCATCCAGCAGGAGTGGCCGTCCTTCACCGAGGCGGCGCGGGCCGGCTCGGTCGGCGACATGAGCGGCGTCAAGGTCGGTGTCATCACCGAGCTCGCCGGCGAGGGCTGGCAGGCCGGCGTCATGGCGCGCTTCCAGGAGTCGGTCGACCTGCTGGTCCGGGCGGGGGCTGAGGTCGTCGAGGTGTCGTGCCCGTCGTTCGTGCACGCCCTCGCCACGTACTACCTCATCCTCCCCGCCGAGGCGTCGAGCAACCTCGCGAAGTTCGACGCGATGCGCTACGGCCTGCGGGTGACGCCGGACGGCGACCCGAGCGCCGAGGAGGTCATGCGGGCCACCCGCGACGCGGGCTTCGGCGACGAGGTCAAGCGCCGCATCATCCTCGGCACCTACGCCCTGTCGAGCGGCTACTACGACGCCTACTACGGCCAGGCCCAGAAGATCCGCACGCTCATCAGCCGCGACTTCGACGCCGCCTTCGCCGGTGTCGACGTGCTCGTGTCGCCGACGGCACCCACCACAGCGTTCAGGCTGGGGGAGAAGCTCGACGACCCGATGGCGATGTACCTCAACGACCTCGCCACCATCCCCGCCAACCTCGCCGGCGTGCCCGGGATCTCGGTCCCCAACGGCCTCGCCGACGAGGACGGCCTGCCCAGCGGCTTCCAGGTGCTCGCCCCCGCGCTCGCCGACGACCGCGTCTACCGCGTCGGAGCCGCGCTCGAGGCCCTCCACGCCGACCAGTGGGGCGGACCGCTGCTCGACCGCGCCCCCGGACTGGAGACCAAGTGATGACTTCCCTGATGCCTTTCGACGACGTGCTCGCGGCCTACGACCCGGCCCTCGGCCTCGAGGTCCACGTCGAGCTCAACACGGCCTCGAAGATGTTCTGCGGCTGCCCGGCCGTCTTCGGTGGCGAGCCCAACGCCGGCGTGTGCCCGACCTGCCTCGGCCTGCCCGGCGCGATGCCGGTCGTCAACGGCAAGGCCGTGGAGTCGGCCATCCGCATCGGCCTCGCCCTCAACTGCGACATCGCCGAGTGGTGCCGGTTCGCCCGGAAGAACTACTTCTACCCGGACATGCCGAAGAACTTCCAGACGTCGCAGTACGACGAGCCGATCGCCTTCGACGGCTACATGGACGTCGACGTCGATGGGGAGACCTACCGTGTGGAGATCGAGCGTGCCCACATGGAGGAGGACACCGGCAAGTCGCTGCACGTCGGCGGTGCCACCGGTCGCATCCACGGCGCCGACCACTCCCTGGTCGACTACAACCGCGCCGGGATCCCGCTCATCGAGATCGTCACGCGGCCCATCCTCGGCGCCGGCGAGCGGGCGCCCGAGGTCGCCAAGGCCTACGTTGCGCAGCTGCGCGAGCTGATCGTCGCGCTCGGCGTCTCCGAGGCGCGGATGGACCAGGGCAACCTGCGCGCCGACGTCAACCTGTCGCTGTCGCCCAAGGGCAGCGGCACCCTGGACAGTCCGAAGCTGGGCACCCGCACCGAGACCAAGAACGTCAACTCGTTCCGCTCCGTCGAGCGGGCCGTGCGCTTCGAGATGCAGCGGCACGCCGCGATCCTGAGCGGCGGCGGCTCGATCCTGCAGGAGACGCGCCACTGGCACGAGGACACGGGGATCACCACGAGCGGGCGGGTGAAGTCCGACGCGGAGGACTACCGCTACTTCCCCGAGCCGGACCTGGTGCCGGTCGCGCCGAGCCGCGAGTGGGTCGAGGAGCTGCGCGGCACGCTGCCAGAGAACCCGACCGTACGCCGCGCGCGGCTGCAGGCCGAGTGGGGCTTCAGCGACCTCGAGATGCGCGACACCATCGGTGCCGGCGCGCTCGGCCTGGTCATCGAGACGATCGCCGAGGGCGCCGCCCCGCAGGCCGCCCGCAAGTGGTGGCTCGGTGAGCTCGCCCGGCGCAGCAACGAGGACGGGGTCGACCTCGTCGACCTGCCGATCACGCCCGCCCAGGTCGCCCGCATCCAGGCGCTGGTCGACGAGAAGGTCGTCAACGACAAGCTGGCCCGCCAGGTCTTCGAGGGCGTCCTCGCCGGTGAGGGGACCCCCGACGAGGTCGTGGAGAAGCGCGGCCTCGCGGTCGTCTCCGACGACGGTGCGCTCGGTGCCGCGGTCGACAAGGCCATCGCCGCCAACCCCGACGTGGCCGACAAGATCCGCGACGGGAAGGTCGCCGCCGCCGGTGCCTTGATCGGTGCCGTGATGAAGGAGATGCGGGGCCAGGCCGACGCCGGACGGGTCCGGGAGCTGATCCTGGAGAAGCTCTCCTGACCCCTACTTTGGTCGGAAGATGCGGCCGGGGCACGGTCTAGACAACTTGTTAGTGTGCTGGGGAGTCCCATTGGTCACATCGCCAACCAAGACGCTCGCAGCATCGGGGGAAGTGGTCGGCCGCGGCATGCGGTCGTGACGTCCCCGGCGAGCGGAAAGGAAGTCATGCACCATCGCATTCGACCCATCCGATCAGCAGCGGTCGTCCTGTCGACCGTCGCCCTGGGCGCCGGAGTGCTCGCCGCTCCGCCGGCCACGGCCGACCCGTCGTCGGCCCTCCGGGCTGCCAAGGCAGGCGTGAAGACCGACAGCACGCCGTCGAACATCGCCGCCGACTGGATCACCGACGAGCTCACCAACGGGCTCATGGTCGGCTCCGGCGGCCCGGACTTCGGTCTCACCCTCGACACCGGTCTCGGCCTGGCGAGCGTGCCGGGACACGAGGCCGGCGTCGCCGCGATCAACGCCGCCTTCGAGCCGCGCGTGAACGAGTACGTCGGCGACGGGACGAAGGAGTCCTACGCCGGACCGCTCGGCAAGGCGGCCGCGTTCGCCCGTGCGGCCGGGGAGAACCCGATCGACTACAACGGGACCAACCTGATCACGCGCCTCGAGGAGCGCACGGCCAACGTGCCGGCCGACCCGGCCGCGGAGCCGCAGGCCGCGGCGTTCGCGGGGCGGATCTTCGACAAGTCGGAGTTCGGCAACTACGCCAACGTCGTCGGGCAGTCCTACGCCGTGCGTGCCCTGGCGCGCGCCGGGTCCACGGAGGCGGTCGCCGCCCGCGACTTCCTGCTCAAGCAGCAGTGCGCCTCGGGCTACTTCCGGCTCAACTTCGCCAAGGCCAACGTGCCCAACCAGTCGTGCACCGAGGGTGAGGCCGGCAGCGAGCTGGACCCGGACGCGACCGCGCTCGCGATGATCAACCTGATCGAGTCGCACGACAGCTCCCCGGCGGTCAAGGCCGCCCTCGACAAGGCCAGCGCCTGGCTGGTCGACCGGCAGCGCAACAGCGGTGCCATCCGCAGCTCCGGCGCCAACGCGCAGATCAACACCAACACCACCGCCCTCGGTGGTTACGCCCTCGGCCTGATGCGCCAGTCCGACGCCGCGCAGAAGGCGGCGCTCTGGGTCCGCAAGAACCAGCCGGTCGACAAGTACAAGTGCCGCACGGCACTGACCAAGGACACCGGTGCCGTCGCCTTCCGCAAGGACCGGTCCAAGGCAGCCAAGGCCACCGGCATCCCTGCCGAGGGTCGCGACGAGTGGCGCCGCGCCACGGCCCAGGCGATCCTCGGCCTGCAGTTCGCCCCGGCGAGCAAGGACAGGTTCCGCATCGAGTCCGTGCGCAAGCAGGCCCGTGCCGGCGAGCGCGTCCAGTTCCGCGTCTACGGGCTGGCGCCCGGCGAGAGCGCCTGCATGCAGGTCAAGGGTGACTTCCGCCGCGTCAAGGGCAAGACGAAGGGCACCAAGATCGTGCGCAAGCTCCGCCTGCCGACCGGCAACCAGCGTCGTGTGGGTCTCGTGAAGACCTCGGACGACGAGGCGCGTACCTGGATCCGGGTCCGCAACTGACCCACTGCTCCATCCGATCCACAGCCCCACCGCTGCGGCCCGGCGTCCACGGATCATCTCGTGGCGCCGGGCCGCAGTGCGTCCCGGGTGGATCTGGGCGTAGGCTGCGCAAGCCGCACCCGACCGGGTCGGCACCACACACGCCCGAGCTGGGGAAAGCCGGTCCGAAACCGGCGCTGACCCGCAACCGTGGGCACGGGAGTGATCCCGTGCGAGCCGGAACACCTGCCTCGACGCGTCTTGATCACCATCGCTGTCGAGGAATGCAGCGGGGGCGGGCCGGTGCATGCCGCCTCCCTCGCTGTCGCAGCGAGGGAAGGAACCATGAAGTTCTCCACGTCGAGGACCGCCCTGTCGGGCCTCGCCCTCTCGGTCGCCGCCACCGCGCTGGCGCAACCGCTGCTCGCCCCCGCCGCCCATGCCGCGACGGACGCCCCGCCCACGAGCGCCGCACGCACCGGCACGGGGTGGCTCGCCACCCAGCTCACCAACGGTGTCATCCACAACGACACGTATGACTTCGACGACCTCGGCATGACGATGGACATCGGCCTGAGCATGGACGAAGTGGGTGGCGACCAGGCCATGGTCCGCCAGATCCGCTCGTCGCTCTCGAGCCGCGTGCAGGAGTACGCCGCGCCGTCGGCCGCCGAGCGCTACTCCGGCTCCCTGGCCAAGTCGCTGGTCTTCGCCCAGGTCTCCGGCGCCGACCCGCGGACCTACGGCGGGCTCGACCTGGTCGCGGAGACGGAGGCGCGGGTGACCGAGGGCGGTCCCAGCGCGGGCCGTCTCCAGGACCTCTCCGCCTACGGCGACTACGCCAACACCTTCGGCCAGGCGCTCGCCGTGCGCGGCCTGTCCGTGGCCGGATCCGCCAAGGCCGCCCCGGCGACCGACTTCCTGCTCCAGCAGCAGTGCTCCTCGGGCTACTTCCGCGTCTTCTTCTCCACCGACGCGTCCGCGGCCGACCAGTCGTGCGTCGAGGGCACCGACCCGACCGACACCGACACGACGGCGTACGTCGTCAACCAGCTCGCGGCCACCTCGCCCCGCTCGGCTGCCGTGGACGCCGCGATCGCGCGGGCTGTCTCCTGGCTCGGCGCGACCCAGAGGGCCGACGGCTCGTTCGTCGGCAGCCCCTTCACCCCGGACCCCAACACCAACAGCACCGGGCTCGCGGCCAGCGCGCTCGCCGCTGCCGGGACGTGCGAGCAGGCCGGCCGCGCCGCCGAGTGGCTCGCCTCCCTGCAGGTCGGCCCGCAGCCCTCGACCTCGCCGCTCGCCGGCGAGGAGGGCGCCATCGCCTACGACCGGGCCGCGATGGACGCTGCCGCCGCCAACGGCATCGGAGCAGGTCGCGACCAGTGGTGGCGCGCGACCGTCCAGGCCGTCGCCGGCCTCACCCACGCCCGTGGCTCGGCGAAGGCGCTCGCCGTCACCTCCACCGGCAGCGAGCCCGGTGGCACGGCGAGGCTGTCCGCGACCGGCGGCACCGCGGGCGACCGCTTCTGCCTCACCGGTCCCGGCATCGCCGGCAGCCGTACGGTCGTCGTCGGCGCCGACCGCGTCCTCGACGCCACCGTCACCCTGCCTGCGGCCGCCGGCCCGGCGACGTACACGCTCACCGGCCGCGACGGTGCGACCACCCACACCGTCGCCGTCCGCTCGTCGGCGCAGCCGAACCAGCCGGCCCAGGTCGACGCCGCACGCGGCTCGGTCGCGGGCGTCCGCCTCGTCGGACCCGCCGGCTTCCGCAAGGCCGGCAGCAAGATCGCCCTCGAGGTGCTCGGCGCTGCTCCCGGTGCCCGCTTCGCGCTTCGTGGCCCCGGTGTCGCCGACGCCACCATCGTGGCTGCGTCGGACGGCGTCCTGACCCGCACCGTCACGCTGCCGCAGGCGACGACGACCGCTGCCTACGTGCTGCTCGGCTCGGACGGCCAGGTCGGCGACGAGACCCGGGTGCTGGGGAAGCGGAAGTTGAAGGTGTCCACGCTCAAGAGCGACGGTCCCCGCACCCGCGTGCTGGTCCGCCGCCTCGTCGCCCGGGAGAAGGTGCGCCTGGTCGTCGCCGGCCGGACGCTCGCCAAGGGCCGCGCCAACGCCAAGGGCCGCTTCCTCGCCCGCGTCGCGTTGCCGGACGGGCGCGCCAAGGTCCGCGTCCGTGCCGTGGGGCAGTTCCCCGCGCTGCGCTCCGGCTCGACGAGGGTGACGCTGCGATGACGACGTACGCCGTGCGCCGTGTGCTCACCGCCCTGCTGCTGGTGGCCGCCCCGGGGTTCGTCCTCGGGTCGGCCCAGGCGGCCGGCGCCGCCACGTGCGCGTCCTCGGGCGGCGTCAGCGTCGTCGTCGACTACCGCGAGCTCGGCGGCGGCGCGGTCACCGCCTGCGCCGCTGACGGGGGCGGCAAGAGCGCCGCGGCGATCTTCGCCTCCGTCGGGGTCGACATCTCCTACGCGACCCGGCAGCCCGGGTTCGTGTGCCGCGTCAACGGCGTCCCGGCGAGCGACCCTTGCGTCAACACGTCCCCGGCCAATGCCTACTGGGGCCTGTGGTGGGCCGACGGGTCGAAGGCATCATGGACCTACGCGTCCTACGGCGTCGGCTCGCTCACCGTGCCGGCCGGTGGCTCGGTGGCCTGGTCCTGGCAGCAGGACCGCACGGCCTCGACGAGCGTCCCGCCCGGCGTCGCCCCGCCGGTGACGAAGTCGACGCCCACCTCGTCGCCCTCGCCGACGGCGACCTCGTCCCCGTCGCAGACCTCCTCGCCGACCGCCTCGCCGACCGCCTCGCCCAGCTCGGGTGGCAGCGGGTCCGGCAGCGGGTCGGGCGGCGGTTCCGGGAGTGGGTCCGGCAGTGGGGGCTCCCAGCCCAGCAGCCCGTCCTCCCCGTCGGCGGGCAGCGGGAGCGGCTCGGGCGGCTCGGGGTCCAGCCCGTCGTCCAGCCCTTCGTCGGCGTCCTCGCCGTCGGAATCGGCGTCCGCCGACCCGTCGGAGGAGCCCGTTGCCGGTGAGTCTCCTGGAGACTCACGCCGCTCAGCGGGCGCCGGCGAGGCCGGCGACAAGGGCGACGCCGGGTCGGGCAAGGGGTCCGGGAAGGGGCCCGGGAAGGGCTCCGACGACGGCGAGTCTCCCAGCGACTCACCGTCCACTGCCGGCGACGACCCCTCCGGAACCGCCTCTGAGTCGCCCGCAGGCTCAGCGTCGAACGTGTCCTCCGAGGCGGTCGACCCGCAGGCCGACGACCCCGCCCGGGTGCCGGCCGCTGTCACTTGGGGCGTGCTCGGGCTGCTCCTGGTCGCGATCGCGGTCAGCGCGGTCGTGGCGCGTCGTCGACGGGGGGTCTGACGCGTCGTGATCGGACCGGCGGCCCTGCCGCGTGACCTGCACCCGATCGCCTGGTGGTCCTGGGCGATCGGGCTGGCCACCGCGGCGTCGTTCACCACCAACCCGCTGCTTCTGGCCCTCATCATGGGGTCGGCGACGGTGGTGGTGATGGCACGTCGGTCCGGTCATCCCTTCGGCCGGTCGTTCCGGCTCTACGCCATGCTGGCCGCGTTCACGGTGGTCGTCCGGGTGGTCTTCCGGATCATCTTCGGCGGCCAGGAGGTCGGCAACGTGCTCCTCGACCTGCCCGAGATCCCGCTGCCCGACTGGGCGGCCGGCATCCGGCTGCTCGGCCCGGTGACCAGCGAGGCACTGCTGGCCGGGTTGTACGACGGGCTGCGGCTCGCAGCGATCATCCTGTGCGTGGGCGCCGCGAACTCGCTCGCCAACCCCAAGCGCCTGCTCGCCTCCGTGCCGCCGGCGCTCTACGAGATCGGCGCCGCCCTCGTCGTGGCGGTGACGATCTTCCCGCAGCTCGCCGACAGCGCCCGTCGGGTCCGTGCCGCCCAGGCGCTGCGCGGCGGCGCGACGTCGGGCGTCGGGCGCCTGCGCCGCTTCCTCGTGCCGGTGCTCGAGGACGCGCTCGAACGGTCGCTGGCGCTCGCCGCCGGGATGGACACCCGCGGCTACGGCCGCTCCGGCGGCGCGACCGTCCGGGAGCGGTGGGTGACGGGTTCCCTGCTGCTCCTCGCCCTCACCGGCATCTGCGTCGGGACCTATGCCTGGCTCGACCCGACGGCCCCGCAGGTCCTGGCGCTGCCCATGCTCGGCGTCGGCGTCTCGGTGGCCGTCGTCGGGCTCGCCAGCGCCGGACGTCGGGTGCAGCGCACCCGCTACCGCCCCGACGCGTGGCGCGGTGCCGAGTTCTTCACCGTCGGCGTCGGCGTCGTGGTCGCGGGCCTCGGCTGGTACGTCGGCCGTACCCAGGTCGTCGTCGCCTACCCGGGTGTCGACATCGTCCCCTACCTCTCGCCCCTTGCGCTCGCGGTGGGCGTGCTGGGCGCACTCCCCGCCGTCGCGACCCCGGTGCCCGCCAGTGCACCCGTCCGCCAGGAGGTGGTCGCATGAGCGGGCACGGCGTGATCGAGCTGCGCGACATCGCCTTCCGCTACGACCAGCACGAGGTGCTGGCCGACGTCGACCTCACCCTCGACGAGGGGGAGCTCGTGCTCGTCTCCGGTCGCACGGGAGTCGGCAAGTCCACGCTCCTCGGCATCGTCACCGGGCTGGTGCCGCGCTTCACCGGCGGTGTGCTCACGGGCGACGTGCTGCTCGACGGGCGGAGCATCGTCGACCAGCCGCCGCGGGAGCGCGCCCACCTGGTGGGCTACGTCGGACAGGACCCGCTGGCCGGCTTCGTCGCCGACACGGTCGAGGAGGAGCTCGCCTACGGCATGGAGCAGCTCGGCACCGCACCCGAGACCATGCGGCGCAGGGTCGAGGAGACCCTCGACCTGCTCGGCATCGCCGAGCTGCGGTCGCGCGACCTGCGCACCCTCTCCGGCGGGCAGCAGCAGCGGGTCGCGATCGGCGCGGTCCTCACCACCCACCCCCGCGTGCTGGTTCTCGACGAGCCCACCTCGGCCCTCGACCCAACGGCCGCCGAGGACGTGCTCGCGACGATCACCCGCCTGGTCCACGACCTCGGACTGACGGTGCTCCTCGCCGAGCACCGGCTCGAGCGGGTGGTCCCGTTCGCGGACCGGATCTGCCTCGTCACCGGCGACGGCGGCATCCGGGTGGGTGACCCGCACACGGTCCTCGTCGACTCGCCGGTCGCTCCGCCGCTCGTCGAGCTCGGTCGCCTCGCCGGGTGGGAACCACTGCCGCTGACCGTGCGCGACGCCCGGCGCCGGGCTCGTTCGCTGCCGGAGATCGTCCCGTCCGAGCCGACGCCGAGCCCCGCTGCTGAGCCGCTGCTCGCAGCGCGGGGGGTGACGGTGGTGCACGGCGCCCACGTCGCCGTGCGCGACGTCGACGTCACCCTGTCCTCGGGACGCGTCACCGTGCTCATGGGCCGCAACGGCTCGGGCAAGTCCAGCCTGATCTGGGCGCTGCAGGGCTCCGGCAAGCGTCGCTCCGGGACGGTCCACGTCGCGGGCGACGACCCGGCCGACCTTGCCCCCGCCCAGCGACGTACGCACGTGGGGTTGGTGCCGCAGACCGCCGCCGACCTGCTCTACCTCGAGACCGTCGTGGAGGAGTGCACCGCCGCCGACGTCGGCTCGGGGGCCGACCCCGGCACCTGCCGCGGCCTCCTCGACCGGCTCGTCCCTGGCATCGACGAGACGACCCACCCGCGCGACCTGTCCGAGGGGCAGCGGCTCGCCCTGGCGTTGTCGATCGTCCTCACCGCCCGCCCGCCGGTCGTGCTCCTCGACGAGCCGACCCGCGGGCTCGACTACGCCGGCAAGGCGGAGCTGGCGCGCATCGTCGCCGACCTCGCCGCCGACGACCACGCCGTGCTGCTCGCCACGCACGACGTCGAGTTCGCCGCCCACGTCGCCGACGAGGTCGTGGTGATGGCCGAGGGCGAGGTCGTGTCCAGCGGTACGCCGCGACGGGTCCTGGCCGAGTCGCCTTCCTTCGCCCCGCAGGTCACCAAGGTCCTCGGACCGCCCTGGCTGGTCGTCGACGAGGTCGCCGTGGCGCTGCGCGCCCGGGTCGGGGAGGAGCACCGATGAGCATCCAGGAGCGAGTGCTCGAGCGCACGCGGACCCGGGCCGAGCTGCCGGTGGCCCTGCCGATCGGCCCGCGGACGGCGGCCGTGCTGGTCCTGGCGTCCATCGCCGGCCTGATGATGCTGTGCTGGCCACTGCTGCTGGCGGCGCGACCCGGCGAGCGGGTCGAGCCGCCGTTCCTCTTCCTCGCGCTGCTGCCGCTCGTGATGGTGGTCGTGCTCGCGGAGATGGGCGAGGGCGGCATGGACTCGCGCGTCCTGGCCGTGCTGGGCGTGTTGTCGGCCATCAACGCGGTGATGCGCGGGCTCGGGGCCGGGACGGCCGGCATCGAGATGGTGTTCTTCCTGCTTGTGCTGGGCGGACGCGTCTTCGGTGCCGGGTTCGGCTTCGCGCTGGGCTGTACGTCGTTGTTCGCCTCGGCGCTGCTCACCGCGGGCGTCGGACCGTGGCTGCCGTTCCAGATGATCTGTGCGGCGTGGGTCGGCATGGGGGCGGGCCTGCTGCCGCGGCGGGTCGGTGGCCGCGCCGAGATCACGATGCTCGTCGTCTACGCGGTGGTCGCGTCCTACCTCTACGGCCTGCTGATGAACCTCAGCTTCTGGCCCTTCGCGCTCGGCATCGCCGTGCCGGGTCACGAGGGCTCGCTGGCCTACGTCGCCGGGGCGCCGGTGCTCGAGAACGCCCACCGCTTCCTCATCTACACGCTCCTGACCTCGACGGGCGGCTGGGACACCGGGCGTGCGATCACCACCGGCATCGCGATCGTGGTGCTCGGGCCGGCGATCCTCACCACGCTGCGCCGGGCGGCCCGCCGCGCCGTCGTACGTCCCGGCTGACCGACCCCGGTCGCCGCCGGCCGGTCAGGGCCGGACGCGGAGGATGCGGTCGTCGGCCGGAGTCGGCTCGCCGCGACCGTCGCGGTTGGAGGTCGTCAGCCAGAGCAGCCCGTCGGGCGCGGCGGCCACGGTGCGCAGCCGCCCGAAGTCCTCGGTGAAGAACGCCCGCGGCTTCGACGCCTCGCCGCCGGGGGAGACCGCGATGCGCCACAGGCGCTGTCCGCGCAGGCCCGCCATCCACAGGTGGCCGTCGGCGAAGGCGAGCCCGCTCGGGGAGGCCTGGTCGACCGGCCACACCAGCTGCGGGTCGACGTACGACGCGTCGCCACCGGCTCCCTCGACCCGCGGCCAGCCGTAGTTGCCGCCCTTCTCGACCAGGTTGAGCTCGTCCCACTCGGAGTCGCCGAACTCGGAGGCCCACAGGCGCCCCTCGTCGTCCCAGGCCAGGCCCTGCACGTTGCGGTGGCCGAGCGACCAGACCGGTGAGTCGGGGTCGGGGTTCCCGGGGGCGGGTCGGCCGTCGGTCGTGATCCGGAGGATCTTGCCGGCGAGGCTCTGGGGGTCCTGGGCCAGCTCGGGGTCACCGGTCTCGCCGGTCGTGACGTAGAGGTGGCCGTCGGGGCCGAAGGCGATGCGGCCGCCGTCGTGGATGAAGCCGGCGGGGATGCCGTCGAGGACGACCGTCGTCCGTTCCAGGCGCGTGCCGTCGAGCTGGGCCCGGACCACGCGGTTGTCGGTGCCGGTGGTCAGGTAGAGGTAGAGGGCCCGGTCGGTCGCGAAGTCGGGGGAGACGGCGACGCCCAGGAGGCCGGCCTCGCCCTGGGGGACGGCGCCGGGGACCGTGCCCAACGGGGTCACTGCGCCGTCCGTGCCGATGCTGAGGACGCGACCGGAGATGCGCTCGGTCACGACCGCCCGGCCGTCGGGGAGGAAGTCGACGCCCCACGGCACCTCGAGCCCTTCGACGAGGGTGTCGGCGACCTCGGGCAGGCCGCTGCCGCCGTCGGGGGAGCCGGGGGAGCTGGACGGCGTCTCGGTCCCGGCGTCGGCCTCGGGCTCGCTGGGGGTCGGCTGGCTCGGCAGGTCGGTGGGCTGGGTGACCTGCGGGATCGGTTCGGCATCGGTGCCCGAGCAGCCCGTGGCCGCGGCGCCGAGCGTGAGCACGAGCGCGCCGAGGGCGAGCCTGGATGTCCTGTCGCCCCCGGTCATGTGGCCAGTGTGCCGTGCGCCGCCGAATGGTCGTCGTCGTGATGGCCTGGCGGTTCACTGGGGTTCGCGCCCGAGCGGGTCGCGCCGATCGACGCGGCGACGACGCACGCGATGGCCAGCCACTGCACCGGCGACAGGTGCTCCTGGAGCACCACGATCGCGGCGAGTGCGGCGGCAGCCGGCTCCAGGCTCATCAGGATCCCGAAGACCGCCGGCCGCAGGCTCCGCAGCGCGACGAGCTCGCAGCTGTAGGGGATGACCGAGCTGAGCAGGCCCACGAGCGCGCCGATCAGCAGCACGCGGCCGTCCCACAGCGACGTACCGGCCGCCAGCAGTGCCGGCAGCGTCATCGCGGTCGCGGCCACGATGCTCGCGACCGCGAGCCCGTCGAACCCGGCCCACCGGCGCCCGGTGCTCGCGCTGAGCAGGATGTACGCCGCCCAGGCCGCGCCCGCGAGCAGGGCGTACGCCACGCCGACCGGGTCGAGTCCGGTGCGCTGGAAGCCGAGGAGGGCGACCCCGACGCCCGCCAGCAGCACCCACACGAGGTCGCGGGCGCGCCGCGAGCCGAGGACGGCCAGGGTCAGCGGTCCGATGAACTCGATGGTCACCGCGATGCCGAGCGGGATCCGGGAGAAGGACTGGTAGATCCCCCAGTTCATCGTGGCGAGGCTGGCGCCGAAGGCGAGCACGACCAGCCAGTCGCGTCGCGTACGGCCGGCGAGCCGGGGCCGCGCGACGAGCGCCAGCACCAACGCACTGGTCACCAGCCGCAACCACACCATCGCGGTGGGGGAGATCTCGCCGAACAGGCCCTTCGCGATCGCGGCGCCGAGCTGGACCGACAAGATGCCCACCAGGACCAGGCCCACGGGGCCGAGCAGGGTCTGGCTCGGTCGCTGGGTCACCGGGCAAGCCTATTCAGCCCGCTGCGCCCTCCTCGAGGCTGCCCTCCTCGAGGCTGTCCAGTGCCCGGCGGGCGTGGCGCCCCTCGGCGGCGAAGTAGTCGAGGCCCCAGTCGGCGACCAGGGAGGGGAACCGGAACGGGTCGCCCGGTCGGTCCGCGCCCCGGAGCGCCTCGCGGACCTCGGCGAGGTCGACGACGGCGCGCTCGAGCTCGTCGAGGTAGTCGAGCAGCATCCGCCGGGTCTGCCCGGGCTCGCTCGCGTGGCCGATGAGCAGCCGCAGGAGCACGGTGTGCTTGAGGACGGGGAAGCCCGCCGGTGTCCGGTCCATCCACTCCCGCAGCGCTTGCTGCCCGGCGTCGGTGATGGCGTACGTCGTCACCTCGCGACCACCGTCGGGACGGGCGTCGGCTCGCACCAGCCCGAGCCCGGTGAGCCGCCTCAGCTCGGTGTAGATCTGGCTCATCGCGGGGGAGACCCAGTAGAAGCGCAGCGTCACGTCGGCGCGCTGCTTGACCTCGTACCCCGTCAGCTCGTCGCCGAACGTGAGGAGGCCGAGGATCGCATAACCGGTCACCGGTACGTCTTGACTCATCGCCCTCCGAGAGTAGTGTTCCTAATCGGAATAGTCATGCTCCTCGGCGTCCAGGAGGCATTCGATGTCGCGCACCCTGCTCATGGTCGGCACCCGCAAGGGCCTGTGGCTCGGGACGTCCGACGAGGACCGGACGTCGTGGGACTGGACGGGGCCGCACTTCCCGATGGAGGAGGTCTACTCCGCCATGGTCGACACCCGCGGCGCGTCGCCGCGGCTGCTCGCCGGTGCCTCGTCGAGCTGGCTCGGCCCGCAGGTGTGGCGCTCCGACGACCTGGGTGCCACGTGGGACGAGACCCCCAACGGCGCGGCCCGCTTCCCGGAGGACACTGGCGCCACGCTGGCCCGGGTGTGGCAGCTGCAGCCCGGTCTCTCGGCCGACGGCGGCGACGGCGTGGTCTGGGCCGGCACCGAGCCCGGTGCGGTCTTCCGCTCGGAGGACCGGGGCGAGACCTTCTCGCTCGTCCGGGGGCTGTGGGACCACCCGCACCGCCCCGAGTGGAACGAGGGCTTCGGCGGCCAGGCCTTCCACACGATCCTCCCGCACCCCTCCGACCCCGCGCGTGTGCTCGCCGCGCTGTCCACCGGCGGCGTCTACGTCACCGAGGACGGCGGGTCTTCGTGGCGGGCCTCGAACACCGGGGTGAAGGCGGAGTTCTTCCCCGGCGAGCGCAACTACCCCGAGTTCGGGCAGTGCGTGCACAAGGTGGCGCGCGACTCCGCGGACCCCGACCGGCTCTACCTGCAGAACCACGGCGGCGTCTACCGCTCCGACGACGGCGGTGCCTCCTGGCAGGACATCGCCCCGGGTCTGCCGACCGAGTTCGGCTTCGCCATGGTGGCCCACCCCCACCGCGCGGACACGGCGTACAACTTCCCCATCACCGGGGCGGAGGCCCGTTGGCCCGTCGACGGCAGGGCGCGGGTCTACCGCACCACCGACGCCGGCTCGTCCTGGGAGCCGCTGGGTGAGGGGATCCTGCCCGACGGCTACTACACCGCCGTCATGCGCGACGCGCTGTGTGCCGACGACCACGACCAGCCCGGTCTCTACTTCGGTGGCCGCAACGGCGGGGTCTGGGCCTCGCCGGATGAGGGAACGTCGTGGCAGGAGATCCACAAGGACCTCCCCGACGTCCTCGTCGTCCGTGCCGCGCGGATCGCCTGACCGGATCGCGCCGGACTGAAGCCCCGCCATGGCCGACTTCTCGCTCTCGCGCAGCACCCACGTCCAGGCGCCCCCGGACCGCGTCCATGCGCTCCTCGACGACTTCCGTGAGTGGCAGAAGTGGTCGCCCTGGGAGG
The DNA here is from genome assembly GCF_947488025.1 of uncultured Nocardioides sp. GTDB lineage: Bacteria > Actinomycetota > Actinomycetes > Propionibacteriales > Nocardioidaceae > Nocardioides. The sequence continues at coordinate 531,960 of NZ_CANKYS010000002.1, read as the reverse complement.
GCGTGGACCCCGACCTGGACCGTGAGTACTCCGGCCCCGACCACGGGGTCGGATCGACCTACCGCTGGGCCGGCAACAAGAAGGCCGGCGAGGGCGAGATGACCATCACCGGGTCCACCCCGACCTCGGTGGTCGTCGACCTGGTCTTCCTCAAGCCCTTCAAGGCCACCAACGTCACGCGCTTCGACCTCGTCCCGGCCGGCGAGGCGACCGACGTCACCTGGACGATGACCGGCACCCGCAGCGTGGTCATGTCCGCGGCAGGCAAGCTGTTCTTCGACAAGGCGATCGGCAAGGACTTCGACCGCGGCCTCGCTGCCCTCAAGCGCGAGGCCGAGCGCGCCCCCTGACCGCTGCGGACTCTTGCCGGTGAGTCTCTGAGGGACTCACGTCCTCGATCCGTCGCGCGCCCCGCCGCCGGCGAGCCTTGCCGGTGAGTCTCTCAGCGACTCGCCGGCAAGTGCGCGGCTCCGCGGCCGGGGTGCACGCCTTCGGCGGAACGGGGGGACGTTTGGGCCCGGAAGTGTCCACAGACGAACGAATCCAGGGGCACAAGGGGCGTCTGTGGACGAGGGCTGCCTCGATGTCGGCGCAGGGGTCTGTGCTGGAGGTACGAGGTGCCCGACCGCGGGTGCCGGGGCGGCAGACGAGGGGTGGACCCGATGGAAGACGTGGACGGGGCGGATGAAGGCGGCGAGGAGCTCGAGGTGGGGGAGATCGACCGCGCGTCCTGGGACTCGATGGCGAACTGGACGCAGGCCGAGAGGGACTACTGGTTCATGGGTCCGTTCGACGGCGGGCTGCCGGGCATGATCCGGCGCGTCAGAAGGATCCTGGACGTCTCGCAGCGGGGTCTTGCGGCGCTCCTCAAGGTGTCCCAGTCGGTGGTGGCGCGGTGGGAGACCGGGCGCACGAGCCCGCGAGCGTGCGTGGTGGAGCAGCTGTTGCGGATGGCCCGGCTGCGGGCGACGGTCCGCGACGAGAAGGGCGAGGAGGTGGGGCCGATGCGTGCCGATGGGGCCAGGACCCACGCCGGCAGCCGCTACCCCGCGCACGTCGACCTGCGGGCGACGGGGTGGTGGGTGCCGCGCCGCTTGCGGTCGATGACCTCGGTCGAGGCGTTCGCCTGGCGCGACCGGTCGAGACGGGTCGGCGACCCGGCCATCCGCTACAACGGCTCGCCCTTCTGGAAGGCGGTCGAGCGGGAGCTGCACGGCACCCCGGACGATCATCCTGCGGTGCACCAGCTCGCCGCCGAGGTGCGCCACCTCGACGAGCGTCGGGAGGAGCGATTCCGGCCGCGAGCCGCGTGAGACCGCCGCAGGATCGGGATGAGACACGACGCGGCGCCGCCACACGTGACCACTAACCTGCAGGCATGAGCCACGCAGCCGACGGACCCGACATCAAGCCTCGCAGCCGCGACGTCACCGACGGGCTCGAGAAGGCCGCGGCCCGGGGCATGCTCCGGGCGGTCGGCATGGGTGACGACGACTGGGAGAAGCCGCAGATCGGGGTCGCGTCGAGCTGGAACGAGATCACCCCCTGCAACCTGTCCCTCGACCGGCTCGCGAAGGCCGTGAAGAACGGCGTGCACGCTGGCGGCGGGTTCCCGCTGGAGTTCGGCACCATCTCCGTCTCCGACGGCATCTCGATGGGCCACGAGGGCATGCACTTCTCGCTCGTCAGCCGTGAGGTCATCGCCGACTCGGTCGAGACCGTGATGATGGCCGAGCGCCTCGACGGTTCCGTCCTGCTCGCCGGGTGCGACAAGTCGCTCCCCGGGATGCTGATGGCCGCAGCCCGCCTCGACCTGGCCAGCGTCTTCCTCTACGCCGGGACGATCATGCCGGGTCAGGTCGACGGCAAGGACGTGACGATCATCGACGCCTTCGAGGCCGTCGGCGCCTGTCTCGCCGGCAAGATCAGTCGCGAGAAGGTCGACGAGATCGAGCGTGCCATCTGCCCGGGCGAGGGCGCGTGCGGAGGGGCGTACACCGCCAACACGATGGCCAGCGTCGCCGAGGCCCTCGGCATGTCGCTGCCAGGCAGCTCGAGCCCGCCCGCGGTCGACCGGCGCCGCGACGGCTTCGCGCACAAGTCCGGCGAGGCGGTGGTCAACATGCTCCGCCAGGGCATCACCGCGCGCCAGATCATGACCCGCCCCGCCTTCGAGAACGCGATCGCGATGGCGATGGCCCTCGGCGGCTCGACCAACGCGGTCCTCCACCTGCTGGCCATCGCGCGCGAGGCCGAGGTCGACCTGACCCTGGACGACTTCACCCGCATCGGCCGCACGGTCCCGCACCTGGCGGACATGAAGCCGTTCGGGCGTTTCGTGTGGACCGACTTCGACCGCGTCGGCGGGATCCCGGTCCTGCTGCGAGCCCTGCTCGACGCCGGCCACCTGCACGGCGACGTGCTGACCTGCACCGGCAAGACGATGGCGGAGAACCTCGCCGACCTCGACCCCAAGCCGCTCGACGGCGAGATCCTGCGCCAGCTCGACCGGCCGATCCACGCCACCGGCGGGCTGACCATCCTCAAGGGGACGCTCGCGCCCGAGGGCGCTGTGGTGAAGAGCGCCGGCTTCGACGACTCCACCTTCACCGGCACCGCCCGCGTCTTCGACGGTGAGCGCAAGGCGCTCGACGCCCTGGCCGAGGGCGCCATCACCGCGGGCGACGTCGTCGTCATCCGCTACGAGGGCCCCAAGGGCGGTCCGGGGATGCGCGAGATGCTCGCCATCACCGGTGCCATCAAGGGCGCCGGCCTGGGCAAGGACGTCCTGCTGATCACCGACGGCCGCTTCTCCGGAGGCACCACCGGTCTCTGCGTGGGCCACATCGCCCCGGAGGCGAGCGACGGCGGCCCCATCGCGTTTCTCCGCGACGGTGACCAGATCACCCTCGACGTGGCCAACATGACGCTCGACGTGCACGTCGACGAGGCCGAGCTGGCCGCCCGGGCGGAGGGCTGGGAGCCGCTCCCGCCGAAGTACACCCGCGGCGTGCTCGGCAAGTACCGCAAGGTCGTGCAGAGCGCCGCCCACGGAGCGGTTTGCTACTGACGCGGGGAGGGGCGGCGGGGCGTCGACGGATAGGTTGCGGAGCGTGAGCACCGCAACAGACCTCGACGCCGCCGACCCGCTCGCCCGATTCCGCGACCGCTTCGTCGGCGCCGCCAGTGACCTCGTCTACTTCGACGGCAACTCCCTCGGACGACCCGTGGCGGCGACGGCGGACCGGCTGGGCGCCTTCGTCCAGCAGGAGTGGGGCGGACGACTGATCCGCGGCTGGGACGAGCAGTGGATGGACCTGCCGACGACCCTGGGTGACGACCTGGCCCGCGTGTGCCTCGGGGCGGCCGCCGGCCAGACGGCGATCGGCGACTCGACCACGGTGTGGCTCTACAAGCTGATGCGCGCCGCAGTGGACCACGCCGTACGCACCGATCCGGACCGCACCGAGATCGTCATCGACACCGACAACTTCCCCACCGACCGCTACGTCGCCGAGGGCATCGCCGCCGAGCGTGGGCTGACGCTGCGCTGGATCGAGGTCGACACCTCCGAGGGCGTCACCGCCGACCAGCTCCGCGAGGCGGTCGGCGAGCGCACCGCCCTCGTCGTGCTCAACCACGTCGCGTACCGCTCGGCCTGGCTGGCCGACGCCCCGGAGCTCACCCGGATCTGCCACGACGCGGGTGCGCTGGTCCTCTGGGACCTGTGCCACTCCGCCGGCTCCGTGCCCGTCGCCCTCGACGAGTGGGACGCCGACCTGGCCGTCGGCTGCACCTACAAGTACCTCAATGGCGGTCCCGGCTCCCCGGCGTTCGGCTACGTCAACCCCCGCCTCCAGGAACAGCTGACCCAGCCGATCCAGGGGTGGATGGGGCACGCCGACCCGTTCCTGATGGGCCCGGGCTACACACCCGCGCCGGGCATGCGCAGGTTCATCTCCGGGACGCCTCCGATCCTGGGCATGGTCGCCATGCAGGACATGCTCGCGCTGGTCGAGGAGGCCGGCATCGAGGCGATCCGCGCCAAGTCCGTCGCCCTCACGTCGTACGCCGTCGAGCTCGCCGACGCGACGCTGCCCGAGGTGACGCTCGCCTCGCCGCGCGACCCGGCCCGGCGTGGCGGCCACGTGACGCTGCACCACGACCGGATGCGCGAGGTCACCGCGCTGCTCTGGGAGCGCGACGTGATCCCCGACTACCGCGACCCCGGCGGCCTGCGGATCGGCCTGTCCCCGCTGTCGACGTCCTTCGACGAGGTCGAGCGCGGCCTGGCCGCCGTCGCGGAGGCGCTGCGATGACCGGGCCGGTGGGCGTACGGCTCTCGGCGACCCGGACCCGGTCGACCAACGACCACGGCCAGCCCCTGGGCCGCCCCGTCGAGTGGACGGGGGCGGCGGCGCCTGCTAGTGACACGGTCCTGGAGGGGAAGGGAGTCCGGCTCGAGCCGATCGGACCGCAGCACGTCGACGACCTGTTCGCCGCCCTGTGCCGCGAGGCCGACGATCCGCTGTGGACCTACTTCGTCTGGGATCGACCGCGGACGCGCGAAGAGCTGGCCGCGATCGTCGAGGACATGGTCGACGCGCCGGACGTCGTCTCCTTCGCGATCGTGCCCGTCGAGACGGAGCGAGCAGCAGGGTTCTGCTCGCTGATGCGCATCGATCCCGCGATGGGCTCCATCGAGGTCGGCGGCATCGCCTTCGGCCGCCAGCTCCAGCGCAGCCGCGCCGCGACCGAGGCGATGGCGCTGCTCATGCGGCACGCCTTCGACGACCTCGGGTACCGCCGCTACGAGTGGAAGTGCGACAGCCTCAACGGTCCGTCGCGCCGCGCCGCCATCCGGCTCGGCTTCATCTGGGAGGGCCGCTTCCGCAACGCGGTCGTCTACAAGGGCCGCAACCGCGACACCGACTGGTTCTCGATCACCGACCGGGAGTGGCCGCGCGTGCGCGCGGCTCTCGACGCGTGGCTCGACGACGACAACTTCGACGACATGGGACGCCAGCGGGCCCGCCTGGCCGCGCGCCCGCCGGAGCAGCAGCCCGACCAGCAGCCCGACCAGAAGGAGCAGTGACATGGACCAGCGCGTCAGCTTCATCACCCTCGTCGTGACCGACCTCGCGGCGTCACGCCGGTTCTACGTCGAGGGCCTCGGGTGGGAGGCCGAGGTCGACGTGCCGGACGAGGTCCTCATGTTCCGGGTGGCGGACAAGGTGGTGCTGAGCCTCTGGGACGAGCGCGGCTTCAGCGCGGAGGTCGGGCACCGGCCCGCACGCGGCGGCGTACCCCCGGTCACGCTGTCGCACAACCTCGCCACCACGCAGGGCGTCGACACCGTCCTCGAGCAGGCCCGCGCCGCCGGGGCGTCGCAGGTCGGCGAGGCGAGCGAGCGCGACTGGGGCGGCTACTCGGGCTACTTCGCCGATCCCGACGGCTTCCGCTGGGAAGTGGCCCACAACCCGGGTGAGATCGGGCAGTCTGTGCTGCCGTGAGCACTGTCAGCACCGGTAGCGCCGACCACGTCGTCCCCGGGTGGGACGACTACTTCCTCGGCATCGCCGACGCCGTCGCCGCCCGGGCCAAGTGCACCCGCCGACGGGTGGGTGCGGTCCTCACGATCGAGCACCGGATCATCGCCACGGGCTACAACGGGGCCGCACCGGGTGAGGACGACTGCCTGGCCGGGGCCTGCCCTCGCGGCCAGCTCGGGTACGACGACGTACCCGGTCTCGGCGACTACGACCGGCCCGGCACCCCGGGCTTCTGCATCGCCATCCACGCCGAGGTCAACGCGCTGCTCTTCGCCACGCGCGACACCAAGGGAGCCACCGCGTACATCACCGACCCGCCCTGCCCGGGCTGCCGCAAGGCGCTCGCCGCGGCGGGCGTCGTACGTGCCGTGTGGCCCGGTGGCGAGCACGACCGCGCGGGCCTCACCGCCTGGGAGTGACCCAGACCAGCTCGCCCGACTCCCACATCGCCAGCGCGACCGGCACCAGGCTCGTCATCGCCTCGGACGGGGTGAGCCCGGCGAGGTCGTCGGTGTGCGCCGCACCGTAGGCCTGCCCGGCTGCGTTGTTGTGCGCGTCGGCGCGGGAGTCACTCCTGTTCGGGGTGCCGGCCTCCTGGGCGGCAGCGATCGCCCGGGCGGCGTCCGCCCCGAACCGCGCGGTGAGCGTCGCCTGCCACATGAAGTGACGCATCGCGTTGGTGCGCCCGGGGACGCCGCGCCCGTGGGTCGCGGCGGCCTGAAGGGCAGCCTGCGAGATGCGCAGCACCTCGAACGCGCCCGACGGCCCGAGGCCGGCGCGGGTCGCGGCGGCGTACAACCGCGGCACCCCGGTGCCCGCGTGGATGGCCTGCTGCACGACGTCGCCGAAACCCATGGACACAGACTGTCAGAATCGGTGCATGGCCCCGCCGATCCGCTTCCCCCGCCCCCTCCGACCGGGTGACCGCGTCGCGGTGACCGCACCGTCCGCCGGCGTCGAGGGTCCGTCGGCGGCCCGCATCGACTTCTGCCTGGACTGGCTGCGCGGTCGCGGGTACGACGTCGTGGTGGGGGAGTGCCTCCACGGCGGCGGCCTCACGTCCGCCCCCGCGGGGCAGCGGGCCGCCGAGCTGACCCGCATGCTCGCCGACCCGGAGATCCACTGCGTCGTCCCGCCCTGGGGTGGCGAGACCGCCATCGACATGGTCGACCTGCTCGACTGGGACGCGCTCGCCGACGCCGAGCCGACGTGGCTCGTGGGCTACTCCGACCTCTCGACCCTCCTGGTGCCGATCACCACCCGCCTCGGCTGGGCCACGCTCCACGGCGACAACCTCGCGGACACGCCGTACGCCGTCCCCGACGGGCTGCTGCACTGGCTCGACCTGGCAGGCGGACCCGGCCCGTTCGTCCAGCGCGACTCCGGCCTGGTCGCCGAGTGGGTCCGCTTCGAGCACGACCCCCGCGCCACCGAGTGGGGCCACGTCGGGGAGGGCCGCTGGGAGGTGCAGGGCGGCGGGAGCCTCGACGTCAGCGGGCGCCTCGTCGGTGGCTGCACCGAGACGGTGGCCAACCTCGCCGGCACGCCGTACGGCGACGTGCGCGCGTGGGCCGAGGCACTCGGCGAGCCCACGATCGTCTACCTCGAAGTGTGCGAGGAGCACGCCGTCAGCAACTGCCGCTACCTCCACTCCCTGCGGCTGGCCGGGTGGTTCGACCGGGCGGCTGCCGTGCTCATCGGCCGGACCAGGGCGCCCGACCACCCGGACCTCACCCAGCGCGAGGCGGTGCTCGACGCCCTCGGGCGGCTCGACGTGCCGATCGTGTGGGACCTGGAGATCGGCCACGTGCCACCGCACCTGCCGCTGGTCAACGGGGCGCACGCCCGGGTCGTCGTCGACGGCGACACCCGCGAGATCACGCAGACGCTGGCCTGACCCACCTCGACGACCACGGGGGTGGTCGCTGTCGGTGCCCCGTGGCAGGGTCGGGCCATGAGCGATGCGACGACGGACCCCCAGGCGCGACTCACCCACGACCAGGTCCTCGAGGCGGGCCTCGACGACTGGCGCAAGGTCCTCGACCGGCTCAAGGTGCGCTTCCGCACCGGCGACTTCGCGACCGGCGTCGCGCTGGTGGACCGGATCGGTGCCGCTGCCGACGAGGCCGACCACCACCCCGACGTGTCGCTGACCTATCCCGAGGTCATCGTCACCCTCAGCAGCCACGACGTCGGCGGCATCACCAGCCGCGACATCGACCTGGCCCGCCGCATCAGCGGCTTCGCGGCCGACCTGGGGGCCGAGGCCGACACCTCCGGACTGACCGAGCTCGAGCCCGGTCTCGACACCGGCGCGGGCGAGCGGCTCGGCCCGTTCTACGCAGCGCTCCTCGGCGGCGAGGCCGGGCCGGGCGGCCTCAGGGACCCCAGCGGGCAGGTGCCCGGCGTGTGGTTCCAGGAGCCAGGTGACGAGGGGTCGGAGCTGCCTCCCCAAGAGCCGGAGCAGCGCTGGCACCTCGACGTCTGGGTGCCGCACGACGAGGGGGAGCGGCGGCTCGCGGCCGTGCTCGCGGCCGGCGGGCGGCTGGTGAGCGACGCCGAGGCCCCGTCGTACTGGGTCGTGGAGGACGCCGACGGCAACCGCTCCTGCATCTGCACGCCGCTCGACCGCGGCTGACGCCACGCTCGCGGTGCCACATCGCGAGACCCGCGTTCCAGATACTGGGACGCCTGTCACACTTGCTTGACGCCGGACCACCCCGGCGACGACGGTTGTCGCATGCGCACCGAGATTCTTGTACGCACGCGACGCGTGAGCTGAGGCCGACCGGCCAACGCACGCGCGTCACCCCTCGTCGCCCACCGGGCCGAGGGGTTTTTTCATGGGCTCATCGCTGGACACCGCAGACGCAGGAGAGAAGGACATGACGGAGCAGGGCGCACACGGAAGCGGGTCGGTCACGGGCGCACAGAGCCTGGTGACGTCCCTCGAGGCGGCCGGTGTCACCGACATCTTCGGCATCCCCGGCGGCGCGATCCTCCCGGCCTACGACCCGCTGATGGACTCGACCCGGATCCGGCACATCCTGGTCCGCCACGAGCAGGGAGCGGGCCACGCCGCCCAGGGCTACGCCGCCGCGACCGGCCGGGTGGGCGTGTGCATGGCAACCTCCGGCCCGGGCGCGACCAACCTGGTCACGCCGCTCGCGGACGCCCACATGGACTCGGTGCCGATGGTGGCCGTGACCGGGCAGGTGGGTGCCGCGATGATCGGCACCGACGCCTTCCAGGAGGCCGACATCCGCGGCATCACGATGCCGATCACCAAGCACAACTTCCTGGTGACCGACCCGGCCGACATCCCGCACACGATCGCCGAGGCCTTCCACATCGCCTCGACCGGCCGTCCGGGACCGGTGCTCGTCGACGTGGCCAAGTCGGCCCTGCAGGCGCAGACGACGTTCGCCTGGCCCGACGAGCTGCACCTGCCCGGCTACCGTCCCGTGACGACGCCGCACGCCAAGCAGATCAAGGAGGCCGTGCGCCTGGTCCGCGAGGCCCGGCGTCCCGTGCTCTACGTCGGCGGCGGTGTCATCCGCGCCGGCGCGTCGCGCGAGCTGGCGCAGCTGGCTGCGCTGACGGGCATCCCGGTCGTCACGACGCTGATGGCGCGCGGTGCGTTCCCCGACAGCCACCCGCAGCACCTCGGCATGCCGGGCATGCACGGCACGGTCGCGGCTGTCGCCGGCCTGCAGAAGAGCGACCTGATCATCAGCCTCGGCGCGCGCTTCGACGACCGCGTGACCGGGAACCTCGACTCGTTCGCACCGAACGCGCTCGTCATCCACGCGGACATCGATCCCGCCGAGATCGGCAAGAACCGTCACGCCGACGTGCCGATCGTGGGCGACTGCAGGGAGGTCATCGCCCAGCTGGTCGCGCTGCTGCAGGCCGAGGGCGCCGACGGCGACTACGAGGCGTGGGTGGCCTTCCTCGCCGGGCTGAAGACGCGCTACCCGCTCGGCTACGACACCCCGGCCGACGGCTCGCTCGCCCCGCAGTACGTCATCGAGCGGCTCGGCGCGATCGCCGGCCCCGAGGCGATCTACGCCTCCGGCGTCGGCCAGCACCAGATGTGGGCGGCCCACTACGTCGGCTACGAGAACCCCAACACGTGGATCAACTCCGGCGGCCTCGGCACGATGGGCTTCTCGGTGCCGGCAGCGATGGGCGCCAAGGTCGGCATGCCCGACACCACGGTCTGGGCGATCGACGGCGACGGCTGCTTCCAGATGACCAACCAGGAGCTCGCGACCTGCGCGATCAACGACATCCCGATCAAGGTCGCGATCATCAACAACGAGTCGCTCGGCATGGTGCGGCAGTGGCAGACGCTCTTCTACAACGAGCGCTACTCCAACACCGACCTGCACTCCAAGCGCATCCCCGACTTCGTCAAGCTCGCCGAGGCCTACGGCTGCGTCGGCCTGGCCTGCGAGTCGCCCGAGGACGTGGACGCGACCATCGAGAAGGCCATGGCGATCGACGACCAGCCCGTCGTGGTCGACTTCCGCGTGCACCGCGACGCGATGGTGTGGCCGATGGTGGCCGCCGGCACCAGCAACGACGAGATCAAGTACGCGCGCGACCTGGCGCCCCAGTTCGACGAGGACGACATCTGATGACGAGCCCCAGCAACAAGCACACCCTGAGCGTGCTGGTCGAGAACAAGCCCGGCGTCCTGGCCCGCATCGCGAGCCTGTTCTCCCGCCGCGGCTACAACATCGACAGCCTCGCCGTCGGCCCGACCGAGCACCCCGAGATCTCGCGGATGACCATCGTGGTCAACGTCGACGAGTCCCCGCTCGAGCAGGTCACCAAGCAGCTCAACAAGCTCGTCGAGGTCATCAAGATCGTCGAGCTCGACGGCGCCGGGTCGGTCAACCGCGAGCTGCTCCTCGTCAAGGTCCGCGCCGACGCCACCACCCGTGGCGCCGTCCTCGACGCCGTCCAGCTCTTCCGGGCCAAGGTCGTCGACGTCGCACCCGACGCGGTGACCGTGCAGGCCGTCGGCAACGCCGACAAGCTCGCCGACCTGCTGCGCGTGCTCGAGCCCTTCGGCATCCGCGAGCTCGTGCAGTCCGGCATGGTCGCCATCGGTCGCGGATCGCGCTCGATCAGCGAGCGCACCCACCGGCCTGTCGCCGTACCCGCCCCTGTTTCCGCCATCGCCAACTGACCACCCGAACAGACCCAGAGACACAACCCGAAGGAGAGCCCCCAGTGGCTGAGATGTTCTACGACGACGACGCCGACCTGAGCCTGATCCAGGGCAAGAACGTCGCGGTGATCGGCTACGGCAGCCAGGGCCACGCCCACGCGCTGTCCCTGCGCGACTCCGGCGTCGACGTCCGGATCGGGCTGCAGCCCGGGTCGAAGAGCCGCGACAAGGCCGAGGCCGAGGGCCTGCGCGTCCTCACCCCGCGCGAGGCAGCGGAGGAGTCCGACCTGATCGTGATCCTCGCCCCCGACCAGCACCAGCGGAAGCTCTACGCCGAGGAGATCGAGCCCGCGCTGACCCCGGGCGACACCCTCGTCTTCGGCCACGGCTTCAACATCCGCTTCGGCTACATCACCCCGCCCGAGGGTGTCGACGTCTTCATGGTCGCTCCCAAGGGTCCGGGCCACCTCGTGCGCCGGGAGTACGTCGACGGCCGCGGCGTGCCCGTGCTGGTCGCGGTGGAGAAGGACGAGTCCGGCAAGGCCTGGGACCTCGCCCTGTCCTACGCCAAGGCGATCGGCGGTCTCCGTGCCGGCGGCATCAAGACCACCTTCACCGAGGAGACCGAGACCGACCTGTTCGGCGAGCAGGCCGTGCTCTGCGGCGGAGCGTCGCAGCTGGTGATGTACGGCTTCGAGGTGCTGACCGAGGCCGGCTACCAGCCCGAGGTGGCCTACTTCGAGTGCCTCCACGAGCTCAAGCTCATCGTCGACCTGATGTACGAGGGCGGCATCGCCAAGCAGCGCTGGTCGGTCTCCGACACCGCCGAGTTCGGCGACTACGTCTCCGGCCCGCGCGTGATCACGCCGGACGTGAAGAAGAACATGGAGGACGTGCTCGCCGACATCAAGAACGGCGCGTTCGCCGAGCGCTTCATCAACGACATGGACAACGGCTCGCCGGAGTTCACCGAGTTCCGCAAGAAGGCCGAGAGCCACCCGATCGAGCAGACCGGTCGTGAGCTCCGCAAGCTCATGGCCTGGGTGAAGTCGCACGACTCCGACTACGTCGAGGGCAGCTCCGCCCGCTGAGCCGTCGCCTGTCACGAGACCCGGCCACCGGGTCTCGTGACAGGCGCCAGAGCGCCTTCCTCGACCACCGGCCGGTCGTGCGACGATGCGGACATGAGTGACACAGCGACCACCGGGTCGGGGCTGGAGCAGACCCGTCGGCTCGGCGTCGAGACGACCGGCATCGAGATCATCGAGGAGTCGCAGCGCACGGCGCGCCCGCGCGACCTGTTCTGGCCGTGGTTCGCGGCCAACGTGTCGGTCTTCGGTATCAGCTACGGCTCGTTCGTCCTGGGCTTCGGCATCTCCTTCGTCCAGGCCCTGGTCGTCACGGTCGTCGGCATCGTCGTGTCGTTCGCGCTGTGCGGGATCATCGCGATCGCCGGCAAGCGCGGCTCGGCGCCGACGATGGTGCTGAGCCGGGCGGCCTTCGGCGTGAACGGGCAGAAGGTGCCCGGTGTCGTGTCGTGGCTCGTCTCGATCGGCTGGGAGACGTTCCTGGCGATCCTCGCCGTGCTCGCGACGGCAACGATCTTCGACCAGCTCGGCTGGTCGGGCGGCACCACGACGCAGGTGGTGGCCACCATCGTCGTCGCGCTGCTCATCGTCTCGGCGAGCGTCGCCGGCTACCACGTCATCATGCGGATGCAGTCGGTGCTGACCTGGATCACCGGCATCGCCACCATCATCTACGTGGCCCTCACCCTCGACGAGATCGACTGGTCGGCGGTCAGCGCCATCCCCGACGGCAGCGTGCAGCAGATGGTCGGCGCGCTCGTCATGGTCATGACCGGCTTCGGCCTGGGCTGGATCAACATCGCCGCCGACTGGTCGCGCTACCAGCACCGCGACGCCCCGGGCGCCGCCATCGTCGCCTGGAACACCTTCGGCGGGGCGGTCGCCCCGGTGCTGCTGGTCGTCTTCGGCCTCCTGCTCGCGGGCTCGTCCGACGACCTGTCCGCCGGCATCGTCGCCGACCCGATCGGCACGCTCGGCACCTTGCTCCCGACGTGGTTCCTCGTGCCGTTCCTGCTCGCCGCGATCCTCGCGCTCGTCAGCGGCGCGGTGCTCGGCATCTACTCCTCGGGCCTGACGCTGCTCTCGCTGGGCGTACGGATCCCGCGGCCCGCTGCGGCGTTCGTCGACGGCCTCATCCTCACCCTCGGCACGATCTGGGTGGTCTTCTTCGCCGAGGACTTCCTCGGACCGTTCCAGAGCTTCCTGATCACCCTCGGCGTCCCGCTCGCCGCGTGGGCGGGGATCATGATCGCTGACATCGCGCTGCGCAAGCGTGACTACGACGAGGTCGCCCTGTTCGACCCGGCCGGTCGCTACGGGTCCTTCGACGTCACCTCGATCGCGACGATGGTCGGTGCGTCGGTCGTCGGCTGGGGACTGGTCGTCAACAACTTCGCCACCGACGCCGCCTGGAACAACTGGCAGGGCTTCCTGATCGAGCCGCTGGGCCTCGGCACCTACGTCGACGACCCGGCCGGTCCGTACTGGGAGGGACCGTGGGCCTACGCCAACCTCGGCGTGCTGCTCGCCCTTGTCCTCGGCTTCGGCGTCACCTTCGTCGCCCGGCGCGCCACGGTGCGCCGCCAGGAGTCCTGAGCCCGGGACCAGCCGGAACACCGGCCGGGAACACCGGGGCCGCGGCGCGCGTTGGGGCCGGGCGTGAAGATCGAGATCTGGTCCGACGTCGTCTGCCCCTGGTGCTACATCGGCAAGCGGCGCATCGAGAACGCCCTGGCCACCTTCGAGCACGCCGACGAGGTGGAGGTGCACTGGCGCTCCTACCAGCTCGACCCGGGCGCGCCGACCGAGCCGACGGAGACCACGACGACGATGCTGGCGCGCAAGTACGGCCAGTCGCCCGACGGTGCCCAGCAGATGCAGGACCGGGTCGAGGCGGTCGCGGCCGAGGAGGGCCTGGTCTACCGGCTCTCGCAGACGCTGCACCTCAACACGGTGGACGCCCACCGCCTCATCCACCTCGCGCACGAGCAGGGTGGCGACGAGCTGCAGGGCCGGGTGAAGGAGGCGCTGCTCGCGGCGTACTTCACCGAGGCCCGCAACGTCGCCGACCACGGCGTGCTGCGCGACGTCGCGCTGGCGGCCGGGCTCGACGCGGCACGCGTCGAGGAGGTGCTCGGGTCCCGCGAGTTCGAGGACGCCGTCCACGCCGACGCCGCGCAGGCCCAGGCCTACGGCGCGAGCGGGGTGCCGTTCTTCGTCGTCGACGAGAAGTACGGCATCTCCGGCGCCCAGCCGACCGAGGTCTTCACGCAGGTGCTCGAGCGCGCGTGGTCGGAGTCCCGCCCCGCGATCGAGGTGCTCGCGACGGGCAGCGCAGGCGGGCAGGAGTGCGGCCCGGACGGCTGCGCCGTCTGAGGCCTACTGCGACCTGATCCCCCTCGCGGCCTTCTCGGCCGTCGTCCCGACGCGCGTGGCGCGGGTCTCCGGGCGCTTGGCCAGCACGATCCAGGTCAGGATGAGCTTCTGCGCCGATGCCGACCACGACTCCCAGTGCTCGCGCGAGCCCGGGTGGCGGTCGAACGCCTCCGCCAGGTCGTCCGGCACGACCAGGTCCTCGACCTGGTCCATGAGGGTCCACATGCCCGACTCCTGGGCGGCCGCGACGGCGGCGGCGCCGGCGGGCTCCAGGAGCCCCGCCTCCTCGAGACGGGCGACCCGGCCCTTGTTGATGCGGGTCCACATGCTGCCCGCGCGGCGTGGGGCGAACCACTGCATCGAGCGACCCTCGTCGACGGGCTTCACCGTCGAGTCGACCCAGCCGTAGCGCAACGCCTCCAGGACCGACTCCTCGTAGGAGAACGGGCGGTCGGCGGCCCTGCGCGGGGCCACCAGCCACACGCCCCGGGGCTGCTCGTGGTGCTCGCGCAGCCAGGCACTCCACTCCTCGCACGTCCCCGGTTCGAGCCGCTCCGCGTCGTCCATCGCGCCCATGGAGCGATCGTAGGAGTGCCCTCCGACAGTCGGGTCCTGAGCCGCTCCGGGGGCGGCCGCTGAGGGGTGGGACGGGTTCAGGCACCGACTGACCCGCGGGTAAGGTGGGCCGGGCACAGCGTCGTGCAGTCCCGGACACACCCTTGATACGCCACGAGGACCCCGCTGTGAACGCACCCGCACCCTCCACGCACGCTCGGCCGGTCGTGCTCATCGCCGAAGAGCTGAGCCCCGCCACGATCGAGGCGCTCGGCCCGGACTTCGAGATCCGCAGCTGCAACGGTGCCGACCGCGCCGAGCTCATCCCCGCGATCGCCGACGTCGACGCGATCCTGGTCCGCTCCGCGACGAAGGTCGACGCCGAGGCGCTCGCCGCGGCCCAGCGGCTGGAGGTCATCGCACGCGCAGGCGTCGGCCTCGACAACGTCGACGTGCGGGCTGCCACCCAGGCCGGCGTCATGGTCGTCAACGCGCCGACGTCCAACATCGTCAGCGCCGCCGAGCTCGCCGTCGCGCTGATGCTCGCGGCGGCCCGCCACATCAGCCCCGCCCACGCCGCCCTCCGCGGCGGCGAGTGGAAGCGGTCGAAGTACACCGGCATCGAGCTCTACGAGAAGACCGTCGGCATCGTCGGCCTCGGCCGCATCGGCGTCCTCGTCGCCCAGCGCCTCAGCGCCTTCGGCATGAAGGTCATCGCCTACGACCCCTACGTGCAGGCCGGTCGTGCCGCCCAGATGGGCGTACGCCTCGTCGACCTCGACACGCTCCTGGCGGAGTCCGACTTCATGAGCGTCCACCTCCCCAAGACGCCGGAGACGGTCGGCCTGATCGGCTCCGAGCAGCTCGCCCGGGCCAAGCGCAGCCTGGTCCTCGTCAACGCCGCCCGCGGCGGGATCGTGGACGAGGCCGCGCTCTTCGACGCCCTCAAGACCGGGCAGATCGCCGCCGCCGGGCTCGACGTCTTCGCGAGCGAGCCCTGCACCGACAGCCCGCTCTTCGAGCTCGAGAACGTCGTCGCCACGCCGCACCTCGGCGCCTCCACCGACGAGGCCCAGGAGAAGGCCGGCGTCGCCGTCGCCCGGTCGGTCCGGCTCGCCCTGAGCGGGGAGCTGGTGCCCGACGCCGTCAACGTGCAGGGCGGGGTCATCGCCGAGGACGTCCGCCCCGGCATCCCGCTCACCGAGAAGCTCGGTCGGGTCTTCACCGCCCTCGCCGGCGAGGTCGCCCAGCAGCTCGACGTGGAGGTGCGTGGCGAGATCACCGAGTACGACGTCAAGGTGCTCGAGCTGGCCGCGCTCAAGGGGGTCTTCGCCGACATCGTGGAGGAGCAGGTCTCCTACGTGAACGCCCCGCTCCTCGCCGCCGAGCGTGGCACCGAGGTACGCCTGGTGACCGAGGCCGAGAGCCCCGACCACCGCAACCTGATCACCCTCCGCGGCACGCTCGCCGACGGCACCCAGGTGTCGGTGAGCGGCACGCTCGTGGGCATCTCGCAGAAGGAGCGGCTCGTCGAGGTCAACGGCTTCGACGTCGACATCGAGCCGACCGACCACCTCGCGTTCTTCACCTACGTCGACCGGCCCGGCATGGTCGGCACGGTCGGGGGGATCCTCGGCGACGCCCAGGTCAACATCGCGGGCATGCAGGTCTCCCGCCAGGGCAAGGGTGGCGAGGCGCTCGTCGCGCTCAGCGTCGACTCCGCGATCCCGGCCGAGACGCTCGGCGAGATCGAGGCCGCCATCGACGCGGTCTCGGTGCGCGCCGCCGACCTGGTCTGAGCAGACCTACGCGACCATCACCCGGCCGGCAGCGCGACGTGTCGCCGGCCGGGCTGCGTCGGTGGACACGTGCTCCCACGCGGCGGCGAGACGTCGTACGGCCTCGGTGAGGTCGTCGGGGGAGGCGGTCCAGGGGATCCGGACGAAGCGGTCGAGGCCGCCCTCCACCGCGAACACCGGCCCCGGCGCGACGACCACCCCGCGGCGCTCGGCCTCGGCCGTCGTCGCGGTGCCGAGCGCCTCCGGCAGCTCGCACCACAGCGCGAGCCCGCCGTCGGGGACCCGGAAGCGCCACGAGGGAAGGTGCTCGTGGACGGCCGCGACGAGGGCGTCGCGGCCGGTGAGCAGCCGTTCGCGGTGCACCGGCAGCACCTCGTCGGCCCGGTCGAGCAGGTCGGCGAGCACCAGCTGCTCGAAGACCGGAGCGCCCAGGTCGAGGCCGATGCGCGCCTGCAGCAGGCGGTCCATCTCGGCGAGCGGCGCCCGCACCCAGCCCAGGCGCAGCCCGCCCCAGAACGACTTGCTCGCGCTGCCGATCGTGATCGCGTCGGGGGCGTAGGCCGCCAGCGGCCGCGGCATGTCATCGGCCAGGCCCGGTCGCAGGGCGAGCGCCTGGTGGGCCTCGTCGGCGACGACCGTGGTGCGCGTGCGGGCCAGGGCCCGGGCGAGCTCCTCGCGCTGGCCGTCGCTCATCAGCTGCCCGGTCGGGTTCTGGAAGTCGGGGATCAGGTAGGCCAGGCGGGGCGAGGTCTGGCGGAGCGTGGCGGCCAGCGCGTCGAAGTCCCAGCCGTCGGGATCGACCGTGGCTGGGACCAGGCGCGCCCCCGCGTGCCGCACCGCCTGGGTGGCGTTGGGATAGGTCGGCGACTCGACGACGACCCGCTCGCCCGGTGCGGTGAAGGCCTGCGCCACGACGGACGCCGCCGCCAGGGCGCCGGCGGTGACCATCACCTGCTCGGGCACGGTCGGCACCCCGCGGGCCGCGTAGGCAGCGGCGATCCGCGCCTGGAGCGCGGGCACGCCGAGCGGGAAGTAGCCCGGTCCGCTGAGGTAGGCCGGCAGCTGCTCGGTGGCGCGCTGGTAGGCCTCGACGAGCCCGGGCGGCGCGGAGTGTGCCGCGCAGTTCAGGTCGATGACGTCCTCGCCACCGGTGCCGGGCATCAGCGACCGGTCGTGCGCGCGGCGCTGCCCGCCCGGCACGGTGGTGAACGTGCCCGACCCGCGGCGCGCCTCGGCGTACCCGGACTCCCGCAGCACCTCGTAGGCCCGCGTCACCGTGGTGCGCGAGACGTCGAGGGCGGCGGTGAGGTCGCGCTCGCTCGGCAGTCGTACGTCGATGCCGATCCGGCCGTCGCCGATGAGGACGCGCAGGCTCTCGGCGAGCCCGAGGTAGGCGGGGGAGCGCGGGAACTCACCGACGAGGGTGGCTACGCGTTGTGACGTGACGACCCGGCTCATGCAGGCCACTGTTCCACGATTGGCTATGTCCGACAAGGCCAATCAGGGTCAAGATGGCGTCATGACCCGCACCACCCCCTCAGGAGCCACCACCGCCACCGCCAGCGCCCCCCGCGGCGTCCTCGTCGACCTCGGGCCGGTCGCCCAGCTGCGCGCCGGACGTCTGGCCCGGCGCCTGCCCCAGCTCTACGTCGGGCTCTTCCTCTACGGCGTCTCGCTGGCGCTGATGGTGCGCGGCGCGCTCGGCCTGGCGCCGTGGGACGTCCTGCACTCCGGCTTCGTCCGCCACGTCCCGATGACCCTCGGCCAGGCGGTCGTGCTCTTCAGCTTCGTGGTGCTGGTGCTGTGGATCCCGCTGCGCGAGACGCCGGGTCTCGGCACGATCAGCAACGCCGTCGTCGTCGGCCTCTCCGCCGACGCCACCCTCGCCGTCCTCGACCGCCCCGAGGCGATCGCGGGCCGGCTCGGTCTGATGGTGGGCGGCGTGCTGCTGTGCGGCCTGGCGAGCGCGCTCTACATCGGTGCGCAGCTCGGGCGCGGCCCGCGCGACGGCCTGATGACGGGGCTCGCGCGACGTACCGGCCTCTCGCTGCGACTCGTCCGCACCGGCCTCGAGGTCGCCGTCGTGGTCATCGGCCTGCTCCTCGGCGGCGTCCTCGGCGTGGGCACGGTGGTCTACGCCCTCGCGATCGGTCCGCTCACCCAGCTGATGCTCCCGTGGTTCACCGTCGACCTGATGGCCCCGGCCGAGGGCTGATCCCGCCCGCACCGCCCGCCCCGACCACCCGGGCCTCGCCCTCGCGGCGCGGGTCGGCGACGGCCTCGAGCGTCCCGTCGGCCCGGGTCAGTGCGGCTCCGACGCCACCGAAGTACATCGACAGCTCGTCCTCCATGCGCACGACCTCGTCGGGCAGCCCGGCCCGGTGGACGTGCACCCGGGGATGCGCCACGGCGGCCCCGAGGTCGAGCCCGCCGTTGACGAAGCCCGCCAGGGCACACACGACGGCGGTGGTGATGCGGTCGGCGCCCGGCGAGCCGATCGCCAGCGTCGCCCCGTCGTCGTGGCGTCCGACGACCGGGGCCATGTTGGACAGCAGCCGCGAGCCCGGAGGCACGTGCCGGGCGGGCGGGTTGAGCTCCTGCTCGCCGAGGCAGTTGTTGAGCCAGATCCCGGTGCCGGCGGCGATCATGCCGGCGCCGTAGCCCGACGACACCGTGAGGGAGCAGGCCGAGCCGTCGGCGTCCGTGACCGACACGTGGGCCGTCGAGCTCGACTCGAGCACCGCCCTGTGGTCGGCGTCGACCCGGTCGAGCCACGCGCGCGACGCGTCGGTGAGGTCGGTGGCGACCTCGAGGACCTCGCGACGGTGGCCGAGGACGGCCCGCTGCACCCGGACGAGGTGGGCGACGTCGTGGGCGTCCCACCCGGCCCTCGGCCGGTCCTCCATCAGGCGCAGCATGGCCGCGAGGACGACGCCACCGACCGAGGGCGCCGTCGTGGTCGCCAGGCTCCAGCCGTGGACGCGGGTCGTCAGCGGCTCGCGGACGACGGGTGCGTACGCCGCCAGGTCGGCGCGGCCGAGCAGGCCGCCGCGGGCGCCGACGTCGGCCGCGATCGCGTCGGCGAGGTCTCCCTCGTGGAGCGCGCGCGGGCCGACGGACGCGACGTGCTCCAAGGTCGTCGCGAGGTCGGCGACGACGACACGCTCCTTCGTCAGCCGGCCCGCGGCGTCGTGCAGGGCATCGTGGCTGGCCGGGTCCCACCCGAAGATCGACTCGTGGACGTGGCGCAGGTAGTAGCGCGACGCCGAGCCCAGGACGAAGCCGTCGCGCGCGACGTCGATCGCCGGCCCCACGAGCTCCGCCCACGGGAGGCGACCGTCGCGCGCGTGCGCCTCGCCGAAGGCCGCCAGGGAACCGTGCGTGGCGACCGAGCCGGCGCCGATCGTGATCTCCACCCCGCCGCCGTACTCCGTCGACACGTCCCAGGTCCGGGGCGGGGGAGACGCGGGGTCGCGGCCGATGCCGGGCCGGTCCATCCAGCCGTCGACGGTGTAGGCGGCGCCTGCGGCCGGCTGCACCGTGACGAAGCCGCCCGAGCTCAGCGAGACGAGCCCGACCTCGGTGACCATGGCGACCAGCGCGGCCGCGATCGCGGCATCCACCGCCGAGCCGCCCGCGCGGGCGATCACCTCGGCTGCGTCCGCGGCCTCCGGGCTCGGAGCCGCGACGGCGAGGGGTCTCACGACAGGCGCTCGGCGGGTCTCGGCGGGTCTCGGCGGGTCTCGGCCGGGCTCAGCGCCGGGTGGCGATGACGGCGGACGCGTCGGCGGCGACCATCACCTCGACCGCGGTGAACCGCTCGTCGGTGAGCCACTGCTCGCGCAGCGTGTCGACGCGGCCGTAGGTGATCGGCGGCCACGACTCGCACGGAGCGAAGTCGTCGAGCACCACGATGCCGCCGGGCTCGACGAGGTCGATGACGGCGTCGACGCCCACCTCGGACGGCGTGCCGGAGTCGAGGAAGAGCAGGGAGAAGGGGCCGTGCTCGCGCAGCACGCTCCAGTCGGCCGCGAGCACCTCGACCTTCGCGTCGTCGGTGAAGATCGCAGACGCCGCGCCGGCCAGCGACTCGTCGAGCTCGGCGGTGAGGATCCGCGCCCCGTTGCGTACGCCGCTGCGCAGCCACGCGGTGCCGACGCCGCAGCCGGTGCCGAACTCGGCCATCGTCCCGCCCCGCGTCGCGGCGAGGGTCGCGAGGAGGCGCCCGGTCTCGTTGCGGCAGAACGCGACGTAGCCGGCCTGGCGGCACACGTCGAAGGCGCGCTGGACGATGTCGGGGAGATCCGGAGGAGCAGACATGAGGTCGCCGAGTCTGTCACTCCTCGTCCGTGATCCCACTGGACGGTCCGGCGTCTCACGATCTGACACGTTCACGGAAACCCCGTGCGGCGGCCGCTCCGCCGGTCGTACAGTCGTCCCATCATGCGGAGCGTGTTCGTACTTATCGATCGCCGCGGCGAGGCCTGACAGAGAGGCCACCTCGTCGCGGTGTTCGGCGTTGACGAGGTTCCGCCGCCCGGCCTTTCGCCCCTCCGCCGAGCGCCTGCTCGGCCGAGCTCGAAGCCACCGCCTTCGCGGCGGGTCCGCCGCAGTCCTGCGCGATCCGCACGCTCGTCGGCCGGCAGCCGGGCCCGGGCGATCCCCGACGTCCTGCTTCCCTCCCCGCCGCGGTGTCGGCGGCTTCGGGCTCACCCCACCACCAGTCCACACAGGAGTGAGACCCATGTACGCGATGTATCCCGACACCTGGGGCCCGGCGGCCCACGACCCCGAGAACCCGCGCAGCGCCGAGAACACCGCGGTCGCCGTCCAGACCGCGCTTGACCTGCGAGACGGCGGCGGCCAGCGTCCGGACGACAACTAACGTTCGCCGCATGCCTGACTCCGCGCAGACCCCAGCCGCCCGCGACACCGGGAGCCCGACCCTCGCCGTCATCCCCGGCGACGGCATCGGCCCCGAGGTGACGGCCGAGGCCCTCAAGGTCCTCGAGGTCGCCGCGCCGGTGAAGTTCGAGCCGACGCGCTACGACCTGGGCGCCGAGCGCTACCTCGCGACCGGCGAGGTGCTGCCCGACTCGGTGCTCGCGGAGATCCGCGAGCACGACGCGATCCTGCTCGGTGCCGTCGGTGGCAGGCCCAACGACCCCAACCTGCCGCCCGGCATCCTCGAGCGCGGCCTGCTCCTCAAGCTGCGCTTCGAGCTCGACCACTACGTCAACCTCCGCCCCTCGCGCCTCTTCCCGGGCTCGGTCTCACCCCTGGCCGACCACGTGCTGGGCAAGGGCGACATCGACTTCGTCGTCGTGCGGGAGGGCACCGAGGGCCCCTACACGGGCAACGGCGGCGCCCTCCGCGTCGGCACCCCGGCGGAGGTCGCGACCGAGGTGTCGGTCAACACCGCGTACGGCGTCGAGCGGGTGGTCCGGGACGCCTTCGCCCGGGCGGAGAAGCGGCCGCGCAAGAAGATCACGCTGGTCCACAAGACCAACGTCCTGGTCAACGCCGGCTCGCTCTGGTGGCGCCTCTTCGAGCAGGTCGCTGCGGAGCACCCCGACGTCACGACCGACTACATCCACATCGACGCGGCCATGATCTTCATGGCCACCGACCCCGCCCGCTTCGACGTGATCGTCACCGACAACCTCTTCGGCGACATCATCACCGACCTCGCCGCCGCCATCACCGGCGGCATCGGGCTGGCCGCCTCCGGCAACGTCAACCCCGACCGGACCGCCCCCTCCATGTTCGAGCCCGTCCACGGCTCGGCGCCCGACATCGCCGGGCAGCAGAAGGCCGACCCGACCGCCGCGATCCTCTCCGGCGCGCTCCTGCTCGACCACCTCGGCCACGCCGATGCGGCCGCCGCGATCGAGGCGGCCGTGCTGGCCGACCTCACCGAGCGCGACCCGGGCACGAGCCGTCGTACGAGCGAGGTCGGGGACGCCATCGCCGCCCGCCTCTGAGAGCCCGCCGACGGGTTCTGGAATAGGTTGACCCCATGCAGATCAGCACCACCGCCAACCCCGCCCCCGTCGACGACGCCCGGCTCGCGGAGATCCTCGCGAACCCCGGGTTCGGCCAGCACTTCACCGACCACATGCTCACGGTCGAGTGGACGCCCGAGGACGGGTGGCACGCCGCGCGCATCGAGCCCTACGGCCCGCTGACCCTCGACCCGGCCACCGCGGTGCTGCACTACGCGCAGGAGACCTTCGAGGGGATGAAGGCCTACCGCCACGACGACGGGTCGGTCTGGACCTTCCGTCCCGACCAGAACGCCGCCCGGATGGTGCGCTCCTCGCAGCGGCTGGCCTTCCCCGAGCTCCCGGTGGACGACTTCGTCGCCTGCGTGGACGCGCTCGTCGAGGCCGACCAGCGGTGGGTCCCCGACAACGCCTCGGGCGGGGGAGAGGGCGAGAAGTCGCTCTACCTGCGGCCCTTCATGTTCGCCTCCGAGGTCTTCCTCGGGGTCCGTCCCGCGCAGCACGTGACCTTCATGGTCATCGCCTCGCCGGCGGGCGCCTACTTCAAGGGCGGCATCAAGCCCGTCAACCTGTGGCTGTCGGAGACCTTCACCCGCGCCGGTCGCGGTGGCATGGGCGCGGCCAAGACCGGTGGCAACTACGCCGCGTCGCTCGCCGCGCAGCGTGAGGCGATCGAGCAGGGGTGCGACCAGGTCGTCTTCCTCGACGACCAGGAGTTCCGCTACATCGAGGAGCTCGGCGGGATGAACCTCTTCTTCGTCCATGCCGACGGCCACATCGTCACCCCCGAGACCGGGACGATCCTCGAGGGCATCACCCGCGCCTCGATCATCGAGCTGGCCGGCAAGCTCGGCCACGCGGTGGAGGAGCGGAAGTTCTCCATCGACGAGTGGCGCGACGGCGTCGCGTCGGGGGAGATCACCGAGGTGTTCGCGTGCGGCACCGCCGCCGTCGTCACCCCCGTCGG
This sequence comes from uncultured Nocardioides sp., assembly GCF_947488025.1. Taxonomy (GTDB): domain Bacteria; phylum Actinomycetota; class Actinomycetes; order Propionibacteriales; family Nocardioidaceae; genus Nocardioides. The sequence continues at coordinate 508,436 of NZ_CANKYS010000002.1, read as the reverse complement.
TGAGCTGCGCTCGCCGCACGGCATCACCCCCGCCCCTGCCAGCACCGAGCTCACCATGCAGATCCGGGACGCGCTCGTCGGGATGCAGTTCGGGCGCGCCGATGACACCTTCGGCTGGATGCACCGGGTCGTGTGAGCGAGGACCAGTCCTCCTGCACGGGGTCGGCGGCGTTCGAGGCGCAGAGCTCGCGCTCGCTGCGCGACTTCATCCGGACCGAGTCCGGCTCCGCCGGCATGCTCGTGGTCGCCGCGCTCGTCGCGCTGGTCTGGGCGAACTCGCCGTGGTCGCAGTCCTACGTCGACCTCTGGCACACCGAGGTGTCCCTCCGGTTCGGTGACGGCGGCCTGTCGATGGACCTGCACCACTGGATCAACGACGGCCTGATGGTCGTGTTCTTCTTCGTCATCGGCCTCGAGGTCCGCAAGGAGTTCGCCATCGGGGAGCTCGTCGACCGCAGTCGCGTCGTGGTGCCGCTCGTCGCCGGTGTCATGGGCATGCTCGTGCCGGCCGCGATCTTCCTGGCGCTCAACCCGTCCGGCGAGGCCGCTGCCGGCTGGGGTGCCGTCATCGGGACCGACACCGCCTTCCTGCTCGGCGTGATGGCGCTGGTGGGTCCAGCGGTGTCGACGCAGCTGCGGATCTTCCTGCTGACGCTCACCGTCATCGACGACATCGTGGCCGTCAGCGTCATCGGGGTCGTCTACTCCGACGACCTGTCCCTCGGCGCCCTGGCCGTCGCCGCGGCCTGCCTGCTCGTGCTGGTGGGTCTCGATCGCGCGGGTGTGTGGCAGGCGGCGCCCTACGTGCTGGTGGTGCTGGTGCTGTGGTTCGCCACGCTGCAGTCCGGCGTGCACGCTTCGATCGCCGGCATGCTCAGCGGCCTGCTCGTCCCGGCGCTCGACCCGCGCCGGTCCGACGTCGAGGACGCCGCTCGGAGCTTCCGCGCCTTCCGGCAGTCGCCGATGCCCGGCGTCCAGCGGGCCGCGCGCCGGTCGCTGACGCGCGCCATCTCGGTCAACGAGCGACTGCAGGAGGCGCTGCACACCCCGACCAGCCACGTCGTCGTACCCGTGTTCGCGCTCGCCAACGCGGGGGTCGACCTGCGCGACGGCGTCCTGGGCGACGCCCTCGGCTCGCGGCTGATGTGGGGCATCGTGCTGGGCCTCGTCGTCGGCAAGGCGCTCGGCATCTTCCTGGGCGCCTGGACGAGCGTCCGCCTGGGCTGGGGCCGACTGCCGCAGGGCGTCGGACTCGGTCACACCCTCGCCGGCGGCGCGCTCTCGGGCATCGGGTTCACCGTGTCGCTGCTCATCATCAGCCTCGCCTTCGAGTCCTCCCGGCTCCAGGACCAGGCGCGCGTCGGCGTGCTGCTGGCCGCCGCGCTGGCGAGCCTGGCCGGCTGGCTGGCCTTCCGCTTCGCTGCCCGCTTCCTCGGCCAGCGCGACGCCGCCCTGCCGACCCACCTCAGCCGGCCGGTCGATCCGGCGTACGACCACATCTCCGGACCGGTCGACGCCCCGCTGACCCTGGTGGAGTACCTCGACTTCGAGTGCCCCTTCTGTGCCCGGGTCAGCGGGGTCGGCAACGAGCTCCGCGCCCACTTCGGCGACCGGCTGCGCTACGTCACCCGGCACCTGCCGCTGCCGGTGCACCCGCACGCCGAGCTGGCCGCGCTGGGCGCGGAGGCCGCGGCCCGCCAGGGTCGCTACTGGGACATGCACGACGTGCTCTTCGCGCACCAGGACGAGCTCGAGCTGGCGGACCTCGTCGGCTACGCCGCCGACCTCGACCTCGACGTCGAGGCGTTCCTCCGCGACCTCGAGGACGAGGACCTGGCCCGGCACGTCGCGCACGACGTCGCCTCGGCGGAGGAGAGCGGCGTGCGCGGCACCCCGACGTTCTTCGTCGGCGACACCCGCCACATCGGTCCCCACGACGCCCGGACGCTGATCGCGGCGCTCGAGGCGGCGACGCCGATGACTCGGCCGATCGGCTGATCCGCGCCGGCCTGCGGGCCGATGTGTCGTACGCCCGGCGAGACGAGGCTCGTCGCCATGACGACGACCTCCTCCGACCGCACCGGCCCACCGGTCGCCCGACCCCGTCCCCGCCGCGAGTGGTGGATCCCCGCGAGCCTGCTGGCGCTCACCTTCGTGCCGGTGGTCGCGGGGGCCGCCCGGCTGGTGGACCTGTCATCGGGACGCACGAGCGAGAACGCCCGCTTCTTCGACCTCCCGGTCCCGGTCGTGGTGCACATCATCGGAGCGACGACGTACTGCGTGCTCGGTGCCTTCCAGTTCATGCCGTCCCTCCGTCGCCGACGTCCGCGCTGGCACCGCTGGAGCGGTCGCGTGCTCGTCCCGGCCGGCCTCGCTGCCGCCGTGAGCGGGCTGGTGATGGCGGTGTCCGACGACCTGCCGGTCCACGACAACGCCGCGCTCATGTGGCTCCGACTGGTGTTCGGCACCCTCATGGCGGTCGGGCTCGTGCTCGGCCTCGCGGCGATCCGCAGTCGCGACGTGCGCGGCCACCAGCGGTGGATGGCGAGGTCGTACGCCGTCGCGCAGGGCGCGGGCACGCAGGCGCTCGTCCTCGGGCCGATGGTCCTCGTCGACCAGCCGGGCGGTGCCCTCAAGGCGACCGGGATGGGGTTCGCGTGGGTGCTCAACCTGGCGGTCGCGGAGTGGTTGGTGCGGCGCTCGCAGGCGCGTCAGTCGAGCCGTCGGGTCTGGTAGGCCCACAGCGCGAGCTCGACCCGGTTGCGCACGCCGAGCTTGGCCATGAGCGAGCCGAGGTGCGTCTTGACGGTGCTGAGCGAGATGTAGAGCTCGGCGGCCACCTCGTGGTTGGTCAGGCCGCGGGCGACGGCGACCAGCACCTGCTCCTCCCGTTCGGTCAGGGGCGTCGTGGGCTGCGGGGGAGTGTCACGGCCGGCGAAGCTGCGCAGCAGGCGCGTCGTCACGGTGGGCGCGATCAGGGAACCGCCGTCGGCCGCCGCCCGCACCGCGTGGGTGAGCAGCTGGGGGCCGCAGTCCTTGAGCAGGAAGCCGCGCGCGCCGGCGAGCAGCGCGCCGTAGACGTAGTCGTCGAGGTCGAAGGTGGTCACCACGACCACCGCCATCGGGTCGGCGACGTCCGGTCCGGCCAGCGCGCGCGTCGCCTCGATGCCGTTGAGCCGGGGCATGCGGATGTCGAGCAGGCACACGTCCGGACGCAGCGCACGCGCCTGCTCGACGGCGTCCTGGCCGTCGACGGCCGTGGCGACGACCTCGATGCCGTCCTGGGCGCCGAGGATCATCGCGAGCCCGGTGCGGACGATCTCCTGGTCGTCGGCGACCAGCACGCGCAGGGTCATCGGACCTCCTCGAGCGGGAGCCGCGCGGTGACGCGCCAGCCGACCAGCGGGGCCAGCGACCCGGCCTCGAGACGGCCGCCGAGCAGGGCGGCCCGCTCGGTCATCCCGGCGATGCCGAACCCGTCGCCGCTGCCTGTCGACCCGCGACCGTCGTCGGTGACGACGAGCTCGACGCAGTCCGGCTCGCGGGCGACCCGCACCTGGACGAAGGTGGCGTCACGGGCGTGCCGGCGGGCGTTGGCGACCGCCTCCTGGGCGATGCGCTGGAGCGCGGCGGCGGCGGTGGGGGACAGGCCGTCGAGGTCGCCGTCGACCGCGACCTCCACCGTCGGTCCGGGTCCGCTGCTCGCCAGGCCGAGGAGGTCGTCCAGCGGTCGCTCGCGCGGCTCGTCGTCGGTCCGGAGCATCCGCAGCACCTTCCGGGTCTCGGCCAGCGTGCGCGTCGCCTCCTCGTCGATGCGGCGCAGGGCGTCCGCTGCCGCCTCGGGCTGCCGGTCGGCGACGGCGAGGCCGGCCTGCGCGCTGATCGCGATGGCGGTGAGGTGGTGGGCGACCGTGTCGTGGAGGTCGCGGGCCAGACGCTCCCGCTCGAGACGGCGTACGTCGTCGAGCTGCCGGGTGCGCAGCATGGACCGGGCGCGGCCAGCGGCGCCCAGCGCGACGGCGGCCACGACCACCGCGGTGCCGCCGATGCGGTCGGCGGCCGACACGTCCTGCGACACGAGGGAGATGCTCGCGACGACGAAGAAGAGGGTGAGACCCTCAGCGGCGCCCGCCCCCGACGCCCACCGGGCGAGGCTGTAGGGGATGAGGAGTGCCACGACGGCGGTGTTGAGGTCGCCCGGCGCCGACGCCGCGGTGGTCGACGTCACCACGAGCAGCGCCAGCATCACGGCCGCGAACGCTGACACCGTCAACAGCGGCATGGTCCGGCGCACCAGCAGCGTGGGCAGCCACGCCAGGAAGCCGGCGAGCGACAGCCACCGGAACGGCAGGTCCGTGCGCAGCACCGCCACCTCGATCACGGCCACGACGGCCGCCACGACCACGAAGGCGTAGTCGAGGGGCCCGGCCGGGCGGGCGTCCGGCGCCGCGGGCAACCGCCACACGGACAGGACCAGAGATCGGACGCGGGTGAGCACCCGAGCACGGTAGTGCGCTCTCGCCGTCCGCCGGATCGGCCGGATGGCCGAGGGGCAGCTCACGGCCGCCGGGACGCACAGTGGATGCAGGTGCGCGCGGCGGGCAGCGCGTCGAGTCGCGCGTCCCCGATCGCCGACCCACACACTTCGCAGGTGCCGTAGACGCCCGCATCGACCCGGGCGAGCGCGGCGTCGAGCTCGGCGAGGTGGTGTCGCACCTGGCGCACGAGCGCGCCGATCTGGGACCTCTCGAAGGCGATGGTCGTGCCCTCGGGGTCGTGCTCGTCGTCGGCGTTGGTGTCGAGGGACGCCGCGACGACCGCGTCGTAGTCACCGGTCAGGCTCGCGAGGCGCTGGATGGTCTGCTCGCGCTCGTGCTGGAGTCGCTGCCGGGGGTCGTCCACCACACCATGGTCGCCCACGGGGCCGACAGCGCCCCGCCGCGCGTGCCGGGATCGGGGCGCACCGCGGCTTCCGCCGTATCCTCGTGCCGTGACGACGTCCCCGAAGGCGCCGCCGCCCGGGCTCACCGTCGGCGGCTACGCGCTGCGCGCCCGCCTCGGCGAGGGCGGCATGGGCGTGGTGCACCTCGGGCAGAAGCCCGGGGAGCGTCCGGTGGCGATCAAGGTCCTGCGACCGCACGTCGTCGGCGACGACGAGGCGCGGCGCCGGCTGGCGCGCGAGGTGAGCTCGCTGAGCCGCATCCGCAGCCGTCGCATCGCCGAGATCGTCGACGCCGACCCGTTCGGCGAGATCCCCTTCGTCGCCACGCGCTACGTGCCCGGCCTCTCGCTCCACGACCACGTGCAGGAGGAGGGGGCGCTGCAGGGCGCCGACCTGCTCTGGTTCGCCGACTGCCTCGCCGAGGCGCTCGAGGCGGTCCACTCCGTCGGGGTGCTGCACCGCGACGTGAAGCCGTCCAACGTGATCATGGAGGGCCGCACGCCGATCCTGATCGACTTCGGCCTGGCCCGCGTCGCCGAGGACTCGCGGATCACGATGAACGGCTGGCTGCTCGGCACCCCCGGCTACCTCGCCCCCGAGATCCTCTACGGCGACGACGCCACCGCCGCGTCCGACGTGCATGCCTGGGCCGCCACGGTGGCGTACGCCGGCACCGGTCGCGCGCCCTACGGCCGCGGGCCGTCCGTGGCGGTGATGGACCGCGTCCGGCGTGGCGAGCACTACCTGACCGGCCTGGACCCCGTCGTGGTCGAGCTCGTCGAGGAGGCGCTCGCACCCGACCCCGCGGACCGGCCCTCGCTCGAGGAGGTGCGCGACTGGCTCGAGGACCTCGGGACGCCCGCGGCCGAGGAGCGCCACCACGAGGCGAGCCCGGTCACGCTGCCCTACGTCGCCGGTGTCCGCCAGGACCTGGAGGCCCCGACCCGTGTCGGCAGCGCGGCCGCGCTGGCGGAGCCGGTCCCCGCCGCGCTCCACGCGCCAGAGGGCCACGAGCCGGTCCATGAGCCGGTCGACGAGCCGGTCCACTGGTCCCACGACTGGGACCGCCCCGAGCACGACGACACCGTCGGGTGGGGCGACGCCGGGACGCTCCCGCACCGCCAGACCCGCGTCCTCCCGGACGGTTCGACCGAGCACGTGACCGACTACGGACCGCCCGCCCGACCGCGCGTGCCCGCCGGCCAGCGGATGCGCCGCTCGCTCACGCTCCTCGCGGCCGGTGGCGTCGTCGCCGGCGCGATCACCTTCGCCCCCTACGTCACGCTCGCCGTCCTCTTCGTCCTCGTGTGGCTGCTGCGCAGCGGCTCGCTGGCCGCGGCGTCCGCCGGCAACCGCCGCTACCGTCGCGGCGCGAGGTGGTACGACGGCATCCAGGTGCTGCTCGCCGCCCCGTGGCACGCGGTGGCCGGTCTCGGCGGCTCCCTCGTGCTCTTCCTCTGGAGCGCCGGGATCGCCTGCGCGGTCGCGCTCCTCTGCTTCGCGGCGTCGCTGTCGCTGACGACCTCGCTCGCCGTGATCGGCGCGATGTTCGCGCTGTCGACCTGGTGGGGGCCGGGGTCGGAGCGGCTGCGCTCGCCGGTCCACCGCCTCGTCGACCCGCTCGCTCGTCGCGGCGTGCCGTGGCTGCTCGTCACCCTGCTGGTCGCCGCCACGGGCTCCGGCCTCGGTGCCGCGGCGTCGGCGCAGGGCACCAGCTGGACGCCGTACGACGCCGCCCCCTTCTCCGACGTGAGGCTCCCCGGCTGGCTGTGACGGACCTCGCCGTTCAGGTGGGCCCTCACGGGGTACCTAGCGTGCCCACGCACCTGACAGCAGGAGGACCGATGAGCTCCGACCAGCCCGACATCGCCACCGAGATCGGCACCGACCCGGCAGTGGACGTCACCGGGGACAGCACCGACAACGAGAGCTACCACGGCTACAGCGTCGACGACGAGAACCAGCCCCAGGGCGACGGCGACAGCCTCGTCGACGACCGGGGTCTCGCCGAGCCGCTGGACGAGGGCTACTCGCCGCCGGAGAAGTGGTCGGCGGCGCAGGGCTACGGCAACACCCCGCTCGAGGAGATCCAGGGCGAGTCGCTCGACCAGCGGGTCGACCAGGAGGTCGCCGAGCCCGACCCGTACGAGGTCGCCGACGAGGAGGCCGCGCGTGGTGACCTGGCCGCGATGGTGGCCGAGGACTCGAGCGAGGGCGAGGCCGTCCAGGCCGACGTCGAGGGCGCCGAGGGTGAGCGCGCGGGACGCCTGGTCGCCGCGGACGAAGGTGTGCGGACCGACACCGAGAAGGACCTCGTCGCCGAGGACGTGGGGATCGACGGTGCCGCGGCCGGCGCCGAAGAAGCGGCCGTGCACGTGGTCGAGGACCCCGACCGACCGTAGGCGACGACCACGAGAGCCCCCGACCCGAGGTCGGGGGCTCTCGCGTCGTCCCGACGGCCTGCTCCACCCGAAAGTGGGTCTTCTCCCGACCCGCCGCGCGGGCATACGGTCCCCTCAACCGACTCACGTGAAGGGGACCCCCCATGCGCCTCAGCAGCACCCCTGCCCTACGACGCCTCGGCGTCGCGGCCACTGCCCTCGCCCTCGGGATGGGCATGTCGACGCCGTCGTTCGCGGCGCCCGCCAAGGACAAGGCGACCGACTGCATCGACTACGGCGAGATCGCAGCCGCGCCGGCCGGCACCATCCCGCGCGACGACCTCCACGTCGTGCACAAGGACCCGCTCGCCCAGGCGGCGAAGGCGCGCACGACCTCGCGCAGGTCCGCCAAAGGCAAGCCCGGCACGACAGTGTCGGCCGCTGCGTTCGAGCCCGTCACCGTCCCGGTGCGCTTCCACGTGATCGCCAAGGACCGCGGCCAGGAGGGCGGCGACCTCTCCCGTGCCCGCATCGACGAGCAGATCCGGGTGCTCAACGAGGCCTACGCCCCGCACGGCTTCTCCTTCGAGCTCGAGGAGGTGACGCGCACCTACGAGCCGCAGTGGTTCAACCTGATCTCCTCCAACGGCGCCGAGCCGCGCTACTTCCGCGGTGGCGGCAAGGAGGTGGCGATGAAGAAGGCGCTCTACGGTGACAGCACCTCGGAGACGCTCAACATCTACTCCGCCTCGCTCGGCCAGTCGCTCCTCGGCTGGGCCTACTTCCCCTCCGACTTCGACGTCGAGGCCACGGCCGGCAACCCGCTCCCGCAGTACCGCGACGGCGTCGTCGTCGACTACCGCAGCCTGCCGAGCGTCCCGGGCGACACCGGTGACACCAGCGTCTACCCGACCTACGGCGAGGGCGACACTGCGACCCACGAGGTCGGCCACTGGCTCGAGCTCTACCACACGTTCCAGGGCGGGTGCGCCGAGCCGGGTGACTACGTCGCGGACACCGCCCCCGAGGCGTCGCCTGCCTTCCAGTGCCCGGTCGGGCGCGACACGTGCGCCGGCGGGGGACTCGACCCGATCACCAACTTCATGGACTACACCTACGACTCCTGCATGACCCAGTTCACCAACGGCCAGGCCACTCGCATGCAGATGGCGTGGACGGAGTACCGCGCGCTCGGGTGACCTGACGGTCCGGTCACGACCGGCGGAACTGTACGAGAACTGTGCGGGTCGCTGGTCGTGGTCGGCGTCGGCCGGAGACGGTGGACTGGCCCACATCCGGGGGGATGCACGGGCCCCGGGCGTCACTCGTGGGGGGCGGCGCCCGGGGCACGCGTGTGCGTGCCGACCGGATGCCGAGACGTACGTCTCAGGGGTGAGGGATCGGTGGCACCATGGACTCGTGACCACCTGCACCACCATCATCATTTCCTAGCGCGACGGGACCCCCGCCGCGCCTACCTCCTGCACCCCAGGAGGTTTTTTTCTGCCCCACCGCCGCCCCCACACTCGCGACCGAGAGACCTCCGATGGACCTGCACGGCTCGTTCCACGTCTACGACACCACCCTGCGCGACGGCGCCCAGCAGGAGGGCCTCAACCTCTCGGTCGCCGACAAGCTGTCCATCGCCAAGCAGCTCGACGGCCTCGGCGTGGGCTACATCGAGGGCGGCTGGCCGGGGGCGAACCCCAAGGACACTGAGTTCTTCCGCCGCGCCCGCGACGAGCTCGACCTCGAGCACGCGCGGCTCGCGGCCTTCGGTGCGACGCGCCGGGCCGGCGTACGTGCCGCGGACGACCCGCTCGTCGCGGCCCTCCGCGACTCCGGGGCTGGCGTGGTCACCCTCGTGGCGAAGTCGCACGACCGGCACGTCGAGCTCGCCCTGCGCACCACGCTCGAGGAGAACCTCGCGATGGTGCGCGACACGGTCACGCACCTGCGCGAGGAGGGCCAGACGGTCTTCCTCGACGCCGAGCACTTCTTCGACGGCTACCGCGCCAACCGGGCCTACGCCCTGGAGGTGCTGCGCACCGCCGCCGAGGCCGGCGCCGAGGTGGTCGCGCTGTGCGACACCAACGGCGGCATGCTGCCCGACTGGGTCTCCGACGTCGTGCTCGACGTGGTCGGGACGACCGGCGCCCGGGTCGGCATCCACGCCCACAACGACAGCGGCTGCGCGGTGGCCAACTCGCTGGCCGCCGTCGCCGCCGGCGCGACCCACGTCCAGGGCTGCATCAACGGCTACGGCGAGCGGACCGGCAACGCCGACCTGGTCACCGTCGTGGCCAACCTCGAGCTCAAGCTGGACCGCGCCGTCCTGCCCCAGGGCCTGCTCCGTGAGGCCACCCGCATCGCCCACGCGGTCGCGGAGGTCACCAACGTCCCGCCGGCCTCACGCCAGCCCTACGTCGGCACGTCCGCGTTCGCGCACAAGGCGGGCCTGCACGCGAGCGCCATCAAGGTCGATCCCGATCTCTACCAGCACCTCGACCCGCTCGTCGTCGGCAACGACATGCGCCTGCTCGTCTCCGACATGGCAGGGCGCGCCTCCATCGAGCTCAAGGGCCGCGAGCTCGGCTACGACCTCTCCGACGACAGGGAGCTCGTCACGCGGGTGACCGAACGCGTCAAGGCGATGGAGCAGCGCGGCCACACCTTCGAGGCAGCGGATGCCTCGTTCGAGCTGCTGCTGGCCGAGGAGGTCGAGGGCACCCGGCCGTCCTACTTCGACGTCGAGTCGTGGCGCGTGATCACCGAGACCCGGACGCAGGGCGAGGCCGTCTCCGAGGCGACGGTGAAGCTCCGGGCCGAGGGGGTGCGCTACGTCGTCACCGGCGAGGGCAACGGCCCCGTCAACGCCCTCGACGCCGCGCTGCGCGAGGCCATCGGCCAGGCCTTCCCCGAGGTCGCGAAGTTCGAGCTGATCGACTACAAGGTGCGCATCCTCGACCAGGGGCACGGCACCGACGCGATCACCCGCGTGCTCATCGAGACCACGGACGGGGAGTCGTCGTGGGTCACCGTCGGTGTCGGCGCCAACGTGATCGAGGCGTCGTGGGGGGCGCTCGTCGACGGGCTCACCTTCGGGCTGCGCCGCCACCACCGCTGAGGGGCGGCAGGGTCAGGCGCCGACCACGCGGCGTACGAGGTCGTCCCACCCGGCCTCGATCCGCTCGAGCGCGATGTGCTCGGCGTTGACCTGCTGGTCCAGCACGACCATCTCCAGCGGCGCGAGGAGCGCGGTGGCGAGCATCAGCAGGTCCCCGGTGACCCCGAGCTCACCCAGCAGGTAGCGGACGTGCATGTTGGCGAACGAGACGGCGGCAGCCGACCGGGCGCCGGGACGACCGGCGGCCGCGATGAGCTCGGCGTGGGTCAGGTTGGTCCGCAGGCGGGAGTGCCCGAAGGCGAGCAGCCGGTCCAGCGGTGGGGCGCCGGGCCCCAGCGGCGGCGGACCCGAGATGACTTGTCCCTGCCACGCCGTCTCGGACTCGTTGAGCACCGCGGCCATCAGCCCCTCGCGGCTCTCGAAGCGCCGGAACAGGGTGCCCTTGCCGACCCCCGCCTCGGCGGCGACCGTGTCCATCGTCACGCACCCGACCCCCCGCGTCCGCACCAGGCGCAGCGCCGCTGCGAGGATCGCCTCGCGGTTGCGCGCCGCGTCGGCCCGCTCCGGCGCGGGCTCGTCGGCCAGCGGCAGCAGGTGGGTCACCCCGCCAGCCTAGGTCTCGAGAAACATCGGCCGCACCGGAATAGAAGCGGACCGCGGTCCGTTTCGACGGGTATGACCACTCAGAAGCAGACCCGTGTCGCCGTCCTCCTCGGCTCCAACCGCGCCGGCTCGCTCAACCGTCGCATCGCCGAGCACCTCCGCGACCACGCCCCCGCAGGTGTCACCGTCGACGTCGTCCAGGGCCTCGACGCCGTCCCGTTCTACACCGAGGAGCTCGACGGCGACGCCGCGCCGGCCGCCGCCACCGCCCTGCGTGAGGCCGTCGCCGGAGCCGACCGCGTGCTGGCCGTGACGCCGGAGTACAACGGCACCATGCCGGCCGTCCTCAACAACGCCATCGACTGGCTCTCGCGCCCCTACGGCCAGGGCGCCATCGTCGGCAAGCCCTTCGCGGCCATCGGCGCCACCCCCACGCCGTACGGCGGCAAGTGGTCGCACGAGCACGCCCGCCACTCGGCCACCATCGCCGGCGCCGTCGTGGTGGAGGGCATCGTCGTCGACGAGCCCGCCCTCGAGGGCGACCCGCTGCAGGACGAGGCGGCCGTGCAGCGCTTCCTCGGCGCCCTCGACGCCCTCGTCGCGCACGAGGTCGTCGTCGCCGCCTGACGGGCGCTAGGTTCGGCCGTGTGCTCCACGACCTGACCGCGCTCGAGCAGGGTGACGCCGTACGCCGTGGCGAGGTGTCGCCGCTCGAGCTGGTCGAGCACTACGCCGGCCGTGCCGGCTCGATCGAGGTGGGCGCCTTCATCACGCCGACGCACGAGCTGGCGCGTGAGCACGCGCGACGGCTGACCACCCAGCTGGCGGAGGAGGGGCGCCCCCCGGACGCAGGTCCGTTGTGGGGCGTCCCGACGGGCATCAAGGACCTCCATCCCACGGCCGGGGTCCGCACCACCTTCGGCTCGGCGGCGTACGACGACTTCGTGCCGGATGCCTCCGACGACCTCGTCCTCACCGTCGAGGCCGCCGGCATGCCGAGCCTGGGCAAGACCAACACCCCGGAGTTCGGGTCGCCCTGCTACACCGAGCCCGACGTCGCCCCACCGGCCGTCACGCCCTGGGACACCTCGCGCACCGCCGGCGGCTCGTCCGGTGGAGCCGCGGCGGCGGTCGCCGCCGGGCTGCTGCCGGTCGCGCCCGGGTCCGACGGGGGCGGGTCGATCCGGATCCCTGCCTCGTGCTGCGGCCTGGTCGGTCTCAAGCCCTCACGCGGACGGATCAGCGGAGCGCCCCGCTACGGCGACCCCGTGGGGCTCGCGACCGCCGGGACCCTGGCCCGCACGGTGCGCGACGCCGCCGCGCTGCTCGACGTGCTGGCAGGCCGCCGGGTCGGTGACCCCTACTGGGCGCCCGAGCCCTCGGGCACCTTCCTCGAGGCGTGCGACCGCGCGCCGGGACGGCTCCGGGTCGCCCGCTTCATCGCACCGGTCATCGCCGACGTCGACGTCCACCCGGCGTCGGTGGCCGCGTGGGACGACGCCTCCCGCCTGCTCGAGTCGCTCGGCCACGACGTCGAGGACGTGCCCGTGCCCATCCCGCGCGACGCCGTGGCCGACTTCGAGACCTGCTGGGCGGTGCTGACCGCCCTGTCGCCCGCACCGCCCGGCCGCGAGGACCGGCTGCGTCCGCTGACCCGATGGCTGGGCGGTCTCGGCCACGCCGTCAGCGGACCCGACTTCGGGCTCGCGATCGGCCGCCTGCGGCAGCACGCCGCGGCCGCGCTCGCCGCGCTGGCGTCGTACGACGTCGTCCTCACGCCCACCCTCGCGAGCCCGCCCGTCCAGGTCGGGGCGCTGCGCGACGACGCCGACCCGGCCCGCGACTTCGCCGACCAGAAGGCCTTCACGCCGTGGACCAGCGCCTGGAACGTGACCGGCATGCCGGCCGTGTCGTTGCCGCTGCACTGGACCGACGACGGCCTGCCGGTCGGCGTGATGCTCGCCGCGCGACCGGCGGAGGAGGAGCTGCTGCTCTCCGTGGCCGCGCAGGTCGAGACCGCGGCGCCGTGGGCCGATCGGCGGCCACCCGGCTGGTGACCGGCTGACGCCGGCTCAGTCGCCGATCCCGCGCGCATGCAGGGCGTCACCGGTGTCGCGCGCCCGCGCGACCACGCGGACCACGAACGGGATCAGCCGGGCCCGCGGCGAGCGCTCCAGCCCGCGCGCGAGCGCCGCATCGCGTGACTCCTCGGCGAGCGCGATCGTCGTGGGGATGGCGCGGAGCATCAGGGAGAACGCCAGCGCCACCGCCTCGGGGTCGACGCCCACCCGGCGCAGCGGCCGCAGTCCGCGCGCGACCGCGTCCATCACCTCGTCGACCGGCGTGGTGACGGTCATCGTCGTGGCGAGCAGGATGAGGGTGACCAGGTCGCCGACGACCTCGATCGCGCGCGGCCAGCCGTTCTGCCAGACGGTCCATGCGCCGAGGACCGCCGCGGTCAGCAGCAGCCAGCGCATCGCGCGCAGGGTGAGGCCGAGCCGCGCGCCCGACCAGACCAGCAGAGCCGCGGCGACGGCGACGAAGACCAGTGCCGACACCGGACCCCGGGCCGCGACCACCACGATGCTGGCCACCATCAGGCCGAGCAGCTTGGCGCCGGCCGGGAGCCGGTGGAGCACCGTCGTTCCCGGTTGGTGCAGGCCGAGGAGCTGGGCGCTCATCGTCGGGTGGTCATGCGGTCGCCCGGTAGTGGTCGAGGACCGCGGACGGGTCGCCGTCGCGCTCCACCCTGCCGTCGCGGACCAGCAGCACCCGGTCGCACCGGGCGGCCAGGTCGAGGTCGTGGGTGACGACGACGACCTGCTGCTCGAGGCCGAGCAGCAGGTCGCCGATGCGGCGGCTGTTGCCGAGGTCGAGCAGGGTCGTCGGCTCGTCGGCCACGAGGATCGACGGCTCGGTCGCGAGCACCCCCGCCAGGGCGAGGAGCTGTCCCTCGCCGCCGGAGAGCCCGTGCACGCTGCGGTCCCCGAAGCCGTCCAGGCCGAAGTCGGCCAGCACCCGGTCGGCCGCGGCGAGACGCTCGGCCTTGTCGGGGTGCGTGCGCCGCAGCGACAGGGCGACGTCCTCGCGGGCGGTCGGCATGACGAGCTGGGCCGCCGGGTCGGTGAACACGAACCCCACCCGGCGGCGTACGTCCCGGCCGTCTCGCGCCACGTCGAGGCCCTCGACCACCACCCGACCGGTCGACGGCCGGACGAGCCCGTTGAGGAGCCGCGCGATCGTCGACTTCCCCGACCCGTTGGGGCCGACGAGCGCGACCCGGTGCTCGGTCAGCTCCAGCGAGGTCTCGTGGAGGATGCGCCGCTCGCCGTCGTGGGTCGGGACCGAGACGGTGACCTGTTCGAGACGGATCCCGCTCACGCGGTGGGCGTGCCCTCGGGCTGGCCCTGGTCGGCGGGCTCCCGCGTCGTCGGGCGGTCGAGCAGGTCGGGGAAGGCGCGGTGGACAGCGGTGGCGACGAGCGCCATGGCGATGTTCTTGAGGACGTCGCCGATCCAGAAGATCTTGTCGACGTCCCAGGCCTGGGCCCAGGTGAGGTCGGCGCGCAGGACGAGGCCGGCCATGCCGAGGGTGTGGATGCACAGCGCCGAGCTGACGATCCCGGCGCAGAAGATCGCGACCGGGCTGACCAGCGAGCGGCGGGGGAGTCGTTCGACGATGGCGCCACACAGGCCGGCCGCCAGCGGGAAGCCGATCAGGTAGCCGGCCGTGGGGCCGGTCAGCACGGCGAGACCGGCCGCCCCGCCGGAGAAGATCGGCAGCCCCGCCGCGCCCGCCACGACGTAGAGCAGCACGGCGAGGAAGCCGCGCCGCATGCCGAGCACGGCGCCGGACAGCAGCACCGCGAAGGTCTGCAGGGTGATCGGCACGGGTCCGGCGACCTTGATGGCCGGCAGCAGGGCGCACACCGCGACGAGGGCCGCGAAGGCGGCGATCAGGGCGACGTCGGTGCCGGGGTTGCGGCGAGTGCTCATGGGGTGTTTCCTCTACCTGAACGGTGATCAGTTGAACGGCGTTCAGGTTAGGGTCGCCGGAGCGTCGCGTCAACGCCCGGCGCCGAGGGAGCCGGAGCAGAGGGAGGGGGTACGTCGTGCCGCACCGCCGCGCGGACGTGCTCGAGCAGGCCGTCACCCTGCTCGACACCCACGGGCTCGCCGCCCTCACCATGCGTCGCCTCGGCGCGGAGCTCGACGTCCAGCCGAGCGCGATCTACCACCACTTCCCGAGCAAGCAGGCGCTGCTCGCGGCCGTCGCCGACGAGATCCTGGCCCGCGGCGCACGACCCCGTACGGCGTCGGAGTGGCCCGACCGGCTGCGCGAGGTGTGCTCCGAGCTGCGGCACGCGATGCTCGCGTGCACCGACGGCGCCGACGTCGTCGCGACGGCGTGGGCCTTCGGCCTCGGTGCCGCCGCACCGGTGGCGGAGCTGGAGAAGGTGCTCACCGAGGCCGACGTGCCCGCGGAGCTGGTTCCCGTCGCCTCGCGCACCCTCGTCCACTACGTCTTCGGCCACGCCTTCGAGGAGCAGACCGCCCGGCAGGCCGTCGGCCTCGGCGCCGTCGAGCGCTCGCTCGACTCCCTGCCCGACTTCGACCTCGGGCTCGACCTGGTCATCGACGGCCTGCGGGCCCGCCTCGTCTGAACGTCGCCGCCGCCCCACCCTCGTCATCGTCGGTATCTAGGGACGAAATGGTGGCCACCAGGTCGGTTTGCCTACCGTTTCGTCCCTAGATACCGCCCGGGGGCCGGGGTCAGCCCGTCGTGTCAGCCCGTCGTGTCAGCCCGACGTGTCGACGTCAGCGCCGTGCAGCTCGGCGAGCAGCACGGCGCCGGCGAGGTCGAGCCGCGTCCGCTTCAGCTCGGCCGCCGACAGGTCGACGCCGTCGAGGCTCGCACCGCGCAGGTCGGTGCGGTCGAGCCTCGCCTGCCGCAGCACGGCGCGGTCCAGCCGGGCCCGGGCGAGCGAGGTCAGGGTGAGGTCCGACATCGACAGGTCGGCCTCGCGGAGGTCCACCCCGGTGAGGTTGAGGCGGGAGAGGTTGGCGCCGCGGATCGTCACGCCGAGCCACGACCCGCCGACGACGGTGAGCGGGCGCAGGGTGCACTCGGCGAAGACCGAGCCGACCAGCTTGCACCCGTCGAGCGTCGCGTCGAAGAACGACGTACGCCGGAAGTCGCACCCGACGAAGGCGGTGGCGGTGTGGACCGAGGCGTTGAACCGCCCGCCGTGGAAGGTGCACCGCTCGAAGGTGGCCCCCGACGTCGTGGTCTCGGAGAGGTCGACGTCGGTGAAGGTGCAGTCGACGAAGCGTGCGGCGCCGAGGTCGTCGCCGTACCAGTCCTCGCCGCGGACGTGCTGGCCGGTCGCTGTCCGGGGCTCGGTCACGGCGCCCACCGTAGTCGTGGGGCCGGGGGGCCGGGACGGATAGGGTCGTCCCGTGATCGCGTCCCACCAGCACCGCTTCATCTTCCTCAAGACCCGCAAGACGGCGGGCACGAGCGTGGAGATCGCGTTGTCCAAGGTGTGCGGACCCGACGACATCATCACCGAGATCAGCCCCGAGGACGAGGAGCTCCGACAGGCCGCCGGGGGACGTCCGCCGCAGAACTTCCAGTCCCCGCCGCTGCCGCGCAAGGCCTACAACCACATGGGCGCCAAGGCGACCCGCGACCTCGTCGGCCCCGACGTCTTCGCCGACTACTTCACCTTCGCGATCGAGCGCAACCCGTGGGACGCGGTCGTCTCGCTCTACTTCTGGAAGTACAAGGACCGGCCCGAGCTGCCGGACTTCGAGGCCTACGTCCAGGAGATCTGGATCGAGCAGCTCGCCAACAACCGTCGCCTCTACCGCATCCGCGGCAAGATGGCGCTCGACCGCGTGCTGCGCTACGAGAACCTCGACTCCGAGCTCCGCGACGTCTGGGAGCACCTGGGGCTGCCCGGTGAGCCGGACCTGCCCCGCGCCAAGGGCAACGCCCGGCCGGCCGGTCACTACCGCGAGCTGTACACGCCCGCCTCCAAGCAGCGTGTCGCGACGGTGTTCGCCGACACCATCGACGCCTTCGGCTACGAGTTCTGAGGTGGTGCCCATGACGTCGACACCCGGTCCCCGGTGGGCGAGCCCGACCACCGCGGTGGTCGTCGGCGTCGTGGCCGCCTTCGCCATCGCCACGCCCATTGCGATCGAGCTCGACGCACGGATCGACCGCACCCGGCCGATGTACGACGACCGCGGTCAGATGGAGTGGCTGCAGTACCAGAGCGTGCTGTCCACCGGGCAGGGCGTGGCCCTCGACCTCGCCGCCGGAGAGTCGGCGGACGTCGCCGGCGAGCAGTTCACCCCGTCGGCCGGGGTGGACGTCGAGGTGCGCACCGAGGTCGCCGACCGTCCGTGCGTCCGGGTGAGCAACGACCACGGCGACGTCTCGGAGTGGGCGTGCCTCGACCCCGAGAGCCCGCCCGTCGACCCAGACCCCGAGGTCGTCGACCCCGCCGTCTGAGCGCGCGAGCTCAGCCCGGCACGGCCGCCAGCAGCCGCTCGCACTCCTCGACCAGCCGCGCCCGCAGCGGAGCACCGCGCTCGGCGAACTCGCGCTGCGCCTCGACGTACGCCGCCTTGCCCTCCGTCGTCTCGATCCGCACCGGCTCGAAGCCGAGGTCCGCGAGGTCGTAGGGCGCGGCGCGCATGTCGAGCACCCGGATGTCGCGGGCCAGCTCGAAGCAGTCGGCCACCAGGTCGCTGGCGACCATCGGCGTGAGCCGGAAGGCGTGCTTGTAGAGGTCCATCCCGGCGTGCAGGCAGCCGGGCTGCTCGAACGCGGGCCGGTCGTCACGCGCCGGCTGCAGGGTGTTGAGCGGGCGGGCGGTGGGGGTGAAGAAGCGGAACGCGTCGAAGTGCGAGCAGGCGATCCGGTGCGACTCCACGACCGCGTCGGTGCCCTCGGCGCCGAGGCGCAGGGGCCAGTCGTGCCGGGTGCCGTGCTGCGCCGAGCGGTGCACCATCGCCCACTCGTGCAGGCCGAGGCAGCCGAGCTGCGGCGCGCGGGCGGCGGTGGCGGTCAGCAGTGCGTGCAGCTGGGTGAGCAGCGGCCGCTGCGAGGCGACGTACGCCTCCGCGACCCGGGTCGTGTGCGCAGCCCCGTGGCGATTGCTACCGCGACCGCACTCGACCTGCTCGTAGCCCTTGAGGCCGGCGTGGTCGTCGGCGTCCTCGAGCGCAACGCCGAAACCGGGGTGCCAGCGGCGCAGCTGGGCGGGCCGCTGGGAGTAGTAGGTGAAGAGGAAGTCGTGGACGGGGTGCTTCACCTGGTCGGCACGACGGGTGAGGTGCGGCTGGACGAAGTCGTCGACGCGGGCCGCGTGGGCCTCGGCGAGGGGACGCCACTCGGAGGTCGACAGCACGTGCACTGCGCCAAGGCTAGTGCGGGGGAGCGGTCGCCGCCGCTTCGAGGCCCTCGACGTGCGGCCGATGCTGGGTGGACACTGCCGGGATGGATCGCACCGCCGGCCTCGAGAGGGCGTACGCGCACGCGCTCGGGTGGCTCGACTCGCTCGCCGCGCGACCGGTCCCGCCGGCCATGACCGCCGAGCAGGTGCTCGCCCGCCTCGACCGGCGCCTCCAGGACGGGCCGACCGACCCTGCGGCGGTCGTCGACGAGCTGGCCGAGGCGTGCGAGCCCGGGCTGACCGCGATGTCCGGTGGACGGTTCTTCGGCTTCGTCATCGGCGGCACGCACCCGGCCGCCCTGGCGGTGGACTGGCTGGTCAGCGCGTGGGACCAGAACTCCGGGCTGCGGATGCTGACGCCGTCGCACTCCGCGGTCGAGGACGTGGCGGAGGCCTGGGTCGTCGACCTGCTCGGCCTCCCGGCCGGCAGTGCCGTCGGCTTCGTCACCGGGGGCACGATGGCCAACTTCACCTGCCTCGCCGCCGGGCGTGACGAGGTGTTGCGGCGGGTGGACTGGGACGTCGCCGAGCGCGGGCTGGTGGGCTCGCCGGGCGTACGCGTCCTGGTCGGGGCCGAGCGCCACGACACCATCGACCTCAGCCTGCGCTACCTCGGGCTCGGTGCGCCCGAGCCGGTGGCCGTCGACGACCAGGGACGCATCGAGGCGGCCGCCCTGGCAGCAGCCCTCGACGCGGGTGACGGACGTCCGACGGTGGTGTGCCTGCAGGCGGGCAACGTGCACTCCGGTGCGTTCGACCCCTTCGACGCGGCGATCGCTGCCGCCCACGACGCGGGCGCGTGGGTGCACGTCGACGGTGCGTTCGGCCTCTTCGCGGGCGCCTCGCCGCGCCACCGCCACCTCCTGGCAGGCGCCGACCGCGCCGACTCGTGGGCGACCGACGCCCACAAGACCCTCAACGTGCCCTACGACTGCGGGCTCGCGATCGTCCGCGACCGGGCAGCCCTGCGCGCCGCCATGGGCATGCACGGCGACTACCTCATCCACGACGCCGCGGGCGAGCCGTTCGACAAGGTGCCCGAGATCAGCCGGCGCGGTCGCGCCTTCCCCGTCTGGGCGGTGCTCCGGGCACTGGGGCGCGACGGCGTGGCCGAGCTCGTCGACGGCTTCTGCGACCACGCGGCCGCCTTCGCCGAGGGGATCGCGGCGATCGAGGGCGCGCAGGTCCTCAACGACGTGGAGTTCACCCAGGTGTGCGCCTCCTTCGGCGACGACGAGCGCACCCGGGCCGTGGTCGACGCGATGCTCGCGGAGGGGACGGCCTGGACCACCGGCTCCCGGTGGCACGGCCAGGCGGTGCTCCGGGTCAGCGTGAGCAACTGGTCCACGACCTTCGACGACGTCGCCTCCAGCCTGGCCGCGCTGCACCGCGCGGCGGGCCACTAGCCGCTCCCGACGTCGTCGCGCCTCCTGTCGGTTGGATAGCCTCGGGGCATGCGCATCTGTCGGTTCAGCACGGGCGAGGAGCCCCGCTTCGGCGTCGTCACCGGTGAGGTCGACGAGTTCGGCCAGCCCGCCGAGGACTCGGTCGTCGTGGCCCTCGCCGGCGACCCTCTCTATGCCGGGGTCAAGCTGCTCGAGGAGGAGCACAAGCTCAGCGACGTACGCCTCCTCGCGCCGATCATCCCGCGCAGCAAGGTCGTCGGCATCGGTCGCAACTACGCCGCGCACGCCGCCGAGATGGGCAACGACCTGCCCACCGAGCCGCTGATGTTCCTCAAGCCCAACACGTCGGTGGTGGGTCCCGGCGACCCGATCTTCTACCCGTCGCAGACCAGCAACCTCCACTACGAGGGCGAGCTGGCGGTCGTGATCGGCCGCATCTGCCGCGACGTGCCGGCCGAGCAGGCCACCGACGTCATCTTCGGCTACACCATCGCCAACGACGTGACGGCGCGCGACCTGCAGCGATCCGACGTGCAGTTCACGCGCGCCAAGGGGTTCGACTCGTTCTGCCCGATCGGGCCCTGGATCGAGACCGACCTCGACCCGCAGGCCTTCGCCGACGGTCGTGAGGTGCAGACCTACCTCAACGGCGACCTCGTGCAGGACGGCTCGACCGCCGACATGATCTTCGACGTGCCGACCCTCGTCGCCCACGTCTCGTCGGTGATGACCCTCCTGCCCGGCGACGTCATCCTGACCGGCACCCCCGAGGGTGTCGGGCCGATGGAGGTCGGCGACGAGGTCGAGATCTCGATCGCCGGCATCGGCGCCCTGACCAACCCCGTCGCCCAGAGGAATTGAGCACTCGATGACCACCCCCGACCGCCGGCCCGTCCGCGTCCGCATGGCTCCGTCCCCGACGGGGTCGCCGCACGTCGGCCTCGCCCGCACCGCCCTCTACAACTGGGCGTTCGCGCGACACCACGGCGGCACCTTCGTCTTCCGCATCGAGGACACCGACAAGGCGCGCAACACCGAGGAGTCCTACGACTCGCTCATCGACCTCATGCAGTGGCTCGGCCTCAGCTGGGACGAGGGCGTCGTGGTCGGTGGGGCCCACGGTCCCTACCGCCAGTCCGAGCGCACCGAGATCTACGCCGACGTGCTCGCCCGCCTGCGCGAGTCGTCGTACACCTATGACTGCTTCTGCACGAACGACGAGGTCGAGGCGCGCCGCAAGGCGAGCGGCTCCAAGGTGATGGGCTACGACGGTTTCTGCCGCGAGCTCAGCGACGAGCAGCGGTCCGCCTTCGAGGCCGAGGGCCGCTCCTCGATCGTCCGTTTCCGGATGCCCGACGGGTCGATCACGTGGGACGACCTGGTCCGCGGCGACATCACCTTCGAGACCGAGCACGTGCCCGACTTCGCGCTGTGCCGCGCCAACGGCGACCCGCTCTACACCCTCACTGCGCCGGTCGACGACGCGACGATGGAGATCACCCACGTGCTGCGCGGCGAGGACCTGCTCTCCAGCACCCCCCGCCAGGTCGCGCTCTTCGACGCGCTCAAGGAGCTCGGCGTCGCGAAGGAGACGCCCGCGTTCGGCCACCTGCCCTATGTCATGGGCGAGGGCAACAAGAAGCTCTCCAAGCGCGACCCGCAGGCCCACATGGCGCTCTACCGCGAGCAGGGCTTCCTGCCCGAGGGGCTGCTCAACTACCTCGCCCTGCTGGGCTGGGCCATCGCCGCGGACCGCGACGTCTTCTCGCTCGAGGAGATGGTCGAGAAGTTCGACATCAAGGACGTCAACCCCAACCCGGCGCGCTTCGACCTCAAGAAGGCCGAGGCCATCAACGCCTCGCACATGCGACTGCTCTCGATCGACGAGATCACCCACCGCGTGCTGCCCTTCCTCAAGGAAGCGGGCGTCGTGGGCGACCCGGTGACCGACGCCGACGCCCAGATGCTCGAGCTGGCGATGCCTCTGGTGGCCGAGCGGATCAACAAGCTCACCGAGGCCGCGCCGATGCTCGGCTTCCTGTTCGTCGACGAGGCCGACTTCGAGCGCGACCCCGCCGACGTCGCCAAGCTGCTCGACGAGACGGGCCGCGGCGTCGTCCAGGCGTCGTACGACGCCCTCTCGGGGCTGCACGAGTGGTCGACCGCGGCCATCGAGGAGGCGCTGCGCGTGGCGCTGATCGAGGGCATGGAGCTCAAGCCCCGCGTGGCCTTCGGTCCGGTGCGCGTCGCCGTGACCGGCAAGCGCATCAGCCCCCCACTGTTCGAGTCGCTGGAGCTGCTGGGCCGCGAGCGCAGTCTCGCGCGCCTGCAGTCGGCCCTGGCCTGACGCCGTGCCTGCACCGCTGGCCCCCGACTTCCGGCCGCGCTACCACGAGCTGCACCGGGTGGGCCGACCCGGCTGGTGGCGCTCGGTCGTGGGCGTCGTGCTGCTCCTCGTCCTGGTCTTCGCCGTCGTGCCGCTCGTGGTCGGGGGCATCGCCTTCGTGCTGCTGCTCGCCACGGGGAGCAGCGCGAGCGAGGCCTCGACCGTCCTCGACGTGACGGCGGAGGCGACGCCCGCGGGGCTCGCCCTGCTCAACGTGATCCTCGCCGCGGCGATCCCGCTGACCTTCCTGGTCACCTGGTGGCTGCACCGGCTCAAGCCGCGCTGGGTCTCCTCGGTGGCGCCCCGCCTGCGGTGGGGCTACCTCTTCGTCTGCCTCGGCCTGTCGGTGGTGGCGCTCCTCGCCTCGCTCGGCGTGGCGATGCTGCTGCCCGTGCAGTCCGGCGACATGCCGACGAGCACGGTCAACGACTTCACCTCGCAGACGCGCGACTTCATCCTCGTCATCCTGCTCCTGACCCCGCTCCAGGCCGCAGGCGAGGAGTACCTGTTCCGCGGCTACCTCACCCAGGCCTTCGGATCCTTGGTGTGGGCCAAGCAGCTGTCACAGGCGCTGGCCGTGCTGGGACCGGCGCTGATCTTCGCGCTCTTCCACGGCCTGTCGCAGGACTGGCCGGTCTTCTTCGACCGGTTCGCCTTCGGCGTCGTCGCCGGCATCCTCGTCATCCGCACCGGTGGACTCGAGGCACCGATCGCGATGCACGTCCTCAACAACTTCCTGGCCTTCGGGCTCGCCCTCGCCTTCGGCGACCTGACCACGGCTCTCAACGCGGAGGGCGGCAGCAGCTGGTGGACGATCCTCTCGACGCTGACGCAGTCCCTGGTCTACCTGGGCCTCGCGACGTGGGTGGCGCGGGCGACGGGTCTGGTCACCACAGGACCGCCCGTCGGGGGAGCGTTGCCGCCTGCCGGTGGGGACCCCGTTTTGGCCGTGCCGCCACCCCGCGTGTAACGTTCGGGATCGGTTCCGCAAGGAATCACGTGGGGTCGGGACGATCGCAGGCCGGTCGAACTGATACCCCCATGGGGTATGGTGTAATTGGCAACACGGCTGGTTCTGGTCCAGTTGTTCTAGGTTCGAGTCCTAGTACCCCAGCGGATCCGCCCCACCAGGGGCCGGATTTGGTGCGGAACTCCAACTTCGGTAGAGTTTCGCTCCGCTGCTCCAGGGCAGCAACATGCAAGCCCCCGTCGTCTAGCGGCCTAGGACGTCGCCCTCTCACGGCGGTAACGCCGGTTCAAATCCGGTCGGGGGTACCAACGCATGGAAGGGCCCGGTCTTCGGACCGGGCCCTTCGTCGTCGTCGGGCCCTTCGTCGTCGTGGGGCGGTGCGCCCGGTGGGCTAGCATCCGCGCCCATGACTGACGGACCCCGGCTGGTCGCCGGCATCGACTCATCCACCCAGTCCTGCAAGGTCGTCGTCCGCGACGCCGCAACGGGCGCGCTCGTGCGGCAGGGGCGCGCCGGTCACCCGGACGGCACCGAGGTCCACCCCGACCACTGGTGGGCCGCGCTGCAGGCGGCGGTCGCCGAGGCCGGAGGCCTCGACGACGTGGCGGCGATCAGCGTCGGTGGCCAGCAGCACGGCATGGTCTGCCTCGACGAGGACGGTGCCGTCGTACGCCCTGCGCTGCTGTGGAACGACACGCGTTCGGCCGGCGCCGCGCGCGACCTCGTCGACGAGCTCGGCGGCCCGGAGGAGGGCGGTCGTGCCTGGGCCGAGGCGGTCGGCGTCGTGCCGGTGGCGTCGTTCACGGTGACCAAGCTCCGGTGGCTCGCCGAGCACGAGCCCGACAACGCCCGACGAACGGCCGCGGTGTGCCTGCCCCACGACTGGCTGACCTGGAAGCTGTCCGGGAGCACCGACCTGCGCGACCTCACGACCGACCGGAGCGACGCGAGCGGAACGGGCTACTGGTCGGCCCCGACCGGTGCCTACCGGACGGACCTCCTCGAGCGCGCCTTCGGCGCCGTGCCCCACCTGCCGCGCGTGGTGGCCCCCGGCGAGGTCGCCGGCACCGCGGGCGACGCGGTCCTCGGTGCCGGTGCCGGTGACAACGCGGCCGCCGCCCTGGGGCTGGGGGCGGGGGAGGGCGACGTCGTCGTCTCGATCGGCACCTCCGGCGTCGTCACCGCGGTCACCGGCACTCCGGCCGTCGACCCCACCGGTTCGGTGGCGGGCTTCGCGGACGCCACCGGGCTCTACCTCCCGCTGGTCGCGACCCTCAACGGCGCCCGGGTGCTCGACGCGGCCGCGCGCCTCCTCGACGTCGACCACGACACCCTCTCGCGCCTGGCACTCGAGGCCCCCTCGGGTGCCGGCGGCCTGGTGCTGGTGCCCTACCTCGAGGGTGAGCGCACCCCCAACCTCCCCGACGCGACGGGCTCACTGCACGGGCTCACGCTCGCGACGGCCACCCGGCCGGCGCTGGCACGGGCGAGTGTCGAGGGGCTGGTCTGCAGCCTCGCCGACGGCCTCGACGCCGTGGTGGCCACCGGCGTCACGCCGTCGCGGGTCCTGCTCGTCGGCGGGGCCGCCGCGTCGGAGGCGGTGCGCACGGTGGCCGCCGAGGTGCTCGGTGTTCCCGTCGACGTCCCGCCGCCGGGGGAGTACGTCGCCGACGGTGCCGCCCGGCAGGCAGCGTGGGCCGCGTCGGGCGCGGACGCACCGCCGGAGTGGGTGCGCGAAGGGACCCGGCGCTACGCCGCGGACCCGGTGCCGGCCATCCGCGAGCGCTACGCCGACGGTCGGTCGCGACACCTGGACCGGACCACCTGACATTTCTGCGTCCCGGTCCTTGACGTGACGCCCGTCACCGACTTAGTTTGGCGGTCCGTCAAACTAACTGGGTGACCGAGGTCACACGCAGGATCGAGGACGCTGATGTCGCAGGTGCGGGACGGCTGGTCGACGACCAGCACCGGGGGTGCCGACCAGGGCACCGTCCGCCGCGCGAACCTGTCGCTCGTGCTCCGCAGCCTCCGCGAGGGCGGTGCCCGGTCGCGAGCCAGGCTCGCCGCCGACCTCGGTCTCAACAAGGCGACCGTCTCCAGCCTCGTCACCGAGCTGCGGGAGCGGGGCCTGGTCCGCGAGGGCAGCGCCGAGCGCGGCTCGGTGGGGCGCCCCGGCACGATCGTCGAGATCGACGGCGCCGGCGCCTACGGCCTGGGTGCGGAGATCAACGTCCACCACGTCTCGACCCGCGCGGTCGACCTCGCGGGCACCGTCGTCAGCGAGCGGCGTACGTCGGTGGACACCCGCGGCCTCGAGCCCGACGAGGTGGTCGACCGGCTGGTCGAGCAGCTCAACGGCACGCTGGCTGACCTCGCCGCCCTCGGCGCGACGCCGGTGTCCGCGGTCGTCGGGGTCGCCGGGCTGGTCGACCGCGACCTGGGCAACGTCTCCGTCGCCGCCAACCTCGGGTGGCAGGGCGTCGGGCTGGCCGGGCTCCTGCGTGCCAGGCTCGACGACCCCGCCTACCTCCTCGAGGTGGACAACGAGGCCAACCTGGCGGCCGTCGCCGAGGCGACTCCCGGCGACCCCGAGCGTCGCGACATCCTCGTCATCCACGGTGAGGTCGGCATCGGTGGCGGCATCGTCGCCGACGGCCGGCCCTACCCCGGACGCCGGGGCTACGCCGGCGAGTTCGGGCACATGGTCGTCGACCGCGACGGCAGCGTCTGCGGGTGCGGTCGCACCGGCTGCTGGGAGACCGTCATCGGCCTGAGCCACCTGATCGACCTCGCCGCCGCCGGTGACGACGACCTGCTGCGCTCACCCGTCCTCGACCTCGAGGGCAAGGTCGAGGAGATCAGCCGCCGCGCCGCCGCCGGCGACGAGCGCACGCTCGCCGCGTTGAGCGAGGTCGGCCACTGGGTCGGCGTCGGCGCCGCCGTCCTCGCCAACGTGCTCAACCCAGGCATGATCGTCCTGTCGGGCTACCTCGGCGAGATCGGCGAGTGGATCCGGGCCGAGGTCGAGGCCGAGCTCGCCTCCGGGGTCCTGGTTCCCGACGCGGGCGGCACGCGCATCGCGCTCTCCGAGCTCGGCTTCTCGGCCGCGGTCCACGGCGCCGCCGCGGTCGCCATCGACCACGTCTACGACGACCCGACGCTGGTGCCTCGGGTCGTCCCCACCCTGGAGGTGATGTCATGAACGACACCCCGCTGCTGACGATGCGCGGCATCGTCAAGCGGTTCCCCGGAGTCCTCGCGCTCGGTGGCGTCGAGCTCGAGGTCCGCGCCGGGGAGGTCCACTGCCTGCTGGGCCAGAACGGCGCGGGCAAGTCCACGCTGATCAAGGTCATCTCCGCGAGCTACCAGCCCGACGAGGGGGAGATCCTCTGGGAGGGCAAGCCCGCCGCCCTGTCGACGCCCCAGGCCTCGATGGACCTCGGGATCTCCACGATCTACCAGGAGCTCGACCTCGTCCCCGACCTGAGCGTCGCCGAGAACATCTTCCTCGGTCACGAGCTGAGCACCGCCGGCTTCAGCCAGCGGGGGGAGACGATCCGTCGGACGCGTGAGCTGCTGGCCCGCCTGGGCCACTCGGAGATCCCGCCCACCCGCTCGGTCGGCCGGCTCTCGCCCGCCGCCCAGCAGATCGTCAGCATGGCCCGCGCCCTGTCGCAGGACACGCGCCTGCTGATCCTCGACGAGCCGTCCGCGGTGCTCGACCAGGGCGAGGTCGACAACCTCTTCCGCGTCATCCGCAACCTCACGGCCGAGGGCGTCGCCGTCGTCTACATCTCCCACCGCCTCGAGGAGATCCGCCAGATCGGCGACCGGATCACGGTCCTCAAGGACGGCAGCACCGTCGCCACGGGCCTCGACGTCAACCAGACGCCCACCAGCGAGCTGATCAAGCTGATGACCGGCCGCGCCATCGAGTACGTCTTCCCGCCCCGCGGTGACGCGCCGGCCCCGACCGGTGACCCGGTCCTCGAGGTGATCGGCCTCGAGCTCCCCGGCGTCTTCACCGGCGTCGACCTCAGCGTCCACGCCGGCGAGATCGTCGGTCTCGCCGGTCTCGTGGGCGCCGGCCGCTCGGAGATCCTCGAGACCCTCTACGGCGCGCGCCGTCCCTCTGCCGGCAGCGTCCGGGTCGCGGGCCGCGAGCTGCGCCGCGGGTCGGTGCCTGCCGCGGTCAAGGCCGGAGTCGGGCTCGCCCCGGAGGAGCGCAAGAGCCAGGGCCTGCTCCTCGACCAGGCCATCTACCGCAACATCACCGTGTCCACGCTCGGACGCTTCAGCCGGCTCGGCATGCTCGACAGCCGCTCCGAGCGCAAGCGCTCCGCCGAGGTCGCGGAGTCCCTCGACGTCCGCCCGGCCGGGGTTGATCGCCTCGTGCGCCTCCTGTCGGGCGGCAACCAGCAGAAGGTCGTCCTGGCCCGGTGGCTGATGCGCGAGTGCCGCGTGCTGCTCCTGGACGAGCCCACCCGAGGGGTGGACGTCGGCGCCCGTGCCGAGATCTACACCCTCGTCCGCTCGCTGGCCGACTCCGGCGTCGCCGTCGTGGTCGTGTCGAGCGAGGTAGAGGAGGTGCTCGGTCTCTCTGACCGGGTCCTCGTGGTCCGCGAGGGCCGTGTCGTGCACGAAGGTCCCGCGGACGAGATCGACGAGTCCCGCGTCCTGGACCTGGTCATGGAAGGAAAGGTCGCATGAGCGAGCAGAGCACGAGCCCGGACAGGGGAACGGCGGCCAACACGGTCGCGCCCTCGAGGGACACGGTCACGGTGGAACGAGCCGCCTCGGAGTCCGGACGTGGAGCTGACGGCGGAGGGCTGATGAGCGGCCCGTTCGGGCGCAACCTCGGTCTGGTCGTCGCACTCCTGCTGATCTGCGCAGCCGGGATCATCACCGCGGGCGACCGGTTCGCCAGCATCGACAACACCCTCACGATCCTGCGCTACGCCTCCACCATCGGCGTGGTCAGCATCGGGATGACCTTCGTCATCACCGGTGGCGGCATCGACCTGTCGGTGGGGGCGATCCTGGCCCTCTGCTCGGTCTGGGCCACGACGTTCGCCACCCAGACGATGGCGCAGGACACGCACTGGATCCTCATGGTGTTCGTCGCCCTGGCCGTCGGCTCCGCCTGCGGGCTCGTCAACGGCATCGTCATCGCCTACGGAAAAGTCGTCCCGTTCATCACGACGCTGGCGATGCTGGCCGCCGCCCGCGGTCTCGCCGAGATCATCTCCGAGCGGCGTACGCAGATCGTGACCGTGGACGGCTTCAAGGACTTCTTCTCCGCAGACATCCTCGGCGTGCCGTTGCTCGTCATCATCTTCGCGGTCGTCTCGGTCGCCGGTTGGGTCCTGTTCAACCGGACGACGTTCGGTCGCCGCACGCTCGCCGTCGGCGGCAACCCCGAGGCGGCCCGCCTGGCCGGCATCAACGTCAACCGGCACACCGTGATGCTCTACGTCCTGGTCGGCTTCTGCTGCGGACTCGCGGCGCTCATGCTGGTGAGCCGCACCACCACCGGCAGCTCCACGCACGGCACGCTGCTCGAGCTCGACGTGATCGCGGCCGTCGTCATCGGCGGCACCCTGCTGACGGGTGGTCGCGGCACGATCGTCGGCACCGTGCTGGGTGTGCTCATCTTCGCCACCCTCGGCAACGTGTTCACCCTCAACAACCAGGACACCTCGACCCAGGCGGTCGCCAAGGGCCTGATCATCGTCGTCGCGGTCCTGCTCCAGCAGCGCCTGGCTCGCAACGCGACCTCCACCTAGCCACCCGCACTCGGAACCACCGCACCACCACGCCGGCTCGTCTCGGAGCGCCGGCCGCAGCACCGCACCCATCGAGAACACACACAAGGAGCACGACACATGCGACTGCGCACTCCCCTTCGACGGCACCAGAGCCGCCGCTACTCCGGCCTCGTGGTCGGCGCGGTCGCCGTCCTGTCCCTCGCCGCCTGCACCGGCAGCGCCGAGGATGCCGCTGACGACGAAAACAGCGGCTCCGACTCGGCACCGGCCGCTGCCGACGGCAGCAACGACGAGGAGGGCGACCAGGTCACCATCGGCTTCTCGGCACCCGCCGCGGACCACGGCTGGATGGCCGCCATCACCAACAACGTCCGCGACCTCGCCGAGCAGTACCCCGACATCGACCTCCAGATCGCGGAGGGGACCAACGACGTCAACCTGCAGATCAGCCAGGTCGAGACCTTCATCAACGACGAGGTCGACGCGATCGTCCTGCTCCCGTTCGACGGTGCTGCGATGACGCCCGTCGCGATGAAGGCGATGGAGGCCGGCATCCCGGTCATCAACGTCGACCGCGAGTTCGACGACCCCAACGCCGCGCGTGTCACCGTCCTCGGTGACAACTACGGCATGGGCGTCTCGGCCGGCCAGTACGTCTGCGAGCAGGCCGGTGGCAACAAGGACGCCATCGTCGCCGAGATCGCCGGCATCGACTCGCTGCCGCTCACCCAGGACCGCAGCCAGGGCTTCGAGGACGCGCTGTCCGAGTGCGGCCTCGACGTCGACGCCCGCCAGGCCGCCGAGTTCACCGTCGAGAGCGGCGAGGAGGTCGCGGCGAACCTGCTCCAGGCCGAGCCGCAGATCGACTACCTCTGGAACCACGACGACGACCAGGGTGTCGGCGTCCTCGCCGCCATCGAGAACGCCGGCCGCGACGAGTTCATCATGATCGGTGGCGCCGGCTCGGCCAACGCCATGCGCGCGATCCAGGAGGACAGCGGCGTGCTCAAGGCGACGGTCATCTACCCCTCCACCCAGGGTGCCGACGGCGTCAAGCTGGCCCGCCTCCTGGTCCAGGGCAAGGCGATGAGCGACCTCGTCGAGGTCGAGGTGCCCCGCACCGTCCAGCTCTACGCCCCGGTCGTCACCTCGGACAACGTCGACGAGTTCATCGACTCGGCCTTCGAGTCCTGATCGGTCCCGCGGCGGCTCCCCACCGGGAGCCGCCGCGGCACCCCGGCGCCACCCCCGAGCACCGCACCGAGACACCACATCTGAGCGACCGTCACGACCCGGGTCCGCCGCCCGTCGGCACCCGGGCCCTATGAGCCGCGCCCCGACACTCCAGTCCCGACCCCGACCAGCCCAGAACGAGGAGGTCCGATGACCACCACTCCCGACGCCCCCGACAGCCAGCGTGAGCTGTCGGTCGGCATGGTGGGCTACGCCTTCATGGGCGCTGCGCACTCGCACGCCTGGCGCACCGCCCCGCGGTTCTTCGACCTCCCGCTCCGCCCGCGCATGCGCGCCGTCGCCGGACGCGACCCTCAGGGCGTCCGGGCCGCCGCCGAGCGCCTCGGGTGGGAGTCCACCGAGACCTCGTGGCAGGCCCTCGTCGAGCGTGACGACATCGACCTCGTCGACGTCTGCACCCCCGGCCACACGCACGCCGAGATCGTCATCGCCGCCCTCGAGGCCGGCAAGCACGTCCTGTGCGAGAAGCCGCTGGCCAACAGCGTCGAGGAGGCCGAGGCGATGACCCGCGCCGCCGAGGCGGCCGCCGCCTCCGGCGTCCGCGCGATGGTCGGCTTCACCTACCGACGCGTGCCCGCGATCGCCCTGGCCCGCCAGCTCGTCGCCGAGGGCCGGCTCGGCACGCTGCACCACGTGCGGGCGCAGTACCTCCAGGACTGGATCGTCGACCCGCAGGCTCCGCTCTCGTGGCGCCTGGAGAAGGACAAGGCCGGCTCCGGATCGCTGGGCGACATCGGCGCCCACATCATCGACATCACGCAGTACATCACCGGCGACACCATCAGCCGCGTCAGCGGCCGCCTGCGCACCTTCGTCGAGGAGCGCCCGCTCCCCAGCGAGCACTCCGGCCTCTCCGGCACGGCCGGCTCGGGCACCGGCAAGGTGACCGTGGACGACGCCGCCACCTTCCTCGCCGACTTCCGCGGGGGAGCGATGGGCGTCTTCGAGGCGACCCGCTTCGCGTCGGGCCGCAAGAACGCCATCCGCATCGAGGTCAACGGGTCGAAGGGCAGCATCGCCTTCGACTTCGAGGACATGAACGTCCTCCACTTCTTCGACGGCACCGAGGACGCCCGCACCGCCGGCTTCCGCCGGATCCTCGTCACCGAGCCGCAGCACCCCTACGTCGGCGCGTGGTGGCCCCCGGGCCACGTCATCGGTTACGAGCACGGCTTCATCCACCAGGCCGTCGACCTGGTCCGCGACATCGCGGCCAACAACGACCCCTCCCCATCCTTTGCCGACGGACTCCAGGTGCAGCGCGTCCTGGCCGCGGTCGAGACCAGCTCTGACAACGATTCGTGGCAGGAGATCCCCGCATGACCGACTACACCCCTTCCCCTGAGGACAAGTTCTCGTTCGGCCTCTGGACCGTGGGCTGGCAGGGCACCGACGTGTTCGGCCCCAGCTCCCGCGCGCTGCTGGACCCGGTCGAGGCCACCTACAAGCTCGCCGAGCTCGGTGCCGCCGCCGTCACCTTCCACGACGACGACCTCGTCCCCGACGACGACAAGCGCGACGCCGTCCTCGCGCGCTTCGAGAAGGCGCTCGCCGACACCGGCCTCGCCGTCGAGATGGTGACCACGAACCTCTTCGGACACCCCGTGTTCAAGGAGGGCGCGCTCACCGCCAACAACCGCGAGGTGCGGCGCTACGCGCTCACCAAGGCGCTGCGCAACATCGACCTGGCGGCGTCGCTGGGCGCGAAGACGTTCGTGCTCTGGGGCGGCCGCGAGGGCGCCGAGCACGGTGCCGGGAAGGACGTGCAGGCCGCGCTCGACCGCTACAGCGAGTCGCTCAACCTGCTCTGCGCCTACGTCAAGGAGCAGGGCTACGACATGCGGTTCGCCCTCGAGCCCAAGCCCAACGAGCCGCGCGGCGACATCCTGCTCCCGACCATCGGTCACGCCCTCGCGCTCATCTCCGAGCTCGACGACCCGGACATGGTGGGCCTCAACCCCGAGGTGGGCCACGAGGAGATGGCCGGGCTCAACTTCGCCCACGGCATCAGCCAGGCGCTCTGGCACGACAAGCTCTTCCACGTCGACCTCAACGGCCAGCACGGTCCCCGCTTCGACCAGGACCTGCGCTTCGGCGCGGGCAACGTGCGCGGCGCCTTCTGGACCGTCGACGCCCTGCTGGGCGCGGGCACGGGCAAGGCCTACGACGGCTACGTGCACTTCGACTTCAAGCCCCCGCGTGCCGAGGCCGAGGACGGTGTCTGGGAGTCCGCCCGCGGCTGCATGCGCAACTACCTGATCCTGCGCGACAAGGTCCAGGCCTTCCGTGCCGACCCCGACGTCGTCGCGGCCCTCGAGGCGGCCGAGGTCGGCATGCTCCGCACCCCGACCCTCGCCGAGGGGGAGTCGCTCGCCGACCTCCGCGCGGCGTCGTACGACGTGGAGGGCCTCGGCGCGCGCAGCGTCGGCCAGGAGGCACTCGACCAGCTCGCCCTCGAGCACCTGATGGGCGTGCGCTGAGGAGACCCCGAGGCCCGGCGGGCGCCGAACCCGCCGGGCCCCACCACCCGAACCACCGTCCGTCCGAACCACCGTCCATGCACCACCGATGCACCACCTGACGCACCACCGATCCACCGCACCACCGCGTGACAGGGGCCGAACGCCCGGGGACCCGCCCCGGAACTGATGGAGCGCACATCCGTCACCACAGAAGGGATCGTGATGAACAGACTCATCACGCGACTGCAGAGGCGCTCTCGCGTCGCAGTCGGCTCCAGCATGGCCTTGCTCGTGTCGCTGCCGCTGGGCGCGGGCATCGGGCTGGCCTCCTCGGCAACCGCGGCGCCGAGCACCGAGCGCGCCGCCGCCACCGCCCCCGAGGCGTCGGCCACCGACCGGACCGAGAAGAGGAAGAAGAAGGAGTCCGCGACCACCCTGGGCGACGCGGTCCCGTGGACCGCCGACCCGGCGGCATCGGCTGCGGCGGCCGCGGAGGAGTCGTTCGACGCACTGGTCTTCTCCAAGACCGCGGCGTTCCGCCACGGGAACATCGACGAGGCCACCACCGCCATCCAGGGGCTGGCGGCCGACAACAACTTCACGGTGACGGTCACCGAGGACGGCACCGCCTTCACCGACGCCAACCTCGAGCAGTACGAGGTCGTCATCTTCCTGTCGACCACCGGTGACGTGCTCAACGATGCCGAGCAGGGTGCGTTCGAGCGCTACATCCAGGCCGGTGGCGGCTACGCCGGCATCCACGCCGCGTCCGACACCGAGTACAGCTGGCCGTGGTACGGCGAGCTCGTCGGCTCCTACTTCAACAACCACCCGCCGGGCACCCCCACGGCGACCGTCAAGGTCGAGGACCCCGCGCACCCCTCCACCGCCGGCATCGAGTCGCGCTGGGAGCGCACCGACGAGTGGTACAACTTCCGCACCAACCCCCGCGGCAAGGTCCAGGTGCTCGCCTCGCTGGACGAGTCGACCTACGCCCCGGGCACCGGAGCGATGGGCAACGAGCACCCGATCGCGTGGTGCCAGGACTACGACGGCGGCCGCAGCTGGTACACCGGGATGGGCCACACCGAGGCGTCGTTCACCGACGCCAAGTTCCTCAAGCACGTCCTTGGCGGCATCGAGACCGCGGCCGGCGTGGTCGACTCCGACTGCAAGGCCACCCTGGAGCCGAGCTTCGAGAAGGTCGCGCTCGACGAGAACACCTCGAACCCCATGGAGCTCGCCATCGCCGACGACGGCCGGGTGTTCTACGTCGACCGCAACGGCGACGTGAAGATCATCCTGCCCAACGGCAACGTGGTGACCGCCGGCAACATCCCGGTCTACACCGGGCAGGAGTTCGGCATGCTCGGCCTCGCGCTCGACCCGGACTTCGCCACCAACAACTGGGTCTACCTGTACTACTCGCCCGCGGGCTCGGTGGCCACCGACCGCATCTCCCGCTACACGATGTCGGGCAACACGTTGCAAGTCGACACCGCCACGACGATCCTCGACGTGCCGACGCAACGTGAGCAGTGCTGCCACGCGGGTGGCGCGATGGAGTTCGACAACGACGGCAACCTCTACCTCGCCACCGGTGACAACACCAACCCGTTCGACTCCGGCGGTTACACCCCGATCGACGAACGGCCCGGCCGCAGCGCCTGGGACGCCCAGCGCACGTCTGCGAACTCCAACTCACTGATGGGCAAGGTGCTGCGCATCAAGCCCCTGGCGGCCGGCGGCTACAGCATCCCGGAGGGCAATCTCTTCGACGAGGCCGAGGACGCCGACGACAAGACCCGTCCCGAGATCTACGCGATGGGCTTCCGCAACCCGTTCCGGATCGGCCTCGACGAGCAGAACAACAACCTGCTCGTCGCCGACTACGGTCCGGACGCAGGCTCGGTCAGCGCCACACGTGGGCCCAACGGGCGCGTCGAGTGGAACATTCTCGACGAGCCCGGCAACTACGGCTGGCCCTACTGCGTCGGCGACAACACCCCCTACAACGACTACAACTTCGCCAGCGGCACCGCCGGCGCGGCCTTCGACTGCGCCAACCCGGTCAACGACTCGCCCAACAACACGGGCCTGACCGACCTGCCGCCGGCGAAGGCGGCCGTCATGTGGCAGAGCAACAACGCCTCGCTCACCGGCACGCCGGAGATCGGGTCCAGCGGTGGACCGATGACCTCGGGCACCTACTCCTACGACCCCGACCTGGCCTCCGACCGCAAGTGGCCCGCCTACTTCGACAGCAAGGCGATCTGGGCCGACTGGAACAACAGCCGGCTGTTCACGGTGCAGCTCAACGAGGCCGGGACCGACGACGCCGACATCAACCGCTTCCTGCCGAACCTGCCCATGCGGCGTCCGCACGCCCTGCAGTTCGGGCCTGACGGCGCGCTCTACATGATCGAGTGGGGCAGCGGCTTCAACGGCAACAACACCGACTCCGGCATCTACCGGATCGACTACGTCGAGGGCAACCGTGCGCCGGTGGCCAGGGCCACGACCGACAGGACGTCGGGTCCCGCGCCGCTGACCGTGCAGTTCGACGGCACGACCTCTTTCGACGCCGACACCGGTGACGCCACGGGCCTGACCTACGCGTGGGACTTCGACGGCGACGGCACCACCGACGCCACCACCCCGACGGGCAGCTGGACCTACACGGAGGCGGGTGACTACACCGCGCGCCTCACCGTGACCGACGAGGGAGAGCGGACCGGCACGACCAACGTCGACATCACGGCGGGCAACACCGCCCCGACCGTCGAGTTCGTCCTGCCCCCGGACGGCGGCTTCTTCGAGTTCGGTGACTACCTGGAGTACGAGGTCGAGGTGAGCGACCCCGAGGACGGCACGATCGACTGCGACCGCGTCGTCGTCCAGCCCGGGCTCGGCCACGACCAGCACTCGCACGACTACGAGCAGTACCGGGGCTGCAGCGGCACCCTCGCGCTGCCCGGTGACACCGGCCATGTGGGCGCCAACATCTTCGGCACCATCAAGGCCACCTACACCGACAGCGGTGCCGGCGTGGCCGGCGAGCTGACGGGCGTCGACGGCATCATCCTGCACACCAAGAAGAAGGAGGCCGAGTACTTCGACCGCACCGGTCGCACCGGGGCCAACACCTCGGGCACCCCCGGCGTCACGACCCAGACCACGACCGACACCGACGGCGGCCAGAACGTCAACGGAGTCGAGACCGGTGACTGGTTCGCCTGGGACGTGATGAACCTGACCAACATCACCGGCGTCTCGATGCGTGCGGCCTCCACCACGGCCGGCGCGGCGTTCGAGATCCGGCAGGGTTCGCCCACGGGCACCGTGATCGGCACGCTGGACGTGCCCAACACGGGCGGTGCTCAGACCTACCAGGACGTGTCGACCACCTTCACCGGAGCCTCGACCGACAGCGAGCCGCTGTTCGTCGTGGCCACCACGGGTGGCGCCAACGTCAACTGGCTGCGCTTCAACGGCCGGGGCGTCACGGACAACCAGCCCCCGGCCGTCTCGATCGAGGCCAGCACGACCAACGGCGAGGCACCCCTGCCCGTGCAGTTCACCAGCACGGTCGAGGACGCCGACGGTGACATCCCTGTCACCTACGCGTGGGACTTCGGGGACGACACCAGCTCCACCGACGCCAACCCGAGCCACACCTACACCACGCCGGGCACGTACGTCGTCACGGCGGTCGTGACCGACTCGCGCGGGGCGAAGACCACCCGCACGCTGGAGGTGAGGGTCAGGGCAGCGCAGGACATCTGCTTCAGCGGTCGCTCCGACGACTTCGTGGGAGATGCCCTCGACACCGAGCGGTGGAACCGGAGCGTGCGCGTCGACCAGGCGCTCACCGTGGCCGATGGGACGCTCAACATCCCGCTGACCAACTCCGACATCTACCAGGGCACCAACACCACGCCCAACATCGTCCTCCAGGACCTGCCGGGCGGGGCCTTCGAGGTCACGACCAAGCTCACGCTGCCTGCCGTCCGCGGCTACCAGCAGGGTGGCCTGATCGTCTACGGCGATGACAACAACTACCTCAAGCTCGTCTACTCCGGTCGTTCCACGGCCGCGGCGGGCAGCAAGGCGGCCAACGTCATCCAGTTCGCCAAGGAGGTCAACGGCACGGCATCGGAGTCCAACTCCACCGCCCTCGGCGCGGACTTCCCCGACACCGTGTGGCTGCGGATGACGAGCACCGACGGCAACGTCGTCACTCCGACCTACAGCACAGACGGGGCCACCTGGCTCCCCATCACGACGTCGAACGGCACGGCCGCTCCCCGCGACCTGTCCGGCATCACCGCACCGAAGGTCGGCCTGCTCGCCCTGGGCAGCACGGCAGCGGGTGCGGCCGACAACATCACTGCCGAGTTCGACTACTTCACCCTGACCCCTGACGACACGGCCGTGCCCTGCACCGAGCCCTGCGTCGTCGAGGAGTTCAACGGCCAGTCCCTGGCGTCCCCGCCGTGGACCGTCGTACGACCGAGCGGGAACCTCACGGTCTCCGACGGCTCGGTGAAGATCCCGATGGAGGCGACCGACCTCTACCAGACGACGAACACCGCCCGCGACCTGGTCCTCCGTGACCTGCCCGAGGGTCCGTTCGTCGCCACGACCAAGGTCACCGCACCGATCAACAGGTCCTACCAGTCGGCAGGCCTGCTCATCTACGGAGACGACGACAACTACCTCAAGCACGTCTTCCAGGGACGCAGCGGGGACCCCGACGCCGCGTCCAACATCATCCAGACGGCGCGGGAGACCGCAGCCAGTGCCGTCGAGACCAACACGCCGGGCCTCGGGGCGGAGTTCCCGACCACCGTGTGGCTGCGGCTGACCAGCGAGGACGGCATCGAGGTCCTCGGCAGCTACAGCACCGACGGTGAGTCGTGGACGGACATGGACGCCGGCTACAGCATCGCCGGCCTCACCGACCCGAAGATCGGCCTCCTCTCCGCCGCCAACCAGACGGCCGGAGCCGGGATCACGGCGAGCTTCGACTTCTTCACCCTCGGTGAGGACGACACCTGCGAGCCGGGTGGCGAGGAGCCGGGCGACACCACGTCACCGACGACGACCATCTCCGTCCCGGACGCCACCGGCCAGGCCGGCTGGTACACCACGCGGCCGTCGTTCACCCTGGCCGCTGCCGACAAGACGGACGGGTCGGGCGTCGCCTCGACCGAGTACCGCATCGCCGGGGGCGACTGGACGCCCTACACCGGTGCCGTCCAGGTCACGGGTGAGGGTTCGCGCCTGGTCGAGTACCGCTCGACCGACGAGGCCGGCAACGTGGAGGCGACGAAGTCGCTGACGGTCAAGATCGACACGGTCGCACCGACCGCGACGATCACGGTGCCCGACGCCACGGGCCAGGACGGGTGGCACACCAGCCGTCCGTCGTTCACCCTGGCGGGCACCGACGCTGCGGGCGGGTCGGGCCTCGGCTCGATCGAGTACCGCATCGACGGCGGGGACTGGATGCCCTACTCCATCGCGGTCCCGGTGACCGGCGAGGGTGAGCGCCTGGTCGAGTACCGCTCGACCGACGTGGCGGGCAACGTCTCGGAGCTCGGTTCGGAGACCGTCAAGGTCGACACCGCTCCTCCGGTCGTCACCACGGCCGAGACCGGCAGCACCACCAAGACGGTCACGCTGACCGCCACCGACGCCACCTCGGGTGTGGCAGGCATCGAGTACCGGATCGGCGACGCCACCACGTGGAGCGCGTACGACGCCCCGCTGACGTTCGACGAGCCGGGGACCTACCTGGTGCGCTACCGCGCGGCCGACAAGGCGGGCAACACCGCGGGCGGACAGCTCGAGGTCGTCGTCAGCGAGCCGGGTGAGCCGGTCGAGCCGGCGAAGCCGTCGGTCACCATGACCACGGCACCCGCCGCGGCCAACGGTCGTGCCAACTGGTTCACCGCACCCGTCACGGTCACCCTCGCGGGTGCCGGCGGCGAGGGTCGGGTCTCGATCCAGTACCGCATCGACAACGGCCCGTGGACGGCGTACACCGCGCCGTTCAAGGTCAGCGCCGACGGCGTCACCCGGGTCCAGGCCCGGGCCACCGACGCCGCCGGGACGACCTCGGCGATCGAGACGACCACCATCAAGATGGACGCCACGGCGCCCATGGTGGCCGTCGACGGCATCGCCGACGGCGCCAAGCTCGACGTCGCCGCGGTCCGGACCGCACGGGTCACGGTCTCCGACGCCACGTCGGGTGCCGCCGAGCAGGTGGTCCGACTCGACGGAGAGGTGGTGAACGCTCCGGTGCGCCTCGACGCGATGTCGCTGGCACCGGGCCGTCACACCCTCGAGGTCACCGTCCTCGACGAGGCCGGCAACCAGGCCTCGCAGGCGGTCACCTTCCGGGTGGTGGTCCGGTCCTACGGGAAGGTCAAGAAGCTCGTCAACCGACTCGACGACCAGGGCCTGGTCGGTCCGAAGCTGGCCAAGAAGCTGAAGAAGCAGCTCCAGGCCGCCAACCGTGCCGACCGTCGCAAGGACGCAGGGCAGGCCGTCAGGTCGCTCAAGCGCTTCGAGCGGCTCGCCTCCCGGGTGGGCGACAAGGAGGTGAGGCTCGCACTCAAGCGCCTGTCGCGCACGCTGAAGTC
Source organism: uncultured Nocardioides sp. (assembly GCF_947488025.1). GTDB lineage: Bacteria > Actinomycetota > Actinomycetes > Propionibacteriales > Nocardioidaceae > Nocardioides. The sequence continues at coordinate 469,013 of NZ_CANKYS010000002.1, read as the reverse complement.
GCAGCTGTAGGCGCCGGCGAGCACGAGGACGTCCGACGTCGGGCGGCTCGGCCACCACAGCACCCTCGGGTGAGGTGAACCGGCGCGTACGCAGGATCGGCCCTGCGTGCGAGCCGGAGGCCGGGCCCCCGACCGGGCGGGGAGTGGTGCCGCAAGACGCCGCCCCCAAGCGGCCGGTGCCGGGACACGGCGCTCCGTCCCGGCACCGGTCCGCGCCGGCCGACCGGCCACCAGATAGCACTGGACCACCCGCACGACCCGCACCATCCGCACGACCAGCCGAAACGCACCACCACTACCTGAGGAGCACACATGCCACGCCCCGTCACCCTGTTCACCGGCCAGTGGGCCGACCTGCCGTTCGAGGAGATGTGCAAGCTCGCCTCCGGCTGGGGCTACGACGGCCTCGAGCTGGCCTGCTGGGGCGACCACTTCGACCCGTGGGCAGCGGTCGAGGACGAGTCCTACGTCCCGGCCAAGCTGGAGATGCTCAAGAAGTACGACCTGCAGGTCTTCGCGATCAGCAACCACCTCAAGGGCCAGGCGGTCTGCGACGACCCGATCGACGCCCGCCACCGCGACATCCTCCCCGACCGCATCTGGGGCGACGGCGACGCCGAGGGCGTGCGCCAGCGCGCCGCGGAGGAGATGAAGATGACCGCGCGCGCCGCGCGCAAGCTCGGGGTCGACGTCGTCGTCGGGTTCACCGGGTCCTCGATCTGGAAGTACGTCGCGATGTTCCCGCCGGCCTCCCAGGCGCTCGTCGACGCCGGCTACCAGGACTTCGCCGACCGGTGGAACCCGATCCTCGACGTCTTCGACAGCGAGGGCGTGAAGTTCGCCCACGAGGTGCACCCGTCCGAGATCGCCTACGACTACTGGACCACCGTGGCCGCGCTCGAGGCGATCGACCACCGCGAGGCGTTCGGCCTCAACTGGGACCCCTCGCACTTCGTCTGGCAGGACCTCGACCCGGTCGGCTTCCTGTGGGACTTCAAGGACCGGATCTACCACGTCGACTGCAAGGACGCGAAGAAGCAGGTCGGCAACGGTCGCAACGGTCGCATGGGCTCCCACCTGGCCTGGGCCGACCCGCGCCGCGGGTGGGACTTCGTCTCGACCGGTCATGGCGACGTGCCGTGGGAGGCGTGCTTCCGGATGCTCAACACGATCGGCTACGACGGCCCGATCTCGGTGGAGTGGGAGGACGCCGGCATGGACCGTCTCGTCGGCGCTCCGGAGGCGCTCGAGTTCGTGCGGCGGCTGGCGTTCGACGCCCCGGCCGCGTCCTTCGACGCGGCCTTCTCGACCTCGTCCTGACCCACCGGACGTCCACCTGGACGTCCACCTGAACGTCCACCGTGCCCCCGCCCACCAGTCCGAGGAGGACGACATGAACACCACGCCCGAGGTGACGGCCAGGACAGGCGTGTGGTTCGTGGGTGCGCGGGGCTCGGTGGCCACCACAGCGGTGGTCGGTGCGTACGCCGTGGCGCATGGCCTCGCACCGACCACCGCTCTCGTGACAGAGCTGCCGGACCTGCGGCCCGACGGCCTGCCGCCCCTGGCGGGCCTGGTCTTCGGCGGCCACGACGTCAGCGCCCAGTCGCTGCTCAAGCGGGCCGAGGAGCTCGCGGCCGGCGGCGTCGTCCCGACAGCCCTGGTGGACGCCGCCCGCGCCCACCTCGAGGCCGTGGACGCCGACGTACGACCCGGCCACGCGGCTGGGTCGGCCACCGCCGCCGAGGCGGTGGAGCGGCTCGCCGCCGACATCGCCGACTTCCGCGACCGGCACCGGCTCGACCGCGTGGTCGTGGTCGACGTCGCCAGCACCCAGCCGCCGGTCCCCGACCCCGACTCGATGACGGCCGTCGACGACGCGCTGCCGGTCGGGGCCGTCTACGCGCTGGCGGCCTTCCGCGCCGGCGCGTCCTTCGTCTCCTTCACCCCCAGCCCGTGCCTGCGGCTGCCGGTCGTGGTCGAGGCGGCGCGACGCGGCGGCCTGCCCTGGGCCGGGTGCGACGGCAAGACAGGGGAGACCCTGCTCAAGTCGGCGCTCGCGCCGATGTTCGTGATGCGCGCCCTCGACCTGCGGTCGTGGACGTCGGTCAACCTGCTCGGCGGTGGCGACGGTGCGACCCTGGCCGACCCCGAGGCGGCGCGGAGCAAGACCGTCGCCAAGCGCAGTGGCCTCGACGCCATGGTCGGCCGGGCGGTCCCGGGGCCGATGCACATCGACCAGGTCGAGGACCTGGGGGAGTGGAAGACGGCGTGGGACCACGTCCGGTTCGACGGCTTCCTCGGCACCCGCATGACGCTCCAGCTCACCTGGGAGGGGTGCGACTCCGCGCTCGCCGCGCCGCTGGTCCTCGACCTCGCACGGCTGGTGTCCGCCGCGCACGCGGTCGGGCGGACCGGTCCCCTCCCCGAGCTCGCCTTCTTCTTCAAGGACCCGGTGGGAGGCACCGAGCACCGGCTGGCCCAGCAGTGGGACGACCTCGTTGCCTGGCGCCACGGGCTCGAGGCATGAGCGCCACACCACCGCCGCGCGCCGGACGCGTCGCCGCCGTCCTCGCGAGCCTCGCCGCCGTCCTGGCGCTGCTCGCGTGGGCTCCGCCCGCAGCGGCGCACGCGGAGCTGCTCTCCTCCGACCCCTCGGAGTCCGGGGTGCTGGAGGCGCTGCCCTCGCGCGCCATCCTCACCTTCTCCGGTGCGGTCAGCGAGGTCCACGAGGTCACCGTGACCGGGCCCGACGGCAGCGTCGCCAACGGCGACGCCACCTCGGTCGGGGCGGAGGTCCGCCAGAACCTGTGGGCGGGGCCCGACGGCGCCTACACCCTCACCTACGACGTGCTGTCCACCGACGGTCACGAGATCGCCGGGGAGATCAACTTCGAGATCGGCGGCGGCACCCTCGCTGGAGACGAGGAGGCCGCGGCAGGCGCGTCCTCCTCGTCCGACACCGCCCCGGAGGGCGTGCTCCGCGGCGTCGTCGTGCCGGCAGCGGTGGTGCTGCTGTCCGGCGCCTGTGCGCTGGTGCTGTGGCACCGACGTCGGGCTCCCGGCAGCACCACCTGACCGGCGCGCGGATGCAGCTAGTCGGCCGGCTTGACCGCCAGCACGGCGCAGTCCGCGCCGAGCAGGATCCGCTGGGCGACGCTGCCCATCAGCAGCTTGCCGACGGGAGAGCGGCGGCGCAGGCCGATCACGACCAGGTCGGCGGCGACGTCCTCGGCGACCGCGAGGACCTGGTCGCCGACGTCGGCGCCCATCGAGCGGCGTACGTCGACCGCGACACCCGCTGCGCCCAGCTCGGTCGCGAGTGCGGCGAGCTGGTCCTCGTCGGCATAGCGCTCATCGACCAGGGCATCACCCCGAGTGGCGTTGACGACGACGACACGTCCGTCGCGGAGCCTCGCCTCCTCCACGGCGCGGTGCAGCGCCGCCTCGCCGTACTCGTCGGGGGACCAGCCCACCACGATCGTCACTGCGTCCTGCTGGCTCATCGCACCTTCTCCTCTTCGTCGGCGGGGGCCTGGAGCTCCTCGGCCACGGCGGCCGGGGTGGGGCGGATCCGACGGACCGCCAGGGGAGCGACCACGGCGATCGCGACGACCACGTAGATCGCGATGGCGAGGGGCTCGCTCCACAGGCCGGAGACGTCGCCTCCGGAGATCGCCATCGCCTCACGCAGCTTGAGCTCCATGAGTGGGCCGAGGATGACGCCGAGGATCAGCGGCAGCACCGGCAGTGCGAACCGCCGCATCATCAGTCCGAGCAGGCCGAGGAGCAGCAGCAGGAACAGGTCGAAGGCCTGCAGGTTGGTGGCATAGGCGCCGAGCGCGGCGAAGAACAGGATGCCGGCGTAGAGCTGGGGCCGGGGGATCCGCAGCAGCTTGGCCCACACCGGGGCGAGCGGCAGGTTGAGCACCAGCAGCAGGACGTTGCCGATCAGCAGGCTCGCGAGCAGCGCCCAGACGAGGTCGGGCTGGTCGGTCATCAGGCTGGGTCCGGGCTCGATGCCGTAGCCCTGGAAGGCGGCGAGCATGACCGCGGAGGTCGCCGTCACCGGCAGGCCCAGGGCGAGCAGCGGCACGAAGGTGCCGGCGGCCGAGGCGTTGTTGGCCGCCTCCGGGCCGGCGACGCCCTCGATCGCACCCCGGCCGAACTCGTCCTGGCCCTTGCGCGCAGCGATCCGCTTCTCGGTGATGTAGGACAGGAACGTCGGGATCTCCGCGCCACCGGCCGGCACCGCGCCGAACGGGAAGCCGTACGCCGTGCCGCGCAGCCACGGGCCCCACGACCGCCTGAGGTCCAGGCGGCTCATCCACGGACGACCGACCGGGATCACGTGCGCCGGGCTGCGTCGCAGGTGGGCGGCCACCCAGAGCGCCTCGCCGAGGGCGAAGATGCCGACCGCCACCACGACGACGTCGATCCGGTCGGCGAGCAGCGGCTGGTCGAAGCTGAGCCGCGGCTGCCCGGTGTTGAGGTCGAGGCCGACGAGGCCGATGGTGAGCCCGATGAACAGGGCGATGAAGCCGCGCAGCGGCGAGCCGCCGAGCACGCTCGTCACCGACACCATCGCGAGGACCATGAGCGCGAAGTAGGACGGTGCCCCGATCTCGACGGCCACCGATGCGAGCGCCGGGGCGAAGAAGACCACGAGGAGCGTGCCGATCGTGCCCGCGACGAAGGAGCCGATGGCCGCGGTGGCGAGTGCCTGCGCGGCCTTGCCTGCCCGCGCCATCAGGTTGCCCTCGAGCGCGGTCATCACCGACGCCGACTCACCCGGCGTGTTCAGCAGGATCGCGGTCGTCGAGCCGCCGTACATGCCGCCGTAGTAGATGCCGGCGAACATGATGAAGGCGGCGACCGGGTCGAGGCCGTAGGTCACCGGCAGCAGCAGCGCGACCGCCATGGCCGGGCCGATGCCCGGCAGCACGCCGACGAAGGTGCCGAGCAGCACGCCGATGGCGCAGTACATCAGGTTCTCCGGGGTGAGGACGGCTCCGAAGCCGCCCATCAGCAGGCTGAGGTTGTCCATCAGAGCACCCCGTCCAGGATCCCGGCGGGCAGGATGACGCCCAGGCCCTCGTGGAAGGCGTACCAGCTGGTCACCGACAGCACGAGGCCGACGATCACGTCACGCACCAGGGTGCGGCTGCCGAGCGACCAGGCCGATCCGACGAAGAGGATCGCGCCGCTGATCGCCCAGCCCAGGGACGAGACCGTCAGGACCGTGAACATGAAGACGCCGACCAGCTTGAGGACGGTGACCCAGTCGGCCGGCTGGCGCAGGTCGACGTCCTCGCCGCCCTCGGCCTCCGGGACGTCGCCGCGCAGGGTCGCGAGCACCAGCAGCCCGCCGAGGAGGACGGTCACGGCGCCGATGACGTAGGGGAAGACGCGCGGCCCGACCGGGTCGCCGAAGCCGATGCGCAAGGTGGTCGCGTCGTAGACGGTGTAGGCGCCGACGACGACCAGTGCGGCCGCGAGGCCGAGCTGCGCCATGTCGCGCCGGGGCTCGGCCGCCGGGGCGGCGGGTGCGCCCGGGGTGTCCGGGTGGGTGTCGAGTGGTGTGCTCACAGCAGGTCCAGCTCCTCGAGGGTGGTGGCGACGCGCTGGTCCTGTTCCTTCAGGAACTGGGTGAAGTCGTCGCCGGTCTTGAACTCGTCGATCCAGCCGTTGTCCTCGAGGGCCTGCTGCCACTCGGGGGTCTCGTGCATCTCTTCGAGCATCGCGATGAGCTCGTCGCGCCGCTCCTCGCTGATGCCGGGGGGCGCCCACACGCCGCGCCAGTTGGTGAAGACCAGGTCGATGCCGGCCTCCGTGAGGGTGGGCGCCTCGCTGATGCCCTCACCCTTGAGCCGCTCCTCGCCGGACACGGCCAGCAGCCGCAGCTCGCCGGACGAGAGCTGGCCCTCGAACTCGCCGACGCCGGAGAAGCCGACGTCGATCTTGTTGCCGAGCAGGGCGCTCGTCAGCGGACCGCCACCGTCGTAGGGCACGTAGGTCACGTCGCGCGGGTCGACGTCCACGGCGCTGGCGAGCTGCATCGGGAACAGGTGGTCGGGGCCGCCCGGGGAGGACCCCCCGCCGACGACGATGGCGGCCGGGTCGTCCTGCCATGCCTGCACGAGGTCGTCGATCGTCTCGTACGGCGAGTCGGCGGGGACGAGGACGCCCTCCTGGTCCTCGATGAGCTGGGCCAGCGGCGTCGCGTCGTCCATCGCGTAGGGCGCACCGAACGAGTAGAGCGACCCGACCACGCCGAGGCCGGCGGTCATCAGTGTGCGCTCGTCGCCGTCGGCGTTCATCAGCCGCGTCATCGCGACCGACCCGCCGGCGCCGATCACGTTGGTGACCTCGAACGAGCCGCCGGTGATGTCGCCGTTCTCCATCACGGCCACCGCCGCGCGACCGGTCTGGTCGTAGCCGCCGCCCGGGCTGTTGGGGATCAGCATGGTCAGGTCCTGGCTCTCGTCGCCGCGGGTCACCCCGCAGCCGGTCGCCAGCACCAGCGCGCTGCCGAGGGCCACCACCGTGGCGATGGCCCGCGTCGTCCTTCGGCGCCTCATGTGCACTCCGCTCTGTCGTCTCTGTCGGCGGCCCTCGCAGGTCCGCCCACGACGATGGTGGAGACTGCGTGTGGTGCCCGTCACGCTTGGGTAAGCAATGGAGGTTGTGGAACTTGTGGTCACGTTCGCGCTGGTGGCCGGCGACCCTCGCCGGGCAGTTCCTGGTGCTGCAGCTGACGGTGCTCCTCGCCGTCGTGGCCCTGGCGAGCATCGTCTCGGTGCAGCAGAGCGACGCGGACTTCCGTGACACCCGCGGTGCCCGGCTGCGCGCGGCGGCCGAGTCGATGGCCAACATCGAGCCGGTGCGCGACCCGTTCCTGGAGGGCGTCGTCGAGCGCCGGCGGGCCTCGCTGACGTCGTACACCCAGCAGGTGCGCACCAGGGTCCAGGCCAGCGGTGTCTACCTCACCGACCCGGACGGCGTCGTCCTGGTCAGCAGCGACTTCGGCGGCCGCGAGCGACGGATCGACCTCGACGACAGCACGGTGCAGCAGCTGCGCACGTGGACCGGTGACGTCGACGACTTCGGCACCCCGTCCATCGCCGCGCAGGTGCCGATCATCGACGACGAGGGCGAGCTCGTCGGCATCGCGATGGTGGCCGAGGAGTACCCCACGTGGGGCGAACGGGCCCGCAGCGTGCTGCCGGACCTGCTGACCTTCGCGGGTCTCGGTCTCAGCCTCGGCGTCGCCGGCGCGTTCCTGCTCTCGCGCCTGATCCGGCGGCGTACGCGCGGCCTCGAGCCGGCCGCCATCGCCGCCCTCGCCGACCAGCGCGAGGCACTGCTTCACTCGATCCGCGAGGGGGTGGTCGCCGTGTCGGACGACGGCACCGTCACCGTGCTCAGCGACAGCGCCCGCGAGCTCATCGGGCTCGAGGGCGACGTGGAGGGACGGCGGGTCGACGACCTGGACCTGGATCCCGCCGTGCGCGACCTGCTGGCCGACGACGCCGAGATCCGCGACCACGTCGTGGTGCTGGGGGAGCGGGTGCTGGTCGTGAACCGCAACCCGGTCGTCGAGGGCGGGCGCCGGGTCGCCTCGGTCACCACGCTGCGCGACCGCACCGAGCTGCTCGCGCTCCAGAGCGAGCTCAGCGCGCGCGAGTCGATCACCAACACGTTGCGCGCCCAGACGCACGAGTTCCACAACCAGCTCCACACGATCTCCGGGCTGGTGCAGCTGGGGGAGTACGACGAGGTGTCCCGCCTCGTCGGCACCCTGAGCCGGCGGCGCCGCGACATCTCCGACGCCGTGACGGCGCACGTCGAGGACCCCGCCGTGGCCGCGCTCCTCATCGCCAAGACCAGCCTCGCCGCGGAGCGCGGGGTCGGCCTGGTCATGGCCCACGACAGCGACCTGCCCCGCCTCGACCCGGAGGCGTCCACCGACGTCGGCACGGTGCTGGGCAACCTCGTCGACAACGCCGTCGACGCCTCCGTGTCGGTCGGCGGCACGACGGTCGAGGTCGACGTGCGTCTCGACGGTGACGTCGTACACCTCGCCGTCGCCGACACGGGGCCCGGCGTGCGGCCCGAGATGGTCGGCGAGATCTTCCGCCGGGGCTGGAGCACCAAGGCCTCGACCGCGGAGGGGCGGGGTGTCGGACTGGCGCTGGTGCAGGTGGTCTGCGAGCGTCGGGGCGGCGCCGTCACCGTCCACCCCGGCCCGGACGGCTCGGGCGCGGTGTTCGAGGCGCAGCTGCCGGGTGCGGAAGTGGGAGTGCAGGCATGACGGGTCCGGCTGGGGCACTGGGCGTGCTCGTCGTCGACGACGACTTCATGGTCGCGCGCATCCACACCCAGTTCGTGGAGCGGACCGAGGGTTTCGTCGTGGTCGGGGTCGCCAGCAGCGGCCAGGCCGCGCTCGACGACACCGCCCGCCTGCGACCCGACCTCCTGCTGCTCGACGTGCACCTTCCCGACATGACCGGCATCGACGTGCTGCGGCGGCTGCGTGCGGCCGGCGACGACGTGGGGGTGCTGATGGTCACCGCGGCCCGTGAGGCCGACACCGTCCGGGCGGCCGCGTCCGGCGGGGCGGTGCACTACCTCGTCAAGCCGTTCGACTACGAGGACCTGCAGGTGCGCCTCGAGGCGTTCCGCGCCGCCCAGCTGGCCCTCTCCGGCACGGGTGCGCCCGGCCAGGACGACATCGACGCGGTGTTCGGGGCGGCCGCTGCCGCGCCGGCGACGGCCGTGAGCCTGCCGAAGGGGCTCAGCCCGGAGACCGCCGAGGCCGTGCACGACGCGCTGCGCGGCGCCGGCGAGCTCTCCGCGGCGGAGTGCGCCGACCTCGTCGGCATCTCCCGCGTCTCCGCGCGCCGCTACCTCGAGCACTTCGTCGCCCGCGGCGTCGTCGTCGTGCGGCTGCAGTACGGCGGAGCCGGGCGCCCCGAGCGTCGCTACCGGCCGGCCGGCTAGCTGCAGGAGGTGCGGTGCGGCCTCAGGACAGGCGTACGTCGCCGACGACGACGTCGGTCACGGCCACGTCGACCGGCGCCCGGGTGCCGGGGCCCAGCAGGTCGGACACGATCACCTCGACCAGCGCACGCACCTGCTCGACCGCGGCCGGAAGCTCGGTGCCGTAGGCGCAGACGAGGTCGATCTCGACGCGTGCCAGGCGTTCGTCGTCGCCGACGGTCAGGTCGATGCGCTCCGGTGTCGCGTCCGCACTGCGCCCCAGCGCCTCGCGCAGCCGGGAGCGCACGACGCGCGAGGCGACGTAGGTGCGCGAGCCGTGCTCGTCCTGGTCGGTGGTGCCGTCGGCAGCGACCACGACGACGGGCCGCGACGGGGTCACGGTCGCGTGGATGCGTCGCTTGACCGAGCGCGACACCGACTCCCAGTCCTCCGGCTCCTCCGCCCGAGCAGCGGCCGCCGCCCGCTCGAGGGGGCCGGTCTGACTCAACGCCATCGTGCCATCCTCTCTGCCAGCTGTCGGCGGCCGCGGTGCAGGTGGCCCCGCACGCTGCCGACCGTCGTCCCCATGGTCCGTGCGATCTCCTCGTACCCCAGACCCTCGACCTCACGCAGCAGCCAGGCCGCGCGCTGGTTCCACGGTAGTTCGTCGAGCGCTCGCTGCAAGGCCTCGAGCAGTTCGGCGTCCAGCACGTCCTGCAGCGGGTTGTCGCCGGACGCCTCGATCACGCGCGAGATGAGCTCGTCGTCGATCGGCGTCGGGCGCCGGTGCCGCTGCAGGTCCACGGCCCGTCGGTGCACCAGCCGGAACAGCCACGTCCGGATCGACGAGTCGCCGCGGAACGTGTCGAGGCTGCGCCACGCCGAGATGAACGCCTCCTGCACCACCTCGCCCGCGTCAGCCTCGCTCCCGCCGACCAGGCGTCGGGCGTAGCGCAGCATCGACGGTCCGTGCCGGTCGACCAGTGCGCCGAACGCGTCGTCGTCCCCGAGCCGGGCCGCGCGCACCAGTGCCACGTCGGAGGCGACCCCCGTGTCGTCCTGCGCGACGACGGGGGAGTGGTCAGTGGGCACGCGGGGAGTCTGCCCGGTTGTCCAACCTTTGTCCAAGGCTAGGCCGACGTGACGGGGCTCACGCCATCTCGGGCGTGACGACGAGCGAACTCGATACGACCAACCCGTGTCCCGACCACCGCGGAACGGGAGCACGTACGAACGGAGAGACCATGACCGAGAAGCAGACGCCGACCACGCCGGCCACGACGACGTCCGTCGCGACGACCGGCACCGGCACCGGAGCGCTCGTGAGCGAGCAGGGCAAGACCTCGATCGCCGACACCGTCGTCTCCAAGATCGCCGGCATCGCCGCCCGCGAGATCAGCGGTGTCCACGACCTCGGTGGTGGCACGGCCCGCGCCGTGGGCGCCCTCCGCGAGCGGATCCCGGGCTCGCGCACCAACCTGAGCCAGGGCGTGGGCGTCGAGGTGGGGGAGCACCAGGCCGCCGTCGACCTCGACATCGTCGCCGAGTACGGCGTCGCGATCGCCGACCTCGCCGCGGCCATCCGTCGCAACGTCGTCGACCAGGTCGAGCGGATGACCGGCCTGGAGGTGACCGAGGTCAACATCACCGTCCACGACGTCTTCCTGGAGGGCGACGAGCCGGACGAGGAGCCGGCGACCACGCGTGTCCAGTGAGCCGACCCCGGCCGAGCTCGCCGACCGGGTGGCACGTGCCGTCCTGGCCGTCCCCGGGGTCCACGACCTGCACGGGGGCGTGCTCGGCGAGGTCGCGACCTACCTGCCGGGACGCCGTGTGACCGGCGTACGCCTGCGCGACGGGGACACCCAGGTCCACCTGGTCCTGTCGTGGGGCGCACCGATCACCGCCACCACCGACGAGGTGCGCGCGCGTGTCGCTGCGATCGTCCCGGGCACGGTGCACGTGGCGGTGGAGGACATCGCCGCCCCCGGAGCCGACCCGGGGACCCCATGACCAGCAGCGCCGACCGGACGGTCCGCGAGCGACGTGCCGCGAGGCGTGCTGCGCTGCGGGCCGTCCACCCCGACCTGGGCGGCGACACCGAGGCGTTCATCGACGTGATGCGCGCCTTCGAGCAGCCCCACCCCGCCGGGGTGGGAGCAGGGTCGGGAACGACGCCGGAGACGGCTACGGGGGTGGCCCCCGGCGTCGGCGCTGCTGCGGCGGGCCCGGGCGCGGGGTGCGCCCGGCCCGCCACCAGCACGGTCACCGTCACCACCACCCTGCGCTCACGCACGTCGCGCCGGGCCCGCCGGGCCCGCCGCCGGCTGCGCGGCCTCGCCGCGCGTCACCGCCCGGCGTCGTGGCCCGCGCGCCACTACACGTACCTGTCAGAGGAGCGAGCATGACCACGTCCACCCTGGGCCTCATCGCAGGCCTGTTGCTGACCATCGCCATCACGACGGGCGGCCTGACCGGGCTGCTCCTGGCCGTGGTCCTCGGGACCGTCGGCTACCTGGTCGGCGGCCACGTCGACGGCGAGGTCGACGTCCGATCGCTCGTGCGAGGTCGACGTGAGTGAGGTGGCCGAGCGCAGCACCACGACGCCCGTGGCCGAGGGGCGCGGCAGCCTCAACGTCCGCGCGCAGGCCCTCCAGCACATCGTCGAGACGGTCGCGCTCGAGGTACCGGGGGTCCGTCGGACCGACGGCGGCCTGGCCGGTGTGCGTTCCGGCAGCCCGCGCGCCTCGGTGCGCGTGCGCGGCACCAACGCCCGCGTCCAGATCGAGGTCGCCTGTCAGTGGCCGGCTCCCGTGAACCGGATCGCCACCGACGTACGACGCCACGTGCTCGACCGTGCGTCCGAGCTGAGCGGGGTCCGCCTCGCCTCGGTCGACGTCACCGTCAGGCTCGACGGCACCGACGACAGGAGGACCTCATGAGCAGCCGCACCGATCGCGCCCTGGCGCGACCGCCCGTCTCACCCCACCGCGCGGTGGCCATCGGCGTCGTCGTGGCGCTCGCGCTCGTCGGCGTCGCCGTCGTCGCCGTCCGAGACCTCGCCGTCGCCCAGGGCTGGGCCACCGGTGAGCCCTGGCTGGGCGCTGGCGTCCGCAGCCTGGACGGCCTCGAGCCGTCTGCCGGCGTGCTGGCCGTCGCCACCGCCGTCGGCGTGCTGGGTCTGCTGCTGGTCCTCGCGGGCCTGCTGCCGGCGAAGCGGCGACGTGCCGGCTGCCGGCGACGCCCGCCTCTGGTCGAGCCCTTCGGCGATCGCCGAGGTCACCCGCGGTGCCGTGGACCGGTCCCAGGGCGTGGTGGCGGCGCGCGTGGCTCGCTCGTCGCGGGGCCGCGTGGTCCTCGACGTCGTGACCCGCGACGGCGCGACCGACACCGCCACCGTGCAGCGGGCACGCGAGGTGGGGAACACCGCCGGCAGCGCACTCGGCGCTCGCCGCGTCGACGTACGACTCGTCGAGGAGGAGATCGCATGACCACCCGTCGCACCCGCGGCACCGACCGCTCCGTCACCGTCCTGCTCGGCCTGGTCCTGCTGGCTCTCGCACTCCTCGCGTGGGAGTGGCGCCTCGACCTGACCGGCCGGCTCGGCGGCACCCTGCGGACGTCGGACGCCGATCCGGTGCTCGACAGCACCTGGTGGCCCTGGGCCTGGGCGGCCGCGGGCATCGCCCTCGGCCTCGTCGGCCTGGCCTGGCTGTCCTCGCACCGCCCGCGGCTCACCCGCGGCACCAGCCGGCTCGCCGGGAGCGACCCGAGCGGACGGCTGGAGGTCGACCGGTCCTCGCTCGCCTCCACCCTGGCCGGGCGCTGGAGCGACCTGGCCCCGGTGACCGGCGCGCGCGGTCGCGTGCTCCCGGACGCACCCGAGGTCGTCGAGCTGTCCGCGCACGTGGAGGTGGAGGCCGAGGCCGACGCCCTCGTCCAGGCGGCCGGCCAGCTCGAGCGCGAGGTGGCAGAGGCCTTCCCCGACGACGCGGTCCGGGTGCGGTTCCTGCTCCGGGGCCCGGCGCGCCAGCCGCTCACCCGGCGCACGACTGATATCGCCGTACAGGAGTAGGAGCGGCTCACGGCGGTGTCCGTTTTCCGCTGGTGCCGGGTGCGCGCGGGTGACAGGCTCGGGTCATGACACCGACCGGGCACCTCGACACCGAGGCCTGCTACCGCGCCGTCCGCAGCCGGGACCGCCGCTTCGACGGGGTCTTCTACACCGCAGTGCGCACCACCGGCATCTACTGCCGTCCCTCGTGCCCGGCGCGGACCCCCGCGCCCGGCAACGTCACGTTCCACCCGACCGCGGCGAGCGCGCACGCCGCCGGCTACCGCGCCTGCAAGCGCTGCCTGCCCGACGCGACGCCCGGCAGTCCGGAGTGGGACGTCGCCGCCGACGTCGCCGGGCGCGCCATGCGCCTGATCGCCGACGGCCTCGTCGACCGCGAGGGCGTCGACGGGCTGGCCCGCCGGGTGGGCTACACCCCGCGCCACCTGGGCCGGCTGCTGACCCAGGAGCTCGGTGCGGGACCGCTGGCCCTGGCACGGGCGCGTCGGGCGCAGAGCGCGCGGGTGCTCATCGAGACCACCGACCTGCCGCTCACCGACGTCGCCTTCGCGGCCGGCTTCGCCAGCGTCCGGCAGTTCAACGAGACGCTCCGCGAGATCTACGCGTCGTCGCCCAGCGAGCTGCGCGGTCGCCGGAGCGGCACCCGCAGCGCCGGCGCCGTCACCATGCGGCTCCCCGTCCGCACCCCCTTCGCCGGCGGCCGGCTGCTCGCCTTCCTCGCCTACCACCTCGTGCCGGGTGTCGAGGTCGCCGGACCCGGCTGGTACGCCCGGACGCTCGACCTGCCCCACGGCAGCGGCACGGTGGTGGTGGAGCTGACCGACCTGCCCGACACGTCCGACCGCCCCGGCGGTGGGACCGGCTTCGTGACCGCCGAGTTCCGGCTCGAGGACCTGCGCGACACCGCGGCCGCGAGCGAGCGCGTACGCCGGCTGCTCGACGCCGACTGCGACCCGCGTGCCGTGGACGGCCACCTCGGGGCCGACCCGGGCCTGGGGCACCTCGTGGGGTCGACGCCCGGTCTCCGCGTGCCCGGTCAGGTGGACGGCGACGAGACGGCGATCCGCACGGTCATCGGCCAGCAGGTCAGCGTGACGGGCGCTCGCACCGTCGCCGGTCGGCTCGTCGCCGCGCACGGGCGGCCCCTCGAGTCGGACGTGCCGGGGCTGACGCACCTCTTCCCCGACGCCGCGTCGCTCGCGGCCGCCGATCCCGCCACCCTGCCGATGCCTCGCGCGCGGGGCCGGGCGCTGGTCGGGCTCGCCGCGGCGCTCGCCGAGGGGAGGGTGCTGCTCGACCGCGGCCCCGACCGCGACGACGTACGCCGCGCGCTGCTCGAGCTGCCCGGCATCGGGCCGTGGACGGCCGACTACGTGGCCATGCGGGCGCTCGGGCATCCTGACGTCTTCCTGCCCACGGACCTGGCGGTGCGCCGGCTCCTGGGCGAGCTGGCCACGTCCGGCAGCGGCGAGCCCGATCCCGACCGGTGGAGGCCGTGGCGCTCCTATGCCCTGATGCACCTGTGGAACACCCTGATGCCCGACACCCCTGCGCCGCCCCGCGCCGATGAGGAGAACTGACATGTGGACCGTGATGCCCTCGCCCGTCGGCGACCTGCGCGTCGTGGAGCGCGACGGCTCGATCGTGGCGATCGAGTTCTCGCCGTTCCGGCAGCCGGCCGACGGGCGCCCGCTCGGTGCGCGCTCCGACGACCTCCCGGTGCTCGTCGAGGCGGTGCGGCAGCTGACGGCGTACTTCGACCGTGAGCTCACGGACTTCGACCTGCCGGTGGCGCCGGTCGGCACCGACTTCCAGCGTCGGGTGTGGACCCAGCTCGGGCTGATCGGCTACGGCGAGACCGCGTCCTACGGGGAGATCGCGGGTCGCCTGGGCATGACCAACGCGGCCTCCCGCGCGGTCGGACTGGCCAACGGTCGCAACCCGATCCCCATCGTGGTGCCGTGCCACCGGGTCATCGGCGCCAACGGCACGCTGACCGGCTACGCGGGCGGACCCGAGCGCAAGCAGCAGCTGCTCGAGCTGGAGCAGGACGCGCTCTTCTAGACCCGCGGCCCCTCGGCCATCACCACCCGGGCGCGCAGGTCGGCCTTCTCCGACTCGTCGAGCCAGCTCGCCTCGATGCCGTCGAGGGCGACCTCCACCATCTGGTTCCAGCCCCAACCGAAGGCCTCGGCCACGGCGGCGTACTCCCGACCGAGGTCGAGGTCGCTCAGCGCCGGGTCGTCGGTGTTGACGGTCGCGAGCAGGCCGGCCGCACGCATCCGCGGCAGCACGTGGTCCTCGAGGCGGTCGAAGCAGTGGGCGATCACCACGTTGGAGGTCGGACAGACGGTGATCGGGATGCGTTCGTCGACCATCTGCGCGGTCAGCACGGCGCTGTCGAGGACCGGCACGCCGTGGTCCAGCCGTTCGAGCCCGAGGGCGTCGAGACACGCGGCGACCTGCTGCGCGGTCGAGTTCTCACCCTGGTGACCGGTCAGCCGGAGGCCGGCGGCGCGCGCCACGTCGTAGGCCGGCGCGTAGGTCGTGGAGTCGACACCGAGCTCGGTCGAGTCCATGCCGACGCCGATCACCCGGTCCGTGCCCGGCGACCGTGCCGACCTGAGCCCGACGAGCTCCTCGACGAGCTGGCGGCCGGCCTCCGGGCCGAACGCCCGGTCCATGTCGGCGATCAACCGACACGTCGTACCGGTCTCGGCCTCGGCGGCCGCCAGGCCTTCGTCGAGCCCCGCGACGATCGCCGCGAGCCGTTGACCGCCTGCGAGGTGGCGCGCCGGGGTGAAGAAGCACTCCTGGTGCACGACGCCGTGCCGGGCGCTGTCGGTGACCGCCTCGTAGGCCAGGCGCGCCCAGTCGTCCCGATCGACGAGGGTCGACTGGACGAGCCAGAAGACGGCGAGGAACTCGTCGAGCGAGGAGTAGGTGTAGAGGTCCGCGGGCTCTGCGGTGGGGAGCGGCACGCCGTTCTTCCTCGCCAGCTCGACCACGGTCGTCGGCCGCATGGTGCCTTCGACGTGGCAGTGCAGGTCGACCTTGGGCAACGCCTCGAGTGCGCGCGCAAGTCCGTCCATGGGCCGCATCGTCCCACCGGCCCGACGCCACGTCACCGCTCCTGCGGAGCGGTCTGGACCCGTGGACGGCGTCAGGCGCCGAGCCGGCGGCTACTCAGACGCGGCGCGGCGCAGCGACTCGGACAGCCGATCGGCCGCGGCGAGCACGGCGGGCGCGTGCATCCGGCCGGGCTGGCGGGACAGGCGCTCGAGGGGGCCGGAGACCGACACCGCTGCGATGACCTTGCCGCCGGGGGAGCGGACGGGGGCCGAGACCGAGGCCACGCCCTGCTCGCGCTCGCCGACCGACTGCGACCAGCCGCGTCGGCGGATGCCGGACAGGGCGGTGGCGGAGAAGGCGGCGTTCTGCAGGCCGCGGTGCATCCGCTCGGGGTCCTCCCACGCGAGCAGGATCTGGGCGGCGGAACCGGCGTTCATGGTGAGCTGCGAACCGACCGGGATCGTGTCGCGCAGGCCGGACGGGCGTTCGGCGGCGGCCACGCACACGCGGTGCTCGCCCTGGCGGCGCCACAGCTGCGCGGACTCGCCGGTGATGTCGCGCAACCGGGCGAGCACGGGCCCGGCAGCGGCGAGCAGGCGGTCCTCGCCGGCAGCCGCCGACAGCTCGGCCAGCCGCGGTCCGAGGACGAACCGGCCCTGCATGTCGCGGGCGACGAGGCGGTGGTGCTCGAGGGCGACCGCGAGGCGGTGCGCGGTCGGCCGGGCCAGGCCGGTGCCCGCCACCAGGCCGGCCAGGGTGGCCGGTCCGGCCTCCAGTGCTGCGAGCACGAGCGCGGCCTTGTCGAGTACGCCGACGCCAGATCCGTTGTCCATATGCCGATATTCTCATCTCAGAGAGTGGGATGCAAGAGGTAGCGTCGTCCCACCGCACGCGGCAAAGGCAAAGGAGTTTGTGTCATGGGCAAGACCCTGTCCGAGAAGGTCTGGGACGAGCACGTCGTCCGGAGTGCCCCCGGGGAGCCCGACCTCCTCTTCATCGACCTCCACCTCCTCCACGAGGTGACCTCGCCGCAGGCCTTCGACGGCCTCCGCCTGGCGAACCGGTCCGTGCGCCGTCCCGACCTCACCCTGGCGACCGAGGACCACAACGTGCCCACCCTCGACTGGGACAAGCCGATCGCCGACCCGGTGAGTCGCACCCAGGTCGAGACGCTGCGCAAGAACTGCGCTGACTTCGGCGTCCGCCTCCACCCGCTGGGCGACGTCGAGCAGGGCATCGTCCACGTCGTCGGCCCGCAGCTGGGCCTCACGCAGCCGGGCATGACGATCGTGTGCGGTGACTCCCACACCTCCACGCACGGTGCGTTCGGTGCGATCGCCTTCGGCATCGGCACCTCCGAGGTCGAGCACGTGCTGGCCACGCAGACCCTGACGCAGGCGCGCCCGAAGACGATGGCCGTCACCGTCAACGGCAGCCTCCCCGACGGCGTCACCGCCAAGGACCTCGTCCTCACCCTCATCACGCACACCGGCACCGGCGGCGGGCAGGGCTACATCGTCGAGTACCGCGGCCAGGCCATCGAGGAGCTCTCGATGGAGGGCCGGATGACGGTGTGCAACATGTCGATCGAGTGGGGTGCGAAGGCAGGACTGATCGCTCCCGACCAGACCACCTTCGACTACATCGAGGGCAAGCCGGAGGCGCCGAGGGGTGCCGACTGGGACGCCGCGGTCGCGCACTGGAAGACGCTGCGCACCGACGACGACGCCGTCTTCGACAAGGAGATCGAGCTCGACGCCTCCACGATGACGCCGTTCGTCACGTGGGGCACCAACCCCGGCCAGGGCGCGCCGCTCGGTGCGACGGTCCCGAGCCCCGACGACTTCGACGAGCCCAACGACAAGGTCGCGACCGAGAAGGCCCTGCAGTACATGGGTCTCGAGGCCGGCACGCCCCTGCGCGAGGTCAAGGTCGACACGGTGTTCGTCGGCTCCTGCACCAACGGTCGCATCGAGGACCTGCGCCTCGCGGCGTCGATCCTCGAGGGCCGCACCGTCGCCGCCGACACCCGCCTGCTCGTCGTGCCCGGCTCGGTCCGCGTACGCCTCCAGGCCGAGGCCGAGGGCCTCGACAAGGTCTTCATCGCCTCGGGCGCGGAGTGGCGCGGCGCGGGGTGCTCGATGTGCCTGGGCATGAACCCCGACCAGCTCGCACCGGGTGAGCGCAGTGCCTCGACGTCCAACCGCAACTTCGAGGGTCGGCAGGGCAAGGGCGGTCGTACGCACCTCGTCTCGGTGCCCGTCGCCGCCGCCACCGCCGTGCGCGGCACGCTCTCCTCGCCCGCCGACCTGCCCGCCCTCGCTGGTTGAGGAAGTCGCGCAGCGACTGTCTCGAAACCGTTCTGAACCAGGAGCTCCCGATGGACAAGTTCACCACCCACACCGGCGTCGGTGTGCCGCTCAAGCGCAGCAACGTCGACACCGACCAGATCATCCCGGCGGTCTACCTCAAGCGGGTGACGCGCACGGGCTTCGAGGACGGACTCTTCGCGGCCTGGCGCAACGATCCCGACTTCGTGCTCAACAACCCCGTGTACGCCGGTGGTTCCGTGCTCGTCGCGGGTCCCGACTTCGGCACCGGCAGCTCGCGCGAGCACGCGGTGTGGGCCCTGCAGAACTACGGCTTCCAGGCCGTCATCTCCTCGCGCTTCGCCGACATCTTCCGCGGCAACTCCGGCAAGGCAGGGCTCCTCGCGGCGCAGGTCGACGAGAAGGTCGTGCAGCGCCTGTGGGACTGGCTCGAGGACAACCCGGGTGGCGAGATCACCGTCGACCTGGAGAGCCGCACCGTCCGCGCGGGGGTGGGCGAGGGCGCCGTCGAGGACTCCTTCGACATCGACGACTACACGCGCTGGCGTCTCCTCGAGGGTCTCGACGACATCGGCATCACCCTGTCCCACGACGCCGACATCACCTCCTTCGAGGCGGGCCGACCGAGCTGGAAGCCCGTCACGGCCTGAAAAACCCCTACAAACAGGGGCTTTGGTGATTGTTCTCACCCTTCCATGTGCCTAGCGTGCCTTGAGAAGGTCGAGCACGAGCTCGGCGTCCGAGGTTCATTGGGAAGGGAAGCTAGTGAACAAGTCAGAGCTCATCGACGCGCTCGCCGCGCGTTACGAGGGGAACCGCAAGCAGGCGGCCCATGCACTGGAGTCCGTGCTCGACACCATCACCCGCGAGGTGGCCAAGGGCGAGAAGGTCGCGATCACCGGCTTCGGCTCGTTCGAGAAGGCCGTCCGCAACGCGCGCTGGGTCCGCAACCCGCAGACCGGCGAGCGGATGAAGTCGAAGAAGAAGGCCGTGCCGAAGTTCTCCGCCGGCAAGGAGCTCAAGGACGTCATCTCGGGCGCCAAGAAGCTGCCGAAGCTGACCGCCGCGACGATGCCCAAGCCGCCCGGCGTCCGGGCTGCGGCCGCAGCCGTGACCGGCGCTGCCGCCAAGAAGTCCGCACCGGCCAGGTCGACTGCCTCCAAGGCGGCCGCACCGGCCAAGAAGACCGCGACGAAGGCGGCCGGCACCGCCAAGAAGTCGACGGCCAAGAAGTCCACCACCGCGAGCACCGCCAAGAAGGCGCCCGCGAAGAAGACCGCCACCAAGGCCGCCAGCAAGTCGACCGCCAGCAAGTCGACGGCGAGCAAGAGCACGGCCAGCAAGAGCACCGCGAGCAAGAGCACGGCCAGCAAGACGGCGGCCAAGAAGGCCCCGGCGAAGAAGACGCCGGCCAAGAAGGCTCCGGCCACCAAGAGCACGGCCAAGAAGACGACGGCGAAGAAGACCGCGAAGAAGTCCTGACGCAGCTCCTTCGCTGCAGTCCTGCTGCAGCCGCGTGACACGGGCGGGTCACCCCGAGTGGGTGGCCCGCCCCTCGCTTGCCCGCGTCGTGTGCGGACCGACCCCGGCGAGCAGGGCCGCGCCGAGGTCGTCGGGGTCGTCGACGTCCGTACGCACGCTGGTCGCGGTGGTGCCCACCTCGACGGCGCCGGCTGCCTCGTGCCGCGTCGCGGACGCGACACCGAACGACGGGTCGAACGCGTCGGCAGGAGCGGCGTACAAGGTGGTGCCCCGGCCGGTGTGGTCGCGCACGAAGGCGACCCGGCCGGCAGCGACCTGGTCGTGCACCTCGCCGAGCACCCCGGCGAGCTCGACGGGTCGCACGCCCGGCAGGTCGGCGCACAGCACCACGGGCACCGCGCCCGGCCAGCGCCGCGCGACCTCGGCGGCCGCCTGCACGAGCGTGGCGTTGAGGTCGTTGCTCACGCCGTCCGGGATCACCTCGCAGCCGAGGGTGCGCACGGACGCAGCGAGTCGGTGGTCGTCGGTGACGACGAGGACGGCGTCGACGCCCGGCGTGGCGGTGGCGGCCTGGACCGTGTCGAGCGCGAAGGCCTCGGCGAGGTCGCGTCGCTGGTCGTCGGGAAGCCCGCTCAACCGCGACTTCCCGTAGGTGGGCGGCTTGACGGGTACGACGACCACGCAGCGCGCGGCCCGGGGATCGGCGGACATCGCGATGATCCTCCCACCCGGGACCAGCGTGCCGGTGGGGTCCCCGCACCCCGCCGACCGAGTAGCCTGCTCGCGACGCAGGGAGCGTCCGGGCCTGGCCCGCGAGCACAGCACGAGGGGAGGGGATGTCGGGTGCGCGTCAGGAAGCTCGAGCAGAAGCGCGGCTGGGCCATCACGGTCGCCGCGACGATCCTCAAGCCGACGCTGCTCAGCGCCACCTCCCGCACCTGGATCGACGGCGAGAAGATCCCGGCCACCGGCGGCTGCATCGTGGTGATCAACCACATCTCCCACGTCGACCCGTTGCTCTCCGCGCACTTCGTCTACGACCACGGCCGCCTGCCGCGCTACCTGGCGAAGTCCGGGCTCTTCGCCAACAAGTACCTCGGCGGCTTCCTGACCTCCGCGGGCCAGATCCCGGTCGAGCGGCTGAGCCGCAACGCGATCGGCGCGTACGACGCCGCGGTCAAGGCCATCGGCGACGGCGAGTGCATCATCGTCTACCCCGAGGGCACGCTGACGCGCGATCCCGGCCTGTGGCCGATGAAGGGCAAGACCGGCGCCGCCCGGCTCGCGCTCGCCACCGGCTGCCCGGTCATCCCGGTGGGCCAGTGGGGCGCGCACGAGGTGCTCCCGCCCTACACGAAGAAGCCGCACCTGGTCCCGCGCAAGAACATCGTGATGAAGGCGGGGGACCCGGTGCCGCTCGACGACCTCCTCGCGCTGCCGTCGTCGACCGAGCGGACGGCGCGAGCGACCGATCGCATCATGGACGCGATCACCGAGATCGTCGCCGACATCCGCCACGAGACACCGCCCACGCAGCGCTACGACCCCCGCAGCAGCGGCGTACGCGAGATCGGCAACCCGCACGACACCGCCCACGACGGGGCACACCGGACGAAGAGGAAGCGCACCCGATGACGAAGATCGCAGTGTTCAGCGCCGGGTCGTGGGGCACCGCGTTCTCGCTGGTGCTGGCCGACGCCGGCAACGACGTGTCCCTGTGGGCACGCCGCGGGGAGGTCGTGGAGGCGATCAACGAGCGCCGCGAGAACACCGACTACCTCCCGGGCATCGAGCTCCCGCCGTCGATCTCCGCGTCCACCGATGCCGAGGAGGTCGCCGCCGACGCGGACGTCGTGGTGCTCACCGTGCCGTCCCAGAGCCTGCGCGAGAACCTCACCGCCTGGGCGCCGATCCTGCCCGAGAAGGCCACGCTCGTCTCGCTGATGAAGGGCGTCGAGCTCGGCTCGCTCATGCGGATGAGCGAGGTGATCCAGGAGGTCACCGATGCGTCGGCCGACCGGATCGCCGTCATCAGCGGTCCCAACCTGGCGCGCGAGATCGCCCGCCGGGAGCCGGCCGCGTCCGTCGTCGCCTGCGTCGACGAGGAGCGCGCCAAGCACCTCCAGGCCGTCACGCACGGACCGTCCTGGCGGCCCTACACCTCGGTCGACGTGCTCGGCTGCGAGATCGGCGGCGCCTACAAGAACGTCGTGGGCCTCGCCGTCGGCATGGCCGTCGGGCTGGGGTTCGGCGACAACACCACCGCCTCGGTCATCACCCGCGGGCTCGCCGAGACCGCCCGCCTGGCCACCGCGCAGGGCGCCAACCCGCTGACGCTGATGGGCCTCGCCGGCCTCGGCGACCTCGTCGCCACGTGCTCGTCGCCGCTGTCCCGCAACCGCACCTTCGGGGAGCGCCTCGGCCAGGGCATGACGACCGAGGAGATCTACGCCTCGACCCGCCAGGTGGCCGAAGGTGCCAAGTCCTGCAAGTCACTGCTCGAGCTGGCCCGCCGCACCGGCGTCGACGCCCCGATCGCCGAGGCCGTCGACGCGGTCGTCGACGGCAAGATGACCGCGCACGACATGATGAACTCCTTCATCGCCCGCGACACCAAGCCCGAGCTGCACTGATGAGACGCCCAGCTCCGACCGAGGAACGAGGTCGGGGCGTGGGGGCGGCCAGATTGAGCAAGCGACGCGACTGAGGAACGAAGTCGCACGAGCGCGCCGAAATCCGGGCAGCCGAGAAGCAGCCTCCGCCAGCCGGGGTTTCGAGACGGTCGCTGCGCGACCTCCTCAACCAGCGATGGGTCGGCGACCTCCTCGACCAGCGGTCGTCGCTACCCCACACACCCGTCGAGCGCGGCGCGCAGGTCGTCCCAGAGGTCCTCGACATCCTCGATGCCGACGGAGAGCCGGACGAGGCCGTCGGGGATGGTGGCGGCCTCGGCCTTCCAGCGGCGGCGACGCTCGAGGCTCGACTCGACACCGCCGAGCGAGGTGGCGTGGATCCACAGCCGCGTCTTGCGGCTGAGCAGGTCGGCGGCCATCTCGCCCTGGGCCAGGACGATGCTGACGATCGCGCCGAAGCCGGGGTAGCGCACCTCCGACAGTGCCGGGTGCTCGCCGAGTCGGCGTACGAGCTCCTGGGCGTTGGCCTGCGCGCGCTCGACCCGCAGGTGGAGGGTGCGCAGCCCGCGCAGCGTCAGCCACGCCTCGAACGGACCCGGGATGGCGCCCACGAGGTCGCGGCGTCCCTTGAGCACGGCCCACAGGTCGTCGTCGCGGGTGATGATCGCGCCCATCTGTACGTCGGAGTGGCCGGCGAGGTACTTGGTCGCGGAGTGCACGACGAGGTCGACGTCGTCCTCGAGCGGACGCTGCAGCAGGGGAGTGGCGAAGGTGTTGTCGACGACGACGTAGGCGCCCGCCTCGTGCGCGGCCTTCGTGATCGTGGGGATGTCCGCGACCTCGAGGGCTGGGTTGGTGGGCGACTCCAGCCACACGAGCGCCGCGCCGTCGCACGCCGCGACCACCGCGTCGGTGTCGGTGATGTCGACCATCTCGGCCGTCAGCCGACCGCGCGACTCGAGGTCGGCGAGCTGCATGATCGTGCCGGTGTAGCCGTGCCTGGGCACGACGACCTTGCCCTCCGCGCCCACCAGGTCGAGCACCGTCGCGACGGCGGCCAGGCCCGAGGCGAAGGTCAGGCAACGACCACCCTCGAGGGCGCCGAGCGCGTCCTCGAGCGCCGTCCAGGTCGGGTTGCCGTAGCGGCCGTACTCCACCTCGCCGCCGGCGACGTAGGTCGCGGCCATGGTGATCGGGGTGTTGAGCGGGGCGTCGGGGACCTTGTCCGGCCGGCCGGCCGTGACGGCGATCGTGCCGGGCCGGAGGGGGGAGCCGGAAGTCGTGTCTGCAGCCATGCGCGCCAGCGTAGGTGGATAGGGTCGAGGCGATGAACCACACCTCCCCTGACAAGACCGCCGACCCCGCCACCGACCCCACCAGCCGCAAGCCGCGCGTCGCAGTCGTCTTCGGGGGCCGCTCCTCCGAGCACGGCATCTCGTGCGTGACCGCGGGGAGCGTGCTGGCCGCGATCGACCGCGAGGCCTACGACGTCGTGCCGGTCGGGATCGCCGCCGACGGCCGGTGGGTGCTGGAGAGCGACGAGCCCACCCGGCTCGCGATCCGCGGCAACGACCTGCCGCAGGTCGACGCCGGCAGGTCGCCGGTGGCCCTGATGGGCGCCGCCACCGGCACCGACCTCGTCGTCGCCGAACCGGCCAGCGTCCCGTCGGTGATCGGCGAGGTCGACGTGGTCTTCCCGCTGCTCCACGGCCCGTGGGGCGAGGACGGCACCCTGCAGGGGATGCTCGAGATGGCCGGCGTGCGCTACGTCGGCTCCGGGGTGCTCGCCTCCGCGATCGGGATGGACAAGGCCTACATGAAGGTCGTCCTGCAGGCCGCCGGCCTCCCGGTCACCCCCGGCATCGTCGTCACCCGCACGGAGCACGAGCTGGACGCGGTCGGCGTACGCGCCCGGGTCGAGGCGCTCGGGTTCCCCTCCTTCGCCAAGCCGGCGCGGGCCGGGTCGAGCATGGGGATCAGCAAGGTCCACGACGCCTCGGAGATCGACGAGGCCCTCGAGGAGGCCTTCCGGCACGACCCCAAGGTCCTGGTCGAGCAGTCGATGGAGGGCGCACGCGAGGTCGAGTGCGGCGTGCTCGGCACGCTCGAGGGCCCACCGGAGACCTCGCGGCCCGGTGAGGTGCGCACCGGCGGCGACCACGAGTTCTACGACTTCGAGGCCAAGTACCTCGCCGACCAGCACACCGAGATCGACATCCCCGCCGACCTGCCGGCCGAGACCGAGCAGGGGCTGCGGGCGATGGCCGTGCGCGCCTTCGAGGCGCTGTCGTGCGAGGGTCTCGCGCGCGTCGACTTCTTCGTGATGCCCGACGGCTCGCTGGTGATCAACGAGCTCAACACGATGCCGGGCTTCACCCCGACCTCGATGTACCCCCAGCTCTGGGCCGCCACCGGGATGTCCTACCCCGACCTCGTCGACCGGCTCGTCCAGCTCGCGCTGCGGCGTGACACCGGCCTGCGCTGAGCCCTATAGGCAGGAGAGCCCCTCGCCGAGGTGCTCCGTCAGCGCCGGCGCCAGCTCGGCCAGCGCCTGGTCGATCCCCTCGGTGCGGTAGTCCGCCGGCACCGAGACCTCGACGTGGGGCCGCAGGCTCAGGGCGATGGGGGTCGCGTCCTCCGACAGGTCGGAGAGCTGGTCGTCGGGGACCCACCAGCCGACGCCCTCGATGACGTTGCACTCGGCGGTCGGCTCGTAGTCGCCGGGCTCGGGGGCCCCGCACGTGAGGACGTACGCCGGATCGCCCCAGGCCGCGCCCAGCGCGTCGGCCGGCTCGACCTCGCGCCGCTCGAGCCCCGCGAGGGTGTCGGGGAGGTCGGCGACCAGGGACTCGCACGCGGCCCGGTCGGCCCCCGAGAGGTCCGCGTCGTCGATGGTCGGGGTGCTGCTGCACCCCGCGACGACGAGCACGAGCAGGGCGGCTCCGGACGCGACGACGCCCCGGCCCGAGGACGGACCGAGGCGTTGACGCAGGTGCACGTGGGCCGGACGGCTCAAATGTGGACGACCGGGCAGGTGAGCGTGCGGGTGATGCCGTCGAGGTTCTGCACCTTGGAGACGACGAGCTTGCCGAGCTCGTCGACGTTCTTGGCCTCGGCACGGACGATCACGTCGTAGGGACCGGTGACGTCCTCGGCGAGCGTGACGCCGTTGACCTGGGCGATGGCCTTGGCCACCTCGGCGGCCTTGCCAACGTCGGTCTGGATCAGGATGTAGGCCTGGACGACCATCGTGGACTCCTCGGTCTCGTTCATCGGGTGTGACCGGCACAACCTACCGCGCCGCGCACCGGCCCCGACAGGGGATGGGTGACAGTGGTCACGGCCCCCGTCTGGTGGGATGGGCCCATGGCACTTGCAGCGGACGCAACCCTCGGCGAGGCAGGCGAGTTCGGCCTGATCGCCGAGCTCATCGCCCAGTCGGGTGAGACCTTCGAGGGCGACGAGCACGTGCTCGTCGGACCCGGTGACGACGCCGCCGTGCTGCGCATCAAGCACGGCCACGTGGTGGTCTCCACCGACCTGATGGTCGAGGGCCGGCACTTCCGCCGGGACTGGGCCAGCGCCGACGACGTCGGCCACCGGGCGGCCGCCCAGAACCTGTCCGACGTCAACGCCATGGGCGGCACCGCGCGCCACCTCACGATCGGCCTCGCCGCTCCGGCCGACCTCCCGGTCGCCTGGGCGCTCGACTTCGCCCGCGGCTTCGCCGAGGAGTGCGCGAGGGTCGGTGCCACCGTGGTGGGCGGCGACGTCACCCGTGCCGAGCAGGTGATGATCGCCGTCACCGTGCTGGGCCAGTGCAGCCAGGCGCCCGTCCTGCGCTCCGGCGCCCAGCCGGGCGACGTGCTCGCGCTCACCGGTCGGCAGGGGTGGGCCGCAGGCGGTCTCGCGGTCCTCGGTCGCGGCTTCCGCTCCCCGCGCGTGCTCGTCGAGGCCTACCGCCGCTCGGAGCCGCCGTACGCCGCGGGCAAGCAGGCGGCCGAGGCGGGCGCGAGCGCCCTCATCGACATCTCCGACGGCCTGCTCGCCGAGGCCGGCCACCTCGCGGAGGCCAGCGGCGTCGCCATCGACGTCCGCAGCGGCGCGTTCGAGATCCCCGAGCCGCTCCAGGCGGTCGGCGCGGCGCTCGGTGCCGACCCGCTGCAGTTCATCCTCGGCGGCGGCGACGACCACGCCCTGCTGGCGACCTTCCCCGACGTGGCCTCGGTGCCGGCCGGCTGGCAGGTCGTCGGCGAGGTGACCGAGGGGGAGGGCGTCACCGTCGACGGCGGGGCCTACGACGGCCCGACCGGGTGGACCCACTTCTGAGCCGACCTGGCGGGGGAGTCCGACACCTCGGGGGGTGGACAACCCCCTCCACGTGGCGGACTCCCCGCATGAGCGGGGAGTCCCCAGGAGCGAGGTCCCCGAAAACTATCGGGGAACGACGAAGCCCCCGTCGCAGCAGCGACGGGGGCTCTCGACGAAGAAGACGTCAGGTCAGCGCGAGACCTTGCCGGCCTTGAGGCAACCGGTGCAGACGTTGAGGCGCTTGGGCGTGCCGTTGACGGTTGCCCGGACGCGCTGGATGTTGGGGTTGAAACGACGCTTGGTGATCTTGCGCGACCAGGGACGGTTGTTTCCGAAGCCCGGCTTCTTGGCGCAGATGTCGCAGACGGCAGCCACCGTGCACTCCGATCCGTTCGAGGTTGATAGATGTTCACGAGGCCCGCACCCCGCAGGAAGCGGCAGCAGGCAACCGCGCAAGAGTAGCCGAGGACCTGCGGGGAGATGAAATCGCAGGGGCCGTGGGTGCCGGGCACTACCCTGTGGCGCGCACCACATCGTACGACGAGGCAGCCGCACGACCCACTCTTCGAGCAGACACCCGGGAGCAGACCGACGCGATGGAGCACGTCACCCACGGCATCACGCTGGACGGCGTCGCGCGCTTCGTCGAGATCGCGACCGACGCGCTGTCCTCGGCCCGCGAGGAGATCGACGCCCTCAACGTCTACCCGGTGCCCGACGGCGACACCGGTACCAACATGTTCCTCACCGTGTCGGCCGCCCGCGACGCGCTGCGCGAGGCCCGGGCGGGGGATCCCGAGCTCTCCCTCGGCGACGGCATGGCGGTGCTCGCCCGGGCCGCGCTCATGGGCGCGCGTGGCAACTCCGGGGTGATCCTCAGCCAGATGCTGCGTGCCTACGTGCACCACCTCGCGGGCGCCGCGATCGCCGACAAGCCGGCCGAGACGATCGCCGCGGCGATGGCCGAGGCGACCGAGGCCAGCTATGCCGCTGTGGGCACACCGGTCGAGGGCACGATCCTCACCGTGTCACGCGCCGCCTCCGACGCGGCGCTGGAGGCGGCCGGTCGCGGGGCGCGCACCCGCGACGTCTTCACCGAGGCGGCAGCAGCCGCCCGGGCCGCCCTCGCCCGCACGCCCGAGCAGCTCGACGTGCTGGCCCACGCCGGGGTCGTCGACGCCGGCGGTCGTGGGCTGTGCGTCGTCCTCGACGCCGTGGAGACCACGGCGACCGGTCGGCGACCCACGCCCTGGTCGGCTCCGATCGGCACCCATCTCATCCCGGTGGCCACGACGGCCCCCGGTGACGACCTCACCGAGGACGGTCCGGGCTACGAGGTGATGTACCTGCTCGACGCCGGCGACGCGCAGGTCGCCGACCTCCGCGCGACCCTCGCCACGCTCGGGGACAGCCTGGTGGTGGTGGGCGGCGACGGCCTGTGGAACGTCCACGTGCACGTCGACGACGTCGGTGCCGCCATCGAGGCCGGGATCACCGCCGGGCGACCGCACCGCATCCGCGTCACCCACTTCGCCGACCAGGTCGCCGGCCGGCGGCGGACCTCGACCCGCACGGGCCGAGGGGTGGTCGCGGTCGCGGCCGGGCCCGGACTGACGGCCCTCTTCGAGTCGGCGGGCGCGGTCGTGGTCACCGGGGGACCCGGGCGACGCCCCTCCACCGGCCAGCTGCTCGAGGCGATCGTCTCGTGCGGCGCGGCCGAGGTGGTGGTGCTGCCCAACGACGGCGACACCGTGCGCGCCGCCGAGATCGCGGCCCGGACGGCAGAGGCGGAGCACGACGTCGCCGTCGAGGTGATCCCGACCCAGGCACAGGTCCAGGGGCTGGCCGCGATCTCGGTCCACGAGCCCGGTCGCGCCTTCGACGCCGACGTGCGGGAGATGACCGCGACGGCCCGCCACGCCCGTCATGGCGCCGTGACCATCGCCGCCAGGCGTGCCATCACGATGGCCGGTCCGTGCGAGCCGGGCGACGCGCTCGGCGTGATCGCCGGCGACTTCGCCGTCGTGGGAGCCGACCTCGAGACCGTGGCCGACGAGGTGCTCGAGCGGTTGCTCGCCGGCGGTGGCGAGCTGGTCACGATCGTCTCCGGCGAGGGCGGGGTCGAGCTCGCCGACCGCGTCGCCGCACGCGTGGAGCAACGACATCCGACCGTCGACGTCGCCGTCCACGACGGCGGCCAACCCCGCTACCCGTTGCTCGTCAGCGTCGAGTGACCGGCCAAGATCACCCCATGGTCGCGATCACCCCGGACAGCCCGATCGGCGCGGTGTTCGGCAACAGCCACAAGAAGCGCAAGCTCGCCGAGGAGGGCCTGGGCCTGACGACGGTCGGCGACCTGCTGCGCCACTTCCCGCGCCGCTACGTCGCCGCCGCCGAGCTGTCGGAGGTCGCCACGCCGGTCGTGGGCGAGCAGCTGACCATCGTGGGTGAGGTCCGGTCCTGCGAGAGCGCGCCGTTCACCAGCGGCAACCGCCGCCAGTTCCGGACGACGGTGCGCCTGCGCACCGACGGTCCCGACTTCTCGGTCACCCTGTTCAGCCCCTACGCCAACCAGGCCGAGCGCCACGAGGCGCAGTTCCGTCCGGGCAGCCGGGCGATCTTCACCGGCAAGGCGAAGCAGTTCCGGGGCAGCTGGCAGCTCGAGCAACCCCACGGCTTCGCCCTCGACGGTGACGAGGCCGTCTCGCTGAGCAGGCTCATCCCGATCTACCCCCTCACCGCCAAGCTCTACTCCTGGGACATCCAGAAGGTCGTCACGGCCGCGCTCGACCTCGTCGCCGGCGTGCCCGACCTGCTCACCCCCGAGCTGCGCGAGCGGTTCGGGGTGCTCGACGTGATGCAGGCGTTGCGCTGGATCCACGCCCCCGACGACTGGGCGCAGGTCGGAGCCGCCCAGAAGCGCTTCCGCTTCGAGGAGGCGCTGGTGCTCCAGCTCGTCCTCGCCCGGCGCCGGGCGGCCCACCGCGCGCAGGGCGCGCGGGCCCGCACCCTCCGCGACGACGGTCTGCTGGCGGCCTTCGACGCGCGGCTGCCGTTCGAGCTCACCGGCGGGCAGCGGGAGATCGGTGACCTGGTCGCCGAGGAGCTCGGCCGGGACCACCCGATGAACCGGCTGCTCCAGGGCGAGGTCGGCTCGGGCAAGACGCTGGTCGCCCTCCGCGCGATGCTGCAGGTCGTCGACTCCGGCGGGCAGGCCGCGCTGCTCGCCCCCACCGAGGTGCTCGCCCAGCAGCACCACCGCTCGATCTCCGCGATGCTCGGTGACCTCGCCCAGGGAGGCATGCTCGGCGGCGACGCCGACGCGACCCAGGTCGTGCTGCTCACCGGGTCGATGGGCAAGGCGGCCCGCCAGGAGGCGATGCTGCGCATCGTCACCGGCGAGGCCGGCATCGTGATCGGCACCCACGCCCTCCTCGAGGACAAGGTGCAGTTCGCCGACCTGGGCCTGGTCGTCGTCGACGAGCAGCACCGCTTCGGCGTCGAGCAGCGAGCAGCGCTCACCGACAAGGCCGGTACGCCGCCCCACGTGCTCGTGATGACGGCGACCCCGATCCCGCGCACCGTGGCCATGACCGTCTTCGGCGACCTCGAGACCTCCGTCCTCACCGAGCTCCCGGCCGGTCGCGCGCCCATCCAGACCAACGTCGTCCCGCTGGCCGACCAGCCCTCGTGGATCGACCGGGTCTGGCAGCGGGTGCGCGAGGAGGTCGAGCAGGGCCACCAGGCCTACGTCGTGTGCCCCCGTATCTCCGGCGACGCCGGCGAGGAGGGCGAGACCGACCAGCTCGACTTCGACGAGGACGGCGCCGACATCACGCCCCGGCGTCCCCTCGCAGCGGTCGAGGACGTCCACGCCGAGCTGGCGGCGGGCCCCCTGGCCGGGGTCCGCACGGCCGTGCTGCACGGACGGATGGCACCCGACGACAAGGACCGCACGATGAGGGCCTTCGCGGCAGGCGAGGTCGACGTGCTCGTCTCGACCACGGTCATCGAGGTGGGGGTCGACGTCCACAACGCCACCGCGATGGTGCTCCTCGACGCCGACCGGTTCGGTGTCTCGCAGCTGCACCAGCTGCGCGGTCGGGTCGGTCGGGGCGGGCTGCCCGGACTGTGCCTGCTGGTGTCCCACGCCGACCTCGGCACCCCCGCCCGCGACCGCCTCGACGCCGTCGCCGCGACCACGGACGGCTTCGAGCTGAGCCGCGTCGACCTCGAGCAGCGTCGCGAGGGCGACGTGCTGGGCGCCCACCAGTCGGGATTCAGGTCCGGCCTCGTCACACTTCGGGTATTGCGCGACGAGAAGACGATCGTCCGCGCCCGAAACGCCGCCGAGGCGTTACTCTCCGAGGATCCTGCGCTCGCAGGGGCGCCCGACCTGGCCGACGCCGTCGCCGAGGTGGAGCGTTCAGCAGCGTCGGCCTACCTGGACAAGGGCTGAGGCAAGGGCCGGAACAAGGGCCGGGACAAGGGCTGGACGGAGAAGGGCACAGCACGGGGACATGACTCGGATCATCGGGGGAACGGCGGGGGGCCGCCGACTGGAGACCCCGCGCGGACAGACGACCCGCCCCACGAGCGACCGGGTGCGCGAGGCCCTCTTCTCGGCCATCGAGTCGCGCACCGGCTCGCTCGACGGTCTGCGCTTCCTCGACCTCTACGCCGGCTCCGGCGCGGTCGGGCTCGAGGCCTGGTCGCGCGGTGCGGGCGTCGTGACGATGGTCGAGCAGGACCGGCGCACGGCCGCCCTCATCACCCGCAACGCAGCCACGCTCGGCTTCGCCCGGGCCCGGGTGGTGGCCACCTCGGTCGCGGCGTTCCTCGCCTCGCCGCCCGCCGCGCCCTACGACATCGTCTTCTCCGACCCGCCCTACCCGATGTCCGACGAGGACGTCGACGCCGACCTGGTCGCGCTGGTCGCGCACGGCTGGCTCGTGCCCGGCGCCCTGGTCGTCGTCGAGCGAGCAGCGAAGCGCACGGTGCTCACCTGGCCGCCCGGCACGGAGGAGGACCGCACGAAGCGCTACGGCGAGACCGCGCTTTGGTACGGTCACGCCACCCCGGCCCCCTGATCCCGAGAAGGGACCAGGAGCCCCGCCAAGTCCCAGCTCGAAGGAAGGACGCCCGTGCGTCGCGCTGTCTGCCCCGGGTCGTTCGACCCGGTGACCAACGGCCACCTCGACATCGTCGCCCGAGCAGCGACGCTCTTCGACGAGGTGGTCGTCGCCGTCGGCGTCAACATGAGCAAGAACCGGTTGTTCACCCCCGACGAGCGCATCGCGATGCTGCGCGAGGCCACCGCGGAGATCGCCAACGTGCGGGTCGCCGGGTTCGACGGTCTCATCGTCGACTTCTGCCGCGAGCTCGAGGCGGTGGCGATCGTGAAGGGCCTGCGGGGGGCGGGCGACTACGAGTACGAGCTGCCGATGGCGCAGATGAACTCCCACCTGACCGCCGTCGAGACCGTCTTCCTCCCCGGCGCCGTCGGCAACGCGTTCGTCTCCTCGAGCCTGATCCGGGAGGTCGCGGCGCTCGGCGGCGACGTACGCGGGCTGGTCCCCGAGCCGGTCCGCGAGCAGCTCGTGGCGCGGCTCGCCGAGCGCGCGTCCTGACCCCGGGGAGACCCACCGCTCCCCGCGAGCCGAGGGTCGTTTTGCCCCGTCGGTGGGGCGGCGGATACGATTCCGAGGTTGTGTTGGTGTCCAGATGTGGGAGCTCGTCGTGAACAGCCTGGACCCGAGGGCGCCGCTCGTGCTCGATACTCGCGAGCTCGGCCGCCGCCCGGGGTCCCAGCGTGAGCTCGAGCTCTCCGTTCCGGCGCCGGCACAACTTGGCATCGAAGTCCTCTCTGTCCCCGAAGGATCGCCGGTCGAGCTCGACCTGCGGCTGGAGGCGGTCATGGAGGGCGTGCTGCTCACGGGCACGGCCACGGCCGCGCTCGAGGGGGAGTGCGTGCGGTGCCTGCAGCAGATCGAGGACGAGGTCCACGTGACGCTGCAGGAGCTCTACGTCTACCCCGACCAGCACGACAAGGCCACGGAGCACCAGGACCGTGACCTCGACGACGAGACCAGCCGGCTCGAGGACGACCTGCTCGACCTCGAGCCCCTGCTGCGGGACGCGGTGGTGCTCGCACTACCGTTCCAGCCGCTGTGCATGGACGATTGCCCGGGATTGTGCACCGAGTGCGGTGCGCGACTCGCGGACGACCCGGACCATGCGCACGACGCGCCGATCGACCCGCGCTGGGCAGGGCTGCAGCAGATCCAGCACGACCCCCAGGACTGACTCCACCGGAAATCCCCGGGCGGAGAAGCAAGCAAGCCACACGTTAGTAGGAGACCACCATGGCTGTTCCGAAGCGGAAGATGTCGCGCAGCAACACGCGCCACCGCCGTTCGCAGTGGAAGGCCGTCGCGCCGACCCTCGTGACGTGCGCCAACCCCGCCTGCGGCTCCAAGCACCTCCCGCACCGCGCGTGCGGCCAGTGCGGCCAGTACGGCGCCAAGGCCGACCGTCGCCAAGTTCTCTGATCGTCCTCTGACCACCGACGAGCTCCGCGCAGCGCTCGGTGATCCGGTCCTGGATCCCGAGCTGCTGCAGCGTGCCCTGACGCACCGCTCGTTCGCCTACGAGAACGGGCAGATCCCGACCAACGAGCGCCTGGAGTTCCTCGGGGACTCCGTGCTCGGGGTCGTGGTGACCGAGACGCTCTACCGCGCCCACCCCGACTTCAGCGAGGGCCGGCTGGCCAAGCTGCGGGCGGCGGTCGTCAACGCCCGCGCCCTCGCGGACGTGGCCCGGCAGATGGGTCTCGGCCAGCACATCAAGCTCGGTCGCGGCGAGGAGACCACCGGCGGACGCGACAAGGCCTCCATCCTCTCCGACACCGTCGAGGCGGTGATCGGTGCGATCCACCTCAGCGGTGGCATCGACGAGGCGGCCAAGGTCATCCACCTGCTCTTCGACCCGGTGATGGAGGCTGCGGCGTCCATGGGCGCCGGCCTCGACTGGAAGACCTCCCTGCAGGAGCTCTCCGCCGACCTCGGGCTCGGCGTGCCGGAGTACCTCATCGAGGACGACGGCCCCGACCACATGAAGACCTTCGTCGCGCGGGTCCGCGTCGGCGAGCAGGTCCTCGGCAACGGCAACGGCCGCTCCAAGAAGGAGGCCGAGCAGGGCGCCGCCGAGACCGCCTACCGTGAGATCGAGGCCGCGCACGCCGACGGGCGGCCCGCGCCGGAGGTCACTCCGGCCGTGACGCAGGCCGTCACCGGCTCCGACGCCTGAGCCGTGCCCGAGCTCCCCGAGGTCGAGGTCGTCCGCGCCGGCCTCGAGCGCCACGTCGTCGGCGCCACCATCGAGGCCGTCGAGGTGCTCCACCCCCGGCCCGTCCGTCGCGACCACCGCGGGTCCACCGGCTTCGCCGCCGCCCTGGTCGGGCAGCGCATCGTCGCCGTGCGCCGCCGCGGCAAGTACTTCTGGCTCGCGCTCGCCAGTGGCGACGCGCTCCTGGGCCACCTCGGCATGAGCGGGCAGATGCTCCTCCACGAGCCCGGTGCCCCCGACGAACGCCACCTGCGGGTGCGCTTCGCGCTCGTCACGGCCGACCCTTCGACGGGCTCAGGACGACGCGGCGGCCGCATCGAGATGCGCTTCGTCGACCAGCGCATGTTCGGCGGCCTCGTCGTCTCGGCAGGTGGCGCGGAGCTGCCGACCGAGATCGTGCACATCGCCCGCGACCCGATCGACCCCGCGTTCGACGACGACGAGTTCGTACGCCGCGCGCGACGACGTACGTCCGCCGTCAAGCGGCTCCTGCTCGACCAGGGCCTGGTCTCCGGGGTCGGCAACATCTACGCCGACGAGGCGCTGTGGCGCGCGCGCCTGCACGGCGAGCGGCCGGGCGACCGGCTCACCGGCCCGGTGCTGCGCGGCCTGCTCGGCCACGTCCGCGACGTGATGGGCGAGGCGCTCGCCCAGGGCGGCACCTCCTTCGACGCCCTCTACGTCAACGTCAACGGCGAGTCCGGCTACTTCGACCGGTCGCTCGACGCCTACGGCCAGGAGGGGGAGCCGTGCCGCCGCTGCGGCACGCCGATCCGCCGGGTGGCCTTCATGAACCGGTCGTCGTTCTTCTGCCCGCGCTGCCAGCGCCCGCCCCGCGCGCGCTGAGCACGGTCGCATTGACCCGCCGCCGGAGCGGTGGGACTCTTGTAGACGGCCGGTTCGCCGGCCCGTCGATCCGTCCTTGTCGAAAGGTTCCCCATGGCCAAGGCGCTGTTGGGTCATCTGAACAGCGATGCGCGGACCACGACGGCACTCGCCGTCGAGAACCGCCGACTCCGGCGTCGAGTCGTCGACCTCGAGGCGCTCGTGCTGCGCCTCCAGGCCGACAACGACCGCCTGGCGACCGCCGCCCGTGAGGCGGAGCTCCTCGTCGAGGACCTCCAGCCCGTCTGACCCCGCCCCCTCGACATCGCGGTGCAGTGGGGCGGCCGCGCACGTAGGGTCACGTGCTTGTGACCCGCCTCGTCGAGACCGTCTTCCCCTCCCGGCTCGGCACCGGGTTCCGCTGGCTCGTCGGGTCGTCGTGGGTGACCAACCTCGGCGACGGCGTGCTCATCGCGGCCGGCCCGCTGCTCGTCGCCTCCCAGACCCGCGACCCGCTGCTCGTCGCGGCGGCCATGATCGCCCTCCAGGTGCCGTGGCTGCTCGTCGGGCTCGTCGCCGGCGCGCTCGCCGACCGGCTGGACCGGCGCCTGGTCATGATGACCGCCAACGCGGTGCGCGGTCTCGTGCTGGCCGGGCTGTGCGTCGTCATCGCGACCGGGCAGGTCGACATCGGGCTGGTCATCGTGGCCATGCTCGCCCTCGGCACCGCGGAGACGTTCGTCGACGCCACGGCGGGCACCCTCACGCCGATGCTGGTCGACAAGCGCGACCTCGGCATCGCCAACTCGCGGCTGATGGCGGGCATGATCACCGGCAACCAGCTGGTCGGGCCGGCGGTCGGGGCACTGCTGTTCTCGGTGGGCATGGTGTGGCCGTTCGTGCTCACCGTCGCCTGCATCGCCGCCGGGGTGGTGCTCGTGTCGCGGATCGGCACGCCGCCGGGCGCGGTGCGCGGCGACGTGGACACCCACATCCGGCAGGACATCGTCGACGGGGTGCGCTGGCTGATGGCCAACCCGCCCGTGCGCACCCTGGCCGTCATCATCGTGGTCTTCAACGTCACCTGGGCGGCTCCGTGGTCGGTGCTCGTCCTGTGGGCCCTCGAGCGGGTCGGGATCGGGGAGGCCGGGTTCGGCCTGCTCACCTCGGCGGCTGCGCTGGGCGGCCTGCTCGCGACGTTCTCCTACGGCCGTCTGGAGCGGCTCGTGCCCCTGGCCACGCTGATGCGGGCGGTCCTGCTGGCCGAGGTGCTCTTCCACCTCGCCATGGCGCTCACGACCTCGCCGTGGGCGGCGTACCCCCTGATGTTCTTCTTCGGCGCGTACGCCTTCGTGTGGGGGACGCTGTCGCAGGCGGTACGCCAGCGAGCGGTGCCCCAGGAGCTCCAGGGGCGCGTCGGCTCGGTCTACATGGTCTGCGTCATGGGCGGGATGCTCCTGGGCGGGCTGCTCGGCGGTCTCATCGCCCGGGAGTGGGGCCTGACCGCGCCGTGGTGGTTCGCCTTCGCCGGCTCGGGCGTCACGCTGGCGCTGGTGTGGCGCTCGCTCGCCCAGATCGCCCACGCCGACGAGGCAGCGACCGCCGCGGCCTGACCGGGGTCAGGGGCGGCGCAGGCGCCGCTCGAGACGCGTGAGCACGCCGGGCCGGTCGGCGCCAACGGAGGACCCGGCCGCCACCGCGCGGTCGCGCTGCCGTCGGGCACGGTCGCGTGCGGCTCGCACCCGGGTGAGCCGCTCACGCGTCTCCGCCAGCCGCTGCTCCACGTCGGCCAGCTGGTGGGCGGGCACCAGGTCGTCGTCGCGGGCGGCCGGCGACTCGTCGGGCAGCTCGGCCCGCAACCGGCCGAGCGCGGCCCGCGCCTCCTCGGCGGCGACCTCGGGCTCGCGCCTGCGGTCGAGGCGTCGCAGGGTCGCGTAGAACTCCTGCTCGCCCACCCGCGTGGCCGTGAGCCGCTCGACGGCGAAGTCCACCTGGCCGAGGGCGAGCAGGTCGTCCATCAGGTCGGCGAACCCCCGGGGCGTCAGCGGCCAGACGTGGCAGTCGACGTAGTCGCCGGCCTGCTGCCGCGCGAGGTGGCGCCGGACGTCGTCGATCGGGTGCAGGCCCTGCGTGGGGGGCTGCACACCGGCCCACGCCTGCTCGGCCGACAGGTCGACGGCCCGCATGAAGTGGTCGAGCACCGCGCGCACCGAGGGCGTGCGGTCGCCGTCGAGGTGCGCCTGGACGACCTGGCCGACGGTCGTGGGGGAGCGGTGCACGTCGAAGCAGTAGCGGCGGTCCGGGACGGCCAGGAGCAGAGCACCGTCCCAGGTGAGCACCTGTGCGACGTCGCGCAGCCAGCCGAGCATGTCCGGCACGTGCTCGATGACGTGGCTGGCCACGACGTGCTGGAAGGGCGCACCCTCCGCGACCGCCTCCGCGAGGGTGGACACGGTGCCGTCGGGTCGGGTGAGCCAGTAGTGCTGCTCCGGGATCGCGTCGGGGTCGACGGCCGGGTTGCCGTCGTAGTGGGCGACCAGGCCCGCGCGGTCGACGACGTCGACGTAGCGGACGTCGGCGACGTCCGGGCTGACGACCGGGTTGGCGAGCGGGCCGATCTCGAGGCACCGCCCCTGCCCGAGGTCGGCGTCGCCCAGGATCCGGGCGCGGCGTGCGGCTCTCATGCCTGCCGACCCTAGGTCGTCGTCCGGCCGAACCTCCGCACCCGTGCCACGATGGGCGCGTGGATGCCCTCGCCGAGCTCGTGGAGTCCCTGCCCGACGGTGTCGTCGCGACCGACCCGGCCACGGTCGCCACCTACCGCCACGACTGGTCGCGCGACGTCGGGGCCGGCACCCCGGCCGCCGTGGTGCGTGCGGAGGACGCCGCACAGGTGCAGGTCGCGGTGCGGTGGGCGGCCCGGCACGGCATACCGGTCGTGCCGCGCGGAGCCGGGTCCGGCCTCTCGGGCGGAGCCAGTGCCGTCGACGGTGGCATCGTGCTGAGCCTCGAGCGGATGCGGGCGATCGAGATCGACGCCGACTGCCAGGTCGCGGTCGTCGAGCCGGGTGCCTTCAACGCCGAGGTGAAGGTCGCCTCGCGCGAGCACGGCCTCTGGTACCCACCCGATCCGTCGTCCTACGAGATCTGCTCGATCGGTGGCAACGTGGCCACCAACGCGGGCGGCCTGTGCTGCGTGAAGTACGGCGTCACCACCGACTACGTCCTCGGCCTCGACGTCGTCCTCGCCGACGGCACCCTGGTCACCCTCGGCGGCAAGCGGATCAAGGACGTCGCCGGCCTCTCGCTGCTCAAGCTGTTCGTGGGGTCGGAGGGCACGCTCGGCATCGTCACGCGGGCGATCCTGCGCCTGGTGCCGCTGCCCCTCCCGCCGGCGACGCTCGTGGCGTCGTTCGCCTCGGTCGTGGCTGCGGCGGAGGCCGTCGTCGCCGTACGCCGTACGCTGCGGCCCTCGATGATGGAGCTGATGGACCGGGCCACGATCAACGCGGTCGAGGACTTCTCCCCGCGCGGCCTCGACCGGACGGCGGGGGCGCTGCTGGTCGTGCAGTCCGACGCCCCGGGCGAGGCCCGCGTCGCCGAGATCGCGGCCGTCGAGGCGGCCTGCGTCGCGGCCGGG
Organism: uncultured Nocardioides sp.; assembly: GCF_947488025.1. Lineage (GTDB taxonomy): Bacteria > Actinomycetota > Actinomycetes > Propionibacteriales > Nocardioidaceae > Nocardioides. Next base: position 430,316 of record NZ_CANKYS010000002.1, on the reverse strand, counting down.
GCGACCGAGGTCGTCCTCACCGACGACCCGGCCGAGGGCGAGATGTTCGTCGAGGCCCGGCGGATGGCGTTCCCCGCCGTGGAGGCCCGCGGCAGCCTGCTGCTCGAGGACGTCGGGGCAGCGGTGCCGCTGCTGCCCGACCTCCTGGCCGCGGTCACGGACATCGCCGCACGCCACGACGTCGAGATCCCCACCGTCGCCCACGCGGGCGACGGCAACACCCACCCGATCATCGTCTACGACGCCGCCGACGCGGACTCCGAGCGCCGGGCGCGCGCCGCCTTCGACGACATCCTGCAGGCCGCGATCCGGCTCGGCGGGACCATCACCGGCGAGCACGGGGTGGGGCGTACCAAGAAGGCTGCCCTGCCCGACCAGCTCGGGGAGGACGTGATGGCGCTGTCCCGGCGGATCAAGGACGCCCTCGACCCGGCGGGCATCCTCAACCCGGGGGCGGTGCTGTGAGGCCGATGGGTCGTCTAGGTTCGGTCCCATGATCCGCGAGCGCCACCTCTTCGGTCCCGGCCCCTCCAACCCCTACCCGGAGGCCACCCGCGCCCTGGCCGAGCCGCTGCTGGGGCACCTCGACCCGGAGTTCCTCCGGGTCATGGACGAGACCTGCGGCATGCTCCGCACCGTCTGGGGCACCGACAACGCACGCACGCTGCCGCTCAGCGCCACGGGCTCGGCCGGGATGGAGGCGGCGTTCGTCAACACCGTCCATCCGGGTGACGTCGTCGTGGTCGCGGTCAACGGGCTCTTCGGCCAGCGGATGACCGACGTGGCCGCGCGCTGCGGTGCCGAGGTCGTCGCGGTCGAGCACGAGTGGGGCCAGCCGGTCGACGTGGACCGCGTGCTGTCCGCGCACCCCTCACCCGCGATCGTCGCCGCCGTGCACGCCGAGACCTCGACGGGCGTCCGCTCCGACATCGCCGCACTCGGCGCCGGGCTCCGCTCGCAGGGGAGCGACGCCCTGCTCCTCGTCGACGCGGTCACGTCCATCGGCGGCATCGAGCTGCGCGCCGACGACTGGGGCGTCGACATCGGCTACGCCGGCACCCAGAAGTGCCTCGGCGTCGCCCCCGGCCTGGCGCCGTTCACCATCAACGACCGCGCGTTCGAGCGCCGCGTCGAGAAGCCGCGCTCGTGGTACCTCGACCTCGGCATGCTCGGCGGCTACGTCGGCGAGGCCGGCGTGAAGGGCGGCCAGCGGACCTACCACCACACCGCACCCACGGCGATGGTCGCCAGCCTCCACGGCGGTCTCACCCGGATCCTCGAGGAAGGGCTCGAGGCCGTGTGGGCGCGTCACCAGGAGGCCGGCGACGCGCTCCAGGCCGGGCTCCAGGAGATGGGACTCGAGCTGTTCGCCGCCGAGGGCAGCCGCCTGCCCGACCTCACGACGGTCCGCGTGCCCGACGGCGTCGACTCCGCGGCCGTCCGCACGGAGCTGCTCGACCGCCACGGCATCGAGATCGGTGCGGGGGCGGGGGAGTACGCCGCCACGGTGTGGCGCATCGGCCTGATGGGCCGCAACGCCCGACCCGACGCCGTGCTCCTCGTGCTGGCGGCGCTGGAGGACGTCCTGGGGCGTGCGTGACCCGGATCGCCGGCCGGTCAGCGCAGGCGACCGACCGCCAGCCGGCCGAGCGCGAGGACGCCGCGCGCCGGCGGGCGTACGTCGGTGTAGCTCACGTCGAGCACCGAGACGGTGCGGCCGACCCGCACCGCCAGCACGCGCCGCCAGTCGACGGACCCCCGTGAGAACCAGCCGATCAGCATCCCGGCGGACTCGTCGCCGACCAGCGGGGGGAACCAGGCACGGTTCTTGAGGCGGACGTCGCTGCCCTCTCCGTCGTCGGTGTCGACGTCGCCCACACAGCGCTTGCTGAAGTCGCGGTAGCGGTGCAGGAGGGCGCGGGCCTGGCGCACCGAGTCGAAGCGGACGAGGTTCTGGTCGACGAGCGACACCGAGCGGCGACGCACACCCGGGGAGACGCTGCCCTGGATCCGGCTGCTGCCGCGCACGACCGCGCCCCGGTCCTCGCAGCCGCGGGGTGCGAAGACGGGGGACCGCATGACGGTGCGCAGTGGGTCGCGCATGTCGGGGTGGACGACCATGTGGTCCTCGACCGTGAGGAGGTCCTGGCGCGTCAGCGGCTGGGGCGGTGCCGGTGCGGCGGTGCCGGGGGAGGGCGCGAGGAGCGCGGCGAGGACGAACAGGGCTGCTGCCAGGGGTGCGAGCGGGCTCCGCATCGCCCCAGCATGGCCGGGTGCCACGCCGCGCGCAACGGCCTCCGTCGGCGACCTGTGTCGTAGGGTGAGCCGCGCTGAGCTTCCCCAGTTGTCAGTGGCCGTCTCTCGACCCGGTGAGGAGCCCGCGTTGTACCTGAAGAGCCTGACCCTCAAGGGGTTCAAGTCCTTCGCGTCCTCGACGACCATGCAGCTCGAGCCGGGCATCACGTGCATCGTCGGCCCCAACGGCTCCGGCAAGTCCAACGTCGTCGACGCGCTCGCCTGGGTGATGGGTGAGCAGGGCGCCAAGAGCCTGCGCGGCGGCAAGATGGAGGACGTCATCTTCGCCGGCACGTCCGGACGTCCGCCCCTCGGTCGTGCCGAGGTGCAGCTGACCATCGACAACTCCGACGGCGCCCTGCCGATCGACTACGCCGAGGTCACGATCAGCCGCACGATGTTCCGCAACGGCGGCTCGGAGTACGCCATCAACGGCAGCGGCTGCCGGCTGCTCGACGTGCAGGAGCTGCTCAGCGACTCCGGCATCGGCCGCGAGATGCACGTGATCGTCGGGCAGGGCCAGCTCGACTCGATCCTGCACGCCACCCCGGAGGATCGCCGCGGCTTCATCGAGGAGGCTGCCGGCGTCCTCAAGCACCGCAAGCGCAAGGAGAAGGCGCTCCGCAAGCTCGACGCGACCGACGGCAACCTCACCCGCCTCGCCGACCTGCTCTCGGAGATCCGTCGCCAGCTCAAGCCGCTCGGGCGCCAGGCGGAGGTCGCGCGTCAGGCGCAGACGGTCCAGGCCGACGTGCGCGACGCCCGCGCCCGCCTGCTCGCCGACGACCTGGTCACCGCCCGTACGGCCCTCGAGACCGAGCTCGCCGACGAGTCGGTGCTGCTCGAGCGGCGCGAGGAGGTCGAGGCCCAGGTCGCCGCGGGACGCGAGCAGGAGGCACGGCTCGAGGCCACGCTGCGCGACGACCTGCCCCGGCTGGCCGCCGCGCAGGAGACCTGGTTCGCCCTGTCCGGCCTGAAGGAACGGCTGCGCGGCACGGCCTCGCTCGCCGACGAGCGCATCCGCAACGCCGCCGGCGCGGCCGAGGGCGACACCGTCGACTCCGGGCGCGACCCCGACGACCTGGAGGCCCAGGCCGAGCGGGTGCGCCGCCAGGAGGCCGAGATCGCCGAGCAGGTCGAGCAGCAGCGGGCGTCCCTCGACGCTGCCGTCGTCGCCAAGCGCGCGGCCGAGGAGGCCGCGGCCGAGGAGGACAAGCGCATCGTCGGCCTGCAGCGCGCCGCCGCCGACCGGCGCGAGGGGCTCGCCCGGCTCACCGGCCAGGTCAACGCCCTGACGTCCCGCTCGGAGGCGGCTGACGCGGAGATCCAGCGGCTCACCGATGCCCGCGAGGAAGCCGTCACGCGCGCCGACCGGGCGCAGCGCGACTTCACCGCCCTCGAGACCCGGGTCGCCGGCCTCGACGCGGGCGAGGAGGGCCTCGACTCCGAGCACGAGGACGCGGTGGCCGCCCTCGACGAGATCGAGGAGCAGCTCGCCAAGGCCCGCGACGACGCCCAGCAGGCCGAGCGTGAGCGCGCCGGCCTCGTCGCCCGTCGCGACGCGCTCGAGATCGGGCTCAACCGCAAGGACGGCGCCGGGGCGCTGCTCGCCGCGACCGACGAGGTCGGAGGACTGCTGGGCTCGGTCGCGGCGCTCCTCGACGTCGACCACGGCTACGAGACGGCCGTCGCGGCCGCGCTCGGCGCCGCCGCCGACGCGGTCGTCGTGTCCGACGCCGGCTCGGCCGTCGACGCCATCGCCCACCTCAAGCACGACGACCTCGGTCGCGCCGGGATGCTGCTCGGCGGCGCACCGGCCGCCGACCGCGACTGGCCGGCGCTCCCCGACGACGCGGCCTACGCCGTCGACGTGGTGTCCGCGCCCGACGACGTACGCCCCGCGCTGGTGCGGCTGCTCCACCAGGTCGCCGTCGTCGACGACCTCCCCGCCGCCCGGCGGCTGGTCTCCGACCTCCCCGATGTCGTCGCCGTGACCCGCGAGGGCGACCTGCTCGGTGCCCACTTCGCGGCCGGCGGCTCGTCCAGCCAGCCGAGCCTGATCGAGATCCAGGCGGCCGTCGACGAGGCCGGCACCCGGCTCGCCGAGGCGACCGCCTCCGCCGAGCGGCTCGGCTTCGAGATCTCCCGCCTCGAGGCCGCCCGTCACGACGCCCTCAAGCGCGTCGACGTCGCCCTCGCCAAGCTCCACGAGTCCGACGCCACCCTCGCCGCCGTGGCCGAGGAGCTCGGTCAGTACGGCTCCCAGGCCCGCGCCGCCAAGGGCGAGGCCGAGCGGCTCGAGCGCGCCATCGCCACCGCGCAGGAGGCCCGCGAGGCCGCCCTCGCCGGGCTCGTCGACCTCGAGGCGCGGCTCGCGGCCGCCCAGGACGTCACCGACGAGGAGCCCGACACCGCCGAGCGCGAGCGGCTCGCCGCGGCGGCCCGGGACGCCCGGCAGGCCGAGATGGACGCCCGCCTCGCGCTGCGCACCGCCGAGGAGCGGGCCCGAGCGCTCCACGGTCGCGCCGACTCCCTCCTGCGCGCCGCGCAGGCCGAGCGCGAGTCGCGGGCCCGCGCCGCCGAGCGCCGGGAGCGGCTGATCCGCGAGGGCCGGGCGGCCGAGGCCGTGGCGTCCGCCGTCCGCGTCGTCCTCCACCAGCTCGAGCGCTCGGTCATGCTGGCCGCCGACGAGCGCGCCGCCGTGGAGGAGTCCCGGCAGGGGAGCGAGCAGGAGCTGATGGCCGTGCGCACCCGGCTGCGCGACCTCGGTCGCGAGCACGACGAGCTCGTCAGCTCGGTCCACCGCGACGAGATGGCCCGCACCCAGCAGAAGATGCGCATCGAGCAGCTCGAGGAGCGTGCGCTGGAGGAGCTCGGGCTCGACCCCGACGGCCTGGTGGGCGACTACGGCCCGACCACGCCGATCCCGTTCACCGGCGAGGTGCCCGAGGGGGAGGAGCCGCCGGAGCCCACCGCCTTCGTCCGCGAGGAGCAGGTCAAGCGCCTGCGGTCCGCCGAGCGTGCGCTGTCGATGCTCGGCCGGGTCAACCCGCTCGCCCTGGAGGAGTTCTCGGCGATGGAGGAGCGGCACAAGTTCCTCACCGAGCAGCTCGAGGACCTCAAGCGCACGCGCAAGGACCTCCTCGACATCGTCCGCGAGGTCGACAGCCGCGTGGAGCAGGTCTTCACCGAGGCCTACGCCGACGTCGAGAAGGCCTTCGACCAGACCTTCGCCCGGCTGTTCCCCGGGGGCGAGGGGCGCCTGGTGCTCACCAACCCCGGTGACATGCTCACCACCGGCGTCGAGGTCGAGGCCCGCCCGCCGGGCAAGAAGGTCAAGCGGCTCTCGCTGCTGTCCGGCGGCGAGCGGTCGCTCGTCGCGGTCGCCTTCCTGGTGGCCCTCTTCAAGGCACGGCCGTCGCCGTTCTACATCCTCGACGAGGTCGAGGCGGCGCTCGACGACACCAACCTCGGCCGCCTGCTGGAGATCTACGAGGAGCTGCGCGAGAACTCGCAGCTGCTCGTCATCACCCACCAGAAGCGCACCATGGAGGTCGGGGACGCCCTCTACGGCGTCACGATGCGCGGCGACGGAGTCTCGGCCGTGATCAGCCAGCGACTCCGTGACGCGGAGTCCGCGTGAGCCGCACCCCCCGCCCCACGCGCTCCGACTACGTCGCGTGGCGCACCGCGACGACCCGCTGGCGCGACGACGACGCCTACGGGCACCTCAACAACGCGACCTACTACGAGCTGTTCGACACCGCGGTCAACGCCTACCTCTACGAGGCGACCGGGGTCGACGTGCGCGCGCTGCCGCAGATCGGGGTCGTCGCCGAGACCGGGTGCCGCTACTTCCGCGAGATCGGCTTCCCGGACCCGATCGAGATGGGCCTCGTGGTCGACAAGGTGGGGACGAGCTCGATCGTCTACCGGATCGGCCTGTTCCAGGGCGCGTCCGACGAGGCGGCCGCCGAGGGACGCTTCGTCCACGTGGACGTCGACAACTCACGCGGCGCCGGCGGCCGGCCGGCGACCCCGATGCCCGACGTCGTGCGCGCGGCCGTCGTACCCCTGCTCCGCCCGCAGGGGTGAGCGTCCTCACCCCGACGCGCCCGGGGCGGGCGCCGACGCGAGACGGCCACCTGTCGTGTGCCACCGTGGAGGAGAACCGCCCGGCCCACCTCGGAGGAACCCCGTGCTCGCGATCGTCCTGATGATGTCCCTCGGCGTGCTCGTCGCCGCGGCCGTGGCTGTGTACGTCGCCTACCCGCACCGTGGCGAGGAGATGCCGGTCGCTCCCCAGCTCGGCGACGCCATGCGCAAGGGTGTCGACGCACTGCCGACGCTCGAGGACTCCGAGTCCCGCGTCTGACCCCTGCGACCGGGTGACCCCCGGCGTGGCGCCTCGCGGCGGCCTGCCCGCGGACTAGCGTGCGAGAGGTGACCGGCTCCCGCCAGGACGTCCCCACGGGCTACTGCGCGGCCTGCGGGACGATGGTGTCGCGCAGCTTCCGGCCCGGGCCCGACGGGCGTCCGGATGCGAAGTGCCCCCGGTGCGGCAGCCTCGAGCGGCACCGCTTCCTCTCGCTCCTGCTCGGCGTCCTGTCGCCCGAGCTGCGCGACCTCGACACGGTGGTCGAGATCGCGCCCTCGCGGCAATCGAAGGTGCTGCTCCACCGGCTCGAGGCCCGCCGCCGGGTCAGCCTGGACGCCGGCTACGACGCGCGCGACGTCGACGCGCTGGCCAGCCTGACCCACCTCCCGCTGCGCGACGGCTCGGTCGACCTGCTGGTCTGCTACCACGTGCTCGAGCACGTCCCGGACGACTGCGCGGCGATGCGTGAGATCTCGCGGGTGCTCAGCCCGCGCGGGATCGCGCTGCTCGAGGTGCCCATCAGGACCGGCGTCGCGACCGACGAGGACCCCTCGGCGACGCCCGAGGAGCGCACCCGGCGCTTCGGCCAGCACGACCACGTGCGCTGGTACGGCGACGACTTCGACTCGCGCCTCGCGGACGCCGGCCTGGCGTCGGTGCGGGTCACCCCGCCGGCGCTGGTGGGGGAGTCGGCGGTGCGGTGGTTCCGGCTGATGCCCCACGAGGTCGTGTGGGTGGTGCACCCGGGGCAGGGGACCGCCTCGCCGATGCTGGCCGGAGGCGCCGGGTCCGGGCTGACCGCCGCCTTCGACGCGGTGCTCGCCGACCTGGCGAAGGCCCAGGGTTGGCTCGCGCGCGAGCGTGAGCGGGCCGACCGGCTCGTCGCCCAGCGCGACGACCTGCGGGCTCGGCTGGCGGTCCAGGACCCTCGTCGGGAGGCCGGGGTGCTCACCCGCCTCCGGCGCGTCGTGGCCCTCTGATTGGATTGGCCCCATGGGTGACTGGCTCTATCTGATCATCGCCATCGCGGTCGTCGGCGTGCTCACGCTCGCCGGGCTGCTGACGTCCGGACGCCGGCGCAAGGAGGTGCCGCCGCCCACAGGCCGCACCGACGTCATCGCGCCGCCCCCGACCGAGTCCGACGTCGCGACCGGGGCACCGCCGGAGCCGGCGGTCGACACCGCCGAGCCGGTCGTCGAGGCCCCGGCCGAGCCGGTCGTCGAGAAGCCGGAGAGCACGGCGTCGCGCCTCGTGCGCCTGCGGCAGCGGCTCTCGCGCTCGCAGGGCGGGCTCGGCAAGGGGCTGCTCGCGCTCCTCAGCCGTGAGCGCCTCGACGAGGACACGTGGGAGGCGATCGAGGACACGCTGCTCACCGCCGACGTCGGCGTCGCGCCCACCCAGGCCCTCGTCGAGCGGCTGCGCACCCGCCTGCGGGTCGAGGGCGGCACCTCGCCCGACGCCCGCGAGGTGCTGCGCGAGGAGCTCATCGAGCTCGTCGGCACCGACCTCGACCGCCGCGTGCAGGTGACCGGCACCGACGGCAAGCCCGGCGTGGTGCTCGTCGTGGGCGTCAACGGCGCCGGCAAGACCACTACCGTCGGCAAGATCGCCCGCATCCTGGTCGCCGAGGACCTGTCGGTCACCCTCGGTGCCGCCGACACGTTCCGCGCTGCCGCGGTCGACCAGCTCGCCACCTGGGGCGAGCGCGTGGGCGTCGAGGTCGTGCGCGGCCCGGAGGGCGGTGACCCGGCCAGCGTCGCGTTCGAGGCGGTCAAGCAGGGCGTCGACAACGGCGTCGACACAGTGCTCGTCGACACGGCCGGCCGCCTGCAGAACAAGGCCGGCCTGATGGACGAGCTCGGCAAGATCAAGCGCGTCATCGAGAAGCAGGCCGACGTCACCGAGGTGCTGCTCGTCCTCGACGCCACCACCGGCCAGAACGGGCTCATCCAGGCCCGCGTCTTCAGCGAGATCGTCGACGTCACCGGCATCGTCCTCACCAAGCTCGACGGGTCCGCCAAGGGCGGCATCGTGGTGCAGGTCCAGCGTGAGCTCGGCGTGCCGGTCAAGCTCGTCGGTCTCGGCGAGGGCCCCGACGACATGGCGCCGTTCGACGCGGCCGCGTTCGTCGACGCCCTGCTCGGCTGAACCTGTCAGGCCCTGCACGGGCCGACATCTTCAGGGAGGGCCTGACGACCCGCCCTCCGGGGCCTGCACGGAGCTCGTACGCCGTCAGCGGCGCGCGAGCAGCGCGCGCACGGCGTCGTCGATCAGGGTCTCGGCGCGCTTGTCGAAGCTGTGCTCGGCGATGATCCGGGTCGCGATCTCGCGCCGGGCGGCGTTGTCGGGGAAGGCGTCGTAGGGCGGCTCCACCAGGCGCGCCAGCTCGTGCTCGTTGTCGAAGGGCAGCACCAGGCCGGAGAAGATCTCCTCGAGGCCGTCGATGCGGTCGCTGAGGATCCGGGCGCCGCAGGCGGCAGCGTCGAAGAGCCGGTTGGAGGCGAAGCTGTCGCGCCGCATGTCGAGGTGGTGGTCGTTGAGCACGATCCCCGCCGAGGCGTAGAGCACGCCGACCTCACGGTTGTCGACGCCGCCGGAGGCGATCTGGTCGCGCTCGACGAAGTCGGTCCAGTCGTTGCCGTGCAGGGTGAGGTCGGCGCCGATCGCGAGGGCGCTGCGGACGGCGTACCGGTAGATGCCACGCGAGTTGCCGACGAAGAGGAGCGCCGGACCGGTGTCGGGCTCGGCCCGGTCCGGGTGGAACCAGCGGGTGTCGGTGCACTGCAGCAGCGACGTGACGGGCGTGCCCCACTCGCGGCTCACGCGTTCGGACCAGCTCGTGCTGGCGGCGTACACGAGGTCGAAGCCGGCGACCTCGTCGGGCGTGATCATGTCGGGGTGGCTGATGATCCACTCCACGTTGAGCAGGCCCGGTCGCGGCGTGACGCGGTCCAGGCCCCGGAGCACGAGCAGGACGTCGTCGTGGTCGCGTGAGTCGCGCTGCCGGGCGTCGCGACGGTCGACGGCGACGTGCTGACCGCGGCGCTCGAGGGCGTCGGCCAGCGAGCGTGCGAAGTAGGTGTCGCCCCACCGGTCGCCGCGCTGGGCGGCGGGCGCGGCGATGTCGACGGCCCACCGCAGGCGTGGGGGCGACTCGCGGATGCCCTCGACGGCCCGCACGACGAGCTCGGGGACCAGGACCGACGGTGCGGTCCGGTCCTCGGGGTCGGCGGCGACCCGCCGGCTCCGCTCGTCGGTGACCTCGAGGCCCGCTGCGCGCAGCCGGTCTCGCGACTGGTCGGCCGGCGGGGGCGGTCCGGCGAGGACGGTGGAGCGCAACGACGACATGGCGCCGATGAGCCGTTCGGGCTCGGCGTAGGCGGTGCGGGAGGTGATCACCGCGTCGGGCACGAGCACCGACCCCCCGCGTCCCGCGCGGTGGGCCCGCAGGCCGAGGTCTGTCTCGGCGAGGGCGGAGTGGTAGCGCGCGTCGAGCCCGCCCAGCGCGACGGCCGTCTCGGTGCGCAGGGCCACCACCGGCCCGGCCGGGGCAGGGATCTCGCAGCAGCCGATCCGGAGGGCGTCGCTGGTCGGCAGGCCGGCCAGGAACAGCTCGGGGTGGGGGTTGTCGGATCTGAAGCGCGCACCGGCGCTGAGCACGACGCCGTCCAGGTCGACGACCAGCGGCTGCACCAGGCCGACCCCGGGCTCGCGCAGCACGCCCGCGAGCCGCTCGGCGATCGGCTGGCGCGGCGGCATCGCCTCGGGCCGGACCAGGACCACCGTGCTGCCGGTCGCGTGCGCGAGGCCGACGTTGGTGGCGACGGACATCGAGACCGGGGCGGGGACCGAGACGAAGCGGGCGCCGGAGATCACCGTGGCGATCGAGGCGGCCAGGACGTGGTGGGCCCGGCGCATGCGCACGCCCACGAGCACCAGCTCCGCCCCCTCGCGCGGCACGGAGCCGAGCCACTCCACGGTGCGCCGCGGCTCGGGCCCCAGCGGCATGACGTGGCTGACCACGGCCTCGTCCGTCGCGCGGGTCGCGGCGGCGTCCCAGTCGACGAGCTGGCGCTCGAGGACGACGGAGTCCCAGTCGTCGGCGAACCCGGTCTGCGGGGGATCGGGGCGCCGGAGGACGGGTACGTCGACCGCGAGCGGCTCGTGGTCGCGGGTGAGCCGCAGCACGAGGTCGCGCTCCACCGCCCCGTCGAGGCCCTCGTCGAAGCCGCCGACGTCCTTGACGGCGTCACGCCGCAGGAGCGCGGTCGCGAGGTCGACCGGGCGCCCGCCGAGGAGCTCGTGCCGCGAGCGGGCCACCGCCCCGGCGCCCGCCACCACCGCTGCCGCCCCGCTGTCGTGGGCGTGCGCCAGCAGGTCGCCGAGCATGTCGGGGAGCCACTCGCGCCCGAGCGGGAGGAAGGCGACGTGCTCGGCGGTGCCGTGCTCGAGTGCCACGTTGAGGGCGCGGGCCTCCCCGCAGCGCGACTCGCGCACGACGGTGATGCGGTCGTCGAAGGCCGCCACGCCCTGCAACACGGCGGCGGTGTCGTCGACGGAGCCGCGGTCGACGGCCACGAGGTGCCAGTCGGTGAAGGACTGCGCCTGGAGCGAGGCCACGGTGCGGTGCACGAGCGGGCCGGTGTCCTGGGCGGCCATCACCACGGTCACCGCAGGCGAGGTCACCGCAGGCGAGGTCACCGCAGGGGAGGCTCGCAGCGAGTCGGGGAGTGCGGGGGTGGGGCCGACGAGCTGCGGACGCTCCCGCACCACCTCCTCGCGCCACTGCGTCGCGGCGTCGATGGCGGCGGCACGGTAGGTGGACCACGAGACCTTGCGGGGCAGGATGCGCGTGGGCAACGGGGTGCCCGGCCCGGACGCCGAGAGCCAGTAGGACAGTGCGCCGTAGGGGTGGTGCCGGGCCTCGGGGTAGGCCGCGAAGATGATCCGAGGGTCGACCAGCGGGTGGGGCGCGATGCGGTTGCGGCGCCGGCGCTCGGCGACGTACCAGAGCACGGGGTGCTGGCCCGCGCGCTGCCAGGAGCGGCGGCGGCCGATCCACTGGGCCTCGAAGAGCGGGTGGGGCGAGACGTCACCCGCCGCGACGACGGCGCGGGCCGCCTCGAGGGGCGAGCCGAACGTGGCGCCGAGCTGGGCAGCGACGTAGTCGACGTCGACGAGCCCGGAGGCGACCATCACCTCGGCGGCGTCGTCGAGCCGCACCTGGCTCGGACGGCGACGCTCACCGCGCATCGGAGTACCTCACCCTCGGGAAGAGCGGCTCGAGGGCCAGTGGCGTGGGCAGCAACCGCTCGGTGTCGCGCAGCGGGTAGTACTGCGCGGTCTCCTCGAGGAAGTCGCGCACGCCCTCGAAGCGCTGGGGGAAGCGGCGCTCGCAGAGCTCGAGCAGTCGCTTGGCGTCGAGGTTGTAGGGGTCGTAGCGCAGGGTGTCGATCTTGACGTAGGGGAGCCGGGCGTCGTCGAGCACCCGGTCGGCCAGGCTGCGCGCGGGGTTCCACGGCTCGTTGGCCCGCTCGCGCCACTCGCGGACCTCGGCGCGCGTGCGGGGGAAGTGGGAGCGGTGCGCGGCCCACCAGCGCATCCGCTCGCGGGCGATGCGCCGGTCCTCCGACGTCTCGACGAAGTAGGTGTCGGAGACGAAGCCGGCGTCGTAGAGGCGCTTCGACATCCCGATCTCGTAGCGCCGGATGACCTGCCGACGCTTGGAGATCGGCTCCATCTCCTCCCAGAACGCGGTGAACGCGCGCGAGGAGACGACCCACGGCCGGAACGCGACGAAGAAGGACTGGATGTGCGGCGCGAGGCGCTCGGCCGCGGTGAGACCCCAGAAGTCACACGGGCGGGTCGCCATCTCGTCGAAGACCGGGGCGTAGGAGTCGAGGGCGAACACGTAGGTGTCGTTGCACACCACGACCTCGTCGTAGGCCGAGAGGTCGCCGGCGGCGTCGAGGCCGACCTTGTAGCTGAAGAAGTCGTAGCCGTAGTTGGCCCGCTCCACGACGACCGCCCGCTCGTTGAGCCAGGCGCGCGCGGAGTCCTGCAGGTCGGCCGTCGTGCAGACCAGCAGGGTGTCGACCGACGCGGCCAGCGCCTCCACCTGACCACGCACGTGGGGCCGCAGCTCCCCGGCGACGTCGTAGTGCGCCATCACGGCCAGTCTGGACACGGCCGAACCCTAACAAGGCGCCGTCCGGCGTCGATCCGTTCACACACCCGTAACACGAGGGTCCATTCCGTTGCGTGCACGCAACATCCGTCGCGGCCCGGTGAAACCTCGCCCGCACAGGCTGCGGGTCAACACGTGGGCACCGTCATGACACCGGCGTCATGGCCCGGGTGCCCACCCCGTTTCGTTTCGTGCTCGAACTCTGGAGGTCCTGTGGACGGCTATTACGCCTTCATGCTGGTGGCGACTGCCTTCGTCCTGATGATGACGGTGCCCGCGCTGGCCCTGTTCTACGGCGGCATGTCGCGGTCGAAGTCCGTGCTCAACATGATGATGATGTCCTACGTGGCTGCCGCCATCGTCGGCATCCTCTACGTCGCCGTCGGCTGGTCGATGGGATTCGGCGGCGACGGCACCTTCTTCGCCAACCCCTTCGAGCTGCTGTGGCTCGACGGCGTCACCACCGACACCTACATCGGCGTCATGTTCCAGATGACCTTCGCGATCATCACGGCCGCGCTGATCAGCGGCGCGGTCGCCGACCGGCTGAAGTTCTCCGCCTGGGTGGTGTTCGTCCCGCTCTGGTCCGTGATCGTCTACTTCCCGATGGCCCACATGGTCTTCAGCTGCACCGAGGACTCGCTCGTCTGCGGCCGCATCGGCGCCCAGGACTACGCCGGCGGCACCGCGGTCCACATCAACGCCGGCGTCGCGGCCCTCGTGCTCGTGGTGCTGCTCGGCAAGCGCATCGGCTGGCCGCGCGAGCAGATGCGCCCGCACAACCTGACGCTCACCATGCTCGGCGCCGGTCTGCTCTGGATGGGCTGGTACGGCTTCAACGTCGGCTCGATCGTCTTCGCCGGCGAGGAGGGCGAGGCGTTCACCGAGCGCTTCATGTCCGAGACCGGCCGCACCTTCGCCAACACCACGCTGGCCACCATGGCCGCCATCCTCGGCTGGCTGCTGGTCGAGCGGCTGATCCACAAGAAGGCCACGTCCCTCGGTGCCGCGTCGGGCATCGTCGCCGGCCTGGTCGCGATCACCCCCGCCGCGGGCGCGGTCAACCTCTCCGGTGCCGTGGCGATCGGCCTCGCGGCCGGTGCTGTCTGCGCCTGGGCCGTGGGCCTGAAGTACAAGCTCGGCTACGACGACTCGCTCGACGTGGTCGGCGTGCACCTGGTCGGCGGCGTCGTCGGCACCGTCCTGATCGGCGTGTTCTCCACGGCCGAGGGCGCTGGCGGGGTCGACGGACTGCTCTACGGCGGCGGGTTCGGCTCGCTCGGCGACCAGACCCTCGGTGTGGTCGTCGCGGTCATCTACTCCGGCGTCCTGACCGCCCTCATCGCCCTGGCGATCAAGTACACGATGGGTCTGCGCCTCGACGAGGAGGACGAGGTCAACGGCATCGACCTCGTCGCGCACGGCGAGTCGGCGTACGACCTGCACAGTGGCACCAGCGGCGGCGGCAGCGTCCTTGCGGCCTCCACCGCGCCCGCCGCCGCACCCACCGCCACGAACACCAAGACCGAAGGAGCCAGCGCATGAAGCTCGTGACCGCGGTGATCAAGCCGCACAAGTGGGAGGACGTCCGCGAGGCGCTCGAGACCTTCGGGGTCGCCGGGATGACCGTGTCCGAGGTCAGCGGCTACGGCCGCCAGAAGGGCCACACCGAGGTCTACCGCGGGGCGGAGTACGACATCGCCCTCGTCCCGAAGATCCGCATCGAGATCGTCGTCGACGACGCCGACGCCGACGACGTCGTCGGGATCGTCGTCAAGACCGCGCAGACGGGTCGGATCGGCGACGGCAAGGTCTGGGTCAGCCCGGTCGAGACCGTCGTCCGGGTCCGCACCGGCGAGCAGGACGCGTCCGCGCTCTGATGGCGACCCTCTCGGGGATCCTCCAGTGACCGCAGCAGATCGACAGACCAGGGCCACCTCGGCCGACGAGCTCTGCCGGGAGGCGTACGCCGCCTCCGGCGGGCCCGTCACCGGGGTGGCCCTGGTCGCCGTCGGGGGCTACGGCCGGGGCGAGCTCGCCCCGCACTCCGACCTCGACGTCGTCCTGGTCCACGACGACGGGGTCGACCTCGGCGACCTGGGTGCCACCCTCTGGTACCCGCTGTGGGACTCCGGGCGCCGCCTCGACCACTCCGTCCGCTCGATGGGCGAGGTGCTCGAGGCGGCGACCGACCTGCGGGTCGCGCTCGGGCTGCTCGACGCCCGGCACCTCGCCGGCGACCCGGGGCTCAGCCTCCGGCTGCGTACGACGATGCTGGCCGACTGGCGCCGGCAGGCCCGGACCCGGCTCCCGGAGCTCAAGGTGATGACCCGCAAGCGCCACGACGTCACCGGCGAGCTCGCGCATGCCTCGGTGCCCGACGTGAAGGAGGCCGAGGGCGGCCTGCGGGACGCCGGCGTGCTGAAGGCGATCGAGGCCAGCTGGCTCGTCGACGCCTCCACCCCGGCGCTCGAGGCCGCGCGGCAGATGCTCCTCGACGTCCGCGACGAGGTGCAGGACCTCGCCGGCCGACCGGCCGACCGCATCGCGCCCGAGATGTGGGAGCCGCTGGCCCAGCGCCTCGGGCTCGCCGACGCCGGGGCGGCCCAGCGCCACGTGCGCTCGCTCGGGCGCCGCATCGGGCACCTGTCACGCCTGGCGTGGCGGCGTACGGACGCCGTGATGGCCCGGTCGACGGGGGAGCGGGGGCGCCGCACGCCCGCCCTCGAGCGGATCGCCCCCGGCATCGCCCTCTCGCGCGGCGAGGTCGTCCTCGACGCCGGCACCCGACCGGGTGACGACCCCACGCTGCTGCTCCGCGCCGCGGCGGAGGCCGCGAGCCGCGACGCGGTGCTCGCGCCCACCACCGCCGCCCGCCTCGTGCGGGAGGGTGCCCCCCTGCCCGTGCCGTGGCCGGCTCCCGCCCGTGACGCGCTGGTCCGCCTGCTCGCCAGCGGGTCGGGGCTGCTGCCGGTCTGGGAGACCCTCGACGAGGTCGAGGGCATCGAGACGTTCCTGCCCGAGTGGGAGCAGATCCGGCTGCTCCCGCACGCCTCGGCGATCCACCGCTTCACCGTCGATCGTCACGTGGTCGAGACGTGCGCGGAGGCCGGGGCCTTGATCCGCACCGTCCGCAGGCCGGACCTGCTCCTGGTGTCCGCCCTGCTGCACGACATCGGCAAGGGCTCGCTGCAGGACCACTCGGTGGCCGGCGAGCCCCTGGCCCGCAAGGTCGTGGCCCGGATGGGCTTCACCGACCTCGACGCCGAGGTGGTCGCGTCCCTCGTGCGGTGGCACCTCCTCCTCGCGGACCTCGCGACCACCCGCGACCCCGACGACCCCGCCACCACCGCCGAGCTGCTCACCCACGTCCCCGACGCGGCCAGCCTCGAGCTCCTGCGCGCCCTCACCGAGGCCGACGCCAGGGCGGCCTCACCGGCGGCCTGGACCACGTGGCGGGCGTCCCTGGTCGACCGTCTCGTCTCCCGGGCCGGCCACGCGCTCGGCGCCGAGATCGCGCAGGTCGCCCCGGTCGGGTCGCTGCCCGTCCCCGACGCCGTACGCCGTGACCCGACCGCCGTGTCGGTCGAGGTCACCCCGCACGAGGTGGGCGCCACCGTCACCGTGGTCGCAGCCGACCGGGTCGGCCTGCTCGCCGACGTCGCCGGCGGCCTCGCCGCGCTGCGGGTGCCGGTGCACGCCGCCCGCGCCTGGTCGCAGGTCGACGCCGAGGGCGAGTGGGCCGTCAGCGCGTGGGAGGTGCCCGACGCCTACCTCGACGCCAGCGTCGTGCGCGAGCGGATCAGGCGCGTCGTCGAGGGGACCCAGCGGCTCCCCGACCTGTCCGCGCGACCGGACGGCGAGCTGCCCCCCATCGTCGAGGTCCGTCCGGACGCCTCCCGCGCCTCGCTGGTGCTGGAGATCCGCACCTCCGACCGCCCCGGCGTGGTCCACCGCGTGCTCACCACCCTTGCCGGGCTGGGGCTGACGGTCGCCTCCGCCCACGTCTCCACGCTCGGGCCGCAGGCGGTGGACGTCTTCTACGTCCAGGAGGTCGGCGGGGTGCGCCCGACGGAGGAGCGGGCCGCGGCCGCCGCCCACGCCGTACGCACCGCGCTCGGCGGCTGACCTCGGGGGGTCGACCTCGTCGGCTGAGCCCGGACGGGGTGCGGCCGTTAGTCTTGGTCGTCGTACCAGACCGTGCTCCACCCTGATCCACCACCGATGCGAGGGACAGACCCACACCGTGTTCGCCACACTCTCCGACCGCCTTGCCGACACCTTCAAGAACCTCCGCGGCAAGGGCCGGCTCTCCGAGGCCGACATCGACGCCACCGCGCGCGAGATCCGCATCGCGCTGCTCGAGGCCGACGTCGCCCTGCCGGTGGTGAAGGAGTTCGTCGGCGCCGTCAAGGAGCGGGCCCGTTCCGAGGAGGTCAGCGGCGCCCTCAACCCGGCGCAGCAGATCATCAAGATCGTCCACGACGAGCTCGTGACGATCCTCGGCGGTGAGACGCGCCGCCTGCGCTACGCCAAGAGCGGGCCGACCGTCATCATGCTCGCCGGCCTCCAGGGCGCCGGCAAGACCACCCTCGCGGCCAAGCTGGCGCTGTGGCTCAAGGAGCAGGACAAGACGCCGCTGCTCGTCGCGGCCGACCTCCAGCGCCCCAACGCCGTCCAGCAGCTCGAGGTCAACGGCGAGCGCGTCGGCGTGCCCGTCTTCGCCCCCGAGCCCGGCAACGGCACGGGCAACCCGGTCGAGGTCGCGCGGGCCTCGATCGAGGAGGCGAAGCGCAAGCTCCACGACGTCGTCATCATCGACACGGCCGGCCGCCTCGGTGTCGACGCGACGCTCATGCAGCAGGCCGCCGACATCCGCGACGCGGTGCAGCCCGACGAGGTGCTCTTCGTCGTCGACGCGATGATCGGCCAGGACGCGGTCACCACCGCGCAGGCCTTCCTCGACGGCGTCGGCTACGACGGCGTGGTGCTGACCAAGCTCGACGGTGACGCCCGCGGCGGTGCCGCGCTGTCGATCCGCTCGATCACCGGCAAGCCGGTCATGTTCGCCTCCAGCGGCGAGAAGATGACCGACTTCGACCTCTTCCACCCCGACCGGATGGCCTCGCGCATCCTCGACATGGGCGACATGCTCACCCTGATCGAGCAGGCCGAGAAGGCGTTCGACTCCGAGCAGTCGCTCAAGGCGGCCGAGAAGCTCGCCACCAAGGGCGGCTTCACGCTGGAGGACTTCCTCCAGCAGATGATGCAGATCCGCAAGCTCGGCTCGATGACCAAGATCATGGGGATGCTCCCCGGCATGGGGCAGTTCCGCGACCAGCTCGAGAACTTCGACGAGCGCGAGATCGACCGGATCCAGGCGATCATCCAGTCGATGACGCCGGCCGAGCGCGACAACCCGAAGATCATCGACGGCTCGCGCCGTGCCCGCATCGCGGCCGGGTCGGGCCGCCAGGTCTCCGACGTCAACCAGCTCGTCGACCGCTTCTTCGAGGCCCGCAAGATGATGGAGTCCATGGCCAAGGGCGGTGGCGTGCCCGGGATGCCCGGGATGCCCGGCATGCCGGGCATCGGCGGCGGGAAGCGGGCCGGTGCCCGCCAGGCCGCGCAGGCCGGCAAGGGCAAGAAGGGCAAGAAGCGCGTCTCGGGCAACCCCGCGAAGGCCGCCCAGCAGAAGGCGCAGCAGAAGGCGGCGTCGGCCGACAAGTCCGCCAACCCCTTCGGCAACCCCGACGGCGCCGACGTCGACTACGAGAAGGCCGCCGAGCAGCTCAACCTGCCGAAGGACTTCTCGCAGTTCCTCAAATGACCTCGACGCTGGTCGTCGACGGGGCCAACGTCGTCGGGTCGGTGCCGGACGGGTGGTGGAAGGACCGGGCCGGAGCAGCGCGGCGCCTGCACGAGCGGCTCCTGGTCGCCGACACGGCGTACGACGAGATCGTGCTGGTGCTCGAGGGGCAGGCCAAGGGCGGCGTGAAGGCCGGCCGGGACGCCCACGTGCGCACGGTCCATGCCGCGCGCGACGGGGACGCCGAGATCCGGGAGCAGGCGCGCCGTGCGGGCGAGGCCGGTGGCCACGTGGTCGTGGTGACCGCCGACCGGGCGCTCGCCGCCAACGTCGCGCCGGCGCAGGTGCTCAGCCCGTCCTGGCTGCTCGACCGGCTGTGACGTCGAGGCTCAGTGTCCGGCGCCACCACCGGTGCGCGTGATGCCGATGCCGCGCACGACGGGCAGGGACGTCGTGGACGCGGACAGGTGCACCGCGTACTGCACGTAGCGGCCCTCGAGCCCGACCTCCACCCCTGGCGCCGCGAGCCGCCAGCCCGACCACGTGCCGTCCGGGCTCGGCCGGTCGCCGGACCGGACCCGCACCAGGATCCGTGAACCGGCCGGTTCGTCCCGATCGAGGACCAGCCGCTTCCAGGCCGCCTTGCGCCCGGAGTCGACGACCCGGGAGGTGTAGGTGCCCGAGCCCCGCCCGGTGAGGGTGAGGGAGCCCAGTCCCTGGTCGTCGAGCCGCATCCGGCCGTCGGTCCCGCCGGTGCGGAAGTCCTCCACGGTGAACATCGCCAGGCCGGGCGCGAGGGACCGGAACCGCGTCGTCCGGGCGCGTGCGACGTTGCCGGCGCCGTCGCTCGACCTGACCCGGACGGTGTAGGTGCGGCGCGCCGCGAGGCCCGTCACCACCACGACGTGCCGACGCGACAGCCGGGCGTCGAGCCCGAGGCCACGAGGGATGCGGCCGGACCGGCCGTAGCGCACCCGCGAGGTGGCCGGCTCGTCCGTGCGCCAGGTGATGCGGGCCGTGCCGTCCGGCATGGGTCGGACCCGGACGTCGCGGATGCGGGGTGCTCGACGGTCCGGGCCAGGCGTGGTGAAGGTCGCCGGTGCGGTGCCCCTTGCCGGCCACCGCACGACCTCGCCGTCCGGGCCTCGCGACTCCACCACGTAGTGGTAGCGCGTCGCCGGGTCGAGGCCGTCGAGCTCGGCGAGGTGCTCGGTGGTGCGTCCGTTCACGACCACCGCGTCGCCCAGGTCCGCCGGAGAGGTGCCGAGCCGCACCACGGTCGTCCCGGGGTCGCTCGTCGTCCATGCGAGCGAGGTCGCGCCTGCGTCGTCGGTGGTGGCCCTCGCGGCGGTGACCTGGTTGGTGCCGCCGCCCGGGGTGTACGTCGCCTGGTGGGCGCCGCCCACGGCCGGGAACACGGCGTACTGCTGGCCCTTGACGGTCATCGTCGTGAACGGGACGGCCGTGCCGCCTCGGGTGACGGCGCTGAGGGTGGCGCCTCCCGGCCCCGCGGTGGGCAGCATGGCCGTGAGCCCGGTCGCGCCGGCACCGACTCCGACGGTGAAGGAGAGCGCGCCGCCGCTCCAGCTGAGGCCCGAGAACGAGGAGGCGTTGCGCCCGTCGGTCCAGGTGAGCAGCTGGCGGGCGGCGATCACCGGCACGTTGCGTGCCTGCGCCGACGCCAGCACCTGGGTGTCCTCGAACGTCGAGGCCGCGTCGGTGTGCAGGTTGGCGGTGAAGGCGCCGTAGTAGCCCTGGCTGCCGAGCGCGCGGTCGAGCAGGGTGTTCGGGGTGAAGGGATAGGTCTGACCGGACTCATCGGTCATCTGCGTCGCCGCCTGGTAGACGTCGATCATCGAGCCGTCGGTGTCGGCGAACCGCATCGGCATCCCGGACCCGGTCATGAAGCCCGGGCGGTCGGCGATCCACGAACCCGGGTAGTAGTAGTAGTTGGTGTCGAGCCGGATCCCCGAGGCGAGCTCAGCCTTCGGCTGCGAGGCCCAGTCGCTCCAGACGATGCAGTGGTAGCGGCTGGTCGTCGGCGAGGGCAGCGACGTGTACTTCGCGCGCCACGTGCCGAGCTGGCTGGTGTAGGTGTCCTCCAGGGCCTGGTACGACGTGAAGTTGGTGCAGTTGCTCTGCGGGTGCAGCCCGACCTCGAAACCCTGCGTCTGGAAGCCGGCCGCCTGGGCGTTGGTCATCGGCGTGCTGGGGAAGATGTAGGACGAGAACCGTGGGCACTCCCAGCGGGCGACGGAGCAGCCCGACGGGCTCGCGGACGCGTAGGTGCTGAAGCGCCCGGGCGTGCCGCCGTTGCCGTGGTCGTCGCCAGTGGCGACGACCACGGCCTTGTGGGTGCCTGGGAAGTACCAGAAGCGAGGCACCGGGAACCGGTCGCGTGCCGTGACGGTGACGAGGTTGGCCAGCAGCCGCTGCTGCTCGTCCGCCTGCGGGATGTGCGCCTTGGCCAGGTTGACCCAGTCGGTGGCGGTGCCGCCGAAGAAGAGGTCGTTCGACCGGTTCGGCGTGGCGCCGTCGCGGTCCTGACCGGCCCAGGCGAGGTTGCCCTGACGCGTGGCGATGACCGAGCGGGCCAGGTCGTACGCCAAGGTGGCGACCTGTCCGCCGTTGCTGCCCACGCTCCGCAACGTCACGGCGGGCAGCCCGGTGCTGGTCGTCGCATTGGAGTACAGCGTCGCCACGGCTGTGGCGCCGTTGAGGGAGTAGCGGTTCGCGGTGCCGTGGAACTGCATGGTGTCGGTGGTGATGCCCGCGCCGGGCTCCGTCGCGGCGTCGACGGCGATGTAGCCGTCAGCCACCGTCCCCGACTGCGCCGTGATCCCGGCGAGGCTGTGGAGGCGGCTGTCGGGTCGCATCGTGACCAGGTTGCCGCCCGCGTTGACCCAGTCGGTCAGGGCCGTGACCTGGACGTCGGTGAGGGTCACGTCGCCGAGGACGACCACGGCGTAGGGCGCGAGGGTCGTGGCGCTGAGGGTGGAGACCCGCACGTTGGCGAACTCGTTGAGGCCCTCCGCTCGCAGGATCTCCGACAGGTAGGACGACGACGGATTGCCGGTGCTGGTGACCACCGCGATCGGCCCGCCCGGTCCGTCCTCGATCCCGGGCGGCGGCTCCGCCGCCGTCTGGAACGACCACGAGACCGGGGCCATGGTGTTGCCGGCGGCGTCACGGGCGCCGCTCACCTCGACCGTGTAGGAGGCGGTGTAGGTGAGGTCGGTCGTGGGCGTCAGGGTCGCCGTCGACGTGCCGTTGTCGTACGCCGTAGCGGACGGCACCACCTGGCCATCGGCCGTCCTCAGCACCATGGAGACCGAGGACCCGGTGACGAGCTCGTTGAACGTCGCGCTCGGGCGCGCACCCACGGCGACGCCGGTCGCGTCAGGAGCCGGGACGCGGGAGACCACCGTCGGCGGGACCGTGTCGTTGGCCTGTTCGGAGAAGACGACGTCGACCCAGTAGTTCTCGCTGTTGAAGGACTGGTTGGGGAACGTGCTCGGTGTGGTGGTGTAGCGGTAGAGGCCGTTGCCTCCGTCGGTGCCGTTCTGCAGGGCGGTCAGCGGGCCCCGTGTGGTGCCGCTGCTGGCGAAGTAGCCGCTGTTGACGGCGTAACGGCTGGGGGTGAAGTACGACGCCACGTACGTGGTGTTCGCGTTGACCGGGATCGGAGAAGCGAACGTGGCCTGCTGCCAGCCGCTCGCCGACTCGCTCGTGAAGGTCACCTGGCCCAGCCGGGTCCCGGATGCGGTCCACAGCGAACCGACGTGGGTGCCAGTGCTCTGGGTCGGCTTGTAGTACCGGATGCCAGTGACGTACCCAGCGGTGCTGGTACGGAGCTTCACGCCGAGCTCCACCGCGTTGGTGTCTGGGTCGGTGCCCGCCGGCGTGGCGGTCGACGGCCAGATCGTGCACGGGCAGCTCGAGGTCGTGGCGGCGGTGGTGAAGGTCCACGACACCGGGTCCATCTGGTTGCCCGCTGCGTCACGGGCGCCGCTCACCGCGGCGGTGTAGGTCGTGCTCGCGGCGAGGTTCGCCGTCGGGTCCAGCGTCGCCGTGCGGCTTGCTGCGTCGTACGACGTCGTCCCCGCGACGAGCGCGCCACCAGGAGTCCGCAGCTCGAAGGTGACCGTGCTCGCCTGGACCGGTTCGCTGAAGGTCGCCGTCGGGCTGACGGCCGTCGACACCCCGCCGGCGCCGGAGAGGGGGGAGCGGCTGCTGAGCGTGGGCGTGGTCGTGTCCGGTGCGTCGGTGGTGAAGCTCCACGAGACCGGGTCGATCACGTTCCCGGCGACATCTCGGACCCCGGTGACCGTGGCGGTGTAGGTAGTGCTCGCTGCGAGGGCCGCGCCCGGGTCGAGCGTCGCGGTGCGGGTCGCGGCGTCATAGGTCGTGGCGCCGGTGACCAGGGCGCCGCCGGGCGCGCGGAGCTCGAGGCCGAGGGTCGACTGCTGCACCGGCTCGGAGAAGGTCGCGGTCACGTCGGTCCCGACCACGACGCCGGTTGCGTCGGGGGCGGGGGTCCGTGCGGTCACGGTGGGCTTCGTGGTGTCGGGGCCGTCCTCGAAGACGACGTCGACCCAGTAGTTCTCGCTGTTGAAGGTCTGGTCCGGGAACGTGCTCGGCGTGGACGTGTAGCGGTAGAGGCCGTTGCCGCCGTCGGTGCCGTTCTGCAGGGCCGTCAGCGGCCCTCGGGTGGTGGCCGAGGTGGCGAAGTAGGCCGAGTTGGCCACGTAGCGGCTGGGTGTGTAGTACGAGGCGACGTAGGTGGTGCCGGCGGTGACTGCGATCGGTGTCGCGAAGGTCGCCTCCTGCCAGCCGCTCGCCGTGCCGCCCGTGAAGGTGACCTGGCCCAGTCGCGTGCCCGTCCGGGTCCACAGGCTGCCGACGTGGGTCCCGGTCGACTGGCTGGGGCGGTAGTAGCGGATGCCGGTGACGAAGCCGTCACTGCTGGACCGGAACTTCACTCCCAGCTCGACCGAGCTGGTGTCGGGGTCCGTGCTGGCCGGGACTGCGGACGACGGCCAGATCGTGCACGGGCACCCCGACGTCACGGCGGTGGTGGTGAACGACCACGACGCCGGGTCCATCTGGTTGCCCGCGGCGTCCCGGGCGCCGCTGACCGTGGCCGTGTAGGTGGTGTTGGCCGCCAGGTTGCTGCTCGGGTCGAGGGTTGCCGTGCGGGTCGGGCCGTCGTACGTGGCGGTGCCGGCGACCAGGGCGCCGCCGGCGCCACGGAGCTCGAAGGTGACGGACGCCGGTTGCACGGCCTCGCTGAACGTCGCCGTCGGCGAGACCCCGAGCGCCACCCCGGTGGCACCGGTCGCCGGGGTGCGCCCGGACATCGTGGGACTCGTCGTGTCCGGCGTGTCGGTCGTGAAGGACCACGTGACCGCGTCCATCTGGTTGCCGGCGGCGTCGCGGGCGCCGTCGAGCGCCACGGTGTACGACGTGGTGGCCGCCAGGGCCGACTGCGGGTCGAGGGTGACGGTCCGGGTCGCCGCGTCGTACGACACCGTTGCGGGCACCACGGTGCCACCGGGGGCACGGACCTCGAAGGCGATCGTGGACTGCTGGACCGGTTCGGAGAAGGTCGCTGTGACGTCGGTGCCGACCGGGACCGCGGAAGCCCCCGGTGCGGGCGTCCGGGAGCTGACGCTCGGCTTGGTGGTGTCGTTGGCCTCGGTGAAGACGACGTCGACCCAGTAGTTCTCGCTCTGCCAGGTCTGGTTGGGGAACGCGCCGGGCGTCGTGGTGTAGCGGTAGACGCCGTTGCCGCCGCTGACGCCGTCCTGCAGCGCCGTGAGCGGTCCCCGGGTGGTGCCGGCGTTCTGGAAGTAGCGCGAGCTGACGACGTACCTGGTGGGCGAGAAGTAGGAGGCGACATAGGTCGTCCCAGCGGTGACCGGCACCGGGGTGGCGAAGGTGGCCTGCTGCCACCCGCTGGCGCTCTCGTTGGTGAAGCTCACCTGCGCGAGGCGGGTGCCGGTGCTCGTCCAGAGGGAGCCGACGTGGGTGCCCGAGGTCTCGGTGGGCTTGTAGTAGCGGATGCCCGTGATGAGCCCGTCGACGGAGGTGCGGAACTTGACGCCGACCTCGACGGGATCGCGATCGGGGTCGGTGCGGTCCGGGGTCGCGGTGCCGGGCCAGATCGTGCACGGGCACGAGGTGGGCGCGGTCCCGACGGTGACGCTGGTGGTCGCGGCCGTGCCGAGGTTCGCGCTGTCGTCCACCGCGCGTGCACGCAGCGTCGACGCTCCCGAGGTGGACGGCGTGAAGGTGTAGCTCCATGACCCACGTCCGGTGGCCCGCCGCCACGTCGCCCCGTTGTCGGTCGACACCTCGACACCGCCGATGCGGCCGCCACCGCTGTCCGTGGCTGTCCCGCTGATGGTCACGGGTGAGCCCGCCGGGAGCGTGGCCCCCGACGCCGGCGAGGTGATGGTCGTCGTGGGTGCAGCGGAGTCCGTCGACGCCGTGGCGGTCGTCAGACCGGGCCGGAGCGTGTCCGGTTGGACCCCCATGTCGGCGAAGAGGTTCACCGTTGCCTGCTGCGCCGCCGTGTCGGGCGCGGCCGAGCCGCGGTCGTGGTTGCCGTCGAGCGCCCACGCCCACTGGATGGTGCCGGCACTGAAGACCAGGGCGCCGCTGGCGGCCCGGTACGTCGTCATCGCGTGGGTGGCCTGTCCCTGGCCGTAGGAGCTGCCCTGGTCCTGGAGACGGTCGCCGCTGCCGGTGGTCTGCGACACCCGGAACGTGCCCGGCGGCCGGAACCCGTTGTCGGGGTCCTCGTCCCACTCGTAGCCGATGACGTTGTCGCCGATCGTCGTCGTCGCACCGGCCGCCAGTGTCGCCACGCGGGTGTTGCGCCAGAACCGCATCTGGCCGTCCGCCTGGCCCACCACCATGTCGATCGCGCAGCAGTTCATCGCGAACCAGGTTCCGGTCAGGCCGTTCTCAGGGCGACCGCCGTCTGCCGGCGGGCTGAACCTCGGGTCGCGCCACGTGCCGGTCCAGGTGTTCTGCTGCGGGTCGATCTTGGCGTTGGCGAGCGTCTCCTTGTAGGACACGAGCGTGCGGTGCGAGGTCCCGGAGCCGTCGATGCTGGACTCCCACCGGGTCTTCCAGAACATCTCGTTGCCGGAGAAGAAGGCCAGGTCGACGCCGGCGTCGCGGGCCGCCTCGACGTTCGCCCGCTGGGTGCCGGACCAGTACTCGTCGTGCCCGACGCTCAGGAACGCCTCGTGCTCGAGGAGCTCGGCACCGCGGCGGTCCGTGTCGACGCCGGAGCTGTAGCTGACGTCGTACCCGTTGGCCTCGAGGAACCGCACCGTCGGGTACTCGGCGTTGAACACCCAGTCCTCGGGCGCGTTGCCCCGCGTCGTGAAGGGGCGGTTGTAGCTGACCTTGTAGGCGCGTCCGGCCGGTGCGCCGGTGTACAGGCTGTTGCCGCCGTAGGTGTTGTAGGCCTGCCAGGTGGTGTCGGAGGTCTGGAACAGCAGGTCCGACCCGCCGTCGTCGTCGCGCACCACGAAGAAGACGTGGCTGGCGCCGGCGGTGCCGTCGGTGCGCACCAGCCGCGCGAAGTAGATCCCCGAGACGGCAGTGGTCGGCACGGACCAGGCCGCGTTCTGGGTCCAGTTGCCGCAGTCGACCAGGCCCGTTGCGACGTCGTTGCGGCAGTTGGGTTGATTGGTGAGAACGGTGGGAGTGACGGTCGCGACCCGTCGAGCGCCGTCGCCGCCGTAGTAGCCCATCCGGTAGATGTCGAGCCGGTACGACGTCGCGCTGGTGTCGACCTTGAAGCCGATCGTCTGCCCCTGGTCGACGCTCATGTCGGTCGCGAAGCCTTGGATCGAGGTGGACCCGGCGCCGGTGATCCCCCACTCGCTCTCAGGACTGCCGGGGAGGGTGTTCTCGCACGCCACCGGGTTGGCCACGGGTGGGTCGCACGGCGCGGCCGCTGCGGGCGTCGCTGCGGTGACGATGGCGAGGGCGGTCGACGCGAGGATGAGCGTCACCAGCACGGCAAGACGTCGAGGTACGGGCACGGCAACGCTCCTTCTCCCGGCCCACGGACCCTTTGCGTCCCGAGGATCGATCGCCGCGGACACCGTGCCCTCCATCGTGGTTTCGCTGTCGTCCGACGTCATGCCCATAACTGGGCATCGGCGCGCGCCGGTCCTCAGGGCGTGCGGATAGCGTGCCGACCATGCCCCTCGAGCCAGCCCAGCGCTTCCGCGGACCGGTCCTGCCCGACGGCGAGTCGCGCGACCTCTACGTCGTCGACGGCCGCATCACCTACGAGCCCCAGGCGGGGGCCGACACCGCGGCGGAGGGCTGGATCGTCCCGGGCCTGGTCGACGCGCACTGCCACCTCGGTCTCGACGACTTCGGCGCCACCGACGACACGGACACCGAGCGGCAGGCGATCGCCGACCGGGACGGTGGGGCGCTGCTCATCCGTGACGCCGGCTCGGCAGCCGACACCCGCTGGATCCACGACCGCGACGACCTGCCTCGCCTGATCCGGTGCGGGCGGCACATCGCCGCGACGAAGCGCTACATCCGCGGCTACGCCCACGAGGTGGAGCCGGCCGACCTGGCGTCGTACGCCGCCCAGGAGGCCCGCAACGGCGACGGCTGGATCAAGCTCGTCGGCGACTGGATCTCGCGGGACGAGGGTGACCTCACGCCGTCGTTCCCGGCGCAGGCGTTCGCCGACGCGATCGCGGCCGCCCACGCCGAGGGCGCCAAGGTGACGGCTCACTGCTTCGGCCACGGGGTGCTGCCCGGCCTGATCGAGGCGGGCATCGACTGCATCGAGCACGGCACGGGGCTCACCGAGGACCTCATCGACGCGATGGTCCAGCACGGCACCCGGTTGGTGCCGACCGTCATGCAGCTCGACAAGTTCCCCGAGCACGCTGCGGCCGGGCAGGAGAAGTTCCCGGCGTACGCCGACACGATGACCGACCTCTACGCGCGCATGCCCGCCACGATCATGGCGGCCTACGAGGCGGGCGTGCCGATCTACGCCGGGTCGGACGGCGGCGGCATCAGCCGCCACGGCAACATCGCCGGTGAGATCGAGGCACTCGTACGGATCGGGATGCCCGCCCACGACGCGCTCGGCGCGGCCAGCTGGCGTGCCCGCGAGTGGCTCGGGGTCGACGGTCTCGTCGAGGGCGCGTCCGCCGACTTCGTCGTCTACGACCGCGACCCGCGCGCCGACCTGTCCGTGCTCCGCACGCCGACGGCGATCGTGCTGCGCGGGCGTGCAGTCGTCGGCTGACCGCACCGACGACGAAGGGCGGCCACCCGTCCGGGTGACCGCCCTTCGGAGAGCGACGGTGATCAGGCGGTCGCGGCCTCGCCGTCGAGCTCGGCCTGGGCGGCCTTGACGTGCTCGCGCACGGCACGGAGGTCGGCCTTGGTGCTGGTGGCCGTGATCTCCAGCGCGGCGGCCTCCGCGGCCGCGAGGTGCGTCACGGCCTCCGCGTCGGCGGCTGCGGCCTCCTCGAGGCCCTCCACCTTCCTCACGACGTTGACCACGATGCGGAAGTTCTCCACGCGGAAGGAGCGCAGCTCCTTGCGGACGGCCCGGGTGTCGACGGTGCTGTCGGCCGCCTCGACCGAGGTCCGCAGGTCGGCGAGGGTGGTCATCTCGTGGGGTCACTTCGAGCCATGGCCCGAGCCTCCGGTGTGTGGTATCCGCACGCCGGACGACTGCCGGCACCAAACCGATTTGAGCAGCGGTGCCGCGGCGGGGTGGGATGGGCGCGTGAGCACCCTCGTCGACCTCTTCCCACCTCTCGGCCTGCACGTGCAGGCCGGCCCGCTCGAGCTGCGGGGCCTGTCCGACGAGCTCATCCTCGAGCTGTGCGACCTCGCTGAGCAGGGCATCCACCCCCCGGACGAGATGCCGTTCTACTTCCCCTGGACCGCCGCCCCGCCCGGTGAGCTCGCCCGCAACACCGCTGCGTACCACTGGGGCAAGCGCTCCACCTTCTCGCCGGATGACTTCTGCCTCGACCTCGCGGTGCTCCTCGACGGTCGGGTCATCGGCGCACAGGGGGTCGCGGCCCGGAACTTCCCTGTGACGAGGACGGGGGAGACCGGGTCGTGGCTCGGGCGCGAGTTCCAGGGTCGCGGGTTCGGCACGGCCATGCGCCGGGCGATGTGCGAGCTGCTCTTCGACCACCTCGGCTTCGAGGAGATCACCTCGGCGGCCTTCGTCGACAACCCGGCGTCGCTCGCCGTCTCGCGCAAGGTCGGCTACCGACCCACCTCGGTGAGCCGGCTCAAGCGGCGCGAGGGCGAGCTCGCGCTCAACCAGGGCCTCGTGCTGACCCCCGACGACCTCGTCCGGGACGCCGAGCCGATCCGCGTCACCGGGGCCGAGGCCGTGCGCGCGTTCATCGGCCTGGGCGCCGCCTGAGCCCCGGGCGTACGCCGTCCGCGCACCGGATTGGTCGCGCGCGGCCACCGTCTGGCAGAATCGTCCCTCGTGTCCTGCGCGTCCGGACCCTCTCATCCGAGCGACGCAGTGCCCTTCGAAGGACCAGCACCGGTGACCCCACCTGGGAACGGTCCCTCACCCACGACAATTCCTGAGGAGACACCACAAACGTGGCCGTCAAGATTCGTTTGAAGCGCCTGGGCAAGATCCGGGTGCCGCAGTACCGCATCGTCGTCGTCGACTCGCGCAAGAAGCGCGACGGTCGGGTGCTCGAGGAGATCGGCAAGTACCACCCGAAGGAGGAGCCCTCCTTCATCGAGGTGACCTCCGACCGCGCCCAGTACTGGCTCGGCGTGGGCGCACAGCCCTCCGAGGCCGTCGAGGCGATCCTCAAGGTCACCGGTGACTGGCAGACGTTCAAGGGCCTGCCGGGCACCGAGGGCACCCTCAAGGTCAAGGAGCCCAAGCGCTCCAAGCTCGACATCTTCAACGAGGCCCTCAAGGAGGTGTCCGCCGAGTCGAAGGGCTCCGCGACCACCACCAAGAAGAAGGCCGACAAGAAGGCCGACGAGCCGGCCGACGAGCCGGCCGCCGAGGCGCCTGCCGAGACGCCCGCCGAGGTCCCGGCCTCCGAGACCCCCGAGGGTGCCGCCGACGCTGCTGAGGCCGCCGAGACGGTGACGGCCGAGGACGCCGGCAAGAGCGAGGCGTGAGCGACGTGCTCGCCGACGCTCTCGAGCACCTGGTGCGCGGCATCGTCGACCACCCCGACGACGTCACGGTCCGTGACAAGCAGCTGCGTCGAGGCTCGATCCTCGAGGTCCGGGTCCACCCCGACGACCTCGGCAAGGTGATCGGCCGCAACGGCCGCACCGCGACCGCCTTCCGCACCGTCGTCTCGGCCCTCGCCGGCCGCGGCGGCGCGCGGGTGGACTTCGTGGACACCGACCGCCGCCGGTAGCACTTGGCACCGACTGCAGGCGGCAGCACCGCTTTCCACTCCGACCCGGCAGGGATCTCTGATCCTTGCCGGGTCGGTGTCATTTCTCGACGAGTGGGGAGCTTTGCCATGACATATCACGCACGACCTTCCCCATTGATCCCGCGCGCAGCCCCTCGCGGTTGAGTCGCTGGGAGACTCACCGGCGAGTCCCTCTACCCTGAAACCCGTGAGCGATCAGGAGCAGCGGGACATCGAGGTCGTGGTCGGCCGCATCGGCAAGCCCCACGGCATCCGCGGCGAGGTCACCCTCGACGTACGCACCGACGAGCCCGACCGGCGCTTCGCCCCCGGTACGACGCTGCGAGCAGAGGCACCGGCCGGTGCGGACCGGCGTCCGTCGAGCCTCACGGTCGCACGCGCCCGGTGGCACCAGAGCACGCTCCTGGTCACCTTCGAGGAGCTGGCCGACCGCAACGCCGCGGAGGCCGCACGCGGCACCGTGCTCCACTCCACCATCGGCCGCGACGAGACCCCTGAGGATCCCGACGAGTTCTACGACCACCAGCTGGTCGGCCTCGAGGTCGTCGACGTCGACGGCAGGACGCTGGGCACCGTCAAGGCCCTGGTCCACGGCTCGGCGCAGGACCTGCTGAGCGTCAGCACGACCGACGGCCGCGACGCGCTGGTGCCGTTCGTGACCGCACTGGTCCCCGAGGTCGACCTCGAGGCGGGCCGCGTCGTGGTCGCCGACCGTCCGGGCCTGGTGTCGCCGTTCCCCGACGAGGTGACGGACGAGGCCGGGTCGTGAGGATCGACGTCGTCACGATCTTTCCCGACTACCTCTCCCCGCTGCAGCTGAGCCTGCCCGGCAAGGCGCGCGCGAAGGGGTTGCTCGACGTCGAGGTGCACGACCTGCGGCGGTGGACGACCGACCGCCACCGCACCGTCGACGACACGCCCTACGGCGGCGGTGCCGGCATGGTCATGAAGCCCGAGCCGTGGGGGCAGGCCCTCGAGGCGGTCGCACGAGGCGCCACCATCGTCTTCACCACGCCCAGCGGGGAGCCCTTCACGCAGGCGCTGGCCCACGAGCTGAGCGAGCAGGAGCACCTCGTCTTCGCGTGCGGGCGCTACGAGGGCATCGATCAGCGGGTCATCGAGCACGCCGCGACCCTCGGCACCGTGCGGGAGGTCTCGCTCGGCGACTACGTCCTCAACGGCGGCGAGGTCGCCGCGCTCGCCATCACCGAGGCGGTCGTGCGGCTGCTGCCCGGCTTCATGGGCAACGCCGAGTCGCTGGTCGAGGAGTCGCACGCCGACGGCCTGCTGGAGTACCCCGTCTACACCAAGCCGGCCACCTGGAACGGGCGTGACGTCCCGGACGTGCTGCTGTCCGGCGACCACGCCCGGATCGCCGCCTGGCGCCGGGAGCAGGCCGAGCAGCGTACGGCCGCCCGCCGCCCCGACCTGCTGCCGGCGACGGGACTCGTCGGCGCCCTCGCCGACCTCGACGTGCGCCCGGCCGTCCCTGCCGACGCGGGCGAGCTCTACACGCTGCAGCGTGCCTGCTGGCTCCAGGAGCTCGAGGCCAACCCGGGCGTGGAGATCCCGGCGCTGCGCGAGTCGCTCGACGACGTACGCCGTGGGCTGGGGGAGTGGACCGTCATGGTCGCTCGTGAGCCGAGCTCGGGCCGTCTGGTCGGAGCCGTCCGGGGCCGCGTCGACGCGCACGGCGAGTGGGACATCGGCCGCGTCATGGTCGCCCCGGACCTCCAGGGCCGGGGCCTCGGGCGCGCGCTGCTCGAGCTCGTCGAGGGGCTCGCTCCGGCCGAGGTGACGACGTACGTCCTCTTCACCGGCGCCGGGTCGACCGACAACCTGCGGATGTACAAGAAGGCGGGCTTCCGGCTGCGGGCCGACCGGAAGGCCCCGCCGGGTGCCGTCGTGCTCACCAAGGACGTCCGGAAGCGGATTTCACGCTGACGGCCGCGCTCTGGCAGACTTCGCTCCTGGTCCGCTCGAGGCCAGGGTCGCCCGGATGCATCACCCGATGCACCGCGCCGGGGTCCCGCCGTACCGCACCTGCCACAGGGGGCGCGCCGGCCGGCCGCACCGAGCACCAGCCAAGTCCATCACCACCACGATCCGCGGCTGACCTGTGGCACTCGCGAGGAGCAACGTCATGACCAACGTCATCGCCGACCTCGGCACCGCCCTCAAGCGCGACGACGTCCCGGCCTTCCGCGCCGGCGACACCGTCAAGGTCCACGTCAAGGTCATCGAGGGCAGCCGCTCGCGTGTCCAGGTCTTCCAGGGCGTCGTGATCCGCGTCCACGGTTCGGGCATCGGTCGCACCTTCACCGTCCGCAAGGTCTCCTTCGGCGTCGGCGTCGAGCGCACCTTCCCGCTCAACTCCCCGATCTTCGAGAAGATCGAGGTCGTGACCCGCGGCGACGTGCGCCGCGCCAAGCTCTACTACCTGCGCAACCTGCGCGGCAAGGCTGCCAAGATCAAGGAGCGCCGCGAGGCGTGATCCGTCGCACCGCGCCGCGAGGCGTCGGTTCGACCAGGGACTCGTTAGTCTCTGCGAGTGACTTCTGATGGCCGCGGTTCCTCGTCCCTCTCAGCGGGCGAGGAACCGCGGTCGTCGCGTGTGGGGGACCAGTCGGAGGATGGCGCGATGAGTGGTCGCAACCAGCAGGTGCCGGAGCAGAAGACCGGTCGCGGCAAGCGCAAGCAGCTGCCGCTGTGGCAGGAGACGATCCTGCTGCTCGGCGTCGCGCTGGTGCTCGCGATCGTCATCAAGACGTTCTTCGTCCAGGCCTTCTACATCCCGTCGGAGTCGATGGAGCCGGGTCTGATCCTCAACGACCGGATCCTGATCCAGAAGGTGTCCTACTGGGGCGACGGCGAGCCCGAGCGTGGCGACGTCGTGGTCTTCAAGGACCCGGGCGGCTGGCTCCCGCCCATCGACTCGGCCGGTCCCACCAACCCCGTCGCCAAGGTGATGGCCAAGGTCGGGCTCTACCCGACCGGCGGCCACCTCGTGAAGCGCGTCATCGGTGTCGCCGGCGACACGATCGAGTGCTGCGACGGCCAGGGGCGCCTCATCGTCAACGGGCAGCCGCTCGACGAGTCCGACTACGTCAAGCGGGGCGGCGCGACCTGCAACGGCCCGATGCCGACCAACGGCGCGTGCGACGAGAAGTGGACCGTGGGCCCGATCCCAGACGGCCACATGTTCGTCATGGGCGACAACCGCTCCCGCTCCGCCGACAGCTCGCAGAAGATGTGCCAGTCCGACGAGACCGAATGCGTCCCCGGGGACGAGTTCGTCCCCGTCGACCTGGTCGTCGGCAAGGTCTTCGTGCTGCTGTGGCCGGCCGACCGCTTCCGCTGGAACGCCCGTCCGTCCACGTTCGAGGACGTGCCGGACCCGACCCCGTGACGCTCTCCTCCCAGCCGCCGCCCGGGCCGCTGCCGGGCGGGGTGACCGTACGTCGTGACGCCGGGATCTACGGCTACGAGCGCGCGCTGCGCCGCGCCGGGCTGGACCCGATCGCCGGCGTCGACGAGGCCGGGCGGGGCGCGTGCGCCGGACCCCTCGTCGCGGGCGCCGTCATCCTCCCGCCGGGCAGGTCAGGCATCGTGCCGGGGCTCGCCGACAGCAAGCTGCTCACCGAGGCCGCCCGTGAGCGCGTCTACGCCCAGGTCGTCCGCCGGGCGCTCGCGTGGTCGGTCGTGGTGATCGACAACGAGGAGTGCGACCGGCTCGGCATGCACGTGGCCAACCTCGAGGCGCTGCGGCGCGCGGTGGCCCGCCTCGGCACGCGTCCGGCGTACGTCCTCACCGACGGGTTCCCCGTCGACGGCCTCGGCGTGCCGGGCCTGGCGGTGTGGAAGGGCGACCGCGTCGCCGCCTGCATCGCGGCCGCGTCGGTCGTCGCGAAGGTGACCCGCGACCGGCTGATGGTCGGGCTGCACGACGAGTGGCCCGACTACGACTTCCGCACCCACAAGGGCTACATCACCGCCGACCACGAGGCAGCGCTCGCCCGCCTCGGTCCGTGCCCTCTCCACCGGAGGCGTTTCGTCAACGTGCGGCGCGCGGCGGGTCTCGAGCCGGTAGCCGAGGACGAGGTGGCTAGGGTCGGGATCGAGCCGGACAGCACCACCGAGGAGGACCGATGAGCGCCGAGGATCTCGAGAAGTACGAGACCGAGATGGAGCTCACCCTCTATCGCGAGTACCGCGACGTCGTGGGCATCTTCAAGTACGTCGTGGAGACCGACCGCCGCTTCTACCTGTGCAACCAGGTCGACGTGAAGGCTCGTTCGGAGAGCGGCGACGTGTTCTTCGAGGTGTCGATGACCGACGCCTGGGTCTGGGACATGTACCGGCCGGCGCGGTTCGCCAAGAACGTGAAGGTGCTGACGTTCAAGGACGTCAACGTCGAGGAGCTCGCGCCGCAGGACATCGACCCGCCCAAGGACTGACCTCGCTCGTCTGTCCGGGGACGGCTCGGCACTGACCGGGGACTCCCCGCTCGAGCGGGGAGTCCGCCACTTGGCGGCCGTTGCAACCCCCACGAGGTGTCGGACGACCCCTCCAGGTCGAGCCACCCGGCGCCGGTGACCGGTAGTACGCCGACGGGCGGCGTGGCGGGGTCGACGCGAGCCGATGGCCACGAATCGTCCACAGGCGGCTCCCAGCAGCCGTCCTCCACAGCCGTCGCACGACGCGGGCCGCCACGGTCGGTGCGTCACGGTGTGCTGGTGCCTTCCCGATCCCGCACGACCCGGAAGGCACCCACGATGGCCCGACGAGCTGCAGCTTCTCCTTTCGCCCTCGACCCCGCGGCCGAGCACCGTCGCCGGCTCGGCGAGCGCGGCGAGTCCATCGCGGCGCGACACCTGTGCGGGCTCGGGCTCGTCCTGCTCGACCGCAACTGGCGTTGCGACGCGGGCGAGATCGACCTGGTGCTGCGCGACGGCAACGTCCTGGTGATCTGTGAGGTCAAGACCCGCAGCTCCACCGACTACGGCGAGCCGCTCGAGGCAGTCGACCAGCGCAAGGCCGACCGGCTGAGGCGGCTCGGGGCGCGGTGGCTCCTCGCGCACGACTGCCATCCCGACGACGTCCGCATCGACGTGGTGGGGGTCCTGACGCCCCGCGGCCGGCCGGTCGAGGTCGAGCACGTCGAGGGGGTCGGCTGATGGCCTTCGCGACCGCTCGCTCGCTGGCGCTCAAGGGCGCCGACGGCCACGTCATCGACGTCCAGGTCGACGTGTCCCCGGGCCTGGTCAGCACCACGATCGTCGGCCGGGTGGACAAGACCCTGTCCGAGGCGCGCGACCGGGTGCGGATGGCGATCAACAACGACTGCGGACGGTGGCCGTCGACCAAACGGGTGACGATCCTGCTCGCGCCCGCCGACCTCCCGAAGAGCGGCACCCACTACGACCTCGCGATCGCGATGGCGGTCATGGCTGCAGACAAGAAGCACGACGAGCTGACGCCCGACCTGCTCGACGGCTGGGCGTTCATCGGCGAGCTGTCCGTCGCCGGGGCGCTGCGCCCGGTGGCCGGGGTGCTGCCCATGGTGATCGCCGCCGCCGCCCACGGCATCACCCGCGTCTTCGTGCCCGAGCCCCAGGCGGGCGAGGCCGGCCTCGTGCCCGGGATGACGGTCTTCGGTGTGAGGTCGCTGGCGCAGGTGTCCGCGGTGCTCCGCGGCGCCGAGGTGCCCGAGGCCGACCCGGTCGTCGGACCGTCGTCCAGCCCCCTCGCGACCTGGCGCGGGGAGGACCGTCTGGCCGAGGTCGACCTGCGCGACCTCGACGGGCTCGAGGACGTCCGCTACGCCGTCGAGGTCGCCGCTGCGGGCGGTCATCCGACGATGTTGATCGGCCCGCGTGGCACCGGCAAGACGTCGATCGCCGAGCGCATCCCGACGATCCTGCCCGACCTGACGACCGAGCAGGCGCTCGAGGTGACGGCGCTGCACTCGGTCGCGGGCGTCCTCCCGGAGGGGAGCGGGCTGGTGCGCCGTCCGCCGTGGTTCGCCCCGCACCACTCAGCGAGCGCCGCCAGCGTGCTGGGAGGCGGCACCGGACGGGTCCGGCCGGGCCAGGTGAGCCTGGCCCATCACGGTGTGCTCTTCCTCGACGAGTTCCCGCACTTCCGGGCCGACGTGGTCGAGGCGATGCGGCAGCCGCTCGAGTCGGGGGAGGTGACGATCGCCCGCGGCGAGGAGTCGGCCACCTACCCCGCCCGCTCGCTGGTGGTCCTGGCCGCCAATCCGTGTCCGTGCGGCAACTTCCACGGCCTGTCCGGCGGCAGCTGCGACTGCAACGAGGTGCAGCGCTCCCACTACCGCCGCAAGCTCACAGGTCCGATCCTCGACCGGGTCGACATCTGGATGGACGTACGACCACAGGGCCGGCGCCGGGGGGCGTCCTTCGGCCCCGAGCCGGAGTCGTCCGCGGACGTGCGGGCCCGGGTGGTCGAGGCGAGGCTGCGCCAGGCCCGTCGCTTCCGCGACTGCGCGTGGCTGCTCAACGCGTCCTGCCCGGGCCCGGTCCTGGTGGAGCGGTGGCCCCTGGAGCCCGGGGGCCAGCGGCTCATCGACAAGGAGCTGTCCGACGGCAAGCTCACCCGGCGCGGTCTGACTCGCGTGCAGCGACTGGCCTGGACGGTGGCCGACTGTGCAGGGGTGGCGAGGCCGGGCGAGCGCGAGGCCGAGATCGCGTTGGTGCTGCGGTCCGACGACAGCGCGCGCTCCCTGCCGGCGCGCGTCGTGCGAGTGGCGTCATGAATGGCGCACACCTGCGGTCCGCGCCGCCCGGCGACGAGCCGACGAGCCAGGTGCCCGAGGCCGAGCGCCTCGCCCGGGTGGCCCTGAGCTGCGCGGTGGAGCCCGGCGACGGCACCACGTCGTCGCTCGTCCGCCAGATGGGCGCGGAGCGCGCGCTGGAGAAGTCGCGGGCCGCGACCGGGGGCGAGCCCGGGGAGATGCTGGCGCAGAGGCTGGCCGAGGTCGACGCGGTCCGCCAGCTCGACCAGGCCGCGCGGTGCGGCATCCGCTTCCTCGTCCCGGGCGACGCCGAGTGGCCCACCAGTCTCGACCAGCTCGACGACGCCATCACCGTGGACGGGTTCGGAGGCACGCCTCCGGGTCTCTGGGTGAAGGGTCCGATGCCCCTCACCGAGCTCGCCACCTCGGTCGCCGTCGTCGGCTCACGAGCGGCGTCGGTCTACGGCGTGGAGATGGCCCGCACGGTCTGCGAGCACCTCGCGCTCTCCGGGGTGCCGGTCGTCTCGGGCGGGGCGCTCGGCATCGACTTCGAGGCTCACGACGCCACGCTGTCCGCCGACGGCACCACGGCCGCCGTCCTGGCCTGCGGGGTGGACCGGGTCTACCCCCTGCAGAACCGGCCCCTCCTCCAGCACCTCGCCGCCGAGTTCGCTGTCGTGTCCGAGCAACCGCCGGGGTCGGCGCCGACGCGGCCGCGCTTCCTGGCCCGCAACCGGCTGATCGCCGCCATCACCAGCGGCACCGTCGTGGTCGAGGCGGCCCTGCGCAGTGGCGCGCTCAACACCGCCGGGTGGGCCGAGAGCCTGCTCCGCCACGTGATGTGCGTGCCGGGTCCGGTCACCAGCTACACGTCCCGGGGCGTCAACAACTTCCTGCGTGAGGGCCGGGGCACCGTGGTCACCCACGGTTCCGAGGTGCTCGAGCTCATCGGTGCAGCGGGGGAGCACCTCGTCGACCCGCCGCGGGGTGAGGAACGGCCGCGCGACGGGCTGACCCCGACCGAGCAGAACGTCGTGGAGTGGG
This sequence comes from uncultured Nocardioides sp., assembly GCF_947488025.1. Lineage (GTDB taxonomy): Bacteria > Actinomycetota > Actinomycetes > Propionibacteriales > Nocardioidaceae > Nocardioides. The sequence goes on along the minus strand of NZ_CANKYS010000002.1, from coordinate 392,387 downwards.
TGCCGGTCAGCGAGTCGGCACAGGTCGACTCGATCTCACGCCTGTGCGGGCTCCCTCTGCGCACCACCGAGGGGGCTCTGCGCCGGCTGAGGTCGAAACGGTTCGTCCAGCTCACCGACGACGGCTGGCGGCTCGCGCCTGACGTGTGAGACGCCGTCGTCCGCCTACGCTGCGGGGGTGAGCAAGCCCGAGGCCGCTGCGCAGGACGGCGGGGAGGATCTTCCCGAGTCCTTCGTCCGCCTCCTCGGCGACTACGAGCGACACCTCGTCTCCGAGCGCGACCTCGCCCCCCACACCGTGCGCGCCTACCTCGGCGACATCGCCGGACTGCTCGACCACTGCCAGCGGCTCGGCGCGAGCGACGTGGCGGACCTCGACCTGCGCGCGCTGCGCAGCTGGTTGGCAAGACTGCAGACGACGGGCCGCAGCCGGACCACGATCGCGAGACGCGCCACGGCCGCCCGGGTCTTCACCGCCTGGCTGCACCGGACCGGACGGCTGCCGACCGACCCCGGCGCCGCGCTCGGATCGCCCAAGAAGCACAAGACCCTCCCGCCGGTCCTGCGTGCCGACGAGGCCGAGTCGCTCATCCGGTCGGCCGCCGACCTCGCCGACGACGGCACCCCGGTCGGTGTGCGCGACGTCGCGATGCTCGAGCTGCTCTACGCCACGGGGATCCGCGTGGGTGAGCTCGTCGGCCTCGACATCGACGACGTCGACGACGAGCGCCGGGTCGTGCGCGTCTTCGGCAAGGGCCGCAAGGAACGCTCGGTGCCCTACGGCACCCCGGCCGGGCGGGCGATCGACCGCTGGCTGACCGCGGGTCGCCCGCGCCTGCTCGTGGCCGGCTCGGGTCCGGCGCTCTTCCTGGGGGTGCGCGGCCGGCGGATCGACCAGCGCGCGGTCCGTGACCTCGTGCACCGCCGCATCGCCGACGTACCCGGCGCTCCCGACATCGGGCCGCACGGCCTACGCCACACGGCCGCCACCCACCTGCTCGAGGGCGGCGCCGACCTGCGCTCGGTGCAGGAGCTCCTCGGCCACGCCTCCCTCGCGACCACCCAGCTCTACACGCACGTCACGACCGACCGGCTGCGCAAGGCCTACCAGCAGGCCCACCCCCGCGCCTGAGCGCTGGACGGGCGGGCTTGGGAGCGTCGTGCGAAGTCGCACCCATAGGTGCTGATCGGGATGACGCTCGCCGGGGTGGCGGAGGTCGCGTCGGCGGTCCCGATGGGACGGGGGAGGGGCGGCTCAGGCGACCCAGTCCACCGGGCGGCGCCAGCGCGCGAGCGGAGGGCTCCACGGCAGCCGGACGGTGGCCGGCTCGTCGCGCCACAGCGGGAGCAGGCGCACCGGGCCACCGCCGACGAGGGACAGGGGGTCGAGGTAGGTCTTGTCGTCGCCGTCGCCCTCCACGAGCCCCCAGTGCAGGCAGGCGGAGGGGAAGCAGTGGCTGTCGGTCACCACCAGGCGGCCCAGCACGTCTCCGGCCGCCACCTCCTGCCCGCGCTCGACCGACGCCACGACCGGCTCGTACGTCGTACGTCGACCGCCGTGCAGCACGGTGACGACGGGCTTGCCCCCGATGGAGCCGGCGAAGCCGACCGTCCCGGGCAGGGCCGCGTGCACCGACTGGCCGGGGGAGCCGGCCAGGTCGACGCCGCGGTGGCCGGCGGCGTAGGGGTGGGGCGGTGGCTCGAAGTGACGGACGACGTCGGGACGGGGCTCGAGCGGCCACACGCCGGCCGGCTCGTCGGGGCCCGCGTGCACCGGCCCGGTGACGCCGAGCACCAGCAGGATGACCACTCCGAGGACGGTTCGCATCAGCCGATCCTGTGCCGGGCCCGGACGCTGCGCGAGCGGCGCCGACGACGGCTGTGGACGACGACCCCCACACCCCGTCTGTGGACGTCCGACGGACGGGGGATCCACGCTCGGACCACGCTCGGAGGAGCCGCCGGCAGTGATTCGCCTCGCAGGGAACCTCTGGCCTACGATGTGCGGAGCAGTCCACCCGGACTGACTTCGCACGCTCGCCGACCGTGCCCGGGATGCTCCTCGATCCCGGACCACCCGCGGGCGTCGGTCCTCAGTTCCCGCCAGCACCACCGGCGGGATCGGACCGGCGTGCGAGCGTCAGGGCTCCCGGCACCCGCCGGGCGCAGCAACTGAAAACAACAGGAGTCCGCTCCCGGTCCGCACCTGCCAGAAGGTCGGGCACATCGGCGAGCGACTCCGTCATCACAGGAGAACCCATGGCAGTCGTCACCATGCGCCAGCTGCTCGAGAGCGGCGTCCACTTCGGTCACCAGACCCGTCGTTGGAACCCCAAGATGAAGCGCTTCATCATGACCGAGCGCAACGGCATCTACATCATCGACCTGCAGCAGTCGCTCGCCTACATCGACCGCTCCTACGCCTTCGTCAAGGAGACCGTCGCCAAGGGCGGCGTCATCATGTTCGTCGGCACGAAGAAGCAGGCCCAGGAGGCCATCGCCGAGCAGGCGACGCGCGTCGGGATGCCCTACGTCAACCAGCGCTGGCTGGGCGGCATGCTCACCAACTTCCAGACCGTGCACCAGCGGATCAACCGCCTCAAGGAGCTCGACGAGATCGACTTCGACGACGTCGCGGGCTCCAACCGCACGAAGAAGGAGCTCCTGCAGATGCGTCGCGAGCGCACCAAGCTCGACAAGACGCTCGGCGGCATCCGTGACATGACCAAGGTCCCCTCCGCGGTGTGGATCGTCGACACCAACAAGGAGCACCTGGCTGTCGAGGAGGCCCGCAAGCTGCGGATCCCGATCATCGGCATCCTCGACTCCAACTGCGACCCCGACCTGGTCGACTTCCCGATCCCGGGCAACGACGACGCCATCCGCGCGGTCGGCCTGCTGACCCGCGTGGTCGCCGACGCCGTCGCCGAGGGCCTCATCGCCCGCTCCGGTGCCAAGGCCGGCGACGCCGACGAGTCCGTCGGTGCCGAGGAGCCCCTCGCCGAGTGGGAGCGTGAGCTCCTCGCCGGTGACGCCGAGAAGGCTGCCGCGACCGCCACCGGCGACGCCGCCGCCGAGACCCCGGCCTCCGAGGCCACCGGTGCCGCTGCCGAGGCCCCGCAGGCCGAGGCTGCCGCTGACGCTGCGACCGACGCCCCGGCCGACGCCGCCACCGAGGCGCCCGCCGAGGCCCCCGCCGAGGCCCCCGCCGAGACCGAGGCTGCTGCCACCCAGGCGCCCGCCGAGACCGAGGCCGCTGCCGCTGAGGCGCCCGCCGAGGCCGAGGCCGACAAGAAGGACTGATCAGGTCTCGCCGGCCGCGGGCTCACGTCCGCGGCCGGCGCCCTGAGTCGTCCCGCCCACCGCCGGGTCGCCCCGCGCCACCCCGCGAAACCCCTGGATCGAAGGAAGAAGGACCATGGCCAACTTCACCGCTGCCGACGTCAAGAAGCTCCGTGAGCTGACCCAGGCCGGGATGATGGACTGCAAGAAGGCGCTGACCGAGACGGACGGCGACTTCGACAAGGCCGTCGAGCTGCTCCGCGTCAAGGGTGCCGCCAAGGCTGCCGCCCGCGGTGCCGAGCGCGAGACCGCTGCAGGCCTCGTCGCCACCTCCGGCAACGCGCTGGTCGAGCTCAAGAGCGAGACCGACTTCGTCGCCAAGAACGAGGAGTTCATCGCCAAGGCGCAGCAGATCGCCGACGTTGCCGACTCCGTCAAGGCCGCCGACACCGAGGCCCTCAAGGCCGCCGAGCTCGACGGCAAGACCGTCGGCGAGGTCGTCCAGGACCTGGCCATCACCATCGGCGAGAAGATCGAGCTGGGCGACGTCGCCTACTTCGAGGGCACCACCGTCACCTACATGCACAAGCGTGCCGCCGACCTCCCGCCCGCCGTCGGCGTGCTCGTGGAGTTCGAGGGTGACGAGACCGCCGCCCGCGCCGCCGCGATGCAGATCGCAGCGATGAAGGCCCAGTACCTCACCCGCGACGAGGTCCCCGCGGAGATCGTCGAGTCCGAGCGCTCCATCGCCGAGCAGAAGACGCGCGAGGAGGGCAAGCCGGAGCAGGCGATCGCCAAGATCGTCGAGGGCCGTCTCGGCGGCTTCTACAAGGAGATCGTCCTGCTCGAGCAGGAGTCGGTCACCGAGTCCAAGAAGTCGGTCAAGGCCGTCCTGGACGAGGCCGGCACGACCGTGAAGCGGTTCGCCCGCTTCGAGGTCGGCGCCTGAGCCAGCTCCACCTGATCACCGACGAGGGGTCGTACGCCACCGGCGTACGGCCCCTCGTCGCGTGCGGGGTGGCGCGGGTTCGTCGGGCCCCGTCCGTTCCGGTAGGTTTCGGATGACCTACCCAGGCGCGCGAAGGGATGCACGTGGCGTACAAGCGAGTCCTGCTCAAACTCTCCGGTGAGGTGTTCGGCGGAGGCGAGGTGGGGTTGGACCTCGACGTCATCAACGCCCTTGCCGGCGAGGTGGCCGAGGTCGCCAAGTCGGGCGTCCAGATCGCGATCGTCGTGGGCGGTGGCAACTTCTTCCGCGGCGCCGAGCTCCAGCAGCGCGGCATGGAGCGTGCCCGCGCCGACTACATGGGCATGCTGGGCACGGTGATGAACTGCCTCGCGCTCCAGGACTTCATCGAGAAGCACGGCGTGGAGACGCGCGTGCAGACCGCCATCACGATGGGCCAGGTCGCCGAGCCCTACATCCCGCGCCGCGCGATCCGCCACATGGAGAAGGGCCGCGTCGTGATCTTCGGAGCCGGCGCCGGCATGCCGTTCTTCTCCACCGACACCGTGGCCGCCCAGCGGGCGCTGGAGACGCGCTGCGAGGTGATCCTGATGGGCAAGCAGGGTGTCGACGGGGTCTACGACTCCGACCCCAAGACCAACCCCGACGCGGTGAAGTTCGACCAGCTCAGCTACGACGAGTACCTCGCGCGCGACCTCAAGGTCGCCGACGCCACCGGTATCGCCATGGCCCGCGACAACAAGATGGACATCGTCTTCTTCAACCTCTCCACCGCGGGCACGATCGGGCGCGCGGTGCGGGGTGAGAAGATCGGCACGCTGGTGAGCAGCACGGCCTGACCGGGGCCGACCACCTGCCTGCGCACCCGCACCACGACGTACGAGGAGAGAGAGCAACCGTGATCAACGACGTCATGAAGGACGCCGACGCCAAGATGGGCAAGTCCGTCGAGGCGACGCGCGAGGAGTTCGCCGCCATCCGGGCCGGCCGTGCCAACCCGGCCATGTTCGCCAAGATCACGGCCGACTACTACGGCACCCAGACCCCACTGCAGCAGCTGGCGAGCTTCACCTCCCAGGACGCGCGCACCATCTTGATCCAGCCCTTCGACATCGGCGCGATGGGTGCCATCGAGCGGGCCATCCGCGACTCCGACCTGGGGGTCAACCCGGCCAACGACGGCAAGGTGCTGCGCTGCGTCTTCCCCGAGCTGACCGAGGAGCGCCGCAAGGAATACATCAAGATCGCCAAGGCGAAGGCCGAGGACGGCCGCGTGTCGGTGCGCAACATCCGTCGCACCGCCAAGCAGGGCCTGGAGAAGCTCGAGAAGGACGGCGAGGTCGGCAAGGACGACGTCACCGGCGCGGAGAAGCGTCTCGACACGATGACCAAGACGCACACCGACAAGATCGACGAGCTCCTCAAGCACAAGGAAGCCGAGCTCCTCGAGGTCTGAGCGCCCACCGATGACCTCTTCCGACCCGTCCGCACCGGACGCGCCCGAGCCGCCGTCCGAGGCGATCAAGAAGGACCACGGCCGCGCCGGTCGCGACCTTCCCACCGCGATCGGCTCGGCGGTGGTCCTGGTCGGGGCGATCCTGCTGTCGCTGCTGTTCTGGAAGACCGCCTTCATGGCGATCGTGGCCGCAGCCGTGGTCGTGGCGATCTGGGAGCTGCACAAGGGCCTCGGGGCCAAGGACATCGACATCCCCGAGCAGCCGCTCATGCTCGGTGGCGTCGTGATGGTGGTCGTCGCCTACTTCTACGGCGCCCCGGCGCTGGTGACCGCGACTGCGGTGACGGCGCTGGTGATCATGCTGTGGCTGTTGCGGCGTGGAGTCGACGGCTACGTCAAGAACGCCACCGCGGCGGTCTTCACGCTGGTCTACGTCCCGTTCCTCGGCTCGTTCGTGGCACTGCTCCTCTCCGAGGGTGGCCACAACCCGGCGTTCGGCCTCGACGTCGACGACCAGGGGGTGCGCGGCATCATCACCTTCATCGCCATCACCGTCGCCTCCGACACCGGCGGCTACGTCGCCGGAGTGCTGTTCGGCAAGCACCCGATGGCACCGGTCATCTCGCCCAAGAAGTCCTGGGAGGGCTTCGCCGGGTCCATGGTCGCGACCATCGCGGTCGGCGTCTGGCTGGTGTCCTCGTTCCTGGGCGGTGACTGGTGGGTCGGCGTCCTCCTCGGGGTGATCGCCGCGGTCATGGCGACCCTCGGCGACCTGTGCGAGTCGGTGATCAAGCGCGACCTCGGCATCAAGGACATGAGCCAGGTCATCCCCGGCCACGGCGGCCTGATGGACCGCCTCGACTCGCTCCTCGCCACGGTCGCGCCGATCTGGCTGGTCCTCTACTACCTCGTCTTCTGATGCGGCTGCTCGTCACGGGCGGCCGCACCGGCTACCTCGGCCGGCACGTGGTGGCGGCAGCCATCGGGCACGACGTGGTCGCGGTCGGCTCGGCCGACTGCGACGTCCGCGACCGGGCCGCCGTCGACGAGCTGCTGGCAGCGCACCGGCCCGACGCCGTCGTCCACACGGCCTACGTCCAGTCCGACTGGGACGTCACCGCCACCGGTGCGGCGCACATGGCGATCGCGGCGCGCGCCCACGGCGCTCGGCTGGTGCTGGTGTCCAGCGACGTCGTCTTCTCCGGCGCCGACGTGCACTACGACGAGGCCGCTCCGCCCGACCCGATCACCGCCTACGGCGCGGCCAAGGCGGCAGCGGAGACGACCGCGCTCTCGGTCTGCGACGACGTCGTCGTCGCGCGCACCTCGCTCATCCTCGGCGACGGGGCCTCCCAGCACGAACGCCTCGTGCACGCCCTCGCCGCGGGGGCGGAGGGTGCGCTGTTCGACGACGAGGGGCGGTGCCCGGTGAACGTCGGCGACCTCGCCGCCGCGCTGGTCGAGCTGGCCACCGGCACGCATCAGGGCGTGCTGCACGTCGCGGGTGCCGACGCGGTGAGCCGGCTCGAGCTCGGCCGCCTCATCGCCCGCCGCGACGGCCTGGAGCCCGACGTGCTGCGCGGTACCAGTCGCGCCTCGTTGCCCGGCCCGGTCGACGTACGCCTCGACTCCTCGCTGGCGGCGTCCCTGCTCACCACCCGCCTGCGCGGAGCGAAGGAGTTCCTGGCCCCGTGACCCTTCACCTCGTCCGCCACGGACGCCCGGCCATGACCCCCGGTGTGCCCGCCGCCACCTGGGACCTCGACCCCACGGCGTACGACGACGTGTGGGCGCTGCGCTCCTCGGGCCTGCTCCCGTCGCGGGCGGCGTGGTTCACCTCGCCGGAGCCCAAGGCGGTGCAGACCGCCCAGCTGCTCTCGGATGCGGAGGTCGGTGTGCTCGACGACCTCCGCGAGCACGAGCGGACGGGGGAGTGGGTGGACGACTTCGTCGGAGCGGTGCGTCGCGCCTTCGAGCACCCGGACGTGGCTGCGCTCGACGGCTGGGAGCCGCTCGACGCCTGCCGGGAGCGGGTCGTCGCCGCCGTACGCCGGGTCCTCGACGTGCACGGCAGCGACGACGTGGTGCTCGTCGGCCACGGCACGGCGTGGACGCTGGTCGTCGCGGACCTGACCGGCGAGCCGCCGGACCTCGAGCGGTGGGCGGGGCTCGCGATGCCGGACCTGCTGGTCGTCGACGTCTGAGGGACAGGTCGTCCCTGCCACCGAGCGGACCCGCGTGCCCAGCGCCGGTCGCCGGCGCCGAACGCCTAGGCTGGTCCCGTGGAGACAGAACAGGTCCGGGAGCCCGCGGAGGCTCCCGAGGAGCAGCTCGGGTGGTGGCACCACAGCCACCCCACGTTCGCGGGCATCACCGGCTTCTTCGCCGGGATGCTCTTCGTCACCGCCCTGCCGGGCGCCTTCGCGGGGCTGCTGCGGCTGCTGTTCAGCTATGAGACCGCGGAGCGGTTCTTCCCGTTCGTGCTCCTCGCGCTGGCCCTGCCGATCGCGATGCTCGTGATGCGCAAGACCCGTCGCTTCGCCCAGTTCATGTTCGTGGGCATGATCGTCACCGCTCTCGTCGTCGGTGGCGTCGCCTCCCTGGTCCTCTACTTCATGGTCGACGCCTGACGCCCGACCCGCTGAATGGCCCCCGCGCCCGGGGGATGGGAGGATCGGGGGCGATGACCGAGCCGATCAAGACCCTTCCCCTCGTCATGGACGAGCCGCGCGGCCGCAAGAAGCCGCCGCCACACCTGGCCGACCTCGACGAGGCGGGCCGCAAGGCACGCCTCGAGGAGATGGGCCTGCCCGGCTTCCGGGCCAAGCAGCTCTCGAACCACTACTTCGCGCGCCTCGTCGACGACCCGGCCGAGATGACCGACCTGCCCGCCGGCCAGCGCGACGACCTCGTCGCCGCGCTGCTGCCCGACCTGATGACGCCGCTGCGCACGATGGAGGCCGACCGGGGCACCACGCGCAAGACGCTCTGGAAGCTCTTCGACGGGGCGCTGGTCGAGTCCGTGCTCATGCGCTACCCCGACCGCGCCACGATGTGCGTGTCCAGCCAGGCCGGCTGCGGCATGGCCTGCCCGTTCTGCGCCACCGGGATGGGCGGCCTGCAGCGCAACATGTCGACCGCCGAGATCGTCGAGCAGGTCGTCGCCGGCGCCCGTTCGCTGGCCCGCGGCGAGGTGCCCGGCGGGCCGGGTCGCGTGTCCAACGTGGTGTTCATGGGCATGGGTGAGCCGCTCGCCAACTACAAGGCCGTGGTCGGTGCCGTACGTCGCCTCACCGACCCGTCGCCTGCCGGTCTCGGCATGAGCGCCCGCGGCATCACCGTCTCGACGGTGGGCCTCGTGCCCCGCATCCGGCAGCTCACCGAGGAGGGCATCCCGGTCACCCTCGCCCTCAGCCTGCACGCCCCGGACGACGAGCTGCGCAACGAGCTCGTGCCGATCAACACCCGCTTCTCGGTCGCCGAGACCGTCGAGGCGGCGTGGGACTACGCCCGCGTCACCAAGCGACGCGTGTCCATCGAGTACGCCATGATGCGCGGCATCAACGACCAGGCGCACCGCGCCGACCTGCTCGCCGACGTGCTCAACTCGTACGGCGACTGGGGCTGGGTGCACGTCAACCTGATCCCGCTCAACCCGATCGAGGGCTCGAAGTGGACGGCGTCCGACCCGGCCGACGAGCGGGAGTTCGTCCGCCGCCTCGAGGCCAAGGGCATCCCGACCACGGTCCGCGACACGCGCGGGCGTGAGATCGACGGGGCCTGCGGCCAGCTCGCGGCCAAGGAGTGACCCGGGCGGCAGCCCGAGGGGTGGTCCCGGAGCGTCGGTGACCGTTCACGTGTCGTCTGCCCGGGTGGGACGTGGCGTTGCGGCGCGCTCCCTAGCGTCCGTGGCATGGACCTGCTCGAGAGGCGGCGTCGCAGCCGCACCGCACCGGCCACCCTCGTCCACCTCCCCGGCGACCGTCACGCCTCCGCACCACGGCTCCGAGTCCTCGTGGTCACCGAGTCCTTCCTGCCCCAGGTCAACGGCGTCACGAACTCCGTGCGCCGGGTGCTGGAGCACCTGGCCGCCGAGGGCCACGCAGCCGAGCTGGTCGCGCCCACCGGCCCGGCGACGTACGCCGGCTTCCCCGTCACCCACGCGCGGGGCGCCAGCCTGCCGTTCTACGCGGACTTCCGGATCGGTCTGGAGACCCGTCGGCGGCTGCGCTCGACGATGGAGCGGTTCCGCCCGGACGTGGTGCACATCGCCTCACCCGCGACGCTCGGCCGCCAGGCCGCGCGGGCGGCCCGGTCGCTCGACATCCCCACGGTGGCGATCTACCAGACCGACCTGGTCGGCTTCGCCCAGCGCTACGGCGTACCGGGCGGCGCGCGGACCATGGAGGCGCTGACCCGCCGGATCCACCTCGGCGTGGACCGCACCCTGGCCCCGTCCACCGCGAGCATCGACCAGCTCGCCCGCCTGGGCGTGGACGCCGTCGCCCGCTGGCCCCGCGGTGTGGACCAGGTGCTGTTCACTCCGGCCCGGCGCGACGAGGCCCTCCACGCCGAGCTCGCCCCGCACGGCGAGGCGCTCGTGGGGTACGTCGGTCGCCTGGCCGCCGAGAAGGAGCTCGAGCTGCTCGTCCACGTCGACCGGCTCCCGGGGGTGCGCCTCGTGCTGGTCGGCGGCGGACCCGAGGAGGCCCGCCTGCGGACGCTGCTCCCCGGTGCGGCGTTCCTCGGCGTCCTGCACGGCGACGAGCTCGCCCGGGCCTACGCCACCCTCGACGTCTTCGTGCACACCGGCCGCCACGAGACCTACTGCCAGTCCGCCCAGGAGGCCCTGGCCAGCGGCGTCCCGGTGGTCGCGCCGCGCTCGGGTGGGCCGATCGACGTCGTGGCCGACACCGTCGCCGGCCACCTCTACGAGCCCGGTGACGCCGCGGAGCTGGTGGCGCACGTCGAACGTCTCGTCTCGCACCCGGTGCTCCGGCGCAGGATGGCGCTCGCCGCCCGCCAGAGCGTGCAGGGGCGGACCTGGCAGGCGGTCAACGAGCTGCTCGTGGACCACTACCGCGACGTCATCGCGCCGGCAACGACCCGCCGTCGCGCCGGCTGAGGGTCCGGCGCACCACCTCGACGGCCTCGTCGACGCTGTCGACGAGGTGGACGTGCGGCTCCATGACCCGACCCGCGGCCAGCGCCTTCAGCAGCGGCCACACCGGCAGCTCCTCGGTCCAGTAGCGACGTCCGAGCAGCACCATGGGAGCCACGGCGGTCCGACCGGCGTAGTAGTTCTCGCAGGCGTCCTGGAAGATCTCCTGCACCGTGCCACCCGCGCCCGGCAGGAACACGATGCCCGCCGTGCACACCTCGAGCAGCAGCGCCTCGCGTGGGGCGTTGGCGAAGAACTTCGCGATCGAGGTGGCGAAGACGTTGGGCGGCTCGTGGCCGTAGTGCCACGTGGGGATGCCGAGCGACTCCCGGCCGTCGGTGGTATCGCCCACCACGTCGAGGGCGACCCGCGCCCAGGCGCCCACGTCGGGCTGGAACGAGGGAGCCGTGGCGAGACGGGCCAGCGCGCCGTCGAGGCCGTCGGGCAGGAACGCACCCAGGTTGGCCGCCTCCATGGCCCCCGGCCCGCCGCCGGTGGCCACGGTCAGGTGGTCGCCCAGCGCGTGGCCGAGTCGGGCGGCCGCGGCGTACGCCGTGCTGCCGCGCTCGAGGGCGTGCCCGCCCATGACGCCCACGACGTCACGGTCTGCCACCCACGCGGCCAGGGCCGCGTCGACGTGGTGGTCGTGCAGCGCCATCGCGAGCGCGTCCTCGGGACTGGTGCCGTGCCGCGACCAGGCGTAGGTGCGCGCGTCGAGGGTGTCGTCGTAGCGCGGTGCGTCGTAGAGGTCGCCGGGGGAGTAGAGCGTGGCCCGGTAGGTGTCGACCGGGATGCCGGGGATGTCGGGCAGCACGATCGCTCCGGCACGGCGTACGTCGTCGTCGTAGCCGTCGGCGAACTCGCAGCCGAGGAACAGGGCCTGGCCCAGCGACCGCTCCAGCAGCGCCGGTCCGCGCTCGGTCAGGTCGAGCCCGACCACGCGCCAGCCCGTGAGCGACTGCGCACCACCCGCCAGCCTCCGGTCGAGGTCGGCCAGGGTCGTGACGTCGACGACGCGTCCGTGGGAGTGCTTCACGGGGCCAAACCTAGGGTGCTCGCCCTCGAGCCTCCTGACCCGAGGGCGACCCTGCCCTAGAAGGCGTGCGCCATCAGCTCTCCGAAAAGCTCCTGCTCGTCGACGGCCAGCCCGCGCGAGCGGAACCACGCGCACATGTTGGCGCAGTCGCGCAGCAGGAAGTCCATGCCGCGTGGGTTGCCGACGAGGTCCACCATCTGCGGCAGGTCGATGATGACCAGCCGCTCGCCCGCCGCCAGGGTGTTGTACGGCGACAGGTCGCCGTGGACCAGGCCGGCCTGGACGAGCGTGGTGAGCGCGTCGCGCAGCTGCTCGTAGAAGCCCTCGACGACCGAGCGCTCGGGGCGGACCTGGGCCACGCGCGGCGCGGTCTCGGTCTCCCCGTCGACGGCGACCGTGATCCACTCCATGAGGATCTCGGTCTCGTCGATCTGCACCGGGTAGGGGACGGGCAGGCCGAGCTCCCAGCAGCGACGCAGGGCGTTCCACTCCGAGACGGCCCACTCGCCGGCCGCGACCTGCTTGCCCCACGTGGACTTGCGCTTGAGCGCGCGGTTGTCGCGGGAGCGCTTCATCGATCGGCCCTCGGTGTAGGAGGCCGCCCGGTGGAAGGTGCGGTGGTCGGTGTCGCGGTAGCGCTTGGCGGCCATGACGACGGCGGTCTGCGGGCGGTGCGGGTCCTCGCGCTCGAGGAGGAAGACGTCGGCCTCCTTGCCGGTCTTGAGGACGCCGAGCTCGGTGTCGATGGCCCCGCTGGAGGTCACGACCCAGTCGGGGCGCGGTTCCGGACCCTTCATCAGGGCCTCGAGGTCCTCCCAGCGGGACCAGCGCTGACCCTCGCCGAGCTCGTCGGCGTAGGTGTCGTAGGTGAAGACGAACGACTCGTCGATGCCCTCGAGGGGCGACCGGTCGTCAGGCCGGAGGAAGTCCTCCGGGAAGGAGTGGTCGGTGTGCAGGTGGGACAACGTGGGTGCTCCGTGTGTGCGAGAGGTGGTCGGCGGGCAGGCCGAGGACAGTCATGGACATGTCACGGCTCCTCTCGGGTCACGGGGCACCGACGTGCGGGTGCACGCGGCGGGCTGGTGTCGCCGGCGCCATCGTCCACGAGCACGTTGCGCCCCGCAACTGAATTGATCGCGCTAGGTTCGGACGATGACCACGCGAGCGATCTCCCAGCCCCTGCTGTCCGTAGCACTGCTGGCGACCCTCGCGGTGGGCCTCACCAGCGTCCCGGCCACCGGTGAGATGCGGGCCGCGGCGCCCGTCGACGGGGCGTCCGGGATCGGCGACCCCTACTGGCCGCTCGACGGCAACGGTGGCATCGACGTGGCCACCTACAAGATCTCCAACCGCTACGTCCTCGACACGAAGCAGCTCAGCGGCCGCACGGCGATCGAGCTGACGGCGACCCAGGACCTCGCCAGCTTCTCCCTCGACTTCCTCCTCAAGGTCTCGACGGTGACCGTCGACGGCGAGAAGGCGCGGTTCGCGAAGACCGACGGCGGGCACGAGCTGCGGATCACCCCGGACCGCCCGCTCGCGGCCGGCAGCAGGCACACGGTCGTGGTGTCGTACGACGACCGCCCGGCGCGACACTCGTACGCCGGGGAGCGGAACTGGCTGGCCAGCAAGCACGAGGTCATCACGATGAACGAGCCGCACATGGCTCCGTGGTGGTTCCCCGCCAACGACCACCCGCTCGACAAGGCCGTCGTCGACGTCAAGGTCCGCGTGCCCAACGGCCGCGAGGTCGTCTCCAACGGCAAGCTGCGCGACCGCGAGGTGGGCAGGACGTCGACCCAGTGGCACTGGCGGGCCGACGAGCCGATGGTGCCCTACCTCGCGTTCTTCGCCGCGGGCGACTTCGCGATCGAGAAGGGCACGCACCGCGGGCTGCCGTGGCTCGTCGCTGTCTCGGAGCGCCTCGACGAGCGCGACCAGGCGGCCAGCATGCGGCTGATGAAGAAGACCCCGACCGTCGTCGCCGGGCTCGAGAAGGACCTCGGCGACTACCCCTTCTCGGTCGTCGGCGGCATCACCACCGGCCTCAACCCGGGCTTCGCCCTGGAGAACCAGACCCGGCCCACCTACCCCGCGGTCGGCGCGAGCGCGACCAGCCTCGTCGTCCACGAGCTCGCCCACCAGTGGTTCGGTGACGACATCGCGGTGGAACGCTGGTCCGACATCTGGCTCAACGAGGGCTTCGCCACCTTCATGGAGTGGCGCTGGACCGAGACGCGCGGCGGGCGCTCCGGCGCCGCGATCCTGCGCAACTACTACGACAACGTCGACGCGACCTCGGCCTTCTGGCAGGTGGTGGTCGGCGACCCGGGTGCGGCCAAGGTCTTCGACGGCGCGGTCTACGGCCGCGGCGCCATGACGCTGCAGGCGCTGCGCAACCGGGTCGGTGACGACGTCTTCTGGCAGGTCGTCCGCACCTGGATCCGGGAGCAGCGCGGCGGCAACGGCTCCACCGCGGAGTTCGAGGAGATGGCCGCCCGGGTGAGCGGGCAGGACCTGGGCGCCTTCTTCGACGCCTGGCTCCGCACGCCCGCGAAGCCGGCCGCCACCGCCGACAACGGGCTCGGCTGACGATGACGAGCGACACGACGGACGTGACCTGGTTCCGGGCGCCCACCGACGACCACCCCGGCCTCCTCAACGCCTGCTACAACGCCCTCGACCTCCACGTCGTCCGCGGCCGTGCCGACGACGTCGCGGCGCACCTCGACGGCTCGGAGCGCACCTTCGCGTGGCTGCTCACCGAGGTCGCCGCGTGCGCCGGGGTGATGCGTGCCTTCGGCGTGGACGTCGGCGACCAGGTCGCTGTCGGGTCCCTGCCCCAGGGCGCCGGCGTCGTCACTGCGCTCGCGGCCGCCCGCGTCGGCGCGCTGGCGCAGTACGACGACTCGCCCGGCGCGACCGGGAAGGTGGTCGTCCGCAGCGGCCCGGACGGTGTGGTGTTCGCGGTCGACGAGGAGGCCGTCCCGTGGGACGTCGCCATGCGCGCCGGCCGCACCGACCCGTCCGGGTGCGCCGACGTACCCGGCGACGCGGTGCTCGCCCGGCACGGTGCGGACACGCTCATGGTCCTGGCCGCCCTCGGCGCGTCGGACGACCACACGCTGCCGGTGCCGGCCGGAGCCACGCTCGTCGAGGTCGGCGGGCTGAGGTTCTGGTCGTTCGACGCGCCGCTGGGCTGAGCCCGGCACCCGCGGTCCGCGCACGCGGCCCTGACAGACTGGCGCGGTGACTGCCCGCGACATCGTGATCCTCGGCTCGACCGGGTCCATCGGCACCCAGGCGCTCGACCTCGTCCGCGCCCACCCCGACCGCTTCCGGGTCGTCGGGCTCACCGCCGGCGGGTCGAACCCCGAGCTGTTCGAGGCGCAGGTCGCGGAGTTCGCACCGGCGTACTCCGGGCTGGGGGAGGAGGCGTCCGCCGAGGCCGCCGGGCGACCGTGCGACGTCGTCCTCAACGGCATCACCGGCGCGGTCGGGCTCCGGCCCACCCTCGCGGCCCTCGACGCGGGCACCACGCTCGCCCTGGCCAACAAGGAGTCGCTCATCATCGGCGGCCCGCTGGTCAAGGAGCGCGCGCGACCGGGGCAGATCGTGCCGGTCGACTCTGAGCACAGCGCCATCGCCCAGAGCCTGCGCGCCGGCTCCGCCGAGGAGGTGCGACGCCTCGTCCTCACCGCGTCCGGCGGCCCCTTCCGCGGACGCACGGCGGACGAGCTGGCCGACGTCACGCCCGAGCAGGCCCTCGCCCACCCCAACTTCGCGATGGGCCGCGTCATCACCACCAACTCGGCGACGCTCGTCAACAAGGGCCTCGAGGTGATCGAGGCACACCTGCTCTTCGACATCCCCTTCGACCGGATCGACGTCGTCGTCCACCCGCAGCAGCTGATCCACTCGATGGTCGAGTTCGTCGACGGCGCCGTGGTGGCCCAGCTCGGCCTGCCGACCATGCTGGTCCCGATCTCGCTCGGGATGGGCTGGCCCGACCGGGTCCCGGACGCCGAGACGCCGATCGACTGGACGAAGGCCGCCGACTGGCGCTTCGAGCCTCTCGACGACGTGGTCTTCCCCGCCGTCACCCTCGCCCGGACCGCGGGGGAGCGGGGCGGCACCGCGCCCGCGGTCTACAACGCCGCCAACGAGGTCGCCGTCGACGCCTTCCACGAGGGCCGGCTGGGATTCCCCGACATCGTCGCCACGGTGGCACACGTCCTTGAGCGCCACGACGTACCATCGAAGGAGCACCTGTCCGTCGACGACGTCCTCGCCGCGGACGCCTGGGCGCGAGCCGAGGCCGCGTCCCTCATCTGACGCCCCACCCGACCCCACCCGAGAAGGACCTTCACGCATGTCCGCCCTGCTCTACACCTTGGGTGTCGTCGCCTTCGTCCTGGCGATCCTCGTCTCGATCGGGCTGCACGAGTTCGGGCACCTCGTGCCGGCGAAGAAGTTCGGCTGCAAGGTGCCGCAGTGGTTCATCGGCTTCGGTCCCACGGTGTGGAGCAAGCAGATCGGCGACACCGAGTACGGCGTCAAGGCGATCCCGCTCGGCGGCTACGTCAAGATCGTCGGGATGCTGCCCCCGGGCGCGGAGGACCTCGTCGAGGAGACGACGTACGACGAGGACGGCGAGGCGGTCCACAAGGTCCGTCGATCCAACACGGGCATGTTCACCCAGCTGATCTCCGATGCCCGCGCCGCGGAGTGGGAGTACGTCAAGCAGCACGACACCGACCGGCTGTTCTACCGCCTCGTGTGGTGGAAGAAGGTGATCGTGATGGCGGGTGGGCCGATGGTCAACATCGCCATCGCCTTCGGGCTCTTCACGCTGCTCTTCGCGACCTACGGCAACCCCCGCGACGAGGTCGTCGAGCCCGTCGTGGCCGCCGTCCCCGAGTGCGTGGTGCCGGTCGAGGACCAGGGCCGGGCCTGCACCGCCGACGACCCGCCCACCCCCGCCAAGGAGGCGGGGATCCGCCCCGGCGACGAGATCCTCAGCTTCAACGGCACGCCCTTCCGTGACTGGGACAGCTTCCAGTCGCAGATCCGCGCCAACGCCGACGGCGACGCGGTCATCGAGGTCCGCCGCGGTGACGAGCAGCTCACGCTGACGACCAACACGACCGTCACGCTGCGCCAGACCTCCATCGAGGACCGCACCCTCACCGAGGTCGGCTTCCTCGGCGTGCAGCCGGAGTCCCGCCTCGAGACCGGCGGCCTGCTCTACACGACCGAGCAGATGGGGACGATGACCGTCGAGACGGTCCAGGCGCTCGGCCAGCTGCCGGTCAAGGTCTACGAGGTCGGGCGAGCGATCGTCGGGCTCCAGGAGCGCGACCCCGAGAGCCCCGTGTCCATCGTGGGCGGCGGACGGTTCGCCGGGGAAGCCGCGGCGAGCGAGGCGTTCCCGCTCACCGAGAAGATCGTGACGCTGCTGTTCCTCATCGCGAGCTTCAACTTCTTCATCGGCATGTTCAACTTCGTGCCGCTGCTGCCCCTCGACGGCGGCCACATCGCCGGTGCCCTCTACGAAGGCCTCAAGCGCGGCCTCGCCCGGCTCCTCGGGCGTCCGGACCCCGGTCACGTCGACGTCGCCAAGCTGCTTCCGGTGGCCTACGTCGTGGGGCTCGCGATGCTGGTGATGGGCGTGGTCCTCATCGTCGCGGACATCGTCGTACCCCTGCGCCTGAGCTGAGCGAGCCGGCCCAGGCCGCCCGGGTTGGTCGGGGGGTGGTCCACACCACTCCGTGATCGACGGACAGGGCTACCGGCCTCTGGAATCCTGCGGGGGTCGCCGCTGCCCGGGCGTGCGCGGGAGGCGTGCCCGAGCAGCGGTGTCCTGCCGTCCGGCCCGTACGATGAGGCCATGACTTCTGTCGGCCTGGGCATGCCCGCCCTCCCGCCCCCCGTCCTGGCACCGCGCCGCAAGACCCGCCAGATCAAGGTGGGGTCCGTGGGCGTCGGCAGCGACTCGCCGATCTCGGTCCAGTCGATGACCACGACGCTGACCTCCGACGTGAACTCGACCCTCCAGCAGATCGCCGAGCTCACCGCCACGGGCTGCGACATCGTGCGCGTGGCGTGCCCGAGCCAGGACGACGCCGACGCGCTGCCGGAGATCGCGCAGCACTCGCAGATCCCGGTGATCGCCGACATCCACTTCCAGCCGAAGTACGTCTTCGCCGCCATCGACGCCGGCTGCGCGGCCGTCCGGGTCAACCCGGGCAACATCCGCAAGTTCGACGACCAGGTCAAGGGGATCGCCCGGGCCGCCAAGGACCGCGGCACCTCGATCCGGATCGGCGTCAACGCCGGCTCGCTCGACAAGCGCATCCTCGACAAGTACGGCAAGGCCACGCCCGAGGCGCTCGTCGAGTCGGCCGTGTGGGAGGCGAGCCTGTTCGAGGAGCACGACTTCCACGACTTCAAGATCTCGGTCAAGCACAACGACCCCGTCGTGATGGTGCGCGCCTACGAGCTGCTCGCCGAGGCGGGCGACTGGCCGCTGCACCTCGGCGTCACCGAGGCCGGCCCCGCCTTCCTGGGCACCATCAAGTCCGCGGTCGCCTTCGGCCACCTGCTCAGCAAGGGCATCGGCGACACCATCCGCGTCTCGCTGTCCGCGCCGCCGGTCGAGGAGGTCAAGGTCGGCCTCCAGATCCTGGAGTCGCTCAACCTCAAGCCGCGCCGCCTTGAGATCGTCTCCTGCCCGTCCTGCGGTCGCGCGCAGGTCGACGTCTACAAGCTCGCCGAGGAGGTCACCGCCGGCCTCGAGGGCATGGAGGTGCCGCTGCGCGTCGCCGTCATGGGCTGCGTCGTCAACGGTCCGGGTGAGGCCCGCGAGGCCGACCTCGGTGTCGCCTCCGGCAACGGCAAGGGCCAGATCTTCGTCAAGGGCGAGGTCATCAAGACCGTCCCGGAGTCGCAGATCGTCGAGACCCTCATCGAGGAGGCCATGCGCATCGCCGAGGGCATGGAACCGATCGAGGGCGCCGAGGCCAGCGTCAGCGTCTCCTGACGGCCTCAGCGGGTGGTCCCGCTGGTCCCGCGACCTCGCACACCCCTAGGCTCAGAAGGTGTTGAGGACCCGCGAGCAGGTGCGCGTGCTGGGCCCGGGCGACCGGGACGCCTTCATCGCGCTCGCGGAGCAGGACCCGGTCGTCAACGTCTTCGCCGACTACCGCGCCCGCCTCACCAATCTCGACGAGCGCTGGCTCGGAGGTCAGGTGTGGGGCCGCTTCGACGGGGACCGGCTCGTCGCGGGCTGCCACCTGGGGGCCAACCTGGTCCCGGTGCAGTGCACTCCCGACGACGTGGGTGCGTTCGCCGACGTGGCGCTGCGCCGCCGCAACACCGTCGGCACCATCGTCGGACCCGCTGACGTGGTGGCCGCGCTGTGGGAGCTGATCGAGCCGCGCTGGTCCAGGCCCCGCGAGCTCCGGCTCGACCAGCCGCACCTCGAGATGGGCCGGGTCCCGACGATCGCTGCGGACCCCCACGTGCGGGTCACCACGCCGCTCGACCTCGACGTGCTCTACCCCGCGTGCGTGGCGATGTACACCGAGGAGGTCGGCGTCTCCCCGGAGAACGACGCGGGCGGGGGAGACCTCTACCGCGCGCGGATCCAGCAGCTGATCGGCCGGGGCTGGTCGATGGCGAGCTTCGACGACCAGGGCGTGGTCTTCAAGGCCGAGGTCGCCTGCGTGACGCCGTACGCCGCCCAGGTGCAGGGCGTGTGGGTCCGTCCCGACCGCAGGGGCGAGGGGCTGTCGAGCAGCGGCATGGCGGCCGTGGTCTCCCACGTCATCGGCTCCGGCATGGCGCCGGTCGTCTCGCTCTACGTCAACGAGTGGAACACCCCCGCGCGGGCGGCGTACGCACGGGTCGGGTTCGTGCAGACGGCGACCTTCGCGACGCTGATGTTCTAGTGCTGGAGCCGGCCGAAAAACATTTGTCCGAGGTGTATCACGCAGGGGTGTACGCGCACCTGAGCTGACATGGGGACAATGGTCGTCATGTCAGAGGACCGAAGGACTGAGGGGCAGTCCGAGCAGTCACCGTGGGACATGGCCAGTGGGGCGTTCATCGCCTGGCGTTCGGGGGACGCCGGAGCGATGGACGAGCTGGTGACCACGATGACGCCGATCCTGTGGCACGTGGTGAGGGCCTACGGCCACGACCGTCAGAGCGCCGAGGACGTGGTCCAGGCGACCTGGCTCGGTTTCGTACGGCTCCACCGGACCATCGAGGACCCACAGGCGGTCGCGTCCTGGCTGATCACCTCAGCCAGGCGCGGCGCCGCCGCGCAAGCCCGGGCCGCACGACGTGCGACCCCGGTGCAGGACGAGACGCTGCACGCCGCCCTCCCGGATGCGGAGTCGGCCGAGGCGTCCGCCGTGCGCGACGACGAGGCGGCACGGCTCTGGGGGGCCGTGGCGTCCGTCGACGAACGTTGCCGCAAGCTGCTGAGAGTCGTGGCCTTCATGGACCGCCCCGACTACCAGTCGATCAGCCAGGACCTCGACATGCCCGTCGGGAGCATCGGCCCCACCCGGGCCCGGTGCCTGGCCAAGGTCCGGACCGCCCTGATGAAAGGAGGCGAGCGATGACTGATGGGGACGCCGCTCTCCTCGAGGAACTGCGTGACATGTGGATGACCTACGACCCGCCGCCGCCCGGCCTCGTCGCGACGATGATCGCCGCCGTCGCTGCCGCCGACCTCGACGAGGAGTGGGAGATGCTCACCCTGGTCCGTGACTCGCGTGACGAGCCCGCTGCCCAGGTGAGGGGGCTCGCCACGTCGCGGATCCTCTACTTCACCGCCGCCGAGGGCTGGTCGCTCGACGCCGAGCTCGACGAGGGCCAGGTGCGCGGACAGCTGCTGGACTTCGACGGTGACATGGGGACCGTCGAGGTGGTGGTCGAGACGACCGACGGGCAGAGCTGGACCACCGGCCTCGACGAGGTGGGGTTCTTCGCCCTCGTCGCGGAGCCGACCGGTTCGGTCCGCTTCACGGTGCGCGACGGCGACCGCTCGGCGACCAGCCGCTGGATCGAGCTCTGAGGCGCCGGCCCTTCCTCAGGGGTGGGGGTAGGGCTGGCGCAGCTCCATGTGGGGGCCCACCAGCGGGTCGGAGTCGTAGACCGCGCGGGCGAGCACCGCGTCGCGGGCATCGGCCGCTGACGAGCCGGTCTCGCTGATCTCGCGGGCGATCAGGCCGGCCACGATCGGTGCCGCGAAGGACGTGCCGCTCCACCGCGCCAGACCGGTGCCGAACACCCGCACGTCCCCCTTGTTGGGCGTCTCGTGGCATTCGAAGGTGCCGTCGGGGAACGCGTTCACGATGTTGCGGCCGAGCGCGTAGACGTCCGCAGAGACGCCGTAGTTGGAGAAGGACGAGACGCGACCGTCCCGGTCGAGCGAGCCCACGCCGACGGCCCAGGGGAAGGCGGCAGGCCAGAACGGTGCTGCCCACGAGTCGTTACCGGCTGCCGCGACGAGCACGCAGTCCTCGCCCTTGAGGTGACGCCGGTAGAACCGCGAGAAGGCGATCGACGGCAGGTCGAGGCGGGTGCGGCAGCCTGCGGACAGGTTGATCACCTGCGGCTTGCGGGCCATGGCTTCCTCGAGCTGGCGCACCATCTCGGACTCCAGGATGCCGCCACCGCCCACACCGCCGATGGCGAAGCCCTCTACGAACACCGTCGTCAGGGGCGCCATGCAGCGCACGACCCCGGCGATGAAGGTCCCGTGCCCGGCGTAGGGGCGCAGGTCCGGACCGTTGAGCTCGTCGTCGCCGTCGACTCCCTTGAGCCAGGGCGTGCGGGGGTCGTTGCCGGACGGAGGGTTCCAGCCGGTGTCGACGACCACGACGCGCACGTCGTGGCCCTCGTCCTGCGGGGCGACCGGCGGCCACGGCTCGGTCAGCCCGGTCTCCTCGGGCTCCACAGCCGGGCATGCGGTGCCGCCTCCGGGGGACACGTGGACCCAGTGGTCGGGTGACGCGAGGCCTTGGCGCAGGCCGCCTCGTTCCAGCAGCTCGAGCACGTCGGGCACCGACTCGCCACCGGAGCGCTCCGCCAGCACGTAGCGCACGAGGTCGCCACCCAGCAGGAGCACGTCGTCGCGTCGGGGGGGCTCACCCAGGATGTCTTTGTCGAGCCGCGCGACAGCCGCCTCGAACTCGTCCACGTCCTCGGCTCCCACGAGCACGTGGTCGGGATGGAAGAGGTAGGTGAAGTCCGCGGGTGCCTCCGTGTCCCAGGCCACCTGTCCGTCGTTGGCCTCGCGAAGCTCGCGGAGCTGGTCGGTGCTGCGTCGCCGTCGGTCGTCACCGATCTTCCAGTCGCCCATGGCACGACGCTAGTGCTGTACAGGCGGCCCTGACGAGGGTTTCGCCACAACTTGATGGTCGGAT
The DNA here is from genome assembly GCF_947488025.1 of uncultured Nocardioides sp. Taxonomy (GTDB): domain Bacteria; phylum Actinomycetota; class Actinomycetes; order Propionibacteriales; family Nocardioidaceae; genus Nocardioides. The sequence continues at coordinate 370,044 of NZ_CANKYS010000002.1, read as the reverse complement.
CGGCAAGGATGACGGTGTGGACCGGGTCGACGCGGAGGAGCTGCTCCGCACGCTCTTCGCCGATCCGGCGGGTGCCAGGCGCACCGCGTTGAGGGAGCTTGTGTCCGACCCGGACCCTGCACTGGCATCGATCGGCCACCAGGTGGTCGGCATCGTGCAGCGAGACCTGGGTGAGACCGAGGACGCGCTGCTCCAACTGCGGAGGGCCGTCACACTGGCTCGCCGGACGGACAGAGAACGAGAGGCCGACGTCAGGGCGACGCTCGGTGTGACGCTCGTCCAGGCGGGGCGCACGCGGGACGGTCTGTCGCAGCTCGACCGTGCGGTCGCCACGCTCGGCGGCGTGCCGCTCGCACGAGCTCTGGTGAGGCGAGCCCGTGTGCTCAGCTTCAACCTCGAGAAGGTCGAGGAGGGTGCAGCCGACCTGGCTCACGCCCTCCGGCTGCTGGACGGGTCGGGAGACGAGGTCTGGCGAGCGCGTGCCCTCAACCTCGAAGGAATCACCCGGGGATGGCTGGGCGACCTCGACGCCGCGCGCCGCAGGTTCACGGAGTCGCTCGACGTCTACACCGCGCTCGGGATGGGCTGGGATGCTGCCAACGCCGTCCAGAACCTGGGCTGGGTCGCGTCGCTCGAGGGTGACCTGCCGCGGGCGTTGGAGCGCTACGCCGAGGCGAGCAGCAGGTTCGATGACCTCGGCATCACCAGCGTCGACCTCGTCTACGACCAGTGCGGCGCCTACCTCGCCGCAGGCCTCGCCGCCGATGCCCTCGGCATCGTGGAGCGTGCCCTCTCAGCGCGCCCGCTGGCCGAGGTCGAGCGGGCCGACGTGCTGCTCGTACTGGCCGGGGCGGCCCATGCAGCCGGCGACCACTCGCGTGCCCGATCGGCTGCGGAGGACGCGTGCCGGCTCTACCGGCGACATGGTCAGGAGCAGCACTGGGTGAGGGCCGAGCTGATCGCGATCTGGGCGCGTGCTGACTCAACGGATCGACCCGACCGACTGCTCCGCCGACTCGAGTCCCTCATCGACGCGGCCCGGATGCGCGCCGCTCCTGAGCTCCCCCAGGCCCTGCTCCTCGGCGCCCGGGTCGCCCGCCGCGTACGTGGTCCTCGGGCCCTGCGCCTGCTGGACGGCTGGCTCGAGGAGGCTGCGGTCTTCCGCCACGCATCTCTCGGCACCACCCGGGCATTGGGCTGGCTGGCCGAGGCTCGGCGGCGCGAGGTCGCCGGGCAGGTCGGTGGTGTTCTGCGAGCGTGCGAGCGCGGCCTCCTCGCGCTCGACGAGCATGCTGCGACCTTCGGCAGCCACGAACTGCGGGCGTTGTCCTCCCGCCACGGCGCGGACCTCGCCGAGCTCGGCACCCGCACGGCCCTGCGGTCGGGTGACGCCCGCCAGCTGCTTCGGTGGTCCGAACGCTGGCGCGCTACTTCACTGGCGCTGCCGGCGACCGCGTCCGGCCATGACCCGGAGACGGCCGCTGACCTCGCGGCGCTGCGTGCGCAGCACCAACGGCTGGCCGAGGCGCGGGTCGCAGGCGCCCCGGTCGAACGCCTCGAGGCGCGCGCGACGCGCTTGGAGCAGGCTGTCCGCCAGCGGCTCTTCCACGCTCGAGGTGGTGAGCGGACCGCGGACTCGTTCGACGTCCCCGCCCTGCTGGGTGCGCTGGCAGAGGACGACACCGTCCTGGTCGAGCTGACCGAGGTGGACGGCGTCCTGCACGCACTCGTGGCGGGTCGCGGCCGCGTACGCCGTCGTGTGGTCGGTGACGCCGCAGCCGCTGCCGCCGCGGTGGACTTCGCACTGTTCACGCTCCGCCAGGCCGCGCGTGGGCGGCGGGCGCAGCTCGACGTCGCCGGCGCCCGGCTCGAGCGTGCCCTGCTCGGGAGCGCGCTCGACGGGGTCGGGGACCAGCGGGTCGTGGTCTGCGCCCCGGCCGCACTCCAAGGCGTCCCGTGGGGGCTGCTGCCGGCGCTGGCGCGCCGACCCGTGACGGGCACCCCGTCGGCGCGGCTGTGGCTGCGGGCTCGTACCTCGAAGCCTGCCGACGACCGTCGGGTGATGCTCGTCGGCCCGGGTCTCGGGAGCGGCGGCGCCGAGGTGCCGGCCGTGGCGGCCGACGACCCGCAGGCCCAGGTGCTCGACGGCGATGAGGCCACCGTCGCCGCTGCGCTCGTCGCGCTCGACGGGGCGGCGCTGGCGCATGTCGCCGCACACGGTCACTTCCGCGAGGACAGCCCGCTCTTCTCCTCGCTCACGATGGCCGACGGGCCCCTGCTCGTCCACGACCTCCAGGGGCTCGAGCGGCCGCCGCACCGGGTGGTGCTCTCGGCCTGCGAGTCGGGTGTCATGCAGCCCGTGGGCGACCAGGAGCTGCTCGGCCTGGCGGCCGCGCTGCTGTCCATGGGCACCGCCGGCGTCGTCTCGAGCCTCGCCGAGGTCGACGACGCCGCCACCGTGGAGGTGATGGTCGCGCTCCACGCCCGGCTCCGGCAGGGCGGTGGGCTCGGAGACGCGATGCTCGCCGCCCGCGAAGCGGCCGGCGGCGACCCCGTGCTCGCCGCCACCGCCGCGTCGTTCACCGTCCTGGGGACCTGAGCACCACGCGATACCTGAGGACATGGTGAACGTGGTTCGACCACGAATCCGTTCATCGTGTCCTCAGATATCCGGCGAGCGGTCAGGGCGTGCGGACCTTCACCGGGTCGGTCGCGTTCTCGCAGGCGTCGAGCGTGCAACGTACTGTCGCGGACTTCCGCTTGCCGTTGACGTTGAGCAGCAGCGTGCCCGGCGACTCCCAGCCCCAGCTGCCGAACCAGTTCGTCGAGTACGTCGCCAGCCGGGTGCCGTCGACCTCGCGCAGGCGGATCTCACCGGGGCCGAGCCCGTCGGTGAGGATGTGGAAGGTGAGCATCTCCGTGCCGTCGGGGGAGATGGCGGCGACCCGGTCCCGGCAGGACCTCCAGACCTTCACGTTCGGGCGGCTCAGCCGCACGAGCTGCATGCAGCCGCCGAGGTACGGGTCCTTCGTGTAGGTCACGAGCAGGTCGTGCTCGATGCTCGCGGTCCCGGTGAGCCTGCGGGTCAGCGGGCGGCGTACCTCGTCGCGGCCGAAGTTCCACCAGAATGTCCGCGTCGTGGTCCGCACGAGCACCTTCGCGCCGCTCGACGCCACGACCTCGGGCCAGCCTCCGAACGTGCGGGACGCGACCTCGGTTCCGTCGACGACCGCCCACACCTTGACCGTCGCACGCGACCTCCCGGTGTCGGGGACCCCGAGGAGCGAGCTGCCGTCCTCGGTGACCTGGACGACTGCCGGGTCGACGCCGCGAAGCACGGTGCGCACGGTGCCGTCGGGCATCACGTGCACGACGCGGCCGCCACGGCGTTCGCCCACGGCGTTGGTCCGGTGCGTCCCCACCATCCAGCCGCCCGACGACGCTCCGATGATGCGCGCCTCCGTGCCGGGCAGCTCGATGCGACGCTCGCCGTCGACGAAGACGCCGTCCTCGATGTGGGGCACGGCGATGTCGGCGCCGCGCGCCAGCCGCTGCGGCTGCAGCTCGACGGTGGGTGCCGCGGCCTGGGCCGGTACGGCGAGCGCGGCGCCCACCGTCAGTGCCGAGATGAGTGCTGTGGCCGTCGTACGACGCATGGATCTCCCCCTGGGGTGTGTGGTCCTGGTACGGAGACGTCGCGGGACGGACCGTGGTTGCGCGGCCGGCGTACGAATCTGGTTCGCGACGCCATACGGCCCACCCCTATCGTTGCGCCCATGACCGGCCGCCTCCTCCGCATGTCGACCCTGTTCGTGCGCACCCTGCGCGACGACCCCAACGACGCCGAGGTGCCGAGCCACAGGCTGCTCGTCCGCGCCGGCTACATCCGCCGGGCGGCGCCCGGCATCTACACCTGGCTCCCGCTGGGCCTGCGGGTGCTCCGCAAGATCGAGGACATCATCCGCGAGGAGATGGACGACATGGGCGCGCAGGAGCTGTCGTTCCCCGCCCTGCTGCCCAAGGAGCCCTACGAGGCCACCGGTCGCTGGGCCGACTACGGCCCCAACATCTTCCGGCTCCAGGACCGCAAGGGCGGCGACTACCTCCTCGGGCCCACCCACGAGGAGATGTTCACCCTGGTCGTGAAGGACCTCTACTCGTCCTACAAGGACCTGCCGCTCTCGATCTACCAGATCCAGACCAAGTACCGCGACGAGGCACGGCCCCGCGCCGGCCTGCTGCGCGGTCGCGAGTTCATCATGAAGGACTCCTACTCCTTCGACATCGACGACGCCGGGCTCGAGGAGTCCTACCAGAAGCACCGCGACGCCTACATCCGGATCTTCGACCGGCTCGGCTTCGAGTACGTCATCGTCAAGGCGACCTCGGGCGCGATGGGCGGCTCGGCCAGCGAGGAGTTCCTCGCCAAGGCCGAGGTCGGCGAGGACACCTACGTCCGCTGCACGCACTGCGACTACGCCGCCAACGTCGAGGCCGTCACCGTCCCGGCCCCGCCCGCGCTCCCGTACGACGACGCGCCCGCCGCGCACGCCGAGGACACTCCCGACACGCCGACCATCGACACCCTCGTCGCCCACCTCGACGCGGCCCACCCCCGCGAGGACCGTCCCTGGACCGCGGGCGACACCCTCAAGAACGTGATGGTCGTCCTCAAGCACCCCGACGGCACCCGCGAGCCGCTCGCGATCGGCGTGCCCGGCGACCGCGAGGTCGACCAGAAGCGACTCGAGGGCCAGCTCGAGCCGATCGAGGTCGAGGCGATGGACGAGGCCGAGATGGCCAAGCACCCCGCCCTGGTTAAGGGCTACATCGGCCCCGAGGTGCTGGGGGAGGAGTCCAAGTCCGGGATCCGCTACCTCGTCGACCCCCGGGTCGCCGAGGGCACCCGCTGGGTCACCGGCGCCAACGTCCCGGGCTCCCACGTGCTCGACCTCGTGGTCGGCCGTGACTTCACCCCCGACGGCACCATCGAGGCCGCCGACGTGCGCGACGGCGACGCCTGCCCCAACTGCAGCGAGGGCACCGTCGAGTCCGCCCGCGGAGTCGAGATGGGCCACATCTTCCAGCTCGGCCGCAAGTACGCCGACGCGCTCGGGCTCAAGGTGCTGGACGAGAACGGCAAGCTCGTCACCGTCACGATGGGCTCCTACGGCATCGGCCCCTCGCGCGCCGTGGCCGCCATCGCCGAGGGCACGCTCGACGACATTGGCCTGTGCTGGCCGCGCAACGTCGCCCCCGCCGACGTCCACATCGTCGCCGCCGGCAAGGACGAGACGATCTTCGCCGCCGCCGAGGTGCTCGCCCAGGACCTCAAAGCGGCGGGCGTCGAGGTGCTCCTCGACGACCGCACCGGCAAGGTCAGCCCCGGCGTGAAGTTCAAGGACGCCGAGCTGATCGGCGTGCCGACGATCGTCACCGTCGGCCGCGGCCTGGCCGACGGCAACGTCGAGGTCCGCGACCGCCGCACCGGCGACCGCGAGGACGTCGCCGTCGGCTCCGCGGTCGCGCGGATCACCGAGATCGTCCGCAGCTAGGTCCACCGCGTGCGCTGGTCGAGGAGGGACGACGTCCCGTCACGAGACCTTGAAGCGTGGCGCGAGCACCTCGTCGCGATCCGTCCGGACGCCGACGTCGGCGAGGCCGACTGGTGGGAGACGGACTGGCCCGACGGCACCCCGGCCGCCGTCGGGTTCATCATCCCGCGCGGCTTCGAGGCGTACGCGCGGGTCCTGCACCCGGCGTGGCTCCGCGACGACACGGGACACGCGTGCGCTGGTCGGAGGTGGCGGCCGAGTGCGGCACGACGCTGCACCCAGAGGCGCAGTGGCACCGGATCGCCGGCGGTCGCGACCTGGACCCCCGCGGTGCAAGTGCCGACCCCGAGCTGTGGCCGGGCGAGGCGCCGGCGCGCGGCAACCTCGAGCGCCCCGACCTCGAGGCGCTGGCCGACGTGCTCGGCCGGTACACCGCGATGCCCGGGCGGACGTTCGTAGGTTTCTGGGTGGGCTACGGAACCTGGCCGGCGGCGTGGTCCGGCATGCCGACCGCCCCGATGACTCCGTGCGAGTGCCACCTCTTCGACCGGCCGCTGGCCGACGTGCCGACGCTGTGTGCAGAGGCCCCGGCCCTTGCGTACGCCCTCGGCACGCCGACCGGCGTCAGCACGGTCGTCGATGGTGGGCGCCCACCCACGCCTGACGAGCAGTTCGAGATGTGGGCTCCGCACCAGTGGCAGTCGCCAAGCGCGTGGTGGCCAGCCGACCACGCCTGGGCGACCTCGAGCGTCATGGATCTCGACTCGACCCTGGTGGGCGGCAGCCGAGCCCTCGTCGACGACCTGCTCGCCGACGACCGTCTCGAGGTCCTGCCGTGGCCGGTCGACGGATCCCTGTGGTCCGACGCCGACACGATCAACGCGTGATCGTGGAGGATCCGGGTCACCTGGTGGCTCAGATCCTCCACGATCCCGCTGCTTGCCCCCGATAGGTTCGCGCCCATGGCTCACACGCGCATCGAGGCGGTCATCTTCGACTGGGTTCAGTCACATCTGTCGGTGTCGAAAGTTAGCCTTCGGACGTGCCATCTCACAGCCATGCCGCACGAGGGTGGGCCCTCGAACGCCACGACTTCCGTCGTCCCTCGCTAGACCTGCCTGCGGTCCTCGGTGCGGACTCGCTCGTGGAACTGGCGCGCCGAAACAAGGCCGTGGACGGCACACCGGTTTTGGTCGACCCCAATGGCGGAGTGGACGTGATGATTCTCCGGTACCTGCGCGGGGATGCATTTCGGAAACTCGCTGCCACAAGTCAGGACCGGTACCTGCAGAGCCTGCGCTTGTGGCTCAACTTCCTGACGCGAATCGACGAGCGGTGGGATTCCGCCGATTTCGAGACGCTCGCCGCTTTCAAGGAATGGCGCATAACTGATAATCGAAATAGTCGACGTGTGCGCGAGGGGTCATGGTCCGCAGACAAGGCAGCGTTGACCCACTTCTACCGCCACATCGGTATTGATCCCGACCATCGTCGAGCACTCGGCATCGAGGACATCGCCCGACTGGAGGATAGGCGCGGCGACGCCGTGGACGACTTGCTTCGCGACGGTCTGAGCCCTGGCGGTCAGAACGTCTCGAACGTCCGCTGGCTAACCCCTGCCGCCTACGCTCAGTGGCGCAACATGGGCCTTCGCGGGTTCAGCCTCGACAACCTCCCACGCGGCGGATTGGGACTTCAGTTCGAGGACCGGAACCATGCCTTCGCTGACGGCATGTATGGATCAGGGTGCCGCCGACGTGAGTGGGCCAGCCTGCTGACCCTCGAACTTCCGCACCCGGAGGCTGGACGACGGTACAACCGCTTGACCCTCGGACAGAAGGTCGCCAAGGGCGAGCGCACCTACCGGAAGGTCCTCATCGAGCGACAGGACCTGCGTCGCATCCACACCTACATCGAGGACGGGTCCCGGCGTGAGTCGGTGGCGCGCGGACAGCGCTCTGGTGCCTACGACCGCGTAGCCGGGCGCATCGACGTACTGGACTTCCGGCCAGCCAGCCGTCAGGTCAAGACGGGCGACCGCACGTGGGTCAGCCTCGACCTGTGCACCATCGAAGACCGGCAGCGCATGTTCATCCAAGGCCCCGACGGCTGGGAGCCGCTGTGGGTTTGGCTCGGGGCTGACGGCGAGCCGCTGACCTTGAAGCGATGGAACAGCATCTTCAACGAGGCCAGCGCGAGGATGGCGCGCACCCTTGCCAAGGCCGGTGTGGCAGCCGACGGGCTGTGGTGCACCCCGCACATGCTGCGCCACAGTTTCGCGTTCAAGTGGTTCTGCTTTTTCGAGTCCACCTACCACCTTCGCCTGCAACACCTCACGGATGACGAACGGCGTGACTACCGAGCGCAGTTCGGGGACACATGGTTTCTGATCGCGACGCTGCTTCGCCACAGCGACCCCAACACGACCCGGCGCTACTACCTCGCGCCGTTCCAAGAGGTCCACATCGACGCCATGCTCGCGCTCATCGACCCCGACGAACGCGAGGTCCTCACTGAGCGACTGTCTGCTGTGGCTGAGCACGACCCACGGGTCCACGCTGCACTCGACCTTGTCCGACCAGGTCGAGAGGGGATGAACGCGTGAGCACGACGCCAGGCCGCTACGCCGAACTGCCCGAGCCCGGCTGGCGGCCAGAGACGCGCCGCACTAGCCCTACCACGGTGCTGTTCCTCAGCGAAGATGGTCAGGACCGGAAGGTCTTCAACTTCGGTTCGCTCGACTGCTCGGAAGCCGTGCAGGTGGCGTTCGCTGACGCCTTCGAGCGCGCCACAGGGCCCGGCGGGACCCGCCGCACCGTGCCGTCGGCGGGCACGCTCCGCAGCGCCGTGGCTGCGTTGATTGCGTCCCTCGTCGACAACGGACGACGACCCAACCAGGCGAGCGACATCACCCCCGCCGACATCAGCGCGTTCCGTCTGTCGCACGACGCCAAGGCCGCTCGCAACTACCTCAGTAGCCTGCGGCTACTCGCAAGACATGGTGCGTTCAGCGAGGACACGAAACAGGCGCTCATCGGTCGCTCGTTGCCCGCCGAGCCCCACAGGGTGACTGAGAGTTACGACGACTCGCTCGTGCGCCGCATCGAGCGAGTCGCCCGATCGGACATCAGGGCAGCCCACCGGCGTATTACCGAGGCACGGGCACTCGTGCAGCGGTACCGCGACCGGGAACTGGCAGCGGAAGACGACCCCGCACTGGCGGCAGCCCTCGACGACGCGCGACGCAATGGCATGCCCTCTCAGCACCTCGCGACGGCGTGCGGAGAATCGCCTCGCGCCATCGCCGAACGCCTCCACCTCAACCGCGACGAGTGCACCGCCTTCCTGACGCTGCTCGTCGCGCTGACCGGAGCCAACGCGGGGACAGCGATGAAGTGGCCCGCGAAGCACTTCCGCGCCGACGCCATCGACGCTGACGACCCCACCATCGCGATCGTGCGCAGTAGTAAGCCGCGACTCGGCAAACGGAGCCGGTTCAACCGGGTGCTGGTCGACCTTCTCGCCGAGGAGGACCTGCCGGGGTTGGCTCGTGCGTCAGTCAAGCGGCTCGCACCGAAGACCATCCACAGCGAGGTCATCGGACTGTCCGCACTGTCGCACTGGCTCACGGACCAGGGCATCTCCCGACTCAGCGAGGTCAACGACGACCTGCTTGACGACTGGCTGCATCACGTCACGACGGTGGTTCCGGCCGCGCAGGCGCGCGTCAAGCGACCGATGCTGCTGTGCGTGCAGCGGCTCGCCGCTCACGCCCACCGACTGCCCCCGGCTGCGCGGCTGAGCAACCCCTTGCCGTGGGACGGCAGGTCCGTGGACGACCTGCTCAACGCACCCAAGCGTGACCGAAGCGGCAACCTGACCCCGCGCATCAACGAGGCCACCATGACGGCGCTGCTGCGGTGGTGCCTGCTTTTCGTCGAGCAGGTCGGGCCACAACTCCAGGTCCTGCTGGCGGTCGCCGCTGCCAACCCTTCTGCGCATCAGGTCATCAAGCGGCCGGTGACCGGTCCCAAGTGGCAAACCCGGATGACCAGGAAGGAGGCCGCTCGGCTGATCGCCGAGCACATCGAGCGGCTGAAGTGTGAAGCCGGAACGCTGCCCGGCAAGCCGGACGGCACCCCGAACTGGGCAGAGGTCTCGCTGGCGGCTGGGCTGCGGGCCGAGACCCTGTACCGGAACACCGCCCTTCGCCAGCCGTACCTCGACAGCCAACTCCCCGTGGCCCACAAAGGAATCGGGGACATCACCCTCGACCTGGACGGCACGACGTGGACCTCCGAACCGCTGAGCCGCCAGCAACTGTGGACGTGGAACAAGATGGTGCACGCCGCCGCGTTCGTCGTCATCGCCTACCTGTCCGGCATGCGGCCGGGAGAGGTGCTCAACCTCAAACGCGGATGCATCGAACGCGATGACCGGCTCGGCATCATCAAGGTCTGGGGACTCGCGTGGAAGGGCGTGACCGACGATGGGGGCAAGATCGCCGAAGGTGAACTTCGCCGCGTCCCATGGGTAGTCACTCCGGCGGTGGCTGACACCGTCGCGCTGCTCGAAGCGCTGTCCCCAACCGACTACCTCTTCCCACCCGCCTACAACAACAGCCAGGACCGCTCTGCCGAGCACCACTCCCGAGCAGGCGGCGCGATGAACGAAGACATCCGTGAGTTCATCGCCACAATCAACGAGACCTACGGCAGTAGCGGCGAGCCACCCATCCCGCCCGACGACCATCACATCCACGCCGCACGGTTTCGTCGCACGCTCGCCTGGTTCATCGTCCGGCGTCCGCGGGGGCTTGCCGCAGCGGCAGTCCAGTACGGGCACCTGTTCACCGGCATCACAATGGGCTACGCGGGCTACGCAGACGCAGGCTGGACCGATGACCTCGCGGTCGAGCGGCTACTCGCGGCAGTGGACCAAGCAGTCGAAGACGACCAGCGCCTGACCAACGGCGAGGCCGTGTCCGGCCCCGCCGCCGACGAGTACCTCAGCCGGGTGCGCGGCGCAAAGCGTGCGTTCGCGGGCCGGGTCATCACTGCCGCTCGGCAGGCTCGCAACCTGCTCCAGTCGGAAGACCTCAACGTGCACCACGGTGACGGCATGACCTGCGTCTTCGACCTGCTCACCGCAGCGTGCCAACCCCGTGCCGAGGACGACCGTGTCGTTCCCGACCTACCTGGCTGTGTTGCCACCTGTCGCAACATCGCCCGGACCGACCGCGACATCGAAGCACTCCAGTCAGACCTTGCCGAGGTCGAGACCGACCTCAACGACCCGGCATCGCCACAGCCCCTGCGGGAGCGACTGTCCGCGCGCCGGGACCAGTTGCAGACCCTCATCGGCGACCACCTCACCCAGCCCGTGGACGGAGACTCAGCATGACGCGACAGTGGGTGCGACGAGACCACGACGCAGAACGAGCAGCCATCGCGGATGCCATCGAACGCATCCTGTCGGGCGTGACTGCCGACAGTCAGCCGCCCACGGTCACCGACCTGGCGGAGGCCGCCAACCTCCGCCGCGACTATCTCTACGAGCACAAGGACCTGCTGGCACAGTTCAAGTCGGGCGTCGCTAAGAAAACGGGAAAGTCGGCGCGACTCATTTCCGTCGAAAAAGAATTGCGCGAGCAAAAGGAAAAAGCGAAATCTCTGCAATCTGAAATCGCGCAACGAGATGAAGAGATTCGAGTTCTTCGCCTTCTCCTCGCGGAGACCTCGTTGGAACTCGACGACCTCAAGACCTCGGTCCGCCGGACGGAGCAGGCACAGGGCGGAGGCCGTGTCGGGCTCAGCGCGGTGCCGTCGGCGGACTGAACCCGCCAAACTGCCGGGCGGGAAGGGGAGGGCTCACTCGCTTGTGGCATGGCTGTGGGGTGGCACGCCCGGAGACTAACTTTCGACACCGACAGACTAGGGATAGAAATTGGGGCGGCACGCTGACCCGGTGGCACGACGTGGACTTCCACGCCGAGTCGCTGGCCCTCGCGGAGGCGGTCCGTCGTACGCCCTCGCCCGACGACGACCACCACGCGCACGCCGAGCGCCTGCACCGCGCGGGTGACGTCGTGTGGGGGCGCAGCCGCGACCACCAGCAGAGCGCCACCATCTCCGACCTCTTCGCCGAGGCGGGGCTCGACCACGAACCCGACCTGTTGAGCGCCTACTACGAGTTCTGGGAGCCGCACACGCTCACCGATCCCGAGGTGCGGCCGATGTGGGAGGAGCTGCGCGCGACCGGGCTCAAGGTCGGCGTGCTGTCCAACACCGTCTGGCCCCGCGAGTGGCACGTCGGCTTCTTCGAGCGGGACGGGGTGTACGACCTCGTCGACGGCGACGTCTACACGAGCGAGGTCCCGTGGACGAAGCCGTCCCCGCTCGCCTTCGGCGCCGCGATGGAGGCCGTCGGGGTGAGCGACCCGGCGGCGTGCGTCTACGTGGGGGACCGGCTGTTCGACGACGTGTGGGGTGCCCACAACGCCGGCCTCCGGGCGATCCACGTCCCGCACAGCACGATCCCCGTCAACCAGGTCGGCCACACCGAGGGGGAGCCCGACGCGACGGTCACCTCGCTGAGCGAGATCCCCGCCGTCGTACGGCGTCTCGACGCCTCCTGAGCGTGACATTTCTGCAACTTCGTGCGTTGCAGGAACATGCAAGCGGTACATGCTTTCGGATCGCCCGGATCGAATGCATGATTGTGCATGTCGCTCCACCACCCCCACAGGTTGGGCGACACAGGGTGATGCTGACCAACCCCATGGAGCGGTCCGCGTCCTCGGCCTTTGGGAGAGATCTCGGGACTTTCCCAAAGGCTGAGGCCGCGGGCCGCTTTCCCTGTCTCACGGCTGGTCGAGCTCGGGTGCTCCCGGCCACGTCTCGGCGGTGCTGCCCAGACGGAGCTGCCAGACCGCGGACCACGTCGCCTCGGTGAGCGCCCACTCGCGCACGGAGCCGCTCGACTGCGCCACCAGCGCGACGAGGACCTCGACGCTCCCTGCCTCGAGCTCCGCTGCGGCGCGGGCGAGCTGTGGAGGACGGAGCAGCGCACCGTCGAGGTCGTAGGCCGCGTCGGCAGCGACGGGGTCCCCTCCGGCGTCGCCCACCATGAGCCGCAGCTGGTCGCGGCGCGCCCGGTGGCGGCGGTAGCCGGCCGTCATCGTCTCGAAGAGCTCGGGTGAGGTCGCCTGCGACGTCCGCGCGCCGAGCACCCCGTAGGCGTAGAGCGCGGCGTGCTCGTCGGCCAGCGTCGTCTGGAGGGCGTCGAGGACCGTCACGGACCCTCCACGCCGGTAGTCGGGTCGGCGAGCGCAGCCCCGTGCTGGGCGGTGGACGCGGCCATGCTGGCCAGCACCCGGGCGAGGTCGCCGCTGGCCGCGCCGACGCAACCGCGGCGCACCTCGCGCAGCAGGCGCTGCTCCGAGCGGCGTACGACGCCCAGCGCGCGGGCCCGGTCGCCCGCGATCGTCGGCGGTGCCGGCGCGGGGACGTCGGTGTCGGCGACCGCGCCGGCCAGCACCTCGAGGTGGGCGGCATGGGCGGTCGCGACCGGTTCGAGCAGCGGCGTCAGGTCGGGCACCGAGAGGGTCGCCGCCTCCACGACCGACCGGGCGCGGACCAGCGCGGCGACGACCGCGGCCACCAGCTCCGAGTCCTCCGGCGGGGGCGGCGTCGGTGCCGCGGTCCCGCCCGCGCGGGAGGGCGGGTCGATGTCGCAGGCGGCCAGCGCCAGCGGGGAGGCGAGTGCCGCGCCCACCGTCGTACGACGGGTCAGTGGGCGTCCGGGCACCCCCTGACCCTATCCGCCCGGCTGGCCGGTCCGGACCGGCCGCCGGTGTTTGTCGCGGCCCACCCGATGGCGGCTATCGTGGTCCTCGGACAACTACACAAGGAGGTCGCAACCCGATGAGCACCCCCCACCAGGACGCCACCCGGGACCGCATCGAGGCGGAGCTGGTCGACCCCTTGCGAGCGATGGCGCTCGACGTCGAGGCCGTCGAGGTGACGCCCGCCGGCAAGCGCCGGGTGCTGCGCGTCGCCGTCGACAAGGACGGCGGAGTGACCCTCGACGACGTCGCCGAAGCGACGCGCGAGGTCTCCCGGGTCCTCGACGAGTCCGACGTGATGGGCGAGATGCCCTACACGCTCGAGGTGACCTCGCGCGGCGTCGACCGTCCCCTCACCCTGCCGCGCCACTGGCGGCGCAACGAGGACCGCCTCGTCAAGGCCACGCTCGCCGACGGGTCCAGCCTGACCGGCCGCATCCTGTCCTCCACGGAGGACTCGGTGACCCTCGAGGTCTCCGGCACGAAGCGCGAGGTCGCCTACGCCGACGTGGCCAAGGCGCTCGTGCAGATCGAGTTCAACCGCAAGACCGGCAAGACCGACAAGCACGACGAGCACGACGAGAAGGACGACTGATGGACATCGACCTGAGCATCCTGCGCATGCTGGAGCGGGAGAAGGAGATCTCCTTCGAGGTGCTGGCCGAGGCCATCGAGCAGGCCCTGCTCACCGCCTACCAGCGCGCGACCGAGTCCTCGCACCCCGCGCGGGTCGAGCTGGACCGCAAGACCGGTCACGTCACCGTCTGGGCGCGCGAGCTCGACGAGGACGGCACGGCCGGGCCGGAGTACGACGACACCCCCCAGGGGTTCGGCCGCATCGCGGCGACGACCGCCAAGCAGGTCATGCTCCAGCGGCTGCGCGACGCCGAGGACGAGAAGACGTTCGGCGAGTTCTCCGGCAAGGAGGGCGACATCATCTCGGGCACCATCCAGCAGGGGCGCAACCCCGACGACGTCATGGTCGACCTGGGCAAGCTCGAGGCCATCCTGCCGATCAGCGAGCGCGTGCCGGGGGAGAAGTACGTCCACGGCGAGCGCATCAAGTGCCTGGTGACGTCGGTCCGCAAGGGGATGCGCGGCCCCCAGATCACCCTGTCCCGGTCCCACCCGACGCTGGTCAAGCGGCTCTTCGCCCTCGAGGTCCCCGAGATCGCCGACGGCACCGTCGAGGTCGCCGCCATCGCCCGCGAGGCCGGTCACCGCACCAAGATCGCCGTGCACTCCACCGTCCCCGGGGTCAACGCCAAGGGCGCCTGCATCGGTCCGATGGGCCAGCGCGTGCGCAACGTGATGAGCGAGCTGCACGGCGAGAAGATCGACATCGTCGATTGGGCCGAGGACCCGGCGGAGCTGGTGGCGCACGCCCTCTCGCCGGCCCGCGTGACTGCCGTGGAGATCGTCGACCTGGCCGCGCGCTCGTGCCGCGTCGTCGTACCCGACTTCCAGCTCTCCCTCGCCATCGGCAAGGAGGGGCAGAACGCCCGCCTCGCCGCCCGCCTCACCGGCTGGCGCATCGACATCCGCTCCGACGAGGCTCCCGCCCCCGATGAAGCGACCAACGACGAGTGAGGAACGAGCTCGGCGTGTGGGGTCGACCAGGTTGAGCAAGCGACGCGACTGAGGCACGAAGTCGCACGAGCGCGTCGAAACCAGGCCACGTGCGCCCAGTTCGTAAACCACTGGCCGCACCGGCTAGAGTGGATGCCAGTGGCCACCACGTCTGACACCTCTGCGCCCGGACCCGTCCGGACCTGTGTGGGTTGTCGGGCGAAGGCCGCTGCGAGCGAGCTGCTCCGCGTGGTCGCAGGCTCGGACGTCGAGGGCAGACCTGCCCTGGTGCCCGATCCGGACCGCCGGGCACCAGGCCGTGGGGCGCACGTGCACCCCACGTCCGAGTGTTGGCAGCTCGCGGTGCGACGCCGAGCGTTTCCCCGGGCCCTCCGCTCGGGTGAGGGGCTCAGCACGGCGCCGGTGGCCGACCACCTCGCCGAGATCCACCAGTCCGATTCACCGCAGCACCGACCAGAAACTGGAGCACACAGCTCATGAGCACTCGATGAGTAACTCGTAATGAGTGTGCACACCCACTAGCTGCTCCGTTTCCCCTCCACCTTCTGGGGTCACGGACCAGAAGGAGTAGTAAACAACCGTGGCAAAGACCCGAGTCCACGAACTCGCCAAGGAGTTCGGAGTCGAGAGCAAGTTCGTTCTCGAGAAGCTCAAGGAGATGGGGGAGTTCGTCAAGTCGGCATCGTCGACTGTCGAGCCGCCCGTCGAGATGCGCTTCAAGAAGCAGTACGGCGACGAGCTGAAGGCCGCAGCGGCCTCCGCGCCCGCCGAGACCGCGGCGCCGGCCGACAAGCCGGCCGCCAAGAAGGCCGCGCCCAAGCCCGGCCCCAAGCCCGCACCGGCACCCGCCGCGACCGAGGCCCCGGAAGCGCCTGAGGCCCCTGCGGCCCCGGCTGCCGCCGAGGCACCGGCCGAGGCACCCGCCGCCGAGACCGCGGCTCCCGCGGAGCCGGCAGCACCCGCTGCCAGGCCCGGCCCCAAGCCCGGTCCGAAGGCGCCTGCCGCCGAGCCCAAGGCTCCGCCGGCCGAGCCCGAGGCACCCGCTGCCCCGGCCGCGAAGGCCCCGAGCCCGGCGCCCCGCCCGGTCGGTCGCCCCGGCGCACCGCGCCCGGGCAACAACCCGTTCGCCCCGAGCCAGGGCATGGGCCAGCGCCCTGCCCCGCGCACCGGTGGCGACGACAACCGCCCGCCGCGTCCCCCGGGCGCTGGCGGCGGCAGCGAGGGACGTCCCGGCATGCCGCGTCCGAACCCGGCGATGATGCCCAAGTCCCCGGCCGCGTTCGGCAACGGTCCGGGCGGACGTCCGGCCCGTGGTGGCCCCGGTGGCGGCCCCGGTCGTCCGGGTGCCCCCGCTCGTGGCGGTGCCCCGGGTCGTCCCGGTGGCGGTGGCCCCGGTGGCGCCCCCGGTCGTCCCGGCGGCTTCGGCCCGTCCGGTGGCGGTCGTCCCGGTGGCGGTCGTCCCGGCCAGCGTGGCCAGACCCAGGGTGCCTTCGGTCGCCCCGGTGGTCCGTCGCGTCGTGGTCGCAAGTCGAAGCGGGCACGTCGCCAGGAGTTCGAGGCCATGGACGCCCCGACCCTGGGTGGCGTGCGCGTCCGCAAGGGCAACGGCGAGACCGTGCGGCTGCCGCGCGGCGCGTCGCTGACCGACTTCGCCGAGAAGATCAACGTCGACGCGGCCGCCCTGGTCCAGATGCTGTTCTCGCTCGGCGAGATGGTCACCTCGACCCAGTCGGTCGGTGACGAGACGTTCGAGCTGCTCGCCGAGGAGCTCAACTACGTCGTCCAGATCGTCTCCCCGGAGGACGAGGACCGCGAGCTGCTCGAGACGTTCGACCTCGAGTTCGGCGCCGACGAGGGCGACGAGGCCGACCTGGTCGTCCGTCCGCCGGTCGTCACGGTCATGGGTCACGTCGACCACGGAAAGACCAAGCTCCTCGACGCGCTGCGTGACGCCAACGTCGTCGACAAGGAGGCCGGTGGCATCACCCAGCACATCGGTGCCTACCAGGTCCACACCGAGGTCGACGGCGACGACCGTCGCATCACCCTCATCGACACCCCGGGTCACGAGGCGTTCACCGCCATGCGTGCTCGTGGTGCCCAGGCCACCGACATCGCGATCCTGGTCGTCGCGGCCGACGACGGCGTCATGCCGCAGACGGTCGAGGCGCTCAACCACGCCAAGGCGGCCAACGTGCCGATCGTGGTGGCGGTCAACAAGATCGACAAGCCGGAGGCCGACTCGACGAAGGTCCGCGGCCAGCTCACCGAGTACGGCCTGATCCCCGAGGAGTACGGCGGCGACGCGATGTTCGTCGACGTCTCGGCCAAGGCCGGGCTCAACCTGGACAAGCTGCTCGAGGCCGTCGTCCTGACCGCCGACGCGTCGCTCGACCTGCGCGCCAACCCCGACCAGGACGCCCAGGGCCTCGTGGTCGAGGCACACCTCGACCGCGGTCGCGGTCCGGTCGCCACGGTGCTCGTCCAGCGCGGAACCCTCCGCGTCGGCGACTCGATCGTGGCCGGTCCGGCCCACGGTCGCGTGCGTGCCATGCTCGACGAGCACGGCCAGGAGATCACCGAGGCCGACCCGTCGCGGCCGGCGATGGTGCTGGGCCTCTCGGCGGTGCCGGGTGCGGGCCAGAACTTCATCGTCGTCGACGACGACCGCATGGCCCGCCAGATCGCCGAGAAGCGCGAGGCGCGCGAGCGGGCGGCCATGCAGGCCAAGCGTCGCGTGCGCCGCAGCCTCGAGGACTTCATGGCCTCCATGGAGAAGGGCGAGAGCCAGGAGCTCAACCTCATCCTCAAGGGCGACGTGTCCGGTTCGGTCGAGGCGCTCGAGGACGCGCTGTCGCAGATCGACGTGGGCGACGAGGTCTCCCTCCGCGTGATCGACCGCGGTGTCGGTGCGATCACCGAGACCAACGTCGACCTCGCGGCCGCCTCCGACGCCATCATCATCGGCTTCAACGTCCGCCCGCAGGGCAAGGCGAGCCAGATGGCCGACAAGGAAGGTGTCGAGATCCGCTACTACTCGGTCATCTACCAGGCGATCGAGGAGATCGAGGCGGCCCTCAAGGGCATGCTCAAGCCCATCTACGAGGAGTCGACCCTCGGTCAGGCGGAGATCCGCGAGATCTTCCGCTCGTCCAAGGCCGGCAACATCGCGGGCTGCATGGTCACCTCCGGCCTCATCCGCCGCAACGCCAAGGTGCGGGTCCTGCGCGACGGAGCGGTGGTGGCCGACAACCTCGACCTGTCGTCGCTGCGCCGCGAGAAGGACGACGCGTCCGAGGTCCGCGAGGGCTTCGAGTGCGGTCTGGTGCTCCGGAACTTCCAGGACATCAAGATCGGCGACATCGTCGAGGCGTTCGAGATGCGCGAGATCGCGCGCACCTGATCACCGAGCGGGCACTTCGTGCCCGTCCGCGTCACCGACCGGGCGCTTCGTTCCCCTTCACCGGGAACGGAGCGCCCGGTCACCGTCTGTGACGGGCATGAAGCGCCCGGTCACGAGTAGGAGAGACTAGGTTCATGACCAACCCACGCGTGCGCAAGATCGCCGACCGGATCCGGGTGATCGTCGCCGAGATGCTCGAGCGCCGGATCAAGGACCCCCGCCTCGGCTTCGTCACCGTCACCGACGTCCGCGTGACCGGCGACTCCCAGCAGGCCTCGATCTTCTACACAGTGCTCGGCACCGAGGAGGAGCTGGCCAGCACCGCCGCCGCCCTCGAGTCGGCCAAGGGCGTGATCCGCTCCGAGGTCGCCAAGCAGCTCGGCATGCGGATCGTGCCGTCGCTGACCTTCATCCCCGACGCCCTCCCCGAGAACGCCCGCGCGCTCGACGAGGTGCTCGAGCGCGCCCGCCAGCTGGACGAGGAGGTCGCGGCCCGCCGCGTCGAGGCCTACGCCGGAGAGCCCGACCCCTACAAGAAGCCGCGCGTGGTCGAGGACGACCTCGACGACGACGAGCAGGTCGCGCTCGACGACGGCTCCGACCTCGGTTTCGACGAGGATGACCGCGCCTGATGGTCGACCCCGGTCTCGTCGTCGTCGACAAGGCCCCCGGCATGACCTCGCACGACGTCGTGGCCCGGGTCCGCCGGCTCGCCGGCACCCGCAAGGTCGGCCACGCCGGCACGCTCGACCCGATGGCCACGGGCGTCCTGGTGCTCGGTGTCGACCGCGCCACCCGGCTGCTCGGCCACCTCATGCTGACGGAGAAGGCGTACGACGCGACGATCCGCCTCGGCGTCTCGACGACGACCGACGACGCGGAGGGTGAGGTCACGGCGACCCACGCGGTCGACGGCGTGCGGGAGGACGTCGTACGCGACGAGCTGGCGCGGTTCGTCGGACACATCGAGCAGGTGCCGACTGCCGTCTCCGCCATCAAGGTCGACGGCAAGCGGGCCTACGCGCGGGTGCGCGACGGCGAGCAGGTCGAGCTCAAGCCGCGCCCGGTCACCATCCACGAGCTGGTGGTGCACGAGGTGGCGCTCCCCGAGGTCCGCATCTCGGTGCGGTGCTCGTCGGGCACCTATATCCGCGCGATCGCCCGTGACCTCGGGGCGGCGCTCGGGGTGGGCGGGCACCTGACCGCGCTGCGGCGCACCGCAGTCGGCCCCTTCGACCTCTCGGTCGCCCGCACCCTCGACCAGCTGGCCGACGACTTCTCGATGCTGCCGATCGCCGACGCCGCCCGGGCGAGCTTCGCCTCGGTCGACCTCGACGACGAGCAGGCCGGCCACGTGCGCGTCGGCCGCGGTCTCGACGTCGTCCTCCCCGGCGAGGGGCCCCACGCGGTCTTCGCGCCGGACGGCGAGTTCCTCGCGCTCTACGAGCAGCGCGGCGAGCAGGCCCGCCCGGTCGCCGTCTTCGTCTGAGCCCGCCAGTAGGCTTCGCGGGTGCAGATCTGGCGAGACGTCGACGACGTGCCGGCCGACCTCGGCCGCACCGTGGTGAGCATCGGCAACTTCGACGGCGTGCACCTCGGTCACGCCCACGTGCTGCGCGAGGCGCGCACCAGCGCCGCGCGGCTGGGCATCGACACGGTGGTGGCGGTGACCTTTGACCCCCACCCGATGGCGGTGCTGCGTCCCGAGCACGCCCCGCCCACGCTGACCTCGATCCACACCCGGGCCCGGCTGCTCGAGGACGCTGGCGTCGACGCGATCCTGGTGGTCGGCTTCGACCGCGAGGTCGCGTCGTGGTCGCCGCAGGAGTTCATCGACCGGATCCTCGTCGACGCGCTGCACGCCGGCGCGGTCGTGGTCGGCTCCAACTTCCGCTTCGGCAACAAGGCGGCCGGCGAGGTCGCCACGCTGGTCGAGGCAGGGGCCTCGCGCGACTTCGAGACCGTCGGCGTGGCGCTCGACGGCGGGCCCCAGGTGTGGAGCTCGACCTACGTACGCCAGTGCCTGGCCACCGGTGACGTCGCCGGCGCCGCCGAGGCGCTGGGCCGCCCGTTCACCGTCCGCGGCACCGTGGTCGAGGGGGACAAGCGCGGCCGCGAGATGGGCTACCCGACGGCCAATGTCCCAATCCCGCCGGTCGACGCCGCCCCGGCCGACGGCGTCTACGCCGGCCGGCTGACCCGCCTCGACACGGGGGAGACCTATCCCGCCGCGATCTCCGTCGGCACCAACCCGACCTTCGACGGCGAGCGCGACCGTCGCGTGGAGTCCTACGTCCTCGACCGCGACGACCTCGAGCTCTACGGCGTCGAGGTGGAGGTGGCGTTCGTCGACCGGCTGCGCGGCATGGTGAAGTTCGAGGGCATGGAGGCGCTCGTCGAGACCATGCACGACGACGTACGCCGGGCGCGGGACCTGCTCACGTGACGAAGGACCGGACCGCCGTCGAGGCGTGGTTCCTGGCCCACGGCCTGCCCTACTTCGTCGCCGAGGAGCGTGCCGCGGCTCGGGCCGGGCTGCGACCCCGCCGCCTGGTGTCGCTCGCCCTGGTCCTCGCGCTGCTCGCCGCGGGCGTCGCCGCCGTGGCGTGGGCCACCGGGACGTCGTACGCCGCCGGGCCGGCGGTGTGGATGTCGGTCGCCGGTCTCGCCCTGCTCTGGTACGCCGCGACCGCGCTGCACGCCGGGCCCATCCTGGGCTTCGCGCTGTCCCGCACCCTCGGTAGCGTGCGCTTCCTGGTGCCGATGGCCTCGCGCGCGCTCCCGCTGCTGCTCGTCTTCGTGACGTTCCTCTTCGTCAACGCCGAGGCCTGGCAGATGACCACCAACCTGCCCTTCGGGCTGCTGTGGGTCACCGTGCTGCTGATGTTCGGCCTGGCGGTGCTGTTCCTGCTCGTGCGGCTGCCCGAGGAGGTCGACCGCGTGGACGACGAGGTCGACGACGACTTCATCGTGCGCGCGTGCGCCGGCACGCCGCTGGAGCAAGCCAGTCGCGAGGTCGCGGCGGACCCGCGGATCGACCCGCAGGAGCACGCCCAGGTCTCGGGCTTCGAGCGGTGGAACCTGATCCTCGTGCTGCTGGTCATCCAGTCCGTCCAGGTGCTGCTGCTCGCGGTGACCGTCTTCGTGTTCTTCATGCTGTTCGGGTCGCTGGTGATGGAGACCGAGACCCAGCTCGCGTGGACCGGGGCCAAGTCGGTCGGGGAGGCGCCCTTCCTGTCCCACGTGTCGCTCTCGCTGGTGAAGGTGTCGCTGTTCCTGGCCTCGTTCAGCGGCTTCTACTTCACCGTCTCGGCCGTCACCGACGACACCTACCGGCGCCAGTTCTTCTCCGTCGTGGAGAGCCAGCTCGAGCGGGCCGTCGGGATGCGCGCGGTCTACCTGGCGACGCGCGAGCGCGCCTGACGTACGACCCGCACGCGCACGTGGGCGGTGCGTGAGACAGCATCCCGGCGGGCCGGAACATGTCCCACGCACCGCCCACGCGGTGCTCTGACGGGCCTCAGCTCACGCGTCGAGGTCCTGCTCGACCAGGGCGGCGATGGTGTCGACGGCGGCCTGGTCGTCGCCGGCGACCTCGACCGTGTCGCCGTTGCCGGCGCCGAGGGTCATGATCATCAGCGAGGAGCTGGCGTCCACGCCGTTGATCGTCACCTCCGAGCCGAGCTCGGCGGCCTTCTCGGCGATGAGCGCGGCGGGACGGGCGTGGAGGCCGACGGCGGAACCGACGACGACTGACTTGCTGGGCATGGTTCTCCTTGGGTGGGTTGGTCGGGCTGCTGCGGACGGGTGGAGGGGTCAGACGGTCGCGACGTCGGCGTCGCTGGAGCCCATCGACTTGAGGGCGATGACGGCGATGGCACCGACGATGACACCGGCGACCAGGGCGATCAGGTAGCCCAGGACGTTCTCGACGGCGAACAGCACGAAGATCCCTCCGTGCGGTGCGCGCACCCCGACCTCCATCGCCATCGACAGCCCGCCCGTGACGGCGCTGCCCGCCATGATGCCCGGGATGACGCGCAGCGGGTCGGCCGCGGCGAAGGGGATGGCGCCCTCGGTGATGAACGACAGACCCAGGAGCCAGCCGGCCTTGCCGTTCTCGCGCTCGGGGACGTTGAACAGTCCGGGGCGTACGACGGTGGCCAGGGCGAGGGCGATCGGCGGGACCATGCCGGCCAGCATGACCGCGGCCATGATCTGGAGCTCGGGTGCGTCGCTGGCCAGCGACGCACCGCCGACACCGACGGCGGCGAAGGTGTAGGCGACCTTGTTGAGCGGACCGCCCATGTCGAAGGCCATCATCAGGCCCAGGACCACCCCGAGCAGGATCGCGCTGCTTCCCGACATCGAGTTGAGCCCCTCGGTGAGCTGCTCCATGAGCCAGGAGATCGGCCTGCCGAGCACGATGAGCATCGCCAGGCCGGCCAGCACCGATGCGAACAGCGGGATCACCAGGACGGGCATCAGGCCGCGGGCCCAGGTCGGCACCTTCCAGCTCGCGATCCAGTGCGCCGCGATGCCGGCCAGGGTGCCACCGATCATCGCGCCGATGAACCCGGTGGCCGGGTAGGCGACACCGTCGGAGGTCTGCACGTTGAAGAGGTTGGCGGACAGCCCGCCCAGGACGAAGCCCGGCGCGATGCCGGGGCGGTCGGCGATGGCGTAGGCGATGTAGCCCGCCAACGCGGGGAGGAACAGCGCGAAGGCCGTCTTGCCGATGATGAAGAAGAGCGCGCCCAGGTAGGCCATCAGCCCGGAGTTGAACAGCGCGTGCTCGAGTCCGAGCTCCTCGGGGTCAGGGAGGTTGAAGATCCCGTAGTTCACCGCGATGTCGCCGTAGGGGCCGACGATCTCGTAGCCGCCGAGCAGAAAGCTGAGCGCGATGAGCAGACCGCCCGCGGCCACGAAGGGGATCATGTAGGACACGCCGGTCATCAGGACCCGCCGGACGCGACCACCCCATGACTCCGCGGCCCCGTCGCCGCCCCCGTCGCCGCCCGAGGCCTCGCCCTCCACGCGAGGCGCGCTCGCGGGATCGGCGGCGTAGCGCAGGGCCTCCGCGATCATCGCGTCGGCGTCGTCGATCGGGCGCTTCACGCTCGAGCTCACCATCGGCTTGCCGGCGAACCGGCCGCGGTCGCGGACGCCGACGTCGACGGCGAAGATCACCGCGCCCGCGCGCGCGATCGTGTCGTGCGGCAGCGGCTTCGCACCCACGGAGCCCTGGGTCTCGACCTGGAGGTCGACCCCGGCTCGCTCGGCCGCGGCCTCGAGCGCCTCGGCTGCCATGTAGGTGTGGGCGATGCCGGTCGGGCAGGCGGTGACCGCGACGAGGGACGTCGCTGCGGCCGGAGCTGCGGTGGCCGTCGCGGCAGGAGCAGCGGTGCTCGGGGCCTCGCCGGGCGCGGTGGTCTCCCCGCCGCCCGGAACGGCCGCGCCGGAGGGCGCGCCCGACGCCGGGGCGGCTGCCTTCGCCGCCGGTGCCGGCTCGCCCAGCTCGTGGGCGACGACATCGACGACCTCCTCGATCGACTCCGCCGATCGCAGTGCGTCGGTGAAGGCGGGCTTGACCAGTGCACGGGCCAGCTTGGTGAGGATGGTGAGGTGGTCGGCGTCGCCCCCGGCGGGTGCGGCGATCAGGAACGCCAGGTCGGCGGGGCCGTCCTTGGCGCCGAAGTCGACGGGCGGGTCGAGCCGGGCGAAGGCGAGCGTCGGGACCTCGACCCCCTCGGTCCGGCAGTGGGGGATCGCGATGCCACCGGGCAGCCCGGTCGCCGAGGTGGACTCGCGCGCGAACGCGTCCTCCACGAGCTGGTCCTTGTCGGTGGCCCGGCCGGCGTCGTCGACGACGCCGGCAAGGGCGCGGATGACGTCGTGCTTGTCCGGGCCCCAGTCCGCGCCGAGGCGGACGAGGTCGGTGGTGATCAGTGCGGTCATGCTGTGCCTCCCAGTGAGGGGGTCAGGGCGGTGACGCCGACCAGCTCCGTGCGGAGCTGGGACGGCTGGGGGATGGTGGTGCCGGGGAGACCTGCGGCGGCGCTGCCGTAGGCGACGGCCAGTGCCAGGCGCTCCGGGGCAGGGAGGCCCCGGATGTCGCCGAGCAGGTAGCCGAAGAGGCTGGAGTCGCCCGCACCGACGGTGCTCACGACTGTGGTGGGGGGCGGGGTCGCGTGCCAGGCGCCCTCGGGCGTCACGAGCACGGCACCGTTGCCGCCGAGGGTGGCCAGCACGGCGCCCACGCCGCGCTCGATGAGCTGGCGGGCGGCCGCCGCCGTCGCCCGGGGGTCGGACTCCAGCTCGTCGGCGTCGCCGCCGGTGAAGGAGGCGAGCTCCTCGCCGTTGGGCTTCATCAGGTCGGGAGCCGAGTGCGGCAGGGCGTCGACGAGCGCCTGGAGCGGGGCGTCGCTGGTGTCGACGGCCACGCGACCGCCCACCTCGCGCAGTCGTCGTACGAGCTCGGCGTAGAAGCCGGCCGGGGCCCCTGCGGGCAGGGAGCCGGCGAGGACCGTCCAGTCGGCGCTGGAGGCACGGACCAGCACGGCCTGGGCCATCAGCTCGAGGTGGAGGGGGAGCACCTCGGCACCGGGGGAGTTGAGCTTGGTGGTGGTGCCGTCGGGCTCGGTGATGGTGAGGTTGACGCGGACGTCGCCGGCCGGGCGCACCGGCCGGCAGTCGATGCCCGCGCCGAGCAGCTCGATGACGAAGGCGTCGTCCTTGGCGGCGGGTACGACGGCGATGCTGGGGATGTCGGCGCTGACGGCCGCGCGGGAGATGTTGACGCCCTTGCCGCCCGCCTGCGAGGTCACCGACGCCACCCGGTGCACCTGGCCGCGGGACAGCTCGCCGTCGAGGGCGACCGTGCGGTCGATGCTGGGGTTGGGGGTCAGGGTCAGGATCATGCGACCACCACCTCGATCCCGGCGCCCTCGAGGGCGCGTCGGTCGGCCGGCTCCACGTCGCTGTCGGTGACCAGCACGTCGAGGCTGTCGAGTGTCGCGAAGCGCACGGCCGTCTCCACGCCGATCTTGGTGGAGTCGGCGAGCACCACCGTCTTGCGGGCGCAGGCGATCATCGCGCGCTTGCTGGCCGCCTCGTCGCTGTCGGGGGTGGTGAGTCCGTGCCCGACGGTGAGGCCGTTGGTGGCGACGAAGGCGACGTCGGCCCGCAGGTCCGCCAGGGCGGCGACCGTCTCCGCGCCGACCGCGGCGTGGGTGGTGGGTCGGACCTTGCCAGGCAGCAGGTGGAGCTCGATCTGCGGCAGGCCGGCCAGGCGGGTGGCGACGGGCACGGCGTGCGTGATGACGACGAGCCGGTGGTCGCGGGGGAGCGCGGCGGCGAAGCGCGCGGTGGTGGTGCCCGCGTCGATCACGACGACCGAGTCCGGCGGTGGCAGCAGGGCGACGGCGGCATTGGCGATGGCCTCCTTGGCCTGCGTGTTGGACTGGTCGCGCTCCCCGATGCCTGATTCGATGACGGTGAGCGAACCGGCGGGCACCGCGCCACCGTGGACGCGGCGGACCAGCCCCATCCGGTCCAGCGTGGACAGGTCGCGGCGCACGGTCTCGGTGGTGACCTCGAACTGCTCGGACAGCTGGACCACCGACAGCCGGCCGCGCCGACTGATCAGGTGGGCCATCGCCTGCTGGCGCTCTTCCGCGTACATCGGATCGGTCCTCCTCCACGGGCGTCGCCGGGTGATCTGTGTATGTGTTGTTTTAGTCCCGAATGTGTTGCTTGTCAACCACGCGATGTCTTACGGTGTGTCCATGACCACATCCGCGCAGTCGCCCGCGAACACCCTCAGCGGGACCCCGGTGGTGCCGGGCGTCGCCGCCGGCCCGGTCCTCCACGTGCACGGCGAGGTGTCGCCGGACGCGATCGCGCGCTTCGGCGACGGCGACTTCCCCGACGCCGACGCCGCGCTGGCGGCGTACGACGACGCGGTGGCCGTCGTCGCGGAGACCTTCTCCAGCAAGGCAGCGTCCGCACAGGGTGCTGCGGCCGAGGTGCTCACCGCGAGCGCCGGCCTGGCGAAGGACAAGGGCCTGCGCTCCGGCGTCGCGAAGAACCTGCAGGCCGGGCAGGGGCCCGTCGCCGCGGTTCAGGGTGCCGTCGAGCAGTTCGTCACCATCTTCACCAACATGGGCGGCCTGATGGCCGAGCGGGTCACCGACCTGCGCGACATCGAGCGGCGCGTGGTCGCCCACCTCGTGGGCGAGCCGGCCCCCGGCGTCCCCACCCCGAGCGAGCCGTCGATCCTGGTCGCCGAGGACCTCGCGCCCAGTGACACCTCCGGTCTCGACCCCGAGCTGGTCACCGCCCTGGTCACCGAGCGCGGCGGCGCCACCAGCCACACCGCCATCATCGCCCGCCAGCTCGGCATCCCGTGCGTCGTCGGCGCGGCCGGTGTCATGGAGCTGCCGGCCGGCACGTTCGTCGTCGTCGACGGCGAGGCCGGCACCATCGAGCAGGGCACCGATCCGGATGCTGCACGCTCGCGCGTCGAGGAGAGCCGCCGCGTGCGCGAGGAGCTCGCCAGCTGGAGCGGGCCCGCCGCGACCTCCGACGGGATGCCGGTGAAGCTGCTCGCCAACGTCGCCGACGGTGCTTCCGCCGCCTCCGCGGGTGGCGAGCCCGTGCAGGGCGTGGGCCTGTTCCGCACCGAGCTGTGCTTCCTCAACCGCAAGGACGAGCCGAGCGTCGAGGAGCAGGCCGACATCTACGCCGAGGTCCTCTCTCCCTACTCCGACGGCCGCTACGTCGTCGTCCGCACCCTCGACGCGGGATCGGACAAGCCGATCGCCTTCGCGACGCAGGAGGGCGAGGAGAACCCCGCCCTGGGTGTGCGCGGCCTGCGGCTCAGCTTCGGCAACCCGGCCCTGATGGACCGCCAGCTCGACGGCATCGCCGCCGCGGCCGAGCGCACCGGCACCGAGACCTGGGTGATGGCGCCGATGGTCGCCACCGTCGCCGAGGCGGCGGACTTCGCCGCCAAGGTCCGCGAGCGCGGGTTGAAGGCCGGGGTGATGGTCGAGATCCCGAGCGCGGCGCTGCTCGCGCACCGGATGCTCGAGGTGGTGGACTTCCTGTCCATCGGCACCAACGACCTCACCCAGTACGCCATGGCCGCCGACCGCATGGCCACCGACCTCGCGCACCTCACCGACCCCTGGCAGCCGGCCGTGCTCCAGCTGATCGCGATCACCGCCCACGCCGGCACCGAGGCCGGCAAGCCCGTCGGTGTCTGCGGCGAGGCGGCCGCCGACCCGCTGCTCGCCACGGCGCTCATCGGGATGGGGATCTCCTCGCTCTCGATGGCCGCCCGCGCCGTACGCCCTGTCGGCGCCCAGCTCGGCAAGGTCAGCTTCGAGACCTGCGAGGCCGCGGCCGAGGCCGCCCTCGGCGCACCCGACCCGATGGCCGCCCGCGCCGCGGTCCGCGAGCTGCTCGGGCACTGAGACCCGGGCCCAGATCCACCGTCCACCTCGACGTCCACCTCACCACGGAGGAAGCATGACATCACCGTACGACCGCTACCGCGCGGCCGATCTCGACCTGCCGGAGCGCTCCTGGGCCTGGAACCTCTACGGCGCGGGCGAGGAGAGCATGGGCAAGGACGGCCAGCCCGAGCTGCTTCCCGTCCCCGAGCCCGATGCCGACCACATGCTCGTCCGCATCGACAGCGTGGGCCTCTGCTTCTCCGACGTGAAGATCATGCGCCAGGGCGGCAGCCACCCCAAGCTCTACGACCGCGACCTGTCGAAGGAGCCCACCCGGCTGGGGCACGAGGTGAGCCTCACTGTCATCGAGGTCGGCGACAACCTCGCCGACCGCTACCACGCCGGCCAGCGGCTGGCCGTGCAGCCCGACATCTACCAGGACGGGAAGAGCACGGCCTACGGCTACACCATCCCCGGCGGTCTGATCCAGTACCACCTCATGGGTTCGGAGATGCTCGACACCGACGACGGTGCATGCCTGCTGCCCCTCCCCGACACGATGGGGTACGCCGAGGCCTCCACGCTGGAGCCCTGGGGTTGCGTGATGGCCGCCTATACCCAGCGTCGCCGCCTCGAGCCGAAGGTCGGCGGGACCATGTGGATCATCGGCCGTCCCGGCGACGAGCGCGACTACCTCTTCTCCTCGGGCCTGGATGCTCCGGCCACCATCGTGATGACCGACGTGCCGGCCTCGGTGGCCGAGCTCGTGGAGCGCACCTCCGCCACCACGGTCGTACGCAACGGCATCGGTGTCGATGACTTCCAGGCGCTGGCGGACGAGCTGACCGTCGGCGCCGGCTTCGACGACATCGTCATGCTCGATCCCCGTTCGGCGGCGACGGTGGGAGCCGTGGCACAGCGCATCGCCCGGCGGGGCACCCTCAACATGGTCGGCGAGACCGCCCTGGACGGCCTGGTGGACACCGACGTGGGCCGTCTGCACTACGACTACACCGCCTACCTCGGTGGCCGGGGTCCGGACATCGCCTCCTCCTACGGAGAGGCGCGCAACCGCTGTGACCTGCGTCCGCAGGGCACCACCGTCTTCGTGGGCGCCGGCGGCCCCATGGGACTGATGCACCTCCAGCGGGCCATCCAGCAGCCCGACGGTCCCCGCACGATCGTCGCCACCGAGGTGAGCGACGAACGCCTGAAGAGCCTCGAGGACCGTCTGGCCCACCTGGCGGAGAGCAACGACTGCGAGCTGCTCACCTTCAACTCCCAGACCGCGGAAGAGTCCCTCCACGACTTCGTCATGCGGATCACCGACGACCAGGGGGCCGACGACGTGGTGGTCAGCGTCCCCATCGCAGACGTGATGGCCGAGGCCGACACCGTGATGAACGCCGACGGCATGCTGGTCTTCTTCGCCGGTGTCCCCAACGGCACGCTGGCACCGCTGAACCTGAGCGCGGTCTACCTGGACAACGCCCAGTACACCGGGACGTCGGGACTGACGATCCACGACCAGCAGCAGGTGGTGGACCTGGCCAACCGGGGCGACCTCTCGCCGGGCTCCATCGTCGGCGCCGTCGGAGGCATGCGGGCGGCCAAGGACGGCCTCCAGGCGCTGATCGACGGAAGCTACTCCGGCAAGGTCCTGATCTTTCCCCAGATCCACGACCTCCCCCTGATGGGGCTCGACGAGCTGAGGGAGGAGCTGCCGGACGTCGCCGCGAAGCTCGGACCCGGCGGCACGTGGAACGGCGAGGTGGAGAAGGCGCTGTTCGACAGTCAGCTGAGCGGCTGAGTCGCGGGCCCGCTGGGTAAAAACCACACGGTCGGGCACCAATCGTGCCCGAATGCTTGGCAACATGCCCGAACGTGCGGTTTAATCACGGCATCATGTGATGGGGGTCACCCCCTGAGTTCGACTGGAGGACACCAGCATGGCCACGACATTCACGGCCCCGACCGGTTCCGGTGCGCGGGTCCGCATTCAGAAGTTCGGCACGTTCCTCTCCAACATGATCATGCCGAACATCCCGGCACTGATCGCGTGGGGACTCCTCACCGCCCTGGTCATCGACGTCGGCTGGCTGCCCAACGCCGACCTGGCCACGATGGTCGGCCCGATCATCCACTACGCCCTGCCGATCCTCATCGCCGCAACAGGCGGCCGCATGGTCCACGGCGACCGCGGTGCCGTGGTCGGTGGCTTCGCGGTGATGGGTGCCATCGCCGGGTCGGACCTGCTGGTGGCGAACTTCAACGCCGACCTGCCCGCGGACGCCGCCCCGCTCGGTCAGGTGCACATGTTCATCGGCGCGATGATCCTCGGCCCCCTGTCGGCCTACGCGATCAAGCGGGTCGACGCGCTCTGGGACGGCAAGATCAAGGTCGGCTTCGAGATGCTCGTCAACATGTTCTCGGCCGGCATCGTGGCCTTCCTGATGGCGATCGTCGGGTTCTGGGTCGTCGCGCCCATCGTCAACGAGGTCATGGAGGTCCTCGGCAACGCGGTCGAGTGGCTCGTCGACAACAACCTGCTGCCGCTGACCTCGCTCGTCATCGAGCCGGCGAAGGTCTTCTTCCTCAACAACGCGATCAACCACGGCGTGCTCACGCCACTGGGTCTCGCCGAGGCCGCCGAGTCCGGCAAGTCCGTGCTGTTCCTGCTCGAGGCGAACCCCGGCCCGGGCCTCGGCCTGCTGCTCGCCTACACGTTCTTCGGCCGCGGTGTGCCGAGGGCGACCGCCCCGGGTGCCGCGATCATCCAGTTCTTCGGCGGCATCCACGAGATCTACTTCCCCTACGTGCTGATGAAGCCGCGCCTGATCCTCGCCATGGTCGCCGGCGGCATGACCGGTGTCGCGATCAACGTGGCCTTCGACGTGGGTCTCCGCGCACCGGCGGCCCCGGGCTCGATCTTCGCCGTCTACGCCCAGACGGCGAGGGGTGACTACCTCGGGGTCACGCTCGGCGTCTTCGGTGCCGCTGCCGTCACCCTCGTCGTGGCTGCGTTGCTGCTGAAGATGGACAAGAGCGAGGACGAGGGTGACCTGAGCGCCGCGACCGCCCAGATGGAGGCCAACAAGGGCAAGAAGTCGTCGGTCGCCAGCACCCTGACCGGTGGCGCGGCCGCCGCTGCCACCGCCACCGCCACCGCCACCCGCGAGATCCGCAACATCGTCTTCGCCTGCGACGCGGGGATGGGGTCCTCGGCGATGGGAGCCTCCGTGCTCCGCAAGAAGATCCAGGACGCCGGACACCCGGAGGTCACGGTCGTCAACAAGGCCATCGCCAACCTCGACGACAGCTACGACCTCGTGGTCAGCCACCAGGACCTCACCGACCGGGCACGCCAGAAGACACCGTCCGCCGAGCACGTCTCGGTCGACAACTTCATGGCCAGTCCCCGCTACGACGAGATCGTGGCGATGGTCCGCGACAACAACCCGACCTGACGCTCCGCGTCAGGGTCCGACGGTCGAGCCCGGCCCTCCCCGCGGGGGCCGGGCTCGACCTCCGACCACGACCCGCCGCCGCGCGCGTGTGGTCTCATGAGTTCCACCCCACCGACTGAGCTCCACCCAACCGACACTGCGAGGAAGAGGGACGCCAGATGAGTGACGTACTGAGCAGGGAGGCCATCGTGCTCGGTGGCCAGGCCACGGACCGTGACGCAGCGATCACCGAGGCCGGACGGCTGCTGGTCGCGAGCGGCGCGGTCGACGAGGCCTACGTCGACGCCATGCACGAGCGGGAGACCTCGGTGTCCACGTTCATGGGCAACGGCCTCGCCATCCCGCACGGCACCAACGAGGCGAAGACGCTGATCCGCCACACCGCGATCTCGTTCGTGCGCTACGACGAGCCGATCGACTGGAAGGGCAGCCCGGCCCGCTACGTCGTCGGGATCGCCGGCGCGGGAGACGACCACCTGACCGTGCTGCAGGCGCTGGCCGGTGCCTTCACCGACGACGCCAGCATCGCTGCGCTCGACGCCGCACAGACCCCCGACGACGTCCTCGCCGTGCTCGGCGACGTCAGCGCCTGACGTACGGCGCAGCACCTCCGCATCCCAGCGGTCCCGGTAACGGGTCCGAACGACCACTCGCGCCCCCGCCGATGGGGCGGGAGTGGTCATTTCGGGCAGTTACCGGGAGGGGCGGTGCTCAGCAGGCGGTGACCGCGACCGGTACGCCGTTGAGCGCGGCGTTGCCCGACACGTCGAGCAGCTCGGGGTCGGTGAGGTCGTTGACCGAGACGCCCGGGACCTCGCGGCTGCGTGACATCAGGACGCCCTCCGCCGCGTGCCCGTAGCCGTGGGGGAGGGACACCACGCCCGGCATCAGGTCCTCGGACGCGGCCACCTCGACCTCGACCGACCCGACGCGCGACGTCACGCGCACCCGGGAGCCGTCGGCGATGGCGCGCCGCGCCAGGTCGTCGGGGTTCATCAACAGCTGGTGGCGCGGCCGGCCGCGCGTCAGCCGCTCGGAGTTGTGCATCCATGAGTTGCAGTCGCGCTGGTGGCGACGCCCGATCAGGACCAGCTCGTCACCGGTGGGAACGGGTACGGCGGCGAGCCTCGCGACGTCCGCCACCACGAGCGCGGGCGCCAGGTCCACGCGCTTGCTGCGCGCCGGGAGACGGCCCGGCAGCTGGCCGCCCCGCAGCGGGCCGAGGTCGATGCCGGCGGGTCGGGCCCGCAGCTTGGTGAGCGTCACCCCGCTCGACCCCCGGCGCAGCAGCTGCCCGATCAGGAAGGTCGGGCTGGCGGTCAGCCGGGCGCGCTGGACGAGCCGCTTCTTGAGCGGGGCCTTGCGCTCCAGACGAGCGGCCGTGCGGAGGGTGATCTCGCGGAAGATCTGCCAGTCGTGGCGCTGGTCGGCCTCCTTCTCGAACACCGCGGGGGTGAACCGGGCCGTGTTGCGCACGGCCAGGAGGTGGAAGACCAGGTCGTAGTGGTCGCGCTCGAGCGCGGTGGTCGGCGGCAGGATCACGTCGGCGTGCCGGGTGGTCTCGTTGACGTAGATGTCCACCGCCGCCATGAAGTCGAGGCCGGGCAGCGCGGCGTCGAGCCTCGCGCCGTCGGGTGTCGACAGGACCGGGTTGCCCGCCACCGTGAGCAGGGCGCGCACCTGGCCCTCGCCGGGCGTCTCGATCTCCTCGCGCAGCGCCGCCACCGGCAGCTCGCCCGCGGTCTCCGGGAGCCCGCGGACCCGCGAGCGCCATGCGTCGTGGTGCCCGCGCCCGATGAGACCGGTGCCGACGGCGTCGATGGCCGGCGTGGTGAACATGGCCCCGCCGGGCCGGTCGAGGTTGCCGGTGATGACGTTGAGGCAGGTGACCGCCCACTGGCACACCGTGCCCCACGGGCCGGCGGACACCCCGATCCGGCTGTAGACGACGCCGGACTCGGCGGCCGCCAGCTCGCGCGCGAGCCGGCGGACCTCCGCGGCCGGCAGCCCGCTCATCGCCTCGGCGCGCTCGGGGGTGAAGTCGGCGACGAGCGCGACGACCGTGTCGAGCCCGTCGACGTACGACGGCACGGTGGGCGCGGTGTCGGGGGCGGTGTCGGGGGCGGCGTCGGGGGAGGCCTCGGTGGTGAGGACGTGCAGCATCGCGAGCAGCACCCACGCGTCGGTGCCCGGCCGGACGAAGTGGTGCTCGTCGGCGACCTTCGCGGTCTCGGTGCGGCGCGGGTCGAGGACGACCATCCTGCCGCCGCGCGCCCGCAGGTCGCGCACCCGCTGCGGGAAGTCGGGGACCGTCATCAGGGAGCCGTTGGAGGCCATCGGGTTGCCACCGACCACCAGGAACCACGAGGTGCGGTCGATGTCGGGGATCGGCAGGAAGAGCTGGTGGCCGAAGACGAGGTGGGCGACGAGCTGGTGGGGGAGCTGGTCGACCGAGGTGGCGGAGTAGCGGTTCCTGGTGCGGAACGACTTGAACATCGCGGTGCCGTGCGTCATCGACCCCAGGCTGTGGGCGTTGGGGTTGCCGAGGTAGACGCCGAGCGCGTCGTCACCGTGCTCGTTGATCACGCGCGCGAGGTGGTCGGCGACGAGGTCGAACGCCTCGTCCCAGCCGATCTCCTCCCACCGGGCGTCTGCGCCCTCGCCGACGCGGCGCACGGGTCGACGCAGCCGGTCGGGGTCGGCGTACACGTCGGCGATCGCGACCCCCTTGGGGCAGACGTGCCCGCGGGAGAGGGGATCGGCCTTGTTGCCGCGCACCCCGACGACCTCACGTCCCTCGATCGTCAGCTCGAGGCCGCAGATCGCCTCGCAGAGGTTGCAGACGCCGATGCGCTTCTCCATGCGAGCGATCGTCGCACGTCGCCCCCCCCGCGGGGGGATGACATCGGACCGGTCACGCGCCAGACTCTGCCCCGCCCGGTCCAGACCGCCTCGGTCGCCGGGCGGCATCCCCGACAGAACGGAGCACGACATGGGTTACGGAGGGCCGATCGGCCTCATCGTCATCGGACTGGTCCTGGCGCTCGCCTTCAACGAGCAGCAGGTGGGTCCCCTCGAGGTCATCACGCTGGGCTGGATCCTCGTCGTCGCCGGCGTGCTCTGGCTCGTGTTGACGATGGTCCAGCAGAACACCAAGCGGCGCCACACCACCACCGCCACCACGACCGACGCGCAGGGCCGCCAGGCCTCGACGCAGCGCACCAGCGAGTCCGACCCGCCGGCCCCGCCGGCCGTCTGAGCCGCTCGTAGGTCTCTCGTCGCGCGGCGCGGATTGGGCCCGTGGTCCAGCGTCTCGATATGATTCTGCGGTTGCCCAGCAGGGCGACGACGCCGTCACGACGGCCGCGGAACCAGAGTGCCCCGGTGAACAGGCCCGGGCGCGCCGCGCAACGAGAACCGAAGGAGCCCCCATGTCGATTGGTACCGACGCGGAGACCAAGAAGAAGATCATCGCCGAGTACGCCCTGACCGAGGGTGACACCGGTTCCCCCGAGGTCCAGATCGCGCTGCTCAGCCACCGCATCTCGCACCTCACCGAGCACCTCAAGACGCACAAGCACGACCACCACAGCCGTCGTGGACTGCTGCTCCTGGTCGGCCAGCGCCGTCGCCTGCTCAACTACCTCCAGAAGACGGAGATCGAGCGCTACCGCTCCATCGTCGAGCGCCTCGGCCTCCGCCGCTGAGCGACGCCATGGCCGCGTCCTGGCTGCGTTGTCGTCGCTCGACGACCGCTTCGCTCCCAGGTCGCCTTCGCTCCTCCGCCTTGCCAGGCCACGCCCCTGACGCCGCTCAGTCGGGTGTGGCCTGGCACATGGCTATCGTGAGCACATAACTTCATACACACCCAACAGGAGCGACCCGCCTCGTCGCCCGGTCCTCGGTAGTGGCCTTCAGATCCCCAGCCCCCGGCTGGCAGATCTGCGGGCCTCGATCGAAGACCGGCCCCGCGGGACCTTCGATGGTCCACCACATGAGGGGTGGACGCCGCGGATCGCTCCGCGAAGAGAAAGCAGGATCCTGCTTCCATGAGTGAACCCATCATCTCCGCTGTCGAGACCGTCCTCGACAACGGCAAGTTCGGCCAGCGCACCGTCAAGTTCGAGACCGGCCTGCTGGCCCGTCAGGCCGCCGGCTCCGTCACGGCCTACCTCGACGACGAGACCATGCTGCTCTCGGCGACGACCGCGGGCAAGACGCCGAAGGACCACTTCGACTTCTTCCCCCTGACCATCGACGTCGAGGAGCGGATGTACGCCGTGGGCCAGATCCCCGGCTCCTTCTTCCGCTCCGAGGGTCGCCCGGGCGAGGACGCGATCCTCACCTGCCGCCTCATCGACCGCCCGCTGCGCCCGACCTTCAAGAAGGGCCTGCGCAACGAGGTCCAGGTCGTCATCACCGTCATGGCGCTCGACCCCGACCAGCCCTACGACGTGCTGGCCATCAACGCCGCGTCGCTGTCCACCCAGCTCTCGGGCCTGCCGTTCTCCGGCCCCGTCGGCGGCGTCCGCGTGGCGCTCATCGACGGCCAGTGGGTGGCCTTCCCGAGCCACTCGCAGCTCGAGTCGGCCGTCTTCGACATGGTCGTCGCCGGTCGCGTCACCGACACCGGTGACGTCGCCATCATGATGGTCGAGGCCGAGGCTCCCGAGGAGACCATCGCCCTCATCCAGGGTGGCGCCCAGGCGCCGACCGAGGAGGTCGTGGCCAGCGGTCTCGACGCCGCGAAGCCCTTCATCAAGCAGCTGGTCGAGGCGCAGGCCCAGCTCGCCGCCGAGGCCGCCAAGCCGGTCCAGGACTTCCCGGTCTTCCTCGACTACGAGGACGACGTCTACGCCGCCGTCGAGGCCGCCGCGAAGGACGACCTGACCGCCGCCATGCAGATCGGCGACAAGCAGGAGCGCGAGTCGCGCACCGACGAGCTCAAGGTCGCCCTGCTCGAGAAGCTCGCCGACCAGTTCGAGGGTCGCGAGAAGGAGCTCGGCGCCGCGTTCCGCTCGGTCACCAAGAACGTCGTGCGCGAGCGCGTCCTGCGCGACAAGGTCCGCATCGACGGCCGCGGCCTCGCCGACATCCGTCCGCTGCATGCCGAGGTCGACGTGATCCCGCGCGTCCACGGCTCCGCGCTGTTCGAGCGCGGCGAGACCCAGATCCTGGGTGTCACCACCCTCGACATGCTCAAGATGGAGCAGCAGCTCGACACGCTGTCGCCGGAGAAGCACCGTCGCTACATGCACAAGTACGTCTTCCCGCCGTTCTCCACCGGCGAGACCGGCCGCGTGGGCTCGCCCAAGCGTCGCGAGGTCGGCCACGGCGCCCTGGCGCGCCGCGCGCTGCTGCCCGTCCTGCCCACCCGCGAGGAGTTCCCCTACGCGATCCGCCAGCTCTCCGAGGCCATGGGCTCCAACGGCTCCACCTCGATGGGCTCGGTCTGCGCCTCGACCCTGTCGCTGCTGCAGGCCGGTGTGCCGCTCAAGGCCTCCGTCGCCGGCATCGCGATGGGCCTCATCTCCGGTGAGATCGACGGCGAGACCCAGTACGTCGCGCTCACCGACATCCTCGGCGCCGAGGACGCGTTCGGCGACATGGACTTCAAGGTCGCCGGCACCCGCGAGTTCGTCACGGCCCTCCAGCTCGACACCAAGCTCGACGGCATCCCCGCCGAGGTCCTGGCCGCCGCGCTGACCCAGGCACGCGACGCGCGCCTGGCGATCCTCGACGTGATGGCCGAGGCCATCGACGCGCCCGAGGAGATGTCGGTGCACGCGCCGCGCATCATCACCGTGCGCGTGCCCGTCGACAAGATCGGCGAGGTCATCGGGCCCAAGGGCAAGGTCATCAACCAGATCCAGGACGACACGGGCGCGACGCTGTCCATCGAGGACGACGGCACGGTCTACATCGGTGCGACCAACGGTGAGGCCGCCGAGGCTGCCAAGGCCGCGGTCAACGCGATCGCCAACCCGACGATGCCCGAGGTCGGCGAGCGCTACCTCGGCACCGTCGTGAAGACGACCAACTTCGGTGCCTTCGTCTCGCTGATGCCTGGCAAGGACGGCCTGCTGCACATCAGCAAGCTGCGCTCCCTCGCCGGCGGCAAGCGCGTCGAGGCCGTCGAGGACGTCCTGGCCGTGGGCCAGAAGGTCCAGGTCAAGATCGCCGAGATCGACGACCGCGGCAAGCTGTCGCTGGTTCCCGTCGTCGAGGAGGACGAGGCCGGCTCCGAGGAGTCCGCCGACGCCCCCGAGGCCACGGACGCCGAGTGACCTGACGCTCCTGCTCCATCCACGACCGGTCGGCCGTCAGGCCGGCCGGTCGTGGCGCTTCACCCCGTTCCACCCATGCTCCGCCCGGAAGGACCTTCGTGCAGAAGAACGGCACCACCCGCACCCTCCACACGGTGAAGGACGCCGACGGCGCCGTCACCTCACGCGTACGACGTACGGTCCTGCCCAGCGGCCTGCGGGTCGTCACCGAGCAGATGGCCGGCACCCGGTCGGCGAGCATCGGCGTGTGGGTCGCGGTCGGCTCACGCGACGAGACGCCCGCGCTGCACGGCTGCTCGCACTTCCTCGAGCACCTGCTCTTCAAGGGCACCCCGGAGCGCACGGCGATGGACATCTCCGTGGCGCTCGACGCGGTAGGAGGGGAGTTCAACGCCTTCACCACCAAGGAGTACACCGTCTACCACGCGCGGGTCCTCGACGAGGACCTCGGCACCGCGGTCGACGTGCTCGGCGACATGGTGACCGCCTCGACGATCGCCGCGGCCGACGTGGAGGCCGAGCGCGACGTCATCCTCGACGAGATCGCGATGCACGACGACGACCCCGACGACGTGGTGCACAACCTGTTCGCGCAGCAGGCGTGGGGCGACACCCCGCTCGGTCGTCCGATCGCCGGCACCGAGGCCTCGATCACCGCGCTGACGCGGGCGCAGATCCACCGCTTCTACCGGCGCCACTACCGCCCCGACAACATGGTCGTGTCCGTCGCCGGCAACGTCGACCACGCGACCGTCGTACGACAGGTCCGCCAGGCCTTCGGTCGCGGCGGTTTCCTCGAGGGCGAGGCCGACCCGACCCCGTCGGAGCAGTCCGAGCGCGCCCGCAAGGTGCAGCCCGGCGAGACGCGCACCGTGCGTCCGCAGGAGCAGGTCAACCTCGTCCTGGGTGTCAAGGGACTG
This sequence comes from uncultured Nocardioides sp., assembly GCF_947488025.1. GTDB lineage: Bacteria > Actinomycetota > Actinomycetes > Propionibacteriales > Nocardioidaceae > Nocardioides. The sequence goes on along the minus strand of NZ_CANKYS010000002.1, from coordinate 331,515 downwards.
ACCCGCACCGACCCGCGCCGCTACACCCTCGGCGTGCTCAACACGGCCCTCGGCGGTGGCACCTCGTCGCGGATGTTCCAGGAGGTGCGCGAGCTGCGCGGCCTGGCCTACTCGGTCTACTCCTTCGCCACCCACCACGCCGACGCCGGCGTCGTGGGGGTCTCGGTCGGCTGCCTGCCGGGCAAGTACGACGCCGTGCTGGAGACCGTGCGCAACGAGCTCGCCAAGGTCGCGGCCGAGGGGCTGACCGACGAGGAGGTCGAGCGCGGCAAGGGCCAGCTCAAGGGCGGCCTGGTGCTCGGGCTCGAGGACTCCGGCTCGCGGATGTCGCGCATCGGCAAGGTCGAGCTCGTCCACGACGAGCTGCTCACCATCGACGAGGTCGTCGCGCGCATCGAGGCCGTCACGACCGAGGACGTCGCCGCCCTCGCGCACGAGCTGTTCACCCAGCCCGAGCTGCTCGCGGTGGTCGGCCCGGCCGCTGCTGGTTGACCCGTTCGCCGCTGGTTGAGCGTGCCTGCCGCTGGTTGAGCAGCGAGCGAAGCGAGCGTGTCGAAACCAAGGCCCGCTTGGGCTGGGGCTGCTTCTCGGCTCTCCGGGTTTCGACACGCGGGTCACGGCTTCGCAAGCTCAGCCGTGCCGCTTGCTCAACCACCATCAGCGCAGTCCGTCGCTGCGCTCCGTGCTGCGCTCACCTGCGCGCGATGATCCCGATGACCGGGGGAGCCTTCTGCTCCACGACGCTGACCCGGAAGCCGCCGCGCAGGAGGTTCTCGGAGGCCTTCTTCACGATGTTGGGCACCAGCTCGGGGCGGGCGGCCTCATAGAAGAGGTAGACCGCACCGCCGGGGACGACCCGCTCGTGGAGCAGGGCGACCTCGTCCTCGCAGGCGCGGACCCAGAACAGGTTGACGTTGAAGGCGAAGACCTTGTTGAGGCGCTTGACCGGGACGCGCAGGGTGGCCAGGTCGATCTGGCGTACGACGAGCCGGCCGGCGTCGACGTACTTCTGGTTGCGGCGCTTGGTGCGGTCCACGCCCGACTCGGACCGGTCGATCGCGAACAGCTTGCCGGTCTCGAGCCGGGCGCAGATCGCCTCAGCGCCGGCTCCGGGGCCGCAGCCGATCTCGAGGACCTGGTCGCCCGGCTGGACGTCCATGAGGTCGACGGCCCACTTGATGCGCGGCGGGATGGACGAGGCAGGCATGGGCCACAGCCTGCCAGACGCCTGTGCGCGAGTCAGCCACCGCCACTCACCGATACGCGCGGCCGATACGGTTGGCCGCGTGAGCACTGGAGACGAGGCACAGGTCCGGGTCGGCGTGCTGGGCGCGCGGGGCAAGGTCGGCTCGGAGGTCTGCCGGGCCGTCGAGGCGGCGCCCGACACCGAGCTGGTGGCCTCGGTCGACGCGGGCGACGACGTCGAGGAGCTCGCCCGGGCAGGTGCCGAGGTCGTCGTGGACTTCACCCACCCCGACGTCGTGATGGACAACCTGCGCTTCTGCATCGAGCACGGCATCCACGCCGTCGTCGGCACGACGGGCTTCGACGAGTCGCGGCTCGACCAGCTCGAGGCCTGGCTCGCCGACGCGCCGGGGGTCGGGGTGCTCATCGCGCCCAACTTCTCCATCGGAGCGATCCTGATGATGCGCTTCGCTGCGCAGGCCGCCCCCTTCTTCGAGTCGGTCGAGGTCGTCGAGCTGCACCACCCCGACAAGGCCGACGCCCCCTCCGGCACCGCTCGGCGGACGGCCGAGATGATCGCCGCGGCCCGCCGCGAGGCCGGCAGCGCCCCCATGCCCGACGCGACGTCCACCGGACTCGTCGGCGCTCGCGGCGCCGACGTCGAAGGCGTCCGGGTGCACGGGCTGCGGGTCCGCGGGCTGGTCGCGCACCAGGAGGTCGTGCTCGGCACGGCGGGGGAGACGCTGACCATCCGTCACGACTCGCTCGACCGGGTCTCCTTCACCCCCGGCGTGCTCACGGGCATCCGCGCCATCGGTGACCACCCGGGCCTGACGGTCGGGCTCGACGCCTTCCTCGACATCGGCTGACCCCGGCCGGCGTAACCCGGCGCGAGGACCGTTCGTTGGTCGGACGCGGGGCCGCTCGGGCCCCCGGCTCGGCCCAGCACGACGCTGTGGCCGCCGCCTGGAGCGCCGTCCCGGTCGGCTGACCACCCCAGCCGATCCACGGGGAGAGTGGGGGCGTCAGACGAGGCGAGTCACAGCCGCCACGACCGACGCCCCCACGACCACGACCAGGAAGGGCATCCGCAGCAGCAGCGCCACCACGGCGAAGCCGAGGCCGAGGGCCCGCGCGTCGAGCGTCAGCTCGGAGCCCGACGAGAACGTCTGCACGGCGACCAGGGCGGCGAGCAGCGCCACCGGGATGAGGTCGGCCACCCGCTCGACCGTGGGGTGCTCGAGCACCCGCTCGGGCAGCGACAGCCCGGCGAGCTTGAGCAGGTAGCAGCCGACACCGGCCAGCAGGACAGCGGTCCACATCAGCGGTGGCCCCCCGCGACGTCGTCGGGACCGGGAACCTCGGTCGGGTCCTGCCTCTTCCCGATGACCCCCACGAGCAGGGCCACACCGCCCGCGGCCAGCACCGGCACGCCCGCAGCGGTGATCGGCACCATCGTCAGCGCCACCGCCGCGGCGAGCACCGCGACGAGGACGTTGCGACGGTCGCGCAGCCGGGGCCAGAGCAGGGCCAGGAACGCGGCGCCGACGGCCGCGTCGAGGCCGAAGGTCCGGGGGTCGCCGACGGCGTCCCCGGCGAGCGCCCCGGCCGCGGTCGCGAGGTTCCACAGGACGAAGACCGAGACGCCGGTGGTGAGGAAGCCCAACCGGACGCCCTCCCTCGTGCCGCGGCTGACACCCATCGCGGTCGACTCGTCGATCAGCACGTGGGCGGCCGCCGCCCGCCGCCACCCGCGCCACCGCAGCAGCGGGGCCATCCGGAGGCCGTAGAGGGTGTTGCGGGTGCCGAGGAGCAGTGCCGTGGCCGCACCCGACAGAGGCGCGCCACCCGCGGCCACGACACCGACGAGCGCGAACTGGCTGGCCCCGGTGAACATCAGCAGGGACAGGACGCACGTCTGGGCGATGCTCAGGCCCGAGGCGACCGACACGGCACCGAACCCGAGCCCGTAGGCCCCGGTGGCCAGCCCCACGGCGAGGCTGTCGCGGACGATGGCGCTCCGCTCACCGGGGTCGAGGACGGCGTCGGACACGCCCCGAGGCTAGGTCATGCCACGGCCGTTCCCGGTGGCGCGTCCTCAGTGCAGACGACGGCGTACGCGAGCGGTCCGGCCCTGCCGCTGGTGGAAGTCGTGGACCAGCACGAACCCCGCCGCGACGCCGGCCGTGGCCCCGGCGACGAGCCCGACGCGGAGGTTGAGCGGGATCTCGGGAACGGCGACGAACCAGAGACCGATGCCGACGCAGACGACGAGCGCGGCGATGACGAGCACGAACCTGTGTAGTGCGGGAAGCGGACCTAGCATCTGGACCCCCGTGGTCTGCCGGCGAGGTGGCCGGTCACTCCATGGTGACGCGCGTCACAGGAAAAGCAAGCGCCTCAGGGGTGGATTGCAGGATCGGTCGCCCAGGCCGGGTCGGCGTCAGGCGATCGCGGTGTGGAGGCGCACCTGCTTGACGGTGGTCGCCCCGGTGCCGTCGAGGTCGAGCTCGCGGTGGGCGGTGTCGGCTGCCCAGCCGGCGTCGGTCAGGAAGGTCCGCAGGGCGTCGTCGCCGGCGTTGACCCAGGTGACGGCCCGGGTGAAGCGGTCGGCAGCGAGCGTGTCGACGGCCGCCTGGAGCAGTCGGGAGCCGTGTCCCTTGGCCCGCTCGGCGGGGTCGAGCGTCACCTCGGCGAGCTCGCCGTCGGCCACCGGGTCGCAGTCGGGGTCGGCCGCCGGCGAGGTCAGGGCGAAGCCCACCACGCGGTTGCGCTCGAGGGCGACGAGGACCCGGTTGCGGGCGTCGGCGGGCCGCGACATCGCCTCGCGCCACTGCGCGGCCACGGCGTCGACATCGGTCGGGAGGACCTCTGCCGGCAGCAGGCCGGCGTAGAGGTCGGGCCACGCGCGGACCTGGACGGCCGCGATGGCCGCGGCGTCGTCGGCCCAGGCGACGCGTACGGACACGTCGGCGCTCGGGCCACCGCCTGCCGGCGGGTGCTGGTGCGACATCAGCGTGCGCTCATCGATAGGTCTCGGGGAGCTTCTCGCCGATCTTGACCTGCGCCTTGGGCAGGCGCAGGAACTTCATCTGCAGGGAGCGCATGGCGGCGTAGAGCGTGGTGCCCTTGGTCGGCTCGTCGGGGAAGCGGCGAGCGAGCTCGCGGCGCAGGCGGAAGCGCAGCATCACGATGTCGAACACGATCACGAGCAACGTGGTGAACAGGACGGTGTTGCCGAGCTGGACCATGCTGCTGTTGCCGGAGTAGCCGAGGATCATCGACACGATCAGCAGCGGGATCATCAGCTCGATGAACGAGAAGCGCGAGTCGACGAAGTCGCGGATGAAGCGGCGTACGGGACCGCGGTCACGGCTGGGCAGGTAGCGCTCGTCGCCGGTCTTCATCGCGTCGCGCATCTTGCGGGAGCTGTCGCCGCGTGCGGCTCGCTGCGCCGCGGCCTGCTCCTTGCGCGTGCGGGGCACCTTGGCGCGGGCGCGGGCGGCTGCCTCGGCCTCCTTGCGCGTGGGCGTGGGTCGACCCTTGCCACCCGCCTTGTCGTCGGTGGTGGGGGTCTCCGGCTCGGAGTTGGTACGACGGAACACGCGTGCTGCCTTCACATGGCTACGAGAGGTACGGACGGGCGGATCTGGTGGTGGAGCCAGCCTATCGCCGCGACCCGCCGGGCGCGGCGTCGAGGGACGCCCAACCTCCGACTTGCCCTACCTCCCACTTGCCATTGGTCCTAGGGTGAGAACGTCACTCCAGTCGCATGCCCAAGAGAGGGTCTCCACCCCGATGAGTCTCATGAAGCGCATCAGCCTGATCTTCCGCTCCAAGGCCAACAAGGCCCTGGACAAGGCGGAGGACCCCCGCGAGACCCTCGACTACAGCTACCAGCGCCAGCTCGAGCTCCTGTCCAAGGTCCGTCGCGGCGTGGCCGACGTCGCCACGAGCCGCAAGCGCGTCGAGCTCCAGGTCAACCAGCTCGAGCAGCAGGCCGCCAAGCTGCAGGGCCAGGCCGAGAAGGCCATCGGCGCCGGTCGTGAGGACCTGGCCCGCGAGGCGCTGACCCGCAAGTCCGGTCTCGCCTCGCAGATCACCGCCCTCAAAGAGCAGCAGGCCACGCTCCAGGGCGAGGAGGAGAAGCTCGTCCTGGCGCAGCAGCGGCTGCAGGCCAAGGTCGAGGCCTTCCGCACCCGCAAGGAGACCATCAAGGCCACCTACACCGCGGCCGAGGCGCAGACGCGCATCGGCGAGGCGATGTCGGGCATCGGCGAGGAGATGGGCGACGTCGGCCTCGCCATCCAGCGTGCCGAGGACAAGACCGCCCAGATGCAGGCGCGCGGCCAGGCCATCGACGAGCTGATCGCCTCCGGCGCCCTCGACGACGCCTCGCAGCTCAACGCCGGCGACGACATCACGCGCGAGCTCGACGCCCTCAGCTCCGGGTCCGACGTGGAGGCCGAGCTGGCCCGGCTCAAGGCCGCCAGCACCCCCCAGGCCATCGAGTCCGGTGACGAGGGCGGCGACATCCTCGCGGCCGAGCCCGACGCCGTACGCACCGAGGGCGAGGGCTCGGGCAGCGAGGGCGGACGGGCATGATCGTCCGCATCCTCGGCGAGGGTCAGTACGACCTCGACGACCACGCGCTCGACGCCCTCAACGGCCTGGACAACCAGATCGAGCAGGCCATCGAGTCCGGCGACGAGGACATGTTCCGCACCGCGCTGCACGGGCTGCTGTCGGCCGTGCGCGCGAGCGGCACCCACCACTCCCTCGACTCGCTCGACGAGTCCGACATGATCCTGCCGCCGCCCGACGCGACGATCGACGAGGTCCGCGAGCTCCTGGGCGACGACGGCCTCATCCCCGGCTGAGACGCCACGAGCGGTGGCCACCTCACGCTTCATCAAGGACTCCGGGCTGACCGCCCGGATGACCCTCACCATGTTCCTGCTCGGCGCGCTGTTCGTCGGGCTCGTGGTGACCGTCATGGCGTTCGTCAGGAGCCCCGGCGGCGCCGTGCTCGTCGCGGTCATCGCGATCGGCATGGCGTTCTGGCAGTGGTGGAGCTCCGACAAGGTCGCCATGCGCGCGATGCGTGCACGCGAGGTGACGCCGGAGGAGGCACCGGAGCTGCACGGCATGATCGACCGGCTCTGCGCGCTCGCCGACATGCCCAAGCCGCGCGTCGGCGTGTCCCAGCTCGACATGCCCAACGCCTTCGCCACCGGTCGCTCGCCCGAGCGTGCCGTCGTGTGCGTGACGACCGGCATCCTGCAGACCCTCGACACCGAGGAGCTCGAGGCCGTGCTGGCCCACGAGCTGAGCCACGTCGCCCACCGCGACGTGCTCGTGATGACCGTCGCGTCCTCGGCCGGCATCGCCGCTGGGCTGCTGATGCGCTTCGCCCAGTTCGGCGGGATGAGCCGCTCGCGCAACAACAGCGCGCTGCCCGCCCTCCTGGTGGCGGTCGTCGTCAGCATCGTCGTCTACGCCGTCAGCTTCGTGCTGCTGCGCCTGCTCTCGCGCTACCGCGAGATGAGCGCCGACCGGGCCGGTGCCTACCTCACGCTCAAGCCCGGTGCGCTGGCCAGCGCCCTGCAGAAGATCAGCGGTGAGGGCGCCGCGACCCCGCAGCGCGACCTGCGCGCGAGCAGCGCAGCAGGCGCCGCGAGCGCGCTGTGCATCGTCCCCGCGCTCCACGGCGGGCTGGGCGGCCTGATGGCGACGCACCCGCCGCTGCAGCAGCGGCTCGAGCAGCTGGCGCGCATCCAGGCCGAGCTCAGCCGGCCGACCGGCTGAGGGCGAGGCGACATGGGACTGTGGGAGGCGATGCGTGGTCGGACGCAGCCCAAGCGCAACAACCTCGACGCGCTGTTCCACGTGCCGAGCGCGGCGATCACGCTGCAGACCGCACTGGGCTTCGAGCCCACCGGCACCGGGTCCGTGTGCTACCGCTCAGCCGCCGGCGCCGCCTTCGCGCAGACCCAGGCCGATGTGCTCGCGCTGATCCGGGACGACGCCGAGGCGCCCGACGTCGAGGTCACCCAGGACGACTTCGGCTTCACCTGGCTCGTCGTCGAGGGCGACAAGGGCGACATGCCCGGCCTGTGCACCGACCTCCACGCCGTCAACACCACGCTCGAGCTCAACGGCTTCGAGTCCGGGCTGCTGTGCTCGCTGGTGCCGTTCGCCAACGCGTCCGGCCAGCGGTTCGGCCTGACCTACCTCTACAAGCAGGGCACGTTCTACCCGTTCGCCCCCACCGGGGAGCAGACGCGTGACACGCTGCTCGAGCTGTCCGTGCGTGACCTGCTGGGAGAGGAGCTGCCGATGGAGCCCGACCTGCAGAGGTGGCTGGCGGTGTGGAAGGCCCCCGGCCTGTGAACCCCGGCGAGACCCGCGACCGCTCGCTCGCGGCGTACGACGTCCTCGACGGTCGGCCGCGCCGGGAGCTCGACTCCCTCGTGCAGCTCGCCGCCCAGGTGGCCGGCGTGCCCTTCGCCGCGGTCAACCTGCTGAGCTCCCACTCGCAGCACCAGGTCGCGACGGCCGGTTTCGAGGGCACGGAGTCACCGATCGACCACTCGATGTGCCGGCTGGTGGTGGAGGCCGGCCGGCCGATCATGCTCGAGGACGCCGGTGAGGACGTGCGGTTCGCCGAGAACCCGTGGACGACCGGCGAGATCGCCGAGGTGAAGTACTACGGCTCCCACCCGCTCACCACGCCGGCCGGTGTCACGATCGGCACGCTCTGCGTCTTCGACGACCGCAGCCACGAGGTGACCCCGGAGGCCGCACGAGGGCTGGCCCAGCTGGCCGACCGCGTGGTCGACGTCCTCGAGCTCGAGCTCGCCTCGCGCCGGCTCAGCGAGGCCAACGACCGGCTCAGCACCTCGAACCAGCGCCTGGCCCACTTCGCCGGGCAGGTCAGCCACGACCTCAAGAACCCCCTGACGTCGATCTCACTGTCGCTCGAGACGCTCGAGCTCGACGTCGAGGAGCCCGACCAGCTCGACACGCTGGCCCGCGCCCGTCGCGGGGTGGACCGGATGACCGACCTGATCAACAACCTGCTCGAGTTCGCGCAGCAGGGCGAGGCCCCCGGTGAGGACGTCGTGAACCTCGCCGTGGAGCTGCGATCGGCGCTCGACGACCTCGCCGGGCGGCTCGCCCGGGAGCGGGTGGACGTCGGGGAGATGCCCCTCGTGCGCGGCGACGGCGCCCAGCTGCGGTCGGTGCTGATGAACCTGATCGACAACGCAGCCAAGTTCGCCGTTCCCGGGGAGCAGCCCGAGATCGAGGTGGACTCGGTGCCGATCGACGGCCACCACCGGATCGAGGTGCGCGACCGTGGCCGCGGGATCCCGGAGGGCAAGCGCGAACGGGTCTTCGCGCCGCTCGCCCGCCTCGACAAGACCGTCGAGGGCTCCGGCATCGGGCTGGCGACCTGTCGCCGCATCGTCGAGGCCCACGGGGGTCGGATGGGGGTCGACGGCCGCGAGGGCGGCGGGTCCGTGTTCTGGTTCGAGCTGCCCCGCGCCGACGCCTGAGCGGGTCCAGGCGCTCGCCGGACTCCGGCGGATCCCCTCCCGGCCCGGCTCTGGGGCCGCGACGGCGCCCTGCGCGTACTCGTGGGGGAAGTCCGACACCTCGAGGCCGTTGTAACGGCCGCAAAGTGGCGGACTCCCCGCTCGGGCGGGGAGTCCGCCACTGGTAGGGGAAGTCCGCCACCGGTAGGGGAGCCCGCCGGATCCCGGTGTGTCCCGAGCCTGCGCTGGACCTCAGGGCAGCCGGGCGTGCTTCATCTGCCGGGAGGAGTAGACGGTGCCGACCACGGTCCCCTCGAGCCACGCAGTGAGCCGGTGCGCCTCGTGCTCGAGCGCGGCGAGCCCGTCGGGCTCGACGTCCTCGAGCAGCGACAGCCTGACGACGCCCTCCTCGTCCTGGACCCAGCAACCGACGATGCGCCCGTCCCACCACGCGGTGGTGCCGGCGTTCCCGTTGGTGTCGAAGAGGTGGGGGACGTGTGCCGGGTCGAGGTAGAAGCCGCGCGACTTCCAGCCCATCACGGTGGGGTCGAGCGTGGGCAGCAGCGCCGCCCACGGCTCCACCGGACCGACATCGCTGTCGTGGGGGTGGACCCAGCCCGTCGATCCGTCGTCGAGGTCGACCTCGACGGCGCCGAGGTCCGCCAGGGCCCGGGTGACGGCGGTCTTCGTCGAGCCCAGCCACCACTGGATGTCAGCCGCGGTGCCGGGCCCGAAGGTGGTCAGCCACCCACGGACCAGCGCGGCGTAGCCGGCGGCTTCGTCGAGCGGAGGCTCCACGACGCCCAGCCAGTCCTCGGCGGTCGTCCACGTCGGCTTGTTCAGCCGCCAGTGCCCGGCGTTGCGCCCGCGCAGCACCTGCCCCTCGAGCCCGAGGTGGGTGAGCACCCACGGAGCCACCGGCACCGGGCGGTCGTACGGCTTGTCCGTGGTCCCGCCGACCATCCCGGCAAGCTCCGGGAGCTCGGTGCGGAGCTCTGCTGCGGTCGCCGGCCCCGCTGCCAGGCGTACGAGCGTGGCCTCGCGGGCGGCGTCCAGCCAGGCGTCCCCGTCGGGTGCGATGCCTGCCCCGACGATCGCCTTGGCGATGCGCTTGCGCTCCGACGCCGCGACGCGCGCCGAGGCGCTGCCCCACGCGGCGGGCAGCAGGTCACGTGGGAACACGAAGAGGGTCCGGCGCATCGCGAGCTGCTTGACCACCGACCGGGCGTCGTACAGCTCGGAGTCGACGTCCTCGGGCGTGATGCCCTCGGCGCGCGCGGCGACCGCGAGGTGGACGGTGGCCGCCTCGGTCGCGTGCAGGACCGTCATCGCGCGGGTCACCGCGTCGACGCCGGCCAGCCGGTGGGCCGGCGCCAGCGCGTGGCGTACGGCGATGCGGCTGCGGCGCTCGGAGTCGCTGATCCGCCGCCGTGCCATCGTCGTCGCGCCCGGTCGCTCAGTCGCGGTGCGACTTGCCGGGCAGGTCGAGCATCCGCTGGAGCGCCACCAGTGCGTCGGCCTCGGTCTCCGGGTCGACGCTGATCCGGTTGACGACGTTGTCGGCGACGAGGTTCTCCAGGGCCCAGACGAGGTGGGGGAGGTCGATGCGGTTCATCGTCGAGCAGTAGCAGACGTTGCGGTCGAGGAAGACGATCGTCTTGTCGGGGTGGGCGTCGGCGAGGCGCTTGACCAGGTTGAGCTCCGTGCCGATGGCCCAGACCGTGCCGGGCTCGGCGGCCTCGATGGTCTTGATGATGAACTCGGTGGAGCCGACGAGGTCGGCCTTGAGCACGACCTCGTGCCTGCACTCGGGGTGGACCAGGATGTTGATGCCGGGGTGCTTGACGCGGAGCTCGTCGACGACGTCCTCGGAGAAGCGGCCGTGCACCGAGCAGTGGCCCTTCCACAGGATCATGCGGGCCTTCTGGACCTCCTCGGCGCTCAGGCCGCCACCGGGCTGCAGCGGGTCCCAGACGACGCACTCGTCGAGGCCGATGCCCATCTGGAGCACCGCGGTGTTGCGGCCGAGGTGCTGGTCGGGGAGGAAGAGCACCTTGGCGTCGCTCTTCTGCGCGAAGGCCCAGTCGAGCGCGACGTCGGCGTTGGACGAGGTGCAGACCACGCCGCCGTTGCGCCCGCAGAACGCCTTGATGTCGGCGCTGGAGTTCATGTAGGTCACCGGGACGACGGAGTCCTGGATGCCGGCGTCGGCCATGGCGTCCCACGCGTCCTCGACCTGGCGCAGCCGTGCCATGTCGGCCATCGAGCAACCCGCGGCGAGGTCGGGCAGGACCACCTGCTGGCTCGGCGAGGTGAGGATGTCGGCCGACTCGGCCATGAAGTGGACGCCGCAGAAGACGATGAACTCCGCGTCGGGGCGAGCCGCTGCGTCGCGGGCGAGCTTGAACGAGTCGCCGGTGACGTCGGCGAACTGGATGACCTCGTCGCGCTGGTAGTGGTGGCCGAGCACGAAGACCCGCTCGCCCAGTGCCTCCTTGGCCGCCCGGGCCCGGGCGACCAGGTCGGGGTCGGACGCCGCCGGCAGGTCGCCGGGGCACTCGACGCCGCGCTCGGCGTCGAGGTCGCGGCCCTTGCCGAGGGGAAGGAGCGGCAGGTCGACGACGTTCACGCGGGGTCCCCGAGGCGTTGTTCGGGGGAGCGAAGCGGAGGAGAAGAACGTCGTGGGGTGCATCTCATGTCCTCATCCTAGGAGGGGGCGCGGGCCCGTGAGCCCGGGTGCCATGCTTCGGCCATGACGCGACGTGGTGAGGTCCTTGCTCTGGTCCAGGCTGGCGGGCAGGGCTCGCGGATGGACGTGCTGACCCGTGAGCGGGCCAAGCCCGACCTGCCCTTCGGCGGGGTCCACCGGCTCATCGACTTCGCGCTCTCGGGGCTGGTGCACGCCGACCTGGTCGACGTGTGGGTCTCGCTGGAGTACCAGGTCACCTCGATCGACGACTACCTGTCGGGAGGTCGCCCGTGGAGCCTGGACCGCAACCGCGGCGGCTTCCGGCGCATCGTCCCGCAGACCGGCACCGGTCCGGCCACCGAGAGCGGCTTCGCCCACGGCAACGGTGACCTGCTGCTGCGGAACTCCGCCGACATCGAGGCCTTCGGCGCGCGCACGCTCGCGGTCTGCAGCGCCGATCACGTCTTCAACATGGACCTCGGGCCGGTCATCGAGGAGCACATCGCAGCGGGACGGGTCGCGACCGTCCTGACGAGCGAGGTCACCAAGAAGGACGCCTCGGACAACGTCGTCGTCCTCGCGGGGCGCGACGGCACCGTCACGGGTGTGGAGCACAAGCCGTCGCGGCCGTCGTCGGGCACGGTGGCGACCGAGATCTTCCTCTACGACACCGACGTCCTGCTCGAGACGTTGCGCGACCTGCGGCGCGAGCTGTCGGGCGACGCCGAGGACGGCGACAGCGGCATCGGCGACTTCGGCGAGCACCTCCTCCCGCGACTGGTGGAGACCGGGAGGACGGCGGCGGTCCCGCTGACCGGCTACTGGCGCGACGTCGGCCAGCCGGGGCTCTACCTCCAGTCCCACCGCGACCTGCTCGCCGGACGCGTCGACGTGTTCGACCACCCCGGCCGCCCGGTCATCTCCCACTGGCCGGACCGGCCCGCCGCGCGGGTGCGCGCCTCAGCGGAGTGCCGCGACTCGCTGCTGTCACCGGGCGCCGACGTCGCTGGCCTCGTCGTGGGCAGCGTCCTGGGCCCCGGCGTCGTGGTGGAGAAGGGTGCCGAGGTCCACGACAGCGTCGTGATGGAGGACTGCGTCATCCGCGCGGGCTCCGTGGTGCGCACGAGCGTGCTCGACGAGCGCTGCGAGGTGCTCGGCAAGGCCCGCGTGGGCGAGGAGCCGTCGCGCCGGCTCGGTCACGACGACGACCTCGTGCTCGTCGGCCGCGACTCGACGGTGTCGGGCACGGTGGCGGCCGGCGCGCGTCTCGAGCCGGGCTCGACGACCTGATCGACGACCTGGTCGACGGGGTGTCGGCGCTGACCCGCTTGAGCTAGAGCAGCGAGCCGTGGTGCAGGTAGGGCACCGGCGGCTTCATCCGGCGCAGGCACAGGTAGCCGTCGGTGTAGATCGCCATCCGCGCGGCCAGCCCCACGTCGAGCGCCCACGCGTTGGCCGCGGTGATGTGGCGGACCTGGAGCTGCGAGCCGGGCGCCGAGGAGGCCAGCGCCTCCCACATCAGCCCCGACGCCGTACGCCGGTTGGTGGCGGCGACCAGCACGGGAACGCCGTCGTCGTCGACGTAGGCGTAGCCCGATCCGGTCGAGTGGTCGGTGACGACGAGCCGGAACTGCGCGAGCAGCAGCTCGTGGTCACCGAGGTGCGCCGCCCCCCGCGTGCGCCGGTCGACGGAGTCCATCAGGTCCACGTCGCCCGCTGAGCCCTCGCGGACCCGGTCCACGACCGGGATCGCGCTGCGGTCGACCACCCCGGTGAGCATCATCTGCGGGTGCAGGTCGAAGCCGGCGAGCCGGTAGCGGCGTACGGCGCCGGGGTCGGCGCTGGCGGCGAACATGCCGCGCAGGCACCCCCGCCCGTGGTGCATCGCCGCCGCCATCAGCTCGGTGCCGACGCCGCGACCCTGGTGCTCGGGTCGCACGGCGAAGGAGGCGAGGATCCACATCAGCTCGCGCACCCGTGACACCGCACCGCCGACGACCTCGCCGTCCACCTCGGCGACCCAGCAGCCGCCGGGGTCGGTGACCAGCGCCCGCCCGGTACGCCGGATCCAGTGGCCGTTGCGTGTGGCGGGACGTCGTACGGGGTCGGGCCAGGCGCGCTGGTGGGTGCGCGTGTCGACCTCGTGGTAGGAGGTCGCGGTGATCTCGGCGAAGGCCTCGAGGTCCTCCTCGCGCATGGGCCGGACGACCGGCGCGGTCACGACACGTGAGAGGCGTAGCGCTGGAGGAGGTCACCCCAGTGCAGGAACTTCTCACGCAGCTCCTCGGTGCCGGCGGTCCAGCCGCTGTGCACGAGGCGTACCTGCGAGCCCTCGGGAGCCTCGGTGAACCGGACGTCGAGCACCGTCGCCTCGTCCTCGGGGTGCCAGAGCCAGAACTCCTGCGTGTACTCGCCGATCGGGTCCCACTGCATCACCCGGCCCCAGACGTGCTGCTCATCGCCGTGCACGGACGCGACGGGACCGTTGGGGTCGATCGCGATTCCGGTGAAGGTGGGCGGATCAGGGGTGAGCAGGGGGTCCCACCACTCGCCCATCTGGGCTGTGAAGCCGACGAAGGCCTCGGTCGGGGTCGCCGGGACCGTGATCTCGGCGACGATGGGGTCCAAGCTCATGCGACCAGCATGCCCGACGCACCCCGTGGACGGGCATTGCTGGATCATGGCGGCCATGCGCGTGCTGATCGCCCCGGACAAGTTCGCCGGCACCCTGACCGCGGTGCAGGCCGCCGAGGCGGTCGCCGAGGGCTGGCGTCGGCACGCCCCCGACGACCACCTCGACCTGGCTCCGATGGCCGACGGCGGGCCGGGTTTCGTCGACGTCCTGCACGCCGCCCTCGGCGGGTCGCTCGACGCGGTGACCGTCGGCGGACCCCAGGGCGACCCGGTGCCCGCGGTGGTGCTGAGGGTCGGTGACACCGCGTACGTCGAGAGCGCACAGGCCGCGGGGCTGCACCTGGTGTCGGGGCCGGTCGAGACCGCCTCCAGCGCCGGCGTCGGTGAGCTGGTGCTCGCCGCCGTGGCCGGCGGGGCGCGGACCGTCGTGGTCGGGCTCGGCGGTACCGGGACGAACGACGGTGGCGCGGGCGTCCTGGCCGCGCTCGGCGCCGAGGCCGACGGGGTGCTCGACGGGGGAGCCGCGCCCCTGGCGTCGGTGACGACGGTGGACCTGTCCGCAGCGCGCTCGCGCCTGGCCGGCGTCACGCTCGTCGCCGCCAGCGACGTGGACAACCCGCTCACCGGGCTCTTCGGGGCCACCAAGACCTTCGGGCCGCAGAAGGGCGTGGCCGAGGACCGCATCGCGGAGGTGGACGGGTGGCTCGAGGCCTTCGCCACCGCCACGGACCGGCGCACGTCGCTGGAGAAGGGGGCCGGTGCGGCCGGCGGCATCGGCTACGCGCTGCTGGCCCTCGGCGCGACCCGGGAGCCCGGCATCGACCTGGTCGCCGCCGCGGTGTCCCTGGCCGAGCGCGCCCGTGCGGCCGACCTCGTCGTGACCGGCGAGGGAGCCTTCGACTTCTCCAGCCGGGCCGGCAAGGTGCCCTACGGGGTGGCCGCCGTCGCCTCGGAGGCCCTGCGCCCCTGCATCGCCCTCGCCGGCCAGGTGCTGGTCGGTTCGCGCGAGATGCGCGCCCTCGGCATCGAGTCGGCGTACTCCCTCGTCGACCTCGTGGGGGAGGAGCGCGCCCTCGGTGCCCCCGCCGAGGCACTCGCCGACCTCGCCGCCCGCGTCGCGCGCACCTGGTCGCGCTGAGGCCGGGGCAGCTTCGGGCGCGAGCACGGGGAATAACCCTCGGTGTGCGACCATTGAGCCAAGCAGTACCCGAGACTTCTGGAGTGATGAGATGACCGAGCAGGTCGAGACCACCGAGCGCCGCACTGACCAGATCAACCTGTCCGATGTCGCTGCCGGCAAGATCAAGAGCCTCCTCGAGCAGGAGGGTCGTGACGACCTGGCCCTGCGGATCTCCGTGCAGCCCGGTGGCTGCTCGGGCCTCCGCTACCAGCTCTTCTTCGACGAGCGCACCCTCGACGGCGACGTGACCACCGACTTCGACGGCGTGACCGTGGTCGTCGACCGGATGAGCGTCCCCTACCTCAACGGTGCCGAGATCGACTTCGTCGACACCATCGAGAAGCAGGGCTTCACGATCGACAACCCCAACGCCACCGGCTCCTGCGCCTGCGGCGACTCGTTCCACTGATGTGACGCTCGAGGCTGAGCTTGCGAAGCCTCGAAGAGCGGCCAGATTGAGCAAGGCCCGCGACCGAGGAACGAGGTCGCGACGGCCGCGTCGAAATCCATGACACACGAAGGGCCCCCGCCAGCGGCGGGGGCCCTTCGTCGTACGTGTCGGCTGACGCTGCTCCTCGGCTTTCCGGGTTTCGACATGCTCCGTCGCGGCTTCGTTCCTCAGCCGCGGTCGCTGCTCAACCACCAACGATCGAGTCCGCTGGCGCGTCCTCGATCAGTCCAGGTGCAGGTGGAGCGCGTTGGCGATCCGGGCGGCGGCGTCGGAGACGCGGATCTCGCGCTTGCCGACCTCGGCCGGGTAGTCGTCGAAGCGCAGGCTCGGGGCGGGCGACGTGGCGGCCCGGGCCGCGCGCTCGAGGCGGCTCCGGAGGCCGAGGTTGCGGCTGGTCTCGCGGCCGTCGGCGGCCATCTCGGCAGGGGTGCCCAGCTCGTCGCTGAAGAGGGGCGCGGGGCGTCGGGACGTCGTCATGGGCACGACGCTATTGGCTACTGATGCGTATCCCGAGCCGTACTGCGAGGTAGTGTCTCGCGGCGTGTCCCTCCTCGTTGCCGGATCCATCGCGACCGACCACCTGATGTCCTTCCCGGGCAAGTTCGCTGACAGCCTGGTGGTCGACCAGCTCGACAAGCTCTCGGTCTCCTTCCTGGTCGAGGACCTCGAGGTGCGCCGAGGTGGCTGCGCCGCCAACATCTGCTTCGGACTGGGCAACCTGGGCCTGCGCCCGGTGCTCGTCGGCGCGGTCGGCGAGGACTTCGCCGAGTACCGCTCGTGGCTGGAGCGGCACAACGTCGACTGCGACTCCGTGCACGTCTCGGAGACGCGGCACACCGCGCGCTTCGTGTGCACCAACGACACCTCGATGGCGCAGATCGCCAGCTTCTACGCCGGCGCGATGAGCGAGTCGCGCGAGATCGAGCTCAAGCCGATCGTGGACCGCGTCGGTGCCCCGGACTACGTGATCATCGGCCCGGACGACCCGGACGGGATGCTGCGCCACACCGAGGAGTGCCGCCAGCGGGGCTACCGCTTCCTGGCCGACCCCTCGCAGCAGCTGGCGTTCGGCGACGGCGACCTCATCCGGCCCCTCATCGACGGTGCGGACATCCTGTTCTCCAACGAGTACGAGGCGAGCCTGATCACCCAGAAGACCGGGTGGAGTCGCGACGAGATCCTCTCGCGCGTCGGCACCTGGGTGGTCACCCTCGGCGCGGCCGGCGTCCGGATCGACCGCGAGGGCGCGGAGTCGATCGTCGTCGGTGCCGTTCCCGAGATCGCCAAGGTCGAGCCGACCGGCGTCGGCGACGCGTTCCGCGCCGGGTTCCTCGCGGCCCTCACCTGGGGCCTCGGCCACGAGCGCGCCGCCCAGCTCGGCTGCCTCCTCGCCGTCCACGTGGTGGAGAAGATCGGCACCCAGGAGTACGAGATCTCCCGCAGCGCCTTCCTCGAGCGGTGCGCGGCGACCTACGGCGACCAGGCCGCCGCCGACTTCGAGCCCCACCTGCGGACCATCAGGCCCTGATCGAGGACGCGTCAGCGGCCTCGATCGTCGGTGGTTGAGCAGCGACCGCGACTGAGGAACGAAGTCGCGACGGAGCGTGTCGAAACCCGGTCAGCCGGGCGGCACCCTCAGGTGAGACGTCGTACGACGTAGCGCGGCGCGCCGTCGTCCGCGACGTCGGCGCCGACGTAGTCCTGCGCCTTCATCCGGCACCAGGCCGGTACGTCGACCGCGGCGGCCGGGTCGTGGGCGACCACCGCCAGCAGCTCGCCGACCTTGACGTCGCCGAGGTGGCGCGCGAGCTCGATGACCGGCATCGGGCACGGCATGTCCCGGCAGTCCAGCTCCAGCGCGACGTCCCGGGACGGTCCGGGGGAGTCGCTCACAGGCCCACCCGCGACCGGATCTCGGCCACCACCTCGGGCAGCACGTCGCAGAAGGCGTCGACGTCGGCGCGCGTGGTGTCGCGCTGCAGGGAGAGCCGCACGTTGCCGTGCGTGAGGACGCCCATCGCCTCGAGCACGTGGCTGGGCGTCAGTGTCGAGGCCGTGCACGCAGACCCGCTCGCGACGCCGAAGCCCCGCCGGTCGAGCTCGGTGACGAGCGCCTCGCCGTCGACGTAGAGGCACGAGAAGGTCACGAGGTGGGGGAGGCGCCGGTCCGGGTCGCCGACGACCTCGACGTCGGGCACCTCCGCCGCCACCCGGCGGCGTACGACGTCCACGAGCCCGTGCTGGCGCGCATTGACCTCGTCGCGCTCGGCCACGACCGCCTGGAGCGAGGCGGCCGCGGCGAGGACGGCCGGGATGTTCTCGAAACCGGTCGAGCGCTCGTCGACGCGGTCGTCGCCCGGGAAGGGGTTGCGCCAGCGTGCGCGCTTGCGGACCAGCAGGACGCCGACGCCCGCCGGGCCGCCCCACTTGTGCGCCGACCCTGCGGCGGCCGCCCAGCCGGACGGCAGCGGCAGCCGGCCCATCGAGGCGCACGCGTCGGTGAAGAGCGGGACGTCGTTGGGCAGCTCGAAGCGACCGACGTCCTGGAGCGTGCCGACCTCGTGGTTCGCGGTCTGGAGCGCGACCGCAGCGACGCCGGGGGAGCACGCGTTCTCGACGAGGTCGCCGTCGTAGACGCGCCCGTCGCCCTCGACGCCGACCTCGCAGGCCGAGGCGCCCCACGCCACGGCGTGCCGCACGGCGGAGTGCTCCACGGCCGAGTGGACGACCACGGTGCCGCGGCGAGACCCGCGGACCAGGCCCAGCAGCCCGAGGTGCACGGCGTGCGTGCCGCTGGGGGTGAAGGTGACCTCGTCGGGGCGTACGCCGAGCGCCTCCGCCGTGGCCTCGCGCGCGTTGTCGAGCAGCAGCCGTGCCTCGCGGCCGGAGCGGTGCAACCTGCGAGGGTCGGCGTACCCCCGGTCCAGGGCGGCCAGGAGCACCTCGCGTGCCGCCGGGTGCAGCGGCGCCGAGGACGCGCTGTCGAGGTCGGCGGGCCCGGGTGGAGGGGCAGTCACAGGGGCAACTTATGCCACGCGCAGCGCCCTCGGGGTGGGCGGACGGACCCTGACCTGCGCAGATCGGCCGACACCCCACCCTGCCCCGCACGACGCGGCCAGATGGGGATACCCTCTGTCTTGTCGAGAAGGACCGAGAGAGAGGCTCGTCAGTGGGTCTGCAAGTCCCCAAGCTTTCGGGCGCGCCCGTGCGGCGCACCCTGAGGGTCGCGCTGCTGGGCGTGGCGATGCTGGTTCTGGCCGGGTGCTCCGAGGCCGACCAGAACCAGATCCGCAACCTCGCGATGCCCGACCGCGCCAGCGCGCAAGGTCCCTACACCTACGAGCTCTGGAAGTGGGCCTGGGTCGCCGCGATGGTGACCGGCCTCATCGTCTGGGGCCTCATCCTCTACGCCGTGGTGAGGTTCCGTCGCCGCAGCGATGACGAGGTGCCGCGGCAGACGCGCTACAACCTGCCGCTCGAGGTGTTCTACACGATCGCGCCGGTCCTCATGTGCGTCGTGTTCTTCTTCCACACCGTCCGGGTGCAGGACGAGGTCCTCAACATCGACCCCGAGCCCGACATGACCGTCGAGGTTCTCGGCCAGCAGTGGTCGTGGACCTTCAACCACGGTGTGGGCGAGCAGGACACGTCCGCGACGGCCCAGGGCGACGACTTCGCCTACGACTCCTACGTCTACACCTCCGGCACCGGCGCCAAGATCCCGACACTGGTGCTGCCGGTCGACCAGACGATCCAGTTCAACCTCCACTCGCCCGACGTGATCCACTCCTTCGGCGTGCCGTCGTTCCTCGTGAAGCTGGACGTCATCCCCGGACGGGTCAACAGGCTCCAGGTCACCCCGACCGTCGAGGGCACCTACGCCGGCAAGTGCTACGAGCTCTGCGGTGTCTCCCACTCGCGGATGCTCTTCAACGTCAAGGTCGTCAGCCAGGAGGAGTACGACGCCTATCTCGGCGAGCTGGCAGACGCCGGCAACACCGCCGAGCTGCCCATCCTCGGTGGCGACTACGTCCGCGAGCAGGCAGGTCTCGAGGACGATTCGGAAGGAAGCAGCGAGTGAGCGCCCCCACCACATCCCGGCCGGAGGCCGCGACGCCGCCTCCGGAGCCCAGGAAGCGCCTCGGCGAGCAGGCCGTGCGCATCATGACCACCACCGATCACAAGCTGATCGGCAAGATGTACCTGATCACCTCGTTCGGGTGGTTCATCATCGCCGGCATCATGGCGATGCTGATCCGGTCGGAGCTCGCCTACCCCGGCCAGCAGATCGTCAACGACCAGCTCTACAACCAGCTGTTCACGATGCACGGCACGATCATGCTGCTGTTGTTCGCGACGCCCCTGTTCTTCGGCTTCGCCAACGTGATCATGCCGCTGCAGATCGGTGCGCCTGACGTCGCGTTCCCGCGCCTCAACATGTTCAGCTACTGGCTGTTCCTGTTCGGTGGCCTGATCGCCGCGTCCGGCTTCCTCACCCCGGGCGGAGCGGCGGACTTCGGGTGGTTCGCCTACACGCCGCTGTCCGACGCCGTACGCAGCCCGGGCGTGGGCGGTGACCTGTGGATCATGGGTCTCTGGATGGCGGGTCTCGGCTCCATCCTCGGTGGCGTCAACTTCATCACCACGATCATCTGCATGCGCGCGCCCGGCATGACCATGTTCCGGATGCCGATCTTCGTGTGGAACACGCTCATCACCAGCATGCTCGTGATCATGGTGTTCCCGATCCTGGCGGGCGCGCTGCTCTCGCTGGAGGCCGACCGGATCCTCGGGGCCCACGTGTTCGACCCGTCGCACGGCGGCCCGATCCTGTGGCAGCACCTGTTCTGGTTCTTCGGGCACCCAGAGGTCTACATCATCGCGCTGCCGTTCTTCGGCATCGTGTCCGAGATCCTCCCGGTCTTCAGCCGCAAGCCGATCTTCGGCTACGTCGGCCTGGTTGCGGCGACCCTCGGCATCGCGATGCTGTCCGTGGCCGTGTGGGCGCACCACATGTTCGTCACCGGCGCGGTCGACCTGCCGTTCTTCTCCGGCATGACGTTCCTGATCGCGGTGCCCACAGGAGTGAAGTTCTTCAACTGGATCGGCACGATGTGGGGCGGATCCCTGTCCTTCGACACCCCGATGCTGTGGTCGATCGGCTTCCTCGTCACGTTCCTCTTCGGCGGCCTCACCGGCGTCATCCTGGCCAGCCCGCCGCTCGACTTCCACGTGTCCGACTCCTACTTCGTGGTCGCGCACTTCCACTACGTCGTCTTCGGCACCGTGGTCTTCGCGATGTTCGCCGGGTTCTACTTCTGGTGGCCCAAGATGACCGGCCGGATGCTGGACGAGCGGCTCGGCAAGGTGCACTTCTGGATCCTCTTCGTCGGCTTCCACACCACCTTCCTCGTCCAGCACTGGCTGGGTGTCGAGGGCATGCCGCGTCGCTACGCCGACTACCTGCCCGAGGACGGCTTCACCACGCTCAACCAGATCTCCACGGTGGGCTCGTTCCTCCTGGCCGCGTCGACGCTGCCGTTCTTCCTCAACGTCTACCTCTCGGCCAAGGGGCCGAAGGTCGAGGTGGACGACCCGTGGGGCTGGGGCCGCTCGCTCGAGTGGGCAACCAGCTGCCCGCCCCCGCGCCACAACTTCCACATGCTGCCGCGCATCCGCTCGGAGTCGCCCGCCTTCGACCTGCACCACCCCGAGGTCGCGCTCCTCGAGCTGGACGACAACCCGGCCGAGGGCAACGGTGACGTCGCCGACGCACCTGAGGTGCACGGTCGCGAGGAGATGCTCCGCGATCGCGCCGACATGCCGGTCGACGGCACCGACGAGGAGAGGGACCGATGAAGGCCGAGGCATGGATCTTCGGGATCACCACCGTGTTCGTGGCGGTCGTGGCTCCCGGCTACTGGTTCCTCTCCGGGGACTGGACCGGCACCTCCGCGCTCGTGATGACGGCGCTCCTCACCGCGATGATCACCCTCTACCTCGGGTTCCACGCCTCGCGCATGGACCCGCGACCGGAGGACCGCAAGGAGGGCGAGATCGCCGACGGCGCCGGCGAGCTGGGCTTCTTCCCGCCCTACTCGTGGTGGCCGCTGTGGTGCGCGCTCGCCCTCGCGGTGATCGTCTACGGTGTTGCGTTGGCCGCCTGGTGGCTGGTCATCATCGGCTTCACCGCAGGCGCGGTCGTGACCTGCGGGTTCGTCTTCGAGTACTACCGCGGAGAGCACGCCCACTGAGCAACGCCCCTCGTGGCAATTCTGGAAGAGCCCGTCCGCGTCGTACGCTGGACGGGTTCTTCCGTTTCACCGCCCGTCCGGGTGGGCACCTCCAGGGGGGTCATGTCGTATGCGTTCACGCGCGCTCCGGTCCACGCGGCCCGCGCACCGTCGTACGACGGCCGCGGCGGCGCTCCTGACGCTCTCGGCCGGCCTCGCGGCCTGCAGCAGCGGCTCGACGCCCGGTGACGACTCCCCGGGTGGTGCCGAGGACGCTCCCGGCGCCTCCCAGGCCGCCGACCCGGTGGACCCCGTCCGGCTGACGACGAGCTTCCCCGACCCGGCGGCGGTCCCGATCGACGCGCCGGTGACCGTGTCCGCGACCGGCGGCGACCTGTCCGACGTACGCGTGACGTCCGCGGTCGGGCCGGTCGAGGGTCGCGTCGAGGGCGGCACCTGGACCTCCACCACCCGCCTCGAACCGGGCACCGACTACCGGATCGCCGCCTCCGCGACGCGGTTCGACGGCGAGGCCGTCGAGCGTACCCGGTCCTTCCACACCGTCGACCTGACCCTCGACGAGCTGACCTACCCCTCGGTCGCCCCGCTCGACGGCGAGACCGTGGGCGTCGGCATGCCCGTCGTGGTGACGTTCGACCTTCCGGTCACCGACCGGGCACTGTTCGAGAAGCACATGGAGGTGACCAGCACCCCTGCCCAGAAGGGCTCGTGGTACTGGCTGAGCGACCGCGAGGCGCACTTCCGCCCGGCCCGCTACTGGAAGGCCGGCACCGACGTCTCGGTCGACCTCGACCTCAACAGCCTGCCTGCCGGCAACGGGATCTACGGCCAGGAGTCGCGCCGCATCGACTTCAACATCGGTGACTCCGTCGTCAGCCGGGTCGACGTCCGCGCTCACACGATGCGCACCTTCATCAACGGCGAGCTCGCCCGTACGATGCCGATCAGCGCCGGCAAGCCGGGGTGGGAGACGCGGTCAGGCACCAAGGTCATCATCGAGAAGTTCCGCCGCAAGCGGATGAACGCCGCCACCATCGGTGTCGCTGAGGACGACCCGGAGTACTACGACCTCTCCAACGTCCCCTACGCCCTCCGGGTGACCTATTCCGGTGAGTTCCTCCATGGAGCGCCGTGGTCGACGGGCTCCCAGGGCAGCGCGAACGTGTCGCACGGTTGTGTCGGCATGAGCCTTGCCGACGCCCGGTGGCTCTACGACCGCACCAGCCGCGGTGACGTCGTCGAGGTGACCGGCTCGGCTCGCCAGATGACCCTCGAGAACGGCTACGGTGACTGGAACCTCGCTCCGGCCGCCTGGAAGCAGGGCTCGGCGCTCAGCTGAGGTCCCGAGCTTGGTGCCACTGCCCGGTCCGCCCGCCTGGTCGTTGTACGCCGGCGCGCGGGGAGCGGTGGTCCACCCACGCTCGCCTCGCGCAGAAGGTGGCTCACGCACCGCTGCATACGTCGCGAGCGGGCGTCAGGACGAACGACGAGGGCCCGCCGGGATGACTCCCGGCGGGCCCTCGTGCTCGTCGTACGACGATCAGTGGTCGCGCAGCGGCACGTCGTCGGTGTCGCGGAGGCGGTGGTCGTCGAACTGGTGACCGTCGACCGGGTGGTCGAGACCCGACTGGAGCTCGGCCTCGTGCTCGGCGTGGTGGCGCGCCTCCTCGAGCTCGGCGCGCGTGGGCTTCTGCACGTTGTGGCTGTACATCCACGACGACAGCCTGGCCCGCAGCTTCTCCGAGCGCGAGTTGGGGGCGGCCACGCCGGAGGCGTCGGTGTCGCTCCCGACCGTGTAGACCTCGTCGCGGTCGCGTGCGGTGAGCGTGTAGGCGGACGTCTCGTTGATCGGCAGGTGCCGCTCGGCGTACTGGCCCTCGGGCGAACGGGTGATGACGCCCGTCTCGTAGCCGTGGAGCAGCTTCTCGTTGTCGTGGCGCTGCAGCGAGATGCACCAGCGCCGCGTGATCCAGAACGCCAGCGCCGGGCCGAGGAAGATGGCCACACGAATGAAGTACGTGATCTGGTTGATGCTCAGGTCGAGCTTGATGGCGATGATGTCGTTGCCGCCGGCGGCCCAGGCGAGGCCGTAGAAGGTCATCAGGGACACCATGACCGCCGTGCGCGTCGGCGCGTTGCGCGGGCGCTGGAGCAGGTGGTGGTCACGCTTGTCGCCGGTGATCCAGCCCTCGATGAAGGGCAGCAGCATCAGGATGACCAACATCATCGGAGGCACGATGAGGATCGGCAGCATCACGTTCCAGGAGATCGTGTAGCCGAAGATCACCGACTCCCAGCCGGTCGGGACGAGGCGCAGGAGGCCGTCGGGCCAGCCCATGTACCAGTCGGGCTGCGAGCCGGCCGTCACCTTGGTCGGGTCGTAGGGGCCGTACTTCCACACCGGGTTGATCGAGAGCAGGCCGCCCATGATGGCGATGATCCCGAAGACCATGAAGAAGAAGCCGCCGGCCTTCGCGGCGTACACCGGCAGCATCGGGAAGCCGACGACGTTCTGCTCGGTGCGGCCGGGCCCGGGCCACTGCGTGTGCTTGTGGTAGACGAGCAGCAGCATGTGCGCAGCGATGAGCGCCAGCAGGATGCCCGGGATCAGGAGCACGTGGATGATGTAGAGGCGGGGGATGATCGACTCGCCGGGGAACTCGCCGCCGAAGAGCAGGAACGACATGTAGCTGCCGGCGACCGGGGTCGCCTTGAGGAAGCCGTCCGCCGCCCGGACGCCGGTGCCGGAGAGCAGGTCGTCAGGGAGCGAGTATCCGGTGAAGCCCTCGAGGGTGCCGAGGAGCAGCAGCAGGCAGCCGATGACCCAGTTGAGCTCACGAGGCTTGCGGTAGGCACCGGTGAAGGCCACGCGGAGCAGGTGGACCATCATCGAGGCGATGAAGATCATCGCGGCCCAGTGGTGCATCTGACGCATCAGCAGCCCGCCGC
Organism: uncultured Nocardioides sp.; assembly: GCF_947488025.1. Lineage (GTDB taxonomy): Bacteria > Actinomycetota > Actinomycetes > Propionibacteriales > Nocardioidaceae > Nocardioides. The sequence continues at coordinate 306,635 of NZ_CANKYS010000002.1, read as the reverse complement.
GCACGTCGAAGGAGATGTTGAGGGTCGAGGCCATCGACTCCGACATCCCCACGCCGCGCAGCTGGTCGTAGGAGCCCTCATAGGTGATGTGACCCATGGACGGGTTGAACCACAGCGTGAGGAACACACCCGTGAGCAGCAGGACCACGAAGCTCCAGAGGGCGATCTCGCCGAGCATGAAGGACCAGTGGTCGGGGAAGACCTTGCGCAGGTTCTTCTTCATCGCCGTGGCGAGGCCGAGGCGGTCGTCTGCCCACGACGCGAGTGAGCCGGCGGGGCCGGGCTTGGACGCGGTCGCAGCGGTCGTGCCGTTGCTGGTCGCGACCTTGCTGGTGTCGATCCTGGAGTCCGTGCTCACAGCTTCTCACGCTCCCAAAAGCTGGCCCCGATGGGCTCGGTGAAGTCGCTCTGCGCGACCAGGTAGCCCTCGTCGTCCACTGCCAGGGGCAGCTGTGGGAGGGGGCGGGCAGCCGGACCGAAGACGACCCGAGCGTGGTCGGCGAGGTCGAAGGTCGACTGGTGGCACGGGCACAGCACGTGGTGGGTGGTGCGCTCGTAGAGGGAGATCGGGCAGCCCACGTGGGTGCAGATCTTCGAGTAGCAGATGATGCCGTCGACGGTCCACTTCTCGCGCCCCTCGAGCGGGGTGATGTCGTCGGGGTCCATCCGGACGACGATGATCGCGGCCTTGGCCTTCTCGGCCTGCTCCTCCGCGCCGTGGAGCTCGGGGTAGCCGTTCTCCTCGGTCGGGAACATCGCCTCGGCGGTGCCGTTGATGAGGTCGCCCACCTCGACCTCGCTGGCGAGGATGGGCGTGCCGACCACGTCTCGCACCAGACGCATGCCCGGGTCCCAGATGGTGTGGCCGAGCTTGCTGATGTCGAGGGCGTTGCCCGGGGCGAGATCGCGCAGGAGCACGACCGCAGGGAGTCCGAGCACGCCGACGGCGCCGATCATGGTGTTGCGCACGAGCGGACGGCGGCCGATGCCGGCTTCGGCGAGACCGTCGTTGAGCGCCTGGACGGTGGCGTCGCGGTCCTCCTGCGGGGAGGCAGCGGGGTGGCGCATCTCGACCATCTCGTGGTCGGCCATCAGCTTGCGGGCGAGGTGGATGATGCCGGTGCCGATGAGCAGCAGGCTCACGCCGAGGGTGAGGCCCAGGGCGACCGTGGAGGCACCCATGCCGGCGAAGGTGTCCCAGTTGTCGCCGACCTCGAAGGTGAAGTAGGCGACCACGAAGAGGATCGCGCTGATCATCGCAGCGATGAACATCGCGGCGATCTGGCGCTCGGCGCGCTTCTCGGCCTTGGGGTCGACGTCGGTGGGGCGCCAGGTGTGGGGCGGGAGGCCCGGGTCGGCGATCGGCTCGGTCTCGCGGTGCGTGGGCACGTGCGTCTCGTACGGCACCGGGGTGCCGTCGGGCGCGTTGACCGGGTGCTCCGGCGTCGAGGAGTTGTCGTTGCTCACGCGTTCACCTTGCTCTTCTTCGTGCGGGTGGTGTGCGAGGCGATCCAGACCGCTGCGCCCACCAAGCCACCGATACCGACCACCCAGGCGAAGAGGCCCTCGGACACCGGACCCAGTCCGCCCAGCGTGAAGCCGGCGTACTCGGGGGTTTCTTCGAGACTACCGAGGTAGGCAATGACGTCCCGCTTCTCCTCGGGGGAGAGGTTGCCGTTGCTGAAGTTGGGCATCTGCTGGGGCCCGGTGAGCATCGCCTCGAAGATGTACTTGGGCTCGACGCCGTGGAGCGAGGGCGCGTAGCCGCCGCGCGGCATGGCACCACCGGCACCGTTGAAGTTGTGGCACGCAGTGCAGTTGGTGAGGAAGATCTGACCGCCTCGGGAGATGGCCTCCTGGCGCTCCTCCTCCGACAGGTCGTCGATGGAGTAGTCGGACTCGTTGGGGATGGCCGGGCCGGGGCCGAGCGAGGCGACGTACGCCGCCAGGGCAGCGATCTCCTCGTCGTTGAAGACGACCTTCTTGCGCGGAGCCTGCTGGCCCGGGGCAGCCATCGGCATGCGACCGGTGCCGACCTGGAAGTCGACCGCCGCGGCGCCCACGCCGACGAGCGAGGGGCCGAGCTGGTAGCCGTCGCGGACGGTGGGCACGCCCTCGCCGTTCTGGCCGTGGCAGAACGAGCAGCTGGCCAGGAAGAGCTCCTTGCCCTTCGCGACCTGCTCGGTCTCGCTCGGCTGCGAGTCAGCCTGGGCGGGGGAGAAGACCGTGTAGAGGGAGCCGCTGATCAGCAGCCCCAGGAGGAGCACGGCGAGACCCGCAAGAGGTCCCCGACGGTGCCGGGAGAGGCGCCCAGCGGTTCGGTTGAGCAAACGCACTTTTGAGTCCTTGCCAGTTGCGACGGTGATGGCTGTCTGGGCGTGCTTACTGGATGACGTAGATCGTGAAGAACAGACCGATCCAGACCACGTCGACGAAGTGCCAGTAGTAGGACACGACGATGGCGGTGACGGCTTGCTCGTGGGTGAAGCGGCGGGCCAGGTAGGTGCGGCCGAGGACGAACAGGAAGGCGATCAGGCCGCCGACCACGTGGATGCCGTGGAACCCGGTGGTCAGGTAGAACATCGAGCCGTAGGCCGAGCTCGGGATGGTCACGCCGTGCTCGATGAGCTCGGCGTACTCCAGCGCCTGGCCGCCGATGAAGATGGCGCCCATGACGTAGGTGAGGATGAACCACTCGCGCAGGCCCCACTTGGTGAAGTTGAGCAGGCCCCCGGTGCGCCCGACCTGGCCGCGCTCCGCGGCGAACACGCCCCACTGGCAGGCGAAGGACGACGCCACGAGGATGGCGGTGTTGGCTGTCGCGAAGGGAACGTTGAGCAGGGCGGTCTCCTGCGCCCACAGCTCAGGGCTCACCGCGCGGATGGTGAAGTAGGACGCGAACAGCGCCGCGAAGAACATCAGCTCGCTCGAGAGCCAGATGATCGTGCCCACGCTGACCATGCTGGGTCGGTCGTGGTGCCCGTGCAGACGGGAGGCCGGAATCGTCGCAGTTGCTGTCGCCACGCAGACATTATGGCCGTTGGTGGGGACAAGGGGCACCCCGACCCCCTGTGTTGCTCCGTCATAAAGTTCACAGCGTGCTCAACACCCTCCTCGCCCTCTCCGCGGACGCCGCCGAGGTCCTTCCGAGATTCACGCTCGGACGCGTCCTGACGGACTGGGGGATCGACCCGATCCCGTTCGTGGTGACCATCTGGGCGGTCGGGTTGTACGCCGTGGGGGTGGGCGTGCTGCGCCGCCGCGGGGACCGCTGGCCGATCGGTCGGACGCTGTCGTTCGTGGTGCTCGGGATGGGCTCCTTCGCCTTCGCCACCATGTCGGGGCTGGGCATCTACGACACCACGCTCCTGAGCGTGCACATGGTCCAGCACATGGTGCTGTCGATGGTCGTGCCGCTCGCCCTGGCGCTCGGCGCGCCGGTCACCCTCGCCCTGCGCACGCTGCCGGCGACGCCGCGACGGTGGCTGCTGGCGGTGCTCCACTCCCGGGTCGCCAAGGTGCTGGCGTTCCCGCCCCTGGCGTTCGTGCTCTATGTCGCCTCGCCCTGGGCGCTCTACTTCAGCCCGTGGTACGACGCCAGCCTGAGCTCGTCCTTCGTCCACCAGATGATGCACATCCACCTCGTGCTGGTCGGCACGCTGTTCTTCTGGCCGCTGATGGGTATCGACCCGGTCCCCGGCCGGGTCGGCTACCCGTTCCGGGTGCTCCTCGTCCTCATGACACTGCCCTTCCACGCGTTCCTGGGCGTCACGATCATGGGCCAGACGACGCTCATCGGGGAGGAGCACTACGTCGCGCTCCGGGAGGGCCCGATGGGTGCGTGGCTGCCCCCGATGCTCGAGGACCAGCACCTGGCCGGAGGCATCCTCTGGGCCAGCGGCGACCTCATCGGCGTCCTCTTCTTCGGCGTGCTCTTCACACAGTGGGTGCGCTCGTCGATGAAGGAGGCCGATCGCGAGGACCGGCGGCTCGACCTCGCTGAGCGGCGTACGCCGACGGCGCGGCCTGTGACGCATGCCTCGGCGCCGGCGACGGGTGACGACGGTTACGATGCGTCTCGTGACTGAAGCCGCCGCAGACCGTTCGCTCAAGGTCCTCGTCTACAGCGACGACGTGAACACCCGCCAGCAGGTCATCCTGGCGCTGGGTCGCCGTCCGCACCCCGACCTCCCCGAGCTCGAGTACGTCGAGGTCGCCACCGAGCCGGTGGTGCTGCAGAACATGGACCGCGGCGACATCGACCTGGCGATCCTCGACGGCGAGGCCGTGCCCGCCGGCGGCATGGGCATCGCGAAGCAGCTCAAGGACGAGATCTTCCAGTGCCCGCCCGTCGTGGTGCTGACCGGTCGCCCGCAGGACGCCTGGCTCGCCACCTGGTCGCGCGCCGAGGCCGCCGTCCCGCACCCGATCGACCCGATCCAGCTCGCCGAGGCCGTCATCGGCCTGCTCCGCTCCTCGGTCCCGGCCACCTCCTGATGCGGTGAGGCTCGTCGTCCAGATTCCTTGCCTGAACGAGGAGTCCACTCTCCCGTCGGTGCTGGAGTCCATCCCTCGGACCATCGAGGGCATCGATGAGATCGTCGTCGTGGTGATCGACGACGGCTGCACCGACCGAACGGTCGAAATAGCCCGCCAGCACGGTGTAGAGCACTTCGTGCGCCACACCAGCACCCGCGGGCTTGCCCGCTCCTTCCAAGACGGCATCTCCTACGCCTTGGCCCTCGGCGCGGACATTGTGGTCAACACCGATGGTGACAACCAGTACCCGCAGGACCGCATCTGCGATCTCGTGGCACCCGTCCGTGACGGGCATGCGGACGTCGTCATCGCGGACCGGCAAACGGGTCAGATCCAGCACTTCTCGCCGATGAAGAAGGCACTGCAGCGCCTCGGCAGCGGTGTCGTAAACAAAGTTGCGGGCACTGAGCTCCCTGATGCCGCCAGCGGTTTTCGGGCATACTCCCGAGAGAGCCTCATGAGGCTCAACACGGTGACCCGCTTCAGCTACTGCATGGAAACGATCATCCAGGCGGGGAACATGCGTCTCGCGATCGACAGCGTCCCTGTAGTGACCAACGCCAAGACCCGGGATTCCCGGCTGTTCTCCTCGACGCGCCAGCACGTCTGGCGCTCCGGTGCAGCCATAGTCCGTAGCTACATCATGTTCCGACCGTACGTGATTTTTGGTTCGCTAATGGCAGCCTTCGGGGTCCTCGGCCTCGTCCCGTTCCTCCGGTACGCCGTCATCGAGGCCGCGGGCGACGGCGGCGGCCATTTGCAGTCGCTGCTTGTGGGCGCAGTGCTCCTGATCATGGCTTTCCTCAGCGGGATGCTGGGTGTGATTTCTGATCTGATCCGCACCAACCGCATCCTCATAGAAACGACCCTCGAGCACACCAAACGTGCGCGGTTCTCCGCTGGAGAAGATCGTCACGCCGTAGTTGATCCGCTCGTCACCCAAGCCGTGACCGCACCCGCGCCCTGACTCGCAGCGTCTGGGTCATGGCGAGGACGAGGTCTACGCCTATGAGCACAACTCGGGACACAACTGCGACGACGAGGGCGACGGACAAGGGATGCTGCGACGTGAGAGCCAGCACGAGCACCCCTTCACGCGCTCCGGCGCCGGCAGGAGCCATCACCACCAGTACGCCGGCTGCTGACGCGAGGCTGTAGGCGACGAGGGACAGCCCCACGTTCTCCAGCGAGGCCCGAACCGAGGGCGATGGCAGTAGCGCGGAGACGTGCAGGGCGAAAAGTCCGTTGGCGACGAGGCACCACGCGGTCGACGAGACCAGGCTTCTTGTCGACACAGATGGCAGGTCGAGTTCAATACCGAGCCGTCGCGTCAGCCTGCTCGCACGTGACAGGAGACGGTTGAGTACTGGTGGCCACAGCGTGACGGTCAAGGCAGCGGCCATCACGGGAGCCCACGCAATCCACCCCTTGACCGGCAGCACTAGGAGTGCCAATGCCCCGCCCACAGAAAGAGCTACCCAGACTGTCAGGACCAGGTGCACGGCCCCGGCCGAGGACATTGCGGCAGCAGGGAGTCCGATGCTCCGACCTAGAGCGGTTTGAGTCACGATCGGCCACACTCCCCCGGGCAGGTACTTCGTCAGCTGGGAGACCGAGAAGATTGTCCACCCCTCCCGAATGGGCAAGTCGATACCGCACGCGCGAGTTGCGTGAACCCACGAGATCAGCATGGCGCACATCGCGAGCGCAGCGAAGCCGCACGCGGCCGCCAATTGCCACACCGCGAGCTGCGCCGCCGCTTGCGTGACCGCGTCCCGGTCCCTCGCTACGAGCCAGGTGCCGATCGCGACGCAGCCCAGTACGAACGCACCCGTGGCGACGGGTCTCACGTAGCGTGCGGTCACCGTCGGGCGGTCAAGCGTCTGGGGGGTGGGTTGGTGCGAGTGCCACCAGGTTGGCGGTCACCGGGTGTGAGTACCCAAATGTACGTTGGCAAGACGGGTACTAAGGTCCTCCATGCGCGCGGCGGGATCCGGTCCATCGTTGGGGTGATCATGTCTCGGGCGCCGAAGAGGTCGGGGTGTGACAGTACCGGCAGGGTGTAGTCCCAGATGACGAACTCACTGCACATATTTACAAGACCCCGTCTCGTACGAAACCGCTCGTAGTAGTGGTCGCCTCGGCCTGCGAGTCGCATGTAGTGATCAGAAGCTGCGCGGGGCAGCCACGACAGGAAGGGCAGGCGGTAGTGGGGTTCCATGACCCCGAGGCGATTTCCCAAGCCCAGGTAGGCCACGCCTTGTGGAGCCAGCACGCGCTTGATCTCGGCCAAGACCGCGTCCGGATCGACCACGTGCTCGTAGATGTGATTGAGGACCACGACGTCGACCGATTCGTCGCCAAGCGGAAGACGCGATCCGTCGGCGATGAAGAGTCGGTCAGCGCCGTGGACCTCGCGTCGCGCCCACGCCAACGCGGAGGCGTCGATGTCGACACCCATGGCGGTGGCGCCCGTAGCCGCGAGAGCACTCACGGTGAAGCCGGTAGAGGCCCCGATGTCCAACGCCGTAGATCCCGTCAGGTCGTGACGTCCCAGGAAGTGCTGAATGACCTTGACGATCTTCTCGGACTTGACGACTCGCTTGGCGCGGTCCTTGGTCAAAGGCTGGAGGTCGGAGTACTCGTGCTGTGGTTTTCGCTCCGGGTGGGTCTCGGGCACACGACGGATCCTAGCGATCGCCCTGCTAGCGTGCAGCCGTGCGTGTAGCGGTGGTCGGACCTACCCATCCGTTCAAGGGTGGGGTCGCTCAGCACACGACAGTCCTGGCCCGCGCCTTGCATGAAGCTGGCCATGATGTGGAAGTGGTGTCGTGGAAGAGTCAGTACCCGCGCCTGCTGTATCCTGGCGCCCAACATGTGACTGGTCCGCCGGAGATCCAGCCTATCGCCGCCACTCGGCGTCGCCTCCACTGGGCGTGGCCTTGGACTTGGATCTCGGAGGCGCGTCGCCTGCGCGGCGCCGACTTCGTCGTACTTGCGCACGTCACCCCGGTTCAAGTGCCCGCCTACTGGATCCTCCTGCGGCTGGGGGCGCCGCAACGAGGACGTTCGGCGATCATCTGCCACAACGTGCTGCCGCACGAACGGACCGCCCTGCAGCGACCGTTGGTATCAGCACTCCTCTCTCGCGCACAGTTGGTGCTCACCCACTCGGCCGATCAGGCCGCGCTGGCAGCGACGCTAACCAGCAGTACTATCGCATCAGTACCGCTGCCGCCCTTCGGACCGGACTCCTTCACTTCAAGAGGGGCGATGTCCGATCAGGTTCATCGAAGGCTGCTGTTCTTCGGGATCGTCAGGCCCTACAAGGGTCTTGACGTCCTGTTGCGCGCGCTGGCGCAGGGTCCCGCAGGGGTCGAGCTCAGGGTGGCAGGGGAGTTCTGGCACGGGGCGGCAGAGTACACGAATCTCTGTCAACAGCTCGGAATCGAGGACCGCGTCGAGTTCATCCCGGAGTATGTTGCTGCGGAGGAGGTGCCGACGATCTTCGACCGAGTCGACGCGCTGGTGCTTCCGTACCGCACTGCTACCGGTTCCCAAGGCCCCTTGACGGCGTTCGACTTCGGTGTGCCCGTCATCGCGACCGACGTCGGTGCGCTGGCAGAACGCGTCACACCAGAAGTGGACGGACTGGTAGTGCCCCCGGATGATGTGGAGGCACTGGCAAGCGCGCTTGAGCGTTTCTACAGCGACGGCACAGAACTACGATTGCGCAGGGGGGTTCGCCGGTCGGACACATCTGGGATGTGGAGTGATTACCTCGCGGCGCTGGGAGTACAGACTCAGCGTGACTCGACTGCCTGAGGCACGTCGGTCAGCGACGCCTGCGGCGTGCCAGCCCAGATGCGGCAAGCGAGGTAGGTCGCGGCGAGCCCGGTTGCAGCAAAGCCAAGGAGGACGTACGGCTGCTGCACCATGACGGAGAAGAGAGCGTGATGGGTCCACACCTCCTCGGTGGTCGAACCCAGCGTCTGGTTCGCCGCTCCGGCGGCGATGATCAGAGCCTGAAATATCAGCACCGGCGCCAATAGCCGCCGCGCCGCCGGCCCCACGCTTGTTGCGGCGTACGCCAAAGCGGGGGCCGCGCACGCAAGCAGCTCCAGCGTGAGTCGATATCCGTAGAAAGCGTCCCCTCCGCTGAAGCGATTGAGCAGCCCCTGCAGAAGGGTATAGGCAATCCCGCCGAGCAACAGAGCTCTGCTCCATTCCGGCAATGTGGTCCAGCGTTTCAGCAAAGAGGGCACGAGCAAGAGGATGACTGGGGTCCAGACGAGGAGACCTCGCCCCGGCGATACCCAGAAGCCGAGCTGGTTGACGACATCGAGCGTGTGCGTCTCTGCATACTCGCCGAACTTGTCGGTCTCGTACGAAGCCATGGGATTCCAGTCTCCATAGATCCAGCGCGTCCACGCTGCTTGCAGGAGCAGCATCAGACCGCTCGAAGCGCCGATGACAGCTGTGAGCCCAGCGTCCCTGCGGCGCCAGCCGAGGAGAAGTCCGAACACCGCGACGATCACCGCGGCATGCAATCGTCCCCACACCACGACACCGCCGAACAGTCCAACGAGCCACCAGCGCTCTCGCGTTGCGGCCCAACCCATTCCGCAGACACCGACGATCGTGATCGTGTGCGGCCACATACCGTCAGCTGCCACGGTCCACACCGGCGTGCCCAAAGCGAACACAAGCGCACCCAGCGCCGCTTCGCGGGGGGCGAGCCGCTCACGGAGTGTCAGGGCCAGGAGCAGGACGGCAAGGGCTGTTATCAGGGCGGCGGTCACAGCCCCAGGAATCAGGGAGAACGTCTCGCGCCCGAAGAGTGCGTATGCGGGTATGGCGGCCGCGACGGCTCCGGGGGAGCGACCGATGACCTCCTGCCCGTCGGAGCGCTCGATGACCCAGATGTCGCGGCCCGGGTGGTCGTCAATAGGCGGGTATGTCGTGTCGCGGAAGATCGGGTCACCAGCCGACGTCAGTTGCCACGACAGAACATTCGCAGCGGCCACGTCGCCAGAGCCAGTCGAGTAGCTTGCCGTCGCAACAAAGACAGACAGGCAGATGGCAGCGACAACAGACGGCATCCGCCATTCCGACGACGTGCTGCTGGAGTCGTTGGGCGCGGAGGTCTTTGACACGCCTTCATTGTTCACGACAATCGCCTCGCCTGCGGGCAAATCGACGGCGCTCACGCCTCAACCACTAATCTGACACCATGTCTCACACGTGGTCCGACGTCCTCTCCAGGCTGGTCGCCGGTGGCGACTTGACGACCGAGCAGGCGCGATGGGCTATGGATGAGGTCTTCGCCGGCGCGGCCACCCCGGTCCAGCTCGCCGGGCTCGTCGTCGCGTTGCGCGCCAAGGGCGAGACGGTCGAGGAAGTTGCGGGCATCGCCGAAGCGATGCTCGCCGCGGCCAACCCGATCTCTGTGCCCGGCCGCCTGCTCGACATCGTCGGCACCGGCGGTGACCGCTCGATGTCGGTCAACATCTCGACGATGGCCGCGATCGTCGCAGCCGGCGCCGGCGCGCGGGTGGTCAAGCACGGCAACCGTTCGGCGTCCTCGAAGTCCGGCTCCGCCGACGTCCTCGAGGCCCTCGGCATCCGCCTCGACCTCGCTCCCGCGCGCGTTGCCGCGATAGCCGAGGAGGCGGGCATCACGTTCTGCTTCTCCGCCGCCTTCCACCCGGCCATGCGCCACGCCGCAGCACCGCGTCGGGAGCTCGGCATCGCCACGACGTTCAACATCCTCGGTCCGCTGACGAATCCGGCCCGCCCGCAGGCGCAGGCCATCGGCTGTGCCGATGCCCGCATGGCTCCCGTCATGGCGGGAGTGCTCGCCCAACGTGCCGTCGACGCCTGGGTCTTCCGCGGCGACGACGGCCTCGACGAGCTGACGACCACGACGACCTCCACCCTGTGGCGCGTCCGCAACGGAACGGTCACCGAGTCGTCGGTAGACCCTGCGTCCCTCGGCATCGCCCGCGCGACCACCGAGGACCTCCGCGGTGGAGACGCCGCCCAGAACGCCGATGTCGTGCGACGCCTGCTGGCTGGCGCGCAGGGGCCTGTGCGTGACGCCGTGGTGCTCAACGCCGGGGCGGCGCTGGCGGTCTACGACTCACCGGACGCCGACGTCGATGCCGCGCTGGAGGTCGGGGTGGCGAAGGCGGCCAAGGCGATCGACTCGGGCGCTGCGCAGGCCGCGCTCGATCGGTGGGTGGCAGCCACCTCGGCCTGACGTCGGCTCAGGTCTGCGGAGGCACCAGGAACACGAAGTCGTCGTCCTCCTGCTCGACCTCCCAACCAAGGACGTGTTCGAGCGTGTACCCCAGCGGCGACTGCGGGTCGAGCAGCGCGGCCGACACCTGGAGGTCGGCGAGCTCGTCGTCCCAGCCCGGGCGCAGGCGCGTCAGGTCGTAGTTGCGCTGGATCTCCGAGTCCGTGAACACGTCGCCATAACCGTGCATGACGAGCTCGAGATCGGGATGTCGGTAGAGGAGGAACGAGCCGCTGTCCCAGTCGTTGAGAAGCGGGGTGCCGGGTGCCAGCTCGTCGAGCCGATTGTTCACCCAGCTCGGCACGACCGCCACGTCGGAGCGACTCTGCACCACGGGCCAGAGCGCGCAGCAGGCCGTCAGCGTCATCGCCAGCAGGACCAGTCGCTCACGTCTGGCGAACGGGACCTCCGACGGTACGAGGCGTCCCAGGCTCATCGCCAGCAGCGGGGTGAGGATGAGGGCACCGACGACGGTCGTCCGCATCGAGTACAGGCTCCACGCGATCGCCAGCACGGTCAGTGTGACGTGGACCCACGGGACTGGCTTCGACCGGAACCCGCATGTCACCACCACGAGAACCATCGCGGCGAGCACCGCGGAGGAGGGCGAGGTGAAGTCGGGAGCGCCCCACTCGGCGAAGTACTCCGACCTGCTGCCGATCGAGACCAGCGATCGGTAGGTGTCCATGCCGATAGGGGTCAGGGCGGCCACCACGAGGGACGCGAGGGGGATCGTGGCCGCCCGGGCGAGGAACCTGCGGGAGTAGCGGCGTTCGAGCACCATGCCGGCGACAGCCGCAGCCGAGATCGAGATGCCGACCGGCCACATGCCGTGGCACATGGGCCACAGCCAGGCGAGGAGCACCAGCCAGTAGCGCACTCGACCGTCTCGCGAGGTGGCCAGCCATGCGGCGACGGTCACCACCACGAATAGGTAGCTGAGCAGCTGCGGGCGAGCCGTGAACCCCGGGTATGCGGCGATCGTACCGATGACGACAGCGATGCCGGCCGGCAGCGGGTCGACGAACCGGCGGCAGGTCGCGAACAGCAGGACGACCAATGACAGGACCAGGACGCCGGTGCCCCAGATGACGCTGTCGAGCCCCCAGCGATCCACGGACCAGGCCATGGCAGCCTGGGAGAGCCATTGCGTCGGGATCCACTGCGCCGTGTCGAAGACCCCGAGGTTGCCCGGGGAGCTGATCCGCCACCCGTCGAGGAACTCCTGACCGAAGCGCAGGTGGAACCACAGGTCCGCCTGCGCGGGCGGCGCCTGCTGCAGGAGCACGAGGACGACAAGCAGGACGGCAACGACGACGAGCGGTCCGACGCGCCGGACCAGGATCGAGATCATCCGGTCACGTCCAGCACCCACGCGTCGCCACGTGCGGTGAACCCGATGCGTTCGTAGTAGGCCCCCACCATCCCAGGAGGTGTAACCACACGCCGAATGCCTCGACCTGCGAGCAGTCCGCTCTTGCGCCAGACGAACTCGCCGGGCGAGAAGTCACGGAAGCGTGGCGTGACGTAGTCGAGCAGCACGTCGGCAGTGTCGCCGTTCTCCCGCAGGAGCACGACTCCGACGGTCTCGTCGCCCTTCTGGACCAGGAACGCGCCCTGGTCGTCGGACGGGTCGTGGACGAAGGAGGGATTGAACTTGAGGATGTCCGCCCCGTGCACGCGAAGCGTGTGACGGAGGTACTCGTCGGCCGGACCGACCTCGAGCACCTCGAACGCGGTCTCGTCATGGCGGTCGCGCAGGAGCCGGACGATGAACCAGGTGTTGATGGCGACCAGCACGACATTCATGCCGACCATCGGCCATACCTCGAGGGCCGTGTTGAAGACGATGAGCAGCACGCACGCGATCGCATTCAGCACGCGCAGCCGGAGCACGCTCGCCTGCAGGAGGGAGTAGACGAGCAGGGCGCTGCCGCCCCAACCCAGGACGTCGAGCCAATGGTCAGCGAGCCAGGTCACGGCGGGAGACTATCCCCCGCCGTGACCGGTGTGCGGCACTTCGTCACTTCACCACGTAGAGGATGATCCTCTTCGATTTCGAGCCGAAGGTCTGGGCGTTGCCGACGTAGACCACCTGCAGCCGGTGCTTGCCCTTGGGGAGCTTCTTCAGCTTGAGGGCCTTCTTGCCCTTGTGGACGGGCGCCATCGTGAACTGGGCGATCTTCTTGCCCTTGTCGAGGACCTGCACGACGCCGGTCGGCGTGGCGAGCCCGGCGACCGTCACCGTGACGGTCAGCCTCGCCCGCTTGCCCACCTTCACCCGCGACGACTTGAGTGCGCCGGCCGTCGCAGACTTAAGTCGAGCCACCGACACTGCCGCCGTGGTAGCCGATCCCTCGTTGAACCCCTCGGCCGAGCCGAAGACTGCGACCGACAGGTCCTTGCCGGCGTCATCCGTGGTGACGCGGTACGTCGCACTGGTCGCTCCCGGGATGGGGACGCCGGTTCGGAGCCACTGGTAGCGGAACGTGGTCGCCGCGGGGGACCACGAGCCCGGGGCTGCCTTCAGGCTCCCGCCGGGCGTCGCAGAGCCGGAGATGGTGGGAGCGCCGACGTTCTGCAGCGCGCCGCCTGCGGTCACGGCGATCTCGTTGCTCACGGACACGCCGTTCAGGTAGCCGGCCTTGCTGCCCGTGACCCGCAGCGACACCACGCGGGTGTAGTCGTCCGTCGTCAAGGTGTACGTCGGGCCGACCGCGTTCCGGATCGCGGAGCCGTTGCGCAGCCATTGGTAGCTGACCTGCACGTCGGCCTGGTTCCACATCGGCGCCACGCTGGTCAGGGTCTTGCCCACCGACGACCCCTCGGGAGCCGCGATCTGCGTCGGTGTGGTCGCCCGCAGCCCCGCGTCCACGGTGAAGCTCCAGGTGGGGCTCGAGCCGATGCTGTTGCCGGCGACGTCGAGCGCCTTGACCGACCACGTGTACGTCCCGTTGGTCAGGTTGGTGGGAGAGGACCAGGCGGTCGCAGCGGTCGTCACGGCACCCGGGTTGGCGGCGCCACTGGTCACCGGCTCGATGTCGATCGTGTACCTGGTGGCACGGGCCGAGGCCTCGCCGTAGGTCGCCCACCGGAAGGTGGTCCCCATGGGCTGCACGGCAGCCCGGTCGGTGGGACTGGTGAGCTGCACCGGGAGCGGGTCGACGTAGAACCGACCCAGGTCGGACCACCGTCCTGCCTTGCCACCCACGTCGGTTCGCCTCACGCGCCAGCGGTAGGGCTCCGACGAGGGCGGAAGGGGGGTCGCAGGGACGAAGGCCGCCTGCTTGGTCACCGTCCGGAACACCTGGTTTCCCGTGGACGGGACGGTGTCGTCGTTCTTGTAGACCTCGAGCTCCCACGTGGCGTCGAAGTCCTCGGCGCTCCACCGGAACAGGGTGCTGCCCGCTGCCTGGCGGCTGTTGAACGCAGGGCGGGCGACCGGATCGACGACTGCTCGCTCGGGCACCGCCGCAGTGTCGGGATCGAGGTTCGCGGCCGGAGTTGCCTTCACGATCTTGCGGGTCTCGGACCAGGAGAGACGGTTGTTGCTGCCGTCGATCGCCTGGACGCGCCACCACAGGTCACCCTCGGGGTAGGTCTTGGTGAAGGCGGTGTAGGTGGCCTGGTCGACGGTGACGTCATCGATCGTGTTGCTGTCGGTGATGGTCGCCGACTGCGCGACCTGGAGACGGTAGCGCTGCGCAGTCTGATAGGGCGGGACCGTCCCGTCGTACACGGGAGTCGTCGCCTGGTTGGTGAGGTGGTAGTCGGTCCAACGGAACGTCACCTGGTCGCCCAGCGTGGCGTCGGCTGCCGGGGACTCCAGCTCGACCCGCGGCGACACCTTCCGGAACGCGCTGGCCCCCGAGTCGATCTGACCGGAGGGGCCGGGGCCACAGTTGTGGGTCGGCATTACGCGCGCACATGGCCGGATGTACCAGTAGTACGCGGATCCCGACTCGTTGTCGGGCATGGCACTCGGCGAGTGCGACGCAGTGGGCGCGAACCGCGACGCGATCGTCTGCTCACCGTCATAGACGAGGTTGGTGAAGTCGGGGTCCTCGGCGACGTACACCTGGTAGCCGCCGGCGCCCGGCACCGACTCCCAGTCCAGGACGGGGGTCGCCGACATGCCGGTGCAGACTGTCTGCTCGTCGGTCACACCGTTGGTCACGACGAGACGCTTCGCGCAGGTGTGACCCGCATCCACGGACGTCCCGTCGAGCGCCACCTGGTGGCCCGCGGCTCGTACGGGCGCCTCGATGGTGAAGGTGGAGGTCGGTCCCCTACCGAGGTAGTTGCCGGTCTCGTCGTCGTAGGCCTCCACCCACCAGGTCCGGGTGCCCGGCCTGAGGAAATAGGTCGAGAGGTCGGTCACTGCGGGGTAGTAGAGGCGCGTGGACAGGATCGAGGTGGCACTGTCCGGAAGCACGTATCCGGGCGTCTCGGAGACCCGCAGCTTGTAGTAGACGGGGTTGTCGACGGTGGACTCGACAGGTTGCCAGGCAAGCGCGGGGAACCGGGAGGTGATCTGTCCCGATGCGAGGGGCAGCGGCGTAAGCGGTTCGGCTCCCGCCTCGAGCGGAGCCTCCAGCACCCGCACCGAGCCAGCCGTGTAGGTGGGGGAGAAGCGACCGTCGCCGTCGACAGCAGTGATCTTCCACGTGAAGAGGTCGGGGTTGCGCCCGGGGTCGACCTCGTCGTCGTCGGACGGCAGGAGGGCCGTGGGGGTCCAGGACAGCGCGGAGGTCGTCGCGTTCACGGTCCCGGCAGCACCGGTGACGGTGATGCGATAGGCGTTGGCGTCGGGGCTCGGCTGCCAGCGGAAGGTGGGCACCGCGACGGTGCTGCCGTTCGCGGGTGAGACTGGCTGGACGCGACCGCTGTCGTAGACGAAGCGGCCCGTGTCGGAGTACACGCCGTTGACGTTTGCCGGCCCGTCGATCGGCCGGACGCGCCAGTACGTCGTCGTTCCCTGCGATGGCCCGCAGCGGTCACCGTCGAAACCCGGGACGTAGGTCGTGGACTGCGTGGAGCACGTCGCGTAGGTGCCGTTCGTGAAGTACTCGTCACTCCCCACCTCCAGCACGTAGCGCGTGGCGTGGCGCACTGGCGTCCACTGGTAGTAGACGTCGTCGCCGATCGGGCTCGCCGTGGTCACCGGCGGGTGGACCAACGACGGCTTGAACGGCCAGCGCCGGTCGAACACGCTCGGAGAGGCAGGCCACGGAGTGGGCTCCCCCGCGGCGTTGTACGCCCGCACCTTCCAGTAGTACGTGTTGTTGTCGTAGGTCGTCGTGGGGGAGTAGCGGGTCGAGAGGACCTTGCGCTTCTCGATCTGCGTGTTGAAGTCGGGGTCGAGCGCGACCCAGATCTCATACTCCTTGGCTCCCTTGACCGGGTCCCAGTCGAAGACGACGTCCTGCACCTCGACCCGCGGTCGTACGCCGTCGGCCGGGTGTGGGGCGCAGACCAGCTTGGTTTCACAGGTGGCCGACGACGTGACCGACGGCAGCTGGGCGACGTCGTACCTGGCGTAGGTGGTCCACTCGCTCTGGAGCCCATAGTCGAACTTCGCCCGCACACGCACGTGGAAGTCCTCGGTGCCCTGCCGCTCGCCGACGCCCTGCGGGTCGGGCCAGACGTAGGTGGTGGTCCTGACGTCCTTGACGACGCCGCCCACTCCGTCGCCTTCGGCGTCCATCTCGACGTCGTACGAGATCGCGCCCGGGACGGCGTCCCACGAGATGATCGGCGGGGAGACCGGCGGCAGCACTCCGGACGACACCGTCACGTTGGACGGCTTGCCGAGGTCGCCGATGGCCACCGTCGAGCCGGTCCAGCCGCTGGCGCCGGTGCCGTCGATGGCCTGGACCTGCCAGTAGAGCGTGCCGGCGCGGAGGACCCGGGTCGGGGTGTAGGACGTGGCGGTCGTCTCCTGGTTGAAGAGCAGCGATGAGAACGACGAGGTCTCTGAACCCTGCACGCGGTACTTGGTCGCGCCCGGCTGTGGATCCCACGACAGGGTGGGGATGGGCGTCCCGTCGGCCGTCGGGCTGGTCGGCGCCGGCGGTGCGGCGTGTGCCAACGGACCCGGGGCCGCGAGGAGGCCGACACAGAGGCCGGCTACAGCGGCGGCGCGCGCGAATGATCCGACAAGCGTTCGTGACATCCCCGTTGGTCCCCTCGTGGCGTGGCTCAGACGCCGTCACGCTAGGTCGCCCGCACGCTCCCGGGTCCGGAATCGGGTTCCACTAGTCACAAATGACTAGCGGCTCCATCCGATCGGTCGACACGCGCGCTGGCGCTACGGTGAAGCCATGATCACCGCCATCGTCTTCGTGAAGGCCGACGTCGCCCGCATCCCCGAGGTCGCCGAGGCGATCGCCTCGTTGGACGGGGTAAGCGAGGTCTACTCGGTGACCGGCCAGATCGACCTCATTGCTCTCGTGCGCGTGCGCGATCACGAGGACGTCGCCGCGGTCGTCGCCGACAGGCTGAACAAGGTCGAAGGCGTGACCGAGACGGAGACACACATCGCGTTCCGGACGTATTCGAAGCACGACCTGGAGTCTGCCTTCAGCATCGGGCTCGACTAGGACGTCACCGCACCGGGCGGTGGACCGGCGACGGCAGGCGCTGCTCGTCGAACGGCACCAACGAGAGCCGCGACTGGTTGGCCGCGTCGTAGAGGGCGAGGTGTCGGGCTGCTCCGCCGAGCGGGCAGACCCACTCGCCGTCCACGTCGACAAGACGCACGCCCGGTGACTCCAGCCAGCGCAGGATCTTCTCCGATTCCTCAGCCGTCGCGGCCGGCACGGGGCCGGGGGCGTCGCTGACGGTCTCGGCGCTGGCGGCGAGCTCGCGGACATACTGGTGGGCGTCGGCGCCTGGCGGGATCAGGCCGGCCGCGGCGAGTCGACCATGGCGTACGACGTGCACGGACCAGCGGCCGTTGTCCTCCCGTCGCGCGGCGACGATCTCCGGGCAGCGGGTCAACGCCGACAGCCGCTGGGTGCGGGCGGCGGCACGGACGAAGGTCGCGAGCCGATCGCGGTGGACGCCCGCCTCCTCGAAGCGCTCGCGGTCGGCGAGTGCGGTCATGCGCTCGTTGATCACCTCGACGACCTCCTGTGGGCTGCGCAGGAGCGTGTCGCGCAGCTGGCGCACGATCGCGGCGTACGTCGAGGCGTCGGTGGAACCGTCGCAGGGTGACAGGCACCGCCCCATCTCGGCCAGCACGCAGGCCGAGCGAGAAGGGGTCAGGGGCAGGCGCCCGCTGCACTGCCGGACGGGAAAGGTCTCGTGGAGGGCCGCGAGGCACTTCTCGGCCGTCTTCTTGGAGGAGAACGGCCCGAGGTAGTCGGCGTCGTCGTCGAGCACCTTGCGCACCAGGGAAAGCCGTGGCCAGGCCTCGCGGGTGAGCTTGAGGAAGTGCACCTTCTCGGGGAACCGGGACCGCCGGTTGTACTTCGGCTTGTGCTCGGCGATCAGCCGCAGCTCCCGCACCTCTGCCTCGAGGGGTGTCGCGCACTCGATCCCGGTGACGGACTCGGCCAGGCCGACCATCTCTCCTATGCGCGTGCGGGTCTCGGACGACGTGAAGTAGGTGCGGACCCGTGTCCGGAGATCCTTGGACGTCCCGACGTAGAGGACACGCGAGCGGTCATCACGGAACAGGTAGACGCCGGGGGAGTGAGGCAGCCCCTCGGCGAGGTGGCGCTTGCGGCGCTGTGCGGTGCTGACCCGTGCGGAGAACGTCTGGAGCTCTTCGAGGGTGTGGACGCCGAGCCCGCCGAGCCGCTCCATCAGTCCGTGTAGGACGTCGACCGTGGCGCGGGCGTCCGAGAGCGCACGGTGGTTGGGCGTCGTCGTCGAGTTGAAGACCTTCGCGAGCGACGACAGCTTGCAGTTGGGGGCGTCGTCGCGAGTGATCACCCGCCGAGCGAGCTTGGCCGTGTCGAGCACCTCGAACTTCGGCCAGGGTCGGCCCTGCTGCCGGGCGAAGTGCTGGAGGAAACCGACGTCGAACGGCGCGTTGTGCGCGACGAGGACGCATCCCTCTGCGAAGTCCAAAAAGGCCGGCAGTGCGGACTCGATCGGAGGAGCGTCGTGGACCATCGAGTTGCTGATCCCGGTGAGCACCGCGATGAACGCCGGGATCTCGGTGTGCGGGTTGACGAGCGTCTGGAACTCGCCGAGCACCTCGCCGCCTCGGACCTTCACTGCTCCGATCTCCGTGATCATCGACCCCGCCGCGGCGGAACCGCCGGTGGTCTCGAGGTCGACCACGCAGAAGGTGAGGTCTCGCAGGGGCCGGCCCAGCTCGTCGAAGCTGCGCTGCGCCTCCCAACGGGACCTCTCCCGCGACGGACGGTGGGCGGTGGTGCTCATGTCCGACGACGCTAGACGTGGGATCCGACATCGACGCCACGGCGCGCGGACTACGCTGACCGCGCCTCACGACAGACGCCACCAACGACCCGAGGAGACCCCGTGCCCGAGCAGACCAGCGCCCTCCGCGTTCCCGGCGACGGCGAGCGGTGGCGTTGTGCTGGCTGTGGAAACCTCACCCGCTTCGACGTGACACGCACGCGTCGTACGACGGAGTACTGGCACTTCGACCTCGCCGGCGACCACCAGGTCGAGGAGGAGACGGTGCTCTCCGAGGCGGTGGAGTCGGTGTCCTGCCGCTGGTGCGGCCGAAGTGACGCCATCGAGGTCGTGGACCGTGCGTCGGCCGACTCGTCCGCCGACCCGGCCGCCGGGTGACGGAACGACCGTGACCGACCCTGCGGCCCTGCCGGAGCGGCTGCGCCTGCGGGTGGTCGCCCTGGTCTCGGCGGTCCTGCCCTCGATCAGCCCCGTTCCCCCCTCGTTGCGGAAGGTTGCAGGCTTCGCGTCCGCCCGTCGTGCGAGGCTCGGTGGCGGGGCGATCTGGGCTGCGCTCGACGATGACACCTTTCGGGAGCACGCGGCGGTGCAGGTCGCGGCGGTGCAGGCGTCTGTGGACGATCCGGTCGACGCCGCTGCTCGTGCCTGGCTGGCCCGGGACGACGGCTGGGAGGCCGCCGTGGCCGAGGTCGTCGAGTCCCTCGAGGTCGACGAGTCGCGCGACGAGCAGTCGCACGCAGAACAGGCCCGCCTGACCGCACAGGTGGCCGCGCTGCAGGCCGAGCTCGCCGCCGTACGCGCCGAGCACCGCGCCGAGCTCGAGCGCGCCAAGGCCGACCACAAGGTGCTGCGCCAGAGGCTGGGGGAGGCCCGCGGTGTGCTCCGAGCAGCCGAGGAGGCGCGGGACGCGGCGTACGCCGCCCGGGACGAGGCCGCCGCGGCGGCCGAGACGGCGATGCGCACGGCGGAGGCAGACGTACGACGCCTGCGCGCGCAGCTGGAAGAGGCCGAGTCGGGCCTCGCGGCCAGCCGCCGAGACGCGCGGTCCGACCGCGACACGGCCAGCATCCGGGCCCGGCTCCTGCTCGACGCGGTCGTCGATGCCGCGACGGGGCTCCAGCGCGAGCTTGCCCTGCCGCCTGTCAGCGGCACCCCCGGCGACGCCATCGAGTCCAGCCTGGCGGGTGTCGACGCGGCGCCCTCCTCCAGCGCGCCCGCGACGCCGGCGCTGCTGGAGCAGACCCTCGTCCTGCCGCGCGCTCGACTGATCATCGACGGCTACAACGTCACCAAGCAACGCTGGCCGACCGCGAGCCTCGAGGCCCAGCGCAGCAGACTGGTCGCGGCGCTGGGACCGCTGGTTGCGAGGACGGGTGCGGAGACCACCGTGGTGTTCGACGCAGCGGAGTCGACCGCGCGTACGGCGATGCCCGCACCACGAGGTGTCCGCGTGGTGTTCAGCCCAGAGGGCGTCATCGCCGACGACGTGATCCGCCAGCTCGTGGCGGCGGAGCCGCGGGGGAGAGTGGTCGTGGTGGTCAGCGACGACCAGGCGGTGGCACGCGACATCGTCCGAGCGGGTGCGCGGTCGGTGCCGACGCCGGCGCTGCTCGGCGTCATCGGCTCCTAGCCCGACACCCGCCGGTCCGCGACACGCCGCAGAGGCGTTGTCGGTGGCTCCTGTCACCGTTCGGGACATGACGACACGGATCGACTGCGACACCTGCGTGGTGCGCGGCCTGCACTGCCACGACTGCGTGGTGACGGTGCTCCTCGGCCCACCGCCCGAGCTGACTATCGACGACGACGAGATGGCCGCGCTCGACGTGCTGGCCTCGGGCGGCCTGGTCCCACCCCTGAGGCTCGTGGAGCCGGTGAGCGGACCGGTCATCGAGTCGGCCTGAGCCGCGGCGCGACACGACTTCCCACAAGTTGGCCCGAAGATTGGCGACGGCTCCACGCGCGGTTTAGGGTGTGGGCTGACGTCCGTGGCAGTGGGTCACCCGGCCCGCGCGGGCGTCGCGCCGAGTCGTGGACCACGCCCCCGCATCACCCGTGGTCGACGAGCCGGGGAACCACACTTCCCCCTGGGGTGAATCCACTGTGAGGTGCGCTGCGCGAGCGGCGTGAGGAGCAGTGGTAGGCCAGTCGTGCCGAACCCGTCAGCTCACCTGGTAGGCGTACGACACCCCGAGGAGTTCCCCCGCTCGTGGCTCACACCCGCAAGCGAGTTGGCGCGACCGTTCTTGGTCTCTCCGCGATCGCTGCCATCTCATTCGTGCCCGCCACCCCTGCGCAGGCCGACCCCGACATCAAGGACGTCAAGGTCCGCATCGACCACCTCTACCACGAGGCCGAGGCCGCGCAGGAGCGCCTCCACGACGCCAAGCTCGACCTCGCCGACCTGCGGAGTGACCTCAACGGCCTCAAGGCCGACCAGGAGCGTCAGGACGAGCGTCTCGATGCCGTCCGCGACCAGGTCTCCGACGCGGTCGTCCGACAGCTCGAGGGAGAGGGCATCTCGACTGTCGGTCAGATCGTCGTCTCCGACGACCCGGGAGCGTTCCTCGACTCCCTCTCGACGATGTCGTCCTTCAACGACCTCCAGGCCTCGCTGCTGTCCGACTACGACACCGAGCTCGCAGCCCTCGACATCCGGCGCGAGGCCACCGCGTCCCGCACCAAGGAGATCGCGGCGCTCACCGACCAGCTGAGCGCCGAGAAGGAGACGGTCGACGACAAGCTCGCGGAGGCCAAGGACCTGCTGGCCGACCTCGAGGCCGAGGAGCGCGACCGCGTGCTGGCCTCGCGCGGCACCACGACGCGTGCGCCCAGCACGGTCACCGTCCCTGCCTCCGGCCGCGCTGCCGCCGCCGTGCAGTACGCGATGGCGCAGGTCGGTGACGTCTACGTCTACGGCGCGATGGGCGAGAGCGCGTTCGACTGCAGCGGCCTCACCATGCGCGCGTGGGCGCAGGCCGGTGTGTCGCTCCCGCACTCCTCCAGCGCCCAGTTCAGCTCCGGCCCGCGCATCGCCGCGAGCGACCTTCAGCCCGGTGACCTGGTCTTTTACTACAGCCCGATCAGCCACGTCGGCATGTACATCGGGAACGGCATGATCGTGCACGCCGCCAACCCTGGCACCGGCGTCGCCGTCTCGGGCCTCTACTCGATGCCCTACGTCGGCGCGGTCCGTCCTGGCTGACACGCAGACCTCGAAGGCCGGTCGTCCACTCCTGTGGGCGGCCGGCCTTTCGCTGTCCCTCGCTGTCGTCCTGGTGGTCGTCGTCCTCACGCGGGACGGACGTCAGGAGGTTGCGCCGCCGCGGCCCGCTGAGGCGCCCCGCGCGAGCCCGGCGGAGGCGGCGGCCGCCCTGGCCGCCTTCGTCGACGCCATCGACACCCGTGATCGAGCGGCGCTGGAGCAGCTGGCGCCCCCTGACGTGGCCTCAGCAGAGAGACTGCTGGCGGGCATTTCAGTGAACGTCCACTCGCTGGACCTCACCTCCGTCACCGCGCGGTATGTGGACCAGGCGGGGACCGTTTCCCCGGACGGCTCGTGGACCGGGGTGGCAGAGCTGACCTGGAGGCTGCGCGGGTACGACGACGAGCCAGCTCGCAGTGATGTTGCGGTTCGCTTCGCTCCGCACGGCGAGGGGCTCGGCATTGCGGGGTTCGAGGCGCCCACCGCAGACGGCGGTCGGTTGCCGCTGTGGCTGCGCGGGCGGATGTCAGTGGCACGTGCGGACGACGTCCTGGTGGCAGTCGACGGCGGTCGTCGCGACGTCCAGGATGTCCTGGACCGAGCCGTGCGGGGGATCGAGGTCGTACGCCGAGTCATGCCGGGCTGGTCGACGCCCGTCGTGGTCGAGGTCCCCGCCAGCGCGGCGGAGCTCGACGAGACCCTCGGCGCCGAGCCCGGGACGTACGCCGGCATCGCCGCGGTGACCGCGCCGGTCGGGCGCGCGTCCGAAGTCGAGGGGCCCGTCCACGTGTTCGTGAACCCTGACGTCTCCGAAGGGCTGCGGCGCGTGGGCGCGCAGGTGGTGATGAGCCACGAGCTCGTCCACGTAGCGACGGACGCCGTGCGCAGGCCGGTCGAGCCGTGGTTGCTCGAGGGGTTCGCCGACTACGTCGCTCTCCGCGACACCCGGCTGCCGGACCGTGTCACCCTCGGTCGGGCCATCGAGGCGGCGAGGCGGGACGGCATCCCGGAGGCTCTGCCGACGGCGGCCGATTTCGACACGCGCGCCAGCGATCTGCAGGCGCGGTACGAGGAGGCCTGGCTGGCATGCCGGATCATCGCGGAGCGGCTGGGAGAGCAGAAGGTGCTCGATGTGTACCTGGCAGCATCACGCGGGGTTGCGGTCGACCGCGCCCTTCGCCGCGTCGGTCCCACAGTGCGCGTCCTGACCGCTGAGTGGCGCGATCGTCTGCGCGGCCCGGACCGGTGAGGGCGATACGTCCCTCGCTCTCGACGCTCCGAGGGTGTCCGCCAACCTGCAACCAGCGCGTCCGACCGGGCCCCCAGACACGTCAGAGCTCAGGACTGCGCGGCGACCGCGTCACCAGGGCCAGGTGAGCGTGTCGTTGAAGATGGTCAACAGGCTGCCGCCGACGAGGGCGACCACTGAGGCGATCACGGCAGCGATCAGGCTGACGAGCAGTGCGTACTCGACAGCTGTTGCGCCGCGATCGCCGTGAGACCTGGGCGCGAAGCGAGAGTAGAGATCCATGGCAGTTCACCTCGTCCCGTTCTGTGGCAAAGCCGGCGCCGCAACTGGTGCGGCGCCGGCTTCGTATTGATGCTAGCGGCGAATCAGAGCTCGTCGTTGACCGTGCTGAACGCGCCGTCGATGTTGTCACCGAGGAGCACGACCACGCTGACGATGACGGCGGCGATGAGGGCGACGAGCAGGCCGTACTCGACGGCGGTGGCGCCCTTCTCCTCGTCACGCTTGGCGGTCATGAAGAGCTGGAAGGCGATGAACTTCTCGAGCATGATTTCCCCTTGGGTCAGTGTGTTGAGTCTTCGTTCCGAGCCCTTTTGGGGACCCGTCGAGAAGAAGTCTGCCGAGATTGCGGCCTTGTCGAATCGGGTGATCGGCCCCGCATCTGTAGTTCCTTCTGACTATCTCGTCACCACCCGACGAGACTCGATCCGGCCCGCATCGGCTAGTCAGAAGCGCTGAGGGGACGCGTGGTCGAGCAGGCCCATGCGCATGGCGGTCACCAGTGCTTGCGCACGGTTTGCCGCGCCGAGCTTCTGGTAGATGTGCGTGATGTGCGTCTTGGCCGTTGACTCGCTCAGGTATAGGCGCCCAGCGATCTCGCTCGTGCCCAGACCGTCGGCCAGGAGGCCCAGCACCTCGTTCTCACGCGCGGAGAGCCTCGGGGGTGCCGGATTCGTTGCGCGGCGCATCATCGCGCCGCTCAGCCCCGCGCACAGGAACGTCCGCGGAGCCACGGCCGCGTGCTTGGCGGCGCTAACGACGTCCGCGGCGCTCGTGTCCTTGCCGACGAACGCGGACGCACCGGCTTCCATGGCCGCGAAGATCTGGTCGTCCCCCGCGTGCATGGTCAGGACGACCAGGCCCGTGGTCGGGTTCTCGGCGCGGATGGCTCGCACCAGGTCGAGACCGCTGCCGTCAGGCATCTGGAGGTCGGTCACGACGACATCTGGGTCTAGGTCGTTCCAGCTCGAGATGCCTGCGGAGACGCTGCCGGCCTGACCGACCACCTCCATGTCGTCATCACGCTCGAACGCACGAGCCAGACCTTGACGAATGAGCTCGTGGTCATCAACCAGCAGCACTCTGGTGCCCATGGGCAATCTCACTTCCTGACGCGCGGACGGCGGGCGAATGGAGGCGGACGACGGTGCCGCCGCGCGGTCGTGAAACGACTTCCAGATGTGCACCGACCCGCTCTGCGCGCTCACGCATCGTCTGGAGCCCCCAATGGAGCTCGCGCGGCTCGGCCTTTCCGACCCCGTCGTCCTCCACGATCAGGCGCAGGCCCTCACCGTCGGAGCGGAACGTGACCCACAAGTTCTGGGCCTGCGCATGCTTGCGTACGTTTCCGATCGCCTCCTGCGCCACTCGGAGGACCTGCGTCGCTGTCCTGGGAGGCAACGGGTTTCCGGACTCGGCGAGGGAGAGGTGCAATCGGAGATTGCTGGCCTGGCTAACCCCGCGTGCGTAGTCGGCGAGCGATGCGGTCAGTCGACCGTCGGTCACCTCGTGGCGGAGATCGAAGATTGAGAATCGGATCTCCGACACGAGCCTGGTGATCTCCGCTCGCAGCGCCGCGGCGAGCTCGCGTGTGTCTTCCTGGTCGCTCGTCGAAGCGATTTCGTCGACCAGGTAGCCCAGGCCGACGATCTCTTGGGCAACACCGTCATGCATCTCGCGAGCGATGCGGTTGCGCTCCTCCGACGTCGCCAGGCTGCGCACCTCGTCGAAGAGGACGGCGGTGTCGAGACGCATGGCGAACTCGTCGGCCACGTGAAGGGCGGCGGCATCGAGCTCTGCGGTCCATCGGGGCACTCCGACCAGGACGCAGTAGCCGAGCAGCTGCTGCGACCCGCGCAGCGGTATGACGGCTGCTCCAGGAGTGCGCTCGGAGAGGGGGAGCTCGATCTCCTTGGCCAGACGTTCGACGTCCTTGCCCCCGTTCAGTGCGCGCGGTGCGCCGTCGGGCTCGAGGACGAAGACCGTCGAGCGGGCGCAGCGCGTGGCCGCCTTCATGGCCCTGTCGAGGTCCGTTGACAACGAGGTGGTGTCGAGTCCGAGAGATCCTGAGCTGGCAAGCTGGTGGACGCGTTCCATCAGCTGATGAGCATCGGCGTAGGGGGCCTGTCGCGCGGAGAGATCGCGAATCGAGCGAGACTGCCAGCTTGCGAGCAGTCCCACTCCTAGACCGATGGCGAGCCACACAAGCCCGGCAAGGGTGCGCTGCCACGTGTCGTCGGGGTCGACGGCGAAGATGGCCGCTGCGGTGAGGACCGACAACAGGGTGACGTTGACGGTCGTCACCGGCCCGTGACGGACGCCGGCAACCACGATCGGCACCGCCAGGTACGGCGCGATCTGTGACGTCGAATCTGTGGCGACCAGCAAGGCGGTCACAGCCACCGTCTCGGCGACGGCGTACCAGTGGCTCGTGTGGGTGCGCGTCGACCAGTCCAACGTGGATGTGGCTGCCGCCACGGACCCCAGGACCACGAGCATGGGGAACGACAGTGCGAAGGCACTCTCGCTGATCGCCATGCCCGTGCAGAGGGCCAATGCGAACACCCGGACGGCCGTGGTGGTGCGCCACGTGCGCAGCTGGGGGCCGGTCAGGGATGTCTCGGCCAGAGGCGGCGTCAAGGTTCTCCCTACTTGAACGATTCCATGATGCCGATCGCAGCTGGCCCCATGATGACAAGGAAGAGGCACGGCAGGATGAAGAGCACGAGCGGCACCATGATCTTGACCGGCACCTGCTGGGCCTTCTCCTCGGCTCGCTGCCGACGCTTCGTCCGCATCTCCTGGCTCTGGACGCGGAGCACGCGACCGATCGGGATGCCCAGGCTGTCAGCCTGGACCATCGAGGTGCAGAACGAGCGGAGGTCGTCCAGCGAAGAACGTTCGGCCATGCCGCGCATGGCCTCCACTCTGCCACGGCCGATCTGCATCTCCTGCAAGAGACGCTGGAACTCCTGCGACAGCGGTCCTTCGGTGTTGCGTGCGACTCGTCCCACCGCAGAGTCGAAGCCGAGGCCGGCCTCCACCGAGACGGTGAGGAGGTCGAGCGCGTCAGGAAGTGCCTTCCGCATCAGGCTCTCACGCTTCTGGCCCGCGTTGTAGAGCAAGATGTTGGGCAGCACGTAGCCGAAGGCCGCGGCAGCGGCTGTCGCCAGGACCACCTTCACGAACGGCCACCCAGCGGCGGACAGGTAGAGGAAGCCGAGGACGCCGAACACGCCAAGGCCCAGCACCTTGAGCCCGAGGATCCGGTTGACGTCCCAGCCTGTGGGGTTTCCGGCGATGTCCAGACGGTGCTGAAGCTTGGTAGCCGTGTCAGCGCGGACGAACTTGCGGCCGAGGCCGACGAACCGATCACCCAGCGGTGCGAGGATGCGCTCGCTGAAGGGCCGCTCGAGCTCCTCCTTGAGCACGTCCGGCGCCGAGCCGAGCGCGTTGATGGCAGCCACGGATCGGGCCACGCCTCGGCGTTCGGTGGTTACGACGCCGATGAGGGACAGGGCAAGCGTGCCGGCGAGGAACACCAGCCCCGCACCGAGCAGGAGGATCGGGGACATGTCAGACCTCCACCTTGACCATCTTGGACATCATGAAGCCGCCGAGTCCGAGGAGGAACCCCGCAGCGGCCAGGAAGCCCCACCCCATTGTCGTGGTGTAGAGCGGCTCCACGTACTCCCGGTTGGCCATCATCATGTAACCGAACATGCCGACCGGGAGGGCCGCCAGGAGGTATGCGGACATCCGTCCCTCAGCGCTGAGGGCCTTGACCTGGCGGCGGAGGTACTCACGTTCGCGAAGGGTGTCGGACACGGTGTGCAGGATCTCTGCGAGGTTTCCGCCGACCTCCCGCTGGATGCGGATCGCCATGACGACCCACGCGAAGTCCTGGCTCTCCATCCGTTCCCCGACGCCTTCCAGCGCGTCAGTGATGTCGACGCCCAGCCGCTGCTCGATGAGCGCGCGCTTGAACTCCCCGGCAATGGGTTCGTTGCCTTCCCGGACGACGGTGTCGACCGCCTGCGGCAGCGACAGCCCGGCCTGGAGTCCACCAGCGATGAGGCCGAGCGACTGCGCGAGGTTGGCGTTGAACCTGTTGAGCCGGCGCTTGTGGCGAAACCTGAGATAGACCCAGGGAAGGACAGCGCCGAGCACGAGCCCCACCATGGCCAGCGTCCCACCGCCGAACAGGAAGCCCGCCATGGCCGAGCCGACGGCAATGCCCGTGTGGAGCAGGAGCCATTCCGCTGCCGTGAGTCCCGATCCCGCGCCGGTGAGACGCTGGGAGATCCGGGTCTCGAGATCTGCCGAGACGACTCTGTCCGCGACTGCGACGGCGGATCCCTTCAGGTCCGTCGCCGACGCCCCGCGCCGACCGCCCTTCGACTTGTTCTCACCGAAGTAGACGTCCAGTCGGCGCTGGGTGCCGGACCTGGTGTCGGACGCGCCGACCAGTACTGTCGCCAGAAGTCCACCAAGCCCGACTGCGAGGGCGAGGGCGCCCAGGAGCATGACGGGCCGACTCACGAGCGCCTTGCCCGAGTCAACGACATCGAGCTCGGTGCCAGGGTCGGCGAAGGCCACGAGGGTCGAGTCGTGGTAGGCCTGCCCCTGTGAGGTGAGTGCCACGTCGACGGATGCGTCGGCTGTCACGTCGCGCGGGGGCGCGAAGGAGATGAGGAGCTGCTTCGACAGCGCGTCCGCCTGCTCACCAAAGACCGCCGACAGCGCCGCCGGGTCGGCCGGGAAGACGCCGCCCTGCGTTGCCTCGGCGAGTGACGCCAGCTCGGCGGCCCGAGCGTCCTCCGCGAGCGAGACGACGTCCACCACCACCTCGGCGTCCGCCGCTTGCCGCGACAGGACGTCCAGCGTCGTCGTGCTGCTGGTGTCAGCACCGTCCGACAGGACCAGGACGGACCTGGCGCCCTCGTCGCCCAACGCCGCCATGCCGGCCGCGATCCCGTCGTAGACGCTCGTTCCCCGTTTGAGCGTGATGCTGTCGAGCGCCGCGGTCACCGCGTCGTGGTCAGTCGTCGGCTCGACGGTCGTGGTCACCTTCCCTGCGAACGCGACAAGGCCGATACGCACGTCGGCGGGCGCCGCGGCCAGGTAGGCGTCGACAGCGCCCTTCGCGGCCTCGAACTTGCCACCGCGCTGCATGCTATTGCTCGCGTCGAGCACGAGCATCGTGGAGCGCTCGACGTCGCCGGCCGCGACGGTCTTGACCGTCGCGTCGACGGCACGACCGTCCACGCTCACCTCGACCGAGTCCTCGTCGACGTCAGCACCGCCGGGCAGCTGGTCGACCGAGAGGATGAGGTCGACCCCCGACTCGCTGGATTCGACGTGATCAATGGTGATCTCATCCTCGGCAGACGCTGCGCCCGGGACTGACAGCACAAGCGTTGCCACCGCGGCTGCCACGCCGGAGAGGCGCAACGCGAGGCCGCTCATCGGCGACTGCCTACGGTGGCGGCGAAGATCGCCGGGTCCATGTGGACGCCGTGGTCCTGGAGTCGCTCGATGAATCGTGGGCGGAGACCGGTGGAGACGAGACCGCCCTTGAACTTGCCCATCTCGTCCATGCCTGCGGCGTAGTCGAAGAGGAACACGTCCTGGGTGGTGATGATGTCGCCCTCCATGCCCACGATCTCGGTGATCGCGGTGATGCGACGCGTGCCGTCCTTCAGGCGGGTCTGCTGGATGATGAGATCCACCGCGCTGGCCACCTGCTCGCGGATGGCACGCACCGGAAGGTCCATACCGGCCATCAGCACCATGGTCTCCAGACGTGACAACGCGTCACGTGGGGTGTTGGCGTGGAGAGTGGAGATCGAGCCGTCGTGACCGGTGTTCATCGCCTGCAGCATGTCCAGTGCGGCCGCGTCACGGATCTCACCGACGACGACCCGGTCGGGTCGCATGCGCAACGAGTTCTTGACCAGGTCGCGAATGGTCACCGCGCCCTTGCCCTCGATGTTGGCGGGACGGGACTCCAGGCGCAGCACGTGATCCTGGACGAGCCGGAGCTCGGCGGCGTCCTCGATGGTGACGATGCGTTCGTCGTCGGGGATGAAGGAAGACAGGACGTTGAGCGTGGTGGTCTTGCCGGCGCCAGTTCCGCCCGAGACCAAGATGTTCAACCGACCCTTCACGCAACCGGCCAGGAGGTCGGCGGACTGCCGGGTCAACGTGCCGAAGCTGATGAGGTCCTCGACCGTGTACGGGTCCTCGGAGAACTTGCGAATGGTGAGCTTGGAGCCGTCCAGGGCGAGTGGGGGGATGATGGCGTTCACGCGGCTGCCGTCCGGCAACCGGGCGTCCACCATCGGGCTGGTCTCGTCCACGCGTCGGCCGATCTTGCCGACGATCTTGTCGATGGTGCGGCGCAGATGAGCCTCGTCCGAGAACGACGTCCCGGTCTTCACGAGCTTGCCGCTGCGCTCGATGTAGATGCTGTCGTAGGCGTTCACCATGACCTCGGACAGGTCCGGATCGCGCAGCAGCGGCTCGATCGGACCGTAGCCGAGGATGTCGTCGGCGATCTCCTGGGCGATCCGGGTCCGGTCGGCCGACGTCATCGGCATGTCGGTGTCGGCAAGCGTCGTCTGAAGAGCCAGTCGCACCTGCTGCTCCAGCTCGGACTGCGTCATGTTCGCGTCATATAGCTTCGGTCCGATCGACTCGACGAGACGCGCATGCACGATCCGCTTGAGGTCGCGGAACGGGTCGACGCCGGTCGGTTCCTTCTGCTTGCGCCGCGCAGCCAGACTGGAACTCGACGTCACCGCTGAGCCGCCGCCGTCTCCGCCGCTGCTGGCCGGTGCGCCAGGGTCGGGCCGCTGCTCGGCAGTGGTGTCGCCCGCCCCGGCACCGAGACGTGTCGCTGCTGCTAGACGATCGCTGAGGCCCATGATCAGCCCTTCCTGCGGCGGAGACGGCCGGCCTTGCGACCGCCGTGGTCGGATGAGGTGTCGGAGGTCGAGGACGACTGAGCGAGAGTGGCAGCGAAACGCGCCAGGGTCTTGCTGTTCTGGTGGCTGGCAAAGGCCCGTACGAGCGGCTCGCCGCGATTGACTGCGTTGAGCACCTCGTTGGCCGACACCAGCGTGGCGTTCGCCTCGAGGCCCAACGTGGACTCGTACTCGTCCACAGACAGGCCTACGCGGCCGTCGGCGCGGTTGAGGACGAACTTCCAGGACTCCTTGGTGAAGTTCAGCAGCTCGAGCGTGTTGATCGCCAGCTTGAGGCCCTTGAGCGCGGGGATGTCGAGTGTCCCGACGAGGACGATCGTGTCGCTGCGGTCGAGTGCGGTGAGGGCGTGATCGTCGAAGACGCCGGAGGTGTCGACTACGACGGCCTCGAAGCGAAGCTTGAGGGCATCGAGCAGTCGGCCCACGTCCTCGGCCGTCGCCTGCTCGAGGCTGTCGAGTCGGATGGGAGCCGCGACGATCGAGAGGTTGTCGGAGTACTTGGTCAGGACCGAGTCGATGGCTCCGTCGTCGATCACCCCGCTGAATCCGACGAGGTCGTTGATCGTCCGGGTGGGGTTCAGCTGGAGCATGATGGCGACGTCGCCGCTGTTGACGTCGAGGTCGACGAGGCACACCCGGTGGCCCGCATCCGCCATGGCCACGGCGACGTTGGTGGCGACCAGGCTCTTGCCGACGCCTCCCTTGGTGGAGAACACCGTGTGGAGCTGGCCCACCGGGGCGTCTGCCGCTGCCTGCGCTGCGGCCGCCTCGGCGGCCACCTGGGCCTTGGCGGCGTCCGCTGCCGCCTGCGCCTCGTCCATCAGGGTCTGACCGATGGCGCTTGCCACACTCCGCGCGCGCTGCACCGCCGTGGTCACGCCCGCCAGGTCACGCGCCTGCACCACCTCGCGCATGCCACTTCGCAACGCCAGGGCTAGTGCAGAGCTGTCCACCGTCTCGCGCAACAGGATGACGCCTAGGTCCGGTCGTTGGACTCGCGCCCACTGAGCGAACTCGGCTGCGAACTCTGCAGCGACGGAAGGGCCGATCACGACGGCGAACTCGTTGGGCGTGTCCCGCAGGTGCGACCGCAGGGCTTCCATGTCTCCGAAGGCCGACGAGCCGTGAAGCATGGCTTGAAGGACGCTGGCCTGCGATGCGTCCGGTTCGAGGATGGTGGTCATGGCTGTGCTCGACCGAGATCGGGCATCACTCCAGCCAATCCCACACCCGGCTCGTCACGGGAGGCCGAGTCATCGGTCAGGAGCGCGAACGTCAAGTCCGTCGTGCGGTCGGAATGGATCAGCTTCTCCGCTTCCGCCTGGGTGACAGCAATGGTGAGAATCGTCCTTGGGACCTCCTCGGTGACTTGCTCACCCTCATCGGTCTCGGTCGTCCGCGACGTCACGCTGGTTGTACCCACACCAACGACCGGCACGCGTGGCAGGACGATCCGGGTCCAGTCGCCGCGCTTCTGTTCGTCGCCGTTAGGAGAGATCAACACAGGCGATGTGGCCGTGGCGAAGATGGCAACGTCATTGCCAGGATTGACGAACCCAGCCACCCGCTCGAAGTCGGTGAGCTCGATCGAGATGGCCATCTTGTCGTCCGGGATCACCAGCGAGTCGGTGTCGCCCAGCGTTCCGAACTTTTTGGCGATCAGCTGCTCTCCCGGATAGATCGGTCCGGTCGCGACCAGGTCGGAGATGGCGCTGGTCGAGGACAGCGCGCCGTCGACGACGTCCTCGCGCCGCACGTCCTTAGCGTCGAACTTGCCACTTTCCTGAGCGGCTGAGACGGACTCACCCGCCTCCAACGCCTCGGTGGCGACGAGGAC
This sequence comes from uncultured Nocardioides sp., assembly GCF_947488025.1. GTDB lineage: Bacteria > Actinomycetota > Actinomycetes > Propionibacteriales > Nocardioidaceae > Nocardioides. Next base: position 273,839 of record NZ_CANKYS010000002.1, on the reverse strand, counting down.
CTCCACGAGCTCTTGGCCCTCGGCTGCTCGAGCATCGATGCCCTGGACGTAGACGACGATCAACGCAGTGCCAACCAGGGCGATCAGCACGGCCACCATGAGAAGAACGGAACGGCGAGCCATGGGGCAGTCCTTTGATTCGGGGAACCGAACGTCAGGTCCGATTCGCACAACGGAGCGCCGGGCAACAGGCTTGGGGAGGCCCCGACGCCCAACCCAGCGACTGCGAATTTAGGGCCGGCACCGCACGGCCGGAGGCTAAACCGAGCAAACCACCCGTTAATGACGTTCGCGTAGTCATAAGGGACTAGTTCTGCCTAGTCACGGTCTAGCCCGTCGGCATGGTCATCCGAGGTACAGCGCCTCGATCTCGTCGCGGGACTCGCGCATCACGACGCGGCGCTTGAGCTTGAGGCTGGGGGTGAGCTGGCCGCCCTCCTCGGTCCACTCGCCGGGCAGGATCGTGAACTTGCGGATGGACTCGGCCTTCGACACTGCCTTGTTCGCCTCGTCGACGGCGTCCTGGACCTCGGCGACCAGGTCGACGTCGTCGATCAGGTCTGCGACGTCGGAGGACTTGCCGTGCTGCTCCGCCCACGCGGGGAAGGTCTCCCGGTCGATCGTGACCAGGGCGCCGATGAACGGCTGGCCGTCCCCGACGACGAGGCACTGGTCGACGAGGGCGTGTGCCCGGAGGCGGTCCTCCAGGACGGCCGGTGCGACGTTCTTGCCGCCGGCGGTCACGAGGATCTCCTTCTTGCGGCCGGTGATGCGGACGAAGCCCTCGTCGTCGACCTCGCCGACGTCGCCGGTGTGGAACCAGCCGTCGCGGTCGATGGTCTCGGCCGTGGCGTCCTCGTCGCGCCAGTAGCGCGCGAAGACCTGGCCACCGCGGAAGAGGAGCTCACCGTCGTCGGCGACCCGCACGCTCGTGCCGGGCAGGGGGCGACCGACGGTCCCGATCTTCGTGGCATCGGGGAGGTTGACGGAGAGGGCGGCGGTCGTCTCGGTGAGGCCGTAGCCCTCGAGCACCGTGAGGCCGATGCCGCGGTAGAAGTGGCCGAGCCGGTCGCCAAGAGGCGCGCCGCCCGAGATGGCGTACGTGCAGCTGCCACCGAGTGCCTGGCGCAGCTTGCCGTAGACCAGGCGGTCGAAGAGCGCGTGCTGCGCGCGCAGGCGCACCGGCACCCGCTTGCCGTCCGACGCCCGGGACCACGCGATCGCGACGTCCGCCGCACGGTCGAAGATCTTGCCGCGACCGTCGGCCGTCGCCCGCTGCGAGGCGCTGTTGAAGACCTTCTCGAAGACCCGCGGGACGGCGAGGATGAAGGTCGGCTCGAACTCGCCCAGATCGGTCACCAGGTTCTTGATGTCGGCGCTGTGCCCGAGCCGCGCGCGGCTCTTGACTGCACCGATCTGGATGATGCGCGCGAAGACGTGGGCCAGCGGCAGGAAGAGCAGCGTCGAGGCGCGGTGGCTGTCGAACAGCTCTTGCAGCTCGTCGACGGCCACACCCAGCTCGAACATGAAGTTGCCGTGGGTGAGCATGCAGCCCTTGGGCTTGCCGGTCGTGCCGCTGGTGTAGATGAGCGTCGCCAGGTCGAGCGGCGTCGCCGCCGTACGCCGCTGGTCGAGCACGTCGTCGGAGATGTCGGAGCCGAGGCGACCGAGCACGTCGACCGCGTTGTCCTGCAGCGACCACACGTGCTGGAGCTCGGCGAGGTCGCCGGACCGGCGGGCCTCGCGGACCCGGGCGAGGTGGTCCGAGCCCTCGGCCACGAGGGCGCGGGCGCCGGAGTCCTGGAGGATCCAGCCGATCTGCTCCGCCGAGGAGGTCTCGTAGATCGGCACGGTGACGCCCCCGGCGAACCAGATGGCGTAGTCGAGGAGCGTCCACTCGTAGCGGGTTTTCGACAGCAGGGCGACCCGGTCGCCGACCTCCACGCCGGCGGCGATGAGCCCCTTGGCGACCGCTTGCACCTCGTCGAGGAACGTGCCCGCGGTGACGTCGGCCCACCCCTCGTCCGTGCGACGGCTGAACACCACGGTGTCCGCGTGGTCGCGGCCGTTGGTGACGACGTCGTCGGTGAGGTTCCCCGTGGACGGGATGGTGATGGAGAGCGGCGTCGAGAACTCCCGCACGATGGAACCTCCTGGAGCGTGGTGGACTGCGATCGGCAGGCTATCGCCCGATCTCGGGGGTGGCGTACGCGCGGTGCCACCGGCCCGGTGCCGTCCGCGCCGTGGGCTAGGCTCCGGCCATGGCCGAACAGACCTCCTCGTCGATCGTCGTCGACGCTCCTCCGGCCGACGTGATGGCCGTCATCGCCGACTTCGAGTCCTACCCCGAGTGGGCCAAGGGCGTGCAGAAGGCCGAGATCGTGGAGCCGGGGGCCGGCGACCGGGCCGAGCAGGTCTACTTCGAGCTCGACGTCGCGCCGATCAAGGACGAGTACACCCTCGCCTACGACTGGGACGGTGACCGCGAGGTCACCTGGACCCTCGCCCAGGGCAAGATGCTGCGCGCGCTCGACGGCACCTACACGCTGGTCGACCGTGGCGACGGAAGCACCGAGGTGACCTATCGGCTCGCGCTCGACGTGACCATCCCGTTGATCGGCATGTTGAAGCGCAAGGGTGAGAAGATCCTCATCGATGCCGCGCTGAAGGGCCTCAAGAAGCGCGTCGAGACGCTCTGACGCGCGGTCCGGGCATGCGGATCCTGCTGTTCACCGGCAAGGGCGGGGTGGGCAAGTCCACGCTCGCCGCAGCCACGGCCTGCGCCAGCGCAGCGGCCGGTCACCGGACGCTCGTGCTGTCCACCGACGCCGCGCACTCCCTGGCCGACGCCCTGGACGTGCCGGCCACGTCCGAGCCGACCGAGGCCGCGGCGAACCTGTGGGTCCAGCACGTCGACGCCCAGAGCCGGTTCGAGCGGTCGTGGGCCGACATCCAGGGCTACCTCCTCAGCGTGCTCGATGTGGCCGGTGTGGACCCGATCGCCGCCGAGGAGCTGACGGTCATTCCCGGGGCAGAGGAGGTGCTGGCCCTCCTCGAGGTCCGCACGCAGGCGAGGTCGGGCGAGTGGGACGTGCTGGTCGTCGACTGCGCACCGACCGCCGAGACGCTGCGCCTGCTCGCCCTTCCCGAGGCGCTCGGGTGGTACATGACCCGCGTCCTCCCGGTCGAGCGGCGCGTCGTCAAGGCGCTCAAGCCCGTGCTGAGCCGGGCGGCGGGCGTGCCGATGCCCGAGGACTCGGTGTTCGACGCGATCGAGCGGCTCCACGCCGATCTGGACGACGTACGCACGGTGCTGACCGGGCCCGAGACCTCGGTCCGTCTGGTCCTCACGCCCGAGTCGGTGGTGCTGGCCGAGGCCCGGCGGGCATACACCTTCCTGACTCTCTTCGGCTACAGCGTCGACGCCGCCATCGTGAACCGCGTCTTCCCCGACGAGGGCGCAGACGAGTGGCGGCGGACCTGGGTCGATGCACAGCGTCGTCAGCTCGAGGACGCCGCCGACTCCTTCGCCGGGCTCGAGCTCAGGACGTCGGTCTACCGCGCGAGCGAGCCGGTCGGGCGCGACGAGCTGCTCGACCTCGCGGAGTCGGTGTACGACGACTCTGACCCGCTCGCGCGCGGCGCGTCCGCACCACCCATGTCCGTCCGCACGACGGCGGGCGGCCTCGTGCTGTCCCTCCCGCTGCCGCTGGCAGCACAGGACGACGTCGACCTCGTCCGCAAGGGCGACGAGCTCATCGTCTCTGTCGCGTCCTACCGTCGGCTCCTGACGCTGCCGTCCGGCCTCGCTCGGCACCGCGTGGTGGGGGCGCGGGTGCGTAACGGGCAGGTGCAGGTCCGCTTCGCCGAGCCCGCTGCCGCGACCACCGACCTGTCCGAGGGGGCCCTGTGACCGACGCCGAACCCGACGACGTCGGCTCCCTGGGGGAGGAGGCGGCCAAGCTCCTCGGCGCCCTGTCCGGATGGGCACGGGAGCACGCGACCGAGGCCGGGGACGGGCTGGCGGGCCTCGCGTCGCACGCAGCGACCTCCGCGCACGATCTCGACGACCACCTCGCGACCGGCGCGGCTGAGTGCACGGTGTGCCCCCTGTGCCGCGCGATCAGCGCTGTGCGGCAGGTCAGCCCTGAGGTCACCGGTCATCTGACCGCTGCGGCGACCTCGCTCGCACAGGCGGCTGCGGCGTTCCTCGCGACTTCTCCGCACGCTTCCCCGGGCACGGACGACGTCGAGCACATCGACCTCGCAGACGACTGGCCCGAGGGCACGTGACGAGGCGTCCAGTCTGCCCTGGTCGAAGCGCGGGACTCACTACTCGACTAGGCGGACCGACGCTGTGCCAGTGTCAATGGTGGTTGTCGGAGCGTTCACGTCGATGATTCCTTGGAAGACCAGCAGGAAGCCGATGTCGTCCTTGTCCCCAAATGCTGACATCGGCGTCCAGCTCCCGGCGTTCCTCGTCGTGCAGTCACCGGCGGGGAGGGCGGTGGCGGACCGCTTGCCCTTCATGGCATAACCGCACAGTGTCACCGCGGCAATCTTCCAGACCGGCCAGTTACCGCCCTTGGTCACCGACGTGGGTGAGCAATCCTTATCGCTGCAAAAGATGGGCATGGCGAAGGTTTTGCCGAGGAGCGTGTCCCACGCCTTGTCCATCGTCTTCACATCGCGCCCTGTGTCGTCCGCCAGGCAGTATGTGGACTCGGGACCGCACTTGGAGCGAAGGTACGTAGACCGCTCGGCCGGGGTGTGAGTGGCGGTCTGCCCCGGAACGATGGTCACCTCCTCGCATCCGTTGATGATGTTGTTGTACGTCTCCCCGTGAGAGCCCCCTCCGTTGAAGCAAGTGGTGCGCCACCAATCGCCCGGCTTGTTCGGGTTGACGCAGTCAGGGTCCGAGGGAATGTGGCCGTTGCCAGGAAGTCCGACGGGTGTCACATTCGAGGGGAAGGTCCCGGTCGGGATTTGTGCCCCGCAGACCATCCAAGGGCGCAGGCTTCCGACGGCGGCTTGCGCGCGACTCAGCGCTGCGGTCGCGCTGCGGTCGACGTTAATGGTGTCGCCCTGCCCGGGTACCACCTGGCCGAGGCCAACGGGCGAGTCGTAGCTGACGCCCAGCTCGACCTCCAACGTGTCGCCATCACACACGGCAATCTTGGGGCTGTGTGGAAAGACGGGAGTACCTCCGGGAAGGTTCTTCTGCACGATCGCCTCGGCGGCGGTTTTCGCCTTGGTCTGCAGAGTTGAGTTGCCCACCAGGGTGGCGCAGAGTCCACCTTCCTCCTTGAAGACGCTGGCAGCAGCCAGCGCCCCGGCGTCAGCGGCGTTCTGTGCGTCGCGCTTGTTCACGTAGGCTTGGCCGAGATCTACGACCATGGCGCCGAGTACTAGTAGGAACGCACACGATACGGCGACGACGACCGCGACGATTCCGTCCTCAGAGGCAGTCCGCTTCACGAGAACTCGCATCGGAAGACTCCCTTACCAGTGAGCGTCCTGGTGGAGCCCAGACCTGGGATAAAGTTCGGAATCATCACCCTCGCGGGGTAAGTCATGGTGACCTCGACGTTGGAACCGATCGGTGCTCCTTTGCACGCCTCGGCGGTCCCCAGGCACGCGGTCGTGGTGGACGGCGCCGGCGTCACTAGGTCGACTGCCACGTGTGACGTCGCGAGGTCCGTGATGAGCCCACTCGCTGCTCCGACCCCTTCGGTCTTCACGGCATCGCACGTTCGACCTGCGATGACCCCGAAGCGCGCAGCTTGTCGCGCTGCGTTCGACAGCGCGAGGTCCTGCGCGAAGAGGAACCCGAAGTTGATGATGCCAACGAGTACGGCCATGAGAAGGGGTAGCACCAGGGCGAACTCGACCGCGGCAGCACCCCGTTCGGTACGACGGTCGGTGCGTGAGCGCCAGCGCATGAGATCCCCTTTCCCCGAGGTGTCCGTCCGTCACGGTAGGAGGTGTCGGTCTCGGGTGTCGCTGGTTTGACGACACTCTTGACCGTGCGTGACGCAAGATGGCTCGAAGTGACTAGACGAATCAGCCGATCGGGCCATGGGTCGTGCCGTGCGCCAAGATGAGGCCCGTGAACGAGGGCGTAGTCGTCGGGGTCGACATCGGTGGCACCAAGGTGCTGGCTGGCGTGGTCGATGACGAGGGACGGGTGTCCCACACGGCGCTGCGTACGACGCCGGGACGTCGCGTGGTGACGAGCCGGGTCGAGGACGCACTCGTCGAGGCCATCGTGGAGGCCGCAGGAGGCGAGTCCCTCGTCGGAGTGGGTGTGGCGGCAGCCGGGTTCGTCGACTCGGCGGGGGAGCGGGTCATGTTCGCACCCCACCTCCCGTGGCAGGGCGAGCCGCTCAAGGACCTGCTGGAGGGCCGACTCGGCTGCCCGGTCGGCCTCGACAACGACGCCAACTGCGCGGCCCGCGCGGAGGCCCGCTACGGCGCGGCCCGCGGCGCTGGCTCAGCGCTGATGGTCACCATGGGCACCGGTATCGGAGGCGCGGTGCTGTTGGACGGCCGGGTGGTCCGCGGCGCCAACGGGATGGCGGGGGAGTTCGGACACATGCAGGTGGTGCCCGACGGGCAACCGTGCGAGTGCGGTCGGCGGGGTTGCTGGGAGCAGTACTCGTCGGGCAACGCGCTGGTCCGCAACGCCCGCGCCCTGATGGTCGAGCAGCCGTCGGTCCTCAATGACATGACTGATGGCAACCCGGAGCAGATCACCGGGCCGATGGTCACCAGCGCGGCGGAGCAGGGAGACCTCGTTGCCCACCGGGCCTTTGCGTCAGTGGGCCACTGGCTCGGCGTCGGGGTGGCGAACCTCGTGGCCGCGCTGGACCCCGAGGTCGTGGTCATCGGCGGTGGCGTCTCGTCCGCGGGTGACCGGCTGCTCGAGCCGGCACGGGACGCGCTGCGGCGTACGCTCGTCGGCGCCGAGCACCGCCGCATCCCGGGTGTGGTCGCGGCCGAGCTCGGCCCCCGGGCCGGGATGATCGGGGCCGCTCTTCTGGTCTCGTGACAGGACTCCGTCCTTCCTCGACCAGCGGCAGGTCTAGCCCCGGCGGTAGTCCGGCACCAGCTCGAGCGCGAGCTGCTCGAGGAACAGCCCGACGTCGGTGACGATGCCGCGGCCCTGGCCGGTGCCCCGGTCGGCGAGCCGGGTGACCATGGCCGGGTTGATGTCCACGCAGACCAGCGGCACGGACGCCGGGAGGAGGCTGCCGGTGGCGACGGCGTACAGCTGGGTCGCCATCATCAGGCAGTAACCGATGTCGTGGATCTCGGCACGCATCGCGCGCTGGCCCTCGACCACGTCCGTGTGGACCTCGGGGAGGGGCCCGTCGTCGCGGACGGAGCCGACGAGGACGAAGCGCTTTCCCTCGGTGACGAGTGCGCGCATCACCCCGCTGGGCAGCACGCCGTCACGGACCGCTCGCTCGATCGAGCCGGCCTTGCGGATGGTGTTGACCGCCCGGACCCGGTGCTCGTGGCCGTGCTCGTGACCCGGCGGGGCGTTGCTCTCTGGGCTGGCGCCGAAGAGGGCGGTCTCGACGTCGAGGGCGGCCATCGCGTTGCCGGCGAAGAGGAGGTCGACCCAGCCTCCCCGCACGAGGGCCACCATGGCCGGTACGCCGCCGGCGTGGACGAGGCCGGGCCCGGCCACCCACAGCAGCCGCTTGCCCGCCGCGCGCGCGTGCCGCATCCCGTCGGCCACCTGCCGGACCAGCACCGTCTGCGGACGCTCGGGGTCGTGCTCCCCGTGGAACGAAGCGACCGTCTCGGCGGAGGGGCGGTGACTGGGCACCGTCACCTGGATCCCGGCCGCGCCCACCACGATGCCCATGCCGCGCACGACGTCCGACAGGGGCACCGTCCGCACCCGTACATCACCGGACGTCGCCTGCTCGACGACGAGCCCGCAGTCCATCTCGGGGTTGTCCACGTCGTACCACCGACCGCCCAGTCGCACCTGCGTCTCGAGGTTGGTCGTCGCGTAGAACCCGTCGGGCAGCACGCCGTCCTGGTCGGCGGTCGCGACCGCGGCATCGCCGTGGGAGAGCTGGTTGACCCCGCGGGTCTGCAGGCGCATCAGCAGGCGCTGGAGCGCCTCGTAGTCCGGGGCCTCGACGGTGATGCGGGCGCTGCTGGGGTCGTGCGCGTCACGGCCGACGTCGAACTCCTCGATGACGAAGTCCCCGCCGTACTCGCGGATGTCGTCGAGGACGCGCGACAGGATTCCGCTGTCCATGAGGTGCCCCGTGACCTCGACCGTCTCCCGCGCACCCACCCCCGTGACCCTACGCCTGGGAGATGTCTTGCGGGCGGGTCAGATCCGGGAGCCGTCGTCCCAGGGGTCGCGGGGCGCCTTGGGCATCACGAAGACAAGGTAGGCGAAGCCGCCGACGAACCACCCGACCAGTGCCCACCCGACGAGGGGGTGGACGTAGATCGAGAGCAGCCCGATGACGAGCGCGATCACCGGCGCCACGAAGATGCCGGCCCAGGCCAGGCCGCGCTCCCACGTGCGCGGAACGGGCAAGGGGGGTGCCGGCGGCGGCTTGAAGCGCTCGGCCTCGGCGATCGCCTGCTCGCGCCGCTCGACCTCGTCGTCGTCGCGCAGGTGCTCCGGCAGGTCGGTCGGGGAGAGGGTGGCGGGAGCGTCCGACGGGGCGTCGTCGGAGGTGGTCGCGGGTGCCTCGGAGGAGGACGGCGGGTCGTCGAGGACGGCACGCTCGCCGAAGTTCTCCACGATCTCGCGCCACGCGAGCTCGGTGCGGCTCTCGTCCTCCGGGCGACTCACGTTGACCACGGTAGCGGCAGCACGTGAACGCCGTCTCGTGACGACCGCCACGGCGGCCGGTCCTGGTGCACACTGTGCCCGTGAGGATCCCGTTCCGCGGCGCGCAGGCCGCACCCCTCGACCCGACGCTGGTCGCACCCATGTCCACGCCCGCGCAGCCCGAGCTGACCGGCGGCCGGCGCATCGGCGTACTCGTCCAGCACGGCTTCACCGGCAGCCCGGCGTCGATGCGGCCGTGGGCCGAGCACCTGGCGGCACGCGGGTACGCCGTCGAGATGCCGCTGCTGCCCGGCCACGGCACCCGCTGGCAGGACATGAACAAGGTCACCTGGGCCGACTGGGTGGCCACCGTCGAGGGCGCCCTCGACAAGCTCGCCGCCGAGAACGACGCCGTGGTGGCCGTCGGCCTCTCCCTGGGCGGGGCCCTGTGCCTGCGGCTCGCCGCGGACCACGGTGAGGACCTCGCCGGCGTCGTCATCGTCAACGCGGCGCTCGACACGATGCGCAAGGACGCGGTGCTCCTGCCCGTGCTCAAGCACGTGGTGCCCGCCTTCCCCGGGATCAGGAACGACATCAAGAAGCCCGGCATGGACGAGATCGCCTATCCCTACATCCCGCTCAAGGCCGCCGCGGAGATGTCCGCCGGCTGGGTCGAGCTGCGGCGGGACCTGCCGCGGATCACGATCCCGGTCCTCTACTTCCGCTCGAAGGTCGACCACGTGGCGGACATCTCGTCCTCCAAGGCGATCAATGCCGGCCTGTCGTCGAAGGACTTCGAGGAGCGGGTGCTGGAGGACAGCTACCACGTCGCCACCCTCGACAACGACGCCCCGCGGATCTTCGCCGAGTCCGCCGAGTTCATCGAGCGGGTCACCGCCCAGCAGCAGGGATAGTCTCGGACCGTGCTCTATTGGTTCCTGAAGTGGATCGCCCTCGGGCCCGTGCTGCGACTCGTCTTCCGGCCCAAGGTCTTCGGCATCGACCACGTGCCGGAGGAGGGTCCCGCGATCCTCGCCAGCAACCACCTGTCCTACGCCGACTGGCTGTTCATGCCGCTGACCCTGACCCGTCGCGTCACCTTCGTCGCCAAGGCGGAGTACTTCACGACCCCCGGCATCAAGGGGTGGTTCCAGAAGAAGTTCTTCACCGGCGCGGGGCAGGTCCCGATCGACCGGTCGGGCGCCAACGCTGCCGAGGGCGCGATGAAGTCGGCGATGAAGATCCTCGGTGAGGGCGACCTCTTCGGGATCTACCCCGAGGGCACCCGCTCGCACGACGGCAAGCTCTACCGCGGCAAGACCGGCGTGGCCCGGCTGGCGCTCGAGAGCGGAGCCCCGGTGATCCCGTGCGCGGTCGTCGGGACCGACGTCGTGGCGCCCACGGGCAAGGTCTACGGCACGTGGACGCGTCCGGTGGTGCGCTTCGGCAAGCCGCTCGACTTCTCCCGCTACGCCGGCATGGAGAACGACCGCTACATCCTCCGCTCGATCACCGACGAGATCATGTACGAGATCATGCGGCTCTCCGGCCAGGAGTACGTCGACCTCTACGCCAGCAAGGCCAAGGAGCTCGCCAAGGAGAAGGCCCGCCAGGCCGAGCGCGAGAAGGCCGAGCAGGAGAAGGCCGAGCGCGAGCAGGCCGGGGACGGGCCCGAGCAGAAGGCGTCCTGAACGCCCTCACGGACCCGCCGGCGCCACAGCCGCGGACCGACTCCGCCCTCGCCGTCGAGGACCGGCTCTACTCCGCGCTCGCCCTGGTGCGGGTGGTGGTCACGGTCAACATGGTCGGGCTCAACGCCTACCGACGCGACAGCTACGCGTACCCGGACCTCGCGCTCGCGATCGTGCTGGCGCTCGTGGTCTGGACCGGTGTCGCGATCTGGCTCTACAGCAGGCGTTCGAGACGTACGCCTGCCCTGCTCGTCGCAGACCTGCTGATCGCCGTCGCGGCGATCGCCGTCACCCCGTGGCTGAAGTCGGACGGCTTCCAGGCCACGCTCCCGGGCTTCTGGGTCATGGGCGCGCTGCTCGCCTGGGCGATCCACTGGCACTGGAAGGGCGGCCTCGCGGCGGCGGTCCTGCTGTCGTTGGCCGACCTGCTGCCGCGGCAGGAGGTCGACCAGGGCAACTACGGCAACATCTTCCTCGTGCTCATCGGCGGGCCGATCGTCGGCTTCATGTGCGAGTCGCTGCAGCGGATGGCGCAGGAGCGGGACGCCGCGGAGCGCGCGGCAGCAGCGGCCGAGGAGCGCACCCGGCTCGCGAGGGCCGTGCACGACGGCGTGCTGCAGGTGCTGACGATGGTGCAGCGCCAGGGGGCGGCGGCCGGCGGGCAGTGGGCGGAGCTGGGGCGGCTGGCGGGGGAGCAGGAGCGAGGGCTGCGCTCACTCATCCGGCAGCAGGCCACGGTGCCGAGCCGGTCCGGCGGCCGGGTCGACCTCGCCGGCGCCCTGGAGGCGATGGCGACCGCGCACCCGGTGCGCGTGGAGGTCGCGACGCCCGGCGGTGCCGTGCTGGTCGACGACCACGTGGCCATCGAGACCGTCGCCGCGGTCAAGGCCTGTCTGGACAACGTCCTCGCGCACGTGGGCCCCGATGCGTCGGCCTGGATCCTGGCCGAGGCCGCGCCTGATGCGGTCACCGTCTCGGTCCGCGACGACGGCCCCGGCATGCCTCCTGGCCGGCCGGAGGAGGCTGCAGCCGAAGGCCGGCTCGGGGTCGCCTCGTCGATCCGCGGGCGCGTCGAGGGTCTCGGCGGCACGGCAACCCTCCAGAGCGGTGAGTGGGGCACCGAGTGGGAGCTGAGGGTGCCGCTAGCGTGATGGCGTGACCATCCACAGCGGCCACCCGTTCCCGACGCCGGACGATCCCGTACGACGCCTACGCGGGCGCCTCGGCGGGACGGTCTCGCTCTGGACGGCGGGGGACGACGCCGAACGGGCGGGCCTGACGGTCACGTCATGGCTCGTGGCGGGCGGCGAACCGGGCCGGGTGCTCGCGCTGCTCGACCCCGACGCCGACCTCACCGAGCTGCTCCTCGAGACCGGCCGGGGCGTCGTACAGCTGCTGTCGTGGAAGGACCGCGACCTGGCGGACGCCTTCGCGGGCACCACCCCGGCGCCGGGCGGACCGTGGCGGATGGCCGCCTGGGACGACACCGACCACGGGCCCCGGCTCGCCGCGGCCACCGCCTGGGCCCGGGTGAGCGTCGAGTCCGACGTGGAGGTCGGGTGGTCACGTCTCGTGACGTGCACGGTCGACGAGCTGGTGGTGGGCGACGACCCCGAACCACTGGTCCACAGACGTGGCCGTTACGTCCCGCCGGGCGGCTGATCCGTCTACGCTGCGGTCCAAACCTGGAGGGGGACCCATGGTGAGGGTGATGGTGGTCGACGACCATCCGATGTGGCGTGACGCGGTCGAGCGCGACCTGCAGGCGGCCGGGCACGAGGTAGTCGCGGTGGCGGCCAACGGGCGCGAGGCGATGGCACGCTTCCCGGCGGCTGCGCCGCAGGTGGTCGTCCTCGACCTCCAGCTGCCCGACGCGAGCGGGGTGCAGGTGACCAGCATGATGCTGGAGCACGACCCGACCGCGCGCGTGCTGATCCTGTCGGCGAGCGGGGAGCAGGACGACGTCCTCGAGGCGATCAAGGCCGGAGCCACGGGCTATCTGGTGAAGTCCGCCTCGAGCGCCGAGCTCATCGACGCCGTGACGCGCGTGGCCGAGGGCGACACGGTCTTCACGCCCGGCCTGGCCGGGCTGGTGCTCGGGGAGTTCCGCCGCATCGCCGACGGTCCGGCGGACGACCCGCGCGACCAGCTCACCGAGCGTGAGACCGAGATCCTCAAGATGGTCGCGACGGGCATGAGCTACAAGCAGATCGCCGCGCGCCTGGTCCTCTCGCACCGCACGGTGCAGAACCACGTGCAGAACACCCTGCGCAAGCTGCAGATGAACAACCGCGTGCAGCTGACCCGCTGGGCCATCGAGCACGGGCTCGACGGCAACGCCTGACGGCGCCGCTCAGGACGGGACCGTGACGACGGCCAGCACCCGGCTGCCGGCGTCGGTGTCGTCGAGCTCCACCCGCCACTGGTCGTTGCCAGTCGCCTGACCGCAGGGCTCGGGCTGCTCGTCCGGTGCGGCGCAGGCGAGAGACAAGACCTCCTCCGACCGCACGACCCGGACGTCGCGCGCCTGCGTCGCGGTGACGTCGAGCGACGTCGTCGTGGCGAGGCCGCGTCGCTCGGCGGACGAGCTGAGCTGGACGGCGCCGGACATCCGGTAGCGCACCTGGATGCGGGTCGACCCCGCGAAGGTGTACGTCGTCCCGCTTCCCGCGACGGTCCCCGGCCCCGAGGCGGGGCGACCGTCCGCGGTCACCTCCACGTCGGTCGCGGAGACCTCCGCACCGTCGAGCTCGGGCAGGGTGAGGCCCAGCTCGTCGATCGGGCGCTCGGAGTGGATCCAGTGGGTCACCTCCAGGTCGCCGCCGGCCAGCACCTCGGTGACCGCGCGGGACTCACCGGCGATCGGCCACCCGTCGATGGGCAACGAGGCCGGGGCGCGCGGCGGCTCACCCGGTCCGACGACCTGCCACGCCAGGACCCCGCCGGCGAGCACGCCCACGACGGCGGCGGCCACGAGCGCGGTCGTCCTGCGCCTGGGGGACCCCGGGCGCGCGGACGCGGAGTCGTTCGGGGAGTCGGCCGGGGGAGGGACCGCGGGCGTCGGCGGCGGAGCGGTCGGTGCCACCGGTGCGGCTGCGGCAGTCGGCTGGGGAGCCGGTGCGGCACCTGGGGCCTGCGGACGGGGGTCGGCGGGTGCCGCCTCGGGCGCGGTGTCCGGTGGCGGAGCCACCGGCGGGGTCCGCCGGGCGCGCGGGGGAGCGGGAGGTGGTCGGACCGTCTCCTGCGCCGGCGCACGGCGCGGCGCGGGCGGCAGGACCGTGGGGAGGCGCTTCTGGTAGGGCTTCTTCGGGCTCATGTCGCCTCCGGAGGGCCGACGGGCAGCGCCGTCACGACGGCCAGGTTCTGGTAGCCGCCGCGGGAGGCGTCGTACGGCGGCGCGCACGTGACGAGGGTGAGCCGCAGGTCGCCCGCAGCGTCGTAGATCCAGGCATCGTCGGCGAGGCCGCCCTGCGGCACCAGCCGGCGCTCCCGCACCTCGAAGTCCTGGCGCAGCCCGTCGGCCTCGAGCCGCACCCGCGCACCCCCAGGCACCGTGAGGAGCTCGGCGAAGGGGCCGAGACCCTCGGAGTCGGAGTCGACGTGGGCGGCGACGAGGATCGATCCGAACGGGTCCCCGACCCGCGAACCGCCGCGCCACCACCCCGCGACGTCCACGTCGTCCGGTACGTCGAGCACTCCCGTGCCGGTGGTGCCGGCGGCGGCCACGCGTACGACGCGACCGCTGGGCAGCGTGGCCCGGACCGGCCGTCGCGGCTGCACGACGGAGCCTGCGCGGCGGGCGGGAGCGACCGGTTCGGCAGACGAAGGAGATGTCGACGGGGAGGACGACGAAGACGGGCCAGCCCCGGCGTCGACGGGTCGGGTGGAGCCGGTGCTGCCCGCACATCCGGCAGCGACGACGAGGCAGGCGGAGGTCATGAGCGCGCGCGTGCGGACGCTCATCGGAGTGGCGGCACGGGGCGCGAGCGCCGCCGTGGGCCCACTCCGGAGGCGCCCAGCGTCACGAGGACCGCCGCAGCGAGGACCGCCGCAGCGAGGGCCCCGAGCGCCGCGAGCACGCGCCGGTCGTCTGCGGCCGCCGAGCCGGTGAAGGTGGTCACCCGGCCCTCGGCCAGCCCCGCCGACCCGGTCTCGATGCGCGAGGGGCGGACGCTGCCGTCGGCAGCCAGGTCGACCGTGTGGGAGATGACGTTCATCGAGCCGTCGCGCGGGTTGCCGTAGGCGTAGATCATCGACAGCGTCCTCGCCTCCACCGCCACGTCGAGCGGGCCCAGGATCGGATCGGCGCCGTCCGTCCCCGACGGCAGCAGCGCCACCGCGATCGAGCCCTCCGGGACGTCCGCGTCGGCGAACTCCCCGTTGGCGATGTTGGTGAAGACGGTCTGGCCGTCCACCTCGACGTCGGCGGGTGCGACGGTCGCGGTGTGGGCGAGCAGGACGCGGGCCTTGCCCGGCCCGATCGGCCCCGCGGGTGCCGCGTACGAGTGGACGACGGGCTTGCCCCCGACGTCCGCGGGCAGGTGCAGCACGACGTCGCTGGTGTCGCCCGCCCCGACGTCGAGGGTCGACTCCACCTTGACGCCCTTGCCGCGGAACGAGATCTCGTGGCTGCCGGGCTCGAGCTCGAACGGCCCCAGCACGTCACCCACGCCGGCACCGCCGGCGACCCGACGACCGTCGACGCTCACGTCGACGCTCGTCCCGGGAACGGCCTGTACGACGCTGACGCGGGCTGGCAGCGGCGCCGGGGCCTCTGCCCCGGCCGGCGAGCCCATCGCGAGTGGCAGGCACACGGCCGCCAGCAATGCTGCACGTCGACGCATTCCGACCACACCCCCGTAGCCCCCACGACGCCGTCCCGATCGAGACGCCGGCCCTCACCTGAACACCCCGGGGTCCCGCCGCTCAACCCCGATATGGGGTACGTCCGTCGACGCCGACACGCCTAGGGTTGAGCCGTGGAGACCTGGCGACGCGCGACGGCGCAGGACATGGTCGCGCTGCGCGACCTCGAGCGGATCGCGAGCCGGACGGGCCTGGCGCACGTGTTCGGCGACCTGCCCTACCCCGACGACGACGTGCTGGCCCGCTGGGCCCTGCTCCTCGACGACCCGGGGGTGAGGGTCGAGGTGGTCGAGGACGAGCGCGGGCTGGTCGCCCTGACCGCCCATGACGGGTCGACGCTGCGCCACCTGGCCGTCCGGCCCGACCACTGGAGCGCCGGGCTGGGCCGCGACGGGTTCCTCCGCGCCCAGGCCGCGGGAGCGCGGCGCCTGTGGGTGCTCGAGGCCAACGGGCGGGCGCGAGGGCTCTACGAGTCGCTGGGCTGGGCTCCCAGCGGCGTCACCCAGGAGTGCCCCTGGCCGCCGTACCCCACCGAGGTCGAGTACGCCGCTCCCTAGGATCGGGGCATGCCGGACGCCGACCCGCTGCTGAAGATCGCCGACGACCTCTACGCCCTGCCCCTCGCGGACTTCACACCTGCACGCGACGCGCTGGTCAAGGAGCACAAGGCCGACAAGGCGCTCGCTGCCTCGATCAAAGGACTGCGCAAGGCGTCCGTCGCGGCCTGGGTGGTCAACCTGCTGGTCCGTCGCGATCCCGACCAGGTCGACCAGGTGCTCGCGGTGGGCGAGGCCCTGCGGGACGCGCAGGACAACTTCGATGCCACCCAGCTGCGCGAGTTCACCAAGCAGCGCCGCCAGCTGACCGCGTCGGTGACCACGGCGGCGCGGCGGATGGCGCGCGAGAAGGGGGTCAGGACGACCGAGTCCGTCGCCGAGCAGGTGGAGGCCACCCTCACCGCCGCCATGCTCGAGCCGGACGCCGCGCGCGCCGTGCGCAGCGGGCTGCTCGTGACGTCGTTGTCCGCGACCGGCCTCGGCGACCTCGACCTCAGCGGGGCGGTCGCACTGCCCGAGGCGCTCGGCTTCAGCGCGAAGGCACGCCCAGCGGCAGCCCCGGACCCGACGCAGCGGCCCCAGCTGCACGTCGTACCCGACCCGGATGCAGACGCCAAGGCCCGGGCAGCTGCGGACGAGCGGCTCGCCGACGCGCGCGCCGTGCTCAAGGAGCACGAGAAGGAGCACCGGGCCGCACGCCGGTCGGTCGAGAAGCTGCAGGCGCGCACCCTGCAGGTCCAGTCCGAGATCGACGAGCTCCGCGGCCGGCTCGCCGCGCTCGAGGACACCCTCGAGGAGGTCGACGAGGAGCTCGCGGAGGCCGAGGCGGCGCAGGCCGAGGTCGAGGAGGCCGTCGACGAGGCGCGGTCGGAGGTCGACGCGGCCCGCGAGGCGCGCGAGCGGTTCTAGGAGCTGGCCCAGCCCTTCGACCGCTCCACCGCGTCGCTCCAGCGGGCGTACGACGCGTCGAGCGCGTCGCGGTCGCCTCCGGGCTCGAACCGCCGGTCGAGCGCCCACGTCTCGCGCAGGTCGTCGGTCGACCCCCACACACCGGTGCCGAGCCCGGCGAGGAACGCCGCGCCCAGCGCCGTCGTCTCGATGATCTCCGGACGCTCCACTGCGCGGCCGACCTGGTCGGCCTGCAGCTGGCACAGGAAGTCGTTCTCCGCGGCGCCGCCGTCGACGCGCAGCGTAGTTTGTCCCTGCCCGGGAAGCGTCTCGAGCACGTCGCGGACCTCGAAGGCGATCCCCTCGAGGGTGGCGCGGACGAGGTGGGCGCGGGTGGTGCCGCGGGTGATGCCGAGGATGGTGCCCCGCGCGTGGGGGTCCCAGTGGGGCGCGCCGAGCCCGGTCAGCGCGGGCACGAAGACCACGCCGTCGGTGTCGTCCACCGTGGCGGCGATCGCCGCGGTCTCGGCGGCACTC
This sequence comes from uncultured Nocardioides sp., assembly GCF_947488025.1. GTDB lineage: Bacteria > Actinomycetota > Actinomycetes > Propionibacteriales > Nocardioidaceae > Nocardioides. The sequence goes on along the minus strand of NZ_CANKYS010000002.1, from coordinate 256,488 downwards.
CCGACGATCTGGAGGCCGTCGCGCAGCCACTGGACGGCCGCCCCGGTCACGAAGATCGCGCCCTCGAGGGCGTACGTCATCTCGCCGTCGGGCGAGCGCCACGCCGCGGTCGACAGCAGGCCGGCGTCGCTGCGCAGCACCTGGCTGCCGGTGTTGGTCAGGATGAACGAGCCGGTGCCGTAGGTGCACTTGGACTCGCCCTCCTCGAAGCAGGTCTGCCCGAACAGCGCGGACTGCTGGTCGCCGGCGACGCCCGCGATCGGAAGCGACAGCCCGAGGAAGACGGTCGGGTCGGTGGGGGCGATCTCACCCCAGTTGGGGACCAGGTCGGGCAGCGCGTCACGCGGCACCCCGAAGAGCTCGCACAGCTCGTCGGACCACTCGCCCGACTCGAGGTCGAGGAGCAGGGTGCGGCAGGCGTTGGAGACGTCGGTGACGTGCCAGGTGCCGCGCGTCATCCGGGCGATGAGGTAGGAGTCGACCGTGCCGACGGCGTACCGACCCGACTGCACCAGCGCCCACGTGTGCGGCTCGTTCTCGGCGAGCCACATCAGCTTGGTGCCGGAGAAGTAGGGGTCGAGGCGCAGCCCGGTGAGCTCGGCGACCCGCTCCTCGTGCCCGTCGGCGCGGAGCCGGTCGCAGATGTCGGCCGTACGCCGGTCCTGCCACACGATCGCGCGGCGCGGTGAGCCGAGCGTCTCGCGGTCCCACAGCACGACCGTCTCGCGCTGGTTGGTGATGCCGACCGCCGTGAGCTCGGACTGGTCGACCTTCGTGAGCACCTCGCGGGTGGCCTCGAGGGTGGCCTGCCAGATCTCCTCCGCGGAGTGCTCCACCCAGCCCGGCTGGGGGAAGTGCTGGCGGAACTCCTGGTAGCCCGTGGCCTGGATCCGGCCGTCGGGGGTGACCACGACGGCCGTCACGCCGGTCGTGCCGGCGTCGATCGCAAGGATGCTCACTTGCCGACTCCTCGGATGATCTCGAGGATCCGCCGGTCGATCCATCCCGGTCGCAGGCCGGGGGCGACCCGCATCTCGTAGTTCTCCGACCCGACCCACTCCCGGAAGCTGTCCTTGCCCTCGGCCTTGGCCAGCGACTCCAGCTCGATCATCAGGGCGTCGTCGACGGGCACCTGCTCCTCGGGGGTCGAGGCGGTCAGGTAGAGCTCGTTGAGGTCAACGAGCCGCGCGAGCTCGGTGACCGGGGCGGTGTGGTCGTCGACGCGGAGGTCGACTGCGACGTCGTCGTGCCCGCCGTAGCCGGCCCCGTCGCGTACGACGAGGAGTGCGGCCGACTGGCGGCCGCGGCTGTCGCCACCCGCCTCGTCCCCTGCCGCCAGGGCGGCGAGCAGGCGGCGTTCGAGCGACGTGCCCTCCCCGGCGATCCAAGCGCGCTCCATCGCCTCGACCACCTCGGGCCCGGTGAGGATGTTGCCCTGGATCGCGTAGCCGCCGCGCTCACCGCTGCGGCCGGTCGTCCCGCCCGCCCAGGCGAAGCACTCGGCGCCGGTCCACGTCGCTGCGTTGCCGTCGGAGTCGACGACGCCGACCTGCCGGTGCTCGCGCTCGTCGTCCTCCTCGACCAGCCGGTCGAGGGCGACCTGGGCCGTCGCGCCGTCGTCGAGGTGGGCCAGCCCGAGGTACTTGAAGGCGAGGTTGGCGTCGGCCTGCGTGGCGATCGCGCCGACCCCGGCCGCCGCCGCGGGCACGGCGGATCCGACGGCCAGGAACTTGGAGGCCACGGCGACGCCCCACGACTCACCGTCGTCGGACCTGGCCACGATGGAGAACGTCATGTGCCGACCCTAGGGGCATTCCGGCCAACTCCGTGCCGCACGTCGTGCGCGGCCCTACGCTGACGCCCGTGAACGGGGGAATCGTGCACGACCTGCTGTCCGCCGTGACGCCGGAGCCGACGCGGATCGACTGGGGTCGGGTCGAGGGGTGGCTCGGCACGGCGCTGCCGACGGCGTACCGCCAGATCGCCGACCGGTTCGGCTCCCTCCTCGTGGGCGACTGGCTGTGGATCCACGCGCCGGTCCGACTCGCGGGCTACCCGACGTTCGACAAGGAGCTGGCCGGGATCCGGTTCGAGGCGCGCGACGCGTGCGACGCCGCCCGTCTTCCCGCGCCGAGGTTCCACCCGAAGCGCGGCGGGCTGCTGCCGTTCGGCTCGGGGCGCGGGGGAGAGGGTCTCTTCTGGGACACCGCGGCGGGCGCGCCCGAGGAGTGGCCGGTCGTCGTGCTGGCTCACGCGCCGGGGGCCTACGGCAACGCTGGCTGGATCCACTCCGGTCGCACGCTCGTCCCGTTCCTCGAGGCGCTCGTGACCACCGGCGTGGGTCAGGGCGGCCACTCGCTCGGCCCGCTTCCCGCGAGGATCGATCGCGCGTACGGCGGCCGGGCGACGTCGTACTGGACACCGCCCGACCGCGCTGCGAGGAGCGACCCGCGTCGCAAGGGGCTCACCAGCGGCGCGGGCCTGAATGCGCTGCAGGTGCTGGTGCCTCCGCCGGAGGGTCGCGAGCCATCGGTGGTCGACGAGGGACTTCCCGGCGACTACCGCGCGCTCATGGCGGCGTACGGGCCGGGCGCCTGGCGCGGCTGGCTGAGGGTCTGGCACCCGGACGATCTCGGATCCAGCATGGGGCGACCGTTCCTGGACCCGGTCGCCGGGAGCGGCGAGGTCGACTTCCTGCCCTTCGCCGACTCGATCGACGGGGACGTCCTCGGGTGGGTCCGCGAGGGACCGCCGGACCGGTGGCCCCTTGCCTGGGTGCCGCGTCATTCCGACCCCGGGCAGGCGATGCGCGTGACGTTCACGGCGGCGCTGCTCGCCTGGCTGCGAGGCACGCCGGTCGACGGCGTCTTCGGTGCGCACGATCCCGACGTGGACCTCGTCGACCAGGCGACGTTCGCGCCCCGGGAGAGTGCGTGACCCTGCCGGTCTGACCCCCGGTCAGCGGGATGCGAGAGGATGCCCCCGTGCTGGCTCGTCTCGGATTCCCCCGTGTGGGGGAGCACCGCCGCTTCGTCGCGGCGATCGTCGCCGACACCGTCGGCAGCGGCCTGTTCATGCCGATCACGCTGCTCTACTTCCTCGCGATGACCGACCTGTCCCTCGTGCAGGTGGGGTCCGCGCTGTCGCTGTCCGCGGTGCTGACGATGCCGGGAGCGTTCGTCATCGGCAGCCTCGTCGACCGGTTCGGCCCGCGACGGATGATGCTGGTCGGCAACCTCGTGCAGGCCGCCGGCATGGTGGCCTACCTGTGGGCCGACTCGCTGCTCGCCGTCGCGCTGTGGACCGCCCTGCTCAACCTCGGTCGCCAGTCGTTCTGGGGGTCGTTCGGCAACGTCGTCACCGCGATCTCGGCGCCGGGGGAGCGCGAGCTGTGGTTCGGCTTCCTGCAGGCCGTGCGCAACCTCGGCTACTCCATCGGCGGCGTGCTGGCCGGCCTCGCGCTGCAGGTCGGCACCGACGTCGCCTTCCAGTCGGTGGTGGTCGTCAACGCGGTGACCTTCGTGGTCGCCTTCGTCCTCCTGCTCGACGTGCCCGACCACCGCGTGGCCCACCCCGCCGACGCCCCGGTCGAGGGTTGGGGCGTGGCGCTGCGCGACACCGCCTACCTTCGCCTCGTGCTCGGGCAGTTCGGCTTCGTCGCCGGGATGATGGTGCTCAACTTCGCCCTGCCGGTCTACGTCGCCGAGACGATCGACCTCCCGGGATGGGTGGTCGGGGCGATCTTCACTCTCAACACCGCGCTCGTCGGCCTCGGCCAGGGGCTCGTCGTACGCCGCATGACCGGGCGCGTGCGGGCGCGGATGATGGGGCTGGCCCAGCTGACCTTCGTCGCCGCCTACGCCCTGTTCGTCGTCGCGGGCTGGCTCCCGGTCTGGCTGGCGATCGTGGTGATGCTCGTCGGCGCGGCCATCTACACGGCCGGCGAGCTCACCGGCGGGCCCGTCTTCAGCGCGGCCGCGGCCGAGGCGGCGCCCGACCACCTGCGGGGTCGCTACCTCGGGCTGTTCCAGCTCAGCTGGGGCATCGGAGGAGCGGTGACGCCGGTGGCGTTCACGTGGCTCCTGGCCCACGGGCAGACCACGCTGTGGTGGGTGCTCGCGCTCGTCGCGCTCGCCAGTGCGGCGTACCTCCAGCGGCTGCCCCGCGTCCTCCCGGCGGCCGGCAGGCGCGTGACCAACCGCGCCGAGGAAGAGGCGACGGAGGCCGCGTGAGCCTCAGTCCCGGCCGGTGCCCTGGCCGATGCTCGCGAGCAGGTCGGTGAACCACGCCTGGGTGGCGTCGAACGGCTTGTGGCCGGCGATGCGCTCGAACTCGATCGCGCGCAGCTCGTCGTCCTGGTCCTCGTCGTGGCCGATCACGCCGGGCGTGCCGTCGAGGGCGCACGCGACGGCGAGCTCCGCCATCTCGCGGATCAGGGCGAGGTCGGTGTCGTTGGCGGGCGCGGAGCGCGAGAAGTAGCCCGACTTCTGCACCATCTTCTTCTCGGCGCCGATGGCCTCGGAGAAGCGGTCGGCGAAGTAGCGACCGGGGTTGATCGTGTCGATCTTGACGTGCCCGAACGGGTCGCGTCCCACCGTCTCGCCGGACGCCTCGAGGTCGGCGACGATGTCGTCGATGCCGGCACCCTCGGCGAGGAAGATGTTCACGCAGCCGATCTCGTCCATCACGGCCCGCAGCCGGTCGGCCTCGGCCGCGAGATCAATGGCGAGCTCGGGGACGTAGACCGCATGGATGGCCCACTTGCGGCCGTCGAGCCCGATCCCGGGCAGCCACTCCTGCTCGGCGTGCCAGGCCATGTAGTCGCGCGCCGCCGCGGCGGTCAGCCAGCCGCTGGCGCGGCCCATGACCTCGTGGACGATCAGCATGCGCGGGTTGGACCCGTGCTCGGCCAGCACGTTCTGCGCGAACCGCGACGCCTGCTGGGCGGCGGTCTGCGCGCCGAGGCTCTGGCGGATCGGCACGATGTCGTTGTCGATGGTCTTGGGCAGCCCGACGACCGTCAGCTCGGAACCACGCGTCGCGAGGTGGGCCGCAAGGTCGGCGGCCGCGGTGTTGGTGTCGTCGCCGCCGATGGTGTGCAGCACGTCGACCCCGTCGGCCTGCAACCGCGCGGCCGCCACCTCCAGCGCCGTCTCGTCCTCGCCGATGAGGCCGCGCTTGCGGCAGTCGGCGTCGTTGGTCAGCTTGACCCGGCTGTTGCCGATCGGGCTGCCGCCGTAGCGGTGGAGGAGGGCAGCACCGGCGCGCTCCTCGGCGCCGATGGTGATGCTGTTGCCGGTGAGCAGGCCGTGGTAGCCGTGCCGGTAGGCGATCAGCTCGATGTCGGGGTCGGTGGCGTCGTAGGTCTGGATGAGGGCGCCCACGGCGGAGGAGAGGCACGGGGCGTACCCGCCCGCGGTCAGGATCGCAACACGCTTCGGCATGGGCAGCAGGGTAGTTGGATCGATACAAGCCCGGAAGTACGTCCCACTCCACCCCTCCGGGGGCGGGTCGCGCCTGCCCGGCGTGACCCGGGCGCCGACACGACGTTGTCCCCGTGCTGCGGTGGTTGCCTCGCCCCCGCGGCAGGGTCATTGTGTGAGGACGCCGTGCGCTGCACGGGATGACGACGGGAGTCTCCATGAGCGCGACAGAAGCCACGCAGCAGGACGTCAACGGTCCGGGGGACACCGACCTCAAGCGGGTGCTCGGCCCGAAGCTCCTGCTGCTCTTCATCGTCGGGGACATCCTCGGCGCCGGTGTGTACGCCGTCACGGGAAAGATCGCCGGCCAGGTAGGCGGCATCGCGTGGCTGCCGTTCCTGGTGGCCTTCGCCGTCGCGACCGTGACCGCCTTCAGCTATCTCGAGCTGGTCACCAAGTACCCGCAGGCCGCCGGTGCCGCGCTCTACACGCACAAGGCGTTCGGCATCCACTTCATCACCTTCCTGGTGGCGTTCGCCGTGGTCTGCTCCGGCATCACCAGCGCCTCGACGTCGTCCAACCTGCTGGCTGCCAACCTGCTCATCGGCTTCGGCAACGACGACCCCAGCCCGAGCGCCATCCTGATCACGGCGCTGCTGTTCATGCTGGTGCTCGCCGCGATCAACCTGCGCGGCGTCGGCGAGAGCGTGAAGTTCAACGTGCTGCTGACGCTCGTCGAGATGACGGCCCTCGCCATCGTCATCGCCATCGGGATCTGGGTGATCGCCAGTGGCGACGGCGACCTCTCCCGGGTCACGGTCTTCGAGAGCCCCGACGACAAGGGCCTCTTCATGGCGGTCACCATCGCCACCGCCATCGCGTTCTTCTCCATGGTCGGCTTCGAGGACTCGGTCAACATGGTCGAGGAGACCCAGGACCCGCTACGCATCTTCCCGCGCGCGATGCTGACCGGCCTGGGCATCGCCGTGCTGATCTACATGCTGGTCGCTATCTCGGTCGTCGCGGTCATCCCCGCCGGGCAGATCGCCGAGCCCACCAACGCGGAAGCCGGGATCCTGCTCGACGTCGTCAAGATCGGTGCACCCGACCTGCCGATCGACACGATCTTCCCGTTCCTCACGGTCTTCGCGGTCGCCAACACCGCCCTCATCAACATGCTGATGGCGAGCCGGCTCATCTACGGCATGGCCCAGCAGGACGTGCTGCCGCGTTCCCTCGGCAAGGTGCTCCCGGGCCGTCGCTCGCCGTGGACCGCCATCGTCTTCACCACCCTCCTGGCCCTTGGCCTGATCAGCGTCGTCACGCTCGACTCGGAGTCCTCGGTCGTGGGGGCGCTGTCGGGCACCACGGCCCTCCTGCTGCTGGCCGTGTTCACGATCGTCAACATCGCGTGCCTGATCCTGCGCCGCGACCCCACGCCCGAGCGCGCCTTCCGCACACCGACGGCGCTCCCGGTCATCGGTGCGATCTGCTGCGGCTACCTCCTCGGCCCGTGGGCGCGCCTGGAGGCCGACATGGTGCAGTACAAGATCGCCGCCGGGCTGCTCGCGGTGGGCGTGGTGCTCTGGGCGCTGACGTGGATGACCAACCGCGGCGTGCGGGCCAAGAAGACCGGCTTCCGCGACATCGACCACCTGGAGTGATGAGTCCGCACCCGACACGGCGGGGGTTCGGTGCACGCGCGTCGGTCCTCCCGTCTACCGTTGGGCGGGTGACTCGACGACGCGTGGGGCCCGTGCTGGCGGTGCTCGTGGCCGGAGCGCTGGGCTGCTCGACGGCCACGCCGCCCACCCCCTCCGCGAGCGCGATCCCGGTCCCGGACGACCCGGCGTCCACGAGCGTCGGGCCGACGGCTCGCCTGGCGCCGGGTGAGCCGTCGTCGGCCTCCTTGCCGCCTGCTGCCGAGCGGGGCCCGCGCGAGCGGCCGTCCGTGGCCGCGGCTCCCGAGCTGGCGGGGGCCTACCGCTTCGTCTCCGCGCCCGACTTCCTCAACCAGGACGTCGCCGACCTCACCGCCGACGGGCGCCAGCAGTTCGTCGACAAGCGCACGGGTGAGATCGCGAACTCCACCAACGCCGACTACGACGCGGCGCTCGACCACGTGATCGACGAGATGGCCTCGCACGGCACCGACGACGTCCTCGTTGCGGGCGACCTCGTCGAAGGGCGCTGGGGTCGCGACGACGCGCGCACCGGCGTCTTCGGGCCGGTGCGGACCCAACCCCAGCGGCTGCGGGCCTGGCGTCGCGCTGCGGACGCCTACTACCCGGCCTGGCGCGAGCGGTTCGACGACCGCGGACTCACGACCTATCCCGCGCTCGGCGACCACGAGATCGGTGACAACCCCTGGAGGGAGAAGCGTCGCGACGCGTGGATCGACTTCAAGCGGCGCCACGTGCCCGAGTTCAAGCGGATCTACGCCGACCACGTGCTGACGGGCGACGACGGACGGCCCCGGTTCGCCGACCGGCCCTCCGGGCAGGCCCGCCGCACCGCCTACGCCGTACGCCTCGACGCCGACGTCCTGCTCGTCACGCTGGACGTCTTCGAGCGGCGCGGTGGTGACGTCCGCGTGTCCGTCGACCGTGCACAGCTGCGCTGGCTGCGAGGCGTGCTCCGGCAGGCCCGCAAGGACGAGGTGCCGTGGGTCATGGTCCAGGGCCACACCCCGATGACCCCGAAGGTCCGCGCCCGCAACTCCAGCAACCTGGTCTACGAGAAGGGGGCGCGATCCGACCTGTGGAAGGCGATGGTCCGGGGCGGCGTCGACGTCTACCTCAGCGGTGAGGTGCACGACCAGACCGTGCACGTGCGCGACGGCATCCTGCAGGTCTCCCACGGCTCCCTGCTCTACCGCGGTGAGGCGTCCTACGTCCTCGGCCAGGCCACCGCCGACCGACTGGTGCTGGAGAACCACCAGTTCCGCGGCGAGATCGGCTTCGAGGACCGCCTGTGGACCACGTCGCGCCAAGGCGCCCCAGGTCGCATCAGCTATCCCGATCCCTCGGTCGTCACCGGCACCCTCGTCGCGAGCCGCACCCGCTCGGGAGGCCTGCGGGTCGACGACGCCGAGGGCGTGCTCGCGCCGCGCGACTGAGACGCCGGCCCGGCGTGCGGCGCGTCACGCGTTCAGGGGTCGGTCAGGGTTCGGGGGCCGCGGCCCGGTCGCCGTACCCTTGACGGGTGAACGCCATCCCCACCCTCGAGCAGTTGCACGCGCTCGGGCCCAGGCAGCAGCCGACCTACCCCGACTCGGGGGCCGTCGACGCTGCCGTGGCCCGACTGAGGACCGCGCCGCCGCTCGTCTTTGCGGGCGAGTGCGACGACCTCACCGACAAGATCGCCGCCGTCACCCGGGGTGAGGCCTTCCTGCTCCAGGGCGGCGACTGCGCCGAGACCTTCGCCGGCGTCACCGCCGACAACGTCCGCAACAAGCTGCGCGTGCTGCTGCAGATGGCCGTCGTGCTGACGTACGCCGCCTCGGTGCCCGTCGTGAAGCTCGGGCGCCTCGCCGGCCAGTACGCCAAGCCCCGCAGCTCCGACCTCGAGACCCGCAACGGCGTCACCCTCCCGGCCTACCGCGGCGACGCCGTCAACGGCTACGACTTCACGCCCGAGGCGCGCGTGCCCGACCCGCAGCGTCTCGTCGACGTCTACAACTCCTCGGCCGCCACGCTCAACCTGGTCCGGGCGTTCGTGACCGGTGGCTACGCCGACCTGCGCCAGGTGCACACCTGGAACACCGACTTCGTGCAGAACTCGCCCTTCGGCCAGCGCTACGAGGCGATGGCCGACGAGATCGAGCGCGCCCTGACCTTCATGCAGGCGATCGGCGCCGACCCCGACGAGTTCCACCGCGTCGACTTCCACTCCAGCCACGAGGCGCTGCTCCTGGAGTACGAGCAGTCCCTCACCCGGATCGACTCGCGGACCGACCAGCCCTACAACGTGTCCGCGCACTTCGTGTGGATCGGCGAGCGCACCCGCCAGCTCGACGGCGCCCACGTCGAGCTGCTGTCGAAGATCAAGAACCCGATCGGCATCAAGCTCGGGCCCACGACGACTCCCGACGACGCGCTGGCCTACGCCTCGCGCCTCAACCCGGACAACACCCCGGGCCGGCTCACCTTCATCACCCGCTTCGGCGCCGGCAAGATCCGCGACGGCCTGCCCGCCCTCGTGGAGAAGGTCACCGCCGAGGGCCTCAACGTCGCCTGGGTCTGCGACCCCATGCACGGCAACACCTTCGAGGCCTCCTCGGGCTACAAGACGCGTCGCTTCGACGACGTCATCGAGGAGGTCCAGGGCTTCTTCGACGTGCACCGCGCCCTCGGCACCTGGCCGGGCGGTGTCCACGTCGAGCTCACCGGCGACGACGTCACCGAGTGCGTCGGCGGCGGCGAGGAGATCGACGAGGTGGGCCTGGCCCACCGCTACGAGTCCGTCTGCGACCCCCGCCTCAACCGCGTCCAGTCCCTCGAGCTCGCTTTCCTCGTGGCGGAGATGCTGCGCAAGGCCTGACGCCCTCGGGCCGCCCGCGCCGTACGAGCGGTGAGTGACGCAGGTTTCGCGGTGCCGGAACGTGCCTGGTGCACCGCCGGCTGGGTGGTCGGCGTACGAGCGGTGGGTGACGCAGGTTCTGGCTCGCCCGAACCTGCGTGGCTCACCGACGCTCGCGCGAGCGGTGGCTGAGCGACGTTCGCGGCTGAAGGAATGCGGGTGGACCACCGCCGGGGGCGTGTCGTACGACGGCGCGCCGGGCGAGCGGTGGCTGAGCGACGTTCGCGGCTGGACGAATGTCGGTGGACCACCGTTCGGCGGAGCGCGGGGACGGTCGTGATGGGATGAGCCCGTGATCGACCTGCGCTCCGACACCCTGACCCGCCCGACCGACGCGATGCGCGAGGCGATGGCGCGCGCGGAGGTGGGCGACGACGTCTACGGCGAGGACCCGACGGTGGCGGCGCTGGAGGAGCGGGTAGCCGGGATGTTCGGCCACGAGGCGGCGCTGTTCACGCCGACCGGCTCGATGGCCAACGTGCTCGCCGTGGCCGGCGTGGTCTCGCCCGGTGAGGAGGTGCTGTGCGAGTCCTCGGCCCACATCGCCCGTGCCGAGCTCGGTGCCCATGGCGCCATCACGGGGCTCACGATGCGCACCTGGACCAGGGAGCGCGGCCAGGTCGACCTGCCGGCGATCGAGGCGATGCACGCGCCGGACATGGGTCCGTTCTTCGTGCGCACGGCCGCGGTCTCGGTGGAGAACACCCACAACTTCGCCGGTGGCACTGTGCTGCCGATCGAGGACCTGCGCGCCCTGCGGGCGTGGGCCGGGACGAACGACACGAAGGTGCACCTCGACGGCGCCCGCCTGTGGAACGCGCACGTCGCGACCGGGACCCCGCTGGCCGACTACGGCCGGATCGCCGACGTCCTCGCGGTCTGCCTGTCCAAGGGTCTGGGCGCGCCGATCGGATCGCTCATGGTCGGATCAGCCGATGCCGTCGCCGAGGCGCGGGTGCGACGCAAGCGCATGGGCGGGGGGATGCGGCAGGTCGGCGTCCTCGCCGCAGCGGGTGCGTACGCCCTCGACCACCACGTCGAGCGGCTGGCGGACGACCACGCCAACGCCCGGCTCCTGGGCGAGTCACTCGGCCTCGACCCGGACGACGTGGACACCAACATCGTCGTCGTGCAGCGCCCCGACGCCATGGCGTTCGTCGAGCGCGCGGCGACCGAGGGAGTCCGCATCGCCGCAGTAGGCCCGCGGACCGTACGACTCGTGACCCACCTGGACGTCTCGAGGTCGGACGCCGAGCGGGCCGCCGCGGTGCTCAGCCGGCTCGCCGCCCCGTGATGCTGACCTCGCTGAGCGCGGTGTAGTCACGGCCGAGGTTGCCCGCGCCGGGTGGGGTCACGGCGGTGAAGGTGAGGGTGACCGTGGAGGTCTCGACCGGCGGGACCTCGATCCGCTGCATGCCGGGTCGTTCGGCCAGGGTCTGCTCGACCGTGGTGCCGTCGTCGAAGCCCCAGGAGACCGCAACCGTACGGCGGTTGTTGGGGTACCAGTTGACGCCGGCGACCTTCTTGGCATAGCCGTTGATGAGCCCCACACGGGTGACGACACCGGGCTCGGCCAGCGTCACGGTGACGGACTCCCCGGTCGCGTCCCCCGCGGTGCGCCAGGCCGTGGCCGGGATGCCGTCGCCCATCTGGCTGGCTTCGTAGGCCACGAGGTTGCCGTCGAAGTCGGTCGTCGGCGGCGCCGTGCCGGGCACCTGGAAGGTGGCGCCCCTGACCAGCTCGCGCGCCTTGCCGACCCCGGCCGGGGCCTCCTCGCCGTCGTCCGAGGGAGCGGTGTCGGACGCCGGCGCGTCGGTGCTGCTCGAGGTGCTGCTCGACGTGCCGGTGGCGGGATCGGTGGCGACGTCGTCGCCGTCGGTGTCGAACACCCGGAGCAGGACGAAGGCGAGACCCATCAGCAGCGCGGCGCCGAGCACCCAGGCGATCCATGCGTTGCCGCGGACCGGCAGGTCGCCGTCGGCGTCGTCGACCTCCTCGTAGGGCAGCAGGTCCTCGTCGGGGTCCCAGGTCGACTGCCGCGGCCTGACGGCTGCCGACTCGTCGGGTACGTCGTCGGGCGGGCTGCTCGGCGGGCTGGTCGGCGGCACGGGGGTCGGGTCGGCGGCCTGCACAGGAGGCACGACCGGCGCCGGGGGCGGCCCGGGGTCGTGCTGCGGGTCGGCTGTCACCTCGCCGGCGGTGTCGTCGCTGGACGGGCTCGCGTCGCGCGGGGGCGCGGTCGCGGTCAACGTGGCCGGGGGAACCGGGGGAGTCGGGGAGGGAGCCGACGGGCGAGCCGGGGCGACTGCGGGCTCGGGACGGACCGGCGCGGGCGCGCCGATGCGGTGCCCACAGTTGAGGCAGAACCGCCCCACCCCCAGCTCGGCGCCGCACGCCACGCACGTGTCCACGGGCCCCACGATAGGGGGACGCACCCACGTCGAGGTCCACCCGAGGGACGGGACCGCCGCTCACACGGCGATGTGCGGGACCTCGCCCTCGACCACGCGACGCGGGGCGAGCTCGACCATCAGCATCGCGGCGAGCACCATCGTGCCGCCGACGAGCAGCCGCGTCGTGACGTCCTCCCCGCCGAGCCAGACGGCGAAGAACGAGGCGAAGACCGGCTCCATGCTCATGATGATCGCGCTGCGGGTCGGTGGGAGGTGGGCCTGCGCCCAGGTCTGCCCGAGGAGGCCGAGCGCGCCGACCACCACCGCCATGTAGACGACCGCCCACCAGTCGGCGGCGCGGTCGGGGAGCACGATCCCGTCGTGCGCGGTCGCCGCGGTGCACACGACGGCGATCACCATCACCTGCAGGATCGTCATGCCCACGGCGTCCTGTGCGGTCGACCACGCGCCCAGCCCGACGATGTGGAGCGCGTAGAGAACCGCGGACGCGAGGGTGATCAGCTCGCCGTAGCCGATGCTCAAGCCGTTGAGAGCGAGCACGCCCAGCCCCACGGTCGCGACCACGACGGCCGCCCAGGTGATCGGCGGGATGCGGGTGCGGAGGATCGCCGCGGCCAGCAGCGGGGTGAACACGACGTACAGGCCGGTGACGAAACCGCTGATGCTCGCCGGCGTGTGGGCCAGGCCGGCGGTCTGCAGGATCTGGGCGACTCCGTAGAGGAGGCCCAGGACGACCGCGTGGCGGCGTACGACGGGGGAGAGCCGGCCGAGGGCCTTCGGGGCGACCACCAGCAGCGCGAGCGAGGCGATCGCGAACCGCACGGCCAGGAAGTCGAGCGTCGGGACCCGGTCGAGCAGGTCCTTGATCATGAAGAACGTCGAGCCCCAGCACGCCGCGATCGCGAGCAGCGCGAGGGCCGCGAGCAGCGACGTACGACGGGTCTGCTCGGCGTGCACGGACGAAAGGCTAGGACCTCACACGAGGAACAACGTGATCGTCGAGCCCTTCGGGATCTCCTCGCCGGCTCCGGGGTCGGAGCTGGCGACGTAGCCCAGGCCGAGGTAGGTCCCCGACTCCTCGGTCTCGACCTCGAACCCGAGTCCCTCGAGCAGCTCGGTCGCCGCGTCGACGCCCATGGCCTGGACCCGCGGCACCTCGACCAGCTCGGGGCCGAGGGAGACCACGAACGAGACGGTGTCGCCGCGGAAGAGGGTGGCCGTCGGCGGGTCCTGCGAGATGACGTCGCCCTCGGCGACGGAGTCGCTGTACTCCTCGGCGGTGACGCTCACCTGCAGCCCCCGCTTCTCGAGGGCGGCCGAGGCGTCGTCGAACGACTCGCCCGTCCAGTCCTTCACCTCGATCGGCTTGCGGCCCCGGCTGAGCACCAGGTCGACGCTGGCGCCGGGCTTGAGGGTGGTGCCTGCCTTGGGCGAGGTGCGGATGACCTGTCCCTCGGGCACCGTCTCGCTCCACCTGGCCTTGCTGGCGCCGAAGGCGAGGTTGGTCGCGGCGAGCGCGTCCTGGGCCTGGTCCTCGGTCTGCCCGACCAGGTCGGGCACGTCGTAGCGCTCCGGCCCCAGCGACAGGGTGAGGCTGACGGTGCCGCCGTCGAGCACCTTGCCGCCCGGTCCCGGGTCGGTGGCGATGACGAGACCTGCGGCGACGTTCTCGCTGTAGGCCGGCTCGCCCGCCTCGGCCCGGAGGCCGGAGTCCTCCAGCTCGGAGGTGGCCGCGGCCTCGTCGAGGCCCAGGACGCCCGGGGTCGTGGTGTACCGCTCCCAGCCGAACCACCAGGCGCCGGCGGCGACGCCGGCGACGAGCAGGAGCGACAGCAGCAGGACGAGGGGCCCCTTCATCGACCGGCGGCGCTCGGTGGTGTCGACGGGCGCCACCCGGGACGGAGCGCGTCCGGGCGCAGGCCGCGCGGTCGTGGGCGGGGCCGGGAGGGTGGTGGTCGCGGACGCTGCGGTCGCGGTCGTGGTGCGCATCGGCTCGGTGACGGGGCCGCCGGGCGGCTCCGCGGGTGGGGCGGGGTGCCGCTCGAGGGCGGTGGTGCGGTCGGGGCTGCCGTCGTCGACGAGCCCGGAGTCGCGCGGGTCCACCTCGGTGAGCAGCGCGAGCGCGCCGGCGTCGAACGGCTCGGGCGTCGTGTCGTCGGGCGAGGCTGGCTCGTCGGGCGCCGCCGCCGTGCGCCGGGGAAGCAGGTCGGCGGCCAGCTCGGGGTCGGAGTCGAGGCCGTCGCGCAGTGCCTGCTCGACCCGGTGCAGGTGGTGCAGCAGCACGGTGGCGTCGGCGGGACGCTGGTCGCGGTCACGCGAGGTCGTCCGCGCGACGAGGGCGTCGACGTAGTCGGGGATGCCGGGCTCGACCAGCGACGGCATCGGCACGTCGCGGTGGACGTGGCGGTAGGCCACCTGGATCGGCGACTCGCCCTCGTGCGGCTTGGTGCCGGTCAGCAGCTCGTAGAGCACGACGCCGGCGGCGTAGACATCGGCGCGGGCGTCGGCGCGACCGTCGATGACCAGCTCGGGCGCGAGGTAGGACACGGTGCCGATGAGCACGCCGCCGGTCGCGGTGTGCTGGGTGTCGGCGCTGACCGCCTTCGCCAGGCCGAAGTCGGCGACCTTGACGGTGCCGCCGTGTGCCTCGTCGGCGATGAGGACGTTCTCGGGCTTCACGTCGCGGTGGATCAGCCCGGCGCGGTGTGCGGCGGCGAGCGCGGAGACGACGGGCTCGAGCAGGGCGAGGGCCCGGGCGGGCGCCATCGGCGCCTCCTTGCGCAGCACGTCGCGCAGCGTGTGGCCCGGGACGTACTCCATCACCAGGAAGATGGTGTCCGTGCCGTCGGAGGTGTCGTCACCCTGGTCGTAGACGCCCACGACGTGCGGGTGGTTGAGGCGGGCGGCGGCGCGGGCCTCGCGCACGAAGCGCTGCGCGAACTCCTGGTCGTCGCCGAGGCCGGGGTGCATGACCTTCACCGCGACCGTGCGGTCGAGGCGGGTGTCGGTGGCCTCGTAGACGCTGGCCATGCCACCGCGAGCCACGCGGGCGAGGATGCGGTAGCGGCCGTCCAGCAGCCGCCCGACCATGGGGTCGCCAGCGGCGCCGGGCGCGGTTGCGCGGGCGTGCTCGGATGGCTCCACTGATCGACCTCCACACCGGACCAGGGGTGGGACGGGGAAGGATCCGGCGCGCCCATCGTACGGAAGCAGCCCCTGAGCCCACGCTCACGCGCGGCCCCGGCGTGGCGTCACGCCGGCGGGCGGCCCGCCTCCAGCCGCCGCTTGATCGCGGCGACGTTGTCGACGTAGGCCCGGGTCTCGTCGTAGAGACCGTGCTCGCGGACGGCGCCAAGGCCCTGGTAGTAGGCCGCGATCTTGTGCGTACGACGCTGGGTGTGGCGCGAGAGGACGTCGAGCAGCAGCACCCCGGCCGTGGCGTTGTCGCCGAGCCTGCGGAGGTCGAGCGGACGCCCTGCGTAGTCCTCCATCCACCGTCCCGTCGACGGCAGCACCTGCATCGCGCCGATCGCCCTGGCGTGCGAGACCACGCCCATCTGCCACCCGGACTCCTGCCACGACACCGCCAGCGCGAGCTGCGGGTCGACCCCGTGGTTGCGGGCCGCACCCGCGACGACCCGGCGCACCTTCTCGCGCTCGGGGTCGGGGTGCTGCCACATGGTGGTCTGCGATCCGCCGCGGGACCGCTCGCCGACGACCGGGATCTCGATGCGCTGGCCGACCTGCAGGGCGCCGGTGCGGCCCAGGTGGTTGTGGGCGACGATCTCTGCCGTCCAGGCGCGGTGCTCCACGGCGAGGCCGGAGACGGTGTCGCCCGGCTGGACGACGTACGACACCAGGGTGCGGTCGGCCGGGACCTGCTGGTGGTCGGCGTGGGCCGGCGCTGCCGTCAGCACGGTCGCGAACGTGGCGGCGAGGACGCCGACCGCGGTGGCGAACGCGCGGGTGCGGGGTCGGTGATGTCGCGGGTGGTCTGCTCGGGGCACGGGGGTTGCTCCTCGTCCCGTTCGCTGCGCCCGGGGCACGAGGTCCCGGGAGGGAAGCGCGCGAACGAAGCCGTCGACGTTAGCGACCGGCGTACGACGAACGCGAACGGCGGCCGGGTCGGGCGTGTCGCCCGACCTCGGCCGCCGAGGCGGTGGTCGTGATGTGCGGGGTGTCAGCAGGCGCCGTTGAAGGTGCTCAGCTCGAGCTGGGGAGCCTTGATGGACTTCTCGTTGGGGGCGCGCATCGACCAGTAGCGCATCCAGTCCATCTGCATCCGGGCCGGGTTCATCTTCGTGCCCTTCCGGGCGCGCAGCTCGAACTTCAGCTGCCGCGGCAGCGGGTCGAGCGCCCCGGCGCGTCGCTCGGTGTTGATCACGTGCCCGTCCACGAACCAGGAGATGTGGTCCTTCGCGACCTCGACGCCGTAGGTGTGCCAGCGGTCGTTGCGCAGGTGGCGGCCGAGGAACCCGCGGTAGGAGCTGTTGGGCAGCGTGTGGACGTAGGACTTCACGGTGTTGGTGCCGAGGGTGAAGTTCTCGATGCCGATGTCACGACCGCCGCAGCGCTGGTCACGGGTGCCGCCGGGGACCAGCTCGGTGACCACCTTGAAGGGCTTGCCGCCCTTGACCTTCGACATCGTGCGAGCCCGCATGCGGATCTCCCAGCGGCCGTAGGTGCGGCCCTTGAGGTCGAGCGTGGCGGACACACTGCCGCGCTTGGTGCTCATCAGCGTCAGCATGCCGTTCTGCGTCCGGACGACACCGCGGCCCTTCTTCTTCCAGAAGCCGGGCTTGGGGCCGATGAACTCCTGGCGGAAGACGCCGTGCTGGTACCAGCCGAAGGTGTTGCCGGCGTGGACCGGCCCGGGCGCGCCGTCGTAGTGGTCGGCCGAGGCGGGGGAGACGACCGGGGAGAGCGTGAGCGCCAGCAGACCCACGAGGGCCGCGGCGAGAGCAGATCGGAGGGGGTGCATCCACGGCACGGTACGGACCGCCCGCCGGGGTGACAACTTCGATCCGCAGCACGACTTCGCTGCTGCGCGCACCCTCTCCTAGGCTGCGGGCATGACTGACGCGCCCCTCGCCGACCGTGACCTGGCCGCCCTCGTCCCCGAGTGGCTCGACTGGGACCAGGTCGCCGAGCTGCTCGGCGTGTCGCCCGGGAAGGTCCGCACGATGATCCGCGAGCACGAACTGGCGGCCGCCGTGCCCGAGCCGGGTGTCGGCCCGCGGGTGCCGGCCGCCTTCATCCAGGACGGCCTCGTGGTCAAGGGGCTCCCCGGGCTCCTGACGCTGCTGCACGACCACCGGTTCGACGACCGCGAGTGCATTGCCTGGCTCTTCACCGACGACGACCTCCCGGGCCGCCCGATCGACGCCCTGCGCGAGAACCGCGGCAGCGAGGTCAAGCGCCGCGCCCAGGTGCTGGAGTACTGATGGCTGCGGCCGCGGCGACCGGCAGGCAGCGCTACCGCTGGCTGCTGCTGCTCGTCGCGGCGGGGATGCTCGTCCTCTGGCTGGTCAGCGGTGGTGGGCAGGGGGACCCGGAGCCCGCCGGCACCGGGTCCGACGCGACGAGCGGCCTCCCCGTCGTACGCCTCTCCGACCTGCCGCCGGAGGCGGAGCGGACCGTGGAGCTGATCGACGCCGGCGGGCCCTTCCCCGAGCCGGAGCGCGACGGCGGCACCTTCGGCAACCGTGAGGAGCTGCTGCCGGACCGGCCGATGGGCTACTACCGTGAGTACACGGTCCCGACGCCGGGCCTCGACCACCGCGGTGCGCGCCGCATCGTCGCGGGCGGGGACGACGAGCTCTACTGGACCGCTGACCACTACAGCTCCTTCGCACGCATCAGGAGGTAGAGACGTGAGTGGACTGGCAGCAGTGCTGGCGGGTCACGAGCCGCCCGGCATCCACCTGTGGCACGGCGCCTTCGACGCCGCCGACGTGCGGCACACGGTCGAGCACGCCGGATGGGGGTTCGGCTGGGTCGACGGCTGGACCGGCGCCGACACCAAGCCGGCGTTCCTCGCTGCGGTCGGGGAGGCGCTGGACTTCCCGGACCACTACGGGCAGAACTTCGACGCCCTGGCCGACTGCCTCCACGACATCGGCAGCGGCCGCGACGGCGTCGTCCTGCTGTGGGACGGCTGGGCGACCCTCGCCCGGGCCGACGAGAAGGCCTTCAGCATCGCGCTCAGCGT
The DNA here is from genome assembly GCF_947488025.1 of uncultured Nocardioides sp. Taxonomy (GTDB): domain Bacteria; phylum Actinomycetota; class Actinomycetes; order Propionibacteriales; family Nocardioidaceae; genus Nocardioides. The sequence continues at coordinate 237,859 of NZ_CANKYS010000002.1, read as the reverse complement.
GCTGGGCTCGCGCGTCAACGACGACCGGGGCGTGCCGTTCACGGTGCTGCTCCGGGGCGAGGGCCCTGCCCTGCCCGGGACCACCAGCCTGGACTGACCGCCGGACGCGCAGGTGTTCAGACCGAGCGCTGGGTGGCGGCTGCCGCCAGCTCGACCAGTACGTCGCGCGCGTGCTCGTCGATGTCGGCGGCGCGCAGTGCCTCGACGGCGTGGTCGGAGAGCTGGCCGATGACCGCCTCGACCTGGGCCCGGGCGCCCGACTCCTCGATGATCGCCCGCAGCTCGTCGACGTCGGCGTCGGTGAGCGGGGTGCCGAGCGCGGCGTCGAGGCGCTCGGCGGCGGCCCTGGGTGCGCCGTCGAGCGCGAGCGCGACGAGCACCGTGCGCTTCCCCTCGACCAGGTCGTCGCCGGCCGGCTTGCCCGTGGCCTCCGGGTCACCGAAGACGCCGAGGAGGTCGTCGCGCAGCTGGAACGCCTCCCCGAGGGGCAGGCCGAACCGGCCGAGCTGCTCGAGCTGGTCGGAGGTGGCCCCGCCCAGGGCGGCGCCGATGTGGATCGGGCGCTCGATGGAGTACTTCGCGGACTTGTAGCGCAGCACCGTCATGGCCGTGTCCACGTCGGCGCGCCCGCGCGCCTGCACCGACACGTCGAGGAACTGGCCGGCGATGACCTCGTTGCGGCACTGCTCGAAGAGCGCGAGCCCGGGAGCGACCTCGTCGGCCGGGAAGCCGCTGCGCCGCAGCATGTCCTCGGCCCAGCCCAGGAGCAGGTCGCCCAGCAGGATCGCGGCGGCCGCGCCGTACTGCTCGGGATCGCCGCGCCAGCCGGCAGCACGGTGCTCGGCCTCGAACGCGCGGTGGGTCGCGGGTCGGCCGCGCCGGGTGTCGGAGGCGTCCATGAAGTCGTCGTGGACGAGCGCACTGGCGTGCAGCACCTCCAGGGAGGCGCACGCGCGGGCGAGTGCCGCGTCGTCGTCCACCGACGGGCGGACGGCGCGGTGTCCCCAGTGGCAGAAGGCCGCCCGGAACCGCTTGCCCCCGCTCACCGCCGTACGCGCCTCGGCGATCAACCGGCTCGCGTCGGGGCCGAGCGGGACGAGCTCGGCCTCGCGGTCGTCGAGGAAGGCGTCGAGGACCTCCTGGACCCGGTCGCGGAAGTCGGCTGGGTCCCAGGTCGTCACCAGTTCAGCCTAAACACTGGACAGGAAGCGGGGATCGGCGCGGTCCTCCGTAGGCTGTTGCGCATGACGCACGCACAGGGACAGAGCATGCGCGAGCGGTTGGCGCGCGGCGACCGGTCCTTCTCCTTCGAGTTCTTCCCGCCCAAGGACGAGGCCGGCGAGCAGCAGCTGTGGCAGGCGATCACCGAGCTCGAGCCCTACGGCCCGACCTTCGTGTCGGTCACCTACGGCGCCGGCGGCACGACCCGCGACCGCACCGTCGCGATCACCGAGCGGATCGCTCGCGAGACCGGCCTGCTCCCGGTCGCCCACCTGACCTGCGTGGGACACACCACCGACGAGCTCACGACGATCCTCGCCGACCTCGCGCGCGCCGGCGTCGACCACGTGATGGCGCTGCGGGGCGACCCGCCCGGTGGCCCCGGCACGGCGTGGACCCCGACGGACGGCGGGTTGACCTACGCCAACGAGCTGGTCGCCCTCATCCGGGCGCGGACCGACATGCGCATCGGCGTCGCTGCCTTCCCCGAGGGTCACGTCGACGCCGCCGACCTCGACCACGACGCCCGCGTGCTGAAGGCGAAGTACGACGCCGGCGCGGAGTTCGCGGTGACCGAGATGGTGCTGCGGGCCTCCGACTACGTCGCGCTCGTCGAGCGGGCCGCGGCGGTGGGGGCGGACCTCCCGATCATCCCGGGCATCATGCCGATCCTGAACCTCCGCTCGATGGAACGGATGGTGGAGCTGTCCCGCCGGCAGCTGCCCGAGGAGATCACGGCCCGTCTGACGCCCCACGCCGACGACCCGGCGCGGCTGCGCGCCGAGGGCATCGCGATCGCGACCGAGCTGTGCGAGACGCTGCTCGATGCCGGGGCGCCGGGCCTGCACTTCTACACGCTCAACCGGTCCAAGGCGACGCGCGAGATCTTCGCCAACCTGCAGATCACGGTCTGAGGCGCGCGTGCAGACCGTCACCGTGACCGGGACCGGGATCGTGACAGTGGTGCCGGACAGCGCGGTGGTGAGGCTCGCGGCCTGCGCCCGGGGGAGCGGCGTCGCCGAGGCCTACGCGGCCATGGCCGGCGCGGCCGCCACCGTCGTCGAGGTCGCGCACCGGCACACCGAGGAGCGCCGGGTCGCCTCGACCGGTATCTCGGTGTGGCCGGCCCGGGACCACGAGGGGCGCGGGGCCGGCTACGAGTCCCGCCACTCCTACTCCGTCGCGTGTCCCGACCTGGCGGCCGCCGGTGCCCTGCTGGGCGAGCTGGCCGGGGAGGTCGGCGATGCGCTCGCGGTCGACGGGGTGGCCCTGGAGGTCACCGAGGACCACGGCGCGGGGGACCGGGCCCGGGAGGCGGCCTTCGACGACGCCCGAGAACGTGCCGCCCAGCTCGCCCGGATGGCGGGTGCGGGGCTCGGCGCCGTCCAGTCCATCGTCGAGGGAGACGTCCACCGGGGACCGACGCCGATGCCCAGGATGGCGCTGTCCAGCGCGACCGCGGCCGGCCTCGAGCCGGGCGAGGCCTCGGTCACCACGACCGTCACCGTGGTGTGGGAGCTGGCCTACTGACGTGGCGCCCGGCCGACCATCTCGGCCACCAGCGCGGCGCTGAGCCCGGCGAACGGCAGGCCCGACCCGGTGGTGGCGTGCGCGCCCGCGGCCAGCACGCCCGCGATCGGCGTCCGCGGGCCCAGTCGGGTGCGAGACGTGCGGGGGCCCTGCCACAGCACGCCGTGCGGGGACCCGCCCCACGCCTCGACGAGGTCGCGCGGGGTGCGGTCGACGCGGGCGACCACCTGGGCCCGCACGTCGAGCCCGTGGCGCGCGAGCGCGGTCAGCACGTCCTCCGCGATCCGGCCGCGTGCCAGCACCGTCCACGCCGCCGCACCGTCAGGAGCCCGACCGCCGGTGCGCACCACCAGCAGGGGGTCGCCGTGCAGCACCACCTCGTGGGGCAGGTCGGGCACGTCACCCTCGAGCCCGACGTGGCTCACGACCGGCGGGAAGGCCGGCATCGTGCGCCGGACGTACGTCGCCAGGGCCGGCAGGCGGCGCGGGTCGATCGCGACGACCACGTGGTCCGCGTCGACCTCGCCGCGCGGGGTCTGCACTGCAGCGACCCGGCCGTCCCGCACGACGAGGTCGGTGGCGGGGGTGCCGGTGAGCACGGTGACGCCGCGCAGCGCGAGCCGGTCGGCCATCGCCACGCCGAGGGCGGCGAGCCCTCCGGGGACGGTCCACGCCCCGAAGCGTTGCTCGAGGTAGACGTCGACGCCGGCGAGCACCGGAGCCTGTCGCAGGTCGTGGCCGTCCATCACGAGCCGGTGGCCGGCGACCAGCCGGAGCCGGTCGTCAGGCAGCGCCCGGCGCAGTCGCTTGTGCAGCGACTCCCGACGCTCGAGCAGGGACAGCATCTCGCGGGGAGCGACGTCGGCGTCGAAGGGACGCTCGTACCACTCCTTGCGCAGGACCTCCCAGGTCTCGCCGTACGACGCGACGTGGTCGACCCACTGCCGGCCCAGGCCCGCGCCGAGGCCGTCGAACGCCGCGAGCTGGGCGGACCGCGACCCTCCGGGCAGCTGCAGGGTCGAGCCGTCCTCGAAGCGGTGCTCGCGGACCACGTCGAGCGGCTGGAGGTCGAGCTCCCGCTCCAGCGGGCGACCGGACTTGCGGAACAGGTCGCGCACGACCGCGGGCAGCAGTGTGCTGGTCGGCCCGGCGTCCCATGCGAAGTCGCCGTGCCGCACCGTGGTGAGCGCGCCCCCCAGCTGCTCGGAGCGCTCGAGGAGGGTGACCTCGTGCCCGAGCCTGGCCAACCGGGCAGCGGCAGCCATGCCGCTGAATCCGCCACCGACCACCACGACGCGAGCCACGAGGGAACCCTAGGCGCCCCTATGCGACGTCGCGGACGGGCTCCTGCGTGTCCCGGTCCCGTTTCTTCCACCGCCGCCAGCCGCGGCGCGCCAGCCGACCCAGCACGAGCAGGAGGACGAGGCCGACCACGAGCAGGACGCCGGCGATCGCGGCAGCCGCCTGCGGGTGCTCGAGGGAGAACCACACCACCCCGAGCACGAGGGCGTCCTCGGTGAGGCTCGCCGCGACGTTGGTCACCGGCTCGGGCGAGGAGTTGATGGCCAGCCGACCGCCCGCCTTGGCGAGGTGGCTGAGCAGGGCAGTCCCGCCGCCGACCACGCCCAGCACGGCCTGGTCGAGCGAGGAGGCGTCGCCGGCGAGCAGCACACCGATCACCGCACCGGCGGTGGGCCGGATGGCGGTGGAGATGGCGTCCCAGGTCGAGTCGATGTAGGGGACCTTGTCGGCGACGAACTCCATCGCGTACATGAAGCCCGCCGCGGCGAGCACGTCCCACCGGCCCAGCACGTCGGGGATCTCCGCGACGGTCCCGAGCCGGTCCGCGATGCCCAGCACCAGCACGACGAGGTAGGCGTTGACGCCGCTCGCCCACCCGCTGGAGAACGTCATGGCCAGGGCGTCCATCAGCGGGTCTCCATCAGTCCACCTCGACCTCGACGGCGCCGGTCATCGCCACCAGCTCGTCGTAGGACGTCGAGAAGACCGCAGCCGGGTGTCCGGCTGCCGCCCACACGACCTCGTGCCTGCGCAGCCACGGGTCGATCCAGGTGCGGATCGGCGCCGGGTGGTCGATGGGGGAGACACCCCCGATGACCTGCCCGGTGTGGTGACGGACGAAGTCGGGGTCGGCGCGCCGGAGCCGGCTGACGCCGATGCGCTCGGCCACGGCCGCCGTGTCGACCCGGTGGGCGCCGGAGGTGAGGATGAGGACGGGTTCGCCGTCGCCGTCGAAGAGCAGGCTGTTGGCGATGGCGCCGACCTCACACCCCAGCGCCGCCGCGGCGAGTGCTGCCGTGTGGGCGCTGTCGGGCAGGATGACCACGTCACCGGCGCCGCCGCGTCGGGTGAGGTCGCCTCGAAATGAGGTGATCGATGCGTGCTCGGACGACATGATGCGAGCCTAGCGACGAACGACGACAAGGCTCAGGGGAGTTTTCAGATGGCGCGCGACCTGCCGGGATCCGTGGTCAACAGCATGCGAGTGCTGGGGCTGATCGTCGCGACGTCGGGAGTGATCACGCTGTTGATCTGGCTGATGCGCGACGAGGTGATCCTCGGGTGGGCCGAGGGCAACCCGTCGGCGCAGGAGATCCTCGCCCAGGGCGGGATCGAGCAGCTGCGCGAGAGCCCCATCGTCCCCGGCTTCGTCGCCCTGTCGGTGGTCGCGTTCGTCGGCTTCGGCCTGCTGGTCCTCGTGCTGGGCTCGTTCTTCGTCGGCGGGCACGGCTGGACCCGTCCCGTCCTCACGGCCACGGCCGGTGTCGGTGTGCTGGTGGGCGTGGTGTGCCTCGACGCCCAGCTCCCGACCATCTTCGTGGTGCTCTCGGCCCTCGTGATCGTCGAGGGTGTCGTGCTCTCGTTCTTCCTCTGGCAGCGCGAGACCACCGCCTACCTGCGCCGCGTCTGACCCGCCTCTCCTCGCGGGGCGATCCCGCCGTCCTCCACGGCCCTGGGTGCGGCTCTTGACGGGTTGTCGGTGGGAGGGAGTAACGTTCTGGGTGTTCGAACACGTGTTCGATGCGACCCGGGTGGCCGTGACCTCGACCCCCACCGCCTCCCGGGTCGGCCCCGGGGTCGACGGATGTGCGAGGAGGCGCGATGAGGCAGTACGACGACCCCGTCGAGGTGCGACGAGGCGAGGCGGAGGACCCCGACCAGTTCCTGTGGCGGGGCAGGCTGTGGAAGGTGCGCGCGGTCGTGGCGCACTGGATGGAGGCGGGCCCGTGGCGGCAGGGCGGACCGGAGGCCGGTCGCCCGGGGAGCGGCGCCGACCTCGTGGCCGGGCGCGAGCTGTGGCGCGTGGAGGCCGGCCGGGGCATGCTCGGCGGTCGTCAGCCGAGCGACCCGCAGGCCGTTGCCGTCTTCGACCTCTCCTTCGACTGGACCGACGGGCGCTGGCAGCTCGTCGGGTGCCTGGACTGAAGGCCGATGGTCATGACCGCACCCGGCTCCCGCTCGGGGCTCGCGCCCGCCCCCGGGCCTCACCTGCTCCCCGCCAGCGCCCACTCCTACCTCGCTCGCTCGGCGACCTCGCTGCGCGACGCGATCACCGCACGTGACGTGCCGACCCGCTACGCCTGTGCCCATGTCGCCGCCCTGTGCGCAGCAGCCGCGCTGCTCGCGGCCCGGGCCCGTCCGGCGCCACGGGGTCGCCGGCAGAAGAACGCGTGGGTGCTCCTCGCCGAGGTGGCTCCCGAGCTGTCGGAGTGGGCGAGCTTCTTCGCGGCCGGCGCTGCCAAGCGGGCGGCCGCCGAGGCCGGGTCGACGCGCGCCGTGTCCGAACGGGAGGCCGATGACCTCGTGCGCGACGCCGACCGGTTCCTGGCCGTGGTCGAGCAGGCGCTCGGCCTGGTTCCGCACGCCAGCGTCGCCTGAGAGCCGGGCGAGGTGTCGACAGACCCGCTCGTCCAGGAGGACGTGGCGACCGAGCCACTAGGGTGGCGCCCATGGCCCAGCCGACCGCGCGCTCCTCTGCCAGCGAGCGCCGCCAGTCCGTCCGCACCGGCGTGGTCTGGGACGGCGTACGCCGACTCCTCGAGGCCGACGTCGCCGACGGGCAGCCGGCCCGCATCGTCGACATCGGTGGCGGCACCGGTGGGTTCGCCGTCCCGTTGGCCGAGCTCGGACACGCCGTCCAGGTCATCGACCCGAGCCCCGACGCCCTCGCCTCGCTCGACCGGCGTGCCCGCGAGCGCGGCGTCGCCGACCGCGTCACCGGCCAGCAGGGCGACCTGTCCGACCTGTCCGACCTGGTCGACGAGGTCGACCTCGTCCTGTGCCACGGCGTGCTGGAGATGGTCGAGGACCCTGCGGCGTCCCTCGCCTCGATCGCCGGCGTGCTGCGTCCCGGGGGCCACCTCAGCCTGCTGGTGGCCCAGCGACACGCCGCCGTGGTGGCGCGTGCCATGGCCGGCCACTTCCAGGCCGCGCGCGAGCTGCTCGACGACGTTCCCCACCGACCGGCAGGCGGATCGGCCGACGGGCAGGCCGGACAGGCCGGCCCGGTCGGGCGCAGCGGCCGCCGCTTCACCCACGACGAGGTCGTCGACCTGCTCGCCGGCGCCGGCCTCAGCCCGGAGTCCGTCCACGCCGTCCGCGTCTTCGCCGACCTCGTGCCGGGGAGCCTGCTCGACCTCGAGCCCGGTGCGACCGCGGCCCTGGTCGAGCTCGAGAAGGCCGTGGCCACCCGCCCCGAATACCTCCCCCTCGCTGCCCAGCTCCACGTCACCGCGCGCCGCTGACCCTCGCCCCGGTGGGGGGCGGCGATGACCGACACCCCGCTGCTGCACGTCGACATGGACGCGTTCTACGCCTCCGTCGCGCTCCGGGAGCGCCCCGACCTGGTCGACCAGCCGGTCGTGGTGGGCGGGAATGGACGCGGTGTCGTGCTGGCCGCCAACTACGTCGCGCGCCGCTACGGCCTCCGTTCGGCGCTGCCGATGACGCGGGCCCGCCGGCTGTGCCCGCACGTCGTGGTTCTCGCGCCCGACTACTCCACGTTCATGAGCGTCTCGGCGTCGGTGATGGAGACGTTCCGCGACGTCACCCCCGTGGTGGAGGCGATGTCGCTCGACGAGGCGTTCCTCGACGTGCGTGGCGCCACGCGGCGACTCGGCACCCCCACCGAGATCGCCGAGCGTCTCCGCGCGACCATCCACGACGAGCAGGGCATCACGTGCTCCGTCGGGGTCGCGGCGTCGGTCTCGGTCGCCAAGGTCGCGAGCAGGCGTGCCAAGCCCGACGGCGTGGTGGTGGTGCCCCCGGCCGAGGTCGCCTCGTTCCTGCACCCGCTCGACGTCGGGGAGCTCTACGGCGTGGGGGAGAAGACGCAGGCGCTCCTGCACCGCTTCGGCCTGCTCACCGTGGGCGACGTCGCCCACACCCCGCTGCAGACCCTGCAGCGTGACCTCGGTGACCACCTCGGCCGCCACCTCCGCCACCTCGCCTGGGGCACCGACCGTCGTGATCTCTCGCCGACCGTCGGACCACACGAACCGGAGCGGTCGATGGGGGCCGACGAGACCTTCGCGCGCGACACCGACGACCGCGACGTCATCGTCCGCGAGCTGTTGCGGCTGACCGCCCGGGTGACCGGGCGCATGCGCGCGGCCGGAGTGGCCGGGCGCACCGTCACCCTCAAGGTGCGCTTCTCCGACTTCACCACGATCACCCGCTCGCGCACGAGGTCCGAGGCCACCGACGTCACGGTCGAGGTGCACCGCGCCGTGACCCACCTCTACGACGCCCTGGGGCTCCGACGCGTGCGCGTGCGGCTGGTCGGCGTACGGGTGGAGGGGCTCGTGCCGCGTGCGACGGTGCACCGCCAGCTCGTGCTCGGCGAGCCCGAGCACGGATGGGCCGAGGCCGACCGTGCTGTGGACCGAGCGACGCGCCGATTCGGTGCCGCGGCCGTCCGGCCGGCGAGCCTGTGGTGAGATCCACCTGCGGTGGGTGAATTTTCCGGGGACGCCTACCGTAGGTGGGGGCGGGTGCCTAGACTTGCGGCAGAAGGTGGAGGAGGAACCGTGGAGCTCTCCGAGGAAGAACTGCGAATGCTCGAGCAGATGGAGCGCGCCCTCGTCGAAGAAGACCCCAAGCTCGCCTCCACACTGCGTGGCACGTCCTTCCAACGGGCCGCCCGCCGCCGGATGATCCTGGGCGGGGCGGTCCTTCTCGTCGGCATCGGTCTGCTGATCGTCGCGGTGCTCCTCGACCTCACCGCCGTGCTCCAGACGGTCGTCGGCGTCCTCGGCTTCGTGGTCATGCTCGCGGGCGCGATCCTGGCGCTCACCTCGGCGCGGAGCCCGGGTCACGTGACCCCCAAGGTGCGCGCCTCCGGTCGCACCGGTCTCGGTGTCGTCGACGGTGGTCGTCAGCACCGGCCTCGGCGTCAGCGCTCCGGCAGTCCGTTCATGGAGCGTATGGAGGAGCGGTGGCGTCGCCGCCGCGAACGCGGCTTCTGAACCCCCCACCGCCTGTTCGCTGACCGGGCACTTCCTGCCCGTCCTGGATCCTGACTGGGCAGTTCCTGCCCGTCCTCGAGACATCACAGCGTCCCTCCCTCGTACGCCGAAGGGGGCGCTGGCGCGTACAACAGGCAGGAAGTGCCCGGTCGGCGTCCTTGGGCTGCAGGTCAGCCGACGAGCTCGTCGACCGTCCGGGTGGACTCCTGGTCCGTGGTCGGGGTCGTGGCCCGGCCGGAGCGGGTGCGGAGGCGGAGGCGGGTACGACGTCCCACGACCGAGGCGGGCCACCACGCGGCGCGGCGCGCCTCCCGCGAGGTCACCCCGGCGGTGAGGGACTCCTCGACCAGGGTGAGGTCACCGGCCAGGCCCTCGGCGGTGAAGGTCTCGGGGTCGCGGGCGTAGCGGCTGCGCTCGAGCGCCGCGACGATCCGGTCGAGGGCCTGCGCCGCCTCGGGTGCCTGGTCGCGCCCGCGGCGCGGACGGTCGGGCCGCGAGCCGTCGTGCACGGGGGTGGCGAGCAGACGGCCGAGCCACTCGCCGGCCCGTCGCGGCGAGCGGCCCTCCGGCCAGGCGTGGCCGAGGTCGCGGGCCACGTCGCGCAGCTCGACCCAGAGGTCCTCGATGCCTCCGTCGAGGCGGCGCCCGCGTCGCGCCGTACGGACCAGGCGGGGCGTCAGGAGCAGCAGGGCCACCAGCGCGAGGCCGAGCAGGCCGGCGAGGATGGGGACCCAGGGGATGGACGAGCCGTCCGTCTCATCGGCGGCGGCCACGGCGTCGGCCTCCTCGCCGCGGTCGGGCAGCTCCTCCGCGGGGCGCCCGGCGCTCGGCGTCGGCGCCTGGGGGACCGGGTCGATCTGGGCCTCGGTGTAGTCCGGCGGCTGGCTGGCACGTGCCGGGGGGGTGGGCTCGAACCGCACCCAGCCAGACCCCGGGAAGTAGAGCTCGGGCCACGCGTGCAGGTCGCGCGAGGAGAACTCCCACGAGCCGTTGGTGGCGCGTTCGGGCTCCAGGAAGCCGACCGCGACGCGGCTCGGGATGCCGAGGACGCGCGTCATGATCGCCATCGAGGCCGCGAACTGCTCGCAGTAGCCGACCCGGTCGTTCAGGAAGGCGAGCAGGTCGGCGCTGCCGTCGCCCGCCGACGGCACCTGGTTGATGTCGTAGCGGAAGCCGCCGTCCTCACGGAACCACTGCTGCAGCACCTGCGCCTTCTGGAAGCGGGTGGGCGCATCGGCGGTGACGCTCGCTGCGAGCCTGCGGATCTCGTTGCTCAGGCTGCTGGGCACCTCGGTGAAGATGCCGGCCACCGAGCCCGCGCCGGACACCGCGGAGTTCATCCGCTCGGCGTCGTAGGTCAGCTGGACCCCGGTGTAGTCGTAGGTGCTGTCGGCCGTCGTGACGTCGTCGCGGGCGGCGATGACGTCACGGGTGTCGAGGTCGTAGCGCCAGTCGCTGCCGGCTGCGATCCGGGTCGTCTGCGCAGCGGTCGGGAGCCAGGACGACGCGAAGTCGGGCCCGACGCGCACGTCGTACTTGAACTGTCGACGGGGCACGTCGACGGCCACTCCGTCGAGCGGGGGCAGCGCGCCCGACGCCGCCTGGGACTCCGGGATCTCCCGGTCGCCCGGTGTCCACTGCGACCCGTTGAACCGCGAGAGCACCGAGATGCGGAGGTAGGTCGGACGGGGGCCGGACGTGGTGACCCACAGCAGCGGGATGTCCTCGCCGCGGCGCAGGTCGCGGCGCAGGTCGACCATCGGGTCCTGCACCTCGACCTCGCGGGTGCCGGGGCCGTTCCCGTCGAAGACGCTCATGCTCATCGTGGGGACTGCGACGGGTACGACGACCGCGAGCGCGATCGCGGTCGCGCCGAGCGCCAGGGCGGTGTTGCCGATCGCACCCGTGCGCACGGAGAAGGAGCCCTTCTCCCCGTCGGGTGCGCGTCCCCAGCTGGTGACGTGGTCGCTGTGCTGGATGAAGACCAGGGTGAGGAACAGGGCCGCGACCACCGCGAACAGCCACCACGACACGGCGTCGCCGGTGACCGCGACGGGCAGGGTGTAGGCGGCGAGCAGCACGAGGCCGGACACCGGCGCGCGGCGCAGGGTGCAGGCGATCAGGTCGACCAGCAGGACGACGAGCGTGCCGCCGATGAGCAGGAGCGGGTGGACGGGGGGCACGCCGACCTGGACGGGCGCGGCATAGCTGCGCGAGGTCTCGAGCGCGTCGCGCAGCGCAACCATGAAGGCGTCGACGTTGTCGGGCGTGGGGATGGGCGAACCGGTCGTGGTGCCAAGCACGAGGAGTGCGCCGACCACCAGCTGGCCGCTGACGACGGCCAGCAGCGGGAGCCGGCTCCACCGGGCGACGGCGCCCGCACCGGCGAGGACGACGCCGATGAGGAGCAGGGGGATGGCGACCTCGGCGAAACCCTCGGTGAGGACCCGCCACGACAGCACGGTGGTCCACGCCGCGAGCAGCGCGATGCCGGCGATGCGCAGCTGGTGGGGGAGCGTGCTCCACGTGGACCTCATCGTGCGACTCCCGACGTGGCGGTGGCCCGGCTCTGCATCAGGCCGAGCTCCTGCCAGGCGGTGTCGAGGCGGTCGCGCGGGCCGAGCGTGATCGAGCGCCACCCCGTGGAGGTCAGGTGGGCGGCCGCCCCGGGGCCGGGTTGGACCGGCAGGTGGGGCGCCCAGGCGTCGACGTCGAGGGCGATGGCCAGGCTCGACGACGCGTGGTGCTGCAGGCGACGGAGGAACGGCAGGTCGGCGTCGCCGAGGCTGCCGAAGACCCCGATCGTCAGTCCACCGTGACCGGGCTCGGCGAGCCACTGGGTGTCGGGCGCGGGGGAGTGGTCGAGCTGGACCACGGCGAGCGCCTCGAGGAGGGGGATGGTGCTGGCCTCGGCGGTGTGGGAGTGCCACTCGGTCTCGCGGCTGTCGCCCGAGGCGGTGACCAGTCGGACGGTGTAGCCGTGGTGGGCCAGGTGGATGGCGATCGAGGCGGCCGCGGACACGGCGCCCTCGAGGGAGCTGGCGGCGCCCTGTCCCCGGTGGGCGGTGCCGCGGTTGTCGAGGAAGACGGTCGCGCGCGACTGCCACGGCTGCTCCTCGCGGCGCACCATCAGCTCGCCGACGCGCGCCGAGCTGCGCCAGTGGACGCGGCGCAGGTCGTCGCCGCGGCGGTACTCGCGGACGGTGACGTCCTCGGCGCTGCCGCTGGCGAAGGCGCGGGGGCGGTTGTCGCCCGAACCGGTCCAGGCCCCGCCCAGCGGGATGCTCGGCAGGGGAGTGGTGCGCGGGGTGACGGTCAGCCGCGTGGTCGCGTGGAACGTGCGACCCAGCTCGACGAAGCCGAACGGGTCGGTCACGCGCACCGACATCGGCCCGATGTCGAACTGCCCGCGCAGCTCCGAGCGCACCTGGTAGGTCGCGTGCCGGCGCCACCCGTGGCCGAGTCCCTCGAGCACGAAGCGGGGGCGGGTACCCAGCACGTAGGGGAGGCGCTCCTCGAGCAGCAGGACCCCCGTGGGCGTGCGGGACTCGTTGGCGACGGTGAGCTCGACGGTGGCGGGCTGGCCGGCGACGACGAGCTGGGGGGAGACCGTGCGCACGAGCGAGAGGCGGTAGCGGGAGCGGCCCACCCACCAGGCGGTGAGCAGCGGGAGCACCGCCACGAGGACGCCGATGCGCACCACCGAGGAGTGCCCGACCACGATCGCGGCCACGACGGTGGTGATGCCGGCGGCCAGGAACGCCCGCCCGCGGACGGTCAGCGCAGCGAGCGCTTCACGCACGGCTGCCACGGGGGATCGACGTGGTGTCGGACGCCGTGGGGACGGGCACCGACTCGACGATCCCGGACAGGATCGCCGCGGTGGTGCGCCCGCTCATCGTCGCCTCGACGTTGGGCAGCAGCCGGTGGGCGAGGACCGGGGACGTGATCCCGTGGATGTCGTCGGGGAGCACGTAGTCGCGTCCCTGCGTGGCGGCGACGGCCTTGGCGGCCCGCACGAGGTGGAGCGTCGCGCGGGGCGAGGCACCGAGGTGCAGGTCGTTGCTGGTGCGCGTGGCGGTGGTGAGCGCCACGGCGTAGCGCTGCACGGCCGTTGACACGTGCACGCGGCCGACGATCTCGATGACCTTGCGGATCTCCCCGGCGTCGGTGACCGGCTCGAGGTCGTCGAGCGGGTTGTGCGCGGTGTGGCCCTCGAGCATCGCGATCTCCGCGGACTCCACGGGGTAGCCGACGGAGACGCGCGCCATGAAGCGGTCGCGCTGCGCCTCCGGGAGGGCGTAGGTGCCCTCCATCTCGATCGGGTTCTGGGTCGCGATGACCATGAACGGCTTCTCGAGCATGTAGGTCGCGTTGTCGACGGAGACCTGGCGCTCCTCCATCGCCTCGAGCAGCGCGGACTGGGTCTTGGGGGAGGCGCGGTTGATCTCGTCGCCGACCACGATGTTGGCGAAGACGCCGCCGGGGCGGAACTCGAACTCGCGGGTGTCCTGGTTGAAGATCGAGACGCCGGTGACGTCGGACGGCAGCAGGTCGGGCGTGAACTGGATGCGCGCGACGGTGCAGTCGATGCTGCGCGCGAGCGCCTTGCTGAGCTGGGTCTTGCCGACCCCGGGGACGTCCTCGATGAGGAGGTGGCCCTCGGCGAGCAGGACGACGAGCGCGGCGTTGACGACGTCGGGCTTGCCGGCGATGACGCGCTCGATGTTGTGGCGTACGGCGCCGGTGACCCGCCGCACGGTGTCCAGGTCGGGCGCCTGCCCGGAAGACCCACTCGTCACGTTGTTGTCCGTCCCCTCGTGCGTGCTCGCCACCACGGTATGTGGTGCGCGCAACATACCCGCCCGATCGCGCGAGAGGCGCCGCCGTCGTCGGACGTCCCCCACCCGGGCGACCCGCCGTCCCCCACTTCGCTCCACCACTCGTGCCCCGCTCTCCCCACCGGCGCTCCATCGAGGCCGTCCTGAGCGTGGATCCACGCTCAGGAGCGCGGACCCGGGCGTGCCGACGCGGGTGGCGTCGACGTACCGACCTGCCGTCAGCAGCCCGAAATTCGTGCGTGAAACACGCGGGATCTGGTTGACGGTGGAGCGAAGTGGAGTACTGTGGTGCGAAGTGGGGGACAGGGTCGATCTGCCCGCCGAGCAGGGGAGGTGCCGGATGTTCTTCGGCACCTACACGCCCAAGCTCGACGAGAAGGGCCGGCTCTTCCTCCCGGCGAAGTTCAGGGACGAGCTGACGGAGGGACTCGTGGTGACCAGGGGGCAGGAGCGCTGCCTCACCGTCTGGTCGCTGGAGGACTTCGGAAGGCTCACCGATCGGCTCCGCGAGGCGCCGGTCACGCAGAAGAACACCCGTGACTACGTCCGCATGCTGTTCGCCGCCGCCAGCCAGGAGGTGCCGGACAAGCAGGGACGCATCAACATCCCGGCACCGCTGCGGGAGTACGCCTCGCTCCGCAAGGAGTGCGTCGTCATCGGGTCGATGAACCGGATCGAGATCTGGGACCCGACCGCGTGGGCGACCTACTCCGAGGAGCAGGAGCAGAAGTTCTCCGAGCTCAGCGACGAGGTCTTCCCCGGCATCTGAGCCAGCACCCGACAACTCCACAGCTGACATCGCGACCCGTATCACCAGGTCTCGAGCCCGCTCCTCGCGTGGCCATCTGGGGCACTTCCCCGGCACCAGAGGGCTTCCTTTCCCCATCAGGGGAGCGGGCAGGGACCTGGTGCGGCGGCTCGCCCCGTGCCACTTGGCGGGGAGTGTCAGCCGCACCGCCAACCGATCAGCACCAGCCAGCACCAGCACCAGCACCAGCACGCAGCAGCCAGCACCAGCACGCATCCGCAGCACCGAGCAGCAACGAGTGGGGTCGAGACCATGAGCACCACCCAGCCTGTGGGACGCACGGCAGCGGCACCGCCGCTGCGGGTGCGCGACCAGGCGCGCGAGGCGGCTGCCCTGATCGCCTTCTCGGCCGCCACGGCGTGCGGCCTGGCGCTGGCCCTGCTGCTGCTGACGCACCTGGGCTCCCAGGGCTGAGCAGATGACGACTCCCCGCCACGCCCCGGTGCTCCTCGACCGGGTCGTCGCCCTGCTGGCTCCTGCGCTCGAGGCACCCGGCTCGGTCTACGTCGACTGCACGCTCGGCCTCGGCGGCCACAGCGAGGCGGTCCTCGAGCGGCTGCCGCACGCCCGGGTCATCGGCATCGACCGTGACCCGACCGCCCTGGACATGTCCCGCGAGCGGCTCGCGTCCCACGGCGACCGCTTCACCGCCGTGCACGCGGTGTACGACGAGCTGCCCGAGGTGATGGGGTCGCTGGGCCTCGACCACGTCGACGCCGTGTTCTTCGACCTCGGGGTCTCCTCGATGCAGCTCGACGTCCGCGACCGGGGCTTCGCCTACGCCGAGGACGCCCCGCTCGACATGCGGATGGACCCGACGACCGGCCGGACCGCGGCCGACCTGCTCAACACCGCCACCGCACAGGAGCTCACCCGCATCCTGCGCGAGTACGGCGAGGAGAAGTTCGCCAGCAGGATCGCCCGCGAGGTGGTCCGCCGGCGCGACACCACGCCCTTCTCCACCAGCGCCGACCTCGTCGAGCTGCTCTACGCGACGATCCCTGCTCCGGCCCGGCGTACGGGCGGCCACCCGGCCAAGCGCACCTTCCAGGCGCTGCGGATGGCGGTCAACGACGAGCTCGCCGTGCTGCGCCGCGCCATCCCGGAGTCCATCGAGGCCATCGGGGTCGGCGGCCGCGTGGTGGTGGAGTCCTACCACTCGCTGGAGGACCGGCTGGTGAAGCGGGCGTTCGCCGACGCCACCCGGCTCGACGTGCCGCCGGACCTGCCGTTCGTGCCCGAGGGCGCAGAGCCCGCCCTGCGGCTCGTCACCCGGGGAGCCGAGCAGGCCGACGAGCACGAGATCGCCGAGAACCCCCGGGCCGCCTCGGTCCGCCTGCGCGCCGTCGAGCGCGTCCTCCCGTCCTCCTCCTCTCCCTCTTCCCCAGGAGTCGCCCGATGAGCAGTCCCGCCCTGCAACCCCGGACCCGGGTCACGCGCATCGCCCAGGAGGCGGTCGACAAGGCGCGTCTCACCGTGGTGCCCCGGGTGCGGACCCGCGCGCCGCGCGTGCCGTTCATGACGCTGGTGAGCCTCGTCCTCGTCGGTGGCATCGTCGGGCTCCTGCTCTTCAACACCTCCATGCAGCAGGCGTCGTTCACCGCGTCGGCGCTCGAGACCGAGGCCGACACCCTCGCCGCCCGCGAGCAGACGCTGCGGATGGAGCTCGACGAGCTCCGCAACCCGCAGCGCGTGGCCACCGAGGCGCAGGCCATGGGCATGGTCATCCCGTCGGCGCCGGTGTTCCTCGACCTCGAGACCGGCGAGACCGTCGGCGTCCGGACGCCGGCCACGCCGGAGAACGCCATCCAGCTGCAGCCGCCGGCGCCGATCAAGCCGGCGGTCCTCGCGCCCGAGCCGACGTACGTCGAGGTGCCCGCCGCACCCACGGTCGAGGAGCAGGCGGCGACGGACCCCGGGGTGACGAGCGCGAAGCCGCGGAAGAACCGCAACCGCTGACGGCGCGGTCGCGCCGCTGCGCGGCGACGCGCACCTAGATTTGTCGAGCAGGCCGGGCCCAGCAGGGGGACCGTCCGGGAACTGAGGGAGACCAGTGCCGAGCACCCGCGCCACCGGCAAGCGCGGCGCCTCACGTGGCGCACCGATGCTGCGACTGCGCATCGGGTTCGTCCTCATCGCGATCGTCCTCTCCTTCTTCGGCGCCCGGCTCGTCCAGCTCCAGGGCGTCGACCCCCGCTCCTACGCCGTCCGCGCGGCCGCCGAGGGCGCGGTGCGGCTCCCGCTCGTGGCCGAGCGGGGCGACATCCTCGACCGCAACGGCGTACCCCTGGCCGACTCCGTCAAGGGCAAGATGGTCATCGCCGACCCCGACCTGACGGCCGACCGCGCGCCCGAGCTCGCGCGCCTGCTCTCCGAGCGGCTCTCGGTCGACTACTTCAAGACCCTCACGGCGCTGCGCGGTCGCAAGGAGGGCAGCCGCTACGAGTACGTCGCCCGACGGGTGCCCAGCACCCTCGCCGGCGACACGCTCGCGGCCCTCGACGAG
Organism: uncultured Nocardioides sp.; assembly: GCF_947488025.1. Classification (GTDB taxonomy): domain Bacteria; phylum Actinomycetota; class Actinomycetes; order Propionibacteriales; family Nocardioidaceae; genus Nocardioides. The sequence goes on along the minus strand of NZ_CANKYS010000002.1, from coordinate 220,465 downwards.
GCCGGCTTCACCGGCATCAGCCTCCAGGACGACCCGATCCGCTCCTACCCCTCCGGCGACGTCGCCGCCAACCTGCTCGGCTACATGGGCACCGACGAGCCGCTCGGCGGCTTCGAGCGCACCTTCGACGAGCAGCTGGCCGGCGTCGACGGCGAGGCCACGTGGCAGTCCAACTCCGGCAAGGGCGTCCGGATCCCGCTGCGCGAGAGCACGCTGAAGGCGGCGCAGAACGGCGCGCCCCTGCGCACGACCATCGACCGCGACCTGCAGTGGTTCACCCAGAAGGTTCTCGCCCAGTCGGTGCGGCAGTACCGCGCCGAGAGCGGCGCCGCTGTCGTCATGGACACCCGCACCGGTGAGATCCTCGCGCTCGCCGACGTGCCCACCTTCGACGCCAACGCGCCCACCGAGGCCGACCAGGACGACCTCGGCTCGCGCGCGATGAGCGACACCTACGAGCCCGGCTCGGTGGAGAAGGTGCTCACCGCTGCCTCCCTCATCGACGCCGGCAAGGCGTTCCCGCGCCAGCGGTTCAAGGTGCCGCCCAACCTCGCGCGCCAGGATCGGGTGATCGGTGACTGGTTCGACCACGGCACCATCCGGCTCACGCTGGCGGGCATCATCGCCAAGTCGTCCAACATCGGCACCGTGCTCGCCGCCGACGCGTTCTCCCCGGTCGAGCTGGTCACCTACCTGCAGAAGTTCGGCCTCGGCCAGCGCACCGACGTCGGCGTACGCGGCGAGACCCCGGGCATCCTCACGCCGGGCGAGGCGATGACCTCGCAGACCAAGGACCGCGTCGCCTTCGGCCAGTCCCTGTCGGTCAACGTCGCCCAGATGGCGGCGGCGGTCAACACGGTCGCCAACGGGGGCGTGCGGGTCTCACCGAGCCTCATCGCCGGCTCTGCCGTCACCGACGACGGGGTCACCGTCGGCACCGACGTCGCCACCCGCACCCGGGTCGTCAGCAAGCAGGCCGCCCGGGCGACCGCCCGCATGATGGAGAAGGTGGTCGACCCCGAGGACGGCGTGGCGCCCGCCGCGCAGGTGCCCGGCTACCTCGTGGCCGGAAAGACCGGCACCGCCCAGCGCGTCGCCAGCGACGGCACCGGCTACGACGGCAGCACGTCGGTGTCCTTCGGCGGCTTCGCGCCCGCCGACGACGCCCGCTTCACCGTCTACGTCGTCGTCCACGCACCCAAGGTCGACGGGGGCGGCGGCTCGATCGCCGGTCCGGTCTTCTCCCGGATCATGGGCTACGTCCTGGGCCGCTACGGCGTCGAGCCGACCGACGGCAAGCCGTCGCGCCTGCCCGTCGAGTGGTGACTCGATACGCTCGGTCGGTGCACGAGCCTGTGAGTGCGGCGCGACCCCAGCGGGTCCCGTCGACCCCTGCGACCGAGCTCGCCCAGTGGCTCTCGGCCGCGACCGACGTGACCGTCCACGGCGACCTCGGCGTCGCCGTCTCCGGGATCTCGCTGAGCACCGCACGCATCCGGCCCGGTGACCTGTACGCCGCCCTGCCGGGCGCCCGCGCCCACGGAGCCGACTTCGCACCCCAGGCCGTCGCGGCCGGCGCCGTCGCCGTGCTGACCGACCCGGCCGGCCTCGACCGGCTGCCCGCGGGCACGCCGGCCGTCGTGGTGCCCGACCCGCGCCGTGTCCTCGGCCGCCTCGCCGCCCGGATCTACGGCGAGCCGGCGACGGGCCTGCGCGTCATAGGCGTCACCGGCACCCAGGGCAAGACCACCACCACCCGCGTGCTCGAGCAGGGGCTCACCGAGGCCGGGGTCACCTCGGCCGTCATCGGCACCGTGGGCACCCGGATCGCGGGGGAGGACGTGAAGACCCAGCTCACGACGCCGGAGGCACCGGACCTGCACGGCCTCTTCGCGGTGATGCGCGAGCGCGGCGTCGACACCTGTGCGATGGAGGTCTCCAGCCACGCCCTCGTGCTCGGCCGGGTCGACGGCGTCGTCTTCGACGTCGCGACCTTCCTCAACCTCGGTCGCGACCACCTCGACTTCCACGCCGACCTCGACGACTACTTCGCCGCGAAGGCCGGTCTCTTCACCCCGGAGCGGGCGCGGGTCGGGCTGACCAACGTCGACGACGAGTTCGGCCGTCGCCTGCTGGACGTCGCCGGCATCCCGATGTCGACGTACTCCTCCCGCGGCGCCGACGCCGACTGGCGGGCGGTCGACGTCGACCTGACCGCGGGCGGCGCGACCTTCACCGTGCTCGGCCCCGGCGTCGAGCTGCGCGCGGAGGTCCACGTCCCGGGCGAGTTCAACGTCTCGAACGCGCTGGCCGCGATCGCCTCGGCCGCGCTCGCCGGGCTCGACGCCCGGCAGGTCGCCGACGGCATCGCCCGGGTGGGCGGGGTGCCGGGACGGCTGGAGCAGGTCTCCGCCGGGCAGGACTTCACCGTGGTCGTCGACTACGCCCACAAGCCCGACGCGCTCGAGGCCGTGCTGGCCACGCTGCGCCCGTTGACCGACGGGCAGGTCGTGGTCGTGGTGGGCGCGGGCGGCGACCGCGACACCGTGAAGCGTCCGGTGATGGGCGAGATCGCCGCACGTCTCGCCGACGTCGTGGTGGTCACCGACGACAACCCCCGCACCGAGGACCCCGCGTCGATCCGCGCCGCGGTCCTGGCCGGCGCCCAGGGTCCGGCGGAGGTCGTCGAGGTCGGCGACCGCCGGCTCGCGATCCGTGAGGCCCTCCGCCGCGCGCGACCCGGCGACGTCGTGCTGATCGCCGGCAAGGGCCACGAGTCCGGGCAGGAGGTCGGCGACGTGGTCCACCCCTTCGACGACCGGGTCGTCGCCGCGGAGGAGGTCGCCGCGCTGGGTGCCGGTCACGACGGCACGGACCGGACCGGGAGCGACGCATGATCGAGATGACCCTGGACGAGATCGCCGAGGTCGTCGGCGGCACCGCTCACGGCGAGGCGGTCGTCAGCGGGGGCGCGTTCGTCGACACCCGTACGCCGGAGGCGCGTGGGTTGTTCGTGGCGATCGCCGGCGAGCGCGTGGACGGCCACGACCTGGCAGCCGCAGCCGGTGCGGCCGGTGCGGCCGCGGCGCTGGGCAGCCGACCCACCGACCTGCCCACCGTCGTCGTCGACGACGTGACCGCGGCGCTGGGGCTGCTCGCCCGCCACGTCGTGGACCGGCTGCCCGACACCGTGGTGCTGGCGATGACCGGATCCCAGGGCAAGACCGGCACGAAGGACTACCTCGCCCACCTGCTGTCGGAGGCCGGGCCGACGATCGCCACGCGCGGCAACTTCAACAACGAGCTCGGCGTGCCGTTGACCGTGCTGCGGGCGACGCCCGACACGCGCTACCTGGTCGTCGAGATGGGTGCGCGGGGCGTCGGCCACGTCGCCGAGCTCTGCGCCATCGCCCCGCCCCGGGTCGCCGCGGTGCTCAACGTCGGCACGGCCCACATCGGTGAGTTCGGCAGCCGCGAGGCGATCGCAGCGGCGAAGGGGGAGATCGTCGAGGCGCTGCCCGCCGACGGCACCGCCGTGCTCAACGCCGACGACGACCTCGTGGCCGCCATGGCCACGCGCACCGCGGCGCAGGTCGTCACCTTCGGTGCGGCTGCGGACGGCCGCACCCCCGACGTCGCCGTCAGCGAGGTCACCACTGACGAGCTGGGCCGCCAGTCCTTCGAGCTGGCCCACCGCGGCTCCGGCGCCACCGTCCACCTCGCCCAGGTCGGCGCCTTCCAGTGGCGCAACGCAGCCGCTGCTGCCGCCATGGCCCTCGCCGCCGGGCTCGACCTCGACACCGTGGCCGACTCGCTCGCCGACGCCGTCCCGGCCAGTCGCTGGCGCATGGAGCTGTCCGAGCGCCCCGACGGGCTCGTCGTGCTCAACGACGCCTACAACGCCAACCCCGAGTCTATGTGCGCCGCGCTCGAGACGCTCGCGGGCATCGGCGCCCGCACCGGTCGGCGTACGGTCGCCGTGCTGGGGCAGATGCTGGAGCTCGGCGACGGTGCGGCCGAGGCCCACCGGGAGGTCGGGGCCTACGCCGCCCGCTCCGGGGTCGACGTGCTGGTGGCCGTGGGTGACGACGCGGCCGGGATCGCGGACGGCTTCGCCGCCGTCGGAGGTGGGGGAGTGAGCAGGACCACGGCGGGGCGTGACGAAGCCGCCGACTGGCTGCGGCACAATGTCTCGGCTGCTGATGTCGTCCTGGTGAAGGCATCGCGGGGGGCGGCGCTGGAACTGATCGCCGACGACCTGACCGGGAGCGGCAAGGAAGGAAGCACCGCATGAGAGCCATCCTGTTCGGAGGAGGCCTCTCCCTGCTGATCTCCCTGCTCGGCACGCGCTACGCCATCAGGTTCTTCACCCGGCAGGGATTCGGCCAACCGATCCGCGACGACGGACCCACCACCCACCACGTCAAGCGCGGCACGCCCACCATGGGCGGGGCGGTGATCATCCTCGCCACGGTCATCGGCTACTTCGCGGCCAAGCTGATCACCCAGACCGCCCCGACCGCCTCGGCGCTGCTGCTGCTGTTCCTGCTGGTGGGCATCGGCGCGGTCGGCTTCCTCGACGACTTCCTCAAGGTGAGCCGGCAGCACAACCTCGGCCTGCGCAGCCGCGCCAAGATGATCGGCCAGACTGTCGTCGGGCTGGTCTTCGGGTTCCTCGCGCTGTCCCCGGTGCTCGAGGACGAGCGCGGCTGGCGACCGGCGTCCAACCACCTGTCCTTCATCCGCGACTACGAGGGCTTCGCGCTCCCGACGTTCCTGGCGATCCTGCTGATCTGGCTCATCGTCACCGGCGCCAGCAACGCGGTGAACCTCGCCGACGGGCTCGACGGGCTCGCGGCGGGCGCCTCGATCCTGGTCTTCGCCGCCTACACGCTGGTCAACATCTGGCAGAACAGCCAGTCGTGCGCGCTCGAGGCCGGACCCAAGTGCTACGAGGTCCGCGACCCGCTCGACCTCGCCGTCGTCGCCGCGGCCATCACCGGCGCCTGCTTCGGCTTCCTGTGGTGGAACGCCTCGCCCGCCCAGATCATCATGGGCGACACCGGGTCCCTCGCGCTGGGCGGCGCGATGGCCGGCTTCGCGATCATGACGCGCACCGAGCTGCTGCTCGTCATCATCGGCGGTCTCTTCGTGGCGATCACCCTGTCGGTGATGATCCAGGTCTCCGTCTTCAAGCTCAGCCGCGCGAGCGGGCTCGTGCGGTCGGTCTTCAAGATCCAGCCCGGGCACCGCGTCTTCCGCATGACGCCGCTGCACCACCACTTCGAGATGCTCGGCTGGGAGCAGGTGACGATCGTGATCCGCTTCTGGATCGTGACCGGCCTCGCCGTCGCCACCGGCCTCGGCATCTTCTACGCCGAGTGGGTCGCCGGCATTGGATAGCACCCCGCGCACCCCGCCCGACGTCGAGCAGCTCGGCCGCACCAGTGACTGGTCCGGCGTACGCGTCGTCGTCGCCGGGTTCGGCGTCTCCGGCTTCGCGGCCGCCGACAACCTGCTGTTCCTCGGCGCGCAGGTGACGGCGCTCGACGAGTCGACCAGCGAGGAGAAGGCGGAGAAGGCGCAGCTCCTCGAGACGCTGGGCGCGACAGTCCGGCTCGAGCCGGGCGCGACCGGCGTGCTGCCCGACGACGTCGACCTCGTGGTCACCTCGCCCGGGTGGAAGCCCACCGCGCCGCTCCTCGCCCAAGCCGTCGAGCGCGACATCCCCGTGTGGGGGGAGGTCGAGCTGGCGTGGCGGCTGCGCGACCCCGACGCCCCCGCGCCGTGGCTGGCCGTCACCGGCACCAACGGCAAGACCACGACGGTACAGATGCTCCAGTCCATCCTCACCGCCGCCGGGCTCCGCGCCGTCGCGGTCGGCAACGTCGGTCTGCCGATCGTCGAGGCGGTGATGGACCCCGAGCCCTACGACGTGATGGCCGTCGAGCTCTCCAGCTTCCAGCTCCACTACACGCGCTCGATGGCCGCGGAGTCGGCCGTGGTGCTCAACATCGCCGAGGACCACCTCGACTGGTACGACGACGAGCCGGGCGCAGGCGTGGACCCGGGCGCCCGGACCGGCATGGAGGTCTACGCGGCAGACAAGGCCCGCGTCTACGACGGCGTGCAGCTCGCCTGCGTCTACAACCTCGCCGACCCCGCCACCGAGGACATGGTCCGCGAGGCCGACGTCGTCGAGGGCGCCCGGGCCGTCGGCTTCACCCTCGGCACGCCGGCCCCGGGCGACCTCGGCGTCGTCGAGGACCTCCTCGTGGACCGCGCGTTCATCGAGGACCGGGCGACCAGCGCCGCCGAGCTGTGCACGCTGGGCGACCTCGCGTCGCCCGCACCCCACTTCGTCGCCAACGCCCTGGCCGCGGCCGCGCTGGCCCGCGCCCACGGCGTCAGCCAGCAGGCCGTGCGTGACGGCCTGCGCGCCTTCCGTCCCGACGGCCACCGCATCGCCCACGTCGCCGAGGCCGCCGGCGTCACGTGGATCGACGACTCGAAGGCCACCAACCCCCACGCCGCCCAGTCCTCGCTGTCCGCGTACGACGACATCGTGTGGATCGCGGGCGGGCTCGCCAAGGGCGCCCGGTTCGACGACCTCGTCGCCGCCGTGCGCGGCCGGCTTCGCGGCGTCGTGCTGCTCGGACGCGACCGGCAGGTCGTCGCCGACGCTCTTTCGCGACACGCGCCCGATGTGCCGGTCATCGATGTGGGCGCCGACGAGACTGGGGATCCGATGGAGCGCGTGGTCGACGCGGCCGCCGGGCTCGCCAGGTCCGGTGACACGGTGTTGCTCGCGCCGGGGTGCGCCTCCATGGACATGTTCGCCAACTACGGCGCCCGCGGCGACGCGTTCGCGGCCGCCGTCCACGCGCACATCACCCGCACCGACCAGCCCCGCCACCCAGACCAGCCCGACAGCGACTAGCAGCCACCGACCCGAGGGGAGCCGCGACGATGACCACCGCGAACCCCGGAGGAGTCGGCCTGGACGTCGGCCCGTCGCTGGAGCCGCAGTCCGCGCAGCCCCACCAGCCCCACCAGCCCCATCAGGGCGGCGGGACGGCCGGGGTCCGGCGTCCACCGCTCGGGTCGGGACTCGTCGCGGGCCTGCGTTCGGTCCGCGAGGCGCTCGACAAGCCGCTCGCGTCCTACTACCTGCTGCTCGGCTCGTCGGCCCTGCTGCTCACCATCGGCCTGATCATGGTGCTCAGCGCGTCCAGTGTGCGCTCCTACCTCACCTACGACGACTCCTACGCCGTGGTGAAGCGTCAGCTGCTGTGGGTCGCGCTCGGGCTGCCCGCGGCGTGGATCGCGTCCCGGATCCCGGTGCGGCACGTCCGCAGGCTCGCCTACCCGGGCTTCCTGGTGGCCCTCGTGCTGCTCGCCCTCGTCGCCCAGTTCGGCGTGCTGGTCAACGGCAACAAGAACTGGCTCGCCCTCGGTCCGGTCAACATCCAGCCCGCCGAGATCGCGAAGCTCGCGATCGTGCTGTGGGCCGCCAACATCTACGCCCACAAGGAGCGCCGGCTGCGCGAGCTGCACCACCTGCTGGTGCCGGTCGTGCCCGGGCTCTTCGCCGTCATCGCCCTCGTGCTGGTCGGCCGCGACCTCGGCACCGCGATGGTGCTGGCGGCCATCCTCCTCGGCATGCTGTGGGTGGTCGGGGCGCCCCTGAGGCTCTTCGGGCTCAGCCTGTCGGTGCTCGGCGTCGCCGCCGTCGCCCTCGCCGCCACCGACCCGGAGCGGCTCGAGCGCATCACCAACTTCACCGACCCGTTCAAGGACTACACCGACGCGGGCTGGCAGCCGGCCCACGGTCTCTACGCCCTGTCGAGCGGTGGCTGGTTCGGCCAGGGCATCGGCGCCTCCGCCCAGAAGTGGGGCGACCTGCCCGAGGCGCACACCGACTTCATCTTCGCGGTGCTGGGGGAGGAGCTCGGCCTCGTCGGCACGCTGCTCGTCATCGGGTTGTTCTTCACGATCGCCTACGCCGCGGTCCGTGTCGCCCTCAGCACCGAGGACCCGTTCGTCCGCTACGCCACCTTCGGCATCGTGGTGTGGCTGCTCGGCCAGATGATGATCAACGTCGGCATGGTGCTCGCCGTCCTGCCGGTCATCGGCATCCCGCTCCCGATCGTGTCCTACGGCGGGTCGGCGCTGCTGCCCTCCCTCGTGGCCCTGGGTCTCGTGATCGGCTTCGCGCGCCGCGAGCCCGAGGCCGCGGCCGCGCTGGCGGCGCGCCGACGCAACCGCTCCGCCGGTCTGTCCGCGGGTCCCGCTCGCTAGATTTGCCCCTGATGCGCGTTCTTCTCGCCGGCGGCGGCTCCGCCGGCCACACCTCGCCCCTGCTCGCCACTGCCGACGCCCTGCGCCGGCTCGACCCGACGACCGAGGTCACCTGCCTCGGCACCCGCGAGGGGCTCGAGGCCCGCCTCGTCCCCGAGGCCGGGCTCCCGCTCGAGGTGGTGCCTCGGGTCCCGCTCCCGCGCCGGCCCGGCCCCGACCTGCTCCGTACGCCGACCCGCCTGCGCGCCGCGCGCGCCGCCGCCCTGGAGGTGGTCGACCGGGTGCGTCCCGACGTCGTCGTCGGCTTCGGCGGCTACGTCTCGGTGCCCGCCTATCTCGCCGCCCGCAAGCGCGGCCTGCCCATCGTGGTGCACGAGGGCAACGCGATCCCCGGCATCGCCAACAAGCTCGGCGCCCGCATGACCAGGCACGTCGCCACCAGCTTCCCCGGCACCGACCTGCCGCGTGCCGTGTGCACCGGCCTGCCGATCCGCCGGCTCATCTCGACGATGGACCGGGGTGCGCTGCGTGCCGAGGCCCTGGCCGCCTTCGGGCTGCGCGCCGACCTCCCGACCCTCATGGTCACGGGCGGCTCGCAGGGCGCTGCGCGCATCAACGCGGCTGTCTCCGGGGCGGCGCCCGCCCTCGCCGCCGCAGGCGTGCAGGTGCTGCACGTCGTCGGACCCAAGCACGAGCTCAGCGTCGCGTCGGGGGAGGTGCCCTACGTCGTGCTCAACTACGTCGACCGGATGGACCTCGCCTACGCCGCCGCCGACGCCGTGCTCTGCCGCGCGGGCAGCAACACCGTCACCGAGGTCTCCGGCGTCGGCCTGCCGGCCGTCTACGTCCCGCTGCCGATCGGCAACGGCGAGCAGGCGCTCAACGCGCGTCCGGTCGTCGACGCCGGTGGCGGGCTGCTCGTGTCCGACGCCGCCCTGACCCCGGAGTGGGTCGCGGCCAGCATCCCCGGACTGGTCAACGACACGGCGCGACTCGCCGCCATGGGGGCCGCCGCCACCGGTGTGATCCCGCTCGACGCCGACGAGAAGCTCGCCCGCATGATCCTCGACGCCGGAGGTGCGCGCGCGTGAGGATCCCGGTCCCCGACGAGGTGCTGCCGGCCGAGGAGCTGGGACGGGTGCACTGCGTCGGCATCGGCGGTGCCGGCATCTCCGCCATCGCCCGCATCCTGGCGCAGCGCGGCATCACCGTCACCGGCAGCGACGACCACGACACCCCGTTCCTGCCCGCGCTGCGCGAGCTCGGCGTGGTGTGCCACCTCGGCTACGACGCCGCCCACGTCGGGGGCGCCGACACGCTGGTCGTGACGACCGCCGCGCGCGAGGACAACCCCGAGGTGCTCGAGGCCCGACGCCGCGGCCTGCGGATCCTGCCGCGCTCGGCCGGGCTCGCCGCGGTGATGGCCGGGACGCGCGTCCTCGCCGTCGCCGGCACCCACGGCAAGACGACGACCACGGGTTTGCTCACCTCCGCGTTGCTCGCGGCCGGGGTCGATCCGTCGTACGCCGTCGGTGGCGTGCTGACCGCCACCGGCCGCAACGCCGACGCCGGGGCCGACGACCTGTTCGTCGCCGAGGCCGACGAGAGCGACGGCGCCTTCCTCCACTACCGGCCCCACGCCGCGATCGTCACCAACGTCGAGGCCGACCACCTCGACAACTGGGGCACCGAGGAGGCCTACCACCGCGCCTTCGAGGACTTCGCCGACACCCTCGACCGCGACGGCTTCCTCGTCTGCGTGGTCGACGACCCGGGTGCCGCGCGGCTCGCCGGGCTGGCCCGCGAGCGCGGCCTCGACGTCGTCACGGTGGGGGAGTCGCCCGAGGCCGACCTGCGCGTGCGCGACCTCACGCTCGACGGCTCCACCTCCTCGTGCCGGGTCACCCGCGGCGACGACGTCCTCGGCGAGCTGCGCCTGCGCATCCCGGGCCGCCACTACGTCCTCGACGCGGTGGCCGCGCTGGCCATGGGCCTGCGCCTCGACCTGCCGTTCGACGCCCTGGCCGAGGGGCTGGGCGACTTCACCGGCACGGGTCGCCGGATGGAGCTCAAGGGCGAGGTGGGCGGCGTGCGTGTCTACGACTCCTACGCCCACCATCCCGTCGAGATCCGCGGCGACCTCGAGGCCGCCCGCGCACTCGCCGGCGAGGGTCGCGTCGTCGCCGCCTTCCAGCCCCACCTGGTCTCGCGCACGCGGATCTTCGGCGAGGCGATGGGACGCGAGCTCGGGGCGGCCGACGAGGTCGTCGTGCTCGACGTCTACGTCGCCCGCGAGGATCCCGATCCCGACGTCACCGGCCTGCTCGTCGCCGACGCCGTTCCGCTGCCCGTCCAGCACGTCACCTACGTCGACGGCCTGGGTGCAGCCGCGCAGGCGCTCGCCGAGCGCGCGCGACCGGGCGACCTGGTCATCACCCTCGGCGCGGGCGACATCACGGGCGTCGGGCCGCGGGTGCTCGACCTGCTCGGAGGTGGCTGAGTGGACCGCGAGGCGCCGGAGCGGGGCGCGCGCGACGCAGGCGGGACCACGAGCACCGGCAGCGGCGAGCCCGGCGCGGGCGCCCCGCGGGACGACACCGGGTCGGGCGTGGGGGGCAGCAAGCACGACGCCCGTCGGAACCGCTCGGAGCGCCGGACGCGCCGCCGCTTCGCGCGGCGGCAGTGGGCCCGTCGCTGGCTGTCCCTGCGCTACGTCGTGGCCGCGCTGCTGCTCCTGGCGCTGCTGGCCACGTCGGTCCACCTGGTCTTCTTCTCGACCAGGTTGCAGGTCAAGCGGGTCGAGGTGGTCGGCAACAGCCTGCTGAGCGACGGCCGGATCCGCGAGGTCGCCGACGTCCCGGTGGGCGACCAGCTCGCCCTCGTCGACCTCGGCCGGGCCGGTGCCCGCGTCGGCTCGCTCGCCGAGGTGGAGTCCGTCGACGTCACCCGCACCTGGCCCGACGCCGTACGGATCTCCGTGGTCGAGCGCACCGCGGTGGCGGTGGTGGAGCTCGCCGGCAGGCTCCGCGGCCTCGACGCCGACGGCGTCGTGTTCCGCGACTACGAGACCGTCCCCCGGCAGATGCCACGCGTACGCCCCGGGGCCAACGCCGGCACCGACGCGCTGCGCGAGGCGGCCACCGTGGTCAGCGCGTTGCCGGAGGACCTCGTGACGCGGGTCGACCACGTCGAGGTGGCCACCGTCGACCAGATCACCCTCGTCCTGCGCGACAAGCGCCAGGTGCTGTGGGGGAGTGCAGAGGAGTCGCAGCTCAAGGCCCAGGTGGTCGACAAGCTGCTGGCCGCGCAGCGGGCCCCCTACTACGACGTCAGCGTCCCGGGGAACCCCACCTATCGCACCACCCCCTGACGCCGCGGCCCAGAAATTCTTCGCCGACCTGGGACGCGCGGGCGTGTCCGACGGGGAATCGCGGTGCTCGGTGCCTAATGTCTTGCGAAAGGCGAGGTTGACATAACTATAACCCTCAGGCTCACGGTTAGAGTTCCGCGGGCCGCGGAGGGTGCAGGAACCTCGTCCATCCAGACTTCACCCCCAGACTTCACAGACCCACTCGAGGAAGGCCCCGGAGCCGTGGCAGCAGCACAGAACTACCTGGCGATCATCAAGGTCGTCGGCATCGGTGGCGGCGGCGTCAACGCCGTCAACCGCATGATCGAGGTCGGCCTCAAGGGCGTCGAGTTCATCGCCATCAACACCGATGCCCAGGCACTCCTGATGAGCGACGCCGACGTCAAGCTCGACATCGGGCGTGAGCTCACCCGCGGCCTCGGAGCCGGCGCCAACCCCGACGTGGGCGCCAAGGCCGCCGAGGACCACGCCGACGAGATCGAGGAGGTCATCAAGGGCGCCGACATGGTCTTCGTGACCGCCGGCGAGGGTGGCGGCACCGGCACCGGCGGCGCGCCGGTCGTGGCCCGCATCGCCCGTTCGCTGGGTGCCCTGACGATCGGCGTGGTGACGCGCCCGTTCGCCTTCGAGGGTCGTCGTCGCGCCAACTCGGCGGAGGAGGGCATCAGCCAGCTCCGCGAGGAGGTCGACACCCTCATCGTGATCCCCAACGACCGGCTGCTGTCGATCACCGACCGCAACGTGTCGATCCTCGACGCCTTCAAGCAGGCCGACCAGGTGCTGCTGCAGGGTGTCTCGGGCATCACCGACCTGATCACCACCCCCGGCCTGATCAACCTCGACTTCGCCGACGTGAAGTCCGTGATGGCCAACGCCGGCTCCGCCCTGATGGGCATCGGCTCGGCCCGCGGCGAGGACCGTGCCGTCGCGGCTGCGGAGATGGCTGTCTCGAGCCCCCTGCTCGAGGCCAGCATCGAGGGTGCGCACGGCGTGCTGCTCTCCATCGCCGGCGGCTCCGACCTCGGCCTGTTCGAGATCAACGAGGCCGCGGCCCTCGTCTCGCAGGCCGCGCACGCCGAGGCCAACATCATCTTCGGCGCGACGATCGACGACGCCCTCGGCGACGAGGTGCGCGTCACCGTCATCGCGGCCGGCTTCGACGGCGGCATGCCCAAGCGTCGTTCCGACGGCAACGTGCTGCGCCAGGGCCAGCCGGCCCAGACGCAGGAGCAGACCCGCGCGGCGGCGCAGCAGCTCTCCTCGACCCCGCAGGCCCCGGCGCGCAACGAGCCGGCGTCCGCCAGCCCGGCGCAGGCGACGTTCGCCCCGTCGACGCGCGACGACCGCTCGCAGTCGGCGCCCTCGCAGCAGGGCCAGCACGGCGGCCAGCAGTCGCAGCAGGGCCAGCAGTCGCAGCAGCCTGCCCCGTCGCGGCCGGCCCGTCAGGTGCAGTTCGACGACGACGACCTCGACGTCCCTGACTTCCTGAAGTGAGGTTCCTGCACCGCGACACCCTGGCCACGGCGCACGGCGCCGTGGCCGTGGGCTTCACCGAGCCCCTGCCGATCGTCGCCGACGTGAGCCGGGCGCGGGCCACCGTGCTGGCCGACGTCGCCGCGGCGACCGGCAGGACGCCCTGGGTGATGCACCAGGTGCACGGTGCCGACCTGCACGTGGTCGGCGACGCCGACGTCGCCGACCACCCGGTCCTCGACGTGGACGCGCTGGCCACCACGCGCGGCGACGTGGCCCTGATGGCGCGGGCGGCCGACTGTGTGCCGCTGCTGCTCGCATCCCCCGAGGGTGCGGTGGCGGCCGTGCACGCGGGCCGACGCGGCCTCGCGCTCGGGGTCGTTCCGCAGGCCGTCAAGCGCCTGCGCGAGCTCGACGCCACCCGGCTCACCGCCTGGATCGGGCCGCACATCTGCGGCCGGTGCTACGAGGTGCCGCAGCAGATGCAGGGGGAGGTCGCCTCGCTCGTGCCTGCGTCGCGGGCCACGACGTCGTGGGGCACGCCCGCCCTCGACCTCGGGGCGGGGGTGCGCGCCCAGCTCGAGGCGGAGGGTGTCGACGACGTACGCGCGGTCGACGCCTGCACGCGCGAGGACGACCGCTGGCCGTCCTACCGACGCGACGGCGACGCCGCCCTGCGCTTCGCCGGCGTGGTCTGGAGGGAGTCGTGAGCCGCGGTGACGAGGTCGCTGCGAGCCTCGACGTCGTACGCCGCCGTATCGCCGCCGCGTGCGCCGAGGCCGGGCGCTCGGAGGACGACGTGTCGCTCGTCGTGGTCACCAAGTTCTTCCCGGCCTCCGACGTCCGGCTGCTCGCCGAGCTGGGCGTCACCGACGTGGGGGAGAACCGCCACCAGGAGGCCGAGGCGAAGGCCGCCGAGTGCGCCGACCTCGGCCTGCGCTGGCACTTCATCGGCGGCCTCCAGTCCAACAAGGCCGCGGCCGTCGCTTCCTACGCCGACGTCGTGGAGTCGGTCGACCGGGCCAAGCTGGTCGGCCCGCTCGCACGCGGCGCGCACTCGCGGGGTCGCGACGTCGACGTGCTGCTCCAGGTCAGCCTCGACCCGCCCGGCGCCGACAACCGGTCCGGCGCGGCGCCCGCCGACCTCGCCGACCTGGCTCGGCGCGTCGAGGAGGCCGGCATGCTCCGGTTGTGCGGCCTCATGGCCGTCGCGCCGCTGGGGGAGGACGCCGACGCGGCCTTCGCCAGGCTCGCCGAGGTCCGTGAGACGTTCGTGCGCGACCACCCGCGGGCGACCGCGTTGTCGGCCGGGATGAGCGGCGACCTCGAGGCGGCGATCCGCCACGGCGCGACACACGTGCGTGTCGGCTCCGCGGTCCTCGGTGAGAGGCCCACGGTCCAGTAATGTCCACAACAGTCAACAGGTGCCCGGTCCCGGGTGCCAGGTCTAGCGGAGGAAAAGTCTCATGAGCGGCGCGATGCGCAAGATCGGCGAGTACCTCGGCCTGCTCGAGGACACCGGCCACTACGACGACTACGACGACGACAGCGAGACCACGACCCAGGACGCTGTCGACCAGCGCCCGGTCGTGCGCGAGCGTCGCCCTGCCCCTGTGTCCGACCTCGCCGAGCGCCGTCGTCCGGCCTCGGTCCAGACAGGAGTCGTGGCCGAGTTGAGCCGCATCACCACCCTCCACCCCCGCAACTACAACGAGGCCCGTCTCGTCGGTGAGAACTACCGTGACGGCACGCCCGTGATCATGAACCTCAGCGAGATGGACGACAACGACGCGAAGCGTCTCGTCGACTTCGCCGCCGGCCTGATCTTCGCCACGCGCGGGTCCATCGAGCGGGTGACCAACAAGGTCTTCCTGCTCTCGCCGCCCAACGTCGCGGTCTCGGCCGAGGACAAGGAGCGGATCGCCGAGGACGGCTTCTTCAACCAGAGCTGATCCATAATTCAGTCGTGGTGATCTTCGGTTCGATCCTCTGGTACATCCTGTTCATCTTCATCGGCCTGCTCTGGATCCGGTTCATCGTGGACTGGGTGCAGGTGTTCGCGCGCCGGTGGGAGCCCAAGGGGCCGCTGCTCGTGGCCCTCGAAGGCGTGTACTCCGCCACCGACCCGCCGATCGTGGCCCTGCGTCGTGTCGTCCCGCCGCTCCGCATCGGTCAGGTCGCCCTGGACCTGAGCTTCCTGTTGGTGATGGTGGGAGCATGGCTGCTGCTCAACGTGGTCGCGACCATCTTCGGCCTCTAGAACCATCCGTCACACGGGTCACTGTGCCCGGTGGCGTCCCGGGCGCTATTGTCTTCTGACAGCAGAGCCACCGTGCATCGAAGAGTGAAAGTTTGGGTGAGGTCATGCCGCTGACGCCTGAGGACGTGAGCAACAAGCGCTTTACGCCTGTCCGTCTCCGTGAGGGCTACGACATGGGCGAGGTGGACCAGTTCCTCGACGAGGTCGAGGCCGAGCTCGCCCGGCTGACCAAGGAGAACGACGATCTCCGGTCCAAGCTGTCGGCTGCGCAGTCCGGCGGCCCGTCGACGTCCGCCCCGGCGACCACGTCGTTCGCCCCGGCCGCTGCCGAGCCGGAGCCCGAGCCCGAGCCGGAGCCGGAGCCCCAGCGGGCCGCCCCGGCGCCCGTGGCAGCCGCTCCTGTGGAGACGGTCCGCGTGCAGACCGTGCCGGAGGCGTCCAACGCCGCCGCGCGCCTGCTCGAGATCGCGACGCGCAACGCCGACGAGCTCGTCGAGGACGCGAAGAACGAGGCCGACCGCATCGTCGGCGCCGCGCGCACCAAGGCCGAGCGGGTCGAGTCCGAGGCCAAGACGAAGGCCGACCGCATGGAGGCCGACGCCCGCCAGCGCTCGCAGATGCTCGACTCCGAGACCGCCGAGCGCCGCCAGCAGATGTTCGGCGACCTGGAGAAGGAGCGCGACAAGCTCAACAGCGATGTCGAGACCCTCCGCCAGTTCGAGCGCGAGTACCGCTCCCGCCTGAAGACCTACTTCACGCAGCAGCTCGAGGCCCTGGCCAACGGCAGCGAGACGCAGGCTCCGGTCGACAGCGGCAACGCGCCGAAGCGCCTGCGCTCGGTCCTCGGCGACGACGAGAACTGATCGTCGCGACCGACGCCCAGCATCGAGAACGACCGCCCCTCGGGGTGGTCGTTCTCGCATTTCGGCGAGCCGAGGTTGGTTCGTCAGGGTGCACCGGCTAGCCTCCCTGCCACCGTGTGGTTCCCGCCACACCTGGAGGATGCTGGAGGCCCTCGGAGATGGCTGGCACCACGCGCAAGTCCCTGGCCGGCACCGCGGCCGCAGCTGCCAAGCGGGTGATCGGTCGCAAGAGCGCCGCGAGCCCGGACGACGCCGCTGCCGGCAAGACGTCGACGAAGAAGGCCCCCGCCAAGAAGGCCGCGGCGAAGAAGGCCCCGGCGAAGAAGGCGCCGGCGAAGAAGGCCCCGGCGAAGAAGGCGCCAGCCAAGAAGGCCCCGGCCAAGAAGGCCCCGCCCTCCAGGACTGCGGCGAAGAAGACACCGGCGAAGAAGACACCTGCGAAGAAGACACCTTCCAGGACGGCCGCCGCGACGTCGGCTCCCGCGAAGAAGGCGCCGGCCACGAAGGCTCCCGCGAAGAAGGCTCCAGCGGCGAAGGCCCCGGCCAGGAAGGCGCCGGCCAAGAAGTCCCCCGCCGCGAAGGCAACCGCGAAGAAGACGACCATTAAGAAGACGGCCGCGAAGGCCGCGCCCACCACCTCCACCTCGACGAAGAAGGCTGCACCCGTGACGAAGGCCGCTCCGATGCCTGCCAAGAAGGCAGCGCCGGCGAAGAAGGTACGCAAGGCCACCCCCTCCACGCTGGTGGTGCTCGACGGCGAGGACCCGTGGACCAGGGGCGAGCTCAACGAGGTCGTCAAGGAGCTCAAGGAGCACCGTGACCGGCTCGCGGCCATCGTGGGGGAGTCGGAGCAGGAGCTCGCCGGCCTCATGCGCGACGCGGGCGACGGCGCCGGTCACGACCAGGCCGACGTGGGTGCGACGAGCTTCGAGCGCGACCACGAGCTGACCGTCCTCGCCCGTGAGCGGGACACGCTGGTGCAGATCGAGCGGGCGCTGGCCCACATCGACGACGGCTCCTACGGCGTCTGCGACTCCTGTGGCAACCCGGTGGGGAAGAATCGGTTGATGGCGGTGCCGCATGCCACACTGTGCATGTCATGCAAGCAGCGCGAGGAGCGTCGCTGAATCCCAGCGACCAGGCCGATCCCGTCCCGGCTCGACCCCGCGTCGACGCACGGATCGTCTTCGCGGCGGTGGCCCTCGTGGTCTACGGCCTCGACGTCGCCAGCAAGCAGTGGGCGCTGTCGGAGCTGGCCGACGGTGACATCCCGGTCCTCGGCGACTGGCTCACGCTCCACCTGACGTTCAACCCCGGTGCCGCGTTCAGCACCGGCACCGACTTCACCATCGTCTTCACCTGCCTCGCCATGGTGGCCGTCGTGGTCGTGCTGTGGCTGAGCCGCCGGATCGCCAGCATCGGCTGGGCGCTGGCCCTCGGGCTGCTGCTCGGCGGTGTGGGCGGCAACCTCACCGACCGCATCGTGCGCGAGCCGGAGCCCTTCCGCGGGCACGTCGTCGACTTCCTCATGCTCCCCAACTGGCCCGTCTTCAACCTCGCCGACATCTGGATCAACGTCGCGGCAGGCCTGATCATCCTGCAGACCTTCCGGGGCATCGCCCTCGACGGCACCCGCGACTCCGAGCGCGAGGCGGCGTGACCACCCACACCGACCAGCGCACGGTCCTCGTCCCGGACGGTCTCGCCGGCGAGCGGGTCGACGCAGCGATGGCCCGGATGTTCGGCTTCTCCCGCACCCGCGCGGCCGACCTCATCGCCCAGGGGCTGGTGCACGTCGACGGCGCCGCCGTCGCCAAGAGCGACCGGATCGACGCCGGAGCGATGCTCGACGTGACGATCCCGGCCGAGCGCGACCCGCTCGAGGTGAAGGCGGAGATCGTCGAGGGCATCCGGATCGTCCACGACGACGATGCCATCGTGGTCATCGACAAGCCGGTGGGCGTCGCGGTCCACCCCTCTCCCGGGTGGAACGGCCCCACCGTGGTCGGTCACCTCGCCGGCGCGGGCTATCGCATCTCCACCAGCGGGGCGAGCGAGCGACAGGGCATCGTCCAGCGCCTCGACGTCGGCACCAGTGGCGTGATGGTGATCTGCAAGTCCGAGCACGCCTACTCGGTGCTCAAGAACGCGTTCCGCCACCGCACGGTCGACAAGACCTACCACGCCCTGGTCCAGGGACATCCCGACCCGCTCTCGGGCACGGTCGACGCCCCGATCGGTCGCCACCCGCACCACGACTACAAGTTCGCGGTGATGGCCGACGGCCGCCACAGCATCACCCACTACGAGACGCTCGAGGCGCACCGGTTCGCCAGCCTGCTCGAGGTGCACCTGGAGACCGGGCGCACCCACCAGATCCGGGTGCACATGAGCGCGCTCAAGCACCCCTGCGTGGGCGACCTGACCTACGGCGCCGACCCCACGCTGGCCAAGCGGCTGGGACTCGAACGGCAGTGGCTGCACGCCATGCGCCTGGGCTTCGAGCACCCGGAGACAGGCGACTACGTGACCTACGAGTCGACCTATCCCGACGACCTCGCGCACGCGCTCGACGTGATCCGCGATGAGCACTGACCTGGTCCTCCGCCCGGCCTCCGTCGACGACCTCCCGGCCGTCGCCGAGCTGCACCTCGCGGCTCGCCGCGGGGCAGGCGTCGCGTTCCCGTCGCCGGTGCACCCCGACGACGAGGCACGGGCATGGGTCGCCGGCTGGGACCTGACGGCGTACGACGTCTGGGTGGCCGAGCGCGGCGGCGAGCCGGCCGGCTACGCACGCTGGACCGCGACGTGGCTCGACGACCTCTACGTCCACCCCGACCACCAGGGCCACGGTGTCGGGACCGCATTGTTCGACCTCGTCGCCTCCACCCGACCCGGCGGCTTCTGCCTGTGGGTCTTCGAGTCCAACACGCCGGCCCGGGCGTTCTACCGCCGCCGCGGGTGCCTCGAGCTCGAACGCACCGACGGCTCGGCCAACGAGGAGCACGCGCCCGACATCAGGGTGGCGTGGCCCGGAGCCGACCCGCTGGCCTTCCTGCGCGGCCTGATCGACGAGACCGACCTGGTGCTCGGCGACGTGCTGGCGCGACGTACGGCACTGACCCGGGCCGTGCAGTCGGTCAAGCCGTCCACCGAGCGCGACGCCGTGCGCGAGGCGGAGATCGTCGAGCGCGTCGCCGCCGTGGTGCCCGAGCTCGGCACGCAGCGGGTGGCGCGCATCGTCGACGTCATCATCGCCGAGTCCCTCGACGCCTCCCGCTGATCCGACGGCGCCCGCCCCGACGTGCGACGACCGGCCGCGCCCGGGAGGGCACGGCCGGTCGTCACCGTGGGGTGTGTGCCGGCGGGGTCGTCAGTAGTCGACCAGGCCGTCCTGCCACTCGACGAGGTCGGCGAGCTTGGAGACGAGGGTCTCGTCCTGCAGCCCGTGCGCCTTGCCCTTGGCCTTCTTGAGGATGTGCGCGGCAGCGGCGTGGTCACCCTCGTCGGCAGCGGCCTCTGCCGCGGCCAGGGCGTCGGCCACGTCGGCGCCGAGCTTGGCGTTGCGGTTGCCGCCCTCGCTGAGGTCGGCGGTGATCTCCTCGACCTCGGGGAAGGTCACGCAGTTGCCGCCACCCTCCGCGACGCCCGCGGTCCACTCGATGCCGCCGAGCAGGTGCTCGAGGAAGAGCGGGTCGCTGTAGGAGGAGTCCACGTGGCCGGCGCCCTCGTACCAGGAGCGGCCGCCCTCGAAGTTCTGGCACCAAGAGATCGGGTGGTCGGTGCCCATCGCGCCGGAGCCGGGGTCGTAGGTCGACTCGTCGAGGGTGAGCAGGACGTGCACGTCCTCGCGGGGGTTGGCGGTGAAGTTGTACCACTCGTCGAAGCGCGACCACTCCTTCGGCAGCATCGTCGTCGACGGGTGGTTGGGGCTCTCCACCACCATCGTGGCCTGCTGCTGGGCGGGGTGGTTGCGGAAGCGGGCCGAGCCGCCGGTGAGCTCGCTGAACCACGGCACGGCGTGCATCTCGTCGGTCGCGGCGTGCAGGCCCACGAAACCGCCGCCCTGGCGGATGTAGCCCTGGAACGCGGCGAGCTCGGCGTCGTCGAGCGTGCGTGGGCGGGCCGGGTCCTGGTTGTTGGTGCCGTCGACGGGCGAGGCGAACATGATCGTGGCGTACTGCGAGAGCGCCTCGGCGCTGGTGAACGGCGTCGAGTCCATGGTGAGGTCGGGCTGGCCGGGGGAACGACCGATCGGCGGGTCCCACACGTCGACGGTGAAGCCGTTCTCCTCGCCCATCGCGATGACCGCCTTGGTGGTGTCGTCGATGTGGGAGTGACGGAAGCCGAGCGTCTTGCCCACGATGAGCACCTTGTAGGGCTCGGCGGCTTCGGCCGCGGCCGCGCTGGGTGCCGCGTCGGACTCGGCTCCGGCGGACGCGTAGGTGGCTCCGGTCAGGAGCAGGGCGCCGGCGGCCAGGCCGGTGGTGATCAGGCTGAGCAGTTTCCTCATGGATCGTCCTCTTTTCGGGAGGGTGGGGGGAGTTTGTTTGTATGGAACCCAAACAAATGCAACTGGGGGGAACGCTATGTGACCCACGTCACCCAGTCAACGGGCCCCCGTCACGACCGGTCCTGGTCGCGCGGGCCGGGACGAGCCCGAGGAGAGGGCGGAGGATGATGGCCGGGTGCTGCTCTACGACGACGTGGTGACCGAGTACCGCGACTTCGCGACCTATGCCGCGGGCGACTCTCCGTGCTTCGAGGAGTGGGCGCTCGGCGTCGCCGGTGACGCCGAGGTCCTGGACTGGTTGTCGACCCTCCCGCCGATCAAGCGCCAGCCCAACCTGGTCTTCGCCGCCGCTCGCTGGCACGGCGCACCCGCCCCGGCGCCGTACGACGCCCTGCGCGCGGTGCTGCGCGAGCAGGAGACCGCCGTGCGGGCGACCGTCATGGCGCGGGCGACCCAGACCAACGAGGTGGGCCGCCTCGCCACGCTCGTCCCGGTGCTCGGCCTCGTCGAGGGCCCCCTGGCGCTGGTCGAGGTCGGCGCGAGCGCCGGGCTCTGCCTGTTCCCCGACCGCTACGACTACGCGTGGGCGCCCCTCGGCGGGCTGCGGGGGAGCGGCGGGCCCGTGCTGGGTGCGCGCGCCACCGGGAGCCTGCCCGTGCCCGGCGCCCACCCGACGGTCGCGTGGCGCGGCGGCGTGGACCTCAACCCCCTTGACGTCGAGGACGCCGACGCGATGGCGTGGCTGACGAACCTGGTGTGGCCCGAGCAGGACGAGCGGCGTGAGCGCTTGCGCGCCGCCGTCGACGTCGCCCGCCGGGAGCCGCCCGTGATCCGGGAGGGCGACCTCCTCGACCACGTCGAGGGCCTCGTCGACGAGGCAGCCCGCCACGGCACGCCGGTCGTCCTCCACTCGGCGGTGGTCGCCTACCTCGAGGAGCCGGACCGCGAGCGCTTCCACGACCTCATGACAGGCCTGGTGGCCGCGGGCCGCTGCCGGTGGATCAGCAACGAGGGGAGCCGGGTCCTGCCCGGCGTCACCGGCGGGCTGGAGGTGCCCTCCGGGCGGTTCGTGACCGCGCTCGACGGCACGCCGGTGGCCTTCAGCCACGGCCACGGCCACGCGATCGACTGGCTGTGAGCGCGGCACCCGCAGCGGTGCGGATCGGGCCGGGTGTCCTGTCGGTGGGGCCGGGCACACTGACGTAGGCTGACGGCTCTTCCCCCTCCTTCTGGATGCCCGCTGCGCAGCCAGCACCTCTCCACGATCGACCCCGTCAGCGACCCCCGAAAGGCGCGGAAGTCTCCTCCATGTCGTCCGGCTCCTCCACCAGCTCCGCGGACAACTTCGTGCACCTGCACGTGCACACTGAGTACTCCATGCTCGACGGGGCGTCGTTGCTCGACGGCCTGTTCGCGCGCACCAGCGAGCTGGGCATGCCGGCCATCGCGATGACCGACCACGGCAACCTGCACGGCGCCTACGACTTCTACCGCAAGGCCAAGCAGCACGGCGTGAAGCCGATCATCGGCATCGAGGCCTACCTCACCCCCGGCACCATGCGCGGCGAGCGGCGTCGGGTCCGCTGGGGCCAGGGCGACCAGGCGGAGGAGGGCGGCAAGGACGTCGCCGGCGGCGGCGCCTACACCCACATGACCATGTGGGCGGAGACGACCGAGGGCATGCACAACCTCTTCAAGCTCGCCAGCCTGGCCAGCCTCGAGGGCTACTACTACAAGCCCCGGATGGACCGCGAGCTGCTCCAGCGCTACTCCAAGGGCATCATCGCCAGCACGGGGTGCCTGTCCGGCGAGATCCAGACCCGGTTGACGCTCGGCCAGTACGACGAGGCGCTCCGCGCTGCCGGGGAGTTCCAGGACATCTTCGGCAAGGACAACTTCTACCTCGAGCTGATGGACCACGGCATCGCCGCCGAGCGGGCCACCCGGGCGGACCTGCAGAAGATCGCCGCGACGCTCGGCCTGCCGACCATCGTCACCAACGACACCCACTACACCAACCCCGAGGACGCCGACGGCCAGGACGCCCTCATCTGCGTCGCCTCGGGCAAGCGGCTGGCCGACACCAACCGGCTCAAGTTCGACGGTGGCGGCTACTACATCAAGTCCGCCGCCGAGATGCGTGAGCTCTGGGCCGACGTCCCCGACGGGTGCGACAACACGCTCGAGATCGCCGAGCGGTGCAACGTCGAGTTCGTCGAGTCCACCGGCGGCTACATGGCCCGTGCCGACGTGCCCGCGAGCGAGACCGAGGAGAGCTGGTTCCGCAAGGAGGTGTGGCGCGGCATCGAGGCCCGCTACCCTGGCGAGCGGTTGACCCAGGAGGTGCGCGACCGGGTCGAGATGGAGCTGGGCGTCATCTCGCAGAAGGGCTACTGCGGCTACTACCTCGTGGTCGCCGACTTCATCCAGTGGTCCAAGCGCAACGGCATCCGCGTCGGGCCCGGCCGTGGATCCGGAGCCGGCTCCATCGCCGCCTACGCGTTGAGCATCACCGACCTGTGCCCGCTCGAGCACGGCCTGTTCTTCGAGCGGTTCCTCAACCCCGAGCGCCCCTCGATGCCCGACTTCGACATCGACTTCGACGACGCGCGTCGCGGCGAGGTCATCAAGTACGTCACCGAGAAGTACGGCACCGAGCGGGTGGCGCAGATCGCGACGTTCGGCCGTCTCAAGGCCAAGGCCGCCATCAAGGACGCGGCGCGCGTGCTCGACCACGGGTTCGCCATCTCCGACCGCATCACCAAGGCGCTGCCCGCCGACGTGATGGGCAAGGGTGTCGCCCTCAAGGACATCTTCGACCCCCAGCACAAGCGCTACAACGAGGGCGGCGAGTTCCGCGCCCTGCACGACTCCGACCCCGACGTGCGCACGATCTTCCACACCGCCCTCGGCCTCGAGGGGCAGATCCGCAACTGGGGCGTGCACGCCGCCGGCGTGATCATGTCGAGCGAGCCCATCATCGAGGTGGTGCCGATCATGGCGCGCCCGCAGGACGGCGCCGTCATCACCCAGTTCGACTACCCGATGTGCGAGTCGCTCGGGCTGGTCAAGATGGACTTCCTGGGCCTGTCCAACCTCCGCATCCTCGAGGACGCGCTGGCCAACATCCAGGTCAACCGCGACGAGACGGTCGTGCTGGAGGAGCTGCCCTTCGACGACCGGGCGACCTACGAGCTGATGGGTCGCGGCGACACGCTCGGCGTCTTCCAGCTCGACGGCTCGGGCATGCGGGCGCTGCTCCGCTCCCTGCAGCCCGACGCCTTCGCCGACATCACCGCTGTCAGCGCGCTCTACCGCCCCGGGCCGATGGGGGCCGACTCCCACAACAAGTACGCCCGCCGCAAGAACGGCCGCGAGGCGATCGAGCCGATCCACCCCGCGCTCGCCGAGGCGCTCGAGCCGGTGCTGGGGGAGACCTACGGCCTGATCGTCTACCAGGAGCAGGTGATGGCGATCGCCCAGGTGCTCGCCGGCTTCACCCTGGGCGCCGCCGACAACCTCCGCCGTGCGATGGGGAAGAAGAAGAAGGAGGAGCTCGACAAGCAGTACGCCGGCTTCCAGGCCGGCATGCTCGAGCGCAACTTCCCCCAGACCGCGATCGACAAGCTCTGGGAGATCCTGCTCCCGTTCTCCGACTACGCCTTCAACAAGTCGCACTCCGCCGCCTACGGCGTCATCACCTACTGGACGGCCTACCTCAAGGCCAACTACCCAGCCGAATACATGGCCGCGCTCCTCACGTCCGTCAAGGACGACAAGGACAAGATGGCCATCTACCTCAACGAGTGCCGGCGCATGAAGATCCAGGTACTCCCGCCCGACGTCAACGAGTCGCACGCCAACTTCACCCCGGTGGGCAACGACATCCGCTTCGGCCTGACCGCCGTGCGCAACGTCGGCAGCAACGTCGTCGACCGGATCGTCACCGCCCGCGAGGAGAAGGGCCGCTACACCGACTTCAACGACTTCATGGACAAGGTCCCGGCGCTGGTGTGCAACAAGCGGGTCGTCGACTCGCTGATCAAGGCCGGCGCCTACGACGACATGAAGCACCGGCGTCGGGCGCTCTCGATCATCCACGAGGACGCTGTCGAGAAGTACGTCCAGGCCAAGAAGGACGACGAGAGCGGGCAGGACTCGCTCATCGACATGCTGATGCCCGACGACGTGGGCGCTGCCGGCGCGACGGTCGTGATCCCGGAGGTCGACGACTGGGACAAGATGACCCTGCTCGGCCACGAGCGGGAGATGCTGGGCCTCTACGTCTCCGACCACCCGCTCCTCGGTCTTGAGCACGTGCTGTCCCAGGGCACCGACTGCACCATCGGCCAGCTGATGCTCGACGAGGACCGCGCGCACAACTCGACGATCACGGTCAGCGGCCTGATCACCTCGGTGGCGCGGCGGATCACCAAGCGCGGCGACCCCTGGGCGACGATCACGCTCGAGGACCTCGACGGCGCCATCGACGTCCTCCTCTTCCCGAGCGCCTACACCCTCGCCTCGACGCTGCTCGTCGAGGACAACATCGTCCGGATCAAGGGCCAGCTCTCGCGCGACAAGGACCAGCCCGAGCTCCGCGCGCAGGAGGTCACGGCCCCCGACCTGACCCAGGGTCCTTCCGGGCCGGTCGTGATCAGCCTGCCGTCGACGCGGTGCACCCCACCGGTCGTGGCCCAGCTGCGTGACGTCCTCGGCACCCACCCCGGGATGACCGAGGTGCAGCTGCGGCTGCTCACCCGGAGCTCGACCAAGGTGCTGCGCCTCGACGACAACCTCCGCGTGAGCCCGAGCCCGGCGCTGTTCGCCGACCTCAAGCAGCTGCTCGGCCCCGGTTGCCTGGCGGGGTGAGCGACGTGACACACGCCGCCGACCCGCAGGGCGGGGCCGGCGAGGGGCCCGTGACCGCCTCCCAGCGGCGGTTGCTGCTCCGCGTCCTGGCGATCCTTGCCGGGTTCGTCGCCGCCGGCGCAGCCGGTGGGGTGCTCTGGGAACGGTTGTGGGACGCACCCACCGGACTCGCGTTCGAGGGCCGCTGGTACCTCGAGCCCGCCGGGCCCGACTTCGCCTTCGAGGCCATCGCCCTGTTCGTCGTCATCGCCTTCCCGATCGGGCTCCTCCTGGCTGTGCTGGCCGGTCGGTGGCGCGGGCACGAGACGGTCACCGTGGTGACGGTGCTCGTGGCGGCCGGCGTCGCCGCGGCCGTGATGTACGCCGTCGGCAGCGCGCTCGGGCCGCCCGACCCGCAGGCGCTGGCAGTCGGCCGGCCCGACTACACGCCGCTGCCGGGCGACCTGGGGCTGACCGCTCCCGACCAGGGGCGGGTGCCGTGGCACTCGACGGCACTCGTCGCCCTGCCCGCCGGTGCCATGGCTGGTCTGGTCGGGTCCTACCTCTTGGGGAACAGAGGGTTCGCGCGGCGCTCGCGTGGGTAGGCTTGCGCCGCCCGCAAGTGGGCAGTCCCGGCACCGCCGGGACCCGTGCGACGGGGGAGCAGAGCGACATGAGCATGACACCGGGCGGGCCGGCCGACAGGCCTGACTACCTCGACGGATCGGGACCCGCGCAGCCGGCGCCCGACAACGACAACAAGAAGCGTCTGATCGCGGTGGGCGCGATCGTCGCCGGTGGGGCGGTCATCGCCGGCGGCGCCTGGGCGGCCACCAGCTTCTTCGCCACCGGCGCGCAGCCCGCCGAGGCTCTGCCGGCCGCGACGGTCGCCTACGTCAGCGTCGACCTCGACCCGAGCGGCGGCCAGAAGATCGAGGCGATCAAGACGCTGCGCAAGTTCCCCGGGTTCACCGACGAGGTCGACCTCCAGGCCGACGAGGACCTGCGCGAGCGCCTGTTCGAGGAGGTCACCTCCTCCGGCGAGTGCAAGGGCCTCGACTACGCCTCCGACGTCGAGCCCTGGCTGGGCTCGCGGGCGGCGATGGCCGTCGTCGACCTCGGGGAGGACGAGCCGACCCCGGTCGGCGTCATCCAGACCACCGACGGCGGCCAGGCCGAGGAGGGCCTCGCCACCCTGATCGAGACCTGCGGCGGCCCTGCCGGCGAGGACGAGGCGGACGAGAGCGGCAGCGACGTCGGCGGCTGGGTCGTCGAGGGCGACTGGATCGTCCTGGCCGAGACCAAGGACATCGCCCAGCAGGTCGTCGACGCCGCCGACGGCTCGACCCTGGCTGCCGACTCCGCCTTCCAGGAGTGGACCGGCGAGGCGGGCGACGACGGTTTCGTGTCGATGTACGTCGGCAAGGGCGTCACGAAGTACGTCGAGGACTTCGCCGGCGCGGGCATGATGGGCATGCCCGGCTCCATGCTGGCCCCGGCGCCCGACGCCATGGGCTCCTTCGACGAGGAGTGCCTCGAGAGCGCCGCCCCGGCGGACGTCGAGGCGTGCTTCGAGTCCTCCTCGGACGACACCACGTCCGAGCCGACGCAGGAGGTCCCCGAGGAGCTCCAGCAGATGATCAACGACTTCGACGGCGCGGCGGCGACCGTCCGCTTCGACGACGGAGCGGTCGAGGTCGAGTACGCCATGTCCGACTACAACCAGGACATGACCCGCTACATGACGAGCGAGGAGGGTGTCGACATGATCTCCGCCCTTCCCGAGGACACGGTGGCGGCGTTCGGGTTCGCCCTCGAGGAGGGCTGGGCGCAGGCGATGCTCGACTACGTCAAGACCCTGGCCCCAGACGAGAGCGCCTCGATCGACGACCAGCTCGCCCAGTTCGAGCAGGAGACCGGCCTGGCCTTCCCCGAGGACGTCGAGACCCTGCTCGGCGACGGCGTGACCGTCTCCATGGGCAGCGGGCTCGACCCGGACGCCGTGGCCAACGGTGGTCCCGGCGAGGTGCCGGCCGGCATCCGGATCAAGGGCGACGCCCAGGAGATCCAGGCCGTGCTCGACAAGATCAGCGCCCAGGCCGGCCCCGAGGCCGCCGAGCTCCTCCAGGTCACCGAGGGCGACGGCTATGCGGTCCTCGCCCTGCAGGACGACTACCGCAGCGCCCTCGAGGGCGCGGGAAGCCTCGGCGACAGTGCGACCTACTCCGGGGTCGTCGAGGCCGACGAGGCGCAGTCGGTCCTCTTCGTCAACTTCAACGCCGACGACGACTGGCTCGTGCGGCTGGCCGGTGACATGCCCGAGGTCAGCGAGAACCTCGAGCCGCTGGCTGCGCTCGGCATCAGCGGATGGGTCGACGACGAGGTCGTCCACGGCCTGGTCAAGCTGACGACCGACTGAGTCAACGACCGACTGAGTCAACGACCGACTGGGTCAACGACCGATGGTGGCGGTCACCGCGGCGGTGATCGCCACCAGGTCCTTCGGTGCGAGCTCGATGTCGAACCCGCGCCGACCACCGGACACCAGGATCGTGTCGTGGTCCAGGGCGGAGGCGTCGAGCACCGTGCGGTGGCGGCGCTTCTGCCCGACCGGCGAGATGCCGCCGGCGACGTAGCCCGTCGCGCGCTCGGCGGCCGCCACGTCCGCCATCACCGCCTTGCTGCCGCCCAGCGCCCGGGCGAGCGCCTTGACGTCGAGCTGTCCGGTCACGGGCACGATCCCGACCACCAGCTCGGCGTCCAGCGACGCCATCAGCGTCTTGAACACCCGGGCGGGGTCGGCGTCGAGCGCCTCGGCCGCCTCGAGCCCGTACGACGTCGCGCGCGGGTCGTGCTCGTAGGCGCGGACCTCGAAGGGGATGCCCGCGGAGGTGAGCGCCACGGTGGCCGGCGTACCTCCTGCCCCACGCGTCTTCGCCATCAGCCGGCTCGCGCGGTCAGTTGGGGGACCAGGCGGTGCGCGCCACCTGCGTGGCCGGCAACGACGGGATGACGTTGATCGCGCGCAGCTCCTCGGTCAGCAGGCGGGTCACGAGCGTGAGCCGCTCGGTGGCATCCTCCGCCTCCAGGAGGGACTGCCGCTCCGCCATGGGGAGCGGCGCCAGCGCGGACAGGGTCCACGCGAGGTAGTCGGGGTCGCGGGGGAGCGTCCCGCTGAACGGGTCTCCCTGCAGCTCGGTCATCGCCGCCCGGAACGCCGTGAAGGTCGCGCGGGCGCGCTGGAGCACCTCGGCCGGGACCTCCACCTCGGGCTCGGGGAGGACGACGGCCAGGCCCTGGGGGAAGTCGGCACCGCGCTGCATCTCCTCGAGCACCAGCCGCTCGCGGGCGACGGCGACGATGTCGAAGGTGCCGTCCTCGAGCCGGTCGACCTCGGTGAGCTGCAGGATGCAGCCGACCCGGTAGACCGACTGGGCGCCGTGGTCCCCGACCTCGTAGCCCTCGCGGATCGCCACCGTGCCGAAGACGCGCGCTGCGGGGTCCTCCACCTCGAGCAGGTGGCGCACCAGCATCCGGTAGCGGTCCTCGAAGACGTGGAGCGGCACGCTCATGCCCGGGAACACCACGGTGCTCAGCGGGAACATCGGCAGCGGATCGCTCACACCGACGACACTAGTGGCCGCTGTCCACCCTGCACCCGCGACTTCGGCTCGACCCGCGGGGGAACCTAGAATCAGGAGCATGTCCCTGATCCGTCGCATCGACCTGAGGGGCGCCGACCCGGCGTCCGTCGACTACCGCGCGAGCGTGCCCCGCGCCGAGTTCGACGTCGAGGCCGCCACGCATCAGGTGCAGCCGATCCTCGACGCCGTCCGCTCGCGGGGCGTGGAGGCCATCACCGACTTCTCCGCCCGCTTCGACGGCGTACGCAGTGACGACATCGCGGTGCCGCGCGAGGCGCTGGCGACCGCGCTCGAGGGCCTCGACCCGGCCGTGCGGGCCGGCCTCGAGGAGTCGATCCGGCGCCTGCGGGCGACCTGTGAGGCCGAGCTCGAGCGCGACGTCACCAGCCAGGTCGCGCCCGGGGCGACCGTCACCCACCGCAAGGTGCCGATCGACCGCGTCGGCCTCTACGTCCCCGGCGGGCTCGCGCCGCTGGTGAGCAGCGTCGTGATGAACGTCGTCCCGGCGCAGGTCGCGGGGGTGCGCTCGATCGCGCTGGCGAGCCCGCCGCAGAAGAACCGCGACGGCCTTCCGGAGCCGACCATCCTCGCTGCCTGCGCCCTGCTCGGCGTCGACGAGGTCTACGCCGTCGGCGGCGCCCAGGCGATCGCCATGTTCGCCTACGGCGCCGGTCCCTGCGAGCGCGTCGACCTGGTGACCGGGCCGGGCAACATCTACGTCGCGGCCGCCAAGCGGCTGCTGCGCGGTGTCGTCGGCATCGACTCCGAGGCCGGACCCACCGAGATCGCGATCCTGGCCGACGACAGCGCGGACGCCGCGTTCGTCGCCGCCGACATGATCAGCCAGGCCGAGCACGACCCGATGGCCGCGTCCGTGCTGGTCACCGACTCGGTCGAGCTCGCCGACGCGGTCGAGGCCGCTCTCGACAAGCAGGTCTTCGCCACCCGCCACACCGAGCGCATCCGCACCGCGCTCGGCGGGCGGCAGTCCGCCGTCGTGCTGGTCGACGACATGGACCAGGGCGTCGACGTCGTCGACGCCTACGCCGCGGAGCACCTCGAGGTCATCACCCGCGACGCCGCCTCCCACGCCGCGCGCGTGCGCAACGCGGGCGCCATCTTCGTCGGCCCGTGGTCGCCGGTGTCCCTCGGCGACTACTGCGCCGGCTCCAACCACGTGCTCCCGACGGCGGGCTGCGCCTGCCACTCGAGCGGGCTGTCCGTGCGCGCGTTCACCAAGTCGGTGCACGTCATCGACTACTCGCGCGAGGCACTCGCCGAGGTCGCCGGCCACGTCGTGACGCTCGCCGAGGCAGAAGACCTCCCGGGTCACGGCCAGGCGGTCAGCGTGCGCTTCGACAGCGACCGGCCGCACCGGTGAGCGGGTCGTTCCCCCCGCTGCGCGACGAGCTGCGGGGGATCGAGCCCTACGGTGCGCCCCAGCTCTCGCTCGAGCAGGCGCCCGTCCAGCTCAACGTCAACGAGAACCCCTACGGCCCCTCGCCCGAGGCGGCGGCCGACATCGCCCGAGCCGTCGGCGAGGCTGCCGTCTCGCTCAACCGCTACCCCGACCGCGAGTTCGTCGAGCTGCGCGCCGCGTTGGCGGCGTACCTCGACACCTCCGGCGGGTCGGGCATCACGCCGGAGATGGTGTGGGCGGCCAACGGCTCCAACGAGGTCATGCTGCAGCTGCTGCAGGCGTTCGGTGGTCCGGGGCGCGTCGCGCTGTCGTTCGCCCCGACGTACTCGATGTATCCCGAGTACGCGCGCGACACGATGACCGAGTGGGTGGCCGGCCACCGCGCCGAGGACTTCTCCCTCGACCTCGACGCCGCGCGTCGGCTGGTCGAGGAGCGCCGGCCGTCGGTCGTCCTCCTGCCCAGCCCCAACAACCCGACCGGGACCGCCTTGCCGCCCGAGGCGGTGACCATGCTGTGCGAGGCGGCCGCCTCCTACGAGCCCGCGGGCCTGGTGGTCGTCGACGAGGCCTACGGCGAGTTCCGCCGCACCGGCACCCCGAGCGCCCTCGAGCTCCTGCCGCGGCACCGCAACCTCGTGGTCACGCGCACCATGAGCAAGGCGTTCGCCCTGGCGGGGGCACGACTGGGCTACCTCGCCGCCGACCCCACGATCTGCGACGCGATCCGCGTCGTACGGCTGCCCTACCACCTCTCGGCCGTCACCCAGGCGACCGCGCTGGCGGCACTGCGGCACGCCCCCGAGCTGCTGGGCAAGGTCGACGACCTGCGCGTCGAGCGCGACGCGACCGTGGCGTGGCTGCGCGAGCAGGGGCTCGAGGTCGCCGACTCCGACGCCAACTTCGCCTTGTTCGGCCGCTTCGCCGACCGGCACGCGGTCTGGCAGGGTCTGGTCGACCGCGGCGTCCTGATCCGCGAGACCGGCCCCGACGGATGGCTGCGCGTGTCGATCGGCACGACCGAGGAGATGGCAGCCTTCAGGAAGGCCCTGCTGGAGACGCTGCACGAGACGACCGAGACGACCAAGCCGACGAAGGAGCTCGCATGAGCCGCACCGCGAAGATCGAGCGCACCACCAAGGAGTCCGGCGTCCTCGTCGAGGTCGACCTCGACGGCACCGGCCGCTCAGACGTGTCGACCGGCGTGGGGTTCTACGACCACATGCTCGACGCCTTCGCCCGCCACTCCCTGGTGGACCTCGTCGTCCAGACCAGCGGCGACACCCACATCGACGCTCACCACTCGGTCGAGGACACCGCGATCGTGCTCGGCCAGGCGCTCCGCGAGGCCCTCGGCGACAAGGTCGGCATCCGGCGCTTCGGTGACGCCACCGTGCCGCTCGACGAGGCGCTCGTCCAGGCCGTCGTGGACGTCTCGGGCCGCCCCTACTGCGTGCACAGCGGTGAGCCGGAGGGCCAGGAGTACGTCGCCATCGGCGGCACCGGCGCCACCTACATGGGCTCGCTGACCCGCCACGTCTTCGAGACGATCTCCTTCCACGCCCACCTCGCGCTCCACGTGCGGGTGCTCGGCGGCCGGGACCCGCACCACGTGGTCGAGGCGCAGTTCAAGGCCTTCGCCCGCGCCTTCCGCGACGCCGTCGCGATCGACCCCCGCGAGACCGGCGTACCGTCCACGAAGGGCAGCCTGTGACGGCTCCCGACGTCGTCGTCCTGGACTACGGGTCGGGCAACCTCCGCTCGGTCGTGCGCGCCGTGGAGCGCGCCGGAGCCACGGTCACGCTGACCGGTGACTTCGAGACCGCGCTCGCCGCCGACGGCCTCGTGGTGCCCGGGGTCGGTGCCTACGCCGCCTGCATGGCGGGCCTGCGCGAGATCAAGGGCGAGCGGATCATCGGTCGGCGTCTCGCCGGCGGTCGTCCGGTCCTCGGCATCTGCGTCGGGATGCAGATCCTGTTCGCGGGCGGGGTCGAGCACGGCGTCGAGACCGAGGGCTGCGACGAGTGGCCCGGGCTGGTGACGCGGCTGCAGGCCGACGTGGTGCCGCACATGGGCTGGAACACCGTCGAGGCTCCCGCAGGCACCCGGTTGTTCGCCGGGGTCGAGGACGAGCGGTTCTACTTCGTCCACTCCTACGCTGCCCGCTCGTGGGACCTCGTCACCAACGACCGCACGGCGGCGCCGCTGGTGACGTGGGCCGAGCACGGGGGCGACCGGTTCGTCGCTGCGGTCGAGAACGGGCCGCTCTCCGCGACCCAGTTCCACCCGGAGAAGTCCGGCGACGCCGGTGCGGCCCTGCTCGCCAACTGGGTGGCCTCGCTGAGGGTCGGGGCCTAGCTCACCGGCTGCGACGAACCCTCGGTGTCAGCGGCTCGTCGTCGAAGATCGTGCCGATGTCCGGGCGTCCCCAGACGTCGGTGCGTACGCGGGTGCCGACTGCGCGCTGGTCGCGGACACCGGCCCGCACCCATCGCGGATCGCCGATGCAGTCGCGCGGGACCGACACCACCACCACGTCGCGCGCCGGCAGGACCTGCTTCGTGATCTCGCAGCCCCCGCCCATCTGGATGGTCGAGTAGGTGTCGCACGCGCCGCCGGGCTCCGGCTGCGTCGGGGCGCTCCAGAGCTCGGCGACCACGCCGCGGCGGCGCTGGTGGGACAGGTCGACCTCGAAGTCGCGATCGTCCGTGGCGAGCGTGAAGGTGACGTGCCGGTCGGCGAACCCGGTGAGGCCGCGGTAGTGCGCGCGCAGGACGACGTCGTCGCGTCCGTGGTCCACCGTCAGCCCGACGAGGTCGGTGGAGGTGTCCTGGGGCTGCGTCGTGACGTCCCACGTCCCGCACGGGGGCGGCTCGGTGGTGAAGGTGAGCTGGGTGACGTCGCGCGCGGCGTCGCGACCCCACCACCGATCGGCGTGTGCGGTCGCCGTCGACAGGGCCAGGAGGGCAGCGGCGAGCGTCGCCGAGGTCAGTGTGCGCTCGAGCGGTCGCATGGTGGGTCCCCCCGTCGTCAGGCGACCCCGGCGGGTCGACACGTGGTCGACCGTAGTCTGGGCCGCCCGGCCGGTGCCCGCAGCCGAACCACGTGCCGCCCGGGAGATACCCCGAAATCGGGTCGCCCGGGGATACGGCGGCTGGTTACCGTCCGGAGCATGACGGGGACCTTGAGCATGAACCAGGTGATCCACGCGGCCGTGCGGCGCGACGTGGGCAGGACCGAGCAGGCGCTGCGCACGCTGCCCGACGGCGACACCGCGCGCGCCCGCCAGATCCGGACCGCGTGGCGCAACCTGGTCCGCGAGCTGACCCACCACCACGAGGCCGAGGACGAGCACGTGTGGCCGTTCCTCCAGGCGCGCGGCGTGGACCTCGCGCTCCTCGAGGAGATGGAGTCCGAGCACGTCGCGATGAAGCAGGCGCTGGCGTCGGTGTCGACCAGCCTCGACTCCGTCGTCGCCGCACCGTCGACCCTCAACGCCGCTGCCGCCGCCGACGAGGTCGCACGGGCCCGCGAGGTGATCAATGGCCACCTCGACCACGAGGAGCGCGACGTCGAGGGTCCGCTGGCGGCCCTGCACGACGACGCGGAGTTCAAGGCGATGACCAAGAAGCTGCGCCCGGCCAGCCCGGTCGACGCGGCCAACTCGCTGGCGTGGATGGAGGACGGCGCGGGGGAGCGCGAGCGGTCGTCGCTCCGGGCCGCCATCCCGGGGCCGGTCATCACCGTCCTCACGCGGCTGCTCGCCCGGCGCTACCGCCGCGAGGTCGCTCCGGTCTGGCGCTGATCGGCCTCCGCCAGCGCCTTCAACGTCAGCAGCTGCTTGCGCGCCATCACCAGGTCGCCGACCGAGAGCGCGGGCGCCAGCCACCTGCGGGTGCGCGCCACGACCTTCAGCACGAGACGTACGTCGCCGCCGTGGGGCAGGACGGCGTACGACAGGTGGGCGCCCATGATCGCCGCGGTGAGCTCCCGGCCCGGGTCGACGGCCACCACCCGCCCCTGGTCGCGCCCGAACGCGCGCGTGAACGGATCGCCGACCTGCGGCTCCGGCACGTCGCGCCGGTCGCGTGGTGAGCGTCGCCCCAGGTTGTCGACGAGGTCGTAGGAGTAGGGCGCCAGGCGCATCTGCCTCACCCGTGCCCACACGGTCGCGGGTGCGGCGTGGACCGTGACGCCGCGCCACGCCTCGAGCGTGGGGCGAGGGACGAAGGCGTCGCACCCGTAGGCGCGACGCACCTCCGCTTCGCACACGCCCCACCGGTCGCCGATCACGTCTCCACGCTAGCCGGAGGCAGAACCCGGTCACGAAGCCAGCCGGGACCGTTGACCAAGGAGGGACGAGGTCGCGGCACGAGCCCCGACCGATCGCCGAGCCGGCCACCGACTCAGTCCGTCGACCCTCGTGCCCGGCGTCCCCCCACAGTGCGGTGGCTGTGGTCCATCAGATGGACCACAGCCACCGCGCAGTCGTCGCCGAACGGCGTCACCCGGCAGTCGGGTCACGTGGAGGGGACTGCGGCGCCCAGCGCTGAACGCACCTGATGGACCAGCAGATCGGCGTCCACGGCGCGCTCAGCGTCGACGAGCACGCGCCGTTGTCGCGCGAGCTCAGCACCAGTCTCCGCGTGTGGCACGTGCACCGTCCCGGGTACGGCGCCAACGGTCCGGCGCGCGTGCCGGGATCGATCGAGGCGGACGCCGATCTCGTCGCATCCGTGCTGGACCGGGTCGGCACCGGGCCCGCGCACGTCGTCGGCGCGAGCTACAGCGCAGCGGTCGCCCTGAGCCTTGCGGCTCGGCACCCGGACGCCGTCCGTTCCCCCGCGCTCGTGGAGCCACCGCCGTACGACACCCCCGGCGCGACGGACTTCCGGTCCGCCATCGAGGAACTCGTCGACGTGCACGCCCGGCTGGGTGGCCGGACGGCACTGGACCACGTCATGCGGATGGCCGACGGTCCCGGCTGGCGGGCCCACGGCGAGCGGGACCTGCCCGGGTCGGTCAGTGACATGGAACGGGACGCCGAGACGTTCTTCAGGTCGGACGTGCCCGCGCTCCTGGGCTGGACCTTCGATGACGAGCATGCCGCCGTGATCGCGTGCCCCACGCTCCTCCTGGGCGGTGCGGCCAGTCATGCGTGGTTCGCCGAGATGCTCGATCGCCTCCAGCGGGTCGTCCCGAGCACGACGCTTGCCAGCGTGCCCGGCTCGGGCCACTCCGTGGCCCTCACGCATCCGGTGGAGGTCGGCGCGGCAGTCCTCGCCCGCGTGAGGGACGTCTCGCCCGGACGCCCGGCGGGCGGGCAGGGCGCCGACAACTCCTAGGATCGACCCATGCCCAGCACCCCCGAGCAGCCCTACCTCGAGCTCCTGCCCGCCGTGGACATCAAGGGCGGCCAGGCCGTCCAGCTCGTGCAGGGGGTGGACGGGTCGGAGAAGCGCTTCGGCGACCCGATCGAGGCGGCGCTGCGCTGGCAGGAGGCCGGCGCGGAGTGGATCCACCTCGTCGACCTCGACGCGGCCTTCGGCCACGGCCACAACCGCGAGCTCCAGGCCCGCATCGTCGGCACGCTCGACATCCAGGTCGAGATGAGCGGCGGCATCCGCGACGACGAGTCGCTGGAGGCGGCCATGGCGACCGGGTGCCGCCGGGTCAACATCGGCACCGCCGCGCTCGAGCAGCCCGAGTGGTGCGCCCGGGCGATCGCGACGTACGGCGACCGGGTGGCGGTCGGCCTCGACGTCCGCGGCACGACGCTGGCCGCGCGCGGCTGGACCCGCGACGGGGGCGACCTCTACGAGACCCTCGCCCGCCTCGACGGGGAGGGCTGTGCCCGTTACGTCGTGACGGACGTGAACAAGGACGGCATGCTGCAGGGACCCAACCTCCAGCTGCTCCGCGACGTCTGCGCGGCCACCGACAGGCCGGTCGTCGCGAGCGGCGGCGTCACCACGCTCGACGACATCGAGGCCCTGATGGGCCTGGTGGGCGAGGGCGTCGAGGGCGCCATCGCGGGCACCGCGCTCTACGAGGGCCGCTTCACCCTCGAGGACGCCCTTGCGCTGACGAAGGGCTCCTGAGCATGGATTTCACCGACTACCACACCCGGCTGGCCGCCTACGTCCTGCTCGTCGACGACGGGGCAGCAGACGGGCAGGAGCGGGTGCTGCTCGCGTGGTGGAACGGCGAGGGGCACAGCGATCCGGCGTGGTCGCTGCCCGGCGGCGGGATCGAGTTCGACGAGTCGGTCCGCGACGGCCTGGTGCGCGAGGTGTTCGAGGAGACGGGCTTCCACGTCGAGCCGGGTGGGCTGCTGGCCGAGCACTTCTTCACCGGGCGCGGTCGGACCTTCGACGGCTGGTTCCGCTCCCAGCGGTTCGTCTTCGACGCGACGATCACCGGTGGCGAGCTGGGCACCACCGAGGTCGACGGGTCGACCGACCACGCCGCGTGGGTCCCGCTCGCCGAGCTCGAGGGACAACCGCGAGCAGACATCGTGGACGTCGCGCTGGCGGCCCGTGCCGCCCGGACGGTGCCGCGATGAGCCTCGCGATCCGGGTCATCCCGTGCCTCGACGTCGACGGTGGCCGGGTGGTCAAGGGGGTCAACTTCACCGAGCTCCGCGACGCCGGCGACCCGGTCGAGCTGGCCCGCCTCTACGACGCCGAGGGCGCCGACGAGCTGACCTTCCTCGACATCTCCGCCTCCCACGAGGGCCGCGCGACGACGATGGAGGTCGTGAGCCGCTGCGCCGAGGAGGTCTTCATCCCGCTCACCGTCGGCGGCGGCGTGAGCAGCGTCGACGACGTCGACCGGCTCCTGCGCGCTGGTGCCGACAAGGTCGCGGTCAACACCGCCGCCATCCACCGCCCCGAGCTGGTGGCCGAGATCGCCGGCCGGTTCGGCAACCAGGTGCTGGTGCTGAGCGTCGACGCGCGCCGCGTCGGTCCCGACCACGAGGGCACCGCGAGCGGCTTCGAAGTCACCACCCACGGCGGACGGAAGAGCGCCGGCCTCGACGCCATCGAGTGGGCCGTGCGCGCCGCCGAGCTGGGCGCGGGCGAGATCCTGCTCAACGCGATGGACGCCGACGGCACG
Organism: uncultured Nocardioides sp.; assembly: GCF_947488025.1. Taxonomy (GTDB): domain Bacteria; phylum Actinomycetota; class Actinomycetes; order Propionibacteriales; family Nocardioidaceae; genus Nocardioides. Next base: position 182,654 of record NZ_CANKYS010000002.1, on the reverse strand, counting down.
ACGGACGGCTTCGACCTCGAGCTCATCCGGGCCGTACGCCGCGAGGTGGGCATCCCGATCATCGCGAGCGGGGGAGCGGGCGCGGTCGAGCACTTCCCGCCCGCCGTCGACGCCGGGGCCGACGCCGTGCTGGCGGCCACCGTCTTCCACTTCGGGACCCTCACCATCGGCGACGTCAAGGCCGGTCTGTCCACGGCCGGTCATCCCGTCCGCTGACGGCACGCGGAGTCGTAGGATTCCGCCATGCTGAAGACCTCCCGGCGCTCGACCAAGCGCCACCTCGCCGTCGCCTCCCTCGCGTCCGCCGCGATCGCGCTGTCCGCGTGCGCCCCGACCGACGAGGCCGACAGCGGCACCGACTCCGGCTCGGAGACCTCGGGGGGCTCGGAGTCCGAGGCGCCGGCCGCCGACGAGTGCACGCCGGACACGATGGAGACCGTCGCCGACGGCACGCTGACGATCGCCACCGACGACCCGGCGTACGAGCCGTGGTTCGTCGACAACGACCCGACCAACGGCGAGGGCTACGAGTCCGCGGTGGCCTACGCCGTCGCCGAGCAGCTGGGCTACACCCAGGACCAGGTCACCTGGGTGACGGTCCCGTTCAACAAGGTGGTCCAGCCCGGCCCGAAGGAGTTCGACTTCGACGTCAACCAGGTCTCGATCACCGAGGCCCGCCGCGAGGCCGTCGACTTCTCCTCCGGCTACTACGACGTGGTGCAGGCCGTCATCACCAACAAGGGCAGCGCGATCGACGGCGCCACCAGCCTCGCCGACCTCGCCGACGCCAAGCTCGGCGCCCAGGTCGGCACGACCAGCTACACCGCCATCACCGACCAGATCCAGCCCTCGGCCGACCCGGCCGTCTTCGACACCAACGACCAGGCGGTGCAGTCGCTCAAGAACGGTCAGATCGACGGCATCGTCGTCGACCTGCCGACGGCCTACTTCATGACCGCGGTCCAGCTCGACGACGGGGTCATCGTCGGCCAGCTCCCGCTCCCCGAGGGGGAGCCCGAGCAGTTCGGCGCCGTGCTGGCCAAGGACAGCCCGCTGACCGACTGCGTCTCGTCGGCCGTCGACACGCTGCGCGAGGACGGCGTCCTCGACCAGATCGGCCAGGAGTGGCTGGCCCAGCAGGGCGCTCCCGAGCTGTCCTGATGCCTGACCAGGTGGACACCGCCTGGGAGCCCTCCGAGGTCCAGCGCGAGCGCGACGACTGGCGGCGCCGGCGCACGGTCCGCAGTGCTGTCATCGCGTCGGGCAGCACGCTGCTGCTGCTCGGCGTCGTCGGCGGGCTGGTGGTCAGCTCGCCGGGCTGGGAGCGCGTCCAGGAGACCTACTTCGACTGGGACAAGGCGGTCTCGTCCTTCCCGGCGGTGCTCGAGGGCCTCTGGCTCAACATCCGGGTGATGGCGCTCTGCGCGGTGCTGATCGTCGCGTTGAGCCTGACGATCGCAGTGATGCGCACCATCCGCGGTCCCGTCGCGTTCCCGCTGCGCCTGGTCGGGACGGCGTACGTCGACATCTTCCGCGGCCTGCCCCTGCTGCTGGTGATCTTCCTGCTCGGGTTCGGCGGCCCCGCACTCAGCCTGTCCGGGCTGCCCACGTCAGCGCTCTTCTGGGGGTGCGCGGCGCTGGTGCTGTCCTACTCGGCCTACGTCGCCGAGGTGTTCCGGGCCGGCATCGAGTCCGTGCACCCGAGCCAGCGCCTGGCCGGCCGGTCGCTGGGACTCAGCTACGGGCAGACGCTGCGCCGCGTCGTGCTGCCCCAGGCCTGGCGCCGGGTCATCCCGCCGCTGATGAACGACCTGGTCTCGCTCCAGAAGGACTCCGGCCTGATCGCCGTGCTGGGCGTCGTGGACGCGATCCGGGCGGCCCAGATCGAGACGGCCATCGACTTCAACTACACGCCCTACGTCGTCGCCGGCGTGCTGTTCTGCTGCCTGACGATCCCGATGGCCAGGCTCACCGACCGCTATGCCCGCAAGAAGGGCTACCACGGGGCAGGAGGCCACCTGTGAAGCTCACCCCACGACGTTCTTCTCCTTCGCTGCGCTCCGCCGAACAACGCCGCGGGGACCCCGAGACCTCCCACCTGCTGTCTCTCGGCGGCGTCCGCAAGTGCTTCGGCGACAACGTGGTGCTCCGTGACGTGGACCTGACGATCGAGCCGGGTCAGTGCGTCGTGCTGATCGGCGCCTCCGGCTCGGGGAAGTCGACGCTGCTGCGGTGCGTCAACCTGCTCGAGGTCGTCGACGACGGCGTGATCACCTTCGAGGGTCGCGACATCACCCACCCGTGGGTGGACGGCGACGAGGTGAGGTCCCGCATGGGGATGGTCTTCCAGGCCTACAACCTCTTCCCGCACCTCGACGTGATGGGCAACGTCACCCTGGCGCTCCGGCTCGTGCACGGCGTGGGCGCCGAGGAGGCGCGCTCGCGCGGCCTGGCGATGCTCGAGCGGGTCGGGCTGGCCGCCAAGGCGCACGCCAGGCCCGACGACCTGTCCGGCGGGCAGCAGCAGCGGGTGGCGATCGCCCGGGCGCTGGTGACCAACCCGCGCCTGATGCTGCTCGACGAGGTGACGAGCGCACTCGACCCCGAGCTGGTCGGCGAGGTGCTCGACCTGTTGACCGACCTCAAGGCCGAGGGCGTCACGATGCTGCTCAACACCCACGAGATGGGCTTCGCCCGCGACGTCGCCGACGAGGTCTGCTTCCTGCACGACGGGCGCATCCATGAGCGGGGCAGGCCCGAGCAGGTGCTGGGCGACCCGCAGGAGGAGCGCACCCGCGCGTTCCTGTCGCGCCTTCGCACCTGACCCCTGAACGGGTGGTCATCCGGGGCTCGTGATTCGCCCGGTGTCGGTGGCGAGGAATAGCCTGACGGACGGCTTGGTTGCGCTCGGCAACTGACCGGGGCAGACATCGGGACGACGAGGAGGCGGGCGACACCTGTGGGCGAGGACGCGGAGCTGCGGGGCACCACCACTCTCGACGGCTTCCGGGTCCTGTGGGTCGGCATCAAGCGCGAGCCGATCGTCTTCACGGTGGCCACGCTGGGAGCGGTGCTCTTCGGGGTGCTGACCGTGGCCGACGCCTGGGTGCTCGGCTGGGCGACGCAGCACGTCGTGATCCCGGCCTTCGAGACCGGCGAGATCGGCACCGACATGCTGGTGTGGGTGGTCGCCCTCTTCATGGGCGTGGCCATCCTGCGCGCGGTCGGCATCGTCGCGCGCCGGCTCGGCGGCGGCATCATGTACTACCGGATGCAGTCCCACACGCGTCGCGGCGTGACCCGGCAGTACCTGTCCCTGCCGATGGAGTGGCACCAGCGCCACCCGACCGGCCAGCTGCTGTCCAACGCCTACTCCGACGTCGAGGCCGCCTGGTCGCCGATCATGCCGCTGCCGATGGCGCTCGGCACCGTGGTGATGATGGTCATCGCCGTGGTCCAGATGTTCCTCGCCGACGTGGTGCTGGCGCTGGTGGGCCTGCTCGTCTTCCCGGCCGTCGTGGTGGCCAACCTGCTCTACCAGCACTTCTCCTCCCCGCTGATGACCCGGGCCCAGGGGCTGCGCGCCGAGGTCAGCGAGATCGCCCACGAGTCCTTCGACGGCGCGATGGTGGTCAAGACGCTCGGTCGCGAGGTCGAGGAGACCGACCGCTTCCGCGCGAAGGCCCACGAGCTGCGCGACGTCAACATCCGCGCCGGACGCTTCCGCGCGATCTTCGACCCGACCCTGGCCAGCCTGCCCAACCTCGGCGTGCTCATCGTGCTCGCGGTCGGCGTCTCCCGCGTCGCCAGCGGCGCGACCGAGGCCGGCGACGTCGTCACCGTCGCCTACCTGCTGACCATCGTGTCCTTCCCGATCCGCGCGATCGGCTGGCTCCTCGGGGAGTTCCCGCGATCGGTCGTGGGCTACCGGCGCGCCAGGGCGGTGCTCGACGCCACCGGCAACATGGCCTACGGCCTCGACGAGCTGCCGACCCGCGCGACGGGCGGCGCGCTCCTGGAGGTCGAGGACCTCCACTACTCCTACGACGCCGACGCGCCGCTGCTGCGCGGCGTCGACTTCGACGTACGCCCGGGGCGCACCGTCGCCCTGGTGGGGGCCACCGCGTCGGGCAAGAGCACGCTGACGAGCCTGATGACCCGGCTGGTCGACCCCGACGCCGGCCACATCCGCATCGACGGCCACGACCTCACCGGCCTGCGCAAGGGCGAGCTGCCCCGCGACGTGGCCCTCGTCCCGCAGACCGCCTTCATGTTCGACGACACCGTCCGGGGCAACGTCACGCTCGGCGCCGACGTCGCCGACTCCGACGTGTGGGCCGCCCTGCGCACGGCCCAGGCCGACGGCTTCGTCGCAGCCCTGCCCGAGGGGCTCGACACGCGGCTGGGGGAGCGCGGCACCTCGCTGTCCGGCGGCCAGCGCCAGCGGCTCTCCCTCGCCCGGGCGCTCGTGCGCCGTCCGCGGCTGATGATCCTCGACGACGCCACCTCCGCGGTGGACCCCGAGGTCGAGGCGCGGATCCTGGCGTCGCTCCGTGGCGACCGCGGTGACGATGACGGATCGGCCGCCTCGCTCGTGGTGGTGGCCTACCGCAAGGCGACGATCTCGCTGGCCGACGAGGTGCTGCACCTCGACGAGGGGCGCATCGTCGGACGCGGCACCCACGCCGAGCTCCTGTCCACCAGTCCCGCCTACGCGCAGCTGGTCAACGCCTACGAGACCGACGCCTCCGCCGACGCCGCCGAAGGGACCTCGCGATGAGCGCCACCGCCCCCACCTCCGGCACCCGCATGGACACCGGGGAGGACATCGGGGCCATCGCCACCCTCCGCCTCGGCGCGAAGTACTCACCCGAGCTCCGCGAGGGCCTCGGGCTCACCCTCTTCTACGCGGTGATCGCCTCGTGCGGCCAGATCGTCGTGCCGATCGCGGTGCAGCAGACCCTCGACCGCGGCCTCAACGGTCCTGGTGGGCCGCGCCTCGACTACGTCGCCTGGATGGGCGTGCTGGCCGCGGTCGCGATCCTCGTGACCAGCTGGGCGTCCTACCTGATGACGAGCCGGCTGTTCACCGTCTCCGAGCGCGGGCTCGCGACGCTGCGCACCAAGGCGTTCCGCCACGTCCACGACCTCCCGCTGCTCACCCAGAACACCGAGCGCCGCGGCGCACTGGTCTCGCGGGTGACCAGCGACGTCGACCAGGTCAGCCAGTTCCTGGTCTTCGGCGGCCTCATCTTCGTCGTCAGCATCGGGCAGATGCTGGTCGCGACCGTGCTGATGGTCGTCTACAGCTGGCAGCTGGCCCTGGTCGTGTGGCTCGCCTTCGCGCCGCTGTTCCTCTCGATCCGCTGGTTCCAGAAGAAGCTGTCGGCCGCCTACACCGTCGTACGCCACCAGGTCGGCGTGCTGCTCGGCGCGATCTCCGAGCCGGTCGTCGGCGCCGCGGTCGTCCGCTCCTACGGCATCGAGGACCGCACGCAGGCGCGCATCGACACCGCCATCCAGGACTGGCAGGACGCCTACACCCACGCGCAGACCTACACCGTCACCTCGTTCTCCCTCGGCGGGCTCTCGGCCGGCCTGGCCAACGCCGGCGTGATCGTGATCGGCGTGCTGCTCGGCTTCACCGGTGACATGACGTCCGGCAAGGTGCTCGCCTTCGCCTTCCTCGTCACGCTCTTCGTGGGTCCGGTCCAGATGGGCACCCAGATCCTCACCGACGCGCAGAACGCGATCGCCAGCTGGCGCCGGGTCCTCGGCATCCTGGAGACCCCGGCCGACCTCCTCGACCCCGGCCCCGACGGCGAGGTCCTGCCCCGCGGTCCGATCGACGTCCGGTTCGCCGACGTCAGCTTCGCCTACCCCGACGGGCCTCCGGTGCTCCGCGAGGTGGACCTCGCGATCGACGCCGGCACGCGCGTGGCGATCGTGGGGGAGACCGGCTCGGGCAAGTCCACCTTCGCCAAGCTGCTCACCCGCCTGATGGACCCGAGCGACGGCTCCGTGCTGCTCGACGGAGTCGACGTACGCCGCATCGACGCGCGGTCCCTGCGGCGCAGCGTCGTGCTGGTGCCGCAGGAGGGATTCCTGTTCGACGACTCGATCGCGGCCAACGTGCGCTACGGCAAGCTCGACGCCACCGAGGACCAGATCCGGGCGTCGGCGGTCGAGCTCGGCATCGACGACTGGCTGCGCGGCCTCCCGCGCGGGCTGCACACCCAGGTCGGGCAGCGGGGCGAGTCGCTGTCGGCCGGCGAGCGCCAGCTCGTCGCGCTGCTGCGGGCCCACCTCGCAGACCCCGACCTCCTGGTCCTCGACGAGGCGACCAGCGCGGTCGACCCGGCGCTGGAGATGCAGATCGGCCGCGCCCTCGAGCGACTCATGCAGTCACGGACCTCGGTCACCATCGCGCACCGGCTGTCGACGGCCGAGAGCGCCGACGAGGTGATCGTGGTCGACAAGGGGCGCGTGGTGCAGCGCGGACCCCACCGCGAGCTCGTCACGCAGGCGGGGAGCGTCTACGCCGGCCTGCACGCGAGCTGGATCGCCCAGCACTCCCGGGTGTAGGCCGGGGCGACGATCAGGACGCGAGGAGCTGGCTGATCAGCAGGTCCGCGTCGAAGGCGTCGGACTCGGTGCCGGGGGCGACCACGGCGACGGTGCGGGCGATGAAGTCGAGCACGTCCGCCGCGCGGGCGAGCAGCACGAGGTGGCCGTCGGGCGAGCTGAGCTCGATCGAGACCATGGCGCGGCCGCTGAGCCCGATGGCGGGGGAGACGTGGACGTCGCCGTCGCCGGCCGGGGCCTCGGTGCCGCGGATCAGCAGGTCTCGGCCGAAGGTCCACACCAGGTTGCCGTCGGAGGTGACGAAGGTCATGGCCACGGCGAACGGGTCGGAGCTCGCATAGCTGAGCACCGTGTCGATCTCGTGGCGGATGCCGCGGTCGTCCATGCACTCGACGGTGATGTCCAACGCGACGTCGGACAGGGTGTGCCCGTTACCGGACAGGTTCATCGAGGGCTCCTAGTGGTCGCCCGGGGCGAGGCTTCCCCGGGTTGCGTGCTCATGAGACGGCATGCCGGGATGCTCATGATGCAAAACGGCAAAATATGACCCGAACCGGTCCAGACCGGATCTTGATGCTGGCTCGGAGCGAACTTGACGGTAACCCGGGCTTTCGCCCGCAGAGAAACCGCTGGCCCGGCCGGGTAGGTTCTTACGCATGACGGGGGTAGCCAAGCGCATCGGTCTCGAGGTCCTGGGATGGACGTTGCTGCTCCTCGGTGTGGCGGCGATCTTCCTGCCCGGCCCGGGACTGCTCGGCATCTTCGCCGGCCTGGCGGTGCTCTCCCAGCAGTACGACTGGGCGGAGAGGCGCGTCGAGCCGGTCCGGCTGCGCGCGATGCTGGGCGCCGCGGAGAGTGTGGAGACCTGGCCCCGCATCGTCGCCTCCTGCCTCGGTGCGATCGTCCTGGCCGCGTGCGGCGTGCTCTGGATCATCACGCCCCCGGCGCCCGACTGGTGGCCGGTGTCCGAGACGTGGTGGCTGCCCGGTGGGATCTGGACCGGCGTCACCCAGGTGGCCTCCGCGTTCATCGCGGTCGGGTTGATCATCTACAGCTACCGGCGCTTCCACGGGCACCCCGAGAAGGCCGACGAGCTGCGCCGTGACATCAAGGCGCGCGGGCGCAGGACGGCCGACCGCACCGTCGGCGCGGATTCCTGACCCGATTCCGGCTCAGGCCGCACGATGGGATACCGTTCTGCCGAGCTCGGGCGATTGGCGCAGTGGTAGCGCGCTTCGTTCACACCGAAGAGGTCACTGGTTCGAACCCAGTATCGCCCACCGAGTCCGCGACAGTCCCTGACCTGCGCCACGAGCAGATCCAGGGGCTGTCGGCATGTGGGACCCATGGTCGGTCCAACGATCCATCGCGCCCGAGGTGACGGCCCGTCACCAGGACGCTGGTGCTCGACGCGCCGGTCAGCTCGATGCGACGGCGTAGCGCCGGGAACAGCGCCACGGCAACGGCGCTCGATGAGCGTTCCCTCGGTGCGGGTGAGGCCAGGCGCGGCCGTTGGGCTCACGATCGGATCGACCGGCCTTCTCCTTCTCGGCGACGTCCGCGCGTCGCCCCGCACCGACGGGTGTAGTGATCTCATGGCTCCAGCCGAGAGCTCGAACGGCATCCCCCGCCAAGGCATTCTCCTCGCCGCGGCGATGTTCGTCTTCGTGATCGACACGTCGTTCATGAACGTCTCGATCTCGGCTGTCGTCAAGGACCTCGACACAACGGTGAGCGGCGTCCAGTCAGCCGTGGCGATCGAAGCCCTCGTGTCCGCTGCGTTCATCCTGATCAGCAGCAAGGTCGGTGATCTCTTCGGTCGCAAGCGCGCGTTCGTCGTCGGCATGGTGTTCTACGCCGTCGGAGCACTGGCCATGGTCTTCGCCCAGGACTTGACGGCGATCATCGTCTTCTGGGCGATCCTCGGTGGGCTCGGGGCCTCGCTCTACCTGCCCGCGATGCAGTCGCTGATCCACGGGAACTTCACCGGCAAGGTCCGCGCCAAGGTGTTCGCGCTGGTCGGAGCGTCAGCCGCAATCGCCGCCGCTATCGGTCCGCTGGTCGGAGGCTTCGTCACCACCCTCATGTCGTGGCGCGTCGGGTTCCTGTTGGAGGCGCTCATCATCGGCATCGTGCTGCTCGGAAGCCGGGGCATCCGTGACGTGCCGTACACCGGAGACCGCTCGGTCGACCTGGTCGGGGCGTTCTTGTCGGTCATCGGCATGGGCGGGCTCGTCATCGGGGTCCTCGTGTGGCAGGAGGGCGGCGAGTCCGTCGCGCTGCTCCTCGCGATCGGAGCCGCCGCGATGGGTGGCCTCGTGTACTGGCTGGTCCGACGCAAGCGCGAGGGACAGCCCGCGCTTCTCGATCCGGGCCTCTTCTCCTCGAAGTTGTTCAGCACGGGCGTCGCCCAGATCTTCCTCCAGCAGGTCGCGCTCGGCGGGCTGCTCATCGCATTGCCCATCTTCCTGCAGCTCGTCTGGGGCTACAACGCGCTTGAGGCAGGCATCACGCTGGCGCCGCTGTCGCTCACGATGTTCGGTGTCGCACTGCTCGCCGGACGGAGGGCGGGGCGGCGGAGGGCGAGCAGCATCATCCGAGCGGGCTTCGTCCTGCTCGCCGCATCGATCGTCGGCCTCATCCCACTGGTGCCTCGGGCGGACTCCGGTTGGCACCTGGTCCTGCCGCTCATGCTTGCCGGAGCCGGCCTCGGCCTCCTCGCATCCCAGCTCAACAACTACGCGCTCGCTCCCCTCTCGGAGGAACGGGTCGGCGAGGCTGCTGGGGTGACCTCGGCAACCGGGTCGTTCGGCCTGTCGTTCGGTCTCGCCTTCGCCGGCGCGATCATGCTCGCCACTTTGTCGACCGCCTTCACGACCATGGCGGGGTCGAGCAGTGTCCTGCCGCCGGCTGACCAGGAACGGGTCGCGTCGGTTCTCGAGGAGGACGCGCAAGTGATGAGTGACGCGCAGCTCGAAGAGCTCCTCGCCGCGCAGCCCGAGAGCGTGCAGGACGAGATCCTGGGCATCAACGCCGATGCTCGGGACCTGGCGCTCCAGGTAGCGCTCGTTGTCGCGCTCCTCGCGGCGCTCGGCGGTATCGCCATCTCCTTCCGCATGATGCGCCTGCCTGATCCAGCGCCGTCGACCGCGGACCACGATGCAGGGCTGTACTGACGACCCCCGCGGGTGGCCGGCCGCGTGACCGATCCGGCCCGGCACGGGTTGTTCGCGATCACGTCGTGGTCATCCACCTTGGACGGGCGGCCCATCCCTCACCCGCCGGGGGTGAGGCCAGAGGACCCGGCCGGTCACGACCATTGAGCCTCGACCAACCAACACGTGGAGGCCTGCTATGGCAAGCCCCGATACCGCTGCTGTCGCGGATCGTCGTGGCTTCGATCCGGTCGCTGCCGACGTCGACGAGGTGGCGCGTGAGCTGGGGGTAGATCCTGCTCGGGGGCTCTCCGGGGACGAGGCGCGAGTCCGGCTGGAGTCATACGGAGCAAACCGGTTGGCCGGGGGAAAGAAGGAACCGGGGTGGCGGGCATTCCTGCGTCAGTACCAGGATTTCATGCAAGTCATCCTCCTGGGTGCGGCCCTGGTGAACCAGCTGGTCACCGGAGACACCGGCACCACCGTCGTGCTGGCTGGGCTCACCGTCTTCAACGCCGTGATCGGCCTGCGCCAGGAGTCCAAGGCCGAGGAGAGCGTCAAGGCGCTCGCGCAGATGATGAAGACGATCGCCCGGGTTCGCCGAGATGGCCAGGCGGTGGAGATCGACGCCGAGGAGCTGGTGCCCGGCGACGTCGTCCTCGTCGAAGCGGGCAACCTGGTTCCTGCTGACGCCCGGGTCTGCCTCGCCGCGACCTTGGAGATCGAGGAAGCGGCATTGACCGGTGAGAGCCTCCCGGTCGGGAAGTCCACCGAGCCAGTCATGGGGGATGACGTCCCGCTCGGCGACCGGACCTGCATGGCCTACATGAACACGTCGGTCACTCGCGGACGCGGAGAGCTCATCGTCACCGCTACCGGCATGGGTACGGAGATCGGCCACATCGCCCACATGCTCGCCAACACCGAGACCAGCAAGACGCCGCTTCAGAAGCAGCTCGACGCCCTGTCCAAGATCATTGCCGCGATCGCCGCCGTCGCGCTCGTGCTGGTCGTGCTGCTGGGACTCGCCCGCGGTGAGTCCTTTGACACGCTGTTCGTCACGGGTGTCGCGCTTGCCGTGGCCGCCATCCCGACCGGCCTTCCGGCCGTGGTGACCGCGCTGCTCTCGATGGGGACCAGGGAGATCGCCAGCCGCCACGCCATCGTCAAGCGCCTGCCCGCGGTGGAGACGCTGGGATCGACGTCCGCGATCTGCTCCGACAAGACCGGCACCCTGACCCTGAACAAGATGACCGCCCGCGAGCTGATCATCCCCGGTCACAACCGGTACACCGTGTCCGGCGAGGGCTACAGCACGAGGGGCGACATCAGCCATGTGGGTGGGCAGCGCCACGACCTCGACCCCTACCTGCTGCCGATGGTGCTGTGCGCCGACGCCGTCCTCGACGGGGAGAGCCTGATCGGCGACCCGACGGAGGGTGCGCTCATCGTGCTCGGGGCCAAGGGCGGGCTCGACAGGGAGCAGGATGACGGGGGAGGGCTTCGCGATCCTGGTCGACCTCGTCGACCGGGGGCTCATCCGCATCCTGGACCTCGCCTTCGTCACCAAGGACCCGGACGGGTCCATCCACGCGATCGACATCCGTGACATCGACGGCGACGGCGAGCTCGACCTGACCGTCTTCGAGGGCGCGTCGTCGGGACTGCTGGACGAGGGAGACCTGGACGAGGCCGGCACCGCGCTCGAAGCGGGCAGCTCCGCGGGCATCCTCGTCTACGAGAACGTGTGGGCCGCGCCCTTCGCCCGAGCCGTGCGTCGGGGCGGCGGGCAGCTGGTGGCCAGCGGTCGCATCCCCGTCCAGGCCCTGCTCGCTGCCGCCGAGGCCGCCGACTCCGGCGCCCCGGCCTGATCATCCACGAGAGAACAGGAACACGTCATGCCAGGTCTCATCCGCGGTGTCGCACGCACCGCCGCCATCGCCGGTACCGCCACGGCCGTGTCCAACCGGGTCTCGCGCCGACAGGCGGGCCGGTGGGCCGAGCAGGAGCAGCAGCAGCAACAGCAGCAGTACGCCGAGGCGCCGCCCCAGCAGTACGCAGAGCCGCCCGCACCGCAGGCCACCATGGACGACAAGCTGGCGCAGCTCAAGGAGCTCGGCGAGCTCAAGGCCGCCGGGGTGCTCAGCGAGCTCGAGTTCGAGCAGCAGAAGGACCGCATCCTCAACGGATGACGCCACCGCGCCGCATGGGCCACGGACCCTCCGGGTACCGGAGCAGCAGCACCCAGACGTAACGGCTCGGGCCTTCGCACGTTGACGTGTGCGGGGGAAGGCCCCCCGCGGGTCCTGAGCGAGGTGGCACGGTGAGCAACGGGTTGTGGGACTACCGCGGCGCTGTCTGGGACTACCGCGAGTCGACCTGGACGCTGGACGGCGACCTCGTCGGCTACGCGGTCGAGGCCGCCGACGGCCGCGTCGGCACTGTCGTTCGGGCTTCCAGCTTGTCCGCCGCGGCCTACCTGGTGATCGACGCCGCGCCCGAGGTCGAGGGTTTGCGTCTGGTGCCGGCAGGCGCGGTCGCGTCGATGGACCATGACGACCGCACGGTCCGGATCGGCCTCACCCGGCTCGAGGTAGCGGCCGCCCCGGCCTCGCAGTGCGAGCTCGACGGCGCAGCACGCGCCGAGTACGACGGCTACTTCGCCGACCTGGACTTCCGCTGACCTACTCGCGCTCGTCCTCGAAGTGGACGGTGACGGCGTAGATGACGAGCACGTCCAGCATGATCAGCAACCCGTACCAGCCGGGCGAGGCGGAGAGGAACGCCAGGTTGGTCACGGCGCTGAAGGAGGCGATCACCATGGTGGCCACCCGGCTCCAGGGCTTGCGCATGACCAGGCCGACACCGGTCAGCAACGCGAGGGTGCCGAGTGCCATGTGGGCGATGCCCCACCCGGCGTAGCTCTGGAACAGGAGCAGGTCCGTCGCGTCGGCGTCGTACACCCGGTTCTCCAGGAGGGCGATGAACCCGCCGAGGACGTGGAAGCCGCCGATCAGCACCAGCATGATCGACGCGAAGCCGATCATCCCGGTCCAGAGCCGGGAGCCAGGTTCGTCGAACGCGTCCTGGGGGTTCGGTCGGCTGGTCTCGCTCGTCATCGTGCTGCTCCTCGTCCCGCTGCTCGTCCGGGCTCTTCGTCCGGATGCCTCGTGGACAGGCTCGCACCGCACCGGTGCCGGGGCGTCACCCTGCGCGGGTGACGTCCGGTGCTCAGGACTTCGGTCAGGGCTCAGCGGGTCCGCCGGCCCTGCGGAGCTCCTCCATCGCCTCGACGATCGCCACCGGTGCGTCGTCGGAGAGCTCAGCGTGCAGCAGCACCACGTCACCTCGCTTGAGCTCTCGCTCCATGGCGGGGCGCACCTCGTCCAGGTTCCCGTCGCTCGAGAGCACCAGGAGTGCGGACGAGCCCGGGGTCAGCTGTGAGCCGAGCTCCTCGACGAACTGCTCGTCGATGCCGGACTTGCGCAGGCGTGCTGCTGCGCTGGCCACCCCCGCTCCGACCGCTGCCCCCGCGAGGGGGGCCAGCACGACCATGCCGACCAGGCCGCCGAGGATCGACCCCTTGCCGGCGGTCGCGGCCGTCGAGTGCTTCAGGTGCCCGATCACCGGTTTCTGCGCCTGCGGCATCCACGCGATCGTGATGGCGTCGTGGACGGTGAGGGCCTTGCGCTCGGCGAGGCTCTTCAACCGCACCGCTCCGGCCTCGGCCCCGAAGGGGGTGTCGTAGCGCCAGACCGTCAGGGCCGTCATCGCGGTCGCCTCACCGGGTCTCTGCGGCGGAGCCCGCCGGGGCGGCGGCGGGGGAGAAGGGATGCATCTGCTCCCGGCCGCCCTCGATGACGAGGCAGGTCGACTCCGGCACCTCGCGCCACGCGCCCTGCAGGGATCCCAGCGGCTCGGACACCACGAGACGCGCATCGTCGGACAGCTGCTGGAGGGCCGGGTTGTCGGGATGCTGGAGCCGGAGGGCGCTGACGTCGACGTTGTGGAACAGCGACCGAGACCTGCCCTCGCTGGAGTAGCGGAACGCCCACGTCACGTCTCCGTCGGTGGTGGCGACCGTCATCTGGATCGGGTACTGCACGCCGTGGCGCCGTCCCGTCTCCTCGATGAAGCCGACGGCCCGTGCCACTGCGGCCGGGGGGTCCTGCTCGAGCCCGTAGGTGAGGGCGAGGTAGAAGAACAGCTCTGAGTCCGTCGATCCCTCGATGAGGGGGAACAGCGCGGGCTCCACCTCCAGCGTCAGGTCGCGCTTCACCGACGTGAAGTCCGCGATCGCCCCGTTGTGCATCCAGAGCCACCGCCCGTGCCGGAAGGGATGGCAGTTGCTCTGCTGCACGGGTGTGCCGGTCGTCGCGCGGATGTGCGCGAACACCCGACCCGCGGAGGCGTGGCTCGAGAGCTCGCGCAGGTTGCGGTCGCTCCAGGCGGGCTCGGTGCTGTGGTAGATGCCCGGCTCGTCCTGGGCGCCGTACCAACCCACCCCGAAGCCGTCGCCGTTGACGGCTTCGACACCGAGCCGCGAGTGCATGCTCTGGACCACGAGCGAGTTCTCCGGCGCGAAGAGCAGGTCCGAGAGGAGCACCGGCGAACCGGAGTAGGCGAGCCATCGACACATGGCGTTCTTCCTTTCGATCGTGGATCGGCCGTTCCATTCCACGCGCGTGTCGGAGCGGGCGGCTCACCCCCGCGAGGTGAGGCCGGGTCGGGTCCCTGGTCGTAGCGTCTGGCCGGTGGCAGCGCTCGAACCGCCGGCTCCGCTCGCTCTGGCCCGGGCCCTGGCCGCACACCGACCCGGATCGAGGGAGCCACACACGGTGGTGGTCCTCCCGTCCTACAGCGTCGACCACACGCTGCTCGAGCACTTCGGGCCGCGCCTCCCTGCCCTGGAGCACCGCCAGCTGCTCTCGATGTTGTCGCTCGCGCGACGCCCGGCGGCCGAGATGATCTTCGTGACGGCCGAGCGTCCGACGCAACGAGTCATGGACTACCACCTCTCGTTCGTCGAGGACGCGCTTCGTGACGGCGTACGCGCTCGGTTCCACGTCGTGGCGGTGCCGGACGACACCGCGCGCTCGATCACCGCCAAGCTCCTCGACAGGCCCGACCTGCTCGCGACGATCCGGTCGATGACCCGCGGACGCCTGGCCTTCATCGAGCCGTGGAACGTGACGGACCTGGAGGTGCAGGTCGCGCAGCGTCTCGGGCTGCCGCTCAACGGCACACCCGCGACCCTGTGGCCGCTGGGGTTCAAGAGCAGCGGACGCCGGCTCATGCGTGAGGCCGGCGTGCCCCTTCCCGGGGGGCGGGAGGACGTCCACAGCGTCGACGACGTCCTCGCGGCCGTCGAGCACGTCCGGCAGGAGCGCCCCGACGCCGAGGGCGTCGTCGTCAAGCTGGACGACAGCGCATCGGGTCTCGGCAACCGCGTGATCGAGTTCGCCGATGTCCCGAGTCCGCCCATGCTCCGTGCTGCCGTCGAGTCGCTGGGACCGGACTACCTCGCCGACCTCGCCTCCGGTGGCGTCGTGGAGGAGCTCCTGGCGGGCGAGGAGCTCGCCAGCCCGAGCGTGCAGGGCGAGATCACGCCGGACGGGCGGGTGGCGGTCGTCTCGACGCACGAACAGATCCATTCCGGCACGCACCGACAGGTCTACGCGGGGTGCCGCTTCCCCGCGAGGCGGGACTACCGCGGCGACCTCGCGGTGTACGGCACATCCGTCGGGCAGCTGCTGGCAGACAGGGGCGCGCTGGGCCGGTTCTCCGTCGACTTCGCGGCGACCCGCGCGTCGTCGCGGTGGCGCGTCCACGGCCTCGAGATCAACCTGCGCAAGAGCGGCACGTCGCACCCCTTGTCGCTGCTGCACAACCTGACGCCGGGCCACTACGACGACGTCGCCGGCACGTGGTCCCTCCCGGACGGTTCGCGGCGCTGCTACCGCTCGACCGACAACCTCCTCGACCCGCTCTGGCGTGGGCGCGAGCGTGACCTCATGGATGCGGTCGACCATGCCGGGCTGACGTTCGACCGGGGCCACGGGGTCGGCGCCGTCCTCCACATGCTGAACGGCCTCAGGATCGCGGGCGTCGTGGGACTGACCACGATCGGTCGCTCGCCCGACGATGCCCAACGACGCTACGAGGCCGCGGTGGCGGCGATCACGGGACGAGGACCACCGGATCCGGGTGAGGCGAGGAGCGGAGGGGCGTCTGGCAGCATGAGCGACGGGAGGGACGACGCATGCACAGGAGCACACGCGCACTGAGCTCGCCGACGCCGGCGTGAGCGGCGGTCGTCGTCGCACTCAGGCCGCCGACGAGCTGGCTCGCCGTGATCCCGGCGGCCTCCTCTACGGGGCCGTGATCACGGCCGGTGTCCTGGCCGCGGTGAGTGCCAACGTCTCGCACGTCCAGCGGGTCGCGCTCAGCGTCGCGGCCGTCGTGGTCGTCTACTGGCTGGCCCACGTCTACACCGAGTCGCAGGAGATGCTCTACGAGGGTGATCATCGACCCCTCCACCGACGCACCCCGCACGCCGCGGCCAAGGAGGTCTCCATCCTCGTCGGTGCCGTGCCCGCCGTCGCCGTCTACGTCCTGCTCCACCTGCTGGGGCTGTCCGCCACTGGCTCGGCCTACTGGGCGCTGTGGTTCTCAGTGGCGTTCCTCTCCGTGATCGGCTACCTCGGAGCCCACCGGGCCGGCATGACGGGGTGGCGGCTCGCCCTCGAGTCGGCCGGCGCAGCCTCCCTGGGCGTCCTCGCCGTGCTCGGCAAGCTGTTCCTGCACTGAGCCTGTTCCCGGGCGCCCCGCCAGTGCGCTACTCGACGACCTGCAGCTCGCGGGTGGTGGTGTTGAGCCGTCGTCCCCCGGTGTCGGTGACCGTGACGATGTCCTCGATGCGGACCCCGAACCTGCCGGCGAGGTAGATGCCGGGCTCCACGGAGAAGCACATGCCCGGGACCAGGGGCTGCTCCTCGCCCTCGATCATGTACGGCGGCTCGTGGGTCGTGGTGCCGATGCCGTGGCCGGTGCGGTGGATGAACCGCTCGCCGTGGCCGGCGTCCGAGATCACGGCGCGAGCCGCTCGGTCGACCTCCTGGCAGGCGACGCCGGGCCGCACCGCCTCGACGCCCGCCTGCTGGGCCAGCCGCACGATCTCGTGCACCTCCCGGATCTCCTCGGACGGCTCGCCGACGCAGACGGTGCGGCTGGTGTCCGACCCGTAGCCGTGCATGAGCCCACCGAAGTCGAGGACGATCGCGTCGCCGACCTCGATGGTGCGATCACCCGCCTCGTGGTGGGGGTTGGCGCCGTTGGGTCCGGACCCGACGACGGTGAAGTCGACCTGCTCGTGGCCGTGCTCCCTGAGCAGGCGCGCGAGGTCGGCCGCCACGTCGGTCTCCCGGCGCCCGGCGAACCGGACCCCGAGGATCTGTTCGTACGTCGCGTCGGCCGCGGCGCCCGCCGCTTCCAGCCGGGCCAGCTCGGCGGAGTCCTTGACCGCACGGAGCATCGGCAGGCTCTGCGTCAGCGACCGGTAGGAGCTCCCGGGGACCGCGTGCTGCAGGCCGAGCAGGTGTGCGGCCCAGGCCGAGTCGGAGATGCCCCAGGTCGCCCCGCCACGCATCAGGGCGGCGGCCCCCTCGAACGGGTCCTCGCCGTCGTTCCACGCCACCATCTGCAGACCGGCCGCGCCGGTGGCCGCCTCGGCGTCGGGTCGCTCCAGGGTCGGGACCACCAGCGTCGGCTCGCGGTCGCGCGCGAGCACCAGGACGGTGAGCCGCTCGGTGATCGCGGTCGGCCGGTAGCCGGTGAGCCAGACCAGCTCGGGTCCGGGCATGACCAGGAGCCCGTCCAGCCCGGCTCGCGTGGCGTCGGCCACGGCGCGCCGCATCCGGGCCACGTAGTCGTCCCGGGTGAACGGCGTCGGTGCGTCGGCGGCTGATGGGCTCATCGGACGCTCTCTTCCTTCTCCGGCCTCGACGTGGGCAACGTGTGGGTGTGCGCGGCTGCGGCGGCTGCGGCGTCGCCCAGGGTGGCGCGACCGGGCCGCTGCCGGCGGAGCGCGAGGGCCATCAGGACGCCCATCACGCTGAAGACCGCCATCATCCACGAGGCGGCGCCCAGGCCGGCCGCCAGCGCCTCGGACTGGGAAGCCCCGTCCGCCGTCTGGTTGCCGATGACGGTGCTGTAGATCGTGGCAGCCAGGGCAGTGGCCACGGCAGCGCCGACGTACCGCGCCATGTTGGAGACCCCCGAGGCCCCGCCCACCTGTCGCTCGGGCACCGATGCGGTCGCCGCCGCTGACGCGGGTCCGTTGGAGAGCCCCATGCCGACCGCGATGGCGACCAGCGGCAGCAGGAACGCGGCGTACTCCCACGTGGCGTCGGTGAGCCCCACCACGACGAAGCCGGCGGCGCTCAGGGCGAACCCCACGCCGACCGTCTGCCGGCTCCCGACCTTGGCCGCCAGCCTGGGCACCAGGGGAGCGACGGCGACCAGCCCCACCGTCGCGGGCAGCGTGGCCAGTCCTGCCTCGAACGGGGTGAAGCCGAGCGCGGCGGGGTCCTGGAAGTAGAGGCTGAGCAGGTACATCAGCCCGTTGATGGTGCCCGCTCCGATCAGGATCGCGATGGTCGACGCCACCAGCACCACGTTGCGCAGCAGCGCGAGGTCCAGCAGCGGGACGGCGACGCGCCCCTCGACGACGATGAAGGCGTACCCGGCAGCGAGCGAGATCGCGAAGCACGTGAGCGTGGGCGCGGAGATCCATCCCCAGTCGCCGCTCTCGGTGACCGCGAGGATGACAGGAGTCAGCGTCAGGGCGATCAGCACCGTGCCGAGGTAGTCGATCGACCGCGGACGTTCCTCGTCGCGCGACTCGTGCACGGTCGCTGCGGTCAACGCCATGCATCCGAGGGCGATGCCGGCGTCGATCCAGAACAACCCCTGCCAGCCCGTGAGGTCGACGAGCACGCCACCGACCAGCGGACCGGCCGCCGCGCCGACGGCCGCCGCCGCCCCCCACAGGGACACGGCCCGCAGCTGGGCGGGTCCCTCGGTGGCGACCGTGAGCAGGCTCAGCCCGCACGCCAGGATCGTCGCTCCCGCCGCACCCTGGATGAGGCGTCCCGCGATCACCATGCCGCCGGAGTCGGCGAGTGCGATCAGGACGCACGACACGACGAACAGGGCGAGTCCGAGCTGGAAGATGCGCTTGCGGCCGAAGACGTCCCCCAGCGATCCCGAGGTCACGATCACGGCGGCACCGACGAGCGAGTAGCCGGTGACCGCCCACTGCAGCGTGGTGACGGACATCCCGGTGTCCTCGGAGATCGCGGGCAGCAGGATGCTCACCGCCGAGGTGTTCGCGTTGACCACCAGCGTGGAGATGCAGGTGGCCGCGAGGACCCCGCGTGCTCCGGTGCTGCCTGTGGCCACGTCACTCATCGGGGATCCTCCCGGTCACCGTCCGGCGCACGCCGTTTCCGCGCCGACGCTACGGGCGTGCCAGGCCCACTGCCCTCACCCGCCGTGGGCGAGAGGACGGGCAGCCCGACCGGCTCAGAGCACCGGGCGGTCGCGCTCCCCGACGTCGGTCTGGCCTCCCCGACGGGCGATGCCGCGCCGCGCGGCCGAGGTGAGCAGCCGGATCCCCAGCCCGAGCACCACCAGGTTGCCGAGCATCTGCACGGTCACCAGCAGCATCATGCTGTCGGTCCGCGCCACGACGTCACCGAAGCCGACGGTGGCGAAGACGGTGACCGTGAAGTACAACGCCGCGACGTGGTCGAGCGAACGGGAGAAGCCCGTCGGGTCGTTCTGGGAGTTCGCCAGGTAGATCCGGGCCCAGATCAGCAGGTAGACCGGGACCAGCACGGCGAGGGACTCGACCGCGCGGAGGATGGGGTACCTCGCCCGGATGATGGCCGGCACCTGCACTCCGACCACGGCGACGAAGATGCCCAGCTGCAGGATCAGCCACGGCACCCCCAGTCCCTCGCCCGGGGCTCGTGTCGGGATCAGGAAGTACGTCACGCACAGCGCCGACACCGTCAGCACGACCCGGCCCAGCACGAAGAGCCCGTGCACCCACAGGTCCCGTCGGGGACCCGCGGCCGTTGCCTGGCTCATGCTGCGCACCTCCTCGCCGGGAGACCCCGCCCCGACGAGGATCCGGCATGCCTCGCCACGCTCGCCTCCCCCCGGTCGGGTGATCGGGGTGGGTGAGGGGGAGGACTCAGGCCGCGTCGGGCGCCCAGCGGACGACGAGCAGCGCGACGTCGTCCTCCTGCTCCTCGCTCGCCATGGCACCCAGCAGCCGGTCGCACAGCTGGTCGAGGTCGGACGTCGAGGGCGCCACCTCGGCGAGCAGGTGCTCGAGGGCCTCGATGCCGTCCTCGATGTCGCGGTCGCGGCGCTCGACGAGGCCGTCGGTGTAGAGCACGAGGGTGGCGCCGGCCTGCAGTGCGACGGCGCCCTCGTGACGCTCGGCGGCGGGGTCGAAGCCGAGGAGCAGGTCGTTGGCGTCGGCGTCGGCCAGCCTGGTCACGATGCCGTGCTGGTCGACGAGCAGGGCCGGCGGATGTCCGGCGTGGGACCAGCGCAGCAGCACCTCCGCGGACCCGTCAGCGGGCGAGGGCACCTGCTCGAAGCGGGCCACCACCGCCGTGGCAGTGGTCTCGAGCTGCAGGGACTGCATGACGGTGTCGAGGCCGGACAGGATCGCGGCTGGCGCGTCACCGCTGTGGACGGCGATGCCGCGCAGCAGGCCGCGGACCTGTCCCATGGCGGCGGCCGCCTCGACGTCGTGCCCGACCACGTCGCCGACGACGACCACGATGTCGGGTGTCGAGGACGTCTCGGTGCGCTGCAGGAAGGCGTCGTACCAGTCGCCGCCGATGCGGGCGGCCTCGCCGGCAGGTGTGTAGCGGGTGGCGACCTGCAGGCCCTCGCGGCGCGGCGGCGGGGTGAGCATGCTGCGCTGCAGGGCCTCGGAGACGTCGCGTTGCGACTCGTAGAGGCGGGCGTTGTCGAGCGCCAGGGCGGCGCGGGCGCCGATGTCCTCGAGGAGGGCCACGTCGTCGTCGGTGAACGGCGTGCGGAAGAGGTCGCGGAAGGCGCTGACGACCCCCACCGTGCGGCCGCGGGCGCGCAGCGGGACGACCGCGGCCGAGAAGGGGGCGAGCTGGCGCAGCAGGTCCCGGGCGGCGCCCGGCTCCAGGACCGCGGCCACCGCCTCGCTGGCCGACGACCCCATCAGCACGGGCGTCATCTCCCGGATCGCCCGGGCGAGGTAGGACGAGTCGGTCATCGCCCGGAGCCGCCTGGCCGCGTAGTCGCGGAGGGTGTCCTCCATGGCGGGGTCGCGGTGCGACCAGCCGACGTCGCGCAGGCCGCGTCGCCAGTCGCTCGCGTGCGGGTCCTCCACCAGGGTCACCAGGCACCAGTCCGCGAGCTCGGGAACGAGCCGGGTGGCGAGGCGGCTGACGCCCTCGGCCGGGTCGAGCGTCGCGGTGAGCGACTCCGAGACCGACGCCAGCAGCGCCAGGCGGTGGGCCGAGCGGTCCAGCGCCTCCTGGGCGTCGCGGCGGGCGGTGATGTCGACGAAGTAGACCGCCAGGCCCTCGGGCGAGGGCCACGCGCGCACCTCGTACCAGGCGTCGAGCGGCGGGGGGTAATAGGCCTCGAAGGTCACCGGCTCGCCCGACGCGACGGCCGCGCTGTAGTGCTCCTCGAAGGGGCCCCCGGCGGCAGCGGGGAACGCCTCCCAGATGCTGGCACCGACCAGGTGCACGCGGCTGGCGCCCAGCAACCGCTCGGCCTCGGAGTTGACGTAGGTGAAGCGCCACTGGCGGTCGAGCTGGAAGAACGCCGACGACATGGACTCCAGGACGCGACCCACACGGGCCTCGCCCTCGCGCACCTCGGTGGTGTCGTACGCCGCTCCGACGAGGCGGACGGGCTGGCCGTCGGGACGGTCGGCGAAGGCGTGGCCGCGGGCCTCGATCCACCGCACGGTCCCGTCGGGCCGCACCACCCGGTACTCCGCGTCGTAGTCACCGCACGTGGCGATGGCCCGCTGGAGCGCGTCCGAGACGCGGCCGATGTCGTCGGGGTGCACACACCGGTTGAAGGCCTCGATGGTCCCGCCGAAGCCGTCCTCGTCGAAGCCGAACAGCTCGAGGAGTCGGCCGTCGAAGCGGAGGTCGCCGCTCACCAGGTCCCAGACGAAGGCCCCGACACCGGCGGCGTCGACGGCGAGCCGCCACGCGAGACGGTCGCTCTCGGCGTCGAGGGAGGACGGAGAGCGCGGCGGCGAGGAGTCGTCGTCGGTCACGGGCCTCTTCTCACGTCAGGTCGGTGGCCCGCGTTCCTCGAGGCACGCGCACAGGGTGCCACACGGAGGGGCCGCGACACCGGTGAACGACGAAACCTCAGGGCGTCCCGGTTGCCCGCGCAGCGGGCGGGAGGTCGTCGACGTCGGCGGCCGCCACGGACGCCGGGTCGGCCGGCAGCTGCGCCACCTGCTCGCGGCACCACACCGACACCGTCCGGCTCCCGTCGAGGACCCCCGCCCGGAACGCCGGCCACGGCTCCCAGCGGGCGTCCTCGACCTCGTCCGGGTCGGGTGTCACGGCGCCCTCGGCGGAGCCGACGAAGACCGGGCACATCTCGTTCTCGACGACGCCCTCCTGCTCGGCGCGGTAGCGGAACCGTGGCAGCACGAGCCGCAGGCCGGTGACCGTCGTGCCGAGCTCCTGCTCCACCCGGCGGCGTACGGCGTCCTCGAGCGGCTCGTCGGGAGCGGGGTGGCCGCAGCAGCTGTTGGTCCACACGCCGGGGAAGGTCCGCTTGTGCAGCGCACGGCGGGTGACGAGCACGTTGCCGTCGCCGTCGAAGAGGTAGCAGGAGAACGCCAGGTGGAGGGGGGTGTCGGCGTGGTGGACGCCGGCCTTGTCGGCGGTGCCGACGGCCTGCCCGTCCTCGTCGAGCAGCACCACCTGCTCGGGCGTGACGGTGTCGGTCGTGCTGGTCTCGGTCGTGGTCATGCGGGCCTCCCCACGGGTCGGGCGAGCTGGTTGACGGCGGTGTCGAAGAGCCACGGCAGCGTCGTTGCTGCCGGGACCAGGTGCCTGCGGACGGACGCATGGGCGGTGGCGCGCAGGAGCGCGTGCGTGAGGAGCTCGTGGCGTGCGCCCAGCCGGCGGGCCAGCCGGTCGTAGCGGTCGGTGCGGCCCTCGGCGACGCACGCGACGGCGACGCGCGCCTGGGCCAGTCCGAGGGCGAGTCCCTCGCCGGTGAGGGCGTCGACGTAGCCCCCGGCGTCGCCGACGAGCAGCACCCGTCCGGCCGACCGGGAGCGGGCGCGCTGCCGCAGCGGCCCGGCCCCCATCACCCGCGTGCGCGGGCCGGTCAGGCGCTCCTGCAGCAGCGGGAAGTCGTCGAGGAGGTCCTCGAAGCGCGAGCCGGCGTCGCCCAGCACCGCGACGCCGACGAGGTCGTCGTCGACCGGCGTCACGTAGGCCTCCGCGCGCGGTGACCAGTGCACCTCGACGTACGACGTCCACGGCGCCTGCTGCACGTGGCACCGCAGGCCGAAGCGTCGTCGCCCGTCCACCGGTGCGTCGAGGCCCACCATGCGGCGCACGGGGGAGTGCAGCCCGTCCGCGGCGACGAGGTGGCGGGCGGGCTCCCCGTCGACCAGGACGTGGTCGCCGGCGTCGTCCACGCGCGTCACCGCACGGGGGTCGAGGGTGATGCCGGCGGCGGCGACCTCCCCGGCGAGCGCGTCGTGGAGCACGGTGCGACGCACGCCGCGACCCGGACCGCGGGAGAAGCGCGCCGTGGCTCCCGGGCCCCCGGCCGAGCCGTCGAGGTAGCGGATGCCGCTCAGCTCGCGCCCGCGCGGGTGGACCCCGAGGGCGGCCAGCTCGGCCACGGCCCCGGGCATCAGCCCCTCGCCGCACGCCTTGTCGATCGGGCCGGTGCGCGGCTCGCGCACGACGACGGAGAGCCCGGCTCGGTGGGCGTGCAGCGCCGCTGTGAGGCCCACCGGCCCGCCGCCGGCCACCACGAGGTCACGCACCGGCCGGCTCCGCGCTCGGCAGCGTCGCGAGCGCCGCGTCCTCGACCCGGATGCGTACGACGAGGAGGGCGGCGTTGAGGACCGTGAACACCAGGGCGGTGATCCAGGCCGCGTGCACCAGCGGCAGCGCGACGCCCTCGACGACGACGGCGACGTAGTTGGGGTGGCGCAGGAACCGGTAGGGCCCCGACGTCACGGGCGCCATGCCCGGCACGACGATCACGCGGGTGTTCCAGCGCGGGCCGAGGGTCGCGATGCACCACCAGCGCAGAGCCTGGGACGCGACGACCAGGGCGAGCATCGACCAGGCCAGCAGGGACGGCACCTGAGGTTGCCGGATCCACGCCTCGGCGAGCGCGCCGACCAGGAGGGCGGTGTGCAGCACGACCATGAACGGGAAGTGCCCCAGGCCGTGCTCGACGCCGCCGCGCTCGCGGCTCCACCTCGCGTTGCGGGTGGAGACGACCAGCTCGGCGACCCGTTCGAGACCGACGAGTGCCACCAGGACGGTGAAGGCGACGAGGCTGGTCACGCGACGGCCCTCAGCAGCACCAGCTCGGAGCAGAAGCCCGGGCCCATCGCCATCAGGACGCCGTGGCTGCCGGGCGCGGGCGGGCGCTCGCGCAGCGTGTCCTCGAGGACCTGGAGCACCGAGACCGACGACAGGTTGCCGACGCGGGCCAGCGAGTCCCAGGTCAGCCGGACCGCCTCGCGCGGCACCTCGAGCGCCTCCTCGAGGGCCTCGATCACCTTGGGGCCGCCGGGGTGGCAGACCCACCAGCCGATGTCGGCGCGGGTGAGCCCGTGGTCGGCCAGGAAGGCGTCGACGTCGCCGCGCACGAACCTGCCGACGAGGGTCGGCACCTCGGCGTCGAGCACGATCCGCAGGCCGCTGCCCGTGACGTCGAAGCCCATGGTGCGCTCGCTGTCGGGGTAGAGCCGGCTGCGCGAGTCGAGCACCTCGACCGGACCCGGCCGCCCCGACCGGCCGGACCGGCCCACCGCGACGACGGCGGCCGCACCGTCGCCGAAGAGCCCGCTCGCGACCAGGTTGGGCACCGAGGCGTCGTCGCGCTGGACGGTCAGCGAGCACAGCTCCACGGCGATGAGGACCGCGGTGTGGTCGGGGTGGCCGAGCAGGTAGTCGTGCACGCGGGCGATGCCGGCCGCCCCGGCGACGCACCCGAGCCCGACGAGCGGCATCCGGCGGACGTCCTCGCGCAGCCCGACCTGCGCGGCGATGCGCGCGTCGAGCGAGGGCACGGCGAGCCCGGTGACCGTCGCGGTGACGACCAGGTCGACGTCGGACGGGGTCAGGTCCGCCGCCTTCAGCGCGTCGACGAGCGCCCGGGAACCGAGCTCGACGGCGTGCTCGATGAAGAGGTCGTTGGCCTGCCCGAAGTCGCCCAGTCCGGCGTACTGGTCGAGCGGCAGGACGGTGTGGCGTCGCTCGACCCCGGCGTTGGCGTGGAAGCGCCGCATCAGGGACCGGTCGAGGCTGCGCTCGGAGATGAACTCGCCGAAGGCCTCGGTGATCTCCTCCTGCGGGTGGGAGTGCGGCGGCAGTGCGCCTCGTACGGAGAGGATCCTCATGTCAGCCACCTCGGGGTGTGGGGGTCGTGGGCAGGTCGGGGGGCAGGTTGGGCGGCAGGTCGGGGGTGGGTCCGTCCGGACGGTCGGGACGGGCCAGGCTGCGCACCAGCCCGCCCGCCAGTCGGGCGTCGATGCGACCGCCGCCGAGACCGAGCTCGACGAGCGCGTCGAAGGCGTGCCGGTCGCGGCCGGCGGCGCGGATCCCCGCGTCGACGATGCGCGGCGACCGGGCCAGCCGCCCGGCCGCCCAGGTGTGCCGCAGGTGCGTGGCCAGCAGCGAGCGTACGACGCGTCGGTGCTCGGCGCCGGCGTCCGCCGGTCGCCCGGCCCGTACGGCCCGCGCGGCGGTGCGGCCGGCCGCGACGCCGGTGGCGACGGCGTAGTAGATGCCCTCGCCGGTCAGCGGGTTGACCAGACCGGCGGCGTCGCCGACGAGGAGGACGGGCCCGTCGGGCTGGTCCCAGCGCCAGGAGCTCAGCGGGAGGTGGTGGCCGCGCCAGTCGCCGCCGGTGCGCGCCGCACCCGGCACGAGCTCCTCGAGCTGGTCCAGGAGCAGGCGACGGCTCGGGGCACCGCCGCTGCGCTCGTCCGGCAGCAGCTCGCCGTAGCCGACGTTGGCCAGCCCGTCGCCGCGGTCGAAGGCCCACGCGTAGGACGGCTGGCGGCGGGTGCCGTAGCGGATGACCTGTCGACCGGCCGTCTCGGGCGTGGTCGGCGCGTAGCCGCGGATCGCGATCGCCCGCGGCTCGCGGCGCTTGCCGAGCAACGCGGTGCGGACGAACGAGTGGGCGCCGTCGGCGCCGACCACGACGTCGGCCGACATCTCGCCCGACACCACTGGGGTCCCGGTCCCCGTCCGCGTCAGGGAGGTGGCGCGGTGCGTACGCAGCACGGCACCGACGGCCACGGCCCGCTCGACCAGCCGGGCGTCGAGCACCCGGCGCGGCACGACGTGCACCTCGCGACGCATCGGGCCGGCGACGGAGACGTCACCGTGGGCCAGCTCGAGGTCGCGCAGCGGTGACCAGCCGTCGACGACATCGGCCGCCCCGACCGGCGCAAGGGCGTCGAGCACGTGGGGCGCGATGCCGTCGCCGCAGGACTTGTCGCGGGGGAACTCGCTGCGGTCCAGGAGCAGCACGCGCAGGTCGGGGTCCTCGGCCAGCGCGCCGAGCGCGGTGGCCGACCCGGCGGGCCCGGCGCCGACGACGACCAGGTCCCAGTGCTCGGTGGCGGTGTCATGGCTCATCGCGCGACCACCAGCAGCAGGGCGTCGACCAGCGCGATGCCGACCGCTGCGACGAAGGGGGACCGTCCGGTGCCCACGACGACGACGGCAGCGAGGGCGAGCACGACGGTGACCACCGCGACGGTGACGACGAGCGGCGGGCCGGACCCGACGAGGACCACGACGGACGCCGTGACGAGGACGACGGCAGCGACGGGTCCGATGCGCTGCGGGCCCAGCCGGTGGGGGAGGCCGCGCACGCCCGTGGCGGCGTCGTCGGCCAGGTCGGGCAGCACGTTGAGCAGGTGGGCCCCCACGCCGAGGAGGGCGGCGCCGACCGGCCACCACCACGGCGGTGCCTCGCCGTCGGCGAGGGTGACGACCGCGGTGAGACCGCCGAAGGACACGGCGTAGGGCGCCCACGACCACACCGTCGTCTTGAGCCAGAGGTTGTAGGCCCAGGCGGACGCGACGCAGGCCAGGTGCACCAGGCCGGCGGCAGGTCCGAGCGCGAGGGACAGCACGACGCAGGCGACCACGGCCGCACCGCACGCGGTCCGGACGACGGCCACCGAGCCGGTGCCGGTCGCCAGGGGCTTGTCGCGGCGACCCGCGGCGCGGTCCCGCGTGCGGTCGACGAGGTCGTTGCTCCACCCGACCAAGAGCTGGCCCGCGAGCACGGCGGCCACCAGCACGACGGTCGTCGTCGGAGCCAGGCCCTGCGCGACGGCGAGCAGGCCCGCCAGGACCGTGACCGCCAACGCCGGACCGGGGTGCGCCGCCCCCACCAGCGCCCTCACGGGCGAGGGGCTGGTGACCTCCGGGCCCACCGGTCGGGTGGTCACCGCGTGCCCCAGAGCGCGTCGGGCTCCCGGGTGAGCCAGCCGACCAGGCGCGCGGCGCCGACACCGACGACCGCGACGAGCCAGCCCGCGAGGACGTCGACGACGTAGTGCTCGCCGGTGTAGACGAGCGTGAGCGCCATCGCCAGGGCGTACGCCGCCAGCAGCACGCGCGAGACCCGCGACACCGACGGCCACAGGAAGAGCGCCGCGAGGAGCGCGGCCCCGGCGTGCAGCGAGGGCATCGCGGCCACCGGGTTGCTGCCCGACTGGCCCAGCTGGACGAGGCGGCCGATGCCGTCGAGCCCGAGCCCCTCCCAGCCGAGGTGGGAGATCCGGTCGATCGCGCCGATGTCGCCGCGCTGCGCGGCCAGCCAGGGCGGAGCGGCCGGGTAGGAGAGGTAGCCGGCGATGCCGAGGAGCGACATCGACAGCACGGCGGTGAGCCACTCGCCGAACCGGTCACGCAGGCGGAACCACACGACCGCGGTGATGAGCGGGATGGTGACGAAGTGGGTGACGTAGACCAGCGCGGCCACGACGTCGTACCAGTGGGGGGAGCCGTCGACGAGACGGCCCTGCAGCCACACGCTCGGCACCGCGCCGAGCAGCGCCTCGTCGGCACGAGCCGGTCCGAGCACGTGGAGGCTGGCACCGAGCCGGTTGGTGTCGGCGCCGTCGCCCACCCCGAGCGGCGCGGTGACCCACTGCGCCACCCAGTAGGCCACCAGGATGGCGCTGAGCGGCGACCAGGCGATCAGCAGCTGGGCGATCGGACCGTGGCGGGAGTCCGTCGCCGGTGCGGGGGCGATCCCGGGCCGCGGCGCCGCCGCGGTGGACTCGACGGTGTCGGTGCGCGAGGTCGCGGGGCTGGTCATGGCGCGCTCCGCCGGCGCGCGAGCCGCTCGAGGACCGCCTGGGTCCGGAAACGGTTGTAGCGCTGGATGGCGATGAACGGCAGGTTGACCAGCACGCCGTAGGCGGCGAGCAGGGCCGCGGCCAGGGGCGGGTTCCAGAGGACGAAGAGCGGGCTGCACCACATGGCCCACCAGTGCCCCATTTCGGCCCGGCGAGTCTCGCGCACGAACATCTCGAGTCCCGCGGCGTCGCGCGCGGGCAGCTCGCGCTTGCTGACGCCGCCGGCGAACAGGGCACCCGCCTCGGGGACCCGGTCCTTCCAGCGGTGGATGTGCAGGCGGCGTCGGTACCAGCGGCCGCGGTCCTCGAACCTGCGCTCCCGCAGTCCCCAGCCGTCGCGTGCCAGCCGCTCGTCGCTGAGGCGGTGGGCGGCGTAGCCCGTGGCGGCGTGGAAGACACCCCACGCGACGACGTCGACCACGATCGTGAGGGTCTGCGGCATGACGAGTCGCAGCATCAGGCCACCCCCTCCCCGGACCGGTGGTCGGCGAGGGAGACCTCGCGGCCGCGCCACGACACGGAGCGGCGTACGGCGGTGAGGGCGAGCGAGCGCGCGAAGACCAGGTCGAAGGCCAGCAGCGGCACCGGGAACAGTGCCCACGCCCACCACCGGAACGAGCCGGCGCGCCCCAGCATCCACCGCAGCTGCAGGGCCACGGCGACGTAGGCCACCCCCCACAGAGCAGGGCTGCCCACCACGAGGGACGAGCCCCGCCCGGCGACGGCGACGAGGAGGGACAGGAGCGCCCCGACGGCCACGGCGTGGTGGGCGCTGATCCAGGCAACCGTGGCCGCGGTGGCCGCAGGCGCCGCGGCGGACGCCCCGGAGGCGATGTTCTTGGTCCACCCGGCCACGAGCTGGCCGAGGCCGCCGGGATAGCTGCGCATCCGCACCGCGGCACCCCCGACCGCGCACCACACCGGCAGCCCGGCCCGGTGGTAGGCGGCTGCGAGGGCGGCGTCGTCGAGGATCTCGCCGCGGACGGCCTCGTGGCCGCCCGCGCGCTCGTAGTCGTCGCGCGAGGTCAGCAGGCAGGGCCCGAACGCCATCGGCGCGTGGGTCGGGCGTTCCCGGGCGGCGCGACGCGTGAAGGCCTCGCTGGCCATCAGGGCGACCACGTTGAAGTAGGCCGACAGCTGCTCGTAGGGGCGTACGACGTCGTGGTGCGGCTGCACCGACACCAGCCCTCCGTGCCGGGCGTGGGCGGTCAGCAGGCCGGCGAGCGCGCCGGGCTCGAGGACCGTGTCGGCGTCGAGCAGGAGCAGCAGGTCGCCCGTCGTCGCCCCGGCGCCGACATGGCAGGCCCATGCCTTGCCGGTCCACCCGGGCGGCGGGGTGCCGGCCGGCACCACACGCGCGCCGCTCGCCCGCGCGACCGCTGCGGTCGCGTCGCGGGACGCGTCGTCCACCACGACGACCTCGAGGACCGCCGAGCCCTGGGCGGCCACCGACCGCAGCAGCGCGGGCAGGGTCTGCTCTTCGTCGCGGGCCGGCACGACCACCGAGACCGTGGGCACCGGGAGCGCCGCGGCGCCCGCCCGGTCGTCGGGTCCGGGCAGTGTCCGCAGGTCGGCCAGCAGTCGCTGGGCCCACGCCGCTACCGCGAGGAGGAGCACCGCGAGCACGAGGTCGACGAGGAGGGCGGACGTCACGGGGAGCCCGTCCGTCGTACGACGAGCGGCATCCCGCCGCGGGGGTGGACGGCCACCTTGGCCTCCGCCACGGGGCGCGTCCACGCGCCCGGGCCGCCGGGCACCTCGAGCCGGTGCTCGCGCAGCAGCTCGGCGAGCACGACGACCATCTCCCCGAGCGCGAACTCGCGCCCGATGCAGAGCCGGGGTCCCTGGCCGAAGGGCAGGTAGCCGGTGCGGGCGGTGCCGTCGAGGAACCGCTCGGGGCGGAAGGCCTCGGGCTCGGGCCAGAGGTCGGGGCGGCGGTGGACCAGCCACGGGCTGATGATGGCCAGCGTGCCGGCGGGCACGGGTCGCCCGCCGAGCTCGTCGTCGCGGTGCGAGCGGCGCGAGATGGCCCACGCCGGCGGGTAGAGGCGGAGAGCCTCGTCGACGACGGCGCGCGTCCACGGCAGCCGGTCGCGGTGACCCACGAGCGGCACGGGACCGGCGTGGCGGGCGAGCTCGTCGCGCACGCGCCGTTGGGCCACCGGGTGCTCGGCCAGCAGCATCAGGGTCCAGGCCAGAGCGGCGGCCACGGTCTCGTGGCCGGCGATGACCATCGTCACGAGCTCGTCGCGGATCTCCCCGTCGTGCATGCCGCTGTCGAGCAGCAGGCCGAGGAGGTCGTCGCCGTGGTGGGCCGTCGCGCCGGCGTGGGCGTTGCGGGCCCGCCGCTCGGCGATGATCGCGGCGGCACCGGCGTCGAGGCGCCGGCGTGCGGAGCGGAGCCGGAGGTTGGTCCGGGTCGGCGTCCACTCGGCGCGGGGGAGGATCGACCGGCCGAGCCGCACCACGAGGTCGGCTGCCTCGCTCGTGGCGGCCAGGAGGTCGTGGGCCTGGTCGGACAAGTCGGTGCTGAAGAGCGCCCGCCCGACAGCGTCGAGGCCGATGGTGTGGGTCAGTGCGGCGACGTCGACCACCTCACCCGAGCGGGCCGTGCCGCCGAGCCGTGCGGTGATGGCCGTGCGGGCGGCGGCGCGCACCTCGTCGCCGACCGCCTCGAGGCGCTGGTGGTGGAAGGCCGGTGCGGCGAGGCGTCGGTGGTCGATCCAGCTCGGTTCGGCCGAGGCGAGCAGGCCGGGCCCGGTCACCCGGGCGAGGGCGGCGTACTGGACGGTGTCCTTGCCCCAGCTGCGGGCCGAGGTCTGGAGCACGTGCTTGACGTCGGCGGGGTCGTTGAGCAGCAGGGCCGGCGCGCCGGGCACCGGGAAGGAGACGGTGTCGCCGAAGCGCTGCGACACCTCGCCGAGGAAGGTGAGCGGGTCGGCGCGGACCGACCGGAAGGCCCGGGCCATGTCCCACGACGTCGGACCCGGGACCCCGACGTCGGTCGGCTGCATCGCCTGCAGGCGGGTCGCCACGCTCATCGGCGCACCTCGCGTCGCTGGCCCAGCCAGGTCCACGCCACGCAGCTGCAGAGCACCAGCCCGAAGCCGAACATCAGGTCCTCCACCGGGGCGTAGAACAGGCGGCCGTCACCGAACATCGTGATCCGTCCGCTGCCGATGATGGCATCGCCGGAGTAGCGCACGATGCCGCGGCCGGTGAGCCAGCCGTTGGTGAGGAGCTGGAAGAACACGATGATCGCGTAGGCGCTCCACCAGTCACGGGTCGAGGTGACGCGCGTCCGGGCGACCCACCGGTCCAGCACGAGGGCCAGCGGCACGCAGGCGAGGGCGATGGCGGTGTAGGTCACGTGCCCCTCACCTCGCCTCCCCGCGTGCCCGTGGCGTCCAGGGGCGTACGCCGCGCCGGGCCGCGCTCACGCCCTCGAGCGTCAGCACCGACACGACCGGGATGACGACGAAGAAGGCGATCTCCTCCAGCGGCAGGCCGACCAGCCGCCACGGCAGCGTCTGGTCCTCGTCGAACCACCAGTGGCCGACGTGCGTGGCCCACAGGTCCCACAGCAGGAACGGTGTGCCGGCGAGACCGATGGTGAGCAGCAGGCGCCCCGGCTGCCGGAGCACCTGCAGCCGGAACGCGGGCACCAGCGGCAACGTGCCGGCCAGGCAGAACGCCAGCATGGCGACGTAGGACCAGTGGGGCAGGCTCATCAGGTGATCATGCCTGCACCGGCAGGCTCGACCGGTCGCCGGTGAGCCGCTTGAGCACGAGCTCGGCGCTGATCAGGCACATCGGCAGGCCGACCCCGGGCACCGTGCTCGCGCCGGCGTAGAGCAGCCCGTCGACCTTGGCCGAGACGTTGCCCGGGCGCAGGAACGCGCTCTGGCGCAGGGTGTGCTCGAGGCCGAGGGCACCGCCGCGCCACGAGTGGTAGCGGGTGGCGAAGTCCTCGGGGCCGACGGTGTGGCGCACCCGGATCCGCTCGCGCAGGTCGGGGATCCCCGCCCAGGACGCGACCTGGTCGATCGCGGCGTCCGCGGTGCGCTCGACGGTCTCCGAGCCCGCTCCGTCGTCGCCGCCGCTGCCGATGGTCGTGTCGGCCGGCACGGGGACGAGCACGAACAGGTTCTCGCAGCCCTCCGGCGCGACGCTCGGGTCGGTCTCCGACGGCTTGCAGACGTAGATCGAGGCGGGATCGGGCACGCGGGCATCCTTGCCGAAGATGTCGCCGAAGTTCTGCCCCCAGTCGCGGGTGAAGAACAGCGAGTGGTGCGGCAGCTCGGGCAGCCGGCCCTCGACGCCGAGCATCGCCAGCACGGCGCCGGGCCCGGGGGAGCGGTCGCGCCACGCCGGCTCGGGGTGGGTCTGCAGCTCGGTGGGCAGCAGCGCGGTCTCGAGGTGGTGGAGGTCGGCCGCCCCGACGACGACGTCGGCGTCGAGCGTCTGCAGCCCGCTCGCCGACTCGTGCTCGACGCCGGTCACCACGGGACGTCCACCTCCTGCGTCCGAGGTGAGGATCCGGGTGACGGCCGCCCCGGTGTGCAGGCGCGCGCCGTGCTTCTCCGCGAGGTCGGCGATGGCCCGGATGAGCCGGGTGAACCCGCCCTGGGGGTAGAGGACGCGGTCGCCGAGGTCGAGGCGGCTCATCAGGTGGTACATGCTCGGCGTGCGGCTGGGGGAGGAGCCGAGGAAGACCGCTGGGTAGCCCAGCACCTGCCGCAGCCGGTTGTCGGTGAACGAGCCGGCGACGTGGCTCTCCAGCGACCTCGTCAGCAACCGGCCGAGCGCCGGCGTCCGGCGTACGACGTCGGGGTGCACGAAGGCCGTGGGCGAGTCGAAGCTCGTGTAGAGGAACCGACGCACGGCCATGTCGTAGGTGTCCTCGGCCGAGCGCAGGTAGGCGTCGAAGCGGTCTCCCGCCCCGGGCTCGAGCGACTCGAACAGTGCGCGGTTGTGCTCCCGGTCCGGCCGCAGGTCGACCGGCTCGGGGTGGCCCTCGAAGAACACGCGGTAGCTCGGGTCTAGCACGGTCAGGTCGAGCTCGTCCTCGGCCGAGGTGCCGAGGAGCTCGAAGAAGTGCTCGAAGACCTCGGGCATGAGGTACCACGAGGCGCCGGTGTCGAACCGGTAGCCGTCGCGCTCCACGCTGCCGACGCGGCCGCCGAGGTCGTCGTTCTTCTCGAGGAGGTCGACCGAGTGGCCGCGCGAGGCGAGGAGCGCCGCGGTGGCGAGGCCGGCGATGCCGCCGCCGACGACCACGACCCGCTGGGGCGCACCGTCTCCCGTCCTGCGGGGCGTCGGGGCGAATCGGCTGAGGCGATCGGGCAGGCGGAGCGTCACGAGCGTCCTCCCCGCAGCGAGCTGGCGGCCAGGCGGAGCTTGACCGGCGTGGGGACCCGGACGCGGGTGCGTCGGATCTCCTCCGGCGAGGCGGCGCGCAGCCGCTGGGCCAGCTCGGCGAAGGTCGCGTGGGCCGCCCGGACCGCGCGGCGACTGCTCGGGGGGAGGGTCGGCACCACGGCGGCGGCCGCACGCAGGTCGTCGTCGACGTCGTCGAGGATGCGGTCGCGGTCGGCCTCGCAGAACGTCTCGACGTCGAGGCCGGGGAAGTAGTCGCGGCGCAGCAGGTCGTGGTCGTCGGACAGGTCCCGCACGAAGTTGAGCTTCTGGAAGGCCGCACCCAGGCTCCGTGCGCCGGGGGAGAGCCGCTCGTACTGCTGGTCGCGGTCGGGCCGCGCGTCGGGCGCGGCCAGGAAGGCGCGCAGGCACATCAGCCCGACGACCTCGGCCGAGCCGTAGACGTAGCGGTCGAACGTCTCCTGCGTGTGCGACCCGGTGTCGAGGTCGGTGCGCATGGAGGTGAAGAACGGGGTGACGATCTCGGGCTCGATGCCCACGGCGATGGCCGTGCGGGCGAAGGCGTGCACGACCAGGTTGCCGCTGTAGGCGGTGCGCATCGCGTGCGCGACGTCCCCCTCGAGCCAGTCGAGCATCGTGGCCCGGGCCGATCGGTCCAGCGTCGGGTCGGGATTGTCGACGATCTCGTCGGCCACGCGCACGAGCGCGTAGATGTTGCGGACCTGGGTGCGCACCGGCTCGGCGAGCAGGCGCGAGGCCAGGCCGAACGAGCTGGAGTATTCGCGGATGACGACGGCCGAGCTCGCCTCGGACACCGAGTCGTAGAGGCTGCGGGGGGCGCTGCGGCCCACGAAGAACGTCATGCCGCCACCTCGCTGCCGTCGGCCAGGACGGCCGGTCGGACGGCCACGCCGTCCAGCAGGTCGGCCGGGATCCCGAGGCCGTCGAGCACCGTCCGTGCCTGGGCGAAGTGGCGCTCGGCGAGGTCCTCGACGAAGCGCCGGGAGCCCGAGGCCACGAGCAGGTCCCGTGCCTCGGCGAGCTCCTCGTCGCTCAGCTCCCGGCCGAGGTAGCCCTGCAGCTGCAGCCACGCCGAGGTGGTGCGCGCGTGCACCAGCAGTGGCGTCTGCTTGCGGGTGCGCAGGTCGCACGTCGCGCTCTTGCCCGAGCGCGTGGGATCGCCGAAGACACCGATCAGGTCGTCCGCGAGCTGGAAGGCGATCCCCATCGCGCGACCGACCTCGCCGAGCCGGTCGATGGTCGACGCGTCGGCCCCGGCCAGCACCGCGCCGGCCTGGAGGGGGAGGATGAAGGAGTAGGCGCTGGTCTTCTGCGCCTCCATCTCCAGGCTCTGGGCGAGGGTCGCGGGGGCGAGGTCGAGGGAGTGCCGGACGTCGGCGAGCTCGCCCGCGGCGGTCCGGTGCAGCGCCGTGTCGAAGAGGTCGAGCAGCCGCCCGACGACCGGCGCCGGGGCACCACTCAGCGCGACGGTGCGGACCGCGGCCGCGAGCGCGAGGTCGCCGGCCAGGATCGCTGCGGTGAGGCCGTAGCCGGCGGCGACCTCGGGCTCGGCTCCGTCGACACCGGCCAGTGCGCGGAAGGTGCCGCTGACGTTGGGGCGCCCGCGCCGCACGTGGTCGTCGTCGATGACGTCGTCGTGGATGACGAAGGCCGTGTGGAGCAGCTCCACGGCCGCCCCGACCTCGGCCGCGGCGTCCGGCGACCCGCCGCCGAGCGCGTCGTGGGTGGCCCTCACCAGGGCGGGGCGGAACCGCTTGCCTCCCTCGGTCGCGGCGGACAGCGCCTCCCACAGGAGCGCGTGGTGGGCGTCGATCGCGGCCGCGCGTCGGCGGCCGTCCTCGAGGATCCGAGCCAGTGCCGCGTCCGTATCGGTGCCGATCATCTGTGCCTCCCGCAGTTCGACCGTTCCTTGGTGTCCAAACCTATGCAACACTTCCAACTAAATCTAGGCACGATGCAAAGGAGTGGACAAGGTTTGGACGCCCATGCTCGCGCATCCCTCACTATCGGTGATCTGGCCCACAGGACGGGAGTACCCATCTCGACGCTCCGGAGCTGGGAGAAGCGTTACGGCTTTCCGGAGCCCCGTCGTCAGCCCGGTGGGCACCGGCGCTACAGCGACGCCGATGTCGACGCCGTCCTCGACGTCCTGGCGCGCCGCCGTGGCGGCCTGTCGCTCGCCGCCGCCGTCCACCGTGCCGAGGCTCCGCAGGTCCGGTCGGGCTCGGTGTTCGCCGAGCTCCGGCGCCTCCACCCGCTGCTCAGGCCGCAGGTGCTGTCGCGCCGCACGCTCGTGTCGATGAGCCATGCGATCGAGGACGAGTGCGCGGCGCGCGCCGCCGACCCGGTGCTCGTCGGCGGGTTCCAGCGCGAACGGTTCCTCCGTGCCTCCTACGACCGCTGGCGCGAGCTCGCCCGGACCGCGCAGGTCGCCGTCGTCTTCGCCGACTTCGACACGCGTGACGCCGCCCCGCCCCGTCGCGGGGCCCCGGTGGAGGTCCCGATCCCGCCGGAGTCGCCGCTCAACCGCGAGTGGCTCGTCGTCTGCGACGCCGCCGACCTGCCGGCGTGCCTGGTCGCGGTCGAGCGCCCCGGTGGGGGTGCCGATCCCGCCGCCGAGCGCACGTTCGAGGCCGTCTGGTCGGTCGACCCGCAGGTGGTGCGCGACGCCAGTCGCATCGCCACCACGCTGGCCGACGACCTGCGTCCCGGCTGGCGCGACGCGCTCGACGTACCACCCCAGCCGGACCCGCCCGGGGCGTCCGAGGACCTCTACCGGGCGACGCTGCTCTTCGACCGGATGGTCGCCTACATCGACGCGGCCCACTGACGCGGCCCACTGACGCGGGCCGTTGACGGGGGGCGGGTTAGGGCCACCTAACCTGTGCGGGTGCCCGAGCCCGCCACCCCCGATGCTGCCCCCGATGCTGCCCCCGACGTCGTCCAGCCGCTGCGTGACCTCTGGCGCCGCTACGGGGCCTACCGCACCCGGTTCGTGGGCGCCGTCGCGGCGTCGACGGTCAACAAGGTCGCCGACGTCGTCCCGGAGCTGCTGATCGGTGCGGCCGTCGACGTGGTGGTGCGCGGCGACGCGTCGTTCGTCGGCGAGGTCCTCGGCGTCGAGTCGCGCTTCGCGCAGCTCGGCTGGCTTGCGGTGATCAACGCCGTCGTGTGGGTCGTGGAGTCGGTCAGCCAGTACGTCGCCAGCGTCCTGTGGCGCGGCCTGGCGCAGGGCGTCGAGCACGACCTGCGCGTCGAGGCGTACGACCACGTCCAGCACCTCGACCTCGGGTGGCACGAGAGCCGTCCCGCCGGCTCGACGCTCGCCACGCTCAACGACGACGTCAACCAGCTCGAGCGCTTCCTCGACGTCGGCGCGCCGGCGATCCTGCAGACGGCGCTCAACGTGCTGCTCGTCGGCGCGGTGTTCGCCGCCGCGTCGGGCCAGCTGCTCGTGCTGGCCTTCCTGCCGATCCCGCTGATCGTGATCGGCTCGCTGGTCTTCCAGCGCCGCCTCGAGCCGCTCTACGACCGGGTCCGGGTCGCCGTCGCCGACCTGTCCAGCACCCTCTCGTCCAACATCTCGGGCATCGCCACCATCAAGGCGTTCACCGCCGAGGACCGCGAGCGCGACCGCGTCGCGTCGGTCTCGCAGGCCTACCGCGAGGCCAACACCGACGCGATCCGATCGTCGGCCGCCTTCGTGCCGCTGGTGCGGATGGCGATCCTGGCGGGCTTCACCTGCACGTTGCTGCTGGGCGGCTGGGCGACCCTGCGCGGCGACCTCGAGGTCGGCCTCTACTCCGTGCTGGTCTTCATGACCCAGCGCCTGCTCTGGCCGCTCACCGAGGTTGCTGAGGTCCTCGACCTCTACCAGCGCGGGCGAGCGTCGGCGGCCCGGATCCTCGGCCTGCTCCAGGTGCCGGTGACCGTGCCGGCCGGTGCCACGGCGCTCGAGCGTCCCGTGGCCGGTCGGGTCGAGCTGCGCGGCGTCCGGGCCGGCTACGCCGACGGCCCCGACGTGCTGCACGGCATCGACCTCGTGGTGCCGGCGGGTGAGACCCACGCGATCGTGGGCTCCACCGGCTCCGGGAAGTCGTCGCTGCTGCGCCTGGTGCTGCGCTTCGACGACCCGCGTGAGGGGCAGGTCCTCTTCGACGGCCAGGACGTGCGCGGCCTCGACTGGGACTCGCTGCGCGGGTCGCTGGGCTACGTCGCCCAGGACGTCTTCATGTTCGCCGGATCGGTCGCCGACAACATCGCCTACGGCCGCCCCGGCGCCACCCGCGAGCAGGTGCGCGAGGCCGCCGAGGCGGCCGCGGCGCTCGACTTCATCGACGCGATGCCCGACGGCCTGGACACGTGGGTGGGGGAGCGGGGCGTGACCCTCTCGGGAGGCCAGCGGCAGCGGCTCGCCCTGGCTCGCGCACTGCTGCGGGACCCCGCGGTGCTGGTGCTCGACGAGGCGACCAGTGCGGTCGACAACGAGACCGAGGCGGCGATCCAGCGCTCGCTGCGCCATGCCACCGCCCGGCGTACCGCGATCGTGGTCGCCCACCGGCTCTCGACCGTCCGGCACGCCCACCGCATCTGGGTCCTCGACGCCGGCCGGGTCGTGGAGGCCGGGACGCACGACGAGCTGATCGACCGCGGCGGGTCCTACGCCGCCCTGTGGCGGGTCCAGACCGGCGAGGCGGCGGAGCAGGTCGTCGCCGTCGACGCGACCGCCGACGTCTGATCGGGGCCGCGCGGGGGTACCGGCGGTCATGCCGACCCACGCTCGTCCGCCACGCGTCGTCCTGGTCACCGGTGCCTCCAGCGGCATCGGTGAGGCCGCCGCCCACCGCGTCGCCCGCCAGGGCGACCACCTCGCGCTCCTCGCCCGCGGTCGCGGCGCCCTCGATCGGGTGGCCCACGCCTGCGACGCGCTCGGTGCCGCCTCGACGACCGTCCTGCCCGCCGACATCAGCAGGGACGACGAGGTCGAGGCCGCGGTCGCGGCCGTGATGGCGCAGCACGGCTGGATCGACACGGTCATCGGCAGCGCGGGCGTGGTCGCCTACGGCCGGGTGGAGGACGTGCCGGCCGAGGTGTTCGACCAGGTCGTGGCCACCAACCTGCTCGGGTCGGTCAACCTCGCCCGGCACGTGCTCCCCGTGCTGCGCACGCAGGGCGCCGGCAACCTGGTGCTGGTCGGCTCGGTCATCGGGCACATCGCCGTGCCCGACATGGCGGCGTACGTCGTGAGCAAGTGGGGCGTCCGCGCGCTGGTGCGCCAGCTCCGGGTCGACAACCGCGACCGCCCGGGCGTCCGGATCGAGTACGTCGCTCCCGGCGGCGTCGACACACCCATCTACCGGCAGGCGGCGACGTACGGCGACGCGGCCGGGCGCCCACCGTTCCCGGTCACCACGCCCGAGCGCGTCGCCGGTCGCGCCCTGGCCGTCGCCGACGGGCGCCGCAGCGGTGGACAGGTCGGCCTCGCCAACCAGGTGATGCGCCTCGGCTTCATCGCGTTGCCGTGGGCGTACGACCGTCTCGTCGGTCCGCTCTTCGCCGTCGCGGCGCAGGACCAGACGGTCGACGTGGCTCCCGGCCCGGGCAACGTGCTGCGATCGCGCGACGAGCACAACGGCCTGCGAGGTGGGCACGGCAACGCCCTGCTCGCCATCGGCGCCAACGCCGTCGCGCTCGCCCGCCGACGGGTGCGGGAAACCGGGGTGAGTCGGTCGTCATCCGGCCGATAGCATCGCCGGGGACAACCGTCCCGCCCCACCTCCCAGAAGGAGCACTCGTGTCCGACATCAAGGTCGTCCGCATCCACGCCGATCAGCGTGCGGAGACCACGGTCACGACGGGCACCAAGGCCTGGGAGCTCTTCCGTGACGACGCCGACGTGGTCGCCGCGCGGGTCGCGGGGCAGCTCAAGGACCTGGCCTACGAGCTCGCCGACGGCGACGAGGTCGAGGCGGTCGCCATCGACAGCGCCGACGGCCGCGACATCCTCCGCCACTCGACCGCGCACGTGCTGGCGCAGGCCGTGCAGCAGCTCTTCCCCGACGCCAAGCTGGGCATCGGCCCGCCGATCGACAACGGCTTCTACTACGACTTCGACGTCGAGACCCCGTTCGTGCCTGAGGACCTGGTCAAGATCGAGTCCGCGATGCGCAAGATCATCAAGGAGAACCAGCGCTTCGAGCGCCGGGTCACCACCGACGCGGACGCGATCGACGAGCTCAAGGACGAGCCCTACAAGATCGAGCTGATCGGCCTCAAGGGCGGCGCCGGCGCGGCTGACACCGAGGGTGCGAGCGTCGAGGTCGGGGCCGGCGAGCTCACCATCTACGACAACATCGGGCGCAACGGCGAGGCCAAGTGGTCCGACCTGTGCCGCGGTCCGCACCTGCCCACCACCAAGCGGATCCCGGCCTTCAAGCTGATGCGCAGTGCGGCGGCCTACTGGCGCGGCGACGAGAAGAACAAGCAGCTCCAGCGCATCTACGGCACCGCCTGGGAGACCAAGGAGGCGCTCGAGGAGCACCTGCACCGCATCGAGGAGGCCGAGCGGCGCGACCACCGCAAGCTCGGCCGCGAGCTCGACCTCTTCTCGTTCCCGGACGAGATCGGGTCGGGGCTGCCGGTCTTCCACCCCAAGGGCGGCGTGATCAAGCGCGAGATGGAGGACTACGTCCGCCAGCGGCACATCGAGGAGGGCTTCGACTACGTCGGCACCCCCCACATCGCCAAGGAGGGCTTGTTCTACACCTCGGGCCACCTGCCCTACTACGGGGAGGGGATGTTCCCCGCGCTCGACGTCGACGGCATGGACTACCGCCTCAAGGCGATGAACTGCCCGATGCACAACCTCATCTTCCGCTCCCGCCAGCGGTCCTACCGTGAGCTGCCGCTGCGGCTCTTCGAGTTCGGCTCGGTCTACCGGCACGAGAAGTCCGGCGTCGTCCACGGCCTGACCCGGGTCCGCGGCTTCGCGCAGGACGACTCCCACTCCTACGTCACCCCCGAGCAGGCGCCCAGCGAGATCAAGCACCTCCTCGACTTCTGCCTCGGGCTCTTCCGCGACTTCGGGCTCAACGACTTCTACCTCGAGCTCTCGACCCGTGACGACTCCAAGCCGGACAAGTTCATCGGGTCCGACGAGGACTGGGAGATGGCCACCGAGGTGCTGCGCAAGGTCTGCGAGGAGTCCGGCCTCGAGCTCGTGCCCGACCCCGGCGGCGCTGCGTACTACGGCCCCAAGGTCTCGGTGCAGGCGCGCGACGCGATCGGCCGCACCTGGCAGATGTCGACCATCCAGTACGACTTCAACCAGCCGTCGTCCGAGCGCTTCGACCTCGAGTACGTCGCCGCCGACGGCACCCGCCAGCAGCCGGTGATGATCCACTCCGCCAAGTTCGGCTCCATCGAGCGCTTCATCGGCGTCCTCGTCGAGCACTACGCCGGCGCGTTCCCGCCCTGGCTGGCGCCCGTCCAGGTCCAGGGCATCCCGATCGCGGAGCGCCACAACGACTACCTGTTCGACATCGCGAAGCAGATGAAGGCGAGGGGGCTGCGGGTCGAGGTCGACGAGTCCGACGACCGGATGCAGAAGAAGATCCGCAACGCGCAGCTGCAGAAGGTGCCGTTCATGCTGATCGCCGGTGACGACGACGTCGAGAAGGGTGCGGTCAGCTTCCGCTACCGCGACGGTCGCCAGGACAACGGCGTACCCCTCGCCGAGGCGATCGAGCGGGTGGCCGCGGCCGTCGCGTCGCGCGAGCAGGTCTGACAGCGGTGGTGGCGTCCGGCCGGCCGATCGTCGACCTCACCGACGAGCAGGCCCGCCGTGCCCTGCCGCTCAAGTGGGGCACGGTCCCGCCCGACGTGATCCCCGCGTGGGTGGCGGAGATGGACTACGCCGTCGACCCGGTCGTCCTCGAGGCCGTCCAGCGGGCGCTCGCCGACGGGATCACCGGGTACCCGCTCTTCGGCTGGGACCCGGCGCTGGCGGAGTCCTACAGCGGCTGGTCGGCCCGGCACTTCGGCTGGGCGCCGGAGCCCGAGGCGGTCCACCCGGTGGTCGACGTGACCGCCGGGGTCCGGCTGGCGATCGACGTGTTCAGCGGGCCCGGGGGAGTGGTCTTCCCGACGCCGGGCTACAACGCCCAGTTCGGGCTCGCGAGCGTCACCGGTCGCGAGGAGGTGCGCCTCGACGTGCCGGCCTCCGCAGACCGGGCCGAGATCGACCTCGAC
Organism: uncultured Nocardioides sp.; assembly: GCF_947488025.1. Lineage (GTDB taxonomy): Bacteria > Actinomycetota > Actinomycetes > Propionibacteriales > Nocardioidaceae > Nocardioides. The sequence continues at coordinate 140,573 of NZ_CANKYS010000002.1, read as the reverse complement.
CGGCTCGACCGTCTCTTCGCCGACGGGGCCCGGACGCTGCTCCTCACCCAGCCGCACAACCCGTGGGGCCGGGTCTTCACCCGCGCCGAGCTCGAGGGGATCCGCGACGTCGTCGTACGCCATGGCGCGCGTGTCGTCAGCGACGAGATCCACGCACCCCTCGTGCTGCCGGGCGCCGAGCACCTCTCCTACCTCGCGATCGAGGGCACCCACGACCACGCCGTCGCCGTGGTCGCCGCGTCCAAGGCGTTCAACACCGCCGGCCTTCGGTGCGCGCAGGTCGTCGTCCCCGACCCCGCCTCGCGTCGGGTCCTCGTCGAGCAGCCGATGTCGCGCAACGACTCGCACTCCCCGCTCGGTGCGGTCGCCGCGCGGACGGCGTACGACCTCGGCGACCCGTGGCTCGGGTCCCTCGTCGAGCGCCTCGACCAGCAGCGTGCCCTGCTCGCGGAGCTGCTGGCCGCGCACCTCCCGGAGGTGCGGATGCGCCCGCTCGAGGCGACCTACCTCGCCTGGCTCGACGCCTCGGCCTATGGCCACGACGACGCCGCAGCCGTCGCCCTCGACCGCGGCCGGGTGAAGGTGAGCCCGGGGGATTCCTACGCCCCCGGCACCACCGGTCACGTCCGGCTCAACATCGCCACCTCGCCCGAGCGCCTCACCGAGATCGTCCAGCGGCTGGCGAAGGCCTGGACCTGACGCGCGCCGTGGATCTCTACTCGGACGCTCGGCTCTACGACCGGTTGTTCCCCGGAGGTGGGCCGGCCGTCGACTTCTACCGGGCCGAGGCCGACCGTCAGGGCGGGTCCGTCCTGGAGCTCGGGTGCGGCACCGGGCTCAAGCTGATCCCGATCGCGGCCGACGGGCATCCCTGCATCGGCCTGGACCTCTCGCCGCAGATGCTGGCCGAGGCTCGGCGCAAGGCGGACGAGCGCGGCGTCGAGGTGCAGTGGGTGCAGGGCGACATGCGTGAGCTCGACCTGGGCCGCAGGTTCGACCTGGTGGTCATCGCTGCCAACTCGCTGCTCCACCTGCACGAGGCCGACGAGCTGGTGGACTGCTTCCGGTCAGTGCGCAAGCACCTGGCGCCCGGGGCGCGGCTCGTCCTCGACGTGTTCAACCCGAGCGTGAACCTGCTCGCCCAGGCCGACGGCGTACGACGTCGGCGCGACGCGTTGTCGTACGTGGATCCCGATCGGGGTGCGGTGCACGTCGACGTCGCGGAGACCTACGACGCGGCTGCGCAGGTAACGCGGGGCCGGTGGTACTTCTCCACCGACGCCGCGGCCGACTTCGCCGTCGCGCCGCTCGAGATCCGCAGCATCTTCCCCCAGGAGCTGCCGCTGCTGCTCTCGCTCGGCGGCCTCCGGGTGGTCGAGCGCTTCGGTGACTGGTCCCGGACGCCGTTCGCTGCAGGCTCGGCGCTCCAGATCTGCGTCTGCGAGGCGGACTGACCGGACCTCCACGTTCCCCAGCGGCACACTGAGGCCGTCGGTCAGCCCACCCGCTTCACGTACCTCCGGCACGGCGAGACGAAGGTCTCCCCACCCGCGGTGACCTCGTAGGGCAGGTCGCCGGCGTCCGACCAGCCCTGTCGCTCGTAGAACCGGCGCGCGCGAGCGTTGCCGACGACGACCGCCAGCCACGCCGAGGAGTGCCCACCGGCAGCCACCCGCCGCTCGGCCTCGGCGAGCAGCTCGGGGGCCAGGCCTGTCCCGCGGGCGGCCGGTGCGACGAACACCTGCTCCACCTCGTCGCCCACCACCATCACGAAGCCGAGCAGCGAGCCGTCGTCGGCCACCGCGACCGCCGTGTCCGCCACCCGCGGCGGCGTGCGCTCGTGAAACGCCGCCAGCGTGCGTGCCGCGGTGAGGCCGTCCGGCACGTGCCCGGCGTGGCCGTCGTGCCAGCCCTCGTGCCACAGGTCCGCGACGGCCGCCATGTCGGCGTCCCCGGCCGGTCGGATCGACGTCATGGGGCCACCCTAGGATCGCTGCCATGAGCGGCGGGACGAGTGACGACGGGCTCGAGCGGATCTGGACGCCCCACCGGATGGCCTACGTCCGGACGGCGGTGGACGACGAGGGCTGCCCGTTCTGCGCGATCCCGTCCCACCCCGACGACGAGGCGCTCGTCGTGGCGCGCGGGGCGTCGACGTACGTCGTGCTCAACCTGCACCCCTACAACCCCGGCCACCTGATGGTGCTGCCCTACCGGCACGTCGCCGACCTCACCGACCTCACCGCGGACGAGGCGGCCGAGCTGATGGCGATGACGCAGCAGGCGCTGCGGGCCGTACGACGGGTGAGCCGACCGCACTCGTTCAACGTCGGGCTCAACCTCGGCCGCTCCGCCGGCGGCTCCCTGTCCGAGCACCTGCACCAGCACGTCGTGCCGCGCTGGACCGGCGACGCCAACTTCATCACCGTCGTCGGCGGCACCAAGATGCTGCCGCAGCTGCTCGAGGACACCCGCGACCTGCTCGCGAAGGCCTGGGCCGAGGGTCAGCCGACCGGGTAGGGGTGCTCGGCCGACCGCCCCTGGAAGGCCAGGATCGCCGGGTTCTGGATGCGGCCTTCGCGGATCTCGATGGCGCGACTGATCGTCTCGTCCGCGTCCCACGCAGCGGGCCCGCGGAGGACGGTCTCCATGAAGGGGAGGAGCGCCTCGCTGTTCTCCCACGTCGCCGAGTCCCAGAGGTAGGACGGGCTGTGGTCGACGGCGTAGTAGTGCACGCGGTCCGCGACGGTGAACATCGGCTCGTCGAACGTGGTCGGCCTGGCCCACGAGAAGCCCATGCCCTCGTCGCAGGAGACGTCCACGATGAGGCTGCCCAGCCGGAAGTCGACGAGGTCCTCGGTGCGCAGGTAGGTCAGCGGCGCGGCGGTGTCCTGCAGCGTGCAGTTGACGACGATGTCCGCCTCGGCCAGGTAGGGGGCCACGGGCATCCGTCCGCGCTCGGTGATGACGTGGGTGACGATCGCGTCGTCGGGGTGGTGGTCGAACTGCCGGATCCGCACCGAGTGGATGGGTGAGCCCACCGCAGCGACCCCACGCGTGGTGAGCACCACGACCTCGTGGACGCCGTGCGCCTTGAGGGCGGTGACCGCCCCGCGCGCGGTGGCCCCGAACCCGATGACGACCGCGCTGAGCCGGCGTCCGTAGTCCCCGGTGATGCCGACGAGCTCCATCGCCTGCAGCACCGAGCAGTAGCCGGCCAGCTCGTTGTTCTTGTGGAACACGTGGAGTCCCACGTGTCCGTCCGCCGTCCAGTGGTTCATCGCCTCGAAGGCGATCAGCGTCAGCTCGCGGTCGATGGCGAGCTGCGTCAGCGCACGGTCCTGCACGCAGTGCGGCCACCCCCAGAGGACCTGGCCGGGACGCATGGCCGCGACGTCGTCGTGCTGGGGCTTGGGAAGCACCACCACGTCGGAGTCCCGCAGGATCTCCTCGCGCGAGGCGAAGCCGGCCACGTGCGGCGCCAGCGACTCGTCGCTGATCCCGAAGTGGTCGGCGTACCCGTGCTCGAGCGTGGTCCGTGCCGCGACCTCGGGAGCGAGGCGTGCGAGGTGGTCGGGGTGGAGGGGGAGGCGGTGCTCGTTCTCCTTGGCCGACGTGCCGATGACGCCGAGGCCGAGCAGGCTCACTTCTTCCTGGGCATCAGGGGCTCGGGGGCATCGCTCTTCCCGGCCGCCTTGGCGTGCTTCTCGGCACGCTTCTCCTTGATGGACTTGCCGGACTTCTTGGACATGCCTTGCCGTGGCGACTTGTCGCTCATCGGGGCTCCTCGATTCGGAAGCCTGACTGGCTCCGTCCTGCCACAGTACGCCGCGGCGCTAGCGTGGTCCTCGTGGATGACCCGCGCCTCGCCGCCGACGCCGCCCTGGCCGCCGACCTCGTCCGGGAGGCGGCGCTGCTGGCCGCCCGGATCCGGCAGGAGGGCCTCGACGTCGAGCGCAAGACGAGCGGCTCCGACATCGTCACCCAGGCCGACACCGCGGCCGAGCGCCTGATCGTGCAGCAGCTCACCGCCGAGCGCCCGGACGACGCCATCGTGGGGGAGGAGGGCACCTCGAGGCCCGGCTCGTCGGGTCGCACGTGGGTCATCGACCCGGTCGACGGCACCTTCAACTTCTCCCGCGGCAGCGACTGGTGGTGCACCGCCATCGCCCTGCACGACGAGGACGACGTGCTGCTCGGCGCGGTCCACCACGCCGCCAGCCTGCGCACCTGGGTCGGCGGCCCCGACCTGCCGAGCACTTGCGACGGCGCGCCGCTCGCCCCGCTCCCCGACACGCCGCGCGAGGAGCGCTGCGCCGCGACCTACCTGCACCCGCCGTTCTTCGCCAGCGAGGTCGGCGAGGCCTTCGCCCGCGCGCTGGGCCAGGTCGGCACGCTGCGGATGTTCGGCTCCGGGACCATGGACACGATGGCGATCGCGTCGGGCCAGTGGGACGTGCTCTTCCAGCACTCGGTGGCCGACTGGGACCGGCTCCCGGGCGCCGCGATCATCCGCGGTGCCGGCGGCGAGTCCGTCGTCGTACCCGCGTCGGGCGTCGACTGGACCGTCTCCGGCGCGCCCGCAGCGGTGGCGGACGTACGCGCCGCGCTGCTGGACCGGTAGCCTGCCGCCGTGCTCGACAGGTTCAAGCAGTTCTGGCAGGGCGTCATGCTCGCGCCCTTCGTCAACCTGTTCATCCGCCTCGGCATCAGCCCCGACGTCGTGACGCTCGTCGGCACGCTCGGGGTGAGCTTCGGTGCGCTGTTCTTCTTCTCCCAGGGCTGGGTGTGGCAGGGCGTGCTGTTCATCACCGCCTTCGTGTTCAGCGACCTCGTCGACGGAGCGATGGCCCGCAAGGTCGGCCGCAAGGACGACTTCGGTGCCTTCCTCGACTCCACGCTCGACCGGGTCGCCGACGGCGCGCTGTTCGGCGGGCTGGCGCTCTACTTCGCGTGGCACGCCGAGAGCCACCTCTACCTCGTGCTGTGCCTCGTCATCCTCGTCATGGGCGCGGTCACGTCCTACGCCCGGGCCAAGGCCGACCACCTCGGCTACGACGCCAAGGTCGGCATCGCCGAGCGGCCCGACCGCCTCGTCGGGATGCTCGTCCCCGCGTTCTTCGCCGACATCCTCGACCTGCCGATCCTGCTCGAGGTCGCGCTCTGGGCGCTCGCGGTCGCGGCGACCGTGACCGTCGTCCAGCGCATCTGGGTCGTACGACGTCAGGCGCTCGCGCGGGCCGCGGCGCAGGGGTGATCACGCGCTCGACCACCGTGCTCCCGGTGCATCCTTTGGGATGAGCCCGCACTACGATCGGACCATGGCTGAGCACACCCCCCAGACGTCTCCCCAGGCGCCTTCAGAGACCCCCATCGAGCACGGCACGAGCCGCGTCAAGCGCGGCATGGCCGAGATGCTCAAGGGCGGCGTCATCATGGACGTCGTCACCGCCGAGCAGGCGAAGATCGCCGAGGACGCCGGTGCCGTCGCGGTGATGGCGCTCGAGCGGGTCCCCGCCGACATCCGCGCCCAGGGTGGCGTCTCCCGCATGAGCGACCCCGACATGATCGACTCCATCATCAAGGCCGTCTCCATCCCGGTCATGGCGAAGGCCCGCATCGGTCACTTCGCCGAGGCCCAGGTCCTGCAGTCGCTCGGTGTCGACTACGTCGACGAGTCCGAGGTGCTGACCCCGGCCGACTACACCAACCACATCGACAAGTGGGCCTTCACGGTGCCGTTCGTGTGCGGTGCGACCAACCTGGGTGAGGCGCTGCGCCGCATCACCGAAGGTGCGGCGATGATCCGGTCCAAGGGCGAGGCCGGCACCGGCGACGTGTCCAACGCGGTGATGCACATGCGCACGATCGGCGGCGAGCTGCGCCGGCTGCACAGCATGTCGGAGGACGAGCTCTACGTCGCGGCCAAGGAGCTGCAGGCCCCCTACGAGCTGGTCAAGGAGGTCGCGGCCGCGGGCAAGCTGCCGGTCGTGCTCTTCACCGCAGGCGGCATCGCCACCCCGGCCGACGCCGCGATGATGATGCAGCTCGGCGCCGAGGGCGTCTTCGTGGGCTCGGGCATCTTCAAGTCCGGCAACCCCGCCCAGCGCGCCGAGGCGATCGTGAAGGCCACGACCTTCCACGACGACCCCGACGTGGTCGCCAAGGTCTCCCGCGGCCTGGGCGAGGCCATGGTCGGCATCAACGTCGACGAGATCCCGCAGCCGCACCGCCTGTCCGAGCGCGGCTGGTGACACCGGAGCCGGGGCGGGCCTCAGTCCCGCCGCGGCTCCCCGGCGTAGGTGCCGAAGGACCACTGGTTGCCCTCCGCGTCGGTGACCCGGAACTCCCGGCTGCCGTAGTCCTGCTCGACGACCGGTGACGGGCGGAGCCCCGCCTCGACGGCTCGGCCGTGGACGGCGGCGACGTCGGAGGCGACGACGTACGCCGACGTGGTGCCGGGCTGCTGGGTGAACGGGCCGTCCGGCTTGTGGCAGCCGAGCATCACCCCGCCGCCCTCGGGCCAGTCGAGCTGGGCGTGCTGCACGACACCCGCCTCGTCGCGGTAGGCAGCGGTCTCCTCGAAGCCGAGGGCGACGAGCGGGCGGATGACGAGGTCGGGGTCGTGCGCCTGCAGTGCGGGCCAGACGGTGGTGCGGTGCTGTTCGCTCATGCCGACGATGCTGCCGCGCCGCTGCCCGGAGCGCCTTGGACATTTGGGAACTCCGCGGCGAGCCAGGCCGACGGCCCCAGCCCGGCGAACTCGTGGAAGTCCCGCACCAGGTGGGACTGGTCGTAGTAGCCCGTCCGGGCGGCCACCTGCGCCAGGGACGACCCTGCGGCCGCCGCCGTGACCACCTCACGCCGCGCGGTGTCGAAGCGCGCGAGCCGCTGGAGGGTCTTGGGGCCGTGTCCCGTCTCGGCCGTGAGCAGCTGGGTGAGTCGCCGGCGGCTGTAGCCCACGGTGTCGGCGACGTCGGCGACCGCCCGGGGCGCCGGACCGGTGAGCAACCGCCACGCCTCCTCCACCTCCGGCGACGGTCCGTGGTGGGAGGTGCCCCGGTCGGCGCGGGCGGCCAGCCGCAGCAGGAACCGACCGACCGCGGCGTACCTCCCGGGCCAGTCGGGCGCCGCGTGCAGCTCCTCGACGACCCGCTCGACCTCGCGGCCGAGCAGGTCGCGCGCGTCCCAGCTGCCCACGGGCAGGTCGGACGCCGGGACGCCCAGGAGCCGACGGACGCCCACCGGGTGGAGGGTCAGCTGCACCCCGGCCCACCTGTCGGGCTGCTCGACCATCGCCGCCCGGGTGTGGAGCCCGCCGAGGCTCACCCACTGCGCGTCGCGCACGCCTTCGGCCCAGGCCTGCTCGGTCGGGGCGGTCCGCAGCGGTCGCCCGAGGCCCAGCACGAGGGTCAGCCCCGCGGACGGCAGGCCACGTGCACGCCCGGCGCGAGACCCTCGGCGGAGTAGCCGTCCATCGCGACGACGTGCCGGGCCAGCGGCGCCGGGACCCGTGCCGCCGGCAGGTGCTCCCACGCCCCGACCATCCGTCGAGTGTGCCGCACCGTCCGGCGCGGCGTCACGCGTCGGCGCAGGGTCGGGTCAGGACAGGTCGGGTCAGGGCGGGGTCGGGTCAGCGCACCGCGCGGGTCAGCACGCGGGCGGCGTTCGTGAAGCCGTACGCCTCCTCGCCGGGCTGTGCGGGCAGGCCGAGGCGGACCACCATGGTCCGCGTCGTCGGGTCGACGAGCAGCACCTGGCCGCCGAAGCCGAGCGCGGCGAAGACCTCCTCCGGCGCCGACGGCGCGAGCTGCCCGCTGGTGGGCCGCACCGGTTGACCCTGGGCGTCGACGGGGTCGGTGGCGCCGCGGAGCGCGCCGGGTCGGTTGAGCCACCACAGGAAGCCGTAGGCCGCGTTGTGGACCGTGGAGGACCGGCCCACGGCCTCGCGGACCCAGCTGCGGTCGATGATCCGCGTGCCGTCGACCCTTCCCCGGCCGAGGTGGAGACGGCCCAGCCGGGCGATGTCGAGGCAGGTGGTGCGCAGCCCGTAGAAGACAGCCGCGTCGTCGGCCCGGTCGGTGACGAAGCTCGTACGGGTCATCCCGAGCGGGTCGAACAGCCGCTTCCTGGCGAAGCGCGCCACCGGCATGCCGGTCGCGCGCTCCAGCACCGGCTCGAGGACCTGGATCGCGGCGTTGTTGTAGGCCCACGCGCTGCCCGGCGCGTACTGCTGGGGGAGGGAGACGGCGTACCGCGTGCGGCTCCGAGCCGTCAGGAGGTCGACGTAGTCCGACTGGAGCGACCAGAAGCGGCCGCTGTCGTTGGCGAGCAGGTTGCGCACGGTCACCGACTCCGACGGCGTGCCCCGCCACTGCGGCACGTAGGTCGAGACGCGGTCGTCGAGGCGCAGGTCGCCGTCGCGCACGGCGATGCCGACCAGCGTGCTCGTGACCGACTTGGTGATCGAGAAGACCTCGCGCGGCTCGTCGCGCGGCAACCGCCAGCTGCGGTGCTCCACGAGCCTGCCGTCGCGCAGCACCGCGAAGCAGGTGGAGTCGAGGCGCCTGGCCTCGGCCGCGCCGCGCCGGATCGCCCGGCCGCGCAGGCCGACGCTCGACGGAGACGCCGTCGGCCAGCCGTCCACCGTCCGGGGAGCCGGCCTGCTGCCGTTGTCGGCGCCGTCCCGGTCCACCGCGGCGCCGGTCGCCGTCGGGGCGCTGCCGGCGGCGAGCGCGACACCCAGCAGGACGGCGGGCAGACGGCGGAGCCTCATGGGGCGTGAGCCTACGGCGGAGCGACGGTCCTAGGATCGGCGATCGTGGATCCGACCATCGGCGTGCTCGCACTGCAGGGCGACGTGCGCGAGCACCTCTCCGTCCTGCGGTCCCTGGGCGCGGATGCGATCTCCGTACGCCGTCCTGCCGAGCTCGCCGCGTGCGACGGACTGGTCATCCCCGGTGGCGAGTCCACGACGATGGTCAAGCTGGCTCGGATCTTCGACCTGCTCGAGCCGCTGCGCGACGCCGTACGGGGTGGGCTGCCGGCGTTCGGGACGTGCGCGGGCATGATCCTGCTGGCCGACCGGATCGAGGACGGCGCGGCGGGACAGGAGACCGTAGGTGGGCTGCACATCACCGTGCGCCGCAACGCCTTCGGCCGCCAGGTCGACTCCTTCGAGGAGGACCTCCACGTCGACGGCCTGGCCGACCCGGTGCGTGCGGTGTTCATCCGCGCGCCGTGGGTCGAGGCGGTCGACGACGACGTGGAGGTGCTGGCCCGGGTGGAGGAAGGGCCGGCCGCGGGTAGGATCGTCGCGGTCCGTCAAGGCCCCCTGATGGCGACCTCGTTCCATCCCGAGGTCGGTGGCGACGGCCGGGTCCACGGCATGTTCGTGGACCTGGTGCGCTCGGCCTGACGACCGCACAGACGCACAGCGACGGATAGAGGGACTCATGTCAGGCCACTCCAAGTGGGCAACGACCAAGCACAAGAAGGCCGCGATCGACGCCAAGCGCGGCAAGCTCTTCGCCAAGCTGATCAAGAACATCGAGGTCGCCGCGAAGCAGGGCGGCGGTGACCCGGCCGGCAACCCGACGCTCTACGACGCCATCCAGAAGGCGAAGAAGAGCTCGGTCCCCAACAAGAACATCGACTCCGCGCTCAAGCGGGGCTCGGGTGCCGAGTCGGGCGGCGTCGACTACAAGGCGATCTCCTACGAGGTCTACGGCCCGCAGGGCGTCGCGATCCTCGTCGAGTGCCTCACCGACAACACCAACCGTGCCGCGATGGAGGTCCGCACGGCGGTCACCCGCAACGGCGGCACCATGGCCGACCCCGGCTCGGTCTCGCGCCTGTTCACCCGCAAGGGGATCGTGGTCGTGCCGAAGTCGCAGGACCACGACGGCACGGTCCGTGAGGTCACCGAGGACGACGTCCTCGAGGCGACCCTCGACGCCGGCGCCGAGGAGGTCAACGACCTCGACGAGGCGTTCGAGGTGCAGAGCGAGGCCACCGACGTCGTCGCGGTCCGCACCGCCCTCCAGGACGCCGGCATCGACTACGACTCCGCCGACGTGCAGTTCGTCGCGAGCCTCGAGATCCCGGTCGATGCCGACGGCGCCGGCAAGGTGCTCCACCTCGTCGACGCCCTCGAGGACCTCGACGACGTGCAGGACGTCTTCACCAACGTCGACATCCCCGCCGACGTGATGGCCGAGCTCGAGACCGCCGACGCCTGACCTCTGCTCCTCACCGCTGTAACGCCGGGTTAGTGCAACTACCCACCCCAATGCATCAGGGTGGGTACAGCAACTAACCCGGCGTTACAGCGCTCCGGGGGACAGCAGGTGCTGGCCGCCCGCTGTCCACAGCGCGACGGACATCGGGGTTCTCCACAGCCGCTCGCTGGGGACCGGCCGAGTCGTCGGGGGCCGTCCCGATGCTCGGCCGGCATGTACCTACCCCTGATCGCGCTGATGCAGCGCCAGCACGGGCTCGTGACGAGCCGACAGCTCTCCGACGCGGGCCTGGACCCCAATGACGTACGCCGGCTCCTGAAGCAAGGGCGTCTGGTCCGCCTCCGGCGTGGTGTGTACGCCGATGGCGAGGCCTGGGTCGCAGCCGACCCGTTCCGCGGCCGGCCGATCCTGCGCATCCGCGCGGCCGGGCTGGGGCTGAGAGCCGAGGACTACGTCTTCAGCCACGACTCCGCCGCCATCGCGCTTCGCCTCGGAGCACCGGACCCGCGTACGTCGCTCGTCCACGTCAGCCGGCCCAAGGTGCACGGCGACGCCGACCGCAACGGGGTGAAGCACCACCTGGCGCCGTACCAGCCGCAGGACGTGACCGAGGTCGACGGGTTGCGGCTTCTCGCGATGCCGCGCACCGTGCTCGACATGGCGCGCGAGCACGGCCGTGCGCACGGCCTTGCCGCATGTGACGCCGCCCTGCGTCACGGTGTGTCTCGGGCGGAGCTCGCCGACCAGTTGTCGACCATGGTCGCCTGGCCCCACAGCCGCTGCATGCGGTGGTGCATCGAGCACGCCGACCCTCTCGCGGAGAGCTACCTCGAGTCCCTGGTCCGCGACTTCGTGCTGGAGCTGGGCATCGGTGCTCCGGAATGCCAGTTCGGCCTGTCCGACGGTCACACGACCGCGTTCGTCGACATGGTGGTGCGTCGTCACTTCTTCGAGGCAGACGGCCTGCTCAAGTACCCGAGTGGCAATCCCAGCGGCAAGGATCCCGAGGTCGTCCTCGTCGAGGAGAAGCGGCGCCACGACTTCCTGACCGGCTTCAAGCTCGGATCGTCACGCCTCACCTACGTCGATCTGTTCAGCGGGCGACGGGCCGCGCTCGATCGCGTGGGGCGCGAGTACGCCGACACGTGTGCCCGCTTCGGCACCGACATCACCGACCTGGCGCCGTACCGCGTGAGTCGGACCCGCCCACGGACAGGTGTAACGCCGGGTTAGCGCGACTACCCACCCGGACGCATCATGGTCGGTACAACCACGAACCCGGCGTTACAGCCCGAGCAGGCCGACCCGCAGTCGCCGGACGCGGGGAGGTGACGCGCCGCGTGTCGTACGCCGTCGCGCGACCGCCGCGGGTTAGCGTGACCGCACGAACACATGTTCGGACGGGCTCCGGACGGACCGGCGGTGGAAGGGGAGTGGCGTGCGCGTGCTCGGCATCGACCCCGGCCTGACCCGGTGCGGTGTCGGCGTGGTCGACGGCAGCGTCGGCCGGCCGCTGACCATGGTCGACGTCGGCGTCGTCCGCACCAGCTCCGCGCTGCCGATCGCCGAGCGCCTGGTGACCATCGAGAAGGGCCTCGACGCCTGGATCGAGGAGCACCGGCCCGACGCGGTGGCGGTGGAGCGGGTCTTCGCGCGCTCCGACTCGAGCACGATCATGGGCACCGCCCAGGCCAGCGGCATCGCGCTCGTCGTCGCCGCCCGCAGGGGCCTGCCGATCGCGATGCACACCCCGAGCGAGGTCAAGGCCGCGGTGTCGGGCAACGGCCGCGCCGACAAGGCGCAGGTGGGCGCGATGGTCGTCCGCATCCTGCGCCTCGCCGAGCTGCCGAAGCCCGCCGATGCCGCCGACGCGCTCGCGCTGGCCATCACCCACGTCTGGCGCGGCTCCGCCAGCAACCGCCTCGAGGCCGCCGTGGCCCAGGCGCGCAGGAACACCCCCGTGAGGACCCGATGATCGCCTTCGTCCGCGGCGAGGTCGCCGCCGTCACCCTGTCCAGCGCCGTCCTCGAGGTCGGCGGCGTCGGCCTCGAGCTGATGTGCACGCCCGGCACCCTCGCCACCCTCCGCGTCGGCACCCCGGCGACGCTGCCCACCAGCATGGTCGTGCGCGAGGACAGCCTGACGATCTTCGGCTTCCTCGACGAGGACGAGAAGCAGGTCTTCGAGATCGTGCAGACCGCCTCGGGCGTCGGTCCCAAGGTCGCCCAGGCGATCGTCGCGGTGATGAGCCCCGACGACGTACGCCGCGCCATCACGACCGAGGACGTCAAGGCGCTGACCCGCGTCCCGGGCATCGGGCAGAAGGGCGCGCAGCGCATCATCCTCGAGCTCAAGGACCGCATCGGCCCGCCGGTCGGCGTCCACCACCCCGCCGCCGCTGCGGTGCCGGCGACCGACGCGTGGCGTGACCAGGTCCACCAGGGCCTCGTCGGGCTCGGCTGGTCGGCCAAGGAATCAGAGAAGGCGGTCGAGGCCGTCGCCCCCGACGCCGGCGACGCGCCCGACGTGGGTGCGCTGCTGCGCGCGGCCCTCCGCACGCTGAGCAGGGCCTGAGGCGCCGATGAACTGGGACGACACCGACGAGGACACCTACGACGAGGTCGAGCTGAGCGCGGCCGAGCTCGGACACCTCCAGGGGCTCACCGACGCCGATGCCGACGGCGACGAGCGTGCTGTCGAGGCGGCGCTGCGGCCCAAGACGCTCGACGAGGTGGTCGGGCAGGCGCGCGTGCGCGACCAGCTGGGGCTGGTGCTCGAGGCCGCCCGCTGCCGTGGTCGGGCACCCGACCACGTCCTGCTCTCCGGCCCCCCGGGCCTCGGCAAGACCACCCTCGCGATGATCATCGCCGCCGAGATGAGCACGCCGTTGCGGCTCACCAGCGGTCCCGCGATCACCCACGCCGGCGATCTCGCCGCGATCCTGTCGGGGCTCAACGAGGGCGACGTCCTCTTTGTCGACGAGATCCACCGGATGTCGCGACCGGCCGAGGAGATGCTCTACATGGCGATGGAGGACTTCCGGGTCGACGTCGTCATCGGCAAGGGGCCCGGCGCCACCGCGATCCCGCTGGAGATCCCGCCGTTCACCCTCGTGGGCGCCACCACCCGGGCCGGGCTGCTGCCGGGCCCGCTGCGCGACCGGTTCGGCTTCACCGCCCACCTCGAGTTCTACGAGCCACACGAGCTCGACCAGATCGTGCACCGCTCCGCCGGCCTGCTCGGCGTCCACCTCACCGCCGACGGATCGGGCGAGATCGCGTCCCGCTCGCGCGGCACCCCCCGCATCGCCAACCGCCTGCTCCGTCGCGTCCGCGACTACGCGCAGGTGCGCGCCGACGGCGTGCTGAGCCTGCCGGTGGCGCAGGCCGCCCTCGACCTGTTCGAGGTCGACGAGTCCGGCCTCGACCGCCTCGACCGGGCGGTGCTCGACGTGCTGTGCCGTCGGTTCGGCGGGGGACCGGTCGGCGTGTCCACCCTCGCCGTCGCCGTCGGCGAGGAGCGCGAGACCGTCGAGGAGGTCGCCGAGCCGTTCCTGGTCCGGCTGGGCATGCTCGCACGTACGCCGCGAGGTCGGGTCGCGACGCCCGCGGCGTGGCACCACCTGGGCCTGACGCCGCCCCCCGTGCCGACCGTCGACTCCACGCTGTTCGACGACGTGTGAGGCCGGGCAGGGGACCCGCGTAGACTCCACGCGCTCCCGCACCCCGACCCTCGAGGAGAGCCCCCGCCGTGAACGACCTCGTCGCCCTGCTGCCCCTGCTGGCCATCCTGGCCCTGTTCTGGTTCATGGTGGTCCGGCCCCAGCAGCGCCGGCAGAAGGAGGTCGTCCGGCTCCAGCAGAGCATCGAGATCGGCCAGCGGGTGATGATGTCCTCGGGCATCTACGGCACCGTCGTCTCGCTCGCCGACGACCGCGCCCGCCTCGAGATCGCCCCCGGCACCCAGATCGACATCGCCCGCGCCGCGATCGCGAAGGTCGACGAGCCGCTCGGGCAGCAGGCTCCCGACGCGCGCGACGATGCCTGATCGTCGTACGGCCCAGGAGGCGCTCAGGCGCCTGACGGTCGACGTGGCCGACTGGCCCGAGGAGGGGGTGACCTTCAAGGACATCACCCCGGTCCTCGCCGACCACCACGCGTTCTCGGCGATCATCACCGCGCTGGCGGCCTCCGGCCGCGACGACCACGGCACCGTCGTCGTCGACAAGGTCGTCGGCATGGAGGCTCGCGGCTTCATCCTCGCCGCCCCGGTCGCGCTGGCGCTCGGCGTCGGCTTCGTGCCGGTGCGCAAGGCCGGCAAGCTGCCACGCGCGGCGCACGCGGTCTCCTACGCCCTCGAGTACGGCGAGGCGACCCTCGAGGTCCACACCGACGCCATCGCGCCGGGGGAGCGGGTGCTCATGGTCGACGACGTCCTGGCGACCGGCGGCACCGCCGTGGCGACGCGGCAGCTCATCGAGGCCTGCGGCGGCGTCGCGACCGGCGCGTCGGTGCTGATGGAGCTCTCGTTCCTCGACCCCCGGACGGTCACCGGCGACCTCGCGGTCGAGTCGCTGCTCACGATCTGACAGTGCTCACTAGACTGGTCCAATGGCAGAGGACCCGGCACCCGCGCAGGACGCCAAGGCGCCTCTGACAGCGCGCGGGATGCGGGCCCGGCTCGCCCGGGTCGGCACCCGTCCGCCCTCGTCCAACCCGGTCCTCGAGCCCCTCTTCCGCGCCGTGCGGGCCAACCACCCGAAGGCCGACCTGGCGCTGCTCGAGCGCGCCTACGCGGTCGCCGACAAGTGGCACACCGGCCAGATGCGCAAGAGCGGCGACCCCTACATCACCCACCCGCTCGCGGTCACCACGATCCTCGCCGACATCGGCATGACCGAGCCGACGCTGGTCGCGGCGCTGCTCCACGACACGGTCGAGGACACGCCCTACACGCTGGAGGCCCTGCGCGCCGACTTCGGTGACGAGGTCGCGCTGCTGGTCGACGGCGTCACCAAGCTCGACAAGGTGCAGTACGGCGACTCGGCGCAGGCCGAGACCATCCGCAAGATGATCGTGGCGATGTCGCGCGACATCCGCGTGCTGGTGATCAAGCTCGCCGACCGCCTGCACAACATGCGCACGCTGCGCTACGTCCCGGCGGCCTCGCAGGAGCGCTCGAGCCGCGAGACGCTCGACATCTACGCGCCGCTGGCCCACCGCCTCGGCATGAACACCCTCAAGTGGGAGCTCGAGGACCTCGCGTTCGCGACGCTCCACCCGAAGATCTACGACGAGATCGTGCGGATGGTCGCCGAGCGGGCGCCCTCCCGCGACCAGTTCCTCGCCGAGGTCGTCGCCGAGATCGAGCAGGACCTCAAGGGCTCGCGCATCAACGCCAAGGTCACCGGCCGGCCCAAGCACTACTACTCGATCTACCAGAAGATGATCGTCGGCGGCCGCGACTTCTCCGACATCTACGACCTGGTCGGCATCCGGATCCTCGTCGACGAGGACCGCGACTGCTACAGCGCCCTCGGCGTGATCCACTCCCGGTGGAACCCGGTGCTGGGGCGGTTCAAGGACTACGTCGCGATGCCGAAGTTCAACATGTACCAGTCGCTCCACACGACGGTCATCGGCCCGCAGGGCAAGCCGGTCGAGGTGCAGATCCGCACCTTCGCCCAGCACCGCCGTGCCGAGTACGGCGTCGCGGCGCACTGGAAGTACAAGGAGAACTCGAAGGCCGGCGTCGACACCGACCGCCTCGGCGACAAGGACGACCTGACCTGGCTGCGCCAGCTCCTCGACTGGCAGTCCGAGGTCGAGGACCCGGGCGAGTTCCTGGAGTCACTGCGCTTCGAGATGAACCAGCAGCAGGTCTACGTCTTCACCCCGCGCGGCGACGTGATCCCGTTGCCGATGGGGGCGACGCCCGTCGACTTCGCGTACGCCGTCCACACGGAGGTCGGCCACCACACCATCGGCTCCCGGGTCAACGGCCGGCTGGTCCCGCTCGAGTCCACGCTCGACAACGGCGACGTCGTCGAGGTCTTCACCTCCAAGTCGCCCACGTCGGGCCCCTCGCGCGACTGGCTCAACTTCGTCCAGTCGCCGCGTGCCCGCTCCAAGATCCGCCAGTGGTTCACCAAGGAGCGCCGCGACGAGGCGATCGAGCGTGGCAAGGACCAGATCGCCAAGCTCATGCGCAAGGAGGGCCTGCCCCTCAACCGCTTGATGACCCACGACGTGCTCGCGCTCGTCGCCGAGCACTTCCACCACGCCGACGTCTCGGCGCTCTACGCCGCGGTCGGGGAGGGCAACCTCAGCGCCCAGGCCGTCGTACGTCGTGTCATCGACCTGCACGGCGGCGACGACGGGGCCCAGGAGGACCTCTCGGAGGGCGTCACGATCACCGGTCGCTCGCGTGCAGCCAAGCGCGGGCCGACCGACTCCGGCGTCATCGTGAAGGGCGTCGACGACCTCTGGGTCAAGCTCGCCAAGTGCTGCACCCCGGTGCCGCCCGACCCGATCCTCGGCTTCGTCACGAAGGGCGGGGGAGTGTCGGTGCACCGCAAAGACTGCACGAACGCCTCCAGCCTGCTCGGCCAGCCCGAGCGCGTGCTCGAGGTGGAGTGGGCCCCGACGTCGCAGTCGACGTTCCTGGTCAACATCCAGGTCGAGGCCCTCGACCGCGCCCGCCTGCTCTCCGACATCACGATGGCGCTCTCCGACGCCCACGTGAACATCCTCAGCGCGACGCTCTCCACCACCCGCGACCGGGTCGCCAAGAGCCGCTTCTCCTTCGAGATGGCCGATGCCGCCCACCTCGACGGCGTGCTCCGCGCGGTTCGCGCGGTCCCGGGCGTCTTCGACGCCTACCGCGTCACCGCCTAGCACCACACGTGAGCGGGCACTTCCTGCCCGTCCGTGGACGTGAGCGGGCACTTCCTGCCGGTTCAAGCACGAGGAACTGCCCGGTCGGCGCGCGAGACGGGCAGGAAGCGCCCGGTCGGCGCGCGAGACGGGCAGGAAGCGCCCGGTCGGCGGGCCAGACGGGCAGGAACTGCCCGGTCAGCCGAAGTCGGCGGCTGCCTTCTTCGCCATGTCGAGGAAGGCCTGCTTGTTGGCGAGCTCGGACTCGAGGTCCTTCACGCGCCGCTCGTCGCCGGCAGCGGAGGCCTTGTCGAGCTTGGCCTGCGTCTCGGCGATGCCGGCCTCGAGCTTGCCGATCATGTCGTCGGCGCGGGCGGACTTCTCCGGGTCGCTCCGGCTCCACTGCTCGTCCTCGACCGCGCGGATGGCCTGCTCGACCTTCCGCATCCGTCCCTCGAGCTCCTTCATCCGGTCGCGCGGCACCTTGCCGGCGGCGTCCCAGCGGTCGGCCAGGTCGCGGAAGGCCTTCTTGGCGGCCTCGACGTCCGTCACGGGGACCAGGGCCTCGGCCTCGACCAGGATCGCGTCCTTGACCTCGGCGTTGGCCGCGAACTCCTCGTCGAGCGCGGCGTTGGCGGCGTCGCGGGCACCGAAGAAGGTGTCCTGGGCGCCACGGAATCGCTGCCAGAGCTTGTCGTCGACGTCGCGCGGTGCGGGGCCGGCGGCCTTCCACTCGCGCATCAGGTCGCGGTACCTGCCGGCGGTCGGGCCCCACTCGGTCGAGGACGAGAGGGCCTCGGCCTCCTTCGCGAGCCGCTCCTTGATCACCCGGGCGGAGTCGCGGCGCTCGTGCTCCTCGGCGAAGTGCGCCTTGCGGTGCCGGGTGTACGTCGTCCGCGCGGTGGAGAACCGGCGCCACAGGGCGTCGTCGGTGGCCCGGTCGAGCCGGGGCAGCTCCTTCCACGTCGCCAGCAGCTCGCGCAGCCGGTTGGCGCCGTTGCGCCAGTCGGTACCCTCGGCGAGCCGCTCGGCCTCGGCGACGAGCTTCTCCTTGGCCGCCTTCGACTCGGCGGTCTTCTGGGCCCGCTCCTCCTTGCGCGCCGAGCGCTGGACGGCGATGACGGGGGCGAGCGCGTCGAGCCGCGCGGCGAGGGACACGAGGTCACCGACCGCGTGGGCGTCCACGACCTGCTCGCGCAGCGCCTTCGCCGACGAGGTCGCCTCCTCGGGAGCGAGCCGGCCCGACGTGACGCGCTGCTCGAGCAGGTGGACCTTGCCCTCCAGCTCCTCGTAGCGCTTGGTGAAGAACTCCAGCGCCTCCTCGGACGTGCCGGCCTCGTAGGACCCCACGGGACGCTCGCCATCGGCGGTTCGGACAAAGACGGTGCCGTCCTCGGCCACCCGACCCCAGGGCTGCTGATCCGGGGTCGCGTCGTCTCGGGACTGCTTGTCGGCGCTCATGGTCGCCCATCGTAGTCATGGCCCGGAGTGCCCTCGGTAGGCTTCCCACCGCAAGCAGGAGTACGACGACCAGCAAGGACTGACGCCCGTGTTCATCGCCGGCTTCCCCGCCGGACCCTGGGGGACCAACTGCTACGTCGTGGCGACGGGTCCCGGGTCTGAGTGCGTGGTCATCGATCCGGGCAAGGACTCCGCGGCAGGTGTCGACCAGGTCGTCCGTGAGCACCGGCTCAAGCCGGTGAGCGTCCTGGTCACCCACGGCCACGTCGACCACATGTGGTGCGTCGCGCCGGTCGCGGGCACCTACGACGCCACGGCCTGGATCCACCCGTCGGACCGGCACCTGCTCTCCGACCCGATGGCCGGGATGAGCCCCGAGACGACCCAGATGCTGCTCGGTGGCGACTACTCGTGGGCCGAGCCCGACGACGTGCGGGAGCTGAGCGACCTCGCCGAGCTCGAGCTCGCCGGGCTCAGGTTCGTCGTCGACCACACGCCGGGCCACACCGAGGGATCGGTGACCTTCCGGACGCCGTTCCTCGCCTCTGCGGGGGGCACACGGGGGGCGGAGCCCCCCGTGCGACAGGACGTCTCGGAGGTGATGTTCTCCGGCGACCTGCTCTTCGCGGGGTCGATCGGGCGCACCGACCTGCCCGGCGGCGACCACGCCACGATGCTGCGCAGCCTCACCGAGAAGGTGCTGCCGCTCGCCGACGACATCGTGGTGCTGCCGGGCCACGGCGAGCAGACCTCCATCGGGCGCGAGCGTGCCACCAACCCCTTCCTCCAAGACCTTCCTCAAGACCTTCCCCGAGACCTCACCCAGGACCACTGATGAGCAAGATCGCCCCGCTGAGCGGGTTCCCCGAGCTGCTGCCTGCGCAGCGCGCCGTCGAGCGCGAGGTGATCGCCTCGGTCTCGCGCACCTTCGAGCTGCACGGCTTCGCCAACATCGAGACCCGGGTCGTCGAGCCGATCGAGCGACTGGCCAAGGGCGGCGAGGTGGACAAGGAGATCTACGTCCTCCAGCGCATCGCCGCCGAGCCCGACGCGAAGGCCGAGCTGGGCCTCCACTTCGACCTCACGGTGCCCTTCGCGCGCTACGTCCTCGAGCACGCGGGCCACCTCGAGTTCCCGTTCCGACGCTTCCAGGTGCAGCCCGCGTGGCGTGGTGAGCGACCCCAGGAGGGCCGCTACCGCCAGTTCACCCAGGCCGACGTCGACATCGTCGGACGTGACGAGCTGCCCTTCCACCACGACGTCGAGGTGATGGCGGTGATGGTCGACGCGCTCGGCCGGCTGCCCATCCCGCGGGTGTCGTTCCAGTTCAACAACCGCAAGCTGATCCAGGGCTTCTACCGCGGACTCGGCATCGACGACGTCACCGACGCCATCCGGGTGATCGACAAGCTCGACAAGCTCCCCGCCGACGAGGTCGCCACCATGCTCGTCGAGCGGGTCGGTGCCACCCCGGAGCAGGCGCAGCGGTGCCTCGAGCTCGCCACCATCCGCGTCGAGGACACCTCGTTCGTCGAGCGGGTCCGCGCGCTCGGGGTGAGCGACGAGCTGCTCGACCAGGGCCTCGAGGAGCTCGCCGCCGTGGTCGAGGGTTGTCGCGCCGTCGCCGGCGACACCGTGGGCGTGGAGGCCAACCTGCGCATCGCGCGCGGTCTCGACTACTACACCGGCACGGTCGTCGAGATCTTCATGGAGGGCTACGAGCGCCTCAAGTCCGTCGGCGGGGGAGGGCGCTACGACGCGCTCGCCAGCGACGGTCGTACGACCTATCCCGGCGTCGGGGTCTCCTTCGGGGTCTCCCGCACCCTCATCCCGCTCATCTCCGACGGTGTCCTGTCCGGCAGCCGGCCGGTGCCGAGCGTCGTGCTCGTCGCGCTCAACAGCGAGGACGACCGGGCCGCCAGCACCCGCGTCGCCGCGGGGCTCCGCGCGCGGGACATCGCGTGCGAGGTCGCCCCCACCCCGGCGAAGTTCGGCAAGCAGATCCGTTTCGCCGAGCGCCGCGGGATCCCGTTCGTCTGGTTCGTCCAGGCCGACGGCACGAGCCAGGTCAAGGACATCCGCACCGGGGAGCAGGTCGAGGCCGACCCCGCCACCTGGGCGCCGCCGGAGCACGACCTCCGGCCCACCATCGTCAGCACAGCCAGCACCGTCAGCACCTCTGAGGAGAACAAGTGATCCGCACCCATGACGCCGGCGCCCTGCGCGCCGAGAACGTCGGCCAGACCGTCACCCTCGCCGGATGGGTGGCGCGTCGGCGCGATCACGGCGGGGTCGCGTTCCTGGACCTCCGCGAGCGCAGCGGCGTGGTGCAGGTCGTCGTGCGCGACGAGGCCGTCGCGCACAGCCTCCGCAGCGAGTTCTGCCTGAAGGTGGTCGGCGAGGTCGTCGCGCGCAAGGAGGGCAACGAGAACCCCAACCTCGCGACCGGCGAGGTCGAGGTCGTCGCGACCGGGGTCGAGGTGCTCTCCACCTCCGACCCGCTGCCGTTCCCGATCGACGACGCGTCCGGCCACAAGGGCGGCGAGGTCGGCGAGGAGGCGCGCCTCAAGCACCGCTACCTCGACCTGCGCCGCTCGGGTCCCAACGCCGCCCTGCGCCTGCGCAGCAAGATCAACAAGGCCGCCCGCGACGTCCTCGACGCCCGCGACTTCGTCGAGGTCGAGACCCCGACCCTGACCCGCTCCACCCCCGAGGGCGCTCGCGACTTCCTGGTGCCGGCCCGCCTCGCCCCCGGCAGCTGGTACGCCCTGCCGCAGAGCCCGCAGCTGTTCAAGCAGCTGCTGATGGTCGGCGGCATGGAGCGCTACTACCAGATCGCCCGGTGCTACCGCGACGAGGACTTCCGCGCCGACCGGCAGCCCGAGTTCACCCAGCTCGACATCGAGATGAGCTTCGTGGACCAGGAGGACGTCATCACCCTCATGGAGGACGTCCTCGAGGCCATGTGGGCCCAGGCCGGCCACACCATCGAGCGTCCGCTGCCGCGGATGACGTACGCCGACGCGATGGCGAGGTTCGGCTCCGACAAGCCCGACCTCCGCATGGGCCTCGAGCTCGTCGAGTGCACCGACTACTTCAAGGACACCACGTTCCGCGTGTTCCAGGCCGACTACGTGGGCGCCGTGGTGATGCCCGGCGGCGGCAGCCAGCCGCGTCGCCAGTTCGACGCCTGGCAGGACTGGGCCAAGCAGCGCGGCGCCAAGGGCCTGGCGTACGTCACGATCGCCGAGGACGGCGAGCTCGGGGGACCGGTGGCGAAGAACCTCACCGACGCCGAGCGCGAGGGCCTGGCCGCCCACGTCGGCGCCGGGCCCGGCGACTGCATCTTCTTCGCCGCAGGGCCGGCCAAGAGCAGCCGCGCCCTGCTGGGCGCTGCCCGCCTCGAGATCGGTCGGCGCGGAGACATGCTCGACGACTCCACCTTCGCCTTCACCTGGGTCGTCGACGCCCCGTTGTTCGAGCCGAGCTCCGACGCGGTCGCCAGCGGCGACGTCGCCGTCGGTGCCGGGGCGTGGACGGCCGTGCACCACGCCTTCACCAGCCCCAAGCCGGAGTTCGCCGACACCTTCGACACCGACCCTGGAAGCGCGCTCGCCTACGCCTACGACATCGTCTGCAACGGCAACGAGCTCGGTGGCGGGTCCATCCGTATCCACCGCGGGGACGTCCAGAAGCGCGTCTTCTCGGTCATGGGCCTGTCGGAGGACGAGGCGCAGGAGAAGTTCGGCTTCCTGCTCGACGCCTTCAAGTTCGGCGCGCCGCCCCACGGCGGGATCGCTGTCGGCATGGACCGCATCGTCGCGCTGCTCGCGGGCACCGACTCCATCCGCGACGTGATCGCGTTCCCGAAGTCCGGAGGCGGCTACGACCCGCTCACGGCAGCGCCCGCCCCCATCACGGCGGAGCAGCGCAAGGAAGCCGGTGTCGATGCGCCGCCCGTGAAGGACGTCCCGCCGGGAGAGTGATCTCCCGCACGTTTGCCGGGGCTGGGTGGCGACCGCGGGGCCAACGCGTCGTAACGGGATCGTTACCCGTCGGTGATCGTCCACGCGTCGCAGGTCACATAGAGTCCCGTTCGGCGCGGTCCCCGGAGGGGCCCGCAGGACGCCACCCAACCCGAACGTGATGGGGAGAGAATGTCGGCACCAGCGACAGGGCCCGAGACCCTGGGCTCGCTCAGCGACGAAGCGGAAGTCACCGACCCGAACAGCAAGCAGGGCAAGGAGATTGCCGGCAAGTCGCCGATGCAGATCGCGTTCGCCCGGTTGCGGAAGGACAAGATCGCGGTCGTCTGCGCGATCGTCGTGCTCTTCTTCATCCTGGTCGCGATCTTCGCCGACCTGATCGCCAAGGCGTTCGGGGTCAGCCTCGACACGGTCAGTGCGTGCGAGGTCCTCGAGTGCAACTTCGCCGAGCCCGGCGTGGGCTACCCCAAGACGGGCCCGCCGTTCCACGAGTTCGATCCCGAGCATCCCTTCGGCATCGCTCCGCGCACCGGTGCCGACAACCTGGCCCACTGGATCTACGGCTGCCGCACGTCCCTCATCATCGCGGGCGCGGCGACGCTGTTCGCGTCGGTGGTCGGCATCGTGGTCGGCCTCGTGGCTGGTTTCGCCGGTGGCGTCGTCGACCGGATCCTGTCGTTCATCATCGACTTCTTCCTCACGATCCCCTTCCTGCTGGCCGCGCTGACGATCGCCCCGATCATCATCGACCGGTTCGGCACCAGCGACAGCTACGAGACGGTGCAGATCGCCTCGCTCATCGGGATCCTGTCGCTGTTCGGCTGGATGACCGTGGCGCGACTGATCCGCGGCGAGGTGCTCTCGCTGCGTGAGCGTGAGTTCATCCACGCGGCCCGCGTGCTCGGCATGCCCACGCGGCGCATCCTGTTCCGCGAGCTGCTGCCCAACCTCACCGCGCCGATCGTCATCAGCATCTCGTTGATGCTCCCGGCGTTCGTGGCGGCGGAGGCCGGCCTGGCCTTCCTCGGCATCGGCGTGACCGGCAGCGCCTCGTGGGGCCAGACGATCGCCAACGCGGTGCCCTACTGGAGCAACTACCCCCTCTACCTCTGGGAGCCGCTGATCGGCGTCGTGGCGCTGGTCCTCGCTCTCAACCTCCTGGGCGACGCCGTACGAGACGCGTTCGACCCCAAGACCCGCCGCTGAGGCGGTTCTCCCACACACGTCACCCGGGCGCTTCCGGTGTGCGAACAACAACGAAAGGCTGGACAATGAGACGGACCAAGGCGGCGGCAGCACTCGCCACCAGCGCCGCGCTCGTGACCCTCGCCGCCTGTGGTGGCGGCGGCGGGAACGACGACGAGGGCGACAACGGCAGCGGCAGCGAAGGTTTCCAGGACGCTTCGGAGACCATCGCCAAGGACGCGGAGCGTCAGGGCCCCGCGCCCGAGGTCGAGGGCGCGTCGGCCGGCGGCACCATCACGGTGTACCTGCCGGACGACCCGGGCCCCGAGGACCTCGACCCGACCAACGGCTGGTCGGTCACGGGCAACTCGATCCAGCAGGCGCTGACGCACCGCTCGCTGACCCAGTACTCCCGTGACGAGGAGTCGGGCGAGATGATCCTCGTCCCCGACCTCGCCACCGACCTGGGCCAGCCCAACGACGACTTCACGGAGTGGACCTTCACCATCCGTGAGGACGCCACGTGGGAGGACGGCAAGCCGATCACCGCGGAGGAGGTCGCCTGGGGCATCCAGCGTTCGCTCGACTCCGAGGCCTTCCCGTCCGGTCCCGGCACCGAGTACTCGAAGACCTACTTCCTCGACGCCGACTCCTACAACGGCCCTTACACCGACAAGGGCAAGGAGTACGACGGCATCACCTTCGACGAGGGTGCCCGCACGGTCACCATCAAGATGAACCAGCCCTTCCCGGACATGGACTACTGGGGCGCCTTCATGGCGATGGGCCCGGCCCCGCTCGGCAAGGTCTCCGACCCGCCGGAGTACGGTCGCAGCCCGCTGTCGACCGGCCCCTACAAGGTCGAGTCGTTCCGCCCGAGCGAGGAGCTCGTCCTCGTCAAGAACGACGCCTGGGCGGCTGACTCCGACCCGGCTCGTCACCAGTACGCCGACAAGTGGATCTTCAAGTTCGCTGCCGACCCGACCCAGACCGACGAGCTGATGCTCAGCGGCAACACCGAGTCGCAGACGGCCCTCTCGGCCAGCATCACCGCCGAGAACTACGCCAAGTTCAACTCCGACCTGGGCGAGCGTCTCGTGCAGCAGTCGGCCCAGTGCACCAGCTTCTGGGCGCCGGACTACACCAAGACCACCCCGGAGATCCGCAAGGCCCTGGCCTACGCCTACCCGTACGAGAGCGTGTGGCAGGCCTCCGGTGAGGTCCCCGGCGTGACCCGCGTGCCGGCGAACTCGGTCATGCCTCCCGGCATGGCGGGCAAGTCCGACTACCAGGTCGACGGCGAGCAGATCACCTACCAGCCCGAGAAGGCCAAGGAGATCCTGGCCGAGGCCGGCGAAGAGGGCTACGAGATCCACATGGCCTACAACACCGGTTCGCCGACTGTCGAGGCTGCCCAGAAGCAGATCGAGAAGGGTCTCACCGACTCCGGCTTCACGGTCACGTCCTACCCCGTCCCGATCGAGACCTCGCTCTACACGATCTGGACCGACCCGGACAACAAGATCAACAAGAAGCTCAACCTGCGTGGCGTCAACTGGTGCTCCGACTGGCCGTCGGGCTCGACCATGATCCCGGCCCTGCTCCGCACCGGTGCGACCTACAACACCGCGCAGTTCTCCGAGCAGGCGATCGACGACAAGATGAACGAGATCGGCACCATGGAGCTCGACCAGCAGGCTGACGCCTGGGGCGCCCTGGACGAGGAGATCGCGACCGACTACTACCCGATCATCCCGACCGCGTTCCGCAACGACCTCTTCGCCTTCGGCGAGAAGATCGGGAACCCGACCGGTGACGGTGCCCTCGGCGCGCCCAACTACAAGGATCTCTACGTCGCTCAGTGATCCTGTGGTCGACTGACTGACTGACTGACTGACTGGATCAGTCGACCTCGCTCCACCTCGGTGTGGGGGTCCCGTGACCCGGGGCCCCCACACCACCGTGTGTCCGGCACCGCCGGCAGCTGCTCACAACCCCCGGAGGGAAACCCTCGTGTTCGCCTATGTCGTCAAGCGCCTGCTCTCGGGCGTGGTCGTCCTCTTCCTCATCTCGATGAGCGTGTTCCTGCTGTTCTGGTACGGACCGTCGGAGCCCGCCCAGACCATCTGCGACAACGACACGAGCAACCGCTGCACGCCTGCGCGCCTCGAGGTGTTCCGCGAGAACCTCGGCTTCAACAACGCGTGGTACGAGGAGTACGGCACGTTCATGAAGGGTGTCGTGGCCGGGCGCGAGATCCAGTTCGGCAGCACCACCAAGTTCCAGTGCGACGCCCCGTGCCTGGGCTACTCCTACCGGACCAAGGCTCCGGTGTTCGAGGAGATGAAGACCCGGATGCCCGCCACCTTCTCGGTGGCCATCGGCGGCGCGTTCCTCTACCTCGCCCTCGGCATCCCCATCGGCGTCGCCGCGGCCCGAAGACGCGGGACCCTGGCCGACAAGGCACTCGTCTCGAGCTTCCTGGTCATCTCCTCCATCCCCTACTACCTGTTCGCCCTGCTGACGTGGTTGTTCCTCACCATCAGCTGGGAGATACCCCTGTTCGCCGAGACCGGCTACTTCCCGATCACCGAGAACCCAGCGAAGTGGTTCAGCGGGATGCTGCTCGCCTGGCTGGCGCTGGGCGCCTTCGGGTGCACCCAGTACACCCGCTACGCCCGTGGATCGATGGTCGAGGTGCTCAACGAGGACTACATCCGTACGGCGAAGTCCAAGGGCCTGACCTCCAACTCGGTGGTCTACCGGCACGGGCTGCGTGCAGCGCTGGTCCCGGTCATCACGATCTTCGGCATCGAGTTCGGCACCCTGCTCGCCGGTACGATCTTCACCGAGAGGATCTTCGACATCGACGGGATCGGACTGTGGGCCCTCCAGGCGGTTTCCCAGCGGGACCTGCCCGTGGTCTCGGCCACCGCCCTGTTCGGCGCCGCGGTGCTCATCATCTCCAACATCGTTGTCGACGTCGTCTACAGCATTCTCGACCCCCGAGTGAGGCTCTCGTGACCATCACGTCCCCCTCGTCCGCCGCTCCCGCCAGCGACGTCGACGGACCGTTCCTCCAGGTGGAGGACCTCACGGTGACGTTCCCGACGCAGGACGGACCCGTGCAGGCCGTGAAGGGGCTGAGCTACTCGGTCGAGCTGGGCAAGACGCTCGGCATCGTGGGCGAGTCCGGCTCCGGCAAGTCCGTCTCCAGCATGGCGGTGATGGGCCTGCACGACGCGAAGTCGAGCGAGATCACCGGCTCCATCCGCGTGGGCGGCACCGAGGTCGTCGGGCTCGCCGAGAGCCGCATGCGCAAGCTGCGCGGCAACTCGATGGCGATGATCTTCCAGGACGCCCTGGCCGCGTTGCACCCGTTCTACCGGGTCGGCGACCAGCTCGCCGAGGGCTACGCGATGCACCACCCCAAGGCGTCCAAGCGCGACGCACGTCGCCGGGCGATCGAGATGCTCGACCGCGTCGGCATCCCGCAGCCCGACCGTCGCGTCGACGACTTCCCCCACCAGTTCTCCGGCGGCATGCGCCAGCGCGCCATGATCGCGATGGGCCTGATCAACGACCCGTCGCTGCTGATCGCCGACGAGCCGACCACCGCGCTCGACGTGACGGTCCAGGCGCAGATCCTCGACCTGCTGCAGGACCTGCAGCGCGAGTTCAACTCGGCGGTCATCATCATCACCCACGACCTCGGCGTCATCGCCGAGATGGCTGACGACGTGCTCGTGATGTACGCCGGCCGCTGCGTGGAGTTCGGCACCACCAAGGAGATCCTCACCAAGCCCGAGATGCCCTACTCGTGGGGTCTCCTCTCCAGCATCCCCGAGGTCGGTGCGTCCACCGACGCGCGCCTCATCCCGATCCCGGGCAACCCGCCGAGCCTGCTCAAGCCGCCGTCGGGCTGCTCCTTCCACCCTCGGTGCGCCCACCGGGGCAAGGTGCCCGGCGACCTGTGCGTCACCGAGCTGCCCGAGCTCACGTCGGCGAGCAACCGCGCCGGTCACCTCAAGCGGTGCCACCTGCCCAACCCCCAGGAGATCTACCAGACGGAAGTGCTGCCGGAGATCGCCCCCGACCTCGCCGAGGAGACCCGATGAGCCAGGACCCCAACGCGAAGGTGGCGGTCGACGCCAGCGAGGTCGGTGCCAATGCTGCGGAGACGGGCGATCGCGACCTGTCGCACCACACCGACGTCGTGGACGATCACGAGGCGTCCCGCGAGTCGCCGGACTTCCACGCGCTGGCCGAGCACGGGCACGTCGCCACCGCGCTCGACCCCGACGCCGAGCCCATCATCAGCGTCGACAACCTCAAGATGTACTTCCCCGTGAAGTCCTCCGGCCTGGTCCGGCGCACGGTCGGCCACGTGCAGGCGGTGGACGGGGTGTCGTTCCAGGTGCCGCGCGGCGGCTCGCTCGGCCTGGTCGGCGAGTCCGGTTGCGGCAAGTCCACGACCGGTCGGCTGATCACGCGCCTCTACACGCCGACCGGCGGATCGATGATGTTCGAGGGCCAGGACCTGGCCAAGCTCTCCAACCGCGAGATGCGACCCCTGCGCCGCGACGTGCAGATGATCTTCCAGGACCCCTACACCTCGCTCAACCCCCGTCACACCGTCGGCTCGATCGTGGGGGCGCCGCTCGCGGTCCACAACGTCGTGCCGAAGAACAAGATCCTGTCGCGGGTGCAGGAGCTGCTCGAGGTCGTGGGCCTCAACCCGGAGCACTACAACCGCTACCCCAACGAGTTCTCCGGCGGCCAACGCCAGCGCATCGGCATCGCGCGGGCGCTCACCCTCAACCCCAAGCTCCTGGTGGCCGACGAGCCGGTCTCGGCCCTCGACGTGTCGATCCAGGCGCAGGTCGTCAACCTGCTGCAGGACCTGCAGAAGGAATTCGACATCGCGTTCCTGTTCATCGCCCACGACCTCGCGGTGGTGCGTCACTTCTGCCCCGAGGTGGCCGTGATGTACCTCGGCAAGATCGTCGAGATCGGTGACCGCGAGACCATCTACGGCCACGCCCACCACCCGTACACGCAGGCGCTGCTCTCGGCCGTGCCCGACGTGAAGCAGGCCGCCATCGGTGGTCGGCGCGAGCGCATCCGGCTCGAGGGTGACGTGCCCAGCCCGATCAACCCGCCGTCGGGGTGCCGGTTCCGCACCCGGTGCCAGTTCGCCCAGGAGATCTGCGCGAAGGTCGAGCCGCCGCTCCTGCAGATCGGCAAGCGCCACAAGGTGGCCTGCCACTTCGCCGGCGAGCTGGGTGCCCACCCGGCGACCCCGGTCACCACCGACCTGCTCGCCGTCGACGACCAGGGCAGCCCGGTTCCGGGTGCCACGCCGACCAACGAGCAGCTCACCATCCCGGGCTACGAGAAGACCTGGTACGACCTGGAGTCCAAGCAGACCACGGGGGCCTGAGGCCGCCGCCTGACGCGGTCGGGGGATACTTCCCGGCGTGGACGGCTTGTTCGAGATTCCGGGCGCGGGGCAACCCGCGCCCGGAGCCGTACCCAGCGCCGGTTCGCTCGGTGCCAACACCCATGCCTCGGCGCCCCTGGCCGTGCGGATGCGTCCGCGCACGATCGACGAGCTCGTCGGTCAGCAGCAGCTGCGGGCCGCGGGCTCACCGCTGCGCCGGCTGATCGAGGGCGACCAGTCGATGTCGCTGCTGCTCTGGGGACCCCCGGGCACCGGCAAGACGACCATCGCGGCGATCGTGAGCCAGCAGACGCGGCGCAGGTTCGTGGAGGTGTCGGCCGTCGCCGCGGGCGTGAAGGAGGTGCGCGCCGCGATCGACGGCGCCCGCGCCGAGCTCGCCCGGGGTGGGCAGGAGACCGTCCTGTTCGTCGACGAGGTGCACCGCTTCACCAAGGCCCAGCAGGACGCGCTGCTGCCCGGGGTGGAGAACCGGTGGGTCACCCTGATCGCCGCCACCACCGAGAACCCCTTCTTCTCCGTCATCAGCCCGCTGCTGTCGCGCAGCCTGTTGCTGCGGCTGCAGTCGCTCACCGACGACGACGTCGCGGAGGTGATCGACCAGGCACTGGCCGACGAGCGCGGGCTGGCCGGCGGCACCACGCTCGACGAGGACGCCCGCGCCCACCTCGTACGACTGGCGGGCGGTGACGCGCGGCGTGCCCTGACCTACCTCGAGGCAGCCGCCGGTGCCGCGGCGAGCAACGGTCACGCCGCGATCGACCTCGCCACCGCCGAGACCGCCGTCGACCAGGCCGCCGTGCGCTACGACCGGCAGGGCGATCAGCACTACGACGTCATCTCCGCCTTCATCAAGTCCATCCGCGGCTCCGACCCCGACGCCGCGCTGCACTACCTCGCGCGCATGATCGAGGCGGGGGAGGACCCGCGGTTCATCGCCCGGCGCCTGGTCGTGCACGCGAGCGAGGACGTCGGCCTGGCTGACCCGACCGCGCTGCAGGCGGCCGTCGCTGCGGCTCAGGCCGTGCAGCTGATCGGCATGCCCGAGGCCCGGATCAACCTCGCGCAGGCCACCATCCACCTCGCCGTCGCGCCCAAGTCCAACGCGGTGATCACCGCGATCGACGCAGCGATCTCCGACGTGCGGGCCGGCAAGATCGGCCAGGTACCCGCCCACCTGCGCGACGCGCACTACGGAGGCGCCAAGGACCTCGGCCACGGCAAGGGCTACGCCTACCCGCACGACGAGCCCTACGGCGTGGCCGAGCAGCAGTACCTCCCCGACGTCCTCGTCGACGCCAGCTACTACCGGCCGACGGCGCTGGGGGCCGAGGCCGGGGTGAAGGAACGCTGGGAGCGCGTACGACGCATCGTGCGGGGTGGCTGACGCGGCTACGGTGGCGACATGCGCCTCGGATTCCACGCCTCCCACGAGCAGATCGCGCCGTCGCAGCTGCTCACCGATGTTCAGCACGCCGAGCGGGCCGGGTTCGACATGGCCATGTGCTCGGACCACTTCGGCCCCTGGAGCCGCCGGCAGGGTCACTCCGGCTATGCCTGGTCCTGGTTGGGGGCGGCGCTCGCCACGACAGGGCTCGAGCTCGGCTGCGTGTGCGCCCCGGGTCAGCGCTACCACCCCGCCGTCGTGGCGCAGAAGATCGCCACCCTCGCGGAGATGTTCCCCGGGCGGTTCTGGACCGCGTTGGGGAGTGGCGAGGCCAGCAACGAGCACATCACCGGTGAGCGGTGGCCCCGGAAGGAGGTGCGGACCCGACGGCTCGAGGAGTGCGTCGAGGTGATCCAGCGCCTGCTCGACGGCGAGGAGGTCAGCCACGACGGTCTCATCACTGTCGATCGGGCGCGCCTCTGGGACGTCCCGGCGGTGCGGCCCCGCCTCATCGGCCCGGCGGTGTCCGTCCCGTCCGCTGCGAGGGTGGCCGCGTGGGCCGACGGTCTCGTCACGATCAACCAGCCCGTCGACGTGCTGCGCGACATCGTGGCGGCCTATCGCGACGCGGGCGGCCGTGGACCGCTCGCGCTCCAGGTGCACCTGTCGTGGGCTCCGACGAGCGAGGAGGCGAACGCCATCGCCTTCGACCAGTGGCGCAGCAACGTCTTCACCGAGCCGGTGAACTGGGACACCGAGACCCCGGAGGGGTTCGACGTCATGGCCGAGCACGTCGACATGGAGGCGGTGCGCGGCGCCGTCGAGGTGTCTGATGACCTCGCGTGGCACCGCGACCGGATCGCCGAGCTGGCCTCCGTGGGCTTCGACGACGTCTACCTCCACTTCGTGGGCCAGCAGCAGGAGGGTTTCCTCGACACCTTCGGCGAGCACGTCCTCCCCGCCCTCCGGGGCTGACGCCGACGTCCGGTGTCTGCTTGTCTGGTCCGGTGAGAGTGACCGACACGAGCGACCTGTGGTGGAAGAGCGCAGTGATCTACTGCCTCGACGTCGAGACCTTCTACGACGCCGACGGCGACGGGACCGGCGACCTGGAGGGCCTGGCGCAGCGCATCGACTACCTCGCCGAGCTCGGCATCACCTGCCTGTGGCTCATGCCGTTCTATCCCAGCCCGGACCGCGACGACGGCTACGACCTGACCGACTTCTACGGCGTCGACCCGCGCCTGGGCAACCACGGCCAGCTGGTCGAGGTGATCCGCACCGCGCACGACCGCGGCATCAACGTGATCGCCGACCTGGTGGTCAACCACACCTCCGACCGGCACCCGTGGTTCCAGGCGGCGCGGCGCAGCACGTCGAACCGCTATCGCGACCACTACGTCTGGCGTGACACCGAGCCCCCGGACACGTCGAAGCTCGTCGTCTTCCCCGACCGGGAGGACTCCATCTGGGAGCTCGACGACCGCACGGGGGAGTGGTACCTCCACAACTTCTACAAGCACCAGCCCGATCTCAACCTCGCCAACCCCGAGGTGGTCGATGAGATCCTGCGGGTCGTCGGGTTCTGGCTGGAGCTGGGGTTCGACGGCTTCCGGGTCGACGGCATCCCGTTCCTGGAGCAGAACGCGAAGAACATCGGTGACCCGGCGCTGGTCGTCGACCCGCACGAGCTGATGCGGACCATCCGCAGCTTCCTCAACCGTCGCGCCGGCCACGCGATGATGCTGGGCGAGGTCAACCTGGCGCACGCGCAGCAGCTGGCGTTCTTCGGCGGCGAGGCGGCCGACGAGCTGCAGATGCAGTTCGACTTCATCGGGATGCAGGCGACCTACCTCGCGCTGGCCAGGGAGGACGCAGGTCCGATCGTCACCGCGCTCGAGGAACGCCCGGCCATCGGGGCCACCTGCCAGTGGGCGACGTTCCTGCGCAACCACGACGAGCTCACCCTCGACAAGATCTCCGACGCCGAGCGCCAGGAGGTCTTCGCGGCCTTCGGGCCGGAGCCGGAGATGCAGCTCTACGACCGCGGCCTGAAGCGGCGGCTCCCCACCATGCTCGGCGGCGACCCCCGTCGGATCCGGATGGCCTACAGCCTGATGTTCTCCCTCCCCGGCACGCCGACGCTCTACTACGGCGAGGAGATCGGCATGGGCGAGGACCTCGAGGCCGAAGGCCGCATGGCCGTACGCACCCCGATGCAGTGGAGCGGCGGGCGCAACGGCGGGTTCTCCACCGCCGCACCCTCCCGTCTCGTGCAGCGGGTCGTTCCGGACGCCTACGGGCCCGAGCACGTCAACGTCGTGTCGCAGATGCACGACCCGGAGTCGCTGTGGAGCTTCATGCGCAAGCTGATCAGCATCCGGCGCACCTGTCCCGAGCTGGGGTGGGGGACGTGGAGCGTGGTCGAGCAGCCGTCCGCCCAGGTGCTGGTGCAGCGGTGCCAGCTCGACGGCAGCGCCGTCGTGACGGTGCACAACCTCGGTGCCGAGCCCGTCGTCGTCGACGTACCGGTCGATCCGCGCGACGAGGACCTCGAGGCGGTGGACCTGATGGCCGAGGAGGTGGTGACCGGGGCCGCGACGACGCGCGTGGCGCTGGACGGCTACGGGTTCCGCTGGCTGCGGGTGCGCCCGACGGGTGACCTCTCGATCCCATGAGGCTTGTAGGCTCGGCGCCGTGACGAACGAGCAGGTGGGGCTGGCGGCAGCCGGTGCGGTGGCGCTGGTGGCGCTCGTCGTCGCCCTGCTCGCGCAGCGCCGCGCCCGCCGCGCCGAGGCGCTGGTGTCGTCGCTGGCCGAGCGTGTCGCCCTGGTGTCGACCCCCGCCGCCCAGGCGCCCCCCGTCGCCGACAGCGGCACGACCGCCTTCGTGATCACCGAGGTGGGAGCGTCCGACGACGAGCCCGACGAGGCACCCGGTGCCGCTGCGGCGGTGCCCGTGGCCCGGCCCACCGACGGCCGGCTCTTCACCGACATCGTCGCGCGCGAGACGGTGGTGAAGGCCGCCGGCTGGACCCACGGCCTGCGCCGCGCCCTGTCGCCCGAGACGCGCAACCGGATCCGGTTCGCGGTGCGGCAGGAGACCAGGGTCGCCGGACGCGAGCGCCGCGCGGAGATGAAGCAGGCCCTGCGTGAGTTCCGCGCCCGCGAGCGCGCAGCCGTGCGGGAGGACGTCGCCTGATGGGTCGCCCTC
Organism: uncultured Nocardioides sp.; assembly: GCF_947488025.1. Taxonomy (GTDB): domain Bacteria; phylum Actinomycetota; class Actinomycetes; order Propionibacteriales; family Nocardioidaceae; genus Nocardioides. Next base: position 106,764 of record NZ_CANKYS010000002.1, on the reverse strand, counting down.
TCTGGTTCGTCGCCGGGGCGGGGGTCGGGGTGTACGCCGCTGCCCGCGCCCGCCGCGCCGCCGAGTCCCTCACCGCCGACGGCCTGCGCGACCGGGTCCGCGGCTGGCAGGCCGGTGCCCGGGTCTTCGCCGAGGAGGTCCAGCAGGGCCGCACCGAGCGCGAAACCGAGTTGCGCGAGCAGCTCGGGCTGAGGCCCCATGGACCACCCGAGCTCTCGAGTGGTTTCGAGGCTCGCACCGCTCGCCCCTCAACCACCGACGCAGAGAAGGACCACTGATGGACACCGCCGAGATCCGCCGCCGCTTCCTCGCGCACTTCGAGGCCGCCGGACACGCCGTGGTGCCCTCCGCCTCGACCCTCGCCGACGACCCCAACCTGCTGTTCGTCAACGCCGGCATGGTGCCGTTCAAGCCCTACTTCCTCGGGCAGGAGACGCCGCCGTTCGACCGCGCGACGAGCGTCCAGAAGTGCATCCGCACGCCCGACATCGAGGACGTCGGCAAGACCACCCGGCATGCCACCTTCTTCGAGATGTGCGGCAACTTCTCCTTCGGCGACTACTTCAAGGAGGGCGCCATCGAGCTGGCGTGGTCGCTGGTCACCAACTCCGTGGAGGAGGGCGGCTACGGCCTGGACAAGGAACGCCTCTACCCGTCAGTGCTGGTCGGCGACGAGGAGGCCATCGGCCTCTGGATGAAGGTCACCGGGCTGCCCCGCGAACGGATCGTCCAGCTCGGCCCCAAGGAGAACTACTGGTCGATGGGCGTGCCCGGACCCGGTGGACCGTGCTCGGAGATCCTCTTCGACCGCGGCCCCGAGTTCGGCCCGGACTTCGACGTCGCCACCCTCGGTCCCGACATGCCGGTCGAGCTCGAGGACCGACTCCTGGAGATCTGGAACCTCGTCTTCATGCAGGACGACCTGAGCGCCGTGCGATCGAAGTCCGATTTCGACATCGCCGGCTCGCTGCCGAAGAAGAACATCGACACGGGCATGGGCCTCGACCGCGTCGCCCTGCTGCTCCAGGGCAAGAAGAACATGTACGAGATCGACATCGTCTACCCCGTCATCGCGCGGGCCGAGGAGCTGACCGGCAAGAAGTACGGCGTCGATCGTGCCGACGACGTTCGCTTCTGCGTGGTTGCCGACCACGTCCGGTCCTCGATGATGCTCATCGGCGACGGCGTCACCCCCGGCAACGACGGACGTGGCTACGTCCTGCGCCGGCTGCTGCGCCGCGCGGTGCGCTCCATGCGCCTGCTGGGCTGCGAGGACCGCGTGCTGCCCGAGCTGATGCCCCTCTCCCGCGACGTGATGGGGCCGGTCTACGGCAACCTGGTCTCCGACTGGGAGCGCATCTCGCAGGTGGCCTACGCCGAGGAGGACGCGTTCCGCAAGACGCTGCAGGCCGGCACCCAGATCTTCGACACCGCCGCGTCCGAGGTGAAGACGTCAGGCGGGACCACGCTGTCCGGTGAGCGGGCCTTCGCCCTGCACGACACCTACGGCTTCCCCATCGACCTCACGCTCGAGATGGCGGCCGAGCAGGGCCTCGCCGTCGACGAGCAGGGCTTCCGCGGCCTGATGGCCGAGCAACGCGAGCGCGCCAAGGCCGACGCCCGCGCCAAGAAGGGCGCCCACGGCGACACGGCCGTCTACCGCGGCGTCTTCGACGAGCACGGCCCCACCGAGTGGCTCGCCTACGAGACGCTGGAGACGGAGTCGAAGCCGCTCGCCCTCCTCAGCGGAGGTTCACCGGTGACGCGGCTGGCCGAGGGCGAGGTCGGCGAGCTGGTGCTCGACCGCACCCCGTTCTACGCCGAGTCCGGCGGCCAGGTCGCCGACGCCGGCACGATCGTCTTCGACGGCGGACGGCTCGAGGTGCTCGACGTCCAGCGCCCCATCAAGGGTCTCGTCGTCCACCAGGTGCGCGTGCTCGAGGGCGAGCTGGTTTCGACAGGCTCAACCGGCGAGAAGGGGCTGCTCCACGCCCGCGTTGACCCCGAGTGGCGCACCGGCGCCCGTCAGGCGCACTCCGGCACCCACGTCGTGCACGCCGCGCTGCGCGAGGTGCTCGGCCCGACCGCGCTGCAGTCCGGCTCCTACAACCGCCCCGGCTACCTCCGTCTCGACTTCGGCTGGACCTCGGCGCTCAGCCCCGAGCAGGTGCGCGACATCGAGCTCGTCTCCCAGCAGGCGCTGCGCGCCGACCTGCCGGTGTCGTGGGACTACATGACGCTCGAGCGGGCCAAGGAGTGGGGCGCGATCGCCCTGTTCGGCGAGACCTACGACAACACCAAGGTCCGGGTCGTCGAGATCGGCGGACCCTGGTCGCGCGAGCTCTGCGGCGGCACGCACGTCGACCACGCCTCGCAGATCGGCACCGTCGTGGTCACCGGCGAGACGAGCGTGGGGTCGGGCAACCGGCGCATCGAGGCGCTCACCGGCGTGGAGGGCTTCGGCTACCTCGCCCGCGAGCGCGACGTCGTCGCCCAGCTCACCGGCCTGCTCAAGACCCAGCCCGACGACCTCGTCGGCCGCGTGCAGGGCCTCACCGAGCGGCTGCGCGCCGCGGAGAAGGAGCTGGAGAAGGCCCGCCTCGCCCAGCTCCTCGGCGCGAGCGCCGACCTGGCTGCCGGTGCGGCGCAGGTCGGTCCCGTCAAGGTCGTGGCCCACCGCGCCGACGGCGCCGGCGGGGGTGACGTACGCAACCTGGCGATGGACGTGCGTGGCCGGCTCCCTCAGGGTGAGCCCGGCGTCGTGGTCATCATCGGTCAGGCCGACGGCAAGGTGTCGGTCGTGGCCGCCACCAACGACGCGGCACGGGCGCGCGGGTTGTCCGCCGGCGAGCTGGTCCGCTCGGTCGGACCGTTGCTCGGCGGCAAGGGCGGCGGCAAGGACGACGTCGCCCAGGGCGGCGGCACCGACGCCTCGCGCATCGACGAGGCCCTCGAGCTCGTCACCCGTGAGGTCGCCGCGAGGGCGCAGGTCTGAGCGTGCGGTTCGGAGTGCGGCTGGGCGTCGACCCGGGGGATGCCCGGATCGGCGTCGCCAGCAGCGACCCCTCCGGGTTCCTCGCCACGCCGGTCGAGACGGTGCGCAGCGGCGGGGGCGACGTACGTCGTCTTGCGCAGCTGGTGACCGAGCTCGGGGCGGTCGAGGTCGTGGTCGGCCTGCCGCGCTCCCTCAACGGGACCGAGGGGCCTGCCGCGGCGAAGGCGCGTGCGCTCGCCGGGCGGCTGGCCCGCCGAGTTGCCCCCGTGCCCGTCAGGCTGTGTGATGAACGACTGACCACGGTGTCGGCCGAGTCGATCCTGCGCGAGCAGGGCCGGCGCGGGGCCAAGCGACGCGCCGTGGTGGATCAGGCAGCCGCTGTGCTGATCCTGCAGACTGCACTCGACACGGAGCGGTCGAGCGGGCAGCCACCGGGAGAGATCGTCGAGGTGACGGAGACAGATGACTGAGCACGAGGGCCGGGCGGACGAGGCCGTGCGTCCGGACGAGCGCGAGGAGCTCGACGAGCTCGAGGACCGCGACTACGTCCCGGGCGGCAGGCGCCGCAAGGGACGCGGTCTCAAGGGCTGCGTCGCCGTCCTGGTCGCCCTCGTCGTGCTCCTCGGGGGCTTCTACGTCGCGCTGACCCAGGGCGTCTCCTGGGTCGCCGACCAGTTCCAGGGTCCCGACGACTATCCCGGGCCCGGCACCGGCTCCGTCGAGTTCACCGTCAACGAGGGCGACTCCACCGCCCAGATCGGTCGCAACCTCAAGGCCGACGGCGTCACCAAGTCCGTCCAGGCCTTCATCGACGCCGCCGCCGGGGAGCCCGACGCGGCCGGCATCCAGGTCGGCGCCTACGAGCTCCAGAAGGAGATGAAGGCCGCCGACGCCCTCGAGGTCCTCATCGACCCCGACAACCTCATCGGCTTCCCGACCGTCACGATCCCCGAGGGCCTGCGGCTCACCGAGATCGTCTCGACGCTGGCGCAGAACACCGACTTCCCCGAGCGCGCCTGGAACCGCGCGCTCCAGCAGCCCGACCGCCTCGGCCTGCCCGACTACGCCGAGGGCAACGCCGAGGGGTACCTGTTCCCCGCGACCTACGAGGTCAAGCCGGGGATGAAGCCGGTCCGCATCCTCAAGATGATGGTCGACCGCTGGCGCGAGGCGGCCGACGCCGCCGGCCTGGAGGAGCGGGCCGCCGAGCTGGGCAAGACGCCCGGCGAGCTGATGATCATCGCCTCCCTCATCGAGGCCGAGGGCCGCGGCGACGACATGCCCAAGATCTCGCGGGTCATCTACAACCGCCTCGACGGTCCCGGCGACAAGGGCGGCACCAACGGCACGCTCGGCATCGACGCCTCGATCGCCTACGGGCTCGGGCTCTCGCCCGGCTCGACCGAGCTGACCCCCGAGCAGCTCGCGGAAGACACGCCCTACAACACGCGCATCAACGCCGGCCTCCCGCCGACGCCGATCGAGGCCCCGGGTGACGACGCCATCGCGGCGGCGGCCAACCCGGCCGACGGGCCCTGGTACTACTACGTCACCGTCAACCTGGAGACCGGCGAGACGAAGTTCTACGAGGACTACGACGACTTCCTGGTCGGACGCGACGAGTACAAGACCTACTGCGAGACCTCGGACCGGTGCTGACCCGCCGGTGCGGCGTGCTGGGCGACCCGATCGCCCACTCGCTGTCGCCGGTGCTGCACCGAGCGGCGTACGCCGAGCTCGGGCTGGACTGGGCCTACGACGCCCACCGGGTGGCCTCCGGTGGGCTCGGGGCCTTCCTCGACGGGCTCGACCCCGAGTGGCGCGGGTTGTCGCTCACCATGCCCCTCAAGCGTGAGGCGCTTCCGCTGGTCGACCGGCTCAGTGACCGGGCGCGCCTGGCGGGGGCGGTGAACACCGTGGTCCTCGAGGACGATGGCACCCGCTCGGGGGACAACACCGACCTGCCGGGTGCCGTCGCCGCGATCCGGGAGCGTACGACGTCCCCGCTGGCGACGGCGGCGATCCTCGGCGGCGGCGCCACGGCCACGTCGGTCGGGCTGGCGCTGGCCGACCTCGGCGTGTCGCTGATCAGGCTGGCGGTGCGTGACGCGGCCCGCGCCGAGGAGACCGTGACCGCCCTGCGCGCCCACCCGGCTGCTCCGGAGGTGGTCGTCGAGCCACTGGAGGGCGGACAGTGGAGCATCGGGCCCGACCTACGGGCCGCGGGCTCCACCGTCGACATCGTGGTCTCGACCATCCCCGCGTCGGCGCAGACCCCCGAGCTGGTCGCCGGTTGCGCCGACGTGGCGGCCGTCTTCGACGTCCTCTACGCCCCGTGGCCGACCCCGCTGGCCGCCTCGGCCGACGGACGGGTGCTCGTCGGCGGTCTCGACCTCCTCGTCCACCAGGCGGCGCTGCAGGTCGAGCTGTTCACCGGTCTGGTCGCTCCGCTGTCGGTGATGCGAGAAGCAGGCGAACGCGCCCTCGCGGCGCGCAGTGCCGGTTGAATGTCCCCGTGACCGACACCGTGCTCGACCCCGCGCTCGCCGCGCTCGTCGCGGCCGTGCTCGCCGGGCTGGGCGGGCTGCTGGTGCCGCGACTGATCGCGCGGGTGCCGGAGCCCGCCCCCCAGCCCGCCGCCGTACCCGTGCCGGCGGACGGCGCCCACGCGGACGAGCCGCCCAAGATGCTCTACGCCGAGATCGCGGCGCGGCCCGGGCTCGCGTGGCGGAGCGGGCTGCTCTCGGCCGCCGCCGGCGCGTTGCTCGGCGCCGCCACCGGTCTCGACTGGCCGCTGCTGTGGCTGGTGCCGCTCACCCCGGTCGCGGTCGCGCTGTCCGTCATCGACTGGCACACCCGGCTGCTGCCCCGCGTCGTCGTCGTACCCGCGACCCTCGCCGCGGTCGTCGTGGTCACGGCCGTGGCGCTGGCCACCGGGGAGCGTGACGCGCTCGTGCGCGCCCTCGTCGCGATGGTGATCGCGCGCTCGTTCTTCTGGGTGCTGTGGTTCGTGCGGTCGGCCGGCATGGGCTTCGGTGACGTCCGGCTGGCGGCGCCGGTGGGGTTGGTGCTCGGCTGGACCGGCTGGGGCGCGCTGGCGATCGGGCTGTGGGCCAGCTTCATGCTCTTCGTCGTCCCGGCGCTGGTGGTGCTGATGGCGCGGCGGGACCGCAGCCTGCTGAAGAAGTCGTTCCCCTTCGGCCCGTTCATGGTCGGCGGGGCGCTGGTGGGTCTCGTCTGGGGGACCGCGCTCGCTGGGCGCATCTGGGGCTGAGAGACTTCACCCATGCTCCGATGGCTCACAGCAGGCGAGTCCCACGGTCCCTCGCTGGTGGCGATCCTCGAGGGGCTGCCCGCCCACGTCCGCGTCACGACCGACGACCTCGCCGAATCCCTGGCCCGCCGCCGGCTCGGCTACGGCCGCGGTGCACGGATGAAGTTCGAGCAGGACCAGGTTCGGGTGCTCGGCGGTGTGCGCCACGGCGAGACCCAGGGCGGCCCGGTCGCCATCGAGGTCGGCAACACCGAGTGGCCGAAGTGGGAGAAGGTCATGTCGGCCGACCCCGTCGACCCCGTCGAGCTCGAGGCGCTGGCCCGCAACGCCCCGCTGACGCGGCCCCGCCCCGGTCACGCCGACCTCGTGGGCATGCAGAAGTACGCCTTCGACGAGGCCCGTCCCATCCTCGAGCGCGCGTCGGCCCGCGAGACCGCGGCCCGCGTCGCCCTCGGCCGGGTGGCGTCCAACTTCCTCGAGCAGGCCGTCGGTGCGCGGATCGTCTCGCACGTCGTCTCGCTCGGAGGCGTCAAGGCGCCCGCCGGCCTCGTGCCCGCTCCCGACGACGTCGAGCGGCTCGACGCCGACGAGGTCCGGTGCCTCGACCCCGAGGCGAGCGCGGCGATGGTCGCCCGCATCGACCAGGCCCACAAGGACGGCGACACCCTCGGCGGTGTCGTCGAGGTGGTCGTCCACGGTCTCCCGCCGGGCCTCGGCTCGCACGTGCACTGGGACCGCCGGCTCGACGCCAGGCTCGCCGGGGCACTGATGGGCATCCAGGCGATCAAGGGCGTCGAGGTCGGCGACGGCTTCGAGCTCGCCGACACCCCCGGCTCGCTCGCCCACGACGAGATCGTCACGACCGACGACGGCCTGCGCCGTACCTCCGGACGCTCCGGCGGCACCGAGGGCGGCATGTCCACCGGCGAGGTGCTCCGGGTGCGGGCCGCCATGAAGCCGATCGCCACCGTCCCGAAGGCCCTGCGCACCGTGGACGTGGCCACCGGCGAGGCGACCGTCGCCCACCACCAGCGCTCCGACGTGTGCGCCGTCCCCGCCGCAGGGATCGTCGCCGAGGCCATGGTCGCGCTCGTGCTCGCCGACGCCGTGGTGGAGAAGTTCGGCGGCGACTCGGTGCAGGAGACGCGGCGCAACGCCTCGTCCTACCTCGACACCCTGCGATTCCGATGAGGGGGGTCCGCTGATGGCCCCTCGCGTCGTCCTCGTCGGCCCGATGGGGGCCGGCAAGACGACGGTCGCCGGCCTGCTCGGCGAGGCGTGGGACCTGCCCGTCCGCGACACCGACGCCGACATCGAGTCGAGCACCGGTCGCGAGATCTCCGACATCTTCGTGGAGTCGGGGGAGGACCACTTCCGCGACCTCGAGGCTGCCGCGGTGGCCGCAGCCTTGGCCGAGCACGACGGCGTCCTGGCGCTGGGCGGAGGTGCGGTCCTGCGCCCCGAGACGCGCGAGCTGCTGGCCGGGCTCCCGGTGGTGTTCCTCCGGGTCGGCCTCTCCGACGCGGTGAAGCGGGTCGGCCTCGGGGTCGGGCGACCGCTGCTGCTCGGCAACGTGCGCTCCCGCATCAAGGCCCTGCTGGACGAGCGCACCCCGGTCTACGAGTCGGTGGCCGCGCACAGCGTCGACACCGACGGCCGAACGGCGGCCGAGGTGGCGGCCGAGGTTCGGAGGCTGGTCGGATGACCAAGCGCCAGACCCGCAGGCAGCACCGGTCCCAGCAACAGCAGGACCAGCGGGCTGACCACGCCGCCCCGACGGCCGGCGACACCGTCGTGCACGTGGGTGGCGCCTCGCCGTACGACGTCGTCATCGGCCACGGGCTGGCCGGGCGGCTCCCCACGCTGCTCGGCGAGTCGGTCGAGCGGGTCGCGGTGCTCTACGCCGGCACGCTCGGTGCGCTCGCCGACCCGGTGGTCGACGCGCTGGTCGAGCACTACGACGTCCTCGCGCTCGGCCTCCCCGACGGTGAGCGGGCCAAGACCGCGCCCGTGGCCTCCGACTGCTGGGAGGCTCTGGGAGAGGCCGGCTTCACCCGTTCCGACGCGGTCGTGACCATCGGCGGGGGAGCCACGACCGACCTCGGCGGCTTCGTCGCCGCGACCTGGCTGCGCGGCGTACGCGTCGTCCACGTGCCCACGACGCTGCTCGCCATGGTCGACGCCGCGGTCGGTGGCAAGACCGGCATCAACACCGGCGCCGGGAAGAACCTCGTCGGCTCGTTCCACGAGCCCGCCGGCGTCCTGTGCGACCTGGCCCTGCTGGAGTCGCTGCCCCACGAGGAGCTCGTCGCGGGGATGGGGGAGGTCGTGAAGTGCGGCTTCATCGCCGACCCCGCCATCCTCGACGTCGTCGAGCGCACCGACCCGGCCGCGCTGACCTGGGACTCCGCCGAGCTGCGCGAGCTCGTCGAGCGGGCGATCCGGGTCAAGGTCGACGTCGTCGTCGACGACCTCAGGGAGACCGGCGGCGCCGACGGCCACCCGGGCCGTGAGGTGCTCAACTACGGCCACACCCTCGCCCACGCGATCGAGCGCACCAGCGACTACACCGTCCGCCACGGCGAGGCGGTCGCCATCGGGTGCGTCTACGTCGCCGAGCTCGCGTCCCGCGCCGGCTCGCTCGACCCCGCGCTCGTCGAGCGGCACCGGGCGGCGTTCGCCCGCGTCGGGCTGCCGACGTCCTACGACGCCGCCACCTTCGACGACCTGCACGCGGCGATGAAGGTCGACAAGAAGGCACGCGGCTCCCAGCTGCGCTTCGTGGTGCTCGACGACCTCGCCGCGCCGCGCATCCTCGCCGGCCCGGGCGAGGACGACCTCCGGGCGGCCTACGCCGCGATCGGAGCCCCGTCGTGAAGGTCCTCGTCCTCAACGGCCCCAACCTGGGGCGGCTCGGCCGTCGGCAGCCGGAGATCTACGGGTCGACCACCCACGCCGAGCTCGCCCACCAGTGCGTGGAGTGGGGTCGGGCGCTGGGGCTCGAGGTCGAGGTGCGCCAGACCAACCACGAGGGCGAGCTGCTCGACTGGCTCAACGCCGCGGCCGACGACGGCGTACGCGTCGTGCTCAACGCCGGCGCGTGGACCCACTACTCCCTCGCGCTCTGGGACGCCTGCGCCCAGCTCACCGCGCCCCTGGTCGAGGTGCACATCTCCGACCCGAAGCAACGCGCGGAGGAGTTCCGGCACACCTCCGTCATCGAGCCGCACGCCGTGGCCACGATCGCCGGGCAGGGGATCGACGGTTACCGCCAGGCGCTGGAAGTGGTGGCAGCTGCCGACGGAGGCCACCCCTAGGGGTGTATCACCGGCCGACGGCGCATCTCCTTTACCTTGAGGGCGCTGAGGGGCGCCCACCCGGAGGTGTTCCACATGTCCAGCGTCGTCCACACCTGGCGGAGGCCCGCCGTCCCGGCCCTGATCTTCGTCCTCACGGCCCTGCTGCTCGTCCCGGGCGTGGCGTCGGCGGCGCCACCGGTGGCCGAGTCGGGTCCTGACGTCACCGTGGTCGCGGGGGCCTCCGCGCAGCTCTCCGGAAGCGTGAGCGATCCGGACGGTGACGCGCTGGAGATCCGCTGGATGGCCACGGTCGTCACCCAGGGCGACGTCTCGTCCTGCACCTTCAGCGGTCCGTGGAGCTGGGCGCCGGTGACGCCCCAGGGGCTCTCGCCGTCATTGAGCTGCACGGAGCCGGGGTCCTACCTCCTGCAGCTGGTCGTCGGCGACGGCACCTCCTCCGACGACGACACCGGGGCACTCGTCACCTTCACCGACCCGGACACGAGCCCGGCGACCTGCACCTTCCGGTCGTGGTCCAAGCGCTTGACGAGCCTCAGGATCGGCGATGCGCAGTCCGGGGTGTCGTCCTACACCGTGCTGCACACCTACAACCTGACGCTGGAGCCGATGTCCGGCACGTGGGCCCCGCCCACCTCGTCGACGACCCTCCAGTGGTCCCGACCGAGGCGCGGGGCGGGTCTGGCGCTCATCAGCCACACCAACGGCGCGGGGCTCAGCGGCGAGTGCGTGGTGCTCGTACGCCGCGACGGAACCGCCAGGGTCACGGGCTGACGGTGTCGCGCCTCGGCAGGTCGCTGAGCCCTCCGCGGGACCCGTCTGGACCTGTCTTCCGCCCGGCCCGCCGGAGGGGGACGATGCACAGCAGGGCGGGACGAGAAGGAAACGGGGGTGTGCCGTGCGCGTGCGCTACGTCCTCTCGGCGCTGGTGGTCGCGGTCGCGACGGGCGTCTTCTGCGTCGGCGTGGTCTCCCGGCTCGCGATGTCCCTGCTCGCCCGCCAGAACCCGCAGGCGCACGGGCTGATCAGCGACGACGGCTTCGAGATGGGCGTCGTCACCCTCGCCGGCTCGGCCAGCCTGGCCGTGGTCGGGATCCCCGTGGGCATCGTCGGGTGGCTGACCTACCTGGTCGCGCGGCCCCTGCTGGTCGGGCCGGCGTGGTTCCAGTGGTTCAGCCTGAGCGTGCCGCCCGGTGTGGTGGCCGCAAGCCTCGTGGTGCACCCGACCGGGGTCGACTTCACCGTCCTGGACCCGCTGTGGCTCGCGGTCGGGCTGTTCGTGGCCGTTCCGGCCGCCTACGGCCCGATCATGCACGCGGTGATGCTCCGTGTGGGTGGTACGCCGCTGGGCCTGGGGCTCGCCGCCCGCGCACCAGCCGTCGCCTGGACCCTGCGCGCCCTGTTCGCCGTCTGGGCGACCGTCGCACTGGTCGCGCTCTGGCGTGACGTCCTCGCCCTGACCTGAGGGCGTCACGCCCGACCCGCACCCGGGTGGGCCTGTGCTTGGATCACCGGGTGCTGCCCTTCCGCCAGGTCGATGTGTTCAGCGCCGAGCCGTGGCTCGGCAACCCGCTCGCCGTCGTGCACGACGCCGACGGCGTCACCGACGAGGAGATGGCCCGCTTCGCGCGCTGGACGAACCTGTCCGAGACCACGTTCCTGTGCACGCCGACCGACCCGGAGGCCGACTACCGCGTGCGGATCTGGACGACCACCGGCGAGCTGCCGTTCGCCGGCCATCCCACCATCGGCAGCGCCCACGCGTGGCTGGAGGCCGGGGGAGTGCCCCGCGGCGACGTGGTGGTGCAGGAGTGCGGCGCCGGGCTCGTCGACGTACGACGCTCGCCGCGGCTCGGCTTCGCGGCCCCGCCGTTGCGTCGATCCGGCCCCGTCGACGCCGACCTGCGGGCACGCGTCGTCCGCGCGCTCGGCGTCACCGACGCGGCGGTCGAGGACGTCGCGTGGATCGACAACGGCCCGGGGTGGGTCGGCGTCGACCTCGGGACGGCGGACGCGGTCCGCGCCGTCGTGCCGGACATCGCCGCCTTCACCGACCTCAAGGTGACCGTCCTGGGGCGGTGGGACACCGCGACCGCAGCCGGGCTCGGTGCCGACGTCGAGGTTCGCGCGTTCTACGCCGACGGCCGGGAGTTCGGGGAGGACCCCGTCACCGGTAGCGCCAACGCCGGGCTCGCGCAGTGGCTGATCGGCACCGGTGCGCTGCCGTCGTCGTACACCTCCCGGCAGGGCAGCGCCATCGGCCGGGAGGGGCGGGTCCGGCTCGAGGCCGTCGACGGCCAGGTGTGGGTGTCCGGCGACGCGGTGACCCGGATCGTCGGCGAGGTCGACCTCTAGCCGACCCAGCCGCGGGTCGAGGGACTCGCCCGACGGTCGGCCAGAGGCACCGAGGGCTGGGTCCGGGATCGAGGGTAGGCGAACCGACGGCCGCTGTCCGCAGAACGTGTGGACCGGTGTGGACCGGTGGTCGCTACACGGCGCACTGCCCGCACGCCTGGCCGACCTCGCGGACTGAGCGGTCCAGACATCCGTAGTAATGCTGATGCGACTGCAGCGATGCCCCGGTCACACTCGAGGTGCGACGACAGGGGAGGAAGACCATGCGAAGCGTCCTGAGCAGGAGCGCCCACGCTGACCAGCTGGAGGCCGAGGTCCGCGACGCCATGTGCTGCGTCCCGACCGACCGGTGCTGGGACTGCCAGGTGAAGCTGGGCGAGGTGCGAGCGGCACGCCGCGACGCGCTGCTCCACACGATCAGCACGGTGCGACCGCGACGGCCCGTCTGGTGATGGTCCGAGACGGCGCGGCCGGCGCCGGCAGCGGGGGACGCGTCCCGCACTCGGTCGCGGCGAGCAGCAGGGACGAGCGGAGCGAGGGCGACCGCGCCGACCCGGCCCTCGACCTCGTGGAACCTCTCGACTCCGTTCCTACGGGTGTTCGGGGGGGCCGAACCTCTCGGCGGTGACGCCGTGCCTCAACCCGCGGTCGCTGACGGTCAGGGCGTCCTGGCCGGTGAGCGTGAGGATCGCGCGGACGACACACGCCCCGGCGAGGATGACCTCGGCCCGGGCCGGCTGCAGGCCGGGGATCTCACGCCGCTCCGACGCAGGGCGGGTCCGGAACACCTCGATCTGTCGGTCGACCTCGTCCGCGTCGAGGACGGTCGCGTGCACGACGTCCGGGTCGTAACGGTCCAGGCCGTGCATGATGGTTGCCAGGTTGGTGGAGGTGCCTCCCATCGCGATCACCATGTCCGGGCGCGGTCGGTCCGCCAGGTCGGTGAGGTCGGCCGCGATCGCGTCGAGAGCCGTGTCGACGGTCTCCCGGGGCACGGCGGCGGCGAGCCCGAAGCGCTCGGCGAACCGCGCGGCGCCCACGTCGACACTGAACTGCTCGTCGATCCGGTCCGCGCTCCCGAAGGTGAACTGGCTGCTGCCGCCGCCGGAGTCGAACACCAGCAGCCGGTCGCCTGCCAGTGGCAGGGTCGACACGGCGGCCAGGTACGCGAGCCGCGCCTCCTCCCGCCCCGAGATGACCTCCACGGCGACCCCGCAGCGGCGGTGGACGGCCGCCAGGAAGTCGTCCCGGTTCGGTGCCTGTCGTAGGCCTGCGGTGCCCACGGCGACGATGTCGAGCGGACCGCCTCGTCGGGCGTCGTCGACGAGGTCGTGGATGGCGTCGACGGTACGGCCCATCGAGGCGGCGGTCAGCCCACCTGCCGCCACCAGCCCCTCGCCGAGCCTGGTGACCACGGAGGTCTCCATCTCGATCCGCGCGGTGCCGTCGTCGTCGCGGTGACCGAGCGCGAGCTTGACCGAGTTGGTGCCCACGTCGATGACGGCGAACCGCCTCGGTCCCCACCCGAGCATCGACTTGAGGCACCGGGGCAGGCTGGTGTTGCGCCGGTCGCTGAGCCCGAGCCGGTCGATCTCCTTCGACACGAGGTCCGGGTCCGGGGACTCCACGGCGACGGTGCGGACGGTCCGTCCCTCCGCGTTCACCTCGGTGAGCTCGACCATGCAGTCGCCCACGACTGACCGGCGACGACTCTTGCGGATGTCCACGAGGCGCAGGTCGTCACGCGGAGCGACCAGGTCGTCCAGCAGCTGCTCCAGGCTGAGATCAGACGGCGGGGTCTTCGGCAGCGGCGCACCGAGCGCCGCGAAGGCGGCCGCGACCGCCCCGGGCTCGAGGGGGATGGGGGCCTTCATCGTCGGAACCCACAGCTGCAACCCGGCGCCGTTCACCTGCTGCAGCACCTTGACGTCCAAGACGCCGTCCCGCACCTTGACGGAGGCGTCGCCGTACATCGACAGCACGTAGGTCTCGTCGCTCTCGACGGATGCCGCGGCCCGCAGCGGTGCAAGGGTGTCGAGGTCGGCGAGGTCGTCGCCGAACGTGCGCCACTCCCACCGCGGTACGACCTGCGGCGCGGACCGGTGGATCGGGTGGTCGCTCGTGGTCATGGTCTTTCGCCTTCCTCGACGACCCCGGACCCGCTGACCGGGCGATCGGGAACGGCGCGGGTCGTTCCCAACGCGGCCACGGCTCGGTGCACGTTGCCGTGGATGTGATCGGCCCCCAACAGCTCAACCGCACCCTGCCGCTCGAGCACGCGCCGCACCGCCGGCCGGACGGCCGCCAGCCGTAGCTCCACACCCGACGCGTCCGCCATCCGGATCATCTCCGACACCGTCGCCGCCCCTTGCGAGTCGATGAAGTTGACCCCCGCGAAGTGCAGCACCACACCGTCCACCTCGGGGTCGAGCACGGCGACGCGCACCTGGTCGACCAACGCGTCCGCGGTGGCGAAGAAGATTCCGCCGTCCACCCGCAGCACCACGGTGCCCGGGGTTGTCTCGTCCTCGGGATGGGTGTCGAGGTCCCGGAACACCTGGGTGCCGGGCTCCCGGCCGAGCGTCGAGACGAGCGGGTGCGTGACGACGTACACCAGCCACACGAGCGACAGCGCGATGCCGATGACCACGCCGGCGAGGATGCCGAGGACGAGGGTTCCGAGGATCGCGGCCGCAGCCACCCAGAAGTCGGCCCTCGACACCCTCCGCAGGCGCCGCATCTCCCCGACGTCCATCATCCCCATGACGACGGCCTCGATGATCAGGGCGGCGAGGACCGGCTTGGGCAACGAGGAGAAGAGCGGTGCGAGGAAGAGGAGCGCCAGGAGGACGGTGACTCCCGACGTCAGCGACGCGAGGCCGGTGCGGGCGCCCGACCGGTCGTTCAGGGAGGTGGCGGAGAGACTCGTGGAGACCGGCATCCCGTGGAGGAGGCCCGCGCCGACGTTGGCCGCCGACTGGGCGACGGACTCCTGGTCGATGTCGACCCGGTAGTGGTGCCTGGCCGCCATGGCGCGGGCGTCCCCGGCGGTCTGGGAGAACCCGATCATCACGAGTGCGAAGGCGGCCACGAGGACGGTGCCGGCGTGGTCCACCAGCAGGCTGGGATCGGGCACCTCGAACGACGGCAGACCGCGCGGGATGTCCCCGACGAGGGCCACCCCCCGGTCCGCGAGGTCGAGCACGCGCGCCGCGACGAGCCCGCCCACGAGCAGCACGAGCGCGCCGGGAACCTGCGGGGCGATCCACCGGAGACCGAAGACGACAGCCAGGGCCACGACGCCGACCGTCACCGTGGCGAGGTGCGTCTGGTCCAGCGTGGACAGCCACGACCACAGCTCCTGGAACGAGGTGTTGCCCTCGGCGTCGGTGCCGGTCAGCTTGGGGAGCTCCCCGATGACGACGTCGATGGCGGCACCGAAGAGGAATCCGGTGACCACGGCCCGGGACAGGAACTGGGACAACCACCCCATGCGGAACACCGCGAGCGCGAGGAAGAACAGGCCACTCGTCAGCGTGATGCCAGCCACGAGGGTGGCCGCGTCGGCGGGGTCGGTCACGCTCGCCGCCAGCACGGCGCCGCCGGCGACGGCCGCCAGGCCCGAGCTGGGACCCATCGAGATCTGACGGCAGGTGCCGAACAGGGCGTAGAGGATCGTCCCGGCGGCGGCGGCATAGAGCCCGCTCTCGAGCGGCACCCCGGCGATCTCGGCGTAGCCGAGGTTCTTGGGGATGATCAGCGCCGCGACCACGACCCCGGCGACGAGGTCACCGCGCAGCCATCCCCCCTGGTAGTGGCGCAGCTGGTCGAGGATCGGCAGGAAGCGGAGCGCCGACCTCCGCGGGGGAGCCGTGGCGCTGTCGGGGGGCACAGCCGTGCTCATGAGAACTCGACCGGGCGGTTCACTCCGGCCCGACGGGCGGCGCCGCGCCCGACTCCCGCCCCTGGACGTCCGCAGCCATCCTTGGCTCCCTTCGTTGACGGGACGTCGCGCCGCCACGACACCGTCCGAACACTCTCCAGCGCCGCGCGGTGCTGGAGATCACCCGGGGCGTGTGACGTGCGGCCACGGCCGCGACCCGGGAGCGCTGACCGGTCGCCGAGGCGCGGACGCACGCCACATCTCACGATCGGCGTGAGCGGGAGCTGCCGGAGTCTCGACCTACGATGGAGGACGCCAGCTCGCGGTCGATCCAGCGCCCGATGACCTCGACCACGTAGGCCCGCTCGTCGCGGTCGAGCAGATGTCCTCTCGCGATGCCGTGGCAGGTCTCCAAGCAGCTGCGGCAGCAGGTCGCGGTGGCGTGCTGAGCCACGAAGACGGGGTGGTTGCGGTACGGGGTCTGCCGGCCGTCATTG
This sequence comes from uncultured Nocardioides sp., assembly GCF_947488025.1. Taxonomy (GTDB): domain Bacteria; phylum Actinomycetota; class Actinomycetes; order Propionibacteriales; family Nocardioidaceae; genus Nocardioides. The sequence goes on along the minus strand of NZ_CANKYS010000002.1, from coordinate 90,443 downwards.
CGTGGCGCGGCCGGCGCCAGCCGCTCGGCGATGATCTCGGCGGCGTGAGCCCGCATGGTCTGCGGACCGCGCAGCTCAGCCGTGGCCCGCTCGCGCCCGCGCAGGTGGAACCGCCGACCGAACGGTCGCGCCGTGGCGCGGTCGATCCGGTCCTCGATCTCGGCGGGCTCGGACACCCAGCGCAGCTGGTGCGTCAGAGAGAGGCGAGCCAGTCCTCGATCGGGACGTCGCCGTCGCCGAAGACGAGGGTCTTGCGGTGGGCGCGCGGGTCGGCCAGCACCGCGAGGGCGACCTGCGCGACGAGCTCGCGCGAGGTCGTGTCACCGTCGCCGGAGCGGGCGTCGGGGTTGACCGAGCCGCGTCCGGGCTCGAGCGTCAGGCTGCCCGGGCCGAGGATCGTCCAGTCGAGGCCGGACGCGCGCAGGTGCTCGTCGGCGGCGATCTTCGCGTCCTGGTAGGCGCGGAAGGGGTTGTCCTCCGGCACCAGGTTGTCGTGGTCGGCCCCGGAGAACGAGACCATGACGTAGCGACCGGCGCCGGCGGTCTGCGCCGCGTCCATCGACCGGATCGCGGCATCGCGATCGACCGCGAAGGTCCGCTCGGGGTCGCCGCCCCCGGCGCCCGCCGACCAGACGACCGCGTCCTGGCCGGACAGCACGTCGGCCAGCGCATGGACGTCGGCGTCCTCCACTGACGAGACCAGCGCGGTCGCGCCCGTGGCCTCGACGTCCGCGACGTGCTCGGGGTTGCGGATGACCGAGGTGACCTCGTGTCCCGCCTCCACGAGCATGGGCGCGAGGAGGAGAGCGATCTTGCCGTGTCCGCCGATGATGGTGACTCGCATGGTGTCGACGCTACAAGGGGCAGGGTTGGCCGGCGGTTAGGTTGGCGCGGGTGCAGTCCTCGACCCACGACCTGACCATCGGTGCCACGGAGGTCCGCAAGGCCTTCGTCGACGACCACGAGGCGCAGGCCGAGCGCGAGTGGGCCTGCCTCACGCTCCTCGCAGAGCACGCGCCCGGGCTCGCACCGCGCCCGTTGCGTCGCGAGGACGGCACGACGCCGGTCATCGTGATGGAGCGACTGCCCGGCGCGCACCTCGCGTCCCGTCCGCTGACGGCCGACCAGACCGTGGCCCTCGGCACGGCGCTGCGCCGGCTGTACGACGTACCGGTGGAGGCCGTGCACGACGCGGGCATCGGCCCGCGGCGCTACGGAGCCACCGCCCTGGCCGCGGTGCTCGTGGAGTGGCTCGCCGACGACCACGAGCTGGGGGAGTGCCGCGACCCGGCCCTGGTCGCGGACGCGCTGGCCCGCGCCCGGGCGTACGTCGCCGCCCCGCCGCTCCCGGAGCCGCGCACCACAGTGCTCGGCATCGCCGACCTCAACCCGGCCAACGTGCTGTGGGACGGGCGCACGGTCCGGCTGGTCGACTTCGAGGACGGAGGACTCAGCGACCCGGCGTACGAGCTCGCAGACCACGTCGAGCACCTCGGCAGCCGCCTGCCCGGGGTGTACGACGCCCGCGCACTGGCCGACGCGGTCGGGCTCGACGACGGGGACTGCGCCCGGATGGCCGCCTGCCGGCCGCTGTGGGCGGCGTTCTGGCTCGCGATGCTGCTGCCGGGCAACGGTGGGTGGCGGCGCAACCCGCCGGGCACGACCGAGGAGCAGGCCGTGCATTTCATGGCTCTCGCGGGCCACGACTAGACTTGCGCGTCGGCGCGGGGCCACGGCCACGCCGCCCGCACTTTCTTTGACAACTCGACGAAGGCGGAAAGACTCACATGGCAACCACCAACGACCTCAAGAACGGCATGGTCCTCAAGATCGAGGGTCAGCTCTGGTCCGTCGTCGAGTTCCAGCACGTGAAGCCCGGCAAGGGCCCGGCCTTCGTCCGCACCAAGCTCCGCAACGTCGAGTCGGGCAAGAACGTCGACAAGACCTTCAACGCCGGCACCAAGGTCGAGACGGCCAACGTCGACAAGCGCACCATGCAGTACCTCTACAACGACGGCTCGTCCTACGTCTTCATGGACACCAGCACCTACGAGCAGCTCGAGGTCACCCCCGAGGTGGTCGGCGACGCCAAGAACTTCATGCTCGAGAACCAGGAGGCCATCGTGGCCACCAACGAGGGCCGCGTGCTCTTCATCGAGCTCCCCGCCTCCGTCGAGCTGCTGATCGCCGAGACCGAGCCGGGCCTGCAGGGCGACCGCTCGACCGGTGGCACCAAGCCCGCCACGCTCGAGACCGGCCACACCATCGCGGTGCCGCTCTTCATCACCTCCGGCGAGAAGGTCAAGGTCGACACCCGCGACTCGTCCTACCTCGGCCGCGTCAAGGCCTGACACCAGGTGGCTGCCCGCTCCAAGGCGCGCAAGCGCGCGCTGGACATCCTGTTCGCCTCCGAGCTCCGCTCGGAGGACCCCGTGGTCGCGCTCGAGCGCGCCATCGAGGCCGGCGAGGGCCCGACCAACGACTACACCACGACGCTGGTGCGGGGCGTGGTCGAGCACCGTGAGCGCATCGACGAGGTACTGACGACCTACAGCAAGGGCTGGACGCTGGCCCGGATGCCCGCGGTCGACCGCAACGTGCTCCGCATCGGCGTCTTCGAGCTGCTGTGGGGTGACGACGACGTGCCCGACACCGTGGCCGTGAGCGAGGCGCTGCACCTCGTGCAGGACCTCTCGACCGACGACTCGCCGGCCTTCGTCAACGGGCTTCTCGGCTCCGTCCAGCGCGACCGCGCCAGCCTGGTCTGACCGTGTCCGGGACCGCCCTGAGGGGCGGTCCGGACCGGCCTCACCCGCAGGGGTCAGCCGGCTCGCGGCGGCAGCGTCCGAGGACCTAGGTTGACCCCATGAACGCCTCCACCTCCGCCGCCGAGCAGGCCCACCACAGCGACTGGATGGACCACGCGATCCGCGCCGGGCTGGTGGCGTACGGCGTCGTGCACCTCCTGGTCGGCTGGCTCGCACTGCAGCTGGCCTTCGGTGAGAAGGAGGACAGCGCCTCCAACTCCGGCGCGCTGCACTACCTCGCGCAGCAGCCCATGGGCGGCGTGCTGGTGTGGATGATCGCCGTCGGCATGCTCTTCCTGGTCGTGTGGCGGCTGCTGGAGTTCGGCTTCGGGTTCCGCGACGAGTCCGACGACGCCAAGCGGTGGCGCAAGCGCGCGACGTCCCTCGGCAAGGCGGTGATCTACGGCGCGATCGGCTGGAGCGCGGTGCAGACCGCCACCGGCTCGGGCGGCGGCAAGGGCGGCACGGACTCCACCACGGCGAAGATCATGAACCTCCCCGGCGGCCAGCTCCTCGTCGGTGCGATCGGGCTCGCGATCATCGGCTACGGCATCTCGCTCGTCGTCCGCGGGTGGACCGAGAAGTTCCGCGAGCACCTCGACGCGCAGGGCCAGGCCGGCCAGGACGGCTCGGCCTACGTCCTGATGGGCAAGATCGGCTACATCGCCAAGGGCATCGCGATCATCATCGTGGGCGGCCTGTTCGGCTACGCCGCGATCACGCACGAGGCGAAGAAGTCGGGCGGTCTCGACCAGGCCCTGCAGACGGTGCTCGAGCAGCCCTTCGGGCAGGCGATGCTGACCGCGATCGCGTTCGGCATCGCGGCCTACGGCGTCTTCTGCTTCGCGCGGGCGAAGCACCTCTCGCGCTAGCGACCCCGCCCGGGTCTCCCCGCGCTCGCCGGTGCCCCGGCGGCGACGGCGAGGGCCGAGGCGACCATGTGGTCGCGCACCTGCTCGACGGTGACCCGGCTGATCCGCGGCACCCCCGGCTCGTCCTCGGAGACCAGCATCGCGACCCGGCCGAGCTGCAGGGTGCCCAACCCGCTGGCGTAGAGCATGTTGGCGAGCAGGCCGGGGTCGTCGACGTGGAAGTCGCCGCTCTCCACGCCGGCGGTGATGGTGCGGGTGAGCACGGACAGGCAGCCGCTGATGGCCTGCCCGAGGCGGTACATCGCGCTCTCGCTGACCTCCTCGAGCAGGTCGCCCCCGGGGCGCCGCATGATCGCCTGGGCGCAGTCGACGAACGCCGGGTGGGCCAGGCCGTAGTCGACGAACGCCTCCACGAGGCGCACGAGCTGGTCGCGCGGCTCGCTCGTGCCGGCGGCCGCCTGCTCCAGCGCCAGTCGCAGCTCGTCGAGGTACTGCACCAGCGTGAGGCTGAAGAGCTCCTCCTTGCCGGTGAAGTGGCGGTAGATGATGGCGCGGTTGATGCCGACCGCCCCGGCGATGTCCTCGATCTGGGCGTCGCGGACGCCGCGCTCGTCGAAGAGGCGGCGCGTCGCGGAAATGATCTCCGCCTCGCGCAACCGGCGCCGCGCGGCCGCGGTGCCACCCCGTCCGGGTCCGGGCGCGTGGGTCGGCTCGGTGCTCATGGCGGCCAGTCTAGGTACGTCGTCGCGCGACGCCGGGTGTGGTTCGATGCCGGGGTGCTGCTTGCCACCGCCCGTCGTGCCGCGCTCGTGCCGCTCGTCGTCGCCGTCGTCGTCACCGTGCTCGTCTCCGTCGTCGGCGCGCTGGTCGCAGCCCCCACCGCCTCGGCTGCCACGGACGGTGGCCGGTTCGCCGGCACCGTCCGGCTGCCCGGCTGCTCCGGGTCGGTCGTGCGGTGGCCGGCCGCCCTCGACACCGACCGCGCGGTCGTCCTGACCAACGGCCACTGCGTCCGCCGGCCGTTCCTCGGCGCCCGCGAGGTGCTGGTCGGCCACCGGCGGTGGACGCGGGTCGAGCTGCTCGACGGCCTCGGCAGGGTCGCCCGGGTGGGCCGCGCCGTACGGCTGCAGTACGCCACGATGTACCGCACCGACGTGGCCGTCCTGCGGCTGCGTGACACGTACGCCGACCTGGCCCGCGCAGGCGTGGCGCCGCTGGTGCTGGCCGCCGAGGGTCCGTCGCGAGGGGACCGGATCCGGATCCCGTCCGGCTACTGGACCGAGCAGCGGGCGTGCACGACCACCGGCACGGCGTACCGCCTGCACGAACGGATGTGGGACTGGTGGAGCTCGATCCGGCTGCCGGCGCGCGACGGGTGCGCGATCCGCGGCGGCTACTCCGGCTCACCGATCGTCTCCCGGCAGACCGGGCTCGTCGTGGGGATCGCCAACACCGGCTACGTCGGGGGTCGGCGCTGCATCGACTCCGCGTGCGAGGAGAACCGGCGCGGGCGGGTGGTCATGCGCCGGGGCATGAACTACGGCCAGCAGACGTCGTGGTTGCTCGGTTGCCTCGACGCCGGCCGCACCTTCGACCTCGACGTGCCCGGGTGCCGCCTGCCGAAGCCCCGCCGCTGAGCGCTGCGATCGCGCTTCACGTCGTGACGTGCGCGCGGACCGCCTCGATCGTGTCGGCCTCGGACGGCCCCTTGTCGTCGCGGTAGCGCAGGACCCGGGCGAAGCGCAGCGCGACGCCGCCGGGGTAGCGGGTGGAGCGCTGGAGCCCGTCGAAGGCGATCTCCACCACCTGCTCGGGACGGACGTGGACGACATAGCTGTCGCGGTGCGTCTCCAGCGCGAGAAAGCGCTCGGTCTGCCACGCCAGCATCTCGTCGGTCATCCCCTTGAAGGTCTTGCCGAGCATCACGAAGCCGGTCGCCGAGGACTCGTCGCGCGCGCCGAGGTGGATGTTGGAGAGCCAGCCGTCGCGCCGTCCGGACCCCCACTCGACGGCCAAGACGACGAGGTCGAGGGTGTGGCGCGGCTTGACCTTGACCCACGCCGCGCCGCGGCGGCCGGCGGCGTAGGGGGCTGACAGGTCCTTGAGGACGACACCCTCGTGCCCGGCGGCGACGGTCTCGGACGCGAAGGCGTCGGCGGCCTCCGGGTCGGCCGTGACGAGGCGGCGTACGCGGTGGGGCTCGGGGACCAGCGCGTCGAGCGCGGCGAGGCGCTCGTGGCCGGGGGAGTCGAGCAGGTCGCGGCCGTCGACGTGGAGCAGGTCGAAGAAGTGGGGCGTCACCGCGACGCCTGAGTCCTGAGCGGTGCGGCTCGCGGTGTCCTGGAAGGCCATCGGGCGGCCGTCGTCGGACAGCGCGAGTGCCTCGCCGTCCAGGACGAAGCGCTCCGCCGGCAGCGAGCGGGCGACCTCGACGACCTCGGGCAGCCGCCCGGTGATGTCGTCGAGGCTGCGGGTCACCACGAGGACGTCGTCGCCGTCGCGGTGGACCTGGATGCGGATGCCGTCGAGCTTGGCGTCGATCGCGACCTCGGTCGCGCCGTCGGGGGACAGGCCCGCCATCGCGGCCGCGACGTCGGGTGCGCTGGAGGCGAGCATCGGCATGATCGGACGCCCGACCTCGAGCCCGATCGCGGCCAGCGCCTCCTCGCCCGCGAACGCCGCCCCGGCGGCCGCGACGGTGGAGCCGGCGAGCATCGCCGCACGGCGCACGGCGGCGAGCGGGACGCCTGCCACCTGGGCCACCGCTTCCTGGGTGACCGCGTCGAGAGCGCCCTGGCGCACGTTGCCGGTGACGATGGCGCGCAGCCACGCCTGCTCGGCCTCCGTCGCTCGGCCGAAGAGGTCGGCGACGGCGTCCTTGCGGGCCAGCTGCGAGCCGGCGCCCGAGAGCCGCGACATCGCCTCGAACCCCTCGTGGACCTGCAGCACGGTCAGCGACGGCTCGTCGGCGGCGCCGGGGAGGGCGCTCACCCCGCGCCAGCCCAGGCCGGTGCGCCGCTGGCGCAGCGCGCCGCCGAGGTAGGACACGACCACCTCGAGCTCCCCGGGCTCGACGCGCGCCAGCAGCTCGGCGAGCGCGGCCACCTTGGCCTTGCGGGAGCGGGTGGCGGCCACGGCGGCGGAGGTGGCGACGAGCTCGGCGAGCAGCATGCGCCCATCCTGCCGCCCGGCACCGACAGCGGTGCCACCCGAACGGGCAGGATGGTGCCCGTGCCCGACCCCCAGCTCTACGTGCCCCGGTTCAACGTGATGGACCCCGACGAGGTCCGCCCGTTCGTGCACGCGGTCGCGGCGGCGCAGCTGGTCACGGTCGGTGACGACGGCGTCCCCGACGCGACGTTCCTGCCGGTGCTGTGGGAGGGCGACCGGCTCGTCGGACACCTGGCGCGCGCCAACGCCCACTGGCGGCGCATCGTCGCCGGGTCGCCCGCGCTGGCGATCGTCACCGGTCCGGACACCTACGTCTCGCCGTCCTGGTACGCCACGAAGGCCGAGCACGGCAAGGTGGTCCCGACCTGGAACTACTCGGTCGTGCACCTCCGCGGGCGTGTCACGGTGCACGACGACCCCGCCTGGGTGCGCGGGCTGGTCACCCGGCTCACCGATCGCCACGAGCAGTCCCGCGCCGAGCCGTGGGCGGTCACCGACGCGCCGGCCGACTACGTCGAGAAGAACCTCCGACCCATCGTCGGTGTCGAGGTGGTCGTCTCGTCGGTCGAGGCCAAGGCCAAGCTCAGCCAGAACCGCTCCGACGAGGACCGCGCCGGCGTCGCCGCCGGGCTCGCCGCGGACGGCCGTGAGCCGGACGGGCTCGTCGCCCCGTGACCCGGGTCCGCGAACGCTTCACCGGCCGCATCGCGGGCGTGGGCAGCACCAGCGGCGTACGCGTCGTCGTCGGCCGCTGGGACGGCTCTCCCTGGGACGCCTTCGCCGACGTGATGGTCGAGGACGCGTCGGGACACCGGGTGCTGCTCGCGCCGTCGGAACGGGTGCGGGACTTCGTCGCGGCGACCTACACCTTCGACGAGCGCGTCATCGAGCCGGTGGCGGTCGAGGACACCGCCGACGGCTGGCAGGTGTCGACGCCGTCGCTGTCGCTGCGGCTGGTGGTCGGCGGTCGTACGCCGCTGGGCGCGCTGCTCGGCCTCGTGCCGGACCGCGTGGCGACCGCGCCCGCCTGGTGCGCCGCCGTCGACCCCGTCGCCCGCGTCGTGCTGAGCGGCGTACGCACGCGCGGGACCGCCGGCAACGACCGCCGGGAGTGGTACGGCGCGACGTCGGTGTCGGCCGTCACGGCCCTCGAGGGCTCGTGGCGGGGGAGCGGCATGGGCTCGCTCGCCCCGGTCGACCCGCCCTGCCGGTTCGGCTTCTCCAGCACCCCGAGGCGGCCGTCGGTGACGAGCGTGGTGACGACGGTCGAGCGAGCCTAGACCTGCAGCTTCTCGACCCTCCGGGTGACGTGCTCACCCTTCCTCTCGAGGAACACGATCTCGCCGAAGTCGACGTGCGACCACCCGTCCTCGTCGTCGGTCAGGGCCTCGGAGGCGAAGACGGCGGCCGTCGCCTCCGCCTCGTCGCACGACGTGAACTCGTAGGAGGTGTCGTCCGACCCGGCGCGGCGACCGACGAGCAGGTACATCGGCTCCAGGAGCATCGAGAGGGCGTAGTCGTCGGTGCCGGGGTCGGACTTCCTCAGCTCCTTCCAGTCCCCGGCCGGGTCGGTCTCGCCGTGGTGCCCGAGACCGACGTTGACCCCGATGATCCGGTTGGGCGACACCAGGGCCATCTTCATCTTGGTCAGGGCAGGGAGGTCGAGGTCCTTCATCGCCCGGGCGATGAGTCCGACCATCTCCTCGATCGCGCGCTGGACGTCCTCGTCGCTGTCACCGTCCAGCAGGGAGAGCAGGAGCGTGTAGAGGAACTCCGTGTCGGTCGTGCCCCGCATCTGCTTCAGGTACCGGTCCTCGCAGTGCTGCAGCAGCTCCCTCTGCAGGAGCATCCAGTTGGGCAGGTCGCCGTTCTGGGCGAGGATCCACGGGGTCTCGTCGAAGGAGAAGGGGTGGCAGTTCTCGTCGACCATGACGACCTTCGAGTCGTAGCTCGCCGCGCGCACGTGGCCGAGCATCGTGCTCGCCTGCAGGCTCGGGATGATGCGGGTGGCGTTGTCGTCGTAGAACGCGGCCATGGGCCGGCGGTAGACGAAGGGGTCCTCCGGCTTGAGCAGGTGCTCGCTCCACAGGCCGAACCCCCATCCCGCCAGCTGGAGGTCCGGGTAGTGCTCGGGGTCGAGGGCCTGGTTGACCAGGCTGTTCGACGGGGTGAGCAGCAGGTTCTCGAGCGGCGTCTCAGGCCCGATGTAGGCGAGCACTCGGCACATGTGGTTCCTTCACTGACGGGAGGACGTGCCGCGGTCGGCGTCCCAGAGCGTCGCCACCCTACGGGCGAGCCGGTTCGTCAGAGCAGCCCGAGTCCCCGCGCGTGCCGTCGTACGGCGTCGGTGTCGGCAGCCAGCACGAACGGGACGTCGGCAGCCCACGCGTCGGCCACCTTCTCCACGCGCCCGTCGCCCGGGTCGAGCCGCACCTCGCGGATGTAGACCGCGAGGACCCGGCCGGGGTGCTCGCGCACGATGTCGGCGTAGATCTCGGGGTCGTGCTCACCGGAGTCGCCGATCAGGACGAAGGACAGGTCCGGGTGGAGGTCGAGGACCTCCCGGATGCGGTCGTGCTTCTGCTCGCGCCCGCGCCAGGTGCCGAGCAGGTCGCGCAGCAGGACCGGGCCGAGGGGGAAGCCACGGTGCCGCAGGAAGCCGACCAGGAACGAGTGCAGGTTCCAGGGGCTGGACGAGACGTAGAAGACCGGGTTCACGCCGGCGGCGAGGTCGCGGTAGAGCGCCGCCGCACCGGGGAACGGCGTACGGGTGAGGGAGGAGCCGGTGAAGGTCTGGAGGATCATCCGCCCCACCCGCTGGACGCCGGTCTGCAGGATCGTGTCGTCGACGTCCGAGACGATCCCGAACCGCGCGTCGGCCGACGGGACCCGCACCTCGACGGGCGCCGGGTGCCGACCTGTCACGCCCCGGTACTCCTCGCGGAGCTCGACGGTCCCCCGTGCCCACGGGCTCGGGACGGCCTCGGTCGACGGCACCCTGACCAGGAAGTAGCCGTCGGCATCGGTGACCGCCTCGACACTCGCACCGCCCAGCGTGACCAGGAGGGGGACACCGGGCAGCTCGTCGGTCAGGAAGTGGCGCATGGTGCGACGTACCGCGTCCCCGACGCCCTCCCCGTCGACGGCCTCGGAGGCCATCGGGTTGTCGAGCACGCGACCTCGTACGACGGCTCCCGCAGGCCCGCCGTGACCGATGTAGGGCTCGATGCGGAAGTGCGCCGGCGTCCCCGATCGACGACGGCGCAGGCGGGCGCCGTCCCAGGCGCGTTCCAGCGAGACGAGCAACCGTTGGGCGTTCACGGGGCCACCGTAGGCGGGCCCGGATCGGCGGCGACGGCCGGGTGAACTCGCTCACACCGCCTCGCAGGGACCGCGCCGCCGCGTCGGCTCGGGATTCGACATGTCCTCGCGATCGTGTTCTGGTGGATGAGCCGCAGGCAGTGCTCCCCGTCGTGGACGGGCGCCTCCCATCGCGAGGTGATGCATGCCGCGGCCCGTCGCCCCCAACCCCCCCCGTGAGGTCTGAAGCACGTGTCTGTCGTGTCCCCCCGTTCCCTGTCCGCCGGTCTCGCCGCAGCCGCTCTCGCGCTGACCCTCGTCCCCGGCAGCGCTGCTGCCGAGGAGTCGCGCGAGGCCGTCGGCGTACGCCTCAAGGTGGCGGACCAGCCGCCCGTCGAGGTCGCGACCGTCCCGCGCGCGTGGCCCGGCCAGCTCCTCGAGACGCACGGCGTCCCGGTCGACGGCAACGACCTGGTCGACGTCGTCCGCGACGGTCGTGAGGTCTCGGGCAAGCGCAAGCGCCTGCGCCAGGGCGACGTCGTACGCCTGACCGACGTCGTCAAGAAGCGCAAGACCAAGCGCGTGCGCGTCCGGCCCCGCACCGTCGAGGTCGCCACGACCAAGCTGAAGCCCGGCCGTCGCAAGGTCGTCCGCGAGGGCCGGCCCGGCGTCCGCGAGGTCGTCGCGGTGAAGACCCTCCACAACGGCGAGCCGGCGAAGTACCGCGTGGTCAAGCGCAAGCTCGTGAAGGACCCGCGCCCGCGTCGGGTGCTCGTGGGCCGCAAGGCGCACGCCGTCACCGGCGCGAACGGGCTCAACTGGGGCGCCCTCGCCAACTGCGAGTCCGGCGGCAACCCGAAGGCGGTCAACCCGGCCGGCTACTACGGGCTCTACCAGTTCGACCTCGGCACCTGGCGCAGCGTCGGCGGCTCCGGCGTCCCGACCGCCGCCTCGGCCGGCGAGCAGACCTACCGCGCCAAGCTGCTCTACAAGCAGCGCGGCCGCTCGCCGTGGCCGCACTGCGGCCGCCTGCTCTGAGCTGACCCCCTCACGTCGGGGAACCGTCGGGCTGTCGATCGTGCTGATCGGCAGCCCGATCGTTCCCCAGCTGGGCTACTGCCCGATGCGCGTGCGCACCTCGTAGAGCTCGGGGAAGAACGTCAGGTCGAGCGCCCGGCGCAGGAAGTCGACGCCGGACGACCCGCCGGTGCCCGTCTTGTGGCCGATGACCCGCTGCACGACCTGGAGGTGGCGGAAGCGCCACTGCTGGAAGGCGTCCTCGACGTCGACGAGCTCCTCGCACGTCTCGTAGACCCCCCAGTGCTCGGCCGGCGCGGCGTAGACCGTGGCAAAGACGTCGACGAGGTCGGTGTCGGTGGTGTGCGGCAGGGTCCAGTCACGGTCGAGCAGCCGCTGCGGGACGGCGTACCCCTGGCGTGAGAGGTGGGCCAGGAACTCGTCGTAGAGGGACGGCTCGTGCAGCAGCTCGTCGAGCACGGAGCGAGCGGCCTCGTCGTGGGAGAAGACCTTGACCATGTCGGCGTTCTTGTTGCCGAGCAGGAACTCGACCTCGCGGTACTGGTGGGACTGGAAGCCCGAGCTGGTGGCCAGGAACGGTCGGATCTCGGCGTACTCCGAGGGCGTCAGCGTGGCGAGCACCGACCACTGGTCGGTGAGGGTGTGCTGGATGTGCTTGACGCGCGCCAGGCGCTTGAGCGCGGGGGACAGGTCGTCGGCACGCAGCAGCGCGCGGGCCGAGCGCAGCTCGTGGACCATCAGCTTGAGCCAGAGCTCGCTCGTCTGGTGCTGGACGATGAAGAGCAGCTCGTCGTGCTGCGGCGGGTCGGACAGCGGCTGCTGCGCCGACAGCAGGACGTCGAGGCGCAGGTAGTCGCCGTAGGACATCGACTGCGAGAAGTCCTTCTGGATGCCTTCCTCGAGGTCGCGCGTGTTCGGTGTGTCGGCCGGTCCCTGTCCCATGGGCTGCAAGGTAGTCGGTGCCCTCGTCTACCGTCGCCCCATGGCCACCGCGACCAGCCCTGAGGCAGGGGGGCGCACCCGCACCTGGGTGCCCGACTGGCCGTGCGCTCCTGCGCAGGTGCTGCGCCCGCAGCGCCGCGGGGCCGGCGACCCCACCCAGCGCCACGAGGAGTCCGGCCGCATCTGGCGCGCCATGCGTACGCCGGTGGGGCCGGCGTCGCTGTGCGTGCAGCCGCGGCCGTCGGCCGGCGAGGTCCTGGGCCGGGCGTGGGGGCCGGGCGCGGAGTGGGCGCTCGACCGGATGCCCGCGCTGCTGGGCGCCGAGGACGACCCGACGGGCTTCGAGCCGCACCACCACCCCGAGGTCGAGGCCGGCTGGCGCACCCACCAGCACTGGCGCATCGGGCGCACCGGGCTGGTGATGGAGTCCCTGGTGCCCTCGATCCTCGAGCAGAAGGTGACGGGCAAGCAGGCATTCGGCTCCTTCCGCGAGCTCGTCCGACGCCACGGGGAGCCCGCGCCCGGGCCCGTCGCCCCACTGCGCCTGATGCTGCAGCCGACGCCCGGGACGATCGCCGCGATCCCGTCGTGGGAGTGGCTGCGCCTCGGCGTCCAGCCGGCCCAGTCCCGCACGATGGTGACCGCCTGCCGGCTGGCGTCGTCGCTCGAGCGCGTGAGCGAGGTGTCCGGTGAGGAGGCCGAGCGGCGGCTCTGCTCGATCCGCGGCATCGGGGTGTGGACGAGCGCGGAGGTGCGCCAGAGAGCGCTGGGCGACCCCGACGCGGTCAGCTTCGGCGACTACCACCTCGCCAACTGGGTGGGCTGGGCGCTCGTCGGCCACGACATCAGCGACAAGGAGATGGGCGAGCTGCTCGAGCCCTACCGGCCCCAGCGCGGCCGGGCCGCCGCGATGGCGATGGCCGGCGGCCGGCACCGCCCGCGGCGCGGCCCGCGGATGAGCATCCCGACCCACCTCCCGACCCGCTGACGGGCGTTCCCGGACGCGGTCCAGACCCCCCAGAAATGGTGTCGCCGCCCGTCACGGCCGGGAGTAGCGTCGAGGCGGACGTGAGGCTGAGGGAGGTCGACATGGGCGACGTCGATCCTGTCCTGCTGCTCGCCACGACCGACGAGGCGTCGAGGGACGTCCTGGGGTCGGAGCTGCGGGGGAGGTACGGGGGCGACTACGAGGTGGTCGTCTGCGCCGAGTACGACCACGCCCGGGCGGTCCTCGAGGGGCTGCGCCGGTGGGGTCGGCAGGTGGCGCTCGTGGTCGCGTGCTTCGGCCCTGACGACCGCGGGGGGCTGGACTTCCTGCGCCGTGCCTACTCCCTCCACCCGTCGGCCAAGCGGGCCGTCGCCGGGATCTGGGGCGACTTCGCCAGCACCCGCGAGGTCTTCACCGCGATCGGCCATGGGCACGCCGAGCTCGTCCTGCTCCGCCCCGAGCGCCGGCGCGACGAGGAGTTCCACGGCACCATCACCGATGCGCTCGACGACTGGCACCTCGCCCAGGGCATCGGCTTCGAGGCGGTGCGGATGATCGGCGAGCAGCGTGACGAGCGCACCCACGCCCTGCGCGACCAGTTCGGCCGCAACCACATCCCCGTCGGCTTCCACCAGGTCGGCACCGAGTCGGCCAACCGGCTGCTCGCCGGCCTGGGGCTGACCGAACCCGAGCTGCCCGTGCTCCAGCTCGCCTTCACCAACCCGCCGACCACGCTCGTGGCGCCCACCGACCTCGAGATCGCCGACGCCTTCGGGCTGATGAGCCCCCTGTCACCCGAGCACGTGTACGACGTCGTCGTGGTGGGCGCGGGCCCGAGCGGGCTCGCCGCCGCCGTCTACGCCTCCTCGGAAGGACTGTCGACGATGGTGGTCGAGCAGTCGGCGGTGGGCGGCCAGGCGGGCACCTCGTCGCTGATCCGCAACTACCCCGGCTTCTCGCGGGGCGTCAGCGGAGCCCACCTGGCGTGGCGCTCGTTCCAGCAGGCGTGGTCGTTCGGCAGCGAGTTCTCCTTCCTCCGCGAGGTCCAGGCGCTCGGCGCCGACGGCGACCTCCGCACGGTCTCGATGTCGGACGGCAGCGTCGTCCGCACCCGCAGCGTGGTGATCGCCACCGGCGTCGACTACCGCCGTCTCGACGTCCCGGCGCTGGAGGGCCTCGTCGGTCGCGGGGTCTTCTACGGCGCGGCCGTCGCCGAGGCGCCGTCGATGGCCGGGATGGAGGTCTACGTCATCGGCGGTGGCAACTCGGCCGGGCAGGCAGCCCTCCACCTGGCCCGCTACGCCCGCCACGTCACGCTGCTGGTGCGGGGGGCGTCGCTCGCGGCGAGCATGTCGGACTACCTCATCGCCCAGCTCGACGCGACCCGCAACGTCGGCATCCGCTACGGCACGGCGGTGCTCGACGGGCGGGAGGAGGACGGCTGCCTGGCCGCGCTGACGCTGGGGGAGCAGCACAGCGGTCCGGGCGGGGGCGAGGAGGTGCCCGCCGGCGGACTCTTCGTGCTCATCGGCTCGGTGCCCCGCACCCAGTGGCTGCCCGCCGAGATCGTGCGCGACCAGGCCGGGTTCGTCGTCACGGGCGAGGACGGGCGACTGCCGCAGGAGACGACCATGACGGGCGTCTTCGCCATCGGCGACGTGCGCGCCGGGTCGGTCAAGCGGGTCGCGACGGCGGTCGGGGACGGTGCGAGCGTCATCGCCACGCTCCACGGCTACCTGGCGGCGCACCCGCAGGCGACCTCGACCCCATGAGCCGACGCCACGCCGGGGCCGGGGCGCCGGTGACACGCGGGATGCGGGTGCTCCTCGTCGTCGCGGCCGTGCTCGTCTTCCTCGCGGGCTTCCAGCTCACGGTCTTCGCGACCCGCACGGCGGAGTGGTTCTCGTGGACCATCGACGTGCCGATGACGGCCGTCTTCCTCGGCGCGGCCTACTGGTCCAGCGCCGTGCTCGAGGTGGCCGGAGCACGCTCGCGGACGTGGAGCCGCGCGCGGCTGACCGTGTGGCCGGTGCTCGTCTTCACGGTCCTCACGCTCGTCGTGACGCTGGTGCACCTCGACAAGTTCCACCTCGGCGCCGAGCACCCCGCCAGCGCCCGTGGCGTCGCGTGGGGCTGGCTGGCCATCTACGCCGGAGTACCGCTGGCCATGGTGGTGGGCCTGGCCCTGCAGGCGCGGGCCACGGGCGCGCCGACGGACGCGGACGACGTACGACGCCTCCCCGCCGCCCTGCGCGGGCTGCTCGTCGGCCTGGCGGTCCTGCTGCTCGTCGCCGGGGTCGCACTGCTGCTGGCGCCCGGATGGGCCGCCGAGGCCTGGGCCTGGCCGCTCACGCCGCTGACGGCCCGCGCCGTCGGCGCCTGGCTCGTGGGGCTGGGCTGGGCCGCGGGCCAGGCGGCCCTCGTCGACGACGCAGCGTCCGTGCGCCCCGTCGGGCTCACCGGCGCGGCGTTCGTGGTGCTGGAGGCGGTGGCCCTGCTCCGGTACGGCGACGCGCTGGACTGGTCGGGCTGGCAGGCGGCGGCGTACGTCGCCGGGCTCGTGTGGATCGCGCTCGTCTCCGCCTGGATCCTCGCGCTCAGAGCAGGGGGCGCAGGGGCGCGAGGAAGCTCTCGGTGAACTTCCGGTTGAGGTCGCGCGCCTCCCACTCGGCGAGGGTCAGCTCGAGGCAGTTGGACTCGTCGTTGGCGAAGACCTCCTCCATCACCGCCGCGAAGTCGGGGTCGATGACCTCGAGGTTGATCTCGTAGTTGCCCTGGAGGCTGAGCCGGTCGATGTTGGCGGTGCCGACGGTCGACCAGCTGCCGTCGACGGTGGCGGTCTTGGCGTGCACCATGGCGTCCTTGAACCGCAGGATCCGCGCGCCGGACGTGAGCAGCTGGCCGTAGTAGCCGCGGGAGATCCAGTCGGCCACGATGTGGTTGGACTTCAGCGGCAGCAGGATCCGCACGTCGACACCGCGGCGCGCCGCCTCGCACAGCGCGTCGACGAAGTCCTGGTCGGGCAGGAAGTACGCCGTCGTCAGCCAGATGTTGCGGGTGGCGCGGGCGATGGCCTCGAGGTACATGCTGCGGATCGGGAAGTTCCACTGCCGCGGGATGTTCTTGTGCACCCGGATCTGCGGATCCCAGTCGGACGCGGTCTCGACCAGGAGGGGGCGGTCGTCGCGCCGCAGCCGGTGGCGGCGGTTGAGGTTCCAGAAGTCGGCGAAGGCACGCTTGAGGTCCCACACGCCGGGTCCGGTGATCCGGACGTGGGTGTCGCGCCACTCGGTCGCGTAGGCCGAGCCGATGTTGTAGCCACCGAGGAAGGCGACCTCCTCGTCGACGACGAGCATCTTGCGGTGGTTGCGGCCGTAGCGGCGCAGGTCCCAGACGCGGAAGCCCGCCGTGTAGACCGGGTAGCGCAGCACCTTGAGGGACGGCGGGAAGCGCTTGAAGGCCGGGGAGACGACCATGTTGGCGAAGCCGTCGTAGATGCAGTGGACGTCGACCCCGCGGTCGGCGGCGGCGGCGAGGGCGGTCTTGAACTTCCACCCGATGTCGTCGCCCTTCCAGATGTAGGTCTCGAAGAGGATCTGCTTCTTGGCGCCGTCGATCGCGGCGAGCATGTCGTCGTAGAGGTCACGGCCGAAGGTGTACGTCGTGATCTCGCCGTCGCCGACGGGCACCGTGCCGGGGCCGGTGACGGGGAACGGCTTGGGTCGTTTGCCGCGCCGGCGGTAGGAGTCGACCAGCGAGAGCGCCACCGCGACGGTGAGCTGGAGACCGACGAGCGCGAGCAGGGTGCGCCGGACGGCTGTCAGCGTGCGGGCGACGGTCACGGGGTCAATGTAGCGATGGACCCCAGTCGGGGTGACCGCGGCGCGGCTGGCAGCATGCGGGGATGCGCCGCCTCGTCTACCTGGTCGCCGTCACCCTCGACGGGTTCATCGCCGGTCCCGACGGTGGGGACCCCACCGGTTCCGACTTCTTCCCGGTGACCCCCGACCTCGTGGAGCACCTGGTCGGGTCCTGGCCCGAGACGCTGCCCGGGCCGGCGCGCGAGGCGATGGGGATCACCGCTCCGGGCGCCCACTTCGACACCGTGGTGGAGGGGAGGGCGTCGTACGACGTCGGGCTGGCAGCGGGCCTCGTCGACGCCTACCCGCACCTGCGGCACCTCGTCGTCTCGCGGTCGCTCGCCGGCAGGTCCGACCTGCCGGTCGAGGTCGTCTCCGGCGACCCGGTCGCCCGGGTCCGGGAGCTGAAGGCCGAGGACGGGCTCGACATCTGGCTCGTGGGCGGGGGCACGCTCGCGCACACGCTGCTGCCCGAGATCGACCGGCTCGTGCTCAAGGTCAACCCGTCCGTGATCGGCGACGGCCGCCGCTTGTTCGCCGGCCCGTTCGCCCACGCCCGCTTCGAGCCGGTCGACCAGGTCGACCTGACCGGCGGCGTGCGCGTCGTCACGCTCGACCGGGTGCGCTGACCCCGGCTCAGGCTCAGACTCAGGCCAGGTCGAGAGCGGCGTAGCGGGCGACGTCGCACGGCTGGTCGGCCAGCACCCGGAAGAGCGCGGCCCGCAGCATCGCCTGGCGCCGGGCACCCGCGCGCCACTCGTCGAGAGCCTCGGCCCGGCCCCCGTGCCACAGCACGGCGTCGAGCACGCAGACCGCCTCGGCCCAGAGCGGCGAGCGCCAGGCGGGGGAGAGGTCGATGACGAACGGCGCCCCGGTGGCGTCGAGCAGCACGTTGCCCGCGAGGTCGGCGTGGACCAGCTGCTCGCGACCGAGGTCGGTGTGGTCGAGGCCCGCCACGAGGGC
Organism: uncultured Nocardioides sp.; assembly: GCF_947488025.1. Lineage (GTDB taxonomy): Bacteria > Actinomycetota > Actinomycetes > Propionibacteriales > Nocardioidaceae > Nocardioides. The sequence goes on along the minus strand of NZ_CANKYS010000002.1, from coordinate 72,502 downwards.
GCCGACGAGCCCGGCGAGGCCCGGCTCGGGACGATCCCCGGCGGCCGCGTCGGCGGCGTCGGCGTCGTACGCCTGCCGCTCGGCCACCGCCCACTGGTCGGTGCGTGCATCGAGTACGGCGGGCCGCTCGGGGACCGCGCTCGCGAGGTGGGCGTGCAGCAGGTGGGCGGTGGCCCGCAGCGTCGCGAGGTCGCGGCAGGGCGTCGTACCCGGCTCGAAGCGGGTGGCCGACCACCCCTCGACAACGAGGCTCCCGTCACGCGCCGGCACCGGCAGCGCGAGCCGGAGCGAGCGGGGCGACTGCTCGTCGAGGCGGACGGCGAGCCGCGCCTGGATCGGAGCCAGCCAGGCTTCGGAGGCGTCGTGACCCGGTGAGAGCGCCAGGTCGCCGGCGCGCCACGTCGTGCCACGGCCGCCCGGGAGGGGCTCGAGCACACCCTCGGCGACGAACAGGTCGAGCACGCGGTCGGGTGGGGCGGCGTCCGAGACCATGCCCGTGAGCGTAGGGCGCCAGCGAGGGAGTCGCTGTCGGTGGCCCCGCGTACGCTCGACGCATGCGTCCAGTCACCGATCTCCAGCGCCGGGTGGCCCCCTTCAAGGTGGTGTCCGACTACGAGCCCTCCGGCGACCAGCCGGCGGCGATCAAGGAGATCGTCGGCCGCCTCCAGGGCGGCGAGCAGGACGTCGTGCTCCTCGGCGCGACCGGCACCGGCAAGACCGCGACGGTCGCGTGGGTGGCCGAGCAGGTCCAGCGGCCGGTGCTCGTGCTCCAGCCCAACAAGACGCTGGCTGCGCAGTTCGCCAACGAGCTGCGCCAGCTCTTCCCCGACAACGCGGTGGAGTACTTCGTCTCCTACTACGACTACTACCAGCCCGAGGCCTACGTCCCCCAGACCGACACCTACATCGAGAAGGACTCCTCGATCAACGAGGAGGTCGAGCGGCTGCGCCACAGCGCGACCAACAGCCTGCTCACCCGCCGCGACACGATCGTGGTCTCGACGGTGTCGTGCATCTACGGCCTCGGCACTCCGCAGGAGTACGTCGACCGGATGCTGCGGCTCAAGGTCGGCGAGGAGCACGACCGCGACTCGGTGCTGCGCCGGCTCGTGGAGATCCAGTACACCCGCAACGACATGTCGTTCACCCGCGGCACGTTCCGGGTGCGGGGTGACACCCTCGAGATCTTCCCGGTCTACGAGGAGCTCGCGATCCGCATCGAGTTCTTCGGCGACGAGATCGAGCGGCTGATGACGCTGCACCCGATCACGGGCGAGGTCATCTCCGAGGACACCGAGCTCCACGTCTTCCCGGCCACCCACTACGTCGCCGGCCCGGAGCGGATGGAGAAGGCGATCACGGGCATCGAGCTCGAGCTCGCCGACCAGCTCGCCGCGTTCGAGAAGCAGGGCAAGCTGCTCGAGGCGCAGCGGCTGCGGATGCGCACGACCTACGACGTCGAGATGATGCGCCAGGTCGGCTCGTGCTCGGGCATCGAGAACTACTCGATGCACATGGACGGCCGCAAGCCCGGCAGTGCGCCCAACACGCTCCTCGACTACTTCCCGGAGGACTTCGTCCTCGTCGTCGACGAGTCCCACGTCGCCGTCCCGCAGATCGGCGGCATGTACGAGGGCGACATGTCGCGCAAGCGCAACCTCGTCGACCACGGCTTCCGGCTGCCGAGCGCCATGGACAACCGTCCGCTCCGCTGGGACGAGTTCGTCGACCGGATCGGCCAGACCGTCTACCTGTCGGCCACCCCCGGCAACTACGAGCTCGACCGCGTCGGCGGCGTCGACAACACGGTCCAGCAGATCATCCGCCCGACCGGCCTGGTCGACCCCGAGGTCGTGGTCAAGCCGACCAAGGGACAGATCGACGACCTGATCCACGAGATCCGCACCCGCGCGGACAAGAACGAGCGCGTCCTGGTCACCACGCTGACCAAGAAGATGTCCGAGGACCTCACCGACTACCTCCTCGACGCCGGCATCCGCACCCGCTACCTCCACTCCGAGGTCGACACGCTCCGGCGCATCGAGCTGCTGCGAGAGCTGCGCATGGGCGAGTACGACGTCCTGGTCGGCATCAACCTCCTCCGCGAGGGCCTCGACCTGCCCGAGGTGTCGCTGGTGGCGATCCTCGACGCCGACAAGGAGGGCTTCCTGCGCTCCGACAAGTCGCTGATCCAGACGATCGGCCGCGCGGCGCGCAACGTGTCGGGCCAGGTCCACATGTACGCCGACAAGATCACGCCCTCGATGGAGGCCGCGATCGGCGAGACCAACCGTCGTCGTGCCATCCAGGTCGCCTACAACAAGGAGCGGGGGATCGACCCCCAGCCGCTGCGCAAGAAGATCGCCGACATCACCGAGATGCTCGCCCGCGAGGACGAGACGACCCAGGAGCTGCTCAAGACCTGGGCCGACGTCGGCCAGAAGGGCCGCGCCGGCGGCGTGAAGGCCGGCAAGTCGCCGACGCCCGCGCTGTCGAAGATCCACCACGAGGCGCCCGACACCGCCGGCATCCCGAGCAGCGACCTCGCCGAGCTCATCCAGGAGCTCACCGAGCAGATGAAGCACGCCGCCGCCGAGCTCCAGTTCGAGGTGGCGGCGCGGCTGCGCGACGAGGTCAACGACCTCAAGAAGGAGCTCCGCCAGATGATGGAAGCGACGAAGTGAGGAGAGGGCCTCGAGCGAGGAACGAGCTCGGAAGGTCCTCGACGAGCGAGGAGCTGCGGGCGAGCGAAGCGAGCACGCCGGCGACGGAGTGACGAGCGGCGGGCTGATCGGCCTCAGCCCTCCTCTTCCCGCTTCCTGAGCTCCTTGCGCTGCTTCCTCTCCAGCCGGCGGGCATGCTCGTCGACGATGTCGCGCTTGTTCACGACGATGCGCGCGAGGTGCATCAGCGCGAATCCCATCGGGAACAGCGGCCAGGGGAACTCGCCCCACATCGTGACCGCCCAGATCGTCCACAGCAGCGCGGAGAGCCCGATGAGGCCGAGCAGTGCCTCACGCCGGTCGGCCTCCCACTTCCGGACCGCCTGCGCGTGGAAGTCGGCCGTGCCGGGCCGCGGTGGCAGGGCGACGGGCAGGTCCTCGACTAGCGGCACCAGGTCGCCGAGCGTCCGGCTCGAGAGCGCCGCGTCGGTGCGCTCGTCGTACTCGTCACGCGTGAGGCGTCCTTCGGCGAAGGCGTCGGTGAGCACGGCCTCGATGACCGCGCGGTCGCGGTCCGACGCCCGCATCGACCGGTTGGCGGGGACGCGGGGGTCGTGGTCGAACTGGTTCCACACCTCGATCCCTGACACCTCACCATGGTAGGCACGCCCCACCCCTCTGGAGGTGGGCCGAAGGGCCCTGGTCGGACCAGGCGCTAGGTTCGCGGCATGAGCACTCCCATCGACCTCGGTCGCCCCGTGTCCGGCGACGTCATCGACCTGATCCTCGAGGACCACCGCCGCTTCGAGTCCCTCATGCGGCAGCTGCGGGACAGCACGTCGGACCGCGATGCCGTCCGCAAGGCGCTGGCCGCACTGCACGTCGCCCACGCGGAGGCGGAGGAGAAGCACGTCTACCCCCGGCTGCGCCGCAAGAACGCGATCACCGAGCACGAGGCCGAGCACGGCGAGGAGGAGCACGCCGAGGGCCACGAGGCCATGCTCACGGTGCTGGAGCTCAAGGGCACCGACACCCAGGCCTTCGACGACGCCGTCGAGGAGCTCGCCACCGCGCTCAACCACCACCTCACCGAGGAGGAGCTGACGATCCTCAACCCGGCCCGCGAGGAGGTCAGCGAGAAGGTGCGCGCCGAGCTGGGCGAAGCCTTCGCGACCGAGCGCAACAAGCAGCTCGACGCCGACTGCGGCAGCATCGACAACGTCCGCCGGATCGTGCAGGAGGCGGAGAAGGAAGGCCTCCTCGACGACGAGGACGAGGACGAGGACTGACCGCGCCGGCCCCCGGAGGTCGACTCAGCGGCGAAGCAGGATGGTGAGGCCGACCATGCGGGCCACGACCATCGCGATGTAGAACACGCCGGTCATCATCTCCACCATCACCACCGACCTCGCTTGTGCGCCGACGGCCACGATGTCGGAGAGCCCGACGCTCGTGAGGATCGAGAACGACAGGTAGAGCAGCTCGAACCAGGTGTGGTCGCCGAGGCCGTCGCCACTGCTGAACGACCCGGGCCAGACCACCTGCACCGCCGAGTACAGGTAGGCGAAGCCCCAGGCGACCACCGTGAAGGCGGCCCCGGTCGCGAAGTACTCGTCGGTGGTGACCTTGTCGTCGTGCAGCAGGTAGCGCAGCAACGCGTACGAGACGTAGAAGTAGAACGGTGCGTGCAGCACGCCCGAGAGCAGGACGACAGCGTCCTGGTCCGGGAAGACGGGCTCGATCAGCGTCAGCACCATCGCGGGTGCCCCGAGGAGCAGGATGATCCTGCTGGCCATGGGCGTGCGTCGCACGGCCAGGACGGCCGCTCCGACGGCCAGCATCCCGATGGCGCCGAGGCCCGCCCGGCCCACCACCGAGTCGTCGAGGAACGGCCACAGCAGCACCTGGAGGAGCTGTGCCCCGAGCAGCATCGCAGAGGGGTGCTCGGTGAGGTAGCGCAGCGGTCGGGTCACGACGACGCAGTCTAGGGACGCGCGGATCACCGCCACGGCGACGCTCCGCTGGGCTAGGTTCGGCCCGTGGGCGAGCGAGCGGGGAGGTGGGTGGCCGGCGGCCTCGTCCTCGTTCTCCTCGCGCTGCTGGTCGCGACCGCGCTGGTGGTCACCGGTGGGGACGAGGCGGACGGGGAGCTCACCGCCGCCCAGCACGACGTCGCGGGCGCGGCGCGCACCGAGGCGCTCGCCTTCCTCACCGTCGACCACCGCGACATGGACCCGCTGATCGATGCGGTCCTCGACGGCGCGACCGGTGACTTCGCCGAGCAGTACGCCTCCCAGCGCGAGACCCTCACCAGGGAGGCGGTCCGCACCGAGGCCACCTCGTCCCCGGAGGTGGTCGCCCTCGGGGTGGGCGACCAGGACGACGACTCGGCCACGGTCCTGGTGGCGGCCAACAGCACCGTGACCAACACCGGCACCACCGGCGAGGGCCAGGTCCGCTACTACCGGCTGCGCCTGGAACTGGTCCGCGAGGACGGGCGTTGGCTCACCGACGACCTGCGGTTCGTGAGGTGAGGACGTGACGAGCGGTACGGCGCTGAACCGGTGGCTGGTGGTGCTCGTCGCGCTGGTCGTGCTCGCGGCCGGTGCGCTCGTGTGGGCGCTCCGCGACTCCCGCGACGTCGCCGCCACCGACGTCAGCAGCGCGGACGCGGCGGAGGCCGTCGTCGCGTCTCCCGTGGTGAAGGAGTCGGCGCGGCTGGGTGCGGCTGCAGCCGCACGCAAGGCCTACAGCTACTCGTGGAGGTCGCTGTCCTACGACAAGGACGCCGCCCGCAGGTTGATGACGCCGACCATGCAGCAGCGCTACGACCGCACGATGGCGGGTGTCACCACCTCGAGCCGCCGTGACCGCACGGTGGTCGAGGCCGAGGTCGTCGACACGGCACTCGTGACCGCCTCGGCGACGTACGCCCGGGTGCTGGTCTTCGTCAACCAGCGCACCTCGGGCCGGGGGCTGGAACGGCCCACGCTCGACCTCCACCGCGTGCTGGTGACGCTGCGGCGCGTGGGTGGGGAGTGGAAGGTCGACGAGCTCGACGCGCTCTGACGACGCACGGACAGCCGCGGACCGGCCCTTGTGGCCGGGCCGCCCCGACGGAAGGATCCGCGACGTGGACGACGTGACGACCGACCTGCTGATCATCGGCGCGGGCCCGACGGGGCTGTTCTCCGCCTACTACGCCGGCTTCCGCGGCCTGAGCGTCGCGGTGGTCGACTCGCTGCCCGAGCTCGGCGGCCAGATCACCGCGATGTACCCCGAGAAGGCGATCCTCGACGTCGCCGGCTTCCCCAGCGTGAAGGGGCGCGACCTCGTCGAGGGGCTGGTGGCGCAGGCTGCCACGGCCGACCCGACGTACCTCCTCGACCGGACGGCGACCACCCTCGAGCACGGCGAGGACCGGGTGGTCGTCACCCTCGACGACGGCACGACCGTGACGGCCGGCGCCGTGCTCATCACCTCGGGCATCGGCAAGTTCAGCCCGCGGCCGCTGCCGGCCGGTGACGGCTGGGTGGGGCGCGGCATGGAGTTCTTCGTGCCCAGCTTCGCGCCGTACGCCGGCAAGGACGTGGTGATCGTCGGGGGAGGTGACAGCGCGTTCGACTGGGCCCAGCACCTCGAGCCGATCGCCTCCTCGGTGACGCTCGTGCACCGCCGCGACGCGTTCCGCGCGCACGAGCGCACCGTGGCCGCGGTCAAGGACTCGAGCGTCCGGATCATCACCAACGCCCAGGTGACCGAGCTGCGCGGGGAGAACCACCTCGAGGAGGTCGTGGTCAGCGTCGACGGGGAGGAGCCGCACGTCCTGGAGGCGCAGGCTCTCGTCGCCGCGCTGGGCTTCATCGCCGACCTCGGGGCGATCCAGCAGTGGGGACTGGAGACGCAGAAGCGCCACGTGGTCGTCGACTCCTCGATGCGCACCAACCTGCCGCGCGTGTTCGCCGCCGGTGACATCACCGACTACCCGGGCAAGGTCCGGCTCATCGCCGTCGGCTTCGGCGAGGCGGCCACCGCCGTGAACAACGCCGCCGTCGTGCTCGACCCCTCCGCCCACGTCTTCCCCGGCCACTCCAGCGAGGCGTGAGCCGCGATGGGCCTGTTCTCTCCCCGTGCCGGGGGTGTCGACGTGCGCGACCGGGACTACGTCCTGACCGGCTGCCCGGTGGTCGCGCAGGACGACCTCGTCGTGCTGATCGACGTCACGGTCCGCCTCGCGGTGCGGCCTCCGCGCGACGGCGCTCCGGCGCTGGGCTACGACCCCGCCGACCAGCGGGCCGTCCACGCCGTGTGTGTGCTGGTGCTCCGCCAGCTCGGCACCGAGGTCGCGTCCGAGGAGCTCCTGGTGGGGCGCGCCCGCGTCGTCGGTGCCGTCGAGCAAGGCCTCGCGCTGGCGCCGGTCGGGTCAGGGGTCTACGCCAGTGTCACCCACGCCGAGGTGCGGCCGCACGACCCGGACGGGGTCCGCCTCCACCACGAGTTCCGGTTGGCCGGCGGGTCCTGAGCCCCGGCCACGTCGGGGCCTACCGACGAGTAGGCATAATGGGCCACTCACGGAGCGCCACGAAAGGCAGACCACAGTGCGCATCGCCATGCTGTCCTACCGCAGCAAGCCGCACTGCGGCGGACAGGGCGTCTACATCCGCCACCTCAGCCGCGAGCTCGTCCGGCTCGGTCACGAGGTGGAGGTGTTCTCGGGCCAGCCCTACCCGGACCTCGACGAGGGTGTCGTGCTCACCAAGGTGCCGAGCCTCGACCTCTACCGCGAGCCGGACCCGTTCCGGGTGCCGCACCTGCGGGAGTTCCGCGACCTCATCGACGTCGAGGAGTTCCTCACCATGTGCACGGCCGGGTTCCCCGAGCCGAAGACCTTCAGCTCGCGCATCGCGCGGCTGATGAAGGACCGTGCCGGCGACTTCGACGTCGCCCACGACAACCAGGTGCTCGGCACCGACATCCTGGAGCTGGAGTCCTACGGCCTGCCGGTCGTCGCGACGATCCACCACCCGATCACGATGGACCGCCGGATCGACCTGCAGACCGCGCCGACGTGGCGCAAGCGGCTCACCCTGCGCCGGTGGTACGGCTTCCTGCGGATGCAGACCCGGGTCGCCAAGCGCTACCGCAAGGTGCTCACCCCGTCGGAGTCCTCGACCCGCGACGTGGCCCGTGACTTCGGCGTCGACCCGGCCCGGATGCAGACGATCCTGCTCGGTGTGGACGACGTCTTCGCGCCGCCCACCGCCCCGCGCGTCCCCGGCCGGATCCTGGCCATGGCCAGCGCCGACGCCCCGATGAAGGGCATCGCGACCCTCCTCGAGGCCTTCGCCAAGCTCGCCGTCGAGCGCGACGTGTCGCTCGTGCTCGTGACCCGGCCGGAGCCGGGCGGGCGCACCGAGAAGCTCATCGACCAGCTCGGCATCGTCGACAAGGTGTCCTTCGTCAGCGGCGTCAGCGACGCCGAGCTCGTCGAGGTGATGGGGTCGGCCGAGGTGGCCTGCGTGCCGTCGCTCTACGAGGGCTTCTCGCTGCCCACCGCCGAGCTGATGGCCTGCGCGACGCCGCTGGTGGTCTCGCGCGCCGGCGCGATCCCGGAGGTCGTCGGTCCCGACGGCCAGTGCGCCGACCTGGTCACCCCCGGCGACGTGGGCGAGCTGGAGCAGGCGATCGCCGCGCTGCTCGACGACCCCGAGCGACGTACGACGATGGGCGCGGCCGGACGTGCCCGGGTCGAGGAGCTGTTCAGCTGGCGGGCCGTGGCCGAGGCCACCGCCGCCGCCTACGAGGAGACCATCGCCGCCTTCCAGCGAGCGCAGAGCCACAGGGAGAACACCCGTGCTGACCGTTGACTTCGACCGGCTCGGCCTGCGCCCGGGCGACCGGGTGCTCGACATGGGCTGCGGCGCGGGGCGCCACGCGTTCGAGATGTACAAGCGCGGTGCCGACGTCATCGCCTTCGACCAGGACGCCGACGAGCTCGCGACCGTGCGTGAGTGGTTCACCGCCATGCGCGAGGCGGGCGAGGTGCCCGAGGGCGCCGAGGCCGACGTCAAGGAGGGCGACGCCCTCGCCCTGCCCTTCGCCGACGGGGAGTTCGACCGCATCGTCGCCGCCGAGGTGCTGGAGCACATCCACGCCGACGTCGACGCGATCAAGGAGCTCGTACGGGTCCTGCGCCCGGGCGGCACGCTGGCGGTCTCCGTGCCCCGGTGGCTGCCCGAGATCGTCAACTGGAAGCTCTCCGACGACTACCACAACGCCGAGGGCGGCCACATCCGTATCTACACGGCCCAGGAGCTCGTCGACAAGGTCACCAAGGCCGGTCGCTCCAACGACGGCACCCCCGGCGACGCGATGGTCTTCATCGGCCGGGACCACGCGCACGGGCTCCACACGCCCTACTGGTGGATCAAGTGCGCGGTCGGCGTCACCAACGACGACCACCCGCTCGCCAAGGCCTACCACAAGCTCCTGGTGTGGGAGATCATGAAGAACCCCAAGGCGCTGCAGTACGCCGGCAAGGTGCTCGACCCGCTCATCGGGAAGAGCATGGTGCTCTACTTCCAGAAGCCGGCCGCGTGAACACCCCACGACGTTCTCCTCCTCCGCTGCGCTCCCCCGAACAACGCCGCGGGGACCCCGACGTGAGCCTCACCCGCGCGCAGGTCGAGCAGACCGCGGCGTCGATCGCGGCCATGCAGGAGCCGTCCGGCGCCGTCCCGTGGACCCCGGGCGAGCACACCGACGTGTGGAACCACCTCGAGTCGGCGATGGCGCTCATGGTCGGCGGGCAGAGCGACGCCGCCGAGCGCGCCTTCGAGTGGGCGCGCGAGACGCAGCGGGCCGACGGCTCGTGGCCGATGAAGATCGTCGTCGGCGAGGTCGAGGACCACTCCGGCGAGACCAACATGTCGGCGTACGTCGCCGTCGCGACGTGGCACCACTGGCTGGTCGCGCGCGACGAGGCGTTCGTCCGCCGGATGTGGCCGACGGTGCGCCGCGCGCTCGACTTCGTGGTCGGCATGCAGCTGCCGTTCGGCGGTGTCGCCTGGTCGCAGGAGTGGGCGCACGGCGAGCCCGGCCCGGTCAACGCCGACGCGCTGCTGGCGGGCTCGTCGAGCATCTACCACTCGCTGCGCGCGGGTGTCGCGCTCGCGGAGCTGGTGGGGGAGCCGCAGGTCGACTGGGAGCTCGCGGGCGGCCGGCTCGGCCACGCCCTGCGCGAGCACCGCGACCTGTTCCTGGACAAGTCGACCTTCTCGATGGACTGGTACTACCCGGTGCTGGGCGGTGCGGTCCGCGGGCCCGAGGCCCATGCGCTCCTCGCCGAGCGCTGGGACACCTTCGTGGAGCCGGGCCTCGGCATCCGCTGCGTCTCGGAGAACCCCTGGGTGACGGGGGCGGAGACCTGCGAGCTGGTGATGGCGCTCGACGCCCTCGGTGACCGCGCGCGGGCGCTGCAGCTGCTGGCCGACATGCAGCACCTGCGCACCGACGAGGGCGCCTACTGGACCGGCTACGTGTTTCCCGACGGGGTGAACTGGCCGGTCGAGCAGACCACCTACACGGCCGCCGCGGTGGTCCTGGCCGTCGACCAGGTGACCGACCGCACCCCGGGTGCCGACATCATGCGCGGGACGACCCTCGCCCCCGACTTCGCGGAGCTCGGCCTGGAGTGCGGCTGCCCGTCCGGTGACGGGTCAGCCGATCGGGTCGCCGGCGTCTCCGGTCGTACGTCGTAGCACGCGCATCGACCCGACCACGTCGACCTCGGTGAAGGCGCCACTGGCGACGGCGGGGAGGTAGATGTCCTCGTAGGGCGGCCGGCCGCCGTCGGCCGGGTCGGGGAAGACGTCGTGGATGACGAGGACCCCGCCGGCCATCACCCACTGGGGCCAGGTGCGGAAGTCGGTGCGCGCGGGCTCGACCCCGTGCCCGCCGTCGATGAAGAGGAGGGCCAGCGGGGTGCGCCACCACGCACCCACCGTCGCGGAGCGGCCGACGACCGCCACGACCTGCTCCTCCAGACCGGCTGCGGCCATGGTGCGACGGAAGGTCGGCAGCGTGTCCATCAGGCCGATCTCCGGGTCGACGAGGCTGTCGTCGTGGTGCTCCCAGCCGGCCTGGTTCTCCTCGGAGCCCCGGTGGTGGTCGACGGTGAACACGGTGCCGCCGACCTCGCGGGCCGCCGCACCGAGCCAGACGGCGGACTTGCCGCAGTAGGTGCCGACCTCCAGGGCCGGTCCGTACGGAAGCCGCTCACGCGCCCAGCGGTGCAGCAGCGCACCCTCGTCCTCGGGCATGAAGCCCTTGGCCGCGCGGGCGTGGGAGAGCAGGTCGGCAGGCATCACAGGAGACGACCCTAGTGCGGTCACACCTGGGTCCTTCCGCACGTCGGGTGGGTGAAGGGACCCACATCGACGAAGGAGCAGTCATGACCAACCACACGATCGTCATCCCCGCCGCGGACCTCGAGATCGCAACCGCCTTCTACCGCACGGCGTGGGGCGCCGAGCCGCACACCGAGACGCCCTACTACGTCGGCTTCAACCTCGACGGGCAGGAGATCGGGCTCAACCCCCAGGGTGAGCGCGACCAGATGGCCGGCCCGGTCGTCTACTGGAAGACCGACGACCTCGCCGCCACGGTGGCCGCGGTCGAAGCAGCCGGCGGCACCGTCGTACGCCCCGTGACGGAGGTCGGGGGCGGCACCTCGCTGGCCCTGCTCACCGACCCGGCCGGCAACCAGGTCGGGTTCATCACCCAGGGCTGAGCCCGGCCTGGCCGGCGTCGTCGCCGAGCTCGTCGGGCCCGACGCCGCTGTCGGCGCGCAGGCCGTGGCGCCAGGTGTTCCAGTGCCACGTGAGGTAGCGGTCGACCGCGCGCACCGCGTGCGTGCTGCGGATCGAGTGGAAGACGTCGAAGGCGTGCTGTGCGCCCGGCAGCTCGGCGTACACCACCGACCTCTTCGACGTGCGCCGCAGCTCTGCCACGAACATCCGGGCCTGGTCGACGGCGACGAGGCTGTCGAGGTCGCCGTGGATGACGAAGAAGTCGGGCGCGTCGGGCGTGATCCGGAGGATGGGGGAGGCGGCCTCGTAGACGTGGGGCGCGTCCTGCCACGACGTCTGCACGACCCGCGGGCCGAGGAAGGCGTCGCGCATCCCGATGGCGTTGGCGAGCCCGGTCGAGCCGGCGAAGTCGTAGACCCCGTAGAACGGCACCGCCGCCCGCACGGACGTGTCGGCGTCCTCGAAGCCCGGCTGCCACTCGGGGTCGCCGGGGGTCAGCGCTGCCAGCGCGGCGAGGTGGCCTCCGGCCGAGCCGCCGGTGATCACGAGGTAGTCGGGGTCGCCCCCGTGGTCGGCGATGTTGTCCCGGACCCAGGCGATGGCGCGCTTGACGTCGACGATGTGGGCGGGCCACGGGTCGCGGGGGGAGAGGCGGTAGTTGATCGCCACGCAGACCCAGCCCTTGGCGGCCATCCGGTTCATCAGCGGGCGCGCCTGGTGCTCCTTCTGGCCCACTGACCAGGCGCCGCCGTGGACCTGGAGGAGCACCGGCGCGTCCGTGATCGCGTCGTCGCTCGCAGGCAGGTAGATGTCGAGGTGGCCGCGGCGCCCGGCCTCGGAGTAGGGCAGGTTGCGGATCACCCGGACGGCGTCGTCGCGGAAGTCGAAGGGCCGCGCGAGCCGTCGCCACGGGGTCGCCAGGTCCGCCGGGTCGGGAGCCTCGTCGAGCTGCTCGACGTAGTCGACGCCGAGGCCCTCGACGAGCGCGTCGTCCAGGACCTCGGCGGACCGGTGGCTCTGCCGGACCATGTGGGCCAGGCCGAGCGCGCTGGCCCCGGCGAGGGCGAGCCCCGCCTTGGCACGGATCCCCGTGCGCCGGCTCCTCGTGAGGTGGGCAGCAGCGTCGAGGACAGTCAGCGCCAGCACCTGCGGGGCGGTCTCGCCGAAGAGCCACCCGGCGGCGAACGACGGTACGCCGCTGCGCTGGCCACGAGGCGGCCTCAGGGCGTTGGCGGTCAGGGCGGCGATCACGGTCTGGCGCGACAGGAAGCTCACGGCCGCCATGTTACTCGTCGGTACGCGGCGGTGTCAGAGCAGGAAGACGACGACCAGGATCGCGGTGACGGCCAGCGAGACCAGCACCGATCCCGCACAGCCGAGACGGTTGCTGAAGAAGAGGAACATCGGGGGCCTCCATCGAGACGGTCGTGCGGACGCCGACGCCGTACCCAGCTTGCCGCCGGTGATCCCCACCCGTCCGTCATGATCCCTCGTGTGACGACTCCCGCCGCAGACCCGTGGACCTACGTGGTGACCGACGTCGAGCTCGACGGTCCGTGGCCGGGAGTCCACTCCATGCGCTCCTTCGCGTCCGTCGCGGTGACGGCCGACGGGCTGGAGCACGGCCGTTTCGAGGCCGTGCTGGAGCCGTTGCCCGGCACCTCCCCGGACGCCGCGACGATGGAGTGGTTTGCCACGCAGCCGGGCGCGTGGGAGGCCGCCACGCGCGATGCCGAGCCGGTCGCGCGGGTGATGGAACGCTACGTCGCATGGCTGCAGGACCTGCCGTGGCCGCGGATGTTCGCTGCCTTCCCGCTGGCGCTGGACGGCATCTGGATGGATCACTACCTGCGCCGCTTCACCGCCTACGGCATCCGGCAGGGCCACCACGAGACCGACCGGCTGTTCGTCGGCCCCGGGCTGTGCCTGCGGAGCTACGCGGCGGCGGTGACCGGGACGTCGGCCGGCCTCGTCGACGTCGACACGCTCCCGGATGCCTGGTTCGGCGACGTCGAGCACACGCACCGGGCGATCGACGACACCCTCGGCTACGCCCACCTGCTGGTCGAGCTGTTCCGACGGGCGCGAGAGGGCGGGGCGGAAACCCGCGTGCCCGAGTGACCGGCGCCCGCTACGGTCCTGCCTGATGACGACCGGGATGCATGCCGACGAGCTCGTGGTGGACGACGGGACCGTACGACGCCTCGTTGCCGAGCAATTTCCCCAGTGGTCCGCGCTGCCCGTACGGCGGCTCCCGCCCCTGGGCACCGACAACCAGCTGTTCCGCCTCGGGGACGACCTGCTGGTCCGGATGCCGCGCATCCCCGGACCGGCCGAGACGGTGGCGTTCGAGCACACCTGGCTGCCGCGTCTCGCGCCCCACCTCCCGGTGGCGATCCCCGCCCCCGTGGCGCTCGGCGAGCCGGGTGACGGCTTCCCGTGGCCCTGGACGGTCGTGCCGTGGATCGACGGCACGACCCCCACCGAGTCGTCGTACGACCCGGAGACGTGGGCGGCTGAGCTCGGCGCGTTCGTGCGCGCGTGCCGTGACGTGCCCGCGATGGGTGGCCCGGTGACGACCGAGGGGCGGGGCGGTCCGCTGCCCGCCCTCGACGCCTGGGTGCGGGAGTGGACCGCGAAGGCGGACCCCGCCGAGGTCTCCCGCGACGCGGTCCTCGCGGTGTGGGAGGACGCTCTTGCCGCACCGGCGTACGACGGCGAGCCCTGCTGGTTCCACGGCGACCTGCACGACGGCAACATCCTGGTGCGCGACGGTCGGCTGGCGGCCGTGATCGACTGGGGCGCGGCCGGCCGGGGCGACCCGGCGATCGAGCTCAATGCGATGTGGGGCTACGTCCCGCTGGCCGCCGCGGAGCCCTACCGCCAGGCCGTCGGCCTCGACGAGGCCGCCTACCGCCGCGCCCGCGGCTTCGCGCTCGCCCCTGCCATCAGCGGCTGGACCTACTACCGCCACACCGCGACCGAGACCTCCCGCGGGGCGCTCGTGACCGTACGGCGGTTGATCGCGTCGCTGGAGTGAGTGCGACCGAGTTGTTGACCTTGCCCCGAGGGAAAGCCGCAGGGTCGTCCCACCGGTGACCGACACCGGGGAGGATGGAGACGATGACCACGGAGCTCTGGACGATCGGCGACTTCGCCCGGGAGTCGGGCCTGACGCCGAAGGCGTTGCGGCTGTACGACGACCTGGGGTTGCTGCGTCCGGTCGAGGTCGATGCGAGCTCGGGCTACCGGCGATATGCGCCGGAGCAGCTCGCGCAGGCTCGGCTGGTGGCCACGCTCCGGCTGGTCGGCATGCCGCTGGCCCGGATCGAGGAGGTCCTCGGGTCGCCGCCTGCAGCGGCGGCGCGGCTGGTCAGGGCGTACTGGCTCCAGGTCGAGCGCGACACGGCCAGCCGCCGGGACATCGTCTCCGCCCTCGTCGACCAGCTCGAGAGCGAGGAACCACCCATGACCACCTCCACCGACACCCTGCGTGCAGAGATCGGCACGAGTCATCGCACGGGCAGCCGCGCACAGCAGCAGGACGCCCTGATCGCCAGGACCGGCCTGGTGGCGGTGGCGGACGGGTTCGGCGAGCGCGCGGACCTCGCTTCCGCCGTGCTCGCTGCATTCGCCTCAGGCGGTCTCGACGATGCCGTCGCAGTGGTGGCGTCCGACATCGCGGAGTCGTTGCCCGATGCGCCGAGGTCAGGCACGACGCTCACCGCCGTGACGGTCACGGGCACCACCGCCTCGGTCACGCACGTGGGGGACGGACGCGTGTGGCTGGTGCGCGGCCGCGAGGTCCGGCAGGTCACCCACGACCACACGGTGGTGGCGGGGCTGCTCGAGAGCGGTCAGCTGACCGTGGACGAGGCCCGCTCCCACCCGCACCGCAACCTGCTGAACCGGGCCCTCCTGCCGGGCGATGTGCCCGACGAGCTCGAGGTCGGGCTCGAGCCAGGGGATCGCCTCGTCCTCACCACCGACGGCGTCCACTCGGTCGTCGAGGACCTCCCGGCGCTCCTGGTGTCTCCTGCGCCGGCCCAGAGCGTCGCCGACGAGGTCGCGAACGCGGTGACGGCCGCCGGGGAGCCGGACAACCACACCATCGTGGTGGTGGACCTGTCGTGAGAGCGACGTGGGACGGAGCCGGCGACGACTACGCGGTGGCTGTGGTCCATCCGGTGGACCACAGCCACCGCACTGTGGGGGCCTAGCGCAGGCGCTCGGCGAAGAAGTCGAGCACCGCGTCCACGGCCACCTGCGAGCGCTGCTCGGTGACGGTGGAGTGGCCCGAGCCCTCGAGCTCGACGCGGATGAAGGCGTCGCCGATCAGCGAGGTGAGGGAGTCGAAGCGGGTGCCGACGAGCGGGTCGGGGGCGTAGCGGATGCCGAGGACGGAGCAGCCAGCGGCCGCGCGACGGCGTACGACGTCAGCGTCGGCGGGGGAGAGGTTGAGGTCGGCGGCCCGGCCGGGGAGGCCGATGAACGGTGCGCTCGGCTGGCACAGCACGGGGGCGACGGTGCTGTCGTCGACCATCATGGCGAGCGCGAAGCCGCCGGTGAAGCACATGCCGAGCGCTCCGACGCCCGGCCCGCCGAGCTCGGCGTGCAGCTCGCGCGCCAGCGATCGCAGCCAGCCGGCCACGGGGGTCGTCACGCCCCGGGCGAGCTTGGTGAACTCGCGGCTGATGCACACCCGGGGGAGGACGCGTAGCACGTCGACGTTGCTGAACTCGCGTCCCGCCGGACCGAAGAGGTGCGGCAGCAGCACCGTGTGGCCGGCGGCCACCAGCTCCTCGCCGAACCTGATCACCCCGGCCGTGAGCCCCGGCAGCTCGTGGACGACCACCACCCCGGGACCGGTGCCCTTGCGCCACACGGGATGGGTGGTCGGCTCGCCGGCCACGTCGGCGGTGTGCTCGCTGCGGGTCCAGCCGTCGAGTGCGTCCACGGGAGGAAATGTCGCAGCCCGGAGGCCGTGGCGGAAGGGGTCCGCTGGCCAGCGCCTCAGAACGTGTAGCCGAAGGCGTCGAGGTCTGCTGCGTAGACCTCGGCGACCTTCGCTCGCGTCGCGTCGGAGTAGTAGTCGCGGTAGCTGCCGTGCGGCGACTTGTTGCGGTGGGGCACGTGGACCGGCTCGCCGCCCAGGCGCCGCTCGACCTCGGCGAGGTCGTCGGCGAAGCTCTCGGTGCGCCCGACGAAGTCGACCTCGCGGTCCGGCGCGCGCAGGTAGTCCACCTGGGGCCGGCCGACCCGCGGCAGCTCCTCGGTGCCACGCAGCACGAACTCCTCGAAACCTGAGTACGCCGCTGCGGCGCGCCACATGTCGTTGCCGCGCATCCGCGTCGCCTCGGCACCCTGCGGGCGTCCGCTCGACGGACCCCACTCACGGTCCCAGTCCTGGATCATCGACCACCACGACACCATCCGTGCCCACGGGTTGCGCACGAACGCGAAGGACCAGTAGTCGGCCGTCTGCGGCTCCGCGCGCAGGATCCGGGCGTACGGCGCGTGCCGGCCGAGCGGGGGCTTCACCCCGGGTGCCTTGCTCCGCGCGTCGGGGCAGCAGCGCTCGAACGCGACCCCGACCGAGACCCCGCCGGTCTTGGGCACGTGCACGAAGAGTGCGCGCTTGGCGTCGGAGATCAGCACGGGCGCGAGGCTAGCCCAGCCGGGGGCATGCGGGATGATCGGGCGGTGATGACCTTCCTCGAGCTCGGGCCCGGGCGGGACTTCGTGCTCCTCGCCCTGCCGAAGACGGCGAGCACCGCGCTCGAGCGGACGCTGGCGCCGTACGCCACCGAGTCGGTCAGCGCACCACCCGGGCGCAAGCACCTGCCGGCGCGCGGCTTCGTGCACACCAAGGCGCGCGAGCTCGCCGAGCAGGGGCACCCGCGCGAGTCCTACGAGCTGGTCACCATGTTCCGCGAGCCCATCGCCTGGCTCGAGTCGTGGTGGCGCTACCGCGCACGCGAGGACAGCCGGCAGTCGACCGCCGAGATGACCTTCGAGGAGTTCGCCCTGCACTACCTCGCCGGCCACGACGACGCACCGGTCCCCAAGGGCCGTCCGGCGAAGTTCATCCAGGCCCAGGGCGGTGTCGCCGTGGACCGGGTCCTCGCCGTCGAGCGCCCCGAGGTGTGGTCGGCGTGGTTCTCCGAGCGGCTCGGCCGTCCGCTCGTCTTCGAGCGCCGCAACGCCTCCACCGCGGAGCACGGCGAGCTGGCCTTCGCCACGCGTGAGGCGCTGGTGGCGCACTTCGCCCCGGAGTACGCCGTGTGGGACCGACTCGAGGCCACCGGCGAGTGGGCGGGCGCGCGGGGGACCCGGCTGCCGGACCTGGTGGGCCCGGCTCGGTCGTAGCGGTCAGTCGTAGGTGTAGCCGAAGAGCTCGATGTCCTCGGCGTAGACCTTAGCGACGCGCTGGCGGGTCTCGTCGGTGTAGTAGTCGTGGTAGGTGCCGTGCTTGGACTTGTTCTTGTGCACCGGCGTGGACGGCTCGAGGCCGAGCTGCGCCTGCACCCGCTGGAGGTCCTCGACGAAGTTCTCCGTGCGGCCGATGAAGTCGACCTCACGCTGGTGCTTGGGAGCGCGCAGGTACTTGATCTGCGGCGTGCCGACGCGCGGCAGCTCCTCGGTGCCGCGCATCACGAACTCGTCGAAGCCGGAGTAGGCCGCCGCGGCGCGCCACATCTCGTTGCCGTCGCGCATCGAGTTGTGCTTGACGTCCTGCGGCTTGCCGCTGCTCGGGCCGTGGCGGCGGTCCCAGGCCGAGATCATCGAGTACCACGAGACCATCCGGGCCCACGGGTTCCGCACGAAGCCGAAGGTCCAGTAGTCGATGACCTGCGGCTCGTGCTTGATGATCTTGCCGAGCGTCGCGTGGCGGCCGATGGGGACGCGCGCCTTGCGAGCGTCGGGGCACGCCTCCTTGACGGTCTCCTCGACCGACACGCCGCCCGTCTTGGGCACGTGGACGAAGAGCACCTTGCGCGAGTCGCTGATCAGCACGCGGCGAGGTTATCCCACGCTCCACCTGACTACTGTGGGCCCGTGACCGGCACCCTCGTCGCGAAGGACCTGGCCGGTGGCCACGGCCCGCGCACCCTCTTCGAGTCCCTGGACCTCACCGTCTCACCGGGCGACGTCGTCGGGGTCGTCGGAGCCAACGGGGCCGGGAAGTCCACGCTGCTGCGACTGCTGGCGGGGGAGTCCGCGCCGATCTCGGGGCGGGTGTCCACCGCACCGTCCGACGCGTTCGTGGGCTGGCTCCCGCAGGAGCACGAGCGCATCCCCGGCGAGACGATCGCGGGCTACCTCGGCCGCCGTACGGGCGCGACCCCCGCGACCCTGGTGATGGAGGACGCCGCCGCGGCTCTGGAGTCGGAGGCCCCCGACGCCGCCGACACGTACGCCGTCGCGCTGGACCACTGGCTGGCGACCGGCGCGCCCGACCTCGAGGACCGTGCTCCCGCGGTCCTGGCCGAGCTCGGTCTCGACCTCGGCCTCGACGCGCTGATGACCAGCCTGTCGGGAGGCCAGGCCGCGCGGGTCGCCCTCGCCGCGCTGCTGCTGAGCCGCTTCGACGTCGTCCTGCTCGACGAGCCGACCAACGACCTCGACCTCGCCGGGCTGGAACGGCTGGAGTCGTTCGTGCGCGGCCTGCGCGCGGGCATCGTGCTCGTGTCGCACGACCGCGAGTTCCTGGCGCGGTGCGTCACCCGGGTTGTCGAGCTCGACCTGGCCCAGCGGCAGGTCTCGGTGTACGACGGCGGCTACGACGCCTACCTCGAGGAGCGGGCGGTCGCCCGGCGGCACGCCCGCGAGGCCTACGAGGAGTTCGCGGACAAGAAGGCCGACCTCGTCTCCCGGGCCCGCACCCAGCGGGAGTGGAGCTCGCAGGGCGTCCGCAACGCGATGCGGAAGGCGCCCGACAACGACAAGATCCGCCGGCGCGCGCAGAGCGAGTCGTCGGAGAAGCAGGCCCAGAAGGTGCGGCAGATGGAGTCGCGCATCGCGCGCCTCGAGGAGGTCGAGGAGCCCCGCAAGGAGTGGGTGCTGCAGTTCGACATCGCCTCAGCACCCCGCTCGTCCAGCGTCGTCGCCGTCCTCGACGAGGCGGTCGTCCGGCTCGGCGGCTTCCAGCTCGGGCCGGTCTCGCTCCAGGTCTCGGCCGGGGACCGGATCGCCATCACCGGCCCCAACGGCGCCGGCAAGACGACCCTGCTGCGGCTGCTGCTCGGTCACGTGGCACCGGACGAGGGCCGTGCGTCCCTCGGCGCGAGCGTCGCGGTCGGCGAGATCGACCAGGCGCGTACGTCGCTGGCGGAGACGCTGCCGCTCGGCGACGCCTTCGAGGCGGCCGTGCCGGCCATGACCTCCGCGGAGGTGCGCACCCTGCTGGCCAAGTTCGGGCTCAAGGCCGACCAGGTCGCCAGCCTCGTCCACCGGCTCTCGCCCGGCGAGCGCACCCGGGCCGCGATGGCGCTCCTGCAGGCCCGCGGCGTCAACCTGCTCGTGCTCGACGAGCCCACCAACCACCTCGACCTGCCCGCGATCGAGCAGCTCGAGCAGGCCCTGGCGACGTACGACGGCACGCTGCTTCTCGTCTCCCACGACCGCCGGATGCTCGCCAACGTCACGCTCGACCAGCGCTGGGACCTCGACGGCGGCCGGGTCACCGCTCGCTAGCATCCCCGGGCGTGACGACCGGGGAGGTGCCGGGTGGGTCAGGCCTCGAGGGGCCAGCCCCGCTGGGCCCAGCCGCCGGTGCCGCCCGCGACGTTGATGGCCGCGATGCCCTGCTGGCGCAGGTGGTCCACGACGTGGCGGCTGCGGCCGCCCGCCTGGCAGATCACGAAGACCGGCTGGTCCTGCGGCAGCTCGGCGACCCGGCCGGGGACGTCGTTCATCGGGATGTGCACGGCGCCGGGAACCCGACCGCCGGCCACCTCGTCGGCCTCGCGCACGTCGACGACGTAGGCGCCCTGGCTGTGGGCGGCCGCGAACTCGTCGAGGCCGACCTCGTCCTGCGGACCGTTGGCGGCGGCCTCCTGTGCGGCGGCCACCTCCTGGCGTACGGCGTCCATGTCGAGGCCGCGGGCCTGCTCGATCACACCGGAGAGGGCCTGCGGCGGCAGCGCGCCGGCCTGGTTGAAGAGCAGGATCCCGTCGCGGAAGAGCATCAGCGTCGGGATCGAGGTGATCGCCGCCATCTGGGCCAGCTGCTGCTCGGCCTCGGTGTCCACCTTGCCGAAGACGATGTCGGGGTTGTCCTCCGACGCCTTCTCGTAGACGGGGGCGAACTGGCGGCAGGGGCCGCACCAGGCAGCCCAGAAGTCGACGAGGACGATGCCCTCGCCACTGACGGTCTGCTCGAAGTCGGCCAGGGTCAGCTCACGCGTGCTCATGCCTCCAGACTGCCACGGCGACCCCGCCGACCCACATCACCGGGGGACTCACCAGCCGCGCTCGCGCCACTCCGCGAGGTGGGGGCGCTCGTCACCGAGCCGGCCGTCGACGCCGTGCCCGGGGTAGAACCAGGTCTCGTCGGGGAGCCGGTCGAAGATCTTGGTCTCCACCTCGCTGACGAGCTGGGCGAACGCGTCGGCGTCGCCGAAGGTCGCCCCCACGCCGCCGGGGAAGAGCGAGTCGCCGGTGAAGAGGTGCGGGGTCGGGGCGACGGCGGGGTCGTCGAGGAGGAGGCAGATCGAGCCGGGCGTGTGTCCCGCGACGGGGACGACGACCAGGTCGCAGGGGCCGACGGCCACCTTGTCGCCCGCGCCGACCCGGCGCTCGACCCGCACCCCGGTCTGCTCCTCGATGGCGTCGGCGTCGGGGGCGCCGGCGACGACGAGCGCGGACGGGTGGGCGGCCTTGACCGCGGCCAGCGCCCGGTGGTGGTCCCAGTGCTGGTGGGTCGTGACGATCGACGTCAGCGAGCGGTCGCCGATCAGCTCGAGCAGCCGCTCCGGCTCCGCGGCGGCGTCGATGAGCACGACCTCGTCGGTGACGGAGCAGAGCAGCAGGTAGCAGTTGTTGGACATCTCCGGGTCCACGGCGACCTTGGTCACGGTGAAGTCGCCCAACGTGCGGACGTCGGGGTCGCCGCCGGGCGTCACGTCACCGGTGTAGTCGCCCACCCTGTCGTCGTTCACCATGTCTCCACCTCCGGGAGGTCGTTCGAGTCGGACGTGAGGCCCTCGCCGGCGCCGCGGCCGGTGAGCCACCAGCCCAGCGCCGCCGACGTACCGGTGACGACGGGGCCGCTGCCGTCCTCGTGAGCGGGGCCGTAGTGCCAGGTGTGGTCGAGGTCGGTGGGTCGTACGTCGAAGGGCGCCGGGTAGGGACGCTTGGTCATCGACTCCAGCAGGATCGCGCGGAAGTCGGCGGGCCAGTCGTCAGCGGTGTAGCCGGTGCCGAGGTCCGCGTGGTGGATCTCCACCTCGCGCAGCCGCATCAGCACGACGTTGCGCAGGGAGAAGTCCGGTCCGCCGGGGGTGCGCTCGAAGCGGCCCTCCCAGTCGGCCTCGTGCATCGCGGCGAGCGCCTCGCCGAAGTGGGCGGTGCCGGCCAGGAAGCGCTCGCGCAGGTCGGCCGGCGCGGCGGCGGCGAGCTCCTCGATGTCGGCGTCGCGCGCCTCGGGCGAGGCGTACATCGGCGCCGGCCGGCCGACGTGCGCCCCGTGCAGGACGCCGGCGAGGCCATCGCCGTTGAGCGCGAGGTGGGCCACCACGTGCGCCCGCGTCCAGCCGGGGAGTTGGGACGGCTCGGCATACTGGGACTCGGAGAGCGCGTCGACCGTGCGGACGAGCGCTCGATCGGCTCGGGCGATGGTGTCCGGGTCGGGTCTCGGGACGTCGATCACCCGCCCATCGTGCCACTTCGGGCGACACCTCATCCTCCACCCTGCCGGGTGGACGATGGGCCCGCTGTCGGTGCTGCGTGAGAGGGTGGATCGGTGCGTCGGCTTGCGCGCGACGCCGCTCCGGGACGAACATGTGTTCGACTCCGTCCCCATCAGATCGTCACCGCCAAGACGAGGACCCAGAACGAGGACCACTGTGGCCGACCAGCTCATCATCCGGGGCGCCCGGGAGCACAACCTCAAGGACGTCTCCCTCGACCTCCCGCGTGACTCGCTCATCGTCTTCACGGGCCTGTCGGGGTCCGGCAAGTCGAGCCTGGCCTTCGACACGATCTTCGCCGAGGGCCAGCGTCGCTACGTCGAGTCGCTCTCGGCCTACGCCCGCCAGTTCCTCGGCCAGATGGACAAGCCCGACGTCGACTTCATCGAGGGCCTGAGCCCGGCGGTCAGCATCGACCAGAAGTCCACGTCGAAGAACCCGCGCTCGACGGTCGGCACGATCACCGAGGTCTACGACTACCTGCGCCTGCTCTATGCGCGTGCGGGCCGCGCCCACTGCCCGACCTGCGGTGCGCCGATCGAGCGCCAGACGCCGCAGCAGATCGTCGACCGCATCCTCGCGCTCGAGGAGGGCCGCCGCTTCCAGGTGCTGGCGCCGGTGATCCGGGGCCGCAAGGGCGAGTACGTCGAGCTCTTCCGCCAGCTCCAGCAGCAGGGCTTCAGCCGCGCGCGCGTCGACGGCCAGACCCACACCCTCGACGACCCGCCGACGCTCGACAAGAAGCTCAAGCACACCATCGAGGTCGTCATCGACCGGCTCGCGGTGAAGGAGTCGTCCAAGCGCCGCCTGACCGACTCGGTCGAGACCGCGCTCGGCCTCGCCGGCGGACTCGTGGTCTTCGACTTCGTCGACCTGGACGCCAAGGACCCCGGGCGCGAGATGAAGTTCTCGGAGAAGATGGCGTGCCCCAACGACCACACCATCGACACCGACGACCTCGAGCCGCGCTCGTTCTCCTTCAACTCGCCCTTCGGCGCGTGCACGGTCTGCTCGGGCCTCGGCACCAAGATGGAGGTCGACCCCGAGCTCGTGGTCCCCGACACCGGTGCCACGCTCGGCGAGGGCGCCATCGCCCCGTGGAGCGGCGCCCACGTCGCCGACTACTTCCTCCGCCTCGTCAACGCGCTCGGCGAGGAGCTCGGCTTCGACCTCAACACCCCCTGGGACCAGCTGACCCCCAAGCAGCGCACGTCGCTGCTGGAGGGTCACTCGACCAAGGTCCACGTCGTCACCAAGAACCGCTACGGCCGCCAGCGGGCCTACTACGCCGCCTTCGAAGGCGTGCGCCCCTACGTCGAGCGCCGGCACCGCGAGGCCGAGTCCGACACCAGCCGTGAGCGCTTCGAGGGCTTCATGCGCGAGGTGCCGTGCCCGGCCTGCCAGGGCTCGCGCCTCAAGCCGGTCTCGGTCTCGGTCACCCTGGGTGCCCGCGACGATGGTGGCAAGAACATCGCCGAGGTGTGTGCGCTGCCGATCAACGAGGCCGCCCACTACCTCCGCACCGTCGACCTCTCCGTGCGCGAGCGGCAGATCGGTGAGCGGGTGCTGAAGGAGATCCAGGAGCGGCTGCAGTTCCTGCTCGACGTCGGCCTCGACTACCTCTCCCTCGACCGGCCCAGCGGCTCGCTGTCGGGCGGTGAGGCCCAGCGCATCCGCCTCGCCACCCAGATCGGTGCCGGCCTCGTCGGCGTGCTCTACGTCCTCGACGAGCCCTCGATCGGCCTCCACCAGCGCGACAACAAGCGACTCATCGAGACGCTGCTGCGGCTCAAGGAGCTCGGCAACACCCTGATCGTGGTCGAGCACGACGAGGACACGGTCCGCGTCGCCGACTGGGTCGTCGACATCGGTCCGGGTGCGGGCGAGCACGGCGGCCAGGTCGTCCACTCCGGCACGGTCGAGGACCTGCTCACCCACCCCGACTCGATGACCGGCCAGTACCTCAGCGGCCGCCGCGAGATCCCCGTCCCGCCCGTGCGCCGTCCGCGCACCAAGGGCCGTGAGCTCACCGTCCACGGCGCCCGCGAGCACAACCTGCAGGACGTCGACGTCAGCTTCCCGCTCGGTGTCTTCACCGCCGTCACCGGCGTCTCGGGGTCCGGCAAGTCGACGCTGGTCAACGACATCCTCTACACCTCGCTGGCCAAGCAGATCTACAACGCCCGCACCGTCCCCGGGCGCCACACCAAGATCACCGGGCTCGAGCACGTCGACAAGGTCATCCACGTCGACCAGTCGCCGATCGGCCGCACCCCGCGGTCCAACCCGGCGACCTACACCGGGGTCTTCGACCACGTCCGCAAGCTCTTCGCCTCCACCCCGGAGGCGAAGATGCGCGGCTACCTCCAGGGCCGCTTCTCCTTCAACGTCAAGGGCGGGCGCTGCGAGGCCTGCTCCGGCGACGGCACGATCAAGATCGAGATGAACTTCCTCCCGGACGTCTACGTCCCGTGCGAGGTCTGCCACGGCGCCCGCTACAACCGCGAGACGCTCGAGGTCCACTACAAGGGCAAGACCATCGCCGAGGTCCTCGACATGCCGATCGAGGAGGCCGCGGAGTTCTTCGCCGCGGTGCCCGCGATCGCGCGCCACATGAAGACGCTGGAGGAGGTCGGCCTCGGCTACGTCCGCCTCGGGCAGCCGGCGACGACGCTCTCCGGCGGCGAGGCGCAGCGCGTCAAGCTCGCCAGCGAGCTGCAGAAGCGCTCCACCGGCCGCACCGTCTACGTCCTCGACGAGCCGACGACCGGCCTCCACTTCGAGGACATCCGCAAGCTGCTGGGTGTCCTGTCGAGCCTGGTCGACAAGGGCAACTCGGTGTTGGTGATCGAGCACAACCTCGACGTCATCAAGACCGCCGACTGGATCATCGACATGGGTCCCGAGGGCGGGTCGCGGGGCGGCATGGTCGTCGCCGAGGGCACGCCCGAGGAGGTCGCGGCGGTGGCCGAGAGCCACACCGGCTCGTTCCTGGCACCCATCCTCGAGGGTCGTGGCGCCCAGCAGCCGGGTGCGCCCCGGCGGCAGGCGGCGGTAGCCGCGAAGTCGGCCCCGGCGAGGAAGACCGCGACCAAGAAGGCGCCCGCCAAGAAGACCGCCGCGAAGAAGGCGCCCGCCAGGAAGGCTGCCGCGAAGAAGTCCTCCTGAACAGCCACCAGGTTCTTCACAGGTCGGCTGGCTAGGGTCTCCACATGACCGCCATCAACAGACGCCGCGCCCTCACCGGATCGGCGGCGATCGCCGTCGGCGTGCCCGTCCTCGCCGCGTGCAGCTCCGACGACGCGTCGACGGCCGCGGACCCCACCGACTCGAGCTCCCCGTCGCCGAGCGACGCCTCGCCGTCGCAGCCCAGCGCCGACGGGACGCAGACGCCCAGCGAGAGCGGCGCCGCCGCCCTGGCGAGCACGGGCGACGTACCGGTCGGCGGGTGCTTCGTCGCGACCGGCGCGAAGGTCGTGGTGACGCAGCCGACCGAGGGCGACTTCAAGGCGTTCTCCGCCGTGTGCACCCACCAGGGCTGCCTCGTCGAGTCCAGCAGCGAGGGCGAGATCCCGTGCCCGTGCCACCTCAGCCGCTTCTCGCTCGAGGACGGCTCGCCGGTCTCCGGCCCGGCGACCGCCGCCCTGGCGCCGGTCGAGATCAGCGTCGACGGCGACTCGATCACCCAGGCCTGAGGTCTCCCGCGGCCCTGTCGGGGGCCGCCCGTAGGGTTGCCGGGTGGCCAGCCCGAGCTCCTATCGACCTGCTGCGGGGTCGATCCCGACCAAGCCGGGTGTCTACCGTTTCCGCGACGCCAAGGGCCGCGTCATCTACGTCGGCAAGGCCAAGAGCCTGCGCCCGCGGCTCTCGTCCTACTTCCAGGACATCGGCAACCTGCACCCGCGCACGGCCACCATGGTCACCACCGGCGCGAGCGTGGAGTGGACGGTCGTCGACACCGAGGTCGAGGCCCTCCAGCTGGAGTACAGCTGGATCAAGGAGTTCGACCCGCGCTTCAACGTGAAGTACCGCGACGACAAGTCCTACCCCTGGCTCGCGGTCACGGTCGGCGACGAGTTCCCGCGCGTGATGGTCGGTCGCGGCGCCAAGCGCAAGGGCACCCGCTACTTCGGTCCCTACAGCCATGCCTGGGCGATCCGGGAGACCGTCGACCAGCTGTTGCGGGTCTTCCCGATGCGCTCGTGCAGCAACGGCGTCTTCAAGCGCTCGGCCCAGATCGGGCGTCCCTGCCTGCTGGGCTACATCGACAAGTGCGCGGCCCCGTGCGTCGGCAACGTCTCGCCCGAGGAGCACCGCGAGATCGTCGACGACTTCTGCGACTTCATGGCCGGCAACACCAGTGCCTTCACCCGGCGCATCGAGCGGGAGATGTACGCCGCCTCCGAGGCGCTCGACTTCGAGAAGGCCGCCCGGCTGCGGGACGACCTCGGCGCGCTGACCAAGGCGCTGGAGAAGCAGGCCGTGGTGCTCGGCGACGGCACCGACGCCGACGTCATCGCTCTCGCCGAGGACCCGCTCGAGGTCGCCGTCCAGATCTTCTACGTCCGCGGCGGGCGAATCCGCGGCCAGCGGGGCTGGGTGGCCGACCGCTCGGACGACAGCGACACCGCCGGGCTGGTCCAGGAGTTCCTGCTCCAGCTCTACGGCGGCGAGGACGACTCGATCCCGCGCGAGGTGCTGGTGCCGGCCCTGCCGCCGGACAGCGACGTGATGGAGCAGCTGCTCACCGAGCGCCGCGGGAGCAAGGTCGCGATCCGGGTGCCGCAGCGCGGCGACAAGCGCGACCTGCAGCAGACCGTCGCCACCAACGCCGCCCAGGCGCTGGCGCTCCACAAGACCAAGCGGGCCAGCGACCTCACCACCCGCAACCGCGCCCTCGAGGAGATCCAGAAGTCGCTCGGGCTCGACGAGGTGCCGCTGCGCATCGAGTGCTACGACGTCTCCAACCTCCAGGGCACCGAGGTCGTCGCCTCGATGGTCGTCTTCGAGGACGGCCTGGCCCGCAAGTCGGAGTACCGCCGCTTCGTCATCCGCGGCGTCGACGGCCAGAACGACGTCGCGTCGATGCACGAGGTGATCACCCGCCGCTTCAAGCGCCTGCTCGACGAGCAGGCCAGGAGCGAGACGGTGAGCACCGACTCCGGTCCGATGCTCGTGGATCCGGAAACAGGTCGCCCCCGCAAGTTCGCCTACGCCCCGTCGCTGGTCGTCGTCGACGGTGGGCCGCCCCAGGTGGCAGCGGCCCAGCAGGCGCTCGCCGAGCTCGGCGTCAACGACGTACCGGTGTGCGGACTGGCCAAGCGGCTCGAGGAGGTGTGGCTGCCGGGGGAGGAGGACCCGGTGATCATGGCCCGCACCAGCGAGGGCCTCTACCTCCTCCAGCGCATCCGCGACGAGGCGCACCGCTTCGCCATCACCCACCACCGCGGTCGGCGGTCCAAGTCGATGGTCGAGAGCGCCCTCGACGACGTCCCCGGCCTCGGCGAGGTGCGCCGCAAGACGCTGCTCAAGCACTTCGGGTCGCTCAAGAAGCTCCGCGAGGCCGACGTCGACCAGATCGCGCTCGTCCCCGGCATCGGGCCGCGCACCGCCTCGGCCATCAAGGACGCCGTCGCGCAGGCCGACGCGACCCGCAAGACTGCTCCCAAGGAGCCGACGATCAACACCGCCACCGGCGAGATCATCTCTGATGATGAGTAGACACAGCATGGAGGACTAGGACATGTCCAGCAACGAGCCGACCCGCGGAGAGCTCGTCATCGTCACCGGCATGACGGGTGCGGGGCGCAGCACGGCGGCCAAGGAGCTCGAGGACCTCGGCTACTTCGTCGTCGACAACCTCCCCCCGACGCTGGTGCGCGACGTCGTACGCCTCGTCGACGACAGCCGCGGCATCCACCAGCCGATCGCCGTGGTCGTGGACGTCCGGTCCGGCTCGTTCTTCGACTCCCTGCAGGCCAACCGGCACCAGCCGGTGACCGGGCGTCCGACGACGCTGCTGTTCCTCGAGGCCACCGACGACGTGCTGGTGCGCCGCCAGGAGGCCGCGCGGCGGCCGCACCCGCTCCAGGGCAGCGGCCGGCTCCTCCACGGGCTGCAGCGCGAGCGCGGCGTGATGGCCGACATCCGCGGCGACGCCGACGTGCTGCTCGACACCTCCAACTTCAACGTCCACCAGCTGCAGGACCGCATCGCCGAGCTCTTCGGCACAGCCGCCTCCACCCGGCTAAAGGTCACGGTCATCAGCTTCGGCTTCAAGTACGGCATCCCGGTCGACGCCGACTGGGTCGCCGACATGCGCTTCCTGCCCAACCCGCACTGGGTCCCCGAGCTGCGCCCGCAGAACGGCCGCGACCCCGACGTGTCGGCCTACGTCCTCTCCCAGCCGGGGGCCGGGCGGTTCCTCGAGCAGTACCTCCCGGTGCTGAGGACGGTCGCCGAGGGCTACCTCACCGAGGGCAAGCGGTTCATGCAGGTCGCCGTCGGCTGCACCGGCGGCAAGCACCGCAGCGTCGCGATGACCGAGGCGATCGCCGGGCTGCTCCGCGAGTCGGGCTACGACGTCAGCACCGCCCACCGCGACCTCGGCAGGGAGTGACGTGGCCCGCGACACCGCACAGGCTGCGGTGGCCCTCGGCGGCGGCCACGGCCTGTTCGCGACCCTGTCGGCGCTGCGCCGGCTCCACGACGACCTCACCATCGACGACCTGACGGCTGTCGTGACCGTCGCCGACAACGGCGGCTCCTCCGGACGCCTGCGCGGGGAGTTCGGCGTCCTGCCGCCCGGCGACCTGCGGATGGCGCTCGCCGCCCTGTGCGGCGACGACGAGTGGGGCCGCACCTGGGCCGAGGTCCTGCAGCACCGGTTCGCCGGCCAGGGGGAGATGAACGGCCACGTGGTCGGCAACCTGCTGATCGTCGGGCTCTGGGAGCTCATGGGTGAGCCGGTGCGGGCGCTCGACTGGGTCGGGCGGCTGCTGGGCGCCCATGGACGCGTGCTGCCGATGGCGACCACGCCGATGGACATCACGGCGCGGGTGCGGGGCGCCGAGGAGACCGAGCCGGAGGCCGTGACCGTCGTACGCGGTCAGGTCGAGGTCGCCACGACCGCCGGACGCATCGAGTCCGTCGCCCTCGTGCCGGAGGACCCGCAGGCCTGCGCCGAGGCGGTCGACGCCGTCCTGGCCGCCGAGTGGGTCGTGCTCGGGCCGGGGTCGTGGTTCAGCTCGGTGATCCCGCACCTCATGGTGCCCGGCCTCCGCCGAGCGCTCGCCGACACCGCCGGCCGGCTGGTCGTCGTGCTCAACCTGGAGGCGCAGGCGGGGGAGACCACCGGCTTCGGTCCCGCCGACCACCTCGCCGCGCTGTTCGAGCACGCACCCGACCTCACCGTCCACGCGGTGCTCGTGGACACCTCTGCCCTGGCCGACGACCACGAGCGCCTGGCGAAGGACGTGGCGGGTCGGGGCGCTCGCCTGGTGGTGGCCGACATCGCCGTCCCGGGGGAGCCGCGCCACGACCCCGACCGGCTGGCGGAGGCCTTCCGGCAGATCGTGGACGAGGCCTGAGTCACGCCCACGGGTGAGGCCTGCCCGTTCGCGTCGAGGGTCGTTGACCCACGTGGCAGGATGCGCCCCATGGCTATGACAGCACAGGTGAAGGCAGAGCTCGCCTCCACCCAGATCACCAAGACCTGCTGTCGCAAGGCCGAGGTGGCCTCGATGCTCCGCTTCGCCGGCGGCCTGCACATCGTCAGCGGCCGCATCGTCGTGGAGGCCGAGCTCGACACCGGCGCCGCAGCGCGCCGGCTGCGCACGGACATCGCCGAGGTCTACGGGCACCCGTCCGACGTCGTGATGGTCCAGGGCAACGGCATCCGCAAGGGGAGCCGCTACATCGTCCGCGTGACCAAGGACGGCGAGGCCCTGGCCCGCCAGACCGGCCTGCTCGACCAGCGTGGCCGCCCGGTGCGCGGCCTGCCGCCCGCCGTGGTCAGTGGCGGTGGGTGCGACGCCGTGGCGGCGTGGCGCGGCGCCTTCCTCGCCCACGGCTCGCTCACCGAGCCCGGCCGCTCGTCCTCGCTGGAGATCACCTGCCCCGGCCCCGAGGCCGCCCTGGCGATCGTCGGCGTCGCCCGCCGCCTCGGCATCTCGGCCAAGGCGCGCGAGGTGCGCGGCGTGGACCGTGTGGTGATCCGCGACGGCGACGCCATCGGCGCCCTGCTCACCCGGCTCGGCGCCCACGAGTCGCTGATGGCCTGGGAGGAGCGTCGGATGCGCCGCGAGGTGCGCGCCACCGCCAACCGGCTCGCCAACTTCGACGACGCCAACCTGCGCCGCTCGGCCCGCGCAGCCGTGGCTGCCGGTGCGCGCGTGGAGCGTGCCCTGGAGATCCTCGGCGAGGAGATCCCCGACCACCTGCGCCAGGCCGGCCACCTGCGCCTGGAGCACAAGCAGGCTTCGCTCGAGGAGCTCGGCCAGCTGCACGAGCCGGTGCTCACCAAGGACGCCATCGCCGGCCGGATCCGCCGGCTGCTGGCGATGGCCGACAAGCGCGCCGAGGAGCTGGGCATCCCCGACACCGAGTCGTCCCTGACCCCGGAGATGCTGGCCGAGGACGCCTGACGCGCCCGCCTCGTCCTAGCGGGCCTTCTCCCGCAGCGACGCGCCGCGGGCACGTCGTACGGTCACCCAGGCGCTGAGCAGCGCCACCGTGCCGAGCAGGACGGCCACGACGAGCGCGGTCACGCTCAGCAGTGCGGGATCGACCCGGGCCACGACCCGTGGCCACGAGGCCTCCTCGACCTGGCCCAGGGTGATCCGACCCAGCACGATCAGCTGGGCGGCCGCACCGGCGAGCAGGCCCGCGACGGCGGCGGCGCCGAGCACCACGACCTGCTCCACGCCCACCGCCAGCAGCACCGAGCGACGTCGTACGCCGACGACGCTCAGCGCCGCGGCGTCCATCCGGCGCCCCGGCAGCTGGATCGCCGTGGTGACCACGAGCCCGGCCACCGCCATCAGCAGCACGAGGACCGCGGCGACGAGGTAGAGGCGCAGGGCGAGGGCGTACGCCGTCGAGTCGAGGCGCTCGCGCTCCTGGGCGAAGAGTCGCTCGACCGTCAGCCCCTGGCGCGCGAGCTCCGTCGAGACCCGCTCGGGGGTGTCCGCGGCGGCCAGCACCCGGACCTCGAACTCCTCCTCGTAGACCGTGCGGTTGGTCGTCAGGACGGCGTAGTCGATCAGCACCCCCTCGGGACCGAGGAAGGGGACGCTCTCGGCGACCAGCGCCGCCTCGGACGGCGGCGGACCGCCGACCGTCGAGGTCGCGGCACCGGCGGCGACCCGACCGAGCCGGTCGACGGCCTCGCGCCCGGCCACCACGGGACGCAGCCCTCCGGCGCCGGACGTGAGGCCGGCCTTGCCGGTCCCCGCTGCGGTGACGACGAGTCCCGGCCCCTCGACCCGGACGTCCTGCGCAGCCTGGGTGATGCCCTCGCCGACGAGGTGCCAGTCGCCTCCGGTGAGCACCTCGGAGGCGTCCCGGCCGTCGACCTCGAGGGGGCCGACGACGTAGTCCCCGGTGAGCGCGGTCGGCAGGCCGGCCGGCCCGGCGAGGGCCAGGCCCTCGATCGTGCAGCCGTCCTCGCACGGGACGCGCTCGGTCGAGGTGGTCTCGCCGGGCGGGAAGGGGCCGACGTAGGCGTTGAAGGTGTCCCCGCCGGCGGTGCGCATCCGCATCTCGACGGTGACCTCCTCCGCGGCCCGCGGCACGGTGAGTCCCAGCCGGAGGCGGGTGCCCGTCAGCGCGGGCGGGGACGGGCGGGTGATGAGGCCGACGACGTCGTCGACGCCGTGGCCGGGCGTCCAGGACGGGTCCCAGACCGAGGCAGCGGACAGCCGGGGCGCGTCGGCGACGACGTAGACGCCGTCCTGGGCGTTCCACGTGCCGGTGGCCATCAGCCACCGACCGTCGGGGTCGAGGCGGTGGGTGAGCGCCACGGCCTCGCGCATCGGCAGCTCGCTCGACCAGACCGTGCTGGCGGGCGCCTGGGTCGCGGCCACGCTGGCCCGCCATGCCCCGGCCGCGTCGAAGGTGCCGGCACCGAAGGTGACGACGGCGATGGCGATGGTCAGCGGGAGCACGACGAGGGTGCCGACGGACCGCCGCGCGACGGCCCGGACCGCCAGGAAGCCGGCGACCCCGCGCGCAGGCCGACGGGCGAGCGCCCGTGCCGCGGCTCGGGCGCCACCGGCCGCGCCGAGGCCCAGCACGGCGGCGATCAGCAGCGGCAGCGCGAGGTCGGCCGCGTCGGTGGCACCGCCGGCGGGACGGGTGAGGGCGGCGCCGACGAGGACCGCGGTCAGCGCCACGAGCGCCAGGGCACCGAGCACGGCGAGACGCCCCGCCGGCCGGGGTCGCGACTGCCCGCTCAGCTGGTCGGCGAGGCTGCGGGCCAGGACGGCGCGCGTCGAGACGACGCACACCGCGACGGCACAGGCGACGACCGCGACGCACGCCAGCACGACGTACGACGGCAGCGGGACCGGCACGCCCGCCGGCAGCCAGGCGCGCACGAGCGCCCAGGTGAGCGCGGCGCCGCCCGCCACGCCGAAGGGCACGGCCACGGCGACGAGGAGCAGCGGCTCGCTCAGCGCGAGCAGCCACGTCCGGCGTCGGTCGGCGCCACGCAGCGACGCCAGGGCGAGGTCGGGGACTCGCAGCTCCCCGGCTGCCGAGGTGAGGCGGCTGAGCAGGGCGAGGGCGACCAGCACGAGCGACACCACGGCCGGGGCCACGGCGAGCAGTGCGGCGCGACGCTCGCGGTCGACGTCGGCGACGATGCCGTCGAGGTCGTTGTTGGAGATCTCGGCGGCGGTGCCGACCTCGAGCTGCTGCGGGGCCGGGTCCGCGGCGGCGCGCTCGGCCAGTGCCGGCAGGTCGGCGGCGTCGAGGTCGGCCGGCACCTCGATGCGGCTGTCGACCCGGACGAGGATCAGCTGCGGGGGCAGCCCGGCCAGCTGGTCCGGCGCGACGAGGTAGGGGGCCGGCTGCCGGGGGATCTCGGTGCCCTGCTGTCCATCGGGACGCACGGTGGCGGGCACCGACGCCAGCCGGCCGGGCTCGAACCAGAAGTCCTCGAGCGCCTCGCGCCGCTCGGCCGGGACCGTGGGGCCGGACGGGTAGGCATAGGTGCCGACGAGGGTGAGCGTGCCGAACGGCCTACCCAGGTCGATGCGGTCGCCGAGCTCGTGGCCGTCCTCCTCGGCGTCACCGGCGAGCACCGCCACCTCGCCCGGCGCGGTCGGGCAGCGGCCCTCGAGGTCGAGATGGGTGCACGCGTCCGGCTTCGCCATCAGCATCACCTCGCCCAGCGCGCCCGGGGCGAGCACCCGAGCGGTCTCGAGCTGTGCCGACGGGGCGTGCTGGTCCTCGGGCAGGACGAGCTGCGCGAGGGTGTCGTCGAGCAGGGCACCGGGGTCCTCGGTGGTGGTGCTGGGCCGGACCTCCCACGTGCGCCCCGTCAGCACGTTGCGCTCCTCGGAGAGGCGGGTGACGGCGTACGCGTTGCCCACGGCCGCGGCGAAGGCCGGGCCCAGGACGGCGGAGCCCAGCGCCACGACCAGCAGGAGCAGCGTGCCGACCGAGAGCAGGGTGCGTGACCTCAGACCGTCGAGCGCGACGCGGATCACGGCGTGACCTCCTCGCGCAGCCGGGCCGGGAGGCTGGCCCGGTCGGTGACGCGGTCGGTCCACCACGTGGTGGCAGCGGCCAGGACCGTCGCGACGGCGCCCGCAAGGATGATCGCCGGCACACGGGCGCCGGTGTCGAGGGGGAGCTGCCCGGGACCGGCTGCCAGCACGGGCAGCGCGTCGGAGAGGGCCGTGACGACCAGCAACGTCGCGACGACGGTCGCCAGTCCTGCCGCGAGGGCCACCACGACGATCCCCAGGCGGCCCGCGGCGCGCTGGTCGGACCGTCGTACGCCGACGAGGCGGAGGACCGCGCGCTCGTGGGTGCGCTCGCGGCGCAGCCGCGCGGCCGGCAGGGCGAGGGCGAGGAGGCCGAGCAGTGCGCCCCCTGCCGCCAGCAGGGCGTACCGGGTGGCCACGCCGTCGTCGGCGGCCTCGACGAGGTCGTCCGAGAGCTCGGTCCCCGCGCGGGCGGTGCCGACCCGGGCCAGCACGTCCGTCGGGGTGTCGCCGCGAGCCAGGACCAGGGGCTCGGCCCGGGCGACGGCGCCCGTGCCGGGCACCGTGGAGCTGGTCAGGTCGAGGACGGTGCCGGCGGCGCCCACCAGGGGCAGCGCGTCCGCGGTCCCGAGGACCCGGGCGGGGCGGGCCATGCCGCCGGTGGTGGGCGCCTCCGGCCCGTCGCTCCAGGCGACCGTGTCGGTGGCGAGGACCGGTGCCGCCCAGGGGGACCGGTCGGTGGCGAGGTAGCTGGTGCCGGCGCTGCTCGGGCGGACGCGGAGGCGGTCCGGAGTGGCGACGACCTCCCCGGGAGGTCGGTCGTCGGGCTCGGCCAGCGTCCACGGTCGGGCGAGCAGGTCGAGCCCGCCGAGGTCGAGGGTGGTGAGGTCGAGGAAGGGCCGCTGGCACCGGGGCTGGGCCCAGGTGTCGTCGTTGCACGGGACGCCGACGGCGACCTCGAGGCCGGTCACCCGGCAGCCGGTCTCGCAGCGGACCAGGTCGGCCGACACCGTCGTCGGCTCGCCCGGCTCCGGACGGGCGAAGACGGTCTGGCGGCCCACCCCGGTCGGGCTCACCGTCAGGAGGTCGAGGCGCAGGGGCCGGGCGCGGGGGCCGTCCAGCGCGAGGCGGACGGTCAGGCGGCCACCGGTGGTGGTGGGCTCGGCCTCGGTCGCCGCGGCCGCGGCGCCGAGGTCGGTCACCAGGGCCGAGCCGCCAGCTGCGACGGTCCCGTCGAGGCTGTCGCCGACCACGCGCTCGTAGCGCGTCGTGTCGAGGTAGACGCGACGCGAGACCGGGCGCTCGTCCTCGAAGACCCGGATCGCCGCCATCAGCCACTGGCCGTCCGGATCGGCCTCGCGGGTCGCCTCGACGAGCGCCTCCGCTGACCCGTCGTACGGCACCACGAGCGGCGTCGGGGCCGTGACGACGGCGGTGTCGTCCGACCACTCGGCGACCGCCAGCGCGATGTTGGCAGCGCAGCCGAGCAGCACCGCCGAGCCGACCAGGACCGGCAGGCCGGCCGAGGCTCGCGGCAGCGCGAGGCGGTGGCCGGCGAGCGAGGGTCCGATCCCGGGACGCCGAGCGAGCCGGCGCGCGAGGAGCCGCACCGCCGCGGTCGCCAGCAGACCCGCGGCGAGCCCGACGACCGCGGGGGCGGTGAAGGCCCACACGTCGGGCGCGGACGAGGAGCGGCGCAGGAGGGCGACGACGGCCGCGACCCCGACGACCACGGGAACCAGGGCCGCCGCGGTGCCGGCGCTGCGCGCCCGGTCCCCGGCGGCCGGGCGGAGCAGGTCGGTGAGCGGTCCGCGCACGGCGACGACCATCGCCGTGACCATCGTGGCGGTGGCGACGAGCCACACCACGGCCGTCAGGCCTGCGGACGCGGTCCCGGCGCCGAGGGCCAGCGGCACCGCGACTCCCACCAGGCCGCCGAGGACCGCGGTCAGCAGCGGCTCGGCGACGAGCGACGACACCCACCCGACGCCTCGGCGGCCGTGCAGCCGCAGCAGGGCCGCCTCCTGGCGCCGGGCGTCGCCGAGGGCCAGGCCCGCGCCCGGGAGGACCCCGGCTGCCAGCAGGACCAGCGGGGCGAGGAGGGCGGGCCTGCCGCTGCCGTCGGCCAGCACGGTCGCGGCGGTGACCAGGGCGATCGCAGCAGCGATGGGCAGGTGCGTGCCCCGCCGGGCCCACCACCCGGCCATGAGCCGCAGGGTCATACGAGTCGGCCCTCGTCGATCGCCACGTGGTGGTCGGCCAGGTCCACGATGGCCGGGTCGTGGGTGGCGATGACGACCACGCACCCGCGCTCGGCCTCGGCGCGCAGCGCGTCGAGGACGACCGAGACGTTGCCCTGGTCGAGCTCGCTGGTCGGCTCGTCGGCGAGCAGCACCGGCGCGCCCACGACCAGGCCGCGGGCGCAGGCCACGCGCTGCAGCTGTCCGCCGGACAGCTCCTCCACCTGGCGATCGCCGAGGTCGGCGATGTCGAAGCGGGCCAGCGCCGCCTCGGCGCGGTCGGACGCGTCGCTCCACGACGTCCCGCGGGCGCGGAGCGCGATGGCGACGTTCTCGCGTGCGGACAGGATGGGGACGAGGCCGTAGACCTGGAGCACGAAGGCGATCTCGGGCGGCGGGTCGCCGTCTCCCTGCCACGTCGGCCGGCCGTCGTACGTCGCCGAGCCGGTGCTCGGGGCGACGAGCCCGCCGGCGATCGAGAGGAGCGTCGTCTTGCCCGACCCGCTCGGCCCGGACAGGGCCGTGACGCGCCCGGCGGCGAACGTCACCGAGACGTCGTCGAGCAGCAGGGGTCCGGGCTGGTAGCCGACGTGGTCGAGGACCAGGTCACCGGTCCCGTACGTCTCGGTCCTCATCGCAGACCGTCCCGCGGGATGCCGGTCTCGTCGGCCGGGTGCGTGATGACGATCCGGCGCGGCTCCGCCTCGACCCGCACGAGCGTCCCGGCCGGCCACTGCGTGGTGACGTGGGAGGGCAGGTGGAGGACGCCCTCATTGCCGATGACGGCGTACTCGGCGCCGTGGTGGCCCTCGGACCCGACCCGGCCGCCCTTCATCGTCACGGTGCGGGGGAACGTCGCCGCGACCTCGGGCTGGTGGGTGACGACCACGACGGTGGTGCCGAAGTCGCGGTTGAGGTCGTGGAGCAGCCCGACGACGGCGTCACGGTCGGCGTGGGAGAGCTGGCTGGTGGGCTCGTCGGCGAGCAGCAGGCCCGGCGTGGTCGCGACCGCGCACGCGAGGGCGAGGCGCTGGCGCTGGCCGCCCGACATCGTGCTCACCACCTGGTCGGCCTGGTCGGTCAGCCCCATCCGGTCGAGCAGGTCGGCCACGCCCGGTGCCCGGTCGGCCTCCTCGGCGGTCATGCCGACGCGGGCGAACTCGATGTTGCGCCGCGCCGTCGTGTAGGGGAGGAGGTTGCGGGTGGCTCCCTGCAGCATCGTCGCCACCCGGCGTGCCCGCAGCCGGGCGAGGTGTCGCTCGCCCATGCGGGAGATGTCGTCGTCGCCGAGGAGGATCCGCCCGGCGCTCGGCCGCTGGATGCCCCCCAGGAGCGCGAGGAGGGTGGACTTGCCCGACCCGCTCGGGCCCAGGAACGCGACGCGCTCGCCCGGGGCGATCTCGAGGTCGACGCCCTGCAACGCGACGACGTCGTGGCCCTCGAAGGTGCGGTAGAGGTGCACCACGCCCGAGCACCGGACGCCGATGCCGCCCCCGTCCTGCACCTGAAGTCCTCCTGGAGCCGTGTCGTCCGATCGTCACCCGGTCGACCCGGAGTGCGGGGACATCATGCACATGCCGTGTCGGTCCCGACGGGGTGACGCTCTTTGATCGATCCAAAGTTACTGGTCCGTACCGCGGGCGACCTCGGTTCGCACCGTGTCCGGCACCCGATAGGGTCGGAGACGGTCACCAAAGGCCGCAGCTGTCGACGGGGTCACCGAAGGCCCCCACCAAGGAGGCAATGGATCATGACTGTCCGCGTAGGTATCAACGGCTTCGGCCGCATCGGCCGCAACTTCTTCCGCGCTGTGCGCGCCTCGGGCGCCGACATCGAGATCGTCGGCGTCAACGACCTGACCGACAACGCCTCGCTGGCGAACCTGCTCAAGTTCGACTCGATCCTGGGCCGGCTCGACGCCGACGTGTCAAGCGACGACACGTCGATCAAGGTGGGCGACCAGACCATCGCGGCGTTCGCCGAGCGCGACCCGGCCGCCCTCAAGTGGGGCGAGCTGGGCGTCGACGTGGTCGTCGAGTCGACCGGCTTCTTCACCGACGCGACCAAGGCCAAGGCCCACGTCGACGCCGGGGCCAAGAAGGTCATCATCTCCGCGCCCGCGTCCAACGAGGACATCACCATCGTGATGGGCGTCAACCACGAGCTCTACGACCCGAGCGCCCACACCGTGATCTCCAACGCGTCGTGCACGACCAACTGCCTCGCGCCGATGGCGAAGGCGCTCCACGACGGCCTCGGCATCAACAAGGGCCTGATGACGACCATCCACGCCTACACCGCCGACCAGAACCTCCAGGACAACATCCACAAGGACCCGCGTCGCGCCCGCGCCGCCGCCCTCAACATGGTGCCCACCTCGACCGGTGCCGCGAAGGCGATCGGCCTGGTCCTGCCCGAGCTCAAGGGCAAGCTCGACGGCTACGCCATGCGCGTCCCGGTGCCGACGGGCTCCGCCACCGACCTCACCTTCGAGGCCAGCCGCGAGACGTCCGTCGACGAGGTCAACGAGATCGTCAAGGCCGCCGCGGACGGGCGCTACCTGCGCTACTCCACCGACCCGCTGGTCTCCACCGACATCGTCACCGACCCGGCGTCGTGCATCTTCGACGCGCCGCTCACCAAGGTCCTCGGCAACCAGGTCAAGGTGCTCGGCTGGTACGACAACGAGTGGGGCTACTCCAACCGCCTCGCCGACCTGATCACCCACGTCGGCACCTCGCTCTGACCCCGATGGCCGACCCCACCGCTGGCATCGAGTCCCTCGGTGACCTGACGGGCAAGCGCGTCCTGGTCCGCTCGGACCTCAACGTGCCCCTCGACGGCACCACCATCGCCGACGACGGCCGGATCCGCGCGAGCGTGCCGACCATCAGGCAGCTGTCCGAGGCGGGTGCCCGCGTGGTCGTCACCGCCCACCTCGGGCGGCCGAAGGGCGAGCCCGACCCGGCGTACTCCCTCGAGCCGGTCGCCGCTCGGCTGTCCGAGCTGCTCGGTCGGCCGGTCGCCTTCGCGACCGACACCGTCGGGGCGAGCGCGTCGGAGACGGTCGCGGGCCTGCAGGACGGCGACGTCGCCCTCCTGGAGAACGTCCGCTTCAACGACGGCGAGACCAGCAAGGACGACGAGGTCCGCGGAGCGTTCGCCGACCAGCTCGCCCAGCTGGCCGACGCCTTCGTCTCCGACGGGTTCGGCGTCGTGCACCGCAAGCAGGCCAGCGTGTACGACGTCGCGCTGCGGCTGCCGTCCGCGATGGGCGGGCTGGTGGCGGCGGAGGTCGACGTGCTGCGCAGGCTCACCGAGGAGCCCGAGCGGCCCTACGTGGTCGTGCTGGGCGGGTCGAAGGTCTCCGACAAGCTCGGGGTGATCGACAACCTCATCGACAAGGCCGACAAGCTGCTCATCGGCGGCGGCATGGTCTTCACCTTCCTCAAGGCCCAGGGCCACGAGGTCGGCAAGAGCCTGCTCGAGGCCGACCAGCTCGACACCTGCACCCGCTACCTCCGCGAGGCCGCGGACCGCGGCGTCGAGATCGTGCTGCCGACCGACGTCGTCGTGGACACGGCGTTCCCGTCGGGCGACCGCGAGCCGCAGCCCTCCGTCGTACCCGCCTCGGAGATCCCGGCCGACGCCCTCGGGCTCGACATCGGTCCCGAGTCGGCGGCCGCCTTCGCGGCTGCGCTGGCCGACGCGCGGACCGTCTTCTGGAACGGCCCGATGGGCGTGTTCGAGACCGACGCCTTCGCCGGCGGCACCCGCGCGGTCGCCGAGGCGCTGACCAAGGTCGACGGGCTGTCGGTCGTCGGCGGTGGCGACTCCGCCGCTGCCGTGCGCCAGCTCGGCTTCGACGAGGCCGCCTTCGGCCACATCTCCACCGGCGGTGGCGCGTCGCTGGAGTTCCTGGAGGGCAAGGAGCTCCCGGGCATCGCCGTACTTGAGAGGGGCTGACCGTGGCCAAGAACGACCGCACCCCGCTGATGGCGGGCAACTGGAAGATGAACCTCAACCACCAGGAAGCGGTGGTGCTGGTCCAGAAGCTCGCCTGGACGCTCGCGGACAAGCGCCACGACTTCGGCAAGGTCGAGGTCGTCGTCGTGCCCCCGTTCACCGACCTCCGCTCGGTGCAGACGCTGGTCGACGGCGACCGCCTGTCGATCCGCTACGGCGCACAGGACGTCTCCGTCCACGACAGCGGCGCCTACACCGGCGAGATCTCGGCGTCGATGCTGTCCAAGCTGGGCTGCTCCTACGTCGTGGTCGGCCACAGCGAGCGCCGGATGCTCCACAACGAGTCCGACGAGCTCGTCAACGGCAAGGCCCACCAGGCGCTGCACGCCCACATGACGCCCATCGTGTGCGTCGGGGAGGGCCTCGACGTACGCCAGGCCGGTGAGCACGTGCCCTTCACGCTCACCCAGCTCGACGGCTCGCTCGACGGGTTCACCGCCGAGCAGGTCGCCGGTCTCGTCGTCGCCTACGAGCCCGTCTGGGCCATCGGGACGGGCGAGGTCGCGACCCCCGACGACGCGCAGGAGGTCTGCGCGGCGATCCGTGAGCGGATCCGCGAGGTGCACGGTGACGGGGCCGCCGACGGCGTCCGCGTGCTCTACGGCGGGTCGGTCAAGGCCGCCAACGTCGGCGGGATCATGGAGAAGGCCGACGTCGACGGGTGCCTGGTCGGGGGAGCCAGCCTGCAGGTCGACGAGTTCGGCGGCATCTGCCGTTTCTACGACATGCCCGTGCTGTGAGGCGCTCACCGGTTCACGACGATCGTGACGTAGGCTTCCGCTCGTGATTCCTGCCTTCACCGTCCTGCTCATGATTACGAGCGCGATCATGATTCTGCTGGTGCTGCTCCACAAGGGACGCGGCGGCGGCCTGTCCGACATGTTCGGCGGCGGCGTCAGCAGCAGTCTGGGGGGATCGTCGGTGGCTGAGCGC
The DNA here is from genome assembly GCF_947488025.1 of uncultured Nocardioides sp. Lineage (GTDB taxonomy): Bacteria > Actinomycetota > Actinomycetes > Propionibacteriales > Nocardioidaceae > Nocardioides. The sequence goes on along the minus strand of NZ_CANKYS010000002.1, from coordinate 31,203 downwards.
AACCTCGACCGGTTCACGGTCGGCGTCGGCGTCATCTGGTTTGCCTGTGTCGTTGCCCTGGGCCTCCTGATGGCCTACACGGGCAACTGAGTCCCCCGAGCGTTTCTGAGAAGGAGTCGTCATGGCTGGTGCTGGGAACGCGATCCGCGGTAGTCGGGTCGGTGCCGGTCCGATGGGCGAGGCCGAGCGCGGCGAGGCCGCGCCCCGGCAGGCGGTCACCTACTTCTGCAGCCACGACCACCGGTCGGTGGTGACCTTCGCGATCGAGGCCGCCGTGCCCGACTCGTGGGACTGCCCCAAGTGCGGGCTGCCGGCGAGCCTCGACTCGGAGAACCCGCCCCCGGCCCCCAAGATCGAGCCCTACAAGACGCACCTCGCCTACGTGAAGGAGCGTCGCAGCGAGACCGAGGCGGCCGACATCCTCGACGAGGCCGTGGCTCTCCTGCGCAGCCGCCGCAAGGCCGGCGAGATCATCTTCTGACGCGCTGACCGGGCGCTTCCTGCCCGTCCTGGACGCTGACCGGGCACTTCCTGCCCGTCCTGGACGCTGACCGGGCACTTCCTGCCCGTCGTGCTGGTCACGCCTGTGGATGACGTACGACGTTGCCCGCCGGCCCGGGGCAGGGTGGTCGCATGCAGGTCATGCCGCCGTGGTGCCGCGACGTCGTCGCGCTGGGCTCGGACGCGCCGATCCCGTGTGATCGTCCGTTCTCGGCCGCCGAGGCGTCCCGTCTCGGTGTCGACGAGAGCCTGCGGCGTCGACTGGTCGAGCGTGGCTTGCTGCGACCCGTGCTCCGTGGTGTGTTCGTCGTCGCCGGCGTCCCCGACTCGCTGCGTCTTCGGGTGGCAGCGCTGGAGCTCATCGTCCCGGAGCATGTCGTCGTCGTGGACCGGACGGCGGCATGGCTCCACGGCGTCGACGCCCTCCCTCGCTCCGCCATCCACCGGATGCCGTCCCTGGACGTCTTCAGCACGCGGGGCAGCAGGATGCGCCGCCCGGGTCTCGCGAGCGGCATCCGCGACCTGACGATGCATGACACGCAGAACCTGGGCGGGCTGACGGTGACGACGCCGCTTCGGACAGCCTGCGACCTGGGTCGGCTGCTCTGGCGCTTCGACGCCCTCAGCGCGATCGACGGCTTCCTGCGGCTCGGGCTCGACCACGGTCTGTTGCTCAGCGAGATGGGCCGGTTCGCGGGCCATCGCGGCGTACGACAGCTCCGCACGCTGGCGCCGATCGGCGACCCCGGAGCAGAGTCCCCGCCCGAGAGCGCCTTGCGCCTGCACTGGTACGACGCCGACCTGCCGCCGCCGGAGACGCAGATCTGGGTGGATGACGACGACGGGCTGCCGAAGTTCCGCATCGACGTCGGCGATCGGTCGGCGCGCTACGGCGCCGAGTACTTCGGCGAGGAGTTCCACGACGAGGAGAAGCAGGACGACGACGAGGCGCGCCTGACGTGGCTCGAGGAGCGCCGCGACTGGCACATGGACGTCTTCACGAAGGACGACGTCTACGGCCGCGAGCTCGAGGCCAGCGGACGCCTCCGACGCGGACACCTCGCGGCGGTCGCCAGCCGTCCGGTGGTCATCGACCTCTCCCGCTGATCACGACGGGCAGGAAGTGCCCGGTCGGCGGTTGGGACGGGCAGGAAGTGCCCGGTCGGCGATCAGGACGGGCAGGAAGTGCCCGGTCAGAGGGCGGAGGCGGCGGCTTCGTCGAGCCACCAGACGGTCTCGTCACCGCGTACGCCGCGGGCGGGGGTCTCGGTGACGGACCCGTCGTCGGCCAGGGCGCGCGCGACGGCCTCGGCCTTGCCCTCGCCGCTGGCGATGAACCAGACGGCGCGGCACCGCTCCATCGCCTCGAAGGTGAGGCTGACCCGGTCGGGCGGCGGCTTGGGGGAGTCGTGGACGGCGACGGCGATCGCGTCGCGGGCCTCGAGCGCCGGGTGGCCGGGGAACAGCGACGCGCAGTGCCCGTCGGGCCCGATCCCGAGCATCAGCACCTCGAAGAAGCCCGCGCCGTGCTCACGCATCGACTCGCTGTACGCCGCAGCCGCGTCCTCGGCGGTCGCCACCTCGTCGCTGGCCGGCACCTCGTGCACGTTGGCCGGGTCGACCGGGACGTGGTCGAGGAGCGACTCGCGCGCCTGGCGGGCGTTGCGGTCGGGGGAGTCGGCGGGGACGAAGCGCTCGTCACCCCACCAGAAGACCACCCGGGACCAGTCGACCGCGGAGTCCGTGGCCCGGCGGGCGAGCTCGCGGTGCAGCTCCTCGGCGATGCTGCCGCCGGTCAGCCCGACCTGGGGGACCTCGCCCCGCCCCTGAGCGGCCTCGAGCCGGTCGAGGAGGGCGGAGGCGACGTCGCCGACGAGGACGTCGGCGTCGTCGTGGCGGCGGACGTGGACGTCGTTCACTTCTTGCTCCTCAGCTTGACCAGGTGGGTGGCGACCTCGGCGTAGACGTCGTCCTCGTCGAGGCGGCGCAGCTCCTCGGCCAGCAGCGCCGGCACCTCGCGGCGCTTGAGCGCGACCGGCCGGTCGGGCCGGTTGGGCGAGGAGAACGTCGCCAGGCGGCCGTCGGCGCGCGAGATGCGGATCGGGCCCTCCCTGGTCTCCATGCTGACCTCGGTGATGCCCGGGCCGTCGGAGTTGCGACGCGAGACCTCGACCTTGAGGCGGTCGCTGAGCCACGCCACCAGCAGGTCGGCGCTCGGGCTGATCCGCTCGGCGGTGACGGTGGCCCGGGTGACCTTGAGTGGGTGCTGGTCCAGGGCGGCGGCGAGCAGCGCCCGCCACGGCGTCAGGCGCGTCCAGCTGAGGTCGGTGTTGCCGGGCGCGTAGGTGCGGCACTGGGTGAGCATCGCGGTGGACTTGCCACGCGGGACCGCGGCCGAGTCGGTGATGCGGCGCTGCGCCAGGGCACCCAGCGGGTCGGCGGCGGTGTCGGCCGGCGCGGACGTCGGCCACCAGATCGCGACGGGGGAGTCCGGCAGGAGCAGGGGCAGCACGACGGACTCGGCGTGCTTGACCACCTCGCCCTTGAGCCGGATCAGGGCGGTCTCGCCACCCCACCCGTCGCCGCTGCCGACCTGCGCGTTGACCTGGCCGGCTCCGCGGGCGTCGCCGAGGATCACGCCGAGCACCCGGGAGGGGTGCTCGCGCGAGGCCCGCTTGGCAGCGGCCATCGCCTCCGCGGCGTCCTCCTCCGGGGCGACGATGACCAGGGTCATCACCATGCCCATCGCGGGGCTGCCGGCCCGGGTGCGTGCCCGGACGAACTCAGCGGCGATCTTGGACGAGCTGGTGTCGGTGAGCTCGATCATTTAGGGCCTCCTCCACGTGCGACCGTCGCGCGCGAGCATCTTGTCGGCGGACTCGGGACCCCAGGTGCCGGAGTCGTACGGCTCGGGCTTGCCCTTGCGCGCCCAGTGCTCGATGACCGGGTCCAGGATCTTCCACGAGAGCTCGACCTCCTCGTGCCGCGGGAACAGCGGCGGGTCGCCGAGAAGGACGTCGAGGATGAGGCGTTCGTACGCCTCGGCGCTGGCCTCGGTGAAGGAGCCGCCGTAGGCGAAGTCCATGTTGACGTCGCGGATCTCCATCGCCGTTCCCGGCACCTTCGACCCGAAGCGCATCGTCATGCCCTCGTCGGGCTGCACGCGGATGACGAGCGCGTTCTGCGACAGGTCCTCGGTGGCGGTCTGCGCGAACGGCAGGTGCGGCGCACGCTTGAAGACGATGGCGACCTCGGTGACGCGCCTCCCGAGCCGCTTGCCGGCGCGGAGGTAGAACGGCACTCCGGCCCAGCGGCGCGTCTCCACGTTGACGGTGATCGCCGCGTAGGTCTCGGTGGTGGAGGTCTTCTTGATGCCCTCCTCGTCGAGGAAGCCCTGGACCTTCTCGCCGCCGGCCCACCCGGCGGTGTACTGCCCGCGGGCGGTGGTGAGGTCGAGGCGCGGCGGCAACGTGGCCGACTTCAGCACCTTCTGCTTCTCGATGCGCAGGCTCCTCGCGTCGAACGCGATCGGCTCCTCCATCGCGACCAGCGCCATCAGCTGCAGGAGGTGGTTCTGGATGACGTCGCGCGCGGCGCCGATGCCGTCGTAGTAGCCGGCGCGACCGCCGATGCCGATGTCCTCGGCCATGGTGATCTGCACGTGGTCGACGTAGTTGGCGTTCCAGATCGGCTCGAACATGTTGTTCGCGAACCGCATCGCCAGGATGTTCTGGACCGTCTCCTTGCCGAGGTAGTGGTCGATCCGGAAGACCGAGCCCGACGGGAAGACGCCGTCGAGGATGTGGTTGAGCTCGCGCGCCGACTCGAGGTCGTGGCCGAACGGCTTCTCGACGACCACACGGCGCCACTGGTCGGGCCCGGGATCGGCGAGACCGTGCTCCTTGAGCTGGCCCACGACGGTGCCGAAGAAGGCCGGCGGGATCGCGAGGTAGAAGGCCATGTTGCCGCCGGTGCCACGCAGCTGGTCGAGCTCCTCGACGGTGCGGCGCAGCTGCTCGAAGGCGGCGTCGTCGTCGAAGTCGCCCGAGACGAAGCGGAAGCCCTCGGAGAGCTGGTTCCAGACCTCCTCGCGGAACGGCGTACGCGCGTTCTCCTTGACCGCGTCGTGGACGATCTGCGCGAAGTCCTGGTCGGCCCAGTCGCGCCGCGCGAAGCCCACCAGGCTGAAGCCGGGCGGCAGCAGGCCGCGGTTGGCCAGGTCGTAGATGGCGGGCATGACCTTCTTGCGCGACAGGTCACCGGTCACGCCGAAGAGGACCATGCCGCACGGGCCGGCGATCCGCGGGAGCCGGCGGTCCTGCGGGTCGCGCAGTGGGTTGGGGTGGCTCATCGGCCTCGGTTCTCCTGGTAGTAGCGGATCAGCGACTGCGTCGAGGGATCCTGCTCGGCGGCCACCGACGCGTCGCCGGAGATCGCCGGCCGCAGCTCCTGGGCCAGCTGCTTGCCGAGCTCGACGCCCCACTGGTCGAAGCTGTCGATGCCCCACACCGCGCCCTGCACGAACGTGATGTGCTCGTAGAGGGCGATCAGCTGGCCGAGCACCGACGGCGTGAGCGCCGGAGCCATGATCGAGGTGGTCGGTCGGTTGCCCGGGAACGTCCGCGCCGAGACCAGCTCCTCGGCCACGCCCTCGGCGCGCACCTCGTCGGCCGTCCGGCCGAGGGCGAGCGCCTTGGTCTGGGCGAGGAAGTTGGCCAGCAGCAGCTCGTGGACGTCGGTCTCGCCGTCGTCGGTGCGGTCGGTGAGGTCGTACGCCGGTCGCGCGAAGGCGATGAAGTCGGCCGGCACGAGGCGGGTGCCCTGGTGGATGAGCTGGTAGAAGGCGTGCTGGCCGTTGGTGCCGGGCTCGCCCCAGAAGACCTCGCCCGTGTCGTAGTCGACCGTCGTGCCGTCCCACCGCACGCCCTTGCCGTTGGACTCCATCGTCAGCTGCTGCAGGTAGGCCGGGAAGCGGTGCAGCAGCTGTGCGTAGGGCAGCACCGCGTGCGTGTGGGCGCCGAGGAAGCTGGTGTACCAGACGTTGAGCAGCCCCATCCGGAGCGGGACGTTGGACTCCGGCGGCGCGGTGCGGAAGTGCTCGTCCATCGCGTGGAACCCGGCGAGCATCTCGGCGAAGCGCTCGGGACCGACGGCCACGACCAGCGAGAGCCCGATCGCGGAGTCCATCGAGTAGCGGCCGCCGACCCAGTCCCAGAAGCCGAAGGCGTTGTCGGGGTCGATGCCGAAGTCGGCGACCTTGTCGAGCGCCGTGGACACGGCGACGAAGTGCTGGGCGACCGCGTCCGTGGCGTCGGTGCCCGACGGCAGGTTCTCGAGCAGCCAGGCCCGGCAGAGCCGGGCGTTGGTGAGCGTCTCGAGGGTGCCGAAGGTCTTGCTGGAGACGATGAAGAGGGTGGTCTCCGGGTCGAGACCGGCCAGCGTCTGCCCGGCGTCGGTCGGGTCGATGTTGCTGATGAAGCGGCACGACAGCCCGTCCTGGCGGTAGGGCTCGAGCGCCTCGTAGGCCATCACCGGCCCGAGGTCGGAGCCCCCGATGCCGATGTTGACGACGGTCTCGATCCGTCGGCCCGTCACGCCGGTCCACTCGCCCGACCGGACGCGCTCGGCGAAGGCGTACACCCGCTCCAGCACCTCGTGGACGTCGGCCACGACGTCCTGCCCGTCGACGACGAGCGACGCGTCGGCAGGGAGCCGCAGCGCGGTGTGGAGCACCGCGCGGTCCTCCGTGACGTTGATGTGCTCGCCCGCCAGCATGGCGTCGCGACGCCCCGTCACGTCGACCTGGTCGGCGAGCGCGAGCAGCGCCGCCTCCACGTCACCGTCGTGGAGGTTCTTCGACAGGTCGACGTGGAGGTCGGCGGCGACGAGCGTCTGCCGGTCGACCCACTCCGGCGTCAGCGTGGCGCGCAGGTCGGGCTCGTACGACGCCGCGAGCCCGGCGAGCCGCGCCCACGCCTCGGTCGTCATGGGGTCGACCGGCGAGCCCATCAGCGAGCGGCCTCGAGCGACTTCGCGAGGGTCGTCTGCAGCTCGTCCCAGGCGACGACGAACTTGTCGACGCCCTCCTTGATGAGCACCTCGATGACGTCGTCGTAGTCGATGCCCGCGGCGGCGAGGGCCTTCATGTGGGCGGCGGCGTCGTCGTAGAACGGCCGGATGCGGTCGCCGCGGACCTCACCGTGGTCGGCCACGGCCTCGAGGGTCTTCTCGGGCATCGTGTTGACGGTGTCCTCGACGACCAGGTCGACGACGTACATCGTGTCGTCGTAGTCCGGGTTCTTCACGCCGGTCGAGGCCCACAGGGGGCGCTGCTTGCGCGCGCCCTTGGCCTCGAGCGCCTCCCAGCGCTCACCGCTGAAGAAGTCCTCGTACATCTGGAAGGCGAGCCGCGCGTTGGCCACGCCGGCCTTGCCGCGCAGGTCGGGGTCGGTGCCCGGCCCCTCGGTCATCGCCTCGAGCCGCTTGTCGATCTCGGAGTCGACGCGCGAGACGAAGAAGGACGCGACGGAGTGGATGTCGGCGAGCTCGTGGCCGTTGTCGGCCGCCTTCTCCAGCCCGGAGACGTAGGCCTCCATGACGTTGCGGTACTGCTCGAGGCCGAAGATCAGCGTCACGTTGACCGAGATGCCGGCAGCGATGGTCTCGGTGATCGCCGGCCACCCCTCCTTCGTGCCGGGGATCTTGATGAGCAGGTTGGGCTGGTCGACGATCCGCCAGAGCTCGGCGGCCTCCTTGACGGTCTCCTCGGTGTCGTGGGCGAAGCCGGGGGACACCTCGATCGACACGCGGCCGTCGACACCGTCGGTGGCGTCGAAGGTCGGTCGCATGACCGTACAGGCGTCGCGCACGTCGTCGGTGGTGATCACCTGCGTGGCCTTGTCGACGTCGGCACCCGCGGCGGCGAGCTCACGCACCTGGGGGTCGTAGCGCTCACCGTCGGCGAGCGCGGTCTGGAAGATGGCCGGGTTGGACGTGACGCCGACGACGTGGCTGTTCTTCACCAGGTCGGCCAGGTTGCCGGTCTCCAGCCGCTCGCGGGAGAGGTCGTCGAGCCAGATGGACACCCCGGCGTCGGCCAGGGCCTTCAGACGATCGTTCATTGGTGCCTCCTGTTGGGGGGACGGGTACGTCAGTCGGTCAGGGTGCGCAGGCTGTCGCGGGCGGCGTTGGCCACCGCCTCGCCCGTGATGTCGAACTCCTCGTAGATGCGCGCGAAGTCGGCCGAGGCGCCGTAGTGCTCGATGGAGACGATGCGGCCGTGGTCGCCGACGTAGTCGCGCCAGCCCTGCTTGACGCCGGCCTCGACCGAGACGCGCGCCTTGACGGTGGGCGGCAGCACGGTCTCGCGGTAGGCCTCCTCCTGCTCCTCGAACCACTCGAGGCAGGGGAGGGACACCACGCGGGCGCGGATGCCGTCGGCGGCGAGGAGCTCGCGGGCGGCGACCGCCACCTGCACCTCCGAGCCGGTGCCCATGAGGATCACGTCGGGGTCGCCGTCACGTCCGTCGATGGCAGGCGCGTCGATCAGGACGTAGCCGCCTCGGTGCACGTCGGACGTGTCGCTGAAGCCCTCCTCGCCGCGGGGGAAGACGGGGACGTTCTGCCGCGTCAGCGCGATGCCGGCCGGGTGGTCGGTGCGCTGCAGGACGGCGTGCCACGCGGCGGCCGTCTCGTTGGCGTCGGCAGGTCGTACGACGTCGAGGCCGGGGATGGCGCGCAGGGCGGCGAGGTGCTCGATCGGCTGGTGCGTCGGGCCGTCCTCACCGAGGCCGATGGAGTCGTGGGTCCACACGTAGGTGACGGGCAGGCCCATCAGCGCGGCCAGGCGGACCGAGCCGCGCATGTAGTCGCTGAAGGTGAGGAAGGTGCCGCCGAAGACGCGCGTGCCGCCGTGGAGCGCGATGCCGTTGAGGATGCCGCCCATGCCGTGCTCGCGGATGCCGAAGTGCAGCACCCGGCCGGCGAGCGGGTCGCCGGTCCACTGGTCGGTCGAGCGGCTCTCCGGGATGAAGGAGGGCGCGTCCTCGATGGTGGTGTTGTTGGACTCGGCGAGGTCGGCCGAGCCGCCCCACAGCTCGGGCATCACACCGGCGACGGCGTTGATCACCGCGCCGGACGCCTTGCGGGTCGCCACGCCCTTGGGGTCGGCGTCGAAGCTGGGCAGCGCGTCGGCGAGGCCGGCGGGCAGCGCGCGGGTCTGCATGCGCTCGAAGGTCTGGACGACGTCCTCGGACGCTGAGCCCTTCCACGCGTCGAAGCGCTCCTGCCAGGCGGCCTGCTGCTCCTTGCCGCGCGCGACGAGGGAGCGGGTGCGCTCGATCACGTCGGTCGGCACCTCGAAGTGCTGCTCGGGGTCGAAGCCGAGGATCTCCTTGGTGGCGGCCACCTCCTCCTCGCCGAGGGCGGAGCCGTGCGACTTCCCGGTGCCCTGGGCGTTGGGAGCGGGCCAGGCGATGACGGTGTGCAGGACGATCAGGCTGGGCCGGTCGGTGACCTCGTCGGCGGCGCGGACGGCGGCGTAGAGCTCCGGCACGTCCTCGACGTAGTCCGTGCCGTCGTTGGTCCAGTCGACGTGCTGGACGTGCCAGCCGTAGGCCTCGTAGCGCGCACCCACGTCCTCGGTGAACGCGACGTCGGTGTCGCCCTCGATCGAGATCTGGTTGGCGTCGTAGATGAGGGTGAGGTTGCCGAGCTGCTGGGTGCCGGCGATCGAGGAGGCCTCGGCGCTGACGCCCTCCTGCAGGTCGCCGTCGGAGCAGAGCGCGTAGACGTGGTGGTCGAAGGGCGACTCGTCCTCGGCCGTGCCGGGGTCGAGCAGACCGCGCTCGCGGCGTGCTGCCATCGCCATGCCGACCGCGTTGGCGACGCCCTGGCCCAGCGGGCCGGTCGTGGTCTCCACGCCCGCCGTGTGGCCGAACTCCGGGTGGCCCGGCGTCTTGCTGCCCCACGTGCGCAGGGTCCGCAGGTCCTCGATCTCGAGGCCCCACCCGCCGAGGAACAGCTGGGTGTAGAGGGTGATCGAGCTGTGGCCGCAGGAGAGGACGAAACGGTCGCGACCGGTCCAGTGCGGGTCGGCGGGGTTGTGCCGCATCACCTTGTGGAACAGCAGGTACGCCGCCGGCGCCAGGCTCATCGCCGTACCGGGGTGGCCGTTGCCGACCTTCTGGACCGCGTCCATCGCCAGGACCCGGGCGGTGTCGACGGCTCGACGGTCGGTGTCGTCCCACTCGAGGGTGGCGGGCAGGGCGGACTTCTTGGTCAACGCAGTTCCTCTCGGTGGAGTGCAACCGGGTGCAGTCAGGATCACAGCCCAGCAGGGGTGGCCTCGACTGCGACCCTATCGTCGTGGCCGAGTAGACTCGACCGTGCCCGAGGGTCGTCCCGGACGCCGGAACATCCGGCCGTTCATCCCCTCGGTTCCCCGCTGTACGCGTCCCATCCGTCCCCGACGTCCCGAGGTTCTCCACCGTGTCCCACGCCGGCCCGAACGCTGCCGCGTCCGCCCGGCCGTCGACCGGTGACCAGGGTGCCGCGCCCGAGGGGTCGAAGACGTGGCGCGACGTGGTCGCTGCGTATGTCGGACTGACCAAGCCGCGCGTGATCGAGCTGCTCCTCCTGACGACGGTCCCGGTGATGTTCTTCGCCGCGCGTGGCATCCCGCCGCTCGGCCTGGTCGCCGCCACCGTGGTCGGCGGGGCGCTGTCGGCGGGCTCCGCCTCGGCCTACAACTGCGTCTACGACCGCGACATCGACGAGCAGATGCGACGTACGCGGCGCCGGGCGCTGCCACGCCACATCGTCTCGCCGGTCTCCGCCCTCGTCTTCGCCACCGTGCTGGCCGTGCTGTCGACGGTGGTGCTGGCGCTGTGGGTCAACTGGCTCTCGGCCGCGCTGTCGGTGCTGGCCAACGCGTTCTACGTCATCGTCTACACGATCCTGCTCAAGCGCCGGACCACCCAGAACATCGTCTGGGGCGGGCTGGCCGGTTGCTTCCCGGCCCTCATCGGCTGGACCGCGGTGACCGGGGAGCTGGCCTGGACGCCCGTCGTGCTCTTCCTGGTGGTCTTCTTCTGGACCCCGCCGCACACGTGGGCGCTCGCGCTGCGCTACCGCGAGGACTACCGCAACGTCGACGTGCCGATGCTCCCGGTGGTGAAGCCGGCAGCCGAGGTGGGACGCCAGGTCGTGGTCTACAGCTGGGTCATGGTCGCGACCTCCCTCCTGCTGTGGCCGGTCGCCGGGACGAGCCTGGTCTACCCGGTCGCCGCCGGAGTACTGGGCGCCGTCTTCCTCGTCGAGGCCCACCGGATGTGGACGCGCGCCAAGAGCTCGGAGGCGCTGACCGACATCAACCCGATGCGGCTCTTCCACGCCTCCAACCTCTACCTCTCCCTCCTCTTCGTCGCCGTAGCACTGGACCCCCTCCTCGGCCGGTAGCGCAGCTCGCAGGTCCTGTCAGGAGACTTCGGCAACTCTGGGGTCCTTCTTGAGACAACGTTCCGTGTCCGCTGATGCGATCTCACGTTGACTTCTCCGCAGGGGGAGGCATCGGGTCACCCCCGCGGGAGCAGGGGGTAGTTCTGCATGTCTTCATCACGTGAGCGACGACACCGGACCGCTGGGGGCGCGTCCGGACTGGGGGTTCGTCGCCGTCCGATCCACCGCGGTGTCTCGAGGGTCGTCACCCTCGTCCTGGCCGTGGGCTTCGCCGTCGTCGGTGTTGCAGGCGCGGCCAGCGCGCACCACAACACGATCACCGGTTCCGTCGTCTGCAGGACCGGTGGCGGCTGGGCCGTCACCTGGACCGTGACGAACAGCGAGAGCCGCAAGGAGTGGATCACCTGGTCCAACCGAGCCGTGGTCCCGGTCGGCGCCGAGTTCACCTCGCGCCAGACCCGGTACTTCAACGAGACCATCACCGCACGGCCGACGTCCGACGTCGTCCTCACGCTGAAGGCGAAGTGGGACAACAACACGACCCAGACCAACTCCGGCAAGATCCGCGTCAGTGAGTTCTCCGAGGACTGCCACGTCACGACCGTCCAGCCGCCGACGATCCCCGTGACCGACGACTGCGGTCCGGGCAACGCGTCCTACGGCCAGGTCCCGTCCGGGCCCTGGACCTCGACCACCCACCCCGACGGCAGCGTCACGGTGACGGCCGACCCGGGCAACCAGTTCCCCGGCGGTCAGACGTCGATCACCTACCCGGCGCCGAGCGACAGCAACGTGCCCTGCCCGACGCCGCCGGTCGAGCCGCCGGTCGAGCCGCCGGTGGTCGCCCCGCCGGTGGTCCAGCCGCCCGTCGTCACCCCGCCGGAGGTGCTGCCCGCCGAGGCGCGCGCCGTGTCGGCCCGGGCCCGGAAGATCGACAAGTGCGGCACCCGCGGCGACGTCTACAAGGTCGTCAAGCGCTCGGGCGTCGTCTACACGTCGAAGGGCAAGACCCTCCGCCAGGGCGTGTGGCTGAAGGCTCGCGGCAAGCGGGTCACCGTCCGGGCCCACGCGGTGGACACGTCCTACCGCCTGCAGGGCAAGCACGTGTGGAAGATGTCGTTCCGCACCCGTCCGTGCGCCAGCGCTCCGGAGGTCGCACCCAGCACCGGGTCGCGATGACCCGCTCCCGCGCTGCGGGGATCGTCGCGGCGGTGGTGCTCGGCACCACCGCCGCGGCAGGTCAGGGTGCGGCCCATGCCGCTCCTGACCGGCTCACGATCGCGCGCACCTCCACCGACGCGGCCATCATCAAGGTGCCGGCTCGCAACGACACCCTGGCCGTCGGCAACCGGCTCCGCGGTGCCGTCTACACCTGGTCGCAGGGCGACCCGCCCTGCGACCCCACCGGCAGCACTGTCTACGCCGGTCACGCGTGGCGGGCAGGCAACGGCGTGGCCGACCGGTGGGGGTCGCTGCGCCGCGGCGACGTCATCAAGGTGGCGGGCTGCCGCTTCGAGGTCACCCGACGCGAGTTCTGGCCTGCCTCACGGCGGATGGGCTCGCTCTACTCCGTCGCCGGGCCGGCCCGGATCGTGCTCGTCGGGTGCAAGGCCGACGACTACTCCAAGCGCACGGTCGTCTTCGCCCGCAAGATCGGGCGGTCCTGACCTCCCAGCTTCACGACGGGGCGATGCGCGTGGCGGCGTGCGTCTGGCGTACGCCGTCCGCGCGGGCCTCGTCGGCGCCGCGGTGCGGCAGCACCGCGAGCGCGATGCGGGCCAGGCCGGCGGCCAGGAGCCCGGCGCCGAGCATGTGCAGGGCGACGAGGCCGACCGGCAGGTCGAGCCAGTACTGCACCCAGCCGAGCACGCCCTGGAGCACCTCGATGAGCAGCACCAGCGCGGTGACCCGGGCGAGCCACTGGTGCCCACCGCGCCGCGCGACCACCAGCAGGGCCACGGTCAGCGCGACGAGGACGTAGACGGAGATCGCGTGGGCCTGCGACACCGTCGCCGGGTCCAGGCCGTTGCGCGGCGAGTCGGTGTCACCGGCGTGCGGGCCGGCGCCGGTCACCACCGTGCCGAGGTAGAGGACGACCCAGCCGGCTGCGAAGGTCGCCCAGGCGAGTGCGCGCGGCAGCGACGGAGCGAGCCCGCGCGTGGGACTGCGGAGCTCGTCGAGCAGGGCGACGCAGACCATGATGATCGCCATCGACAGCAGGAAGTGGCCGGCGACGACCCAGGGGTTGAGGTCGGTCAGCACCGTGATGCCGCCGAGCACCGCCTGCAGGGGGATGCCCAGGCCGATCACGAGGGCGAGCCGGGTCGCGCGGCGGTGCCGCGCCCCGAGGGCAGCGAGGAAGCAGAGCACCGCGACGGCGGCCAGGACGAAGGTCAGCAGCCGGTTGCCGAACTCGATCGCACCGTGCATCCCGAGCTCGCCGTGGGCGACGTACGACGCGTCGGTGCAGCGTGGCCACGTCGGGCACCCGAGGCCCGACCCGGTCAACCGGACAGCAGCGCCGGTGACGACGATGCCGATGTTGGCGAGGAGGTTGGCCACCGCGAGCGGCCAGAGGAACCGCGCGAGGGAGTCGAGCAGGGTGCGTCCCATCATTCCCACCTGAAGGTCCGGGCCGTGAGCACCGCGCCGAGCAGCGCCCAGGCCGCCAGCACGAGCAGCGATCGGCTGTCGATGTCGGAGTGCACGAGCGCAGCGCGCATCGCCTCGCCCAGGGCGCCTGACGGCAGCCACTGGATCAGCCCGCCGGCGGCGCCGTAGGCGCTGGTCGGGAGCACCACGCCGCCGCCTGCCATCAGGAGCAGGTAGACGAGGTTGGCGAGCGCGAGCGTCGCCTCGGCACGCAGCGCGCCGGCGACGAGGAGGCCCAGGGAGCCGAACGCGGCGGTTCCCAGGGCGACCGTGAGCACCAGTCCGACCACGGCGGTCGGCGGATGCGCGAGCGAAGGCTCCCACCCGAGGGCCAGGGCGACGGCGACCAGCACGACGAGCTGCAGGGCGACGACGTTGAGCAGGGCCAGCACCTTGCCGAGCAGGAGGCCGTGGCGGGGCAGGGGAGAGGATCCCAGCAGCTTGATCACGCCGTAGCGGCGCTCGAAGCCGGTGGCGATGGCCACGGAGGTGAATGCCGTCGACATGATGGCGAGGGCGAGCACCCCCGGGGTGAGGAGGTCGACGGGCGCGTGGCCCTCGAAGGTGCTCCCGAGGCGGCCGGCCGCGGCGACACCGCCCACGAGCACGATCACCGGGATCACGATCGCGAGCAGGAGCTGCTCTCCGTTGCGCAGCATCAGCCGCGCCTCCATGCGCGCCTGCGCGCGCACCATCCGCCCGAGCCCGGCGCTGCCGGGCGCCGGGGTGAAGGTGCCGGTCGGGTGGACGGTCACGTCGCCAGCTCCCGTCCGGTGAGCTCGAGGAAGACGTCCTCGAGCGTGCGCTGGCCCAGGGTCAGCGTCTGGGGCAGCACGCCGTGCTCCTCGCACCACCTCGAGACCCGGCCGAGGGTGGAGGCGTCGGCCGGGCCGTGGATGAGCATGCTGACCTCGTCGAGCTGCCGCACCTCGGTGAGCGGACCCAGCTCGGCGCGCAGCGACTCGGGCGCACCGTCGGGGAACGGTCGGTTCACGACCAGCCGGATGGTCGCCGAGCGGCCCCCGCGGGTCAGCTCGGCAGGCGTCCCGGAGGCGATGAGCGTGCCGCGGTCGATGATGTGGATCAGGTCGGCCAGGTGCTCGGCCTCGTCCATGTGGTGGGTCGTCAGCACGACGGTCACGCCGTCGCGGCGGACCTCCTCGAGCATCTCCCAGGTCGTGCGACGCGCCTGCGGGTCCATGCCGGCGGTCGGCTCGTCGACGAAGACCAGCTCGGGGCGCCCCACGAGGGCGATCGCGAGCCCGAGGCGCTGCTTCTGGCCGCCGGACAGCCGGCGGTAGGGGGTGCGGCCGCACTCGGCCAGGCCCAGCCGGTCGACGAGCATCTCAGTGTCGAGCGGGTGGGCGTGGAGCGACGCCATGTGCTCCAGCATCTCCACGGCGCGTACGCCGCTCCAGGCGCCGCCGCTCTGCAGCATGACGCCGATCCGGGGGAGCAGCTCGGCCCGGTCGCGCTGGGGGTCGAGGTCCAGCACCCGCACGGTGCCCCGCTGCGGCACCCGGTAGCCCTCGCAGGTCTCGAGCGTCGTGGTCTTGCCGGCGCCGTTGGGGCCGAGCACGGCGGTGATCGATCCCCGCGCGACCTCCAGCGACAACCCGTCGACGGCCACCTTGTCGCCGTACGCCATCACCAGGCCGTCGACGACGACGGCGGGGGAGGCAGGTGGCACGTCCTGATTCTAGGTGCGGCTTAATGAGGAGCGGCTGTCGGTCCCCGCAGCTAGCGTGGTCGCCATGACGCGCTCCTTCGCGATCGAGGCCGAGGGCCTCGTCAAGCACTTCGGTGACACCGTGGCCGTCGACGGGGTCTCCTTCGTCGTGCCCGAGGGCTCGGTGCTCGGACTCCTCGGCCCCAACGGCGCCGGCAAGACGACCACCGTGCGGATGATGACCACGCTGACCCGTCCCACGGCGGGCACCGGGCGGGTGGCCGGCCACGACATCCTGGGCGACCCGGCGGCCGTGCGGCGCAGCATGGGCCTCACCGGGCAGGCCGCGACCGTCGACGAGCTCCTGACCGGCCGGGAGAACCTGCGCCTCATCGGCAGCCTCTACGGCCTCGACCCCGCCTACATCCGGCGTGCGAGCGACGAGCTGCTCGAGCGCTTCTCGCTCGCCGACGCGGGCGACCGCACGGCCAAGACCTACTCCGGCGGCATGCGGCGCCGCCTCGACCTGGCGGTCAGCCTCATCGCCACCCCGCCGGTCCTCTTCCTCGACGAGCCGACCACGGGCCTCGACCCGCGCTCGCGCGTGGAGCTGTGGGAGGTGCTGCGCGAGCTCGTCGCCGACGGGACCACCCTGCTGCTGACGACGCAGTACCTCGAGGAGGCAGACCAGCTCGCCGACAACATCGTGGTGATCGACCGGGGCACGGTCATCGCCGAGGGCACCCCCTTGCAGCTCAAGGACCAGTCCGGCGCGGCCGCGCTCGTCGTGACCGTCTCCCGTCCCGAAGACCTCGAGATCGCCGAGCAGATGCTCAGGGACCACGTCGCCGAGGTGCACGCCGACCGTGGCGCCCGCCAGCTCACCGCCCCGGCCGAGGGGCTCGGCCACATGACCCGGATCGCCGGCCTCTTCGCCGAGAGCCGGATCGAGCTCGACGACATCGGGCTCAAGCGCCCGAGCCTCGACGACGTGTTCCTGCACCTGACCGGTCATCGCGCCGAGGACGACCTCGCCGACGACCAGACCGAGGAGGCATCGTGAACGACCAGACAGGCACCACCACCCGGTCCGGGCAGATCAGCAGGCCCGACATCCGGCAGACCGGGCTGCTGAGGCAGTCCTTCGCCATCGCCCGGCGCAACTTCATCCACATCAAGCGGATGCCCGAGATGCTGATGGACGTCACCATCCAGCCGGTGATGTTCGTGCTGCTGTTCGCCTTCGTCTTCGGCAGCTCGATCGCCATCCCGATCGAGGGCGGCTACAAGGCGTTCCTGCTCGCGGGGATCATGGCGCAGACCGTCGCCTTCTCGTCCTTCATCGTGGCCGTCGGGCTGACCGCCGACCTCGAGAAGGGGATCGTCGACCGGATGCGCTCGCTGCCGATCAATCCTGCAGCAGTCCTCGTGGGGCGCTCGTTCTCGAGCGTGGCGCACTCGTCGATCGGGCTGGTGGTGATGTCGCTGACGGGTCTCACCATCGGCTGGGCCATCCACACCGACGTCTTCCGGGCGGCCCTCGGCTACCTGCTCCTCGTGGGCTGGGCCTTCGCGATGATCTGGGTCGGCATCTGGGTCGGCTCGGCCATGCGCTCGGTCGAGGCCGTGAACGGCGTCATGTTCGCCACGATCTTCCCGATCACCTTCCTGGCCAACACCTTCGCGCCGACCGACTCGATGCCCGACTGGCTGCGCACGATCGCGGAGTGGAACCCCATCTCGGCGCTCACCCAGGCCGTGCGCGAGCTCTGGGGCAACGACATGCCCCTCCACGCCGACGCCGAGCTCCCACTGCAGTACCCGATCGTCTTCACGATCGGCTGGATCGTCGTGATCACGGCCGTCGTCGCTCCGCTCGCGATCCGCACCTTCCGGGCGCGCACCGCCGACTGACCGGAAACGGTAGTTAGGTGAGCCTTGCTTGAAGGGCGGGAAGCAATAACGACACACTGGCGTTGTGGAATTCGTGAGGACGTCGACGGCACAGCGTGAGGGCGATGCGCCCACGCGCGACCGCGTGGCCCGCACGATCCTCGAGAACGGCCCCTCGACGGCCGCCGACCTGGCCCTGAGGCTCGACCTCACCCCCGCCGCCGTACGCCGCCACCTCGACCACCTGGTCGACGAGGGCGTCGTGGAGTCGCGCGACCAGAAGGTCTACGGCACCCGCGGTCGCGGTCGGCCCGCAAAGGTCTTCGCGCTCACCGAGGCCGGGCGTGACAGCTTCGACCAGCAGTACGACGACCTCGCCGTGCAGGCCATGCGTTTCCTGGCCGAGACGCAGGGTGAGGACGCCGTGGTCGAGTTCGCGCGGCGCCGGGTGGCCTTCGTCGAGCGCGACTACGCGGCCGTCATGGCCACCGACCCCGACCTGACGCCCGCCGAGGCGCTGGCCCGGGTGTTCACGCAGAACGGCTACGCCGCGTCCGTGCGTGACCTCCCTGCAGCCAACGGGCAGAGCGTGGGGGAGCAGCTGTGCCAGCAGCACTGTCCGGTCTCCCACGTCGCCCACGAGTTCCCGCAGCTCTGCGAGGCCGAGACCGAGGCGATCGCCTCGGTGCTCGGCACCCACGTCCAGCGGTTGGCGACCATCGCCCACGGCGACGGCGTGTGCACCACGTGCATCCCCCAGACCCCGAAGATCAGCGAGAAGGAGAAGGCATGACCTCCATCGAAGAACTCAACCCGGAGCTCAAGGGCATCGGCAAGTACGAGTTCGGCTGGTCCGACTCCGACACCGCGGGTGCTACTGCCACGCGTGGGCTCAACGAGGACGTCGTGCGCGACATCTCCTCGAAGAAGTCCGAGCCGCAGTGGATGCTCGACCTGCGCCTGAAGGGCCTCAAGCTCTTCCACCGCAAGCCGATGCCGACGTGGGGCTCCGACCTCTCGACGATCGACTTCGACAACATCAAGTACTTCGTGCGCTCCTCGGAGAAGCAGGCCACCTCGTGGGAGGACCTGCCCGAGGACATCAAGAACACCTACGACAAGCTCGGCATCCCCGAGGCGGAGAAGCAGCGCCTCGTGGCCGGCGTCGCCGCGCAGTACGAGTCCGAGGTCGTCTACCACTCGATCCGCGAGGACCTCGAGGAGAAGGGCGTCATCTTCGTCGACACCGACACGGCGCTGAAGGAGCACGAGGACCTCTTCAAGGAGTACTTCGGCACCGTCATCCCCGTCGGTGACAACAAGTTCTCCGCGCTCAACACCTCGGTGTGGTCGGGTGGCTCGTTCATCTACGTCCCGAAGGGCGTCCACGTCGACATCCCGCTCCAGGCCTACTTCCGGATCAACACCGAGAACATGGGCCAGTTCGAGCGGACGCTGATCATCGCCGACGAGGACTCCTACGTGCACTACGTCGAGGGCTGCACCGCTCCGATCTACTCCTCGGACTCCCTGCACTCGGCCGTCGTCGAGATCGTCGTCAAGAAGGGCGCCCGCGTCCGCTACACGACCATCCAGAACTGGTCCAACAACGTCTACAACCTCGTCACCAAGCGCGCGACCTGCGAGGCCGGCGCGACGATGGAGTGGGTCGACGGCAACATCGGCTCCAAGGTCACCATGAAGTACCCCGCCGTCTACCTGATGGGCGAGCACGCCAAGGGCGAGACCCTCTCCATCGCGTTCGCCGGCGAGGGCCAGCACCAGGACGCCGGCGCCAAGATGGTGCACGCGGCGCCGCACACCTCGAGCTCGATCCTGAGCAAGTCGGTGGCGCGCGGCGGCGGTCGTACGTCGTACCGCGGCCTGATCCAGGTCAACGAGGGCGCGCACGGCTCGAAGTCCAACGTGCTGTGCGACGCGCTGCTGGTCGACCAGATCAGCCGCAGCGACACCTACCCCTACGTCGACATCCGCGAGGACGACGTGTCCATGGGCCACGAGGCGAGCGTCTCGAAGGTCTCCGACGACCAGCTCTTCTACCTCATGTCGCGAGGCATGGAGGAGGACGAGGCGATGGCGATGATCGTGCGCGGCTTCGTCGAGCCGATCGCCAAGGAGCTGCCGATGGAGTACGCCCTCGAGCTCAACCGACTCATCGAGCTGCAGATGGAGGGCGCGGTCGGCTGACCGCCCCACCCGACGCCGTACGCCCGAGGAACGAAGAAAGTAGAGCTTTGACCGTCACCACTGATTCCGTCCGCTCCGCGCTGGAGCAGGGACCCGAGCACGGCAAGGTGGAGAGCCACCTCCACCCGGCCGGCTCGTTCGACGTCGCCGACCACGAGGTCCCGACCGGCCGCGAGGAGATCTGGCGCTTCACGCCGCTCAAGCGGCTCAAGGGCCTGCACGCCGACGCCGAGTTCATGCCCTCGGCGACCTCCTGCACCTGGAACACCCCCGAGGGCGTCCGCATCGAGGGCGTGTCGGGCGACGAGGCGCGCGCGCTGCGCGGCATCTCCGGCCTCGTGCCCAACACGCGCTGGGCCGCACGGGTGCTGGCCGAGGTGCCCTCGAGCCTGCTGATCGACGTGCCGGCCGACACCGAGGTCGCCGAACCGATCGTCGTCGACCTCGACGGCGAGGACGTGACGGTGACCGAGGCGGGGCACGTCGCCCTGCGCTTCGGCGCGCACAGCAAGGCCATCGTCGTCCTCAACCACACCGGCTCCTCCACGATCGCCGCGGTCGTCGAGGTCGCCGTGGGTGCCGGCGCCGACGTCACGGTCGTCTCGATCCAGGACTGGGCCGACGACGCCGTCCACCTGTCCCACCACCAGGCCCTCGTGGGTCGCGACGCGAGCTACAAGCACGCCGCGATCTCCTTCGGCGGCGACGTGGTCCGGATGGACGCCAACGTCACCTACGACGGTCCCGGCGGCTCCGCCGAGCTGCTCGGCCTCTACTTCGCCGACGCCGGCCAGCACATCGAGCACCGGATCTTCGCCGACCACACCGCTCCCCGCACCAAGTCCCACGCGGTCTACAAGGGCGCGCTGCAGGGCGAGAAGGCGCACACCGTGTGGGTCGGCAACGTGCTGATCCGCAAGGTGGCGGAGGGCATCGAGACCTACGAGGAGAACCGCAACCTCGTCCTCACCGACGGCTGCCAGGCCGACTCGATCCCCAACCTCGAGATCGAGACCGGCGAGATCGAGGGTGCCGGTCACGCCTCGACCACCGCGCGGTTCGACGACGAGCAGCTGTTCTACCTCCAGTCGCGCGGCGTCTCCGAGCAGGAGGCCCAGCGCCTGGTCGTGCACGGCTTCTTCAACGACCTCATCCGCAAGGTCGGCGTGCCCTCCATCGAGGACCGGTTGCTGACCACCGTGGAGGCCGAGCTCGCCAAGAACGTCCTCAAGGACGTCGGCTCGCTCGCCGCCTTCGGGTCGGAGAGCTGATGGCGTTCGAGCGCGCCTGCGCACTCGACGAGGTCCGGGCCGACCAGGGCCTCGCGGTGACGCTGGGTCGCCACGAGATCGTCGTCGCCCGCGACGGCGACGAGGTCTTCGCGCTGCAGAACGAGTGCAGCCACGCCGCGGTCGCCCTCAGCGAGGGCGAGGTCGCCGACTGCCAGATCGAGTGCTGGCTGCACGGGTCGATGTTCGACCTGCGCACCGGCAAGCCCACCAACCTCCCGGCGACCGAGCCGGTCGCCACCTTCCCGATCGACGTACGCGCCAACCCCGACGGCACCAGCGACGTGTACGTCGACACCGAGACCACCCTGAACGGAGTCACCCCCGCATGAGCAAGCTCGTCATCACCGACCTGCACGTCACCGTCGACACCGAGGACGGCCCCAAGGAGATCCTCAAGGGCGTCACCCTCACCATCAAGGAGGGCGAGACCCACGCGATCATGGGGCCCAACGGCTCCGGCAAGTCGACGCTGGCCTACTCCATCGCCGGCCACCCGAAGTACACGATCACCGGCGGCTCGGTGACCCTCGACGGCCAGGACGTGCTGTCCCTCTCGGTCGACGAGCGCGCCCGCGCCGGGATGTTCCTCGCGATGCAGTACCCCGTCGAGGTCCCCGGCGTCTCGGTGTCCAACTTCCTCCGCACCGCCAAGACCGCGGTCGACGGCGAGGCCCCCAAGCTGCGCACGTGGGTGAAGGACGTCAACGGCGCGCTGGAGCGGCTCAACCTCGACCCGTCCTTCGGCACCCGGAGCGTCAACGAGGGCTTCTCCGGTGGCGAGAAGAAGCGCCACGAGATCGCGCAGCTCGAGCTGCTCGACCCCAAGGTCGCGGTGCTCGACGAGACCGACTCCGGTCTCGACATCGACGCGCTGAAGATCGTGGCCGAGGGCGTCAACCGTTTCCGCGAGCGCGAGGGCAAGGGTGTCCTGCTCATCACCCACTACACCCGCATCCTGCGCTACATCGAGCCCGACTACGTCCACGTCTTCGTCGACGGCAAGGTCGCCGAGTCCGGCGGCAAGGAGCTCGCCGACGCGCTTGAGGCCGAGGGCTACGACAAGTACCTGTCGGCGGCGCGATAAGCGGCACTGGCCTGCGTTGTCGTCGCTCGACGACCCGCTCCGCTCAAAGGTCGCCTTCGCTCCTCCGCCTTGACCAGCACCACTTCTCACACCGCCGAAACGAGGTAACGCAATGGAAGGACTGCTTCCGGATCTCGACGTGATCCGCAAGGACTTCCCGATCCTCGAGCGCACGCTCGCGGGCGGAGTGCCGCTGGTCTACCTCGACAGCGCCAACACCTCGCAGAAGCCGCAGGTCGTCATCGACACGATGGTCGACCACCTCGAGCGGCACAACGCCAACATCGCCCGCGCCATGCACCAGCTCGGCGCGGAGTCGACGGAGGCCTACGAGGGGGCGCGGGACCAGGTCGCGACGTTCCTCAATGCCCCGTCGCGCAACGAGGTGATCTTCACCAAGAACGCGACCGAGGCGCTCAACCTGCTGGCTCGCACGATCGAGCTCGGTCCCGGCGACAACGTCGTCATCACCGAGATGGAGCACCACTCCAACATCGTGTCGTGGCAGCTCGCCTGCGAGCGCTCGGGCGCCGAGCTGCGGTGGTTCGGGCTGACCGACGACGGCCGGCTCGACCTGAGCAACGCCGACCAGCTGGTCGACGAGCACACCAAGGTCGTCGCCTTCACCTGGGTGTCCAACATGCTCGGCACGATCAACCCGGTCACGGACCTCGTGGCCCGGGCGAAGTCGGTCGGCGCCGTCTCGGTCGTCGACGCGTCGCAGGCCGCGCCGCAGCTCCCGGTCGACGTACAGGCGACGGGGTGCGACTTCCTCGTCTTCACCGGCCACAAGGTGACCGGGCCGACGGGGATCGGCGTGCTGTGGGGGCGTGAGGAGCTCCTCAACGAGCTGCCGCCCTTCCACGGTGGCGGCGAGATGATCGAGACCGTCACCATGGCGCGCTCGACCTACGCCCGGGCGCCGCACCGCTTCGAGGCCGGCACCCCGCCGATCGTCGAGGCCGTCGGGCTCGGTGCCGCGGTCGACTACCTCCGCCACATCGGGCTCGACGCGATCCACCGCCACGAGCAGGCGATCACGGCGTACGCCCTCGAGGGCCTGCAGTCGGTGCCTGGCCTCACCGTCCTCGGCCCCCTCGACGCGGCCGACCGCGGAGGGGCGATCTCCTTCGAGCTCGCCGGCGTCCACCCGCACGACATCGCGCAGGTCCTCGACTCGCGCGGCGTCGCCGTGCGGGCCGGACACCACTGCGCGAAGCCGGCTCACGCGCGCTTCGGCGTGCAGAGCTCGACCCGGATGTCGTCCTACCTCTACACGACGCCGGCCGAGATCGACGCGCTGGTCGAGGCGCTCCACCACACCCGCAGCTACTTCAAGGTGGGATGAACATGAGTGCCGAGCTCGACAGCCTCTACCAGGAGATCATCCTGGACCACTACAAGAACCCGCACCACAAGGGCCTCCGCGACCCCTTCGAGTCCGAGGTCCACCACGTCAACCCGACCTGCGGCGACGAGGTCACCCTGCGGGTGCACCTCGCCGACGGTGTCGTGCAGGACGTGTCGTACGACAGCGTCGGCTGCTCGATCTCGCAGGCGTCGGCGTCGGTGCTGACCGACCTCGTCATCGGCAAGCCGGTCGACGAGGCGATGTCGATCCACGGGACCTTCCTCGAGCTCATGCAGGGCAAGGGGCAGGTCGAGCCCGACGAGAACGTCCTCGAGGACGGCATCGCGTTCGCCGGTGTCGCCAAGTTCCCCGCGCGCGTGAAGTGCGCGCTGCTCTCCTGGATGGCGTGGAAGGACGCGACCACCCAGGCCCAATCAGAAGGAGTCACCTCATGACCGACCCCCAGGGCATCGACCACGGCGACCTCCCCGACGTGCCCGAGGCCGGACAGGGCGGCGGCACCTCGACGGTGACCGCCGACGACGTGACCGAGGCGATGAAGGACGTCGTCGACCCCGAGCTCGGGATCAACGTCGTCGACCTCGGCCTCGTCTACGGCGTGCACCTCGACGAGCACAGCAACGCCGTCCTCGACATGACCCTCACCTCGGCGGCCTGCCCGCTCACCGACGTGATCACCGACCAGACCGAGTCGGCCCTCGAGGGCCTCGTCGGCGACGTCGCGATCAACTGGGTCTGGATGCCGCCGTGGGGTCCGGACAAGATCACCGACGACGGTCGCGAGCAGCTGCGGGCACTCGGCTTCAACGTCTGAGGTCGTCCTGCTCGTCCGGTAACTGGTCCGAAACAGCACTCCCGCCCCCATCAGTGGGGGCGGGAGTGCTTTCGTCGACCCGTTACCCGAGGCGGCGCGCCTCGGGCGACCGGCGGGCTCAGTCGCCGGCCCTCGCCCGCACCTTGGTCACCCAGTAGTCGGTGGTCGGGGTCGCCGGGGTCGTGAACCGCGCGTTGGGCAGGTAGAGGTGCGCGCCGAACCTCGCCACCGTCGTCGGCACGTCGAACGACGCCCCGGGGGGCAGGTCCTCCTGGACGATGGTCCGCACGAGCCGGCCGCTCAGCCCGGTGCGGGAGAGGCGCAGGACGGCGATCTCGTTGAGGGAATTGCGTACGACGTAGAGCGTGCGCCCGTGCCGCAGCATCCCGTCGCCCCGGGTGAGGGAAGCGCCGCCGAGGTCGACCTCGGTCGCCTCGCCGGTGGCCGGGTCGACGCGGTAGAGCAGCCCGCTGGTCGTGTTGACGACGAGCAGGGCGTCACCGGTCGGGGTGGTGCTGATGCCGTTGGCGCTGAGCCCGGCGGACTGCACCCACTCGCCGGTCAGCGGCACGGCGGTCGCGGTCGCGCCCGGTTCCCCGTCCGGACCGCGGTCCACGCGGTAGAGCTGGGGCCGGTTCGAGTCGGTGAACCACGCGGCGCCCTTGGTCAGCACGACGTCGTTGACGAAGCTCGGCGCAGCGGCGAGCTGGTAGGTCCGCTCCACCGTGCCGGTCCCCGTGTCGACGATCCGAGCCGTCCCTGAGGTGCCGCCGGCAATATAGAGACGCACGTCGCGGTCGGACTTCATCCCCAGCGACGGCGTGCCGGGCCCCTCGCTGATGACGCTGCCCTCGCCCGTGCGCAGCGACACCTCGTAGATGTCGCCGTCGGCGCGCGAGCCAAACCACGCCGTGGGGCCCGGGCCGAGGGCGATGCCCTCGGGCTGGAAGCCGTCGGGGAGCTCGATGCGGGCCGGGAACGGGCGGTCCGGGGGACCGACAGCAGCGGTGGTGGGTGACGCGCCAGGCAACAGCGTCACGGCGAGGGCGGCGACGGCGAGCGAGACGGTGGTGCGGCGCATGAGACCTCCGAGTGGGTGGGACCTTCGACCGTAGCCCGGGGTCTGCCCGCGGACCAGTGGGTCGACTCGGGCCACGCGCCGATAATCCGTGGCGGCGGTGCGCCGACAGGCGCACACTCCATCCGTGCTCAACCCCCACCCGACGCGTTACGCCGAGCTCAACGGCGTGCTCCACGACCTCGTCACCGGCGCCCAGGAGGCGCTCGGGCCGTCGTTCGTCGGCGCCTACCTGCAGGGGTCGTTCGCGTTGGGTGCGGGCGACCTGCACAGCGACTGCGACTTCCTCTTGGTGGTGCGTGAGCGGCCGGACGCCGGGCAGGAGGCCGCTCTCCGTCGTCTCCACGCCGACCTGCCCCATCGCGACGGCTTCTGGTTCGGCCACCTCGAGGGCTCGTACGCGGTCTCCGAGGACCTGAGGTCGGTGGCGGGGCTGGGCAGGGAGTGGCTCCACGTCGACCACGGCTCGGACGTCATGTCGTGGTCGGAGCACTGCAACCAGCCCTGGACGCGCTGGATCCTGCGCGAGCACGGCATCACCCTGGTCGGCCCGTGCCCGGTGCGGCTGATGGACCCGGTCCCCGCCGACGTGCTGCGCGACAGCGCGCGGGCGGGCCTGGCTACGCTGACCGACGACGTGCTGGGCTGGTGCCCGCCGACCGTCGCGTGGTGCCAGCGCTACCTCGTCGTGCAGGCCAGCCGCAGCCTCTACACCATCCGCACAGGGGAGGTCGCCAGCAAGCGCGACGCGCTGCGCTGGGCGATGGTGCACGGCGACCCCGCGTGGCGCCCGTTGCTCCAGCAGGTGCTCGCCGACCGCGACCTCGGTCTCGATCCGCAGGCGCCGCCGCGTCCCGGTGCGATGGAGGCCGCGCGGGACTACGCGGCGTACGTCGCCGCCGTGGCCTGACTGGCTACCCTTCGGACATGGATCCCGAGGTCGAGCCCAGCAATGTCGAGCTGTCCGAGATCGACTTCGACCACGAGGAGCTGCGGGTCTTCTGGGACCTCGCCCGCTTCCACGCCAAGCTCAACGCGGCGCCGACCTACTTCGGGCCGACGACGCTGGAGTCGGTGCCGCCTCCGGCCTGGGCGTACGGCGACTCGGCGGAGGAGTCCGACGCCTACGTCGAGACCGTGCTGGCCGAGGAGCGGGGGAGCACGACCGCAGCGGTGGCCGACTACGCCGGCGACCTGCCCCAAGCCGGCGTGCTGTCCATCCTGTGCGACGGCGCGGGCCGACCGCGTGCGCTGATCGAGGTCAGCGACGTGACCGTCACCGGTGACGACGTGACCGAGTCGTTCGAGGTCGTCTACCAGCCCTGAGGCGCACGGCTGCGTGTGGGAGAGTCCTCGCATGGCTGAGCGGATGACCTACCTCCTCGTCGACGGGGAGAACATCGACGCCACCCTGGGCACCTCGATCCTGGGTCGGCGTCCGCGTCCGGAGGAACGTCCGCGCTGGGACCGGCTCCTGGAGTGGGCCGAGCGGTCCTTCGACCAGGACGTCACCGGCCTCTTCTTCCTCGCCGCCACCACCGAGCTGCCGATCAGCTTCGTGCAGGCGCTCCTGGCGATCGGCTTCAAGCCGATCCCGCTGAGCGGTGAGGGCAAGGTCGTCGACATCGCCATCCAGCGCACCGCCGAGGCGCTCGTCCACCGTGAGGCCGACGTCGTGCTGGTCAGCCACGACGGCGACTTCGTCGACCAGGTGTCCGCGCTCTGCGACGGCAGCCGACAGGTCGGTGTCATCGGCTTCACGGAGTTCGTCAACTCCCAGTTCCGCAATCTCCCCGGCCTGCGGATCTTCGACCTCGAGTACGACCTCGGCGCCTTCAACACCCCGTTGCCGCGCACCCGGGTCATCCCGATCGACGAGTTCGACCCGCTCGACTTCCTCTGAGGACGGTCGTGCCCTCCGTCCTGGTCCCGCCCACGCGCTGGGAGCGGTGGGTCGCGAACTTCGCGACCGGCCACGGTGGCGCGGTGCTGTCAGCCTCCGGTGGTGCGCTGTGCGGGGAGGCCGCAGACGGGTCCCACTTCACCGCGCGGCTGCCGTTCGCGACGACGTACGACGGTCCTGCCGAGGCCGGCGACTTCGCCTCAGCCGCCCGGGCGCCGGGGGAGTGGGGCGTGCTGCTCGTGCGCAAGGGCGGCTTCGCCGTCGCCCGGTTGAGCGGCGCCACGCTCGTCGAGCACAAGATCGGCCAGCGCCACGTGCAGGGCCGCACCAAGGCCGGCGGCCAGAGCCAGCAGCGCTTCGCCCGCCGGCGCGACAACCAGGCACGGCAGGCCTACGAGGCGGCCGCCGACCACGCCGCCCGGATCCTCGGCGGAGCCCGGCTCGTGGTGGCCGGCGGGGACCACCCCGCGGTCGATGCCGTTCTCGACGACCCCCGCCTGTCGTCGCTCACGGTGGTCGGTCCCTGGCTGCCGGTGCCTGATCCGAAGCGGGCGGTCCTCGACCAGGCCGTCGCAGACGCGCAGGCGGTCGCCGTGGACGTCGTCAACGCCTGAGCTCGGTACTGCCCTCGCCTGCTCCCGGTGGTCGTGTGCCGGAACGATGGGCGCCAATTGCGGACTCGCGGGCGTTGACGGTGACGCCAGAAACTGCGATAATCGAACAAGAGTTCGATACGAACAAGGGGGCAACCATGGTGACGCAGGCGGCTGACACGCCCTGTCATCCGGGAGAAGTCCATGCCCTCGCAGACCTGCTCGCGGACCTGGTCCCGGGCGCGCTTCCGGTCGATCACCTCGACCAGCTCGAAGCGCTCGAGCGGATCAAGTCCGCAGCGGCAGCCGCCCAGGTCGTCGTGGCCGCCACCTTCGCCGATGCTGCCGACAGCGAGGACGTCCCCGCGTCCGGTCGGCGTACGCCCCCGCGGGCGATGTCGGTCGGCGCCGAGGTGGCGCTCGCGACCCTGGCCAGTCCCTACGGCGGTGAGCAGCGGGTGCTGCTGTCCCGCCGCCTGCGTGACCACCTGCCGCTGACTCTGGCCGCGCTGGCTCGCGGAGAGCTGACCGAGGACCGGGCGTTCGCTGTCGCGCGCGAGGTCGCCCACCTCACGCCCGAACAACGGAGCCGGGTCGATGAAGACCTGGCGCCTCGGCTGGCCGGTCTCGGCGACGTCCGTCTCCGCGACGCCGTGCGGCGCTCGTGCCTCACCCACGCCGCAGAGTCCGAGACCCGCCGTTGTCGGCGGGCACGCGCCGACCGCGGCGTCACCAGTCGCGCCCTCGACGACGGCACCGGTCGACTCACGGCCATCCTGCCGCTCGAGGACCTGGCTGCAGTCCGTGGCGCGCTCGACGCCGAGGTGGCCGCCGCCCGCGCCGCCGGTGACTCGCGCACCGCGGGACAGGTTCGCGCCGACACCCTGGCCGCGCGGATCACCGGACTCGACCCCGCCGCCGACACCCCGCCCGTCAAGGTCAACCTCGTCATCGGCGTTGAGTCATTGTTCGGCGACGGCACCGAGCCCGGCCAGATCCTGGGCGCCGGACACCTCCCCGCCGCCCTGTGCACCGACCTCGTCCGCCGCGCCAGCCACGCCGCGAAGGCCACCCTCCGGCGGCTCTTCGTCACCCCGGCCGACCGGGCGCTCGTCGCGATGGAGTCCACGAGCCGACGCTTCGACGGGCTCCTCGCCGAGTTCCTCGACCTCCGCGACGGCGGCACCTGCCGCACCACCGGTTGCAACGCCGCCATCCGCCACCACGACCACGTCACCCCCGCCGCAGACGACGGCCGCACCGAGGCCAGCAACGGCCAAGGCCTCTGCGAACGCTGCAACTACGTCAAGGAGTCACCCGGGTGGGCCTCCTGGGTCGCCGATCCGGGAGACACCAGCCCCCACGAGGTCCACGGCGTCACCGAGCACCTCCGCCTCTTCAGGTCGACAGCACCACCGGCGCCAGGAGGACCGGCGGGCACCATCGAGTACTCGCCCCTCGAGCTGCGTGTCGCAAGCAGCTTCACCCTGATTTCCTAGCTGGCGCACTTCAAGCGATGTTGGCACCCGAACGTACGGATCTGGCACCCCTCTGTGTCAAGACGCAGCAGGGAGTGGAGTTCTAGGCTGGGTTCTGGCGGGTCCGGGAAGTGGCTTGTCCGAAGAGTTGGTGTGGGGCTGTGAGCCGGCCGCGCTGGAGTCAGAGTCGTCGCCCCGTTGCCCTCCCGGGCCCGTCCTCTTCGTCGCCGCGGTGGTGCGGACAGCGTCGTTGAGCATGGTCTGGAAGACGATGTCGGACAGTCGACGCTTCACGCACCGCATGGCTTCCATGGGCGCTTTCCCGTCAGCCTTCTTGCGGTCGTAGTAGGCCCGCCCTCGGTGGGATTGCGCAGCTGCACGCGGGCCATCGTGTGCAGGACCCGGTTGATCTGCCGGTTGCCCTTGCGCGACAGCCGGTGCCGGGTCTGGTCACCGGAAGAGGCATCGATGGGTGCGGTGCCGTTCCAGGACGCGAAGTGGGCCTTGTTCGGGAACCGGGTGATGTCGCCGACCTCGACCAGCAACCGAGCGGCACCGGTGGGCCCGATGCCGTGCAGGTCCAACAGCGTGGTTCCGGTGTCCTTCACGAGCTCGGTGAGCTCCCTGTTCGCTTCCTTCTTCCGGGCGTAGATCCGCTCGAGGTCCGCGACGAGCTCAGCGGCCACCCGGCGGCGGGTCTTGCCGACCACATCTCGCGGCCGGATCTTGGCCAGCAGCGCCTTGGCCTGAGCCGCGGACAGGTCGCGCTTCGCGCCACCGGGGATCAGCTCGAGCAGCAGCTGGTGCAGCTGGGAGGTCTTGCGGGTGTGCTCCTCACCGAGCGAGCGACGCCGATCGACCAGTAGTCGCAGCACGGCGAGCTGCTCGTCGTTGACGACCGGACGCAGGCCGGCCATCCGGGTCCCGACGAGTGCGACGGAGTGGGCGTCAGTGGCGTCGGTCTTGCGTCCCTGACCGGTCGAGAACACCCGGGCTCGCGCCGACAGCTTCGGTGGCACGTCGACGACCTCTTCGCCGGCGGCGAGCAGCCGGACCGCGACGTGATGGCCGATCCCCGAGCATCCCTCGATCGCCCAGACCCGGTGCGGGAACTGGCTGACATAGCGCCTCATCGCGGCGAACCCGGCCTCGTCGGTGGCATAGCGACCGCCACCGCGGACGGTCTCGTCGGCTGTCATCACCTCGATGGTCACCGACCGCTTGTGTGGGTCCATCCCGATCACCACACGACTGCTCTCGTCGTTCATCTGCTCCTCCGATACTCGGTCCAGTCACTGGTTGTCGAGCCGGGAGGG
This sequence comes from uncultured Nocardioides sp., assembly GCF_947488025.1. Lineage (GTDB taxonomy): Bacteria > Actinomycetota > Actinomycetes > Propionibacteriales > Nocardioidaceae > Nocardioides. The sequence goes on along the minus strand of NZ_CANKYS010000002.1, from coordinate 892 downwards.
CAACGCTGCTTCGAGCTGGGCAATCCCCTCTTGAGCCTCTCCATGGCCCTCGCGACGCCCGGGTCACGCAGGCCAAATGAGAGCCACACGACCAGCGTGGGCAGCCGAAATGAGAGCGACGACCCGGGCGCCTGGACCGAGCCTCGCCAGACCCGGTCCTGGGGTCAATGGAACAAGCAGCCGATGTGCGTGCATCCGCCGTCGAGACCGGCCTTAGCCTCTGGGCATGGGGAGTCAGTTCGAAGATGAAGTGCTGGAGGGTGACGGCTTCCGCCTCAGCCCTCTGGACTCCGGTGACATTGAGGACGTCACCCACGCATGTCGCGACGAGACCACTCAGTGGTGGCTACCACTGCCAAAGCCTTACACCGCCGACGCAGCGCGCGCATTCATCGAGGACATCGCACCCGAGATGCACACGAGCGGCGCAGGTCTTGTGCGACGGATCGAGATTGCTGGGAGGCTCTGCGGAGTCATCGACTTGAAGAAGACCGACTGGCTTGCGCGCCAGACCGAGATTGGCTACTGGGTCGCGCCTTGGGCGCGAGGACACGGCCTGGCGGGTAAGGCGTCGAGGGTTCTGGCCGACTGGGCGCTGTCTGATCAGAACATGGCGCGCGTCGTGATCCACTGTGCGACCGGCAACAAGGCTTCGCAGAAGGCAGCACTGTCGGCCGGGTTCATTCACGAAGGAGTCGCGCGGTCAGGCGGATTCGTCCACTCCGGAAGAGTCGACCTCGCCGTCTTCAGCAAGATCTCGTCGGACCTGGACCCTGCGTAAGCCGCGTAGAGCCGCGCGAGCGATCATCCGCCCATGCTTGTTATGCACGTGATCCTTCAGGACATTTCGACCAGCCGTTGTGGCTGCCCGTCGACGGAGCTGGAGGCCCCG
>NZ_CANKYS010000001.1 GCF_947488025.1 uncultured Nocardioides sp. | reverse complement strand
GTCGTTCAACACGGCAGAACGCGACATGCGTCAACAATCCCGGCCATCCCCGCCGATCTTTGGGAGACACGCCCTAGGTGCCACGAAGGGTCCGCTCGGAGTCCGACCTCCCCCGTGGCGTGGGATGCCGTCGTCCCGGGCGCGGCGGAGACTGGCGACCGTGCCGGGCTCGGACGGGGTGCGGCCACCGCGCGGAAGGGACGATGGCGTGACGACGAAGAGTGACTTCTCCGAGGAGGAATGGGCCCGGATCGTGCGGGCGCCGTTCGTGGCCGGGCTGGCGATCTCCCTGGCCGATCCGGGCGGCCCCATCGAGGCCGCGAAGGAGACGATGGCCTCGATGAGGTCGGCCACCAGCCCGCCGAGCCGCGAGGAGCTCCTGTCCGACGTGGCGCTCGACGTCCAGGGCATGGTGCAGGAGCGCCGTCACCCGCTGAAGGGGTACAAGCCCACGGGGCCGGCCGTCGGGGACGAGGTGGTCGCCGAGCTGCGCGAGGTGGTGGCGGTCGTGGCCGGCACCGCGACGGCCGAGGAGGCGACGGCGTACGGCGCGTGGTTGCTCGCGAGTGCCCAGGCGGCGGCCGAGGCCGCCAAGGAGGGCGGCTTCATGGGCTTCCACGCCGAGCAGGTCAGCGCCGGCGAGCAGGCGATGCTCGACCGGGTCCGCGAGGCCGTCGCCACCTGAGGCGACCCGCGGCTACGGCGTACGGCCGTCGTCCTCCACCTCGGGATCGGGGTGGCCCTGCGCCATCCGCGCGGTGTCACGCCTGATGCGCTCCGCCCGGCGTCGTTCGAAGAGCAGGATGGCGACGACGACCCCCACCATCACGACGACGGTCATGACGAGCCGGAAGGCGTCCATCCCTCCACGATGCCACGCCCCCGACGGGGATCGAAGCGGCGCTCGGCGGCGGCTACGCGCCCGGCACCACGCGCATGTCGCGGTCCGCGCCGCCGTCGAGGGCGCGGAGCGCCTCCTGGTAGGCCTCGGTGTCGTGCGCGGCGACCGCCGCCTCGACCGACGGGAACTCGATCACGATCGTGCGGGTGGCCTCGCCCTTCTCGAAGGTCACCTCCGGCACGCCCCGCGCCAGGAACCGCCCGCCCGCCGCGGTCAGCGCGGGCCCGGCGAGGGTGGCGTAGGCCGCCACCTTGTCGGGGTCGTGGACGGCCTTGTAGGTGGTGATCCAGTACGCGGTCATGGTCGCGACACTACGACGTGCGCCGCGGAGCGGAGCCCGCGAGCCGGGGCAGAGCCACTAGCGTTCGTCGGGTGAGCTTCCTGCGCCCCTCGGACGAACCCTCCGTCGCCATCCGGCAGCTGTCGCGGTGGCTGGAGGCCGATGCCGCTCCGCCGCTCCTGATCGAGACCTCCGGCTCCACGGGCAGGCCCAAGGGCGTCGTCATCCCGCGCCGCGCCGTGCTCGCCAGCGTCGAGGCGTCCGCGCGCCGGCTCGGCGGGTCCGGCCGGTGGCTCCTCGCCCTCCCGTCGTCGTACGTCGCGGGGGTGCAGGTCATCGTGCGCTCCCTGGTCGCCGGGCACGAGCCCGTCGTCGTCGACGGCCTCGACGTCGGGCGTGCGATGGCCGCGGACCACGCCGACACCCCGACGTTCGCCTCGCTCGTGCCCACCCAGCTGCACCGCATCGTGGGCAATCCCGAGCAGGTCGCCGCCCTCGCGCGCTGCCACGCCGTCCTGGTCGGCGGCGGCGGGCTGGACCCGGAGGTGCGCCGGCGAGCCGAGGAGCTCGGCGTCCGCGTCGTCGCGACCTACGGCTCCTCCGAGACCTCCGGCGGGTGCGTCTACGACGGCCTGCCCCTCGACGGCGTCGGCGTGACGATCGGCGCCGAGGGGCGCATCCGGATCGCCGGACCCACCCTGTTCAGCCACTACGCCGACGACCCCGCGCTGACCGCCGAGTCCGTCGTCGACGGCTGGTTCCTCACCTCCGACGCCGGACGCCTCGACGAGGACGGGCGCCTGCAGGTCATCGGGCGCATCGACGACGTCGTCGTCAGCGGCGGCGTGAAGATCCCGGTGACCGCCGTCGCCCAGCGCCTGCGCCAGCACCTGCTCGTCCAGGACGCCGAGGTCCTCGGCGTCCCCGACCCCGAGTGGGGCCAGCGGGTCGTCGCCGTCGTGGTCGGCAACGTCCGCGAGGGCGAGCTGCGTGACTGGGTCAGCCTCGAGCACCCCCGGTCGTGGGCGCCGCGCGAGTTCCGGTGGGTCGACAGCCTGCCGCTGCTGCCCAACGGCAAGGTCGACCGGCAGGCCATCCGGGCCGCGCTGTGACGGCCGACCTGCACGTCTTCTCCATCCCGCTGCGCACGAGGTTCCGCGGCATCACCGAGCGCGAGGGGGTGCTCCTGCGCGGCGACGCCGGGTGGGGGGAGTGGTCGCCGTTCCTCGAGTACGACGACGCGACCGCGCGCCCGTGGCTCGCCTGCGCGCACGAGGCGGCCGACGTGGGCTGGCCGGAGCCGCTGCGCGACGTCGTACCCGTCAACGTCACCGTCCCGGCCACCGACCCCGAGCGGGCACACGCCATCGTCAGGGCCGGCGGCTGCCGGACGGCCAAGGTCAAGGTCGCCGAGCGGGGCCAGACGCTGGCCGACGACGTGGCGCGCGTCGAGGCGGTGCGCGACGCCCTCGGGCCCGACGGCCTGGTGCGCGTGGACGCCAACGGTGCGTGGGACGTCGACGAGGCGGTCCGCGCGATCGCGGCGATCGACCGCGCCGCCGGCGGTCTGGAGTACGTCGAGCAGCCGGTGGCGGCCGTCGAGGACCTGGCCGTCGTCCGCCGTCGCGTGGCCGTGCCGATCGCCGCCGACGAGTCGATCCGCCGGGCCGAGGACCCCTACCGCGTGCGCGACCTCGAGGCAGCTGACATCGCGGTGCTCAAGGTCCAGCCGCTCGGCGGTGTCCGGGCATGCCTGCGGATCGCCGAGGACATCGGGATGCCGGTCGTGGTCTCCAGCGCCATCGAGTCGAGCGTCGGCATCGCGGCCGGCGTCGCCCTCGCGGCGGCCCTGCCGGAGCTGCACCACGCCTGCGGGCTGGCCACGGTCCAGATGCTCACCGACGACGTCGCGGCCGACCCGCTCCTGCCGGTCGACGGGATGCTGCGGGTGGGGCGGCCGGTGGTCGACGAGGACGCCCTCGCCCGGCTCGCGGCCGCCGACGACCGGGTGGCCCACTGGCGCGCCCGGCTCAGTGACGTAGGGCAGGATCGGTCCTCGTGAACGCCTCGACGCAGCTGGCTCGCACGGTCGTGACGGCGCTGCGCGGTGCACGCGTCGGTGAGGTGGTCCTGGCTCCCGGTTCGCGCAACGCACCGCTGTCCTTCGCGCTGCACGACGCCGCCCAGGCCGGTGGCCTGCGCCTGCACACCCGGATCGACGAGCGCACGGCCGGCTTCCTCGCCCTGGGCCTGGCCAAGGTCGGAGGCGACCCGGCCGCCGTCGTGTGCACCTCCGGGACGGCCGTCGCCCACCTGCTGCCCGCCGTGATGGAGGCGGCCCACGCCGGGGTCCCGCTGGTGGTCGTCACCGCTGATCGCCCGGCCCGCCTGCGCGGCACCGGCGCCAACCAGACCACCGACCAGGCCCGCATCTTCGGTGCGTTCGCGGCGACCCTCGACGTGGCGGCAGCCGACCTCGAGGAGCTCCTCGGCTTCCTGCGGCAGCACCGCCACCGCCGGCCGGTCCACCTCAACGTCCAGCTCGACGACCCGCTGCTCCCCGACGACGCATGGACGCCTGCCGACAGTGCCCCCGAGTGGGTCGACGACGACCCCGGCCCGGTGCAGACCAGCCTGATGGTCGAAGCAGGCCCCCGCACCGTGGTGGTCGCCGGCGACGATGCCGGGCCCATCGCCCGCGTCATCGCGCAGAGGGCTGCCTGGCCGCTGCTCGCGGAGCCGTCGAGCGGCTGCCGCACCGGTGCCAGCGCGATCCGCACCTACCGGCTCCTGCTGGACGGCGAGCTCGGGGAGCAGGTCGAGCGGGTCCTGGTGCTGGGCCACCCGACCCTGTCGCGCCCGGTCTCGCGCCTGCTCGGGCGGGCCGACGTCGAGGTCGTCTCGGCGCGGCACCGCGGCATGTGGACGCGCCGCCCCTTCCCGGTCGACCACGAGGCGGACCACCTGCTGGTCGAGGACGCGACCGACACGTCGTGGGCCGACGCCTGGCAGCAGGCCGACCGGTCGGTGTCGCAGCAGCTCGACCGCCTCCTCGCCGAGGAGCCCGACCTCACGCCGTACGAGGTGGCCGGGGCCGTCAGCCGCGCGCTGCCGCCGGGTGGCCTGCTGTTCGTGGGTGCCTCGAACCCGATCCGGGACCTCGACCTGATGGTCGCCCGCTACGAGGTCGGTGGCCGCCGCAAGGTCATCGCCAACCGCGGCCTGGCCGGCATCGACGGGACCGTCAGCTCGGCGGTCGGCGCAGCGCTCGGCCGACCGCGGTCCTCACGCGCGCTGGCGCTGATGGGCGACGTGACGTTCCTGCACGACACGACGGGTCTCCTCCTCGGCCCGCGCGAGGAGCGGCCGGACCTGACGATCGTCGTGGTCAACGACGACGGCGGGTCGATCTTCGCGACCCTCGAGCAGGGAGCGCCCGAGCACGCCGACCGCTTCGACACCCTCTTCGGCACCCCGCACGGGGCCGACCTGACGAGCCTCTGCGCTGCTGCGCGGGTGCCGCACCTGCAGGTCGGCAGCCTGCCCGAGCTCGAGCAGGCGCTCGCGATGCCCAACGGCGGCATCGAGGTCGTCGAGGCGCGGGTGCGCCGGGACAACCGCCGCGAGCTGGACGAAAAGATCCGCGCGCTGGCCCTTCCCTGAGTCAGGGAGTGGACCAGCGCGCGGACCGTGGTGCTGCGGTGCGTCAGAGGCTCAGGCCTGCGGGGTCTCCCACACGCGGACCCAGTCGACGTACATGTTCTGCGGCAGCTTCTTGTCGTTCATCTCCAGGGCCTCGTAGTCGGAGGCGAGGAGGCTGAGGATGAGGTACTGCTGGGCCTTGGACACGCGCTTCGACGTGCGCCACGTCTCCTTGCCGTCGATGCGGAAGATGAGCGTCTTCGGCGTCCACTGGACCGAGAACACGTGGTAGTTCTTCGACCAGCCGTCGCGCTTGTTCTTCAGGAACGACTTCGAGTCCTTGATCCACGAGCCGGTCTTGATCAGGCGCTTGCCCTTGTACCAGTGGATGAAGCTGGTGAGGCCACCCTGCGGGTGCTTGTCACCGAAGTACTCGATGATGTCGATCTCGTGGCCGTCGCTGCCGGGGCCGTTGCCGCCGACGGGCTGCGACCAGAAGCTGGCGTGCTGGCCCTGCGACTTGTTCATCTTCACGCGCGCGGCGGCGACGCCGTACTTGAAGCTGAACGCGCCCTCGGTGCCGACGTGGCCGTTGAGGCGGTAGGAGATCTTCTTCTTGAGCTTGCGCGAGGTGGCCTTGCACTTGCCCTTGGCCGACTTGTCCTTGATGACGCTCAGGCGCAGGGCGCCGCCGCCGACCTTGACGGCCTTCGGGTCACCCTTGGAGCACTTGCGCTTGCTCTGGGCCTCGTAGTCCTGGCCGCGCATGCTCCACACGGGGCTCAGGGAGCCGCCGGAGAACTCGTCGCTGAAGGTCGGGGTCAGCCACTGCGCGGTGTCGGCGGCCGAGCTGGAGACCTTCTTGAGGCCCTTGAACTTCTGCGCGGTCACGCGGTAGGTGACAGCGGCGCCGTTGCTGGAGACCGCGGCACGGAAGTTGGCGTCGCCGGAGCGCTCCTGCTTGGCGGTGCCGACCTTCTTCCACGACGAGCCGCTGAGCCGCTCGAGGACGACCTTGCGGCCGACCTTGACCGGCTTGATGGTCGCGGTGACGGCGGCCTTGGCCGAGCTCGCGCTGGCGGTGCGCTTGCCCTGCTGGACGATCTGCGGGAGAACCTCCACGGAGATCTTCTGGCCGGCCTTCCTGGCCACCGACGAGGTCACCGACGTCGACGCGGCGCTTGCCGCGGAGTCGGTGGCCGAGCCGGTCTCGACCGTCAGGAGCAGGGACGCGGGCAGGAGCAGCGCGGCGGCGCTGCCTGCGAGCACGCGGCGTGCAGACATAAAGGACTCTCTTCGTCTCGGGTGCGATTGGTGTTTCCCCCAGGGCACTCCACCCGTCGGAGGCTGCCCCACCCTAACCTTCCGCCCCACCCGTTCGGCGATTTCCCGATCGCGGCGCGCGCCTATGGTGGGGACCATGCGGATCACCAAGTTCGGCCACGCGTGCGTCCGGGTGCAGGGTGACGGCGGGGTCGTCGTCATCGATCCCGGAGTCTTCACCGACCCCGCGGCGCTCGAGGGCGCGGACGCCGTGCTGATCACCCACGAGCACGCCGACCACGTGCATCCCGACCACCTCCTCGGCAGCGACGTGCCGATCTGGACGATCGCCGCCGTCGAGCGGCTGCTCCGCGAGCAGGCGCCCGAGGTCGCGGCTCGCGTGACCGTCGTGCGCCCCGGCGACCGGCTCGAGGTCGCCGGCACGGCGGTCGAGGTCGTCGGCGAGAAGCACGCGGTCATCCATCCCGACTACGACCGCTTCGACAACTCCGGCTACGTCCTGGAGTCCGCAGGAGCGAGCGTCTACCACCCCGGTGACGCGCTGACGGCGCCCGGCCGCGCGGTCGACGTCCTGCTCGCGCCGGTGAGCGCACCCTGGCTCAAGGTCAGCGAGGCGATCGACTTCGTGCGCGAGGTCGCCGCACCGCGATCGCTGGCGATCCATGACCGCGTCTACAGCGACATCGGCCTCGACATGGTCGCCACGCACATGGCCAACCTCCTGCCGGAGGGCCAGGCCTTCGAGCGTCGCGAGCCCGGCCAGGACCTCTGACCCAGAGGAGTGGTTCAGCCGGCCCCGAGCGCGTCGCGCACGGGCACGAACTTCGCCTGCGACTCGGCCAGCTCGGCCTCGGGGTCCGAGCTCGCCACGATGCCGCAGCCGGCGAAGAGCCGGACGCCGCCCTCGGTCACCATCGCCGAGCGCAGCGCGATGCCCCACTCGCCGTCGCCGGAGGCGTCCATCCAGCCGACGGGGCCGGCGTAGCGGTCGCGCGGCATGCCCTCGATCTCGGAGATGAGACGCGTCGCCTCGGCCGTCGGGGTGCCGCCCACGGCCGCGGAGGGGTGCAGCGACTCGGCCAGCTGCAGCGACGTCGCGTCGTCGTGGACCACGCCGTTGACGTCGGTGGCCAGGTGCATGACGTTGGGCAGGTGGAGGACGAACGGCGCCTCCGGCACGTTCATCGACGAGCAGTGCGGCTCCAGGGCGTCGGCGACCGAGCGCACGGCGTACTCGTGCTCCTCGAGGTCCTTCGACGAGCGGGCCAGGGTGGCGGCGAGGGCGAGGTCGCGCTCGTCGTCGCCCGTACGCCGGATGGTGCCGGCCAGCACCCGGGAGGTCACCAGGCCACGCTCGCGTCGCACGAGCATCTCGGGGGTGGCGCCGAACAACCCGTCGACGTGGAAGGTCCAGCACATCTCGTAGTGGGCGGCGAGCTCGCGCAGCGGCCACCGGACGTCGAGCGGCTCGTCGGTGGTGGCGATCAGATCGCGGGCCAGCACCACCTTCTCCAGGTCGCCGGCGGAGATGCGGCGTACGGCCTCGGCCACGACCGACATCCACTCCTCGCCGTTGCGAGCGCCGTCGGAGAAGACGAGCCCGACGGGCGGATCGGGGGCCGTGGCCGGGACCAGCTCCGGCGCCTCGACCGAGACGGTCGTCAGCCAGGCCCGGTCGCCGCGACGTCCGACGACGACCTGGGGGATGACGAGCACGGAGTCGCCGGGCTCGTCGGCGAACGCGAAGGCCCCGAACGAGACCAGGCCCGTGCCCGGCTCGACGACCTGGTCCTCGACGTCGGCGCGCGCGACGGTCTCCGACCACCACTTCACCGCGTCGCTGAAGCGTGTCGGTCCCGACGTGTCCAGGCGGGCGGCGACGCCCCACCCGACCAGCCCCTCGTCGCGGCGCAGCCAGCTGACCGGGTCGTGCCGGGGCAGCAGGTCGAGGAGGCGGAGGTCCGCCGGGTCCACCGGGACGGTGCGCACGACGAGCGGCGGGGTGGAGGCGGACGCGGGGGTCGTCACGAGGGGGGAGCCTACGCCGAGGCGTGCAGGGCGGGGACGAGAGATCGCCCAAACGGCGAACAGGAGAGGCGTACGTCACCTAGGTTGCCTCGGTAACCGACACCCCTAGGAGCCCGCACGTGCCTGCCCACGAATCTCCTCTCGTCCGGTTGGAACGCCACGCGCGCAACCGTGCGCTCGAGGTCGCCGTGACGGAGGTGCGCGACGGGTCGTGGACCACGCTGACGTGGAACGAGCTCTACCGCCGGGTGATCGACGGCGCCGCCGGCATGATCGAGGCCGGGGTCAACCCGGGCCAGGTGGTGGTCCTCCGGGTCCCGACCGGCGTGCGCCAGCTCGAGCTCGAGCTCGCCACGCGCGTCGCCGGGGCGGTGCCGCTGCTGCTGCCCGAGCACCTCGACCCGGCCGAGGTGGGTCGGCTCCTCGACGAGGTGGAGGTGCGGCTCGTCGTCGTCGACGACGAGCGTCGCCTGTCCCTGCTCCGGCGGGCTGCCCTCGCCGACGCCCAGCTGTTCGAGTGCGACGACCGGTCCTGGGAGCGCCTGCGCGGGATGGGCCTCGAGCGCCGCAAGCGCCAGCCCGACCTGCTGTCCTGGGTCGCCGGCGTGCGCGCCGGGGCCCCCTCGGCGCCGGTGCTCGCCCTGCCGCGCGAGAAGGCCCAGGCGTGGCTCTTCCGCCCCGAGTGCTCCGGTGCCCTGTCCGAGCTCACCGGCACCGACGTCGTCCTGCTGACGGGTGAGGCGGCCGACCGCTTCACGACGGTCGCGCGTGACGCGCACCTGACCTCGGGCTGCACCCTCGCCTGGGTCGAGACCCCGGAGGAGCTCGAGGCGGCCCTCGCCCACGTGGCGCCGACCCACGTGCTGCTCGACCACGCGGCAGCCAGGGTGCTGGAGGACCTCCTCGAGGCCGGCAGCGTCGACGGCTCGCCGTGGCACGCGACGCCGCGCGAGGTCCTCGACGCCGCGTCCGCGCAGGTGGCCGAGGCGCGGCTGGGCTCGAAGGAGCGCAAGCTCGCCGCCGAGGTCACCGCCCTGGCGCCCTGGTGGGGCGGCCGGTTGCGGGTGCTGGTGATGGACGCGCGCGTCCACCGCAGGGTCAGCGCGCTGGCGACCACCCTGGGCTTCCGCCTCGGACGCATCGCGCACCACCCCGCCGTCCGGCTCGAGCTCGCGCGCGAGCACGCGGTGGTCGAGGTGCCGGCCGCGCCCCGGGTCGAGGCCTCCTCGGTGTCCCTCCCGCGTCGCGGGAGGGCGGGCGACGGGCTGGACTCGGCCTTCTCGCTCGCTGGTACGCCCGGCAGCTGAGCAGCGCCCGGGCGTCGGAGCAGCCGGGCCGTCTCCGGGAGCGAGACCGCTCCCCAACTGTTCGTGCAGTCGCTCTCACGGCTGTCGCGCGAACGCCCCGACGACGCCGCGTTCCTGCTCGTCGGCCCCGACAGCGTCACGCCGCGCACCTGGGCCGAGGTGGCGCAGACGGTCGAGCGCGCCGCGGCTGGGCTGGTCCGCAGCGGGCTGCGCGTGGACCAAGTCGTCCTCTCCCTGCTGTCGTCCGACCACGCGCACCCCGAGCTGGACCTCGCCATCAGGGCGATCGGCGCGGTGGTGGTCCACGTCGGACCCGGCGTGACGACTGCCGAGCTGGCGCGCGACCTCGACGGTGCCGACGTACGCCTCGTGGTGGCCGAGGATCCCGCGGACCTCTCCCGCCTCGACGGGGTCGCGCTGACCCGGGCCGGGTTGTTCTCCCTCGACGGCGGCCGCGGGTGGGCCCGGCTCCTCGAGCTCGGCGCGGAACGGCTCGTGATGGACCCGACGGCGGTCGAGCGTGCGGACAGCATCGTCGACCCGGACGGCGCGGGCCCCCGGCTCCTCTCGGGCGCGACGCCCGTCGGGCGCGCTCCGGAGGGCGCCCTGCGCGACGGCGTGCTGGACCCCCGCGCGGTGGCCCTGGTGGCGGGCGACGCCGCCGACCCCCTGGTCCAGGTGGTGCGGGAGGCGCACCTCGACCTCGGCTTCACCCTCTGCGTGGTCGAGGACGCGGCGCGCCTGCCCGAGGTCGCGACCATCGCGCACCCCTCGGTCCTCGTCGTCCCCGAGCGGCACGCCGACGCCCTGCCCGACGTGCTGCGGGTCCTGGCGCCGGCCGTGCCCAAGGGCACGCCGGACCCGCGCGTGGCGCGCCGGATCCGGGCGCGCCCCGGGCGCGCCCTCGTCGGCCCGCGGCCCGCTGGTGGTCACGCCGGCGCCGACGGAGGCGGTGCGTGCGACCCTCGCCGAGATGGGTGGTGCGCTCGAGGTCGTCACGCTCACCGACCTCCGCGCCGCCGACCTGCCCGAGCCGCCGCCGGTGGTCCTCGGCGACGCCGCCCTGCTGCCACGGCGGTCGCGTCGCGCACCCGGCGACCACTTCGGCCTGCGTCTCGAGCCCGAGGTGGACGCCTCGGCGTTCCTTCCGTCGCTGCCCCTCATGTCGGGGGAGTCCTTCCTCGACCAGCTGCTTCTCTCGCGCGCCCGCCAGGCACCCGAGTGAGGGCGCGGCGACCTCGCCGCGCCGGCACCGCGGCACCCGCCCCGGGCCACTCCCTCCTCCCACCGCACGACGCGGCGGGAACCACACGAAAGGCACTCGCATGACCAACGTGGACGTGATCCTCAAGGAAGCAGTCGGCATCGACGGCGCGGTCGCCGCGCTCCTCGTCGACTATCAGTCCGGCATGGCGCTGGGCCAGGCCGGCGACGCCTCGGTCCTCAACCTCGACATCGCCGCCGCCGGCAACACCGACGTGGTCCGCGCCAAGATGCGCACGATGGAGAGCCTCGGCCTCGACGACCAGATCGAGGACATCCTCATCACCCTCGGCAAGGCCTACCACCTGATCAACCTGCCCAAGGGACACCCGGGCCTGTTCATCTACCTGGTGCTCGACAAGAGCCGCGCCAACCTCGCCATGGCCCGCCACAAGCTGGCCTCGCTCTCCACCCAGATCGAGATCTGAGCACGACCGAACGCGACGGACCGGGTCAGGAGCGGTAGACGATCACCTTGTCGCCGAGCCTGACCCGGTCGAACAGCCAGGCCACCGTGGCGCGGTCACGGACGTTGACGCAGCCGTGGGACGCGCCGTTGTAGCCGTTGGCGGCGAAGTCGGGGGAGTAGTGGACCGCCTGCCCGCCGGAGAAGAACATCGCGAACGGCATCGGGGTGTCGTAGAGGCTCGAGACGTGGTCGCGCGACTTGCGGAACACGGTGAAGGCCCCCTCGCGGGTGGGCAGCTCGTCGGACCCGAAGCGCACCTCGACGGTCTCGAGGACCACGCCGTCGACGACCCAGCGCAGCGACCGTGACGTCTTGTCGACGCACATCGCCCGACCGGAGAGGCAGCGTGGGTCGAGGGCCGGGCCGGAGGGCACGATGTTGAACAGCTCGGCCTTCGTCGGCGTGCGGGTCATCGCCTTGAGCCGGGTGAGCGTGCGCCGGTCGACCGCGCCGGTCACCGGGATCCGTCGCTTGGCCTGGAAGCCCTTCACCGCCTGCACGGTGGCGCGGGAGTAGCGACCGGTCACCTTGGCGTCGTACCACCGGACCTGCTTCAGCCGTGCCTGCACCTGGCGCACCCACATGCCCGTGTCGCCACGCTGCAGCAGCGGCCGGCCCGGGGTGTACACGTTGTGCAGCGCCTCGGTCGTCGGCCCGGTCGTGAGGCTCACGATCTTGAGCCAGGTGCGCTCGTCGACGACGCCGTCGGCGGTCCAGCCGCGGCGGCGCTGGAAGGTCGCGACGCCGTCGCGGGTCTCGCGGTCGAACCGGTTGGTGACGACCTCGGAGTGCAGGTCGAGCTGGTGCAGCCGGCTCTGGAGCACCCGCACCCGCCACCCCGCGTCACCGAGCTGCATCGGCGTGAAGGCGGCCCGCACCGCCGGCGCGGCGGAGGCGGCTCCGGTCGCGGCGACGCCGCTGAGGCCGGTGAGGGCGCAGAGAAGTGCGAGGACGAGCGCAGGAGCGCGATGGCGTGACATGTGGGTCCTCCCCGGTGGTGCCGTCGACGGTGGTGATCATAAGGACGTACGACGACACCCCCACGTTGCGCCCTCCGTGGTTCGGACGCCTACGCTCGCGGCGTGGCCCGCGCTGACCTGGACAAGCAACCGACCGACGTACGTCGCATGTTCGACACCGTGGCCAAGCGCTACGACCTCACCAACGACCTCATGACGGCGGGGATCCAGCGCACCTGGCGCCGCGCGATGGTCGAGGCCGTCGCCCCGCAGCCCGGCGACCTGGTGCTCGACCTCGCCGCCGGCACGGGCTGCTCGAGCGAGCCCTTCGGCGCCCACGGGGCCACGGCCGTCCCGTGCGACTTCTCGGTCGGCATGCTGCAGCAGGGGAAGAAGGACCGGCCCGCGCTGCCCTTCGTCGCCGGCGACGGCACCCGGCTGCCGTTCCTGGACGACACCTTCGACGCGGTGACCATCTCCTACGGCCTGCGCAACTTCGTCGACCCGGTCGCAGGGCTGCGGGAGATGCTCCGCGTCACCCGGCCGGGGGGCCGGCTCGTGGTGTGCGAGTTCAGCACCCCCACCAACGGCGCCTTCCGCACGCTCTACCTCGACGGCTTCATGCAGGCCCTGCCCCGGATCGCCTCGCTCACCGCGAGCGCGGCCGACGCCTACGTCTACCTCGCGGAGTCGATCCGCGCCTGGCCCGACCAGGAGGGGCTCGCGGCGATGCTCGCGGAGGCCGGCTGGCAGCGCCCCGAGTGGCGCAACCTCACCGGCGGCATCGTCGCCCTGCACCGCGCCACTGCCTGAACCCGCCCGCGCGATTTAGGGCATGTCTTCGTCACCTAAATCCGCAGGTCAGGGCCGCAAAGAGTGGTGGCCGGGCGGTCGCCGGGCGGTCTGCCCCCCGACGTGACGCACGCCGCACCGGAGTCCTAGACTGTGGCCCGCGCCACTCGTGAAGCCATTCACAAGGGCACATGTCCAGCAGGGCGTGGCGCAGGTCCACCGGAAGGGAAGCGATGGAGCTCTACACGCCGATCCTGGCGCTGGCACTCATCGCGACGGGCTTCGCGGTCTTCTCCGTGATCATGAGCGCCGTCGTGGGTCCCAAGCGCTACAACCGGGCCAAGCTCGACTCCTACGAGTGCGGCATCGAGCCGACGCCGCAGCCCGTCGGAGGCGGCAGGATCCCGGTGAAGTACTTCATCACCGCGATGCTCTTCATCGTCTTCGACATCGAGATCATCTTCCTCTACCCGTGGGCCGTCCACTTCGACCAGATGGCCCTCTTCGGCCTCGTCGAGATGGTCCTGTTCATCGCGACTGTGTTCGTGGCCTACGCCTACGTGTGGCGCCGCGGCGGACTGGATTGGGACTGACCAGCCATGGGACTTGAAGAGAAGCTGCCGTCCGGCGTCCTGCTGACGACTGTCGAGGGCGTCGCGGGCTACATGCGCAAGGCGTCGTTCTGGCCCGCCACCTTCGGGCTGGCCTGCTGCGCCATCGAGATGATGACCACCGGCGGCCCCAAGTACGACCTCGCGCGCTTCGGCATGGAGGTCTTCCGCGCCAGCCCGCGCCAGGCCGACCTGATGATCGTCGCCGGCCGGGTGAGCCAGAAGATGGCCCCGGTCCTGCGCCAGATCTACGACCAGATGCCCGAGCCCAAGTGGGTCCTCGCGATGGGGGTGTGCGCCTCGTCGGGCGGCATGTTCAACAACTACGCGATCGTCCAGGGCGTCGACCACGTCGTCCCGGTGGACATGTACCTCCCCGGCTGCCCGCCGCGCCCGGAGATGCTCATCGACGCGATCCTCAAGCTGCACGACCAGGTCCAGCAGACCAAGCTGGGTGCCAACCGTCGCGACGAGGTCGCCGAGCTCGAGACCGCTGCGCTGCGCGCCCTGCCCACCTCGGAGATGAAGGGTCTGCTCAGGTGACCGACAAGCCCGACGAGAAGCCCGACGAGAAGGCCGCCGGCAAGGCCCAGGACGAGTCCGACGACAAGACCGACGCCAACGAGTCCGCGCGTCCCGCCGAGGAGCGCAACCTCGAGAAGGCCAAGTCCGAGACCGGCACCGGCAGCGGGGTCGAGCAGCCGGCGCCCGAGCAGTCGCCGGAGAACCTCCCCGCCCCGACCGGCGAGGTGCGCGCGGTCGGCGAGCGGCACGGCATGTTCGGCGTCAGCGGCACCGGCGACACCTCCGGCTACGGCGGTCTCGTCAGCGCGACGGTCTTCCCGGCCCCGTCCCAGAAGCCCTACGGCGGCTGGTTCGACGAGGTCGCGGGTGCGTTGGAGGCGCGGCTCGAGGCCACCGAGCTGACCTCGGCCATCGAGAGCGTCGTGGTCCACCGCGGCGAGATCACCTTCCACGTCCGCCGCGAGGACCTGCCCTTCGTGGCCCAGATGCTCCGCGACGACGAGGCCCTCCGCTTCGAGTTCTGCTCCGGCGTCAGCGGCGTGCACTACCCCGAGGACACCGGACGTGAGCTCCACGCCGTCTACCACCTGACGTCGATGACCCACAACCGGCGCATCCGACTCGAGGTGACCGCGCCGGACAGCGACCCCCACGTGCCGAGCCTGGTGAGCATCTACCCGACGCTCGACTGGCACGAGCGCGAGACCTACGACATGTTCGGGCTGATCTTCGACGGTCACCCCGCTCTGACCCGGGTGCTCATGCCGGACGACTGGCCGGGCCACCCGCAGCGCAAGGACTACCCGCTCGGCGGCATCCCGGTCGAGTACAAGGGTGGCTCCATCCCTCCGCCGGACCAGCGAAGGTCGTACAACTGATGACTACCGAGCAGGACTTCTACGCAGCGCCCGGCGAGACCAGCCAGGGCCGCGTCTTCACCGTCACGGGCCAGGACTGGGACTCGATCACGCAGAGCATCGGCGAGTCCGCCGAGGAGCGGGTCGTGGTCAACATGGGCCCGCAGCACCCCTCCACCCACGGGGTGCTCCGACTCATCCTCGAGCTCGAGGGCGAGACGGTCACCGAGGCGCGCTGCGGCATCGGCTACCTCCACACCGGCATCGAGAAGAACATGGAGTACCGCTCCTGGGTGCAGGGAACGACGTTCTGCACCCGCATGGACTACCTCTCCCCGTTCTACAACGAGGCGACCTACGTCCTGGGCGTGGAGCGGCTGCTCGACATCGAGGACGACATCCCGGAGAAGGCGCAGGTCATGCGCGTGCTCCTGATGGAGCTCAACCGGATGTCCTCCCACCTGGTCGCCATCGCGACCGGCGGCATGGAGATCGGCGCCCTGACGGTCATGACGATCGGCTTCCGCGAGCGCGAGCTCGTGCTCGACCTCTTCGAGCTGATCACGGGCCTGCGCATGAACCACGCGTTCATCCGTCCCGGTGGCGTCGCCCAGGACCTGCCGCCCGGCGCCCTCGACGAGATCCGCGACTTCATCACGCTGATGAAGAAGCGGCTGCCCGAGTACGCCGCCCTCTGCAACGCGAACCCGATCTTCAAGGGTCGCCTCGAGGGCGTCGGCCACCTCGACCTGGCCGGCTGCATCGCGCTCGGCCTCACCGGCCCGGTGCTCCGCTCGACCGGCTACGCCTGGGACCTGCGCAAGACCCAGCCCTACTGCGGCTACGAGGACTACGACTTCGAGGTCCAGACGTGGGACACGGCCGACTCCTACGGCCGCTTCCGCATCCGGCTCAACGAGATGTGGGAGTCGCTCAGGATCGTCGAGCAGTGCGCCGACCGCCTCGCGGGCCTCGAGGGCGCGCCCGTCATGGTGGGCGACAAGAAGATCGCGTGGCCCAGCCAGCTCGCCATCGGCAGTGACGGCATGGGCAACAGCCTCGACCACATCCGCCACATCATGGGTGAGTCCATGGAGGCGCTGATCCACCACTTCAAGCTGGTCACCGAGGGCTTCCGGGTCCCCGCGGGCCAGGCCTACGTCCCGATCGAGTCGCCGCGCGGCGAGCTGGGCGCCCACGTCGTCTCCGACGGCGGTACGCGACCCTTCCGCGCGCACTTCCGCGACCCGTCGTTCACCAACCTGCAGGCGACGAGCGTGATGAGCGAGGGCGGGATGGTCGCCGACGTCATCGTCGCCATCGCGTCCATCGACCCCGTGATGGGAGGCGTCGACCGATGACGATCGACCACGAGCTGGGCGGGCCCACGCTCGACGACAAGACCTGGGCTGAGCTGCGCGAGATCGCGGCCCGCTACCCCGAGGCCCGCTCCGGCCTGCTCCCGATGCTGCACCTCGTGCAGTCGGTGCAGGGACGGATCACGCCCGAGGGCATCGAGGCCTGCGCCGAGATCCTCGGCATCAGCGCCGCCGACGTCAACGGCGTCGCGACGTTCTACACGATGTACAAGCGCAAGCCGGTCGGCGACTACCACGTCGGGGTCTGCACCAACACGCTCTGCGCGGTCATGGGCGGCGACCTCATCTTCGAGCGGCTCAAGGAGCACCTCGACGTCGGCAACGACGAGACCACCGCCGACGGCAAGATCACGCTGGAGCACATCGAGTGCAACGCGGCCTGCGACTACGCCCCGGTGATGATGGTCAACTGGGAGTTCATGGACAACCAGACCCCCGAGTCCGCCGTGCAGGCCGTCGACGACCTGCGCGCCGGCAAGGAGGTCCACTCCACGCGTGGCCCGCGGCTCTGCACCTGGCGTGAGGCCGAGCGGGTGCTCGCCGGCTTCCCCGACGACCGTGCCGACGAGGGCCCGACCGCCGGTCCCGCCTCGCTGGCCGGCCTGAAGATCGCCCGTGAGAAGGGCTGGACGGCTCCGGAGGGAGAGAAGTGACCGTGTCTCGATACGCCACTCGCAAGCTCGCGGCACTCGACAACCGAGAAGGGGCACTCCGTGGCTGACACATTGACCCCGGTCCTCACCGACAACTGGGACGGCGAGCGCGCCTGGACCCTCGCGGCCTACGAGGAGCGCGGTGGCTACGCCGCCCTCGACAAGGCGTTCGCGATGGCCCCGGACGACGTGATCAACGCCGTCAAGGAGTCCGGACTCCGCGGCCGTGGCGGCGCGGGCTTCCCCACCGGCATGAAGTGGGGCTTCATCCCGCAGGACAACCCGAAGCCGAAGTACCTCGTCGTCAACGCCGACGAGTCCGAGCCGGGCACCTGCAAGGACATCCCGCTCATGATGGCCAGCCCGCACACGCTGGTCGAGGGCGCCATCGTCAGCTCCTACGCGATCCGGGCCAACACGGCGTTCATCTACGTGCGCGGCGAGGTCCTCCACGTGATCCGCCGCCTTCAGCGCGCGGTGCAGGAGGCCTACCTGGCCGGCCACCTCGGCAAGAACATCCACGGCTCGGGCTTCGACCTCGACCTGATCGTGCACGCGGGCGCCGGCGCCTACATCTGCGGCGAGGAGACGGCGCTGCTCGAGGGCCTGGAGGGTCGCCGCGGCCAGCCTCGCCTGCGCCCGCCGTTCCCGGCCGTCGCCGGTCTCTACGCCAGCCCGACGGTGATCAACAACGTCGAGTCGATCGCCTCGGTGCCGAGCATCATCACCCACGGCGCCGCCTGGTTCGCCGGCATGGGCACCGAGAAGTCCAACGGCTACGGGATCTTCAGCCTCTCGGGCCACGTCAAGAACCCCGGCCAGTACGAAGCCCCGCTGGGCATCACCCTGCGCCAGCTCATCGACCTCGCCGGGGGGATCCGCGAGGGCCACGAGCTCAAGTTCTGGACGCCCGGCGGCTCGAGCACCCCGCTCCTGACGCCCGAGCACCTCGACGTGCCCCTCGACTTCGAGGCGGTCGGCGCGGCGGGGTCGATGCTCGGCACCCGTGCGCTGCAGATCTTCGACGAGACCACCTGCGTGGTCCGTGCCGTCCTGCGGTGGACCGAGTTCTACAAGCACGAGTCCTGCGGCAAGTGCACCCCGTGCCGCGAGGGCACCTGGTGGCTCACCCAGACGATGGCCCGCCTGGAGAAGGGCGAGGGCCACGAGTCCGACCTCGACCTGCTGCTCGACCAGTGTGACAACATCCTGGGCCGCGCGTTCTGCGCGCTCGGCGACGGTGCCACGAGCCCGATCTCGAGCTCGATCCAGCACTTCCGCGACGAGTACCTCGCGCACCTGACGCACGGCGGCTGCCCGTTCGACCCGGCCGCCTCGACCGCCTTCGCACCCGTGGGAGCAACTGCATGACCGCCACCGACAAGGCGCCGGAGAAGACCCTTCGAGACGGCGCTGGCGCGCCTCCTCAGGGCACCGCCGACAATTTGGTCACCCTGACCATCGACGGCGTCCAGGTCAGCGTCCCCAAGGACACCCTGGTCATCCGCGCGGCCGAGCAGGTCGGGGTGCAGATCCCGCGCTTCTGCGACCACCCGCTGCTCGACCCGGTCGGCGCGTGCCGCCAGTGCCTCGTCGACATCCCCGACGCCGGCAACGGCCGCGGCTTCCCCAAGCCGCAGGCCTCCTGCACCCTGCCGGTGGCCGAGGGCATGGTCGTCAACACGCAGGCCACCAGCGAGGTGGCCGACAAGGCCCAGCAGGGGATCATGGAGTTCCTGCTGATCAACCACCCGCTCGACTGCCCGGTCTGCGACAAGGGCGGTGAGTGCCCCCTGCAGAACCAGGCGATGAGCAACGGTCGCGGCGAGAGCCGGTTCTCCGAGTCCGGTGGCATCAAGCGCACCTTCCCCAAGCCGATCAACATCTCCGCCCAGGTCCTGCTCGACCGCGAGCGCTGCGTCCTGTGCGCCCGCTGCACCCGCTTCTCCGAGCAGGTCGCCGGCGACCCCTTCATCGCCCTCGCCGAGCGCGGTGCGCTGCAGCAGGTCGCGATCTACGAGCGCGAGCCCTTCGAGAGCTACTTCTCCGGCAACACCATCCAGATCTGCCCCGTCGGCGCACTGACGTCGGCCGACTACCGCTTCCGCTCCCGCCCGTTCGACCTCGTCTCGACGCCCGGCGTCGCGGAGCACGACGCCTGCGGCGCCGCGATCCGCATCGACCACCGTCGCGGCAAGGTCATGCGGCGCCTCGCCGGCAACGACCCCGAGGTCAACGAGGAGTGGATCAGCGACAAGGACCGCTTCGCCTTCCGCTACGCACAGGCCGCCGACCGGATCACCTACCCGCAGGTCCGCGACGTCCTGCCCGACGGGACCCGGGGCGAGCTGCGCCCCGCGTCGTGGACCGAGGCGTTCGCGGTCGCGGCCCGTGGTCTCCGCGACGCCGGGGCGTCCGCCGTGCTCACCGGCGGCCGGCTGACGGCCGAGGACGCCTACGCGTACGCCAAGTTCGCCCGCGTCTCGCTCGGGACCAACGACATCGACTTCCGGGCCCGCCCGCACAGCGCGGAGGAGGCGAGCTTCCTCGCCAGCCACGTCGCGCTCGCCGGTGACGTCACCTACGCCGACCTCGAGGCCGCGCCCGTCGTGGTGCTGCTGGGCCTCGAGCCCGAGGACGAGGCGGCGACGCTCTTCCTGCGCCTGCGCAAGGCCGCCAGGCGCGGCCGCACCCAGGTCGTGTCCGTGGCGCCCTACGCCTCGCGCGGCCTGACCAAGATGGACGGCCGCCTCGTGCCGGCCGGGCCCGGCACCGAGGTCGAGGTGATCGGCTCGCTCAAGGACGCCGAGCACGGCGTCACCAAGGACGCCGTCATCCTCGTCGGGGAGCGCCTCGCCCAGACCCACGGTGCGCTCAGCGCCGCAGCCGACCTCGCCGCCGGCACCGGTGCCCGCATCGCGTGGGTGCCGCGTCGCGCCGGCGACCGTGGCGCCGTCGAGGCCGGTGCCCTGCCCAACCTGCTGCCCGGCGGGCGTCCGCTCACCGAGGCGTCCGCGCGCGTCGACATGGGTGCCGCCTGGGGTACGGAGTCCCTCCCCGCCAAGGTCGGCCGGGACGGCAACGCGATCGTCGCTGCGCTGGCCAAGGGCGACCTCGGCGGCCTCGTCGTCGGTGGCGTCGACCCCGACGACACCGCCGACCCGGCAGCGTTCCGCGCCGCCCTCGACGCGGCCGGCTTCGTGGTCAGCCTCGAGCTGCGCGAGACCGACGTGACGCGCGTCGCCGACGTCGTCCTCCCGGTGGCCCCGGTCGCCGACAAGGCCGGCACCTTCGTGACGTGGGACGGGCGGGCGCGGTCCTTCGACGCCGTGTTCGCCAACCCGGCGTCGCTGCCCGACCTGCGGGTCCTGTCCGGCATCGCCGACGAGCTCGCCTCGATCGGCCACGGTCGCCCGCTCGGCTTCCGCACGGTCGCCGAGGTGCGCGACGAGATGCAGTCCCTCGGCCCGTGGGACGGCGCCCGCCCGGCACTCGACGCCGGCAAGGCGCCCAAGCCGGCCAAGGCACCCAGGAAGGCCGGCACCGGCTTCGCGCTGGCCACCTGGAAGCAGCTCGTCGACCTCGGCTCGATGCAGGACGGTGAGGAGCACCTCCGCGCCACCGCCCGCAGGCCGGTCGCGCGCGTGAGCCGTGCGTCGTACGAGTCGGTGCTCGGCATGCTCGAGGCGCAGCCCGGCGGCGAGCAGCTCGTCACCGTCACCGGTGACCGGGGCAGCATGACGCTGCCCGTCGTGGTCGCCGACATGCCCGACGGCGTCGTCTGGGTCCCGGCCCGGTCGACCGGTCGCGGCGTCCTCGCCGAGCTCGCCTCGCCCGGCAGCACGGTCACCCTGAAGGGAGCAGCTCAGTGATGCACCTCGCCCCGCTGGCGGCGGACCTGCCCGACCCGGGCCTGGCCGCCTTCGGCCAGGACCCGTGGTGGGTCATCGCCCTCAAGGCCGTCTTCATCTTCCTGATCCTGGTGCTGCTGACGCTGTTCAACATCTGGTTCGAGCGCCGCGTGGTGGCCCGGATGCAGCACCGCGTCGGGCCCAACGTGAACGGCCCCTTCGGCCTCCTGCAGTCGCTCGCCGACGGCGTGAAGCTCGCGCTGAAGGAGGACATCATCCCCAAGGCGGCCGACAAGGTCGTCTTCCTGCTCGCGCCCGTCATCGCCGTCGTGCCGGCCTTCGTCACCTGGTCGGTCATCCCGCTCGGTCCCGAGGTCAACTTCTTCGGCCACCAGACGCCGCTGCAGCTGACCGACATGCCGGTGGCGGTGCTCTTCATGCTCGCCATCGCCTCGATCGGCATCTACGGCATCGTCCTCGGCGGCTGGTCGTCCGGCTCGACCTACTCCCTGCTGGGCGGCCTGCGCTCGAGCGCGCAGATGATCTCCTACGAGGTCGCGATGGGCCTCGCGCTCGTCGCCGTCTTCCTCTACGCCGGGTCGATGTCGACCTCGGAGATCGTCGCCGCCCAGGACCGGTTGTGGTTCGGGCTGATCCTGCTGCCGTCGTTCGTCATCTACGTGATCTCGATGGTCGGCGAGACCAACCGGGCCCCCTTCGACCTCCCCGAGGCCGAGGGCGAGCTGGTCGGCGGCTTCCACACCGAGTACTCCAGCCTGAAGTTCGCGCTGTTCTTCCTCGCCGAGTACATCAACCTCGCCACCGTGTCGGCCATCGCCACCACCCTGTTCCTGGGCGGCTGGGCTGCGCCGTGGGGCATCGAGAACGTGTGGGAGGGCGCCAACAGCGGCTACTGGCCCCTGCTGTGGTTCTTCGGCAAGGTCTTCATCTTCATCTTCATGTTCGTCTGGCTGCGCGGCTCGCTGCCCCGCATGCGCTACGACCAGTTCATGGCGCTCGGCTGGAAGATCCTCATCCCGGTCTCCCTGGCCTGGATCGTGGCCGTCGCGACCATCCGCGTCATCTCGCTCGAGGGCAACATCAACCGCACCTACCTCGTCGCGGCCATCGCGGTGCTGCTCGTCCTCACGGTCGGGCTGCTGTTCGTCGGCGACAAGGGCGACACGTCGGACGACGAGTCCCCGGTCGAGGCGGGCGAGGAGCCCCACGACGCGTTCGCCGGCGGCTTCCCCGTGCCGCCCATGCCCACCGGCGGCGCCGTGCGCGGAGGCGCCGCGCCGCTGACGTTCGCCCAGAGCCGCACCACCGTCACCGCTGCAGCGGAGGAGAACCATGAGTGAGTCCCCTCAGTCCGGGCAGGGGTCCAAGGGCGTCAAGGAGAGCCTCTGGGACCCGATCGCCGGGTTCGGCGTCACCTTCCGGACCATGTTCAAGAAGGTCGTCACCGAGCAGTACCCGTTCGAGAAGATGCCGACCGCTCCGCGCTTCCACGGCCGGCACCAGCTCAACCGCTGGCCCGACGGCCTGGAGAAGTGCATCGGGTGCGAGCTGTGCGCGTGGGCATGCCCCGCCGACGCGATCTACGTCGAGGGCGCGTCCAACGTCGACCTGCCCGACGGCTCGGGACGCTTCAGCCCCGGTGAGCGCTACGGCCGCGTCTACCAGATCAACTACCTGCGCTGCATCCTGTGCGGGCTCTGCATCGAGGCGTGCCCGACCCGCGCGCTGACGATGACCAACGAGTACGAGCTCGCCGACGACAACCGCGCCGACCTGATCTACGAGAAGTCCGACCTCCTCGCGCCGCTCCTGCCGGGCATGGAGGAGCCGCCGCACGCGATGCGGCTCGGCGACGACGAGGGCGACTACTACCGGGGGGCCACCCGATGACCTTCTGGATCCTGGCCCCGATCATGGTGGCCGCCGCGCTGGGCATCCTGTTCGTCCGGAAGGCCGTGCACGCCGCGCTGCTGCTCGCCGTGGTGATGATCAGCCTCGCGTTCCTCTACGCCGTTCTCGACGCGCCCTTCCTCTTCGCGGTGCAGATCATCGTCTACACCGGCGCGATCCTCATGCTGTTCCTGTTCGTGATGATGCTCATCGGCGTCGACGCGACCGACTCCGTCGTGGAGACCATCCGCGGCCAGCGGGTGATGGCGGTCGTCCTCGGCCTGCTGTTCGGCACCGTGCTGGTGCTCGGCATCAGCCAGGTCGCGCTCGGCGCGGTGGTCGGGCTCGACGAGGCCAACGCCGGCGGCAACGTGCCGGCCATCGCCAACATCCTGTTCTCCCGCTACGTCTTCGCCTTCGAGGCCACCAGCGCCCTGCTGATCACCGCAGCGCTCGGCGCGATGGTGCTCGCCCACCGCGAGCGCCTGACGCCGAAGGCAGGCCAGGCAGAGCTGGCCGCGCAGCGCATGCGCGACTACGCCGAGCACGGCAAGCACCTCGGGCCGCTGCCCTCGCCGGGCGTCTACGCCCGCCACAACGCGGTCGACACCCCGGCCCTGCTGCCCGACGGCACCGCCGCCGAGTCGTCGGTCTCCCGGGTGCTCGCCGCCCGCGGCACGGTCCGCTCGGCTCCCGCGCTCGCCGACGACATCGACGACGTACGCCGTCAGATCGGCGACCCCACCGCGATGCCCGAGACCTCGGGCAAGGCCGGCGCGCCCGCCACCACCGAGGAGGACGTCAAGTGACCGAGTACATCGTGCTCTCGGCGATCCTCTTCACGATCGGCTGCGTGGGTGTCCTCACGCGCCGCAACGCCATCGTGGTGTTCATGTGCGTCGAGCTGATGCTCAACGCCTGCAACCTGGCGTTCGTGGCCTTCGCCCGCCAGCACGGCAACCTCGACGGCCAGATCACCGCGTTCTTCGTGATGGTCGTGGCGGCTGCCGAGGTCGTGATCGGGCTCGCGATCATCATGACCATCTTCCGCACCCGACGCTCGGCCTCGGTCGACGACGCCAGCCTGCTGAAGTACTGAGGGAGCGCTCGTGAACCTGTTGTCCCACTCAGTCCTCGCGGCCGGCCTGCCGATGGCCGAGGAGGGTGCGCACACGCCCGTGGTCGCGCCCGACATGGGAGCCGGCGGCGTCTTCGACCTGCTGTGGCTGGTCATCGCCCTCCCGGTGCTCGGTGCGGTCCTGCTGCTCGGCGTCGCGCCGTTCCTGCCGGCCTCGCTCAAGGCGGCCGCCGACAAGCACGGCCACCTCGTCGGCACCGCGATGGCGGCGCTGTCCTTCGTGCTCAGCCTCGTGCTGTTCGTCGCGCTCCTCGGCCGCGACGCCGAGTCGCGCCAGGTCGGCCAGCAGCTCTGGACCTGGTTCGAGACCGGCTCGCTGACGGTCGGCATGGACCTGCTCTACGACCAGCTCGCCGCGCTGTTCCTGCTCCTCATCACCGGCGTCGGGTCGCTGATCCACGTCTACGCCATCGGCTACATGGAGCACGACCCGCGCCGTCGCCGCTTCTTCGGCTACCTCAACCTGTTCGTCGCGGCGATGCTCACGCTGATCCTCTCGGCGAACTTCGTGGGCCTCTTCCTGGGCTGGGAGGGCGTCGGCCTGGCGTCGTACCTGCTCATCGGCTTCTGGCAGCACAAGCCGTCGGCCGCGGCCGCGGCCAAGAAGGCGTTCGTCATCAACCGTGTGGGTGACATCGGCCTGTCGCTGGCGATCGCGCTGATGTTCGCCACCTTCGGCACCACCGACTTCGGCGCGGTCAGCGAGCTCGCCGGCGAGGCGAGCCAGGGCACGCTCAACGCCCTCGGCCTGCTGCTCCTGCTCGGCGCGTGCGGCAAGTCCGCCCAGGTGCCGCTGCAGGCATGGCTGCTCGACGCGATGGAGGGCCCGACCCCGGTCTCGGCCCTCATCCACGCGGCGACCATGGTCACCGCCGGCGTCTACCTCGTGGTCCGCTCGAACTTCATCTACGAGCTCACCCCCGTCGCGCAGACCGCGGTCGTCATCGTCGCCACCGTCACGCTGCTGTGGGGCGCGATCCTCGGCTGCGCCAAGGACGACATCAAGAAGGCGCTGGCCGGCTCGACGATGAGCCAGATCGGCTACATGATGCTGGCCGCCGGCCTCGGCCCCGTCGGCTACCCGTTCGCGATCTTCCACCTGCTCACGCACGGCTTCTTCAAGGCCAACATGTTCCTCGGTGCGGGCTCGGTGATGCACGGGATGAACGACGACGTGGACATGCGCCACTACGGCGCGCTCAACAAGGCGATGCCGGTCACCTTCCTGACGTTTGCGATGGGCTACCTCGCGATCATCGGATTCCCGGGCTTCTCCGGCTTCTGGTCCAAGGACAAGATCATCGAGTCGGCCCTGGCCGACAACCTCGTGATCGGCCTGCTGGCCCTCCTCGGCGCCGGGATCACCGGCTTCTACATGACCCGCCTGATGCTGATGACGTTCTTCGGCGAGAAGCGCTGGGAGGCCGACGTGCACCCGCATGAGTCGCCCAAGGTGATGACCGTCCCGCTGATCGTGCTGGCCGCGCTGTCGGTCCTCGGCGGCGCCCTGCTCCTCGGTGACTGGATCGTCACCTGGCTCGAGCCGGTGACCGGTGTCGCCGAGCACCACGAGCCGCCGCTGCCGGCCATCGTGATCACGCTGATCATCACCGCCGTCGTCGCCCTCGGCGTGGCCGCCGCCTGGTTCCTGGTGGGCAAGCGCGAGATCCCGCGCGAGGCCCCGCAGGACGTGTCGTTCGCGACCCGCGCCGCTCGTGCCGACCTCTACGGCGACGCGATCAACGACGCGGTCGTCGTACGACCCGGAGCCGGGCTGGTCGGTGGCCTGACCACCTTCGACCGCGTCGGGGTCGACGGCGTCGTCGAGGGCGGTTCCTCCGCCGTCGGCGGCCTGTCCACCACGATGCGTCGAGTCCAGAACGGCTTCGTCCGCTCCTACGCCCTGTCCCTCCTCGGTGGCGCCCTGCTGGTCGTCCTCGCTCTGCTGGCGGTGAACCTCGGATGATCCTGACTGTCCTGATCCTGCTGCCGCTCGTCGGCGCGCTCGTCACGGCCTTCGTGCCGGCCGCGCTCGCCCGACTGGTCGGCCTCGGCTTCGCTGCCGCGACCCTCGTGGCCGGAATCGTGGCCGCGACGCAGTACACGGTGGGCGGCGGCATGCAGCTCACCGAGACCCGCACGTGGATCGAGTCCCTCGGGGTCCACTACGCGCTCGGCGTCGACGGCCTCGGCCTGCTCATGGTCCTGCTCACGGTCGTCCTCGTGCCGATCGTGCTGCTCGCCGGCTGGCACGAGTCCGACGCCCCGGGCAACAACGGCGCGAAGTCCTTCTTCGCCTGGACCCTGGCCCTCGAGGCCATGTCGCTGGCCGTCTTCACCGCCACCGACGTGCTGCTCTTCTACGTCGTCTTCGAGGCCACGCTGATCCCGGCCTACTTCCTCATCGGCGGCTTCGGTCGGGCCGGCCGGGGGCGTGCGGCGACCAAGTTCCTCATCTACCAGCTCGCCGGCGGGCTCATCATGCTCGCCTCGGTGATCGGGCTCTACGTCGTCTCCGCCGACGCGGGCAGCCCGAGCTTCCTCATCAGCGACCTGGCCGCCATCGACATCGACGAGACGACCCAGCGCTGGCTGTTCGTCGGCTTCTTCGTCGCGTTCGCGATCAAGGCGCCGATGTTCCCGGTGCACACCTGGCTGGCCGACACGACGGAGAAGGCGACCACCGGCACCTCGGTGCTGCTGGTCTGCATCCTCGACAAGATCGGCACCTTCGGCATGCTGCGGTTCTGCCTCGGACTGCTGCCCGACGCCTCCCAGTGGGCGACGCCGGTCGTGGTCGTGCTCGCGCTGGTCTCGATCATCTACGGCGCGCTGGTCGCCATCGGCCAGGACGACATCCTGCGCCTGATCGGTCTCACGTCGCTCTCGCACTTCGGCTTCATCGTGCTGGGCATCTTCGTCTTCAGCTCCAACGGCAGCACCGGTGCGATCCTCTACATGGTCAACCACGGCATCGCGACGGCGCTGATGTTCCTGGTGGCCGGATTCCTGATCCACCGCACCGGCACCGCCTCCATCCGCGAGATGGGCGGGGTCGAGAAGGCAGCCCCGGTGCTCGCCGGCTTCTTCCTCGTCGGTGGCCTCGCCGCGGCCGGCCTCCCCGGCCTGTCGCCGTTCGTCTCCGAGATGCTCGTCATCATCGCCGCGTTCGACCACCACTGGCTGGTCGGCTCGGTCGCGGTGCTCGCGATCGTCCTGGCCGCGTTCTACGCGCTCTGGATGTACCAGCGGACGATGACCGGCCCCGACCGGGTCGGCATGGCTCCGGTGGCCGACCTCGACCGCCGTGAGGTGGGCATCCTCGCCCCGCTGCTGCTCGCGCTCGTGCTGTTCGGCTTCTACCCGATGCCGCTGCTCGACGTCATCAACCCGTTCGTCCACGACTCGCTCGCGAGTGTGGGCATCGGCCAGGAGGGTGGTCCCCAGTGACCGAGTTCGTGAAGCCCAGCATCGAGTACTTCGAGCTCTGGCCCCTGCTGGTCGTCTTCGGTGTCGCCTGCCTCGGCGTCGTCGTCGAGGCGTTCCTCCCGCGTTCGGTCCGCTACACCACCCAGGTGGTGCTGGCCCTCGGCGGCCTCGTGCTCGCGCTCGTCGGGGTCGTGCTGGTCGCCCAGGACGTCCAGACGTACGACGACGGCGCCGCGCGCGGCGTGCTGGCCGTCGGTGGCACGATCGCGGTGGACGGGCCGAGTCTCTTCATCTGGGGCCTGGTCCTCGCGCTGGCCATCGCCGGCGTGCTGCTCTTCGCCGAGCGCCACCTCGACGGCGGGGTGTCGGCGTTCGCCGGCCAGGCCGCCGCCGTGCCGGGCACGGATGCGGAGACCGCGTCGATCGCGGCCAACCGCGAGCACACCGAGGTCTACCCGCTCATGATGTTCGCGGTCTTCGGCATGATGCTGTTCCCGGCGGCCAACGACCTGCTGACGATGTTCGTGGGCCTCGAGATCCTCTCCCTGCCGCTCTACCTCCTGAGCGGCCTCGCTCGCCGGCGGCGCCTGCTGAGCCAGGAGGCCGCGCTCAAGTACTTCCTGCTCGGTGCGTTCTCCTCCGGCTTCTTCCTCTACGGCGCGGCGCTGCTCTACGGCTTCGCCGGCTCGCTCGACTTCGCCTCGATCAATGAGGCGGTGCGCAACGACGTCGGCAACCAGGCCCTGTTGCTCATCGGCACCGGACTGCTGTCGGTCGGCCTGCTCTTCAAGGTCGGCGCCGTGCCGTTCCAGGCATGGACCCCCGACGTCTACCAGGGCGCTCCGACCCCGGTGACCGCCTTCATGGCGGCCGGCACCAAGGTCGCCGCGTTCGGCGCGATCATGCGCCTGTTCTACGTCGCGCTCGGCGCCGACCGCTGGTCGTGGCAGCCGATGCTGTGGATCATCGCCGTGCTGTCGATGTTCGTCGGTGCCGCCCTGGCCATCACGCAGACCGACATCAAGCGCCTGCTTGCCTACTCCTCGGTCGCGCACACCGGCTTCATCCTCACCGGCGTGATCGGTCTGCAGGCCGCCGACCAGCTGGCCGTCGGTGAGATCAGCTCGGTCCAGGCCGTGCTCTTCTACCTCGCCACCTACGGCTTCGCCACGATCGGCGCCTTCGCGGTCGTCAGCCTCGTGCGCGACGGCGGTGGCGAGACCACCGCCATCGACCGGTGGGCGGGCCTCGGCAAGGAGTCGCCCGTGGTGGCGGCCGTCTTCGCGTTCTTCCTGCTGGCCATGGCGGGCATCCCGCTCACCTCCGGCTTCGTAGGCAAGCTCGCGGTGTTCTCCGTGGCCCTCGCGGCGGGCGCCTGGCCGGTCGTGGTGGCTGCGGTGCTCGCGAGCATCGTGGCGGCGTACCTCTACGTCCGGGTCATCAAGGTCATGTACTTCGACGCGCCCGTGGGCGACGGTCCGAGCGTGGCGTACCCCTCGGTGCTCACCGCCACGACCATCGCCGTCGGGGCCGCGATCACCCTCGTCCTCGGCGTGCTGCCGGGCCCGGTGCTCGACCTGGCGGCGGTTGCGGGAGAATTCATCAGGTGACCGACTCGCCCCTCGCCATGCCCGTCGTCGACCCCGCTCTGGAGGAGCGGCTCGTCGAGCGGCTGGCGCGCATCGAGGAGATGCTCGCCGACCACTGCAAGGGGCGCGCCCAGTTCGTCTCGGAGGCCGCGACCCACCTCATGATGGCCGGCGGGAAGCGCTTCCGGCCGCTGCTGGTGCTGCTCGCGGCCGAGGCGGGCCCCGACCCCGACGCGGACGCCGTCGACACGGCCGCCTGCGTCGTCGAGCTCACCCACGTGGCCTCGCTCTACCACGACGACGTGATGGACGAGGCGTCCCTGCGCCGCGGCGCCCACACCGCCAACGCCCGGTGGGACAACAACGTCGCCATCCTCACCGGCGACTTCCTGTTCGGCCGCTCCTCCGAGCTCACCGCCGAGCTCGGACCCGAGGCCGTCCTCATCCAGGCCCGCACCTTCACCCGCCTCGTCGAGGGCCAGATCATGGAGACGGTCCCGCCTGGTCCCGGGGAGGACCCGCTGGCGCACTACCTCGACGTCGTCGCCGGCAAGACGGGCTCGCTCATCGCCACGTCCGCGCGCTACGGCGCGATGTTCAGCGGCGCGCGTGCCGAGGTCGTGGAGGCGCTGAGCTCCTACGGCGAGATCGTGGGCTCGGCGTTCCAGCTGACCGACGACATCCTCGACATCGCCTCCGAGTCCGACACCTCCGGCAAGACGCCGGGCACCGACCTGCGCGAGGGCGTACCCACCCTGCCCGTCCTGATGGCCCAGGCCTCGACCGACCCGGCCGACGCCCGTCTGCTCTCGCTCCTCGGCCGCCCGCTCGCCGACGACGCCGAGCACGCCGAGGCCCTCGAGCTGCTGCGCCGCCACCCCGCCATCGACCAGGCCCGTGACCACGTGCTCGCCGAGGCCGCCCGCGCCAAGAAGCTCCTCGAGGCCCTCGACCCCGGCCCCGTCCGTACGGCGCTGGAGTCCTTCGCCGACATCGTCGCCACCCGCACCTCCTGACGCTCGCCGCACCGCCGCCGCCGCGAGCGGCGGTGGAGCTACCTTTCCAGCTGGCGGAATGTGGGTGGGCCACCGCTCGTGCCCGGGTGGAGCGGTGCGTGAGGCATGTTCTGCGGCCTGGGAAGCTGCGTGGGTCACCGCCAGCGGGCTACCGGCCGGCGCGCGGTGCGTGAGGCATGTTCTGCGGCCTGAGAAGCTGCGTGGGTCACCGCTGCAGCGGTGGTGGAGCCACCTTCCGCGCGACCGGAGCGTGGGTGGGCCACCGCCACCTCACGTGTCGTACGTCGGCGCGCGGGGGAGCGGTGCGTGAGGCAGGTTCTGCGGCCTGAGAAGCTGCGTGGCTCACCGCCAGCGGGCAACCGGCCGGCGCGCGGTGCGTGAGGCAGGTTCTGCGGCCTGAGAAGCTGCGTGGCTCACCGCCAGCGGGCGACCGGCCGGCGCGCGGTGCGTGAGGCAGGTTCTGCGGCCTGAGAAGCTGCGTGATTGAGTCCCGTGGCGTGGTGGAAGTAGCGGCGCGTGGCGCTCTGCTGGGTTGAACTATGCCGTGACGGCGGCGGGGGTGTCGATGACCTCCTTGTTGGTGTTGCTGGCGGGGGCCAGGGCGGTGGGCTCGGGCGGGTTCAGCAGGGCCATGGAGCCTTCTGAGAGGTAGCGACGATCGGCGACCTGCCATTCGTCGTGGGCCTCGATCAGCACGCAGGCGGTGAGCCGGTGCAGCGCTGCGGGGTTGGGAAAGATCCCGACGACCTCGGTGCGCCGCTTGACCTCTCGGTTGAGCCGCTCGAGTGGGTTGGTCGACCAGATCTTCGACCAGTGCGCTGCGGGGAAGTCGGCGAACGCGGTGATCTCCTCGCGTGCCTCACGCAGCATCGCGGCCACGTCGGGCAGCTTCGCCTCGAGCATGGTCGCGACGACCTCGACCTGCTCACGCACCAGCGTGCCGGTGGGCTGGGCGAAGATCGTGCGGATCGTGGTCGCGACCATCGCCGAAGACGCCTTCGGTACCCGGGTCAAGACGTTGCGCATGAAGTGGACCCGGCAGCGTTGCCAGGTCGTGCCGGCCATGACCTGGTCGACCGCGGCCATCAGCCCGCGGTGGTGGTCACTGATGACCAGCTGCACGCCGTCCAGGCCGCGTTCGCGCAGCCCGCGCAGGAACTCGGTCCAGAACGCCTTGGACTCGCTGTCGCCGACCTGGCTGCCCAGCACCTCACGGCGCCCGTCTGCGCTGACGCCGGTGGCGATCACGACCGCCTGGGACACCACCCGGCCGTTGACGCGGGCCTTGCAGTACGTCGCGTCGAGGAACACGTAGGGAAGGCGCAGTGGTCCAGTGGGCGGGTGTCGTAGGCCGCGACTTGCTCGTCCAGGCCGGCGCAGACCCGGGAGACCTCGGACTTGCTGATCCCGGTGTCGACGCCAAGCGCGACCACCAGGTCATCGACCTTGCGGGTGGACACGCCGTGGACGTAGGCCTCCATGACCACCGCGTGCAGCGCGACGTCGACTCGACGGCGTGGTTCGAGCAGGGTCGGGAAGAACGACCCCTGACGCAGCTTCGGGATCTTGACCGTCAGGTCGCCGGAGGTCGTGGACACCGTCTTGGGTCGAGTGCCGTTGCGGTGCGTGGTGCGCTCGGCGGTGCGCTGGTGCGGCTCGGCGCCGATCACCGAGGTGGCCTCGGCATCGACCAGGGCTTGGAGCATCAGGCCGAGCATCTGACGCATCAGATCGCCGCCATCAGCGGTGCGCAACATCTGGGTGAGCTCGAGCAGGGCAGACTGGTTCAGGGTCATCGCGTGAGTCCTGTTCTACGAGTTGATTAGAGCCTTCTCGCAGAGCCTCACGCGGTGGCCCGCCCTCGTTTCGGATCGACACTCACTCCAGTGCTGATCCGTGGTCGAGCCGGTCTTCTACTTCCACCACCCCAGGGGACTCACCCAGCTGCGTGGCTCACCGCTGCAGCGGTGGTGGAGCCACCTTCCGCGCGACCGGAGTGTGGGTGGGCCACCGCTCGGGGGCGGGAGTCACACGGCGCTGGCGTGGGCGACGAGGCGCAGCTGGCGGCGGCGGTGATTGAGCGCCTCCACGGTGAAGATCACGAGGGCGACCCAGACGAGGCCGAAGCCGATCCAGCGGCTGGCGGGCATGTCCTCCTGGAAGACGAGGATGCCGAGGGCGAACTGGATGGTGGGGGCGAGGTACTGCAGCAGCCCGAGCGAGACCATCGAGACCCGGATCGCCGCGGCGCCGAACAGCATGAGGGGCACGGCCGTGATGACACCGGTCGTGGTGAAGAGGAGGGCGTGCCCGACGCCGTTGCTGCCGAAGCTGGAGGTGCCGGTCGCGACGAGCCAGGCGACGTACGCCGCTGCGAACGGCGCGATGACCATGGTCTCCAGCGTGATGCTCTCCACGGCGCCGACGCCCGCCTGCTTCTTGAGCAGGCCGTAGGTGCCGAAGGAGAAGGCCAGCACGAGCGCGACCCAGGGCGGCCGGCCGTAGTCGAGGGTGAGCACGACGACCGCGACGAACGCGATCGCCATCGCGATCCACTGCAGCCGCCGCAGGTGCTCCCCGAGGACGAGGACGCCCATGAGCACGGTCACGAGCGGGTTGATGAAGTAACCGAGCGACGTCTCGACGACGCGGTCGTTGTTGACGCCCCAGATGTAGCCACCCCAGTTGATGGTGATGACCACGGCCGCGCAGCTGATCAGGACGAGCTTGCGCCGGTCGCGGAGCAGGGCGCGGAACTGCGGGACGCGTCGCGCCAGCACGAGGATGACGAGCATCGTCAGCACCGACCAGACGATGCGGTGGGCGAGGATCTCGAGCGCACCGGCCGGCTCGAGCAGCGTCCAGTAGAGAGGGAACGTGCCCCAGAGGATGTAGGCCAGCGCGCCGAAGATCAGTCCGCGTCGGCTATCTGGCACTCCGGAAGTGTAGGGGCGGCCCGTCGCCTACGATGGGGTGGCCTCGGGGGCGGGACCCCCGGCGGGTCAGACACGTCATCACCACTGAGGGGGAACTCACCATGCGGACACTCCGCACCGTCCTGGCGGCGCTCGTCGCCGCACTGCTCGTCGTCGGAGCGCTCAGCACGAGCGCCGGCGCCGGGTCGCAGCCCAAGCGGATCATCGAGGAGATCCCGCCGAAGACCAAGCAGGTCTCCTACAACGCCTTCAAGCTCAAGGGCACCGTCATGGAGCCGCAGCTGGACGGCACCCTGCTGCCCTACGCCGAGCAGAAGGTGAAGATCCTCAAGAAGAAGTGCGGCAGCTGCAAGTGGAAGACCGTCAAGAAGGTGAAGACCAACGACAGCGGCGTCTTCAAGACCCGCATCTACGCCCCGGACCGCGGTCGCTGGAAGTGGCGCTCGAAGGTCGACAACTCCAACGGCTTCGGCAACACCAAGGGCAAGGTCTGGACGCTCTACTTCGACTGAGCCCCGGTCACCGCGACCCGACGACCTGACGGACGATCAGATGATCGTCCAGGTGTCGCCACCGCCGATCAGCTCCGCCAGACGGGCGGAGGGGTCGGCGGTGCCGTCATTTCCGGCGTCGGTCGTCGCGGACGCGACCTGCTCGCGGGCCTGGTCGTCGTAGGTCGGCCGCTCCACCTGGCGGAAGATCCCGATCGGCGACTGGTCGAGGTAGTCGGCCGCGGTCAGGCGCGAGATCGCGAACGCCATCGTCGGGTCGTCGCAGTGGGCGTCGTGGACGAGCACGTCGTCGGCTGCCACGTCGGTGGTCGCCACGACCTTCACGCCGCCGGACGCCGGGTCGCGTACGAGGGCCTTGGACCCACGACCGTCCTCCAGCCGGGCGCCGAAGGTGATCGGCTCGCCGTGCACGAGCGGGATGATCGCGTCGGCCTTGGTGTCGGGTGACTTGATCGCGTCGAACGCGCCGTCGTTGAAGATCGGGCAGTTCTGGTAGATCTCGACCAGCGAGGTGCCGCGGTGCGCGGCGGCGGCGGCCAGCACCGAGGTGAGGTGCTTGCGGTCGGAGTCGATCGTGCGCGCGACGAACGACGCCTCGGCGCCGAGCGCCAGCGACACCGGGTTGAATGGGTGGTCGACCGATCCCATCGGGGTCGACTTGGTGACCTTGCCGGTCTCCGAGGTGGGGGAGTACTGGCCCTTGGTCAGGCCGTAGATCCGGTTGTTGAAGAGCAGGATCGTCATGTTGACGTTGCGGCGCAGCGCGTGGATGAGGTGGTTGCCGCCGATCGACAGCGCGTCGCCGTCACCGGTGACGACCCACACCGACAGGTCCTCGCGTGCCGTGGCGATGCCCGTGGCGATCGACGGCGCACGGCCGTGGATCGAGTGCATGCCGTAGGTGTCGAGGTAGTAGGGGAAGCGCGAGGAGCAGCCGATGCCGGAGACGAAGACGATGTTCTCGCGGCGCAGCCCCAGGTCGGGCAGGAACGACTGGACGGCCTTGAGCACGGCGTAGTCGCCGCACCCGGGGCACCAGCGCACCTCCTGGTCGGAGGTGAAGTCCTTGCCGGTCTGCGGCCCGTCGGCCGCCGGTACCTGCTCGGTGCCGGAACGCAGTCCGGGGAGGCCGAGGTCCGTGAGAGGGGAGGTGCTCATCAGATGTGCTCCTTCTGGGAGGGCTCGCCCCAGACGCCGAGGTCGATGTCGACGCCCTCGGCCTGTCCGACCAGCTCGCCGATCGCGTGGGCGAGCTCAGTGGCCTTGAGGGGCAGTCCGCGGACGTGGTTGTAGCCGACGGCGTCGACGAGGTACTTCGCGCGCAGCAGCAGGGAGAGCTGGCCGAGGTTCATCTCGGGCACGAGCACCTTGTCGTAGCCCTTGAGGACCTCGCCGAGGTTGCTCGGGAAGGGGTTGAGGTGGCGCAGGTGCGCCTGGGCGACCCGGTAGCCGGCCTTGCGCACGCGGCGTACGCCGGCACCGATGGGGCCGTAGGTCGACCCCCACCCGAGGACCAGCACCTTGGCCTCGCCCGACGGGTCGTCGACCTCGACCGGCGGGATCGAGTCGGCGATCCGGTCGACCTTGGCCTGACGGGTGCGGACCATGAAGTCGTGGTTGGCCGGGTCGTAGGAGATGTTGCCGTGCCCGTCGCCCTTCTCGAGGCCGCCGATGCGGTGCTCGAGGCCGGCGGTCCCGGGGATCGCCCACGGTCGCGCGAGCGTCTTCTCGTCACGCAGGTAGGGCCAGAACTCAGAAGAGTCAGGGTCGTCCGCGCCGTTGGGGAAGTGGTTCTTCTCGGTGGCGAACGCGGGGTCGATGACCGGCAGGTCGTCGACGGCCGGGACGCGCCAGGGCTCGGAGCCGTTGGCGAGGTAGCCGTCGGAGAGCAGCAGCACCGGGGTGCGGTAGGTGACGGCGATGCGGGTGGCCTCGACGGCCGCGGCGAAGCAGTCGCCGGGGGACTGGGGCGCCACGATCGGCACCGGCGCCTCGCCGTTGCGCCCGAACATCGCCTGCAGCAGGTCGGCCTGCTCGGTCTTGGTGGGCAGGCCGGTCGAGGGGCCCCCGCGCTGGACGTCGACGACGACCAGCGGCAGCTCGGTCATCACGGCCAGGCCGATCGCCTCGGACTTCAGCGCCACGCCGGGGCCCGAGGTGGACGTCACGCCGAGGTGACCGGCGTACGACGCACCGATGGCGGCGCCGACGCCGGCGATCTCGTCCTCGGCCTGGAACGTCGTCACGCCGAAGGACTTGTGCTTCGACAGCTCGTGGAGGATGTCGGAGGCCGGGGTGATCGGGTAGGTCCCGAGGAACAGCGGGAGACCTGACTGCACGCCGCCCGCGACCAGGCCGTAGGCCAGCGCGAGGTTGCCGGTGATGTTGCGGTAGGTGCCGGGGGCCATCACCGCCGGCTTGATCTCGTACTGGACCGCGAAGGCCTCGGTCGTCTCGCCGAAGTTCCACCCGGCCTTGAACGCCGCGAGGTTGGCGTCGCGGATGTCGGGCACCTTGGCGAAGCGCTTGGTCAGGAACGCCGTCGTCGGGTCGGTGGGACGGCCGTACATCCACGACAGCAGGCCGAGCGCGAACATGTTCTTCGCGCGTGAGGCGTCCTTGCGGGAGAGACCGAACTCCTTGACCGCCTCGACCGTCATGCCGGTCAGGTCGACGGTGTGGAGGGCGTACTCGGCGAGGGTGTCGCCGTCGAGCGGACTGGCGGTGTAGCCCGCCTTGGTGAGGTTGCGGGCGGTGAAGTCGTGGGTGTCGACGATGATCGTCGCGCCCTTGTGGAGGTCGCCGAGGTTGGCGCGCAGCGCAGCCGGGTTCATCGCGACCAGCACGTCGGGGGCATCGCCCGCGGTGAGGATGTCGTGGTCGGCGAAGTGCACCTGGAACGACGACACGCCGGGCAGGGTGCCCTGGGGCGCCCGGATCTCGGCGGGGAAGTTGGGCAGGGTGACCAGGTCGTTGCCGAACGCCGCGGTCTCCTGGGTGAACCGGTCACCGGTCAGCTGCATGCCGTCACCGGAGTCCCCTGCGAACCGGATGATGACGCGGTCGAGCTGCTTGACCTGCTTGTCGGTGTGGGTCACCTCTGCCCTGCTTCCTACGTGTCGCGAGAGTCCTGTCCCGGCTGCCCACGATAGTCGCGGGCCCAGCGGATTCCTGCCGCTCCCCACGTGATGGACGCCTCCCCAGTACCCCGTTCGCTGCGTCCGTGACCCACGACACGCTCGCGGCGGCAGCACCGTCTGGCTCACCCCTGCGGCGGGACCCGTGCTGGGCTCGCGGAAGGCGGCGGCCGTCCGACCACCCCGCGGGGCGGGGCGAACGTCTGCGGTGGGACGTCGGCGGGGCTAGCGTGCGACTGTGAGCATCACGACCACCACGTCCGACGAGCTCTGGGCGGCTGTCGAGACCTTCGACGCCGAGGCGGCGGAGGTCGCCATCGCCCGGCTGCTCTGGGACGTGCCGTTGTCCGGCGCGGTGACGGGTGTCGTCCTGCCCTTCCTGCAGGAGGTCGGCGACCGCTGGGAGGACGGCACGCTGTCGGTCGCCCACGAGCACTTCGTCAGCGACATGCTTCGGCGCAAGCTGACCGCGCTCGCCGCCGTGCCCCCGGCCCCGCTCCTCGCGGACGCCGCCGCGGTCGCGCCGGTCGTCCTGCTCGCCTGCCCGCCGGGGGAGCGGCACGACATGGTCCTGCTGTGCGTGGCGCTGATGCTGCGCGAGCGCGGCGTACGGGTGCGGTTCCTGGGGGCCGACACCCCCGTGCCGGCCATCCTCACCGCGGCGCGGGGCACCGGTGCCGACGCGGTCGTGCTGGCGGCGACGCGACCGACGATGTTCACCTCGCACGCCTCGGCGCTGCGCAAGCTCGCCGCCGACCACCCGCTGTACGCCGCCGGGCGCGGCGCCGACGAGCAGACCCTCGCCGAGATCGGTGCGCTCCCGCTGCCGGCCGACCCCGTCCGTGCCGTCGTGGTGCTGGTCGGCGCACTGGCGCAGCTCCGCGGTGGCTGGTGACGGTGGTCAGGAAGGTGCCCGCCGCATGAAGAACGCCCCACGACCAACCCCCTGGTCGCGGGGCGCTCCCGCCTCTGGCGGTGCGGCAGTCCCCCGTGCGACTCCCACCCGCGTACGAGCAAACCTAGGCAGCGCGACGCCGGCGGTCCCGGACTTCGACAGATCTTCGACGTTTCCGACCGAACCGTCCTGACACCGCCGGTCTCAGCGGTAGTTGGTGAACTCCACCGGCCGCGATGGCGGTGGTCCTAGACGGCCGTCCTGCGGACTAGTCGGGGCAAGCGCCGTCGATGCTGGAGGCGTGGCTCCGTTCCACAGGCTTGCCGTGCCATTCGGCGGGATTCCGACGCGCCAGTAAGTGCTGGGGCAGTTCGGTCCCACCAGAAGGCGGCCCCGCGTCCCGGCTAGACCACGGCGATGCAGACCGCCCGGCGGCGTAATCTCGTCGCAGAGGTGGTCGCCATGCTGGTCTTCTGGTTGATCTTGCTCGGGCTGCTGATCGCCCTGTTCGGATGGGTGGCCTGGCGTCAGAAGCGGTACGCAGGAACGTCGCCCTACGACCGCAACGCCCTCGAGGACCAGCAGGCGCGTCGGTCATGGGGACTGAGCAGCCAAGACGGCAAAGACGACCCGGACCGGCCCTAGTCGTTGCGGCCGGGGCGTCGCCACAGGTGCAGGCGCAGATCCGCGTAGCCGCCGGTTTGGCGCGGGTCCGTGGGCCGCGCGCTGGGCCGGGGCACGACCGGGTGCGGCGGTGGGGGCGGCGTTGGCGGGTGGTCGGCGGCGAAGTCGGCGAGCCACGCCCGTGCCTGCTCAATCTGGCTTCGGGCGTCGGCGATCTTCTCATGCGGGTGGTCCTGGCGGACTGCTCGCGGACGCTGTACGGACTGGGGCGACGGCCCCAGCTGCAGACCTGCGGAGACGTCGCAGCTCAGCGGTAGTTGGTGAACTGCACAGCGAAGTCGTAGTCCTGCGACTTCACCAGCTGCTGGACGGCCTGGAGGTCGTCGCGCTTCTTGGACGAGACGCGCAGCTCCTCGCCCTGCACCTGCGCCTTCACGCCCTTGGGGCCCTCGTCGCGGATCAGCTTGGAGATCTTCTTCGCGTCCTCGGAGGTGATGCCCTCCTTCAGCGCGATGTCGATCTTGGAGACCTGGCCGGACTGGCGCGGCTCGGAGGCGTCGAGGATCTTGAGGCTCTGGTTGCGCTTGATCAGCTTGTCCTGGAAGACGCTGAGCACCGCGCTGGCGCGGTCGTCGGCGGAGGCGGTGATCTCGATCGCCTGCTCGCCCTTCCACTCGATCGACGCCCCGGTGCCCTTGAAGTCGAAGCGGGTCGCGATCTCGCGGGCCGCCTGGCTGAGGGCGTTGTCGACCTCCTGGCGGTCCAGCTTGCTCACGATGTCGAAGCTCGAGTCAGCCATGTCGTTGTGCCTCCTTGGGGGCCTCCTGGAGCGGGCCCCGGCGATTCGTGGTGAAGTGCGTGCCTTGCTATTGTTCCGCACGGCCCGGCAGGTTGCCCGAGCGGCCAAAGGGAGCTGACTGTAAATCAGCCGGCATTGCCTACAGAGGTTCGAATCCTCTACCTGCCACTGGACGCAGTCCAGTCGCGAGACCCCCGCACGGTGTGCGGGGGTCTCGTGCGTCCGGGGCCTCGTGCGGTGTGGGTGCCGACTGCTTGACTGCCCGGGTGAGCGATCCTGCCCCGCCCGACGACGCCTGGCTCGACGACGAGTGCCGGCGCCTGCTCGGCTTCGGCCGCCGTGTCGTGCACCCACGCGGTGGCGCGGCGTGGCTCGACGACGACGGCGCGCCCGACCTCGCTCGCCCGGTGCACACCTGGATCACCAGCCGCATGGTCCACGTCTTCGGGCTCGGTGCGCTGATGGGCGTCGAGGGGAGCGCGTCGATCGCCACGGCCGCCCTCGCGGGGCTGCGTACGACGTTGCGCGACGACGAGCACGGCGGCTGGTTCGGCGCCGTTGCCCCCGACGGCGAGCCCGACGGTGCCAAGTCCTGCTACGCCCACGCCTTCGTCATGCTCGCCGGGTCGACGGCCGTGGTGGCCGGGCTGCCGGGCGCGGAGCCGCTGCTGGCCGAGGCGACGCGGGTCTTCGAGGCACGTTTCTGGGACGACGACCTCGGGCGCGTGGTCGACGAGTGGGACCGGGCCTGGACGACGCCCGCTCCCTACCGCGGCCTCAACTCCACGATGCACGCGCTCGAGGCGATGCTGGCCGTCGGCGACGTCACCGGCGACGACGTGTGGCACCGGCGGGCGGCCCGGCTGGCCGGCCTGGTGGTCGAGCTCGCACCGTCGTACGACGGACGGCTGCCCGAGCACTTCGGCCCCGACTGGGCGGTCGACCTCGACCTCAACCGCGACCGGCCCGACGACCCGTTCAAGCCCTACGGCGCGACCGTCGGGCACGGTCTGGAGTGGTCGCGACTGCTGCTCCACCTCGAGGCGACCCTGGGCGAGGTGGCACCCGCCGGGCTCCTCGACACCTCGCGCCTGCTCTTCGACCGGGCGGTCGCGGACGGCTGGCACGCCGACGGAGCGCCGGGCTTCGTCTACACGACCGACTGGGAGGGCCGGCCCGTCGTCCGCGAGCGGATGCACTGGGTGACCGCCGAGGCGATCGCGGCCGCCGCGGCGCTGCACCGGCGCACGGGTGAGGGGCGCTACGCACGGCGCTACGCCGAGTGGTGGGCCTACGCCCGGGAGCACCTCCTCGACCGGGAGCGCGGGTCGTGGCACCACGAGCTCGACGCGGCCAACTGGCCGCAGGCCAGCGTGTGGCCCGGCAAGCCCGACCTCTACCACGCGGTCCAGGCGACCCTCCTCCCACGGATGCCGCTGGCGCCGAGTCTCGCCCGTGCGGTGGCGCTGTCGGACGGTCGGACGGCCCGGGCATGATGGGGGCATGACCGACGCGCAGCCCCGGATCCTCGTCGTCGGCGAGGCGCTCGTCGACGTGGTGCCCGCTCCCGACGGGACGACGCGCGACCACCCCGGCGGCAGCCCCGCCAACGTCGCGATCACCCTCGGCCGGCTCGAGCGCGACGTACGCCTCGTCACGCTGCTCGGCGACGACGAGCGTGGTGTCGCCGTCCGCGCGTGGCTGGAGGCCAGTGACGTCACCGTGCTGGCCGGCCCGACCAGCTCGGGACGCACGTCGAGCGCGGCGGTGACCCTCGACGAGACCGGCGCCGCGACCTATGAGTTCGACCTCGACTGGGACCTGCGGTCGGTGCCCGAGGAGGCGTGCGACGTGCTCCACGTGGGCTCGATCGCGACGGTCCTCGACCCGGGTGCCGACACGGTGCTCGAGGCGTTCCGCACCCACCGCGGACGGGCGCTCCTCTCCCTCGACCCCAACGCGCGTCCGGCGATCACCCCCGACCGCGCCGGCCCGGTGGCCCGCGTCGAGCAGCTCGTCGCGCTCGCCGACGTGGTCAAGGTGAGCGACGAGGACCTCCACTGGCTCCACCCCGGCGACGATCCCGTCGCGACCGCCACCCGGTGGGCCGACGCCGGCCCGGGGCTGGTCGTCGTGACGCGTGGCGGCGCCGGCGCGGTCGCCGTACGCCCCGGCGGGACCGCGCTCGAGGTGCCGGGCGTGCCCGTCGCCGTGGCCGACACCGTCGGTGCGGGCGACACGTTCAGCGGCGTGCTCATCGACGCCCTCCTCGCGCTCGGCGTGCACGGAGAGGGTGCCGCCGAGGCGCTCGCAGCGCTGACCGACCGCGACCTGCTCGACGTCGTCACCACCGCCGCCGTGGGCGCGGCGATCAACGTCTCCCGACCGGGCGCCGACCCGCCGACGCGCGCGGAGCTCTCCTCCGCGCTCGGCGTGGGCCGCGAAGCCGGGCAGGAGTGAGCGCGGAGCAGATCCACGACATCGGCAGGCGGCGGGCCTGGATCATCTGGCTGGTCTCCCTCGCCGTCTACGTGCTGGCGGTCTTCAACCGCAGCTCGCTCGGCGTCGCAGGGATCATCGCGTCCGAGCGGTTCGACATCAGCGCCACCCGCCTGGCGACGTTCACCGTGCTGCAGCTGGTGGTCTACGCCGGCATGCAGGTGCCGGTCGGGGTCCTGCTGGACCGCTACGGCTCGCGCGCCATGCTGCTGGCCGGCCTGGTGATGATGAGTGCGGGCCAGCTGGCCTTCGCCTTCACGACCTCCTTCGGCGGAGCAGTCGCGGCCCGCGCCGTCGTGGGCGCGGGCGACGCGATGATCTTCGTGAGCGTGATCCGGCTCGTCACGATCTGGTTCCTGGTGCGGCAGGCGCCGATGGTCACCCAGCTCACCGGCCTCACCGGGCAGCTCGGCGCGATCGCCGCGGCCGGCCCGCTGGCGTACCTCCTCCAGGAGCTGGGCTGGACGCGCACGTTCGCGCTGGCCTCCAGTCTCGGAGTCGTGATGCTCGTCGCGGTCCTCGCCCTCGTCAAGGACTCGCCCTACCGGCGCTCGGACGTGGTGGCCATCAAGCTGCGCGCGCTGGCCCAGTCGGTGCGCACGGTGTGGGGCAACCCCGGCACGCGGCTGGGGATGTGGTCGCACTTCTCCTCGCAGTTCTCCGTCACGGTCTTCACCCTGCTGTGGGGCTACCCGTTCCTGGTGCAGGGCCTCGGCTGGTCGTCGCGCGAGGCCAGCACCCTGCTGATGGCGATGACGGCGTGGGCCGTGGTGAGTGGGCTGGTCCTCGCACGCCTGGTGGGCCGGCTGCCCTACTACCGCTCGTGGATCGTGGTCGGTGTCGTCCTCACCATGGTGGTGCCGTGGACCGCGGTCCTGCTCTGGCCCGGCGTCGCGCCGACGTGGCTGGTGGTGGTGATGGCGTTCGCCACGGCCAGCGGGGGACCGGCCTCGATGGTCGGCTTCGACCTCGCCCGCTCGTTCACGCCCCCGCACGAGACCGGCCGCGCCAACGGGCTCGTCAACATCGGCGGCTTCACCGCCTCGCTGCTGACCATGGCGCTGATCGGCGTCGTCCTCGACCTGTCCTCGCCGGGCGGCATGGAGTCCTACACCCTCGGCGACTTCAAGCTCGCGCTGGCCGTGCAGTACGTCTTCTGGACGCTCGGCGTCGTCCAGACCCTCCGCTACCGCCGCCGCGGCCTGGCCCACCTTGCCCGCATGCACCCGGGCTCGGTCGAGCAGATGAAAGCCGGGCACCCCTTCGTCCACCCGGGCATCGGCACCGAGGGCGTGTAGCGCGCCCGGCGCGCAGGGGTCAGCCGATCTCGCCGTCGCCGTCGGGGTCGAGGTCGCCGGTGGGGTCCTCGGCGGTCGGGTCGTCGAGGAAGTCACCACCGACGGGGTGGCCCTGCCAGGACACCATCTCCCAGCCGGAGTCGTGGTCGCCCTCGAGCACGATGAGCGCGGTGTTGTGGAGCGGCTGGGTCGCAGGCGGGGCGTCGGGATGGGGGACCATCCGGGTCGAGACCCAGGTGCGGAGCGCGGCGCCGTGGCTGACGACGAGGGCGGCGTCGTGGCCGGCCTCGACGATGGCGCGCACCGCCGCGTCGTAGCGGGCGAGGAACTCCTCACCCGTCTCACCGCCGGGCATCCGGTGGGCGAGGTCCCCCTCGAGCCACGTGGCGACGGCGCCGATGTAGCCGGCG
Organism: uncultured Nocardioides sp.; assembly: GCF_947488025.1. Taxonomy (GTDB): domain Bacteria; phylum Actinomycetota; class Actinomycetes; order Propionibacteriales; family Nocardioidaceae; genus Nocardioides. The sequence continues at coordinate 674,355 of NZ_CANKYS010000001.1, read as the reverse complement.
ACGGCATCGTGGTCGCTGCGCATCTCGAAGTCGCCGGCGTCGATCTCCTGCAACCCGTCGAGCTGGACCGGCTCGAGGCCGCGGTCCGCGGCGGTGGGGGCGGCGGTCTGGTGGGTGCGCACCCGGCTCGAGACGTAGATCGCGTCGAGGCGCTCGTCGGCGATCGCCTGCGCGGCCGCGGCTGCCTGCGCGCGGCCCAGGTCGGTCAGGTCGAGGCCGGGGTGGGCGGTGTCGAGCTCGCCGGAGACGTTGGCGTGGGTCTGGCCGTGACGCATGAGCAGGAGTCGCAAGGCAGTGGTCCTCGGGCTGGGCTGGGGGAGGTGGGTCAGGTGTTGAACGGGGACGTCTTGCTGGAGGCGAGCTCGCGCGCCTGCTCCAGCGGCACGTCCTCCAGGGCGGCGGCGATGTCCGAGCCGAGGTGGCTCACCTCGGTGCCGCGCTCGAGCAGCACCTGGGTGTGCACGAGGCGGTCGTCGTAGGCGTGCACCATCGTGAACCCCTGGCCCGCGTCGACCCCCGAGACGAAGCGGTCGACCGGCGCCGGGTCGATGGTGTAGCAGCTGGCCGCGGTCACCGAGACGGGTACGCCGGCGAAGGTGGACCACGTCGGCAGGTGGAGGTGGCCGGCCAGGATGCCGCGCACGTCGGTCCCGGCGATGACGTCGGCGAGCGCCTGCTGGTCGTGCAGCTCGATCAGCTCGGCGGCGCGGATCATCGGCAGCGGGAGCGGCGGGTGGTGCATCGCCAGCAGCGTGCCGTGCTCGGCAGGGGCGGCCAGCACGTCGGCGAGCCACGCCAGCTGCTCGGGGAGCAGCTCGCCGTGGTGGTAGCCCGGCACGCTGGTGTCGAGCGCGACGATCCGCAGCCCGTCGACCTCGTGGACGCGGTCCTGGCATCCGGCGTCGTCGGAGTCGAAGAGTGCCTTCGCGAACGGCGCTCGCTCGTCGTGGTTGCCCATCGTCCAGACCGCCGTCGCGCCGATCCCTGCGGCGAAGGGCTCGACGATCGAGCGGAGGGTGTCGTACGCGTCGGGCTCGGCCCGGTCGGCGAGGTCACCGGTGAAGACGATCGCCTGCGGGGCCGGGGACACGGCCGCCAGCCGGTCGAGCGTGCGGCGCAGGTTGGCGTCGTTGTCGACGACGCCGTAGTGGAGACCGCCGCCGCCGATCAGGTGCGGGTCGCTGAGGTGGGCGACGACGTGCCGCGGGGCGGCGTACTGGCCGAGCTGCTTCACGGGGAGCAGCCTAGGACCAGCGACAAGGACAGCGACGCGTCGTCACCGGGGTTGGCCGGCCGTTCACCCGGCCGTCGGGTCGCGGTCGGCGTCCGCGAATAGCGTCCCGCTCGTGGTGGCGCGCGGGGTGGTCGGCAGCCTGCTGGTGCTGCTCGGCGGGTTGGTGGTCGCGACCATCCCCAGCGGCTACGCGGTGGTGGACCTGCTGCAGCCCGTACGGGGCTCGGCCACCGGGCGGATGCTGGGTCTGGTGGTCGTGCTGGTGGGCCTCGGTCTGCTGGCCTCGGCCTGGCTCCGCCTGTGCCGCCTCGCGTCCCGCGCCGACGTCGTGAGCCGACCGGCCCTGGTGACCAGGGTGCGCGCCGCGACAGTCGCCTGGTCGCTGCCGCTCCTCCTGGCTCCGCCGCTCTTCTCCCGCGACGGATGGTCGTACGCCGCCCAGGGCACGATGGCGGACCGGGGGATCTCGCCCTACGGGCACGGGCCGTGGAGCCTGGTCGGGCCGCGCGCGGTGCCGGGCCCGATCGTGGAGGGCGTCGACCCGCGCTGGATGGGCACGCCCACGCCGTACGGTCCCGTGCCGCTGATCGGCGGCGACCTCGCCGCGGGCCTGACCGGCGACCCGTGGCTGCTCGTGGTGGCCCACCGCGGCCTGGCGCTCGTCGGGCTGGTGCTGCTGGCGTGGGCGGTGCCGAGGATGGCGCGCTGGTGCGGGGCGGACCCGGCCCTCGCCTCCGGCCTCGTGCTCGCCTCGCCGCTGGTGCTCGCCAACGGTGTCGCCGGGTTGCACAACGACCTCCTCACGGTCGGGCTGATGGCGGCCGCCGTCGTCCTCGCCCGCGACCACGGGTGGGTCGCCGGTGCCCTGGTCGCCGGCCTTGCGGCCGGGGTGAAGCTGCCGGGAGGCCTGGCCTGCGTGGCAGTCGTGCTGCTGACCCTGCCCGCCGCGGCGCCCCTCGTGCTCCGGGTGCGCCACGCGGTCCGCGTCGCAGCCGTCGCGGTCACGGCGCTCGTCCTGCCGGGCGTGGTCTGGGGACTGGGCGTCGGCTGGGTCGGGGCGCTGTCCGTGCCCGGCAGCGTCCTCACCCCGCTGTCGCTGCCGACGCTGCTCGGCGGCTGGCTCGACCTCCTCGCCCGGGCCGTGGGCTCCGGCCTGCCGGACGCGACGTTCCTCGACCTCGTCCGCACCCTGGCGCAGGTCGCGGTCGTCGCGGTCGTCGCCCGCGTGCTGGCCACCCGCCCGACCGCCGACCCCGCAGCGGCGGTCCGCGCGCTCGGTCTGGTCATGCTCGCCGTCGTCGCTCTGAGTCCGGTGGTGCACCTGTGGTACCTGCTGTGGATGGTGCCGTTCGTGGCGGTCCAGCGGCTCGGCCGGGGAGCCACCGTGGCGCTGGTCGCCGTCTCGCTCGTCGGCGGCCTGGTGGCGCCGATGGACTCCTCCCTGCACGGCGCCTACCTGGCGATCGTGGTCGGCTCCCTCGTGGTGGCCGCCGTGGCCGTGGTGCTGCTGGTGACCCGCCGGGCGCGCGAGCGGCTCTCCGGCATCGCGGCCGAGGAGTGGACCGCGAGCATCGACGCCACGGTCGTCGACCACGGGTAGTCCTCCGCACGCGCCCGTGCGGCCGCGCGGCGCCCGGCCACCGGGCGGGCCGTCACCTCGAGGACGGCGTCGGCCAGCGGCTCCGGTTCCGGTGCCGCCCAGGCGCCGGACGACTCGTCCACGAGCTCGCGCGCACCGCCGCGGTCGGCGGTGACCACGGGGGTGCCGGAGGCGAGTGCCTCCAGCACGGCGAGCCCGAACGTCTCGCCCGGGCACACGCTCAGGGCGACGTCGGCGCGCGCCAGGGCCCGGCTCAGCCGGTCGGGGGAGTCGACGTAGCCGTGGAAGCGGACGCGTGCGTCCTCCGCGACCTCGACGAGCTCGTCGAGGTGCGGTCCGACGCCGTAGACGTCCAGGCGCACGGGTACGCCGCGGCGGTGCAGCGCGACCGCGGTCGCGACGGCGAGGTGGGGGCTCTTCTCGCGGGAGAGACGGCCGGCGTGCACGAGGCGCAGCACGTCTCCCGCGGCGTACGGCCGGGGCCGGAACGTCTCGAGGTCGACGCCGAGCGGCACACGGACGACCGGGCAGTCCGCGGCGTCGGCGACCTGCTGGAACTCGCGCCGGGCGTAGTCGGAGGTGACGACCACCGTGTCCACGCTGCGCACCAGCAGCCGGTTGAGCAGCCCCACGGAGACCTTGGACGTCGTGTCGAGGCCGGTGCGCAGCGCGAGCATGTCGTCGAGGCGCTCGTGCGACAGCAGGACCGAGCCGACCCCGTTGCGCCCGGCCCACCGGGCGACCGGCAGCAGCGTCAGCTTGTCGCTGAGCTCGACCGACGTGGGCCGCCACTGCTCGAGGACCTCGATGACGCGCCACGGCTCGACGATCAGGCGGTAGCCGCCACCGACCCGCGGCGCCCGGAGCTGCACCACGTCGCCCAGCGGGGTCGTGGTCCGGGCGTCCTCCGGGCCGGGTACGACGAGCAGGCGGGCGTTGCCGGCTGCGACGTACCCCCTGCCCAGGGCGCGCAGGGCGGTGCGCATGCCTCCCGACGCAGGTCCGACGAAGTTGGCCAGCTGGGCGATGCGCATGGGCGCAGGCTGGCCCAGGCAGGTGAACGGTCGGCGAGCGCGGTCTGGACGTCAGCGGGCGGGCAGGATCCGCCCGGTGACCTCGCCGAGCGAGATCCGGCCGCCGCCGGTGCCCGGCGCCGAGTAGCGCAGCGTCACCTCGTCACCGTCCTCGAGGAAGGTGCGCTCGCGCCCCGCGACGGTGAACGGCTCCTTGCCACCCCACGACAGCTCGAGCAGCGAGCCGCGCTGGTCACGCTCGGGGCCCGAGACGGTGCCCGACCCCCACAGGTCGCCGGTGCGCAGGCTGGCGCCGTTGACCGTGGTGTGGGCGAGCATCTGGGCAGGCGACCAGTACATCGTGCGGTAGGGCGGGCGCGCGACGACCTCGCCGTCGAGCACCACCTCCACCTCGATGTCGAGGCCGGCGGGCCCGTCGACGCGGAGGTAGTCGAGGACCTCCGGGTCGTCCTGGCCGGGCAGCTCGGTCCAGGCGGCGTCGAGCGCGGCCAGCGGGGTGACCCACGCGCTGATCGACGTGGCGAACGACTTGCCGAGGAACGGACCGAGCGGGACGTACTCCCAGGCCTGGATGTCGCGCGCGGACCAGTCGTTGAGACCCACGACGCCGAACGTGTGGCGCGCGAAGTCGGCGGTCGGGACCCGGTCGCCGAGCGCCGACGGCACGCCGACCACGAAGCCGAGCTCCGCCTCGATGTCGAGCCGCTGCGAGGGCCCGTAGGTCGGCGTCGGCACGCTGCCGTCGGTTGAGCCTGTCGAAACCCGCTGCCCGCACGGGCGTACGACGTCGGTGCCCGACACCACGACCGTGCCCGAGCGACCGTGGTAGCCCACGGGGAGGTTCTTCCAGTTGGGCAGCAGCGGCTCGGAGTCGGGGCGGAACATCCGCCCGACGTTGGAGGCGTGGTGCTCGGAGGCGTAGAAGTCGACGTAGTCGCCCACGCTGAACGGCAGCAGCATCGTCACCGAGTCGACCGGGGCCAGGGCCGGCTCGACGAGGTCGCGCTCGGTCTGGTCGGTCAGCAGCCCGGTCACCCAGGCCCGGGTGGACTCCCAGACCGCCGGCCCGGCCGCCATGAACGGGTTGAGGGTGGGCTGGTCGAACAGCGCGTGGGTGTCGACCATGTCCGCGGCCGCGACCACGCTGAGGTCGAGCACCTGGTCGCCGATGCGCACCGCCACCCGCGGACGCTCGCCGGAGCGCGCGAAGACGCCGTAGGGCAGGTGGTCGACGTCGAAGCCGGAGCCGGCGGCTCCCTCGACCCAGCTGGTGCGGTTCATGCGTTGTCCTCCAGGTCGGTGGATACGGGAACGAGTCCGAGGGCGAGCAGGTCGTCGCGCGGCTCGGTGACCGAGCACGAGCCGAACGAGGTGAACCAGCGCCGCGTCGCGGCGACCCCGCCGTCGGCGAGGGCGGCCGCGAGCGCGGCACCGTCACGCTGCTCGAGCACGGCCTCGGCGTCGACGACGCTGCCGCCGTCCCAGAGGGTCCTCGTGGCGACCAGGACGTTGACGAAGCCGTGCGCGCCGCCGCCCTCGGGGTCGTGGCGGACCGCGCGGTGCAGCCCGGCGGTCGCCTTGAAGCGGGTCTCGCGGTCGAGCGCGGCATCGATCCAGCCGGCGACGGTCGCGGAGTCGGGGACCAGGTCGTGGTCGACGTTGCCGAGGCGCAGCTTGAGCCGGTGCCCGCAGGCGGCGACCTCGTCGGCGGCCGCGAGCCAGCGGGCGGTCGCGGGGCCGGGGAGCTCGACGTACAGCGGCACGTCGACCTCGGCCGCCCGCAGGGCGGCGTCGATCCGGCGGACGTTGCCCACCGGGTCGTCGACGTCGCGGACCGCGATCTCGACGGCCGCCACGTGCAGACCGAGCCGGGTCGCCGCCCCGAGGGGACCGGCGAGCTGGCCCGCTCCGCCGGTGACGACCACCGACAGCGGTGCGCCGAACCCGCGTACGAGCGGGAAGTCGGTGTCGCGCAGGACGAAGCTGCCGACCAGGTCGCCCCACCACTCACGGCGGCGCTCGGTGTGCGCGGCGGTGGCGTCGTGGAGGGGGACGTCGCCCGGCGGGAAGATCGCGGCGTCGTCGACGAGGCCGCGCCACTCCTCGGGCCAGCCCGCTGCTCCGGGAGGTTCGACAGATGCGGGGGACGGGGTCACGGGGCTACTCTAGCCACCAGATAGCGGACGCTCGCGTCCGATAGTCGGATGATTGGACGCACCCATGGCCCACTACCGAGCACTCGGCCGGCTGCCCCGCCAGCGCCACACCCAGCTGCGCGACGACGACGGCCACCTCTTCCGCGAGGAGCTGATGGGCGAGGAGGGGTTCTCGTCCGACTCCTCGCTCCTCTACCGCCGGGGCGTGCCGAGCGCGATCGTGGACAGCCAGGTCTGGGAGCAGCCCGACCAGACGCGCGCGCCCAACCACCCGCTCAAGCCGCGCCACCTCAAGCTGCACGACCTGCACTACCCCGGTTCCGGGGCAGGCGCCTGCCCGGTCGAGGGCCGCCGGCTGGTGCTGGGCAACAACGACGTCCGGATCGCGTACGTCGTCACCGGCACGGACCCCTCGCCGCTCTACCGCAACGCCATCGGCGACGAGTGCGTCTTCGTCGAGGCCGGCAGCGGCACCGTCGAGACCGTCTTCGGGGTCGTGCCCTACCGCGCCGGCGACTACGTCGTCGTCCCGCGCGCGACCGACCACCGCTGGGTCCCGGCCGAGCCGTCGCGGCTCTACGCCGTCGAGGCCAACAGCCACATCCACCCGCCCAAGCGCTACCTCTCCCGCTTCGGCCAGCTCCTCGAGCACGCCCCCTACTGCGAGCGCGACCTCCACGGCCCCGCCGAGACGTTCCAGGCTGACGGCGCCGACGTCGAGGTGCTGGTCAAGCACCGCACGAGCGCGGGGATCGTCGGCACCCGGATGACGTACGCCACCCACCCCTTCGACGTGGTCGGCTGGGACGGCTGCCTCTACCCGTACACGTTCAACATCGAGGACTACATGCCGATCACCGGCAAGGTGCACCAGCCGCCGCCGGTCCACCAGGTCTTCGAGGGCTGGAACTTCGTGATCTGCAACTTCCTGCCCCGCAAGGTCGACTACCACGAGCTCGCCATCCCGGTGCCCTACTACCACTCCAACGTCGACTCCGACGAGGTCATGTTCTACGTCGGCGGCGACTACGAGGCACGCAAGGGATCGGGCATCGGCATCGGCTCGATCAGCCTGCACCCCGGTGGTCACGCGCACGGCCCGCAGCCCAGCGCGATCGAGGCGAGCCTCGGCGTGCAGTACTTCGACGAGTCGGCCGTCATGGTCGACACGTTCGCCCCGCTCGAGCTCGGTGAAGGCGGCCTCGCGGTGGAGGACCCGGCGTACGCCTGGACGTGGGCGGGACGCGGCCCCGCCGCTCCGGAGGGCGCAGCCGGGGACGACGGGGGACCGGCGGTCTACAGCAACAGCTGAGGCCGCGGCCCGGGCGGGCGCGAGGCGGCCCCTCTCTTCGGGTGGTCACTAGCGTGGTCGGCATGAGCTCCGCAGACCTCCCGCCCTGCGTCTTCCTCCTCTTCGGCGCCCGCGGCGACCTCGCGGCCCGCAAGCTGTTCCCCGGCCTCTACCGGCTCGCGGCGGCCGGACGGCTGCCGCAGGACTACGCCGTCATCGGCAGCGGCCGGCACTCGCCGGGCTCGGACGACGAGTTCCGCGACGAGGTGCGCGCGGGCCTGCGCGACTCGGTCGACGACCTCGACGACGACGTCGCGCGCGACCTGCTCGAGCGGCTGTCGTTCCAGACCTCCGACGCCGACGACGGTGCGGACCTCGCCGCCCGGGTGCGGGAGGTCGAGGAGGGGCTCGGCGACGACGTACGCCGCGTCGTCTACCTGTCGGTGCCGCCGACCGCGATGTCCGGGATGGTCGGCATGCTCGGGCGGGAGGGGCTGGCCGAGCGGGCCCGCCTGGTCATCGAGAAGCCGTTCGGGCTCGACCTCGCGTCCTTCGACGAGCTCGACCGCGACGTGCACGAGGTCTTCGAGGAGGAGCAGGTCTTCCGCATCGACCACTTCCTCGGCAAGGAGGCCGTGCAGAACCTGCTCGCCCTGCGCTTCGCCAACGCCCTCTTCGAGCCGGCGTGGAACCGCCACAGCATCGCCTCGGTGCAGGTCGACGTCCCCGAGACGCTGGCGATGGAGGGCCGCGGCTCGTTCTACGAGTCCACCGGCGCGCTGCGCGACATGGTCTCCACGCACCTGTTCCAGATCCTCGGCGCGGTCGCCCTCGAGGACCCGGGGGAGTGGTCCGCCGACGCCGTACGACGCGCGCGTGCCGCGGTGTTCGCCGACGTCCGCCCGATCGACCCGGCCCGCGTCGTGCTCGGCCAGTACGACGGCTACCGCGACGAGGACGACGTGGACGAGGACTCCGACGTCGAGACCTTCGTCGCCCTCGAGGCCCGGGTCGACAACGACCGCTGGCAGGGCGTGCCGTTCTTCCTGCGCACCGGCAAGGCGATGGCGGGGACCCGGCGCACGGTCACGCTGCGCTTCCGCGCGCCCGACTCGACGGTCTTCGGCGTGGGACGCGCTCGCGACGAGCTGGTGCTGGAGCTGGCCGACGAGGCGCAGATCCACGTCGACGTCCTCGGCAAGCGGCCGGGCCCGGAGATGGAGCTGGCCCCGGCCACCATGCGCCTCGACCTGGGCGAGGAGCTCCCGCACGACGAGCCGCTGGAGGCCTACGAGCGCCTGCTCCTCGACGTGCTCCACGGCGACCACACGTTGTTCGCCCACGCCGACGAGACGCGACGGCTGTGGGAGGTGTGCCAGCCGGTGCTCGACGACCGGCCCGCGCCGCTGCCCTACGTGCAGGGCTCGTGGGGTCCGGCCGAGGCGCTCGACCTGCCCGAGGGGGGCTGGCGTCTCGGGAGCGGCGACGCCGATGGCGAGTGACGCGCCGGGCGCGGGTGGCCCCGCCGCGCCCATCGCGGACCACGGCCTGATCGGCGACCTCCGCACCGCAGCCCTGGTGGCGACGGACGGCACGATCGACTGGTTCTGTCCCGGCCGCTTCGACGCGCCGAGCGTGTTCGCCTCGATCCTCGACCCCGACGGCGGCTCGTGGCGGCTGGGGCCGGACGACCCGGACGCCCGCAGCCAGCAGTACTACCACCCCGAGACCAACATCCTCGTCACCCGCTTCATGACCGAGCACGGCGTGGTCGAGGTGCAGGACTTCATGCCCGTCCTGCGCGCCCACGACCCCGACCACCGGCAGCGGCTCGTCCGCCGCGTGGTGGGCCTGCGCGGCACGGTCGACCTGACGATGCACATGGCGCCGCGACCCGACTACGGCAGCACCGACCCGGACCTGAGCGTCGAGGACGGCGTCGTCCGCTTCGCCGACGGTGACGTCCACCTCGCCCTGTCGAGCACCGTCGACCTCGACGTCGCCGCCACCGCCGCGACCGCGCGACTGGGCCTGGCCACCGGCGAGTCCGCCCTCTTCGTGCTCGAGGTGCTGGCGCCCGGCGAGGCCGCGCAGGGGTGCGCCCGCTCGGACGTGTCCGAGCTCTTCGAGTCCACGGCGGCCTTCTGGCGGGCCTGGCTCGCGCAGTCGACCTACACCGGCCGGTGGCGGGAGTGGGTGGACCGCTCCGCGCTCACCCTCAAGCTGCTGTGCCACGAGCCGACCGGCGGCATCGTCGCCGCCCCCACCACCAGCCTCCCGGAGCGCATCGGCGGCTCGCGCAACTGGGACTACCGCTACGTGTGGGTCCGCGACGCCGCGTTCAGCGTCTACGCGTTGCTTCGCCTCGGCTTCACCGAGGAGGCGGCGGCGTTCGTGCGCTTCCTCTCCGAGCGGCTCGGCGAGGCGGCCGACGACTGCGACGACGAGCTCGGCCCGCTGCGGGTCCTCTACGACCTCGACGGCGGCCGGCCGCACGAGCGCGAGCTCGACCACCTCGCCGGCTACCGCGACTCCCGCCCGGTGCGGGTCGGCAACGGCGCGGTCGACCAGCTGCAGCTCGACGTCTACGGCGAGATCGTCGACTCGGTCTACCTCTTCGACAAGCACGGGCGCGGCATCAGCCACGACGCGTGGACCGACCTGAGCCGCATCGTGTCGTGGCTGAGGGACAACTGGCAGCGCCCCGACGCCGGCATGTGGGAGATCCGGTCGGAGCCACGCACCCACACCACGTCGCTCGTGATGAGCTGGGTCGCCGTCGAGCGGATGATGCGGGTGGCGCGCCGCCGCGGGCTGCCCGGCGACCTCACCGAGCTGGCCGCCACCCGCGACGAGATCTACGCGCGGGTGATGACCGAGTGCTGGAACGACGACCTCGGCGCGTTCACCGCCTTCGCGCACAGCGACGTGCTGGACGCGGGCGCGCTGCTGATGCCGATGGTGAAGATGCTCGCCCCCGACGACCCGCGCTTCCTGTCCACCCTCGCCGCGATCGAGGACCGGCTCGTCTCCGACAGCCTGGTGCTGCGCTACGACCCGGGCGCCTTCGGCGACGGGGTCTCGGCCGGTGAGGACGGCGACGCCCCGGTCGAGGAGGGCACGTTCTCCCTCTGCTCGTTCTGGTACGTCGAGGCGCTGACCCGCGCGGGCCGTCTCGCCGACGCCCGCCTGGCGCTGGAGAAGATGTTCACCTACGCCAACCACCTCGGGCAGTACGCCGAGCAGGTGGGCCTCAACGGCGAGCAGCTGGGCAACTTCCCGCAGGGCTTCACCCACCTCAGCCTGATCAGCGCGGTCATCAACCTCGACCGCAGCCTCGACGGCTGACCGGCCTCAGGACGTCCAGGCGTGCCAGAGGTCGGCGTACTCCCCGTCGAGGTCGATCAGCTCGTCGTGGCTGCCGAGCTCCACGATGCGCCCGTCGAGGACCACCGCGATGCGGTCGGCGTCGTGGGCGGTGTGGAGCCGGTGGGCGATCGCCACGACGGTGCGGCCCTCGAGCAGGTTGTTCATCGAGCCCTCGAGCGTGCGCGCGGTGCGCGGGTCGATGAGCGAGGTGGCCTCGTCGAGCACGAGCGTGTGGGGGTCGGCGATGATCAGCCGGGCCAGCGCCACCTGCTGGGCCTGCGCCGGCGTCAGTGAGAAGCGGCCGGAGCCGATCATCGTGTCGAGCCCCTCGGGCAGCCGCTCGACCCACGACCACCCGCCGACGGCGGCGAGCGCCTGTCGCACCGCGTCGTCGGGCGAGTCCTCGCGGGCCAGCACGACGTTGTCGCGCACGGTGCCGATGAAGACGTGGTGCTCCTGGGTCACGAGCGCGACCTCCGTGCGCAGCACCTCGAGCGGGAGGTCGACGAGGTCCACGCCGCCCACGCGCGCGTAGCCGGTGCGGGGGCGGTTGATCCCCGACAGCAGGCGCCCGAGCGTCGACTTGCCGGACCCGCTCGGTCCCACGACCGCCAGCCGCTCGCCGGTGCGCAGCCGCAGGTCCACGCCGTGCAGCACGTCGTGGCCCTCCCGGTAGGCGAACCGGAGGTCCTCGGCGGCCAGGTCGACGCCGGCCGGCACCCGGTCGCCGGGCTCCCGGTCGGGCGGCACCTCGGCGATGCCGAGCAGGCGGCTGGTCGAGGCGGCACCGACCTGCAGGCGATCGACCTCGCCGATCACCGCGTCGAGCGGCTCGGCCAGCGCGACGACGTACAACAGCGCGGTGGTGATCTGGCCGAGGTCGACCCACCCCTGGCTGTAGCCGTAGGCGCCCACGACGAGCGTGACGACCTGCGGCACCTGGAAGGCCGCGTTGAGGGCCGCGAAGAGCACGTTGCGCAGGGTCATGCCGTAGCGCTCGGCCTGCGCCGAGACGGCGATGTCGTCCGAGCCCGCCCGGACCCGCGCCAAGGAGAGGCCCAGCGCCTCGACGGTGCGCGAGCCCTCCACGGTCTCGGTGAGGGTGGTGTTGATGCGGGAGTACGTCGCGCCCTCGGTGATGTACGCCTTGGGCGCGCGTCGCAGGTAGGTGCGCACGGCCGGGGCGCAGAGGGCGAACACCACGAGGGCGGGCACGGCGAGCACGACCGAGTTGAGCAGCATCGCCACGACCGACAGCACGACGGTCATCAAGGAGATCAGCAGCCGCGGCACGCCCCACTGCACCGAGCGGGCCATGGTGCCGACGTCGCGGGTGACGCGGGTGACGAGGTCGCCCGTGCTGGCCCCCTCGACCCGGCCGACCGGGAGCCGCAGGATCGTGCGCACCACGTGCTCGCGCGCCGAGGCGAGGAGGTCCTGGCCGAAGTGGGTCGAGGTGCGCTGGGCCCCGAAGGTGAAGACGGCCTGCAGGACGACGACGCCGACCACGGCCAGCGCGAGCGTGCCGAGGCCGGTCACCGCGGCGCCCTCGGCGGCGACCCGGTTGACGAGCGACCCGAGCAGCCGCGGCACGACCAGCGCGGACGCGGCGGCGAGCGCGTTGAGGACCACCAGCAGCACGAACGAGCGCTTGCGCTCTCGCACGAGGCCGCCGAAGAAGGCCAGCACCGCGCGGTTGCCCGACACCGGCCAGCCGCGCACCGGGTTGCGCGAGGAGTCGTAGACGGCCTCGGCCCGCTGCCGGCGCAGGTCGTGGCGCTGCCAGAGCGCGTGGTTGCGCTCGCGCAGCCCGACCCGGCCGGGAGGGTCGAGCTCGGGCGGGACGGCCGGCGGGTCAGCGGCCCGGTCGCGCCAGGTCTCGGCGGAGGTGGCGAGGAGGTCGGTGCTCATCGGACGATCTCCTCCTCGTCGAGCTCGCGGGTGACCACGCGCCGGTAGGCCTCGTCGTCGGCCAGCAGGTCGGCGTGGCGACCCTCGGCGACCACGGTGCCGTCGTGCAGCAGCGCGACCCGGTCGGCGTGGTGCAGCCACAACGGCGAGACCGTGGTGACCACGGTCGTGCGGCCCCGGCGCGACTCCGCGACCCGGGCCGCGATGCGGGCCTCGGTGTGGGCGTCCACCGCGGACGTGGGCTCGACCAGCACGAGGACCGGCGCGTCGACGGCCAGGGCGCGAGCCAGGACCACCCGCTGGCGCTGGCCGCCGGACAGACCACGACCGCGCTCGTCGAGCTGGCCCTGCCACCCCTCGGGCAGCGCGTCGTAGACGTCCTCGGCGCTGGCGATCCGCAGCGCCTCCTCGGCCTGCTCGCGCGTCAGCCGCGCGTGGGGGTCCACGGCGTCCTGCAGCGTGCCGGCGAAGAGCTGGCTGGTGGTGTCGCTGACCAGCACCTGCCGGCGTACGTCGTCGAGGCGGGCGTGGGAGAGGTCGATCCCGCCGAGGGTGACGCCCCACTCCCGGCGCGCCCGCTCCTCGTCGAGCGCCGCGATCCGGGCGCGCTCGGCAGCCCGCTCGGCCCGCGAGCGTCGGGCGGCGCGCCCCTTGGTGCCGTCCTCCTCCGCGAGGGGAACGGGCTCGGTGTCGGCGGGCAGGTAGCGCCCGAGCCGGTCGGCCAGCGCAGCGCTCTGCTCGGGCACCGCGCTGACGACCACGGTGAGCACTCCCGGTTGCACGGTGAGCCCGCTGGCCGCGTCGTGCAGCGGTGCGGTGCCGTCGAGGGCGACCGGCTCGGCCGGGTCGCGCCACGGCGGCTGCTCGTCGAAGATCGCGACGGCCTTGCGGGCGCTGACGAGCGACCGGGTGCTCTTCTGGGCGAACTCGAAGAAGGTGCGGATCGGGCTCACCATGAAGAGGCCGTAGCCGAGGAAGGTGATGAGCTGGCCGATGCTGAGGGTGCCGTCCTGCACCTGCCGGGTCCCGAGCCACACCAGCGCCACGAGGAAGATGCCCGAGAGCAGCACGCCGACGGCCTCGACGACCGCCTGCCAGATGCCGGCGGCCACGCCGGCCTGCCGGGCCGACTGCGACTGCCGGGCGTAGTTGGCACCGAAGGTCTGCTCGCCGCCGATGCCGCGCAGGATGCGCAGCCCGGCCACGATGTCGGTCGCCAGGGAGGTCAGGTCGGAGGTCCGGGAGCGCTCGAGCTGCTGGCGACGGTGCAGGGGGCGCAGCAGCGGCAGGGCCGCACCCACGAGGACCGGTGCGGCCACCAGGGTCAGCAGCCCCAGCTGCCACGACATCGTCAGCACGATGAAGGCGACGGTGAGGTAGGACGCCAGCTGGCCCACCGTGCGCGCCAGGATCTCACTGAGCGCACCGAACTCGTCGGAGTCGCTCGAGGCCACGCTGAGCACCTCGCCGGTGGGCGAGCGGCGCGGCAGCACGTGGCCCATCTGGGCCACCTTGCGGGTGACCATCTCCAGGGCCCCGTAGAGCGCGACCAGCCAGCTGCGCACGACCAGCGTGTGCGACACGATGCCGAACACGCCGCCGATCACGACCACGACCAGCAGCAGCGCCGCCCAGCCCAGCAGCGCTGCCTCGGACCCGCCGACGATGCCCTCGTCGACGGCTCGACCGAAGATCCACGGCCCGAGCGTCATCGGGAGGAACCACAGCGCGTAGCAGAGCGACGAGAGGGCGATCAGGGCCTTCTGCTGGCCGAGGATCCAGCGCAGGAACGCCAACGGCGATCGGGTGTCGGGGTCCGGCGTGGGTGCGGCGTCCGTGCCCGTGAAGAACGTCGCGATCCGAGGTGGGTAGTCCTGCATCTCGTGTCGAACCCTAGGCGTCGGTGCCGTGCGGGCACGAACCGTTATCGACCGGGGGTCACGCCGCGCCGTACGCCGGGTAGTCGGTGTAGCCCTCGGCGTCGCCGCCGTAGAACGTCTCGGGCCGCGGCGGGTTGAGCGGCAGCCCCTCCGCGAGCCGGCGCGGCAGGTCGGGGTTGGCGATGAAGGACCGGCCGAAGGCCGCGGCGTCGATCAGCCCGGCGCCGAGCAGACGCTCGGCCTTGGCGAGGTCGTAGCTGCCCGCGCCGACGATCGGGCCGGGGTGGGCCGCGCGCAGGGCGCGGCGGTAGTCGTCGTCGAGCGCCGGGCCACCGGCCCAGTCCGGCTCGGAGAGGTGCAGGAAGGCCAGGTCGCGCCGGCCGAGCTCGCCGGCGACGTACAACCCCGCCTCGGCGCCCTCGGAGTCCTCGGTGCCGTTGAACGAGCCGATCGGGGAGATCCGGATCGCGACGCGATCGGCGGACCAGGCGTCGACGACGGCGTCGGTGACCTCGAGCATCAGTCGTGCCCGGTTGGTGAGCGAGCCGCCGTACTCGTCGGTGCGCCGGTTGCTGTCCGCGGCGAGGAACTGGTGGAGCAGGTAGCCGTGGGCGCCGTGGATCTCGACGAGGTCGAAGCCGGCCTCGCGGGCGTTGACGGTGGCGCGCCGGTAGTCCTCCAGCAGCCGGGGGATCTCGTCGAGGCCGAGCGGCCGGGGGACCGGGCAGCTGACCCGGGTCGGGCGGCCGTCCTCGCCGCGCACGGTCGTACGGTTGCGGTAGGGCCCGTCGCTCGCCGAGACCGGTAGCTCGCCGTCGTGGAACGACTCGTGCGAGACCCGCCCCACGTGCCACAGCTGCGCGGCGATCCGCCCGCCGGCCTCGTGCACGGCGTCGGTGATGCGGCGCCAGCCGGCGACCTGCTCGTCGCTGTGGATGCCGGGGGTGTCCATGTAGCCCTTGCCCTCGGGGCTGATCTGGGTGCCCTCGGAGATGAGCAGGCCGGCGCCGGCGCGCTGCACGTAGTACTCGCGCATCAGGTCGTTGGGCACGTCGCCCGGCACCGAGGCGCGCATCCGGGTCAGCGGTGCCATCAGCACGCGGTTGTCGGCGCGGACGGCGCCGAGGGACAGGGGCTCGAAGAGGAAGGGCACGCCAGCCGCCAACCGTCGCGACCGGTCGGTTGTTCCGGCGCCGCGGCCACCGTGACCCTGTTCACGGTCGGCCCGGGGCCGCAGGGGACGCGACCACCTGCGCTCGTTCACCCCTGGGGGTAGCGTGGCGGTCGATGACCGATGTCGAGGTGCTCGCTCCGCGTGACGTCCCGCTCGGGGGCCCGCGTGCGATGCGCGTACGACGTACGCTCCCGCAGCGCCACCGGTCCCTGATCGGCGCCTGGTGCTTCATCGACCACTACGGCCCCGACGAGGTGGACGAGACCGGCGGCATGGTCCTCCCGGCCCACCCGCACACCGGGCTGCAGACCGTGAGCTGGCTCTTCGACGGCGAGCTCGAGCACCGCGACTCCGTCGGCAGCCTGGCCACCGTGCGCCCCGGCGAGATCAACCTGATGACCGCCGGCCGCGGGATCAGCCACACCGAGGTCTCCACGCGCGGCACCACCACGCTCCACGGCGCCCAGCTCTGGATCGCGCTGCCCGACGACAGTCGTCACGTCGAGCCCCGCTTCGAGCACTTCGCCCCCGACCCGGTCCGCGGGCCGGGGTGGGAGGCCCGGGTCTTCATCGGCTCGCTGCTCGGCGCGAGCTCGCCCGTCGCCGTGCACACCCCGCTCCTCGGGGCCGAGGTCATGCTCGCCCCCGGCAGGAGCCTCGAGGTGGAGGTCGACCCGACCTTCGAGCACGGCGTCCTGCTCGACGTGGGCACCGTCGACGTCGACGGCCAGGAGCTGGCACCCAGCGACCTCGCCCACCTCCCGCACGGGCGGACCACCGTCACCCTGACCGCGCAGGAGGAGGCCCGGCTGCTCCTCCTCGGCGGGCCGCCCTTCGGCGAGCCCATCGTGATGTGGTGGAACTTCATCGGCCGCAGCCACGACGAGATCGCCGGCTACCGCCAGGAGTGGCAGGACCAGATCGCGGCAGGTGGCGGCCCCGACGACGTCGTGGCCGACGGCCGGGAGGTGTCCGCGGGCCGCTTCGGCACGGTCGACCTCGACCTGCCGCCCATCCCCGCCCCGGTCCTGCCCAACGTGCGGCTCAAGGAGCGGCGCTGAGCGGCGCCGGTCCCGTCGTCGGCCCTGACGGGGTGGCGCGCTGCCCCTGGGGGGCGGGTGACCCCGTCAACCTCGCCTACCACGACACCGAGTGGGGCCTGCGCGTCGACGGCGAGGCCGCCCACCTCGAGCGGCTGACGCTCGAGGCCTTCCAGTCCGGCCTGTCGTGGCGCACGATCCTCGACAAGCGCGACAACTTCCGCGCCGCCTTCGCCGGGTTCGACGCCGACGCGGTCGCCGCCTACGACGACAGCGACGTCGTACGGCTGATGGCCGACGCGGGCATCGTCCGCAACCGACGCAAGGTCGACGCGGCGATCACCAACGCGCGTGCGACGGTCGACCTGCGCGACCGTGGCGGGCTGGAGGCGTTCATCTGGTCCTTCCGGCCCGAGCCAGGTCCGCCGCCGCGCACCACGGCCGACGTGCCCACCACCTCGGCCGAGTCGGTCGCCCTGTCCAAGGCGCTCAAGAAGGCCGGCTTCGCCTTCGTCGGCCCCACCACCATGTACGCCCTGATGGAGGCCGTCGGCCTCGTCGACGACCACCTCGAGGGCTGCCACCGGCGCGGGTGCGCCGACCGCTGATCCCTCCCGCCGCGCCGGTGCAGTCCGTAGGCTGCCCCGCTATGACGCGCGTGCACGCCTTCTCCGCCGACGACGCCCTCGCCCACCTCGACGCCACCGGCCTCGTCGAGGCCCTGCGCTCCGGGCTGGTGTCCGTGCCCGAGGTCGTCGAGGCCGCCATCACCCGCACCGAGCAGGTCGACGCCGCCCTC
Source organism: uncultured Nocardioides sp. (assembly GCF_947488025.1). Classification (GTDB taxonomy): domain Bacteria; phylum Actinomycetota; class Actinomycetes; order Propionibacteriales; family Nocardioidaceae; genus Nocardioides. The sequence continues at coordinate 656,867 of NZ_CANKYS010000001.1, read as the reverse complement.
GGCGCGGTGGCGTACGCCGCCTACGACCGCGCCCGCGCCGAGGCGCGCCACCCGCGCGGCGGCTGGTTCGCCGGCGTGCCGACGTTCGTCAAGGACAACGTCGACGTGGCCGGCATGCCGACCCAGCACGGCTCCGACGCCTTCACCGCGCAGCCCCAGCAGGCCGACGGCGACTTCGCCCGGATGTACCTCGCCACGGGGCTCATCCCGCTCGGGAAGACCCAGCTCTCGGAGTTCGGCTTCTCCGGGGCGGCCGACCACGTGCGCCTCGGGCCGGTGCGCTCGCCGTGGAGCCCCGACCACTACGCCGGCGCCTCGTCCGCCGGCTCCGCCGCCCTGGTCGCGGCCGGGGCAGTGCCCATCGCGCACGCCAACGACGGCGGCGGGTCGATCCGGATCCCGGCCGCGGTCAACGGTCTCGTCGGCCTCAAGCCCACCCGCGGTCGCCTCGCCCAGGACCGGATGATGCGCGACATGCCGGTGCGGATCGTCTCCGACGGCGTCCTCACCCGGAGCGTCCGCGACACGGCCGCGTTCTATCGCGAGGCCGAGAAGGTGTGGCGCAACCCGCTCCTCGCTCCCGTGGGCGACATCACCCGGCCCAGCCGGGCCCGGCTCCGCGTCGCGGTGGTGACCGAGGGCATCGGCCGCTCCTGCAGCCCCGAGGTGCGCGAGCTGACGCTGCGCACCGCCGCGCTGCTCGAGCAGCTCGGCCACCACGTCGAGGAGGTCGACAACCCGGTGCCGGACAGCTTCCCCGAGCACTTCGTCCGCTTCTGGTCGATGCTCGCCCTGGCCATCGCGCGCCGCGGCAAGAAGGACTTCGGGCCCACCTGGGACCCGACCAAGCTCGACAACCTGACCCTCGGCCTGGCCCGCCACGCGGCGCGCAACCTGCACAAGCAGCCCTTCTCGATCGCGGTGCTGCGGGGCTCCCAGCGTCTCGCCGCGCGGCACCGGGCGTCGTACGACATCACGCTGACGCCGACCCTCGCGACCGAGACGCCGCGCGTCGGGCACCTGCGTCCCGACCAGGACTACGACGAGATCATGGGCCGGCTGATGGACTGGGTGGCCTTCACGCCACTGCAGAACGCGACCGGTGAGCCGGCGATCTCGCTGCCCCTCGCCACTACCGCCGCCGGGCTGCCGCACGGCATGATGCTGGGCGCCGGAGCGGGCCGCGAGGCACGCCTCCTGGGGCTCGCCTACGAGCTCGAGGAGGCCGTCGGATGGCCCCGGATCCACGCCGATCCGGGCGTTGCCTGAGCCGATTTCTCATCGTGGCGGGGCGTGTGTATCGTTCTCCGTCGTTGCCCCTTTAGCTCAGTCGGCAGAGCGTCTCCATGGTAAGGAGAAGGTCTACGGTTCGATTCCGTAAAGGGGCTCTGGGTCGGTCCTCCCTCCGGGGTGGTCCTTCCTCCGCGGCGGGGTAGCTCAGGTGGTTAGAGCACACGGCTCATAATCGTGGTGTCGCGGGTTCGAGTCCCGCCCCCGCTACCACCCGAAATCGCAGCAGCCTCCGCACCACCCGCAACCCAAGGATCTCCTCATGGCCAGCAAGAGCTCTGACGTTCGCCCCAAGATCACGCTCGCGTGCACGGAGTGCAAGGAGCGCAACTACATCACCAAGAAGAACCGGCGCAACGACCCCGACCGGATCGAGCTGAAGAAGTTCTGCCCGCGCGACCGCCGGCACACGATCCACCGCGAGACCCGCTGACGCCGTTCTTCGTCACACCCGACCCGTCCGAGTACTCGGACGGGTTGTCGTGTTTGTAGGCCCTGGTTTCGACGCGCGGTCGCGAGCTCGCAAGCTCGCTCGCGCGCTTGCTCGACCTCCCGCCCCACGCCGCGCACTCGTCCCTCGTGCCCGGCTAGTGTCGTGACATGCCCGTCGACCCCTCGCTGGTGGGGCGTGAGTTCCCCGCGCCGGCCCCCCTGTCCGTGACCCCCGAGCGGGTCAGCGCCTTCGCCGCTGCCGTCGGCCACCCGGGGGAGCCCGGTGACGCCGTCCCGCCGACCTTCCCGATCGTGCTCGCCTTCGACGCGATGCAGGCCTTCCTCGACGCCGAGGCGATCGACCTGCACCGCATCGTGCACGGCGAGCAGCGCTTCGCCTACGCCCGCCCGCTGGCCGTCGGCGACGAGCTCGCCGCGACCCTCACCGTGACCGGTCTGCGGCAGATCGGCGGTGCCGACATCATCGCCACGGCCAGCGAGATCACCGACGCCACCGGAGCGGTCGTCTGCACCGGCAAGGCCACCCTCGTCCACTCCGCCGGGTCGGAGGCGGGCCAGTGATCGCCGGGGACGTGCTCGGGACCAGGACCTTCACGGTCACCCGTGCCGACCTCGTCGCCTACGCCGACGCGAGCGGCGACCACAACCCGATCCACCAGGACGAGGACGTCGCCCGCAGCGTCGGCCTCCCCGGGGTGATCGCGCACGGCATGTACACCCTCGCCCTGGTCGGCCGCGCGGTCGCGGAGTGGACCGGCGGCGCGGAGGTCGTCGACCTCGGGGCGAAGTTCACCAGCCCCGTCGTCGTACCCGCCGAGGGCGGTGCGGAGGTCGTCGTCGGCGGCACCGTGAAGTCGGTGGCGGACGGACTCGTCACCCTCGCGCTCGAGGTGACCTGCGAGGGCCAGAAGGTGCTCGGCATGCCGAAGGCCGTCGTGCGCGAGGCCACCGTCCGTGCCTGACCTGCGCGACCACACCACCCTGCGCCTGGGTGGTCCCGGCCGCGAGTGGGTGCGGGCCACCACCGAGTGCGAGCTGGTCGCCGCCGTCGCCGACGCCGACGCTGCCGGCACGCCCGTCCTGCTGCTGTCCGGCGGCTCCAACCTGGTGGTCGCCGACGAGGGCTTCGACGGCCGGGTGGTGCAGGTCGCGACCACCGGCGTCGACGCCGACACCGACACCTGCGACGTGGACGCCCTCGCCCAGTGCGGGGGCGTGGTGCTCACGGTGGCGGCAGGCGAGGACTGGGACGCGCTGGTGGCGCGGGCCGTCACCCACGGGTGGGCCGGTATCGAGGCGCTGTCCGGGATCCCCGGAGCCGTCGGCTCGACGCCGATCCAGAACGTCGGCGCCTACGGCCAGGACGTCTCGCAGACCATCTCCCGGGTCCGCACGTGGGACCGCGTCGACCGCACGCAGCGCACCTTCGCCGCCGCGGACTGCGCCTTCGGCTACCGCCACAGCCGCTTCAAGGCCGAGCCCGGGCGCTACGTCGTGCTCGAGGTGACCTTCCAGCTGCGGCAGGGCGACCTGTCCGAGCCGGTGGCGTACGCCGAGCTGGCGCGCCACCTCGGCGTCCAGCCGGGCGAGCGGGCCCCGCTGGCGGCGGTGCGCGACGCCGTGCTCGCCCTCAGGGGCGGCAAGGGGATGGTCCTCGACGACGCCGACCACGACACCTGGAGCGCGGGCTCGTTCTTCACCAACCCGTTCCTGACCCCCGAGCAGGCCGCCGCGCTGCCCGACGGCGCCCCGCGCTGGGACCAGCCCGACGGCTCGGTGAAGTCGAGCGCCGCGTGGCTCATCGAGCACGCCGGCTTCGGCAAGGGCTACGCCAGCGCGGCCGCGGGGGACCGGGTACGGCTGTCCACCAAGCACACGCTCGCCCTCACCAACCGCGGCGGCGCCACCACCGAGGAGCTGCTCACCCTGGCCCGGGAGGTCCGCGACGGGGTGCGCGAGCGCTTCGGGGTCACCCTCGTCAACGAGCCCGTGACGGTCGGCTGCTCCCTCTGACCCCAGGCCTCGGCGGCCCACCTGTCAGCACGTGCGGCGGATGTGGCCCTTGGAACGGCGGATCCGGGGCCACTTCCGCCGCACGTGCGCGGTCCTGGGCTCATCCGGTATCTAGGGACGAAACTGTGGGCGGGGGACCCCTTTTGCCGCCAGATCGTCCCTAGATACCTCGTGGGGAGGCTCAGGCGAGCCAGGTGGCGATGTCCCGCTTCGCCGCCGCCACGACGTCGGACGGTGCCTGCGAGGCCTCGAACGACATCAGCGCCAGCCGGGCCAGCGTGGCGTCGTCGAGGTCGTGGGCGGCGCGCATCGTGGCGTACTGACCGGCGAGCCGGGAGCCGAAGAGCAGCGGGTCGTCGGCGCCCAGCGCGACCGTCGCGCCGGCGGCGAGGAGCTGCGGCAGCGGCACCGAGGTCAGGTCGCTGTAGACGCCGAGCGAGACGTTGGAGACCGGGCAGACCTCGAGCGCGACGCCGGACCCGACGAGCCGGTCCAGCAGTGCCGGGTCCTCCGCGCTGCGTACGCCGTGCCCGAGGCGGTGGGCGCCGAGGCGGTCGAGGCACTGCCGCACGTGGTCGGGCCCGCGCAGCTCGCCGCCGTGCGGCACGAGCAGCAGACCGGCGCGCTCGGCGATCCGGAACGCCCCCTCGAAGTCCTCCGTGCGCCCACGGCGCTCGTCGTTGGACAGCCCGAAGCCGACCACGCCCCGGCCCGCGTACTGGGCGGCCAGGCGCGCCAGCGTGCGGGCGTCGAGCGGGTGGCGGGTGCGGTTGGCGGCGATGACGACCGCGATGCCCAGCCCGGTGCGCTCCGACGCGTTGCGCACGCAGTCGAGGACGAGGTCGGTGAAGGCGGTGATGCCGCCGAAGCGGGCGGCGTAGCCGCTGGGGTCGACCTGGATCTCCAGCCAGCGACCGCCGTCGCGCACGTCGTCCTCGGCCGCCTCCAGCACGAGGCGGCGTACGTCGTCGGGCGTGCGCAGCACCGAGCGCGCCACGTCGTAGAGGCGCTGGAAGCGGAACCAGCCCTTCTCGTCGGCGGCGCTCAGCCGCGGTGGCCAGTCCTCGACCAGCGAGTCGGGCAGCGCGATGCCGTCGCGCTCGGCCAGCTCGAGCAGCGTGCCGTGCCGCATCGACCCGGTGAAGTGCAGGTGGAGGTGGGCCTTCGGGAGCCGGGACACCTCGCGGCGCTGCTCAGCACCCTCCGCCGGCCCTGCCCCCGCACCTGCCATGCCCGCATCGTAGGGGGACCCGGTGCGCGTCCCGCTCGGCCGGTGGGGTGCCTCGGTTCGACTGGGACCGGGGCCGCCCCGTATGCTTCCGGATTGGTGGTTTCGCCACATGCTTCGGCATGCCCCCAGTGATGGGGACGAGGCCACCGGAGGGCACTAGCTCAACTGGCAGAGCATCGGTCTCCAAAACCGAAGGTTGGGGGTTCAAGTCCCTCGTGCCCTGCGAGGAACACTGCACAGCAACAACGAGAAGGTGGATGACGTGGCTGACGGCAACGCGGTTCAGGACCGGCGCGACTCGCGCGGCGACGACCGTGGGCGCACCAGCCCCGCCACGTTCCTGCGCCAGGTGGTGGCCGAGCTCCGCAAGGTGGTGTGGCCCACCCAGCAGCAGCTGATCACCTACTTCTTCGTCGTGCTGGTCTTCGTCGTCGTGGTGATGGCGCTCGTGACGGTCCTCGACCTGGCTTTCGGAAAGCTGGTCTTCGAGGTCTTCACCGGCGGCAGCAGCGTCCAGTGACGACGGGGGAGACAGTTCCCCGCCCCCAGCTACGAACTACGGAGTGAGACGTGTCTGACAACCATGACGTGGACCAGGTCGACGACCAGGTCGAGTCCGTCGACGAGGTGACCCCCGAGGACGCCGACGCCGACGTCGTCGAGGACACCGAGGACGTGACCGACGAGGCCGGTGACGACGCCCCTGAGGTGTCCGACACCGAGGCCGCCGACCAGGAGCCGGTCGACGAGGAGTCCGCCGACTCCGACGAGGAGTCCACCGACACCGCCGCCGAGGACAACGACCCCCTCGAGGCCTTCCGCCGCGAGCTGTGGGCCAAGCCGGGCGACTGGTTCGTCGTGCACACCTACTCCGGTATGGAGAAGCGGGTCAAGCACAACCTCGAGAACCGCATCATCTCCCTCAACATGGAGGACTACATCCACGAGATCGTGGTCCCCACCGAGGAGGTCGCGGAGATCAAGAACGGCCAGCGCAAGATGGTCACCCGCACCGTCCTCCCCGGCTACGTCCTGGTCCGCATGGACCTCACCGACGAGTCCTGGTCCGCCGTGCGCCACACGCCGTCGGTCACCGGCTTCGTGGGCCACAGCCACCAGCCCGTGCCGCTGAGCATGAGCGAGGTCGAGGACATGCTCGCGCCGGCCGTCGTTGCCGTCGCCGAGGCCGAGGCCGCCGCCTCGGGCGAGAAGGGTGCCTCCACCACGCCGCGCAAGCCGGTCGAGGTCGCCGACTTCGACGTGTCCGACTCGGTCATGGTGGTCGACGGTCCGTTCGCCACGCTCCACGCGACGATCACCGAGATCAACGCCGAGTCCCAGCGCGTCAAGGCCCTCGTCGAGATCTTCGGCCGCGAGACGCCGGTCGAGCTGTCGTTCTCGCAGATCCAGAAGGTCTGAGTCCCGAAGTCCGAGCTTGCGAGGACTTCGCAGGACGAAGAGGTTGAGGAGCGTCGACGTAGACCCGAGCGGAGCGAGGGATTGCGTGACGCGTCTTGAAACCCACCTGAGCGGCTTGATTTCATCGCTGGCCGTGCAGAAGCGACAATGAAGTAGCAACAACCCGTGGCAGGGGGCAGGTGCCCTCGTCATGACCACACGAGAGAAAGAAGAAGGCAATGCCTCCCAAGAAGAAGATCGCCGCACTCGTCAAGGTGCAGCTGCAGGCCGGTTCGGCCACCCCGGCCCCGCCGGTCGGTACGGCGCTCGGCCCGCACGGCGTCAACATCATGGACTTCTGCAAGGCCTACAACGCCCAGACCGAGTCCATGCGCGGCAACGTGATCCCCGTCGAGATCACCATCTACGAGGACCGCACGTTCGACTTCATCACCAAGACCCCGCCGGCCGCCGAGCTCATCAAGAAGGCTGCCGGGCTTTCCAAGGGTTCGGGCGTCCCGCACAAGGACAAGGTCGGCAAGCTGACCAAGGACCAGGTCCGCGAGATCGCGACCACCAAGCTGCCTGACCTGAACGCCAACGACATCGACGCGGCCATGAAGATCGTCGAGGGCACTGCGCGCTCGATGGGCGTCACGACCGACTGACACGTGGGAGAGCCGCGCTGGCTCGCTAACCACATCCTTCGCACCAGAGAATCGAGAAGACAATGCAGCGCAGCAAGACCTACCGCGCGGCCGCCGAGACGTTCGACAAGGACGAGCTCTACGCGCCGCTGGCCGCCATCAAGATCGCCAAGGGTGGCTCCAAGAAGAAGTTCGACGAGACCCTCGACGTCGTCATGCGCCTGGGTGTCGACCCGCGCAAGGCCGACCAGATGGTCCGCGGCACCGTCAACCTCCCGCACGGCACCGGCAAGACCGCCCGTGTCCTCGTGTTCGCCAACGCCGACAAGGCCGACGCCGCCCGAGAGGCCGGCGCCGAGTTCGTCGGTGGCGACGAGCTGATCGAGAAGGTCGCCGGCGGCTGGCTCGACTTCGACGCCGTCGTCGCGACGCCCGACATGATGGGCAAGGTCGGCCGCCTCGGCCGCGTCCTCGGCCCGCGCTCGCTCATGCCCAACCCGAAGACCGGCACGGTGACCCCCGACGTCGCCAAGGCCGTCACGGACATCAAGGGCGGCAAGATCGAGTTCCGCGTCGACCGCCACGCCAACCTGCACTTCATCATCGGCAAGGCGTCCTTCTCCGAGGCCCAGCTCGCGGAGAACTATGCCGCTGCCCTCGAGGAGGTGCTGCGTCTCAAGCCGGCCAGCTCCAAGGGTCGCTACATCAAGAAGATCACCGTCTCCACGACGATGGGCCCCGGCATCCAGGTCGACCCCAACCGCGTGAAGAACGTCGCGTCGGAGGACGAGGCCGTCCAGGCCTGATCCACCGCCGCCTGACCGGCCCGGTCGCCCCCTCGGGGCGGCCGGGCCGTTCTGCTTCCCGTTCTGCTTCCCGCGGCCGTACGCCGTTTGGCTGGGGGTGCATCGGGTAGAACGTCAGTGGCACACCTGCCACCCGAACCGTCGTACCACTCGTCCCAGGAGACACACATGCGCGTCACGCCCCTCGCCCGCCGCCTCGGCTCTGCCGCCCTGGTGCTGACCATGGGGGTCGGGCTCGCCGCGTGCAGCGACGACTCCGGCTCCGGCGAGTCCACCAGCTCGGCGACCGACGAGAGCAGCGACGCGACCACCGACGAGGCGGCCGGCGGCGAGGAGACCGAGGAGCCTGCCGAGGCCTCGCTGGCCGAGCTGTCCGCCGACGAGTTCTATCCCGCCGTCATGGAGGCCATGCGCGAGGCCGAGACCTTCGCGTTCGAGACCACGTCGGGCTCCGCCGGCCAGACGCAGACCATGACGGGCCAGGCCCGCTTCGGTGCCGACGGCGTCGAGATGCAGGCCTCCAGCACGGGCGCGCAGGCGATGGAGATGATCCTGCTCGGCAAGGCGATGTACATGAAGTCGCCCGACCTCGGCACCGGCGACAAGTGGCTCAAGATCGACCTGAGCGACCCCAACTCGCTGTTCGGGATGATCGGCAAGGCGACCGATCCCGAGGTCATGTTCAAGGCCATGGAGGCGCCGAAGAAGCTCGAGCTCGTCGGGTCCGAGGACGTCGACGGCGTCGAGGCCAACCGCTACCGGATCACCCTCGACCCGACGCAGTACCTCAAGGCCATGGAGTTCCCGGCCGCGATGGCCGACATGCTCCCCGACGAGCTCGTGACCGAGATGTGGGTCGACGCCGACGACCTGCCCCGCAAGTTCACCCAGACCATGCAGATCCCGGCCGTCGGCGGCGGCAAGCCGACCACCACGACCACCGAGGGCACCTACTCCGACTTCGGCACCGACGTCGAGATCGAGGAGCCCCCGGCCAGCCAGGTCACCCAGCAGCCGGGGATGTGAGCGACGGCGGGCGGGTCGCCAAGACTGACACGGCCCCTCACTCCCGGAAGACCCGCTCGTCGATCAGCTGCTCCTTGACCTCCGAGCCCTCCGGCTCGTAGCGGCCCTGGTCGAAGCGGGTGCGGAACTGCAGCACCGCTCCGTCGCGACCGAATCGGTTCTTCTCCACCGTCAGGACGGCGTAGTCGCGGAAGCGCTCGGCGTTGCCGAGGTCGTAGGTCAGGTGGTGGCGGGCGACGATGTCGAACTTGTTGTTGAGCACCAGCACGACATCGGCCTCGTAGGCCAGGGCGCTCGAGCCGCGCAGGTCGTTGGCCCGCATCCGCTTGCCCGAGCGGAGGGCCTCCTTGTCGGCCGCGGCGATCGCGAGGACCGGCGCGCTGATGTCGATGGCGAGGTCCTTGAGGCCCTCGACGATCTCGGTGGTGCTGGACTCCTCGTCCTCGTGGGCCGACTTCACCTTCTGCAGGTAGTCCACGACCACCAGCGGGGTCGTGCCCGAGAGCTCGCGCACGGCGTCGATGGCGTTCTGGATCGCGGCGAGGTCGGTGCGTGAGCCGGTGGAGCGGTGCACGAACAGCATCTCGGAGTACTGCGCGACACGGGTCAGCGCCTCGACACCGGAGGGGACCGACTCCAGGCGGTGCTCCAGGGAGCTGACCCACAGGTCGTCGAAGATGGACCTGATGCTGGTGACCCGCACCTGGTCGGAGTCGTCGAGCTCGCCGGCCTCCATGGCGATGAGCTTCTGCGTCAGGTCCTCGGCGTCGTGCTCGTAGGAGAAGTAGAGGACCGGGCGGCCGGTGGCGGCGTTGTTGCGCGCGACCTGGAGGGCGAACGTCGACTTGCCGAGGCCCTGAGGTCCGGCGAGCAGCACCAGGGAGCCGGCCCGCATCCCGCCCCCGATCAGGGGGTCGAGGCCCCCGAAGCCGGTCTTCCAGAGGCGCCCGGCCGCGTTGCGTCCGGTGAGCATGCGTTCGTCGCTACGGGCCAGGGAGGCCCCCACGGTCATGAGCTGGTGATCCACGGGGCCATTGGACCAGTGATGGGCGGCCGGGGTGGGGCGATTGCGCGGTTTGCGGGCCGACCCCACCGATTTGTCTGGTCCGCGCCCCGGCGCGTACTGTTCCACTCGAAACCAGAGACCGCAGGTTGTCACGAGCTCCTCGCTCGTGACCGAAGGTCCGCAGCAGCGGGCGGCCGGCGCAGGATTCAGAGCAGCGGCTCCGGCCGCACCCACGCCCTGAGCCTGTGCTCAGGGCGTTCGTCGTCTGTGGGCCAGATGCCGGTGGTCAACCCCGGAAGGAGACCCATGGCGCGGCCAGAAAAGACTGCCGCCGTCGCAGAGATCGTTGAGTCCTTCAACGGCTCCGCCGGCGCTGTGCTGACCGAGTACCGCGGGCTCACCGTGAAGCAGCTGCAGGACCTGCGGCGTGCCCTCGGCGAGAACGCCAACTATGCCGTGGTCAAGAACACGCTTGCCAAGATCGCCGCCACCGAGGTGGGCATCGAAGGCTTCGACGACCTGCTGACCGGCCCCACCGCCATCGCCTTCATCAATGGAGACGTGGTCGAGGCCGCCAAGGGTCTGCGTGACTTTGCCAAGGCCAACCCCGCCCTTGTGATCAAGGGTGGAGTCCTGGACGGCAAGCCCCTCGACGCTGCCGAGATCGCCAAGCTGGCCGATCTCGAGTCGCGCGAGGTGCTCCTGGGCAAGATGGCGGGCGCGATGCTCGCCAGCCTCTCCCAGGCCGTCTACCTGCTCAACGCGCCGATCGCCCAGGCCGCCCGTCTCGCGGGTGCGCTGCAGGCCAAGGCCGAGCAGGACCCCTCGATCCTCGCAGGTGGTGCCGGTACGCCGGCTGCTCCGGCTGCCGAGGACGCCCCGGTCGAGGAGGCCCCCTCTTCGGAGGAGGCCGCCGAGCCCGCGGCGACCGACGAGGCTGCCGAGCCGGCCGCCGAGTCCACCGACGCCTGACCAGGCCGACGTACACCACCTACAGAACACATCGGGCGAGCGTGTCGCTCCGCGCCACGCTGCCGCCCACTGACGAAAGGTTTGCCATCATGGCGAAGCTCAGCACCGACGAGCTCCTTGACGCGTTCAAGGAGATGACCCTCATCGAGCTCTCCGAGTTCGTGAAGCAGTTCGAGGACACCTTCGGCGTGACCGCCGCTGCCCCCGTCGCCGTGGCCGCTGCCCCGGCCGCCGGTGGCGCTGCCGGTGGCGACGCCGCCGAGGAGAAGACCGACTTCGAGGTCGTCCTCGAGGCCGCCGGCGACAAGAAGATCAACGTCATCAAGGAGGTGCGCGCCCTGACCTCCCTCGGCCTGAAGGAGGCCAAGGACCTCGTCGAGGCCGCGCCCAAGACGATCCTCGAGAACGTCGACAAGGCCGCCGCGGACAAGGCCAAGGAGGCCCTCGAGGCCGCCGGCGCCACCGTCACCGTCAAGTGACGCTCCGCTGGTCCGTGGGCTAGCACTCGCTGCACCGCAGCAACCGTCGAAGGGCGGTCACCCCAGCAGGGGTGGCCGCCCTTCGGCTGTCCTGGCCCCGCCGTCAGCGCCTCAGGGCCGCTGTCAGGGCGGGGTGGTGCCGTCGTCCTCGAGCAGCCCCGACCGGTGGGCCCACGCGATCGCGCGGGCCCGGTCCCGCAGCCCGAGCTTGTCGAGGACGCGGCCGAGGTGGGTCTTGACGGTCGTCTCGCCGAGATAGAGGTCGGCTGCGATCTCGGCGTTGGACAGGCCCAGCCCGACCAGGCGCAGCACGTCGGTCTCCCGCGGGGTGAGGAGGTCGAGCTCGGGTGCGCGCCGCCGGGCCGCGGGTGCGTGGCCCAGCCTCCTGATCACGCCGGGGACGACGCTCGGGTCGATCACCCCCTGCCCCGCGGCCGCCCGGCGCACGGCGTCCAGCATGGCCTCCGGCGGTGAGCTCTTCAGCAGGAAGCCGGCGACCCCGCGCCGCAGGGCCTCGTCGACGACCTCGTCCTCGTCGAAGGTCGTGAGCACCACGACCTGCGTGCCCGGCACGTCGGCGAGCACCTCCCGCGCCGCGTCGAGCCCGTTGAGCCGGGGCATGCGCACGTCCATCAGCACGACGTCGGGTCGCAGGTCGCGGACGACGCGGACGGCGTCCTCCCCGTCGACCGCCTCCCCGACGACCTCGAGGTCGGCCTCGCCGTCGAGGAGCAGCCGCAACCCGGCCCGGACCATCGCCTCGTCGTCGGCGACCACGACGCGCAACGTCGTACCGCTCACCGCGGCACCGCCCCGGCAGTCGGAGCGGCAGTGGGCACCGAGGCGGGCACGGCAGTGGGCAAGGTGGCGGCCAGTCGGTGGCCACCGTCCGGGGTGGGGCCGGCGACGAGGTCGCCACCCAGCACGGAGACGCGCTCGCGCAGTCCGGCCAGCCCGTGGCCGCCGTGGGCAGGATCGCCCACCGGTGCCTCCGCGTGCCGGTCGGGCGCCGCGTTGTCGACGGTGACGCGGACCTCGCCGGGACGGACGTCGACGCGTACGACGACGGGCGCCCCGGGCGCGTGGCGCAGGGCGTTGGTCAGGCCCTCCTGCGCCACCCGGTAGGCCGAGATCGCCACGGCTCGCGGGACCGTCGAGGCATCGCCCGACGTCTGCAGCTCGATGACCGCCCCGGTGCGGCGCACCTCCTCCACGAGGCCGGGAAGCAGGTCGAGCGACGGCACGGGAGCCAGCGTCGCGGACTCCCCCTGGCGCACGATGCCGACGATCCGGCGCAGCTCGTCGACGGCCTGGCGGCCCAGGCCCTCGGCGCGCAGGAGGGTCTCCTCCTCGACCGACCCGGGCTCCTGCCGACGGCGTACGACCCCGACCTGCAGGGTCATCACGCTGACGGTGTGCGCGACGGCGTCGTGGAGCTCCCGCGAGATCCGCGTGCGCTCCTCGGCCACCGCCACCTCGGCCTGCTTCTCCCGCTCGGCGTGGAGCTCGGCCGCGAGGGCGGCGAGCTCGGCGGAGCGGAGCTGCTCCCGCCGCAGCAGGACGCCGACAGCCCACGCCGGTGCGAGGATGAGGGCGAAGAAGACGAACTCCCAGACCGACTCGCCCTCGATGACGAGGCACAGCGGTGGGACGACGGCCGAGACGCCGTAGGCGACCAGCGCCGGGACGCGCGGAAGCAGGTAGGCGGCGTTGCCCACGAGCAGGACGCAGGCGATCAGCTGCGCCCCGCCGACCATCGGGAGGCCGGAGGAGCTGATCAGCTGGGAGGCGACCATGGTCGCGTTGAGCAGCACGACGCCGACCAGCGGGAACCACCGGCCGAGCGCCACCGAGACGCCGGTGAGCAGCGCGGCGAGGACGGTCACGGGGGACAGGGCCGCGCCGGGGCCGCCGTAACCGGCCTCGAGGAGCGCCGCGATCGCGACGACAGTGGCGACCACGAGATAGGCGGCGGTGCGGCGGGCCGTGCTGTCCATGCGCTCACTCTAGGGAGCGGTCGGCGCTCCCGGGGTCGTCCGCGCAGACGACCCGGTGTCCTCCCGGCGGAGGACCCCGAGCTGCGGGGAGGGGTCCGTGAGGGCGGCCGTCACGGGCTCCGCGGCCGATCCACGGCACGTCCTCCACGGCGAAGACTTCGAGGTGTCAGACCACCACCTCACCGAAGGACAGATCGTGACCAGCTCACCCACCGCGACCACCCGTCACGCCGCCGAGACCACCGCGCGGTCCACCGATCAGCCGGCAGCCGCCGGCCAGCCCGGCCTGCTGGGCGCCCTCGGCGGTGTCGCCCTGGCGTCGTCGTCGCTGCTCTTCGTCGCCGGGGCGGCGACCAGCCCCCCGCAGGACGACGGCAGTGCCGGGGCCTACATCGAGTCCCTGGGCGCGGACCCGTTCCTCACCGGTCTCTCGGCCAACCTCTTCCACTACTCGTGGGTGCTCGCGGCGTTCGGGGCGATCGCCGCGATCGGCCTGGTCCGCGGACGCCGGGGACGGATGCTCACCGTCCTCGGCGGGCTGGCTGCGGCGTTCGGCTCCATCCAGTTCTCCGGGTTGCTCTACAGCGACTGGGTCCTGCCCGCGTTGGACCACCAGCTCCCGGCCGCGACCGCGGTCTCGGTCTTCGAGGAGGTCACCGGCGCTCCCTCGGTCGCGGTGTGGCTGCTGTCGGCGAAGGTCTTCGCCCTGCTCGGCTTCCCGGTGCTCTACGCCGGGCTGGCCCGCGCCGGCGTGATCGCCTGGTGGCTCGTGCCGCTCAGCCTGCTCCCGATGATCGCCTTCGGCGTCGTCGGCGGTCCGATCGGCATCGGGCTCGCCCTGCTGTGCTACGCGCCGTCGTACGTCGTCGGCTGGCGCCTGGTGCAGCGCAACCGGGTCGGCGCCTGACCCCCACCCGTCCGGCGGCCGCCACTCGCCGTGGCGGCCGCCGCTCGGGCGTCCGATGCCACTTCTCCTCGGGTGGTCGACGGACTACCATGAGGCGCATCTGATGCGCATCATGAAATGAGTTGCTCCATGCGCAACAAGCGAGCTGCGGCGACCGTGGTCCGGCTGCTGGAGAACGCCCGCTACGAGGTGCTGCCCACCGCGGCCACCGAGGACAAGGTCCTCACCCACCTGCCCCGCGACCGTGCGGTCACGGTGACCGCGTCGCCGTCCAAGGGGCTGGAGGCCACCCTCGACCTGTCCGAGCGCCTCACCGGGCACGGCTACGTCGTCGTCCCCCACCTGGCCGCACGCATGGTGTCCGGACGTGCCGAGCTGGCCGAGATCGCCGAACGGCTGCGCGGCAAGGGCATCAGCCGGGTGTTCGTGCCCGGCGGCGACGCCGAGGCGGTCGGTGACTACCCCGACGCGCTCGCGCTGCTCGAGGACCTGAAGGAGCTCGGCTCGCCGTTCGCCCACGTCGGGATCACCGGCTACCCCGAGTCGCACCCGACCATCCACGACGACCTCACCGTGCAGTCCATGTGGGACAAGCGGCGCTACGCCACCCACATCGTCAGCAACCTCACCTTCGACCCCGCGGTCGTGCGCGACTGGGTGCGCAGGCTCCGCGCCCGGGGTGTCGCGATGCCGCTGCTGCTGGGGCTGCCCGGGCCGGTCGAGCGCACCAAGCTGCTGGCGATGGCGACCAGGATCGGGGTGGGCGAGTCGACGAAGTTCCTCGCCAAGAACAAGGGCCTCTTCGCCCGGCTCGCCGCACCGGGCGGGTTCACCGGCGAGTCCTTCCTGGAGAAGTGCGCGCCCGCACTGGGGGAGGACGGAGCGCTCGTCGAGGGCCTGCACGTCTTCACGTTCAACCAGGTCGCCGAGACCGAGGCCTGGCGCACCGAGATGCTCGAACGACTGCGCGATGTCTAGGTGACGAGGCCGGCCAGGGCCTGCTCGAGCCCGTGGTCGCCGGTCTCCACGACCGTGAGGGGCAGCCCGATCGTCGCGGCTGCACCGTCGGCCAGCTCGCGCAGCTCGTCGTCGGGCGCCTGGGCCAGCCAGACGACGCGGGTGTAGTTGCCGAAGTAGGCCTCCCGCAGCTCGGGGTAGCGGTCGAGCCCCATCTCCTGGACCACGGTGCGGGCGAAGGACCGCACCAGGAAGTCGGTGAGCAGGTAGGTGCCGGGCTGCTCGTCGAAGAAGCGCTCGAGGCGGGACGCGCCGGCATAGACGTCGTAGCAGTGGAGGCCGGGGAGCCTGGTGAGCCCGAGCTCGCGGCACACGTCGTCGAGGGCGCCGTAGGTGCCGCAGTCGGCGTAGCCGACGACGACCCGGCCGTACGTCGCCGCGAGCCGCGCCGCCAGCGTGCGCACCTCGCCCGCGATCCGCTCGGGGTGGTTGTGCAGCAGCGGTGGGAGCGGATGGACGTCCACGGCCCAGCCGTGGCGGTCGACGACGGCCGCAGCGGGCTGGGCGAGGGCCCCGCAGGCGATCAGGGCGACCCGGTCACGGCGGACCGAACGAGAGCTGCTCGACGAAGGCGTCGTTGAAGTCGGGACGGTCGGAGAGCTCGACATACGTCACCTCCTCCAGCAGCGCCAGGGCGCCGGCGCGCTCGCGCACCGACAGCAGGGCCATCTTCGCCCCCTCGCCGGCGACGTTGCCGGCAGCGACGATCCGCAGCACGGGAAGCCGCGGCACCAGGCCGATGCGGACGGCCGATGCGGGGGAGAGGTAGCTGCCGAACGACCCGGCGAGCAGCACCTGCTGGACGTCGCGGTGCTCGAGCCCGAGCTCGTCGAGCAGCAGCGACCAGCCGGTGGAGATCGCAGCCTTGGCGAACTGCAGCTCGCGGACGTCGCGCTGCGAGAGGTAGACGCACTCGGCGGGTTCGGCGTCGGGAGCCGGCCGGTGCAGCAGGAAGACCCGCTCCTCGCCGACGAGGGCCAGGCGGTCGGCCAGCGCCGGGGCGATCCCCTTCGCCTCCTCGTCGGGCACCAGGCGTCCGGTGTGGTCGAGCAGTCCCACCCGCACCAGCTCGGCGACGGCGTCGACCAGGCCGGAGCCGCACAGCCCCCTGGGCTCGACGTCACCGATCACGCCGAGCCGGACCGCCTCGGCCGGGTCGTCGGTGTGCGGGTCGACCTTGACCACCTCGATCGCCCCGTCCGCGGCGCGCATGCCGCAGCGGATCGCGCCGCCCTCGAAGGCCGGGCCGGCGGGAGCAGCGGTGGAGAGGAGCGTCTCGCCGTCGCTCAGCACGATCTCGCAGTTGGTGCCGACGTCGATGAACAGGCGGGTGCGCTTGTCGCGGTCCATGCCGGTGGCGAGCATGCCGGCGACGATGTCGCCGCCGACGTAGGCGCCGAGCGCCGGGAAGAAGAACGCGCGTGCCCGCGGATGGAGGACGAGCCCGATCTCCGAGGCCAGCACGGAGGGCGGCTGGGCCGCCGACATGACGAACGGGGCGACCCCCAGCGGCTCGGGGTCGATGCCCAGCACGAGGGCGGTCATCGTCGCGTTGCCGGCGACCGCCACCTCGTAGACGTCGGTGGGCTCGATGCCCGCCTCGCGGCACACGCGCCGCGCCAGGTCGGCGAGGGTGGCGCCGGCGGCCTGCTGGAGGCGGCCGAGCGCATCCGGGTCCATCATCGTGGCGCTGATCCGGGTGATGACGTCGCCGCCGAAGGGCTGCTGGGCGTTGAGGCTGGACGCGACGGCCAGCGGGGTCCCGGTGCCGACGTCGAGGAGGGTGCCGACGACGGTCGTGGTGCCGAGGTCGAAGGCGATCGCGTAGCGGATGGCGGTGGTGTCGCCGGGCTCGACGTCGACGAGCGCCTCGTCGAGGACCACGGCGGTGACCTTGAAGTCGGCCTGGCGCAGCACCGTGGAGAGCCGACGCAGGACGTGGAGGTCGGCGGTCAGCTCGAGGTCGTCGATGGCGTCGGTGAGCCGGACGAGGTCGGTGCGCTGGTCGGCGAGCGTCGGCTCGTCGAGCTCGACGTAGCGCTTCTGCAGGGCCGGCCGGAGGATGACCTGGCGACCGATGCCCACCGTCGCGGCCTTGGGTCGCGTGGTCAGCGGCGGGACCTCGACGGCCAGGTCGCGGGTGGCGTGGAGCAGGCAGCCGAGCCGCCAGCCTGCGGAGAGCTGGTCGGGGGTGAACGTGCGGACGTCGTGGCGGGTGAGGGGGACCTCGCCGTCGGAGGTGACCTGGATGCGGCACTTGTGGCAGGTGCCGTGGCCGCCGCAGGTCGAGTCGATCGCGATGCCGTTCCACGAGGCGGCGTCGAAGACGGTCACGCCCGGGGGCACGCGTACGCCGCGCAGCGTCGGCGGGACCTCCGCGCCGTCCTCGGCCGTGCCGTGGACGGTGAAGGACAGGTCGACGCGGCCGGAGCCGTCGTGGGGTACGGGCTCGGCTCCCGGCCGCTCGATGAGGCCCTCGCGGGCGACGTCGGCGAGCGAGAAGTCCGGCCCGTCGGGCGGTCGGCTCATCGGGACGCCGTCACGCGCCCTCGACGGCTGCCTGCTTGGCCCGGTGGGCGGAGATCCAGGCCATGCCCCAGTCGTCGTGGCCCAGGAACAGGTCGGCGGCCTTGACCGCCTCCACCACCTGCGGCGTCCGCGCGTCCATGATCGCGCTGGTGAGGCCCGACGCCATCGCCATCGGCAGCCAGGCGGCGTTGAGGGTGTGGCGTCCGGGCATGCCGAAGGACACGTTGGAGGCTCCGCAGGTCATGTTCACCCCGAAGTCGTCGCGGATGCGGCGCATCACCTCGAAGGTCACCAGGCTCGTCGTGGTGTCGGCGCCGATCGGCATCGCCAGCGGGTCGATGACGATGTCGGCCTGCGCGATGCCGAACTCCTCGGTGGCGACCCGGACGATCTTGGCGGTGAGCTCGAGGCGCTTGTCGGCCTCCATCGGGATCTCGTCGTGGTCGTTGGGCAGCGCGATGATCGCCGCGTCGTGCTTCTTCACCAGCGGGAGGATCAGCTCGAGGCGCTCGTCCTCCGCGGTGACGGAGTTGACGAGGGCGCGTCCCTCGTACGCGGTGAGGCCGGCCTCGAGGGCCTCGACCACCGAGGAGTCGATGCACACGGGCAGGTCGGTGAGGCCCTGGACCATCGTGATGGCCTTCGCCAGCAGGTCGGGCTCGTCGGTGAGCGGCACGCCCATGTTGATGTCGAGGACGTCGGCGCCGCCCTCGACCTGGGCCTTCACGTCGCGCTCGATCGCGGAGAAGTCCCCCGCGCGCAGCTGCTCCTGGAAGATCCGGCGACCGGTGGGGTTGATCCGCTCGCCGATGATCGTGAACCGGGTGTCGTGCCCGATCACGACCTCGCGCGAGGCCGAGCGCAGGACGGTGCGCAGCGGCTCGGCGATGCTCATCAGGCGGGGACCTTCGTGCGCTTCGCCTCGAGCAGGCTCTTGGCGCGCTTGACCGTCTGCGAGGCGTCGGCCGCGTAGCCGTCGGCCCCGACGGCATCGGCGTACTCCTGGGTGACGGGCGCGCCGCCGACCATGACGATCACGTCGTTGCGCATCCCGGCCTTCTCGAGGGCGTTCATGTTGGCCTTGAACATCGGCATCGTGGTGGTGAGGAACGCCGAGAAGCCGACGATGTCGGGCTGGTGCTCGTCGATCGCGCTGACGAACTTCTCCGGCGCCACCTGCACGCCGAGGTCGATCACCTCGAACCCGGCGCCCTCGAGCATGATGTTGACGAGGTTCTTGCCGATGTCGTGCACGTCGCCCTTGACGGTGCCCATCAGGAACTTGCCGACGGTGGCCACCCCGGTCTCGGCGAGCAACGGGCGCAGCCGCTCCATGGCTCCTGCCATCGCGCGACCGGCGATGAGCATCTCCGGGACGAAGAAGTCGCCGCGCTCGAAGCGGGCGCCGACCTCCTCCAGCGACGGGATCAACGCGTCGAAGAGCAGCGTCTGCGGCTCCATCGACAGGTCGAGCCCCTGGTTGGTCAGCTCGAGCACCCGCGGGGCGTTGCCCACCAGTGTCTCGTCGTAGAGGGCCTGCAGGATGTCCTCGGGGGTCATGCGACCACCTCCTCGGTCGGACGGGCGGGGCCGCGCAGCAGGGAGGACAGCGCGGTGGACTGGTCCAGCAGGCGGCGGCCGAGCTCGTCGAGCCGCTGCGCCAGCCGGGGGGTGGGGCCGGAGATCCCGAGCGAGGCGACGACGTCGTCGCGGATGCCGAAGACGGGCACGGCGATTCCGGTCAGGCCGATCTCCAGCTCGTCCTCTGTCAACGCATAACCGCGCTCGCGGCACCGCACGCCGTCGCGGCGTACGGCCTCGCGATCCTGGAGCGTGGCGGGCGTCGGCCGCTCGAGCTCGCCGTCGGGGAGCTCCAGCGCACCCCAGGCCAGCAGGACCTTCCCGAGGGCCGAGCAGTGCGCCGGCACCTCGATGTCGGTCCAGTCGCGGGTGCCGAGCAGGAAGGTCGAGTCGACCTGCGCCACCTGCACCACCCGGTCGCCACGGGAGACGCTGAGGTGCACGGTCTCACCGGTGTCGGCGCCGAGCTGGTCCATCACCGGCCGGGCGAGCCGGACCAGCTCCTCCCACGGGTCGTGGCGCGCGGCGTAGAGCCAGAAGAGCCGGCCGGCGACGTAGGACCCGGAGGGGTCCCGCTCGAGCAGGCCGGAGCGCTCGAGCGCGGTGAGCAGTCGCGAGGTCGTCGACTTGGCGAGCCCGCTCGCGTCCTGGAGCTCGGCGAAGGACATCGGCTCGTCGGCGTGGACGACCGTGGCGACCAGGTCGGCGGCGCGGTCCAGCGCCCTGGTGCCGGTGGCCGTCTCGCTCATGCGTGAGTCCTCTTTCGGAGGGGTTCCCAGTCGTTCCATGATGTGGAACCTTGGTTCCACATCATGAGGCTAGAAGCCGTCGTCAGTCGAGGTCAAGGGAGGTCCCGGTGTTCCGCAACGCGATGCCGCGCTACGAGGTGCTGTCCGAGGAGGCCATGGCGACCCTCGATCGCGGGTGGCGCCGGCTGATGACCGAGATCGGCGTGGAGTTCATGGACGAGCGAGCGCTCGAGCTCTTCCGCCGGGCGGGGCAGCGCGTCGAGGACAACACCGTCTTCCTCGATCCCGACTTCGTGCTCGAGCAGGTCGCCAAGGCGCCGCGCGAGTTCGACGTGCAGGCGCGCAACCCCCAGCACACCATCCACATCGGCGGTGACTCGATGGCCTTCGGCGCGGTCTACGGGCCGCCGTTCGTGCGGCAGGGCGACGTACGCCGCGACGCGACGATGGAGGACTTCCGCAGCTTCACCAAGCTGGCGCAGTCCTTCCCGGTGCTCGACTCCGCCGGGGGAGTGATCTGCGAGCCCAACGACACGCCGCTCGACAGCCGTCACCTCGACATGACGTACGCCCTGCAGACGCTGACGGACAAGGTCTACATGGGCAACGTCGTCTCGGGCGTCAATGCCGCGGACACGATCGCGATGACCTCGATCCTGTTCGGGTCGCGCGAGGCGATCGAGGAGACGCCGGCGACGATCTCGTTGATCAACTGCAACTCGCCGCTGCGCTGGGACGATCGCATGCTGGAGGCCCAGCTCGAGTACTCCGCCGCCGGCCAGCCGGTGGTGCTGACGCCCTTCATCCTGATGGGCGCGATGTCACCGGTGACCATCCCCGCCGCCCTGGTCCAGCAGATCGTCGAGGCCCTGTCGGGGATCGCGCTGTCCCAGCTGGTCCGGCCCGGTACGCCGGTGATCTTCGGGTCGTTCCTCTCCAACATCGACATGCAGTCCGGGTCGCCGACCTTCGGCACGCCGGAGTCGGGGCTCGGCCTGCTCTGCACCGGGCAGATCGCCCGCCACTTCGGGCTCCCGTTCCGCACCGGAGGCGGCCTCACCTCCTCGCAGGTGGCGGACGCGCAGGCCGGCTACGAGGCGCTGATGACGTTGATGCCGACCTTCCTGGCCGGTGCCAACTGGGTGATGCACTCCGCCGGCTGGCTCGAGGGCGGCCTGGTCGCCGGCTACGAGAAGTTCATCGTCGACGTCGAGCTGCTCCAGATGCTCCGCCACGAGTTCACGCCCCTGGAGATCGACGAGGACTCGATGGCCTTCGGGGCGCACGAGGAGGTCGGTCACGGTGGGCACTTCCTCGGGGCGATGCACACGATGGAGCGCTTCCGCACGTGCTTCTACCGCCCGCTGCTGTCGTCCTCGGAGAACTACGAGCGCTGGATGCGCAACGGCGGCCACGACGCCAACGACCGCGCCCAGGTGGCCTACAAGAAGGCGCTCGAGGACTACGAGCAGCCGCCGATCGACGACGCGGTCCGCGAGGAGCTCGAGGACTACGTCATCCGTCGGCGCGCCGAGCTCGGCGACTGAGCAGCGCCCGACGCGGGGATCAGCTGAGCCCCAGGATCGTCCCGTCGTCCGCGAGGTCGATGCGCGCGGCCGAGGGGTCCCTGGGCAGTCCGGGCATGGTCATCATGTCGCCGCACACGACGACCACGAACCCCGCGCCCGCGGAGAGACGTACCTCCCGCACGTGCAGCTCGTGGCCCGACGGCGCGCCCAGCGCCGCCGGGTCGGTGGAGAAGGAGTACTGGGTCTTGGCGACGCAGACCGGCAGCTGCGAGTAGCCGTCGCGCTCGATGCGTTGCAGGCGCCGGCGCGCCCTGGCGTCCCACGTCACGAGGCCGGCGCCGTAGAGCCGGGTCGCGATCGCCTCGACCTTGGCGGTCAGGGAGAGGTCGTCGTCGTAGGTGTAGGAGAACTCGTACGGCGACGGCTCGGCCAGCGACGCCAGGACGCCCTCCGCAAGGCCCTTCGCGCCGTTGCCCCCGTCGGCGAAGTGGGTGGCGGGGAAGGCCCGCACTCCCTCGTCGGCCACGAGCGCGACCACCCGGTCGACCTCACGGTCGGTGTCGGTGGGGAAGCGGTTCACCGCGACGACGGCGGGGACGCCGTAGACGTCACGGATGTTGGCGAGGTGGCGGCGCAGGTTGGTCATGCCGGCCTCGACGGCCGCGACGTCCTCGCGGCCGAGGTCGGCCAGCGCGACACCGCCGTGGTACTTCAGGGCGCGCACGGTCGCGACCACGACGGCCAGGTCCGGACGCAGGCCGGACTTGCGGCACTTGATGTCGACGAACTTCTCGGCGCCGAGGTCGGCGCCGAAGCCGGCCTCGGTGACGACGATGTCGGCCAGCCGCAGGCCCGCGCGGGTGGCCATCACCGAGCTGCAGCCATGGGCGATGTTGGCGAACGGACCGCCGTGGACGAAGGCGGGTGCTCCCTCCAGGGTCTGGACGAGGTTGGGGGCGAGGGCGTCGCGCAGCAGCGCGGCCATGGCGCCCTCGGCGCCGAGGTCGCGGGCGGTGACCGGAGCCATCGCCCGGGTGTAGCCGATGACGATGTCGCCGATGCGCTTCTTGAGGTCGGCCCACGACTCGGTGAGGCAGAAGATCGCCATCAGCTCGGAGGCCACGACGATGTCGAAGCCGTCCTCCCGCGGGAAGCCGTTGGCGTGCCCGCCCAGTGCGACGACGACCTCGCGCAGCGCCCGGTCGTTGGTGTCCACGACGCGCTTCCAGGTCACGCTGCGTACGTCGATGTCGAGCTCGTTGCCGTGGTGGACGTGGTTGTCGATGAGCGCCGCGAGCAGGTTGTTGGCGGCCGCGATGGCGGCGAAGTCGCCGGTGAAGTGCAGGTTGATGTCGGTCATCGGCACGACCTGGCTCCAGCCGCCCCCGGCCGCACCACCCTTCATGCCGAACACGGGCCCCATCGACGGCTCGCGCAGGCAGGCGACGGTCCGGTGACCGAGGCCGTGGAGCGCGTCCGTCAGGCCGACGGTCGTGGTCGTCTTGCCCTCGCCCGGTGGCGTGGGAGACAGGGCGGTGACCATCACGAGCCGGCCGAGCGGTCGGTCGGCCAGCGAGGTGAGGTAGCCGACGTCGACCTTGGCCTTGTGGTGGCCGTAGGGGACGAGGTGCTCCTCGCTGATCCCGAGCGTCTCCTCGGCGATCTCGCGGATCGGTCGCAGGACGGCGGCGTTGGCGATCTCGATGTCGGACTGCATGGCGGGCTCCTCGCCGGTGGGCGGCACGGTGGCTCCTCGCGCGGTGGGGCCGCGCTGGGGGTGACAGCGGTGTTGCGCTTGACGAAACGCAGTCTGCGATACGCAACAGCGCCTGCGCTAGTGTCCCCCCATGGTGGACACCGTCTCCAGCCCCGCCGTGACGGGCGCCGGCGTGCAGTCGGTCGACCGGGCGCTCGGGATCCTCGAGGTGCTGGCCCGCACGGGCGAGTCCGGCGTCACCGAGATCGCCACGGAGCTCGGCGTGCACAAGAGCACGGCCTTCCGCCTGGTCGCCACCCTCGAGGCGCACCGGCTCGTGGAGCAGACCGCCGACCGGGGCCGCTACCGCCTCGGCGTCGGCATCCTGCGACTCGCCGGTGCCACCACGGCCCGGCTCGACCTCGTGCAGGAGGCACGGCCGATCGCCCGCCAGCTCGCCGCCGACACGGGGGAGACCGTCAACATCGCGGTGCTCGCCGAGAGCTCTGCGCTCTACCTCGACCAGGTCGCGGGGTCATCGGCCCTCCAGCCGCACAACTGGGTCGGCCAGCACATCCCCCTGCACGCGACGAGCAACGGCAAGGTGCTCCTCGCCGGCCTCGACGACGCCGGCCTCGAGGCCGTCCTCGGCACGCTGGCGACCTACACGCCGCGCACCATCACCGGACGCCGGGAGCTGCGCGAGGAGGTGGCGCGCGTGCGTGAGCAGGGCTACGCGGTCGCGGTCGACGAGCTCGAGGTCGGGCTCACGGCGGTGGCCGCACCCGTCCGCAACGCGCACGGGGACGTGGTCGCGTCGATGAGCGTGTCCGGTCCGTCGTTCCGGCTCCCCGAGGAGCAGGTGGAGGAGGTCGTACGCCGCGTCGTCGCGGCCGCGTCCGAGGTCTCCCACCGCCTCGGCTGGGGGCACCGCTGACGTAGGGGCCCGGCCGACGGGGGGATCGCCGGACCAGCCCACACCTTGACGCCCGGACCCGGGCAGCAGGATCCTTCCGCAGAGAGAGCGAGGCGACCGTGGCCGACCTGTACATCGACGGCAGCTGGATCCCGGCCCGCGGGGGTGGTCGGCGGGAGATCCGCTGCCCGGCGGACGGCTCACTGGTGGGCGAGGTCGCCGAGGCGGACGCCGGAGACACCGAGCTGGCCGTGGCGGCGGCCCACCGGGCGTTCCACGAGGGACCGTGGCCCGGGTGGTCGAGCCGGGAGCGCGGCGACCTGCTGCTCCGTGTCGCCGACCTGCTCGAGCGCGACCGGGACGCCGTCGCCCGCGCGGAGTCCCTCGACACCGGCAAGCGGCTGGTCGAGGGCGGGTACGACGTCGACGACGTCGTGTCGGTGTTCCGCCACTTCGGTCACGCGGCCGACGCCGAGGGCGGGCGGGTCGTCGACACCGGCAACCCGTCCGTGGTCAGCCGGGTGGTGCACGAGCCCGTCGGGGTCTGCGGGCTGATCACGCCGTGGAACTACCCGCTGCTGCAGGTCGCGTGGAAGGTCGCGCCGTGCCTGGCCGCGGGCAACACGTTCGTCCTCAAGCCGAGCGAGATCACGCCGCACACCGCCGTCCACCTCATGCGGGTGCTCGAGGAGGCGGGGCTCCCCGCGGGCGTGGCCAACCTGGTGCTGGGGGAGGGACCGACCGCGGGAGCCCCGCTCTCGGAGGACCCCCGCGTGGACCTGGTCTCCTTCACGGGTGGCCTGGCCACCGGCAAGCGCATCATGGCCGCCGCGTCGGGCACCGTGAAGCGGGTCGCCCTCGAGCTCGGCGGCAAGAACCCCAACATCGTCTTCGCCGACGCCGACTACGACACCGCACTCGACTTCGCGCTGACGGCGGTGTTCCTGCACTCCGGCCAGGTGTGCTCGGCCGGCGCCCGCCTCCTCGTCGAGGAGTCGCTCCACGACCGCTTCGTCGACGACCTCGTCGCCCGCGCCCGCGACATCCGCCTCGGCGGACCGTTCGACGAGGCCGCCGAGACCGGGCCGCTGACCAGCGCCGCGCACCGCGAGAAGGTCGAGGCCTACGTCGCGGCCGGTCTCGCGGAGGGGGCGGTGCTGCGCTGCGGCGGGGCCCGCCCGGACGACCCCGCCCTGGCTGACGGCTTCTACTACCTCCCGACGGTGCTCGACCGCTGCACCAGCTCGATGAGCGTGACTCAGGACGAGTCCTTCGGCCCGGTGCTCACGGTCGAGACCTTCACCGACGAGGCCGAGGCCGTGCGGATCGCCAACGACAGCATCTACGGCCTCGCGGGCGCGGTCTGGACGCAGGACGCGGGCCGGGGCCAACGCGTCGCGGCCGGGCTGCGGATGGGCACGGTCTGGATCAACGACTACCACCCCTACGTCGCCCAGGCGGAGTGGGGCGGATACAAGCAGTCGGGCATCGGGCGCGAGCTCGGCCGTGCCGGGCTGGAGGAGTACCGCGAGACAAAGCACGTCTGGCACAACATCGCCCCCGAGCCGCAGCGATGGTTCGGAGGGTCGGGCTCATGAGCACGCGCAAGGCGTACGACTTCGTGATCGTCGGCGGCGGCTCCGCCGGGTGCGCGCTCGCGAACCGGCTCTCGGCCGACCCCGCCACGAGCGTCCTGGTGCTCGAGGCCGGTCGCACGGACCGGTTCGACCCGCTCATCCACGCCCCGGCGGCCCTGCCCTTCCCGATCGGCAACCCGCTCTACGACTGGAGGTACGAGTCGGAGCCGGAGCCCGCCATGGGCGGTCGCCGGGTCTACCACGCCCGCGGCAAGGTGCTCGGCGGCTCGTCGTCGATCAACGGGATGATCTTCCAGCGCGGCAACCCGATGGACTACGAGCGTTGGGCCGCCGACCCGGGCATGGAGACCTGGGACTACCGGCACTGCCTGCCCTACTTCAAGCGCATGGAGTCGTTGGTCCTGCCCGACGGCATGGTCGGTGCCGACGCGTGGCGCGGTGGCTCCGGGCCGCTCAAGCTCGAGCGGAGCCCGGCGACGAACCCGCTCTTCAGCGCGTTCTTCGAGTCCGCCCAGCAGGCCGGCTACCCGCTGACCGATGACGTCAACGGCTACCGGCAGGAGGGCTTCGGCCGCTTCGACCGCAACATCGTCAACGGCGTACGGATGTCAGCGGCCCGCGCCTACCTGCACCCGGTGATGGGCCGCAAGAACCTCACCGTCGAGACGTTCGCCCACGTCACCAAGGTCCGCTTCGAGGGCAGGCGCGCGGTCGGCGTGGACTACCTGCGCGCCGGTCGCAGGCACGACCGCGTCGATGCCGGCGAGGTCATCCTCTGCGGGGGTGCGATCAACTCCCCGCAGCTGCTCCAGCTCTCCGGCATCGGCAACCCGGAGCACCTCCAGCCGCTCGGCGTGGAGATGGTGCACGACCTGCCGGGCGTCGGCGAGAACCTCCAGGACCACCTCGAGGTCTACATCCAGTACGCCTCGCTCCAGCCGGTCTCGATCGTCGAGGGCCTCAAGTGGCGCAACCGCCCGCTGGTCGGGCTCGAGTGGCTGTTCAAGCGCACCGGCACCGCGGCGTCCAACCACTTCGAGGGCGGTGGCTTCGCCCGGTCCAACGAGGACGTCGACTGGCCCAACCTCATGTTCCACTTCCTGCCGATCGCGATCCGCTACGACGGGTCGCCGCCCGCCGGTCAGGACCGCTACGCCCACGGCTACCAGGTGCACATCGGCCCGATGTACGCCGACACCCGCGGCTGGGTGCGGATCGCCTCGAGCGATCCGCGCCAGAAGCCGAAGATGCTCTTCAACTACCTCTCCACCGTCAACGACAAGCGCGAGTGGGTCGAGGCGGTGCACGTCGCGCGCGACATCCTCAACCAGCCGGCGTTCGCACCGTTCAACGGCGGTGAGCTGTCGCCGGGCACTGCGGTGGAGACCGACGAGGAGATCCTGGACTGGGTGCGGAAGGACGCCGAGACCGCCCTCCACCCCTCGTGCACCGCGAAGATGGGCACCGACGACCTGTCGGTCGTGGACCCCCTCTCCCTGCGGGTGCACGGCACCGAGGGGCTTCGGGTCGTCGACGCCTCGGTCTTCCCCTACGTCACCAACGGCAACATCTACGCCCCGGTGATGATGGTCGCCGAGAAGGCCGCGGACCTGGTCCTCGGCAACACCCCGCTGTCGCCCGCCGACGTGCCCTACTACCGCCACCGCGACCCGTCCCCGCTCTACCCGCCCGGAGATCCTCGCAACGCCACGTGACCCGTCCCGCCCAGCCCGGAGGTCCACATGACCGCACAGCTCGACGCTTCCGCTCCACCCGGCGATCCCCACCCGGAGCGTGCCCCCCGCCCCAACGTGCGGTGGCCGGTCTTCATCACGGCGTTCGCGGGCGTGTGCCTGGTCACGCTGTGGGCGATCGTGGCTCCGGCCAACGCGGAGAGCGTCATCGGCGACCTCGTGGGCAGGGTCGGCACCGGGTTCGGCTGGTTCTACGTCGCCCTGGCCACGGCCATCGTCGTCTTCGTCGTCTTCCTCGGGATGTCCCGCTACGGCAGCATCCGCCTCGGTCCCGACCACTCGCGCCCGGAGTTCTCGACCTTCGCGTGGGCGAGCATGCTCTTCGCGGCCGGCATCGGCACCGACGTGATGTTCTACTCCGTCATCGAGCCGGTCTCGCAGTACACCGCGCCGCCCGTGGGTGAGCCGGGGACCGTCGACGCGGCTCGCGACGCGACGGTCTGGACGCTGTTCCACTACGGCGTCACGGGCTGGGCGATGTACGCGCTGATGGGCCTGGCCCTGGCCTACTTCTCCTACCGCAAGAACCTGCCGCTGGCCGTCCGGTCCGCGCTCTACCCGGTCTTCGGCAAGAGGGTCGAGGGGCCGCTGGGCCACGTCGTCGACACCGCGGCGGTCCTCGGCACGATCTTCGGGGTGGCCACCAGCCTCGGCATCGGCGTGGTGTTCCTCAACGTCGGGCTCAACGTCATCTTCGGCGTGCCCGTGGGCACGGCGGCCCAGTCGGCCCTGGCGATCCTGGCGGTCACGGTCGCTGCCGTGTCGGCCACCACCGGCGTGGACAAGGGCATCCGGTTCCTGTCCCAGCTCAACGTGCTGCTCGCCCTCGCGCTCGCCGGCTGGGTGCTGATCACCGGCCAGACGTCGTTCCTGCTCAACGCCGTGGTGATGAACGTGGGCGACTTCGTCCGCTCGTTCCCGGCCAAGTCGATGGAGACCTTCGCCTTCACCGACACCCAGGAGTGGATGCAGCTCTGGACGCTGTTCTTCTGGGCGTGGTGGGTGGCGTGGGCGTCGTTCGTGGGCCAGTTCCTGGCCCGGATCTCCCGGGGCCGCACGATCCGGCAGTTCGTGCTCGGCACGATGGTGATCCCGTTCAGCTACATCGTCATGTGGATCTCGATCTTCGGCAACGCCGCGATCGACAAGGTCCGCAACGGCGACGACGCGTTCGCCGAGGCGGCCGTCGACTTCACCGGGGTCGGCTTCTACGACCTGCTGCGCGACTACCCGTTCGCCGACGCCGTCATCTTCCTGGCCGTCGTGGTCGGCCTGCTGTTCTACATCACCTCGGCCGACTCCGCGGCGCTGGTGATGGGCAACCTGTGCTCGGAGCTCCACGACGTGCAGCAGGACTGCGCCGCGTGGCTGCGGATCAGCTGGGCCAGCATCACCGGCCTGCTGACCATCGCGATGCTCGCCGTGGGCGGGATCCTGGCCCTGCAGTACGCCACGATCATCATGGGCCTGCCGTTCGCGTTCGTGCTCGTGCTCGTCATGTGGGGCCTGTTCCGCGCGATCCGCAACGAAGGACGCAAGGCCGACACCGGCGTACGCGGGATGTCTCCGCTGCTCTCGGCCCGCACGGGTGCCGGGCACGACACGCGGAAGGCGTGGAAGTCCCGCCTCGCCAGGACGATCAACTTCGTCGACGAGGAGGCGGCCACGGCCTACCTCGGCTCGACGGTCGAGCCCGCCGTGCGCGAGGTCGCCGAGGAGCTCACGTCGATGGGCGTCCGGGCCTCGGTGGTCCACGGCGACGTGGCCGGAGCCCCCTACGCCGAGCTCACCACCGACGGCGACGAGGGGCAGTTCGTCTACCGGGTGCAGGTGCGGCTCTCACCGGTGCCGACCTACGGCGGGCGGATGATCGGCGACCGCGACCAGTACGCGCGGCTCGAGGTGCACCTCCTCGACGGGGGGCAGGACTACGACGTGATGGGCTACACGAGCGACCAGGTCATCCACGACTGCCTCGACCAGTACGAGCGCCACCTGGAGTTCCTGCGCACCGAGTGACGTACCGAGTGACGTACCCAGTGACCTACCCAGTGACGACCGCGGTCCCGAACCGCCACCCTTGACACGCGCACGGGGCCGGAGCACTCTTCGTTGTTGCAGGTCACGCACAACGTTGCGCCAAGCGCAACAGATGGGAGACGGGCATGGCGCTCAAGGAACCCGTGGGTGAGTCCCTGGTCCCACCGGCCGGCAAGGACGGGAACTTCCCGCTCGACAAGGTGACCTTCGGTGTCGCCGCCGGGCTGGCCGTCGCGTTCCTCCTGTGGGGAACGATCGACTCGACCGGGATGGGCGAGACGACGTCCACGATCCTCGGCAAGCTGACGTCGCTGTTCGGCTGGCTGTTCATCCTCGTCAGCGCGCTCTTCCTCACCTTCTCCGCCTACCTCGCCATCAGTCGCTACGGCAACATCCGGCTGGGTCCAGACGACTCGACCCCGGAGTTCTCGACGTTCTCCTGGGTCTCGATGATGTTCGCGACCGGCATGGGCATCGGCCTGATGTTCTGGGGTGTCGCGGAGCCGCTCACCTACCTCACCGCCACCGACGCCAGCAGCATCCCGCCGGGCCGTGGGGACCCGTCCACACCTGACAGCGCACGCGTCGCGATGGAGTACGCCTTCTTCCACTGGGGCTTCCACCCGTGGTCGATGTACGCCGTCATCGGCCTCGCGATCGGCTACTTCGCCTACCGCAAGGGCACCGGCAACCTGGTGTCCGGCGCCTTCGGTCCCCTGCTCGGCCGCCACGCCACGGGTGGTCCCGGCAAGGCGATCGACATCATCGCCATCTTCGCCACTCTCTTCGGGTCCGCGACCTCCCTCGGTCTCGGCGCCCTGCAGATCACCGGCGGCCTCGACGACGTCTTCGGCGCCGGGGACTCCCGGTGGCTGACCGTGGCCGTCATCGGGTTCCTCACGGTCTGCTTCGTGATCTCGGCGGTCACCGGCATCGAGAAGGGCGTGCAGCTGCTGTCCAACGCCAACGCGATCGCAGCCCTGCTGCTCGTCCTCTTCCTCTTCGTGGTCGGCCCGACGGTGTTCATCCTCAGCACCTTCACCGAGTCCCTGGGCGGCTACCTGACCCACCTGCCCACGATGGCCTTCCGCACCGGAGCCTTCGGTGGCAGCGAGTTCCTGAGCGCCTGGACGATCTTCTACTGGGCGTGGTGGATCTCCTGGACGCCCTTCGTCGGCATGTTCATCGCACGCATCTCCAAGGGCCGCACGATCCGGCAGTTCGTGGTCTACGTGATCCTCGTGCCGAGCCTGGTCTCGTTCGTGTGGTTCTCCATCCTGGCCGGCTCCGCCTTCGACCTGCAGCTCTCCGGCGCCAAGGACCTCGGCGCGGTGCTCGCGGAGGAGGGCACCGAGAGCGCGCTGTTCACGACGCTGCGCGAGTACCCCCTCGCGAGCATCACCGTCGTGCTCGCCGTGTTCCTCGTGGCGATCTTCTTCATCACCGGTGCCGACTCGGCCTCGATCGTGATGGGCATGCTGAGCCAGCACGGCAAGGAGGAGCCGATGCGCTGGCTCGTCATCTTCTGGGGCGTCGCGCAGGGCGCGGTGGCGGCCGTGCTGCTGTTCTCCGGCGGCCTGGGCGCGCTCCAGACGCTGGTGATCATCGTGGCCGGGCCGTTCATGCTGGTGATCTGCGCGATGTGCGTGTCCCTGATGAAGGCGCTGCGCGCCGAGCCGTACGAGTCGACCCTCCCGTCGCGCGTGCGCAAGGCCGTGCTGCACGCGCAGAAGTACGACTCGGTCGAGAACCACTCGGTCGCCCTGGCCGCGCTCGGCGCCGACCCCGACGACGTCAGCCCCGGGCCGGACGACGACGCGAGGGCCTGACCCGGACGCGAACCCCGCTCGGACCGAGCCGCCGCCCCTGCGCACCCTTGACAGTGCGCCGGGGCGGCGGCGTACATTTCGAGGCGTCGCACATAGCGCAACCTGTTGCGCGATGCGCAACACATCGTGAGTCCTCCCGCACCAGGAGCCAGCCATGGCAGATGTCCCCGCGACCGCCGGCGTCGTCGTGATCGGAGCCGGCATCGTCGGCAACAGCCTCGTGCACCACCTCACCCGGCTCGGGTGGACGGACGTGGTGCAGATCGACAAGGGGGCGTTGCCCAACCCCGGTGGGTCGACGGGCCACGCGTCCAACTTCATCTTCACCGTCGACCACTCCCGCGAGATCACCGACCTGACGCTCGACTCGGTCGCGCAGTACCGGGAGATGGGTGTCTTCACGCAGTCCGGCGGCTTCGAGATCGCCCGCACCGAGGAGCGGATGGAGGAGCTGCGGCGCCGCATGTCCAGCGCGAAGGCCTGGGGGATCGAGGCCGAGCTCGTCAGCCCGGCCTTCGTGAAGGAGAAGGTGCCCTTCATCGAGGAGGACCAGTTCATCGGCGCGTTCTGGACGCCCGGAGTGGGCGTGGTCGACTCGCTGCGCGCCGGCACCATCATGCGTGAGCGGGCGCTCGCGACCGGCGAGCTGACGGTGGTGCCCACGGTCGAGGTCGTCGGACTCGACACCCAGGACGGCCCGCGCGGGCGACGGATCACCCGCGTGCGCACCACCGGCGGCGACATCGAGACCGACACCGTCGTCATCGCGGCGGGCGTGTGGAGCCCCAAGCTCGGTGACATGGCCGGGGTGAGCATCCCGCTCACCCCGGCGGTGCATCAGATGATCAGCGTCGGTCCGTGTCCGCAGCTGGCGGAGAAGGAGGGCGAGATCTCCTTCCCGATCATCCGCGACATGGACACCTTCTGCTACGAGCGCCAGCACGGCGCCGACATGGAGGTCGGCTCCTACGCCCACCGCGCGATCCTGCACGAGCCCGAGGACATCCCCTCGATCGAGCAGGCCAAGCTGTCGCCGACCGAGATGCCGTTCACCTCTGACGACTTCGACCCGCAGCTCGAGCAGGCCTACGAGCTGATGCCCGAGCTGCTCGGGGCCGAGGGGGCGGAGATGCGCTACGCCATCAACGGTCTGCTCTCGCTCACCTGCGACGGCAACCCGATCCTGGGCGAGAGCGAGGTCGCCGGGCTCTGGACCGCCGCCGCGGTGTGGATCAAGGAGGGTCCTGGTGTCGGGCGTGCCGTCGCGGAGTGGATGACCCACGGCCACTCGGAGATCGACCTGCACCACAGCGACATCGCTCGCTTCCACCAGCACCAGAAGCGCCGCGAGCACACCCGGCTGCGCACCACCGAGTCGTTCATCAAGACCTACGGCATCGTCCACCCCGCCGAGCAGTACGAGTCCGACCGCGATCAGCGACTCTCCCCGATGCACGACTCGCAGACCAAGCTCGGCGCCGTCTTCTTCGAGACCGCCGGCTGGGAGCGACCCTTCTGGTACGAGTCGAACGCCGCGCTGCTCGAGCAGTACGGCGACGCCGTGATGCCGCGCGAGCACGAGTGGGACGCCCGGTGGTGGAGCCCGATCATCAACGCCGAGCACCTCCGCATGCGCGAGGCCGCTGCCGTCATCGACCTGTCCGCCTTCTGCGTCTTCGACATCGAGGGACCCGAGGCGCTCGACGTGGTGCAGACGACCTGCGTCGCGCAGTGCGACGTCCCGGTCGGCAAGGTTGTCTACACCCCGGTCCTGGACGCGAAGGGCGGCTTCCGCTCCGACCTCACGGTGATGCGGCTGGGCGACGAGCACTACCGGGTCGTCACCGGCGGCGCGCACGGCATGGCCGACCGGGCCTGGTTCACGAGCCACCTGCCCGACACCGGATCCACGACCCTGACCGACCTCACCGACGACGTGTCCACCATCGGCATCTGGGGGCCGCGGGCACGCGACATCGTCTCCTCGCTGACGTCCGACGACGTCTCCGACGCCGGGTTCGGCTTCCTCACCTGCCGGGAGGTCGAGCTCGCCGACACGTCCGTCCTGGCCTCCCGCATCTCCTACGTCGGCGAGCTGGGCTGGGAGCTCTACGTCCCGATGGAGCACGCCGCCGGGCTGTGGGACGCACTCCTCGAGGCGGGCGCGCCGCACGGAGCGGTCCCGGCTGGGATAGGCGTCTACGGCACGACGGGTCGCATCGAGAAGGGCTACCGGGCCTACGGCGCCGAGCTCGACTCCGAGCGGACCATCGTCGAGGCCGGGATGCAGCGTCCCAAGGTCAAGGCGGCCGACTTCGTCGGCAAGGAGGCCTACCTGGCACAGCGCGCCGAGGACCCGGCATCGGTTCTCTGCACGCTCACCGTCGACGACCACACGTCCGCTGCCGGCACGAAGCGCTACATGCTCGGCGGTGAGCCGATCCTGACCCGCGACGGCGGCACGCTCACCGACGGGCACGGTCACCACCCGTACGTCACCAGCGCGGGGTCCGCGCCGTCGCTGGGCAAGCACGTGCTGCTCGCCTACCTGCCTCCCGAGGAGGCGGTGGTCGGCAACGAGCTCGCCGTGTCCTACATGGAGGAGCTCTACCCGGTGACCGTCGGGTCCGTCGACGCCACCCCGCTCCTCGACCCCTCGAACGAGCGGATCAGGTGATGGTCCACCCGCTCGTGTGCGTGAAGCGCGTCGTCGACGCGACGAGCGAGGTCGTCCTCACCGAGGACGCCCAGGGCGTCGACGGGCGGTACGCCGGCTTCACGACGAGCGCCCACGAGGAGTGCGCGGTCGAGCTCGCGGTCCGCATCGCCGCCGACGATGGTGCGGCGACGGTCATGACGCTCGGCGACGGCGACGCCGTGGAGCAGCTCCGCGCGGCGCTCGCCGTCGGCTGTGCCGCAGCCACCCACGTGGTGGCCGACCCGCAGGCGTTCGGCCCGGCCGACGTCGCCCGTGAGATCGCCGCGGTCGTCCGCGACCACGAGGCGGCAGGCACGCCGCACGAGCTGGTGCTGCTCGGCAACGACGCGGCCGACACCGGTGACTTCCAGGTCGGCATCCGCCTCGCCTACGAGCTCGGCTGGCCCGTCGTCAACGGCGTCAGCACCGTCTCGGTGACCGACGGCGTGGTGACCGCGAGCGGCTCCGGGCCCGACGGGCACGAGACCTTCCGGCTCCCCCTGCCGGCCGTGGTCACGGTCCTCGAGGGCGGCGTCGACCCCCGCTACCCGAGCGTCCCGGGGCGGATGAAGGCCAAGAAGGCGCCGATCGAGGAGCGCCGGCCCACCACCGACCCGGTCGGACCGTCCCGCGTCCGGCTGGTGCTGCCGTCGCCGTCGCCGTCGACCGTGCAGGTGCTGGGTGAGGGGCCGGCGAGCGCACCCGCGGTCGTCGACCTCTTCGAGGAGCTGGGGGTGCTCGCGCGATGATCGTCGTCCTGGTCGAGGTGACGCCGGCGGGCGAGGTCGTGGAGACCTCGCGCGAGGCGATGACCTTCGCGCGCGACCTCGCCGCTGCCGGGGGAGGGGTGCCCGTCGACGCGGTGGTCGTCGGCCACGCCGGCGACGCGCTCGTCGGCACCCTGGCGTCGTACGGCGCACGTCGCGTCCACGCCCTCACCGGCCCGGCGTACGACTCCTTCTCCGGGGCCGCATGGGCGGCAGGCCTGCTCGAGGTGCGGGAGCGGGCCGGCTCGGTCGTGGTTACCGCCGCCGGCACCGCGCGCGGCAACGAGGTCCTGGCCCACGTCGCGGCCCGGTCGGGGCTGCCGATGGCCGCCAACGTCGTGTCGTTCAGCAGCCTGTCGCCCTTCACCGTGACCCGCCAGGTCGTCGGCGGCGCCGCGCTCGAGGAGATGAGCCTGGCCCAGCGGCCGGCCATCTTCACCCTGGCCGGCCACGCGGTGGAGGCCACGCCCGCCGCCACCGCGGGTGCCGGTGAGCTGGTCGTGGAGACCCCCGACGTGGCCCACGCCGACCTGCTGGCCCGGGTCGTCTCGACCGAGGAGCCGGAGCCCGACCTCTCGGGCACCCTGAAGTCGGCCCGCGTCGTCGTCGGCGCCGGGCGCGGCGCCGGGTCGGCCGAGGGGTTCGACGACATCCTCGAGCTCACCGAGCTGCTCGGCGGCTCGCTCGGGGTCTCGCGGGTCGTGACCTCGCTCGGGTGGCGACCGCACCACGAGCAGGTCGGCCAGACGGGCAGCCGGATCTCGCCCGACCTCTACATCCCGTGCGGCATCAGCGGTGCCATCCAGCACTGGGCGGGGTGCAGCAGCGCCAAGACCATCCTCGCCATCAACACCGACCCGGACGCCCCGATGGTCACCCGGGCGACCCACGCGGTGATCGGCGACCTGCACGAGGTCGTCCCGGCGATCAACGCCGAGATCCGACGCCGCCGCGGCTAGTCAGGGGCGCGGGCCCAGTGGTGGCGCCTGCGGAGCCGTCGCATCCCCACGGGTGATTCGTGGACGCGAGGAGTCCGCAACGGTGGGACTTCCATCCCACGAAGGAGCAGAGATGTCTGATGACGCCAAGGCGGCCCAGGAACTCGTCGAGACGCTGAAGGACGGCGAGCGGGGCTTCGCCGACGCGGCCGAGAAGCTCCGCGACGGCAAGCACCCCGAATGGGCCACGACCCTGCAGCGCTTCTCCGACCAGCGTGCCGGATTCTGGCGCGAGATCGTCGACATGGGTCACGACTACGGTGACGACGTCGACGAGAGCGGCACTGTCGCCGCGGCGGTGCACCGCGGCTGGATCGCGGTGAAGGATGCCCTCACCGGCGACGACCCCGAGGCCGTGCTCAAGGCGGCCCTGACCGGTGAGGACCACGCGGTCTCCGAGTACGAGGACGCCCTGAAGAAGGACCTCAGCGCCGGGTTCCGCGAGGTCGTCGTACGCCAGCAGGCTGCTGTGGTCGCTGCCCGCGACGAGGTCAAGGCGCTCCAGCAGGCGAGCTAGTCGCTTCGCCCGGCGTCGTTGCACATGACGACGTCGGGCGTGGCGCCACCACGCGGGGGGACGGTGGCCCGACGTTTCGGGGGTTCCATCGGACCACCGCCGGAGAGGACTACACCAAGCGCCTCTGAGGGACCGTTGAGGGATTCACCCCGTGCATCCTGAGAAGTCCGGTCGTTGCGGATCTGTGACCCGCCGAGCGATCTGCCGCCCCCGTCTCCCTCAGGTCTCGCCCCGGCGTGCCGATCACCCGGACGTGACCACCGCACCGCTCGTGGACCCGGCGGACCTGCTGGCCGCCGCCGAGTCCGTCGAACCCCTGCCCCACACCGTCGCCCGACTGGCCACGCTGGTTGCGGACCCGGACTCCGACATCCGCGAGATCAGCGACGTGGTGTCCCTCGACGTCTCGCTGACCGCGGACGTGCTGCGCCTGGCCAACTCGGCCGCACTCGGCCACCGCGCGAACGTCACGTCGGTGCGTGACGCCGCGGTGCGGCTCGGTACCAGCACGCTGCTGTCGCTGACCCTGGCTTCGCGTGTCGGCGGCAGGATGCTGCAGGCGCTGCCGGCGTACGGCCTCCAGCCGGGCGCGCTCTGGGAGCGCTCGGTGGCCGCGTCGATCGCGGCCGAGGTGATCCGCTCCCGCGCGCGTGTTCCGGTCCCGGCGGAGGCAGGGACCGCCGCGCTGCTGCACGACTTCGGCAAGATCGTGCTGGCCCGGCACTTCGGGAAGCAGGTCCTCGAGACGTTGGCCCTGGCCGCCGCCACCGACGGCCTGGGCCTGCTCGAGACCGAGCGGGTGGTCTTCGGGCTCACCCACGCCGACATCGGCGGCGCGGTGGCCGAGGCGTGGGGACTCCCGTTGACGATCGTCGACGGCATCCGGGACCACCACGAGGCGCACGAGGACCTGTCCGCCGTGAGTGCGGCAGTGGCGCTGGCCTGCGCGATGTCGTTCGAGATCACCACCCGGGACGCGGACCCGGAGGAGCAGGAGAGCCAGGAGGCCCGACGCCGTGAGGTCGCGCCCCTGATGAGGATCCTGCAGCTCGACGACGCCGACTACCGCGAGATCGTGGCGAGGTCGAGCGAGCGGTTCGGCGAGGTGGCCGACCGCTACGGCGGCTGAGCCGCCCCCTGCTGCCCGCGCCTCCCAGCCGCAGTGACGGCCGTCTCATCGCGCCCGTAACCTCTCGCGACCTCCCGCGTTGTCCACCCAGTAGCAGCACGGGACGGGAGCCCGCCCAGGGCCAGGGACGAGACGGCAGGAGGGTGCACATGGGTGTCGAGATCCAGGTCAACGACCTCACGAAGTCCTTCGGCAAGCAGCTCATTTGGGGCGACGTCACGCTCACCGTGCCGGCCGGCGAGATCTGCGTGATGCTCGGGCCGTCGGGCACCGGCAAGTCGGTGTTCCTCAAGACGCTCATCGGCCTCCTCAAGCCCGACAAGGGCTCGATCATCATCGAGGGCACCGACATCGCGAGCTGCCCGGAGCGGGAGCTCTACGAGATCCGCAAGCTGTTCGGCGTGCTGTTCCAGGACGGCGCGATGTTCGGCTCGATGAACCTCTACGACAACGTCGCCTTCCCGCTGCGCGAGCACACCAGGAAGTCCGAGTCCGAGGTGCGCGACGTCGTGATGGAGAAGATGGACCTCGTCGGCCTCCTCGGCGCCGAGGACAAGCTGCCCGGGGAGATCTCAGGCGGCATGCGCAAGCGTGCCGGCCTGGCCCGGGCGCTCGTCCTCGATCCCGAGATCGTGCTGTTCGACGAGCCCGACTCCGGCCTCGACCCGGTGCGTACGGCCTTCCTCAACCAGCTGATCGTCGACCTCAACGCCCAGATCGACGCCACCTTCCTGATCGTCACCCACGACATCAACACCGCGCGCACCGTGCCCGACAACATCGGGCTGCTCTACCACCGGCACCTCGCGATGTTCGGGCCGCGCGAGCAGCTGCTGAGCTCGGAGGAGCCGGTCGTACGCCAGTTCCTCAACGCGCAGCGGGTCGGCCCGATCGGCATGTCGGAGGAGAAGGACGCCGACGAGCTCGCCGCCGAGGCCGGCCAGGAGCTGCCTCCGCTGCCCCCCATCCCGCTGCAGCTCGACCCGTCCAACGGCATCCCGCGCCGCAGCCAGCGCCCGGCGGGGGAGTGGTGCCGCGAGCACGGCGTCACCCCGCCGCCCGGCTCCTTCGAGTCCAGCAACGCCGGCCTGGCACCGGGAGCCTGACGAGTCCATGACCACGTCCATGTCCTCGCGCGCGCTCGCGCCCATCGGGGTGGCCGGCAACCTCTTCGCCTTCGCCCTCGACGTCTTCCGCGGGCTGTTCCGGCGACCCTTCCAGGTGCGCGAGTTCATCCAGCAGGCGTGGTTCATCGCGTCGGTCACCATCGTGCCGACCGCCCTGGTCGCGATCCCGTTCGGTGCCGTCATCGCGCTCCAGGTCGGCGGCCTGATCAAGCAGTTCGGCGCCCAGTCGTTCACCGGCTCGGCGTCGGTCCTCGCGGTGATCCAGCAGGCGGCCCCCATCGGCACGGCGCTGCTGATCGCCGGTGCGGGTGGCTCGGCGATCGCCGCCGACCTCGGTGCGCGCAAGATCCGGGAGGAGCTCGACGCGATGATGGTGCTGGGCATCGACCCGATCCAGCGCCTCGTCGTCCCCCGCGTGCTGGCGTGCATGCTCGTCGCGTTCTTCCTCAACGGCATGGTCAGCGTCGTCGGGGTCAGCGGCGGCTACGTCTTCAACGTGATCCTCCAGGACGGCACGCCCGGTGCGTACCTCGCCAGCTTCACCGCGCTCGCCCAGCTGCCCGACCTGTGGATCGGGTTGATCAAGGCGCTCGTCTTCGGCCTGATCGCGGCGGTCGTCGCCTCCTACAAGGGCATGAACGCCAAGGGCGGACCGAAGGGCGTCGGCGACGCCGTCAACGAGTCCGTCGTCATCACCTTCCTGCTGCTCTTCGTGGCCAACTTCGTCCTCAGCATGATCTACCTGCAGGTCGTGCCCCCGAAGGGCGGATGAGCGATGCCACTACGAGACGTCTACGCCAAGCCGCTCGCCTCCCTCGACGGCCTGGGTGGCCAGCTGGCCTTCCACCTCGCGGTGCTCAGGGCCGTTCCCCGCTCGGTGACCCGCTACCCCCGCGAGATCATGCGGATCCTCGCCGAGGTCACCCTCGGCTCGGGTGCGCTCGCCGTCATCGGCGGCACGGTCGGCGTGATCATCGGCATGACCTTCTTCACCGGCGCCCAGGTCGGGCTCTCGGGGTACGCCGCGCTCAACCAGCTCGGCACCGCGGCCTTCTCGGGCTTCGTCTCCGCCTACTTCAACACCCGCGAGATCGCGCCGCTGGTCGCCGGCATCGCGCTCGCCGCGACGGTCGGCTGCGGCTTCACCGCGCAGCTGGGGGCCATGCGGATCTCGGAGGAGGTCGACGCCCTCGAGGTGATGGCCATCCCGTCGATGCCGTTCCTCGTCGCCACCCGGGTGGTCGGCGGCCTGATCGCCATCATCCCGCTGTACGTCGTCGGGCTGCTCTCGTCGTACTTCGCGAGCCGGCTCGTGGTGACCCAGTTCTACGGCCAGTCACCCGGCACCTACGACCACTACTTCAACGCGTTCCTGCCTCCGGGCGACGTGCTGTGGTCCTTCGGCAAGGTGCTCGTCTTCGCCGTGACCGTGATCCTCATCCACTGCTACCACGGCTACAACGCCTCCGGTGGACCCGCCGGCGTGGGCGTCGCCGTGGGCCGCGCCGTCCGCACCAGCATCGTCGCGATCAACGTGCTCGACCTGCTCCTGTCCATGGCCATCTGGGGCGCGGCCACCACCGTGCGGCTGGCGGGGTGAGCGGGTGATGAGGACGAAGGCCCTGGGTGTGCTGTTCCTCGTGCTGATGCTCGCCGCGGGGTGGGCGACGTACGGCGTGTTCACCCAGAAGTTCAGCGACTACGACGAGGTCACCGTGAAGGCCTCGAAGATCGGGCTCCAGCTGCCGCAGCGCGCCGACGTCAAGATCAAGGGCGTCATCGTGGGCGAGGTGCTCGACTACGAGCCGACGGTCGAGGGCGCCGACATCACGCTCGGCCTCTACCAGGACCGCACCACCGACATCCCGCGCGACGTGACCGCCTCGATCCTGCCGAAGACCCTCTTCGGCGAGAAGTTCGTCTCGCTGGTCGTCCCCGACGGTGGTTCGTCGGCGCAGCCGATCGCCGACGGGGACGTCATCCAGCGCACCGATCTCTCGATCGAGGTCGAGGAGGTGCTCAGCGACCTCTACCCCCTCCTGCGCGCGGTGCAGCCCGCGGACCTCAACACCACCCTGAACGCCGTGGCCACCGCCCTCGAGGGGCGCGGGGAGCAGCTCGGCGAGACGCTGGAGACGTTGGACGCCTACCTGACCCGGTTCAACCCCGAGCTCCCGGCCCTCGTCGAGGACCTGCGGCTCACCGCGCGGGTCTCCGACACCTACGCCGACGTGCTGCCGGAGGTCGCCACCATCCTGCGCAACACCATCACCACCACGTCGACGCTCGAGGACCGCGAGGACAGGCTGAAGGCGCTGTTCAACGACGTGTCCAGGTTCGCGGCCGTCACCGAGCGCTTCACCCGTGCCAACGGCGACAACCTGGTGCGCCTCGCCGACCTCGGCGCGGCGCAGCTCGAGGTGTTCGCGCGCTACGCCCCGGGCTACCCGTGCCTGCTCGGCGGCATCGTCGGCGCCGGCAAGCTCCAGGCCGAGGCGTTCCGCGGCTTCACCCTCCACATCGTGCTGGAGACGCTGCCCAACCAGCCGCGCGGCTACGGCCCGCAGGACGCTCCCGTCTACGGCGACAAGCGCGGCTACCACTGCGGGACGCTTCCCTCCCCACCGTGGTCCCAGAGCAACCCGCTGACCTCCCAGCCCGACTTCGTCGACG
This sequence comes from uncultured Nocardioides sp., assembly GCF_947488025.1. GTDB lineage: Bacteria > Actinomycetota > Actinomycetes > Propionibacteriales > Nocardioidaceae > Nocardioides. Next base: position 615,495 of record NZ_CANKYS010000001.1, on the reverse strand, counting down.
GGATCGACGAGCCCACCGGCAAGGGCACCAGCCGGGTCGGTCCCGGCTGGTCCGGCACCGCTGCCGGCTTCGCGGGCGGGCGCGACGAGACGGCGCTGCTCAAGGCGCTGCTCGCGCCCGGGCTCGGCGTCAGCGGCGACGACGTACCCGACCTCGGTGTCCTCCTGGTCGGGCCGATGGCGCGCGGGGCGGAGGTGTCGCTGCGATGAGCCGCATCCTGGACGCCAGGACCTCGATCGACCTGGTCAAGCTGCTGGTCTTCGTCGTCGTCACGTCGCTCGCCACGACCGTGCTGGTCGTGACCATCGGCAACCTCGACTTCGGTTCGTCGCGCGAGTACCGCGCCGAGTTCACCGACGCCACCGGCGTCACCACGGGCGACGACATCCGCGTGGCCGGTGTCCGCGTGGGGACGGTGAGCGAGGTGGAGATCGTCGACCGCACCCGGGCGCTGATCACGTTCTCGGTCGACCGCGACACCTCGGTCAACGGCGGCACCAACGCCGCGATCCGCTACCGCAACCTCGTCGGGCAGCGCTACATCTCGCTGACGCAGGAGGTGGGCGACACCCGGCGGCTGCCGGCCGGCTCGACGATCCCGGTGTCGCGGACCACGCCGGCGCTCGACCTCACCGTGCTCTTCAACGGCTTCAAGCCGCTCTTCGAGGCGCTCTCGCCCGACGACGTGAACCAGCTGTCGTACGAGCTCGTCCAGGTGTTCCAGGGGGAGGGCGGGACCCTCGAGGGACTGCTCGCGCACACCGCGTCGGTCACCTCCACCCTCGCGGACCGGGACGAGGTCATCGGCGACCTCATCGACAACCTGTCGCTGGTGCTCGACCACGTCGCCGACCGCGACCAGCAGCTCACCCGGCTGATCCAGTCGTTCCGCACGCTGGTCGGCGGGCTGAAGAAGGACCGCAACGCGATCCTCGGCTCGCTGGAGGAGGTCTCCGCCCTGTCGGTCGAGACCGCCTCCCTGATCGACGGCATCCGCGAGCCCTTCGTGAAGGACATCAAGGAGCTGCGCGCCGTCGCGGGCAACATCGACAAGAACAAGGCCGAGCTCGACCGTGCGATCCAGGTGCTCCCGATCAAGCTCACCAAGATCGGCCGCACCGCGATCTACGGCTCGTTCTTCAACTTCTACCTCTGCGAGTTCCAGGGGCGCGTCAACCTGCCCCGCGACGTCTCGATCCCGGTGAAGTACTCCACCGGCTCCGACAGGTGTGACCTCGGATGAAACCTTTCCGCGAGCGCAACCCCGTCGTCGTCGGGGCCATCAGCCTCGTCGTCCTCGCGCTGACGCTGGTCGCCGCGCTGCGGGCCGACGACCTGCCGATCATCGGTGGCGGGGACACCTACCACGCGATGTTCACCGAGGCCGGTGGGCTCAAGGTCAACGACGAGGTCCGCATCGCCGGCGTCCGGGTCGGCAAGGTCGACGAGATCGCGCTCGCCGGCGACGAGGTGCGGGTCAGCTTCAAGGTCGACGACGCCGCCGACTTCGGCGGTGACACCCGCGCCGCGATCAAGGTGAAGACGATCCTGGGCGCGATGTTCCTCGCGCTCGAGCCCGCCGGAGGCGGCCGGCTCGCCGAGGGAGCCACGATCCCCGCGGCGCGCACCTCTTCGCCGTACGACGTGGTCGAGGCCTTCGAGGGCCTCGCCTCGACCTCGGACCGGATCGACACCGACCAGCTCGCCGACTCGCTCACCACCCTCGCCGACCTCACCCGCAACACCCCCGAGGAGTTCCGGGGCGCGCTCGACGGCCTGAGCCGGCTCTCGTCCAACATCGCGGCGAAGGACGAGCAGCTCAACACGCTGCTGGTCAACCTCGAGCGGGTCTCGACGGTCCTCGACGAGCGCGACCAGGACATCATCGCGCTGATGGAGGACAGCGACGTGCTGTTCCGGGCCCTCGTCGCCCGCCGCGAGGCCGTGCACGACCTGCTGGTCTCCAGCACGACCCTCTCGAAGGAGCTCACCCGGCTCATCGACCAGTCGCGCGCGGACCTCAAGCCGGCCCTCGCCCACCTCGAGAACGTCGTGGCGGTGCTCAACAAGAACGAGGACAACCTCGACAGCAGCCTGCGACTGATGGCGCCGTTCTACCGCGTCTTCGCCAACACCCTCGGCACCGGTCCGTGGTTCGACACCTGGATCTCCAACTTCCCACCCGTCCCGCAGGTGGGCTGAGCCATGGACCTCGTGAAGCGCTTCCTCGCCCCGCTCGTCGTGCTCGGCTTCGTCGTCGCGGCGGCCGTCACCGTCCTCGGCGGCGACGCCTCCAAGACCGTCGTCGCCCACTTCCCGCGTGCCATCTCCGTCTACGAGGGCAGCGACGTCCGTGTCCTCGGCGTGCCCGTCGGCACGGTCACGCGCGTCGAGCCCACCGGCACCGACGTGACCGTGACGATGACGTACGACGACGAGGTCAGGCTGCCGGCCGATGCCCGCGCGGTGATCGTCGCGCCGTCGGTGGTGGGCGACCGCTACGTCCAGCTCACCCCCGCCTATCCCGGCACCGGTGACGTCCTCACCGACGGTGCGGAGCTGACCGTCGAGGACACCGCGGAGCCGCTCGAGCTCGACCAGATATACGAGAGCCTCGACCGGCTCAACGTCGCCCTCGGGCCGCGGGGCGCCAACAAGTCGGGCGCCCTCTCCGACCTGCTGTCGGTCACGGCCGACAACTTCGGCGGTCAGGGTGCGACCTTCCGGCAGACCGTCAAGGACTACTCCCGCCTCAGCTCGACGCTGGCCGGCAACTCCGACGAGCTGTTCGGCTCGGTCGAGGCGCTGGGGAGCTTCATGGAGACCCTCGCCGACAACGACCAGACGGTGCGCCAGTTCAACCAGTCCCTCGCCGACGTCTCGACGATGCTGGCGGGTGAGCGGGAGGAGCTGGTCGCCGCGACGAAGAACCTGTCGGTGGCCCTCACGGCGGTCAAGGAGTTCGTGGAGGAGAACAAGGGCTCGCTGAGCCGCAACATCACCGGGATCAACCGGGTCGCCAAGGTGCTGGTGCGCCAGCGCGCAGCGCTCGACGAGATCCTGCGCGTGGCTCCGGGGGCCCTCAACAACCTCGCGCTGACCTACAACCCGCAGGCCGGCACCCTCGACACCCGCGCCAACTTCGGCGAGTCGATCAACCAGCTCGAGATCGACCCGGCCGCGTTCCTGTGCGGCTTCGTCGGCCAGGTCGAGCGCTCGGGCCAGGTGTGCGACCGCATCACCGACCTGCTCGCCCGGCCGCGCGCCGGTGCCCTGGACCGCACGCCGGCGCCGCTCCCCGCGCAGGACGTGTTCGACCCTTCCCTCGGCGGGCTGGTCGCCGCAGACCCGGAGGAACAGCGATGACGCGGCTCAAGGTGCTCGTGCTGGGCGTGCTCGCCACGCTCTTCCTCTCCGCGTGCGACGCCAGCGTCTACTCGCTGCCGCTCCCGGGCGGGCCCGACGTGGGGGAGGACCCGATGACGGTGAAGGTGGAGTTCGCCGACGTCCTCGACCTGGTGCCCCAGTCGACCGTCAAGGTCAACGACGTGAGCGTCGGCAAGGTCAGCGCCATCGACCTCCAGGGCTACCAGGCGCTCGTCACGCTCGAGGTCCGGCGCGACGTCGACCTGCCCGGCAACGCGGTGGCCGAGCTGCGCCAGACCAGCCTGCTCGGCGAGAAGTTCGTCGAGCTGAGCGCGCCCGCCGAGGGGGCGATCGCGTCCCGGCTCCAGGACGGGGCCGTCATCCCGATCGAGCGCGCCGGTCGCAACCCGGAGGTCGAGGAGGTGCTGGGCGCCCTGAGCCTGCTGCTCAACGGAGGAGGCGTCGCCCAGCTCAAGACCATCACCCAGGAGCTCAACCTGGCCCTCGAGGGCCGCGAGGACTCCGCGCGCTCCGTGCTGCGCAACCTGCGCACCTTCACCGGCCAGCTCGACGAGAACAAGGCCGACATCGTCGACGCGATCGAGTCTCTCAACCGGCTCGCGCTCGCGGCGGAGAAGCAGCTGCCCACCATCGACCGCGCGCTCGAGGAGCTGCCCAGCGCGCTGGACTCGATCGACCGCCAGCGCGACGACCTCGTCGAGATGCTGGCCGCCCTCGACCAGCTGTCGTCGGTCGCCGTGGACGTCATCGCCCGGTCCAAGGACGCCACGATCACCTCGCTCGAGCGACTCGACCCGGTGCTCACCCAGCTCGCCGCGTCCGGGGACGACTTCACCAACGCCTTCAACGTCTTCCTCACCTACCCCTTCGTCGACGAGGTCGTGGGGCGGGACCCCCAGGTGGCGCGCAACCTGCACATGGGCGACTACACCAACCTGTCGATCACCCTCGACGTCGACCTGACCGGGATCCCGACGACGATCCCGACCACGTTGCCGACCGAGGCGTGCATCCCGCTGAGCGCGTTGCCGCAGGACGGCCCGCTCCCCGACACCAGCCGGTTGTGCCAGGACGCCCTCGACGCGATCAACGACTGCCTCGAGGGGCTGCGCCGAGGCGACGCGTCCGCGTGCGTCGGCCTCCCGGGCTCGGTCATCAGCGTGGTGTGCCAGCAGGCGCCCGTGCCCGGGCTGTGCGGCGGTTCGGGTGATCCCACCGTGCCGCTGCCCGACCCGACGCTGCCGACAGTCCCGGTGCCGCCGCTGCCGACGATCAGCCTGCCCGGCCTGCCCCGCCCCGGTGCGTACGCCGCCGGAACACCGCCCGACCGCGGTCGGGGGCCGACGATGGGGGAGCTCGCCGAGCGCTACGACCCCGCGCTGGTGAGCCTCCTCGTCCCCGGGATGGTGACGCGATGATCACCCGCCGCACCCAGCTGCAGCTGCTCGTGTTCGCCCTCATCACGCTCGTGGGCGTCAGCTTCGTGGGCGCCCGTTACGCGCGCCTCGACCGCCTCCTCCTGGACCAGAGCTACACCGTGGTGGCCCACTTCGCCGACTCCGGAGGCGCCTTCGCCGGGGCGGAGGTCTCCTACCGCGGGGTGCGCGTGGGAGAGGTCAGCGAGCTCGTCCTCACCGACGACGGTGTCGACCTCGTGCTCGACATCGACGAGGAGCACGACGAGATCCCCGCCGACGCCCGCGCGCTGGTCGGCAACCGGTCGGCCGTCGGCGAGCAGTACGTCGAGCTGCAGCCGCAGAGCGACGACGCTCCGTTCCTCGCGGACGGGTCGGAGATCGCCCGGGACCTGACGACGACACCGATCCAGACCGACACGCTGCTCACGCACCTCGACGAGACCGTGCGCAGCGTCGACCAGGACGACCTGCGCACCGTGACCTCCGAGCTCGGGGTCGCGTTCAGGGGAGCCGGTGACGACCTCCAGACCATCCTCGACAGCAGCAGCGAGCTCATCACCGTGGCGGAGCAGAACTTCGACGTCACCGTCGACCTGATCCGTGACAGCAACACGGTGCTGAACGGCCAGATCGACTCCGAGCGCGCCTTCCGTCGCTTCGCCCGCGACCTCTCGACGTTCTCCACCACGGTGGCCGACCACGACCGCGACCTGCGCCGGCTCATCGAGGACGGCTCGCTGGGCGCCAACGAGCTGCGCGTCTTCCTCGAGGACAACGAGGTCGAGCTCGGCGACCTCATCAACAACCTGGTGACGACCGGCGAGGTCGTGGTCAAGCACCTCGACGGCATCGAGCAGCTGCTGGTCATCTACCCCTACGTCGTCGAGGGCGGCTACACGGTCGTGTCGAGGTCGCCGGGCACCGGGCTGTACGACGCCCACTTCGGCATGGTCCTGACCCAGGAGCCGCAGGTGTGTCTCGGCGGCTACGAGGGCACCGACCGCCGCTCTCCGCTCGACGGCAGCGACGCCGCCATGAACGAGGGCGCCGGCTGCACCGAGCCCGCCTCGAAGTCCAACGCTCGTGGCGCGCAGAACATCCAGGCGCCGCGGGCGGCCACCGGTTGGGGGGCCGCGGACTTCGCGTACGACCCGGAGACGGGTGCCGTGACGTCCGACCCGGCCGAGATCCAGCGGCTCACCGGGGCGCGTGCCGCGGCGCCACGGACGCTCGGCGAGGACAGCTGGAAGTGGCTCTACCTCGAGCCGCTGCTCGGTGAGGGCGTGACCACCGGCGCCGGTGGTCGTTGACCCTTTCAGACCCCTTGGAGGAGGGGTCAGAGCTCCAGGGAGGGAACATGTCCGTGCTGACCGACCTCGCCCGACCGGGCGAGTCCGTCGAGACCGGGTCCACCACCCGTGACCCTGCACCCCCGCCGCGCCGGCGGCGCCTCGTGGCTGTCGCGCTCGCGCTCGTCGTCGTGGCGTGCACGGCCCTGCTCGTCTGGCTCACCGCCGGTGGACGCACCTCCGCCGACGGCGGTCTCGACCACCCGGAGGAGCGCGAGCAGGTGATGAGCCTGACCGACCAGTTCGTGAAGCGGCTCGGCACCTACAGCCCGGACCTGCTCGACGACTCCGGCCAGATGCCCGCCTACCGCGAGCAGGTCCGCGAGGTCATCACGCCGAAGTTCGCGGCCGACTTCGACAAGCAGGTGGCCACCGCCGAGCAGCTCGTCGCCCAGGGTCGGATCACCCGCACCGCCGACGTCTTCGCCACCGCCGTCTCCTCCGTCGACGACGACTCGGCGCGCGTGCTCGTGGCGGGGGCGTTCACCGACAGCTACCGCCAGGGCGAGGCGGAGAAGGAGCAGGCGGTCGACCAGGAGCCGCTGCCGTTCCGCTTCACCGTGGACCTGGTGATGATCGAGGGGGAGTGGCTCGTCGACGACTTCACCCCCGTGAGCTCGCCCGACGAGCCCGGCGCGGCCGACGAGCCCGGCGCGGGCGGGGGGAGCACGCCGTGACCGACGCACCCACCTGGTACGACGTCCTCGACGTGCCGCACGACGCCCCGACGGAGGACGTCCGCGCCGCCTGGAAGGGCCGCATCGCCGACCTCGAGCCGGGCGACCGGCGCTTCGACACCCTCAACCGGGCGGCCAAGGTGCTGCTCGACCCGGTCGCCCGCGCGGCGTACGACGAGACACTGCCGGCGCAGCGCGTGGAGCCGCTGGTCGAGGAGGACACCCCGGCCAGCCCGCCGCTGGTCGAGGAGGGCGCCCCGGCGCCCGTCACGAGACCCGACGCCTCGCGTGGCGTCCCGACCTGGCTCCTCGCCGGCCTGGGCGTGCTCGCGGCCGGGCTCGTGGTCGCGACGGCGTGGACGTGGACCCGGGGCGTTGCCCCCGGCGACGACCCGTCGGTCCGCGATGCCCAGGTGGCTGCGGAGCGCGCCGTCGTACCCGTGCTCTCCTACGACCACGAGTCGCTCAAGGCCGACCAGCGCGAGGCCCAGGCGCTGATGACGGGCGGCTACCGCGAGGAGTACGACAAGCTCTTCACGGTGCTGGAGGAGAACGCGCCGCGGACGCAGACCCGGGTCACCGCCTCGGTCGTGGCCTCGGGGATCGTGCGGGCGAGCGAGGACCGGGTGCAGGTGCTGGTCTTCGTGGACCGCCCGACGACCAACAAGCTCCGCGCCGAGCCGGTCGTCTACAAGGACCAGGTCACCGTCTCGATGCAGCGCGTGGACGGCGAGTGGCTGGTCGACGACCTCACCACCTCTCCCACCCAGGGGTAGGTGGGGGCGGGTCAGGGGGCGGCCAATCGGCGCGTTCTGCTTGACCCGGGGCGATGTGGCGTTCATAGTCGTGGCCAACGCGTGGAGCGGACCCTCAGGCCCAGTGCCGGAGAAATGGCGACCCGCGTTTGTGGCGTGTCCTGAGTTGCGCTATCGTGAATCCTTGCGCCTGCCCTCAGATGCCTGACGCCTTCCGGACGGTCGTCGTGGTGGTCGGCAAGCGCCGATCACTTGCTCATTTGTGAGGACACCTCTTGGCCGCGCGCAGCTCCGCTGGTAACCACCGTCGCACCTCTTTCGCAAAGATCACCGAACCTCTCGAGGTTCCCCCCCTCATCTCGCTCCAGACGAGCAGCTTCGACTGGCTGGTCGGCGGCGAGCGCTGGGAGGCGGAGGTGGCCGCCCGCAGGGCTGCCGGTGAGGACGTCTCCGAGAAGACCGGTCTGCAGGAGATCTTCGAGGAGATCTCCCCGATCGAGGACTTCTCCGAGACGATGATGCTCTCCTTCGACAACCCCGTCTTCCTCGACGAGAAGTACACCGAGGAGGAGTGCAAGGAGAAGGACTTCACCTACTCCCGCCCGCTCTACGTCTCGGCCGAGTTCATGAACCACGAGACCGGCGAGATCAAGGGCCAGACGGTCTTCATGGGCGACTTCCCCATGATGACCCGCAAGGGCACCTTCATCATCAACGGCACCGAGCGCGTCGTCGTCTCGCAGCTCGTGCGCTCCCCGGGCGTCTACTTCGAGTCGAGCCCCGACAAGACGTCCGACAAGGACATCTTCACCGCCAAGCTCATCCCGAGCCGCGGTGCCTGGCTCGAGTTCGAGATCGACAAGCGCGACCTCGTCGGCGTGCGCCTGGACCGCAAGCGCAAGCAGAACGTCACCGTGCTGCTCAAGGCGCTCGGCTGGACCACCGAGCAGATCCGCGAGGAGTTCGGCCAGTACGAGTCGATGATGCTGACCCTCGAGAAGGACAGCGTCCGCTACGAGGTCGTCTACGAGGAGCTGCAGAAGAAGGCGCGGGGCGAGGCCCCCACCGCCGAGCAGGTCAACGACGAGGTCACCCGTCTCGCGCTGCTCGACATCTACCGCAAGCTCCGCCCGGGCGAGCCGCCGACGGCCGAGGCCGCGCAGACGCTGCTCAACAACTACTACTTCAACCCCAAGCGCTACGACCTGGCGAAGGTCGGCCGCTACAAGATCAACAAGAAGCTCGGCCTCCACGAGGCGTTCGACCAGCAGACGCTGACCATCGACGACGTCGTGGCCGCCATCCGCTACGTCGTGCAGCTGCACGCCGCGGGTGTTCAGGCCGACTCGCCCGACCTGGTCGACGCCGAGGGCAACGTCGTCGAGGGTCCTGACGGTGCCCCCGTCAAGGTCCAGGCCGACGACATCGACCACTTCGGCAACCGCCGCATGCGCACGGTCGGCGAGCTCATCCAGAACCAGCTCCGCACGGGCCTGGCCCGCATGGAGCGCGTGGTGCGCGAGCGGATGACGACCCAGGACGTCGAGGCCATCACGCCGCAGTCCCTGATCAACATCCGCCCCGTGGTCGCGGCGCTGAAGGAGTTCTTCGGCACCTCGCAGCTCTCGCAGTTCATGGACCAGACCAACCCGATCGCCGGCCTGACGCACAAGCGTCGCCTCTCGGCCCTCGGCCCCGGTGGTCTGTCCCGCGACCGCGCCGGCATGGAGGTCCGTGACGTCCACCCGTCGCACTACGGCCGCATGTGCCCCATCGAGACCCCTGAAGGCCCCAACATCGGCCTGATCGGCTCGCTGGCCTCCTATGGACGGATCAACCCGTTCGGCTTCGTGGAGACCCCCTACCGCAAGGTCGAGGGTGGCGTGGTCACCGACCAGATCGACTACCTCACCGCCGACGACGAGGACCGCTACGTCATCGCGCAGGCCAACGCGCCGCTCGACGACAAGATGCGCTTCGTCGAGGAGCGCGTGCTGGTCCGCCAGAAGAACGGCGAGGTCGACGCGATCCTGCGCGACGAGGTCGACTACATGGACGTCTCCCCGCGCCAGATGGTGTCGGTCGCGACGGCCCTGATCCCGTTCCTCGAGCACGACGACGCCAACCGCGCGCTCATGGGCGCCAACATGCAGCGCCAGGCCGTTCCGCTCATCACCAGCGACAGCCCGCTGGTCGGCACCGGCATGGAGTACCGCGCCGCCGTCGACGCCGGTGACGTGGTCGTCGCCGACAACGCCGGAGTGGTGAAGGAGGTGTCCGCCGACGCCATCGAGACGATGAACGACGACGGCACCTACCAGACCTACAAGCTTGCCAAGTTCCGTCGCTCCAACCAGGGCACCTGCATCAACCAGCGCCCGCTGGTCAAGGCCGGCGACCGCCTCGAGGTCGGTACGCCGATCGCCGACGGTCCCTGCACCGACGACGCCGAGATGGCGCTGGGCACCAACCTGCTCGTCGCCTTCATGCCGTGGCAGGGCCACAACTACGAGGACGCGATCATCCTCAGCCAGCGCCTGGTGCAGGAGGACGTCCTCACCTCGATCCACATCGAGGAGCACGAGGTCGACGCCCGCGACACCAAGCTCGGCCCCGAGGAGATCACGCGGGACATCCCGAACATCTCCGAGGAGGGCTTGGCCGACCTCGACGAGCGCGGCATCATCCGCATCGGCGCCGAGGTCACCCCCGGTGACATCCTGGTCGGCAAGGTCACGCCCAAGGGCGAGACCGAGCTCACCCCCGAGGAGCGCCTGCTCCGCGCGATCTTCGGCGAGAAGGCGCGCGAGGTGCGCGACACCTCGATGAAGGTCCCGCACGGCGAGGCCGGCACGGTCATCGGCGTGCGCGTCTTCGACCGCGAGGACGGCGACGACCTGCCCCCGGGCGTGAACCAGCTGGTCCGCGTCTACGTCGCGCAGAAGCGCAAGATCTCGGTCGGCGACAAGCTCGCCGGACGCCACGGCAACAAGGGCGTCATCGCCAAGATCCTGCCGATCGAGGACATGCCGTTCATGGAGGACGGCACCCCGGTCGACGTCGTGCTCAACCCGCTGGGTGTGCCGCGTCGTATGAACATCGGCCAGATCCTCGAGCTGCACCTCGGCTGGCTCGCCAAGCAGGGCTGGGACCTCAACCTGTCTGGCGAGAAGGGCGAGTCGGACTGGAAGAAGCGCCTCATCGCGATCGGCGCCGACCAGGCCGACCCGAACACCAAGGTCGCGACCCCGGTGTTCGACGGTGCCCGCGAGGACGAGATCACCGGGCTGCTCGGCTCCACGCTGCCCAACCGTGACGGTGAGCGGATGGTCAAGGAGGACGGCAAGGCCAACCTCTTCGACGGTCGCTCGGGTGAGCCGTTCCCGGAGCCGGTGGCTGTCGGCTACATGTACATCCTCAAGCTGCACCACCTCGTCGACGACAAGATCCACGCTCGCTCGACCGGCCCCTACTCGATGATCACGCAGCAGCCGCTGGGCGGTAAGGCCCAGTTCGGTGGACAGCGGTTCGGTGAGATGGAGGTCTGGGCGATGGAGGCCTACGGCGCCGCCTACGCCCTTCAGGAGCTGCTGACGATCAAGTCCGACGACGTGCCCGGCCGCGTGAAGGTCTACGAGGCCATCGTGAAGGGCGAGAACATCCCCGACTCCGGCATCCCCGAGTCGTTCAAGGTGCTCGTCAAGGAGATGCAGTCGCTCTGCCTCAACGTCGAGGTGCTGTCGCAGGACGGCAGCCCGATCTCGCTCAAGGACGCCGAGGAAGACGTCTTCCGGGCGGCCGAGGAGCTCGGCATCGACCTGTCCCGCCGCGAGCCCAGCTCCGTCGAAGAAGTCTGAGGTGACGCCCGCCCGGTGGTCTCGGGCCGGTCGCTAGCGCGACCGTCCCGACCAGCGGGCGGGCCCCTCGGTCCCCCAGCTGCACTTTCCACGTACTAACGAAGGACTACAGCCATCGTGCTCGACGTTAACTTCTTCGACCAGCTTCAGATCGGCCTGGCCACTGCGGACGACATCCGCACGTGGAGCCACGGCGAGGTCAAGAAGCCGGAGACCATCAACTACCGCACGCTCAAGCCCGAGCGTGACGGCCTCTTCTGCGAGAAGATCTTCGGTCCCACCCGGGACTGGGAGTGCTACTGCGGCAAGTACAAGCGCGTGCGCTTCAAGGGCATCATCTGCGAGCGCTGTGGCGTCGAGGTCACCCGCTCCAAGGTCCGCCGCGAGCGCATGGGCCACATCGAGCTCGCCGCGCCCGTGACCCACATCTGGTACTTCAAGGGCGTCCCGTCGCGCCTGGGCTACCTGCTCGACCTGGCGCCGAAGGACCTCGAGAAGGTCATCTACTTCGCCGCCTACATGATCACCTCGGTCGACGAGGACGCCCGTCACCGCGACATGGACTCCCTCGAGAACAAGGTCGGCCTGGAGCGCGAGCGCCTCGAGAAGCGTCGCGACACCTCCGTGGAGGACCGCGCCAAGAAGCTCGAGGAGGACCTCGCCACCCTCGAGGCCGAGGGTGCCAAGGCCGACGCCAAGCGCAAGGTGCGCGACGGCGCCGACCGCGAGATGAACCAGCTCCGTGACCGCGCCAACCGTGAGATCGCGCGCCTCGAGGAGGTCTGGGACACCTTCAAGAGCCTCAAGGTCCAGGACCTGCTCGGCGACGAGCTGCTCTACCGCGAGATGAAGACCTGGTTCGGCAAGTACTTCGAGGGCCACATGGGCGCCACGGCGATCCAGAAGCGCCTCCAGGACTTCGACATCGAGGCCGAGGTCGAGTCGCTGCGCGACACGATCGCCAACGGCAAGGGCCAGCGCAAGGTCCGCGCCCTCAAGCGCCTCAAGGTCGTCGACGCGTTCCGCAAGACCGGCAACCAGCCCATCGGCATGGTGCTCGACGCCGTCCCGGTGATCCCGCCGGACTTGCGTCCGATGGTCCAGCTCGACGGTGGCCGCTTCGCCACCTCCGACCTGAACGACCTCTACCGCCGCGTCATCAACCGCAACAACCGCCTCAAGCGGCTGCTCGACCTCGGCGCGCCCGAGATCATCGTCAACAACGAGAAGCGGATGCTGCAGGAGGCTGTGGACAGCCTCTTCGACAACGGTCGTCGCGGTCGTCCCGTCACCGGCCCGGGCAACCGGCCGCTGAAGTCGCTCTCCGACATGCTCAAGGGCAAGCAGGGTCGTTTCCGTCAGAACCTGCTCGGCAAGCGCGTGGACTACTCGGGCCGTTCGGTCATCGTGTCGGGTCCGCAGCTCAAGCTGCACCAGTGCGGCCTGCCCAAGCAGATGGCGCTCGAGCTGTTCAAGCCGTTCGTCATGAAGCGCCTGGTCGACCTGTCGCACGCGCAGAACATCAAGTCCGCCAAGCGGATGGTCGAGCGCGCCCGCCCGGTCGTGTGGGACGTCCTCGAAGAGGTCATCACCGAGCACCCCGTGCTGCTCAACCGCGCGCCCACCCTGCACCGCCTCGGCATCCAGGCCTTCGAGCCGCAGCTGATCGAGGGCAAGGCCATCCAGATCCACCCGCTCGTCTGCGGCGCGTTCAACGCCGACTTCGACGGTGACCAGATGGCCGTGCACCTCCCGCTGTCCGCGGAGGCGCAGGCCGAGGCCCGCATCCTGATGCTGTCGACCAACAACATCCTCAAGCCGTCGGACGGCCGTCCGGTGACCATGCCCTCGCAGGACATGATCATCGGCCTGTTCTGGCTGACCGCCGAGCGTGACGGTGAGCCCGGCGAGGGTCGCGTCTTCTCCAGCCCGGCCGAGGCGATCATGGCCTTCGACCGTCGCGAGATCACGCTGCAGAGCAAGATCAGCATCCGCCTCACCGACGTGGTGCCGCCGCTCGACCTCGAGCTCGGCGCCGACTGGGAGGAGCGGACCGCGCTCCAGCTCGACACCACCCTCGGCCGTGTCCACTTCAACGACACGCTCCCGGCGGACTACCCGTTCGTCAACGAGGAGGTCGGCAAGAAGCGCCTCGGCGCGATCGTCAACGACCTCGCCGAGCGCTACACCAAGGTGCAGGTCGCTGCCTCGCTCGACGCCCTCAAGGACGCCGGCTTCCACTGGGCCACGCGCTCGGGTGTGACCGTCTCGATCGACGACGTCACCACGCCCGACAGCAAGGCCGAGATCCTGGCCCGCTACGAGGCCCAGGCCGAGAAGGTCCAGAAGAACTACGAGCGCGGTGTGATGACCGACGACGAGCGTCGTCAGGAGCTCATCGAGCTGTGGACCCAGGCTGCTGCTGAGGTCGGTCGCGCGATGGAGGCCAACTTCGACCGCAAGAACCCGATCTACATGATGGTCGACTCGGGTGCGTCCGGGAACATGAACCAGATCCGGCAGGTCGCGGCCATGCGTGGTCTGGTGGCCAACCCGAAGGGCGAGATCATCCCGCGCCCGATCAAGGCCAACTTCCGCGAGGGCCTGACGGTGCTCGAGTACTTCATCGCCACCCACGGTGCCCGCAAGGGTCTCGCCGACACCGCGCTCCGCACCGCCGACTCGGGCTACCTGACCCGTCGTCTGGTGGACGTGTCGCAGGACGTCATCATCCGTGAGGACGACTGTGGCACCGAGCGTGGCCTGCCCAAGCGGATCGACGACGAGCACGTGGAGACCGCGGCCTACGCCCGCTCCTCGGCCGTCGACATCCTCCACCCGGAGACGGGTGAGGTGCTCGCCACGGCCGGCGAGGACCTGGGTGACGTCAAGATCGGTGAGCTCGTGGCCGCCGGTGTCGTCGAGGTCAAGGTCCGCTCGGTCCTGACCTGCGACGCCCGCACCGGCACCTGCGCCAAGTGCTACGGCCGCTCGCTGGCCACCGGCAAGCTGGTCGACATCGGTGAGGCGGTCGGCATCATCGCCGCCCAGTCCATCGGTGAGCCCGGCACGCAGCTGACCATGCGCACGTTCCACACCGGTGGTGTGGCCTCCGCCGACGACATCACGCAGGGTCTGCCCCGTGTGGTCGAGCTCTTCGAGGCCCGCTCGCCCAAGGGTCGTACGCCGATCTCGGAGTCCGCCGGTCGCGTGAAGATCGAGGAGACCGACAAGGCCCGCGTCGTCGTGGTCACCCCCGACGACGGCTCCGAGGTCCAGGAGATCCCGGTGTCGAAGCGCTCGCGCCTCAACGTCGAGGACGGCGACCACATCAACGTCGGTCACCACATCACGTCCGGTACGCCCGACCCGCAGGACGTGCTGCGCATCCTCGGTGTCCGCAAGGCCCAGGAGCACCTCGTGGACGAGGTCCAGGAGGTCTACCGCTCGCAGGGCGTGGCGATCCACGACAAGCACATCGAGATCATCGTGCGGCAGATGCTGCGTCGCGTGACGGTCATCGAGTCCGGTGACACCAACCTGCTCCCGTCCGACCTGGTCGACCGGGTGCGGTTCGAGGAGGAGAACCGGCGCGTGGTCTCCGAGGGCGGCAAGCCGGCCTCGGGTCGCCCGGTGCTCATGGGCATCACGAAGGCCTCGCTCGCGACCGAGTCGTGGCTCTCGGCGGCCTCCTTCCAGGAGACCACCCGAGTGCTCACCGACGCCGCGATCAACGGCCGCTCCGACAGCCTCCGTGGCCTGAAGGAGAACGTGATCATCGGAAAGCTCATCCCGGCCGGCACCGGCCTCGAGCGCTACCGCAACATCCGGGTGGAGCCGACCGAGGAGGCGCGCGCCGCGGCCTACTCGGTCACCGGCTACGACTCCTACGACTACGACTTCGGTCCGTCGTCGCAGGCCGTCGCGCTCGACGACTTCGACTTTGGCTCGTACCAGAACTGAGCGAAGCGAAGTTCTGGTGTGACGAGCCAGATCGTGTAGCACCAACGCCCGCCCTCGCTTGCGAGGGCGGGCGTTGTGCGTATCGAGATCGGCCCTGTCAGAATTCCGGCGTGACGACCCCCTCCTCGCGCCCCTCCTCCGCCGACGTGCTCGTCGTCGGCGCGGGCCCTGCCGGCTCCGCCGCCGCCGCCTGGGCCGCCCGTGCCGGGCTCGACGTCGTGCTGGTCGACGCGGCCACGTTCCCGCGCGACAAGACGTGCGGTGACGGGCTGACCCCCCGCGCGATCGGGGAGATGCAGAAGCTCGGCCTCGAGGACTGGCTGCGCGCCCACACGGTCAACGAGGGCCTGCGCGCGCACGGCTTCGGCCAGACGCTCCTGCTGCCCTGGCCGGGCGGCTCGCTGCCCGACTGGGGATCCGCGGTCGCCCGCACCGAGCTCGACGACCACCTGCGCACGGTGGCGATCAAGAGCGGCGCCCGTGCCGTCGACGGCGCCCGCGCGGTCGGCGTACGACGCGACGGGGAGCGGGTGGCGGCGGTCGAGCTCCGCGACGCCGAGGGCACCTTCGAGATCGCCTGCCGGTGGCTCGTCGTGGCCGACGGCGTCCGGTCGCCGCTGGGCAAGCTGCTGGGTCGCGAGTGGCACCGCGACACCGTCTACGCCGTCGCCGGCCGGTCCTACGTCGACTCGGAGATGAGCGACGACCCGTGGATCAGCTCGCACCTCGAGCTGCGCGACGAGCAGGGCGAGCTCGTCACCGGCTACGGCTGGATCTTCCCGCTGGGCGACGGCACGGTGAACCTCGGCGCCGGCACGCTGGCGACGAGCAGGCGTCCCGCCGAGGTCGCCATCAAGCCGCTCATGCAGACCTACGCCGACACGATCGGCGCCGACTTCGGGCTCTCGGGCGAGCTGCGCGAACCGACCTCGGCGCTCCTGCCGATGGGCGGCGCGGTCAGCAACGTCGCCGGGCCCAACTGGGCGCTCATCGGCGACGCCGCGGCCTGCGTCAACCCGCTCAACGGCGAGGGCATCGACTACGGCCTCGAGACGGGTCGTCTCGTCGCCGAGCACATCGTCGGCGGCGTCGGGCTGGGCGAGGCGTGGCGCTCGACGCTGGTCGAGCACTACGGCGAGGCGTTCTCCATCGCCCGCCGGCTCGCCGGGATCGCGACCCAGCCCCGGGTCGTGGCCGCGCTCGGCCCGGCCGGGATGCGCTCGGACTGGCTGATGACGCTGGCCCTGCGCTGGATGGGCAACCTGGTCGACGACGCCGACCGCGACCGCGCGGCCCGGGTCTGGCGCTGGGCGGGCCGCCGGTCGATGGCGCGCGACGCCCGGCCGCCCTTCGCGTGAGCCGGGAGCGCACCTACCGGGCTGCGGTCGCGCTCGGACGGACCGGCATGCGTGCCCTCGGGATGCAGGTGACCGGGACGGGTGCCGAGCACGTGCCGACGGAGGGCCCGGTGCTGCTGGCGGCCACGCACGTGTCGTACCCCGACTTCGTGTTCGTGCAGGACGCTGCCCGGTCCTCGGGTCGCTTCATCCGGTTCATGACCCGCCACGACGTCTGGCACGTGCCCGGGGTGGCGCGCGCGATGACCGCGATGCGGCACGTCCCGGTCGACCGGGAGGCGCCCGCGGGGGCGTACGTCGTCGCCCGCGGGCTGCTGCGCGGCGGTGAGGCGGTCGGTGCGTTCCCCGAGGCGGGGATCAGCTACTCCTACACCGTGCGCTCGCTGATGCGCGGGGTGGCGAGCCTCGCCCGCGAGACCGGCGCCGCCGTGGTGCCGGTCGCTGTCTGGGGCTCGCAGCGCGTCTGGTCGGTCGGCCTGCCCGACGAGCGCGGTCGCGCACCGCGCCCCGACCTCACCCGCGGACGCCGCGTCGACGTGTCGTTCGGCCCGTCCCTCCGCATCGGGGCGGGGGAGGACCTGACCGACGCGACCCGACGGCTCGGGGAGGTGCTGACGGTGCAGCTCGAGGAGCTCCAGCGACTGCCCCACCACCGCCCGCAGCCGGGCGAGCACGCACCGTGGTACCCCGCACACCTCGGCGGGCACGCGCCGACCCGCGCCGAGGCCGCCCACCTCGACGTGGTGCCGCGCGCCGCGGTCAGGCCGACGTGGGGGCCTTGCCGGTCCGGGTCCGGCGGCGCGACTCCAGCCAGCCGAGGGGGTCGGTGAAGGGCTCCAGCACCCGCCGCACGGGCGGGGAGGCGAGCAGGAGCGCGAGGCCGATCGCGCCCAGGATCGTGAGGACCAGGCCCGCTGTCGGGTAGGAGGCGGTGAAGTCCGGCCAGCCGAGGGCCTTGAACGTCTTGATGACGAAGCCGTGGAAGAGGTAGACGACCATCGTGGCGGTGCCCATCGTGGTGAACCAGCCGAGGCTGCGCCGCGGCACCAGCGAGATCGCCGCGAAGGCGCCGAGCAGGCCGACCATCATCACCGTCAACCGGGTCTGGAAGACGAACTCGTTGTCGATCGGGATCTCGGAGTAGCCGGTGTCGTACCAGAGCAGCGCCGACTCCGCCCAGGTGTCGGTGTAGAGCGCCATGACCCCGATGCCGACGAGCACCGGCACCGCCGCGACCTTCACCCACACGTCGTCGAGGTGCGCGAGGTGGCGGGGCTTGAGGTGCAGGCCGAGCACGAAGAACGGCAGCAGGCCGAGGAACCGGGGGATCATCAGGGCCTCGGTGTCCCAGATCCCGCCGACCAGGCTCACGATCACCGAGAGCGGCAGGAAGAGCCAGTGCCGCTTGAGGATCGGGGTGACCAGGCGCCACATCAGCAGCACGACGAGGTACCACATGGTCCAGTGCGGCTCGAGCCACAGTGGCCCGGTCACATCTTCGCCGACCACCTCGCGGCGGTAGTAGAACAGCGCCGGCTCGAAGAGCAGGTAGGGGATCGCGAGCGTGTAGAGCAGGCTCTTCATCCGCCTCCGGTCCCACTCGAAGGACTTCGAGAGGTAGCCGCTGACGAAGACGAACGCGGGGATGTGCCACAGGTAGATGAAGTCGTAGACCCAGTGGCTGCCCGCGGTGGCCTCGACCAGCCCGATGGCGTGCCCGACCACGACCAGCGTGACCAGGACCATCTTGACGTTGTCGAGCCACGGATCACGGGACGCGGGGGGCACGGCGCTCACCGTACTTCACGCCGTCCTTCACTAGGTTGGACGCATGGGATCCCTGCCGAGGCGACAGCGGGTGGCGGCGTACGCCGTCATCCTCCGCGAGCGCGGCGGTGCGGTCGAGATCCTGCTGAGCCGGCTGGCGCCCCGGGTCTCCCGCTCCGAGCTGTGGACGCTGCCGGGCGGCGGGGTCGACCACGGCGAGGACCCGCGCGACGCCCTGATCCGCGAGGTGCAGGAGGAGACCGGGCTGGACGCGACCGTCGGCGACCGGGCGCGGGTCTACAGCGCCCACATGCCCCGCTCGCCCCGGGACGGGCAGCTCGTCGACGCGCACGCGATCCGTCTGGTCTACGAGGGCTGGGTGCCGCCGGACTCACCGGCACCGCGGGTGGTCGAGGTCGACGGCTCCACGATCGAGGCTGCGTGGAAGACCCTCGCCGAGGTCGCCTCGGGCGCCGTGCCGGTGTCGTCGGTGGTGACCGAGGCCCTCGTCGACCACCAGCCGTTCCGCCTGCAGCGCGTCGCGGCGTACGCCGTCGTCACCCGGCGCCGTGAGGGCGAGCAGGTGCTGCTGACCCGGCTCTCAGGGAGCGCCGCGCACCCCGGGAGGTGGACGCTGCCCGGTGGGGGCGTGGACCACGGCGAGCACCCGTCGGTCGCGCTGGCGCGCGAGGTCGAGGAGGAGTGCGGGCTGGCGTGCGAGGTCGGCGCCCTGCTCGGCGTGCACGACACCCACTTCGCCGGCACCGCGCCGTCCGGCCGGATCGAGGACTACCACGGCGTGCACCTGCTCTACCGCGCGAGCGTCGCCGACGGCGAGCCCCGGGTGGTCGAGGTCGACGGGACCACCGACGCCGTCGCGTGGGTGCCGACGGCCGACGTCGCGTCCGGGCAGGTCGACGTGCTCGACGTGGTCACCTACGCGTTGGGAGCAGATCGTGACTGAGACCGTCTTCACCTACGCCGCCCCCGGGCTGAAGTTCGGGCGCGGGGCCAGCGACGAGATCGGGTGGGACGTCCAGCAGCTGTGCCGCGACGTCCCCGGCGACGCGGCGCGGCGGGTGCTGCTCGTCACCGACCCCGGGGTCGCCGCCACCGGCCACCCGGACCGCATCGCCGACGGCATGCGGTCCCGCGGGCTGGAGGTGGTCCTCTACGCCGAGGCGCACGTCGAGCCGACCGACGCCTCCCTGGAGGCGGCCGTCGCCGCGGCCCGGGCGGCCGGACCCTTCCACGCCGTGGTCGCGGTCGGTGGCGGCTCGTCCATCGACACCGCCAAGGCGGTCGACCTGATGCTGACCAACCCCGGCGAGCTGATGGACTACGTCAACGCGCCCGTCGGCGGGGGCCGGGCGCCCGAGCACCCCCTCCTGCCGCTCGTCGCGGTGCCCACGACCACCGGCACGGGTGCGGAGTCGACCACCATCTGCGTCCTCGACGTCCTGGCGCTGGCGGTGAAGACCGGCATCTCCCACGCCCGGCTCCGGCCCACCCTCGCCGTCGTGGACCCAGACCTGACCATGACGCAGCCCGCGATGGTCACCGCCTCCGCGGGCATGGACATCCTCTGCCACGCGCTCGAGAGCTGGACGGCTCGGTGGTACGCCGACTTCGACGCCAAGCGACCCGAGCAGCGGGTCCCCTACTGCGGCGCCAACCCGATCGCCGACATGTGGGCGGAGAAGTCGCTGTCCCTCCTCGCCGGCTCGTTCCGGCGAGCCGTCCGCGACGGGTCCGACGGTGAGGCCCGTGAGCAGATGGCCCTCGCCGCGACCTTCGCCGGGTTGGGCTTCGGCAACGCCGGCGTCCACGTGCCCCACGCCTGCGCCTACCCCATCGCCGGCCGGGTCCGCGACTACCGTCCAGCGGGCTACCCGGCGGACGAGCCGATCATTCCGCACGGGATGGCCGTCGTGATGACGGCGCCGGCCGCCTTCGCGCTGCTCCACGACGCCGCGCCCGAGCGGCACCGCCGGGCCGCCGAGCTCCTCGGCGGCACGGGTCAGACGCTGCCGGACGTGCTCCGGGGGCTGATGCGCGACGTCGGGCTGCCGAGCGGGCTGGCCGAGCTCGGCTACGGCGCCGGCGACGTCGACGCCCTGGTCGAGGGCGCGCTCCAGCAGCAGCGGCTGCTGGCCACCGCCCCCGTCGAGGTCACCGCCGAGGACCTGGCCGCCGTGTTCCGGGAGTCGCTCGAGCACTGGTGACCGGGGCCCGCCGCCCGGCTGCACGACGGAGTAGGTGGCCGACCGCCCGCCGCCTACGATGAGGTCATGAACCCCCGCCATCGCCGACTCGTGATCCCGGTGGCGCTGGGGGCGCTGATCCTCATCGTCGTCATCGCCGCCGTCCTGTGAGCACGGGTCCGGAGGCGGGGCTCGCCACCCTCCGCTCGGCGGTCCTCGGCGCCGACAGCCTCGTGCGCGCGCTGGCGAGCGGTCGGCGCAAGGGCCGGCCGGTGCCGGTCGTGGACGGACGCGAGGTACGTCGCGTGGAGGTCCGGGTCGTGGACCTGAAGGCCGGGCGCCACCTGCAGGTGACGTCGTACGACGCCACGCAGGCGCACACCACCAACCACCTCGTCGGCGAGGCGGCCGAGGCCGCGGTGGACGCGTTGCTGGCGGAGCCGTTCGCCAACTGGCATGTCGACACCGCCACCGAGACCCACCAGCTGCGGGTGACCAAGAAGGGCGTGCCGCTGCTGCACACCTCGACGCGGGACGAGGAGGTCGCGCCCTCGCGCGGCCACGACCGGCCCAAGGACCGGCTGCTCCCCGAGGACCACCCGGTGCTCAGGGCGCTCGGGATCAGCGACGCCCAGGGGCGGGTGAAGCCGACGCGGCAGGCGAAGTACCGGCAGGTGGAGGAGTTCGTCCGCCTGCTCGACGCCAGCCTCACCGAGGCCATCGCGCAGGGCCGGGTGCGCACCCCCACGCCCGACGACCCGCTGCGCGTCGTCGACCTCGGCTGCGGCAACGCCTACCTCACCTTCGCCGCCCACGCGTTCCTCAGCGACCGGCTGCCGGTCCGCATGACCGGGGTCGACGTCAAGCAGCAGTCGGCCGACCACAACTCGCGCGTCGCCGCCGACCTGGGCATCGACGCGGACTTCGTCGTCGGCTCGATCGCGCACGCGCCGCTCGCGCAGGCGCCCGACGTCGTGCTCGCCCTGCACGCCTGCGACACCGCGACCGACGACGCGCTCGGGCGGGCACTCGAGTGGGGGGCACCCCTGGTCCTCGCGGCGCCGTGCTGCCACCACGACATCGCCGCCCAGCTGCGCACCACGGCGGTCCCCGAGCCCTACGCGATGCTCACCCGCCACGGCATCCTGCGCGAGCGCTTCGCCGACACGCTCACCGACGCGTTGCGGGCCGCCCTCCTGCGCCGCGAGGGCTACCGCGTCGACGTCGTGGAGTTCGTCGAGAGCGCCCACACGCCACGCAACACGCTGCTGCGAGCGGTGCGCACCGGGGCCGACGGGTCCGAGGCGGCCGCCGAGTACGACGACCTGCTCGCCGCGTGGGGCGTCCGGCCCCGGCTCGGCGAGCTGCTCGACCATGGCTGATCCCCGCCGGGCCGCCGTCGGAGCACTCGTGCTCGTGCCCTTGCTGCTGGGCGCCGCAGCCGGTGCGCCCGGCGCGGCCGACCACCCCGCGTTCCGCTTCGCCGACCCCGAGATCGTGGAGTCGAGCGGGCTCGTCGTGCTGCCCGGCCGCGGGCCCGACGCCGGCCTGGTCGTGACCACCAACGACTCCGGCGACTCCGGTCGCGTCTTCACCGTCGACCCCGCGACCGGGGAGACGGTCGGGGTCACGTCGTGGGCCGCGGACCCCGAGGACGTGGAGGCCCTCGCGCCCGCAGGTCCCGGCCATGTCTGGGTCGCCGACATCGGCGACAACCGGCACGTGCGCGACTCGGTCGAGGTGCTGCGCGTCCCCGTCGGACGCGGCGACCGCCAGGTCACGCCCGAGGTCCGCGAGCTCGTCTACCCCGACGGCTCCCACGACGCGGAGGCGCTGGTCACCCACCCCGTGACGGGCCGGCTCCACGTCATCACCAAGGGCGTCTTCGCCGGCACCGTGTACGCCGCCCCGCAGCGCCTGCGCGCCGACCGGCCCAACCTCCTCACCGAGGTCGGGGACGCCCCGGGCCTCGTCACCGACGCGACGTTCCTGCCCGGCGGGGGAGGGGTGGTCGTGCGCACCTACACGAAGGCCCACCTGTCGGCGTTCCCGTCGTGGCAGGGCGTCGCGTCGTGGGAGCTGCCCGACCAGGACCAGGGCGAAGGAGTCGCCCTCTCCGGCGACGGCCTGCTCGTCAGCACCGAGGGAGCCCGCTCCCAGGTGCTCCGGGTGGGCCTGCCGGCGTCGGCGGGCGCGACCGACCTGCGCTCGCCGGCGTGGACGAGCCTGCGCTGGCTCGCGACGGCGTACGCCCTGCCCCTGCCCGCTGGTTGAGGAGGTCGCGCAGCGACCGTCTCGAAACCCTCAGGCAAGCGCCGCGTCGAGCGCGGCCTGGACGTGCAGCGTCGTGCAGGGGAAGACCGGCAGCTCGACGTCGGCCTGCTTGACCAGCAGCTCGAGCTCGGTGCACCCGAGCAGCACGCCGCCCGCGCCGGCGTCCCACAGCTCCTCGATGATCGACACGACCCGGCTGCGCGTGCGGGGCAGCACGACACCGTGCACGAGCTCCTCGTAGATCGCGTCGTTGAGGAAGTCGTGGTGCGAGGCGTCGGGCACCAGCACGGAGAGTCCGTGGTCCTCGAGCCGGTCGACGAAGAACGACTCCGACATGGCGACCTTCGTGCCGATCAGCCCGACGGTCTCGACGCCCGCGGCCCGGACCGCCTCGGCCACGACGTCGCCGAGGTGGAGCAGCGGGATGCCGACGGCCTCCTCGACCTGGTCGGCGACCTTGTGGAACGTCGTCGTGCACAGCAGCAGGAAGTCGGCGCCAGCCCGCTCGACCCCGCGCGCGGCGTCGGCGAGGAGCAGCCCGACCTGGTCCCAGCGCTCGTCGTCCTCGAGGTGCGTCACCTCGGCGAAGTCCACGGTGGTGAGGGCGAGCTTCGGTGACGACAGCCCGCCGAGCCGCTCCCGCATCCCGAGGTTGAGGTCGCGGTAGTAGACCGCGCTGCTCTCCCAGCTCATGCCGCCGACGAGTCCGATGGTCTTCACGCGCGGCAGTCTCCCATGACTCAGGACCGGTGCACCTTGTGTGCCGCAGCCTGGGCACGCGGCTTGATGACGAGCTCGTCGATGTCGACGTGGGAGGGCCGGGTGGCCACCCACGCGATGGCGTCGGCGACGTCCTCGGCCAGCAGCGGCTGGTCGACGCCGGCGTAGACCGCGTCGGCGCGCTCCTGGTCGCCGCTGAAGCGCACGAGCGAGAACTCGTCGGTCCGCACCATGCCGGGGGCGACCTCGCTGATCCGCACCGGCTCGCCGTTGAGCTCGAGCCGCAGCGTCTCGGTGACCACCTTCACGCCGTGCTTGGCCGCGGTGTAGCCCGCGCCGCCCTCGTAGGCCCAGCGTCCGGCGGTCGACCCGACGTTGACGATCACCGCGTCGCCGCTGGCCCGGAGCGCGGGCAGGAGCGCCTTGGTCACCCGGACCAGCCCGAGCACGTTGACGTCGTACATCCAGCGCCAGGCGTCGACGTCGGCCCCGTCCACCCGGTCGACGCCGACGGCGCCGCCGGCGTTGTTGACCAGGACGTGGCAGGTCGGCACCGCCGCGGCGAGGGCGTCGACCGAGGCCTGGTCGGTGATGTCGCAGGTGATCGCCTCGCCACCGATCTCGGCCGCGAGCTCCTCGATGCGGTCGCTGCGGCGGGCCGCGCAGACGACGCGGAAGCCCTCCGCGGCCAGGGCGCGGGCGGTCGCCGCACCGATCCCGCTGGAGGCGCCGGTCACGACGGCGGTGCGGGGCCGGGTGCTGTCATCGCTCATGCGGCCATCCTGCCAAGATGTGCCGGTGATCATCGCGGCGGCCGACGGTTCGGCACTCGGCAACCCCGGCCCGGCCGGTTGGGCGTGGTACGTCGACGACGACTGCTGGGCGTCCGGCGGCTGGCCGCGCGGCACCAACAACATGGGGGAGCTGATGGCCGTCCTCGACCTCCTCCAGCAGACCGCCCACGTCGACGACGAGCTGCACGTCTTCTGCGACAGCAAGTACGTCATCGACTCCGTCACCAAGTGGATGCCGGGCTGGAAGCGCAAGGGCTGGAAGAAGAGCGACGGCAAGCCCGTGCTCAACGTCGAGCTGATGAAGGCGCTCGACGCCGCCATGGACGGCCGGCGCGACCGGGTCCGCTTCGAGTGGGTCAAGGGCCACGCGGGCCACGAGCTCAACGAGGCGGCGGACCGGCGCGCCAACGCCGCCGCGTCGGCGTACCAGCGCGGGGTCGAGCCCGATGCCGGGCCGGGCTTCGTCGGCAGCAGCGTCGCCCACCCCGCCGCCGAGGTCGGCCAGGTCGAGGAGGAGCCCGACCTGTTCAGCGACCTCGCCGACCGGTCGGACCTGGCGACGCCGACCGACGAGGAGCACGTCGTCGCCCTCGAGCGCGCGCTTCTCTCCGACGAGGTGCGCGGCGACCGGGCGGCCGTCGCCGCCCTGCTCCACCCCGCCTGGCAGGAGGTCGGACGCTCGGGTCGGCTGTGGACCCGCGACGACGTGCTCGCCGAGATCGGTCCGATCGCACCGGTCAGCCTCGACGTGGTTTCCGTGGAGCGGGTCGACCGCGACACGATCCTGCTCCTCTGGCGGGCGCTGGCCGACGACCGGTCCACCCTGCGGAGCAGCCTGTGGGTGCGCGCCGGCGGGCACTGGCAGCAGCGCTACCACCAGGGCACCGACGAGCCCTGATCCCTCGACCCCGGACCGCCTCCAGGGCCGCCCCGGGACCGCCCGGAGGGGTGAGTCGTGGCACACTCGGGCGATGCCTCCTGCGAAGCTCGCCGCGTCGCTCGCTCTCC
Organism: uncultured Nocardioides sp.; assembly: GCF_947488025.1. GTDB lineage: Bacteria > Actinomycetota > Actinomycetes > Propionibacteriales > Nocardioidaceae > Nocardioides. The sequence goes on along the minus strand of NZ_CANKYS010000001.1, from coordinate 589,964 downwards.
TGGGCGGCGTGCTCTGGATCCTGCACGCGCTCCTCGGTGGCGGTGACGGCCCCCTCGTCGACACCCTCCACCTCCTCGGTCTGGCATGCGTGCTCGTCGCGTCGGCCGTCTTCGGCACCACACTGGTCAAGGGCGACGCCGTGGCCGTGCGGGCCGTCGTCGCCGTGGCCTCCGGCCTGTTGGCACTCTCGGTGATCGAGGCGTTCCGACCGGCCGACGCCTCCTGGTACGACGGCTTCTGGGGTGTCGTGGCGGCGGCCCTCGGTGGCTTCGCGCTGGTGCGCGGTCGCAGCCGCTCGACCGGCCGCCGCACCGCGGCCGGCGCCCACGCCCGCTGAGGCGCTGACCCGACCCGGGAATCCCGGGACACCTCCCGTGGTTGTGCCTGAGGTGCCCTGACCAGGGCGCGCAGTCGAGGTCTCGAGGAGGCAACGTGGGCGAGCGGGTCGCGATGATCAGCCTGCACACCTCACCGCTGGACCAGCCCGGGACGGGCGACGCCGGCGGGATGAACGTCTACGTGATCGAGCTCTCCCGGCGTCTGGCCGAGCAGGGCATCGCGGTCGACGTCTTCACGCGGGCGACCTCCTCCACGCTGCCTCAGGTCGTCGAGGCGGCGGACGGCGTGCTCGTCCGGCACGTCGCCGCGGGGCCGTTCGAGGGGCTCGCCAAGGTCGAGCTGCCCGGGCAGCTGTGCACGTTCGCCCGGGAGGTGCTGCGCACCGAGGCGATGCAGCCGCTCGGCCACTACGACGCGGTCCACTCCCACTACTGGCTCTCCGGCCAGGTCGGCGCGCTGGCCCGCGACCGCTGGAACGTCCCCCTCGTCCACTCGATGCACACGATGGCGAAGGTCAAGAACGAGGCGCTCGCCGACGGCGACAGCCCCGAACCCGTCTCCCGCGTGATCGGCGAGGAGCAGGTGGTCGAGGCGGCCGACCTGCTCGTCGCGAACACCGACACCGAGGCCCGCCAGCTCGTCGACCTCTACGGCGCCCGCCCCGACAGCGTCGAGGTGATCCATCCCGGGGTCGACCTCACGGTCTTCGCCCCTCGCGGGCGCGCAGAGGCCCGGCGCCAGCTCGGGCTGTCCGAGGACGCGGCCGTGCTCCTGTTCGCCGGTCGTATCCAGCCCCTCAAGGCCCCCGACGTGCTGCTGCGGGCGGTGGCGGTGCTGCTCGCGCAGGATCCGTCACTGCGCCACCGGCTCGTCGTACCCGTCGTGGGCGGGCCGTCGGGCTCCGGGCTCGAGCACCCCACCGCCCTCGCCGACCTGGCGGCCGACCTCGGGATCGGCGACGTCGTGCGGTTCGTCCCGCCGGTCAGCCAGGCCGAGCTCGCCGTGTGGACCTCCGCCGCCACCGCGGTGGCGGTGCCGTCCTACAACGAGTCGTTCGGCCTCGTCGCCGTCGAGGCGCAGGCCACCGGCACCCCGGTGGTCGCCGCCGCGGTCGGCGGGCTCACCACGGTGGTCCGTGACGGCGTGAGCGGGCTCCTCGTCGACACCCACGAGCCCCGCGACTGGGCCGCGAGCCTGCGCCGCCTGATCGACGACCCGGTGCTGGTGGCGCGGCTCGGGCGCGGCGCGGTCGCCCACGCGCAGGACTTCTCCTGGGAGCGCACCGCCGAGCGCACCCTGGCGGCCTACGAGCGGGCCGGCGGGCGCATGAGTGCTGAGATGGCCTCATGAGCGCTCCCTCCCCGTCCGCCACCGCGACGTCGGTCGACGTCGTCCGCGACTACCTGGTCGCCAACCAGATCGAGCACGACGAGACGACCCGCGAGGGCGTCGAGGGCGCGAGCTTCTCGCTCACGCTCCCGGGGGAGAAGAAGCTGCAGACGCCCGTGCGCCTCGACGTCGGCGCCCACGCGCTCGGCGTGCACGCCTTCGTGTGCCGCAACCCCGACGAGAACCACGCGCGCGTGCACCGCTGGCTGCTCGAGCGCAACCTCAGGATGTACGCCGTCTCCTTCGCCGTGGACCGCCACGGGGACATCTACCTCGAGGCGCGGCTGCCGCTGGCCTCGATCGACCCCGACGAGCTCGACCGGATCCTCGGCTCCGTGCTCGCCAACGCCGACGAGTCGTTCAACGCGATCCTCGAGCTCGGCTTCGCCTCCTCGATCCGCAAGGAGTGGGAGTGGCGGATCTCCCGCGGGGAGTCGACCCGCAACCTCGAGGCGTTCCGCGGCTGGCTCGAGGCCTAGCGTCCGGCCCTCGGCCTCCGGCGCGTCATCAGCACGCCGACGATGGCCAGTGCGCCGCCGACGAAGCTCAGCGTCGGCGGGACCTCGTCGATGGTCAGCCAGGCCACCAGCGTGGCGATCCCGGGCACGAGGAACGTCGTGAGCGACAGGGCGCCGGCGTCGGTGTGGGTCAGCGCGTAGGCCCAGGTGGTGAAGGCGACGGCGGTCGGCAGGACGCCCAGGTAGACGATCCACCACAGCTCGGCGCCACCGTCGGCGACGATGCCGGGCAGGTCGCCGGAGAAGGGCAGGCAGATGAGCGCGCCCGTCAGGAACGACACGAACACGACCTGCACGGACGGCAGGCGGCGCAGCAGCACCTTCTGGGTCAGCACCCCGACGGCGTACATCACCGCGGCGACCAGCACGAGGCCCACGCCGAGGAGGCTGGCGTCGGCGTCGCTCGAGGAACCGCGGGCGATCACCGCGACGCCGGCGAACCCGACGACCATGCCGCCGACCAGCCATGTGTGCAGGCGCTCGCCGAAGAGCGGGACGGCGAGCAGGGCGACGATGACCGGTCCGATCTGGATGATCATCGCGGCGGTGCCGGCGTCGACGTGGCGCTCACCGGCGTTGAGGGCCAGGTTGTAGACGCCGAACCAGCCGACGCCGCCGGCCGCCAGCAGCGTCCACTCGCGGCGGGTGGGGCGCACCCAGCCGTGCCTGAGGACGAGCGGCAGCACGACGAGGGCCGCGACGAGCAGGCGACCCGAGCCGAGCGCGCCGGGGCTGACGTCGTGCGCCACGTGCCGGATGACGACGAACGCCGAGGCCCACATGACGAGCGTGACGGCGCCCGCGGCGACCGGCAGCCAGGGGGCCGGGGCGGTGGTGGTGGGCTGCGTCCCGGCGGTCTCGGTCGTGGTCGTCACGGGTCAAGGCTAGGTACGGTCATGACCGGCCGCCAGCGCATTTCGGACGCCGTACGACGACATCCCGCCGCTGGGCCCGGGCCGCTGGTCGAGGAGGGACGAAGTCCCGTCACGAGACCCGTCACGAGGTCGTAGATCTCGACACGTCCCTCGCTGCCTCGTTCCTCGGCAGCGGGACTGCTCGATCCGCCTGGGCCACGCGCTGCACTCGTTCCTCGTGCACCGCTGCCCAGCGCGGCGCGCTGGACCTCTTCCCTTCGGTCAGAGGTCCAGCTTGTAACCCAGTCCGCGGACGGTCACGAGGTACTTCGGCTCGCCCGGGTCGGGCTCCAGCTTGGCGCGCAGCCGCTTGACGTGCACGTCGAGCGTCTTGGTGTCGCCGACGTAGTCCGAGCCCCAGACGCGGTCGATGAGCTGGCCCCGGGTGAGCACGCGCCCGGGGTTGCGCAGGAACATCTCGAGCAGCTCGAACTCCTTGAGCGGCAGCCGCTGCTCCGTGCCGTCGACCGTGACGACGTGGCGCTCGACGTCCATCCGCACCGGACCGGCCTCGAGCGTGTCGGGCATCAGCTCGGGCTCGTGGCCGCGACGCAGCACGGCACGGATGCGGGCCACCAGCTCGCGCGGGGAATAGGGCTTGGTGACGTAGTCGTCGGCGCCGAGCTCGAGGCCCACGACCTTGTCGACCTCGTCGTCCTTGGCGCTGACCATGATCACCGGGACCGAGGAGGTCTGGCGGATCTGCCGGCAGACCTCCGTGCCGGGGATCCCCGGGAGCATGAGGTCGAGCAGCACGATGTCGGGGCCGAAGCGGTCGAACTCGGTGAGGGCGGTGTTGCCGTCGGCGGCGATCGCCACCTCGTAGCCCTCCTTCCGGAGCATGTAGGCGAGGGCGTCGCTGTAGCTCTCTTCGTCCTCGACGACGAGTACGCGGGTCATGTCTTGGTCTCCTGCTGGGTCGTGCGCGAGGCGGGATCGGGATCGAGGTCGGGGTCCAGGTGCCGCGGGGCGACGACCTCGACCGGGGTGGTGGTGCGACCGGAGCCCTGACCGGGCTCCGAGTGGTGGGGGAGGGTGAGCGTGAAGGTCGAGCCCTGGCCCTGCACCGACCACACCGCGATGTCGCCGCCGTGGGTGGCGGCCACGTGCTTGACGATCGAGAGGCCGAGGCCGGTGCCGCCCGTCGAGCGGTGTCGCGCCGGGTCGACGCGGTAGAACCGCTCGAAGATGCGGTCGATGTCCTCGGCCGGGATGCCGATGCCCTGGTCGACGACCGAGATCTGCACCTGGGTCCCCACGGAGCGGGTCGTGACGACGACGCGCGAGCCCTCGTTGGAGTAGGCGACGGCGTTGGCGACGAGGTTGCTGATGGCCGCACCGATCTGCTCCTGCGAGCCGAAGACCTCCAGGCCGGGCTCGCCACGGGACTCCACGGTGATCAGCTTGGCGGCCGCCTCCATGGCGCTGGTGTCGACGGCGGTCGCGACCGCGGCGTCGAGGTCGACCATGACGGGCGTCTCCAGCGGGTCGTGGCCCTGCAGCCGCGACAGCTCGATGATCTGCTGGACCAGCTTGGAGAGCCGGTCGCTCTCGGTGAGCATCCGGCCGGCGAAGCGCTGGACGGCCTCGGGGTCGTCGGCGGCGTCGGTGACGGCCTCGGCGAGCAGCCGGATCGCGCCGACCGGGGTCTTGAGCTCGTGGCTCACGTTGGCCACGAAGTCGCGGCGCACCGCCTCCACGCGACGCTCGCGGGTGCGGTCCTCGACGAGGGCCAGCACCAGCCGGGCGCCGAGCGGGGCGACGCGGGCCGTGAACGTGCGGGTGAACCCGCCGTCGGGCGCGGGCATGTCGAGGTCGCTCTCGCGGATCTGTCCGTCGCGGCGGACCTGCGCGATCAGGTCGAGCAGCTCCGGCACCACGACGGTGTCGCCGCGCACCAGACCGAAGGCGTACGCCGGCGCCGACGCCTTGCGGACGTGGTCGGACTCGTCCACGACGACGGCGCTGGAGCGCAGGATGCTCAGGACGGCCGCGACACCCGCCTGGACGACGGGCTCCTCCGCCTCGGGGAGCGTGTGGCGCTGCCGGTCGCTGATGTGCCACGCGAGCACCGCACCGCCGACGACGATGGCCCCGACGAGCGCGGCCAGGGCAGCCTGCGTCGTCGGATCCACGTCCTCATCGTACGCATCGCGAGCGTGCGCCCTGACCGGATGGACACGGGGCACGGAGTGTTCACCCCTCGTTCATCGAGCACGCACATCTGTTCGCTTCGATTGCCTACAGTGCCCGACATGCGTGAGGCTTTCCATGACCAGCTCGACGGCATCTTCGCCGACCTGTCCGAGATCTGCGGACAGGTCGAGATCGCCGTACGCGAGGCCACCAAGGCGTTGATGACCGGCGACGTGCACACCGCCGAGCAGGTGATCGGCAACGACAAGGCGATCGACGCGGCCCGCGAGCGGGTCGACGACACCGCGTTCGCGCTGCTGTCGCTCCAGCAGCCCGTCGCCGGCGACCTGCGTGTCATCGTCTCGGCGCTGCGGATGGTCAGCGAGCTCGAGCGGATGGGCGATCTGTCGGTCCACGTCGCCAAGATCGCGCGCCTGCGGGTGCCGTCCGTCGCGGTCCCCGACGAGCTGCGGCCGACGATGGAGAAGATGGCCGCGACCGCCGAGGACATGGTCCGTCGGGTGCGTAGCATCATCATCGACCGTGACGTCGAGGCGGCCATCGAGCTCGGTCGCGACGACGAGGTGATGGACCAGCTTCGCCGCAAGAGCTTCACCGAGCTGCTGTCCAACGACTGGCAGCACGGCGTCGAGGCCGCCGTCGACATCGCCCTCCTCGGGCGCTACTACGAGCGCATCGCCGACCACGCCGTCTCGGTCGCCAACCGCGTCGTCTTCGTCGTCACCGGCGACATGCCCGCGCGCGACTGACGTACGCCCCTCTCACCCGCCGAGCGGTGCGTGGCGCAGGTTCCGGACGCCGAAGAGCTGCGTCATTCACCGCGATACGGAACGTGGCCGGTTTCGACGCGCCCGTCGCGGCTTCGTTCCTCAGCCGCGGGGCTTGCTCAATCTCGCTGACCCCACGTCCCGGGGCTCGTTCCTCGCCCCGGACTGGTCAGCGACCCTGGTTGGCGACGGCCGCGGCTGCGGCCGCGGCGGCCTCGGGGTCGAGGTACTCGCCGCCGGCGACGGTGGGACGCATGTCCTCGTCGAGGCGGTAGACCAGCGGCATGCCGGTGGGGATGTTGAGCCCCGCGATGTCCTCGTCGCTGATGCCGTCGAGGTGCTTGACCAGCGCGCGCAGGCTGTTGCCGTGGGCGGCCACCAGTACGGTCTTGCCGGCCTGGAGGTCCGGCACGATCTCGGCGTCCCAGTACGGCAGGAACCGGGCGATGACGTCCTTGAGGCACTCGGTGCGCGGCAGCTCGTCACCGAGGTCGGCGTAGCGCGGGTCGGAGGCCTGGGAGAACTCCGAGGAGTCGTCGAGCGGCGGCGGCGGGGTGTCGAAGGAGCGGCGCCAGAGCATGAACTGCTCCTCGCCGTACTGGTCGAGCGTCTGCTTCTTGTCCTTGCCCTGGAGCGCGCCGTAGTGACGCTCGTTGAGGCGCCAGGAGCGCTTCACCGGGATCCAGTGGCGGTCGGCGGCGTCGAGCGACAGGTGCGCGGTGGTGATGGCGCGGCGCTGCAGCGAGGTGTGCACGACGTCGGGGAGCAGGCCCGCCTCGACGAGGAGCTCGCCCCCTCGGACCGCCTCCGCGCGGCCCTTCTCCGTGAGGTCGACGTCGACCCACCCGGTGAAGAGGTTCTTGGCGTTCCACTCGCTCTCGCCGTGGCGGAGCAGGACGAGCGTGTGTGTCATGAGGCGTCCATGCCTTCCCAGTAGCCGGTGTCGTTCGCGACGACGGGGACGTTGAGCGAGATGCGCTCCCCGTTGCCGAAGTCGATGGCGAGGGGGACGAAGTCGCCGGCGGTGAACTCGCCGGTCAGGACGATGCCGGCGGGGGGGTCGGCCAGGTTGACCAGGCCGTCGGCCGGCACGGTGATGGGCTCGAACTCGGCGGCCTCGATGGTCGCACCATCGCTCCCGGGGACGCCGGAGATCCCGGTGAGCGACTGCTCCTCGGAGCCGTCGTTGTTGGACAGCGAGGCCACGAAGGTCCCGGACCCCTCGGCGCCGGAGACGACCACGGCGGAGAGGAGGTCGACGACGCCCTCGCGGTTGTTGGCGCCGCCGGCGGGGGTGTAGTCGCGCTCGGTGGCGTAGTCGAACCCGCAGGAGGTCAGCGGTGCGGCGAGCGCGATGACCGCGGCGGCGGTCGCGAGTGATCGGAGTCGCATGGCGGACAGCCTAGCGTCGGCTCAGGTCAGCCCGACGGTCCGCCCTGCGATCAGGATCGCGGCGACGACGAGCCCCGTCCACACGCCTGCGAGCAGGAGGAGGCGCGGCGTGCCGGTGCGCAGCGCCACGAGCATCGGGAAGGACTTCTCACCCTCCTCGTGGTCGTGCACGAGGCCCGGCAGCGCGAGCAGCACGTGGACGCCCAGTCCGAGGGCCGCCGCGAGGGCGACCAGCACGGGCGTCGGCGGTGTCGGGGCGCCGACCCCGCCCCAGCCGCCGTACGCCAGGAACGCGGGGTAGAGCGCGAAGCTCACCATCCAGGGCACGAACGACAGCGCCCGCGCACGGAGCAACCGGTCGCCGACCGCGGACACGACGAGGAGGGCGAGGTACGTCGCCCCGGCCCGGCGTCCGTTGGCCACCGCGAGGGGCACGACGAGCAGCACTGCGCAGGTGAGGGCGAACCAGACCGTCCCCGGGTCGAGACGACCTCCGGCGAGCGGCTTGCCGGGGCTCCGCCGCGCGTCGCGCTCCCGGTCGACGAGGTCGTCCGACCAGCCCAGCAGCGACTGCCCGACGAGCACCGTGGTGGCGACCAGGCCGACCTCGCGCAGCGGGCGCCCGGCGACGGCCGCGGCGGCACCCAGGACGGCCGCGGTGGCCAGGGCCTGGCGTGGGTGCGCTGCCCGGACGAGGAGCAGCGACGGAGTCGTCACGAGGGCCCGAGGCATGGGGCGCAGTATGGACCAGCAGTGGTCCGGCGGCGGGCGGACGGCGGTCCGGCGGCGGTCCGAGGGAGGGCGCGCACCACAGCACCACGCGATCTGTCAAGCCCGGACAGGGCCTCTGACCTGCGCAAACGCGTCAGGAGGTGTCCCGGAGCCGTGTTAGAATGTTCACCTAGGAAGGGGAACTGAACATATGACTTTCACCGTTGGCGAAACGGTCGTCTATCCCAATCACGGGGCCGCGGTCATCGAGGACATCGAGATGCGGACGATCAAGGGAGAGGACCGGCAGTACCTCGTCCTCAGGATCGTCGCACAGCAGGACCTGGTCGTGCGCGTCCCGGCCTGCAACCTCGATCTCGTCGGCGTCCGCGACGTCGTCGACAAGGAGGGCCTCGACCGCGTGTTCGACGTGCTGCGTGCGGCCCACGTCGAGGAGCCGACCAACTGGTCACGCCGCTACAAGGCCAACCTGGAGAAGCTGCACTCCGGTGACGTGATGAAGGTGTCCGAGGTCGTGCGCGACCTGTGGCGCCGCGAGCGTGACCGTGGCCTCTCCGCCGGCGAGAAGCGGATGCTGGCCAAGGCTCGCCAGATCCTGGTCTCCGAGCTCGCGCTCGCCGAGAAGACCAACGAGGACAAGGCCGAGGCCATGCTCGACGAGGTGCTCGCCTCCTGAGCGTGGACGACGCTGGTCGAGGCCCCTGGGACGACGTTCCCAGGGGCCTCGGTCTCGTTCTGGAGGAGGGCCGCGGAGCCCTGCCCTACACGCTCATCCACGGCGAGGCGCTGGTGGCCTGCGCCGCCTGGGCGCTCGGGGAGTCCGGCGTCGACCTCGCCGACGCGACGGTCTCCTGGGAGGGGCTCGTCGATTCGGGGGAGGACCTGGTCCTCCACGACGCGTTGTGCCCGATGACCCCGCCCGCCTTCCTTGCCGCGTGCCTCGAGCACGCCCGCGCGTCGGGCCGCCCCGTGGTGGGCACCCGCCCGGTCACCGACACCGTCAAGGTGGTGACCGGCGGCGACGCGGGGCAGCTGGTCGGGGAGACGCTCGACCGTGACGCCCTGGTCGCCGTCGCGTCCCCGCTCGTGCTTCCCGCCGCCGTCCTGGCCACGCTGCCGCAGCGGCCGTCGACCGACCTGGCCCGGGCCGTCGCCGACCTGGCCGCGGCAGGTCACGCGGTCGACACGATGGACGCACCCCCCGAGGGGCGGCGGGTGTCCTCGGCCGACGACGTACGCCTCCTCGACGCGCTCACGACCCGGTCGGGCTGAGCTCCTCCGCGAGCGCGACGTCCTCGGGGAAGGTGACCTTGAGGTTGAGCGGGCTGCCGGCGACGGCCGCGACCTCGACGTCGCGGTAGGCCGAGACGCACGCCGAGGTGTCGGTGCCCTCGAACCCCTCGGCCGAGGCGGCCCGGTAGGCCTCGAGCACGTCGGCGGCACGGAAGGCCTGCGGGGTCTGCACCCCGCCCACGTGCTCGGTGACGAGCGTGTGGTTCGCGCGCAGGAGCTGGGTCACCGGGACCACCGGGATGGCGCCGCCCACCTCGCGGGCGGTGGAGACCACGGCCTCCCACAGCGGACGCCCGGCGAGCGGCCGGGCCCCGTCGTGGACGACCACGACGTCGACCTCGCCCGCCTCGATGGCGGGGGCGAGGACCCGGAGGGCGGCCCACTCCGATGCGTGCCGGGTGGCGCCCCCGTCGACGACCAGCACCTCGCGGTCACCGAGGTGCGGGGCGACGGCGGCCTCGACGGCGGCCCGGTCCTCGGGGCGCACGACGAGCACGAGACGGCGTACGTCGGGCAGGGCGAGCGCGTCGCGCACCGACCACACGAGCACCGGGACCCCGCGCAGCGGGAGCAGCACCTTGTTGACCTCTGCCCCGACCCGGCTGCCGGAGCCGGCGGCGAGGATGACGACAGCGGTGGACACGCGCGGCCTCAGCGGGTGAGGAGCGCGGTGGCGATCGCCGCCACGCCCTCACCGCGGCCGGTCAGCCCGAGGCCGTCGGTGGTGGTGGCGGACAGGCTCACCGGCGCTCCGAGTGCAGAAGACAGGGCGGCGACGGCCTCGTCGCGGCGCGGGCCGAGGCGGGGGACATTGCCGATCACCTGCACGGCGACGTTGCCGATCTCCCAGCCCTCGGCCCGCACCCGGCGGGCGGTCTCCGCGAGCAGCGTCGCACCCGACGCGCCGGCCCACTCGGGCGCGGACGTGCCGAAGTTGCTGCCCAGGTCGCCGAGACCCGACGCGGAGAAGAGCGCGTCACACGCGGCGTGGGCGGCCACGTCGGCGTCGGAGTGGCCCTCGAGGCCGGCCGGCTCGTCGGGCCACGCCAGGCCGGCGACGTGCATGGGCACGCCTGCGACGAGCCGGTGCACGTCGGTGCCGATGCCGATCCGCGGGACGGGGAAGGGGGAGGTCACGTCGGCATCATGCCGGACGCCCCGTCACAATGGTCGCGTGACCGTTCGCCGTACTCCCTGGGTGCTCGCCGGAGTCGTGGCCGGTCTCGCGGGGCTGGCGACGAGCTATGCGACCGCGATGGTGCTCACCATCCGGGAGGCGCCGGTCGTGGCGGTGGCCGAGTCGGTCATCCGGCTCACCCCTGGCCCGGTGGCCGAACGGGCCATCTCCGTGCTGGGCCACTACGACAAGCCGTTCCTCGTCGGCGTCATCCTGCTCCTGCTGCTGGGCTGCTTCGCCCTGGCCGGCCTGCTGGGACGCGGCGGGTGGTACCGCCCGCTGCTCGTCTGGTTGCCCCTTGCCGGGCTGGGCCTGGCCGCGGTGCTGAGCCAGCGGGGCGCCGGTGCGGTCGACGCGCTGCCGGTCGCCGTCGGGCTGCTCACCTGGGTGACGCTGCATTCCGCCCTCACCGACGCCCTGCACCGGGGCCGGGGCCGGCCCGACCTGGCCTCGCGCGAGCGACGGGTGTTCCTCATGGTCGCCGGGGCGGTGTCGGTGGCCGCCGTCGGCATCGCGGTCGCCGGCCGGCTGGTCGGCGCAGGTCGCCGCCACGTCGAGGTCAGCCGCCGGCTGCTGCGCATCCCGGGCGTGACCCGGCGCCAGCCACCGGCCGGCACCGCGATCGGGCTGGCCGGGATCACCCCGTGGCAGACGCCGGCCGACGACTTCTACCTGATCGACACGACCATCGCGAAGCCGACCATCGAGCCGGACGAGTGGTCCCTGCGCATCCACGGGATGGTCGACCGGGAGCTCACCCTGAGCTACTCCGACCTCGTCGCGCGCCAGATGACGGAGTCGTGGATCACGCTCAGCTGCGTGAGCAACGAGGTCGGCGGCGAACTCGTGGGCAACGCCCGCTGGAGCGGCATCCGCCTCGCCGACCTGCTGGCCGGGCTGGGCGTCGACGCCGAGGCCGACTGCGTGCTCCAGACCTCCCACGACGGCTGGACCTGCGCGACCCCCCTCGAGGCCCTGACCGACGATCGCGACGCGATGCTCGCCGTCGCGATGAACGGCTATCCGCTGCCCATCGAGCACGGCTTCCCGGTGCGCACGATCGTGCCCGGTCTCTACGGCTACGTGTCGGCCACCAAGTGGGTCGTCGACCTCGAGGTCAGCACCTTCGCCCGCTCGACCGGCTACTGGACGACGAGGGGCTGGTCGGCGGAGGGGCCGGTCAAGGTCGCGTCGCGCATCGACGTCCCGCGCGGGGGTGCCGAGGTGCCGGCCGGGGCCGTGACGTTCGGCGGCGTGGCCTGGCACCAGCACACCGGCATCGACTCCGTCGAGGTGCAGGTCGACGGCGGCGCGTGGACCCGCGCCGAGCTCGGCGGCGTCCCGTCGGTGGACACGTGGGTGCAGTGGTCGGTGACGATCGACGTGCCCGAGGGGGACCACGAGGTCCGGGTCCGGGCGACCGGCAAGGACGGCGAGACCCAGACCAGCGTCGTACGCTCCCCGGACCCCGACGGGGCCACGGGCTGGCACGCGGTGGAGTTCAGCGCCGGCTGAGCAGCTCCCCGGTGTCAGCCGTTGCGGACGACGTACGCCGTCCCGCCGGAGGCGGCGATCCAGATCCGCTCGAACTGGGCACGGTCGTAGACGCGGCGCACGTCGGCGTTGGTGGCGCCGGCGGGGTCGTTGACCACGACGTCGCCGTCGGACTCGAAGCCGACGACGACCAGCACGTGGCCGTTGCTGGCCGAGATCGGGGCTCCGGTGAGCTGGTTGCGCCCGAAGGCGATCGAGACGATCAGCGGCACCCCGGCGGCGATGAAGTCCTCGGCCTCGCGCAGGTCGCGCATCCGGGTGACGTAGGAGTCGCCCCCGACCAGCGTGGCGGCGTAGGCGGTGTTGAAGGCCCAGTTGCCGGTGCCGCGGTAGCCGTGGTCGTAGACCATCTTGGCGGTGTGGTCCACGACGGCGTCGGCGTGCCCGGCCGTGATGCCGGTGGGGGTCGGGGAGATGCCGTGGTAGGCGAGCACCATCGCCAGCGACGTGGGTGAGCACCACGCCTCGCCGCCGCCGCCCCAGGTGGGGTAGTGGCCGCTGTGGACCATCTGGGAGTACGTCGGCACGGGCAGGACGGTGCCGGCCGCCGGGCCGGGCTGCGAGGTCGGCCGCGCCGCGGTCGCGTCCGCCGAGGCGACCGCGCCGACGCGCTCGAGGCTGACCGCCTTGCTCGAGCCCTTCGGCCGCATGAGGGTGACGCGCAGCTGGTACGCCGTCACGGCGGAGGTGGCGAACCAGGTGTCGGCGCTGACCCGGCCGAGGTCGTCGGCCTGGCCGGAGTAGGTCCGGCGGGGCACGGGGCGGTTGGTGCGCGCCCAGTCGGCCACGGTGTCCCACGTGCCGGTGCGACCGCTGGCGTCCTGCGCCCGCAGCTCGACGCGCACGAGGGTGCGGCCCGGGACGGTGGCCTCCCACGACGGGATGATCGCGGTCGCCCCGAAGCCCGGGGAGGCCCACGGAGAGGTCCAGGTGCCGGCCTCGTAGGACTTGCCGGCGACGGTGCGGGGCCTGGCCTTCAGGAGGGAGACCTGTCCGCGCCCGAGCTTGAGTCCCTTGCGCTGGCCGGCCTTGAGGTCGCGGTAGCTGCTCCACGACGCGAGCTCGACCTGCGGCGTCGCACGCGTGCGCGCCGAGGGCTCGCCGTCGACGGCACCGGCCGGAGGGGCGAAGGAGCTGGCCAGCAGCAGGGGAAGGGCGAGGACCGCGACACGTCGGAGCACCGGTCGACGATAACCCGGAAAGTCCCACACGTCTCAGGAGTCACATCTCCCGCGGAGGCGGGGCGCCCCGCGAAGCCGGCGGATCGCCTCCGTCGCCCTAGACTTGCCCGGTGACCCTGAGGCTCCACGACACCGCGACGCGCGAGACCCGCGACTTCGTCCCGCTCACCCCGGGCCGGGCGGGCATCTACGTGTGCGGGCTGACCGTGCAGTCCGAGCCGCACGTGGGCCACGTGCGCTCCGCGGTGAATTTCGACGTGCTCCGCCGCTGGCTCGCCGCCACCGGCCACGAGGTCGACTTCATCCGCAACGTCACCGACATCGACGACAAGATCCTCGCCAAGTCCGCCGAGCAGGGCGTCCACTGGTACGCCCTCGCCTCCGCGATGAAGCGCGAGCTCGACGCCGCCCTGGCCGCGATCAACGTGCTGCCGCCGACCTACGAGCCGGGTGCGACCGGCCACGTCCCGGAGATCGTCGAGCTGATCGAGCAGCTGATCGCCCGCGGTCACGCCTACGCCGCCGAGGACGGCAGCGGTGACGTCTACTTCGACGTGCGCAGCTGGTCGGCCTACGGCGAGCTGACCCGCCAGCGCGTGGAGGACATGGAGCCCGCCGGCGACGCCGACCCGCGCGGCAAGCGCGACCCCCGCGACTTCGCCCTGTGGAAGGGACAGAAGTTGGGCATCGAGCCGGAGACGGCATCGTGGCCGTCGCCGTGGGGTCGAGGAAGGCCCGGCTGGCACATCGAGTGCTCGGCGATGGCCGGCAAGTACCTCGGCCCGGCCTTCGACATCCACGGCGGCGGCGTCGACCTGCGCTTCCCCCACCACGAGAACGAGCAGGCCCAGTCGCGTGCCGCGGGCCGCCCGTTCGCGTCGTACTGGCTGCACAACGCCTGGATCACCACCGCCGGCGAGAAGATGAGCAAGTCGCTGGGCAACTCGATGCTCATCCCGTCGGTGCTCGAGCGGGTGCGCGGCATCGAGCTGCGCTACTACATCGTCGCGGCCCACTACCGCTCGCACGTCGAGTTCAGCTTCGAGGCGCTCGAGGAGTCGGCCAAGGCGTTCCGGCGCATCGAGGACTTCCTCGACCGCGCCGCCCCGGTCGTCGGCACGTGGTTCGCCTCGGTGCCCGACGCGTTCCGTGAGGCGATGGACGACGACCTCGGCACGCCCGCCGCGGTCGCCGTCATCCACGACTCGGTCCGCGAGGGCAACCGGCTGCTGGCCGACGGGTCGTCGGAGGCGCTGGGCCAGAAGTTCGGCGAGGTGATCGCGATGCTCGACGTCCTCGGGCTCAACCCCGCCGACCCCGCCTGGGCGGCCGGGCGGACCGACGACCGGCTGACCGAGGTCGTCGACGCGTTGGTGAAGGGCCTGCTCGAGGAGAGGACGGCGGCACGCGAGGCCAAGGACTGGACCCGCGCCGACGCCATCCGCGACCAGATCAAGGCGGCCGGTGTCGAGGTGGAGGACACCCCGACCGGCCCGAAGTGGAGTGTGTGACATGGCTGGGATTTCGAGACGGGCCCTGGGGGCCCTCCTCAATCATCGAGAGGGGGCACTTCGTGGCCGGTAATTCGCAGCGCAAGGGCGCGATCAAGAAGACCGGCAAGGGCAACCCCACTGCCGGCTCGGGCGGGCGCGTGCGCCGGGGGCTCGAGGGCCGGGGGCCCACGCCCAAGGCCAAGGACCGGCCCTACCACCAGGCCCACAAGGCGGCCAAGCGCGCCGAGCGCGACAAGACCACCCGCCCCAAGCGGCGTACGACCGCGGACGCCGAGTGGGCGGCCGGTCGCAACTCCGTCGTCGAGCTGCTGCAGGCCGGCGTGCCGGTCGCGGGGGTCTACGTCGCCGAGGGCACCGAGCGCGACGGCCGGATGCGCGAGGCGTTCAAGCTGGCCGCCGAGCAGGGCCTGACCCTGCTCGAGGTGACTCGCAACGAGATGGACCGGATGACCGGCGGGGCCGTCCACCAGGGGCTCGCGGCCCGGCTGCCGGCCTACGAGTACGCCCACGCCGACGACCTGCTCGACCGGGCGGCCGAGGCCAAGGAGCCGGTGCTGGTCGTCGCCCTCGACTCGGTCACCGACCCGCGCAACCTCGGCGCGGTCGTCCGCTCCGCGGCGGGCTTCGGTGCCCACGGCGTACTGATCCCGGAGCGCCGCGCAGCCGGCATGACCGCGTCGGCATGGAAGACCAGTGCGGGTGCCGCCGCCCGCCTCCCGATCGCCCAGACGGTCAACCTGACCCGGCAGCTGAAGGCCTACCAGGAGGCGGGCTGCATGGTCGTCGGCCTGGCAGCCGACGGTGACATCTCGCTCCCCGAGCTGGTCGCACCCGGTGGCCTGGCCGAGGGACCGCTCGTCGTGGTCGTCGGGTCCGAGGGCAAGGGGCTGGGCCGTCTGGTCGCCGAGACCTGCGACCAGATCGTGTCGATCCCGATGGCCGGCCAGCTGGAGTCGCTCAACGCCGGCGTCGCCGCCTCGGTCGCCCTCTACGCCATCTCGCAGGCGCGCGCCTGACGATGAGCTGTACCCCACGGCCTTCTTCTCCGCCGCTTCGCTCCCCCGAACAAGGCCGCAGGGACCCCGAGTGACATCCACCCCACGGCGGCTCCTCGTCGGCGCGGTCCTGCTCGCCGGCAGCGTGGCGCTGGGGCTGGTCGTCGCGGTGTCGCTGTTCCTCAACAGCAGCCGGACCGTCGTGCTGGTCGGCCACGACACCGTCGTACGCCCCACGCTGGCGCGCGACGCCGTCGTGGAGACCGGGCCGCTGCTGCCCGACCTCCGCTTCCGCGACGTCGGTCCGCTCGGGGTGACGCTGACGCTCGGCAAGACCGAGGTCGGCTCGATCGAGGAGCTGGTCCAGCGCTACGCACTGATCGCCGGCGACCCGACCGCTCCGATCGACAAGGTGCAGGGCGTCGTCCTCGACATGGCCCTGTCGGCCGCGCTGCGCGGCCTCGCGGTCGGGCTGCTGCCGGTCGTGGTCTTCCTGCTCCTGGGGCGCCACCGCCGCGGCGAGCTGTTCCGGGGGCTCGGGACGCGGCAGGGCCTCCTCGCGCTCGTCCTGCTGCTGGTGCTCCCCCTGCTGGTGTGGCAACCGTGGGAGAGCGACGAGGAGACCCAGGAGGCCCAGGGCAGCTGGCAGCCGCTTGAGGAGCTGGTCGGTCCCGACGTCGCGCTCCCGGAGGAGGCGCAAGCCATCGAGGTGCGCACCGGCCCGGTCACCACGCAGAGCAAGCGACTCGTGCTGAGCGCCCTGGACACCTATGACAAGAGCAAGGAGTTCTACTCCACGGCAGCCGAGGAGGCCGCCGACCTGCCCGAGCTGGGGCTGCGGGTCGCCGAGGAGGGCGAGACCGTGGCCCTGCTGGTCAGCGACCGGCACGACAACATCGGCATGGACCGGGTGGCGCGGGCCATCGGCGAGGCCGCCGGCGCGAGCGTCGTGCTCGACGCGGGCGACGACACGTCGACCGGCCAGCCCTGGGAGGCCTTCAGCCTCGACTCGCTGCAGGCGGCGTTCGAGGACTGGGAGCGCTTCGGCGTCGCCGGCAACCACGACCACGGAGACTTCGTCAGCACCTATCTCGCCGACCTCGGGTGGACCATGCTCGACGGGGAGGTGGTCGACGCCCCGTGGGGTGGCACCCTCCTGGGCGTCGACGACCCCCGCAGCAGCGGGCTCGGCAATTGGCGCGACGAGTCGGGGCTGAGCTTCGCCGAGGTGGAGGACCGGCTCGCGGACGCCGCCTGCGAGGCCGCCGACGACGGCGAGCGGGTGAGCACGATGCTGGTCCACGACGCCAACCTCGGTCGCGAGGCGCTCACCCGGGGATGCGTGGACCTCGTGGTCGGCGGGCACACCCACGTCCAGAACGGCCCCGACCCGGTCGTGGGCGACGACGGTGCCATCGGCTACCGATGGACCACCGGCACGACCGGCGGAGCGGCGTACGCCATCGCGCTGGGCAGCAAGCCGCGGCGCGACGCCGAGGTCAGCCTGATCACCTACGCCGACGGACGCCCGGTCGGGCTGCAGTGGGTGCGGCTGCGCACCAACGGAACGTGGCAGGTCGGCGAGTGGGCCCCGATCACTCCTGCCCCGGTCACTCCTGACCCGTGATGGCCTCGTCGGGCTTGGCCGTGAGGAAGCGGTCGATGTAGTCGCGGGCGGTCGCGTGGATGTCGACCTCGTGGCCGGCCTGCTCGGACAGGTACCAGCGGTGCTCGAGGATCTCGTGGAAGACCTCGGCCGGCTCGAGCTTGCCGGTGGCGTCGGGCGGGATCATCGCCATGATCGGCTCGAAGATCTGGTGCACCCAGCGACTGGCCACGACGTGGCGGTCCTCGCGCCCGAGGTCGTAGTGGGCGGTGAAGGACGCGATGTCGTTGAGGATCCGGCGCGCCTGGTTGTCCTCGACGGTCATGCCGGTGAGGTCGCGCAGCTCGCGGGTGTGGTGGCCGAGGTCCACCACCTTGGGCTGGATGCGGATCGTGTCGCCGCCGAGGTCGGTGATGATGTCGAGCTCGTCGACGTCGAAGCCGAGGTCGTTGAGCCGTTCGACGCGACGCTCGATGCGCCACATCTCGTCGGCGCCGAACTCCTCGAGGTCGGTCAGCTCGCGCCACAGCGCCTCGTAGCGCGAGCGCAGGTGCTCGATGATCGCGAAGCCGTCGATGGGGCGCTGCACCGCGCCGCTCGCGCTGAGGTCCATCAGCTCGGCGAAGATGTTCTCGCACCCGACCGTGATGTCGTAGTCCCGCAACCGGTCGCCCACAGCCTCGTGCAGCTCCCCGGTCTCGGCGTCCACGAGGTAGGCCGCGAGCGCGCCGGCGTCGCGCCGGAAGAGCACGTTGGACAGCGACACGTCGCCCCAGTAGAAGCCGGCGAGGTGCAGCCGGACCAGCAGCACGACGATGGCGTCGATGAGCGTCGGCACGTGCTCGGCGTCCATCCCGCGGCTGAACAGGCTGCGGTAGGGCAGCGAGAACCGGAGGTGGTGGGTGATCAGGGCCGCGGGCAGGTCCTCGCCGGCGCGGCTCTCGCGCCCGGTGACGACGCCCTGCGGCACGACCGACGGCATCCCCATGCGCTGGAGGTCGCGCAGCATCCGGTACTCCCGGAAGGCGATGTCGTCGTTGGTCTCCTTGACGGCGTAGACGCTGCTGCCCAGCCGCACGATGCGCACGATGTGGCGCGAGAGGCCGCGGGGCAGTGGTACGACGACGTCGTCGGGCCACTCCTCCAGCGGCAGGTGCCAGGGCAGGCGCAGGATGGCCGGGTCCGGCCGGCTGGCAACGATCCGCATGGCCATGGGCGCACGCTACTCGCTCACCGGGTGCCGAGCTCCCAGATGTCGAGCCGCGGTCCCGAGGTCGCCGCGACCTCGACGCCGTCGGGGCGGGGGGACAGGTCGGCGCCGCCCGGCTCGGAGCCGAAGAGGTGGCGGCCCGCCGTGCCGGTGAGCGTGAAGGCGCTTCCGGCCGCGCGGCGGGCGACGACCAGCACGGTCTGGGTGGGGTGCTCGCGCAGGTAGGCGATGGTGTCGGCGTCGACGTGCGCCCAGCGGAGCCCGCCCCGGCGCAGCGCCGGGTGCTCGCGCCGCAGCCGGGCCAGGTCGGCGTACGTCGTGAGCGTCTGCACGTCCCACTCCTCGCGGCGGTGCCACGGCATCGGGCGGCGGGCGTCCTCGCCGTTGACGCCCTCAAGCCCGATCTCGTCGCCGGCGAAGATCATCGGCACGCCCGGCATCGTGAACTGCAGGCCCGCCGCGACCCGGTGGACGGCGGCGTCGCCACCGACGAGCGTGCGGATGCGGGCCGAGTCGTGGGAGCCGAGGATGTTCCAGCTCGACGCGGTGGCACGCCAGCCGAGCGCGCCCTGCCAGGCCCGGAACGTGTCGACGACGGCCACGCCACCGCGGCGGGGGACCGGCACGGGGCGGCCGAAGGGACGCGCGGGTGAGGCCGGGTCGCGCAGCCACGACCAGACCGGCCAGGAGAAGCCGGAGTAGTTCATCGTGCCGTGCCAGCCGTCGCCGTCGACGTCACCGGTGGCGTCGTGGTTGTGCTCGCCGATCACCCACGGGTCCTCGTGCAGGGCGGCCGCGGTGGCGCGCACGGTGCGGGCGACCTCGTGGGCGACGTCGATGGCGCCGAGGCGGCCGGTCATGTTGGCCACGTCGATGCGCCACCCGTCGACGTCGTAGGGCGCCTGCAGCCAGCGGCCGACGACGGAGTCGGGGCCGTCGACCATCGCGTGGCGGACGTCGAGGTTGGCGTGGTTGATCTTCGGCAGCGTGCCGTGGCCCATCCAGTTGGCGTAGGTGCCGTCGTCGTCGAAGTAGTAGAACGAGCGGTGCGGGTCGCGGGGGTCGTCGACCGCGGAGAGGAACCACTCGTGGGTGTCACCCGTGTGGTTGGTGGTGAGGTCGCCGAGGATCCGCCAGCCCCGCTCGTGGACGGCGGCGCTCAGCCGGGCGTACGCCTCGCTGCCGCCGAGCAGCGGGTCGACCTCCGTGAAGGTCGTGGCGTTGTAACGGTGGTTGCTCTCGCCGGGGAAGACCGGCGTCGTGTAGACGATGTCGGCGCCGACCGCGGCGACGTGGTCGAGGTGCTCGGTGACGCCGTCGAGGTCACCGCCGTAGAGCTGCATGGGCGTGCGCGGGTCGCTGCCCTCGAAGACCACCTCGTCGTCCCACTCGGCCGGCAGCGCCCAGTCGGGCACCTCGCGCTCGTCGGCCGCGGCGGAGCGGGCGAAGCGGTCGGGGAAGACCTGGTAGACGACGCCGTCGCGCCCCCAGTCGGGCGCGGGCGGGTGGGCGGCGACCCGGAAGTCGGTGGCGTCGGGGAGGTCGTGGCCCACCAGCCCGGCGCCGGTCAGCCACTCCTGCTCGCCCTCCCCGTCGGCGCGGGTCCGGACGAGGAGGAAGCGGTAGTGCGTCACCGGGTTGTGCACCGGCAGCTCGCCCTCCCACCAGACGACGTCGCCGGTGGTGGTGGAGGTCATCGGGTGGAAGACCGGCTCGGCGTCGTACGTCGTGCGCAGCCAGACCGCGTCGACCGGGTCGTCGGCGCTGGTGCGGACCCGGACGATCACGGTCGCGCCGAGCTCAGGTGCCTCGTCGGAGACGTAGAGCGGGGACCCGTCGTGGTGGGGGTCGTCGAGGAGGCTCACGGGCCCCATCCTTCCTCACCTAGGATGGCCGCCGCGCCCTCGGGCGCACGCCGCGTTAGCTCAGGGGTAGAGCACCAATCTTGTAAATTGGGTTGCGAGAGTTCGAATCTCTCACGCGGCTCCACCAACCCAGGCAGTTCGGGTCCGTTGCGCCCGGGCGGAGCGCGACGGCGTACGTCGTCACTGCCAACTGCCTACGTTGCGCAGGTCAGCGCACCTGGGTGACCTCGAACTCGCACGCGGGGGAGGCGATCGCGTCCTGGGCGGCGACGAGGCGCAGCTCGCGCTCGCCGGAGTCGAGCGTCTCCTTCAGCACGGCGAAGACCGACGAGGCCGTGCGGGCGAGCGCCTCGGCGGGGGAGCCGGTCGTGTGCAGGTGGGCGGTGAACAGCGCGGCCGTGATGTCGCCCGACCCGTTGGCCTTCATCGGCAGGCGGGGGGTGGTGACCAGCCAGGCGCCGTCGGCGGTGACGGCCAGCATCTCGATGACGCCTTCGTCGGCCCCCTCGCGGTCGACCGACGTGACCAGCACGGTCGACGGACCGAGGGCGCGCACCTCGTCCACCGCCGCCAGGATGTCCTCGAGCGACGACGGGCCGCTCAGGGCGTCGCGGTCGGTGATGAAGCCGAGCTCGAACTGGTTGGGCGTCAGCACGTCGGCGACGGGGATCACCGTCGAGCGGTACTTCGGCGGGATCGCCGGGTTGACGAAGCACCCCGAGGTCGCGTTGCCCATCACCGGGTCGCAGGTGTAGGTCGCGTCGGGATTGGCCGCCTTGACCTGCGCGACCGCGTCCGCGATGACGTCGGCGATCTCCGGCGAGCCCTGGTAGCCCGACAGGATCGCGTCACACGTCTCGAAGGCGCCCCGCTCGCCGATGCCGGTGATCACCTCGGCGACGTCCGCGGCCGCGATCAGCGGCCCGCGCCACGCGCCGTATCCGGTGTGGTTGGAGAAGTTCACCGTCAGCACCGGCCACACCTCGTGACCGAGGCGCTGCAGGGGGAAGACGGCCGCGGAGTTGCCGACGTGGCCGTAGGCGACGTGGGACTGGATCGAGAGGACGCGCACGGACCGACCTTAGGCCACCTGCAGCGAGCGCTTCGAGAGCCCCATCCAGTAGCCCTCGATGACCTGGATCCCCGGCTCGTCGGCGGTCATCGCCGCGCCCAGGGTCACGAACAGCGGCGTGTAGTGCTCGACGGTCGGGTGGGCGTACGGCATGCCGGGCGCCTTGGACCGGTAGGCCGACAACGTGTCGACGTCACCGCGGGCGAGGGCGTCGGCGGCCCAGAGGTCGAAGTCCACCGACCAGCCCGGGGCGGCGGCCTCGATGTGGAACTCCTCGAGGAAGGGCAGGCCGTGGGTGAGGAAGCCGGAGCCGATGATCAGCACGCCCTCCTCGCGCAGGGGGCGCAGTCGCTCGCCCAGCTTCATCAGGCGCTGCGGGTCGTCGGTCGGGAGCGACATCTGCAGCACCGGGATGTCGGCCTCGGGGTACATGATCTTCAGCGGTACCCAGGCGCCGTGGTCGAGGCCGCGCGAGACGTGCTGGTGCACCGGCTCGCCGCTGGGCATCATCGCCGCGACGCGCTGGGCCAGCGCCGTGGCGTCTGGCGTCTCGTAGGTCATTCGGTAGTACTTCGGCGCGAACCCGCCGAAGTCGTAGACCAGCGGGGCGCCGCTGGCCGACAGGCTCACCGGCGCCGACTCCCAGTGCGCCGACACGATGAGGATCGCCTTCGGGCGAGGCAGGTCCTTCGCCCAGGCCGCCAGCTGGCCGGACCAGATCGGGTCGTCGAGCAGCGGCGGGGCACCGTGGCCGATGTACAGGGCGGGCATGGGAGTGGTCATGACGTCCTCAATAGTTGTTGCTTCAACTATATTCCCGCGGTGGTCCGGTGGCAAGAGGTGGCAGGACGATGGACTACCGCGCGGGCACGTCGTCGTACGCCGGAAGCGTCCAGTCGACCGGCCCGGCACCCTGGTCCTCCAGCAACCGGTTGACGGTGCTGAAGGGCCGGGACCCGAAGAACCCGCGCCGCGCGCTGAGTGGCGAGGGGTGCGCCGACTCGACGCACGGCACCTCGCCGAGCAGCGGCTTGAGCTTCTGGGCGTGCCGGCCCCACAGGATCGCCGCGCAGGGACCGCCGCGGTCGGCGAGTGCGGTGATCGCCTGCTCGGTGACCGCCTCCCAGCCCTTGCCCTGGTGGCTGTTGGAGTCGCCCGGGCGCACCGTCAGGGTGCGGTTGAGCAGCATCACGCCCTGGTCGGCCCACGCCGACAGGTCGCCGTGCCGCGGCGGGACGATGCCGAGGTCGTCGCGGAGCTCGACGTAGATGTTGACCAGGCTCGGCGGCAGCGGCCACACGTGCCGCTCGACGGCGAAGCTCAGCCCGATCGGGTGTGCGGGGTTGGGGTAGGGGTCCTGCCCCACGACCAGGACGCGTACGTCGGCGAGCGGGCGCTGGAACGCCCGCATCACGAGGTCGCCCGCCGGCTGGTAGCTGCGCCCGGCGGCCACCTCCTCGCGCAGGAACCGGCCCATCGCCTCGATCCGGTCGTCGACGGGGGCCAGTGCCTCGGTCCAGTCGGGGGCCACCAGCCCCTTGTCGACCAGTCCGGCGAGCGCGCTCATCGGGCGTCCTTGCGGACGGGCCGCTGCAGGCGGTCGAGGAAGGCGACGAGCAGCGCCTCGCGCATGCGTGGTGACGCGACGTCGAGCATGGCGTTGACCTCCGCCATCCGGCTCGGCAGCTCGAGGTCGCCGTCGTCCGACGCAGCCACGAGCCCCGACGCGGCGAGCAGGCCGTCGAAGTCGTCGTCACCGAGCGTCGCCGGGTCGAGCGCCTCGATGAAGGCCACGACACCGGCGTCCACCTCGACCGGGCCGGCCGCCTGCGCCGCCGCCACAGCCTCCGACAGTGCCGAGGCGAAGTCCTCGACGTGCGCCAGCGTCCCGGCGCTCACCGACAGGTGGATGCTCGGGCCGTCGTCACCGAAGGACAGCTGCGCCTGGACGTACCACCCGCGCGCCACCAGCTCGTCGGTCAGCGTGAACGGGTCGCACGAGGCGTCGGTCGCCAACGTCACCAGGGTCGAGTCGGGTGGCACCACGAGCCGCAGCGCCGGCTCGCGCGAGATGCTCGCCACGATCGCGTCGACCGCCGTGAGGGCGCGGTCGGCGAGCTCGAGGTAGCCGGCGTCGCCGACGTGCTCGACGACGGCCCAGGTGCCGGCGACGGGACCGCCGGAGCGGGTCGACTGCGTCGTGGCGTTGAGCATCGTGTAGCCCGGCCACGCCGCCGAGGCGAAGAACTGCGGCTTGCGCAGCGCCGCGTCACGGTGCAGCAGCAGGGAGGTGCCCTTCGGCGCATAGGCGTACTTGTGGGTGTCGACGGAGATCGAGGTGACGCCGTCGACGGCGAACGTCCACGGCGGCACCGTCCGCCCCAGCCGGGCGGCGTACGGCAGCACCCACCCGCCGATGCACGCGTCGACGTGGCAGCGCACCCCGCGCGCGGCGGCCGCCGCGGCGATCCCCGTCACCGGGTCCACGACCCCGTGGGCGTACGACGGCGCGCTGGCGACGACCAGCACGGTGTCGTCGTCGATCGTCGCGGTCATCGCTGCGACGTCGGCCCGGAAGTCCGGGCCCACCGGCACCAGGACCGCCTCGACGCCGAAGTAGTGCGCCGCCTTGTGGAACGCGGCGTGGGCCGTCGCCGGCAGCACCATCCGGGGTCGTACGACGTCGGGCCGGCTGTCGCGCGCACCCTGGACCGCCAGCAGGATCGACTCCGTGCCGCCCGATGTCACCGTCCCGACCGCGGAGGCCGGCGCGTCGAGCAGCCCGCACGCGAAGCCGACCAGCTCGTTCTCCATCTGCAGCAGCGAGGGGAACGCCGTCGGGTCGAGCGCGTTGGAGGCGGCGTAGGCGGCCACCGCCTCGCGGGCGACGCGGTCCACCTCGGGGTCGCCGGAGTCGTAGACGTAGGCCAGCGTGCGGCCCCCGTGCACCGGCAGGTCCCGGGCCTGGAGGGCAGCGAGCCTCTGCATCGTGTCGGTCACTGGACGGTTCCTTCCACGGCCGCCACGTCGGCGGGATCGAGGGCGTACTGGCGCAGCCACCACAGGCTCGCCACGATCAGGACAGCCGGCACGACGGAGAACCCCAGCGCGATCGCCGTCAGCGCCGAGTCGGGCTGGGTGATGTCGCGCCCCTCGCTCGACAGGTAGCCGCCCAGCGCGAGCACCAGGGCGAAGACCGCCGGACCCACGGCCAGGCCGAGCGTCTCGCCGGCGGTCCAGACCCCGGTGTAGACGCCGGCCCGGTTCTCTCCGGTCACGGCGGCGTCGACCGCGGCGACGTCCGGCAGCATGGCCATCGGGAAGACCTGGCAGCCGGCGTAGCCCACACCGACGAGTCCGGTCGCGACGAAGGTCCAGACGTCGTTGCCGCCGCGCGCCAGCACGGCGAGGGCGGCCCCCGCGGCGAGCACCAGCGACGCGGCGACGTACCCCTGCTTCTTGCCGACGCGCGCGCCCCAGCGCGCCCACAGCGGGGTCAGCACCAGTGCCGGGCCGACGAAGCAGACGAACAGGATCGTGGCAGCAGTCGCGCTCCCCAGCAGGTCCTCGGCGACGTAGGCGACGCCGGCCAGCATGCAGCCGGTCGCGAGCGCCTGCAGGACGAAGGTGGTCAGCAGCACCCGGAAGTCGCGGGCCTGCGAGACGACGCGCAGCTGCTCACCCAACGACCCCGCGCCCGCACCCACGGCGCCGATCGGCGCACGCCGGGTGCCCCACCAGGCGCCCAGCACGCCCACCAGGATGACCACCGACATCACGACGCCCATCACGCGGTAGCCGTCGCGCCCGCCCACCGCGTCGCGGATCAGCGGCGCGGTCGCTCCGGCCGCCATGATGGTGAGCGCGAGGATCGCGACGCGCCACGTCATCAACCGCGTGCGCTCGTCGTACGACGAGGTGATCTCGGCCGGCATCGCGACGTAGGGCACCTGGAAGAACGCGTACGCCGACGCTGCGAGCACGAAGAAGACGAGCACCCAGCCTGCCTCGAGCCAGCGGCTGTCGAGGTCGGGCGCCGCGAAGATCAGCGCGAAGGCGCCGGCCAGCATCAGCCCGGCCCGCACCAGCCACGGCCGCCGGGGGCCGGCGGGGTCGACGGTGCGGTCGCTGACCCGCCCGGCGACCGGGTTGAGCACCACGTCCCAGGCCTTCGGCAGGAAGACGATGACGCCGGCCCACAGCGCGGCGATGCCGAGCTCGTCGGTGAGGTACGGCAGCAGCATCAGGCCCGGGACTGTGCCGAATGCGCCGGTGGCCACCGACCCGCTGCCGTAGCCGATGCGGACGCCGAGCGGCAGGCGTGTGGCGTCGACCGCCGTCCTCACCGTCCACCCAGCGCGCGCGAGCTCGCCGACCCGTAGCGACGCGAGGGGTTCGACCCGATCGACCCGGCCGAGGCCTCAGCGGCGGCGGCCGCCTTCGCCGCGCCCTTCTTCGCCGCCCCCTTCTTCTTCGCGCCCTTCTTCGAGGCCGGCTTCTTCGAAGCCGTCCGCTTCGTCGGCAGCGGGTCGCCCGACCACTCGTCCACCCACTCGTCGATGGCGGTCCAGGTCGTCCCGCGGGCGGCCCGGCCGGTCAGCATCCCGAGGTGGCCGCCGGGCACGACCTCGAAGCGCACCTGCGGCGAGCCGGTCAGCAGCGGCACCACGGCGCGTACGGCCGGGAGCGGCGCGATGCCGTCGGTGTTCCCTGCGAACACCAGGGTCGGCACCGAGATCCCGGCGAGGTCGACGGTCCGGTCGCCGATCTCCATGCGGCCCGTCGCGAGGGCGTTGCCCCGGACGAAGCGGTGGTAGAGCTGCCCGAAGGTGCGGCCCGGGTAGGCCGTCATGTTGGACATGAAGCGGGTGACGGCCTCCATCTGGGCGAGGTAGTCGGTGTCGTCGAGGTGCGTCAGGATCGCGATCGGCTTCGTGAGCACCTTCTGGGCCGAGGCGGCCGTGAAGGCCCAGTTGACGAGCGGGGTCGGTACGCCGCCCAGTGCACGGTAGGCGCGCGTGACCACCCCCGTGCCCTGCGTCAGGTTCAGGAGCGGGCGCACCGGCGCGACCAGCGGCACCTTCGTCACGTCGACCGGCGACCCGACCACCGTGATCGAGGCGATCGGCAGGTCCTGCCGGTCGGCGGCGACGAGGAGGGTGAAGATCCCACCGAGGCTCCAGCCGACGAGGTGCACCCCGCGCCCGCCTGCGTGCTCGTGGACGCTGCGGATGGCCTCGGGCAGCACCTCGTCGACCCAGTGCTCCATGCCCAGCGCCCGGTTCTTGAAGGAGACCTGGCCGTACTCGAGCAGGTAGGTCGGACGCCCCTGCGTCACCAGGTGCTCGACGAGGGAGCAGTCGCGGCGCAGGTCGTAGCAGAGCGCGGGAGCCGCCAGGGGAGTGACGAGCAGGATCGGGTCACCGGTCTCGGCGACGCCGGCGGCGGGGCGGTAGTGGTAGACCTCGCGCAGCTCGCCGTCGTCGATGAGCGTGCGGGGCATCGGCCGCAGGTCGGCCAGCCCGCCGTAGAGCAGCGTGTGCGCGACGTTGCCGGCCGCGGCGACCACCTGGTCGGGCTTGGGGATGAGGTCCATGGATGAAATCTACGTGGCGGAAATCCACGTGGAAGAAAAATCCTGGGCGGGTGCATCCAGTGGCGGGGTCGGGCCGGAGAAGAGGGTGACGGGCGCCAACCGGCGCCCCCGACGGAAGGATCCCCCATGAAGCGTCGCGTTCCCGCCATCCTCGCCGCCTCGGCCCTCGCCCTGGGTGCGGTGCAGGCCACGGCCCCCGCCGCGAGCGCCAAGGCCGCACCAGGTGAGGACGCCCTCGCCGGCGTGCTTGTCTCCGACGGCAACAAGTTCGACAGCAACAAGAACGACTTCGACATCGTGACCGAGGCGGTCCTGGCCGTGGCCAAGGCCAAGCCGGGCTCCCCGGTGACCGTGCTCGCCGACGGTTCGAAGCGGCTCACCGCCTTCGCGCCCACCGACCAGGCGTTCCGTCTGCTGGCCGAGGACCTGACCGGCAAGACGATCAAGAGCGAGAAGAAGCTCTTCACGGCGCTCGTGGACCTCGCGGGTGTCGACACGATCGAGACGATCCTGCTCTACCACGTCGTGCCGGGGAAGACGCTCACCAGCAACAAGGTGCTCAAGTCCGACGGGGCCAAGCTGACCACGGCCCAGGGCGGCAAGATCAAGGTCGACGTCAAGATGAAGCCCAGCGTGAAGATCACGCTCAAGGACCGCGACAAGAACGACCGCGACCCGAAGGTCATCCTGAAGGCGCTCGACCTCAACAAGGGGAACAAGCAGATCGCGCACGGCATCGACCGGGTGCTCCGTCCGATCGACCTCTGAGTGACGGCCTGACCGACGCCTGACGGGCGGGGAGCGACGATGACCATCATCCCGTTCCCCGCCCGCGGGGGGCGCCGGTACGGTGGCCCGGTGGTCACCGAGGCGATGTCGTTCGAGCACGAGCAGGACGACGTCGTCCTCGCGCTCGCCACGCGCCTCGTCGCAGGCGAGGAGACGGCTCTCGAGGAGGTCTACGACCGCTGGTCGGCCCTCGTGCACACCTACGCGCTGCGTGCCCTGCACGACCCCCACGACGCCGAGGAGGTCACCCAGCAGGTGTTCGTCGCGGCGTGGCGCAGTCGGCACACCCTGACCCCGAGCCCCGCTGCGCTGCCGGCCTGGCTCGTCGGGATCGCGCGGCACAAGGTCGCCGACGTGCGCGCCGCCCGCGCCCGCGACGCCGCCAGGCTCGCGGCCGTGGTGTCCTTGCCGGGTGCCCGCGACGGGGACCACCAATCCGCCGACGACGACGTCGCCGAACGACTCGTGGTCCGCCAGGCAGTCGAAGAGCTGCCGGACCCGCGCCGCACGATCATGTTCCTCGCCTTCTGGGAGGAGCACAGCCATGCCGAGATCGCCGAGAAGGTCGGCCTCCCTCTCGGCACCGTGAAGAGCCACGTACGTCGTGGCCTGATGAAGCTCCACCAACAGCTCGAGGGGGTGCGCCATGAGTCACGCTGATCCCGAGCAGCTCGCGGGGCTCGCACTCGACCCCTCGGACGGTCCCGCCGACGTGCGCGAGCACGCCGAGACCTGCCCCGAGTGCGCCGGCCTGGTGGCCGCGTTCACCGGCGTACGCCGCCGCGCGGGCGCCGACGCCCTCGTCCCGCCCCCTGCCGGGCTGCGCGACCAGGTCCTGGCCGAGGTGCGCGCCGGCGATGTCCCGACCCCGCTCGCCCGGCCCGCTGCCGCCGAGCCGTCGGCCCGTCGGGGCGTGCCGCTCTGGCTCGCCGGCGTGGCTGCTGCGCTCGCCCTCCTCGCCGGCGTCGGGCTCGGGCGCATCGGCACCGGGTCCACGGAGGCCCCCGAGGCCGTGCCACCGCCCGGCGACGCCGGCACGGTCGTGGCCGCGACCGCCCTCACCGCCCTCGACAGCGACGCCGAGCGTGGCAAGGCGAGCGCCGTGCAGACCGACGACACCTTCACCATCCGGGTCAGCGCCAGCGAGCTCGGCGACGAGCCGGGCGTCCGCGAGGTGTGGCTGATCAACGTCGACGGCGAGCGGATGATCTCGATCGGCCTGCTGGCCTCGGGCGACGAGGGGGAGTTCGCCGTCCCCATGGACCTCATCGACGAGGGCTACCGCATCGTCGACATCTCGGTCGAGCCGGACGACGGCGACCCCACCCACTCCGGGGTGAGCATCGCCCGCGGTGAGCTCGCCTGACCCCCCATCGGGACGGGTCGTCCTCGACAACGCGTCGCGCGACGACTAGGAACGGGTCATGAAGTGGAGGTACGCCGTCCTCGGCGGCACGGCCGCGGCAGCAGCTGCGACGACCGTGCACGACCTGGTCCAGACGAAGCACGCGATCGTCCGCAACTTCCCGATCATCGGGCACGCCCGGTTCTTCCTGGAGAGGTTCGGGCCCGAGCTGCGGCAGTACATCGTCACCAGCAACGACGAGGAGCGGCCGTTCAGCCGTGACCAGCGCCGCTGGGTCTACGCGAGCTCGAAGCTGGAGAACAACTACTTCGGCTTCGGCACCGACAACGACGTCGAGCGGGTCGAGGGCTACCCGATCATCAAGCACCGCACGTTCACCGGACCCGGCGCCGCGACCATGCCCCACGCCCAGGAGGAGATCGCGCTGCCGTGCGCCAAGGTCATGGGCGCGGCGCGCGGTCGCCCGCAGGCCTTCCGTCCGGGGTCGGTGGTCAACATCTCCGGGATGAGCTTCGGCTCCCTGTCGGGCAAGGCCATCGAGGCACTCAACAAGGGCGCCGCCATGGCCGGGTGCCTGCAGAACACCGGCGAGGGCGCGCTGTCGCCGCACCACCGGCACGGCGGCGACGTCGTCTTCCAGATCGGCACGTCCTACTTCGGGTGCCGCGACGAGCACGGGCGCTTCGACATGGCCAGGCTCGTCGACCTCGTCCAGTCGGCGCCGGTGAGCGCCATCGAGGTCAAGCTGAGCCAGGGCGCGAAGCCCGGGCTCGGCGGGATGCTGCCGGGGGAGAAGGTCAGTCGCGAGATCGCCGAGATCCGCGGCATCCCCGAGGGCGAGGACTGCGCCTCGCCCAGCCGCCACGACGTCTTCGGCGACGTCGACTCGATGCTCGACTTCGTCGAGTCCGTGGCGCAGGCCACCGGCCTGCCGGTCGGCATCAAGTCCGCGGTCGGCAACCTCACGATGTGGGACGAGCTGACCGAGGCCATGTCGAGCGGCGGCCGGGGTGTCGACTTCGTCAACATCGACGGGGGCGAGGGCGGCACCGGCGCGGCTCCGATGATCTTCGCCGACTCGGTCGCCTACCCGTTCCGCATCGCCTTCTCCGAGGTCTACCGACGCTTCGCTGAGGCCGGGCTGAGCGACGACGTGGTGTTCATCGGTGCCGGCAAGCTCGGCATCCCGGACAACGCGGTCGTGGCCTTCGCCCTCGGCGCCGACATGGTCAACGTCGGCCGCGAGGCGATGATGGCCATCGGGTGCATCCAGGCCCAGAAGTGCCACACCGACCACTGCCCGGTCGGCATCGCCACCCAGAACCCCCGCTACACCCGCGGC
The DNA here is from genome assembly GCF_947488025.1 of uncultured Nocardioides sp. GTDB lineage: Bacteria > Actinomycetota > Actinomycetes > Propionibacteriales > Nocardioidaceae > Nocardioides. The sequence goes on along the minus strand of NZ_CANKYS010000001.1, from coordinate 559,195 downwards.
CTCGATGTGGGGCTCAAGAGCGTGCGCGCGGCCAACTACGTCCGCTCGCTGCGTCGCGACCTGCTCAAGGTGTCCGAGGCGATCGGCGTCGTCCACCCCGGCCTCATCGGCCCGCGCGACATCGACCTCCTCGACGGCACCCGTACGGCGGTGGGGCTCGGCACCGCGTACGGCTACGACCCCGCGTGGCAGCGGCTCGGCCCGCGGTTGGTCAAGGAGATCGAGGAGATCATGGTCGCCCAGGACGCCACCCACGGCGCCGCCGAGGGGACGAGCCCGCGGGCCTGACTAGCCCGAGCGCGACTGGCGGACGGTCTTGTCGTGCTGCTCAGGCAGCTCCTCGAGCTCGCGGAGGAAGTCGGCGGCCCACTTCGCCACGTCGTGCTGGACGACGGTCCTGCGCATCGCCCGCATCCGCCGCGACGTCTCCTTCTTGTCCGCCGCGAAGGCGTCGAGCAGGGCGGACTTCATGCCGTCGATGTCGTAGGGGTTGACCAGCCAGGCCTGGCGCAGCTCCTGGGCCGCGCCGGCGAACTCCGACAGCACGAGCGCGCCGTCGTCGTCGAAGCGGCAGGCGACGTACTCCTTGGCGACGAGGTTCATCCCGTCACGGAACGGGGTCACCACCATGATGTCGGCGGCGCGGTAGAGCGCCGCCATCTCCTCGCGCGGGTAGGAGGAGTGCATGTAGGAGATCGCCGGCCGTCCGATCCGGCCGTGGTCGCCGTTGATCCGGCCCACGAGCAGCTCGATCTCGTCGCGCAGGATGCGGTACTGCTCGACCCGCTCGCGTGAGGGCGTCGCGACCTGCACGAAGACCGCGTCCTCCACGTCGAGCTTGCCGTCGCGCACCAGCTCGCCGAAGGCACGCAGCCGGGAGTGGATGCCCTTGGTGTAGTCGAGCCGGTCGACCCCCAGGAAGATCCGCCGCGGGTTCCCGAGCGCCTCGCGGATCTCCTTGGCGCGCTCGGTCACCGCCTCCGAGCGGGCGAGCTCCTCGAACCCGGCGGTGTCGATCGAGATGGGGAACGCGGTCGCCTTCACCGGCCGGCCGTCGGGCAGGTAGATGGTGTCGCGGTGCGTCTTGTGGCCGACGCGGCTGCGCACGAGGCGTACGAAGTTGGCGGCGGCGCCGGGCAGCTGGAAGCCGATCAGGTCCGCGCCGAGCAGTCCCTCCAGGATCTGGCGGCGCCACGGCAGCTGGGAGAAGAGCTCGGCCGGCGGGAACGGGATGTGGAGGTAGAAGCCGATGCGCAGGTCGGGGCGCTTGGCGCGCAGCATCTGGGGCACGAGCTGGAGCTGGTAGTCCTGCACCCACACGGTCGCGCCCTCGGCCGCCACCTCGGCGGCCCGGTCGGCGAAGCGGCGGTTGACCGCGACGTAGGAGTCCCACCACTCGCGGTGGAACTCCGGCTTGGCGATCACGTCGTGGTAGAGCGGCCACAGCGTGCCGTTGGAGAAGCCTTCGTAGAACTCCTCGACCTCACGCGCGCTCAGTGCCACCGGGACCAGGGAGAGCCCGTCCTCCACGAACGGCTCGAAGTCCTCGTCGTCGGCCGAGCCCGGCCAGCCGATCCACGCTCCGTCGTTGGCGCGCAGCACCGGCTCGAGGGCGGTCACCAGCCCGCCGGGGGAGGTGCGCCACGACGCGGTCCCGTCGGGGGCGACGACCCGGTCCACGGGCAGTCGGTTGGCCACGATCACGAGGTCTGCCTGCGGAGCTCCACTCACGTCGCCAACCCTAGCGACGGCCGGCGAGTCGCAGACCACCCCGCGGTGTCCCGCCCCACGAGAGCACCGCGGGTTTTGTCCAGACGACTCGCCGGAGGCGAATGACATCGTTGTCGTTCGTCGCCTAGACTCATGCCGTCCGCCCGGTCACGGGTGGATGTGGGGTCGAGGAGGAGATGTCCGATGGACGCAGCCGAGCACATCGCAGCCGGGCAGGAGACTGCTGCCGGGCTCAGCCAGCGCGATCGCGACATCCTCGAGTTCGAGCGCCACTGGTGGAAGTACGCCGGCGCCAAGGAGCAGGCGGTCCGCGAGAACTTCGACATGTCCTCGACCCGCTACTACCAGGTCCTCAACGCCCTGATCGACCGCCCCGAGGCCCTCGAGGCCGACCCCCTGCTCGTACGCCGCCTCCGCCGGCTGCGGGCCTCCCGCCAGCGGCAGCGCTCGGCGCGCCGCCTCGGCTTCGAGGTCTGACACCGCGACACCTGAGACCGACTCCTTCGTCACGGCCCGCCCACTCACGATTGGTCACCTTCCCCATGGCCTCCTTCCCCAGCACCGGCCGCACCACCTCGCCCCGTCGACGTGACGAGCGCGGGGTGGCCTTCCCGTCCCCCCTCGTGATGCTGTCGGTCCTCGCCGTCGCGATGGCCTCGATCACCTTCGTCGCCACCCGCGACCAGGCGCCGACCGAGCGCCGTGTCGACACCGCGACGATCGCGAGCGCCGGCCAGACGCCGAGCCCCACCGCGGAGCCGTCCCCGACCCCGACGAAGACGCCCGAGCCCAAGCCCAAGCCGCAGCTCGAGCGGGGCGAGGTCTACGTCGAGGTCTACAACAACTCCGGCATCCGGGGCCTGGCCGCCGAGACGGCCACCAAGGCCACCGGTGTCGGCTGGGCCGTGGTCGGCGAGGACAACTGGCAGGGCCTGATCCCCACCAGCACCGTCTACTTCCCGCCCCGGCTCAAGGCGGCCGGCAAGCAGCTTGCCCTCGACCTGGGGATCAAGCGCACCGCCCCGGCCGTCGGCGTGATGAAGCGCGACCGGCTCACCGTCATCCTGACGGCCGACGCCCCGCGCTGATCCCGGCTGATCCCGGTCGGCCCCGGACAGGCTCCGCGTCCGCGGACCTTCCGTGGTTGGGTTGACCCCATGGAGTTCACCTCCGACGACGCGCGCGCCCACTACGACGCCGTACGCGACGTCCTCGACGGCGTCGTCGTGGGCCTCGACTTCGACGGCACGCTGTCACCGGTCGTCGACGACCCCGAGGCCGCCCGGCTCCACCCGGCGGCCCCGGGAGCCCTCCTCGAGCTCGCCGAGGTGGTGCGAGCGGTCGCGGTGATCACCGGACGACCGGCACGCCAGGCCATTGCCATGGGCGACCTCGACGCGCTCGGCAACGCGATGCTCGACCGTGGTGCCGAGCTGTTCGTCTTCGGCCAGTACGGCAACGAGCGCTGGTCGGCGACCGAGCAGCGGATCCGGTCGCCGCGGCCCCCGGCCGGGCTGGCCAGCTTCGAGCGCGAGCTGCCCGCAGTCCTGCGCGGCGCCGGTGCCGCCGAGGCGTTTGTCGAGGAGAAGGGTCTCGCCGTCGCGGTGCACACGCGCCGCATGGACGACCCGGTCGGCGCCTTCGAACGCCTGGTCAAGCCCATCGCCGCCCTCGCCGAGCGCCACCACCTGACGATCGAGCCCGGCCGCAACGTCATCGAGATCCGCTCGGGCGACATGCACAAGGGTCAGTCGCTGCGGGCCTTCGTCGCCGAGCAGGAGGCCACCGGGGTGATCTTCGGCGGTGACGACCTCGGTGACGTCGAGGCCTTCGAGGCGGTCCGCTCGCTGCGCGCCGAGGGCCTGCCCGGCCTGGTCGTGTGCTCCGCCTCCACCGAACAGCCCGACCTCGTCCGGCTCGCCGACGTCGTCGTGGACGGCCCCGCGGGCGTCGTCGAGCTCCTGTCCGGCCTCGCCGCGCGGCGCTGACCGTACGGCGGACCCCGCACTGACCACATCGTGGACTCGATGTGCGCATCGTGAGACGCCCTGCCTAGGCTGAGCCTGCTCATCACGAGGGACTGAGGGAACGGCCCGACGAAGTCCCGGCAACCACCCGCGAGCCTCCTGTCCGCCTCACGGCCGGCAGTCGCGGGAGCAGGTGCCAAATCCGACCCCAGCGAGAGTCGCGGGGACAGATGAGAAGGAGGACTTCATGAGCACCCTGCTGGACGACACCACCACCACGCCGAAGAAGCAGCTGCGCGAGGGGGCCTTCGGCAACGCCCGCGCGCTCGCCTGTCGCGAGTGCGGGCACGAGGTCACCCTGGGGCCGTCGTACGCCTGTCCGGAGTGCTTCGGACCGCTCGAGGTGTCCTACGACTTCCCCGTCGTGACCCGCGAGGAGATCGCCGCCGGGCCGCGCAACATCTGGCGCTACAAGGCGCTGCTGCCGGTCCCGACGGACATCGAGCAGAGCCCCAACACCGAGCCCGGCTTCACGCGGCTGCTGGAGGCGAAGAACCTCGCCCGCGAGCTCGGCCTGGAGAAGCTGTGGGTCAAGGACGACTCCACCAACCCCACCAACTCCTTCAAGGACCGGGTCGTGGCCTGCGCGCTGAGCGCCGCCCGCGAGTTCGACGCCAAGGTCTTCGCCTGCCCCTCGACGGGCAACCTCGCCAACGCCGTCGCCGCGGCCGGTGCGCGCGCGGGGATCCCCACGGTCGTGTTCATCCCGAGCAACCTCGAGACGCCCAAGAAGGTCAACTCGGCGGTCTTCACCGAGAAGCTCGTCGCGGTCGACGGCAACTACGACGACGTCAACAAGCTCGCCTCCGAGATCGCCGGTGAGGAGGAGGGCTGGGCGTTCGTCAACGTGAACGTGCGCCCCTTCTACGCCGAGGGCTCCAAGACGCTGGGCTACGAGATCGCCGAGCAGCTCGGCTGGCGCCTGCCCGACCAGATCGTCATCCCCGTCGCGTCCGGCTCCCAGCTCACCAAGGTCGACAAGGCCTTCCAGGAGCTGATCGCCCTCGGCCTGGTCGAGGACAAGCCCTACAAGGTGTACGGCGCCCAGGCCGCCGGCTGCTCCCCGGTCTCGGTGGCCTACAAGGCCGAGACCGACGCGATCCGCCCGGTCAAGCCCGACACCATCGCCAAGAGCCTCGCCATCGGCAACCCCGCGGACGGCATCTACGTGCTCGACATCTGCCGGCGCACCGGCGGCGCGGTCGAGGACATCACCGACGACGAGGTGCGCGAGGCGATCGTGCTGCTGGCGCGCACCGAGGGCATCTTCACCGAGACCGCCGGCGGCACGACCGTCGGCGTGCTCAAGAAGCTCGTCGAGACCGGTCAGCTCGACCCTTCGCTCGAGACCGTCGTGATCAACACCGGCCACGGCCTCAAGACCCTCGACGCCGTGTCTGACCGCGTCGGGCCCGCCGCCACCATCGCCCCGTCCTATGACGCCTTCGTGGCGTCCAACGTCCTCTGAACGAAGGAAGACCTCATGGCTGTCTCGGTCCGGATCCCCACCATCCTGCGCACCTACACCGGCGGCGAGTCCGAGGTGAGCGCCGAGGGCGACACCCTCGCGGCGGTCCTCGACGATCTCGACTCGAGCTACTCGGGCATCAAGGGCCGGATCCTCGACGAGGCGGGCCAGCTCCGCCGCTTCGTCAACGTCTACGTCGGCAACGACGACGTCCGGTTCCTCGACGAGCTGCAGACCGCGACGCCCGACGGCGTCCAGATCTCGGTGATCCCGGCGGTCGCCGGCGGCTGAGGCCCTGGCGGCAATCCGTCACGAGGCTCGTACGTCGACCACGGCGGCGTTGCCGCGCCCGTCGACGCGGAGCTCGGCGACCGCTCCGTCTCGCAGTTGTTCGTCGACCGCCCGCGCCTCGTCCTGCGGCAGGAACCAGCTCTCGATGCCGCACCGGATCTGCCACGAGCGGTCGTCGCAGGCGAGGTAGGGACCCTCGTCCGGCCGCGTGCGGGACCACGCGTCGGCCACCCAGACCCCGTCCTCCTCGGTCAGGCTGACGTAGACCTCGCCGGACTCGCCGTCGTCGAGGGCGCCGAGGCCCGGCTCCACGAAGGACTGCGACGTGTCGTGGCGGAGGTCGGGGTAGTCGAGGGCGACGTACGCACCACGGAACGGGTCGATCGGGTCGACGGGCGCCACGCGCACGACGTAGGCGTCGCCCGCGATCCGGGCGGAGAGCTGCGGCGCGACGCCCACGCCGACCAGGACGAGCTGGCTGACGGCGACGATGCCGGTGACGGCGATGCGGTTCATCGGGCTGCTCCTTCGGCTCCGGCGGAGGAGTCGTTGTCGAGGGCGTGGGCCAGCTGTCGGCGGGCCCGGTCGAACAGGAAGCCGGTCGCCAGGAAGACGGTGCCCAGCACCACGAACAGCCAGGCACCGGTGACGATCGGCGCGAACACCGCGAAGCTCTGGAAGGTCGTGAAGACCACCAGCCCCGCCATCGCCATCCAGATCAGGGGCGGGTGGTCGCGGACGGTGCCGAGTGCGACCAGCCCGACGGCGAGGACGACGTAGGCGATGACCGAGACCGCCGCATGACCCCAGTCGGCGGCGTCCACCGAGGACGTGTCGGTCCCCGTGGTCCAGAGCGCGATCAGGGTGGCCACGACGAGCACGACGATGGCACCGAGGGGCTCGAGCACGCGCAGGCCCGGACGGGTGAGCACCGCGGCCACCGCCGCGACGCCGGCGGCGACGAGCGCGACCACCAGCCAGGTCGTCCACTCGACGCCGTCCGAGCCGATGTCGGGGATCGCGGCGGCGAAGAGCGCCAGCAGCGCCATCCCGCCGCCCACCGTGCGCCAGGCCCAGGCGTAGGAGTCGATCCACCCGTCGTGCAGCACGGCCAGGCTCGAGGCCAGGACGGTGCCGGCGCCGAGGAGGAGGACCACGGTGAGGCCGTTGGGTGCGTCCCACAGCGGCTGCCAGAACCACCACACCACGCCGGTCACCAGGCCGACGAAGAAGGGCATGTGCGACCGGGTCAGGTAGCCGTGGAGCAGGGTCCCGGCCGACCAGAGGCCGACGAGGCGAGGCTCGTAGGCGGGAACCTGCAGCGACTGGGCCGCCTGGAACAGGACCGCACCGGCGCCGAGGGAGGCGAGGAGGCGTGCGGCGCCGACGAGCGGCGGGGAGGCGCGCCGGGCGGCCAGCACCTCGCCGCCCACCAGGAAGGCGAGCCAGAGGGTCGCGACGGTCACGAAGCGAGCGATGGGGGAGAGCTCGTCGAGGTTGGCGGCGACCAGCCAGATCAGTCCGACGCCGACGAAGCCGGCGCCCAGGTAGAGCAGGACCCGGCCCACGCTGATGCGCGCGTGGTGCTCGGAGCGGTAGCGCGACGAGATGCGGGTCGCCTGCTCCTCGCTGATGATCCCCTGCGAGGTCCAGTCGGCGAGCTCGGTGCGCAGCCAGGCGAGCTGCTGCGGCGCGACCGGGCGGGTGACGACGGCCGGTGACGATGACGAGGTGTCGGTCATGCCTCCACCCTCCCGCGCCGTGGCGGGACTGTCCTGAGTACATCGACCCATCTGTGGGGTGCCGTTGGGTCTCGGGACGCCCGCGGTTGCGCGGACGTTCAGGTCGGTCTGGTTCACATGTGCCGTGGGGAGCACACACCTGACCCGGGCCGGCGTTGCGCTGGCCGTCCTCGGCGGCGTCGCGGGAGGAACGGCGTACGGCGCCCGGGAGCTGCTGCAGCGGCAGGCCGCGCAGGCCCGGCGGGCGATCGGCAAGCCGCTCGGCGAGCAGGCCCCGGACGCCGACCGGCACTACAAGCGGAAGTACGGCGAGCCGGTCGACCTGCTGGTGCTCGGCGACTCGATCGCGGCGGGGCTCGGCGCGGAGAAGGCGAAGCACACCCTGGGCAGCCGGCTGGCGCGCGGCATCGCCGCCGACGCCGGAAGGTCGGTGCGGTTGCGGACCGCCGCCCTGGTGGGCTCCGAGAGCAGCATGCTCGGCGCGCAGCTCGCCTCGCTTCCTCCGGGCTACCGCCCGGACGTGGCCGTCATCGTCGTCGGCGGCAACGACGTCACCCACCGGGTGCCGGTCGCGGAGTCCGTACGCCACCTGGCGGAGGCGGTCGCCGACCTGCGGGCCCGTGGGGCCGAGGTCGTCGTCGGCACCTGCCCGGACCTCGGGGCGCTGCGACCGGTGCCGCAACCCCTCCGGGCGCTCGGGTCGCGGGCCTCCCGGCAGCTCGCGGACGCCCAGCGGGCGGCCGCCCTCGAGCAGGGCGCGAGGGTGGTGTCGCTGGCCCACGTGGTGGGGCCGTTCTTCATCACCAACCCGGACGAGATGTTCAGCCTCGACCGCTTCCACCCGAGCGCCCACGGCTACAAGCGGACCGCGAAGGCGATGCTCCCCTCGGTGCTCGCGGCCCTCGGTGTCGTGGCCGACGTGCCGTTCGGGCACCACGCACCCGGGGTGGGTGGGTCAGGCTAGGGTTCCCGGGTGCGCACCACTGCTCGACGAGCCGGCCAGGCCGTCAAGAAGGCTGCCAAGAAGGCCGGCAGGATGCAGGCGTCGCCCGCGCCGGCCGAGCCCGAGCCGCTCGACCCGAAGGCCGAGCGCCGTCGTCGGTTGCTGGCCAGCAACCTGACCGAGCTGGCCATCGAGTTCCGCACCGACAAGTGGGGCGTCCACAAGTACACCCCCCACTACGAGCGCCACCTGCAGCACCTGCGCGGCGAGTCCTTCACGCTCCTCGAGCTCGGGATCGGCGGCTACAAGAAGCGCCGCAAGAGCGGGGCCTCGATGAAGATGTGGCGCTGGTTCTTCCCCAAGGCCCGCATCGTCGGGCTCGACATCGAGGACAAGACGTGGCTCACGCGGGGCCACATCCACACCTACCTCGGCGACCAGACCGACCCCGAGGTCCTGCAGCGGATCATCGACGAGCAGGGCGCGCCGCTGGTGGTCATCGACGACGGCAGCCACATCCCGGCCCACGTGCGCGAGTCCTTCCGGATCCTGTTCCCGCTGCTTCCCGACGGCGCCATCTACTGCATCGAGGACACCCAGACCTCCTACTGGCCGGCGTGGGGGGGCCAGCTCGACCCCCGGGCGCCCGGCACGTCGATGGACCTCGTCAAGGACCTCGTCGACGGCCTCAACCACGAGGAGTTCCTCCTCGAGGACTACGAGCCCACCTACACCGACCAGTGGGTCCGCGCCGTGCACTGCTACCACAACCTCGTGATCATCGAGAAGGGCGACAACCGCGAGGGCACCAACCGCGACAACGTCGCGCACGAGCTCTACGGCGCCTCCGAGCTGCCCGACGACTCGGGTGACCCCGACGAGTCATGACGGTCCTGCTCGCCACCAGCGGTGACCTGCCGCAGGGGGAGCCCGGCGCGGGCGCCCTCGACGCCGTGCTCCGCGACCGTGGCATCGACTTCGCCTGGGCCCGCTGGGACGACCCGTCCGTCGACTGGTCGGACGCCGACCTCGTCGCCGTACGCTCCACGTGGGACTACGTCACCCGGCACGCCGAGTTCCTCGCGTGGACGGCGTCGCTCGACCAGGCCCGCCTGCTCAACGGCGCCGACGTCTTCGCCTGGAACCACGACAAGCGCTACCTCACCGAGCTCGGCGACCTGCCGGTCGTGCCGACGCTTCTCGCCGACGACCGCGACGAGCTGGCCGACGGCGTACGCCACTTCGGCACGGCTGTCGTCAAGCCTCGCGTGGGTGCCGGCGGAGCAGGACTCCTCGTGGTCACCGATCCCGACGACCCGCGCCTGGGCCGTCCGGTCCGCAGCCACCCCGACTACCCCGAGGTCGACGGGCCCTGGGTCGTGCAGCCGCTCGTCGAGTCGATCCGCACCCACGGGGAGTCGTCGGGCTACGTCCTCGACGGCAGGCTCGGGCAGCGCTTCGACAAGCTGCCGGGGGAGGGCGACGTACGGGTCAACGAGGAGTTCGGTGGCCAGGTGCGCGCCGTCGCGACCGGCGACGTGGGCGACCTGGTGATGACGGCGTACGACGCGATGGCCGGGCGCTTCGACCGACCGTTGGACTACCTCCGCGTCGACCTGCTGCGCTGGGACGGCGACTGGGTCGTCAGCGAGCTCGAGCTGATCGAGCCGGGGCTCTACCTGGACGTGTCGCCGGCCAACGCCGAGCCGTTCGCCGACCTCGTCGCTGCCCGGCTCGCCGCTCGCGCCTGACCGCCCGGTCTAGACCGCTCGGCAAACAAATCCCGCTCCGGGGGGTGGAGCGTGCCCCCCTCCGGTTAGGTTGCCCTTGTCTTGCCTGCGCTGGGGGGTGCGGGCGGGACCGGTGATCCGTCATCCGTGCCGGATCACCGTCACAACCTTCGCGGCGGCGGGAGCCTTCTCCCGCGTCGCACCTGCGGGAGGAAATAGTCATGCCCAGAACACGCCCACGCGGGGATCGCGGTGCGGCGGCGGTGGAGTTCGCACTCGTCGTGCCGGTCCTGCTCGTCGTCCTCTTCGGGATCATCGACTTCGGGTTCGCCATCAACCGCTACGCGATCGTCAACAACGCGGCCCGCGAAGGCGTGCGGGAGGCGAGCCTGGGGGCCACCGAGTCGGAGATCCGGTCCGCGGTGACCCGCGGGATGTCGGACCTCGGGGGCACGTTCACGATCACCGTCGCGTGCAAGAAGCAGGACAGCACGACGTGCACCAGCTGGGACGCGGGTCAGGAGAGCGGCGGCGTCGCCGAGGTCACCGTCGACTTCACCCACGACTGGATCACGCCCATCGGCGACCTCGTGGGCGGCGGCGGGGACTTCCACCTCGCGAAGACCAACCGCATGAGGATCGAGTGATGCGCCGCCCCTGGTCGCGGCGCCGCGACGAGGACGGGGCCGTCGCCCTGATGACGGTCATCCTCTCCGTCGTCATCTTCGGGGTGGCGGCGATCGGCATCGACATCGCGATGCTCGCGATGGAACGTCAGAAGCTGCACGACGCCGTCGACGCGGCGGCCCACGCCGGCGCCTTCACCATGCCGGCCAGCGGCGACGCCGCGATGGACGCCGCCCGCGAGATGGCGCTGACCAACGACCCCGACCTGCGCATCGACTTCACCGAGCAGAACCCGCGCATCCGGCTGTGGTGCGTGGTCGCCTCGACCGGGGCCTCCGCGAGCGTGCGTGTCGACCAGATCCCCAGCACGTGCAACCCCGGGACGGCGCCCTTCACGACGTCCAAGTATCCGGACCTGCGGTGCAACACCAAGATCTGCAAGATCCCGTGCGCGCCGAGCCTCACGACCACCTGCAACACCGTCGAGGTGGTGGCCGAGAAGGACGTGCCCTTCGGCTTCGCCAACGTCTTCGGCAAGAGCGAGGGGTCGACCGGATCCGTGGCGTCGGCCGCCTGCAAGGGGTCGTGCGGGCAGGACTCGCCCAATCCTCTGGACGTGGTGTTCATGGCGGACCGAACGCCCAGCATGTCCAACGACAACCGCAACACGATGATGGACGCCATCAAGGACACGCTGCTGACGATGGACCCGACCATGCACTACGTCGCCCTCGGCACCATCAACAAGTCCGTCCCCAACACCGGTTGCCCCACCAAGCCCGGCCCGCCGCCGCGTCGCGTCACCACCGGTGAGATCGAGGACGGCATGAAGGCCGGGGTCTGGGTGGCCACCAACTTCAGCAACAACTACGTCTCGGGGACCGGCTCGGGCAAGCGCACCAACACCGGGGATCCCGTCGTGCGCGGTCTGACGTGTGCCAAGGGTGCATGGGGAGATCCGGGCAACGGGTCGTCGGACCCCTACTACGGCACGCACCTGGCGTCGGCAATGAAAGGGGCAGCGCGCAAGCTGCTCTACTCGTCGGAGAACAATCTCGCGGGGATGCCGGCGCGGCCTGGGACGGTGCGCAAGGTGATCGTCTTCGAGACCGACGGTCGCCCGTTCGAGGTCTTCGAGGGCGGCTCGACCAGTCTCAGCGACTCCGGCGACGTCGCTTCCGGGCGGCAGAACGCAGGCTGGTCCAAGGGGCAGAACGGGTGCCAGAAGCTCGTGGACGTGGCGGAGAACGCGAAGGAGCAGGACGTCCTGGTCATCACGATCGGGTTCGGCGAGGCCACATCGGCCAACTGCTCCGACGGCTCCTCGACAGGCACGTGGACCCGTGACGCGCTGGCGGAAGCAGCGTCGCCAGCCGACTCGGGTGTCCCGAGCGAGGCCAGCCCGTGCACGACGACCGCATCTCGCGTCGAGGAGAACACCGACAAGGACTACTACTTCTGCGCGGCTCAGGGGAGCGAGCTCGCCGACATCTTCAAGACGGCGGTGGCACAGGTCTCGAGCGGCGTACGCCTGGTGAAGCTGCCCTGAGCGGCGGCTGCACGAGCCTGACCTGACGTTTGCACTCTCGGGGTGCGAGTGCTAAACATGACGCTGGCACTCTCATCACGAGAGTGACAAACGACCCAGGTGACGCTGAGGTCCCCGACGCCGGCGGGAATGGATCGCCGGCCGAGCGGGATCGTCCGTCGCGGGCAGCCTGCCTGGTGTCGACACACAGACTCACGTCGATAGGAATCGCACGCGATATGGCCAAGCTGATTGCTTTCAACGAGGAGGCCCGCCGCGGCCTCGAGCGGGGCATGAACACCCTCGCCGACGCCGTCAAGGTCACCCTCGGCCCCAAGGGCCGCAACGTCGTCCTGGAGAAGAAGTGGGGCGCCCCCACGATCACCAACGACGGCGTCTCGATCGCCAAGGAGATCGAGCTGGAGGACCCCTACGAGAAGATCGGCGCCGAGCTGGTCAAGGAGGTCGCCAAGAAGACCGACGACGTCGCCGGTGACGGCACGACGACGGCCACCGTCCTGGCCCAGGCCATGGTCCGCGAGGGCCTGCGCAACGTCGCGGCCGGCGCCAACCCGATGGGTCTCAAGCGCGGCATCGAGGCCGCCGTCGCCGCCGTGTCCGAGCAGCTGCTCGCCATGGCCAAGGACGTCGAGACCAAGGAGCAGATCGCCTCCACCGCGTCGATCTCCGCCGCTGACACCACCGTCGGCGAGATCATCGCCGAGGCGATGGACAAGGTCGGCAAGGAAGGCGTCATCACCGTCGAGGAGTCCAACACCTTCGGGCTGGACCTCGAGCTGACCGAGGGCATGCGCTTCGACAAGGGCTACATCTCGGCCTACTTCGCCACCGACCTCGAGCGCATGGAGGCGGTGCTGGAGGACCCCTACATCCTCATCGCCAACTCCAAGGTCTCCACGGTCAAGGACCTCCTCCCGCTGCTGGAGAAGGTCATGCAGTCCGGCAAGCCGCTGCTGATCATCGCCGAGGACGTCGACGGCGAGGCGCTGTCGACCCTGGTCGTCAACAAGATCAAGGGCACCTTCAAGTCGGTCGCCGTCAAGGCTCCCGGCTTCGGTGACCGCCGCAAGGCCATGCTGCAGGACATCGCCATCCTCACCGGTGGCCAGGTCATCTCCGAGGAGGTCGGCCTCAAGCTCGAGTCGGCCGGCATCGAGCTCCTCGGCCAGGCCCGCAAGGTCGTCATCACCAAGGACGAGACCACCATCGTCGAGGGCGCGGGCGACCAGGGCCAGATCGAGGGCCGGGTCAACCAGATCCGTGCCGAGATCGAGAAGTCGGACTCCGACTACGACCGCGAGAAGCTCCAGGAGCGCCTCGCCAAGCTGGCCGGCGGCGTGGCCGTCATCAAGGTCGGCGCGGCCACCGAGGTCGAGCTCAAGGAGCGCAAGCACCGCATCGAGGACGCCGTCCGCAACGCCAAGGCCGCGGTCGAGGAGGGCATCGTCGCCGGCGGCGGCGTGGCGCTCGTCCAGGCTGCTGCCACCGCGTTCGACAAGCTCGACCTGTCGGGTGACGAGGCGACCGGCGCCAACATCGTGCGCGTCGCGACCTCCGCCCCGCTCAAGCAGATCGCTGTCAACGCCGGCCTCGAGGGCGGCGTCGTTGCGGAGAAGGTCGCCAACCTGGAGGCCGGTCACGGCCTCAACGCTGCGACCGGTGACTACGTCGACATGATCGCCGAGGGCATCATCGACCCGGCCAAGGTCACCCGCTCGGCGCTCCAGAACGCCGCGTCGATCGCCGCGCTGTTCCTCACCACCGAGGCCGTCGTGGCCGACAAGCCCGAGAAGGCGCCGGCCATGCCCGGCGGCGACATGGGCGGCATGGGCGGCATGGACTTCTGAGTCCAGTCAGCTCCACCTGATCCACAGCACCACCGACAAGGCCCCCGCTCCGGCGGGGGCCTTGTCGCGTTCAGTACACCCTTACAGGTGATTGCGGTGTTCGCCGGACACCGGCTCCGGCAGTCCCTAGGCTCCCGGTGTCGCGCCACCACCGAGGTGGCGCTCGTGACTCTGAGGGGTTCACCCATCGTGCCTTCGTTCCTGCCTGCGCGCCCGAAGGGGCGCACCGTCTCAGCCCTGCTCGTCGCCGGTGCCCTGGTGGTCTCGGCCGGCGTGGGAGGCGCCACGGCCGGGGCACTGATCACCGGCAAGGACATCAAGGACAAGTCCGTCACCGGCGCTGACATCGCCGATCGCTCTCTCGGCAAGCGACAGCTCAGCACCGCGGCGGTCAAGAGCCTCCGCACGAGCTGGAACTCCGGCGTGGGAGCCCCGGCCGCGAAAGACGGCTCCACCAACAGCTGGTACCTCGACACCGCCACCGGCGACGCGTACAAGAACACCCCGCGCGGCTGGGAGTTCCGCGTGAACATCATGGGCGCCACCGGTGCTCCCGGAGCCGTCGGTCCCCAGGGCTCGAAGGGTGACACCGGCTCGGCTGGCGCGACCGGCGCGACCGGCGCGACCGGCGCGAGGGGCGAGACCGGCGCGACGGGTGCCAAGGGCGACACCGGCGCGACGGGCGCCACGGGTGCCGCCGGCGCGAAGGGCGACACGGGCGAGAAGGGTGACACCGGAGCCAAGGGCGACCGGGGCGACACCGGCCTGACCGGCGCCACGGGTGCCGCTGGTGCGAAGGGCGACACGGGCGAGAAGGGTGACACCGGAGCCAAGGGTGATCGGGGTGACACCGGCGCGACGGGTGCCAAGGGTGACACCGGCGCGGCCGGCAGCGCGTGGCTGCGCGGCGCAGGTGCGCCCTCCGCGGGGACGGGCGCCGTCGGCGACTGGTACCTCGACACGACGTCGTGGGACGCCTACGAGAAGACGGCGAACGGCTGGGCGCCCGTGGTCAACCTCCGCGGCCCGATCGGTCCCAAGGGTGACCAGGGCGACCAGGGCGAGACCGGCGAGACGGGCGCCACAGGAGCGGCGGGCGCCACTGGTTCCACCGGTGCGGCCGGTGCCGTCGGGGCAACCGGCCCGGTCGGACCCGCCGGAGCAACCGGACCCGTCGGCCCCGTGGGACCGGCCGGCCCTCAGGGCCCCGTCGGCGCCACCGGACCCAAGGGCGACACCGGCGCGACCGGCGAGACCGGTCCGGCGGGCCCCGCCGGCGGCGGGCTGACGCTGAAGGACGCGAACGAGGTCACGCTGGGGAAGGTCGTCTCCATGGACCGCGGCAGCGTGTCGTTCGTGACCTCGACGGGCTACCTCTTCACCGCCACGTGGAACGGCGTCGTCAATCCTGCACAGGTCTACTACACGAACGCGTGCGCCACGGCGGCGGGCGGCCAGGCCTACCTCAACGACGGCGGCGGTTCGAACAACCCGGGCAACCGATTCATGATGGGCAAGTACGGCGTGTTCAGCCGCACCCTCAACACGTGGATGGTCCCGACCAGCGTCACGAACGGTTTCTCGACGTCCGTGTCGTTCCAGGCGATCGGCTTCGACAACCCCGCGTGCAGTGGCATCGCGACCAACAACACGCGAGGTGGCTGGCTCCTGCGGTCCGCGACCGCCAGCGAGCTGGGCCTGCCCGCCACCGGCTCCACCGTGAACCAGTTCGCGGTTCCGTTCTCGGCGAGCTGACCAGTTCGACGTACCCGCACCATGAGCAGGGCCTCCGCTCCGGCGGCGGTCCTGCTCTCATTTTCCGACCAAGGTCGACGGCGGAGGTCCGGGGCACCGCACGTGCTGCGGATGTGGTCCCCGGAACGCGGCTTCGACGGCCACTACCGCCGCACGTGCGTTGGCGGGCTCGGTGGCGTACCCCTCGCGGGGAGCCACCGCGCCCGCCGCAAGGGCTGCCTCGGGGAGCCGCTGGTAGGAATGGCGCATGCGCCTGCCCGTGCCCGGACCCCGTGACGTGATGTCAGCCCTCGAGCGGGGGAGCGAGCAGGTCGAGGCGCTCCTCGGTGCGGTGCCGCGCATGCTGGCGCTGCTCGACCAGGCCGAGGTCCTCCTCGCCCGGGCGTCCGCCATCGTCGACCGCGTCGAGGTGGTCGCCGATGCAGCGACCGCCGAGGTAGGGCGCGTGGGGACGGTCGTCGATGCAGCGACCGCCGAGGTGGCCCGGGTGGGCACGGTCGTGGACGCGGCAACGTCGGAGGTGGCGAAGGTGGGCACGGTCGTGGACGCCGCGACCGCCGAGGTCGGGCGTGTGGGCGGGGTCGTGGACGCAGCGACCGTCGAGGTGGCCAGGGTGGGCACGGTCGTGGACGCAGCGACCGCCGAGGTCGGGCGTGTGGGCGGGGTCGTGGACGCAGCGACCACCGAGGTGGCCAGGGTGGGCACCGTGGTCGACGCCGCGGCGGCGGAGATCGAGCGGGTGGATGCCGTGGTCGACGGCGCTGCCGTGCAGGCGGGCCGGGCCGGCGGGCTGCTCGACGCGTTGGAGCCGTCCCTGACCAAGCTCCAGCCGACGCTGCAGACGCTCGCCGACACCACGCACCCCGACGAGGTGGCCGCGCTGGTGACCCTCGTGGACCATCTCCCCGCGGTGACCGAGCAGTTCGAGCGCGACATCCTGCCCGTCCTGGCGACCCTGGGGTCGGTGGCCCCCGACCTGCACGACCTGCTCGACGTCTCCCGGGAGCTCAACGAGATCCTCGGCAAGATCCCCGGCCTCGGACGCATCAAGCGCCGCGTCGAGGAGGAGGACGAGGACGACGGTCGATGATCCACGGGAACCCGCTCGACGCGCGTCCCGTCCCACCTGCACAGGAGCGAGGCCGCTCCTCACGCCTGACGAAGGGATGCCTGCCATGAGCCGACACGATGACCGATTCCGCACCGTCCGCCTGCTCCCCGCCCTCGCGGCGACCCTCGTCCTCGTCCTCTCCGCTTGCGGGTCCGAGGACGACACCGCGGCCACCACTGAGCCGTCCACCAGCGAGAGCCCGTCCGCGACGAGCTCCAGCGAGACCCTTGCCCTCGTCGCCGACGGGTCGACGGCGGGCAAGTGCGCGATGCCGTCCGCGGAGGTGCTGTCCACCTTCGACACCGCCTTCGAGGGCACCGTCACCTCGGTCGAGGACGGGACCGCCACCCTCGAGGTGGAGCAGTGGTACGCCGGCGGGGACGCGTCGACGGTCACCGTCGAGGCGCCCAGCAGGAGCCTCGACGACCTCCTGATGGCCGTCGACTTCCAGGAGGGCCAGACCTACCTCGTCAGCGCCGACGGCGACCGGGTGACCCTGTGCGGCTTCACCGCGGAGACCGACCCCGAGCTCGAGGCGATGTACACCGAGGCTTTCCCGGACTGACGGCCTGTGCGCGTCACCCGGGTTTCGGTGCTCCCTTCCGGGCGTAGCGGACCCAGGTGATGGCCACGCACATGACGGCCCACGCGATCCCGATGGCGTAGAAGGTCGTCGGGCCGAGGGTCGTGACGCCGATCCCGAAGAAGAACGGGCCGAAAGCAGCGATCGCCGCGGTCCAGCCGATGACGCCGCCTGCCTGCCGCTTCTCGAAGATCATCGGCATCTGCTTGAACGTCGATGCGTTGCCGATGCCGGCGAAGAGGAAGATCGCGAGCATGCCCCACAGGAACTGGTCGAACCCGGCTTCCAGCGTCGCAGCCGAGGTGGCGTCCGGGGTCAGAGCCGGGATGGTGAAGGCGATCGAGATGATCAGTCCGACACCGGACACCAGGGTCCAGATCGCGCCCCCTGTGCGATCGGTCAACGGGGCGAACAGCACACGGGCGCCGGCGCCGACCAGCGGACCGAGGAAGACGAACTTCACCACGTCGGGGACGTCGTAGCCCTCGACCAGGACGGTCGCCGCGGCACCTGTCCCCTGGACGATGTCGGGGTTGCTGATGCCGTAGAGGTCTGCCATCAGCAGGCCGAACTGGGCCGCCAGTCCGGAGAAGGTCCCGAAGGTCATGATGTACAGCAGCGTCATGAGCCAGGTGTCGACGTTGCCGAAGATGTCGAACTGCTGGCGGATGTTGGCCTTGATCGGCACGGACTTGAGCATCGTCCAGGCGAGGATGGCGGCAAGGACCATGAGCGGGATCCAGATGAAGGCGGCGTTCTGGTACCAGACGTCCTGGGGTGCCTTGCCGGGCATCGAGATCGTCTGGTTCGACCCGAAGAACGCCAGCCACGAGAAGCCGATGAGGTAGGGCGTGAGCAGCTGGACTGCGGAGACGCCGAAGTTGCCGAGCCCGGCCTGGAGCCCGAGCGCCGTTCCCTGCTTCCGCTTCGGGAAGAAGTAGGAGGTGCTCGGCATGAAGCCAGAGAACGCGCCTCCGCCGATGCCCGCCAGGAAGGCGAGCACCATCAGCTCCCAGTAGGGCGCGGTGGGTTCCTGGACGCGTACGCCCCACCCGAGGGTCGAGAAGACCAGCAGCAGGGAGGTGAGGGCCACCATCTTCCGGGTGCCCATGATCGGGGGCAGGACCATCCACAGGAGCCGGAACAGGCCCGCAGAGAGGCCCGGCATGGCGGCCATCCAGTAGAGCTGGGTGGTGCTGAAGCTGTAGCCCAGCGGGTTGAGCTTGGGGATGAGTGCGCTTGGCAGGAACCACGCGACGAAGGCGAGGAACAGGGCGAACGTGGTGAGCCACAGGGTCCGCCACGCCAGGCGCTCGTCCCACGTCTCCTCGTTCTCGGGGTCCCAGGACTCCAGCCACTCGCCGCTCCTGCGCGGCTGTGCGTCGGTGGTCATGCGCGTGCCTCCTCAGGCAGTCGGTCGTGCGCCACGCCCAGCCCGGGCCGGCGGTCGTCGTTGGGGTTCTCGAGCCGCCCTGCCAGCTCGGGGGACTGGGTGTGCAGCATGTGGACCACGGTCCAGTGCATCCAGGCCGCGCAGGTGAGGGTGAGCACGAACAGGACGAAGAACGTGCTCGAGGGGAAGCCCGACCAGGCCTTCGTGTAGGCGAAGAGCGGGGGCAGGAAGAACCCGCCCAGGCCGCCGAGCATCCCGACGAGGCCGCCGACCGCGCCCACGTTGTCGGGGAAGTACTCGGGGATGTGCTTGAAGACCGCCGCCTTGCCGACTCCCATCGCGCACCCGAGGAGGAACACGAGCACCGCGAACGGCGCCAGCCCGATGCTGTAGGCCAGGTGCTCGCTCTGCGACCCGTCGGGGTGGTTGATCACGATGTGCCCGTTGGGCATCATCAAGATCCCGGTCACCAGCAGCATGGCGCCGAACGTCCAGTACATGACGCGGCGCGCACCGAAGCGGTCGGACAGGTGTCCGCCGTAGGGCCGCAGGAGGCTGGCCGGGAAGATGTACGTCGCCGTCAGCAGGGCAGCCGTCTGCAACGAGACGTCGAAGTTGTCCATGTAGTAGGTGGGCAACCAGGCGGCGAGCGCGACGTACGCGCCGAACACGGCGACGTAGTAGAGGCTGAAGCGCCACACGCGCACGCTGCGCAGCGGACGCAGCTGGTGGCGCAGGGGCTGCCCGGTGCCGGGCGCGAGGTCGTGGCTCGGTGTGCCGAACCACAGCAGGGCGGCCATGACCACCAGCAGCACGGCGTACACCACGGGCACGAGCCGCCACCCGCCTTCGATGAAGCCGAAGTACGTCGCCCCCGCGGTGGCGGCGATGAGCGGCGGGCCGATGAACTTGGTGACCGAAGCGCCGACGTTGCCGGCGCCGAACACGCCGAGGGCGAAGCCCTGGTGCTCGCGGGGCTGCCACGCGGAGTTCCACGCGATGCCCGACGAGAAGGCGTTGCCGGCGAAGCCGACCAGGAAGGCCAGCACGAGCAGCGCGCCGTAGGACTCGACGCGGGAGACGAGGAACGCGGGGACCGCGGTCGCGAGCATCAGGAAGGTCATCACCTTGCGCCCGCCGATGCGGTCGGTGACCATGCCAGCGGGCAGCCGCCAGAGCGAGCCGTTGAGGGCGGCAGCGGCCACGATCCACGACAGCTGCACCTCGGAGAGGCCGAACTCCTCCTGGATGGGCTTGCCGAGGATCCCGAACATCAGCCACACGGCGAACATCAGCGTGAACGCCACGGTGGACAGCCAGAGCACCCGGCTGCGACCGGTCTGGGGCTCGCTCATCTCGACTCCTCCGTGGGGCCGCCCTGCGCGGCCCGCCAGGACGACTGTGGTGGATGGGGCGGCCCTTGTGCACGGCCGGAGGACCAATTCGGGACCAAAGTCCTTTTATTGGTGACCTTGTGCTGCTCGCTCCCCCAGATGGTGGCGGTGGGGCGTGCGTGGTGTCTAGGGTCGAAATCGCCGACCGCCTCGACCCTGCCCGGAGGATCTCCACCATGCCCCACGAAAGCTCCCTGACGTCGGCACTGATCGGCAGCCGCCGGTTCTTCACCAAGGCGGAGGTGAGCGAGGACCAGCGGACCCTGCACAAGAAGGGCGGCCGCGAGGGCGACGTCTTCTACCGCGACCGCTGGAGCCACGACAAGGTGGTGCGCTCCACGCACGGGGTCAACTGCACCGGCTCCTGCTCGTGGAAGGTCTACGTCAAGGACGGGATCATCACCTGGGAGGCGCAGCAGACCGACTACCCCAGTGCCGGTGCCGACCGCCCGGAGTACGAGCCGCGCGGGTGCCCGCGCGGCGCCGCGTTCAGCTGGTACACCTACAGCCCGACCCGGGTGCGCTACCCCTACGTCCGCGGCGTGCTGCTCGAGATGTACCGCGCCGCCAAGCAGCAGTACGGCGACCCGGTCGTGGCCTGGGGATCCATCGTCCAGGACGAGGAGAAGGCGCGGGTCTACAAGAAGGCTCGCGGCAAGGGTGGCCTGGTGCGCGCGACGTGGGACGAGGTCGTCGAGATCATTGCCGCGGCGCACGTCTACACCGTCAAGCGGTGGGGTCCCGACCGGATCGCCGGCTTCTCACCGATCCCCGCGATGTCGCCGGTCTCCTACACCTCGGGCGCGCGCTTCCTCGAGCTCATCGGCGCCCCGATGCTCTCCTTCTACGACTGGTACGCCGACCTGCCGAATGCCTCGCCGCAGATGTTCGGCGACCAGACCGACGTCCCGGAGTCGGGGGACTGGTGGGATGCCGGCTACCTGATGATGTGGGGCTCCAACGTCCCGATGACCCGCACGCCCGACGCCCACTGGATGACCGAGGCGCGCTACCGCGGGCAGAAGGTCATCGCCGTGGCGCCCGACTACGCCGAGAACGTGAAGTTCGCCGACGAGTGGGTGAGCCCGGCGCCCGGCACCGACGGTGCGCTGGCGATGGCGATGGGGCACGTCGTGCTCAAGGAGTTCTTCGCTGACGCGAGCACGCCGTTCTTCGAGTCCTACAACAAGCAGTACACCGACCTGCCACACCTCGTCTGCCTCGAGCCGGACGCCTCCGGGGCCTACCGTCCCGGCAAGTTCCTCGTCGAAGGCGACCTCGGCGGGGACAGCGAGAACGCCATGTGGAAGCCGGCCGTCATCGACGCCGCCACCGGCGAGGTGCGCATCCCGCACGGCTCCATCGGCGACCGCTTCGGCGACGAGGGCCTGGGCAAGTGGAACCTCGAGCTCGGCGACATCGACCCCGCGCTCAGCATGTACCGCGACCACCAGGGCGGGACCCGCGAGTCCGTCGAGGTCGAGCTGCCGCGCTTCGACGCGGCCGACGGCAAGGTCGTCCACGAGCGCCGCGGCGTGCCCGTCGCCCGCGTGGGCGAGCGCGTGGTCACCACCGTGCTGGACCTGCTGCTCGCGCAGTACGGCGTCGCCCGCGACGGCCTGCCGGGGGTGTGGCCGCGCGCCAGCGAGTCGGACCCCCGCGGCTACGACGACCCCGCCGTCCCCGCCACGCCCGCGTGGCAGGAGCAGCACACCGGCGTCCCGGCCAGCCAGGTCACCCGCCTCGCGCGGGAGTGGGCACAGAACGCCATCGACACCGACGGTCGCGGCATGATCCTGCTGGGCGCCGGGGTCAACCACTGGTTCCACTCCGACCAGATCTACCGCGCGATCCTCCTGCTCACCACGATCACCGGTACGCAGGGCCGCAACGGCGGAGGCTGGGCCCACTACGTCGGGCAGGAGAAGATCCGCCCGATCATGGGCTTCCAGCACATGGCCTTCGCGCTCGACTGGCACCGGCCGCCGCGTCACATGAACCAGACCGCCTATTGGTACGTGAACACCTCGCAGTACCGCTACGACGGCTTCAGCGCCGACGACCTCGACTCCGGCACGGGCGTCTTCGCCGGGAGGACGATGATGGACCTGCTGGCCCAGTCGGTCCGGCTCGGGTGGTCGCCGTCGTACCCCACGTTCGACCGCAGCAGCCTGCAGCTGGCCGACGACGCCGAGGCGGCGGGCATGGAGGCTCCGGCGTACGTCGCCCAGCAGCTCAAGGAGGGCAGCCTCCGGTTCGCCGTCGAGGACCCCGAGCACGAGGACAACCACCCGCGCGTGCTGTCGCTGTGGCGCTCGAACCTGCTCGGCTCCTCGGCCAAGGGCAACGAGTACTTCCTGCGCCACCTGCTGGGCACCGACTCGGCCGCCACCGCGGTGGAGGCGCCGCCGGACCAGCGCCCGACGGACGTCGTGTGGGCGGAGAAGGCGGCCGAGGGCCGGCTCGACCTGCTGATGACGATCGACTTCCGGATGACGTCGTCGACGATCTTCAGCGACGTCGTGCTGCCGGCCGCGACCTGGTACGAGAAGCACGATCTCTCCACCACCGACATGCACCCCTTCGTCCACTCGTTCAACCCGGCGATCGCGCCGCCGTGGCAGACGAAGTCGGACTGGGACGCGTGGAAGGTGATCGCGAAGAAGTTCTCCGAGCTCGCTGTCGACCACCTCGGCACCCGCAAGGACGTCATCGCCAAGCCGCTGTGGCACGACACGCCGGAGGCGATGGCCTCCGAGCACGGCGTGGTCAAGGACTGGAAGCTCGGCGAGGTCGACCCGGTGCCGGGCAAGACGATGCCGGTGATCGCGGTCGCCGAGCGCGACTACACCGCGATCTTCGACAAGATGACCTCGATCGGCCCGCTCCTGGAGAAGGTCGGGATGCTCACCAAGGGCGTCGCCTACGACGTCAAGCGCGAGGTCGACATCCTGCGCACCCGCAACGGGGTGGTCCACGGCGGCGCCGGGGACGGCCAGCCCAAGGTCGAGACCGACGTCCAGATGGCCGACGCGATGCTCCACCTGGCCGGGGTCTCCAACGGCCACCTGGCCACCCAGGGCTTCAAGTTCCTGGAGAAGCGCACCGGCATGCAGCTGCACGACCTTGCCGCCGAGCACGAGGGCAAGCAGATCACCTTCGCCGACACCCAGGTCCAGCCGGTGCCGGTGATCACCTCGCCGGAGTGGTCGGGATCGGAGTCCGGAGGCCGGCGCTACAGCCCGTTCACCATCAACATCGAGCGGAAGAAGCCGTTCCACACCCTGACCGGTCGCCAGCAGTTCTACGTCGACCACGACTGGTTCCTCGGCATGGGTGAGGCGCTGCCGGTCTACCGGCCGCCGCTCAACATGACCGAGCTCTTCGGGGAGGCGCCGATCGGCGAGCAGAACGAGCTCGGCGTCTCGGTCCGCTACCTCACGCCGCACAACAAGTGGTCGATCCACTCGGAGTACCAGGACAACCTGTTCATGCTCTCGCTGTCGCGAGGTGGCCAGTCGGTGTGGGTCTCCGACCGCGACGCCGCCAAGGTCGGGATCAAGGACAACGACTGGATCGAGATGGTCAACCGCAACGGCGTCGTAGCGGCCCGGGCCATCGTCAGCCACCGGATGCCCGAGGGCACCGTCTACATGCACCACGCGCAGGACCGGCTGATCGACGTGCCGCTGACCGAGCGTGACCGCAAGCGCGGGGGCATCCACAACAGCCTCACCCGCGTGCTGCTCAAGCCCAACCACATCGTCGGCGGCTACGCCCAGCTCGCCTACTTCTTCAACTACATCGGTCCGATCGGCAACAACCGGGACGAAGTGACGATGATCCGCAAGCGGACCGCGCCGGTCGAGTACTGAGCCGGAAGAGGAGACGACACAACATGCGCGTGATGGCTCAGATGGCCATGGTGATGAACCTCGACAAGTGCATCGGGTGCCACACCTGCTCGGTGACCTGCAAGCAGGCGTGGACCAACCGCACCGGGATGGAGTACGTCTGGTTCAACAACGTCGAGACCCGGCCGGGCCTCGGCTACCCCCGGACCTACGAGGACCAGGACGAGTGGCAGGGCGGATGGATCCGCAAGCCCAACGGGCGGCTGGCGCTCCGGGCCGGCGGGCGGCTGAAGAAGCTCCTCACCATCTTCTCCAACCCCAAGCTGCCCTCGATCGACGACTACTACGAGCCGTGGACCTACGACTACGAGACGCTCACGAGCTCCCCGCAGACCGACACCTTCCCGGTGGCCCGGCCCAAGAGCCTGATCTCCGGCAAGGACATGAACGTCGAGTGGTCGGCCAACTGGGACGACGACCTCGGCGGCTCGCAGGAGCACGCCGCGCGTGACGTGATGCTCAAGGGCATCGAGGACAAGGTCAAGCTCGAGTTCGAAGAGACCTTCATGTTCTACCTGCCGCGCATCTGCGAGCACTGCCTCAACCCCTCCTGCGCGGCGTCGTGCCCCTCCGGCGCGATCTACAAGCGCGCCGAGGACGGCATCGTGCTCGTGGACCAGGACCGCTGCCGCGGTTGGCGCATGTGCGTCTCGGGATGCCCCTACAAGAAGGTCTACTTCAACCACAAGACCGGCAAGGCCGAGAAGTGCACCTTCTGCTACCCGCGGATCGAGGTCGGCATCCCGACCGTGTGCTCGGAGACCTGCGTGGGCCGGCTGCGCTACATCGGGCTCATGCTCTACGACGCAGACGCGGTCCTCGAGGCTGCGTCGGTCGAGGACGACCACGACCTCTACGAGGCGCAGCGCAGCGTGTTCCTCGACCCCCGCGACCCCGAGGTCGAGCGAGCGGCCCTCGCCGCAGGCATCGAGGCCGACTGGATCGAGGCGGCGAAGAAGTCGCCCGTGCTCCGGCTCATCACCGACTACAAGGTCGCCCTGCCGCTGCACCCGGAGTACCGCACGATGCCGATGGTCTGGTACATCCCGCCGTTGTCGCCCGTGGTCGACGTCGTCAAGGAGACCGGTGAGGACGCCGAGGACCGGGGCAACCTGTTCGCCGCGATCGACGCGCTGCGGATCCCGGTCGAGTACCTCGCCAACCTCTTCACGGCGGGCGATGTCGAGCCGGTCAACGGCGTCTTGAAGAAGCTCGCCGCGATGCGCTCCTACATGCGTGACATCAACCTCGGGCGCGAGCCCGATGCGAACATCCCCGCTGCCGTCGGAATGACGGAGGAGGAGATGTACGAGATGTTCCGCCTGCTGGCGATCGCCAAGTACGCCGACCGCTACGTGATCCCGCCGGCCCACGCAGAGCAGGCGCACGCGCTGGAGGAGCTGGCGACCGAGTGCTCGGTCGACTTCGACGCGGCTGGTTCGTACTACGACCAGGCACTGCTGGGCGAGGGCGCGGGCTACCCGACGCCCGTGGCGGTGGAGAACTTCCGGATGCTCCAGGACCGGCAGACCTCCGACACGCTCGCCGCACCCGACGACAAGGCCAGCCGGGTGAACCTCCTCAACTGGGACGGCAAGGGGACTCCCGAGGGGATGTTCCCACCACGCGGCGACGGGGGTGGCGCGTGATGTTCCGTCGCAGGGCTGCCTCCAAGCCGAACGAGGACGCCGCGCGCGTCTGGGGGGTCTGCTCGGCCCTCCTGGACTACCCGACCGAGGAGCTGATCGCCTCGCTCGACGACCTCGAGGCACTGACCCCCGAGCACCCGCACCTCGCCGGGCTCTTCGATCACCTGCGCCGGGTGCCGCTCGCCGAGGCCCAGCAGGACTACGTCGCCACCTTCGACCACACGCGCAAGTGCGCGCTCTACCTGACCTACTTCGCCTATGGCGACACCCGCAGGCGGGGCGCGGCGCTCGTGCAGTTCAAGGAGGCCTACCGCGAGGGCGGGGTGGAGTGGGCCGAGGAGCTCGGAGAGCTGCCCGACCACCTGTGCGCCGTGCTCCAGTTCGGCGCGACGGTCGACACCGACATCGCGTGGCGGCTGCTCAACGACCACCGCGCCGGGGTGGAGATGCTGCGTGTCGCCCTCACCGGCTGGCGCAACGACGACGGCTCCGTCGGCTCCCCGTGGGCCGCCGCGCTGCTGGCGATCTGCGCCACCCTGCCCGAGCTCAAGGGTGAGGACGCCGACGCCGTACGCCGTCTCGTCGAGCAGGGCCCGCCCGCCGAGGAGGTCGGCCTGTCCGGATACGGCGCCGACCCGGCCCTGTCCGGCCCCGCCCTCATCTCGACCGCCACCATCCCCGTAGGAGCCCCACGATGAACGTCTTCCTCTGGGTCATCGTCCCCTACCTGTGCCTCGCGGTCTTCGTCGTCGGGCACCTGTGGCGCTACCGCTACGACAAGTTCGGCTGGACCACCAGGTCCTCCCAGCTCTACGAGGACCGGTTGCTCCGGCTCGGCTCGCCGCTGTTCCACTTCGGCATGCTCGGCGTCGTGGGCGGCCACGTCATCGGGCTGCTGGTCCCGCGCTCCTGGACCGAGGCCGTCGGGGTCGACGACCACCTCTACCACTACGTCGCGGTCATCGGTGGCCTCATCGCCGGGGTGGTGGCGCTGGTCGGCATGACCATCCTCATCTATCGCCGGCGCACGGTCGGGCCGGTCTTCTCCGCCACCACCGTCATGGACAAGGTGATGTACGCCTTCCTCGGCGCGGCCATCGTGCTCGGGATGTGGAACACCATCGCGGGCTCGATCTTCAGCCTCGGCGGGGAGTACAACTACCGCGAGGGCGTGTCGGTCTGGTACCGCTCGTTCCTCGCCTTCCAGCCCGACGCCGACCTGATGGCTGAGGCGCCGATCGGTTTCCAGCTGCACGCCCTCGTCGCCTTCGGCCTCTTCGCGCTGTGGCCCTTCACCCGGCTGGTGCACGTGTTCTCGGCCCCCGTCGGCTACCTGACGCGTCCCTACGTCGTCTACCGCTCACGCGACGACCGCTCGCTCGGCAGTGCGGCACCCCGCCGCGGCTGGGACCAGGTCCCGCGGTGACGGCACTGGTCCGCGACCAGATGATCACCCTCCCGAAGACCCTGCCGGTCAGGGTCTCGGTCGACGAGGCACGGTCGGCGTTGGCAGACGGCCACGTCCACCTCCTGCTCCTCACCGAGGGGCGGACGCTGCGGGGGACGCTGACCCGCGCGGACCTGCCGCCGGGTGCGCCCGAGGACGGGCCGGCGCTGTGGTGGTCGACCCTGTCCGGGCGGACCGTCGGGCCGGATGCCGACGCGGCCCGGTTACGGGACGAGCTCGCCGGCACCGGACTGCGTCGGCTGGCCGTGGTGGACGCTGAGCACACCCTCCTCGGCCTGCTCTGCCTCAAGCGCTCCGGGTCGGGCTTCTGCTCCGACACCGACGTCGCGGCACGTGCCGCGGCAGCCACGACGAACCTCGGAGGACGACGATGAACACCACCTCGCTGACGGCACTGGCGGACGAGCATCTCGCGGAGGCCCGCCGCAGCAGCGCCGGACGCAGCGCCCACACCCTCCACGGCGGACAGGGGCGCGTGCTGCGCCAGACGCTCATCGCCCTCGCCGCGCAACGCCGGCTCGGTGAGCACGAAAGCCCCGGTGAGGCGACCCTGCAGGTGCTGCGCGGCAGGGTCAGGCTGCACGCGGGCGAGGAGACCTGGGACGGCGAGGCGGGCGACCACGTCGAGATCCCGCCGACCCGGCATGACCTCGAGGCGCTCGAGGACGCGGCCGTGCTCCTGACCGTCGGCCTGCACGGCGTGCCGGGAGCCTGAGCGCCCGACGGCCGGCCGGGCGGGCGGGTCAGCCGAGCAGGGCGCTGCCGTACCGCGTGACGAGGAGAAGCAGGACCCCGCACAGCCACACCGCGGTGGCCAGCAGGTCGAGCCGGTGGTGGATGAGCTCCTCGGCGAACCGGCGTGCCCTTCGTGGGAGGGGCAGGTGACCTTCCAGCACGTTGATGCGGGTCATCTCCACGAACACGAAGGTGGTGGCCACCGTGACCAGCAGGCACCACGGGCACACCGCGCCGATGTGGAAGATCGCCTGGTAGAGCAACCAGTAGGCCAGGGCGAGACCGAGGGTGTAGCCCACCTGTGCGGTCAGCATCATCCAGCGTGGGAGGCGTACGCCGGCGAGCCCGGCGGCGGCGATGGTCAGCACCACTGGCTCGGTGACCAGGCCCAAGAACGCGTTGGGGAAGCCGAAGACCGACGCCTGCCAGGAGCTGCCCACGGTGCCGCAGCTGACAACGGCATTGATGTCGCAGCCGAAGGTCGCCTCCTGGTCGCCGGCGAGGGTGACGGCCTCCGTGGCCAGCACGAAGGCAGCGGTGAGGCTGGCCGCCGACCAGAAGAGCATCGCGAGCCAGGACCCGCGGATCCGTGACGGGGCGGTTGCCCGTCCCGACGTCCCGCCCACGACGCCGCTCCGCGTCGCCTGCGCGGTCACGGCGCCGCCCGCTCGACGACGGCCGCCAGCGAGCCGGGTTGGTACGGGTCACCGGTGAACGGCTCGCCGTCGACCAGGATCGTGGGCGTCCCCGTGACGCCGCTGTCGAACGCCTGGGCGGTCTGCTCGGCCACCCACGCCTCGTGACGGCGCTCGGCGAAGAGCTCCGTCACCTGCACCGGCACGCTGACGTCGCGGGCGATGCTCGCCAGCTGCTCGTCGGTCAGGCCCTCGGCGCCCTCGGGCGGCTGGTGGGCGTACAGCGCCCGGTGGAAGGACCAGGCGTGATCGGGTGCGGAGTCGACCACCGTCGCCAGGGCGTTCGCGGAACGGGTGGAGTACTCGGTGCCCTCCGAGAGTCGGTCCAGGAAGGAGATGGGTCGGAGGTCCACCGTGACGTCCTCGGCCTCGAGCAGCTGCTCGAGCGTCTCGCCGTTCGCCTCCTCGAACGCGCCGCACGCCGGGCACAGGTAGTCGAAGTAGATCGTGACGGTGACCGGCCCGTCCCCGATGAGGATCGAGCCGTCCGCTCCCAGCCCGCTGGGCGCGACGACCGCGCCGTCGCCCGCGCCGGGAGCCGGGTCCGTCGTGGCCGGGTCGCGGAGCACGACCGCGATGACGGCGACCACCAGTGCGACGAGGACCCCGACGCCCACCCACCGGGCGACGCGGTAGCGGGCGGCGGGCGGCTGGGACGTGCCCCGTCGGGTGGGCCGGGTCGGCGGGGTCGGCGGCTGCGTGCGCGTGCTCATGCGGGTCCTCGCGTGCGGGATGGTGGCGGTCTGCGTCCAGCCTGTGAGTCCGGCGGCACTGGCGCCGTGGGCCAACGGCCCGACATCGCGGGCCCAAGGTCCCGAGTCGCGGGAGGTGGGTTGAAGAGCACCGCACCGCTCGGGGATGCTACCCGGGTGACCGTCGGACTGCTGCTGGCTGCCGGAGAGGGGAGCCGCTTCGGCGGGCCCAAGGCGCTGGCCCGCGACGCCGACGGCACCTCGTGGCTGCTGCGCGCGGTGCAGGCGCTGCGCCCGTGCGAGGAGATCGTGGTGGTGCTGGGGGCCGAGGCACGCCGGGCGTCCGCGCTGCTGCCGATGTCGGTCTCCCGGATCCGCGCCGACGACTGGGCCGAGGGGATGGGTGCCTCGCTGCGCGCAGGGCTCGACGCGCTGACCCGCACCGACCACGACAGCGTCCTCGTCTCGCTGGTCGACCTCCCCGACGTCGACGCCGCCGTCGTGGACCGGGTGCTCGACGCCGCGCACGGGCGCACGACGCTGGCGCGGGCGGCGTACGACGGGGTGTCGGGGCACCCGGTCCTGCTCGGTCGCGACCACTGGGCGGGCGTCGTGGCGACCGCGACCGGCGACCGCGGCGCGCGTGACTACCTCGCTGCGCACGACGTCGAGCTGGTCGAGTGCGGCGACCTCGCGACCGGCGCCGACGTGGACCACCGCTGACCCAACGTCCGGCCAACGTGCGGGGTCGTAGCCTGAGTCCCATGGTGCACGGGATGGACTCCGCCGCCGACGTCGCGGCCCGGCTGGGCGCGAC
Source organism: uncultured Nocardioides sp. (assembly GCF_947488025.1). Lineage (GTDB taxonomy): Bacteria > Actinomycetota > Actinomycetes > Propionibacteriales > Nocardioidaceae > Nocardioides. The sequence goes on along the minus strand of NZ_CANKYS010000001.1, from coordinate 529,034 downwards.
CGGCTACCTCTCCGACGACGAGCTGGCGACCGTCGTCTTCCTCGCCGCCCGGATGCAGCGCCCGCTGCTCCTCGAGGGCGAGCCGGGCACCGGCAAGACGGCGCTCGCCGAGGCGCTCGCGCAGAGCCTCGACCTGCCCCTGGTCCGGCTGCAGTGCTACGAGGGGATCGACGCCAGCCAGGCCCTCTACGACTGGGACTTCCCGCGCCAGATCCTGCACCTGCGCGCCCTCGAGGCTGCCGGCGACGTCGACTCCGACGAGGCCGAGAAGAGCCTGTACGACGAGCGCTTCCTGCTCGCGCGACCGGTGCTCGCCGCGCTGCGCCAGGCGCCGGCCGTGCTGCTGGTCGACGAGGTGGACCGCGCCGACGACGAGTTCGAGGCCTTCCTGCTCGAGGTGCTCTCGACGTGGCAGGTCACCATCCCCGAGTTCGGCACGGTCACCGCGCCCGAACCTCCGCTGGTGGTGCTCACGTCCAACCGCACCCGCGAGCTGCACGACGCGCTGAAGCGGCGCTGCCTCTACCACTGGATCGACCACCCCGGCCTCGACCGGGAGGTGCAGATCGTCCGCTCGCGCGCCCCTGAGGTCAGCGAGACCCTGGCCCGCCAGGTGGTGGGGCTGGTCCAGCAGCTGCGTGCTCGCGACGACCTGCTCAAGCCGCCCGGCGTCGCGGAGACGCTCGACTGGGCCCGTGCCCTGACCTACCTCGGCACCACCGACCTCGACCTGGCGTCGGCGGCCAGCACCCTCGGCGCCCTGCTGAAGTATCGCGAGGACGCCGACCGCGTGCGCGCCGCGCTCGACCGGATGTTGTCGCGATGAACGACGTCCTCCACGAGGCCGACGAGGTGCTCCTCGGCTTCACCCGCGCGCTCCGGGCCGCGGGCGTCGCCGTGACGCAGGACCGCGCCCACGGGTTCCTCGCGGCGGTGGCGACCGTCGGTGCCGACGACCGACAGGCCACCTACTGGGCCGGACGCGCCACCCTCTGCGGCTCACCCGACGACCTCGCCCGCTACGACCAGGTCTTCGCGGCGTGGTTCGACCCGCGCGACGGGCTGCCCCGCGCCCAGCAGCGCGAGGCCTCGCGCCCGTCGACCGCGCACCTGCTCCCCGAGGCTGAGGGCGCCGGCGGGGCCGGGGAGACCGAGGAGGAGGACGTGGTCCGGGCGATGGCGTCGGAGGCGGAGGTGCTCCAGCACCGCGACGTCGCCTCCCTCGACGCGGCGGAGAGGCGGCGTCTCGCGGCGATGTTCGTGCGGCTCTCGCTGCACCCGCCCGTACGTCGTACGGCACGCCACCGTCGGTGGCACCGCGGCGAGCTCGACGCCTCGCGCACCCTGCGCAACTCGCTGCGCCACCTCGGTGAGCCCGGCCGGATCGCGTGGCGCCGGCGCGGCACCCGTCCCCGCCGGGTGGTGCTGCTGGTCGACGTCAGCGGGTCCATGACGGCGTACGCCGACGCGCTGCTGCGCCTGGCCCACCGGCTCACCCGCTCGGCGCGAACCTCCGGCGGCACCGTCGAGACCTTCACCCTCGGCACCCGGCTGACCCACGTGACCCGCGCGCTCACCACGCCCGACGCCGATCGTGCCATCGTCGCGGCCGGGGAGGTCGTGCCCGACTGGTCCGGCGGCACCCGGCTCGGCGAGACGCTGCGGGTCTTCCTCGACCGGTGGGGCCAGCGCGGGATGGCGCGCGGCGCGGTGGTCGTCGTCTTCAGCGACGGCTGGGAGCGCGGCGATGCCGGGCTGCTCGGCGAGCAGATGGAGCGGCTGCAGCGCATCGCGCACCGGGTGGTGTGGGTCAACCCCCACCGCGGCAAGGCGGGCTACGAGCCGCTGCAGGGCGGGGTGGTGGCCGCGCTGCCGCACTGCGACGACTTCCTCGCCGGCCACTCGCTGGCGACCTTCGCCGACCTCACGGAGGTGATCGCGCGTGCGTGACGTGCTGCCCGAGCTGATGCAGTGGTGGGAGGCCGGCGAGACCATCGGCGTCGGCACGGTCGTGGCGACCTTCCGCTCCGCCCCGCGTCCCTCCGGCGCCTCGATGCTGGTGGGACCCGACGACACCGCCGTCGGCTCCGTGTCGGGAGGCTGCGTGGAGGGTGCGGTCTACGACCTCGCGCAGTCCGTCGTCGCCTCGGGCGAGCCCGTGCTGGAGCGCTACGGCGTCTCCGACGACGACGCGTTCGCGGTCGGGCTCACCTGCGGGGGCATCCTCGACGTCTTCGTCGAGCGGGTCTCGCGCGAGACCTTCCCCGAGCTGGGGGAGGTGGCCGCCGACATCGAGGCCGGGCGGCCGGTGGCCCTGGCGACCGTGATCGAGCACCCGGACCCCACGTGGGTGGGGCGCCGGATGGTGGTGCGGCCCGACGTCCCTGCGGAGGGCAGCCTCGGCTCGCCGCGCGCGGACGCCGCGGTGCACGACGACGCCCTCGGCCTGCTGGCGGCGGGCACCAACGCCACCTTGACCTACGGCCCGGACGGTGAGCGGCGCGGTGAGGGGATGCGGGTCTTCGTCTGGGGCTTCGCACCGAAGCCGCGGATGCTCGTCTTCGGCGCCATCGACTTCGCGGCCGCCGTCGCCAAGGTCGGGTCCTTCCTGGGCTACCACGTGACGGTGTGCGACGCCCGTCCCGTCTTCGCCACGACGTCGCGGTTCCCCGGTGCCGACGAGGTGGTCGTCGACTGGCCCCACCGCTACCTGCAGGCCGAGCTCGACGCCGGCCGCATCGACCGACGCACGGTCCTGGCGGTCCTCACCCACGACCCGAAGTTCGACGTACCGCTGCTCGAGGTCGCGCTGCGCCTCGACGAGGACGTACGACCCGGCTACATCGGTGCCATGGGCTCGCGTCGTACGCACGACGAGCGGCTGGAGCGGCTCGTCGAGGCGGGGCTGGGGGAGGCGGAGCTGGCCCTCCTGTCGTCCCCGATCGGCCTCGACCTCGGCGCCCGGACGCCCGAGGAGACCGCCGTGTCGATCGCCGCGGAGATCGTCGCGCGTCAGTGGGGTGGCTCGGGGGAGCGGCTGGCCAGCACGCAGGGACGCATCCACCACGACGACTGACGCGATTCCCGTGCTGGGGCGGTCCGGGGCCGGTCCCTTCGTCTTCTCGTCGACTCCGGACGAGGAGGTCACATACCGAGTGGACGTCTCTCGGTGGCTGAGGCAGAAGGAGCGGCCATCTTGGCTCACCGTTCTGAGGTCGACCGAGGCGCTCTTCCGGGGCTCATCGCCCGCTTGTCACCGATGGACCGCAAGGAACTCCTGTCGACCGAGTGGTTCATCCGCCGCACACAGGTCTGACCAGCTCGTCGGTGCAGTGGACACGTGCCGATGGCCCCGCTACCTGGTGGGTGGCGGGGTGTGGGGCGGGGTCATGGTCGGCGTGGTCGCGGGACGCTGGGTGGGCCCGTCGTGTCGGGCGGTTCGATCGCGGTGGTGCCGTGGTGGTCGCGGCGGTAGCGGTAGCCGTGCGGGGAGGTCCACTCGTAGATGCCGGGTGCGACCATGTCGTAGCGCCAGGCGGAGTGGGTCTTGAGTCGGTGGTGGCCGCGGCACAAGGCGGCGAGGTTGTCGGTCTGTGTGGGCCCGGGCTGGGGTCTGCCCTCGGCTTCGGCGTCGGGGTCGTGGGGGATGACGTGGTCGATGTCGCAGCGTCGGGCCGGTCTCGTGCACCGCGGGAACACGCAGTTCTTGTCGCGGAGGATGACCTGTTCGCGGATGCGGTTGGGCACTGCGTAGGCGTCGGTGGCCAGCTGGGTGTTGAGGTCGATGACGGGCTTGATGGTGACCTTCGTCCGGGAGTCGGCACACCGCGCCTTGACCTGGTCGAGGAGCACGAGCCGCTGGCGCTCCTCGAGCCGGCCGGTGGGCCCGAACACGGTCTGCTCGCCGACCGTGGAGGCGTCGAAGTGGGCGTTGAAGTGGGCGTGCAGCACGACCTCGCGTGCGACCGGCAGGCCGTCCTCGGTCTTCGCGGCGGCAGCGGAGCCTGTGGTGTGGAGGTCGAGGCCGGTCTGGGTGCGGGCGAGGTCGCCGAGGGCCTTGGCGCGGCGTACGTTGAGCGATTCGGTGGACCCGAGAGCGGCCTGGGTCGCGGCGCCCTGGGTCAGGACCCGGTCGAGGTCGATCGCATCGGCCAGGTCGATCTCGGCCTCGAGGCGCATGGTGCCGGCGAAGTGGACTTCTTGGGTGTCGATGGTGACGTGGCGGGGGTCGACGTGGAGCCACCCGTCCTCGGGATCATCGGCGGGGTCGGGGGTGGCGAGGTCGTACCGCTTGATCGCCTCTGCGACGAGGCGGTCGAGCTGGGCGGGGCCGACCTTCCCGGCGACGGCGGCGACTTGGCTGTCGACGAACCCGGCGGCCTCCTTCGTGAGTGCGGGTGAGGAGTGGATGGTGGTCTCCGCGACCGAGCGGGCCTTCCACGCCGGGACCCGGCCGGCGTGGACCAGGGCCCACAACCGCGGGAGCCGGTGCCGCAGCTCGAGCGCCTGCCCGATGAGCTTCTTCGCCGCGACCGTCGAGACGCCGAGGACGCCGCCGAGCTCGGCGATGCAGAACTCCGCCACCAACGGGCACCCCTCACCGGCGATGGGCTCCTCGTGCTCCCCCCCGGCTGCCGGTACGGAGAACGTCGCCGCGTCGTGGATCGACTTGGGCGGGTGCAGATCCGCCCACTGCGCGGCCAGCACGAGCTGGTCAGCTGCGGCCTGGTTCTCGACCTCGCGCGCCGAGCGGATCGAAGCGAGCAGGTCGGAGGCGGTGAGGTCCTCGACCCCACCTGCCACCCGGTCCTCCAGCGCTTCGCTCATGTGTTCGATTGTAGACGTGGGGTCTGACACTCGCACCCCGCGCGACAGCAGCCTGTGGACGACTGATCTGCAGGCAGATCCGGGGCCTCGTGACGGGACTTCGCCCCTCCTCGACCAACGGAGCGGGCGAGTCTCGTGACGCGACTTCATCCCCCCGCGAACAGCGGACGCTGGACCGCCGCCGCGGCGCCGAATTGGTCCTTTGGTCGCGTCTCACCTACCTTCTTCGGGATGTTTTTTCCCGCCGTGCTGCCCCGTGCCCTCGTCCGACCGACCGCTCTCGTCGCCGTGGCGGTCCTGATCCTCTCCGGCCTGGCGCTCGGCGGTTCGCCGGCCCAGGCGCGCCAGCAGGCGCCTGAGCAGAAGCAGGAGCAGAAGCGGGCGGCCTTCACCTCGGGCGCGAAGTTCGGCGTGGCGACGCTGAACCTGAAGAAGGGCATGCGCGTCGCCGGGATGCGCCACGACATCAGGCAGGTGCTCGACGGCGACGCCTCGGTCATCGGGTTCCAGGAGCGCCTCTTCAGCCGGCCGGCGCTGCGCGCGGCACTGCCGAAGTCGTGGACCCTGCTGATGCCGAAGGGCCCGACCGGCACCGACGACAACCCGATCGCCTTCGACAAGGACGTGTGGGAGCTCGAGAAGACCTGGGCCCCGCTCCTGACCGGCACGACCTGGCGGCGCTACTCCGGCCGCATCGCGCATGACCAGTACGGCGTTGCGGCCGTGCTCAGGCACCGGAAGACCGGTCACACGATCCGGGCCCTGAGCTTCCACCTGCCCAACCACCTGCACAACCGCCGCTCGGGCGGGCCCAACTACGCCAACCGTCGAGGTGTCGAGGCGATGTGGCGGATGGCCAGCCGCATCCGCTCCATCGCCACGGACGCTCCCGAGGCGCAGCAGTTCGTCGGGATGTGCGACTGCAACGTCACCGAGAACCGGGACACCACCGACGACCTCGTCAAGGGACGGATCACCCGGCCCCTGCGACTGGAGACCAACTACACCGGCCGCAAGGGTGGGTCAGGGATCGACTACGTGATGGGCGAGCGCGACTCGGCCTTCCGCATCCGCTCGTTCCAGTCCTACCGGAAGCTGGTCACCGACCACCCGGGCATCGTCGCCACCTTCGCGCGCGTGCGCTGAGCAGGCCGGCGCGACCGCTGCGCCGTGACCCGACCAGCGGACGACCTCCGGTCGACCTGCTGGCGGATTCCCTGTTGCGCTCATCACACTCGGGCTAGGTTGGCGGCGACCGACCGGGAGCCGCCATGAACAGCGATGACCTGCACGCCCGACGCGTGGACGCCGTCCGCGCCTGGACGCGCTTCGTCGAGGCCGGTGATGCCGAGGCCGTGCGTCCCGAGATCCTCAGCAGCTGGGAGCTGTCGGGCGTCGTCTCGCCCGGGGTGACCCAGGCGCCGCTCGACGACGAGGGCGACACGGCCGACTTCTGGGCCGCCTCGCCGTTGCAGACCGCGGTGTCCCGGGTCCAGGACGAGCTGCGGCGCACTGCCGAGGACGGTGACCTCGTCGTGGCGGTGACCGACGACCAGACCCGGATCCTCTGGACCTACGGGGGCCGCGTCATGCGGCGCAAGGCCGAGAGCGTGAACTTCGTCCCCGGGGGCCGGTGGGACGAGCAGAGCGTCGGCACCAACGCGCTGGCCATCGCCGGCAGGACCGGGACGCCCTCGATGGTCTTCAGCGCCGAGCACTACGCCGAGGTGGTGCACAACTGGGTGTGCTGGGCAGCCCCGGTCTTCGACCCGGTGACCGGTCGGTCGCTCGGCGTGATCGACCTGTCGACGACCTGGGACCGCACGCACCCCATCGGTCTCGCCACCGCGCGCGTGATGGCGCGTCTCATCGAGGGGGCGCTCCCGGCTGATCGTCGTACGACGCTGGCGGGCGACGTGGCGCCGGCCGAGCCCGGCCTCACCCTGACCCTGCTCGGCACCGCGCAGGTGTGGCTCGATGGGCAGCGGCTGCTCCTCAACCGGCGGCAGACCGAGATCCTGGCCCTGCTGGCCCTCCACCCCTCCGGTCTGTCGGTCGAGCACCTCCACGCGCTGCTCTACGGTGATGCGTCGGTGACCACCTCGACCCTGAAGGCGGAGGTGTCGCACCTGCGCGCGGCCCTGTCGGGGCAGCTGTCCTCCCGTCCCTACCGCCTCACCATGCCCGTGACCACCGACGTCGAGGAGGTGCAGCGGCTGCTCCGCCGCGGTGACGTCCGGGCCGCCGTGCGCGCCTACGGCGGCGACCTCCTTCCCGGCACCGACTCGCCCGCGCTGGTGCAGATGGGCGACTACCTCGCGGTCAGCGTGCGCGAGGCCCTGCTGGCGCGCCCGGACGCCGACGCGGTGCTGCGCTACAGCGAGCTGGCCCCCTACGACACCGCCGTCGTGGAGGCGTGCCTGGCGGCGCTGCCGGTGCACCACCCGGTCGCGCCCCTCCTGAAGGGGAGGCTGGCCAGCCTGCGCTGACCCCTCCCATTGTGGGTAGATCGAGCAAATGCAGTGGACCGCGCTCGTCTGGCGGTGCACGATCCTGCGTCGAGGCGCCGCACCGGAGAGTGCGGCCACGTACGAGGGAGCAAGCATGGCCGCAACACGACGAGCGATGGCGGCAGGAGCCGTCGTCGCGCTCACGGGGAGCCTCCTGGGCAGCCCCGCCGCGAGTGCCTCCACGGCACCCGAACCAACGACGGTGGCGAAGAAGCTGGTCTCGCCGCTCAGCATGGTCGTCGCCGGCAACGGCACCGCCTACGTCGCCCAGAACTTCGCCGGGCTGCTGACCGCGGTCGCGCCCGGTGCCAAGCCTGAAGTGGTCTTCGCGGCCGGCAAGGGCGTCGAGCTCGGCGCCCTGTCCGAGGCGGGTGGGACCGTCCGCTTCGCGACGACCAAGCGCAAGAGGACCGCACTGTGGACCATGCGGCCGGGCGCGAAGCCGCGCAAGGTGGCCGACCTGTGGGACCACGAGCGCACCCGGAACCCCGACGGCGACGTGGCCTACGGCTTCGCGGGCGGGCTGGACGCCGCCTGCGCGGCCCAGATGCCGCCGGAGGTGCCCGCGTCCTACACGGGCATCATGGAGTCGCACCCCTACGGCTCGACCGTGCACAAGGGCATCACCTACGTCGCCGACGCCGCCGGCAACACGATCGTGTCGGTCAAGCCCAACGGCAAGGTCAAGACCCTCGCGGTCCTGCCTCCGGTGCCCGTGGTCGTCACCGCGGAGGCCGCTGCCGCCAACAAGCTGCCGGCCTGCACCGTCGGCAAGACCTTCAACTTCGAGCCGGTGCCGACCGACGTCGAGGTGGGCAAGGGCGGCTGGCTCTACGTCACGCTGCTCCCCGGTGGTCCTGAGGACGGCAGCACCGGGGCCCAGGGCCGACTGGTCAAGGTGAAGATCAAGACCGGCAAGGTCCGTGAGGTCGCCTCAGGCTTCGCCGGTGCCACGGGTGTCGCGGTCGCGGACAACGGCGACGTGTATGTCGCGCAGCTCTTCGGCGGCCAGGTCTCGCGCATCAAGGCCGGTCGCACGACGGCCAAGCCGTACGCCGAGGTGATGATGCCCGCCGCGGTCGAGTGGGCCGACGGTGACCTCTTCGTCAGCGCGCAGGTGCTGTCGCAGAAGCCGAAGGGCGTCGTGCTGCGCTACTGAGCCAGACCTCCGTGCGTGCGGGGTGGCGGGGACCGGTTGGCAGCCGGCTTGGACCGACCAACCGGCTGCCAACCGGCCCGGCCTAGCGTCGGCGTCGAGTGATCCACCTCACACGCACGGAGGCGCGCATGACCAAGATCGAACTCACCGTCGACGGGGCCTCGGTCTCCGACGACGTCGAGCCCCGGATGCTGCTGGTGCAGTACCTGAGGGAGAAGCTCGGCAAGACCGGGACCGTGATCGGCTGCGACACCTCCAACTGTGGAGCGTGCACGGTCCACCTCGACGGCACGAGCGTGAAGTCGTGCAACGTGCTCGCGGTGCAGACCAACGGCCGCACGGTGACCACCATCGAGGGCCTCGCCGACGCGGCGGAGGGCGAGCTGCACCCGGTGCAGGAGTCCTTCCGCGAGTGCCACGGCCTCCAGTGCGGCTTCTGCACGCCGGGGATGATCATGCAGGCCGTCGACCTGCTCGCGGAGAACCCGCACCCGAGCGAGGAGGAGGTGCGGCTCGGCATGGAGGGCAACCTCTGCCGCTGCACCGGCTACCACAACATCGTCAAGAGCGTCCTCCACGCCGCCGAGCAGACCTCAGCGGGGGCGACGTCATGACCGCCACCCAGGACCGCCCGGCTGCCGAGATCGGCAAGGACCGCCGCCGCAAGGAGGACCAGCGGCTGATCACCGGCCGTACGCGCTGGACCGACAACATCACCCTGCCGGGGATGCTGCACCTCGCGATGGTCCGCAGCCCCTTCGCGCACGCCACCATCACCTCCGTCGACACCGAGGCCGCCAAGGCCTCGAAGAACGTCGTCACGGTGCTGAGCGGCAAGGACTTCGGCGAGGAGCTCGGCGTGTGCATCAACGCCTGGCCCATCACGCCGGACCAGAAGACCCCCGGCCACTCGCCGATGCCCGCCGACCGGGTCGCCTTCGCCGGCGAGATCGTCGCCGTGGTCGTCGCCCGCAGCGCCGCCGCGGCGCGCGACGCGGCCGAGCTCGTCGACGTGGAGTACGACGAGCTGCCGGCCGTCGTCGGGATCAAGAAGGCCCTCGAGGACGAGGTCCTCGCGCACCCCGACCTCGGCACGAACAAGTCCGCGCTGTGGGTCTTCGACTCCCAGGACGCCGGCACCGGCGGCGAGGTCGAGGCGGCCATCGAGGAGGCGCGCAACGGCGGCATCGTCATCGAGCGGGAGTACCGCCAGCAGCGGCTCATCCCTGCCTTCATGGAGCCGCGCAGCGTCGTCGTCGACCCGACCGGCGAGCAGCTCACGATGTGGTCGGCGACCCAGATCCCGCACATCCTGAGGTTCGCCCTGGCGGCCACCACCGGCGTGCCCGAGAGCAAGATCCGGGTCATCGCCCCCGACGTCGGTGGTGGTTTCGGCGGCAAGCTCCAGGCGACCCCGGAGGAGTGGATCGCCTGGGCCGTGGCCCGTCGGCTGATGAAGCCGGTGAAGTACACCGAGACCCGTAGCGAGAGCCTGATGGCGGCCCACCACGGCCGCGACCAGGTCCAGACGCTCACCCTGGCTGCCGACAAGGACGGCAAGGTCACCGCGCTCAGGGTGCACCTCGACGCCGACCTCGGCGCCTACGTCGCGATCGTCGGCGGCGGCGTACCGGTCCTCGGCGCCTTCATGTTCAACGCGATCTACAAGTTCCCGGCCTACCGCTTCGAGTGCCAGACCGTCCTCACCAACACCACCTTCACCGACGCCTACCGCGGCGCCGGCCGGCCCGAGGCGACGTACGCCATCGAGCGGCTGATGGACGAGCTCGCCGCGGAGGTGGGCGTCGACCCGCTCGAGATCCGCGAGCGCAACTGGATCACCCACGAGGAGTTCCCGTTCACCACGGTGGCGGGGCTGGAGTACGACACGGGCAACTACGAGGCGGCGACCGCGAAGGCCAAGGAGTCCTTCGGCTACGACGAGCTGCGGCGCGAGCAGGCAGAGCGCCGCGAGCGCGGCGACCGCGTCCAGCTGGGCATCGGCGTCTCGACCTTCACCGAGATGTGCGGCCTGGCGCCCAGCCGGGTCCTCGGCAGCCTCGACTACGGCGCCGGCGGTTGGGAGAACGCAAGCGTGCGGATGACCCCCCTCGGCAAGGTCGAGGTCGTCACCGGTGCCAGCGCCCACGGCCAGGGCCACGAGACCGCGTTCAGCCAGATCGTGGCGGACCGGCTCGGCGTCCCGTTCGAGGACGTCGAGGTGCTGCACGGCGACACCCAGGTGGCCCCGAAGGGCCTCGACACCTACGGCTCTCGGTCGCTGGTCGTCGGTGGGGAGGCACTGGTCAAGGCCGTCGACAAGGTGATCGACAAGGCCAAGGTGCTCGCCGCACACCTGCTCGAGGCCAACGCCGACGACCTCGAGTACTCCGGTGGGCGGTTCACCGTCCGCGGCACCGACCAGGGCATGGGGATCCAGGAGCTGTCGACGGCGACGTTCGCCGGCCACGACTACCCCGACGGCATGGAGCTGAGCCTCGACGCCGACGCGACCTACGACCCGGTGAACTTCAACTACCCCCACGGCACCCACCTGTGCGCGATGGAGGTCGACACCGAGACCGGCGCGGTCAAGATGCGCAAGTACACCTGCTGCGACGACATCGGCACGATCATCAACCCGCTCATCGTCGCCGGGCAGGTGCACGGCGGGCTGGTGCAGGGCATTGCCCAGGCGCTGTGGGAGGAGGCCGTCCACGACGAGTCCGGCACGCTCGTGAGCGGCTCGTTCGTCGACTACCTGCTCCCGACCGCGGCCGACACGATCTCCTTCGACGTCGTCCACACCGACGAACCGAGCATCTGCACGACCAACTCGCTGGGCACCAAGGGTGTCGGCGAGGCCGGCACCATCGCGTCGACGCCGGCGGTCGTCAACGCCGTCGTCGACGCCGTACGACACCTGGGCGTCAACGACATCCAGATGCCGTGCACCCCGGAGCGGGTGTGGCGCGCGATCCACGCCCACGACGGTGACGCACCGACACCCCAGGCGGCGATGCCGCACTTCGAAGAAGGCGCCCTCAACCAGGACGAAGGAGCGGGCCAGTGATCCCGGTGGAGTTCGACTACCTCGCCCCGGCGTCGGTCGAGGAGGCCTTGGCCGCCCTCGGCGAGCACGGGGACGACGCGAAGATCCTGGCCGGCGGCCAGAGCCTGCTGCCGGTCCTGCGGATGCGGCTCAACGCACCGGAGGTCGTCATCGACCTCGGCGGCATCGCCTCGCTGCGAGGCATCCGTGACGACGGGGACGCGCTCGTGATCGGCGCGATGACCACCCACCACGACGTGCGCGACGACAGCCTGGTCAGGGAGCACGCGCTGCTGCTGTCGAAGGCCGCGGCGGAGGTGGCGGACTCGCAGATCCGGCATCGCGGCACCTTCGGCGGCGCCCTCGCGCACGCCGACCCGGCCGGTGACCTCGGCGCCCCGGCGCTGGCGCTCGGCGCGCAGTTCGTGATCGCCGGACCCGGCGGCACACGCACAGTCGAGGCGGCGGACTTCTTCGTCGACCTCTTCGAGACCGCGATCGGCGACGACGAGATCCTCACCGAGGTGCGCATCCCCAAGCACACCGGCTGGGGCGCGCACTACGAGAAGTTCGTGCGAGTGGCGCACCAGTGGCCGATCGTGGCCGTCGCCGCGACCGTGAGGGGCTCGATCGACGAGGCCCGGGTGGGGCTGACCAACATGGGCTCGACCCCGCTTCGGGCGACCGCGACCGAGCAGGCCCTCGCGGGGGCCAGCGCGACGGAGGACGGCGTACGTGCTGCCGCGGACCTGGCGTCGGACGGCACCAACCCGCCCTCGGACCTCAACGGCGCCGCCGACTACCGCCAGCACCTCGCGCGGGTGCTGACCGGGCGGGCCGTGCTGAAGGCGGCGGGGGCGTAGGCGTGGAGCTGAGCCACAACTTCACCGTCCCGATCGGCGTCGAGGAGACCTGGGCGCACTTCAACGACATCGCCTCGGTCGCCGAGTGCTTCCCCGGTGCACAGGTGACCGAGGCCGACGAGGACTCCTTCTCCGGGTCGGTGAAGGTCAAGCTCGGGCCGATCGCGCTGCAGTACAACGGCTCCGGAACGTTCGTCGAGAAGGACACCGAGGCGCACCGCTTCGTGGTCGACGCCAAGGGCAAGGACAAGCGCGGCAACGGCACGGCGGGCGCGAAGGTCACCGTCTCGATGACCGACGCCGGTGGCTCGACCGACGTCTCGGTGGCGACCGACCTCGCCATCACCGGCAAGCCTGCGCAGTTCGGGCGCGGGGTGATGCAGGACGTCTCCGACAAGCTGCTCGGGCAGTTCGTCAGCTGCCTCGAGGAGCGACTGACCGCCCCGGAGGCCCCGGAGACGGCGGAGGCGGTCGAGGCGGTCGAGATCCCGGCGGCGGCTGTCCCGGAGGCGGTCGAGCCTGCGTCGGCACCGCCAGCGGCGCGACCGCCGGAGGCGGCGCAACCGCCTCCGCGGGCCAGGCCTGCCGCTCCGCCGCGTGAGCCCGAGGCGCTCGACCTCGGGAGCGCCGTGCTCCCGGTGCTGGCGAAGTCCTACTGGCGACAGGGCCTCGCTGGCCTCGTCGTCCTGGTCCTGCTGTGGCGGCTGCTGCGGAGGCGGTGAGCGGGGTCGCGGTCAGAAGACGTTGAGCGGGCGGAACTGGACCGAGATCCGCGGACCGGAGCGGGCGACCTTCGGCACGGCGTGCTCCCAGGTGCGCTGGCACGACCCGCCCATCACGACGAGGTCGCCGTGGCCCATCGTGAGGGCGATGGACCCACCCCCGTCGCGCGGTCGGAGCAGCAGCCGGCGCGGGTCGCCGACGCTCACGATGGCGACCATGGTGTCGGCGGTGCGGCCCCGGCCGATGGTGTCGCCGTGCCAGGCGACGGAGTCGCGTCCGTCGCGGTAGTAGCAGCAACCGGCGGTCACGAACGGCTCGCCCAGCTCCGGGAGGTAGTGCTCGCTCAGCGTGCTCCTGGCCTCGGTCAGGGCGGGATGCGGCAACGGGTGGTCGGCGAGGTAGGTGTGCACCAACCGGGGCACGTCGACCACGGCGTCGTACATCTCGCGTCGCTCCGCCCGCCACGGGACGCGTTCGACGAGGGCGGAGAAGACGGCGTCGGGGTCGCGGAGCCAGTCGCGCTGGACGTCGACCCACGCTCCGTGCGAGAGGCGGCGACGCTCAGGGGACAGTGCCACGGAACCCGTGGTGTCATCGGCGAAGAGGGACGTCTGGAAGTCCACGCGGCCATGATAGCCGACCTGTCGAACACCCGTTCGAACATCAAGAAATGATCAAGGGTTTGCCGCAGTATTGGTCAACTAGGAGACTCTGGTCCAGTCCGGACCTACCCTCAGGGGTATGGAACCGGTGGACCTCGTCGTCCCGCGCCAGCGGGCGCTGAAGCACGTGCAGGTCCGTGAGCACGTCCGGGGCCTGATCGAGTCGCAACCACCGGGCTCGGCGGCACCGTCCGAGCGCGAGCTCGTGGCGCGCTTCGGCGTGGCCCGGATGACCGTACGACAGGCACTCGACGCGCTCGTGGCGGAGGGCCTCCTCGAGCGGATCCCCGGCCGCGGCACCTTCGTCGCCCAGCCGCCCCGGACCTCCGGCCGCCTCACGTCGTTCACCGAGGAGATCCGCCGCCGCGGGATGCTGCCGGAGTCGCAGACGCTCCTGGCTCGCGTCGAGCAGGCCGGCCCCGGGGTCGCGAGGGCGCTGGACATCTCGCCCGGTGACCCCGTGCTCCACTGGCGTCGCCTGCGTCGGGCCGACCAGGCCATCGTGTGCGTCGAGGACGCCTACCTCAACGAGGTCCTGCTGCCGGGCTTCCTGCAGCACGGCACGCCCACCAGCCTCTACGAAGCCCTCGCCTCGCGGGGCCTGCGCCCGACCGAGGTCGAGGACTCCATCAGCGCCGACCGGGCGAGCGCCGACGAGGCGGCGATCCTCGAGGTCGCCGAGGGCGACCCGGTGCTGCGCCACGCCCGTCGAGCGGTCTCCGACGGCCGGATCGTCGAGGTCTCGCGCACCTGCTACCGGCACGACCGCTTCACGGTCTACCTCCAGCTCAACGACCACTGACCCTGCCTCAGTCGCCGCCGAGCGCGTCCAGCTCGCGTCGCAGGTTGGCACGCGCCGCGACCTCCCAGAGCTCCCGGGCCTGAGGGGTGCTGAAGAGGCGCGGGCGGACGGCGAGCTCGCGCAGCACTGCCGCGCGACCGGTCCGGAAGTCGTCGTCGCTGACGTGTGCGAAGTCCTCCCGCACCCCGCCGGCGTAGGCGTCGTAGCGCTCGCGAGGTGCGGCGAGGATGCCCAGGTCGGCGTCGCTGAGCGCGGCACCCGAGGTGTCGTCGTCGGCAGGGCGGTGGTGGGCGGTCATGCGCACCAGCCGCGCCACCTCGTCGGCGTACGCCGCAGGGAGCGCGCGCTCGGCCCACTGTGCCGACCGCTCCTCGTCGTCGGCCGACCCGTCGTAGACCGCGTCGTGGAACCACGCGGCGAGCCCGACCATGGTCGGGTCGAACCCGACCCCCGCCGCCGTGAGCGCGGCGAGCCGGTCGAGCACCTCCTCGAGGTGGCGCAGGTCGTGGTAGCCCGGGCGGTCCCAGGCGGTGAGCAGCTCGTCGCGGAGCGCGTGGTGGTCGGCCAGCGGCCAGCGCTCGGCGAGGCTCACTGCTGGGTCGCCTGCTGCAGCTCGCGGGCCTCGGCGTGGCCCGACGCCATCGCCCAGCGGATCGTCCGGGTGGCCGCGGCGCCGAGGACCCGGTTGGTCACCGGCGGCACGGGCGGCAGCCGCAGCTCACGACGTGCGTCGGCGGGCAGCAGCCCGATGGCGGCCGAGGCCAGCGCGAGGTAGCCCGGGCGCGCGGCCACCGGCAAGTCGGGGTGCAGCAGGAGGAAGCGGATGGCCTCCTGGGCGGCCGGCGTGCCACGCAGCTCGGAGCCGTACGCCGCCAGCGTCGCGTGCAGGTCGTCCTCGGAGCGCGGTGCACCGATCACGCCGAGGTGCTCGGCGGCGACGGCGGTCTGGGCGACGTACTCGTCACGCTCCGGTCCGACCAGCGGTCGGTGGCCGTAGCGGTCGTGGGCGACGAGGAAGCTGTGGATCTCGGCGGCGTGGACCCAGCCGAGCAGGTGCGGGTCCGAGGCGGCGTACGGCGTCCCGTCGGGCATCGTGCCGGTCACCGACTCGTGGGCACGCTGCACGGCGCGGATGATCTGCAGGGCGTCCTGCTCGGCACCGAAGGTCGTCATCGCGATGTAGGTGGAGACCTGTGCGAGCCGTCCCCACATGTCGCCGCGGTAGCCCGAGTGGTCGGCCACGCCCTGCATCGCGGCGGGGTGCAGCGACTGCAGCATGACCGCGCGGATGCCGCCGACGAACATCGAGGCGTCGCCGTGCACGCGGGCGATGGGGGAGCCGGCCTCGAACCACCGCGGCCCCGGGGTGCCGTGGACGCGCTGTCGGTTGCGGGGGCCGTCGGGGCCGGCCACCTTGCTGAACAGCTCGGCGCCGAGGCGGTCACGGAGGGTCACGTCGCCGAGGCTAGCCAAGGGTCCGAAGCGGGCCTGACCGTGTGGCTGCCGGTTCTTTGACTTCGAGTACTCGAAGTTCCTACGGTCGATGACGTGACCAGCCACGCCCTCCCTCGCAGCTACTCCATCAAGGAGGCGGCAGCCCTCACCGGCCTGCCGGCCAGCACGCTGCGCTACTACGAGCAGATCGGGGTCATCTCCCCGATCAGCCGTGGCGCCAGCAGCGGGCACCGCGTCTACGACGACGAGGACCTCGACCAGCTGATGTGGGTCTCGTGCCTCGCCGCGACCGGCATGTCGGTCGGCGACATGCGCCTCTACATGGCCAACAACCGGCTCGGGGCGGACGCGGCCGCCGACCAGGAGCGGCTCCTGCGCGACCAGCAGGAGCGCCTCACGACCGAGGCGCGGGCGCTGGTGCTCCGCCAGCGCTACGTCGACCTCAAGATCGCCTACTGGCAGGCGGTCCGCGACGGGGACACGGCGCGCAGCGAGCAGGTCTCCGACCAGGCGCGGGCGCTCGCCGACGAGCTCCGCGCGGTCACGCACGACCCGATCCACTGACCGGCCACTCCGGTCAGCACACCCTCACACAAGGACGGAACACCCCCACATGCGCGTGAACGCCTACGCAGCCCCCTCGGCCGGCGAGCCGCTGGCCCCCACCACCATCGAGCGCCGCGAGGTCGGCGCCCACGACGTGCTCATCGCGATCGAGTACGCCGGCATCTGCCACTCCGACATCCACACCGTCAACGGTGACTGGGGCCCGCAGCCCTTCCCCGTCGTGCCCGGTCACGAGATCGTCGGCACCGTCCAGGAGGTCGGGACCGACGTCACCACGCACCGCGTGGGCGACCGCGTCGGTGTCGGCTGCATGGTCAACTCGTGCGGGGAGTGCGACAACTGCAAGGCCGGTGACGAGCAGTACTGCCGCCAGGGCATGGTCGGCACGTACGCCGTCACCGACCGCGACGGCACCACCACCACCCAGGGCGGCTACTCCACGCACGTCGTCGTGGACGCCGGCTTCGTGCTCCGGGTGCCCGACGGCCTCGAGCCGGCAGCCGCCGCGCCGCTGCTGTGCGCCGGCATCACGACGTACTCCCCGCTCAAGCACTGGCAGGCCGGCCCCGGCAAGAAGGTCGCCGTCGTCGGGCTCGGCGGCCTGGGCCACATGGCCGTCAAGATCGCCCACGCGATGGGCGCCGAGGTCACCGTGCTGTCGCAGTCGCTGAAGAAGCAGGAGGACGGCCTCCGTCTGGGCGCCGACCACTACTTCGCCACCAGCGACCCCGACACGTTCGAGGCCCTCGCCGACTCCTTCGACCTGGTCGTCAACACGGTCAGCGCGAAGATCGACGTGAACGCCTACCTCGGCCTCCTCGCCGTCAACGGCACCCTGGTCAACGTCGGCGCCCCGCCGGAGCCGCTGCCGGTCAACGCGTTCTCCCTCATCGGCGGCCGGCGCTCGTTCGCCGGCTCGATGATCGGCGGCATCGCCGAGACCCAGGAGATGCTCGACTTCTGCGCCGAGCACGGCATCGTCTCCGAGGTCGAGGTGATCTCGGCCGACCAGGTCAACGAGGCGTACGAGCGGGTACTGGCCTCCGACGTGCGCTACCGGTTCGTGATCGACACGAGCACCCTCGCCTGATCGAGGCGTCGACAGTGGAGCCCGCGGCCGGACCTACCGGCCGCGGGCTCCACTGTTCTACGTGCGCCCGGCTCAGCTCGACTCAGCTCGACTCGGCTCGACTCAGCTCGACTCGGAGGACAGGTCCCCGGCGTCCACGATGCGGTAGGCGTAGCCCTGCTCGGCGAGGAACCGCTGTCGGTTCTGGGCGAAGTCGGCGTCGACGGTGTCACGCGAGACGATCGTGTAGAAGTGCGCGCTGCGGCCCTCCGTCTTCGGCCGCAGCAGCCGCCCGAGGCGCTGGGCCTCCTCCTGGCGCGAGCCGAACGACCCGCTGACCTGGATGGCCACCTCGGCCGACGGCAGGTCGACGGAGAAGTTGGCGACCTTGCTGACCACCAGCAGCCCGATCTCGCCGGAGCGGAACGCGTTGAACAACCGCTGCCGCTCCCTGACCGGGGTCTCGCCCTTGATGACGGGGGCGTCGAGCAGCTCGGCGATCTCGTCGAGCTGGTCGATGTACTGCCCGATCACCAGGGTCGGCTGCCCGGCGTGCTGCTGCACGAGGCGTCGTACGACGTCGATCTTGGCGTGGGTGCACGAGGCGAGGCGGTAGCGGGCGTCGGGGTCGCTTGTGGCGTAGGCGAGCCGCTCGCCGTCGGGGAGGCTGACCCGCACCTCGACACAGTCGGCGGGCGCGATGTAGCCCTGCGCCTCGATGTCCTTCCACGGGGCGTCGTAGCGCTTGGGGCCGATGAGGGAGAAGACCTCGCCCTCGCGCCCGTCCTCGCGCACGAGGGTGGCGGTGAGCCCGAGCCGGCGCCGGGCCTGCAGGTCGGCGGTCATCCGGAAGATCGGGGCCGGCAGGAGGTGCACCTCGTCGTAGACGATGAGCCCCCAGTCGCGGGCGTCGAGCAGCTCGAGGTGCGGGTAGACGCCCTTCCGCTTCGTCGTCAGCACCTGGTAGGTCGCGATCGTGACGGGACGGACCTCCTTGACGGCACCGGAGTACTCGCCGATCTCGTCCTCGGTCAACGAGGTGCGCGCGACGAGCTCGTCCTTCCACTGCCGCGCGCTGACGGTGTTGGTCACGAGGATGAGCGTGGTCGCGCGGGCGTGGGACATCGCCGCGGCACCGACGATGGTCTTGCCGGCCCCGCAGGGGAGCACGACGACGCCGGACCCGCCGTCCCAGAACGACTCGGCGGCCTCGCGCTGGTAGGGCCGCAGCGTCCAGCCCTCCTCGGCGAGGTCGATGTCGTGCGCCTCGCCGTCGACGTAGCCCGCGAAGTCCTCGGCCGGCCAGCCGAGCTTGAGCAGGGCCTGCTTGAGGTTGCCGCGCTCGCTGGGGTGGACCACGACCGCGTCGTCGTCGATCCGCGCGCCGATCATCCCGGCCACCTTCTTGGCGCGGAGCACCTCCTCGAGCACCGGGCGGTCGGTCGAGGACAGCACCAGTCCGTGGACGGGGTGCTTCTCCAGCCGCAGCCGGCCGTAGCGGCCCATCGTCTCGGCGACGTCCACGAGGAGCGCGTGCGGCACGGCGTAGCGCGACCAGGTCAGCAGGGCGTCGACGACCTGCTCGGCGTCGTGCCCCGCGGCGCGGGCGTTCCAGAGCCCCAAAGGCGTGAGGCGGTAGGTGTGGATGTGCTCCGGGGAGCGTTCGAGCTCGGCGAAGGGCGCGATCGCCTTGCGGGCCTCGGCGGCCGAGGGGTGGTCGACCTCGAGCAGCAGCGTCTTGTCCGACTGGACGATGAGGGGGCCGTCGTTCATCGCGTGGCCGCCTCGGCCCGGCCCGCGGCCGGGTCGTCGCCCACCTGCTCGGCCCGGCGTCGGGCGCGGAAGGCCGCGACGTTGGCACGCGAGGAGCACCGGTCGGAGCAGTAGCGGCGCGACTGGTTGGGGGAGGTGTCGACGAAGACGTGGTCGCAGCGGGGCTCCAAGCAGATGCCGAGCCGGGTCGCGCCGAGGTCGCACACGAGGTTGGCGAGCCCCATCAGTGCCTCGCCGACCAGCAGCTCGGCGACCGACGCGGCCCGGTTGGCCACGTGCATGTGGAGGTTGTCGGGGTCGTGGTCGGAGATCATCGGCGTGACGGGATGCTCGGCGAGCAGGTCGTTGAGCGAGCTGACCACGAGCGCCACGTCGTCGACGTCGGAGGCCTCGAAGACGGGCCGCAGCTCGTCCTGGAACGTCCGGACGGAGTCCACGTCGGCCCCGACCACCGAACGGTGCAGCCAGGAGCGGTCGGCGAGGTGCTCGCGCAGCGCCTCCTCGTCGGGCAGGTCGGCGTTGACGAGCGCGGCCGCGCGCTCGGCGTACCGGATGAAGTCCATCGTCCGAGTCTACGGAGGCTGCCTCGTGGGGTGCTCAGCGTGTCGGGGTCCCTGCGGCGTTGTCCGGGGGAGCGGAGCGGAGGAGGAGAACGTCGTGGGGTGTTCAGGCGTGGCGCACGCGTGTGATGCGGTGCACGGCGAACTCCCGGACGTCGTCGGCACGGTGGTCGTACGCCGAGAGCCGACCGCCGTCGAGACGGCGCGGGTCGACGACCCGCTCGCCGGTCGCGCCGTGGTTGTCGACGTAGCCGATGACCACCGTGCTCCCCGCCTCGATGGCCTCCCGCAGGGCGGCCAGCGCGCCGGAGGGGGTGGTCGTCGCCTCGGCGCTCGCGGGCCGGGACGACTCGGCCCGGTCGCCGGCGCGGATGGCCGTCGCCACGGCCTGGACCTGCGCAGCCTGCCGCGCCTCCACCGCACCGGCGGGCCGGCGGCCGCGACGGGTGCGGGCGCGCTGGAGGTCGGGGCGGCTCACCCGGACGGTGCCGTCGGCCGCCTCCACGACCGGGGCGGCGCCCAGCTCGCGGAGCCGCGGCAGCAGGACGTCGAGGGGGGAGGTGGCGATCGCGACCGTCGGCGCGAGCAGGCGCAGGCCCAGGCTCCGCCCACGCGGGTCGTGCACGAGGGCGGCCAGGGCCGCCTCGTCGTCCGCGCGCAGGAACGCCTCGGCGTGCCCGACCCGCACGGTGCCGAAGGTGCGGGCGACGTCGTCGACCAGGAACTCCAGCGGCTGGGGCACCGGCGTGTGCGAGACCGAGGTGAGGAAGTCGCGCACCTCGCCGCTCGACCACCCCGCGTCGAAGCCGCGGCGCAGCGACCCGGAGGTGAAGCGGTAGACCGTCGCGCCGCCGCGGGACTCCACGTCGGCGAGCAGGTGCAGGCGGCGGGCCACCTCGGTCTCGAGCGGACCCGGGGCGACGGCCGTGAGGTCGGCCTGGAGGAGGACGTGGTCGACCGGGCGGGGGAGGTGCGGGTCGATCGCCTCGGCGGCCGCCGGCAGGTCACCGAGCGCCACGGAGCGCCCGCTGGGCGGCAGGCCCCCAGCGCCGGCGACCCCGAGCACGGCGGCCTCCGACAGCGCGGCGGTGACCAGGTCGGCGAAGACCGTCGGTCGGCGCGGACGCAGCCAGGCGATGCGCTGCACGAGCGACGCGATGCCCGTTCCGACCGCGAGCACCTCGCCCTCGGGCACCTCGGCCAGCACCTGCAACGCGAGCCGCCGGGCCTCCTCGGCGAGCCCGCTGGAGAGCTCGGGGGCGAGCGCGTTCCAGGCCTTGCCGGCCGGGTCGCGCGACCCCACCAGCGAGGGCACCCGGCTGCTGGCCAGCCACCCGCCCACCAGGCGGGTCCACCGCTCGGCGAGCGGCAGGCCCGACCAGACGTCGAAGTCGTCGGTGGGCAACCAGGAGGGGGTGCCGTTGCTGTCGGCCGCCTCGGCGACGAGCCCCGCGGTGAGCGCCACCTCGACGACCAGGGCAGCCCCCGGCTCGTCGACGTGCAGCTCGCGGGCCACTGCCTTGAGGTCGCGGACGGCGAGCCCGCCGCTGCGCAGGACGCTCGGCGGCTGCACGCCCCAGTGGTCGAGCAGCAGCTCCACGCGGCGTACGACGTCGAAGGCCGCGCCCGCGGCGGTCCGGGCGACGAGCGAGACGTCGCGCGACGACGTCGCCAGGGGCGGCACCTCGTCGACCGGCTCCCGGGTCGTACGGCCACCGCGCAGGGCGAGACCCACCTCGCCCGGCAGCACGACGGCGTCACCCTCGCGGGGCACGAGCAGGCGCCTGCTGATCAGCTCCTCGGCCGGCGACCGGGCCTCGGCCGGTGACACGGTGCGTCTCGCCGAGCCGGTCGTGCCCTCGCCGCCGTGGTCGTCCACGTGGCGCAGCAGCGCGGTCGCGGCCGGGGTGAGCTCGGCGAGCCGCGCCGCCACCTCGTCGGGGCTCGCGGGCTCGGGGCTGGAGGGTCGCAGGCCGCTGACCAGGCCCGGCATGCCCCGCATCGCGTCGGCCACGCCGGTGAGCGCCCGCACGCCGCCGGGGGCCTCCCAGGCCAGGGCCAGGTCGAGCAGCCGCTGCAGTGCGGCTGCCGTGCGCGCCTCGTCGGCGCGCACGATCGAGATCAGGTCGGCCGAAGTGGTTTGACCTGCAACCAGGAGGGCATCAAGCACGGAAAGTTCCAGGCGGTCGAGCCCGTCGAGGGCGCGATGGATCGACGACCGTGTGGCAGCCCGCGAGGCCAGCTGCGAGGAATCCTGAGGGGCGGGTGTGGCGAGATCTGGACGGGCCCTGAGCAGCGCCACGAGCCGATCGTCCGGCCAGCTGCGCAGCTGGTCGGCAAGGGTGCGTGCGGGTGTCGTCCGCGCTGAACTGGACATCCCTCTTACGCTACTCGCCGGGCCGGCACCGCGGCCCCACATCTCGACACGGGGCGAAGAGGGCCGACATGCTGGACGTTGATCTGCACCACGGGGCGTCGACGGACGTCGGACTGGTGCGCAAGGTCAACGAGGACTCCTACCTCGTCGCGCCTCCCGTCTTCGTCGTCGCCGACGGCATGGGCGGCCACTCCGGCGGCGACGTCGCCAGCCAGATGGTCGTCGAGGAGTTCCAGCGCCTCGCCGAGTCCTACGACCCCCGGCGCGGCGCCGAGCTCGTCGCCGACGCCTTTGCCCGTGCGCAGGCGCGCATCGTCGACTACGGCGACGCCCACCGCGCGCTGCACCCCGGCTGGCACGCCGGCACCACCGCGGTGGTGGCGGTCCTGGTCGTCGACGACGGTGCCACCAAGTGGCTCCTGGCCAACCTCGGCGACTCGCGCATCTACCGCATCGTCGAGCGCCGCCTCGAGCAGGTGAGCGTCGACCACTCCGTGGTCCAGGAGCTGATCGACGCCGGCCACATCACGGCCGAGGAGGCCGCGGTCCACCCGGAGAGGCACGTCATCACGCGGGCGCTCGGCAGCCCCGAGGGCATCCAGCCCGACTTCTTCCTCCTGCCCCTCGGCTCGGTCGAGCGCCTCCTGCTCTGCAGCGACGGCGTGACCGGGATGATCGAGGACAAGGAGATCGAGGAGATCCTCGAGTCGGTCGCCGACCCGCGCGACGCCGCCGACGCGCTGGTGCGCGCAGCGGTGGCCGCCGGGGGACGTGACAACGCCACGGCGGTCGTCGTCGATGTGGTGGGATTGGTGAAGGACGCGACCTATGACTCCCGGCGCCAGCTGGAGAGTCTCGAATCGAAGCTGGGGGGACGACTGTGAGCACTGAGGCGAGGTTCGCGCCGGGGGACTGGTACGCCGTGGTCGGTGACCGGGTGACCGTCCTGCTGCCGGGCAGCCAGCGCGGCCGGGTGGCCACGCTGTGGGACCTCGCCGACTCCGGTGCCGGGGTCGACGCCCTGCTCGACGCCCTTCTCGCGGGCGGGCTGTCCAGCCTCGACCACTTCGCCCTCGTCTCCCACGACGACGAGGCGACCCGCCTGATCGTGCGGGGTGCCCCGACGGCGACCGTCTCCTCGGCCGGAGGCGAGGAGGTCCTCAGCGCCACGCCCGGCACCACCTGGGCCGAGCAGGTCCTGGTGGGCGTCTCGAGCGTCCGCGTGACCCTGACCGGTGAGGGCTCCGCCGACCGCCACCTCACCCCGGGCCTGGCCCGGGTCTCGGTCGTCGAGTTCGGTACGCCGTCCGCGTCCGTCGCCGACGAGCCCGTGGCGCCCGAGCCCGCTGCCGAGGAGTCCCCGGTCGACGAGGCCGCCGACGCCGTCGGTCCCGACCCCGCAGCGCGCGTGCCCGAGCCCGAGGCGGAGCCGGATCTCGCGCCCATTCCGGAGGAGGCGCAGGCGCCTGTGCCGGTGCCCCCGGCCGCGCCGATGCAGTTCGGCTCGCCCGAGGACGACCCCACGCCGACGGGCGAGACGCCGGCCGTCGAGGACGACTGGGCCGACCGCGACGGCCAGACCCAGGTGGGCGGCCCGGTCTCCGACTTCGAGCGTCCGCCCATCCCCGGGCAGGAGATCGCCCCCGACGTGGTCGCGCAGCCGGTCGCCTCGCTCGTCTTCTCCACCGGTGACGTGGTGTCCGTCGACCGCACCGTGCTCGTGGGTCGCGCGCCCGAGGCACGCCGCTTCGCCTCCCACGACCAGCCGCACGTGGTGACGGTGCCCAGCCCCCACCAGGAGATCTCCTCCACCCACCTCGAGATCCGGCCCGGAGCGGGCGCCGACCACGGCTCCGCCATCGCCACCGACCTCGGCTCCACCAACGGCACCGTCCTGGCCCAGCCCGGTCTCGACCCCGAGGAGCTCAAGCCCGGCATCGCCGTCAGCCTGATCCCCGGCGCGGTCCTCGACCTCGGCGACGGTGTCACCATCCAGGTCACCAACCCCTGACCAGCGCCCACCGAGACCAGCCGTGACCCAGCACCCCCAGTCCATGACCTATCCCGTCGCCGAGCTCGAACGACGCTTCGCCGCCTTCGCCGTCGACCGGCTCCTCGCCTGGAGCCTCATCGCCGCCGTCGGCGTCGCGACCGCCCTGTTCGTCTCCGACGACCTGTGGACCGTCGTCGGCGCCGTCGCCGGTGCGACGGTCCTGATCTGGCTCGTGCTGGCCGTCGTGCAGGGCGTCAGCGGCACGTCGCCCGGCAAGGCCGTCTCGGGGCTGCGGGTGGTGCACCACGGCACGGGCACCCCGATCGGGGTCGGCCCGGCCCTGCTGCGCTCGCTCGTGCTCGGCGTGGCCGGACTGCCCACCTTCGGCATCGGGGTGGCCACCCTGGCGTGGACGGCCGTGGAGGACCGCGGCCGCCAGCGTCGCGGCTGGCACGACCACCTCGCCCACACCGTCGTGGTCGACGTACGTCCCGTCGTCGAGGTCGCCGACACCGCTGCTGACGACGCCCCGCGCCACATCGTCAACCTCACCGCCATGCGGCTCGTGCCGGCCCCTCCGGTCGAGCAGGTCAGGACGCCCGAGCGCTCCGAGCACTCCATGCGCCGCCAGCCGCTTCCCGCCGACCTCGCACGCCCCGCGCCCGCTCCGGCCCCGGCTCCCGCCCCCGTGCACCAGCCCGCACAGCCGCAGCCCGTGCCCGCCCAGCAGTGGTCGTCCCCGCCGGCCCAGCCGCCGGCGCCGCCGGCGCCGCCGTCCCAGCCGCCGTCCCAGCCGCCGTCGCACCGCCTGCCCGCCCAGCCGGTCCGTCCCCATCCGGCGCCGGGGACGCCGATGGCACCTCCGCGCTGGCGGGTGCACTTCGACAACGGCGAGAGCTTCGTGATCGCCGGCCTCGCGCTGGTCGGCCGCCGTCCCGAGGCCCGGGCCGGCGAGCAGGTCGCCCACCTGATCCCGCTGGCCTCGGCCGACATGTCGGTCTCCAAGACGCACGCCCAGTTCGGTCCCGCGCCGGACGGGACGATCGTGGTGATGGACCGCGGCTCGACCAACGGCACCGTCCTGGTGCGCCAGGGTGTCGCGCGCCAGCTCGCCCCGGGCAAGCCCGCGGCGCTGGTCGACGGCGATAAGGTCGTCTACGGCGACCGCGAGATGGTCGTCTCGCGGGAGGGCTGAGGACGGCACGGCACTGACGGGGCAGGATGTGCGACGTGGCGACCTTCCTGGACCTGCTCTACGACGAGGCGCCCCTGGCCGCCTTCGACGAGCACCTCGCCGAGCGCGAGGCGGGTGCCGGCACGGCGGAGGCCGCCCGGCTGCGCTCGGAGTACGACGTCGCCCTCCGGCTGCGCGACCTGATGAGCCGCATGCGCTCGCGCGAGGCGGAGCTGTCCGCGCTCTACGAGACGGCCTCCGACCTCACCGCCATCCGCGACGTCGACACGATCCTCGCCGCGATCGTGCGCCGCGCGCGCCAGCTGCTGCACTGCGACATGACCTACCTCTCGCTCAACGACGAGGACGACGGCGCGTCCTACATGAAGGTCACCGACGGTGCGCTGACGCGCGAGTTCCAGACCCTGCGACTGCCGCTCGGCACCGGTCTGCTCGGCCTGGTCGCCCAGACGGGCGCGGCCTACTTCACCGAGGACTACGCCACCGACGAGAGGTTCGTGCACCAGGGCTACATCGACGAGGCCGTGGCCGGTGAGCAGATCCGCGCCATCCTCGGGGTGCCGCTGGTGCTCGACGGCGTCGTGATCGGCGCCCTGCTCGCGGTGCACCGGTCCGTACGCCGCTTCCCGCAGTCGGAGGTCAGCCTCCTCACCTCGTTCGCGGCGCACGCGGTGGTGGCCCTGGAGAACGCCCGGCTCTTCGCCGAGCTCGACGAGGCCAACCGCTCCCTCACCCGGCACACCGAGGCGGTCGACGCCGCAGCGCTGGCCCACGACCGTCTCACCGACCTGCTCATCGGCGGCGGAGGGGTCGCCGAGGTGGCCGAGGTGCTCTCCGGCGTGCTCGGTGGCGCGGTGTCGGTCTGGGCGCCCACCGGGGAGCTGCTGGCGGGGGAGGGCACCGGGCCGGACCGGCCGGACGCGGTGGCCGACGCAGTCGCCGACGCGGTGGCCTCGGGCCGGTCGGTGGCGACCGGGTCGGGCCTGGTCGCGGCCGCGCTCGCCCGCACCGAGCACGTGGCGACCCTGGTCCTGCGCCGCGACGAGCCGCTCGACCTCGCCGGTCGTCGTACGCTCGAGCGCGGGGCGCTCGTCACGGCGCTCGTGCTGCTCTTCGCCCGTTCGGTCACCGACGCCGAGGAACGCCTCGGGGGTCAGCTCCTCGCCGACCTGCTGGAGTCCGACCCGGCGTCGCGCGAGCGGCTGCGCGACCGCGTACGCCGGCACAGCGCCAGCCTCGACGGCCCGGTGGTCGTGGCCGCCGCCACCGTCGACGGTGCCGACCGGCACCGCGCGAGCCGGGCCGCCGTGACGCTGGCGCGACGCAGCTCCGGCCTCGCGGGGGAGCACCGCGGCGCCGTCGTGGTGGTGGTCCCGAGCGAGGACCCGCTCCTGGTCGGGGGCGACCTGCGTGCGGCGGTGGCCGAGCTGGGCGGAGTGGCGACCGTCGGGGTCGCCGGCACGAGCGACGCGCTCCACGGGGACCGGCTGGTGGCGGCCCACCACGAGGCGCGACGCTGCCTCGACACGCTGGTGCGCCTCGGCCGCCGGGGCGACGTGAGCGACCCCGCCGGTCTCGGCGTCGCGCGCCTGCTGCTCGGCGACAACGACCGTGAGCACGTCACGGCGTTCGTCGAGGCGACGATCGGCCCGGTCCTCGCCTGGGACCAGCGCCGGGGGACCGGCCTGCTGGCCACGCTCGAGGCCTGGTTCGCCAGCGGGGGCCACCTGAAGGACACCGCGACCGCCCTGCACGTCCACCCCAACACCGTGACGCAGCGGCTCGAGCGCGTCGGCGAGCTCCTCGGCGCCGGCTGGCGCGAGCCCGAGCGGTCCCTCGACCTCCAGCTCGCGCTCCGCCTGTCCCGCCTCCAGGGCGACTGACCCACGCCCGGAAGTGGGTCGACGCCACATCGTCGCCGCTCAACTGTGGCTTCGGCGCCCATGTGCCGTACGTCACCTCGCTCCCTACGGTGAGGGCCATGCCCACCGCCACCCCCTCCCCGCCGCTCGCCCTCGCCGGACGGCAGGCCCTCGTGACCGGCGCTGCCAGCGGCATCGGCGCGGCGGTCGCCGCCAGGCTCGCGGCGGCCGGTGCCGAGGTGCACCTGCTCGACCGCGACGACGAGGGCGTCGCCAAGGTCGCCGCGCAGGTGCACGGCACGCCCCACGTCGTCGACCTCACCGACGAGGCGGCCATCGCCGGCCTCGACCTCGACGTCGACATCCTCGTCAACAACGCCGGCATCCAGCACGTCGCGCCGATCGAGGAGCTCGACCCCGAGCGGTTCCGCGCCATCCACGCGCTGATGCTGCACGCGCCGTTCCTGCTCGCGCGCCGCGTCCTGCCCGGGATGTACGCCCGCGGCTGGGGCCGGCTCATCCACGTCTCCAGCGTCCACGGCCATCGCGCGTCGGCCTACAAGTCGGCCTACGTCAGCGCCAAGCACGGGCTCGAGGGCCTCTCGAAGGTCATCGCGCTCGAGGCGGCCGACAAGGGCGTCACGAGCAACACCGTGTGCCCCGGCTACGTGCGTACGCCGCTCGTCGAGGGGCAGCTCGCCGACCAGGCCCGGACCCACGGCATCGCAGAGGACGAGGTCCTCGACTCCGTCCTGCTCGCCCGCACCCCGCTCAAGCGGCTCGTCGAGCCCGAGGAGGTCGCCGAGGCGGTGGCCTTCCTCTGCAGCCCGGCCGCGACCTCGATGACCGGGACCTCGCTCTCCCTCGACGGCGGCTGGACCGCCGCCTGACCGACCCGCTCCTCACCGCACTGAGTTCCCCCATGAAAGGCACGTCATGAGCACCGACACCACCAGCGCCGCCGGGCGCGGCGCGCCCGGCACCGAGCCGGAGCGCACCAGCATCGTCAAGGTCGTCTTCGCCTCGCTGATCGGCACCGCCGTCGAGTGGTACGACTTCTTCCTCTACGGCTCTGCCGCGGCCCTGGTCTTCGGCACGCTGTTCTTCCCCGAGAGCGAGCCCGCCACCGCGACGCTGCTCGCCTTCGGCACGTACGCCCTCGGCTTCGTCGCCCGGCCGCTCGGCGGCATCGTCTTCGGGCACTTCGGCGACAAGGTCGGCCGCAAGAAGATGCTGGTCGCCTCCCTCTTCCTGATGGGCGTCGCGACCTTCGCCATCGGGCTGCTGCCCACCTACGCCTCCATCGGCGTCGCCGCGCCCCTGCTGCTGCTGACCTGCCGGCTGCTCCAGGGCTTCGCGGTCGGCGGCGAGTGGGGCGGAGCCGTCCTCATGGCGGCCGAGCACGGCGACGACTCCCAGCGCGGCTTCTGGTCCTCGTGGCCGCAGGCCGGTGTGGCGCTGGGCAACCTGTTCGCCACCGGTGTCCTGTGGGTGCTCGCGGCCGTCCAGTCCGACGCCGCCTTCGAGTCCTGGGGCTGGCGCATCCCGTTCCTGCTGAGCGCCGTGCTCGTCGCCGTCGGCCTCTGGGTGCGCCTCTCGATCGAGGAGTCGCCGGTCTTCGCCGAGGCCAAGGCCGAGCTCGCGACCAAGGAGACGCCCCACCTGCCGCTGGTGGAGGTCTTCCGCAAGTATCCCAAGGAGGTCCTGGTGGCCATGGGCATGCGCATGGCCGAGAACATCTCCTACTACCTGTTCACCATCATCTCGATCTCGTTCCTCACGATCTACGCCGGCACCGCCGACGACAAGTCGCTCATCCTCAAGGCGCTGCTCATCGGCTCCGTGGTGCACTTCGTGGCCATCCCGCTGGTCGGCGCGCTCAGCGACCGCGTCGGACGTCGCCCGCTCTACCTCGTCGGGGCCGTCGGTGTCGCCGCGTGGTCGTGGGTCTTCTTCGACCTGATCGCCTCCCGGTCCGAGGGCAAGATCATCCTGGCGATCGTCGTCGGCCTGGTCCTGCACGCGCTGATGTACGCCCCGCAGGCAGCCTTCTTCTCCGAGCTCTTCGGCACCTCGGTCCGCTACACCGGCGCCTCCGTGGGCTACCAGCTCGCGTCGATCTTCGCCGGCGCCCTTGCCCCGATCATCGCCATCGAGCTGCTCGGCGACGCCAGCGCCGGGGTCAGCAACGTGCCCAAGGTGGCCATCTACATGACCATCGCGTCGGTGATCACGGTCATCGCCGTGCTGGTCGCCCACGAGACCAGGGCGAGCTCGCTGCGCCACGACCGGGTGCTCCAGGACTGAACCCCCTCCACGCCCGGCGCGGGCCGTCGTCCCCTGCGGGACGGCGGCCCGTCGGCGTCAGCGGGTCAGGGCGACCGGCACGCGGGTGACGCCGCCGCGGGCGCCGAGCCAGACCAGCATGCCGTCGTCGAGGCGGCCGGGAGCGGTGGGCCCGGACACCGTGACGGTGAAGTCGGCCGACTCGCCGGGCGCGAGGCGTACGGCCAGCGGCTGCACGCGCACGCGGTGCGAGGTGAAGCCGCGAGCGGTGACGGAGAAGTACTCCGGACGGGTGCCGATGTTGGTCACCGTGCGCACCGCGCGGCGCTGCCGCGCGGGCATCAGGAGCGAGCTCGTGTTGAGGCGCGCCAGACGGTGGCGGCGCACGGCGCGGCGCCACTCCTCGGGAGCGACGTCGAGGGCGAGGTGCGCGGTCGGCGCCCGGGACGGGAGGGCACCGGACCCCTGCTCCAGGACGGAGGAGCCGGGAACCGGCCGGGCCGACGTCACCAGGAGCGACCGGACCACGGAGGCGGACCGCTCCGGGTGCTCGCCGAGGACCAGCGCCGCGAGCCCGCTGGCGTGTGCCGTCGCCGCGGAGCTGCCGCTGAAGACGCCCCACGTGCGGCCGGTGGAGCCCGGCAGGGCGCCCAGCACGGCGTCGCCGTCGGCCACGGCGTCGGGCTTGACCGTGATCCCGCGCGGGTCGCCCGCGGCGCTCCACCGGGCCGTACGCCGGGTGCCGGGGTCGCCGGCGACGCGCGACACCGTGACCCGCGCGTCGGGGTGTCGGGACACCCAACGGCTGAACGACCGACCGGCGGACGCCGACAGGTGGACGGTCGGCACGGAGTGGAGGTCGGCGGTGACGGAGCCGGGACGACGGTTGACCAGGACCATGGCGCGGCCGCCTGCCTGCGCGACGGCCTCGGACTTGTCGATGCGCCCGATCGCCCCGCGCCGGCAGACCACCACCCGGTCCGCGACCAGGCGTGAGTCGAGGGCCTCGAGCCGGCACTGCGCGGCCGCGCGTCGCGACGCCCCCGGCGCCGCCGCGTCCTGGGCGAGCACGGCGCGGCCCCTCACCTCCGAGGGGCGTCCGCCGCCGGCCCACGACCGGCCGCCCGGGAGGGAGACACGGGCCCGCGACATGCGGCCCACGGCGGCGCCGACCGTCGTGACCCACGGACCCGCGTGGGCCGCATAGGCCGACCTGCCCGCGTTGCCGGAGGCGCCGATGACGACCACGTCGGCCTCGGCAGCGCCGAGCAGCGCCAGCTGCAGGGTGTCGATGCGCTCGCCACCGGAGAGGGCGAGGCTCAGGACGTCGACGCCGTCGGCGACCGCGGCGTCGACCGCCGAGACGACGTCAGCGGTCGAGCAGCCGTCGTCGGCGGGGTCGGGTGCGCCCCAGCAGGCCTTGTAGGCGGCGATCCGTGCCTGCGGGGCCACGCCGCCGAAGAAGCCTGCGTCGCGGTCGTCGACCCGGACGCTGACACCGGCGTTGCCGGCCGCGACCGAGGAGACCTGCGTGCCGTGGCCGAGGGCGTCGCGGGGGGACAGCGACTCCGATGACCTCACCCGCTCGGCGCCGAAGCCGTCGACGTACCAGCGGGCGCCGACGATCTTGCGCGTGCAGTCCTCGGGGGTCCAGCCGTCGCCCTCCACGCACGCACCGGCGAAGGCCTCCGGGTCGGCCCCGAGGCCCGGGACCTCGGCGAACGCGGGTGACTCCGGCGCGATGCCCGAGTCGACGACGCCGATCACCACGCCGGCCCCGCCGCGCAGGCGGGGGCTGGCGGCGGCGTCGCGGACGGCGGCCAGCGACGGGCGTCCCGCCAGCGGGCGGATCGAGTCGACCTCGATCGAGGTGACGTCGGGCTGGTCGTCGAGGGTGGTCAGCTGGTCCGCGGTCAACCGGGCGGCGAAGCCGTTGAGCGCCGTGGTCCAGCGGTACACGGGCTCGCCCGCGCCGATGGCCGCGAGGACGGCGTCCTGCTCCGCCAGCAGCTCGGGCGCCTCCGCGCGACCGGCGGAGGTGCCGGCGCCAGTCAGCGTCACGAGGACGAGGTCACCCGGAGCAGCGGCCGCAGGGGCGTCGTCGGCGGTCGCGGCGCCCGGCGCCACGGCGGGCACGGACAGGCCCAGGGCGAGCGCGAGCGCGCCGCAGCCGAGCAACCGTCTCGTCCGTCGTGTGCGCACGCGTCTCTCCCGCTTGGTCGTCCGTGTCGTCCCCCGCCCCCGCGGTGGGACCCCCGAGCCTCCCATGGTCCCAGCAGGGGTGTCACCAGATCAAAGCCCCCCGGGTGACAACCCGTTGGTCCGTGCGCGGTGCGGCCCCCTATCCTGTGCCCGCCGCGTGGTTCCACGCGGCGCCGAGCGCAGAGCTGAGTGGGGTGGACCGTGCCGAGTGGCAAGGTGAAGTGGTACGACGCGGAGAAGGGCTTCGGCTTCCTGTCGCAGGAGGACGGCCCGGACGTCTACGTCCACGCCGACGCGCTGCCCGAGGGCACGGCCACGCTCAAGGCCGGCACCAAGGTGGAGTTCGGCATCGCCCAGGGCCGCCGCGGCGACCAGGCGCTGCAGGTGCGCGTCATCGACGCTCCGGCCTCGGTCGCCCGCAACCAGCGCAACGCCCAGCGCAAGCAGCCCGAGGCGATGGTGACCATCGTCGAGGACCTCATCAAGATGCTCGAGGGTGTCGAGGAGACCTACCGCCGGGGTCGGCACCCCGAGCGAGCTGCCGCGCGCGGCACGGCCAAGGTGCTGCGCGCCCTGGCCGACGAGCTCGACGTCTGAGGCGACTCCGGCCCTGCCCGCGCCACGCGTCGTACGACGTCAGGTGCGGGCCGGTCGCGACGCCCGGCCCGAGCGGCTGAACAGCACGAACGACGCCCAGAGGCCCAGCAGGCCGGCGGCGATGCCGAGGCCGAGCTGTGGCATCAGCGGCATCGCGATCCCGACGAAACCGCCGATGACCCAGGCCAGCTGCAGGGTGGTGTCGGAGCGGGCGAACGCGCTGGCCTGGATGCGGCTGGGGACGTCGCGCTGGATCGTCGAGTCGAGCGACAGCTTGGCCAGGGCCTGCGCCAGCCCCGCCGTCAGGCCGAGCAGCACCAGGGTGACGAGTCCGTAGAACACCGCGGCCAGGGTCGCGACCACGGCGTCGGCCAGCAGGGCGAGCACCACCGTCACGGCCGGGTTGAGGCGTCTGAGCAGCGACCCGATCGTGATGCCGAGGGTGTTGCCGAGGCCCGCTGCGCCGATCACGAGCCCGAGCAGCACCTCGGGTCGCATGTCACCGATCGGGTTGTCGCGCAGCAGGAACGCCATGAACATCGTCAGGAACCCCGAGAGCCACCGTGGCCCGCAGTTGGCACGCAGCGCGAACGCCACGTCCCCCGGGATGCGGGTGCGCGGGCGTCGCCCGGTGCGCCCCGCCTCGGTGGGGCCGGTGAGCACCATCTCGCCCTCGCCCCTGCTGGCGTCGACCTTCTCGGGCAACCGGATGGCCCAGATCGTCGCGAGCACGAAGACCAGGAAGCCGTAGCGCAGGGACCACTCCGGGCCGAAGGTCGAGGCCAGGATCGCGAGCGGCGCGGACAGGCCCGCCCCCACCACGCCGGCCAGCGACACCCTGGCGTTGGCCTTGACCAGCGTCAGGTCGGGCGGCAGCAGCCGGGGGACCGCGGCGGCGCGCGTGACGCCGTACGCCTTCGAGGCGACGAGGCACCCCAGCGCCGCGGGGAACAGCCAGTCGGACTCGCTGACCACCGCCGTCGCCAGCACCCAGCACAGGAAGCAGCGGATCGCCATGGTCGCGCCGACGGCCCACCGTCGACCGTGGCTGAAGCGGTCGAGGAACGGGCCGATGAGCGGCGCGACGATCGCGAAGGGCAGCATCGTGAGGCCGAGGAAGAGCGCGACCTGGCCGCGCGCCTCCCCGGTCGGGACCTGGAAGAACAGGGTGCCGGCGAGCGAGATGGCGACGGCGGCGTCGCCGGCGGCGTTGAAGGCGTGGAGCTCGATCAGGCGTGAGAGCCCCGAGTCGCCGGCCCCCTCCGCGCGGGTGGCCCGCCGCGCCTGGGTGACCGCGTAGTGCCCTGCAGTCCCCGCGCCGCGGCCCGCGGCCCGGGCTCCCCGCGCCGCGCCCGAGAGCGAGCGTCGTACGGTGCCCGAGGGGGGCGCGGCGGCACCCGCGCGGGGCGGGTCGGTGGCCGTCTCGGACCGCCCCGACTGCGGTCCCGACTGCGGCCCCGGGGCGGGATCGGGACGGTCGGAGGTCACGAGCACCATCTTGACCTACTGCCTCGACCTCCGCCGCCGACACCCGGAGGTCCGGTCTCGCCGAGGGTCCCCGACGGGACAGGGCCACCGACCATTTGCCATGATGCGCAGGTGATCGCTCTCCCCACTCGTGCCGGCAAGCCCGACTCGGTCCTCGCCAAGGCCGTGGAGCTGGCGCGCAGCGTCGTCCTCGAGGTCGCCGAGCCGGCAGACCTCGGCGAGCACCTCGGCGCGCGTGCCGAGGGTGAGCGCGTCGTCACCCACCACTTCGCCTGTGCCCGCCGGGGCTACCCGGGCTGGTACTGGTCGGTCACGATGACGCGGGCCAAGCGCGGCAAGGACCTCACCGTCAACGAGGTGGTCCTGCTGCCCGGCGAGGAGGCCATCGTGGCGCCCGACTGGGTGCCCTACAAGGAGCGGCTCCAGCCCGGCGACCTCTCGCCCGGCGACCTGCTTCCCGTCGAGGACGAGGACGTCCGGCTGGTCCCGACCTACCTCGTCGGCGACGACCCGCTCGACGGCGATGCCCGGGCGCAGGTGCGACAGGTGGCCGAGGACCTCGGCCTGGGTCGCGTGCGCACCCTGAGCCGCGAGGGCATCGACATGGCGGCCGAGCGCTGGCAGGCCGGACCTGGTGGTCCCGACGCGCCGCTGGCGAAGAGCGCCCCGGACACCTGCTGGTCGTGCGGCTTCCTGGTGCGGCTCAACGGCTCGCTCTCGACGCGCTTCGGGGTCTGTGCCAACGGCAACGCCAACGACGACGGTCGCGTGGTCACCCTCGACCACGGCTGCGGCGCCCACTCGGAGGTCAAGCTCGCGCGCAAGCAGCAGCCGCTCCCGCTGCCCGACCACGTGTTCGACACCCTCGTCGAGGACGAGCTCGAGACCTTCTAGAACTCGCGCGAGCTAGTCCCTCGCCAGCACCCACACGGCGTAGTCGTCGACGGGCTCGTGCAGCTCGTAGCTGCCGAACCGGTGCACCACCCGCAGGCCGACCGACTCCGCGTCGGCGACGAACTCGTCGGCGGGGTAGGTGCGGCTGCCGGCCTTGACCGGCTGCAGGTGGAAGCCGACCAGCGCCCGCCCGGTCGGGACGAGCAGGTCGCCCACGCGTGCCAGCACCGACCGCTCGGTGCCCTCGGCGAGGAAGATCATCACGTTGCCGACGAGCACCGCGAGGTCGAACGTGCCGACCTCCGCCGGGTCGAGGGCCAGCGCATCGTGGGGGAGGACCTCGAGGTCGGCGTACGTCGCCCGTGACTGGGCCCGCAGCGCGGGGTCCGGCTCGGTCGCGACGACGTCGTGGCCCCGGTCAGTCAGCGCGGCAGCGACGCGACCCATGCCCGAGCCGATGTCGATGACGCGGGCACCGCGGGGCACGAGCGCGTCAGCGAGCCGGGCCTCGCCCGCCACGTCGGCGCCCCGGTCGACGAGGTCGGCGAAGTGCCGGCCGTAGCCGAGGTTGGCCGGGCCGGCGAGCTCCCAGCGCGTCTTCGCCCGGCTCGTCGGGGTGCTCATCGGACGGCCTGCTGCGAGGCCCGCTCCTTGCGCCGGCGGCGGCAGTACTCCAGGCCGCACAGGCCCAGGCCGAAGCCGGCGAGGCAGGTCCACAGCCACCAGGTGCGGCCGCTGTCCTCGAGTGCACCCCAGAACGGCAGCAGCCCGAGGAAGCCCAACAACCACAGGGCGGTGCCGACCTCGGTGGTGCGGACACCGTCGACGTCGAGCGGCTCGACCTGCGCCACGATGTAGGTGCGGCGCCCGATCTCGTGCTGCGTCGGCTGCTCGTCGCCCAGGTCCACGCGCTCACGCTACACGCGGGGGAAGACGCGAAACACGGGCGTAGCGCAGTCGTGCCACACTGCGGTCCTGTGAGCGACCAGACGCAGACACAGCGACAGCGACCGCAGGGCTCCGGCCTCGACGGCTACTTCCGGATCAGCCAGCGCGGCTCGACCGTCGGCCAGGAGGTCCGCGGAGGCGTCGTCACCTTCTTGACGATGGCCTACATCATCGTGCTCAACCCGCTCATCCTCGGTTTCGTGCCCGACTCGACGGGCGCCTTCCTCGGCGGCGGCGCCGAGCCCGGCAGCGGAATCCCGGCCATCGCCGCCGGCACGGCGCTGGTCGCCGGCCTGCTGACCATCGCCATGGGCGGGTTCGCCAACTTCCCGCTCGCGCTGGCCACCGGCCTGGGGCTCAACGCGTTCGTCGCCAGCACCATCGCCCGGCAGTCCACGTGGGGCGCGGCGATGGGTCTCGTCGTCCTCGAGGGCATCATCATCCTGCTGCTGGTGCTCACCGGCTTCCGGAAGGCCGTGTTCCACGCCGTGCCCCAGCAGCTCAAGGTCGCCATCTCGGTCGGCATCGGCCTCTTCATCGCCCTCATCGGCTTCGTCGACGCCCGCGTCGTGACCCGCATCCCCGACGCCTTCCAGACCACGGTGCCGGTCCAGCTCGGTGCGGACGGCCACCTCGGCGGCTGGCCGGTGCTCGTGTTCTGCCTGGGCCTGGCGCTCATGGTCGCCCTCTGGGTGCGCAAGGTGCGCGGCGCGATCCTCATCTCGATCCTCGTCACCACCGTCGTCGCCGTGGTCGTCGAGGCCATCGCCGGCCTGGGTGCGGCTTCGGCCGACAACCCCAAGGGCTGGTCGCTCAGCGTGCCGACGCTCAGCGGCGACGTCGTTGGCCTGCCGTCCTTCGACACGCTGGGCGAGGTCGACCTCTTCGGCGCCTTCGGCAGCGCCGGCACCGGCGTGCTGGCCGCCCTGCTCCTCGTCTTCTCGCTGCTGCTGGCCGACTTCTTCGACACGATGGGCACGATGACGGCGATCGGCGCCGAGGCCGGCCTCAACGACGAGGAGGGCACCCCGCCGGGCGCCCAGCGCATCCTGGTCGTCGACTCCGTCGCCGCGATCGCCGGCGGCGCCGCCGGTGTCTCGTCCAACACGTCCTACATCGAGAGCGCCTCGGGCGTCGGCGAGGGCGCCCGCACGGGTCTGGCCTCCGTGGTCACCGGCGCGCTGTTCCTGCTGGCCACCTTCTTCACGCCCCTCGTCGCGGCCATCCCCTCGGAGGCGGCCGTCCCGGCGCTGGTGCTCGTGGGCTTCCTGATGATGCAGCAGGTCACCGAGATCGACTGGCGCGACCTCGAGGTGGCCATCCCGGCCTTCCTCACCGTCGTCCTCATGCCCTTCACCTACTCGATCTCGGTCGGCATCGGCGCCGGCTTCGTGGCGTACGTCTTCATCAAGGTCGTCGTCGGCAAGACCCGCGAGGTCCACCCGCTCATGTGGGTCGTCGCGGCCCTGTTCGTCGTCTACTTCGCCTACACGCCGATCAGCGGCTGGCTCTCCTGATCGCCTGACCACTGATCCGGGTTTCGCCCGGACCCCCTCGGCAGAGTCCCCGCTCGAGCGGGGACTCTGCCACTTGGTGGGGGTTGCAACGGCCTCCAGGTGACGGACTCCCCGCATGGGCGGGGAGTCCCCGGCAGTGCGCGGGGCCGACGGAATGGTTAGCACAGGTAATGAGTTACGCTAACGACATGCCGACCGCCGACCTCCGCACCGACGCCGGGCTCGCCTCCGAGCTTCGGGCCGGTGTCATGCGCCTGCGCCGCCGCCTCGTCTCCGAGCGCCACCCCGACAACGACCTGAGCATCCCGCAGATGGTCGTGCTGGGGCTGCTGGTCCGGACGGGCGAGCAGACCGTCGGCGACCTGGCCCGCGCCGAGCGCGTCCAGCCCCCGTCGATGACCCGCACCGTCAACTGCCTCGAGGCCGACGGCTACGTCGAGCGGCGCCCCCACGAGACCGACGGCCGCCAGGTCGTCGTCTCCCTCACCGACGCCGGCCGTGCCGCCGTGCTGGCCGACCGCCAGCGCCGCGACGCCTGGCTGTCCCGGCGCCTGAGCGAGCTCACGCCCGCCGAGCGCGCCACCCTCCGCGACGCGGCCCCGATCCTGGCCCGGCTCGCCGTCGCCGACTGACCACCTGAC
Organism: uncultured Nocardioides sp.; assembly: GCF_947488025.1. Taxonomy (GTDB): domain Bacteria; phylum Actinomycetota; class Actinomycetes; order Propionibacteriales; family Nocardioidaceae; genus Nocardioides. The sequence continues at coordinate 491,012 of NZ_CANKYS010000001.1, read as the reverse complement.
CCATGACCGACTGAGGAGTCACCACGAGTCCCACGTTCCGCTCCCTCTCCAACCCGAACTACCGTCGCTACGCAGCCGGCGGGGTCGTGTCCAACACCGGCACCTGGATGCAGCGCGTCGCCCAGGACTGGCTGGTGCTCGAGCTCGCCGTCGGGTCCGGCGCCACCGCGCTGGGCATCACGACCGGGCTCCAGTTCCTGCCGTTCCTGCTGCTGACGCCGTTCGCCGGCCTGATCGCGGACCGCATGCCCAAGCAGCGACTGCTGCAGCTCACCAACCTCGGCATGGCGCTGCCCGCCGCCGTCCTCGGCATCCTCGCCGTCACCGGCGTCGCCGAGGTCTGGCACGTCTACGTCCTGGCCTTCCTCCTCGGCTCCGCGTCGGCCTTCGACGCGCCGGCTCGCCAGTCCTTCGTCTCCGAGCTCGTCGACCCGGTCGACCTGACCAACGCCGTCGGCCTCAACTCCGCCAGCTTCAACGCCGCCCGCCTCGTCGGCCCCGGCCTGGCCGGCGTCCTCATCGCCGCCTTCGGCGGGGGAGCGGTGGCCACCGGGTGGGTCATCCTGCTCAACGCGGTGTCGTACGCCGCCCCGATCTGGTCGCTGCGCCACCTCGACGCCAGCCGGATCGACGCCGCGGCGCCTGCTGACCGGGGACCCGGCGCGATCCGCGAGGGCGTGGCCTACGTCCGGGCCCGCCCCGACCTGCTGCTCGTCCTCGGGCTGGTGTTCTTCGCCGGCACCTTCGGCCTCAACTTCCAGATCACCTCGGCGCTGATGGCCACCGAGGTGTTCGGCAAGGGGCCGGAGGAGTTCGGGCTGCTCGGCTCGTTCCTGGCTGTCGGCTCCCTCGCCGGCGCCCTGCTCGCCGCCCGCCGCAGCCACGTGCGCCAGCGCCTCGTCGTGGGGGCCGCCCTGGCCTTCGGTGCCTCGGTGATGCTGGCCGGGCTGATGCCCTCCTACCTCACCTTCGCGCTGCTCGCGCCGGTCACCGGCCTCACCGCCCTGACCTTCATCACCAGCGCCAACACCTACATGCAGCTGCACACCGACGCCGGCGTGCGCGGTCGCGTGATGGCCCTCTACCTGATGATCTTCATGGGCGGCACCCCGGTCGGTGCGCCCGTCATCGGCTGGATCGGCCAGGAGTACGGCGCTCGCTGGACGCTGCTGGGCGGGGGGCTGCTCACGATCGCCGGTGTGGCGCTCTCGGCAGGGCTCTACCTCCGGCTCGACCGCACGCGGCGCGAGCGGGAGCGGCGGGTCGTCGAACCGGGCGTCCGGGCGGCACCAGCGGCATTTTGACCCTGCCGTGGCGCCCGAGTAGCCTCAATCTTCGTGTCTGGCACGTCCAGACCCATGCCCATGCTCGGACTTCGCGGCGTTCCAGGCCGCGCCCCGGCTGGCCACGGTATTCGCAACAGGCACATGCAGCAGCGCACGACACCCGAGTCCGGCACCGCGTCGGACCGTGATGAGCAGACAGAGAGAGGGAACCACCAGGTGCCCACCATCAACCAGCTGGTCCGCAAGGGCCGCCAGGACAAGGTGTCCAAGAACAAGACGCCTGCCCTGAAGGGATCCCCGCAGCGCCGAGGCGTCTGCACCCGCGTCTACACGACCACCCCGAAGAAGCCGAACTCCGCCCTCCGCAAGGTCGCCCGCGTGCGCCTGAGCAGTGGCGTCGAGGTCACCGCCTACATCCCGGGTGTCGGTCACAACCTGCAGGAGCACTCGATCGTGCTCGTCCGCGGCGGCCGCGTGAAGGACCTTCCCGGTGTCCGCTACAAGATCATCCGCGGCTCGCTCGACACCCAGGGTGTCAAGAACCGCAAGCAGGCCCGTAGCCGCTACGGCGCGAAGAAGGAGAAGTAATGCCTCGCAAGGGTCCCGCTCCCAAGCGCCCCCTCGTCGTCGACCCGGTCTACGGTTCCCAGCTGGTCACCCAGCTCGTGAGCAAGGTCCTGCAGGACGGCAAGAAGGCTGTGGCGCAGCGCATCGTCTACACCGCACTCGAGGGCTGCCGCGAGAAGACCGGCACCGACCCGGTCGTCACGCTCAAGCGCGCGATGGACAACGTCAAGCCGGCCATCGAGGTCAAGTCCCGCCGCGTCGGCGGCGCGACCTACCAGGTCCCCGTCGAGGTCAAGGCCAACCGCTCCACCACGCTGGCCCTGCGCTGGCTCGTGGGCTACGCCGCCGACCGCCGTGAGAAGACCATGGCCGAGCGTCTGATGAACGAGATCCTCGACGCGAGCAACGGCCTCGGTGCCGCTGTGAAGAAGCGCGAGGACACCCACAAGATGGCCGAGTCCAACAAGGCCTTCGCCCACTACCGCTGGTGACGGCGAGGGGCCGTACGACCCGCAGCGCGCGTCGTACGGCCCCTCACCCCACGAGCTCCCACCAACTTCCGAGGGACTGAGACACAACAGTGGCTGTCGACATCACCACCGACCTCAACAAGGTCCGCAACATCGGCATCATGGCGCACATCGACGCCGGCAAGACCACCACCACCGAGCGCATCCTCTTCTACACCGGCATCACCTACAAGATCGGTGAGGTCCACGAGGGTGGCGCCACGATGGACTGGATGGAGCAGGAGCAGGAGCGCGGCATCACCATCACGTCGGCCGCGACGACCTGCTGGTGGAAGAACCACCAGATCAACATCATCGACACCCCCGGCCACGTGGACTTCACCGCCGAGGTCGAGCGCTCGCTGCGCGTCCTCGACGGCGCCGTGGCGGTCTTCGACGGTGTTGCCGGTGTCGAGCCGCAGACCATGACGGTGTGGCGCCAGGCCAACAAGTACTCCGTCCCCCGCATGTGCTTCGTCAACAAGCTCGACCGCACCGGCGCGGACTTCTTCCGCTGCGTCGACATGATGGTCGAGCGCCTCAACTCCACCCCGCTCGTGCTCCAGCTGCCGATCGGCGCGGAGTCCGACTTCCTCGGTGTCGTCGACCTGGTCGGCATGCGTGCCCTCACCTGGCGCGGCGAGACCAAGATGGGTGAGGACTACGACGTCGAGGAGATCCCGGCCGACCTCGCCGAGCAGGCCGCGGAGTACCGCGAGAAGTTCATCGAGACGCTCGCCGAGGCCGACGACGACATCATGGAGAAGTACCTCGAGGAGGGTGACGAGAACTTCACCGTCGAGGAGCTCGAGGCCGCGATCCGTCGCGCCACGCTGGCCGACAAGGTCAACCCGGTCCTCTGCGGCACCGCGTTCAAGAACAAGGGCGTCCAGCCCCTGCTCGACGCGGTCGTCAAGTACCTCCCCTCGCCGCTCGACATCGACGCCATCGTCGGTCACTCGCCGCGCGACGAGGAGGAGGCCATCTCCCGCAAGCCCTCCGACGACGAGCCGTTCTCCGGCCTCGCCTACAAGATCGCCTCCGACCCGCACCTGGGCAAGCTGATCTACGTCCGCGTCTACTCGGGCAAGCTCGAGGCCGGCTCGACCGTGGTCAACTCGGTCAACGGTCGCAAGGAGCGGATCGGCAAGGTCTACCAGATGCACGCCAACAAGCGTGAGGAGATCGCGTCGGTCGGCGCCGGCCAGATCGTGGCCGTCATGGGCCTCAAGGACACCAAGACCGGCCACACCCTGAGCGACCCGAACAACCAGGTCGTGCTCGAGTCGATGACGTTCCCGGCCCCGGTGATCGAGGTCGCGATCGAGCCCAAGACCAAGGGCGACCAGGAGAAGCTCGGTACCGCCATCCAGCGTCTCTCCGACGAGGACCCGACCTTCACGGTCAAGGCCGACGAGGAGACCGGGCAGACGATCATCGCCGGCATGGGCGAGCTCCACCTGGAGATCCTCGTCGACCGCATGAAGCGCGAGTTCCGCGTCGAGGCGACGGTCGGCAAGCCGCAGGTCGCCTACCGCGAGACGGTCCGCAACACGGTCGAGAAGCACTCCTACACCCACAAGAAGCAGACGGGTGGCTCCGGCCAGTTCGCGAAGGTCGTCGTCAACCTCGGGCCGAACATCGACCCCGAGACCGGCGTCGGCGCGGGCTACGAGTTCGTCAACAACGTCACCGGTGGTCGCGTCCCGAAGGAGTACATCCCCTCGGTCGACCAGGGTGGCCAGGAGGCCATGGAGTTCGGCGTGCTCGCCGGCTACCCCATGGTCGACGTGAAGTTCTCGCTCGAGGACGGCGCCTACCACGACGTCGACTCGTCCGAGCTCGCGTTCAAGATCGCCGGCAACCAGGCCTTCAAGGAGGCCGCACGCAAGGCCAAGCCGGTGCTGCTCGAGCCGATGTTCGCCGTCGAGGTGACCACCCCCGAGAGCTTCCTCGGCACGGTCATCGGCGACATCAACTCGCGCCGCGGCCAGATCCAGGCGCAGGAGGAGCGTCACGGCGACATGGTCGTGAGCGCCCTCGTGCCGCTGTCCGAGATGTTCGGGTACGTTGGCGACCTGAGGTCCAAGACCTCTGGTCAGGCGTCGTACTCGATGGAGTTCGACTCGTACGCCGAGGTTCCCACGAACATCGCCGACGAGATCATCAAGAAGGTCCGCGGCGAGTAGTTCGCGCCTCGGATCCTCGGCACCAGCACCACCCACACCCACGAGTCACCAACTCTCACACGCAGAGAACAACAATCAGGAGGAGCCCCAGTGGCTAAGGCGAAGTTCGAGCGGACCAAGCCGCACGTCAACATCGGCACCATCGGTCACATCGACCACGGCAAGACGACGCTGACCGCGGCGATCACCAAGGTGCTGCACGACAAGCACCCGGACCTCAACGAGGCTTCGGCGTTCGACCAGATCGACAAGGCTCCCGAGGAGCGCCAGCGCGGTATCACGATCTCGATCGCGCACGTCGAGTACCAGACCGAGGTGCGTCACTACGCGCACGTCGACTGCCCCGGTCACGCCGACTACATCAAGAACATGATCACCGGCGCGGCGCAGATGGACGGCGCGATCCTCGTGGTCGCCGCCACCGACGGCCCGATGCCGCAGACCCGCGAGCACGTGCTGCTCGCCCGCCAGGTCGGCGTGCCCGCCCTGGTCGTGGCGCTCAACAAGTGCGACATGGTCGACGACGAGGAGCTCATCGAGCTCGTCGAGATGGAGGTGCGCGAGCTCCTCTCCGAGTACGAGTTCCCGGGCGACGACATCCCCGTCGTGCGCGTGGCGGCCTTCCCGGCCCTCAACGGCGACGCCAAGTGGGCCGACTCGATCGCCGAGCTCATGCAGGCCGTGGACGACTACATCCCGACCCCCGAGCGCGAGACCGACAAGCCCTTCCTCATGCCCGTCGAGGACGTCTTCACGATCACCGGTCGTGGCACCGTCATCACCGGTCGCATCGAGCGTGGCATCGTCAAGGTCAACGAGGAGGTCGAGATCATCGGCATCCGCGAGGGCTCGCAGAAGAGCACCGTCACCGGTGTCGAGATGTTCCGCAAGCTCCTCGACGAGGGCCAGGCGGGCGAGAACGTCGGTCTGCTCCTCCGTGGCACGAAGCGCGAGGACGTCGAGCGCGGCATGGTCGTGATCAAGCCGGGCACGACCACCCCGCACACCAACTTCGACGCCTCCGTCTACATCCTCAGCAAGGACGAGGGCGGCCGTCACACGCCGTTCTTCAACAACTACCGTCCCCAGTTCTACTTCCGTACGACTGACGTGACCGGTGTTGTGACCCTGCCCGAGGGCACCGAGATGGTCATGCCGGGTGACAACACCGAGATGTCGGTCGAGCTCATCCAGCCCATCGCGATGGACGAGGGCCTGCGCTTCGCCATCCGCGAGGGTGGCCGCACCGTCGGCGCCGGCCGCGTCGTCAAGATCACCAAGTGATCACCGCCGGTCACTGACCGGCACCGCAGCACCCGAGACCCCGTCTCCCGCAAGGGAGGCGGGGTCTCGTGCGTCCGTCGTGGGCCCGGCCCGGCAGGATGGGGTCATGGGGTTCACCAGGGCGGAGCTGGAGTCGTTCCGCGACGTCGAGGTCCCGGACCTCCTCCCGGCCGACGACCAGCCGCTCCGGTTGCTGTTCGTCGGCATCAACCCGGGGCTGTGGACCGCCGCGACCCAGAGCCACTTCGCCCGCCCGGGCAACCGCTTCTACCCCGCGCTCCTGCGGGCCGGGATCGTCCCGAGGCCGATCGACCCGTCGGCCGGGATGACCGACGAGGACCGCGACGAGCTGCGCCGGCGGGGGATCGGCATCACCAACGTGGTGGCGCGGGCGACCGCGCGGGCCGACGAGCTCACGACCGAGGAGCTGCGCGACGGCGGGGAGCGCCTTCGCGCACTCGTGGGTGAGCGGAGCCCGTCCGTCGTGGCCGTCGCCGGTGTCACCGCCTACCGCACAGCGTTCGGCCAGCGGGGCGCGAAGGTCGGGGAGCAGCCCGGACGCTGGGGCAGCTCGCGCGTGTTCGTCGTGCCCAACCCGTCGGGGCTCAACGCGCACGACACCGTGGACACGCTCGCCGCGGCCTACGCCGAGGCGGCCCGGGCCGCCGGGGTGCTCGAGCGCACGCCTGGGTCCTGAGACCCGGACTCAGACGGCGTACGGCGGCGGGAGCAGGCCGTGGTGGACGAGCAGCCCCTCCACCCGCTCACGCTCGTGGTCGAGCTCCTCCCCGGGCGGCAGGACCGCGAGCAGGTGCGGGCAGCCCGCGATGTCGGCGGCCTCGCCGAGCACCCGGTCGTAGGCCAGGCGGCAGCCCTCGTACTTCGCGAAGCGCATCCCGCCGCGGTGGAAGGCGGCGTGGAGCCGGCGCAGGTCGGCGGCCACCTGCTCGACCGGCCGGCCGACCGGGACCACCTCGGCCCCGTGCCGGCGACGCCGTGCCCGCTGCGCGACCCGCCCGAGAGCGCGGGCGCTGCGCCACTCGCCCAGGTCGCCGCGGAGGGCCGCGCAGGCCACCCGGAGCACCACGAGCGCCAGCAGCAGCACGCCGACGGTCGCGAGCCCGCTCCTCATCCGTCCACGGTACGCCGGGCGGAGCCGGGCGTCAGCCCATGTCGACGCCATCGAAGTCCTCGGGGACGTAGTCGCGCTTCTCGACCAGGACCATCCAGTTGCCGGAGTTGTCGCGCATCAGGGCCTCGACGCCGTAGGGCCGCTCCTCGGGCTCCTGCAGGAACTCCACGCCCTTGGCCCTGAGGTCCTCGTAGGTCGCCCGGCAGTCGTCGACGTTCAACCCCACCCCGGGCAGCCCGCCCTCGTCCTGGGCGCGCCTCATCGCCTCGATGAGGTAGTCGGGGAGGGGGCCGCTGGGCGTGGTGAGGTGGAGGTGGACCTCGGGCTGTTTCGGGTGCACGACCGTGCACCAGCGGAAGTCGGGCCCGAGCTGGAGGTCGTCGCCGACCTCGAAGCCGAGCACGTCGGTGTAGAAGGCGAGGGACTCGTCGATGTCCTTCACCCAGACGGACAGCAGGGAGATGTTGGTGATCATGGGACGAGCCTAGGAACCTCCGGTGTCGCCGTGCTTCTCCTGCGTTGCGGTGCTCCCCACGTCGCGCTTCTCGACGAGCCCGGCCATGAAGACGTAGCACCCGGGGATGCGCGGGTTGCCCGCGGACGCGTAGCGACGCTGGAAGTCGCTCGGGCTCTCCCCGACGATCGCCCGGAACCGCGCGCTGAACGAGCCCAGGCTGCTGTAGCCCACTGCGTGGCACACCTCGGTCACGGTGAGGTTCGCCGCGCGCAGCAGGTCCTGGGCCCGCTCGACGCGTCGCTCGGAGAGGTACGCCGCCGGCGTCACGCCGTACGTCAGCGCGAACGACCGCAGGAAGTGGAAGCGGCTCATCCCGGCGAGGCCGGCGAGGTGGTCGAGGTCGAAGGGCTCGGCGAAGTGCCGGTCGAGGTGGTCGCGCGTGCGGCGCAGGTGCACCAGCACGTCGCCGGGGACGCGGCGCTGCCCGGTCGGGCGGGCGGTCATCCGAGCAGCGCCTCCACCGCGCCGCGGAACGCCGAGGTGTGCGCGTCGACGTCGGTCCGGTCGTGGAACGGCGAGAACAGCGACATGTTGTGGAAGGGAGCCAGCAGCACCCCGCGGTTGACGGTCCAGAGGTGGAAGAACGCGTCGAGCTCCTCGTCGACGGCCGCCGCGGCCTCCGCGCCGGTGCGCGGCGGCGGGCAGAACCAGTACTCCGCACGGCAGCCCAGCCGCTGCACGTGCCAGGGCAGGTCGTGCTCGGCGATGACCTCGCGGATGCCGTCGGTGAACTGCTCGGCCAGGGGGATCGAGACCTCGAAGTCCTCCTGCCGCAGGGCGGTGGAGAGCGTCGCCCGCACGGCGGCCATGGCCAGCGCCGACCCCGACAGAGTGCCGCCGACGCCGGCGACGTCGATGTCGTGACCGAGCATCGGACCCTCGAGGCGCGCGGCGACCTCCTCGGTCATGCCGTAGGCCGCGACGGGGATGCCACCACCGATCGGCTTGCCGATGACCACGAGGTCGGGCTCGAGGTCCCACGCCGCGGTGGCTCCGCCCGGACCGGCGCAGATCGTGTGGGTCTCGTCGTTGACGAGCAGCACCCCGTGACGCCGGGTGACCTCGCGGACAGCAGCGAGGTAGCCGTCGTCGGGCAGCACGATCCCGATGTTGGTCAGCGCCGGCTCCATCAGCAGGCAGGCGACGTCACCCTCGGCGAGCCGGGTGTCGAGCGCGTCGAGGTCGTTGAACGGGACCACGGCGGTCGTCCGGGCCACGTCGACCTGCGGACCGAGCGCACCCGGCCGCGCGACGACCCGGTCACCCGCCCGGCCGTGCTCGAGGACGCCGAGCGTCTCGTCGACCGTGCCGTGGTAGCACCAGTCCATCACCGCGATCCGGGGCCGTCCGGTGAGGTGGCGGGCGAAGCGGAGCACGAAGCGGTTGGCGTCGGTCGCCGTCATCGCCATCTGCCAGCGGGGGAGCCCGAAGCGTCGGCTCAGCTCGCCGGCGACCCAGGCGGCGTCCGTCGAGGGCAGCATCGTGGTGATGCCGCGCTCGGTTCGCTCCCGCACGGCGTCGGCGACGGCCGGCAGGCAGTGACCGGTCATCGACCCGGTGTCGCCGAGGCACAGGTCGACGTAGGCCAGGCCGTCGACGTCGGTGAAGCGACCGCCCGCGGCCGACTCCACGAACAGCGGGAACGACCCCGGCCACCGCGTCATCCACGGCATCGGGACCCCGGCGAGCAGGTGCTCGCCGGCCTCGGCGGCGAGCCGTGCCGAGGTCGGGTGCAGGTCGACGAAGCGCTGCTGCTCCTCGGCGTGCAGCGCCGCCAGTCGCCCACGGTCGATGGTGGTCATGGTCGGCGGCTCACAGCGCGCTGCCGACGTACTTGGTCTCGAGGTACTCCTCGATGCCCTCGAAGCCACCCTCGCGGCCGAAGCCGGAGTGCTTCACGCCACCGAAGGGAGCCGCCGGGTTGGACACGATGCCGGTGTTCACGCCGACCATCCCGAACTCCAACGCCTCGCTGACCCGCAGCACGCGGGCGTGGTCGCGGGTGAAGACGTAGGCGACGAGGCCGTACTCGGTGTCGTTGGCCCGCTGCAGCGCCTCCTCCTCGTCGGCGAAGGTCGAGACCGGGGCGACGGGGCCGAAGATCTCCTCGCGGAACACCCGGGCGCTCGAGGGTACGTCGACCAGCACGGTCGGCGGGTAGAAGTGGCCCGCCCCTGCGGGGACCTCGCCGCCGACGAGCGCACGGGCCCCGGCGGACACGGCATCGTCGACCAGCTCGTGGACACCCGCCCGCGCCTTGTCGGTGATCAGCGGTCCGACGTCGACACCGTCCTCGGTGCCGTCGCCGACCCTCAGTGCGCCCATCCGCTCGGCGAACCGGCGGGAGAACTCCTCCGCGACCGACTCGTGCACCAGGAACCGGTTGGCCGAGGTGCACGCCTCGCCGATGTTGCGCATCTTGGCGAGCATCGCGCCGTCCACCGCAGCGTCGAGGTCGGCGTCCTCGAAGACGAGGAACGGGGCGTTGCCGCCGAGCTCCATCGAGACCCGCAGCAGCTGGTCGGAGGCCTGGGCGACGAGCTTCTTGCCCACCGCCGTCGACCCGGTGAAGGTGAGCTTGCGCAGGCGGGGGTCGGTGATGATGGGCTCGCAGACCCCGCCGGAGTCGGTGGTGGTGATGACGTTGAGCACGCCGGCCGGCAGGCCGACCTCCTCGAGCAGCGCGGCGAGGGCGAGCATCGTCAGCGGCGTCTCGGCGGCGGGCTTGACCACCATGGTGCACCCGGCGGCGATGGCCGGACCGATCTTGCGCGTCCCCATGGCGAGCGGGAAGTTCCAGGGCGTGATCATCAGCGTCGGGCCGACGGGGCCCTTCATGGTGATCAGCCGGGTGCTGCCGGAGGGCGCGGGGGAGTAGCGCCCGTGGATGCGCACGGCCTCCTCGGAGAACCACCGGAAGAACTCGGCGCCGTAGGTCACCTCGCCCTTCGCCTCGGCGAGCGTCTTGCCCATCTCGAGGGTCATCAGCCGGGCGAAGTCGTCGGCACGCTCGGTCAGCAGCTCGAAGGCCTTGCGCAGGATCTCGCCGCGGGCGCGCGGCTCCGTGGCGCGCCACTCCTGCTGGGCGGCTGCAGCGGCGGCCAGCGCGCGCTCGCCGTCGGCGGGGGTCGCGTCGGCGACCCGGGTCAGGACGCCGGCGTCGGCAGGGTTGTGCACCTCGAAGGTGCCGCCGCCGGTGGCGTCGACCCACGCTCCGCCGATGAGCAGCCGGGTCGGGACGGTCTCGAGCACGGTGTTGTCAGCCATCACCCCACCTTGCCACTGGTGCCGTCGACCGCCGCGTCGAAGGCGGCCTCGAAGACGTCGAGCCCCTCGGCGAGCAGGTCGTCGCCGATCGCGAGCGGCGGCAGGAACCGGAACACGTTGCCGAAGGTGCCGCAGGTGAGCGTGACCAGCCCGTCCGCGGAGCAGGCCCGGTGGACGGCCGCGGCGAGCGCCGGGTCCGGCGTACGTCCCGGGCCGTCGCTGACCAGCTCGACCGCCAGCATGGCGCCCCGCCCGCGGATGTCGCCCACCCGGTCGGGGTGCCGCTCGGCGAGTGCGCGGAGCCGGGGCAGGAAGGCGGCCTCGACCTGCCGCGCCCGGGCCGGCAGGTCCTCGGCGTCCATGGTCTCGATCGCGGCGAGCGCGGCCGCGCAGGCGACCGGGTTGCCGCCGTAGGTGCCGCCCAGACCGCCGACGTGGACGGAGTCCATCACCTCCGCGCGACCGGTCACGGCGGCGAGCGGCAGGCCGCCGGCCATGCCCTTCGCCGTGGTCACCAGGTCAGGCACGACGCCCTCGTGGTCGCAGGCGAACCAGTCGCCGGTGCGCGCGAAGCCGGTCTGGATCTCGTCGGCGATGAGCAGGATGTCCTGCTCGCGACACCACTCGGCGACCCGCGGCAGCCAGCCCGGGGGCGGGACGATGAAGCCACCCTCGCCCTGGATCGGCTCGATGAGCACGGCCGCGCAGTTCGCCTCGCCCACCTGCGTGTGCACCGTGGCGACGAACGCGTCGAAGGCCTCCTCGGCACAGGCGTCCGCGCCGCCGGGCCAGCGGTAGGGGTAGGCCATCGGCGCGCGGTAGACCTCGCCGGCGAACGGCCCGAAGCGGTGCTTGTAGGGCATGTTCTTCGCGGTCAGCGCCATGGTCAGGTTGGTGCGGCCGTGGTAGGCGTGGTCGAACACCACGATCGCGTCGCGACCGGTGTGGTGGCGCGCGACCTTCACCGCGTTCTCGACGGCCTCGGCGCCCGAGTTGAAGAGCGCCGAGCGCTTCTCGTGGTCGCCGGGGGTGAGCGTCGCGAGCTTCTCGCACACCGCGACGTACTCTTCGTAGGGCGTGACCATGAAGCAGGTGTGGGTGAAGTCGGCGACCTGCCGCTGCACCGCCTCGACCACCCGCGGGGCGGCGTTGCCGACCGTGGTGACGGCGATGCCCGAGCCGAAGTCGATGAGCTGGTTGCCGTCGACGTCGCGGAGGATCCCGCCGCCCGCCTGCTCGACGTAGACCGGCAGGGTCGTGCCGACGCCGGCCGAGACGGCCGCCACCTTGCGGGCCTGGAGGGCCTGCGAGCGCGGGCCGGGGATCTCGGTGGCGAGGATGCGTTGCTGGGAGAGGGTCATCAGTGGTCCTTGGTCCGGTCCTTCGGGGTCCCTGCGGCGTTGTTCGGAGGAGCGGAGCGGGGGAGAAGAACGTCGTGGGGTGTTCTGTCCTCGAGGCCCCACGGGGATCCGTACCCGTCGGGCTTGGGTGCGGCGAGGAGGTCGAGGAAGGGCTTCGGAGGCAGCGCCTCGGGGCCGAGGACGCCGCTGCCCGACCAGGTCCCGTCGGCCAGCAGCTCCAGCGCGACGACGGGGTTGATCGCGGTCTGCCAGACCACGCACTGGGCGCCGTAGTCGCGCATCGAGTCGGCGTTGTCCACGACGTGGTAGAGGTACGTCGACCGCGGCGCGCCGTCCTTGCCGGTGCCGGTCACGAAGAGCCCGGCGCACGTCTTGCCCTCCATCCGCGGACCGATGGTCGCGGGGTCGGGCAGGCAGGCCGCGACCACGTCGCGGGGCGAGACCTCCACGCCCTTGACCGAGACGGGCTCGGTCGAGTCGAGGCCGAGCGTGTGGAGGGTGCGGAGGATCGCGATCATCTCCTCGCCGAGGCCGTACTTGAAGGTGACCCGGTCGGCCTCGACCCAGCGCGGCATCAGGAGGACCTCCTCGTGCTCGACGTGGACGCACTCGACCGGTCCGATCCCCTCGGGGAAGTCGAAGACCTCGGGCTCGGAGAAGGGCGGCAGGGTGAAGAACCCCTTCTCGAGGTCGCCGCCGGCCCGCTCCCGCTCCCACACGACCGGCGGGTTGAGGCACTCCTCGATGATCGTCCACATCGAGAAGCCGGGCGCGAATACCTCGTTGCCGTCGTCGTCGCGGATGACGAGGTTGGCGCCGTCGCGGGTGCCGAGCTCGTCGATGTGGTCGAAGAGCTCGTCGGCGGCGTAGCGCGCGAACACGTCGGAGAGCCCCGGCTCGACGCCGATGCCGAGCAGCGCCAGGCGGCCGGCGGCCTCCCACTCGCCGGCCCGGGCGAACTGCTCGTCGCCGAGCTTGACCCCGACCTCCTCGTAGGGGACGTCGGGGTGGCGCACCGACAGGCTCATCGCCATGTCGAGGTAGTCGGCGTCCGCGGCCAGCGCGCCGGTGAAGATCGGCATCACGAAGCGGGGGTCCACCGCGTTGAAGACGTGGGTGGCGCGGACCTGCCGGGCGAGCGCCGTCACCGCCTCGGTGTCGGAGGCGTCGACCTGCGCGGCGGTGAAGCGCTCCTCGCCCGTACGGCGTCCGCGCGCCGCGGCGACGGTGCGCTCGGCCCGGGCGAGGTCGTAGTCGGCCACCACCCAGGCCTCGAAGAAGTCGCGCTCCACCGCGATCCGGGCGGCGGCGTCACCGACCCCGCCGGCCCCGACCATCAGCACACGCATCGGCTCAGGCACTCGTCGTCTCTTCTCTGTCAGGTCTGTCAGGTCGGTCAGGTCGGTGTGCGGGGCAGGGGGTCACTTCTTGGAGGCCCGGAGCGAGCTCACGACCTGCGCACCCACGACGAGGAGCACGGCGATCACGAACATCGAGAAGCCGATGACGTTGGCCTCGGCCGGGATGCCCCGGCGGGAGGCGACGTAGACGAACTTGGGGAACGTCGCCTCGTTGCCGGAGACGAAGTTCGTGATGATGAAGTCGTCGAAGGACAGCGAGAAGGCGAGCATCGCGGCGCCCGCGATGCCGGGCAGGATCAGCGGGAAGGTGACCTTCCAGAAGGTCTGCATCGGGCTGGCGTAGAGGTCCTGCGCGGCCTCCTCGATCCGGGGGTCGAGGGACTGGATGCGGGCCCTGACGGTGACGACCACGAAGCTCAGGCAGAACATGATGTGGGCGAAGACGATCGTCGTGAAGCCGAGGTTGATGCCGATGTTGGCGAAGCCCTGCACGAAGATCGTCAGCAGCGCCGCGCCCATGACGATCTCGGGGGTGGCCATCGGCACGAAGATCAGCAGGTTGCTCGCAGCCTTGCCGCGGAAGCGGTAGCGGACCATGGCCAGCGCCATGAGCGTGCCGAGGACCGTGGCGACGACGGTGGAGATCACGCCGACCTGCAGCGAGGTGACCAGCGACTCGCAGACACCCGGCACGCCGCAGGGGTCCTGCCAGTGCTCCCAGGTGAAGCCCTGCCACACGATGTTGGTCTTGCCGTGGTCGTTGAAGGAGAACGCGAACGTGTAGGCGACAGGCAGGAAGAGGTAGAGGAGCACCAGGACGGCCGTGAGGACCGCGAAGTGGTTGGCCAGCCACAGCTGGACCCGCTTGGCGCTCGAGGGCCGGTAGGCGGGCGAGCGGTCGGCCGGCGGGGCCGGCGTCGTCGTCGGGGGGGTCATCGTGGCCACGTCACACCAGCTCCTCGGTGCCGAAGCGGCGTACGTAGAGGAAGACCATCACCAGGATCGCGGCCATGAGCGTGAACGACAGGGCCGCGGCCACCGGGTATCCGCCCGGGACGGCGAGGAACTGGTCGTTGATGACGTTGCCGACCATCTTCCCGCGCTGGGGACCGAGCAGCTCCATGTTGACGAAGTCGCCGGCCGCCGGGATGAACGTCAGCAGCGTCCCGGCGAGCACGCCGGGCATCGACATGGGCAGGGTCACCGTGCGGAAGGTCGTGAAGCCGTTGGCGTAGAGGTCGCCCCCGGCCTCGATCACCCGCGGGTCGGCCCGCTCGAGCGAGGCGTAGATCGGCAGCACCATGAACGGCAGGAAGTTGTAGGTGAGACCGGCGATCACGGCCAGCGGCGTGTTGATGATGTTGCCGCCGGGCAGCAGGTGCAGGAAGTTGAGCACCGCCGCGACGGGACCCTCGTCGGCGAGGATCTGCGACCAGGCGAACGTGCGCAGGATGAACGAGGTGAAGAACGGCGCGATGACGCAGATCAGCATCAGGTTGCGCCAGCGGCCGACCTTGAACGCCATCGCGTAGGCCAACGGGTAGGCCACGACGAAGGCGAAGAACGTCGCCAGGCCGGCGTAGAGGAACGAGCGCGCGAAGTGCGGCGCGTAGTCGGTCAGGGCGCTGACGTAGTTCTCGAAGTTCAGGTCGCGGTAGTAGTAGCCGGGGAAGCCCGGGTAGCGGCTCTGCAGGCTGACCGACGCCAGCTGCACGAGCGGCAGGATGAAGAAGACGCCGAGCCACAGCACCCCCGGCAGCAGCAGGAGGTACGCCGTCCAGCCGCGCTTCTTCGTCTCCGGCGCCGGGGGAGGCGGAGCCACCGCCGGGTCGCCGGCCACGTGGGCCAGGGCGCTCATACGGCGATCTCCTCCACCGGCACCCCGAACGCGTGGCCGGGGTTCCAGGTCAGCCAGACATCGTCACCGGGTCGGAGGTCGAGCGGCTCGACGTCGAGGTTCTGCTCGTAGCAGCTCCACGTGGTGCCGCTGGGCATGTCGACGAGATAGCTGGTCGCCACCCCGAGAAACGACACGTCGCGCACCACGCCCTTCACGTCGTTGCCGACGCCGTCGGGCTGCTTGCGCGAGACCGTCACCTTCTCGGGACGTACGCCGAACATCATCTCGCCGTCGTGCACCTGCGAGCGCGCCTCGAGGACCTTGACCTTGGTGCCGAGGACGTCGGCCACCAGGTGGTCGCCGTCGCGGCCCTCGATCGTGCCGACCCCGGTGTTGGCCTGGCCGAGGAAGTTGGCCACGAATCGCGTGCGGGGGAGGTCGTAGAGCTCGGCGGGAGGACCGAGCTGCTCGATGCGGCCCCGGTTCATCACCGCGACCGTGTCGGCCATGGTCATGGCCTCCTCCTGGTCGTGGGTGACGTGGATGAAGGTCAGGCCCACCTCGGTCTGGATGCGCTTGAGCTCGACCTGCATCTCGCGTCGCAGCTTGAGGTCGAGGGCGCCCAGCGGCTCGTCGAGCAGCAGCACCTCGGGGTGGTTGACCAGTGCCCGGGCCAGCGCCACGCGCTGCTGCTGCCCGCCCGAGAGCTGCGCGGGCTTGCGGGCCGCGAAGGACGTCATCTGCACCAGCTCGAGGGCGTCGTCGGCCCGCTGCGCCGCGTCCTTGTCCTTGCGACGCTTCGGCCCGAACGCGACGTTGTCGTGGATGGTCAGGTGGGGGAACAGGGCGTAGGACTGGAAGACGGTGTTGACCGGCCGCTCGTAGGGCCGCGACCCGGTGAGGTCGGTGTCGCCGATCCGCACCCGCCCGGCGGTGGGCTGCTCGAGGCCCGCGACCATCCGCAGGGTGGTGGTCTTGCCGCAGCCCGAGGGCCCGAGCAGCGCGAAGAACGAGCCGCGCGGGACGGTCAGGTCGATGTCGTCGACGGCGGTGAAGTCGCCGAAGGTCTTGGTCACGCTCTCGAGCTGGAGGTCGCCTCGCGCCTCGCGGAATCCGGCCATGTCAGTTCCCCATCACCTTCGTGGACCACAGGTCGGCGTACAGGATGTCCTCGTCCGCGTCGAGCACCCGGAACTGCTGGACGTTGTTGTCGGCGATGAAGTCGGCGGTGGGGAAGATCCACGGGCTCTCGGCGAGCTCGGGGTCGATCTTCTCCATCTCGGCCTGGGCGCCCTCGACGGGGCACACGTAGTTGACCCACGCGGCCACCTGCGCCGCGACGGCCGGGTCGTAGTAGTAGTCCATCAGCCGCTGGGCGTTCCTGCGGTGGGTCGAGGTGATGGGGACCATCATGTTGTCCGACCACAGCGTGCCGCCCGACTCGGGCAGGGTGAAGGTCCAGCTGGGGTCCTCGGTGTCGTAGGCGAGGACGAAGATGTCGCCGCTCCACGTGATGCCCGCGACCGCGTTGCCGCTGGTGAGGTCCTCCATGTAGGAGTTGCCCTTCACCTTGCGGATGTAGCCCTCGTCGATCTTCTGCTCGATGAAGTCGAGCGCCTTCTCGAACTCCGCCTGGCCCCAGTCGCTCTCGATGTCGACGCCCTGGGACTGCATGACCAGGCCGGCCGTGTCGCGGAACTCCGAGAGCACCACGATTTTTCCCTTGAGGTCGTCGGTCCACAGGTCGTCGAGCGACTTGAGCTCACGACCGACCTTCTCCCGGTTGTAGCCGATGCCCGCGAAGCCGCTCTGCCACGTGATCGAGTGGAGCCGGCCGGGGTCGAAGGAGGCGTCCTTGAGCGGCTGCAGGAGGTTGTTGACCACGTTGGGCATCTGGATGAGCTCCAGCGGCTGGACGACCTGGTCGCGGATGAGCCGGGCCGCCATCCAGTCGGTCAGGGTGATGATGTCGCGGTCGATGTCCTGGCCGGCACGCAGCTGGGGGCCGACCTTGGCGTAGTAGGAGTCGTTGTCGTCGATCTCCTCGAAGTAGCCGACGTCGAGGCCGCTCTGCTCCCGGAACGCGTCCAGGGTCGGGGACGTCGTCTCCTTGCCGTTCATGTCGAGGTAGGCCGTCCAGTTGGCCCACTGGAGGGTCTTCTCGGTGTCGGAGACGTCGGTGGGGAGGTCGAGCGCGGCGAGCCCGCTCGCCGCCGGCGGCTCGGGCGGGGCGCACCCGCTGAGCGCCAGGCCGGCGCCGGCGGCGACGCCGGTGCCGAGCAGGGCCCGACGACTCAGTCCGCCGCCGGCTGCTGCCGTCAGCGCAGCGGCCGGTGGGGACAGGGGTCGCCGCCGCCTCGGGATGGGTGTCATCAGTGCATCTCCTCCGCGTCGCTCGGCTCTCGCCCTCTAGATCTCAATGTTGGCCATGACGTGCTTGATGCGGGTGTAGTCCTCGAAGCCGTACATCGAGAGGTCCTTGCCGTAGCCGGACTTCTTGTAGCCACCGTGCGGCATCTCCGCGACGAGGGGGATGTGGGTGTTGATCCACACGCACCCGAAGTCGAGCGCCTTCGACATGCGCATCGCCCGGCCGAAGTCCCTGGTCCACACCGACGACGCGAGGCCGTAGTCGACGCCGTTGGCCCAGCGGACCGCCTCCTCCTCGTCGGTGAAGCGCTGCACCGTGATGACGGGTCCGAAGATCTCGTTCTGGATCGCCTCGTCGTCCTGCCGCAGCCCGGAGAGGACGGTCGACTCGAGGAAGTAGCCGTCGCCGAGGTCCGTACGCCGGTTGCCACCGGCGGACACGGTCGCGTGGGCCGGCAGGTTCTCGATGAACCCGCTCACCCGGGCCAACTGGGTCGCGTTGTTGACGGGGCCGAAGAGGGCGTCCTCGTCGTCGGGCAGGCCCACCGGGGCCGACCCCTTCGCGTAGTCGGCGAGCGCGGCGACGAAGTCGTCGTGGATGCCCGGGGCGACGAGGACCCGCGTGGCCGCGGTGCAGTCCTGCCCGGCGTTGAAGTAGCCGGCGATCGCGATCCCCTCGACCGCGGCCTCGATGTCGGCGTCGTCGAAGACCACGACCGGCGCCTTGCCGCCCAGCTCGAGGTGCACCCGCTTGACCTGGGGTGCGGCGCTCGCCGCGACCTCGGCCCCGGCTCGGACGGACCCGGTGATCGCCACCAGTCCCGGCGTCGGGTGCTCGACGAGGAGGCGTCCGGTCTCGCGGTCGCCGGTCACCACGTTGAGCGTGCCCGCGGGCAGGTGCTCCGCGGCGATCTCGGCCAGCCGCAGGGTGCTCTCCGGCGTGGTGTCGCTCGGCTTGAGGACCACGGTGTTGCCGGCCGCCAGGGCCGGGCCGATCTTCCACACCGCCATGAGGAGCGGGTAGTTCCACGGCGTCACCTGGCCGACGACGCCGATCGGCTCGCGCCGGATCCACGAGGTGTGGCCGGCCATGTACTCGCCCGCGGCCTTGCCCTCCAGCACCCGCGCCGCGCCGGCGAAGAAGCGCAGCTGGTCCACCATCGGCGGGATCTCCTCGCTCGCGGTGAGCGCCTTGATCTTGCCGGTGTTGGCCGACTCGAGGGCGATCAGCTCCTCGGCGTGCGACTCGATGGCGCCGGCGATGCCCAGGAGCGCCTGCTGCCGCTCGGAGGGCGTCGTACGACCCCACTCGCCGAAGGCTCGCCCGGCCGCCTCGTAGGCCGCGTCGACCTCCTCCGCGCCGCTCACGGGGGCGTGGGCGACCACCTGGCCGGTCGTCGGGTCGACGACGTCGCTCGTGGCGCCGGCGCCGCCGTCGACGTACGTGCCACCGATGAAGTTGCGCAGCGTGCGTGGGCTGGTCACGGGGGTCCTCCCGGTCGGGTGCAGTGAGGGGAGACTAGGACGGGTGGGGCGGCCATCGCCATAGTTGTTGCCGAAGATTGTGCGGGAATCGCAGAATTAACAGCCGCGAAATGCGGATTCCGCGCTCGATGACTTGCGGACCGCCGGTTCGGGCACCACGATGGGCGCCATGAGCGAGCGAAGCGGGGACGGGCGTGGGTGAGGGGACCGTGCGGCTCGACGCGACCGCCAAGCGCATCATCGAGCTGCTCCAGGAGGACGGCCGGATCTCGTACGCCGCCATCGCGAAGGCGGTGGGCCTCTCCGAGGCCGCGGCCCGCGCGCGGGTCCAGAAGCTGCTGGACTCCGAGGTGATGCAGGTCGTCGCTGTCACCGATCCCACGCAGGTCGGCTTCACGCGCCAGGCCATGATCGGGGTCCGCACCGAGGGCGACCCGATGAAGGTGGGCGACCGGCTCGCCGCCGTGCCCGAGGTCGACTACGTGGTCACCACCGCGGGCAGCTTCGACCTCCTCGTCGAGGTGGTGTGCGAGGACGACCCGCACCTGCTCGACGTCATCCGTCAGGTCCGAGAGCTCGAGGGCGTCGTCTCCTCGGAGACGTTCGTCTACCTCAAGCTCAACAAGCAGCACTACAACTGGGGTACACGATGAGCATCGACCAGTCGTTCGACTACCAGGCCGCCGGGCGCGACCACCTCTGGTTGCACTTCACGCGGCACTCGACCTACGAGAACGGCGGCGAGATGCCGCTGATCGTGCGGGGCGAGGGCCACAAGATCTGGGACAGCCACGGACGCGAGTACATCGACGGCCTCGCCGGCCTGTTCGTCGTCCAGGTCGGCCACGGCCGCGAGGAGCTCGCCGAGGCGGCCGCCAGGCAGGCGAAGGAGCTCGCGTTCTTCCCGCTCTGGTCGTTCGCGCACCCGCGTGCCGTCGAGCTGGCCGACCGGATCGCGGCGATGGCCCCCGGCGACCTCAACCGCGTCTTCTTCACCACCGGCGGCGGCGAGGCGGTCGAGTCGGCCTGGAAGCTCGCCAAGCAGTACTACAAGCTCACCGGCAGGCCCAACAAGCACAAGGTCATCTCCCGTGCCGTCGCCTACCACGGCACCCCGCAGGGCGCGCTGTCCATCACGGGCATCCCGCCGCTGAAGGAGATGTTCGAGCCGCTGGTCCCGGGTGCCCACAAGGTGCCCAACACCAACTTCTACCGGCGTCCGGACTATGTCGGCGACGACGAGAAGGCGTTCGGCCGCTGGGCGGCCGACCGGATCGCCGAGGCCATCGAGTTCGAGGGCCCCGACACCGTGGCGGCCGTGTTCCTCGAGCCGGTCCAGAACGCCGGCGGCTGCTTCCCGCCGCCGCCCGGCTACTTCGAGCGGGTCCGGGAGATCTGCGACGAGTACGACGTCCTGCTCGTCTCCGACGAGGTGATCTGTGCGTTCGGCCGGGTGGGGGAGATGTTCGGTGCGACCGAGTTCGGCTACCAACCTGACATCATCACCTGCGCCAAGGGCATGACCTCGGGCTACTCGCCCATCGGCGCGATGATCGCCAGCGACCGGCTGTTCGAGCCTTTCAAGCAGGGCGCGACGGCCTACGCGCACGGCTACACCTTCGGCGGCCACCCGGTCTCGTCGGCGGTGGCGATGGCCAACCTCGACATCTTCGAGCGGGAGGGCCTCACCGACCACGTCCAGCAGAACGCCCCCGCGTTCCGGGCGACCCTGGAGAAGCTGCTCGACATCCCGATCGTCGGCGACGTGCGCGGGCACGGCTACTTCTACGGCATCGAGCTGGTCAAGGACCGCGAGACCAAGGAGACGTTCGACGACGCGGAGTCCGAGCGGCTGCTGCGCGGCTACCTCTCCGGTGCGCTGTGGGAGGCCGGCCTCTACTGCCGGGCCGACGACCGCGGCGACCCGGTGATCCAGCTCGCGCCGCCGCTCATCATCGGCCAGCCCGAGTTCGACGACATCGAGCAGCGGCTGCGCTCGGTGCTCACGGGCGCGCTCGAGCACCTCTGACCCGTCGGCGCAGATGTGCGTCCGAACCGGGGGAGCGGGGAGGATGGACCTCGTGAACGACGTCGTACGCCCCGCCCGCCCGCACCACAAGCTCACCGCGGACGGGCGCCGGATGCGGGAGGTGCTCACCTACTCGCGGCGGGGCAGCCGCTTCACGCCGCGCCAGGCCGAGTCGTGGGCCGCCCACCACGCCGACTGGGTGATCCCCGAGGAGGCCGTCGACCGCCCGGGGTTCTCGCTCGCGGAGTGGTTCGGTCGCGAGGCGCCCCTGATCGTCGAGATCGGCCCGGGCATCGGTGAGGCCACGTCGGTGCTCGCTGCCGCGCGTCCTGACCACAACGTGCTCGGGCTCGAGGTGTGGCTCCCCGGCATCGCCGACTCGCTGTGGCGCGTCGCGGAGGCAGGTGCCGACAACGTGCGCTTCTGCTCCGTCGACGCCGTCTGGACCCTCGAGAACCTCCTCGGCCCGGCCAGCCTCGCCGAGATCTGGACCTTCTTCCCCGACCCGTGGCGCAAGACCAAGCACCGCAAGCGGCGGCTGGTGAACCCCGCCAACGCCGCGCTCGCCTCGTCGCGACTGGTGCCCGGTGGCGCGTGGCGACTGGCCACCGACTGGGGGGACTACGCCGACCAGATGCGCGAGGTGCTCGACGCGGAGCCGACCCTCGAGGGCGGCCGCGTCGAGCGGTGGGAGGAGCGGCCGGTCACCCGCTTCGAGCGGAAGGGCCGCGACGTCGGCCGCGACATCGCCGACTTCTGCTACCGGCGGTCCGACCGCGGTTGATCGAGCACCAGGCCGGCGCCGCGGAGGAGGTGCTCGAGCCGCAGTCGCTCGGCGTCGCGGTCGGCGCCCTCGCGCATGCCGGTGAGCAGGTCCGGCACCCCGAGCGCGCGTGCTGCCAGCGCCAGCAGGTCGTCGTACGCCGCCACGGTGCCGCGCCGGCGCGCCATCGGGGTCCCGGGCACGGGGGAGACGACCTCGCGCCGCACCCGCCGCAGGGACGCCGCGAGCTGCTCGATCGACGGGGCCGACGGCCTGGCGGGGGGAGGAGAGAGGCGGGTGCGCACGCCGCGCACCACCCTGCCCAGCTCGGCCTGGTAGAGGGCCAGCCCCACCGCCGCACCCAGCATCAGGGTGCAGAGCAGGAGCGCGACCGGGCCGGCCATCCGTCGACGGTAGGTCGGCCTCCGGGGCGGGGCAAGAGGCCTTCGGCCCGGGCCGCCGATCGAGCCGGACGTGTGCGATTTGGCGTGGGCGCGTCCGGTCTGTCAAGATGTTCCGGTTGCTCCGGCGGGTCGCCGGGGTGCGGCACACACCTTGACTTCTGAATCGCGTCTCCTTGATCGAGCCAGTCGTCTGCGTGCACCGCGCCAGGTCACATGGTGATCGGAGACCCGACCAGATCCGACAACCGTCGGGTGCCACCCAGAGCATCACCGCTTCCCCTCGGGGTCGTGTCACGAGCCAGATCAGTTTCAGTTGGCAGCGCGACACGCCCGACCGCGGGGGTCGGAGGGTGGAGGAGAGACAGGCGGCACCCGCCCACCAGGGGCGGAGAGCCGAAACCAGACCAGGCGTACGAGATCGAAGAGGACAGGGACCTATGGCGGGACAGAAGATCCGCATCAGGCTCAAGGCCTATGACCACGAGGTGATCGACACCTCGGCGCGGAAGATCGTGGACACCGTCACCCGTACGGGTGCGAAGGTCGCCGGCCCTGTGCCGCTGCCGACCGAGAAGAACGTGTACTGCGTCATCCGTTCGCCCCACAAGTACAAGGACTCCCGCGAGCACTTCGAGATGCGCACGCACAAGCGCCTGATCGACATCATCGACCCGACGCCGAAGACCGTCGACTCGCTGATGCGTCTCGATCTGCCTGCCGGTGTCGACATCGAGATCAAGCTCTGAGGCGACGACATGGCTAAGACTTTCGAACGCAACGTGAAGGGGCTGCTGGGCACCAAGCTCGGCATGACCCAGCTCTGGGACGAGAACAACAAGGTCGTCCCCGTCACCGTGATCGCGGCCGCGACCAACGTCGTGACCCAGGTCCGCCAGCCCGAGGTGGACGGCTACAACGCCATCCAGGTCGGCTTCGGCGAGATCGAGGCCCGCAAGGTCAACTCGCCCGAGGCCGGTCACTTCACCAAGGCCGGCGTCACGCCGCGTCGCCACGTCGCGGAGATCCGCACGGCCGACGCCGCGAGCTACACCGTGGGCCAGGAGCTGACCGTCGAGACCTTCGCCGCCGGCGAGGAGATCGACGTCACCGGCACCAGCAAGGGCAAGGGCTTCGCCGGAACGATGAAGCGTCACGGCTTCTCCGGCGTCTCCGCCTCGCACGGTGCGCACCGCAACCACCGCAAGCCCGGTTCCATCGGCGCCTGCGCCACCCCGGGTCGCGTGTTCAAGGGCACCCGCATGTCGGGCCGCATGGGTACCGACACGGTCACCACCCAGAACCTGACGGTGCACGCCGTCGACGCCGACAAGGGCCTGATCCTGGTCAAGGGCGCCGTTCCCGGCCCCAAGAACGGTCTCGTCGTCCTTCGCTCGGCCGCCAAGAACTCCGCCGCTACTGGCAAGGAGGCCTGAGCATGGCTGTCAACACCGTCAAGGTGGACCTCCCCGCCGAGATCTTCGACGTCGAGGTCAACATCCCCCTGATCCACCAGGTCGTCGTGGCGCAGCAGGCTGCTGCACGCCAGGGCACGCACGCCACCAAGACCCGCGGCGAGGTCCGCGGCGGTGGCCGCAAGCCCTACAAGCAGAAGGGCACCGGCCGCGCCCGCCAGGGCTCGACCCGCGCCCCGCAGTTCGCCGGCGGTGGCACCGTCCACGGCCCGCAGCCGCGCGACTACTCCCAGCGCACCCCCAAGAAGATGAAGGCAGCCGCCCTGCGCGGTGCCCTTTCCGACCGGGCCCGCAACGGCCGCGTGCACGTGGTCGACGGTCTGGTGTCGGGCGACAAGCCCTCCACCAAGGCCGCGATCGCCGCGCTGACGTCGCTGACCGACCGCGTGGGCTACCTCGTGGTGCTCGAGCGCTCCGACGCCCTCACCTGGCTCTCGCTGCGCAACGCGCCCGAGGTCCACATCGTCGCCGTCGACCAGCTCAACACCTACGACGTGGTCGCCGCTGACGACGTGGTCTTCACCAAGGGTGCCTACGACGCCTTCGTGAACGGCACCAGCGTCGCTGGCGCCTCCACCGCGAAGACCGAGTCGGCCGCGCCCGCCGCGACCGAGCAGGCCACCGACGAGCCGGCGCTCCCCGCCGGTGCGAAGGCCCCGCTCAAGAGCGGCAAGAACCCGAAGGGCTACGAGGTCCAGGGCCTGCAGTCCGGCACCTACCTCGTCGAGGGCGACGCCGCCTACGACGTCTCCGGTGGCGACTTCTGGTTCAAGTCCGCCGAGGACGCCGAGGCCGCCGGTCTGACCCGCGCCGACCAGAAGGAGAGCGACAAGTGAGCACCCTGCACAAGGACCACCGCGACGTCCTGATCGCCCCGGTCGTGTCGGAGAAGAGCTACGGCCTGCTCGACGCCAACAAGTACACCTTCATCGTCCACCCGGACGCCAACAAGACCGAGATCAAGATCGCGGTCGAGAAGGTCTTCGACGTCAAGGTCACCTCGGTCAACACGATCAACCGCCAGGGCAAGACGCGTCGCACCCGCTACGGCCTGGGCAAGCGGCCCAACACCAAGCGCGCGATCGTCAGCCTCGCCGAGGGTCACCGCATCGACATCTTCGGAGGTCCGGTCTCCTGACCGGGCTCCTGACTAGGAAACTGATATGGCTATCCGCAAGTACAAGCCGACCACCCCGGGCCGTCGTGGCTCGTCGGTGGCCGACTTCGTCGAGATCACCCGGTCCACGCCCGAGAAGTCGCTGACGCGCCCGCTGCCGAAGAACGGCGGTCGCAACAACCAGGGCCGCATCACCACCCGGCACAAGGGTGGCGGTCACAAGCGCGCCTACCGCATCATCGACTTCCGTCGCTACGACAAGGACGGCGTCCCGGCCAAGGTCGCTCACATCGAGTACGACCCCAACCGCACCGCGCGCATCGCGCTGCTGCACTACGCCGACGGCGAGAAGCGCTACATCGTCGCGCCCAAGGGTCTGACCCAGGGCACCCCGGTGGAGTCCGGCCCCAACGCCGACATCAAGCCCGGCAACAACCTGCCGCTGCGCAACATCCCGGTCGGTACGACCATCCACTGCGTGGAGATGCGACCGGGCGGCGGCGCGAAGATCGCCCGCTCGGCCGGCAACTCCGCCCAGCTGGTCGCCCGCGAGGGAAGCCGCGCCACGCTGCGCATGCCCTCGGGCGAGATGCGCTTCGTCGACGTGCGCTGCCGCGCCACGATCGGTGAGGTCGGCAACGCCGAGCAGTCCAACATCAACTGGGGCAAGGCCGGCCGCATGCGGTGGAAGGGCGTCCGCCCGACCGTCCGCGGTGTCGTCATGAACCCGGTGGACCACCCGCACGGTGGTGGTGAGGGCAAGACGTCCGGTGGTCGCCACCCCGTCTCCCCCTGGGGCAAGCCCGAGGGCCGCACGCGCAAGCGCAAGGCCAGCGACTCCCAGATCATCCGTCGTCGCAAGTCCGGCAAGGGTAGGAAGTAACCGACATGCCTCGCAGCCTCAAGAAGGGCCCCTTCGTCGACGACCACCTTCAGAAGAAGGTGGACGCCGAGAACGAGAAGGGCAGCCACAACGTCATCAAGACCTGGTCGCGCCGGTCGATGATCGTGCCCGACATGATCGGCCACACCATCGCCGTGCACGACGGTCGCAAGCACGTCCCGGTCTTCGTGACCGACTCCATGGTCGGCCACAAGCTCGGGGAGTTCGCCCCCACCCGCACCTACCGCGGGCACGTCAAGGAAGACCGGAAGGGACGCCGTCGATGAGCACCACCGAGCGCAGCCGCACCAGTGCGCGCCGCAGCACGCTGCTCGGCGACCAGCCGGGCGCCTATGCGAGCGCACGCTACGTGCGGATCACCCCGATGAAGGCCCGCCGTGTCGTCGACATGGTCCGCGGCCTCCAGGTCGATGAGGCCCTGACCCTGCTGCAGTTCGCGCCGCAGGCCGCCTCCGAGACCGTCTACAAGGTGCTGGAGAGCGCGATCGCCAACGCGGAGACCACCGAGGGCCTCAACCGGGCCGACCTCGTGCTCTCCGTCGCCATGGTCGACGAGGGCCCGACGATGAAGCGTTGGCGTCCGCGTGCCCAGGGCCGTGCGACCCGCATCAACAAGCGCACCAGCCACATCACCCTCGCGGTGCAGCCGGCCGACGCGCTGGCCACGAAGAACGGCCGCGCCAACAAGAACGGAAGGGGTGCCTGATGGGTCAGAAGATCAACCCGAACGGCTTCCGCCTGGGCATCTCCACCGACCACAAGAGCCGTTGGTACGCCGACAAGCTCTACAAGTCGTACGTCGGTGAGGACGTCGCCATCCGCAAGCTGCTCTCCAAGGGCATGGAGCGGGCGGGCATCTCCAAGGTCGAGATCGAGCGCACCCGTGACCGCGTGCGGGTGGACATCCACACCGCCCGCCCGGGCATCGTCATCGGTCGCCGCGGCGCCGAGGCCGACCGCATCCGCGGCGAGCTCGAGAAGCTCACCGGCAAGCAGGTGCAGCTCAACATCCTCGAGGTGAAGCAGCCCGAGATCGACGCGCAGCTGGTCGCCCAGGGCGTTGCCGAGCAGCTCGCCGGCCGCGTGCAGTTCCGCCGCGCCATGCGCAAGGCCATGCAGACCTCGATGCGCTCCGGTGCCAAGGGCATCCGGATCCAGTGCTCGGGTCGCCTCAACGGTGCCGAGATGTCGCGCACGGAGTTCTACCGCGAGGGCCGCGTGCCCCTGCACACCCTCCGCGCCGACATCGACTACGGCTTCTACGAGGCCAAGACCACCTTCGGTCGCATCGGCGTGAAGGTCTGGATCTACAAGGGCGAGGTCGCCGGCACCCGTGCCGAGCGCCAGGCCCAGCAGGCCGCCCGCGCCGGTGCTCCGGGTCGCGGCGGTCGTCCCAACACCCGTGGCGGCGAGCGCCCGAGCCGTGGCTCGCGCGGCGACCGCGCACCTCGCGCCGAGTCCACCGAGGCTCCGGCCGAGGCGGCACCGAGCGCAGGAACGGAGGCCTGAGCCATGTTGATGCCCCGTCGTGTCAAGCACCGCAAGCAGCACCACCCCAAGCGTCGCGGCGCCGCCAAGGGCGGCACGTCGCTCGCCTTCGGTGACTTCGGGATCCAGGCGGTCGAGGGTCACTACGTGACCAACCGACAGATCGAGTCGGCCCGTATCGCCATGACCCGTCACATCAAGCGTGGCGGAAAGGTCTGGATCAACATCTACCCGGACCGTCCGCTGACCAAGAAGCCCGCCGAGACCCGCATGGGTTCCGGCAAGGGCTCGCCCGAGTGGTGGGTGGCGAACGTCAAGCCCGGCCGCGTCATGTTCGAACTCTCCGGTGTCGACGAGGTGACTGCTCGTGAGGCCATGCGCCGCGCGATGCACAAGCTCCCGATGAAGTGCCGGTTCATCTCCCGTGAGGCCGGTGAATTCTGATGGCTACCAAGCTCAACGCACACGAGCTCGACGAGCTCGACGCACCCGCCCTCGAGGCCAAGCTGCGCGAGGCCAAGGAGGAGCTGTTCAACCTGCGCTTCCAGGCCGCGACCGGTCAGCTCGAGAGCAACGGCCGCCTGCGCGTGGTCAAGAAGGACATCGCCCGCATCTACACCGTGGTCCGCGAGCGCGAGCTCGGCATCCGTACCACCCCGGGCACCAACGAAGAGGCGAAGGCATGAGCGAGAACACTGCGACCCAGTCGGCCGACGAGCGCAACCAGCGCAAGGTCCGTGAGGGCCTCGTCGTCAGCGACAAGATGGACAAGACCATCGTCGTCGCCGTCGAGGACCGCGTGAAGCACGCCCTCTACGGCAAGGTCCTGCGCAAGACGTCGCGTCTGAAGGCGCACGACGAGACCAACCAGTGCGGCATCGGCGACCGGGTCCTCATCATGGAGACCCGTCCGCTGTCGGCCACCAAGCGCTGGCGCCTCGTCGAGGTGCTGGAGAAGGCCAAGTGACCTGAGGCCCCGCGACCTCGAGCACAAGTTTCCACATATCAGTTCGGCCAGGCTCGCCCCCCGTTGAGAGGGCGAGAACCAGCTCGACAACCAGGAGAAATCAATGATCCAGCAGGAGTCGCGACTCAAGGTCGCCGACAACACCGGTGCGAAGGAGATCCTCTGCATCCGTGTTCTCGGTGGCTCTGGGCGTCGCTACGCCGGCATCGGTGACGTCATCGTCGCCACCGTCAAGGACGCGATCCCCGGTGGCAACGTCAAGAAGGGCGACGTCGTCAAGGCCGTGGTCGTGCGCACCGTCAAGGAGCGTCGCCGCGCCGACGGTTCCTACATCCGCTTCGACGAGAACGCCGCCGTCATCCTCAAGAGCGACGGCGAGCCCCGTGGCACGCGCATCTTCGGCCCCGTCGGCCGCGAGCTGCGCGAGAAGCGCTTCATGAAGATCATCTCGCTCGCCCCGGAGGTGTTGTGAGAGATGGGTAAGAACATGAACATCAAGAAGGGCGACACCGTCAAGGTGATCGCTGGCAAGGACAAGGGTGCCCAGGGCAAGGTCATCTCGGTGCTCCGCGAGGAGGACCGGGTGATCGTCGAGGGAGTCAACCTCGTCAAGCGCCACACCAAGTCCGTTCAGCAGACCAACACCACCGGCGGCATCATCACCCGCGAGGCCCCCATCCACGTCTCCAACGTGATGCTGGTCGAGGGTGACGGCGTCACGCGCGTCGGCTTCCGCCGCGACGAGGTCACCAAGCGCCGTCCCGACGGCTCGACCTACGCCGCGACCCGGTCGGTCCGCGTGTCCCGCAAGTCCGGCAAGGAGATCTGAGATGGCCGAGACCCAGACCACTGAGATTCCCCGTCTCAAGGCGCGCTACCGCGAGGAGATCGTCCCCGCCCTGCGCTCCGAGTTCGACATCGCCAACATCATGCAGGTGCCCGGCCTGACCAAGATCGTGGTCAACATGGGCGTCGGCGAGGCTGCGCGTGACTCCAAGCTCATCGAGGGCGCGATCCGCGACCTGACCGCGATCACCGGCCAGAAGCCGGCCGTGACCAAGGCGCGCAAGTCGATCGCGCAGTTCAAGCTGCGCGAGGGCATGCCGATCGGCGCCCACGTCACGCTGCGCGGCGACCGCATGTGGGAGTTCCTCGACCGCCTGCTGTCCCTGGCGCTTCCCCGCATCCGCGACTTCCGCGGTCTCTCGCCCAAGCAGTTCGACGGGCGTGGCAACTACACCTTCGGTCTGACCGAGCAGGTCATGTTCCACGAGATCAACCAGGACAGGATCGACCGGTCGCGCGGCATGGACATCACGGTCGTCACCACGGCCACCAACGACGACGAGGGCCGCGCGCTGCTGAAGCAGCTCGGGTTCCCGTTCAAGGAGAACTGACATGGCGAAGACTGCCCTCAAGGTCAAGGCCGCCCGCAAGCCGAAGTTCGCTGTCCGCGGCTACACCCGCTGCCAGCGCTGCGGTCGCCCGAAGGCCGTCTACCGCAAGTTCGGCCTGTGCCGGATCTGCCTGCGGGAGATGGCCCACCGCGGCGAGCTCCCCGGCGTCACCAAGTCCTCCTGGTAATCACCTCACACACGTTGAAGGTCCCGCGGCCGTGAGCTGCGGGAAACCACGACGAGAAAGAACCACATCATGACGATGACTGACCCGATCGCAGACATGCTCACGCGTCTGCGCAACGCCAACCAGGCGTACCACGACGTGGTGTCGATGCCCTACAGCAAGATGAAGGCCGGCCTCGCGGAGATCCTCAAGCAGGAGGGTTACATCACCTCCTACGACGTCGCCGACAACGTCACCGCCGAGGGCGAGCCCTCGGTCGGCAAGACGCTGACCGTGACCCTCAAGTACGGCCGCAACCGGGAGCGCTCCATCGCGGGTGTTCGCCGCATCAGCAAGCCCGGCCTGCGCGTCTACGCCAAGAGCACGAACCTGCCCAAGGTCCTCGGTGGCCTCGGCGTCGCGATCATCTCGACGTCGCAGGGCCTGCTCACCGACCGCCAGGCGAACCAGAAGGGCGTGGGCGGCGAAGTCCTCGCCTACGTCTGGTGACCCGGACCATCTGAGACCAGGAAGAGAGAGAAGCATGTCGCGCATTGGCAAGCTCCCCATCGCGGTCCCGTCCGGTGTCGACGTCGCGATCGATGAGTCGCTGGTGACCGTCAAGGGCCCCAAGGGCACCCTGTCGCACACCATCGCCGCGCCGATCACGGTCGCCAAGGGCGAGGACGGCGTCCTCGAGGTTCAGCGTCCCGACGACGAGCGCAACAGCCGCTCGCTCCACGGCCTGACCCGCACGCTCATCAACAACATGGTGGTGGGCGTCACCGAGGGCTACGAGAAGAAGCTCGAGATCGTGGGCGTGGGCTACCGCGTCCTGCCCAAGGGTCCGACCCAGCTCGAGTTCCAGCTCGGCTACTCGCACCCGATCATCTTCGACGCCCCCGAGGGCATCACCTTCACCACCGAAGGCCCGACCAAGCTCGGCGTCGTCGGCATCGACAAGCAGCTCGTCGGAGAGGTTGCGGCCAAGATCCGCAAGCTCCGCAAGCCCGAGCCCTACAAGGGCAAGGGCGTGCGCTACGCCGGCGAGCACATCCGCCGCAAGGTCGGAAAGGCCGGTAAGTGACATGGCGATCTCGCTGAGCAACAACAAGCACACCGCCAACCGCGTCCGGGCGCGCCTGCGCCGCCAGGCGCGTGGTCGCAAGCGGATCAACGGGACCGCCGAGCGTCCGCGCCTGGTGGTCACGAAGTCGGCCAAGCACCTCTCGGTGCAGGTCGTCGACGACCTGCAGGGCGCCACCCTGGCCTACGCCTCCACCATGGAGGCCGACGTCCGTGGCACCGAGGGCGACAAGACCGCCAAGGCCAAGCTCGTCGGCGAGCTGGTGGCGTCACGTGCCAAGGCCGCCGGTATCGAGGACGTCGTCTTCGACCGGGCCGGCAACAAGTACCACGGCCGCATCGCGGCCCTCGCCGATGCCGCCCGCGAGGGCGGATTGTCCTTCTGATCGCCTCACGCGACCAGAGAGAGAACTTAGATATGGAGCACATCTCATGAGCGGAGCCCAGCGCGGACAGCGCAGCGGTGGCTCGGGCGACCGTCGCGGACGCGACAACGGTCGTGGCCAGGCCGAGAAGTCTGTCTACATCGAGCGAGTCGTGGCGATCAACCGAGTCGCCAAGGTCGTGAAGGGTGGTCGTCGCTTCAGCTTCACCGCCCTCGTGATCGTCGGCGACGGTGAAGGCCTGGTCGGCGTCGGCTACGGCAAGGCGAAGGAAGTCCCTGCCGCGATCGCCAAGGGTGTCGAGGAGGCCAAGAAGCACTTCTTCAAGGTCCCCCGCATCCAGGGCACCATCCCGCACCCGGTCCAGGGCGAGAAGGCCGCGGGGGTCGTCCTGCTGCGTCCCGCCGCTCCCGGTACCGGCGTCATCGCCGGTGGCCCGGTGCGTGCGGTGCTCGAGTGCGCCGGCATCCACGACGTGCTGAGCAAGTCGCTCGGCTCGTCCAACCAGATCAACATCGTCCACGCGACCGTCGAGGCGCTGCGGATGCTCGAGGAGCCCGAGGCCGTGGCTGCTCGCCGTGGCATGCGCGTCGAGGACGTGACCCCCGCCGCGCTGCTCAAGGCACGCGCCGAGGGCCAGACCGAGACCGCGGGGGTGCAGTCCTGATGGCACAGCTCAAGGTCCAGCAGAAGCGCGGACTGGTCGGCCTCAAGGCCAACCAGCGCGAGACGCTGCGCTCGCTCGGTCTCAAGCGGATCGGCGACGTCGTCGTGAAGGAAGACCGCCCGGAGATCCGGGGCATGATCAACACTGTCCGTCACCTGGTGACGTTCGAGGAGGTGGAGTGACATGACGCTCAAGCTGCACCACTTGCGTCCCGCTCCGGGCGCCAAGACCGCCAAGACCCGTGTGGGTCGCGGTGAGGGCTCCAAGGGCAAGACGGCCGGCCGCGGCACCAAGGGCACCAAGGCGCGCTACCAGGTGCCTGCTGCCTTCGAGGGTGGCCAGATGCCGATCCACATGCGCCTGCCCAAGCTGAAGGGCTTCAAGAACCCCTTCCGCGTCGAGTTCCAGGTCGTCAACCTCGACCGCCTCGGGGAGCTCTTCCCCGAGGGTGGCACCGTGACGGTCGAGGACCTCGTCGCCAAGGGTGCGGTTCGCAAGAACCAGCCCGTCAAGGTCCTGGGCCAGGGCGACATCTCGGTCGCCGTCCAGATCAGCGCCGACGCGTTCTCGAGCTCCGCCAAGGAGAAGATCGAGGCTGCCGGCGGCACCGCGACCGTGGCCTGAGGCTGCGATCTCGCTCATCCGGTGAAGGCCTGGCCCACAGTAGGAACTGTCGGCCGGGCCTTCGTCGTTCTCCCCTTGCTCGTCGGCGGGGAGGAAGCGGGCCGAACCCCGACTGTTAGGCTTCCCCGGGCCCTCCGCCGTACGACGGCGAGGGTGTCTCGTCCGCCCGCCGATCCTGGCTGGGCACCCATACGAAAGAGGAACCAGTGCTAGGCGCGTTCGCCAACGCTTTCCGGACTCCGGACCTGCGGCGCAAGCTGCTCTTCGTCCTGCTGATCATCGCGATCTTTCGGCTCGGCTCCCAGGTGCCCACCCCGGGTGTGCACGTCGCCAACGTCCAGGCGTGCATCGACCAGCTCGAAGAGGGCGGCCTCTACAGCCTGATCAACCTCTTCTCGGGTGGTGCGCTGCTCCAGCTCACCATCTTCGCGCTGGGGATCATGCCGTACATCACGGCCTCCATCATCCTGCAGCTGCTCGTCGTGGTGATCCCACGGCTCGAGGCGCTGAAGAAGGAGGGCCAGGCCGGTCAGACGAAGATCACCCAGTACACGCGCTACCTGACGCTCGGCCTGGCCGTGCTGCAGGCCACCGGCATCGTGGCCCTCGCCCGCAGCGGCGCGCTGCTGCAGGGCTGCACCCGCGACCTGCTGCACGACGACGGCACCGCGACCTTCCTGGTCATGGTCGTCACCATGACCGCCGGCACCGCGGTCATCATGTGGCTCGGTGAGCTGATCACCGACCGCGGCATCGGCAACGGCATGTCGATCCTGATCTTCACCCAGGTCGTCGCCACCTTCCCGGCGTCCCTGTGGAGCGTGCAGACGTCCCAGGGCTGGGTCACCTTCGCCATCGTCATGGTGATCGGCCTGATCCTCGTCGCCGGCGTCATCTTCATCGAGCAGGCCCAGCGCCGCATCCCGGTGCAGTACGCCCGCCGGATGGTGGGGCGCAAGATGTTCGGTGGCAACTCCACCTACATCCCGCTCAAGGTGAACCAGGCCGGCATCATCCCGGTCATCTTCGCCTCGTCGCTGCTCTACCTCCCGGCCATGGCGGTGCAGTTCAACCCCGAGAGCCAGAACCCCGTGCTCGACTTCATCGGGACCTACTTCGTCAACGGTGACCACCCGCTCTACATGGCGACGTACTTCCTGCTGATCATCTTCTTCACGTACTTCTACGTCTCGATCACCTTCAACCCCGTCGAGGTGGCGGACAACATGAAGAAGTACGGCGGCTTCATCCCCGGGATCCGGGCGGGCAAGCCGACCGAGGACTACCTGTCCTACGTCTTGTCCCGCATCACGTTCCCTGGAGCGCTCTACCTCGGTCTGATCTCGCTGGTCCCGCTCGTCGCCTTCGCGATGATCCAGGCCAACCAGAACTTCCCGTTCGGCGGCACGTCCATCCTCATCATGGTCGGCGTGGCACTCGACACCGTGAAGCAGATCGAGAGCCAGCTCCAGCAGCGCAACTACGAAGGATTCCTTAAGTAGATGAGACTGATCCTGATGGGCCCGCCGGGGGCGGGCAAGGGCACCCAGGCCCGGTTCGTGGCCGACCACTTCGGCATCCCGGCGATCTCCACCGGCGACATCTTCCGCGCCAACGTCTCCCAGGGCACGCCGCTCGGCGTCGAGGCCAAGCGCTTCATGGACGCCGGTGAGTACGTCCCCGACGAGGTCACCAACCTGATGGTGCGCAACCGCATCGACGAGGCCGACGCCGCGCCCGGCTTCCTGCTCGACGGCTACCCCCGCACCCTGGCCCAGGTCACGGAGCTCGACGGGATGATCGCCTTCACCGGCCACCAGCTCGACGCCGTCGTCGTGCTGACGGTCGACGCCGAGGAGCTCGTGCAGCGTCTGCTCCAGCGGGCGCAGACCGATGGCCGCGCCGATGACACCGAAGAGGTCATCCGCCGCCGCCAGGAGGTCTACGCCGAGCAGACCGAGCCCCTTATCGGCGTCTACCGCGAGCGCGGGATCCTCGTCGAGGTCGACGGGATGGGCGAGGTCGACGAGGTGACGACCCGCATCTTCGACGCGCTCGACGTCGTCCCCCAGAGCTGACCGCCGGCGCAGGGCCATGGCGTTCCGGGACCGGGGGATCGAGATCAAGACCCCCGAGCAGATCGACCTGATGCGTGTGGCGGGGCGGCTCGTGGGGGAGACCCTCGAGCTGCTCCGTGCCGCCGTCCGGCCGGGGGTCACCACCCTCGAGCTCGACACGCTGGCCGAGACCAACATCCGCGACCACGGCGGCGTGCCGTCCTTCAAGGGCTACAGCCACCCGCCGTTCCCGGCGACGATCTGCGCCTCGGTCAACGACGAGGTGGTGCACGGCATCCCGGGCCCGCGCACGCTGGCCGAGGGTGACGTCGTCTCGATCGACTGCGGCGCGATCGTCGAGGGTTGGCACGGCGACGCCGCGATCACCGTCCCGGTGGGCGAGGTGTCCGACGACGTGACCGAGCTGCTGCGGGTGACCGAGGAGTCGCTGTGGCGCGGCATGGCCGCTGCCCGGCTCGGCGGCCGGGTGGGCGACATCAGCCACGCCGTCGAGACCTACGTCCGCTCGCAGGGTCGCTACGGGATCCTCGAGGACTACACCGGCCACGGCATCGGCACGGAGATGCACATGCCGCCCAACGTGCCCAACGTCGGCCGACGCGGCCGTGGCCCGTCCATCGTCGAGGGCCTCGCGCTCGCCGTGGAGCCGATGGTCACGCTGGGCAGCAAGCACACCGACCTGCTCGAGGACGAGTGGACCGTGGCGACCGTGGACGGGTCCTTCGCCGCCCACTTCGAGCACACGTTCACCGTCACGCCGCAGGGCGCCTGGGTGCTCACGGCGGTCGACGGCGGGCAGGGCCGGCTGGCCGCGCTCGGCGTCCCATTCGGCGGACGCTGACGTCGATTTCACTCCCTCCCCGAGCCGCATGACAGACTGACGCGGTTGGAGGGGAGTATTCCTCGGCAGTGGTGTCGTCAGTACGGCGTCCGCGCGAGCGGCGCCCGGTGCCACTGGTTCGTCACCCCGGGTCTTCCCGGGCGGGCGAGCGGAAGAGACCTCTGGCGTCCGTGCGCTGCGCGGACACCGATCTCGCCTCATCCCTAGGAGCAACAGCGTGGACGTACCCACCTGGGTCTGGATCGCCACTGGCGTGGTGACCCTTGCGATCTTCACCTTCGACCTCGCCGTGGTCGGCCGCCGGCCGCACGAGCCGAGCATGAAGGAGTGTGCGACCTACCTCTCGATCTACGTCGGCATGGCCATCCTCTTCGGCCTCGGCGTCTGGTACACCTCAGGCGGCACGTATGCGCTCGAGTTCTACTCCGGCTGGCTCGTGGAGTACTCGCTCTCCATCGACAACCTCTTCATCTTCATCATCATCATGGCCAAGTTCGCCGTGCCTCGGGAGCTGCAGCAGTACGCCCTGATGATCGGCATCGTGATGGCGCTGGTCATGCGGGCCATCTTCATCGCCGTCGGCGCGGCCGCGATCAGCAACTTCAGCTGGATCTTCTACCTCTTCGGCCTGTTCCTGATCTACACCGCGTTCAAGCTCGCCAAGGAAGGCGCCGAGGACGAGGACGACGAGTTCGAGGAGAACAAGCTCGTCGCGTTCGTCGAGCGTCGCTTCCCGGCCACCTCGGAGTGGCACGGCAAGAGCCTGGTCATCACCGGCGAGGGCGCCAAGAAGATGATCACGCCGATGTTCATCGTGATCCTCACCCTCGGCACCACCGACCTGCTGTTCGCGCTGGACTCGATCCCGGCGATCTTCGGCATCACCAAGGAGCCCTACCTGGTGCTGACCGCGAACATCTTCGCGCTCATGGGTCTGCGCCAGCTCTACTTCCTGATCGGCGGCCTCCTGCAGCGCCTGATCTACCTCTCCTACGGCCTCGCGTTCCTGCTGGCGTTCATCGGCGTCAAGCTCTTCTTCCACGCCCTGCACGAGAACGAGCTGCCGTTCATCAACGGCGGCGAGCCCCTCGACTACGCCTGGCTGGAGATCCCGATCTGGCTCTCGCTCGTGGTCATCGTCGCCACGCTGGCGATCACCGCGGTGCTGTCGCTGTGGGCCTCGAGCCGGATGTCGCCGGAGGAGCAGGACGCGGCCACCGGCCCGCGCCGCGACTGGGAGGACGACTGACCCCCTGACGTCGGGACCCGCGGGTCAGGACACGCACTGGCTCGCGCTGGGCGAGTTGTCCGACCCGCGGGTCATCCGCACGTCGAGGCACACCGGGTCGTCGGTGCGCACGAGCAGCCGCCTCCGCGACGTGCTGCCGTACTCGTCGGTGTCGTCGCGGTGCCAGCTGAACGAGTCGCCGTTCTCCACCGGCACGGGCGGCCGCCACTCGAACAGCACCCCGCGCGGCGTGCGGCTGCCGGTGAGCGTGACCGCCTCGATGAGGACATCGGGAACGACGTCGCCCGGTGTCTGGGACTCCGTCGGGACCACCACGCCCGGGTCCTCGGCCCGGTCGTTGCCGCCGAGGACGAGGAAGCCGACCAGCAGCGCGAGGACCGCGACACCGACGCCGGCCCAGACCAGGCCCGGCACGCCGGCGCGCTCCTCCTCGCCGTCCGGGGCGAGCGGTGAGGGGTCCTGGGCCGCGATCCGCCGTGGGCCGCTCGCCGAGATCACGGTGACCGGCTTCATCGCCGTCGCGTCCTCGGCAGGACCCGTCGACCCCGCCGGCCCGGAGGACCCGAACGAGCCGGGTGCGCCCGATGCCGCGCGTGCCTCACCGACGCCGACGGACGCGTCGGGCCGGTCGCCCTCCACGGCGACGGCTGTGCGCGCCCAGCCGGCCGCCGACTCGATGCGCTGGAGCGCGCGGGCGAGCTCGAGGGCGCTGGCCGGACGGTGCTCGGGACGCTTGGCGAGGCACTGCTGCAGGAGCCGGTCGAGCGCGGGCGGGACGTCGGGGCGCTGGGTGGCCGGGGGAGCGGCGTGCAGGATGCGCGCGCTCAGGGCGCGGGTGGAGTTGTCGCCCGACGGGATCGAGAAGGGGGACCTGCCCACGAGCAGGTGCCAGATGGTCGCGCCGAGGGAGTAGACGTCGGAGGCCACCGACCCGTTGGACCGACCGTCGAGGAGCTCGGGCGGCGACCAGGGGTAGGAGATGCGGACGTCGCTGTCGCCCTCGACGTCGGCGATGTGACCGGCGATGCCGAAGTCGGTCAGCGCAGGCTCGTGGTAGGTCGTGACGAGGACGTTGCTGGGCTTGATGTCGCGGTGCAGGATCCCCGAGCGGTGCGCGGTCTCGATCGCGCTCGCCAGCTTGATGCCGGTGGAGACCGCGTCGACCGGCGCCATCGGGTTGGCGCGGACCCGCACGCCGAGGTCGGGCGGGGGACAGTAGCGCATCACGAGGAACGGGCGGCCGCCCTCGGCCGTGACCCCGGCCGTGATCACCGAGACGATGTAGGGGTGGTCGGCGAGGCGTGCCATGGCGTTGGCCTCGGCCGTGAACAGGTACTTCTCGCGGTCGGTCAGCGGGACGTCTGGACGGACGACCTTGACCGCGACGCGCTGGCGCGGCCACTGCTGCTCATAGAGGAAGACGTCGGCGAAGCCGCCGCTGCCCAGGTGCTCGACGAACGCGAACCCCGGGATGACAGGTGCGCTCACCGGGCGACCGCCCCCGACTCGTAGCGGACGCTGTAGACGTGGGCCAGGTCGAGCACCGTGCCGGGTTCGAGCACGTAGGCGTCGCCGGGCTTCATCCGCTCCGGGTCGCGACCCGGGGGAGCGATCGTGGTGCCCCCGCGGCTGTCGAGGTCGCGGGCGATCACGTCCCACCCGTCGAGCTCGAGCTGCAGGTGCTGCCTCGACACGAAGGAGTGGTCGGAGGGCAGGTGGACGAGGTGCGGCCAGTCGGTGCTGCCCTGGGCGGGCGCGGGCTTGCGGCCCAGGATCACGCCCCGGTCGAGGGGGACGACCTCGCCGGTCGGGAGGCGCAGGCCCCCCAGCGACGGCCGGTCCACCCGCCGCGGCTCCTGCGGGGCGACCCGCTGGTGGCACACCCGGCACTGCGGCGCGATCGGTGGGGTCAGGTGGCCCAGCGGGCAGCTGACGGCGAGCACCGTGGGGGTCGTGCCGTGGGTGAGGTGGGCCGGTCGCAGCGACGTCGCGCCGTCATGATCGTCGTGCCCGTCGGGCTCGGGAGCCGACGTCGGAGCCGACGGAGGCCGGATCGTGGTGTGCGCCCCCTCCTCGATGCGCTGCATCATCAGGGGGTCGGGCTCGGAGGTGTCGACCAGGGAGCCGGTGTCCTCGACCGGACGGCGTACGCGGGTGCGCGGGGGAGGGCCGTCGGGACCCTTGGCGGCCAGGATGGCGTCGGGGATGCCGTCGATGAGGGCGGCAGCCGCGGGCGGCGCGGTCTCCTGGGCGCGGTGCACCGGGGCGGTGCGGGCCGAGACGGGCGTGAGCTCGACCCGGTCTGCGGAGACGACCCCGCCCACGAGGCGCCGGGTGCTGGCGAGGCCGTCGGGGTCGGCGCCGGCGTCGAGGCTGAGCACCCGCGCCGGTCCGGCGAGGCGCACGTGCCCGGCGCCGCGCGACACGGTCGTGGAGGCGCCGGAGGTGAAGTCGACGAGGGCCAGGCCGGGCGGATCGCCCTCGAACGCCTTCTCGGCGATCGCCAGCACCCGCTCGGCGGCGCTCGCCCCCGACGGCGCGGTCAGCGCGAGGGCCTCCCAGATCTCCTGGACGACCCGCTCGTCACCGGGGTCGGTCAGCAGCACCCAGTGCGCGCCGCTGCCGACGAGCACGCCGGCCCCACTGGCGTACCGCGCTTCCACGATCAACGTCGGCTCCCCTCGTACACGCCCACGGTTCCATCATCACCCATCACGCCTGTCCCGCGCACATGGTCGGGATTTGTCGGAAACTTGTCCGAACGTCTGAGACATACATACGCTCCTGCCTGGGTGAGTGCGGCGGGCGCACCTCATCCGTGGGGCCAAGGGGGACTCGCGTGGCACGTGTGACTGCTCTGCGTCGACACCGGGCGGGCATCGCCTCCGGCGTCGCGCTGGCGATCGCGACGACCGCCGTCATCGTCTACGCCGTGTCCGCCGACGGCTACAAGAAGCACGAGGCCGAGCTCAACGACGGCGGGGTCTGGGTCGTCAACGGCAAGAAGGGCTGGTCCGGCCGGCTCAACAAGCCGATCAACCAGCTCGACGGCGTGGTGCCGGGTGACAACGGCAAGGCCCGCCTCGACGTGGTCCAGGACGGCGCGGCCGTCGTGACCCTCGACGCCGGGACGAGCCGCGGGCAGGTCATCGAGACCAGCCGGCTCGAGGCCCAGGACGGCGGCTCCGCGGCGGTCCCGGTCTCCGGTGACGTCGCCATGGCCGGCGGCACGCTCGCGACGGCGGACGCCGAGACCGGCGAGGTGTGGGCGGTGCGCTACGACGACCAGCTCGGCAAGCCGGTGGTGAGCGCCGTCGACCGGCAGGCGAAGCCGCTCGCCGAGGTCGGCGAGGGCGCGGCCCTGACCGTCAGCCAGTCGGGGACGGTGGTCGTGACGTCCACCGAGGAGGGCACCGTCACGACGCTGGCCCCCACCGCCGCGGGCTTCCGCAAGCCGCGCGCGCGGGACCTGTCCGGTGACGCCGGCCAGGTCTCCGACGTCACCACCGTCGGCGACCGCGTCGTCACCCTCGATGCCGACGCGGGAGTCCTCGGCGTCGTCGACGGGGCCACCGTGACCGTGCCGCCGGGGAGTCGGCTGCAGCAGCCGGGGCCGGCCTACGACGCGGTGCTGGTCGGGGCGCCCGACGGGCTGCTGAGCGTCGACCTCGACTCCGGCGACGTCACCACCGTCTCCGACAGCTCCGGGACACCGGTCGAGCCGGTCCGCCTCGGCGCCTGCGTCTTCGGCGCCTGGTCCGGCGGGCTCGGAGCGCTCGCCGTGCAGTGCGGGTCGCAGGACGTCAACGAGAAGGACCTCGGCGGCAACGCGACCAACCTCGCGTTCCGGGTCAACCGCGGCGAGATCGTCCTCAACGACGCCAACAGCGGCAACGTCTGGGACGTTCAGCAGGACAAGCCCGTCCGCATCGACAACTGGGAAGCCTTCACGTCGAAGAAGAAGAACAAGGACGACGACGAGGAGAACGAGAACCAGAGCGACGCCGACAGCCGACCGCCGCGCGCCAAGCCCGACTCCTACGGCGTCCGCGCCGGTCGTACGACCGTGCTGCACCCGCTCGACAACGACTCGGCGCCCACCGGGCGGTTGCTGAGCATCGTCGACGTGGACCAGCCGTCCGGCGGTGCGCGCGTCGAGATCAGCCCCGACGGGCAGACGCTGGTCCTCCAGATGCCCGAGGACGCCCGGCCCGCCCGGTTCGACTACTTCATCGACGACGGCCGCAACGGCGTCTCGGCCAACGCCTCCGTCGACGTCGAGGTGCGTGGGACCGAGCAGAACGAGCCGCCCACGCTGCGCGAGGGCTGGAAGAAGCCGACCTACAAGGTGCCGCACCGGGGCGAGCTCGCCGTACCCGTGCTCGCGGACTGGCGCGACGACCGGGACGGCGACACCCTGCTCCTGGACTCCGCGACGGCCGTGGGTGGCGAGCAGACGGGTGCCGCTGCCCGCACCACCGCCGACGGCCGCATCCGCTTCACCGCCCCGTCCGGCGCGGCCGACGGACCGCAGCTGGTCCGCGTGGAGTTCGCCGTCACCGACGGACGCTCCGCACCCGTGACGAAGTCGATGAGCTTCCAGGTCCAGGCGCCCAAGGACCAGAAGGCCTACGCCCCGCAGGCCGAGCCCGACGTCGTACGCGGCGAGGTCGGCAAGCCGATCAAGATCCGGCCCCTGCTCAACGACCTGCCCGGGTCGGACCCCAACGCCACCGACGCCGAGCTCTCGCTGGGCGGCAAGGTGCCCCGGCAGCCCGGCGCCGAGGTCGTCTCCGACCTCGACTCCGGCCAGCTGACCTTCACCGGTGAACGTGCCGGGACCTACTTCCTCAGCTATGACGCAGCCTTCGGCAACGCACCCCTCGACCAGGCGACGATCCGGGTCGACGTGCGGGCCCGTCCCAAGCGGGCGGCCGAGCCGATCGCCATGCCCGACACCCTGACCGTCTTCGGGCAGAACCCGGGCATCGTCGACGTGCTGGCCAACGACCTCGACCCTGCGGGCGGGCTGCTGGTTGTGCTGCGCGCGAGTGCGGACCTCGACGGCCAGCTGGACGTGGCGATCGTCGACGGGCGGTGGCTGCGCATCTCCGCGACCCGCCCCGACCTCGTGCCGTCGACGCAGACCGTCGCCTACACGATCAGCAACGGCAGCAGCTCCGCGGTCCAGGGCGAGGTCGTGGTCACCCAACGCGCGGCGCCGGCCGACAACACCCCCATCACGGTCTCCGACAAGGTCGTGGTGCGAGCCGGCGCAGCAGTCTCGGCGCCGGTGCTCGACAACGACGTGTCCCCGGCCGGCGACCGCCTCGCCCTGCTCAACGACCTGTCGAGCACCGACACCCCCGGCCGGCTCGCCGTGGTCGCGCCCATCGACGTCACCGGCGACGTCGGCAAGGCCTTCGTGTCCGGGCGCGTGGTCCGCTACGTCGCGCCCGACGACATCGAGGAGCGCGACACCTACACCGTCACCTACGTCGCCCAGAACCTCGAGGGCAAGCGGGCCGACGGCACCCTCAGGGTGACCGTGGTGCCGGCCGACGACCCCAACGACGCCCCCGAGCCGCCGACCCTCGAGGGCCGGGTGGTCTCCGGGGACACGGTGAAGGTCCGCATCCCCGGGGTGGGAGTCGACCGCAACGGCGATCCGGTCACGGTCACCGGCATCACCTCCGCCCCGCGGCTCGGTCGGATCGAGGCCGTCGGCGGCAACTTCCTGGAGTACCAGGCCTACCCGCGCACGGTCGGCACCGACGAGTTCACCTACTCGGTCGTCGACTCGCAGGGTGCCTTCGCGACCGGAACGGTCCGGGTGGCGGTCGTCGAGCCGGGGCAGCCCCAGCCGCCGCTGGCCGTCGAGGACCGACTCACCGTCGAGCCGGGACGTACGGCGACCTTCGACCCGCTCGCCAACGACTTCATCGCCGCCGGTGACTCGGTCGAGATCGAGATCCTCGACGGTCCCGACGGCGCCCGCCTCGACCCCGAGACCAACCTGGTGACGGTGCCGGCGCCCGACTCCGCCAAGGCGCCACCGACCGTGCT
The DNA here is from genome assembly GCF_947488025.1 of uncultured Nocardioides sp. GTDB lineage: Bacteria > Actinomycetota > Actinomycetes > Propionibacteriales > Nocardioidaceae > Nocardioides. Next base: position 448,143 of record NZ_CANKYS010000001.1, on the reverse strand, counting down.
CGTCTACCGGGTCACCAACGGCATCGACGAGTCACGCGCGACGATGACGCTGACCACGGCGGCCGACTACGACAACCCGCCGATCGTCTACGACGCCTTCGGCCGGGCCGACGACAGCGGGAGCGTCACCGTCGACGTCCTCGAGGGCGCCTACGACCCCGACGGTGCCGCCGAGGACCTCGAGGTGGTCGAGGTCTCCGGTGACCCGTCGGCCCGGGTGGTCGGTGGGACCCAGGTGCGCGCCAACCGGGGCGAGGCCCCGAAGGTGCTGCCCTTCCAGGTCCGCGACGCCGACGGGGCCACCGCGGCCGCGTCGGTGTACGTCCCGCCCACAGGAAACGGTCTGCCCTACGTCCTTCCCGGGTCGCTCATCGAGCTCGACGCCGGCTCCAGCACCACCGGCAAGGTCTCCGACTACATCGCCGCGCCCGACGGGGGACGGGTGCGCCTGGCCTCGGGCCGTCGCTCGTGGTCCGCCTCGCCGACTGCCCTGACCGTCGGCCCCGACGGGGACAACCGCTTCACCCTGTCCGCGCAGGCGGGCTTCCGCGGGCCGGGCTCGGTGCTCGTCGAGGTGACCACCGCGACCGACGCCAGCGGCAACGAGGACGCCACGACGACCGAGGACGGCGTGACGGCGATCCTGTCGATCCCTGTCGTGGTCGGCGACGACACCCCGTCGCTCGAGTGCCCCTCGAGCGTCATCCCGATGTCGGCCGGCCAGCGCTACGACCTCGACATCGCCACCTACTGCAAGGTGTTCACGGTCGACCCCCGCGACGCCGTGGGACTCGACTTCTCCGCCGAGTGGAGCCAGACGGTCGACGGTGTCGACGTCAGCAGCCCGCTGGGCTCCGTCGTCGCGATCACCGCCGCGGACGATGCCACCGAGGGTGGTGAGGCCGTCCTGACCGTGCGGGCGGGCGACAGCAACACCCAGGAGGTGCGCTTCCGGCTCGCCCAGGCGCCGCCGCCGAGGCTGCTGCCGATCCGCGTGGAGACGATGGAGGCCGGGCAGTCCCGCAGCTACGACATCGGCGCCTACCTCGAGGCCGGCGTCGCCGACCCGCAGCCGCGCATCGTGTCGGTCCAGAACACCGGCAACCCGGCGGTCAAGGCGAGCGTCGACGGCGGCCGGCTCACCCTGCGCGCCTCGGAGGACGCCCGCGGGGTGGACGCGGGCTTCGACCTGGTCGTCAGCGACGTCGACGAGTCGGACCCGCCGCCCACCCGCCGCGCGCGGGGCCGCATCCAGTTCCGGGTCGTCGGGGTGCCGGGAGCGCCCGGTGAGCCGCGCCCCTACCCGCTCTCCGACGAGGTCGGCACCATCAAGATGGGATGGGCGCCGCCCGACGACGACGGCGGCGCTCCCGTCACCCACTACTTCGTGCGTGAGGAGAGGTCCGGCACCCGGCAGCGCTGCGACACCAACGAGTGCGTGTTCCGCAAGCTCAAGACGGGCGGCAACTACAGCTTCCGCGTCCAGGCGGTGAACCGTGTGGGGGGCGGCGACTGGAGCAAGTTGTCCCGCACCGCCCGTGCCGACACCCAGCCCGGCCGGGTCCAGAACATCCGCATGATCGAGCGCGGCGACGGGCAGATCACCATCGGCTGGGACAAGCCGACCACCAACACCTCGAGGATCCTGGACTACACCATCACCTGGCCCGGCGGCCCGACGGCGACCGTCCCCGGCAACACGATGACCTACATCGCCACGGGGCTGGACAACAACCGTCAGTACACCTTCGACGTGAAGGCGCAGAACCAGGTGGGCTACTCGCTGGTGCGGACCTCCTCGCCGATGCAGCCGCTCGGCACTCCGTCCGCGCCAGCGGCTCCGGCGGTATCGGACCTCGAGGCCGGTGCCAACCAGACCAGCATCCGCATCGCTTGGCAGGCCGTGCTTCCCGAGGGGCCCGGACCCACGGCCTACACCGTGAGCTACACCACCGGCGGTGACTCACGACCCGTGCCCGGGTGCCAGATGCTGGCATCGCTCAGCTGCACCCACACGGGGGTTCCCTACGACGGGCTGACCTACTCCTACACGGTGGTCGCCGCGAACCAGCCCGTCGGCGAGACGGGGAAGCGTTCGCAGCCCAGCGCTCCCACCGCCATCCAGGCCGTCGGCCGACCGGCCCCGTGGGGGTCGTTCCAGGCGACTGCCACCGGTGCGAACCAGGAGATCCAGCTCCAGTACACCGTCCCGGACTCGAGGGGCTCCACGAGCCGCGTCGACGTCCTCGTCGGTGGTGGCATCGCGAGGAACTACCCGCAGCAGACCGGCACCAACGCCCCGCGCGTCCAGGTGCCCGACAACATGCAGGCCTACCCCGTGCAGCTCCGCGTGTGCAACGAGGACGCTCCTGCCGGGTGCACGCTCAGCGGAGTGGTCAACGTGCAGACCTACGGACCTCTCCAGCCCGACCACCTCGCGTCGATCCAGCCCGTCCCTGACGGCCGGAGGCTGTCCTGGGTGGTCAGCGGGACGTCCAACGGTCGTCCGGCGACCGTCACCGTCTCCTCCGCCGATCGCAACCAGTCGTTCCAGGTGCCGGCCGGGCAGTGGAGCGTCCAGACCCAGAACCTCGACGTCGGCTTCCGCCACGGTGAGCGGGTGACCGTCACGCTCTCGGACCCGGCCAACGGGCGCGGACCCGTGTCGCGCACCGCCGACGGCTCCACGGCGGCGCCGCCCGAGCCCGAGGTCGTCATCTTCCGGGGCGACCGCTGCTCGACCCGGGCCGATCGCCCGGCCGACGTGCCGGACTGTGGTTCCCGGGGCTGGACCGGTGACACGTGCGAGGACGACAACTGCGCGTTCATCAACTTCAGCGTCCGCGGCTTCATGTCGCGCTACACCTGCACCATCCAGCGCCGCTTCCGCTCCGACATCCTGTTCTCCGTCGAGCCCGCCGAGGACCGGGGAGGCAACGCCTTCCACTACGGCTCGGTCGCGTTGGGTCAGGTCGCCCTCAACTGCACCACACCCGACTACCGCCCCAACGAGGGCAGCTACCAGTCCGCGGGATCCGGGTGGCGGGACTGGTGACGCGCCACCAGCCACGGACACGTCAGCGCCCGACCCCCATCGACCCGTCCCCCACACCAGGAGCACCTCGTGACGATCAGCCATGAACAGGCCGAATGGTTCAAGTCGACCTTCGACCAGCTCACCGACAACATGGAGAAGGCCGTCCTCGGCAAGCGCCACGTCGTCCGGCTCGCGCTGACCTGCCTGCTCTCGGAGGGGCACATCCTGCTCGAGGACTTTCCGGGCACGGGCAAGACGATGCTGGCCCGGGCGTTGGCCAACACGGTGCAGGGCAGCCACGCCCGCATCCAGTTCACGCCCGACCTGCTGCCCTCCGACGTCACCGGCGTCACGGTCTACGACCAGCACAAGGGCACGTTCGAGTTCCACCCGGGCCCGATCTTCCACACCATCGTGCTGGCCGACGAGATCAACCGTGCCTCGCCCAAGACGCAGTCGGCGCTGCTCGAGGTGATGGAGGAGGGGCGCGTCACCGTCGACGGCGTCGCGCACCCCGTCGGCCGGCCGTTCCTCGTCATCGCCACGCAGAACCCCATCGAGCAGGCCGGCACCTACCGGCTGCCCGAAGCCCAGCTCGACCGGTTCCTGATGAAGACCTCGGTCGGCTACCCCGACCGCCAGGCGACCGTCGAGCTGCTCAACAACGCGGCCGTCCGCGACCGCGCCGCCCTGGTCACGCCGGTGATCACCGCCGCCACGATCGCGCAGATGAGCGGTCTGGCGGACGAGGTCTACGTCGACCCCGCGGTCATCGGCTACGTCGCCGAGCTGGCCGAGGAGTCGCGCCGCCAGCCGCACGTCAAGCTCGGGCTGTCGGCGCGCGGGTGCCTGGCGTTCGTCCGCGTCGCGAAGACGTGGGCCGCCGCAGACGGTCGTGACCACGTGGTCCCCGACGACATCAAGGACCTCGCCGAGCCGGTGCTCTCGCACCGGCTGCTGCTCGACGCCGAGGCGCAGTTCAGCGGTGTCGACGTCCAGACCGTCATCTCGCGCCTGCTCGACGCCGTCGCGCCCCCGACCGACCGCGTAGGGGCCTGACGCGTCGATGAGGTCGATGAGGCAGCGGCTGAACCACGCGCTCGAGGTCATCAAGCCGATCGGCTGGTTGGTCCTCGGCCTCGGCCTGGGCGCGCTCCTGGTCGCCGTGGTCGCGCATTGGCGCGAGCTGGCGGTGCTGGGCACGGGGTGCCTGGTGCTGACGGTGCTCGCGCTGCCCTTCCTCCTCGGCCGTACGTCCGTGACGGTCGACCTGCGCCTGCAGCCCGAGCGGGTGGCGGCGGGGGAGTCGGTCGCGGCCGGCGTCCAGGTCGTCAACCGCGCCTCCTCCCGCCTGGTCCCGACGACGCTCGAGGTCCCGGTCGGGTCGGCGGTCCACCGCTACGGCATCAGCTCGCTCGCGCCCGGCGCGGCCCACGAGGAGTCGTTCACCATCCGCACCGAGCGACGCGGCGTGATCGCGGTCGGGCCGGCGATGACGCGACGGGGCGACCCGGTCGGCATCTTCTCCCGCGACGTGGTCTGGACGCCGGTGCGTGAGGTGCTCGTGCGCCCGCACCTCGTCCCGATGGAGTCCCTGGGCGCGGGCCTGATGCGCGACCTCGAGGGAGTCTCGACCGACGCCGTCAGCCAGAGCGACCTCGCCTTCCACGCGTTGCGCGAGTACGTCCCGGGTGACGATCTGCGCCACATCCACTGGCGGTCGTCGGCGAAGGTGATGGCCTCGACCGGCGAGTCGGCCCTCCTCGTGCGGCAGTACCTCGACACCCGCCGCAGCCACGCCACGATCGTCGTCGACGACCGGCTCGACGCCTGGTCCGACCCCGAGGACTTCGAGACCGCGATGGCGGTGGCCGCCTCCATCGCAGTGCGGGCGGTGCTCGACGAGTTCGACGTGTCGTTCGTGTGCGGCGCGCACGCGTCCTCGGGCTCCGACGGCCACCTCGCCCTCGACGCTGTCTGCCGCGCCGACTTCGGGGACCGCGGCCTGGTCGAGTCGGGTCGCCAGGCCACCATGCTGGCACCCGACACCAGCCTCGCCTTCTTCATCGGCGGCAGCGAGTCGCCGTTCACCGACCTGCTGCGTTCGTCCGCGGCCTTCCCGCCCGAGGTGCGTCGCTTCGGCATCGTGGTCGACCCCCACGGCACCAGCCGCGTCACCGAGACGGGCGGTCTCCCGGTGCTCCACCTCGCCGCCAAGGAAGACCTCGGCGGCCTCCTCCGCTGGAGCGTCCGATGAGACCGGACGCGTCGGCAACGGGCACCCGCACGCGCGTACGCCGCAGCGCCCTGGTGCCCGACCGCGACTCGTGGGTCGACATGGGCTTCGCGCTCGCCCTGGCCGCGGTGGCGCTGTCGGCCTTCGGGTCCTCGTTCACCGGTTCGGCCTACCTCGTGGTCGGCCTGCTCGGCGCCGTGCTCGCAGTCGTGGTCACCCACCTGACCCGCGCTGCGGGCTGGCCGGTCATCTCCGCGGTCGTGATCTGTCTCGTGCTGTTCTTCCTGCTCGGGGGACCGCTCTGCCTGCGCTCGCTGGGCGACGCCTACACCCTCCCCGGGGCATCGACCCTCGCCCGCGTCGCGGACCAGGCGATCTTCGGCTGGAAGGACCTGCTGACCACGCTGCCGCCCGTCGACGGCGACGGGCCGCTGCTGGTGCTGCCGTGGCTGGCGGGCATGGTCGCCGGACTGGTCGGCACCGCGCTCGCCCACCAGCCGGTGCGTCGCGCCTGGCTCGCAGCACTGCTGCCGGTGGCGGGGATGACCGTCGTCCTCTCCGCGGCGATCCTGCTCGGGGTGCGGCACCCCCAGTCCCTCGTCCTGCAGGGCGCCGTGTTCACCGCGCTGGCCCTCGGCTGGCTGGCGGTCCGGGCCCGCCGGGCGAGTGCCACCGTGCACGGGGGCAGCACGTCGTACGTCCGCGGTGTCGGCGCGGTCGTGATGCTGGGTCTCGCGGCGCTCCTCGCGCACCCGGTGAGCGCGCTGTTCGTCGCCGACGACTCCCGCCGTGCCGTGGCCCGCTCCTGGGTGGAGCCGCCCTTCGACATCGGCCGCTACCCCTCCCCGCTCGCCGGCTTCCGCAAGTACGTCGACCTCAAGGGCGAGCCCAACCCCGCCAACGTCTACGACAAGACGTTGCTCGACATCGACGGCGTCCCGGTCGGCACCCGGGTGCGGTTCGCGACGATGGACCGCTACGACGGGATGGTGTGGGGCGCCACCGACAACGCCCTGCCCGGCCCTGCCGACGACTCCTTCCAGCGTGTCTCGTCCACGATCGACAACCCGGTCCGGGGCACGGAGGTCGAGGCGAGCGTCACCCTCGGCGAGGGGTGGAGCGGGGTGTGGCTGCCCACCGTCGGCGCGTTGCGGTCGATGGCCTTCGAGACCAGTGACGCACGTGCCAAGGCCGAGGTGTTCCGCTACAACCTCGCCACCTCGACCGCCGTCGTCCCGACCGGGATGCAGCCCGGCGACCGCTACTCCTTCACCGCCGTTGAGCCCGACGACGAGCTCACCGACGAGACCGTCGGGTCGGCCGACCTGACGCCGCTGCCGGCGGGCGCGGCGTTCATCCAGGGCCCGGCCGAGAAGTGGAGCGAGGAGGGCGGCACCGACCCCATGGACCGCGTGCTGGCCGCGGCCGAGCACCTCCGCTCGGAGGGCAAGTACTCCGACGGCATCGGTCGCACCGAGCGCATCTACGTCGCCGGCCACAGCGCCTGGCGGCTGTCCGACGAGTTCGTCAACGCGCCGCAGATCGTCGGCAACGACGAGCAGTACGCCGCGACGATGGCACTGATCGCCAACGACATCGGTGTGCCCGCCCGCGTCGTGCTGGGCGCAGTCGTGCCGGAGGGCGGCCGGGTCACCGGCAAGGAGGTCGCGGCGTGGGTCGAGCTCCGCGCCGCCGACGGGTCGTGGAAGACCCTGCCGACCGAGATGTTCATGTCGGACACCCCGCCGGCCGACCAGGTGCCGGAGACCAACACGCCGATGTCCGGGACGGTCATCCCGCCGCCCAACCCGATCCCGCCGCCGTCGGACGCGGGGGAGCAGAGCGACGCCGACCTCAAGGAGCGCAAGGCCACCCGCAAGAAGAAGGCCGAGGAGGACGAGGAGAGCCTGATCCCGGGGCTTCCCGCGTGGGTCGGCATCGTGCTGACGTACGTCGGGGTGCCGTTGCTCGTGGCCGCGCTGCTGCTGGCCGCCGTGGTCGGGCTCAAGGCGTTCCGTCGGCACCGTCGGCGCAGCGCGGCCTCGCCCTCGGCGCGCTTCGTCGGTGCCTGGCGCGAGCTCGTGGACCACGCCCGCGACCTCGGTCAGCCCGTGCCGCTGGGCCCGACCGTCACCCGCCGCGAGCAGTCGGTCGGGATCGTGTCCGGGCAGGCCGGTGCACTGGCCCGCCGGGCCGACAGCTTCGTCTTCGGCCCGAGCGTGCCCGAGGTGGCCTCGGCGAGCACCTACTGGGAGTCGGTCGACGCCGAGCGCCGGGCGATGTCGCACGACGTGGGCCGGTGGCAGCGGGTCCGCGCTGCCGTCAGCCTCCGCTCCCTGCGGCGTACGACGTCCGCGCCCACGCGCGACGCAGCGCCGGCCCCGGTCGAGGACCCCGCCCCCGCGCCCGGGCGTGTCGCGGCGGTGACCCGGCGCCTGCGCGCCCTCGGTGATTGGCGTTCTCGACGCACGCCTGACTAAACTGGTGCGTCGGCCCAACGTGGGCTGTGTTTCGTGGCGCCTCGCGGCTGCCCGGAATCTCGTGTGATCGTCCCAGACGGCTGCACGCGTGCCCGGGGAAGAGGCTCCCCGGACCGCCTCACGAGGTCCACCGGCCACCTGCGCAGCAGGGTGCCGGGCGGTTCCCGGGCCACGGTAGACACCAGCATTTTGATCCAGCACTGCAACAGATTGTGGAGGACATGCCGAAGAAAGAAGGCGTGATCGAGATCGAGGGCACCGTCGTGGAGGCCCTTCCCAATGCCATGTTCCGCGTGGAGCTGGCCAACGGGCACAAGGTGCTCGCGCACATCAGCGGCAAGATGCGACAGCACTACATCCGGATCCTCCCCGAGGACCGGGTCGTGGTGGAGCTCTCGCCGTACGACCTCACGCGGGGTCGCATCGTCTACCGCTACAAGTAACCAGCCAGCCGAGTAGCAAGGATCGTTGACATGAAGGTCAACCCCAGCGTCAAGCCCATCTGTGACAAGTGCAAGGTCATCCGCCGTCACGGTCGGGTCATGGTCATCTGCGAGAACCCGCGCCACAAGCAGCGGCAAGGCTGAGACCAGCAGCACCTGCACCACCCCACAACGTGATCGCTAGACCGGGCACCGCCTGAGTCGAAGTCACCTCCGGAGCACCGGCCGGAGCCCACCCGAGGCGGGATGGGACGCGACACGAACCGAAACCGATGCGAGAACAGACAAGGAACCGCCACATGGCACGCCTCGTTGGTGTTGACCTCCCGCGCGACAAGCGCATCGAGGTCGCTCTCACCTACATCTACGGCATCGGCCGTACCCGCGCCCAGCAGCTGCTCGAGACCACCGGCGTCGACCCGAACGCTCGCGTTCACACGCTCGGTGACGAGGAGCTGGTCAAGCTTCGCGACGAGATCGAAGCCAACTTCAAGATCGAGGGTGACCTCCGCCGTGAGGTCCAGGCGGACATCCGCCGCAAGATCGAGATCGGCAGCTACCAGGGTCGCCGCCACCGCATGGGCCTCCCGGTCCGCGGTCAGCGCACCAAGACCAACGCGCGCACCCGCAAGGGTCCCAAGCGCACCGTCGCCGGCAAGAAGAAGGCGAAGTGATCTGCGCCCCTCATCGGGTGCAGCGCTGATCACTTCAGTCCCTACGCAAGCTTCCAGACCAGACCTCATCAGGAGTTACTGAATGCCTCCCAAGAGCCGCGCGACCAAGGTGCGCCGCAAGGAGAAGAAGAACGTCGCTCAGGGCGAAGCCCACATCAAGAGCACGTTCAACAACACCATCGTCACGATCACCGACCCGACCGGTGCGGTGATCTCGTGGGCCTCTGCCGGCACCGTCGGCTTCAAGGGCTCGCGCAAGTCCACCCCCTTCGCCGCCCAGATGGCTGCCGAGGCCGCCGGCCGTCGCGCCATGGACCACGGCATGAAGAAGATCGACGTCTTCGTCAAGGGCCCGGGCTCGGGTCGTGAGACCGCCATCCGGTCACTGGGTGCCATCGGCCTCGAGGTCGGCACCATCCAGGACGTCACGCCCACCCCGCACAACGGATGCCGGCCGCCCAAGCGCCGCCGCGTCTGACCCGAGACTGAGAAAGAGAGACTGACACATGGCCCGCTACACCGGTCCCATGACCCGCAAGTCGCGCCGTCTCGGTGTCGACCTCGTCGGCGGCGACGCTGCCTTCGAGAAGCGTCCCTACGCCCCCGGCCAGCACGGCCGCGGTCGCATCAAGGAGTCCGAGTACCTGCTGCAGCTCCGTGAGAAGCAGAAGGCGCGCTTCACCTACGGCGTGATGGAGAAGCAGTTCGTCCGCTACTACAAGGAGGCCAGCCGTCGCCAGGGCAAGACCGGCGACAACCTCCTGCAGCTCCTCGAGTGCCGCCTCGACAACGTGGTCTACCGCGCCGGGTTCGCCCGTACGCGTCGTCAGGCCCGCCAGCTCGTCGTGCACGGCCACTTCCTGGTCAACGGCAAGAAGGTCGACATCCCGTCCTACCAGGTCACCGACCACGACATCATCGACGTGCGCGAGAAGTCGCTCGAGCTGACCCCGCTCATCGTGGCCCGTGAGACCCACGGCGAGCGCGTCACCCCCGCCTGGATGGAGGTCATCCCGTCGCGGATGCGCGTCCTGATCCACCAGGTCCCGGTCCGGGCGCAGATCGACGTCCCGGTCCAGGAGCAGCTGATCGTGGAGTTCTACTCCAAGAAGTGATCCACCGCCGGTGGTCGCCCTCGGCGGGCGACCACCGGCTCAGCTCGTCCCATTCCTTCTTCTCCGCCAACCTCATCAGGTTCGGATCCGTCAAATAGTGGGTGGATCCGGAAAGGAAAAACTCCGTGCTTATCGCTCAGCGCCCTACCCTCACGGAAGAGACCGTCGACGAGTTCCGTTCGCGGTTCGTCATCGAGCCCCTCGAGCCCGGCTTCGGCTACACGCTCGGCAACTCGCTGCGTCGTACGCTCCTCAGCTCGATCCCCGGTGCCTCCGTCACCAGCATCAAGGTCGACTCGGTGCTCCACGAGTTCTCGACCATCGAGGGCGTCACCGAGGACATGACCGAGATCATCCTCAACCTCAAGGGCATCGTCGTCTCCTCCGAGCACGACGAGCCGGTCGTGATGTACCTGCGCAAGTCCGGCGCCGGTGACGTCACCGCCGCCGACATCACCCCGCCCGCCGGCGTCGAGGTGCACAACCCCGACCTCAAGATCGCCACGCTGTCAGACAAGGGCAAGCTGGAGATGGAGCTCGTCGTCGAGCGCGGCCGCGGCTACGTCTCGTCCGTGCAGAACAAGGGTGCCGACAACGAGATCGGCCGGATGCCGGTCGACTCGATCTACAGCCCCGTCATGAAGGTGACCTACAAGGTCGAGGCCACCCGTGTCGAGCAGCGCACCGACTTCGACAAGCTCGTCATCGACGTCGAGACCAAGCAGTCGATCCGTCCCCGCGACGCGATCGCCTCGGCCGGCAAGACGCTCGTCGAGCTGTTCGGCCTGGCCCGTGAGCTCAACGTCGAGGCCGAGGGCATCGACATCGGCCCGTCGCCCGTCGACGAGCAGCTGGCTGCCGACCTGGCCCTGCCGGTCGAGGACCTGCAGCTCACGGTCCGCAGCTACAACTGCCTCAAGCGCGAGGGCATCCACACCGTGGGCGAGCTCATCTCGCGCTCGGAGCAGGACCTGCTCGACATCCGCAACTTCGGCGCGAAGTCCATCGACGAGGTGAAGGCCAAGCTCGTCGAGATGGGCCTCTCGCTCAAGGACAGCGCGCCCGGCTTCGACCCGCACGCCGCCCTCGCCGCCTACGGCGACGATGACGACGATGCGTTCATCGAGGACGAGCAGCTCTGATCTGAGCGGCGCTGGCACGCGCCTCGCGGCGTTGTCGTCGGTCGACGTCCAAACCCGGGACGCCTTCCTCCTCCGCCTTGCGTGGCACGCACCATCACCACCCAGATCCACTGAAACCCATCTACTCGAGTACCTGATACGGCTCGGGAGAAACGAGAAGACCAATGCCCAAGCCCAAGAAGGGCCCCCGCCTCGGCGGCAGCCCCGCCCACCAGCGCCTGATGCTGTCGAACCTGGCCACCGCCCTGTTCGAGCACGGCCGGATCACCACCACCGAGACCCGCGCGCGCCTGCTGCGCCCGGTCGCGGAGAAGCTGATCACCAAGGCCAAGCGCGGCGACCTGCACAACCGTCGTGAGGTCCTCAAGACCGTCCGCGACAAGTCGGTCGTGCACACGCTGTTCACCGAGATCGCGCCGACCTTCGCCGAGCGTCCCGGTGGCTACACCCGCATCACCAAGATCGGCCCCCGCAAGGGCGACAACGCCCCCATGGCGGTCATCGAGCTGGTGACCGAGGCCTACAGCCCGAAGGCGCCTTCGACCAAGAAGACGTCGGCTGCTGCCGCTCCGGCGCCCGCCGCCGACGAGCCGGTCGAGGACACCACCGCCGAGACCGCTTCGGCCGAGGAGCACGAGGCCGCGGCCGCCGAGCACGAGGCTGCTGCCGAGGCACACGAGGCTGCCGCCGAGGAGCACGAGGCTGCTGCCGCCGAGCACGAGGCCGCCGCTGAGGCTGCCGAGGAGTCGGACGAGCCCAAGGCCTGATCCCAGGTCCTCACCGAGGCCCGTCACCCCGCTGGGGGTGGCGGGCCTTCGTGCGTCCGGGGCGGCGTACGACGACACGCGGGGGAGCGGTGGCCCAGCCAGGTTCTGGGCGCGCAAAAAGGTGGCTCACGCACCGCTGGTCGTCATGGCGGTGAGTGGTGCAGGTTCGGAGGGCCGAGAAGGTGTCTCACCCACCGCTCGGCGGGGCTCAGAGGCGGGCGAGGACCTCGGCGGCGTCGAGGCTGCGGGGGGCGCCGCCGGTGGCGGCGAGGTGGCGGGTGGCCGCGACCACGGCGTCGTTGACCGGCGTGGGGACGCCGTGCAGCCGGCCCTGGAGCACGACCTCCCCGGCGAGGTAATCGATCTCCGAGTCGCCGGTGCCGCGGGTGAGGCTCTGCCAGGTGGAGCCGCCGCGACGCTCGAGGTCCGGCCGGCGCTGCAGGGTCGCGCCGCGCCGCTCGCGCTCCTCCTCGGCCGTGACGACGGTCAGGCCGGCCGCGGCCAGCACCCGCTCGCCCTCGGCCTGGGCCCGCTCGGCGAGCTCGGCGGCAGCGTCGCCCTGGGCGAAGGACGCGTCGACCCCGTTGCCGAGGTTCATCACGAGCTTGCGGCGCTTCATCGCCATGATGTCGGCGCGCTCCTCCGACGCGATCCCTGCGGCGCGGAGGTCTGCGGCCACGGCAGCGGTGGTGGCGTCGGTGCCACCGGGGAAGCAGCCGATGTCGAGGATCGCCGGCGTCGGGTGGCACGACGCCACCACCACGCCGGGCTCGAGGTGGGTCGCCGGGAGCATCACGCAGACGGCGTACGTCCTCGCGAACAGGCGCAGTGCAGCAGCCTCGGTGGCGATGCCGTTGGTGGCGCAGACCACGGGTACGTCGGCCGGGGCGTGGGCGCGGAGGTCGGCGAGGGCGGCGGTCGCCTGGTGGGACTTCACCGCCAGCACCACGACGGTGTCGTCGGTCCACCGGACCTCGGCCGCCGTGTCGGTGGCCGGGGCGTCGATGCGGTGGCGGCCGTCCCCGGCGTCGAGCACCAGGCCCTCCGCCCTGATGGCCTCGAGGTGGGCGCCCCGAGCCACCAGCGTGACCGCGTGGCCGGCCCGGGCGAGCGTGCCGCCGATGACTCCACCGACGGCGCCAGCACCGTAGACGACGTACCTCATGGCCTCGACCCTACGAGGGGTCAGCGGCGCACGCGGAACCGGAGGTGGAGGACCCGGTCGCCCTGGACGACGACCTCCGGGTCGTCGAGGAGGTGCTGGGTCTCGACCGCGCCGAAGTAGCGCTTGCCGGTGCCGAGGACCACCGGCACGACGTCCATGGCCACCTCGTCGACGAGACCGAGGGCGAGGGCCTGTCCGCCCACGTCGCCGGCGGCGACGGACACCGTCCGGTTGCCGGCCAGGTCACGCGCGGTGGCGATCGCCGTGGTCACGTCGTCGACGAAGTGGTACGACGCCTCCGGGTGCCACCCCTCTGGCTTCGGTCGGTGCGACACCACGACCACGTGGTCACCCGTCGGGGGACGCCCCTCCCACCCGTTGGTGATGTCGAACAGGTGGCGCCCGATCACCATGCAGCCGATGGAGTCCCACACGGGGCGGACGTAGTCGTACGACGTCTGCGACACCCGCAGTCCGCCGGGCGCCGGGTCGGCCATGTCCTGGGCGTCCAGCGCCCGGTCGCCGTTGAAGTACCACTCGAACAGGGGGCCCGGATCGTCGTGCAGGTCGGCGATGAATCCGTCCACCGAGACCACGTTGCTCATCACCACGGTGCTCATGGGGTGCCTCCGGTGCCGGCGCGCCAGGCGGGATCGCGACCGACGAAGCCCATGAGCCGGTCGACGACGGGCGCGTCGTCCGGCACGGGGACCGCGGGGCCGTACTGCCCGGAGTCGCGGAGCAGCTGCTCGATCGGGCGCATCCCCTCCAGCAGCTGGCCGGCGTAGTCGTCGTCGAGCCCCGGCTCATGGCCGCCGGCACGGGCGAGGTCCCACGAGTGCATGAAGACGTCGGCGGTGTAGAAGCGGTCGACCGCGTCGGCGAGCCGGTGGCTGCCGGCGCGGGGATGGGTGAACGGTTCGTGGCCCCGCTCCTCGACGAGGGCCTGCACGGCGACGGCCTGGTGCCGCCACGCAGCGACCGGGTCGTCGTCCGCCGAGGGGCCGGCGGACAGGTCGACGCCGCCGCCTGCCAGGAAGGGCGGGAACCAGCCGACGAGGTGGCCGACGACGTCGCGAGCCGTCCACCCGTCGACCGGGGCGGGCGCCGACCAGTCGGTCGTCTGCGCCACCAGCCGCCCGAAGCCCCCGGCGACCGCCGCGTGGCGGTCCGCCGGGTCGTCGGGGAGGGCCATCAGAGGGTGCCCTCGGCGAGCATCCGGTCGATGGCGGCGTAGCCGTCGTGGACGCCGACCTCCATGCCGCTGCTCAGCCAGCCGTCGCGTGCCTCGAAGGAGTCGCACAGGCTGAAGGCGTGGAGCCGGGTGCGGCCGTCGCCGAGGTCCTCGAAGGTCATCGTCTCCAGCGCGACGGCGTCGGGCATCCCGTCCCAGGTGAAGGTCTGGACGAGGCGGTCCTCGCGCACGGTGTGGAAGCACCCGTGGAAGGAGGTCTCGAACTCGTCGCGGCCCTCGAGGCCGCGGGCGGTGTAGCGCCAGCAGCCGCCCTCGCGCGCGTCCCACTCGGTGATCTCGGCGCCGACGCTGCTCGGACCGCTCCACTGGGCGAAGAGATCGCGGTCGGTGTGGGCGCGGAACAGCTGGGCGGGCGTCGCGGCGAAGTCGCGCCAGATGTGGATGGCCGGCACGGTCGGGTCGGCCTCGATGGCGGCCTCGGGGTAGCGGGTGGCAGCGTCGTTGCTCTGCACGGTGGTCATGATGCGGTTCCTTCCTGCGGGTGGGTGGAGCTGGGGTCGTCGTCGTCCTGCATCCGCGCGAGCACGGCGTCGAGGCGCCCGAAGCGTTCCTCGGCCTGTCGGCGGTAGCGCTCGATCCATTTCGTCATGAGGTCGAACACCTCGGCTTCCAGGTGCACCGGACGTCGTTGGGCCTCCCGCGTCCGCGTCACCAGGCCGGCGTCCTCGAGCACCTTGAGGTGCTTCGAGACGGCCTGCAGGCTCACGTCGTAGGGCGCGGCCAGGTCGTTGACGGAGTGGTCGCCCTCGGTGAGGCGGGCGACCATGTCGCGCCGGGTCGGGTCGGCCAGTGCGGCGAAGACACGGGAGAGCTGGTCGGTCACGGAGCACCCTTCTTCAACTGATTGGTTGAATAGAAGGTAGGCCGCCGCGGCAGCAGTTGTCAACCACTTGGTTGACAAAGGTCGGGCGGGATCGGGGTGGGCGCGGTCGACGCCTAGGATCGCTGTCGTGCGCCTGCGGATCGACTGTGCCTACGACGGCGCCGACTTCTCCGGCTGGGCCGCCCAGCCGGGGCGTCGTACGGTCCAGGGAACGCTGGAAGCCGCGCTGGCCACCGCGCTGCGGGTGCCGGAGGTGCGCGTGACCGTGGCCGGTCGCACCGATGCCGGCGTCCACGCGCGCGGGCAGGTGGCGCACGTGGACGTCGTCGCCGACCTGTTGGCCGCCTCCGCCGGACGCTCCCAGGACCCCCCGGCGCAGGCCTTGGCGCGGCGCGTGGACGGGATCCTGCCGCCGGACGTGCGGGTACGCCGGATGGTGGAGGCGCCCGACGGGTTCGACGCCCGGTTCTCGGCGGTCTGGCGGCGCTACGCCTACCGCATCGCCGACGCCCAGGAGCTCGCCGACCCGCTCGTGCGCGGCCACGTGCTGACCTGGGGCAGGCGCCTCGACCTCGACGCGATGAACGAGGCGTCCGCGCCCCTGCTCGGCCTCCGCGACTACGCCTCCTTCTGCAAGCAGCGGGAGGGCGCGACCACCGTCCGCACCCTGCTCGACCTCGACTGGCGCCGCGACGACGCCGGCCTCGTCGTCGGCACCGTCCGCGCCGACGCCTTCTGCCACAACATGGTGCGCGCGCTGGTCGGCTGCCTCATCGCGGTCGGCGAGGGACGGCAGCCCGTCGGCTGGCCGGCCGAGGTGATGGCCGGGCGGCGACGCGACCAGGGGGTGCGTGTGGTGCACGCCCACGGCCTCACGCTGGAGGAGGTCGGCTATCCCGACGACGACGAGCTGGCCGCCCAGGCCGAGCGCGCACGAGCCCGACGAGAGGCGATCGATGCCTGAGCACTACTTCACCGCCGACCCCGGCGTGCCCTTCGAGCGGGAGAGCTTCACCGCCGACCTGTGGGGCCACGCCCTGACGCTCGACACCGGGTCGGGTGTCTTCAGCCGCGGCCACCTCGACCACGCGACCGCCGTGCTCTTCAAGGAGCTCGAGCCGCCCGTGCAGGGCCAGTTCCTCGACCTGGGCTGCGGCTACGGCGTGATCGGCCTGGCGATCGCGAAGGCGGTGCCGCTGGCCAACGTGACCGGTGTCGACGTCAACGAGCGCGCACTGCTGCTGGCCAACGACAACGCCCGCGCCGCCGGCCTCGACTCGCGCTTCGTGGCCTGCCTGCCCGAGCAGGTGCCGGGCAACCAGGTCTTCGACGAGATCTGGTCCAACCCGCCGATCCGCATCGGCAAGGAGGCGCTCCACGAGCTGCTCCTCACCTGGTTGCCCCGTCTGGCCCCCGGCGGCCGGATGGTCAGCGTCGTCGGCAAGAACCTCGGCGCCGACTCCCTCCAGCGGTGGCTGACCGAGCAGGGCTGGCCGACCGAGCGCCTCGCCAGCAGCAAGGGCTTCCGCGTGCTGGAGACCCGGCGGGCCGAGGCGCCCGCCTAGGCTCCGCCGTCCAGGAACATCCGCAGCCGGGTGTGGGTGTGGCCCGGGTCCTGCGGCAGGTGGCCGTTGACCGCGCGGCAGATCCAGCCCAGGCGCGTGGCGACCCGCGCCGCCTCGTGGAGGTCGGCGTCCGTCAGCGGGTAGCGCTCGGCGTAGGGGCGCAGGTAGGACGTCCGGTAGGGCTCGACGTCCTCGGACCCCTCCTCGTCGTCGACACCCCACGCCACCACGCCCTCCAGCGTGACCGCGAGGGTGAAGAAGGGGTGGGAGACGCAGGCGTCACCCCAGTCGAGCACCTGGTGCACGCCGTTGCCGAGGAAGACCTGACCGTCGTGGAGGTCGTCGTGCTGGACGGTCTCCTCGATGCCGAACGCGGCCAGCCGCTCGCACAGGTCGGCGATCGCGCCTGCGCCCGGCAGGCGCGGGTCCGTGTCGTCGAGGCGCGCGAGGAGGTCGTCGTACGCCTCGGGCAGCGTGGTGAGCCGCCGGTCGGGGAGCCCGGCTGCCAGGAGCGCGTCGACCTCGTCCTCGCACGCGACCTGGATCCGGGCGTAGGCCTCCAGCACGTCGTGCCACCGCTCGAGGCTGCGCTCGACGGGGATGACGTCGCGCAGGCGGGGGCCGGCGTCCGCGAGCAGCAGCCAGCCGGTGCGCGGATCCCCGGCCAGCGGCGTCGGCACCCGCCCGGCGGAGCGTGGCGCCACCAGTGCCGTCACGGCCGCCTCGTGGCGCATGCTCTCGTCGTTGGCCTTGAACCACACCGGTCCGTCCTCCGTCGGCACCCGCATGACCGTCGACCAGTCGGTGACGTGGGGCTGCTCGATCGCCCCGACGACGGCGCGGTCGCACTCGCTCAGCCGGTCGGCGATCCAGGCGTGGGCGGCGTCGAGGAAGCCGGGGTCGCGCCACCGGTCGCTGAGCCCGGGCGAGGCAGGAGTGGTCGGCATGGCGGGCATCCAATCCCGGTCCGGGCCGCGCCGGCAACGCCATTTCGGGCGGACCGGTCGTCAGGCCGGCCGCGTCGCGACGAGGACGCCGATCTTGTCGATGCGGTGCTCGGGGTTGTCGAACTCGTCGGACCAGTAGTTGCCGGCGGCGTGGTCCTCGAGCGTGGCGCAGGTGGACAGCGTGATCATCGGCCTCGTCGCGTCCGCGGCAGGCCGGCCGGGCACCTCGGCGCGCTGGGCGCGGAGGGAGGCCGGCTGCCGGAACGACGTCCAGCGGGTACGCCGTACCTCGTAGACGTGGACGGTGTCACCGGTGCGGACCAGGATCCGGTCACCGCGGTCCAGCAAGGGAGAGTTGCGCAGGGGAGCGGTCCCGGTCAGCCGGTGCCCGGTGACGATGTAGTTGCCGACCTCGCCGGGCCCCGTGCCGCCGCGCGGTCCGCGGGGCGAAGCCATCTCGCCGGCGTTCTGCAGGGCGGTCCCGGGGGCGTCGTCGGGTGACCCGCGGTAGCGCACCACCGGGAAGTCGCGCAGGCCGATCGCGGGGATGGTGACGAACGAGCGGCGCGGCTCGGGTGTCGTCTTCTCGACGGGCGGGGTCGGCTGCTCGGCGGGTGGGGAGGACGGCGTCGCGCTGGGTGGGCTGGTGGGTGGGCTGGCGGGCGTCCGGGCGGGCTCACTCGTCGTACGTCGCGCGCCCTCGGCCGAGCAGCCCGACACCACCGCGACGACGGCCGCGGCGAGGAGGGCGACGACGCTCCGGACCACCGTTCCACCGTACGCAGCGGGTGGTCGCCCTCACCCCAGCCGGACCGGCAGGGCTGCCACGCCGTGGACGATGGCGAGCTCGGTGAACCGCAGGTCGGTGGGGTCGCAGGCGAGTGCCAGGTCGGGGAACCTGCGGGCCAGTGCGACGAGGGCGGTGCGCAGCTCCATCCGGGCCAGCTCGGCACCGACGCACCGGTGCAGCCCGTGGCCGAAGGCGAGGGTGCCCGCTCCGGCGGAGGTCGGGTCGAACTGCTCGGGGTCGACGCGGTGGGCCGGGTCGCGCTCGGCTCCGGTCAGCGAGACGAGGACGATGTCGCCCTGCTGGACGACCTGGTCGCCGACCGTGATCTCGTGGCGTGCGATGCGGGGGAACGCCATCTGCACCGGGCACACGAAGCGCAGCAGCTCCTCGACCACCCGGTCGACCTCGGCGGGCTCGCCTCGCTGCAGGGTCGCCCACGCTGCCGGGTGCTGGAGCAGCACCCAGGTGCCGAGCGAGAGCATGCTGGCGCTGGTCTCGTAGCCGCCGAGGAAGACCCCGTCTGCCAGGCCGCCCAGCTCGACGTCGTCGAAGTCGGCGCCGTGCTCGGCCACCATCTGCGCCACCAGCCCGTCGGGGAGGTGCGGGCTGCGCCGTTCGGACGCGACCAGGTCGATCAGGAACTGCCGGGTGCCGGCGGCGGTGTCGAAGATCCCGCTGCCCGCGTCGCGGAGGTCGAAGCGGGCAGCGCCGTGCCGCCGGAACTCGTCGCGGTCGACCTCGGGCATGCCGAGCAGGTCGCAGATGACCCCGAACGGGACCCGGAAGCCGAACCGCTCGACGAGGTCGACCACCGGTCCGTGGGCGGCCATGTCGTCGAGCGCGGCAGCGACGACGCGGTCGATGTCGTCCTGGAGCTCGGCCATCCTGCGGCGGGTGAACCACGGCGTGAGAACACCGCGCAGACGTCCGTGGTCGGGCTGGTCGGTCATCCCGAGCCCACCGATCCGCTCGGCCGGCGATCGGTCCTGACGGCCGATGATGTCGCGCACGTCGTTGGCGAACGAGCCGGAGTCGGCCAGCACGGCCCGCGCCGGGCCGTACCCCGTGACCAGCCAGACCCGGGTGCCCAACAGGCTCGCCAGGCGCACCACCTCACCGGTCTCACGCGTCGTCGCCAGCCGGGCGACCGGGTCGACCCCGTCGCGCTCGAGCGGGAACCGGATCCCCGCCGGCACGCGGCGCACGTAGGGCACCCGCCGTGCGGTCGACAGCGCGAGCCGGAAGGCGGTCCCGCGCAGCGAGGAGGTCATGCACCCAGTCAAGCCCACCTGCGCGGTCACCGTCGATCAGGAAGAACCCCGGCGCGCCCCTGAACGTGGACCGGGCAGGATGTGCGCCATGGCCTACGAAGCAGCCCCCGACAGGTACGACGACACGACCGGGATGCACTACCGGCGGACCGGCCGCAGCGGCCTCCGGCTGCCGGCCCTGTCCCTCGGGCTGTGGCAGAACTTCGGCACCGACCGGCCCGAGGAGACGCAGCGCGCCATCCTGCGACGGGCGTTCGACCGCGGGGTCACCCACTTCGACCTCGCCAACAACTACGGCCCGCCCTACGGCCGCGCCGAGGAGAACATCGGCCGCTACCTCGCCGACGACTTCGCGGCCTACCGCGACGAGCTCGTCATCTCGACCAAGGCGGGCTACGACATGTGGCCGGGCCCCTACGGCCAGGGCGGCGGCTCGCGGAAGTACGTCCTGGCCTCCCTCGACCAGTCGCTCGCGCGGATGGGGCTCGACTACGTCGACATCTTCTACAGCCACCGCTTCGACGCGGAGACGCCCGTCGAGGAGACGATGATGGCGCTGGACACCGCGGTGCGGTCCGGGCGCGCGCTCTACGCCGGCATCTCGTCGTACTCCCCGGAGCGCACGCGGGAGGCAGCCACCGTCGCACGCGAGCTCGGCACGCCGCTGCTCATCCACCAGCCGTCCTACTCGATGCTCAACCGCTGGATCGAGGGCGGGCTGCTCGACGAGCTCGAGGAGCAGGGGATGGGCTGCATCGCCTTCACCGCGCTCGCCCAGGGACTGCTCACCGACCGCTACCTCGACGGCGTCCCGGAGGACTCCCGTGCGGCTCGCGACGGCTCGACCATCACCGGCCTCGACGACGAGACGCTCGGGCGCGTGCGGTCGCTCAACGCGATCGCCGAGGGCCGCGGGCAGAAGCTCGCGCAGCTGGCGCTCCAGTGGGTGCTCCGCGACGACCGCGTGACGAGTGCGGTGATCGGGGCCTCCAGCGTGGAGCAGCTCGACACCAACCTCGACGCACTCGACGCGACGCCGCTGACGGAGGCCGAGCTCGCCGAGATCGACCGTTACGCCGTCGACTCCGGAGTCAACCTCTGGGCGAAGCAGATCGAGGAATGAGCCCGGCCCCCAGGCGCGTGGTGGTCGTCGGCGCCGACGCCGCCGGCATGTCGGCGGCGCACCAGGCCCTCCGCACGGCGGCGGGACGCGGTGAGGCGCTGTCCGTCGTCGCCCTCGAGGCGGGGCGCCACACGTCCTACAGCGCCTGCGGGATCCCCTACTGGATGGCCGGAGACGTCGGCAGCGGTGACGACCTGGTGGCCCGCACCGCCGACGAGCACCGCGACGCCGGCATCGACCTGCGCCTCGGGACCGAGGTCGTCGCGGTCGACCTGGCGGCACGCACGGTGACGACGGCCGCGGGGGACGTGCTGGACTACGACGACCTGGTCGTCGCCACCGGTGCCCCGGCGGTCGTGCCCGACTGGGCGCTGCGCCCCGACGGGACGTCGTACGACGGGGTGGGCGTGGTCAAGACCCTGGACGACGGCGCCGCGTGGGTGCGCAGCTTCGCGCGCGTCGGACCGGGCGCGCACGTGGTGGTCGTGGGGGCGGGTTATGTGGGCGTCGAGGTCGCGGAGGCGGCACTCGAGCAGGGGTTCGGTGTCACCGTCCTGACCCGTACGCGCGGCATGGGGATGCTCGAGGACGAGATGTCCGACCGGGTCAACACCGGGCTGGTCGATGCGGGGGTGGAGCTGGTGCTCGGCGCCGAGGTCACCGGTCTCGAGCTCGACGGCGACCGGGTGACCGGGGTGCACTGGGAAGGCGGCTCGCGGGAGGCCGACCTCGTCGTGGTGGCGGTCGGCGTCAAGCCGGCCACCGGGTTCCTGGCGGGCAGCGGACTGGAGATGACCGAGGACGGGGCGCTGCGGCCCGACCCCCAGGGGCGGGTGGCCGACCACGTCTGGGCGGCCGGGGACTGCTGCGAGGTGCGCCGCCGCATCGACGACCAGTGGGTCTTCCGCCCGCTCGGCACCCACGCGACCAAGCACGGGCGGGCGCTCGGCGACAGCCTGGCGGGTGGCGACCTGTCGTTCGACGGGATGGTCGACACGTCGATCACGCGCTTCTCCTCGGGCGAGGTGCACCTCGAGATCGCCCGCACCGGGCTGTCCCGTGCCGACGCGGAGGGCGCCGGCTTCGACCCGGTCGCCCTCGTCACCGAGGGCTCGACGGCCGCTGGCTACATGCCCGAGGCCGAGCCGATCGCGATCTGGGTGATGGCCGACCGCGCGACCCGCCGGCTGCTCGGCGTGCAGGTCGTGGGCGGGCACGGCGCGGGCAAGCGCATCGACACCGCGGCCGCCGTGCTGTGGGCGGGCGGATCCGTCGACGACCTCGCCTGGATGGACCTCTCCTACGCCCCGCCGTTCGCCACGACGTGGGAGGTCCTGCAGATCGCGGCGCGGCGGGTGGCCGAGCGGCTCTGAAAAACGGCGGGCGCCGGCCGTCCGGGTCGGTCAGGATGACGACATGGACGTCGAGATCGTCACCCTCGCCGAGCGGCCGGACCTCATGGACACCTTCTGGGACATGGAGACGTCGTGGCCGGAATTCATGAAGCACGACCCCATCGGCAACGGCTACTACGCCTCGCTGGAGCACTTCGCCGAGTTCGTGCTCGTCTGCCTCGACGCGTCGGGGCGCCAGGTCGCCAAGGCGCACTCCGTGCCCTTCCGGCTCGACGACGACGAGCTGCCCGACGCGGGGTGGGACTTCGCGATCCGCAGCGGCCTGCTGACCGCGCTGTGGGGCGAGGAGCCCAACGCCGTCTCCGCGGTCGAGATCGCCATCGAGCCCGGCCTGCAGGGCACCGGGTTGTCGGGCCGGATCGTCACCGCGCTGCGTGACAACGCCGGCCGGCTCGGCTTCCCCGAGCTGCTCGCGCCCGTGCGCCCCAACGGCAAGAGCGACGTGCACGAGTCGATGACGGCGTACGCCGCCCGCACCCGCCACGACGGGCTGCCCATCGACCCGTGGCTGCGCGTGCACGTCCGGGCGGGCGGACGGATCGACCGGGTGGCGCCGCGCTCCATGGTCATCCCCGGCACGGTCGAGGAGTGGCGGGAGTGGACCGGGCTGGCGTTCGACACGACCGGCCCGGTCGTCGTACCCGGGGCGTTGGCGCCGGTGATGTGCGACGCCGAGCACGGCACGGTGACCTACGTCGAGCCCAACGTCTGGGTCAGGCACCCCACCGGCGTGTGAGCGTCAGGCGCCGCTGACGAGCTTGCGGACCTCGTTGACGCACAGCGCGAGGAAGGCGAGCGCGATGATCGCCATGAGCACGTTGGAGTGCAGCTTGTTGCGCCACTCCGCGGGAGTGCGGTCGGTGTTGAGCAGCCACAGCAGGGTGATCGCGAGGAACGGCATGAAGAACGCGCCGAGGACGCCGTAGGCGAGGATCAGCCACACGGGCTTGCCGAGGAACATCATCACCATCGGCGGGAACGTCAGCCAGAGGATGTAGACCTTGTACCACTTGCCGCCGGCGCGGGCGTCCTTCTCCTCGCCGCCGGTCACGTTGGTCATGAAGTCGGCGAACATCAGGCTCACGCCGTTCCACACGCCGACCAGCGAGGACATCGCGGCGGCCCAGAAGCCGACCAGGAAGAGCTTGCCGGCCCAGTCGCCGTAGCGATCCTGCAGCACGACGCCGAGGTCGAGGAGGCCCGCGTCGCCGGACTCGATGGCCACGCTCGTGGAGTAGAGCAGCTCGGCGCCGACCACCAGGGTGGCCAGGACGAAGATGCCGGTGACGACGTAGGCGACGGTGTTGTCGATGCGCATGACCCGCATGTAGGCCGGGGTGCTCCACCCCTTCTCGCGCAGCCAGTAGCCGTAGGCGGCGAGCGTGATGGTGCCGCCGACACCGCCGGCGAGGGCCAGGGTGTTGATCAGCCCGTCCTCCGGGATCCTCGGCGCCAGGCCGGTGAGCACCTCGCCGAGGTTGGGCACGGTCAGCAGCGCGGCCCCCACCATCGTGACGAACATGATCCCGACCAGCGCCGCGAGCACCTTCTCGAACACGCTGTAGCGCCCGGTCCACACGAGCACCAGGCCGAGCAGGCCGGAGAGGATGCCCCACCAGGTGACCGACAGGACGCCGGTCAGGCCGGCCAGCGCGAGGCCGGTGCCGGCCATCGCGGCGGCGCCGTAGACGAAGCCCCACACCACGATGTACGGCGCGAAGTACCACGTCGTCCAGGCGCCCAGCGAACGCCAGCCCTCGAAGATCGTGCGTCCGGTGGAGAGCGAGTAGCGACCGGCGCCCTCGACGAGCACGATCTTCATCAGGCAGCCCACGACCACGCACCACAGCAGCGTGTAGCCGAACTTCTGCCCCGCGATCAGCGTCGCGACGAGGTCGGCCGCCCCGACGCCGGTCGCGGCGACGACGAGCCCGGGGCCGATGATCCGCCAACGGGGGGCGGTGGTCTGCTCGGTCGAGCCGGTCGAGCCGGTCGAGCCGGTCGAGCCGGTCGAGCCGGTCGAGCCGGTCGAGCCGGTGGAGGTCGTGTCAGCCATGGCCAGCACCCTAACGGTGGTCTGGACCAGTGGCCGGCGGTGCGGCGACTCCTGGCCGTAGGCGAGATCTGCGAACCGGCGCGGATGGGCACGTCCGCGTCGGACGGGTCGTGGCGGTGAATCTCGTCCTGGCGGAGCCGTGACCAGGGCCCCGCGCTGGTCGACGGCGGCTCGTCGTAACGTCATGAGAATTCGAGGTTCGAATCCCGGATCCTCATGACGTCTGCGTGGCCCTCAGGTAGTGGCGCGGGGATATCCACGCGACGGCGGGCTGGGTGGCTTGCGAGAATGCGGCCGTGGGTCATGTGGATGTCGCCGGAGTGCGCTACGAGCTGCCGGACGGGCGGGTGCTGCTCGACGACGTCAGCTTCCGGGTCGGCGACGGGCAGAAGGTCGCGCTGGTCGGCGCCAACGGCGCGGGCAAGACCACGTTGCTGCGGATCGTCACCGGAGACCTCAAGCCGCACGCCGGGGTGGTCACGCGCTCGGGCGGGCTCGGGGTGATGCGCCAGTTCGTCGGCCACGGGGGCGCCGACGAGACGGTCGCGGACCTGCTGCTGTCGGTCGCGCCCGCCGACGTACGCCGCTGGTCGCAGGAGGTCGCGGCGCAGGAGCTGCGGCTGATGGACGACGACAGCGAGCCGGTGCAGATGGCGTACGCCGAGGCGCTGGGGCACTACGGCGACGTCGGCGGCTACGACCTCGAGGTGGTGTGGGACAAGGTCACCACCGCTGCGATGGGGATGCCCTTCGACCGGGCGAAGTACCGCGCGCTCACCACGCTGTCGGGCGGTGAGCAGAAGCGGCTGGTGCTGGAGTACCTCCTGCAGGGGCCCGACCAGGTGCTGTTGCTCGACGAGCCGGACAACTACCTCGACGTGCCCGGCAAGATCTGGCTCGAGGAGCGCATCCGGGAGTCGCCCAAGACCATCCTGTTCATCAGCCACGACCGCGAGCTGCTCGACAACACCGCCACCCGCATCGTCACGGTCGAGCTCGGCAGTGCGGGCAACCTGGTGTGGACCCACCCCGGCGGCTTCGCGAGCTACCACGAGGCGCGGGCCGAGCGGTTCGAGCGCTTCGAGGAGCTGCGCCGCCGCTGGGACGAGGAGTACGCCAAGCTGCGCGCCCAGATGCTGATGTACAAGCAGAAGGCGGCCTACAACTCCGACATGGCCAGCCGCTACCAGGCGGCGCAGACGCGGTTGAAGAAGTTCGAGGAAGCGGGCCCGCCGACCGAGCAGCCGCGCGAGCAGCAGGTGAAGATGCGGCTCAAGGGCGGGCGCACGGGCAAGCGGGCGGTGGTGTGCACCGACCTCGAGCTGACCCACCTCATGAAGCCGTTCGACCTCGAGGTCTGGTACGGCGAGCGGGTGGCCGTGCTGGGCTCCAACGGCTCCGGCAAGTCGCACTTCCTGCGCCTCCTCGCCGCCGGCGGCAGCGACCCCGACGTCGAGCACCAGCCCGTCGGCGTACCGCCTGCGCCGGTGGCGCACACCGGCAGCGCCAAGCTGGGGGCGCGGGTGCGGCCGGGGTGGTTCGTGCAGACCCACGAGCACCCCGAGCTCGTCGGGCGCACCCTGCTGGAGATCCTGCACCGCGGCGACGACCACCGTGACGGCATGGGCCGCGAGGCCGCCAGCCGGGTGCTCGACCGCTACGAGCTCGCCCACGCCGGCGAGCAGCGGTTCGACTCGCTCAGCGGCGGTCAGCAGGCGCGGTTCCAGATCCTGCTGCTCGAGCTGTCGGGGGCGACGCTGCTGCTGCTCGACGAGCCCACCGACAACCTCGACGTGCAGTCCGCCGAGGCGCTCGAGGCGGGGCTCGAGGCCTTCGACGGCACCGTGCTGGCGGTGACGCACGACCGATGGTTCGCCCGCGGCTTCGACCGCTTCCTGGTCTACGGCGCCGACGGCGAGGTCTACGAGTCCGACGGCCCGGTCTGGGACGAGGGTCGGGTGTCCCGCGCCCGATGAGCCTCGACATCCTGCCGGTCGACCCGACCGACGACACCGCCTTCGCCGCCTGGCACCACGTGTACGAGGCCTCGGCGCGCCACGAGCTGGGCGAGGTAGCGACGCCGTGGCAGCTGGAGGAGCTGCGGGCGACGATGCAGGCCGCCGGTAGCCACAGCCGGTCGGGTGCCTGGTCGGCCGTCGCGGGCGGGACGACGGTCGGAGCGGGGTGGCTGCGCACCCCGCTGCTCGACAACGTCGAGCTGGCCGAGCTCGACGTCCACGTGCTGCCCACCCACCGGCGTCGGGGCACCGGCACCGCCCTGCTCACGCTGCTCGAGGACGAGGCCCGCGCGCGTGGACGTCGCGTGCTCACCGGCCTGTCGTCGTGGCCGTACGACGCCGGGTCGGCGGGCGACGGTGCCTCCGGGCCGGAGTTCGCCCGGGCTCGTGGCTACGAGCTCGCCCTGTCCGAGGTGCAGCGCGAGCTCCGGCTGCCGGTCGACGACGACCTGCTCGCCGGGCTCGCCGACGACGCGGCCCGATCCCACCCGGCGTACACGCTCCGCTCGTGGAGCGGTCCGGTGCCCGACGACCTGCTGCAGGGATGGGCCGAGATCACGTCGATCCTGGCCACCGAAGCGCCCACCGGCGACCTCGAGCTCGAGCCGGAGGCGGTCAGCACCGAAGCCGTGCGCGAGCGTGAGGAGACGGTCGCGCGGCAGGGGCGCACGAAGTACAACACCGTCGCGCTGTCGTCCTCGGGGGACGTGGTCGCCTACTCCGACCTCGCCACGACCGCCCACGAGACGGGTCATGCCTACCAGTGGGGCACGCTCGTGCGTCGTGCCCACCGGGGCCACCGGCTGGGGGTCGCGGTCAAGGTGGCCAACCTGCGCCTGCTGCAGAGCGAGCGGCCCGACATCACCCGGCTGACGACCTACAACGCCGAGGTCAACAGCCACATGATCGGCGTCAACGAGGTGCTCGGCTTCCGTCCGGTCGCGCGCCTGGGCGACTTCCAGAAGAAGCTCGCCACGACCTGACCCCGCAGCGTGCGCACGCTCACGCCGGTGTGGCCGCGCCCCATGCCTTGGGGGGAGCACGGGTCTGTCCAACGTCGATGAGGATGATCGGGTGCTCAGGCCCGCCTCCCACCTCCACGACACGGACCTCGCCGCGCCGCACCACCTGCTCCTCGGCCCCGACACGCACGGGGTCACCCGATACGCCGGCGAGGTGGCCGGCGCTGCCCGCGCGCCCGTGGTCCGCGACGTCGCCCAGCTCGTCCCCGGGGCGGCGGTGCACCTGCACCTGACCGACCGGCTGCTGGGCCGCGAGCCGGGAGAGGCGGCGGCCGCGGTGGAGCGGCTCGCCCGCCGGGTGCGCCTGACGGTGACCCTGCACGACGTCCCGCAGCCCACCGACGGCCCCGTGTTCGCCGCGCGTGCCGAGGCGTACGGACGCATCGTGCGCGCGAGCCACGCATGGGCCACCAACTCGTGGCACGAGCACGCCCTCGTCGACCGCTGGAGCGCCACCGGGGCCCGCGGGACCGTCATCCCGCTGCCGGTGCCCGTCGCGCCCGGTCGGCCCGGTCGACCCGCTCCGTCCGCTGCGGCAGGCGGAGCCGTCGACCCGGAGCCGGTGGTCGGCGTCTTCGGCTTCGTCTACCCCGGCAAGGGCCACCGCCAGGTCGTCCGCGCGGTCGCCGCGCTGCGACGGGCCGGAACGATGGCCTCGGTGCGGATCCTCGGCGACGCTGCGCCGGGCCACGCCGACGAGGTCGACGGGCTGGTCCGCACGGCCCGGGACAGGGGAGTGCCGGTGGAGGTCACCGGCCGCGTG
This sequence comes from uncultured Nocardioides sp., assembly GCF_947488025.1. Lineage (GTDB taxonomy): Bacteria > Actinomycetota > Actinomycetes > Propionibacteriales > Nocardioidaceae > Nocardioides. Next base: position 420,036 of record NZ_CANKYS010000001.1, on the reverse strand, counting down.
CCCGAGGACGACCTGGTCCACGCGCTCCGCGGCGTGGCGGTCGGGGTGACGGCACACCGCAACGTCTCCGCGTCGGGCAGCCTCAACTCCTGGATCGCCGCCGGCCGGCGCCCCCTCGTGCGCGACGGCTCCTACGCCCGCGAGATGGCCGCGCTCCGTCCCGGCACCCTCAGCCTCTTCGACGACTCCACCCTCGTCCCGCGCCTCGACGCCGTGCTGCGCCGGCCGACGTCGACGTGGACCGCTCCCGACGCCGACCTCGGTCCGCGGATCGAGGAGACGGCCGCGGCCTACCGCGCGTGGTGGGCGTCGGTCGGATGACCGCGCCGCCCTGGGGCACCTCGGTGCCGGGCAACCGCTGGGACCTCGCGCCCGACGGTGCGCCCCGGCGGCGGGTGTCGGTCGTGGTCACCCACTTCGAGCAGCAGGACGAGCTCGACCGCACGCTCGCGGCACTGCGCCGCCAGACCCGGCTGCCGGACGAGGTGATCGTCACCGACGACGGGTCGCACCGGGCGCCCGAGGTCCCGCCCGGGGTGCGCGTGGTCCGGCAGCACGACGACGGCTTCCGGGCGGCAGCCGCGCGCAACCTCGGCGTCGCGGCGAGCACGGGTGAGCTGCTGGTGCTGCTCGACGCCGACACCGTCCCCGAGCCGCACTTCGTCGAGCGCATGGTCGCCCTGCCCGAGGCCCTGCCCGAGGCGCTGGTCGTGGGACGCCGCCGGCACGCCGACCTCGCCGGCACCGCGCCGGACGGTGCGATCGAGGAGGTCGCGCCACCGCTGGAGCTGCCCGAGCCGGCCTGGCTCCGCGACGCGTACGCCGACAGCCGCGACCTGCTGGACGCCGACCACACCAGCCACCGCTTCGTCATCAGCGCCGTCCTCGCGTGCAGCCGCTGGTGGTACGACGAGGTCGGTGGCTTCGACGAGACCTTCTCCGCCTACGGCGGCGAGGACTGGGACTTCGCCCACCGCTCCTGGACCGCCGGCGGCCTGGTGGCGCACCGCCGCGACGCCGTCGCCTGGCACGACGGACCGGACGCGGGAGCCCGTGAGGCGGACCCGGGCGCACTCCTCGCCGAGACTGTGGCCGTCGCCGATCGCACGTCCGCGCCCGGCACCACCTGGCGCGGACTGACGCGCGGTCCGGCCGACCTGGTCGTCACCCTCGCCCCGACCCTGGGCGACGCGGAGCTGCTGGTGAGCGTCGACTCGCTGCTGGCCGCGCTGCCGCGCACCGTCGTACGACTCACGGAGCGGCAGCGCGACCTGGTGGGCGACGACCCCCGGGCGGTGCCGGCCGAGGAGGACGTGCCGGCGTCGGCACGGCTCCACCTCGAGGTGCGCCAGTGCCTGTTCGGCGACGTCGCTGCGTGGACGTCGCTCCTCGACGGCCTCGACGGGGGCATGGGCTCCCGCGAGGTCGCGGCCGGTCGCGCCGAGCTGCAGGACCTGCGCCTGCGCCGTCGGGCCGAGCGGTGGGGGCGCCCCGACCTCGCGACCGCAGGCCCGCCGCTCGACGCGACGCTGCGGCCGTGGACCGAGGACGTCACGCTGGCGGCGTGGCTCGGGGGCTGGGCCTGACGGCTACGAACGACGCGTGCGGCGCAGCACGGCGCGCGCGAGCACCCACGCCAGCAGGCCGGCCGCGACGGCGAGGACGCCACGCAGTGGCCACGGCCACGGGCCTCGGTCGACGTCGTCGGGGGTGACGACCTCGAGCGAGGCGGCGACGGACGCGGCCAGCTGGAAGCGACCGACGCCGAAGGACGTCAGGTCCGACATCCGCATCAGGGTGCGCGGCTCGGTGCCGTCGAGCGGGACCACGGAGAGGGTCTGCTGGTCGTACCCGCAGCACGTGTCGGTGCCCTCGACGGCGAGCACGGTGAGCACCTCGTCCTGGCCGGACCAGCCCAGGACGCGCCCCGGACCGGTGAGGTCGAGCGGAAGGGGGTCGGGCACGTCGCCGGCGCCCCCGGTCGCGTCGACGAAGGCCAGCCCGGTCGGGATGCCGGGAGCCTCCACACCCGGCGGCGCCTGTACCGGCTTCGTCGTCGTGACGGCGAGCAGCCGGCCGTCGGGTGACCAGGCGGCGGGACCCGCCAGCACCCCGTCGACCTCGAGGCTCCGCTCGGCACCGTCCTGCAGGTCAACGACGGTGACCACCCCGGACTGGTCGACCGCCACCTCCGATCCGTCGGGCGAGAACGCGGCCCCGGTGGACGACCTGTCGAGGTCCAGCACGTCGGTGGCGCCGTCGGTGGGGTCCAGCACCGCGATGTCGCCGGTGATGCGACCGCCGGAGTAGGGGTTGGTGGCCTCGTCGGAGACCAGGCTCGCGAGCGTCCGACCGTCCGCGGACCAGGCCACCGGGACGACGCTGCGCCCGGTGGGGAGCGGGTGGCGGGTGGTGTCGCCGGTGCTCAGGTCGACGACGACCACGTCGGAGCGGTCCATGTCGTGGTCGCCGACCGCCACCCGGCTGCCGTCCGGCGAGAGCAGCATCGGCGCCGGGTCGCCCTGGGTCTCCCCGCCGGCGCGCCCCTCGGCGACGTCGACGCGGCGGTAGGTGTCGCCTCCCGCGCCCAGCACGACCGCCTGGGGGAAGTCGAGGAACTCGACGCCGTAGCCGTGCTGCCACAGCGCGACGACGGATCCAGGTGGCGACGACGAGACCGAGCCGGTCAGGTGCGAGTAGCCCGCCATCTCCGCCGGCACCGCGGGTGCGGTGACGGTCGTCGGGCTGCCGCCCTGGCCGGTGAGGACGACGACGAGCGCAGCGACGGCCAGGCCGACGACGGGAGGCACTACGGCTGCCTGGCGCACGCCCGGAGTCTAGGGGCGTACGGCGTCAGCCGAAGGCGCTGATGCCCGTCTCGGCGCGGCCGATGATGAGCTTCTGGATCTGCGACGTGCCCTCGTAGAGCGTCATCACCCGCGCGTCCCGCAGGTACTTCGCGACCGGGAAGTCGTCGACGTAGCCCGCCCCGCCGTGCACCTGGATCGCGTTGTTCGCGGCGCGCACGGCGGCCTCCGAGGCGAAGAGCTTGGCCTTGGAGGCAGCGACCCCGAAGGGCTGGCCCCGGTCGATGAGGTCGGCGCACCGCCAGGCCAGCAGCCGCGCAGCGTCGGCGTCGAGCGAGATGCCGGCGATGAGGTCCTGCACGAGCTGGAAGGACGCGATGGGCTTGCCGAACTGCGTGCGCTCCGTGGCGTACGCCACCGACGTCTCGAGGCAGCCCTGCACGATCCCGACGCAGCCCGAGGCGACGGCGAGACGGCCCTTGTCGAGGGTGCCCATCGCGATCCTGAAGCCCTGGCCGACCTCGCCGAGCCGGGCCGAGTCCGGGACGCGTACGCCGGACAGGAACAGCTCGGCGGTGGCCTGGCCGCGCAGACCGAGCTTGTTGCGCACCTCGCGGGCCTCGAAGCCGGGGGAGTCGGTCGGGACGAGGAACGCGGTCACGCCCCGCGGGCCGTCGTCGCTCGTGCGCGCGAAGACGAGGGCCACGTCGGCCCACGTCCCGTTGGTGATGAAGAGCTTCTGGCCGTCGATCACCCAGTCCGAGCCTGTCGAAGGGTCGCGGACCGCCCGGGAGGTGAGGTTGCCCGCGTCGGACCCGGTGCCCGGCTCGGTGAGCCCGAAGCACCCGAGTGCCGTCGCGGAGGCGAGCCGGGGCAGCCACTCCTGCTTCTGCTCCTCGGAGCCATGGTCCAGGATCGACTTGCCGACCAGGCCGCTGCTCACCGACACGATGCCGCGCAGCGCGGAGTCGGCCCGGCCGAGCTCCTCCATCGCGAGGGAGTAGGTGACGTAGTCGCCACCCACGCCGCCGTACTCCTCGGGGATGGTGAGTCCGAAGAACCCCAGCTCGGCCATCTTCGGCACGATCGCCAGGTCGACGGACTCGTCGTGGTCCCACCGCATCCGGTGCGGGACGGCCTCCCGCTCGAGGAAGTCGCGGGCGAGGTCGCGGAAGGCCTGCTGCTCGTCGGTGAGCGAGAGGTCCATCAGACCGCGTCCACCAGCTCGTGGTCGGTGACGCGCGCGGACAGCCGGCCGAGGTGGTGCCCGGCGTTGCCGAGCCACTGCTCGAGCACCGTGAGGTGCGCGGTCCCCACGCCGACGGCGTACTCCGCGGTCATGCCGATGCCGCCGTGCAGCTGGATCGCCTCCTGCCCGATGTGGCGCGCCGCCCGGCCGACCTGGAGCCCGACGCGGTCGGCGGCGTCGGCCACGACCTCGCGGTCGCCGCCCGCGATGGTCATGGTCGCCCAGTCGACGGTGCTGTGGGCGAGCTCGAGCGAGACGTACATGTCGGCGGCGCGGAACGTGAGCGCCTGGAAGGTGTTGAGGGTGACCCCGAACTGCTTGCGGCTCTTGAGGTAGTCGGTCGTCGCGCGGACCTGGCTCTGCATCACGCCGAGCGCCTGGTTGGCGCCCATGATGCGGGTCAGGTCGCTGATCGTGGCGATGCTGGCCGACAGGTCGCGGCCGGGCTCGCCCAGCGGAGTGGCCTCACTGCCCTCGAAGCGGACCGTGGCCGCCCGGGTCAGGTCGGCGGCTGCGTAGCCGGTCACCGACGCCGCGGCCGCGTCCACGACGAAGACGCCCGTGCCGCCGTCGGGCAGCGCTGCCGTGACGACGAGGTGGTCGGCGGACGCGCCGCCCATGACCGGGTCGGCGACGCCGTCGAGGGTCCAGGTACCGTCGGCCACCGAGGCACGTACGCCGTCGGCGTCCGAGGTCCAGCGGTCGCCGGGGGAGGTGTCGGCCGCAGCGAGCAGGACCTCGCCGGCGCTGAGGCGCCCCAGCAGCTCGGCCTTCTGCTCCGCCGTCCCGACCGCGGCCACCAGGCCTCCGGCGTGGACGACCCCGGACAGGTAGGGCTCGGGCGCGAGCACGCGGCCCAGCTCCTGGCACACGATCCCGATCTCGACCGGACCGGCGCCGACGCCCCCGTCGGCCTCGCTGAAGGGCAGCCCGAGGACGCCCATCTCGGCCAGGCGCCCCCACAGGGCGCGGTCGAAGCCCGGGTCGTCGGCCACCGTGCGGCGCCGCGCCTCGTGGTCGGCGTACGCCGTCGCGAGCAGGCCGCGGACGGCCTCGCGCAGCGCCTGCTGCTCGTCGTCGTAGGTGAAGTCCACGTCGTCCCCCTCAGAGTCCCAGGATCGTGCGGCTGATGATCTGGCGCTGGATCTCGTTGGACCCGCCGTAGATGGAGGCCTTGCGGAGGTTGAGGTAGGTCGGCGCCGCACGGCGCGCCCAGCCCTCCTGGGGCGAGTCGTCGTCCGCACGGGCGGCCAGCGAGGCCGGACCCGCCAGGTCGAGGGCGAGCTCGCTGACGGCCTGCTGGAGCTCGGTGCCGCGGAGCTTGAGGACCGACGAGGCGGGGTGCGGCGCACCGTCGGAGGAGTGCGCGACCACGCGCAGCGCGGTGAGCTCGAGGGCGAGCAGGTCGTTCTCCAGCTCGGCGATGCGGGCCCGCACGAGCGGGTCGTCGAGCAGGGCGCCCGCGTGGGACTTGAGCGCCGACAGCGCCCGCTTGGTCGCACCCACCGGCGCGACGCCGACCCGCTCGTTGCCGAGGAGGAACTTGGCGATGGTCCAGCCGCCGTTGAGGTCACCGACCAGCAGGTCGCCGGGCACCCGCACGTCGGAGAACCACACCTCGTTGACCTCGTGGCCGCCGTCGATGAGCTCGATCGGGCGCACCTCGACGCCGGGCGTGGTCATGTCGATGAGGAGCATCGAGATGCCGGCCTGCTTCTTCACCTCGGGGTCGGTGCGGACGAGGGTGAAGATCCAGTCGCCGTGCTGGCCCAGCGTGGTCCACGTCTTCTGACCGTTGACGACCCAGTCGTCGCCGTCGCGCACCGCGCTCGTGCGCAGGCTGGCGAGGTCGGATCCCGCGTCGGGCTCGGAGAAGCCCTGCGACCACCAGATGTCGAGGTTGGCAGTGGCGGGGAGGAAGCGCTCCTTCTGCTCCTGGGTGCCGAAGTGGGCGATCACGGGCCCGATCATGGACGCGTTGAACGCCAGCGGGATCGGCACGCCCGCGCGCTGCATCTCCTCGTGCCACAGGTGCCGCTGGAGCTCGGTCCAGTCCTGGCCGCCCCACTCGACCGGCCAGTGCGGCACGGCGAGGCCCTCGGCGTTGAGGGTCCGCTGGGCCTCCACGATCTGGTCCCGGGTGAGGTGCCGTCCCTCGAGCACGGTGTCGCGGATCTCCTGCGGGACCTTGGTCGTGAAGATCTCCCGCATCCGCGACCGGAACTCCGCGTCGGCGGGGCTGAGCTCGAGCTGCATGTGACTCCTCGGGTCGGACGGGTGGCCCCATCATGGCGGTCACCCGGTAACGGGTCCATGCACGCACTCCCGCCCCCACTGATGGGGGCGGGAGTGCGGTGTCGGACCCGTTACCGGGGGTCAGCCCTGTGTGGCGTCGGAGTCGAGCACGAGCTCGGCGCTCTGCTCCTCCCCGCCGCTGTCGGTCCAGGTGAGGGTCACCGAGTCGCCGGGGCGGTAGGAGCGGATGGTCGCGACGAGAGAGTCGGCGCCGGTGATCCGCTGGTCGTCGACCTTGGTGACCACGCTGCCGGAGTCCAGGCCGGCCTTGTCCGCCGTCGAGCCGGGCGTCACCTCGCTCACGACGGCGCCGGCGCCCTCACCGGTCTGCGGGTCGCCGACCTGCACGCCGAGGCGCGCGTGGGTCGGGGTCTCGCCTGCCGCCATCTGGTCGACGATCGGCATCACCTCGTCGATGGGGATCGCGAACCCGAGGCCGATCGAGCCCGCCTCGGACTGGCCGCCGTAGGGCGACTGCGACGCCGCCGTGCGGATCGAGGAGTTGATGCCGATCACGGCACCGGTCAGGTCCACGAGCGGGCCGCCCGAGTTGCCGGGGTTGATCGCGGCGTCGGTCTGGATCGCGGGGTACGTCGTGGAGTTGCCCTGGTCGTCGGAGCCGACGTTGACGGGACGGTCGAGCGCGCTGACGATGCCGCTGGTGACGGTGGCGTCGAGGCCGAACGGCGAACCGATCGCGACGACGCTCTCGCCGACGCCGAGGTTGGCGGACTTGCCGATGGTGGCCGGAGTCAGGTCGGAGACCCCCGCAGCCTTGATGACCGCGGTGTCGGTGAGCGGGTCGGTGCCGAGGACCTCGGCCTCCGCGCTGGTGCCGTCGTCGAAGGACACGGTGAGGCTGCCCGCCTCGGCGCCCTCCACCACGTGGTTGTTGGTGAGGATCGTGCCGTCGGCCGTGAGGACGATCCCGGAGCCGGACCCGCCGCCCTGGGCCGTGGTGACGTCGATCTTGACGACGCTGGGCAGCACCTTCTGCGCCACGGACTCCACCGACCCGTCGGCGGCCGGGGTCTGCGACTGCGAGGCGACCGGAGAGGTGGAGACCGGGCTGGTCTGCGAGGAGCCGCCCGACCCGTCCTGCGTGGCGTCCCACCAGGCCGCACCGCCGATGCCGGCCCCTCCGCCGACCAGCAGGGAGGTGGCGACGACCGCGGCGACCAGACCTGCGCGGCCCCGGCCCGCGCGCTCGCGCGGCGGCGTCTGAGCGGGCTGCTGGACGGGGAACCCCGACTGCGCGCCGTACGCCGGCGGCAGGGGCTGGGTGTGGTGCGACTCGGTGCCGGTCCACCCCGCCGAGGCGCGCTGGTAGGGGTTGTCGTCGGCCGGCTGGGGGTGCTGGGGGGTCTGTCCGTCGCTCATGTCCTCGACGATGCGCCGCGACCCTGTGGATGCCCTGAGAACGGGCTGGGAAGGTGCAGAGACCTCGCCGCGGATCACTGCGCGGCCTCAGCGGGGCAGGTCGGGAAGCGCCAGCCACTCCGCCCAGGTGAGGTCGCGCCCGACGTAGCGCGGCCGCTCCAGCGGCCACTCCGTGGCGATCCAGCGCGGGACCAGCTCGTCGAGGGCCGCCTCCAGCTCGGTCCCCACGCACTCGTCCACGACCCACCAGGAGATCTCGGCGTCGGCGCCCGGCTTCTCCGGCGGGTCGATGTAGACGCAGCCCAGCAGCGCCGTCTCGTCGGTGTCGAGGAGCGCGTAGTTGAAGGACTCGTGGGTCTCCATCTCCGCCGCGTGGCGGGCGAGGTCGGCGCGGTCGGCCTCGTGCGTCATGTCGGCGGGCGGCCATCCCCACGCCTCGCCGTAGATGCTCCACAGCCGATCGCGCGAGCCCATCACGGCGACCATGTCCAGGTCGGTGTCCTCGGCGCGGATCGGTCGCAGGTGGTGCCCGAAGGGGACGTCGACCCGTGTCGGGTGGCGGAAGTCGGCGGGCAGCCAGGTGGGGCGGGTCTTGTCGGTGGTGGTGGGCGGCGGTGGCATGGGAGGTCCTCTCGGCGGTCGTTCGGGGTGGTCAGGGGCTCGGCGCCGCGTGGGCGACGGACCGGCGTAGCGCCGCGAGGCCGCGGCTGGTGTTGGACTTGACGGTGCCGGTCGAGCAGCCGAGCACCGCGGCCGTCTCGGCCACGCTCAGCTGCTCGTAGTAGCGCAGCGCGACGGCGGCACGCTGCTGCGGCGGGAGCGCCAGGACGAGGTCCCAGAGCCGCCCGGCGTGCTCCACGGTCGTGGCCGGCCCGTCGGCCGGAGCGGTCTCCGGCACGGCGGCCGAGGCGACCTCGTCGCGTCGCCACGGCTGCCGCTGCCAGCTGACGTACTGGCGGGTGATGGTGCGCCGGACGTAGGCGTCGGCCGCCGCGCCCTCGCGGATGCCCTCCCAGCGGGGGAGGACCCTGACCAGTGAGTCCTGGAGCAGGTCTTCCGCGCTGTGCGGGTCGCCCGCGACGACGCGCGCCCAGCGGAGCAGGGCCGGTCGCCGGGCGGCGACGTACGACGCGAAGTCGGGCGCCGTCGGCGCCTCGTCGTGCACGACGGCGGCCATGTCAGGACCGGCGCACCGAGCGCAGGAGCGCGGCGGAGACGACCACGAGCCAGATCGGCCCGGTCATGCCCGCCATGTACTGCAGCGGGCTGACCAGGAGCACGGTGGTCAGTCCCCCGAGCACGAGGCTGGTCCAGCCGAGCCAGCGGGAGAACGCGCCCTGCTTCAGCGCCGCGCTGGCCAGGGCGAGGGCGGTCAGCCCGATGCCGCCCCACAGCCACGGGATGGTGCCGATCCAGTGGCCGAAGAAGACGACCGTCTCGGGGACGAGCACGTCGTCGGGATCGGAGAGCCCGAAGGCGAACTCGGTCGTCAGCCCGGCGCCCAGCAGCTGGGCGACGCAGACCATCACGAGCCCGATCGCCGCGACCCCCGGCACGATGCTGTCGGGGTGCGTACGTCGCTGCAGGTGTCGGTGCAGGCCTGCCGCGAACACGACCAGCAGGGCGCACGAGACCATCGTCGCGGTGTGGAAGGTGAGGATCTGCGGCACCAGCTCCGCGGTGGCGTCGGTGATCGCCTCGGCGTCCCCGCCGTTGGCCGGGTCGTAGACGGCGTCGACCATGCCGCTGGCGAGGACGGAGGCGATGCCCGCGAGGCCGGCGCCGAGGCCGGCGAGCACCCAGACGCGGCCGGGTGGCCGGGTGGGTGCGCCGGTGCCGGCATCGCGGTGCGGACCGGACGCGGTGGACGGATCGAGCGTGGTGCTCATCTGTGGCTCCTCGGGTGGTGGGGGCACGGATCCGTGCCGGGCCACCACCCTCGGTGCGTACGACGCCGTGGACCACGGACAGCCGCAGGTGTGCGAGGGATGTACGAGCCGGTGTCAGGCCCCCGTCCGGCCTGTCAGGCCCCTGTCAGGCCGGGGTCGGGTCGGGGCCGCGCAGCATCGCCGCGGCCTGCAGGGGGGAGAACCCGCGCCCGGTGTCCAGGGCGTCGTCGTAGCGGTCGGCGCCCAGGTGCGACCGCGCGTCGTCGGCCGCGGCGGTGATGGTGTCGGGGTCCGGCCGGTAGTAGCCGTAGCCTCGGGCTCCCTGCGCCTCCCGGATCGCCTGAGCCGCACCCAGCAGCAGCGGCACCCGTGCGTGCTGGTCGGAGGCGGCGGCGAGCACCGCGCCCGCGTCGAGCAGGTAGGCGAGGTTGGCCTGGTCGCCGGTCTCGAGCGAGAGCCGGGTGCTCTCCTCGAGGTGGCGGCGGGCGGCGTCGTGGTCGCCGCGCCCGAGCTCGACCTGGAAGAGGTTGTAGAGGGCGATGTAGGACGACAACCGGTCCTCGCGGCTCCTGGCCGAGTCCAGGCCGGCCTCGATCAGCCGCACTGCCTCGTCGGCGTCACCGTCGAGGAGTGCGACGGTGCCCAGCCAGACGTGCGCCAACCCCCAGGTCCACTGGACCTCGGGTCCGCCGACCGCGGCATGGTGCATGGCCTCCTCGAAACGGTCACGGGCCAGCACGAGGTCGCCGTCGACGAGCGCCGCCAGGCCCTCGCCCGCGACAGCGTTGGAGAGGACCACCGGGTCGTCACCCGCGTGCTGGTGGGCCCGTGCCCACGAGGCGGCGGCCGCCGTGACGTCGTCCATCGCGAAGGCCATCGTGGCGGCCGCGAGCGCGGCGCGGGCGTGCACGTCGTCGGGCAGGTCGGCGGCGTGGTGGAGGGCGGTCTCCGCGAACCGCCGGCCGTGGTCGTGGTGCCCGCGCAGCCACCAGTAGAGCCACAGCTCCCAGGCCATCCGGGCCGGGGTCTCGATGTCTCCCGCCGCGAGTGAGCGCTCGGCGGCCGCGGTGAGGTTGGCGTGCTCGAGGTCGATGCGGTGGAGCGCCGCGACCTGGCCGCCGTCGCGATAGCTCGAGTGGTTGGCCTGGGCGACCGTCAGGTAGTGGGCCGCGTGGGCGCGTGCGGCCTCGTCCCACTCGTCCGCCTCCCGCAGCAGGTCGCGGGCGTACTGGGCCACCGGCTCGAGCATCCGCAGGCGCCCCTGGCCCTCGGCGAGGACCAGCGAGTGCTCGACGAGCTCCTCGAGGCTGGTGACGACCTCGTCGTCGGCGATGCCGACGCGGGCCGCGATCGCCTCGAGGTCGGCGAGGGTGGTGCCACCGGCGAAGACCCCCATGAGCCGCAGTAGCCGGCGGGCCGGTGCATCGAGCAGTCCCTGGCTCCAGTCGAGCGTCGCCCGCATCGTGCGCTGGCGCGGCGGCAGGTCGCGCGGCCCCGCCTGGAGCGCCGTGTCGAGCCGCTCCAGCAGCGAGCCGGGGTCGAGCAGCCGCGCCCGGGCGGCGGCGAGCTCGAGGGCGAGCGGCAGCCCGGCGAGGCGCTCGCAGGTGGCGCCGACCGCCACGGCGTCGGCCGGGTCGGCACCCCATCCGGGGTTGACCCGCTGCGCGCGGTCGAGCAGGAGCAGGGCGGCGGGGGAGGGCGACCCGTCCGGCAGGTCGTCCACCTCGAGCGGGTCGACGGCGTACTCCGTCTCGCCGCGCACGCGGAGCGGCGCCCGGCTGGTCGCCAGGACGGAGAGGTCGGGCACCGCCTCCACGAGGGCGGCGACGTCGGGCGCGGCGTCGAGGAGGTGCTCGACGTTGTCCAGCACCAGGAGCAGGTGCTGGCCGCGCAACCGGTCGACGATGTCATCGGCCACCGACCGGGTGGGGTCGCGGGTGGCGTCCACGGCGTCGGCGACCGCGGGGAGCAGCTGGCCCGGCTCCAGGAGCGGCGCGAGCTCGACCAGCAGCACGCCGTCGGCGTAGCGGTCGCGGACGGCCGCCGCCGCCGCCAGCGACAAGCGGGTCTTGCCCACGCCGCCGGGCCCGCTGAGGGTCACCAGGCGACTCCCGCGCAACAGGTCGCCCACCCGCCCGACGTCGTCGTCACGACCGATCAGCGGCGTGGCGGGGACCGGCAGCTCGCGCCGGCCGGGAGCGGTCTCGGGAGTGGCGCCGGGGGTGGCGCCCGAAGCGGTGGAGGAAGCGCGCGGTGCCCTCGACGGGACGGCCGCCAGCAGGGTCGCGCGCTGCTCCTCGGTGAGGTCCAGCGCTGCGGCGAGCGAGCGCAGCGTGTGGGGGTAGGGGCGCGTACGGGTCCCGCGCTCGAGGGCGCTGATCGCGTGCGGGCTCAACCCCGCGCGCTCGGCGAGCTCCTCCTGGGAGAGGCCGGCGTCCTCGCGCATCCCGCGCAGCACCCTGCCGAGGGTGCTGTCCCCACGTGTCCCCACGTCACCTCCGTGACCGATGCCGTCGCCACCCCGAGTGCTCGGGAGTGTAGTGACCGGCCCCGGTCCTGTTGAAGCACTGGACGACCCGAGGTCCACGACGCACAACGCCCCCGGGCCATGAGGCCGGGGGCGTTGTGCGTACGACGGTGAGCCGGGGACTACGCCCAGCGCTCGGACGCCGCGGTGAAGGTGAGCTCGCGGTCGCCGGTGTAGATCTGCTTGGGGCGGGCGATCTTCTGGTCCTTGTCCTGCACCAGCTCCGACCACTGCGCCAGCCAGCCCGGCGTACGGCCGATGGCGAAGAGCACGGTGAACATCTCCGGCGGGAACTGGAAGGCCTCGTAGATCAGGCCCGAGTAGAAGTCCACGTTGGGGTAGAGCTTGCGCTTGACGAAGTACTCGTCCTCGAGCGCGATCTTCTCCAGCTCGAGCGCGATGTCGAGGAGCGGGTTGGTGCCCGTGACTTCGAAGACGTCCTCGGCGGACTTCTTGATGATCTTCGCGCGCGGGTCGTAGTTCTTGTAGACCCGGTGCCCGAAGCCCATCAGGCGCTCGTTGCCGTCCTTCACGCCGTCGATGAAGGCGGGGATGTTCTCCTTGCTGCCGATGCGCTTGAGCATCCGCAGCACGGCCTCGTTCGCACCGCCGTGCAGCGGGCCGTAGAGCGCGCCCACGCCCGCCGAGACGGCGGAGTAGGGGTCGACCTGCGAGGAGCCGACCGAGCGGACCGCGTTGGTCGAGCAGTTCTGCTCGTGGTCGGCGTGGAGGATGAAGAGCACGTCGAGGGCCTTCACCAGGCGCTCGTCGGCCTCGAACTTCGACTCGCTCATCTTGAAGAGCATCGAGAGGAAGTTGGCGGTGTAGCCCAGGTCGTTGTCCGGGTACACGTAGGGCTTGCCCTGCGCGTGGCGGAACGCCCAGGCGCCGAGGGTCGGCATCTTCGCGATCATCCGCACGATCTGCATGTGCCGGTTGTCGGCGTCGCTGATGTTGCGGGCGTCGGGGTAGAACGTCGACAGCGCGCCGACGGAGGCCATCAGCATGCCCATCGGGTGGGCGTCGTAGCGGAAGCCCTGCATGAACGACTTCACGTTCTCGTGCACGAACGTGTGGTAAGTGATCTCGTGCACCCACGTGTCGTACTGCTCCTTGGTGGGCAGCTCGCCGTGGATGAGGAGGTAGGCCACCTCGAGGAAGTTGGACTTCTCCGCGAGCTGCTCGATGGGGTACCCGCGGTACTCCAGGATGCCCTTGTCGCCGTCGATGTAGGTCACCGACGAGCGGCACGAGGCGGTGTTGACGAACCCGGGGTCGTAGGTCGCGAGACCGGGCTGCTCCTCATCGAGGCGGATCTGTCCGAGGTCCTTGGCGGCGATCGTGTTGTCGGTGATCGCGATGTCGTACGTCTGACCGGTCCGGTTGTCGGTGACAGTCAGGGAATCCTTGGCCGCAACGTCGGTCACGTCGGCTCCTGTCTCTGCGCTCGATGCGTTTCGAGCGTCTTGTGTACGTCTGTGGGGTCCCCTCAACCTAGACCGGGGCGTGTGACGACCGCGAATCAGGTGTCCAGCAGTGGGACGTGCGGCGGCACCGGACGGCATCACCGTCCGGCGACGCGGTGGGCCACCCGGGCGATGCGGCTGGTGCGTGCCAGGCCGGCGTCCTCGCGACGGTCGGCGGCGCGGTAGAGGCCGTACAGCGCGTGCACCCCGGCCCACCTCAACGGCTCCGGCTCCCACCTCCGGACCCGGTGCCCGGTCCACGGCAGCCGGGTCAGCTCGGTGTCGTGGCCGAGCACCAGGTCGCGCAGCGTCCTGCCCGCCAGGTTGGTGGCGGTGAGGCCCGAGCCGACGTAGCCGCCGGCATGGCCGAGGCCCGTCGCGGGGTCGTAGGCCACGCTGGCGCTCCAGTCGCGCGGCACGCCCAGCACCCCGCACCAGGCGTGGTCGAGCCGCACGCCGGCCAGCGAGGGGAAGAGGGTCGTCAGCGTGGAGCGCAGCTGCTCGACGGTCCGGTCCTGGGTGCGGCCGTCGTCGTCGGTCCGCGAGCCGAAGCGGTAGGGCACGCCGCGTCCACCCATCGCGATGCGGCCGTCGGCGGTGCGCTGGGCGTAGCAGTAGGCGTGCGCCTCGTCGCCGAGCAGCTCCTCGCCCTCCCACCCGATCTCGCGCCACTGCGACGCGGTGAGCGGCGCCGTGACCACGATCGCGGAGTTCATCGGCAGCCAGTCGCGCCGGTGCCCGGAGAGCCCGGCGGTGAAGCCCTCCAGGCAGCGCAGCACCACCGGGGCGCGCAGCGTGCCGCGCTCGGTGGCGATCGTGCCGGGGGAGACCGACGTGACGCGGGTGCCCTCGTGGATGCGTACGCCGCGCTCCCGCACGACGCGGGCGACGCCGGCCACCAGCTTCGCGGGCTGCACCCGCGCGCAGTCGGGGTCGAGGTGGCCCGACACGGCGCCGGCCACCCGGATCCGCTCGGCCACCTGGGCCGCGGTGAGCTCACCGCCGAGGCGCTGGCGCTGCGCCTCCGACCGCGCGACGCTCAGCACGCCGCTGCGGACGATGTCGGCCTCGATGCCCTCGCGCGCGGCCACGCCGACGACCTCGTCGACCGTGCCGCGCAGCGCGTCACGCAGGCGACGTACGCCGTCCTCGCCCGCCACGGCGGCGTACGTCCGCGCGCTCCCGGCGAGCTCGCTCGAGAGCCACCCGCCGTTGCGGCCCGAGGCGCCGAAGCCGGCGAACTCCGCCTCGACGACGCGGACGTCGAGGTCGGGATCGGCCTCGACGAGGTAGTACGCCGTCCACAGCCCGGTGAGCCCGCCGCCGACGACCACCACGTCGCACGACATGTCACCCTCGAGCCGGTCGGTGGGAGTGGGCAGCCCGACCTGCTGCCACCAGAAGGAGACGCCGCCGTTGCGCACGGAGCCATTGTGCTCACGCGACCGCGCTCCGGGTGCCCGCTCCTCGTTTTGACCCCCCTCGCGCGTGAGCCGTAGTCTTGCTGGTCGCGACTCCTGCCGCGCCCGATCCCTCAGGGACCGGGCGCAGATCCGGACGTCATCCCCAGTCTCCCAGCGGAGCCGGGGAGCGATCCGGGCCGTGTTCGTCAGAAGCCGCAGCAGCACCAGTCGGCCCTCGTCCGAGGGCCGGGACCAACGAACCAGAACGGGATACCGCCGTGCGCACGTACAGCCCCAAGCCCGCTGACATCCAGCGTGAGTGGCACGTCATCGACGCCACCGACGTGGTCCTGGGCCGCCTCGCCGTCCAGACCGCCAACCTCCTCCGCGGCAAGCACAAGCCGACCTTCGCCCCCCACATGGACATGGGCGACTTCGTCATCATCGTGAACGCCTCGAAGGTGTCGCTCTCGGGGTCGAAGAAGACCACCAAGATGGCCTACCGCCACTCCGGCTTCCCGGGCGGCCTCTCGGCCACCCCCTTCGGTGAGCTCCTGGAGAAGGACGCCCGCAAGGCCATCGAAGGCGCTGTGTGGGGCATGCTCCCGAAGAACAAGCTCGGTCGCCAGGTGCTGAAGAAGCTCAAGGTCTACTCCGGCCCCGACCACCCGCACCTGGCCCAGCAGGCCACCCCGTTCGAGATCTCGCAGATCTCCCAGTGACTGAGGACTCACAGATGACTGAGAACACCACCGAGGTCGAGGAGACCTTCGAGGCCAACGCCGAGGGCGTTTCCTACACGTCCGAGAGCGACGCCTCGGCCGACACCCCGGCCCGTCCGGCCACCATCGCCCCCGGCGCGGCCACCGGCCGCCGCAAGGAGGCCGTCGCCCGCGTGCGCATCGTCCCCGGCACCGGCGAGTGGACCATCAACGGCCGCTCGATGGACAGCTACTTCCCCAACAAGCTGCACCAGCAGATCGCCAACGAGCCGTTCGTCGAGCTTCAGCTCGAGGGTCGCTTCGACGTGATCGCGCGCATCCACGGCGGCGGCATCGCCGGCCAGGCCGGTGCCCTGCGCCTCGGCGTGGCGCGCTCCCTCAACGGGATCGACACCGACGCCAACCGCCCGGCGCTCAAGAAGGCCGGTCTGCTCACCCGCGACGCCCGCGTCGTCGAGCGCAAGAAGGCCGGTCTCAAGAAGGCCCGCAAGGCCTCGCAGTTCAGCAAGCGCTGACCCAGCCTGCACCTCGAGGCCCGCACCGTCGTCACGACGGTGCGGGCCTCGTCGCATCTGCACCCCCGTCCGGCAGACCTCGTTTCTGCGGCGGGCGTGCGCGACCCGTAGGCTCCCGGGCCATGACGCGACTCTTCGGCACGGACGGCGTCCGGGGCCTGGCCAACGCCGATCTCACCGCCGAGCTGGCCCTCGACCTCTCGGTCTGCGCCGCACACGTCCTGGCCGACCGCGGCGAGTTCGAGGGGCATCGTCCTCTCGCCGTGGTGGGCCGTGACACCCGCATCTCCGGGCAGTTCCTCGAGGCCGCGGTCGTCGCGGGCCTCGCCTCGGCCGGGGTCGACGTGCTGCTGCTGGGCGTGCTGCCGACGCCCGGCGTGGCCTACATGACCGACCGGCTCGGCGCCGACCTCGGCGTGATGCTCTCGGCGTCGCACAACCCGATGCCCGACAACGGCATCAAGTTCCTCGCCCGGGGCGGCCACAAGCTCGACGACGCGATCGAGATCGCCATCGAGCGCCGCATGGGCGAGCCGTGGGAGCGGCCCACCGGTGGCGCCGTCGGCCGGGTCGATGTCTACGAGAGCGCGGTGGAGGAGTACGCCGCCCACCTCGAGAGCACGATCAGCCACCCCCTGGTGGGCCTCAAGGTCGTCCTCGACTGCGCCGAGGGCGCCGCGCACGCCGCCGGCCCGCGCGCGCTCGAGGACGCCGGCGCGACCGTGATCGCGATCCACGCCGACCCCGACGGCCTCAACATCAACGACGACTGCGGGTCCACCCACCTCGGCGACCTGCAGAAGGCCGTCGTCGAGCACGGCGCCCACGCCGGCTTCGCGCTCGACGGCGACGCCGACCGCTGCCTCGCCGTCGACGCCGAGGGCAACGTCGTCGACGGCGACCAGATCCTCGCGATCCTGTCCCTCTCGCTGCTCGAGCAGGGGCGGCTGGCCAAGGACACGGTCGTCGCGACCGTGATGAGCAACCTCGGCTTCGTCCACGCCATGCGCGCGGGCGGCGTCGGGGTGCGGCAGACCAAGGTGGGCGACCGCTACGTCCTCGAGGCGATGAAGGTCTCCGGCTACAACCTCGGCGGCGAGCAGTCCGGCCACGTCATCCTCAGCGACCACGCCACGACGGGCGACGGCATCCTCACCACGCTGCACGTCATGGAGCGGATGGCCACCACCGGTCGGTCGCTGGCCGACCTCGCCTCCGTGATGACGCGGCTCCCGCAGGTGCTCCTCAACGTGTCCGGCGTCGACAAGTCCCGCGCCGACGAGGACGCCGTGCTGGCCGCGGCCGTCGCGGAGGAGGAGGCCGTGCTGGGGGAGCGGGGCCGGATCCTGCTGCGCCCCTCGGGCACCGAGCCGATCGTGCGGGTGATGGTCGAGGCGCCCACCGAGGACGAGGCCGAGGGCGTCGCCTCGCGGCTCGCCGACGTCGTACGCCGCCAGCTGGCGCTGTAGGCAGCGACCTGCTGTGAACGGCGACCCACGACCCGGTTCCGACGAGCGAGAGCCCCAGCAGCGCGGGTGGCTCTCACCTGGTGACGTCGTCCTCGGGGTCGGGATCGGGCTGGTGCTCGCCGTGGTGCTGGTCGCCCTGATGCCGGGCACGCGCGCTCACCTGCTGGGCGGGACCGACCAGGAGGAGACGACGGTCGTCGCCGTGCGCGAGGGCCCCCGCCCGGGGGAGGACGACCGCACCCTGACCTCCTACGAGCTGCGCTGGTCCGAGGGCGACGTCGTGCGGACCGCGACGTTCCGTCGCTCAGGGCCCGCCCAACGTGAGGTCGGTGACACCTGGACGTTGTGGGTCTCGCCGGACGGCTCGTCGGTGGAGACGAGCTCACCGCTCGCCACCTGGCTCTGGCTGGGGATCGGCATGCCCGTCTTCGTCCTCGTGATCGGAGCGATCGTGCGTTGGCGGGGACGGGTGATGGCGAGGTCGGCGATCCGCGAGGCCGACCGGATCGAGGCGGCGCGGTTTCGGCGCGCCTCGCGCCGCTAGTCGCCGCGCAGGCCCGTCAACGTCTGCGCCGCCCTGCGGGCGGCGGCCGCGCGCTCGGGGACCGAGCAGGCGTACGCCCGTCCGGCCTCGAGGAGCGAGGCGATCTCGGCGTCGAGGACGGCGAGCTCGTCGACGTCAGTGAGCTGCCGCCGCTCCGCCTCGGTGGCCCCGGCGCCGACCGGTGCGTCCTCGAGCGCGCCAGCGCGTGCACCGGCGGGCACTGCCTCGGCGTTCTCGAGCGCCGCGAGGGCGGTCCGCAGCGTCGAGGTGGTCTCGGCGTCGCGTGCCCGCCGGGCGTCGAGCATCGCTGCGCGCAGCCGGTCGCGGAGGGGTGAGGCGGTCGTCATGCGGCGACCCTGCCAAAGCGGGAGCAGGTCACGCACCCCGTTATCTGAGGACGCCGTGAACGTCCG
Organism: uncultured Nocardioides sp.; assembly: GCF_947488025.1. GTDB lineage: Bacteria > Actinomycetota > Actinomycetes > Propionibacteriales > Nocardioidaceae > Nocardioides. The sequence goes on along the minus strand of NZ_CANKYS010000001.1, from coordinate 401,357 downwards.
CGGCCCGACCTGGCCCTCACGACGCCCTCAGACATCGGCGTGCGCGTGCGCGGGTGCGCGGCTACGGTCGCCACGTGGTCGACATCGAGCAGATCAACCCCCGCAACGAGGCGGCGCTGCGGGCGTGGTGGGAGGTCGGTCACGCCGCCACGGCCGAGCGGCCCGGGAAGCCGTGGCCGGTGTGGGAGCAGAGCCGCGTCGCGCTGCCGGCGGAGAACCCCGAGCGCACGACCACCCTCCTCGGTGCGATCGACGGCCGGGAGATGGTCGGTGCCGGCATGGCGATCCTCACCTCGCAGGACAACCTGCACCTCGCCGGCTCGGCGGTGTACGTCGACGCCGTCCGCCGCCGCGAGGGCATCGGGTCGGCGCTGCTCGCCGAGATCGAGGTCCTCGCGCGCGGGCACGGTCGCACCACCCTCACCGCCGAGGCGTACCTGCCGCCAGGAGGAACGGCACCGGCGGAGGCGTTCGCCCACTCGCAGGGCTTCGAGGTGGCCAGCCGCGAGTCGATCAAGGAGCTCGCGGTCGCCGACTACCTCGACCGTCGCGAGTCGCTGGCGGCTCGGGCGCCGACGCCCGACGGCTACCGGATCATCACGTTCGACACCGTCTGCCCCGACGACCACGTCGGCTCCTTCGGGCGGCTGCTCGGGATGCTGTTCTCCGAGATCCCGCTCGGCGAGCTCGACCTCCGGGCCTCGGAGTGGACGCCGGAGAGGATCCGGGAGGCCGAGCAGCTGCAGGTGTCGGTCGGCCGGCACGTGCACACCGCGATGGCGCTCGCCCCCGACGGCTCCGTGGCCGGCGTGAGCGACGTACGCGTCGACGACACCGACCGGGTGCACGCGCAGGTCGGCATCACCCTCGTCGACCCCGCCCACCGGGGCCGGCGGCTCGGGCTGGTGCTCAAGCTCGCCACCCACGACCTCGCGGTGGCGACGTACCCCGACCTGGTCTCCGTCGACACCTCGAACGCGGAGGTCAACACCCAGATGTTCGCCGTCAACGAGGCGCTGGGCTACCGCACCATCGAGACGCTGCTGGAGCTGCAGAAGAAGCTGTGAGCGGACGTCATGGGAAATCGAGGTTCGAACCGCGGATTCCCATGACGTCCCGGTGAGGCGGCGAGCCACTGGTCGTCCACAACCGCCTGCCCGTCGTCGCCCTCCACAGGGCCAGCGCGGTGACCGGGGGCGACCTCTGCTTCGTCGGCGAGCATCGCCGGATGCCAGGACGAGGACAGGCCCCACGCAGCCGCGAGGAGCGGGACCAACGACGTACGGCCGTGCGCGTCGTCGGAGACGCCCAGGGAGGCGTCGTGTCGCGCGACCAGCTGCGCGGGCTCGGCATCACGTGCGGGGAGCTCGGCGCCCACCTGACCGGCGGTCGTTGGAGGCCGGTCCACACCCAGTCGATCGCCGTGCACACCGGGCCGCTCGCGAAGGAGGGCCGGATGTGGGCGGCAGTCCTCGAGTCCGGCGACCGCGGCTGCCTCGACGGTGCGTCCGCACTCATCGCGGGCGGGCTGGAGCACTACACCGAGGACGTCATCCGGGTGTCGGTGCCGAGGGGCGTCCTGGCCAGGAAGGCGGCGGGCGTCGACATCCGACAGACCCGACGGCTGCTGACGACGGACCTGGCACCCAGCGGGATCCCGCGCACCCGGCCCGAGGTCGCCGGCGTACGGGCTGCGCTCTGGGCACGCAGCGACAAGCAGGCCACGCTCCTGCTGACCATGACCGTCCAGCAGCGCATGACCACCGCCGACCGCTTCGGCGCCCACGTCCTGACCGTGAAGCGGGACCGACGGCGCTTGCTCGTCACCACGGTCATCACCGACCTCCTCGGTGGCGTGCGCTCGCTCGGCGAGCACGAGTTCGCCCAGGAGTGCCGGCGTCGTGGCGTGCCGGAGCCCAGCCGGCAGGTCGTCCGGCAGGGCCGGGACGGCCGGTGGTACCTCGACGTGTGCTGGGAGGAGTGGGGCGTCGTGGTCGAGATCGACGGCATCCACCACGAGTGGGCGACCAACGTCGTCGCGGACGCCCTGCGCCACAACGCCGTCACGCTGGACCGCGCGATCGTGCTGCGGCTGCCGCTGGTGGGTCTGCGCACGGCGGCCGACGACTTCTTCGCCCAGATCATCGACGCGCTGGTCTCGCGCGGCTGCCCGCTCGGGACGTCATGAGAAATCGAGGTTCGAACCGCGGATTCCCATGACGTCCGCGGGCGAGGCCTCAGAGCTTGCGCAGGCGCACGTAGCGGACGGAGTGGTCGGCGTCCTTGCGGAGGACGAGGTTGGCGCGGGAGCGGGTGGGGGCGACGTTCTGCACGAGGTTGGGCTCGTTGATCGAGTCCCAGATGCGGGTGGCCTGGTCGACGGCCTCGTCGTGGGAGAGCGCGGCGTACTTGCGGAAGTAGGACGCCGGGTCGCGGAACGCGGTCTCGCGCAACCGCAGGAAGCGGTCGACGTACCACCGCTTGATGTCGGTGAGCGCGGCGTCGACGTAGACGGAGAAGTCGAAGAAGTCGCTGACCGCGAGACCGGTGCGGCCGTCGTCGCGCACGCGCGCGGGCTGGAGCACGTTGAGGCCCTCGATGATGACGATGTCGGGCCGCTTGACCACGACCTTCTCGTCGGGCAGGACGTCGTAGACGAGGTGGGAGTAGATCGGCGCCTCGACCTCGTCGCGGCCAGACTTGATGTCGATGACGAACTTGAGCAGCGCCCGGCGGTCGTAGGACTCCGGGAAGCCCTTGCGGTGCAGGATCCCGCGGCGCTCGAGCTCGGCGTTGGGGAGCAGGAAGCCGTCGGTCGTCACGAGCGCGACGTTGGGGTGCTCGGGCCAGTGGGCGAGCATCTGCTGCAGGACGCGCGCGGTGGTCGACTTGCCGACCGCGACGGAGCCCGCGAGGCCGATCACGAACGGCGTACGCGGCGGGGTGACGCGGTGCAGGAACTCCTCCTGCTCGCGGTGGAGCCGGGAGTTGGCCGCGACGTAGAGGCTCAGCAGGCGGGAGAGCGGGAGGTAGACCTGCTCGATCTCGCGCAGGTCGAGCTGGTCGCCGAGGCCCCGGAGCCGGGCGACCTCGTCGCGCGTCAGCGTCGTCTCGGCCGTGCCGGCCAGCTGTGCCCACGCCGCCCGCTCGAGCTCGACGTAGGGGGAGGTCTCGCCACCGTTGGAGGGCGGTGCGACCTCGGACATGGGTGCGATTGTGGCACCGCACGGGGGCGCAGGCGTGCAGCGGCCTGCCGATAGACTCCCCGGCCATGTGTGGAATCGTCGGGTACGTAGGTGCCAAACCGGCTGAAGGCGTCGTGATCGAAGGCCTCAGGCGCCTGGAGTACCGCGGATACGACTCCGCCGGGATCGCCCTCGTCGACGGCGGCACGATCGTGTCGGACAAGCGCGCCGGCAAGCTGGCCAACCTCGAGAAGGCCATCGCCGACTCCCCGCTGCCGCAGGTCACCACCGGCATCGGCCACACCCGCTGGGCCACCCACGGCCCGCCGACCGACCGCAACGCCCACCCCCACCTCGGCCGCGCGCGCCGGGTGGCGCTGGTGCACAACGGCATCATCGAGAACTTCGCCGAGCTGCGCGCCCGCCTGGAGTCCGAGGGCGTCGAGATGGCCTCCGACACCGACACCGAGATCGCCGCCCACCTGTTGGAGGAGCAGCTCGAGACCGGCGTCGACCTGACGGTCGCCATGCAGAACGTCTGCCGCGGCCTCGAGGGCGCCTTCACGCTCGTCGCCGTCGACTCGCAGGACCCGGACCGGGTCGTCGCGGCCCGCCGCAACTCACCCCTCGTGGTCGGCATCGGCGAGGGCGAGAACTTCCTCGGCTCCGACGTCGCGGCCTTCATCGAGCACACCCGCGAGGCGATGGAGCTCGACCAGGACCAGGTCGTCACCATCACCCGCGAGGGCGTCAGCGTCTCGGGCTTCGACGGCACGCCCGCCGAGGGCCGGCGCTACCACGTCGACTGGGACCTCTCGGCCGCCGAGAAGGACGGTCACGACTGGTTCATGCGCAAGGAGATCTTCGAGCAGCCGCGCGCCGTCGCCGACTCGCTGCTCGGTCGCCGCGGCACCGACGGCCTGCTGCAGCTCGACGAGATGCGCCTGTCCGACCAGGACCTGCGCGACATCGACAAGATCATCATCATCGCCGCCGGTACGTCGTTCTACGCCGGCATGGTGGCCAAGTACGCCATCGAGCACTGGTGCCGCATCCCGGTGGAGGTCGAGCTCGCCAGCGAGTTCCGCTACCGCGACCCCATCCTCACCGCCTCCACGCTCGTCGTGGCGATCAGCCAGTCCGGCGAGACCGCCGACACCCTGCAGGCGATCCGCCACGCGCGTGAGCAGCGCTCGAAGGTGCTCTCGATCTGCAACACCAACGGCTCGACCATCCCGCGCGAGTCCGACGGCGTGATCTACACGCATGCCGGGCCCGAGATCGGTGTCGCGTCCACCAAGGGCTTCCTGACCCAGCTCGTCGCCTGCTACCTCCTCGCGCTCTACCTCGCGCAGGTCAAGGGCACCCGCTACGGCGACGAGATCTCGCAGGTCATGGACCAGCTCGACCAGATGCCCGGCCACATCGAGACCGTGCTCGCCAAGGCCGAGCAGGTCTATGGACTGGCGCGCGACCACGTCGGCAGCCGCTCGGTGCTCTTCCTGGGCCGCCACGCGGGCTACCCGGTGGCGCTCGAGGGCGCGCTCAAGCTCAAGGAGATCGCCTACCTCCACGCCGAGGGCTTCGCCGCCGGCGAGCTCAAGCACGGCCCGATCGCGCTGGTGGAGGAGGGCCTGCCGATCCTGTGCGTGGTGCCGCCCCGCGGCCGCGACCAGTTGCACGACAAGATGATCAGTGGCATCCAGGAGGTGCGTGCACGCGGCGCCCGCACGCTCTGCCTGGCCGAGGAGGGCGACACCGCCATCACGCCGTACGCCGACGTGCTGATCACGCTGCCCCAGGTGCCGGTGCTGCTCCAGCCGCTCGTCGCCGTCGTGCCGCTGCAGCTCTTCGCGTGCGAGCTGGCCACCCAGCTCGGCCACGACGTCGACCAGCCGCGCAACCTCGCCAAGTCCGTCACGGTCGAGTAAGGGCCGGGGCTAGTCGCGTGCCGGTCATCGGCGTGGGCATCGACGTGGTCGACATCGACCGCTTCGTCCAGTCCCTCGAACGCACCCCGTCCCTGCGTGCACGGTTGTTCACCGACGACGAGGCGTCGCGCCCGCCGGCGTCGTTGGCCGCGCGGTTCGCCGCGAAGGAGGCGATCGCCAAGGCGCTCGGCGCGCCCGTCGGGATGGCGTGGCACGACGCCGAGATCGTCTCCGAGGAGACCGGTCGCCCGCGCTTCGAGATCCGCGGGACCGTCGCCGCCCGCGCCGAGGCGATGGGGGTCGCCCACGTCCACGTCTCGCTGTCCCACGACGCCGGCATCGCCTCGGCCGTCGTGGTCCTGGAGTCCTGAGCCGTGCTGCGCGCCCACCTCGTCGAGGACGTACGCCGGGCCGAGTCGGCCGTGATGGCCCGCCTGCCCGAGGGCGCCCTGATGCAGCGCGCCGCCGCGGGCCTGGCCGCCGCGGTGCTCGACCTGCTCGGCGGTGGATACGGCCGGCGGGTGCTGCTGCTCGTCGGCCCCGGCGACAACGGCGGTGACGCGCTGTGGGCCGGCGCACGACTCGCTGCCCGGGGCGCCGCGGTCGAGGCGCTGCTCCTCGCCGATCGCGTGCACCCGGCCGGCCTGGCCGCGCTCGAGCGTGCCGGAGGGCGCGCAGTCCGTGATCTCGACGCCCTGTCCTCCGAGCCGGACGTGCTGGTCGACGGCATCGTCGGCATCGGGGGTCGCCCCGGACTCCGTCCCGACGCGGTCGCGGCGCTGGAGCGGTTCCCCGAGGTACCCGTGGTGGCGGTCGACGTGCCGTCGGGGGTCGACGTCGACGGCGGCACCGTCGACGGACCCCATGTCCGCGCCGACCTGACGGTCACCTTCGGCACCCACAAGGTCGCCCACCTCGTCGACCCCGCGTCCCTCGCCAGCGGCGCCGTGCACCTCGTCGACCTGGGCCTCGACGCCACCGACCTCGGCCCGCCGGCCGTCGAGGCGCTCCAGCCCGCCGACGTGCGTGACCTGCTCCCGCGACCCGACGACGTCGCCCACAAGTACACCCGCGGGGTCGTCGGCGTCCGCGCAGGCTCGGGCACCTACCCGGGCGCTGCGCTGCTCGCCGTGGCGGGAGCCAACGCCGGCCTGGTCGGGATGGTGCGCTACGTCGGTCCGGAGGCGATCGCCGACACCGTCCGCAGCGCGCACCCCGAGGTGGTCGGCGCGGGCCGGGTCCAAGCCTGGGTGGTGGGCCCCGGCGGCGGTGACGACGCCGGCGCGATGCTCGCCGAGGCCCGCGCCGACGACGTACCCGTCGTTGTCGACGCCGACGCCCTGCGCCACGTGGACGGCCCGGTCCCCGGCTGCGTGCTGACCCCCCACGCCGGCGAGCTGGCCGCGATGCTCGGGGCGGAGCGCGAGGAGGTCGAGGCCTCGCCGCTCGCACACGCCCGCGCCGCGGCGGAGCGCTTCGGCTGCGTCGTGCTGCTCAAGGGCCACCACACGCTCGTCGCGGACCCCGACGGACGGGTGCGCGTGACCACCACCGGGGTGCCGTGGCTGGCCACCGCCGGCGCCGGCGACGTGCTCGCCGGACTGGTCGGCGCCCTGCTGGCAGCGGGGCTCGCGCCCTACGACGCCGCGTCGGTCGGGTCGTGGCTGCACGGGGCCGCCGCCACCCAGGCGGCCGGTGGTGGACCGCTGACCGCGAGCCGGGTCGCGGTCCAGATCCCGCGGCTGGTGCGCGACACCCTCGAAGGTTTGGGATGATCGCACGCATGAGCGATCCCGTGCCCACGCGCGCCGAGATCGTGGTCGACCTCGCTGCCGTGCGGCACAACGTCCGCATCCTCAAGGACCTCGTGAGCGTCGACGGTCCCGTCCAGCTGATGGCGGTCGTCAAGGCCGACGGCTACGGGCACGGCATGGTCGAGGTGGCCGCCGCCGCCCGCGACGCCGGCGCCGACTGGCTCGGGGTGGCCACCATCGAGGAGGCACTCACCCTGCGGGCCGCCGGCGACCACGGCCACCTGCTCTGCTGGCTGAGCGCCCCCGGCGACGACTTCGCCGCCGCGGTCGCGGCCGGGGTCGAGCTGACCGCCTACTCCGTGGCCGAGCTCGAGGAGATCGCCGCCGTCGGCCCCGCCCGGGTGCAGCTCAAGGTCGACACCGGCCTCTCCCGCGGGGGAGCTTCCCGCTCGGAGTGGGAGCACCTCTTCGCGGTCGCGAGCGACCTCGAGCGGCAGGGGCGGATCACCGTCACCGGGATCTGGTCCCACTTCGCCGCCAGCGACGAGCCCGCCCACCCGGCCAACGACGCCCAGGAGGCGGCCTTCCGCGAGGCGCTCGCGTTGGCCGACGCGGCCGGGCTCGACCCCGACGTCACTCACCTCGCCAACTCCGCCGCGACGCTCCTGCGGCCCTCGTCGCACTTCGACCTCGTCCGCTGCGGCATCGCGACCTACGGCCTCGACCCGGCGCCCGGCACCAGCCCCCGCGTCGGCCTCCGGCCCGCCATGACCGTGCGCGCACGCCTGGTGATGAGCAAGGTCGTGCGGGCCGGGGAGGGCGTCTCCTACGGGCACACCTGGTACGCCGACGAGGACACCACCGTCGGCGTCGTGCCGGTCGGCTACGGCGAGGGTGTCCCACGGGCCGCGGGCAACACCGCCCACGTCTGGGTCGACGACTCGCAGCGACCGATCCGCGGGCGGGTGTGCATGGACCAGCTCGTCGTCGAGCTCCACGGTGAGCTGCCGCCGACCGGGACCGAGGTCGTCCTCTTCGGCCCGGGCGACCTCGGCGAGCCCACCGCCCAGGACTGGGCCGACGCCGTCGACACGATCAGCTACGAGATCGTGACCCGGGTCGGCGGTCGGCTGACCCGCCGCCACGTCCACACCGACACCGACACCGACACCGAGGACTCCGTGAGGACCACCCGTTGAGCATCAAGGGCCGCATCTTCGGCACCGTCGTGGGCGCAGCCGGCCTGGCCGCTGCTGCCGGCGCCGTGGGCATCGCGCGCCAGAACCGCGTCATCGGCAACCGTGTCGCCGGCGAGGAGGTGGGGTTCGGCGAGCTCCACAGCGCGCCGCGGGTGGTCGTCGCCGACGACGCGGTCGACCTGCACGTCGAGATCGACGAGCCCGAGGACTTCGGCGGGGTGCCCGCGACCGACGACGACCTGACGGTCGTCTTCGTGCACGGCTACTCGCTCAACCTCGACTCCTGGCACTTCCAGCGTGCCGCCTACCGCGGCCAGGTCCGCACGGTCTTCTACGACCAGCGCAGCCACGGGCGCTCCGCGCGCTCCGACGAGGAGCACTGCACGCTCGAGCAGCTCGGTCACGACCTGCGCCGCGTCATCGAGCACACGGTCCCCGGACGCTGCGTCGTCGTCGGTCACTCGATGGGCGGGATGAGCGTCATCTCGCTTGCCGAGCACTACCCCGAGCTGTTCGGCGACACGGTGGTCGGTGCTGCCCTGATGTCCACCACGGCCGGCGGCCTCGACCCGGGCCGCATCCTGTTCCCGATGCTGCCCCTCGGCCTCGGCGGCCGCTTCCTCGGTCGGGCCGTGCGCACCCTCGACCGCGGCCACAGGATCGTCGACCTCGCTCGCGGGTGGGGCCACGCCGTCGCCGACGTCGTCACCGACCGCTACGCGTTCGGCACCGACCCTGTCCCCGCCTCGCACGTCGAGTTCGTCTTCTCGATGCTCGACGCGACGCCGTTCGCGGTGGTCGCCGACTTCTACCCCGCCTTCGCGACCCTCGACCACTTCGACCACCTCGAGCCGCTCGGTCGCGTGCCGACGTCGATCATCTGCGGCACCGAGGACAAGATCACCTCCATCGGGCACAGCCGCAAGCTGCACAGCCGGATCCCGGGCTCGAGCCTGCTGGAGTGCGAGGGCGCGGGCCACATGGTGCTGCTCGAGCGGCACAAGCAGGTCACCGCCGAGCTCGACGACCTGATCTCCCTCGCCCAGGGGCAGGGCCTGCTGTGAGCGTCGTCGTACGCCGGATCGGTCCCGAGGCGGCCGCCGACGTCCTCGCGGTCGTGCAGGAGGCGTTCGGCGCCCGACCGGTCCTGGACCCGCCGGCCGATGCACTCGGCGAGAACCTCGACTCCGTCCGGCGGCTGCTGGCCCGGCGGGGCGGCCTGCTCGCCGTCCTCGACGGGAAGCCGGTGGGCTGCGTCGTCCTCGACCCCACGCCCGGCGCGCTGGTGCTGCGCCGCTTCGGCGTGACACCCGCGGCGCAGGGCAGGGGAGTGGCCTCCGCGCTGGTGGACGCGGCCGTGGAGGCGGCCACCGGGCGCTCGGCGGTGCGCGTCGTCGCCCGCGAGGAGCTGCCCGGCACCGTCGCCTTCTGGGAGGCGCACGACTTCGTCGTTACCGGTGGCACGAGCCCCTACGTCGAGCTCGCGCGGTGGCTCGGCACGACGTTCGACGCCCCCGACGCCGAGACGATGCGCGCGCTCGGCGCCCGCGTGGGCTCCGGCCTCGTCGCCGGTGACCTGGTGGTGCTCACGGGTGAGCTGGGCGCCGGCAAGACGACCTTCACCCAAGGCCTCGGCGAGGGCCTGGGCGTGCGCGGCGGCGTGACCTCACCGACGTTCGTGATCGCCCGCGTGCACCCGGCCCTGGGCGAGGGGCCCGACCTCGTGCACGTCGACGCCTACCGGCTCGGCGGGCTCGACGAGCTCGACGACCTCGATCTCGACGCCTCCCTCGACTCGGCCGTGACCGTGGTGGAGTGGGGCGCGGGACTGGCCGAGGGCCTGGCCGACTCGCGCCTCGAGGTCGTCATCGAGCGCACCGTCGGCGACGCGCCGGCCACCGACGAGCTCGACCCGCGGCGGGTTTCGCTGCGCTGGATCGTCGGCCAGTAGCCTCGACGCCGTGCTCCTCGCCTTCGACACCGCGACCCCGCTGGTCTCCGTCGCCCTCCACGACGGCGAGCGGGTGGTCGTCGAGCACTCGTCCGAGCAGCCGATGAAGCACGGCGAACACCTCGCGCCGCTCATCGCCCGCGCCATGGAGGAGGCGGGCGTCGTACGACAGGACCTCACGGCCGTCGCCGTCGGGGTCGGCCCGGGGCCGTTCACCGGACTCCGGGTCGGCGTGGTGACGGCCCGCACCCTCGGGTTCGTGCTCGACATCCCCGTCTACGGGGTCTGCTCCCTCGACGCCGTCGCCCTCGAGGTCGTCAGCAGGCGCACGACCCCCGGCAGCTTCCTCGTCGCCACCGACGCCCGGCGCAAGGAGGTCTACCTGGCCTCCTACGACGCCGACGGCCGACGGCTCGAGGGCCCGGTCGTCACGCGTCCGGCCGAGGTCGCGACCGACGCGCCCGTGGCCGGCGCCGGGCCCGAGCTCTACCCCGAGGCGTTCCCGCACGCGATCGCCCCCGTGCGCCCGGGCGCGGGCTGGTTGGCTGCGGGCGTCGCGGCCGAGCTCGTAGAATTGCTGGACCCCGAGCCCCTCTACCTGCGGCGCCCCGACGCGGTCGCCGGCGCACCCAGAAAGACCGTGTCTTGATCCGTCCCGCCACGCTCGCCGACCTCCCCGCCCTGAGCGCCCTCGAGCAGGAGCTCTTCGGCCCCGACGCGTGGAACGAGGCGCTGATCCGCCAGGAGATCGAGGGACTCGGGCGTCGCTTCGTCGTCGCCGACGACCTCTCCGGCTATGCCGTCACCATGACCGCGGGCGACATCGTCGACCTGCTCCGCATCGGCGTACGTCCCGACGCGCGCCGCACGGGCATCGCCTCGCGCCTGCTCGACGAGCTGCTCGTCGACACCGAGGGCGCCTCGCGGATGCTGCTGGAGGTGAGCGTGACGAACTCCTCCGCGCTCGGGTTCTACGTGGCGCGGCAGTTCAGCGTCATCGACGTGCGCCCGCACTACTACCGCGACGGGTCGGAGGCGCTGGTGATGTGCCGCTGGCTGCCGGGCGCCGCCCGCGAGCACACGGCGACGGCCCATGACTGACGAGCCGCTGGTCCTCGGGATCGAGACCTCCTGCGACGAGACGGGGGTCGGCATCGTCCGCGGCCACACCCTCCTGGCCGACACGGTCGCGAGCAGCGTCGAGGAGCACGCCCGCTTCGGCGGCGTGGTGCCCGAGGTCGCCAGCCGCGCCCACCTCGAGGCGATGGTCCCGACGATCGAGCGTGCCGCGGAGACGGCCGGCATCGCCCTGAGCGACATCGACGCCGTCGCCGTCACCAGCGGTCCCGGCCTGGCCGGCGCGCTGCTGGTGGGCGTGGCCAGCGCCAAGGCCCTGGCGCTCGGCCTGGGCAAGCCGATCTACGGCGTGAACCACCTCGCCGCCCACGTCGCGGTCGACCAGCTCGAGCACGGCCCGTTGCCCGAGCCGTGCCTGGCCATGCTCGTCTCCGGCGGCCACTCGAGCCTGCTGGAGGTCACCGACGTCACGGTCGGCGTCGAGCCCATGGGCTCGACCATCGACGACGCGGCGGGGGAGGCCTTCGACAAGGTCGCCCGGCTGCTCGGCCTGCCGTTCCCCGGCGGACCCCACATCGACAAGCAGGCGCGCAGCGGCAACAGCGTCGCCATCGACTTCCCGCGTGGTCTCACCAGCCGCCGCGACCTCGAGCGGCACCGCTTCGACTTCTCGTTCTCCGGTCTCAAGACCGCCGTCGCCCGCTGGGTCGAGACGCAGCAGCGTGAGGGCGTCTCCATCGACGTCGCCGACGTCGCCGCGTCCTTCCAGGAGGCGGTCTGCGACGTGCTGACCCGCAAGGCGATCGACGCAGCCACCAGCCGCGGCATCGAGGACATCCTCATCGGCGGCGGCGTGGCCGCCAACAGCCGGCTGCGCGCGATGGCCGAGGAGCGGGCCTCGGCGCAGGGCATCCGGGTGCGCGTCCCGCGGCCGGGCCTGTGCACCGACAACGGCGCCATGGTCGCCGCCCTCGGCGCCGAGCTCGTCGCCCGGGGTCGTACGCCGTCCCTGCTCGACCTGCCGGCCGACTCGTCCCAGCCGATCACGACCGTCGTCGCCTGACGGCCTCGGAGATGACGAAGGCCCCCGCCCGAGAGCGGGGGCCTGCATCACGCACGCTCGAACGAGACGACGCTCAGTCGAGGACTCCGGGGGCGACGTCGTCGTCACTGAGCCAGTCCTGCTCGTAGACGAGGCTGTCGCGGTCGGTCGTCTGGTCACGCTCACCCTTGCGGCCGCCGCGACCCGAGGCCCCGCCGGCACCGCCACGGGCACCGCTCGATCCGCGGCCGGAGCCCTGGGCCGCGCCGCGACCACCGGCCGACCCGGCACCACGGCCGCCGGCCGAACCGGCACCGCGCGCACCTGCCGAGCCGGCGCCACGGGCACCTGCTGCACCGGCGCCGCGCGCCGAGGCCGAGCCCGCGCCACGGGCAGAGGCGGGGGAGCCCGCCGACGCGCCACGCGCTGCGGCCGAGCCCGCGCCACGGGCAGAGGCGGGGGAGCCCGCCGACGCGCCACGCGCTGCGGGCGAGCCCGCGGAACCGGCGGGACGCGAGAGCGCACCCGCGCTGCCGCTGCGCCCGGTCGCGCCGATCGGACGGGCAGGAGAGCCGCCGGTCGGAGCGGGAGCGGAGCCGGCACGGATGCCGCCCGCCATGCCGCTGGCACCGCCGGCGGCACCTGCGGCGCCCATCGCCGCAGCGTTCACGCCGCCGGCCGCGCCGCCCGTCGACACCGCACCGGGAGCCTGCCCCGCGGAGGGGGTGTAGGTCACACCGCTCTGCGACGAGCCCGTCACCGTGCTGGTGGGGCCCTGGACGTCGGTCGGGTGCGTCGGGTGGATGGGCGTGGTGATCGGGTTGCGGGGAGGCTGCGGGTCGATCGGGTCGGGCCTCTCCGGGTCGATCGGGTCGGGCCTCTCGGGCCTCTCGGGCCTCCCGGGGTCCCGGTCCGGATCCCTGTCCAGGTCGAACTGCGGGTCCCTGCCCAGGTCGAACTGAGGCTCCCTGCCCACCGTCGGATCCTTCGGAGGCGTCGAGACGGGGGTGCTGGGCGTGCCCGGCGTGGAGGGCGTCGTCGGCAGCGACGGGCCGGTCGGGCTGCTCGGCACGGACGGGGGCGGCTCGGTCGGGTCGGGCTGGCCGTGGATCGCCTGCATCGGCGGGATCGAGCCGAGGAAGACGGCGTCGAGCTTCTGCGTCCACTGCGCGGCCGCGGCCTCCTGCTGCGCGCGGGCGGTGTTGTAGGCCGCCATCTCCTGATTGGCTGCCTGCCGCTTGTTGGCCTCGGCCTGGATCTCCTGCGGCGTGGGCTGGACGCCCGGCATCGGGGTCGGCGCCGTGTAGGCCGGCGGCTGCTGGAGGTCGGCCATGCCCGCCTCGGCGGTCTTGGCGTTGCTCATCACGCGAGCCGTGTCCTTGAGGGCGTCACCACCGCCGACGAGACGGGTGCCCTTGTCCTCCATGCTCGTGGAGGACGCCTCGAAGGCCGCCAGCAGGGTGTCGGCCATCATCCCCGACAGCCCGCCGTCCTGGCCCTCACCCTCACCGTCGCGGATCTGGGAGGCTCCCTTGCGCAGCGCCGCGGCGGTCTCGGCGAGGAGGTAGCCGCACTGCCTCCAGTTGTCCCCGGCCATGTCGGTCGTCTCGTGCTGGGCGCCGGTGAGGTAGGTGCGCAGCCGTGCGCGCTCGACTCCGTCGGTCATCAGGCACCGTCCCCAGCGGCCGGGGGCTCGGTGTACTGGCCGTCACCCATGGTGGTGCTCGAGGACTGGTCGCGCGCCTGGCCGATGTGGTCGGTGACCTGGGCGAGCGCGGCCGCACGCATCGTCATCTCGGCGTTGGTGCTGCCGTCGACGTCACGGACCTCGTCGGCCCAGAGCTTGATGGCGTCGCTGTAGGTGCGCAGGGAGTCGGCGAGCTTCTGGAACTCGTCCACGGCCTCCTGGTGCGCCATCTGGGCGTTGACGCCCAGTCGGTGACCGGTGGTGGAGCCGCCGAAGTGACCGGTCCCGACCGGCATGACCTCCGTGCCGACGAGTCCGTCGGAGTTGCTGGTGAGCAGCGCGGTGATCCTCTGGATGAGGCTCTCGGGCGCGTTGATGCCCTTCATCACGTCGGTCACGAGTCCTACGTCTGCAGCGGTCAGCATGCGTCCCCCATTCCCGCCGTGCCCGGCGGTGAAACGTCGTTGTCGGAGGCATTTTCACAGACGCCCTCGCCCCCCGACGAAAAGCGGGGAAACAGGTGCGGTCCGCTACCGTCTGGGCCGTGCGACGACGACTCGGGGGTACGACGATGGGTGGACGCGGAACCGCGGCGGTGGCGGTCCTGATCATGACGGTGCTGGCGTTGGGCGCGTGCGGGAGCGACGACGGCGGGACCGACCCGTCCGGGACCGAGACGTCGTCGACGTCCCCGACCGACGACCCCACGGACACCCTGACCCCGAGCCCGACCGAGCCGCTGCTCGTCCCCGAGGCCGAGACGGTCGAGCCTGCGTCCGGGCCGCGGCTCGAGGTCGACGACATCCGGGTCAACGTGCCCAAGGGATGGCAGCAGACCTTCGACTCCGTGGTCGTCGACACCGCCCTCGGGCGCGTGGACGGGAAGAGCGGGGGCGCGCTGCTCAGCGTGTCCCCGACGGGTGGCGACGTGCTGACGCCCAAGCAGGCCGAGAGGTACTTCTGGAAGCGCGGGCAGAAGCCGCCGAACTACGAGAAGCAGGACGACGTCCTCATGGGCGGTCTCACCTCCGGCTACTACACGGCGAGGGACAAGTTCTATGACATGCACGCCGTCACGCTCTGGGAGGACAACCGCGTCACGAAGGTCCAGCTGAACTTCGACCCCAAGGTGCCGGACGAGGTGCAGCAGGAGCTGCTCCAGTCAGTCGTCGCGAGCTACTCCAGCCCGCGGATGCGCTTGTGAGACTCCTCAGCCCGAGGTGACGCCGGGGGCGGCGAGCTTGAGCGCGACCTGACCCGGACGGAGGTCGACCGCCTCGCCGCCGACCCGCTCGACCGTGCCGTCGAGCCCGAGGCGTACGACGTACTGCCGCTCGCCGGTCACCAGCGTGGCCACGACCGTGCTGTCGTCCTCCCACGCGACCTCGGGGTTGATGGCGACGACCCCCGTGCGGGCGCCGACCACCTCGAAGTCGACCACCCGTTCGCCGGTCGCGGCGTCGAGGACCGCCAGCGTGGGGGAGCCCTCCGCCGTCAGGTAGTCGGTGAAGCCGAGCAGGTGCCGGCCGTCGGGGCTGAAGCCCAGGAGCGAGTAGTCGCACGTCCGCCAGACTTCGGCGCCGTCTGCGCCGGCGTCGCGGACCTCCCAGCAGGAGCCGTCTCCGGTGAACTCCGTCTGGACGGAGTAGAGGCCGGTGACCTCGGACGACGAGCCCACCCGCAGGGCGGCGGGGAGCGGCGAGGTGCTGCCGTCGGCGGTGACGACGAGCGCCGACTCCTGACCTGTGGCGGGATCGGTCGTGGCCACGAGGAGCGCCTCGCCGGGCAGGAAGCCGACGGGTCGGACCCGGGCGTCCGCGGGGCCGGGTGCGAGGGAGGTCGTTCGTTCCGCGCGGTCCCCGTCGCGGTCCCGGTCGACGAGCGTCCAGCGCACCCCGTCATGGTTCGCCCAGGCGATGCGGGAGCCGTCGGCCGACACGACCATGGGGCTGGCCGGCGCGACCGCGTCGAGGACCCGGAAGTCGGGGTCGAGGACCTGCACGGAGCGCCCGCCGCCGTCGTCGGTGGGGGCGGTGCCGATCCAGCC
The DNA here is from genome assembly GCF_947488025.1 of uncultured Nocardioides sp. Lineage (GTDB taxonomy): Bacteria > Actinomycetota > Actinomycetes > Propionibacteriales > Nocardioidaceae > Nocardioides. Next base: position 385,484 of record NZ_CANKYS010000001.1, on the reverse strand, counting down.
CTCGACGTACGGCGTCAGCTGGTCGTAGCGCCGCGGCAGGTCGATGGTCTCGCCGTCGACGACCAGGCTCGGGTCGTCGACGTTGATGAGGGGCACGGCGACGTCGGGACCCGTCGGTGCGCTGAGCGGGTCGATGCGCACCGTCCCGGTGATCCGGGGCGCCGGCGGCTGCGTCGCGGGCGGGACGTCGCTGCGAGGAGTGGGCCCGACCATGCTCGCGCCGACCGGGATCGCGATCGCGAGGACGGCGGCGACGGCGGCTCCGGCGACGGCGGTGCGTCGGCGCTGGATGCGGCGGGCGCGGGTCCGGACGTCGGTGACGGTGAAGGGGGCGCGCTGCAGGGGTGCGGCGGTGCGGTGGAGCGCGTCGTGCACCTGGTCCTCGAGAGGAGTTCGGCTCATCGTGCATCGTCTCCGGGCTGGTGGGGGTGGAGGGACTGCGGCGCACGGGCCCGCAGCGCGGCCAGCGCGCGGCTGGCCTGGGACTTGACGGTGCCGACGGAGATCCCGAGCACGTCGGCGATCTCGGCCTCGCTCAGCTGCTCGTAGTAGCGCAGCACCACGACCGAGCGCTGCTTGGGCGGCAGGGTCTGGACGAACGACCACAGCTCGCCGCCCATCCCGTCGTCGTACGTGTCGAGCGCCCCGGTCTCGGGCATCGTGTCGGTCGCGTGCTCGCGCCGCTTCCACGCCCGCCGCCACAGCGAGTTGTTCTCGTTGACCATGATCCGACGGACGTAGCCGTCGAGCGCCTCGCGGTCGCGGATCCGGTCCCAGGAGAGGTAGAGCTTGGCGAAGGCCGTCTGGAGCAGGTCCTCGGCTGCGGCGTGGTCGCCGGCCAGGAGGTACGCCGTCCGGTAGAGCGCCGGCTGGCGCGCCGACATGTACGCCGAGAAGGCGGCGTCCTTGGCGGATCCCGCACCCTGCGAACCCATGTCCACGAGTGTCGTGGTCACCCTGCACCTCCCCGTGGTCCTCGTGCCGTCGTGCGTGGCGTGTCGGGATGAGGACGCGACCGACCGGGAGGTGGTTGCATCTGTTTGGTCGACGTTGCAAGGCTCTCGTCGACCCGACCCACAGGAGGCACCCACATGCAGCAGGTCCAGGCCGTCGTCGCGCTCGCGAAGGGCGAGCCGGTGCAGCTCACCACGATCAACGTCCCCGATCCCGGCCCGGGCGAGGCGGTGGTCAAGATCCAGGCCTGCGGGGTGTGCCACACCGACCTCCACTACCGGGAGGGCGGCATCAACGACGACTTCCCGTTCCTGCTCGGCCACGAGGCCGCGGGCGTGGTCGAGTCGGTCGGCCCCGACGTGACGTCGGTGGCTCCCGGCGACTTCGTGGTGCTGAACTGGCGCGCCGTGTGCGGCAACTGCCGGGCCTGCGACCGGGGCGAGCCGTGGTACTGCTTCGCGACCCACAACGCCACCCAGAAGATGACGCTCGCGGAGGGCGACCTGGCCGGCACCGAGCTGTCGCCGGCGCTGGGCATCGGTGCCTTCGCGGAGAAGACGCTGGTCGCCGCCGGCCAGTGCACGAAGGTCGACCCGTCGGCCCGGGCCGCGGCGGTGGGTCTCCTCGGCTGCGGCGTGATGGCCGGTCTGGGTGCGGCGATCAACACCGGCAACGTCGGGCGTGGCTCGACGGTCGCCGTGATCGGATGCGGCGGCGTCGGTGCCGCAGCGATCGCCGGCGCCGCGCTGGCGGGAGCCTCGAAGATCATCGCCGTCGACATCGACGACCGGAAGCTCGAGCAGGCCTGCACGCTCGGTGCCACCCACACGGTGAACTCGAAGAAGGTCGACGCGGTCGAGGCGATCCGGTCGCTGACGCCGCCGCCGGACGGGACGGGTCACGAGGGTGGCGCGGACGTGGTGATCGACGCGGTCGGTCGCCCGGAGACGTGGAAGCAGGCGTTCTACGCGCGTGACCTGGCCGGGACCGTCGTCCTGGTGGGGGTGCCCACGCCCGACATGAAGATGCCCGACATCCCGCTCATCGACGTGTTCGGTCGCGGTGGGTCGCTCAAGTCGAGCTGGTACGGCGACTGCCTGCCCTCGCGCGACTTCCCGATGCTGGTCGACCTCTACCAGCAGGGCCGGCTGGACCTCGACGCCTTCGTCACCGAGGAGATCGGCATCGGCGACGTCGAGGCCGCGTTCGAGAAGATGCACCACGGGGACGTGCTGCGCTCGGTCGTGGTCCTGTGACCGCCCGCGTGGACCACGCCGTCGTCTCGGGGACCTTCTCCCTGGACGGGGAGACCCACGAGGTCGACAACAACGTGTGGGTGATCGGCGACGACGAGCAGTGCCTGGTCGTCGACGCCCCCCACGACGTCGACGCGATCCTGGCGGTCGTCGCGGGCCGGACGGTGAAGGCGATCGTGTGCACGCACGCGCACGACGACCACGTACGGGTGGCGCCCGAGCTGCGTCGTCGTACGGGTGCGCCGATCCTGCTGCACCCCGACGACCGGCCGCTGTGGGAGCTGACCCACGGTGGCGACGAGGAGGGCGCCGAGCTGTGGGACGTCGACCTGTCCGACGGCCAGACGCTCACCATCGGTGGTGCGGCCGTGACGGTGATCCACACCCCGGGCCACGCGCCGGGTGCGGTGTGCCTCTACGTCCACGACCTCGGCTGCGTCTTCACCGGTGACACCCTGTTCCAGGGTGGGCCGGGCGCGACGGGACGCTCCTACTCCGACTCCGACGTCATCGTGGACTCCATCCGTCGTCGCCTGCTCGAGCTGCCCGACGAGACCGTCGTGCACACCGGGCACGGCCCCGACACCACCATCGGCGCCGAGCGCGAGGGCCTCTCGGGCTGAGCCGCCCGAGGCCGGAGTGATGCCCGGCTGAGCCGCCTGGCGTCGTACGGGCCGGGCGGCTCAGCCGCTGTCTGCTGCCGGGTGACTACTGCCGGTCGGGCCGGCGCACGGTCTCGGGAAGGGCGGTGTCCACGTCGACGAACGCGGCCCCGACCTCGGGTGCGGGACGGGCGAGGTTGAGCACGACCGCGATGAGCGCGGCAGGCAGGATGCCCGAGATCATCAGCACCCGGAGCGACTCGGGCATGACCTCGGCCGCGGCGGGAACGGCCGCGAAGCCCTGGCCCACGCCGATGGACGCCGCGATCACGATCAGGTCGTGACGGTCCAGGCGGCACTCGGAGAGCAGCTGGATGCCGGCCCCGAGCAACATGCCGAACATGACGACCGCCGCGCCGCCCAGCACCGCGGCGGGCATCACGGTGATGACCGCGGCCAGCTTGGGCACGAGGCCCAGGGCGATGAGGAAACCGGCGCAGATGGAGACGACGTGGCGGCTCATCACGCCGGTGAGGGCCACCAGGCCCACGTTCTGCCCGAAGGTGGTGTTGGGGAGCGCGGAGAACAGGGCGGCGATGCTGGTGGCCGCCCCGTCGCCCATGACGCCACCGGCGAGCTCGCGGTCGGTCACCTCGCGTCCGGCGCCTGCCTTGGTGATGGCCGACAGGTCGCCGATCGTCTCGATCGAGACCGCGATCGCCATCGCGCCCATGGCGATGAAGGCCGCCGCCGGGAAGTCCATGCCGAACTCGAGCGGGGTCGGGAAGGCGAACCACGACGCGTCCGCCACGGGGGTGAAGTCGACCTTCCCGAGCGCGATCGCGACGAGGTAGCCGACCACCAGGCTGACCAGCACGGAGGCCGAGGCGATGATCCCGCGGCCGAAGCGGTAGGCGAGCAGCAGCACCACGAGGACGAGGCTGGCCAGGCCGAGGTTCTCCCAGGAACCGAAGTCCTCCGCGCCGTTGCCGCCAGCGAAGAGGAGCATGCCGGTCGGCAGCAGGCCGATGCCGATGACCAGCACCACGATGCCGCTGACCAGGGGGGGGAACAGGTTGCGCAGCCACCTCAGGCTGAAGCCCAGTGCGAACTTCACGAAGCCGGCGAAGAGCGCGCCGCCGAGCACCGCTGCGAGCCCGTAGTCCCGTGCCAGTGGGATCGACACCACGAGGAAGCCGAAGCTCGTGCCCTGCACCACCGGCAGCCGCGCGCCCACCGGACCGATGCCGATCGTCTGGATCAGCGTGGTGAGACCGGCGGCGAACAGCGCGACCTGGACGAGGAAGACGGTCTCCCCGGTCGTCGCGCCGATGGCGGTGGCCAGGATGATCGGGATGGTGACGTTGCTCGCCATCATCACCATCACGTGCTGGAGCGCCAGCAGTATCGCCTCCCCGACAGGGGGCATCTCGTCGATGTCGTACTTCACGTGGGCCGGCAGCGTCGACGGCTCGTTGCGGGGTGATCGGTCGGAGGTCATGGTGTTCCTCTCCCAGGGGGTTCCGCAGATCCTCACAAGAGCCCTCCGACCCGGGCCACGCAACAAGTTGACACGATCCGCCCTGCCAGGTGTGAAGGTCTGCCGACGCGATCAGCGGTCGCCCGTGGGTCGCCTGTGGGTTGCGCGTTGATCACTGGTGGATCTTCTGTGGGTCGCCTGCCGATTCCGCGATCGCCCCGGGGGGCGTCTCCCCGACGAGCGGGCCGGGCGTCCGTGCCACCATGGCGTGATGCGCTCGCGACCGGCCTCCCACCTGGCGAGCCTCGGAACCTCCCTCGTGCTGGTCGCCTCCCTGGTCGCGTGCGACGGCCAGGCCCCGGGACGCGACGAGGAGCGGTCGGCCGAGAGCACCGCGGCGACCAGCACGCCGACCGTCCCGCCGACGCCGTCGGAGGAGCTCGGGCTGGCGGAGGGCTGGGGGCCCGACGGGGACGAGCTGGACCGCGCGGCGCGGATCGTCAGGCGGATGGAGCTGCCGGACCTCGCCGGACAGGTGATCGTCGCCGACTGGCAAGGCACCCGGGCTCCGGTGCGGATGGTCCGTGACCTGCACCTCGGCGGGGTCATCGCCTTCAGCGCCAACGTCGCCTCGGCCGACCAGGTCAGGGCCGTCAACCGGACCCTCACCCGTCAGGTGCCCCGGAAGTGGCCGCTCTTCCTCGGCGTCGACCAGGAGGGCGGAGTGGTCGAGCGGTTGCGGGGTGCGGCGACCCGCTTCCCGACCTTCATGAGCACCGGCGCCGCGAACGACCCCGGGCTGACGCGGGCGACGTACGCCGCCGGGGCGGGCGAGCTGCGCGGGCTCGGCTTCACGGTCGACTTCGCGCCCGACGCCGACGTCACCTCGGGCCCCGGCGACCCGACGATCGGCTCGCGGTCAGCCTCGTCGCGGCCCGGCGTCGTCGCCGAGCACGTCGTCGCCGCGGCCACCGGCTTCACCCAGGCCGGCGTGCTGCCCGTGATCAAGCACTTCCCGGGCCACGGGTCCGTGCCGGCCGACAGCCACCTGACCCTGCCCGTGCAGACCAGGACGAGGGCAGAGCTCGAGGAGTCCGACCTCGTCCCGTTCGCCCGCGGTGTCGAGGCGGGGCTCCCGGCGGTGATGGTCGGCCACCTCGACGTCCGCGCCATCGACCCCCGGGTGCCGTCGTCGCTGTCGCGCAAGGTCGTCACCGGCCTGCTGCGCGACGAGCTCGGCTTCGAGGGACTCGTGGTGACCGACTCGCTCGAGATGGCGGCCGTCACCCGCGGCCGTGACCCCGGGCGGACGGCGGTGCAGGCCCTGCGCGCCGGTTCGGACGTCCTGCTCATGCCCCCGTCGCCCGCCGTCGCACGGGCGGCGCTGGTCCGCGCCGTACGCCGCGGCGACCTGCCCCGGCGGCGCCTCGAGCAGGCGGCCGCGCGGCAGATCGCCCTGCTGACCCAGCTCTCCGGTCCAGGGAAGGCCCGCAGTTCGGCGCCGGCCGCCTCGCGACGGCTGTCCGCAGCCGCCGTGACCGTCACCGACGGAGCGTGCTCGGGACGGCTGGTCGGCGACGTCGTGCACGCCTACGGCGACCCGGGCGCGGTGGGGACTTTCACCCCCGCGGCCGAGGCGGCCGGGATCACGGTGCTGGCGCGCCGCGCAGCACCGGCGACCCTCACCGACGCGAAGCCGCGGCCCGAGCGGCGGAAGAAGGAGCGCAAGCGCGCCTACCAGAGCCGCGTGCGCGCCTGGGAGAGGTCCGAGGCGCGCCGCGAACGGCGCCTCGACGCGTGGAACGCCGGCGAGGAGGCCCGGCTCGCTGCGGGCACGCAGGTCGGTTTCACCGGGTTCAAGGACGCGCCGGTCGACGGTCAGGTCGCCGTGGCCACCGACAGCCCGTGGGTGCTGGGCCGGGTGGCCGCTCCGACCCGGATCGCCACCTACGGGGACACGCCCGCCGCGATGCAGGTGCTGGTCGAGGTGCTGACCGGACAGGCCGCAGCGCCGGGTCGACTGCCCGTGACCGTGTCGGGCGTCGCACGCCCCGGCTGCTGACGAGAGGCGCCGGTCAGAACGGCTGGACGAGCAGGGCCGTGCCCTGCCCCGACACCCGGGTGAGCACCAGCGTCGCCTCGTCGTCCCCCCGCAGCGACAGCCGCTTGCGGAGCTCCTCAGGGACGACCTGCACCCCGCGCTTCTTGATCGTCAGGCGGCCGATCCCGCGCTCGTGCAGGGCCGCGCGGAGCTGCTTCTCGCGGTAGGGCAGGTGCTCGACGACGCGGTATCCCCGCGCGAACGGCGTACGGAACGAGGCGTCACTGGTGACGTAGGCGATGTGGGGGTCGACCAGGCCGCCACCCACGCCGGCGGCGACCGCCGTGACCAGGCCGGCGCGGATCACGGCGCCGTCGGGCTCGTAGAGGTAGGCCCCGACCTTGCGGACCTCGGTCCCTGCCTCCCCGTCGGCGGGGGAGTCCTCGTCGGTGAGGGTGGCGAGACCGTGCTCGCCGATCACCGTGGCGCGGCGGTCGGTGGTCGCCAGGTCGGGCGACCAGAGCACGGCCTCCTTGACGTCACCGCCGTCACTGACCCACTCCGCCTCGACGCCGACCGGGACCAGGTCGTGACCGATGCCGGGGGCGACCTTGACCAGCGACCGGCGGGCCAGCAGGTCCAGCACCCACGGCCACGGCGGCGTCCAGCCCTCCACGTCGAAGACCCGCCCCCGACCGCCCCGACGCGCCGGGTCGGCGAAGGCGGCGTCGAACGCGCGCGGGTCGACGGTCGTCGCGTCACCCACCTGCGCGGCGCCGGGGAGCCCCAGCACCTCGAGGTTCGCGCGTGCCATCGCCGCGCGGACGGGATCGAGGTCGACCCCGCCTGCGACGAGCCCGGCCCGGGCGAAGGCGACGAGATCGCCGCCGATCCCGCAGCCGAGGTCGATGACGCTGCCGCCGGGGATCGCGGCGGCGAGCCGGGCGGCCCGGTGGTCCGCGACCCGCGCCCGCGTCGCCTGCTCGAGCGCGTCGGGGGTGAAGAACATCAGGTGGGCGGCCTCGCCGAACTTCACCACGGCCTTCGCCCGCAGCTGGGCCTGCGTGGTGGCGGCCGCGGCCTTCTCCGCGTCGGGCTCGACCCGGCGTACGTCGCCCGCGACCCGCACCGGGTCGCCCGGGTGGTCCGCCCAGGCCCGGTCGGCGGCCGCGAGCAGGCGGGCGCCCTCGGCCGTGCGCAGCCAGTCCAGCGTCTCGATCTCCACGCCGCCATCCTGTCAGCGGCGACACCCGCTAGCACTCGATCGGGCAGAGTGCTAGCGTCTGCTCTGGCACTCTCACCCCGAGAGCGCCAGCGCTCGTGAGCCTGGCACGACCCCCGCGACGGCGTGCCGCCGGATCACGAGCCCACGTCCTGAAGATCTCTCGTACGAGAAAGTGGAGGTTGATCCGAAGTGTCGGTCAACATCAAGCCCCTCGAGGACCGCATCGTCGTCCAGACGCTCGAAGCCGAGCAGACCACCGCCTCCGGCCTGGTCATCCCGGACACCGCCAAGGAGAAGCCCCAGGAGGGCGAGGTCGTGGCGATCGGTCCCGGTCGCATCGACGACAACGGCAACCGCGTCCCGCTCGACGTCGCCGTGGGCGACAAGGTCATCTACAGCAAGTACGGCGGCACCGAGGTCAAGTACGCCGGCCAGGAGTACCTCATTCTCTCCGCCCGCGACATCCTCGCCGTCGTCTCCTGACGCACCTGGCATCCCGGCTGGCCTCGCGCCAGCCGGGATCCGTGTCGTTCGGCCCCGAACACCCCTAGAGGAGCACAGCAATGCCCAAGATCCTGGAGTTCGACGAGAACGCCCGCCGCGCCCTCGAGCGCGGCGTCGACGCCCTCGCCAACGCCGTCAAGGTGACGCTCGGTCCCAAGGGCCGCTACGTCGTCCTCGACAAGAAGTGGGGCGCCCCCACCATCACCAACGACGGAGTGACCGTCGCTCGCGAGATCGAGCTCGACGACCCGTTCGAGAACCTCGGTGCCCAGCTCACCAAGGAGGTGGCCACCAAGACCAACGACATCGCTGGTGACGGCACCACCACCGCCACCGTCCTGGCGCAGGCCATGGTCCACGAGGGCCTGCGCGCCGTCGCGGCCGGTGCCAACCCGATGGGTCTCAAGCGCGGCATGGACGCGGCGGCCGAGGCAGTCGGCGACGCCCTGCGCGAGGCGGCCCGCGAGGTCGAGTCCCGCGAGGACATGGCGTCCGTCGCGACGATCTCGAGCCGCGACAGCCACATCGGCGACCTGCTCGCCGAGGCCTTCGACAAGGTCGGCAAGGACGGCGTGATCACGGTCGAGGAGTCCAACACCATGGGCACCGAGCTCGAGTTCACCGAGGGCATGCAGTTCGACAAGGGCTACATCTCGGCCTACTTCGTCAGCGACCCGGAGTCGATGGAGGCCGTCCTCGACGACCCCTACATCCTTCTCCACCAGGGCAAGATCTCCTCGATCCAGGAGCTCCTCCCGGTCCTGGAGAAGGTCATCGCGACCGGCAAGCCGCTCTTCATCCTCGCCGAGGACGTCGACGGCGAGGCGCTCTCGACGCTCGTGGTCAACAAGATCCGTGGCACCTTCAACGTCGCCGCCGTCAAGGCCCCGGCCTTCGGTGACCGCCGCAAGGCGATGATGCAGGACATCGCGACCCTGACCGGTGGTCAGGTCGTCGCCCCCGAGGTCGGCCTCAAGCTCGACCAGGTGGGCCTCGAGGTCCTGGGCCAGGCGCGCCGCGTGGTCATCACCAAGGACCACACCACGATCGTGGACGGCGCCGGCGACAGCACGGCCGTCGACGGCCGCGTCAACCAGATCAAGGCCGAGATCGAGAACACCGACTCCGACTGGGACCGCGAGAAGCTCCAGGAGCGCCTCGCCAAGCTCGCCGGCGGTGTCTGCGTGATCAAGGTCGGCGCCGCGACCGAGGTGGAGCTCAAGGAGAAGAAGCACCGCATCGAGGACGCCGTCTCCGCGACGCGTGCCGCGATCGAGGAGGGCATCGTCCCCGGCGGTGGCTCCGCGCTCATCCACGCCGTGTCGGTGCTCGAGGACAACCTCGGCCTGACCGGTGACGAGGCCGCCGGTGTCCGCGTGGTCCGCAAGGCCGCCGACGAGCCGCTGCGCTGGATCGCCGAGAACGGCGGCGTCAACGGCTATGTCGTGACCTCCAAGGTCCGCGAGCTCGGCGTCGGCAACGGCTACAACGCCGCCACCGAGGAGTACGGCGACCTGGTCGCCCAGGGCGTCCTCGACCCTGTCAAGGTCACCCGCTCGGCGCTCGTCAACGCGACGTCCATCGCCGCGATGCTGCTCACGACGGAGACGCTCGTCGTGGACAAGCCCGAGGAGGAGGAGCCGGCGGCCGCCGCCGGCCACGGTCACGGCCACGGCCACTGACCGGCCGCTCCACCAGGTCCGTACGGCCCGCTCCGCGCTCCGCCACTTCGGCGGGGGCGGGGCGGGCCGTCGCCATGTGACGCGCGCGTCACACCTCGCACCACCGTTCGAAACATCGCCCGGGCACCATCGGCACATGTTGTGGAGAGTGCGGACGACCCTGGACGACCGTCCCGGTGCCCTGGCCGAGCTGACCACCGCCTGCGGGGCGGCCGGCGTGAACATCCTGGGCCTCCAGGTCTTCCCCGGCGTGGACCGGGTGACGGACGAGCTCGTGCTCCGTACGCCGGGCGACTGGGAGCTCGCCGACCTCGCCGACCTCGTCGAGCGGTCGGGCGGCACCCGCGTGAGCGTGCTCCCGTGCACCGAGGCCGCGCTGGCCGACCAGCCGACCCGCTATGTCCTGGCGGCGCGCAGCATCCTCGCCGAGCCGGCCACCTTCCCCGACGTCGTGGCGCAGCTCTTCGACGCCGAGGCCGACCGGGACGCCGCGGGGCTCTCACCGCTGATGGACGGCATGGACCTCGAGATCGGCGACGTCGTGGTCCAGCTGCGGCGTACGGCGCCGTTCACGGCCGCGGAGCACGCCCGCGGCAGGGCGCTCGCCGAGCTCGTGGCGGACGTGCTCGCTGCCGCGGCGGCGACCCCGGCGCCCGGGCCGCAGGACCTGTCGGCCGACCAGGAGCCGGTCCTCGAGGTGCACGAGGGCGAGGTGCGCGCCGTCGTCGCGGGCGTCGTCGTCGGCCAGGCCACCTGGGCGGTCGACGACGGGGGCGCCTGGCACGTCGAGCTGGCGGTCGACCCGGCCTGGCGGCGCCGCAGGATCGGGTCGCGGCTGCTCCTGGAGACCGCGCGGGCGGCGCGGACCTCCGAGGCCGAGGAGATCGTCGTACGGACCGCAGCGGACAATCCGGCCGTGCTGCCGCTCGTCCTCGGCACGGGCCTGCGCGGACGGATCCGGATGGGCAGCGACGACCTCACCGTGCGGATCCCGGTGCGGAGGCTTGCACGCGCCTGAGGTTCCCGGGGTCAGCGGATGATCTCGCCGAGGTGGGGTAGGCGGTGCGCCGGAGGTGGGCTCGCGACGACGCGGCGAACTCCACGAACGCCCCCTCGTCACGCACTGTTCTGCTCCATGTCCGTCTGAACGCAGTGACGCCGCCGGGAGGTTGCACGCGCGTCCCGGCAATCCTCGACCACCCCGGGACCAGCCGGGTCACCGGGGCCGGGCGCCCTGCCGCCGCATCGTAGAATGGGCGCGTGGAGATCCCGGAGAAGTTCGCTGCGCTCGGCCTCACCTACGACGACGTGCTGCTGCTGCCGGGGGAGTCCGACCTCGCCCCGAGCGACATCGACACCACCACCCGCCTGACCCGTGAGATCTCGATCCGCGTCCCGCTCGTGAGCGCGGCCATGGACACCGTGACCGAGGCCCGGATGGCGATCGCCATGGCCCGCGAGGGCGGCATCGGCGTCCTGCACCGCAACCTCTCCATCGAGGACCAGGCCCGCCAGGTCGACCTGGTCAAGCGCACCCAGACCGGGATCATCTCCAACCCCGTCACCATCGGCCCCGACGCGACGCTGGAGGAGCTCGACCGGCTGTGCGGTGAGTACCGAGTCTCCGGCCTGCCGGTCGTCGACCTCGACGACCACCTGCTGGGCATCATCACCAACCGCGACCTGCGCTTCACCCCGGTCGCGGAGTGGGCCACCACCAAGGTCGACGAGGTGATGACCCGCGACGGCCTGATCACCGGGCACGTCGGGATCTCTCGCGACGAGGCCACCACCCTGTTGCGGGCCCACAAGCGCGAGCGCCTGCCGCTCGTCGACGGCGAGGGCCGGCTCAGCGGCCTGATCACCGTCAAGGACTTCGTCAAGGGCGAGCAGTTCCCGCACGCGTCCTACGACGCCGACGGCCGGCTGCTGGTCGGCGCCGCCATCGGCTACTTCGGCGACGCCTGGGAGCGCGCCACGACGCTGGTCGAGGCCGGCGTCGACGTGCTCGTCGCCGACACAGCCCACGGCCACGTCCACCTCCTCCTCGACATGGTCCGCCGGCTCAAGTCCGACCCGGCGACGAAGCACGTGCAGGTCATCGGCGGCAACGTCGCGACCCGCGAGGGCGCGCAGGCCTTCGTCGACGCGGGCGCCGACGCGGTCAAGGTGGGCGTGGGGCCCGGCTCGATCTGCACCACCCGCGTCGTCACGGGCGTGGGCGTGCCGCAGGTGACCGCGGTCTACGAGGCGTCGCTGGCCACCAAGCCGGCCGGCGTCCCGCTGATCGCCGACGGCGGCATGAAGCACTCCGGGGAGATCGCCAAGGCCCTCGTCGCCGGAGCCGACGCGGTGATGGTGGGCTCGATGCTCGCCGGCTGCGAGGAGTCGCCCGGCGACGTCGTGTTCGTCAACGGCAAGCAGTTCAAGTCCTACCGCGGCATGGGCTCGCTGGGGGCGATGAGCAGCCGCGGCAAGAAGTCCTACTCCAAGGACCGCTACTTCCAGGCCGAGGTCGCCAGCGACGACAAGATCGTGCCCGAGGGCATCGAGGGCCAGGTCGCCTACCGCGGGCCGCTGTCCGCGGTCGCCCACCAGCTCGTCGGCGGGCTCAACCAGTCGATGTTCTACGTCGGCGCCCGCACCATCCCCGAGCTGCAGGACAAGGGCCGGTTCGTCCGGATCACGTCGGCCTCGCTCAAGGAGAGCCACCCCCACGGCGTGCAGATGACCGTCGAGGCGCCCAACTACAGCGGCAGCTGACCCGCGCTCCTCAGGGAGCGGAGCTGCTGCGCGCAGGCAGCGGGTCGACGACGGCCGGCGTCGGGCGGGCCAGCAGGCGTGGTCCGGAGCGCGTCACCACGAACAGGCCGGCCCCACGACGCATCACCAGAGCGGGCGAGCGGGTGAGGTCACGCGGGGCGCGCACGCGCACCGGCAGGCGCGAGGGCTGGCCGGGCACCGCGCTCCGCACCACGACGGCACCGGTGCGGTCGGTGGCCACCACGTGCAGGCCGCCACCGGCCTCGCCCACGGCCGGTGAGGCGTACGGCGACCACTGCCCGGCGAGCGCGGTGGGCCGGGTCCACCGCCGACCGGTGAGCGTGCGTACGACGAGGCGTCCCGTCGCGCTGACCTGGTGCAGCCGCGTGGTGCCGTCACCGGCGGTGGTGAGCGCTGGCGTCGAGGTGGGCGACGCCGTCGGTCCGGCCAGCCGCTGCAGGCGGCCGCGCTCGAGCGGCTGCGTGAAGGTCGCGCCCCGTGCGCCGACCGCGACCAGCCACGTACGGCCGGTCGCGTCCGTGCCGAGCACGGGCGCGGTGTGGGTCGACCAGGACGCCGGCCGTCCGACGCGGTCGGGACGACTCCAGCGACCCTCGCGGGTGAGGCGCCGGGTCACCAGCGTGCCGTCCGCCGAGACCGTCGCGAGCACCGGTCGGTGGGTGCGTGACGGGGCGAGCGCGGGGCTCGCCGTCGGGGCCGAGGTGCCGACCGGGCGCAGGACGAGGCGCCCGCGACGCGTCGTACCGACCAGGACCCGACCGTCACGTGCGGTGGCGGCGACCCACGGCCGCCCGCGGTGGTCGACGCTCAGCGCCGGCGCGACCACGGGCGTGAAGGCCCCCCGGGTGCCGGCGACGCGGGCCGGTCGGCCGGGGGCGGCCACGAGCAGCGTGCCGGTGTCGTCGACGCGCGCGGTCCACGAACCGCCGCGGTCGTCGGACACCGCGACGACGGGCCGGTCCGAGCCGACCAGCGGCGAGGGAGCGACGTCGGCGAGGTGCAGGTAGCGGAACTCACCGACCGGGACCGTGCGGGTGCCGTAGCCGCCGGGCGAGGCGAGGTTGTACTCCTCGATCGTCACGGTCCCGGGGCCGATCGCGCTCACCCACGCCACGTGGCCGACGCGCCCCGCGTCGGTCTGCGCGACGGCACCGATGGCGGGCACGGAGTCCACCCGGTAGCCCAGCCGGCGCGCCACGTCGTCCCAGCGGTTGGCATTGCCCCAGTGCTCGCCCCGGTAGTCGTTGGCGAAGCCCGCGAGGCCGTTGCGCTCGTGCAGGCGCCACGAGACGAAGCTGGTGCAGTTGCGGAGCACGAAGCCCCACGGGTCGCCGATCGAGCCGTTGATCGACCAGACGTTGCGGGCACACGTCGGCCGCGGCCCGCGCGGGTCGTAGAGGTGGCCGGAGACCGGGTCGAGGACCGGCGGCGGGGGCGGCGGGGGCTCGATGACGGGCGCCGGTGACTCGCCCAGCTGGTCGGGTTGTCCTGGTTGTCCGGGTTGCCGGCCGGGCTCGGGTGCGGGTGGGGGAGCCGGCGCGGGCTCCTCGATCGGCGCCTGCGGGAGGATCGGGCACTGGCCCTGCCAGGCCCACGGGTAGTCGTCGGCCGCGTGCGCTGCCGTGGTGCCCACACCCAGCACCCCACTGGCCAGGCAGGTCGCCGCGACAGCGCGCGCGAGCCTTCTGCTCCCTCGTCTCCCCACCTGCACGACGGTAGGCAGGGCGTCAGGGGTGCGTGACCGTCTTTGCCGAGCCGTGCACGAGCCGTTGCCGAACGCTCACACGTCGGCGCGCCACCGGCGTACGACCGGTGCGGAGGAGCGTGGCATCGCCGAGGACCGGTCGCCGCGGACCTCCGTCGCCAGGCCGTGCGCCAGGCGGTAGGGCGCGGAGAGCAGGAGGCTCCCCGCGAGGCGGCGCAGCCGCGACATCTCGGCGCGGACGGTGACGGTGCGGCCGGGATCGGCGAACAGGTCCTCGGAGAGCTGGGTCGCCGTCCGCCCCTCCGGGCCGGAGGTCAGCAGCGACAGCAGGATCTCGGCATGGCGCGGCGACAGGCTGCGCGACCACGAGCCGCTGGAGCCGGTGACCCGCAGGCGGGGGTCCCCGTCGAGCTCGAGCACCAGCGACGACGTCGACGGCTCGGCCCGCTCGTCGCCCTCGAGGCGCAGCAGCCAGCCGCCGTCGAGCGGCTCCGCGGTGGCGTGTCCGAGCGTGGGAAGCCACACCCGGCCGGCGACGAGGCGGTCGGGCAGCGCCACCCGGTCGGGGCTGCGGCTGCCGATCGCGGCAGCCAGGTGCCCGGCGTGGTCGATGGCGAGGGCGTCACCGCTCAGCCCGGCCAGCAGGGGAGCCGCGCGTGCCCGCAGCCGGTCGAGGTCGGCGCGGTGCCGGGCGACCAGCTCGGACGAGGTCATCTGTGCCGCCAGCTGCACGAGCGCGAGCTCGGCGGGGTGCATGCCGCGGCTCGGGCCGCTGACGTCGAGCACGCCGAGGGTGCGACCGGTCCACGGGTCGACGAGCGGCGCCGCGGCGCAGCCCCACCGCGTGTGCGACTCGACGAAGTGCTCGGGCCCCTGCACGTGGACGGCGGTGCCCAGGACGAGGGCGGTGCCGATCGCGTTGGTGCCGACGTTGGCCTCGGTCCACGCGGAGCCGCCGACGAACCCGAGGCCGTCGGCCATCCGCCGCACCGCGCTGCTGCCCAGGCGCCACAGCACCCGCCCCTCGGCGTCGGCCACGACGACCAGCTGCCCGGCGTCGACGACAGGTGCGAGCGACTCGGCGAGGCGGGGCACCAGGTCGGCCAGGCCGCTCGCGGCACGGCGTCGCTCCAGCTCGAGCTCGACGAGCGGCGGGATCTCGGCGCCCGCGCCCGGGTCGAGGCCGGTGGCGGCCACGCGTCGCCACGAGGCCGCGATCTCGGTACGGGCCCGCGGTCCGTGCGCGCCACCGGACATCGCAGCCTCACGGCTGCGGTGCAGCTCGCGGTCGGTCATGGGTGTCCCTCCGGGCCGGGCCCGTTGCAACGTCTCGCAACCCTGTCGCCACCCGGCGGACGAGGTGTGTGCTCGGTCACACCAGCGTAGGCGAAGGAGAGACGATGACCCAGACCCTGGAACCCGAGACCGCCAGCGGCTCGAGCGACCCGCAGGCACGCGTCGACGCGTGGCTCGCCCGCTTCGAGGCCGCAGTGTCCGCCGGTGACGGAGAGGCGGCAGCCGGGCTGTTCGCGACCGACTGCTACTGGCGCGACCTGGTGGCCTTCACCTGGAACATCAAGACCGTCGAGGGTCGCGACCAGGTGGCCGGGCTCGTGACCGACGTCGGGGCGCGGGTCGCCCCGTCGGGCATGGCGACCACCGAGCCTCCCGACGAGGCCGACGGCGTCGTGACGGCGTGGATCGGCTTCGAGACCGCGGTGGGTCGGGGCAACGGCCTGCTCCGCCTGACCCAGGAGGACGGCGACGACCGGGCGTGGACGCTGCTGACGGCGCTCTACGAGCTCAAGGGCCACGAGGAGCCGCGCGGCACCCACCGACCGATGGGCACCCACCACGGCGCGACCAAGGACCGGGTCACGTGGCAGGAGCGGCGTCAGGCGGAGGCCGAGAGCCTCGGCAGCACGACGCAGCCGTACGTCCTCGTCGTCGGCGGCGGCCAGGGCGGGATCGCGCTCGGCGCCCGCCTCCGCCAGCTGGGCGTGCCCAGCCTGGTCATCGACAAGCACCCGCGTCCCGGCGACCAGTGGCGGAACCGCTACAAGTCGCTCTGCCTGCACGACCCGGTCTGGTACGACCACCTGCCCTACCTGAAGTTCCCCGACAACTGGCCGGTCTTCGCGCCCAAGGACAAGATCGGCGACTGGCTCGAGTCCTACGTGTCGATCATGGAGGTGCCCTACTGGTCGAGCACCGTCGCCACGAGCGCGAGCTGGTCGGACGAGACGCAGCAGTGGACGGTCGAGGTCGAGCGCGAGGGCAAGCCGCTCACGCTCCGGCCGACCCAGCTGGTCTTCGCCACCGGCATGAGCGGCAAGCCGCGCATCCCCGACCTGCCCGGCACGGACGTCTTCCGCGGCGACGTGCACCACTCGTCCGCCCACCCCGGCCCCGACGCGTACGCCGGCATGAAGGCCGTCGTGATCGGGAGCAACAACTCCTCCTTCGACATCTGCGGCGCGCTGTGGGAGCACGACGCCGACGTGACGATGGTGCAGCGCTCGTCCACCCACATCGTCAAGAGCGACAGCCTGATGGAGCTCGGGCTCGGCGACCTCTACTCCGAGCGCGCGCTGGCCGCGGGCGTGACGACCGAGAAGGCCGACCTCATCTTCGCGTCGCTGCCGTACCGGATCCTGCACACCTTCCAGATCCCCGCCTACGAGGCGATGGCCGAGAAGGACAAGGACTTCTACGAGCGGCTCGAGGCGTCCGGGTTCCGCCACGACTGGGGCGACGACGGCTCGGGGCTGTTCATGAAGTACCTGCGCCGTGGCTCGGGCTACTACATCGACGTCGGTGCCGCCGAGCTCGTCGCCAACGGTGACGTGAAGCTCGTGCAGGGCCAGGTCGACCACCTCACCGAGGACGCGGTCGTGCTCGAGGACGGGACGACGCTTCCTGCCGACGTGGTCGTCCTCGCCACCGGCTACAACTCGATGAACGGCTGGGTGGCCGACCTGGTCGACCAGGAGACGGCGGACCGGCTGGGCAAGTGCTGGGGACTCGGGTCGGAGACGACCAAGGACCCCGGCCCGTGGGAGGGCGAGCAGCGCAACATGTGGAAGCCGACGCAGGTCGACAACCTCTGGATGCACGGCGGCAACCTCCACCAGTCGCGGCACTACTCCCTCTACCTCGCGCTGCAGCTCAAGGCGCGCCACGAGGGGATCGAGACGCCCGTCCACGGGCTCCAGGAGGTCCACCACATCGGGTAGCACCCGGGTCACCTAGGCTCGCGGGGTGGAGCAGGACGCCGCCCCGGAGCGCCGCTCGTACGACGCCAGCGGGCGCCGCGCGGCCGCCGAGCGACGACGGATCCACGTCGCCGAGGTGGCCGCGCGGCTGTTCGCCGAGCGGGGCTGGAGCGGCACCACCCTCGCCCTGGTCGCTGCCGAGTCGGAGGTGTCCGTCGAGCTGGTGACCAAGACCTTCGGCACCAAGGCCGGTGTCTTCATGGCGGCCTTCCGGTCCGCCGGGTTCGGGCGCCGCGGCGGGCTGCTGGAGGCTTTCGCCGCCCTGCGGCTCGAGGACGAGCCCGACGTGGAGGTGCGGCTCGACCGGTTCGTCGAGCTCGCCTGCAGCATCGTCGTACCGATGGGTCCGCTGGTGTGGGTGCTGGGGACTGGCGCCGAGCAGGACCCCGCCCTGCGCGACCTCGTCCGGGGTGCCCACCTCGCCCACGCGGCGATGTGCGAGGACCTGGTGCGGCTGCTCGCGCGGGGGGAGCCGGCGCCGGACGCCGTCGACGAGGTCTACCTGCTGACGCGCGCGGAGACCTACCTGACGCTCGCGCAGCACCGCGGCTGGACGGTCGAGCGGTACGCCGCGTGGCTGCGCCGGTCGCTGCGCACGGCCGTCGACGGAGCGACCGACGGACCGACCGGGGGCCGTCCCAGCAGCTCGATCGGCGGAAGTGTGCCACCCGGCCCAGAATTGGGTACCATCTGACCGGATCCAAACGTGGGGTATGGATCCCGGGTCCAGAAGGTCCGGTCGGGTGGGGGCCCGGCCGGGCCTGCTGCTCGCCGATAGGCTTCCGGTCATGAGCGAGATCGACATCGGCCGTGCCAAGCGCGGTCGCCGCGCCTACTCCTTCGACGACATCGCGATCGTGCCCTCCCGGCGCACCCGCGACCCGGAGGAGGTCAGCACCGCCTGGCAGATCGACGCCTACCGCTTCGACATCCCCGTGCTCGCCGCGCCGATGGACTCCGTCATGTCGCCCTCGACGGCGATCGCCCTCGGGCAGATGGGCGGGCTCGGGGTGCTCAACCTCGAGGGCCTCTGGACGCGCTACGACGACCCGACCGGCCTGCTGGAGGAGGTGGCCGGACTCCAGGGCGCCGACGCCACCCGCCGGATGCAGGAGATCTACACCGAGCCGATCAAGCCCGAGCTGATCACCGCGCGCCTCAAGGAGGTGCGCGCCGCCGGTGTCACCGTGGCCGGGTCGCTGTCGCCACAGCGCACCAAGGAGCACGTGAAGGCCGTCGTCGACGCAGGGGTCGACATGTTCGTCATCCGCGGCACGACCGTCTCCGCCGAGCACGTGAGCAGCAACGCCGAGCCGCTGAACCTCAAGGAGTTCATCTACGAGCTCGACGTCCCCGTCATCGTGGGCGGCTGTGCGACCTACCAGGCCGCGCTCCACCTCATGCGCACCGGCGCCGCCGGCGTGCTCGTCGGCTTCGGCGGCGGTGCCGCCCACACCACGCGTACGGTCCTCGGCGTCGCGGTGCCGATGGCGAGCGCGGTCGCCGACGTGGCCGCGGCCCGCCGTGACTACCTCGACGAGTCCGGCGGCCGATACGTCCACGTCATCGCCGACGGCTCCATCGGCAGCTCGGGCGACATCGCCAAGGCGATCGCCTGCGGCGCCGACGCGGTGATGATCGGCTCGCCGCTCGCCCGTGCCAGCGAGGCCCCGGGCCGGGGCTTCCACTGGGGGAGCGAGGCGACGCACGCCGAGCTCCCGCGCGGCCAGCGGGTGCAGTTCGACCCGGTCGGCTCGCTGGAGGAGATCATGTTCGGTCCCTCGCGCACCGCCGACGGCACGATGAACCTCGTCGGCGCCCTGCGCCGCGCCATGGCGACCACGGGCTACACCGAGCTCAAGGAGTTCCAGCGCATCGAGGTCGTCGTCCAGCACTGATCCTCGGTCGGTCCGGGCTGGGGCGCCCCTGAGACACTGACCGCATGACGCTCGCCAAGGCCCTCGATGCCGACCAGCGCGCCGACGCGCTCCAGCAGCTGGGGTCCGGCGAGCTCGACGTGCTGGTCGTCGGCGGCGGCATCGTCGGCGTGGGCGCCGCTCTCGACGCGGTCACGCGCGGCCTCAAGGTGGGCCTCGTCGAGCAGCGCGACCTGGCCTCCGGCACCTCCTCGCGCTCGTCGAAGCTGGTGCACGGTGGCCTGCGCTACCTGGAGATGTTCGACTTCGCGCTGGTCAAGGAGGCGCTGGAGGAGCGCGGCCTGCTGCTCACCCGGCTCGCGCCGCACCTGGTACGGCCCGTGCCGTTCCTCTACCCGCTCGAGCACGCGTGGGAGCGCCCCTACGTCGGTGCCGGCGTCGCGCTCTACGACACGATGGCGATGACGGGCAAGTACGACATGGGCGTGCCGAAGCACAAGCACGTCTTCCGCAAGCAGCTCGCCCGGATGGCGCCCGACATCCGCACCGACGACCTCCACGGCGCGATCCGCTACTACGACTGCCAGGTCGACGACGCCCGGCTGGTGATGACCATCGCCCGCACCGCCGCCAACAACGGCGCCCACGTGGCGACCCGGACCAAGGTGACCGGCTTCCTGCGCGAGGGCGACCGCGTCGTCGGCGTACGGGCCCGCGACCTCGAGGGCCAGCGCGACCTCGAGATCCGAGCCCGCGTCGTCATCAACGCGGCCGGCGTGTGGACCGACGAGGTGCAGGACCTGGTGGGCGGCGAGGCGCAGCTCGACGTCGACGCCAGCAAGGGCATCCACGTCGTCGTGCCCAAGGACCGGATCCGGTCCGAGTGCGGCTTCATCACCAAGACCGAGAAGTCCGTGCTGTTCGTGATCCCGTGGGACCAGTTCTGGATCATCGGCACGACCGACACGGCCTGGGACCTCGACCTGGCCCACCCCGCCGCCAGCAAGACCGACATCGACTACGTGCTCGAGCACGCCAACCGGCTCCTCAAGGACCCGCTCGACCACCGTGACGTGGTGGGGGTCTACGCCGGCCTCCGCCCGCTCCTCAAGCCGATGCGCAAGGAGGGCGACATGGGAGAGACCACCAAGCTCTCCCGCGAGCACACCGTCGCCAACCCCGTGCCCGGCCTCGTGCTGGTCGCCGGCGGCAAGCTGACGACGTACCGCGTCATGGCGCGCGACGCCGTCGACCACGCGATCCGTGACTTCGACGCCACCCCCGCCTCGATCACCGACCGGGTGCCGCTGATGGGGGCGTGGGGCCACGAGGCGCGCACCAACCAGCGGGTCGCGCTCAGCCGCGCGTCCGGCCTCGAGATCGGGATGATCGACCACCTGCTCGGTCGCTACGGCGGGCTCGTCGACGAGCTGCTCGCCCTGATCCACCGTCGTCCCGATCTCGGCGAGCCCCTGCCCGGGGCCGAGCACTACCTGCGCGCCGAGGTGCTCTACGCCGTCACCCACGAGGGCGCGCGCCACCTCGACGACGTGCTGGCCAGGCGTACACGCGTGTCCATCGAGACCTTCGACCGCGGGATCGCCGCCTCCAGGCCGGCAGCCGAGCTGATGGCCGAGGCGCTGGGGTGGGACGAGGCGCAGACCGAAGCGGAGGTCGACCACTACCTGCGACGCGTCGAGGCGGAGCGGCAGAGCCAGCTCATGCCGACCGACCAGGAGGCCGACGAGGCGAGGGTCAAGGCTCCCGAGATCGTCTAGAGCCGCTGGATCGGTCCCGGTGCCGACAGGCCGAAGGCCTCGCGCAGGCCGGAGCGCTTGCCGCCGGCCTCGAGCGCGTCGGCGACCTTGCCGACCGGTCGGGCACCCGGCCACACGTGCACGACCATCAGGACCAGCGAGACGGCGGCGCCGCCGAGGTAGGTGAGGATGCTGCCGTCGGGCAGCACGAACGCGGCGGCGACCGAGGCGATCGCGATGAACTCCGCGATGGCGAACCGCATGATCATCAGCGCCTGCCAGCGGGTGCGGGCCTGTGCGGCCGCCTCGTCGTCGGAGAGGTCCGCGGCCAGGGGCGGGGTGCGGTAGCCGACGGTCTCGAGCAGCAGGTGCGCGACGACACCGGCCAGCACCTGCACCGCCAGCGGCAGGAGGGGGAACGCGTCCGGGGCGGGCAGCACCACCGACAGGGCGACCCCGATCACGACCAGGGCGCCCATGAGCGAGCCGGCCAGGATGCGGGTGGACGGGGCGAAGGGCGCGGAGGCGGGCACCGGCGTCGTCATGCGGCGAGCCTAGACGCCGGCGGCGTGCCCGATCGCGGTTGGACAAATCTGGCCGATATGTCGAATGTTGGGACGAAGTGACCAACCGGTAGCAACGGCGTCGACCGCGACCTACGCTGCAGGAATGAGTGAGCAGACCCCCGCCTCCGGTCCCATCACCGACGGGCCCGCGGACCCCGAGCACGACGCGACCGCGGCCTACGGCCTCGACCGGGCCTACGTCGCCAGCCTCACGCGGCGCCTCGTCAGCACCACCGGGGACACGCTCGCCGTGGCGTCGCCGATCGGCGGCACGCCGCTCGCGCACGTCCCCCAGTCGAGTCCCGCCGACGTCGCCGAGGCGTTCACCCGGGCCCGCCGCGCCCAGGTGTCGTGGGCGGCCACCTCCGTCGACGACCGGGCGGCGGCGCTGCTCCGCCTGCACGACCTGCTGCTCGACCGCCAGCAGGAGCTCATCGACCTGGTGGTGTGGGAGTCGGGCAAGGCCCGCAAGGACGCGTACCTCGAGGTCGCCCACCTCGCGCTCACGGCGCGCTACTACGCCCGCACCGCCCACGAGCACCTCGACACCCGGCGGGTCGGCGGCATGTTCCCGGTGCTCACCCGCGCCGAGGTCAACCGGGTGCCGAAGGGCGTCGTCGGCATCATCTCGCCCTGGAACTACCCCCTCTCGATGGCGCTCTGCGACGGCATCCCGGCGCTGCTGGCCGGCAATGCCGTGGTCTCCAAGCCCGACGCCCAGACCGTGCTGACCGCGCTGCTCGCCGCGCAGCTCCTCGAGGAGGCGGGCATCCCGGCCGAGACGTGGCAGGTGGTCGCCGGCCCCGGTCCCGAGGTGGGCGGCGCGATCGTCGCCCACGCCGACTACGTCTGCTTCACCGGATCGACCGCCACCGGCCGGCTCATCGCGCAGGGGTGCGCCGAGCGGCTGATCGGCTGCTCCCTCGAGCTCGGTGGCAAGAACCCGATGCTCGTGCTCCGCGACGCCGACGTCCAGCGGGCCGCCGAGGGCGCCACCCGCGCGGTCTTCTCCAACGCCGGCCAGCTGTGCGTGTCGATGGAGCGCCTCTTCGTCGCCGACCAGGTCTACGACCGCTTCGTCGACGCCTTCGTCTCGCGCACGCAGGCGATGACCCTCGGCGCCAGCCAGGACTGGTCGGTCGACATCGGCTCGCTGATCTCCCAGGCCCAGCTCGACACGGTGACCCGTCACGTCGAGGACGCCGTCGCCAAGGGTGCGCGCGTGCTCACCGGCGGCCGGCACCGTCCCGACCTCGGCCCCTTCGTCTTCGAGCCCACGATCCTCGAGGGTGTCTCGGCCGACATGGAGTGCTTCGGCAAGGAGACCTTCGGCCCGGTCGTCTCGCTCTACCGGTTCCACAGCGAGGACGAGGCGGTCGAGCGCGCCAACGACGGCAGCTACGGTCTCAACGCCTCGGTCTGGACCCGCGACGCTGCGCGCGGTCGCGCGCTCGCCCGTCGCATCAGGTGCGGCACCGTCAACGTCAACGAGGCCTACGGCGCGACGTTCGGCTCGCTGGGTGCCCCGATGGGGGGCATGCGCGAGTCCGGCCTCGGCCGCCGCCAGGGCGCCGAGGGCATCCACCGCTACACCGAGGCACAGTCCGTCGCCACGCAGCGACTCATGCCGATCGCGCCCATGTTCGGGATGTCGGAGGAGACCAACGCCAAGGTCATGACCGGGGCGCTGCGGCTGATGAACAAGCTGGGCCTGGCATGACTTCCACCCCGCAAGCCGCCCCCGAGGCCACGCACTACGACGTCCTCGTCGTGGGGTCGGGCTTCGGCGGCTCGGTCACGGCCCTGCGGCTGACCGAGAAGGGCTACTCGGTCGGGGTGCTCGAGGCCGGCGCCCGCTTCGCCGACGACGAGCTGCCGGAGCACGGCGGCGACGTGAAGAAGTTCCTCTTCCGCCCGGAGGTCGGTCTCTACGGCATCCAGCGCATCGACATCGTCCACGACTGCTTCATCCTCGCCGGCGCCGGTGTGGGCGGCGGCTCCCTCAACTACGCCAACACCCTCTACGAGCCCCCGGAGCCCTTCTTCCAGGACCCGCAGTGGTCGCACATCACGGACTGGCGGTCCGAGCTGGCGCCCTACTACGACCAGGCCAAGCGGATGCTGGGCGTCACGACGTACGCCAGGACCACGCCCGCCGACGTGGCGATGAAGAAGGTGGCCGACGAGATGGGGGTCGGCCACACGTTCGTGCCGACGCCCGTGGGCGTCTTCTTCGGGGAGCCCGGGCAGGCCGAGGGCGAGACGGTGCCCGACCCGTTCTTCGGCGGCGCCGGGCCGGAGCGGTCCACCTGCATCAACTGCGGCTCGTGCATGACCGGCTGCCGGCACAACGCGAAGAACACCCTGGTCAAGAACTACCTCCACCTCGCCGAGGGCAACGGCGCCGTCGTGCACCCGCTGACCACCGTCACCGACGTACGACCTCGCGCCGGGGGCGGGTACGAGGTCACGGCCCGCTGGACCAAGGCCAAGCTGTCGCGCCGGCGAGCGGTCAGGACCTTCACCGCCGACCACGTCGTGTTCTCCGCCGCCGCGATCGGCACGCAGCGCCTGCTGCACCGCCTCAAGGCCGAGGGCTCGCTGCCCGGGATCTCCGACCGGCTGGGCGTCCTCACGCGCACCAACTCCGAAGCCATCCTCTGGGCCACCGCCAACGACGACGCCGTCGACTGGACGGACGGCGTCGCGATCACCTCGAGCTTCCACCCCGACGAGCACACGCACGTCGAGCCCGTCCGCTACGGCCGCGGTCGCAACGTGATGCCGCTGATGGCGACCGTGCTCGTCGACGAGGTGCTCGGCGAGAAGCGGTGGCGCACGTGGGGCAAGGAGCTGTGGCGCCAGCGCGACGGGCTGCGCGACCTCTACTCGCTCGACACGTGGTCGCGTCGCACCGTGGTCGCCCTGGTCATGCAGACGCTCGACAACTCGATCACCACGGTGTGGCGCAAGCGCGGCGGCTTCGGCTACCTGTCGTCGACCCAGGGCCACGGCGCCCCCAACCCGACCTACATCGCACCGGCCTACGACGCCGTACGCCGGCTGGCTCGGATCATGGGCGCCCGTCGGGCCTACGGCGCGATCGGCGAGCCCCTCGGGATGCCGCTGACGGCGCACTTCATCGGCGGCTGCGCCATCGGCGACTCGCCCGCGACCGGTGTCGTGGACCCCTACCAGCGCCTCTACGGCTACGACGGCCTGCACGTGGTCGACGGCTCGGCGGTGTCGGCGAACCTCGGGGTCAACCCGTCGCTCACGATCACCGCCCAGGCGGAGCGCGCGATGTCGTTCTGGCCCAACAAGGGCGAGGCCGACCCGCGTCCGGCGCTCGGCTCGGCCTACCGCCGGCTCGCTCCGGTGGCGCCGAAGAACCCCGCCGTCCCGGAGGCCGCGCCGGGAGCACTGCGCCTGCCCATCGTCGGCGTGAGCTGAAAACACCCGATCGGGCCGTAACCACCTCTCGGAGACATCGTTGGGCCGGGTGAGGGACCCGGCAGTCATGCTCCCTCCCAAGGGCCGGGTCTCTCGTCCCGTCGCTGCTCGCAGTGGCTGGGAGCCAAAGCCCCAGGGCCCGATCACCCTCCCTCCCCGATCGGGCCCTGGGGCGATTTCGGACCGGGATGAGCGGGCCGGGCCCGATGCTCCGCACTCGCTCCCCGATCGGGCCCTGGGGCGATTTCGGCCGCGTCTCGGCCCGGTCCCATCCCAGGGGCGTACGTCGATAGACTCGGCGCGTGACGCAGCCTGGAGAGCACGACCTGGTCCTCGTCGTCGACTTCGGGGCGCAGTACGCCCAGCTGATCGCGCGGCGCGTCCGCGAGGCGCGGGTCTACTCCGAGATCGTTCCGCACACCATGCCGGTGGCCGAGATGCTCGCGCGCAAGCCGAAGGCGATCATCCTGTCGGGCGGCCCGTCGAGCGTTTACGCCGAGGGCGCCCCGGGCATCGACTCCGGTGTCTTCACGGCCGGGGTGCCGGTCTTCGGCATGTGCTACGGCTTCCAGCTGATGGCCAAGGGCCTCGGCGGCGAGGTCGCCCACACCGGCGCGCGCGAGTACGGACGTACGCCGGTCTCCGTCTCCGAGCCGGGCACGCTCCTCGAGGGCCTCCCGACCGAGCACAAGGTCTGGATGTCGCACGGCGACTCCGTCGCGCGGGCACCCGAGGGCTTCACCGTGCTCGCCTCCACCGAGGACACCCCGGTCGCCGCCTTCGAGGACGTGGGCCGCGGCCTCGCCGGCGTCCAGTGGCACCCGGAGGTCCTGCACTCCGAGCACGGCCAGAAGGTGCTCGAGCACTTCCTGCACCACATCGCCGGCGCGCGCCAGACGTGGACCATGCTCAACATCGCCGAGGAGCAGATCGAGCGCGTCCGCGAGCAGATCGGCGACAGCGGCCTGGCGATCTGCGGCCTGTCCGGCGGCGTCGACTCCGCCGTGGCGGCCGCCATCGTGCAGCGCGCCATCGGCGACCGCCTCCACTGCGTCTTCGTCGACCACGGCCTGCTCCGCGAGGGCGAGGCCGAGCAGGTCGAGCGCGACTTCGTCGCCGCGACCGGCGTCAACCTCCACGTCTACGACGCGCGCGAGACGTTCCTGTCCGCCCTCGCCGGGGTCACCGACCCGGAGGAGAAGCGCAAGATCATCGGCCGCGAGTTCATCCGCGCCTTCGAGGCCGCCGAGGTGCAGGTGCTCGGCGAGGCGGCCGAGCACGGCGACAAGGTGGGCTTCCTCGTGCAGGGCACGCTCTACCCCGACGTCGTGGAGTCCGGCGGAGGTGCCGGCACCTCCAACATCAAGTCGCACCACAACGTCGGCGGCCTGCCCGAGGACCTCGAGTTCGCACTCGTGGAGCCGCTGCGCACCCTGTTCAAGGACGAGGTCCGCCTCGTCGGCGAGCAGCTCGGCCTGCCGGCGGACATGGTGTGGCGCCAGCCGTTCCCCGGCCCGGGCCTGGGCATCCGGATCATCGGCGAGGTCACGGCCGACCGCCTCGACATCCTGCGCCGCGCCGACGCCATCGCCCGCCAGGAGCTCACCCGCGCCGGCCTCGACCGCGACATCTGGCAGATGCCGGTCGTGCTCCTCGCCGACGTCCGCTCCGTCGGCGTCCAGGGCGACGGCCGCACCTACGGCCACCCCGTCGTGATCCGCCCGGTCACCTCCGAGGACGCGATGACCGCCGACTGGGCCCGCCTGCCGTACGAGGTGATGGAGCGCATCTCCACGCGGATCACCAACGAGGTCGAGGAGATCAACCGGGTCACCCTCGACATCACCTCCAAGCCTCCGGGCACCATCGAGTGGGAGTGAGCTCGCCGGCAGCGGTGAGTGGCGCAGGTTCTGACGCCCCGAAACTTGCCTCACGCACCGCCACCCGGGCGGTCCGGCGGGGAGCGGTGAGTGATACACCTTTTCGGCCCTCGGAACATGTCCTGCTCACCGCTACCCGCACGCCGGTGGCGAGCAGCACATCGCGCCACCTGGAGAGCTCCGAGGGCTTCGAGGTGGAGGTCGTCGTCGGCGACTGACCTCCCGAGGGGTGGTCGCGCCCGCCGTCGCCCGGGGTCTAGGTTTCTCGGTGGCCCCAACTGAATCACTGCTGACGCTCGGGAGGAACGCGTGTCCGAAACCCTGATCGACGCGACCTGGCTGGACTACCTGCTGGTCGCGATCTACTTCGGCTTCGTGCTCGGCATCGGCGTGATGGCCCGGCGGTCGGTGTCGGAGTCGATCGACTTCTTCCTCTCGGGACGTTCGCTCCCGGCCTGGGTGACCGGTCTCGCCTTCATCTCCGCCAACCTCGGGGCCGTCGAGATCATGGGCATGTCGGCCAACGGTGCCGAGCTGGGCCTGCCGACGTTCCACTACTTCTGGGTCGGCGCGGTCCCGGCGATGCTGTTCCTCGGCGTCGTGATGATGCCGTTCTACTACGGCTCGAAGGTCCGCTCCGTGCCGGAGTTCATGTTCCGACGGTTCGGGACGGGCGCGCACCTCGTCAACGCGATCAGCTTCGCGGTCGCGCAGCTGCTGATCGCGGGTGTCAACCTCGCGCTGCTGGCGGGGATCGTACGCGCCCTGCTCGGCTGGGAGATCTGGATCGCGCTGATCGTGGCGGGCGTCGTGGTCCTCTCCTACATCACCCTCGGCGGACTGAGCGCCGCGATCTACAACGAGGTGCTGCAGTTCTTCGTCATCGTGGCCTCCCTGGTCCCGCTCACGCTGATCGGCCTGCACCGCGTCGGTGGCTGGGACGGACTGACCGACAAGATCACCGCCGCGTCGGCCGGGGCGTCGTCCGCGTCCGAGGCGCCGCCAGCGGACCAACAGCTCAACGCCTGGCCGGGCCAGGCGCTCTCCGGCTTCGACTCCCCGCTCCTGTCGGTCATCGGCATCGTCTTCGGGCTCGGCTTCGTGCTGTCCTTCGGCTACTGGACGACCAACTTCGTCGAGGTGCAGCGGGCGATGGCCTCCGACTCCATCTCCTCGGCCCGCAAGACGCCGATCATCGGCTCCTTCCCCAAGATGTTCATCCCCTTCATCGTCATCGTGCCGGGCATGATCTCCGCCGTCCTGGTCAAGGAGATGATCGACCTCAAGAACGGCGGCAGTCCCGAGGGCGGCGCGTCCGGGGAGGGCGTCGCCTACAACGACGCGCTGCTGCTCCTGATGCGCGACGTCCTGCCCAACGGGCTGCTCGGCCTCGCGATCGCGGGCCTGCTCGCGGCCTTCATGGCCGGCATGGCGGCCAACATCTCCGCCTTCAACACGGTCTTCTCCTACGACCTGTGGCAGCGCTACATCCGCAAGAACCACAGCGACGACTACTACCTGCGGATCGGCCGGATCGCCACCGTGGGCGCGACGGTCGTCGCGATCTTCACCGCCCAGATCGCGCTCGGCTACGACAACGTCATGAACTACCTCCAGACGCTGTTCGGGTTCTTCAACGCACCGCTGTTCGCGACCTTCATCCTGGGCATGTTCTGGAAGCGGATGACCCCGACGGCCGGCTGGGTGGGACTCGTGGCCGGCACCCTGTCGGCCATCGCGGTCGACCGCACCGCTGCGGCTGGTGTCTTCGAGCTGTCCGGCCAGGGTGTGGCCTTCCTCGCGGCGTCGGTCGCCTTCACGGTCGACATCGTGCTGAGCGTCGTGGTCTCCCTGGTGACCAAGCCCAAGCCCGCCTCCGAGCTCAGGGGCCTGGTCTACTCCGAGACGCCGCGCGAGGAGCGCACCGACCCCCACGAGGCGTCGTACCCCTGGTGGCGCCGCACGCTCCCGCTCGCCGGCATCTCGCTCGCGATGGTCATCATCCTCAACTTCGCCTTCTGAGAGGGGCCACCATGACCGACACGTCCGGCACGTCCGACACCTCAGCCGCTCCGCACAAGGCCGGCGCGTTCGACATCCGCAACATCATCGGCGCCCTCATGGGCATCTACGGCGTGATCCTCGTGCTCGCCGGGCTGCTCGGCGAGCACGAGCCGGACAAGACCGGGGGCGTCAACGCCAACCTGTGGACCGGGCTGGCGCTGATCGTGGTCGCCGCCGTCTTCATCGGCTGGGCGCGGCTGCGGCCCATCGTCGTGCCGGAGGGCTTCGACCGGCCCGACGACGACCCGACCCGCCCGGCGCCCCAGCGCAAGCGCCCCCCGACGCACTGACGCGGGTCTAGGGTCTCCGCATGGAGAGCCTCGACCACCTCGTCGGTGGTCTCGCGAGCGAGCTCGACGTCCGCCTCGCGGACGTCGACGCCGCGCTCGCGGCCCACTACCCGGGTGAGCGCGCCGGGCGTCAGCCCGTCCACACCGTGTACGTCCCGGCCGACCGCTTCCACCCGGGCCTGATCGGCGACCACGGCGCGGCCGCGCTCGGTGTGGTGGAGCAGCACGAGGACCGCCTGCTCGCGCTCCTCGACGGTGACGGCGACCTGCTGTCGCTGGTGCGCGCCAAGCTCGAGCGCGAGCCCGTCGAGGACCTCCGCATCGACTTCGAGGACGGCTACGGCACCCGGTCCGACGACGAGGAGGACGACGACGTACGACGTGCGGCGCGCGACCTGCGGGCGGCCCTCGACGCCGGGACGGCCGCGCCCTTCACCGGCATCCGGTTCAAGGGGTTCGAGGCCCCGACCCGGGCCCGGGGCGTGCGCACCCTGACCCTCTTCGTCGCCGGTCTGGTCGAGGACGGCCCGCTGCCGCCGACCTTCGTCGTCACGCTCCCGAAGGTGACCGCTGTCGAGCAGGTCGAGGCGCTCGTCCACGTGGCCACGCGACTCGAGCGCGAGCTGGGCCTCGCCGACGGGGCCCTGCGCTTCGAGATCCAGGTCGAGACCCCGCAGTCGATCCTGGGCCCCGACGGCAGCGCGCTCGTCGCGCGGATGGTGCACGCCTCGGCCGGCCGCTGCACCGGCCTCCACTACGGCACCTACGACTACTCCGCCTCCTGCGGCATCGCCGCGGCCCACCAGAGCCTCGAGCACCCCGTCGCCGACCACGCCAAGGCGGTCATGCAGGCCGCCGCGGCCGGCACCGGCGTACGCCTCTCCGACGGCTCCACCAACCTGCTGCCGGTCGGCGGGCCCGACGAGGTCGAGGCCGCGTGGGCCAACCACCTGCGGCTCGTGCGGCGCTCGCTCGCGCGTGGCTACTACCAGGGGTGGGACCTCCACCCGGCGCAGCTGCCCACCCGGTTCGCGGCCACGTTCGGGTTCTACCGCGACGGGCTCGCAGCCGCGGCGGACCGGCTGCGCACCTACGTCGAGCGCCGCGACTCCGGCGTCCTCGACGAGCCGGCGACCGCCCGCGCGCTCGCCGACTTCCTGCTGCGCGGGACCGACTGCGGCGCCCTGTCGCAGGACGAGGTGGGCGAGGGCACCGGGCTCGACCCGCACCGGCTCGCCGGGCTGGCACACCGCACCCGAGGACAGGAAGGCTGAGGCATGGGGATCGTTCTTGGACCGAACCGCTACGGCAAGGCGGAGACGCGTGTGGTGCGCATCGTGCGCGACACCGAGCGCCACCAGATCCGCGACCTCACCGTGTCGACGTCGCTCCACGGCGACTTCGCCGCGGCGCACACCGACGGCGACCAGTCGCACGTGCTCCCCACCGACACGCAGAAGAACACGGCGTTCGCCTACGCGAAGAAGCACGGTGTCAGCTCGCCCGAGGACTACGCGATCGCGCTCGGCAGCCGCCTGCTCGAGGCCACGCCGGCCGCGGAGGGAGCCGTGGTGCGGGTCGAGGAGCACGCGTGGGACCGGATCCCCGTCAACGGCTTCGGTCACGACCACGCCTTCGTGCGGCGTGGTGGCGAGGTGCGCACCACGGTGGTCGAGGTGACGTCGGCGGGACCGGTGGTCACCTCCGGGCTGCGCGACCTGGTGGTGCTGAAGTCGACCGGCTCGGAGTTCACGGGCTTCCTGCGCGACGAGTACACGACGCTCGCCGACGCCGACGACCGCGTCCTGGCGACCGAGCTGAAGGCCGCCTGGCGCTTCTCCCGCCTCGACGACGTCGACTGGAACACCACCTGGGACGCGGTGCGCGCGAGGCTCCTGGCGACCTTCGCGACGACCTACAGCCGCGCCCTGCAGGAGACGCTCTACGCGATGGGCCGCGCGGTGCTCGAGGCGCACGACGAGATCGACCGGATCTCCTTCGAGGCCCCCAACAAGCACCACTTCCTCGTCGACCTCGAGCCCTTCGGGCTCGACAACCCGGGCGAGGTGTTCATCGCCGCCGACCGGCCCTACGGGCTGATCGAGGCGACCGTCATGCGGGAGGAGCCATGAGCGTCTCCCGCTTCGACGCCGCGAGCGACGACGAGGCCCGGCAGCTGCTGCTGACCTGCCTCGACGCGCCGCGGTGGGCCGACCGGGTCGTCGCCGGCAGGCCGTACGACACCCTCGGCGACGTCGAGGCCGCGATGGTCGCCGCGTCGGCGACCATCTCCGACGAGGACCTCACGCAGGCGCTGGCCCGGCACCCCCGCATCGGCGAGCGTGCCGACGCAGCGCTGCACGACGCCGACCACTCCGCGCGCGAGCAGTCCGGCGTCGACCACGACGACGCCGATCTCGCCCGCAGGCTCGCCGACGGCAACCGCGCCTACGAGGAGCGCTTCGGTCGTGTCTTCATCGTCCGGGCGGCGGGCCGCGACGGGCACGACATCCTCGAGCACCTGCAGCAGCGCCTCGACAACAGCGACGACCTCGAGCGCGCCGCCACGATCGACCAGCTGACCCAGATCGCCGTCCTGCGGATGAGGGAGGCACTGTCCTGATGGCGTCGCTGAGCACCCACGTCCTCGACACCGCGACCGGACGGCCGGCCACGGGCCTGCGCGTCACGCTCGAGTCCGCGGACGGGAGCGTCCTCGCCGAGGCCGTGACAGACGCCGACGGCCGGGTCGGCGACCTCGCCGCCGACCTCGTCGCCGAGGACCACGTCCTGCGCTTCGACACCGGGGCGTGGTTCGCCGCGCAGGACCGGGCCGCCTTCTACCCCGAGGTCGTCGTCGTGTTCAGCGTCGTCGACGACCGGCACCACCACGTGCCGCTCCTGCTGAGCCCGTTCGGCTACTCGACCTACCGGGGCAGCTGAGCGTGGCACCCCCGACGGAGCTGGACACCGTCATCCGTGCCGCTCGCGCGGTCGTCGACGGCGTGGAGCAAGCCGTCGCGGTCGGCATTCGCGAAGGTCGCGTCGTCGCGCTGGCGGCGTACGACGATCTCGCGGCGCCGGAGGTCGTCGAGCTCACCGACGACGAGGTGCTGCTGCCGGGGCTGGTCGACACCCACGTCCACGTCAACGAGCCGGGGCGCACCGACTGGGAGGGCTTCGCCAGCGCCACCCGGGCCGCGGCCGCCGGCGGCGTCACCACGATCGTCGACATGCCGCTCAACAGCGTCCCGCCCACCACGACGGTCGCGGCGCTGGAGGAGAAGCGTCGCGTCGCGGTCGACCAGGTGTGGGTGGACGTCGGCTTCTGGGGCGGCGCCGTCCCCGGCAACGTCGCCGACCTGGCACCGCTCCACGAGGCCGGCGTCCTCGGCTTCAAGTGCTTCCTGCTCGACTCCGGCGTCGAGGAGTTCCCGCACCTGGCCGCGGCCGACTTCGCCACCGCGATGGCCGAGACCGCCCGGATCGGCTCGTTGATGATCGTGCACGCCGAGGACGGCGACGAGATCACCGAGTGTGCCCACGGCACGGCCTACCGAGGCTTCCTGGAGAGCCGGCCGGATGCCGCCGAGGAGCGGGCCGTCTCGTTGGTCATCGACACCGCCCGCCGCACCGGCGGGCGCGCCCACGTGGTGCACCTGAGTGCCTCCGGCGCGGTGCCGGCCCTGCGGGCCGCGCGGGCCGACGGCGTCGACGTCTCCGTGGAGACCTGCCCGCACTACCTCCACTTCGACGCCGCGACCGTCGCCGACGGCGCCACCGAGCTCAAGTGCTGCCCTCCGATCCGCGACGCCACCAACCGCGACGCGCTGTGGCAGGCGCTGGCCGACGGCGACATCGACCTCGTCGTCTCCGACCACTCGCCGTGCACCGCCGACCTCAAGCACCGCGACACCGGCGACTTCGCTGACGCCTGGGGCGGCATCGCCTCCCTCCAGCTCGGCCTGCCGGTCGTCTGGACGGGCGCCCGCGAGCGCGGCGTACCCCTCACCGACGTGGTGCGCTGGATGGCCACGGCGCCCGCCCGCCGGGTGGGCCTGGCCGGCAAGGGCGAGATCGCGGTCGGCGCCGACGCCGACCTCTGCGTGTTCGCGCCCGACGAGGAGCGGGTGGTCGACCCCGCCGCGCTCCACCACAAGAACCCGGTCACGCCCTACGCCCGGCGTACGCTCACCGGCACCGTGCGGGCCACCTGGCTGCGCGGTCGTCCGGTCGACCTGGCGGCCGGGCCACGGGGACGACTGCTGAGGAGAGGCGAGGCCCGATGAATTACTGGGTGCCACGGGGCGGGCTGCCGTCGCAGACCGACCTGACCACCGGCCAGTCCGGCCGGGCGGTCTTCACCGAGGCGTACGCCGTCATCCCGCGCGGCACGCTCAGCGACATCACCGCCAGCCGGTTGCCGCACTGGGACGACACCCGCCTCTGGGTGATCGCCCGGCCGCTGTCCGGCTTCGCCGAGACGTTCTCGTGGTACGTCGTCGAGGTGGCGGCGGGCGGCGGGTCGGACCGGCCCGACGACGACCCCGACGCGGAGTCGGTGCTCCTCGTCGTCGACGGGACCGCCGAGCTCCGCGTCGGCGGACGGTCCGGGGGAGACGTGCACGCCCTGCGTCCCGGGACCTACGCCTTCCTCCCGCCCGGCACGGCCTGGTCGCTGCGCACGACCGGGGAGTCCGCGACGTTCCACTGGATCCGCAAGGCCTACGAGCGCGTCGACGGCGTCGAGGTGCCCGAGCCCTTCGTGGTGCACGAGGACGACGTGGCGATCGAGCCGATGCCTGACACGGGCGGCGCGTGGGGCACGCAGCGCTTCGTCGACCCGCTCGACGTGCGCCACGACATGCACGTCAACATCGTGAGCTTCGAGCCCGGCGGCGCGATCCCGTTCCCGGAGACGCACGTGATGGAGCACGGGCTCTACGTCCTGGAGGGCAAGGCGGTCTACCTGCTCAACCAGGACTGGGTGGAGGTGGAGGCGGGCGACTTCATGTGGCTGCGCGCCTTCTGCCCGCAGGCCTGCTACGCCGGCGGTCCCGGCCGGTTCCGCTACCTGCTCTACAAGGACGTCAACCGGCACCCGCGACTTCACCCGGTCGTGACGTCGGGCGCGTAGATTCACGAGGGGGAGGAACATGCCGGATCCGCAGGTGACCGTCAACGGGCGACCGCGCCCGCTCGTCGGCACGCCCACCCACACCAACGCGCTCGACTTCCTGCGCGGCCTCGGGCTCACCGGGGCCAAGGAGGGGTGTGCGGAGGGGGAGTGCGGCGCCTGCGCCGTGATGGTCGTGCGCCCCGCCGGCGCAGGGAGCCGGTGGACGCCGGTCAACGCCTGCCTCGTGCCGGCCCTCGCGCTCGACGGGCAGGAGGTCGTCACCGCGGAGGGCCTCGGCACGCCCGAGCACCTGCACCCCGTGCAGGCCGGGCTCGCGGCCGGCGGCGGCTCCCAGTGCGGCTACTGCACGCCCGGCTTCGCGTGCTCGATGGCCGCGGAGTACTACCGCCCCGACCGCCCCGAGGGTCCTGACGGGTTCGACCTGCACGCGATCGCGGGCAACCTGTGCCGCTGCACCGGCTACCGCCCGATCCGCGACGCGGCCCGCGCCCTCGACGCTCCTGCGCCGGCGGACCCGCTGGCCGAGAGGCAGGCCCGGCCCGCGCCCGACGTCGTACGCACCCGGGTCGACGGCTTCGACCGTCCCGGCGACCTCGCCGAGGCCCTCGCGCTCCTCGCGGAGCACCCCGACGCCGTGGTGGTCGCCGGGTCCACCGACTGGGGCGTGGAGGCCAACCTGCGCGGTCGTCGGGCGTCCCACGTCGTCGCGGTCGACCGGCTGCCCGAGCTGCGGGGCTTCTCTACGGACGGCCCGATCGAGATCGGCGCCGCGCTGACCCTGAGCGAGGTCGAGGCCGCGCTCGGTGGCACCGTGCCGCTGCTCACCGAGGTGTGGCCGCTCTTCGCCTCGCCGCTCATCCGCAACGGCGCGACGATCGGTGGCAACCTCGCCACCGCGTCGCCGATCGGCGACCTCGCGCCCGCCCTGCTCGCCCTCGACGCCACCGTGGTGCTCGCCTCGGCGTACGGCGACCGGGAGGTCGCGCTGGCCGACTTCTTCACCGGCTACCGCGAGACCGTGCTGCGCGCCGGCGAGCTCATCCGGGCCGTCCGCGTGCCCGCACCGCTGGCCGCGCACGCCACCTTCCGCAAGGTCGCCAAGCGTCGCTACGACGACATCTCCAGCGTCGCGGTGGCCGCCGCCCTCGACGTCGTCGACGGCACCGTCGTGCGGGCACGCATCGGTCTCGGCGGGGTCGCCGCGACACCCCTGCGCGCCCGCGCCACCGAGTCCGCCCTGGAGGGTCGGCCGTGGACCGCGGAGACCGTCGAGGCGGCGTCGCTGGTGCTCGCCAATGAGGGCACGCCCATCGACGACCAGCGGGCCAGCGCCGCCTACCGCTCGGCGATGCTGGGCAACGCGCTGCGGGCCTGGTGGTGCGAGGCGTGGGGCGAGGGGGAGTCGTCGTGAGCCGCCTCTCCGAGCGCCCGGACGACGCGGTCGTCGGCCTCGCCCTGCCCCACGAGAGCGCCGCCCTGCACGTCACCGGCCACGCGCTCTACACCGACGACCTGGTGCACCGCACGCCGCACGTCCTGCACGCGCACCCGGTCTGCTCGCCCCACCCGCACGCCCGGGTCACCCGGCTCGACGCCACACCCGCGCTCGCCGTGCCGGGCGTCGTCCGCGTGCTGACCGCCGACGACGTGCCCGGCACCAACGACGCCGGCGTGAAGCACGACGAGCCGCTGTTCCCCGAGGTCGTGATGTTCGTCGGCCACGCGGTCTGCTGGGTGCTGGCCGACACCCTCGAGGCAGCCCGGCAGGGCGCGGCCGCGGTCGAGGTCGACTACGAGCAGCTGCCCGCGATCGTGTCCCTCGCCGAGGCGATCGAGGCCGAGCACTTCCAGGGCGGCCAACCGGTCATCGCCCGGGGTGACGTCGAGGAGGGCCTGGCCGGCGCCACCCGCGTCTTCAGCGGCGTCACCGAGATGGCGGGGCAGGAGCACTTCTACCTCGAGACCCATGCCTCGCTGGCGCTCGTCGACGAGGGCGGTCAGGTGTTCGTGCAGAGCAGCACCCAGCACCCGAGCGAGACGCAGGAGATCGTCGCGCACGTGCTCGGCCTCGACAGCCACCACGTCACCGTGCAGTGCCTGCGGATGGGCGGTGGCTTCGGCGGCAAGGAGATGCAGCCGCACGGCTTCGCGGCGATCGCCGCCCTCGGTGCGGTCCTGACCGGTCGGCCCGTCCGGCTCCGCCTGAGCCGCACCCACGACATGACGATGACCGGCAAGCGCCACGGCTTCCACGCCCAGTGGCGCGTCGGCTTCGACGACGACGGGCGGCTGGCGGCCCTCGAGGCGACGTTGACCTCGGACGGCGGCTGGAGCCTCGACCTCAGCGAGCCGGTGCTGGCCCGGGCGCTGTGCCACGTCGACAACGCCTACTGGATCCCGCACGTGCTCCTGCACGGCCGCGTGGCCCGCACCCACAAGACCTCCCAGACCGCCTTCCGCGGCTTCGGCGGGCCGCAGGGGATGCTGGTGATCGAGGACATCCTCGGTCGCTGCGCCCCGCTGCTCGGGGTCGACCCCGTCGACCTGCGCCGGAAGAACTTCTACGTCGAGTCCCAGGCCACGCCCTACGGTCAGGTGGTGCGCCACCCCGAGCGGCTCGCCGCCGCGTGGGACCAGGTGCTCGAGACCGGTGATGTCGTACGCCGTCGGGCCGGTGTCGCGGCCTTCAACGCCGCCCACCCCCACCGCAAGCGCGGCCTCGCGGTGACGCCGGTGAAGTTCGGCATCTCCTTCAACTTCACCGCCTTCAACCAGGCCGGCGCGCTCGTGCACGTCTACAAGGACGGGTCGGTGCTGATCAACCACGGCGGCACCGAGATGGGCCAGGGGCTGCACACCAAGATGCTGCAGGTCGCGGCCACCACCCTGGGCGTGCCCCTCGCGAAGGTCCGCGTCGCACCCACCCGCACCGACAAGGTGCCCAACACGTCCGCGACAGCGGCGAGCTCCAGCACCGACCTCAACGGGGGTGCGGTCAAGGACGCCTGCGAGCAGGTCCTGGCGCGCCTCCGCGAGGTCGACGCGGGGCGCGGCCTGCCCTGGGCAGAGCTGGTGCGGGAGGCCTACTTCAGCCGGGTGCAGCTGTGGGCCGCGGGCTTCTACCGCACCGAGGGCATCCACTGGGACTCCACGCTGATGAGCGGCCACCCCTTCAAGTACTTCGCCTACGGCGTCGCCGCGGCGGAGGTCGAGGTCGACGGCTTCACCGGCGCCCACCGCACCGTGCGGGTCGACATCGTGCACGACGTCGGCGACAGCCTCTCCCCGCTCGTGGACATCGGCCAGGTCGAGGGCGGCTTCGTGCAGGGGGTGGGCTGGCTGACGATGGAGGACCTGCGCTGGGACGAGTCCGACGGCCCCGGGCGCGGCCGGCTGACCACCCAGTCCGCCAGCACCTACAAGCTCCCGAGCCTGGGCGAGCTGCCCGACGAGCTCCACGTCGCCCTGCTCGAGCACGCCCACGAGGACGGTGCGGTCTACGGCTCGAAGGCGGTCGGTGAGCCGCCGCTCATGCTGGCGTTCGCGGTCCGTGAGGCGCTGCGGGAGGCGGTCGCGGCGTTCGGACCGGAGGGTGCCAGCGTCGAGCTCGCCTCCCCGGCCACGCCCGAGGCGGTCTTCTGGGCGGCCGAGCGCGCGCGGGGCGCGGCCCCCGACCACGTCGTCGAGGGCCTGCCCGGCGCGGTGCCCGACCGGCCGGACCCGGCGGCGCCGCCCCTCCACCCCCGGTCCGAGCAGGCGGCCGGCGCGGCGGGGGAGGGCTGACATGCACTGGCTGGGAGCGGTCGAGCGGCTGCGGGAGCAGCGGGAGGCGGGAGTGCTGGTGACCGTCGTGGACGTCCGCGGGCACGCGCCCCGCGACGCCGGCGCCAAGATGGTCGTCTCGGCCGGGGAGTCGTGGGGGAGCGTGGGCGGCGGCAACCTGGAGGAGACCGCACTCGCCCGCGCCCGGACGATGGTCGATCAGGGGACCCAGACCCCCGAGCAGCTCGTCCTCGGCCTCACCGACAAGGCCCGCACCGATCACGGCCGCCAGTGCTGCGGTGGCGAGGTGACCCTGCTGCTCGAGCCGCTGCCGGTGGTCGGCTCCGTCGCGATCTTCGGCCTCGGCCACGTCGGTCTCCAGCTGGCCCGCATCCTCGCGGCGCACGACCTCGACCTGCACCTCGTCGACTCCCGCCCCGGCCTGCTCGCCGACGAGCGGCTCGCCCTGCCGGCCGACGGCGAGGCCCGGGTGCGGGTCCACCACTCACCGGTCCCCGAGCTGGCGCTGGGAGCCGTCCCGCCCGGCACCCACGTGCTGGTCATGACCCACGACCACGCCGAGGACTTCGCCCTCTGCGACGCGGCACTGCGCTGCACGCACCTCGGCTCGGTCGGGCTGATCGGCTCGGCCGCCAAGTGGGCCCGCTTCCGCACGGGGCTCGCTGTGGAGGGGCACGACGAAGCAGCCGTCGCTCGCATCCGCTGCCCGATCGGGCTGCCCGGCCCCGCCTCCTCGTCCAAGCTGCCCGTCGCCATCGCGGTCTCGGTCGCGGCCGAGCTGATGGACCTCCTCGCCGCCGACCGCAGGACCCTCAGGTGAGCGGTGCCGGGGTCGTCTACCGGGCCCGCGCCTACGACGCCCCCGACGACCCGTTCACCTCCAGCGGCCCCGCCTTCCGCTACGACGACGATCTCGGCCTCGCGGTCTCCGACGACGGCGTGATCACCGACCGGGGGCCCTTCGCCTCGGTCGCGGCCCGTCTCCCCGCGGCGCCCGTGATCGACCTGCGGGCCGGGATCCTGCTGCCGGGCCTGGTTGACACCCACGTCCACTTCCCGCAGGTGCGGGTGATCGGCGCGCTCGGCATGCCGCTGCTCGAGTGGCTCGAGCGGTGCGCCCTGCCGGAGGAGGAGCGCCTCGCGTCGACGTCGTACGCCGCCACGGTGGCCGGCGAGCTCGTGGCCGGGCTGATCGCCGCGGGGACCACGACGTCCCTGGTCTTCGGGTCCCACTTCGCGCCCGCGGTCGACGCGCTCTTCACCGAGGCCGAACGGTTCGGGCTGCGGATCACGAGCGGGCTCGTGGTCAGCGACCGCGTGCTGCCGGAGCCGCTGCTCACCACCGCCGAGCGCTCCCACGAGGAGGCGGTCCGGCTGGCGAAGGACTGGCACGGGCGCGGCCGGCTGCGCTACGCCGTCACGCCCCGCTTCGCGCTCTCGGCGTCCGACGAGATCCTGGCCTCCTGCGCCGACGTCCTCGCCGCGGTCGACGGCGCCTGCTTCACCTCCCACGTCAACGAGAACAACGCGGAGGTCGCCACGGTCGCCGACCAGTTCCCGCACCGGGCCCACTACGTCGACACCTACGACCACCACGGGCTGCTCGGCGGGTGCTCGGTGCTGGCCCACAACGTCCACCCGACCGATGCCGAGCTCGCCGTGCTGGCCGCCCGGGGCACGGCGGTGGCCTACTGCCCGACGAGCAACGCCGCCCTGGGGTCGGGCATGTTCTCCCTGCGCCGCCACGTCGGTGCGGGTGTGCGGGTCGCGCTCGGCAGCGACGTCGGGGCGGGCACCGGGTTCTCGATCTTCAAGGAGGGCCTGCAGGCCTACTTCCTGCAGCACCTGCTCGGCGCCGACGGGCTGCCGCTGGCCGCCGGGCACCTCCTGCACCTCAGCACCGCGGCCGGTGCGGCGGCGCTCGGCCTCGGTGACGTGACGGGCGACCTCAGCCCCGGCAAGCAGTTCGACGCGATCTGCGTGCGTCCACCCGTCGGCACCGCGCTCGACATCGGGCTGCGGCACGCCGGGTCGCCGGAGGAGGCGCTCGGCAAGGTGTTCGCGCTCGCCGGTGACGCCGACGTCGCCGACGTGTGGGTCGGTGGCGACCAGGTCGCCTCGGGCGGGTTCGTCCGGCCGGTCAGTCGCCCCGCGCCAGCAGGACGTCGTACGCCTGCAGGGTGAGGAAGTCGGGGAACTCCTCGCCCAGCGCGCAGTCGACGAAGAGCTGGCGGGCGTCGTCGTCCACCGCGCCGGCGAGGGCCTCGTGCTCCTCGGCGACCAGCCGCTCGACGAGCTCGCGCGTGACCACCTCGCCGGTGTCGAGCGTGGCGTCGTTGTGCACCCACTGCCACACCTGCGAGCGCGAGATCTCGGCGGTGGCGGCGTCCTCCATGAGGTTGTCGATGCCGGCGGCGCCGTTGCCGGACAGCCAGGCGTGGAGGTACTGCATGCCGATCCGCACGTTGCCCCGCAGTCCTGCCTCGGTGCGCTCGCCGGGCGTCTGGCCGACCGCGAGGAGGTCGTCGGCCGAGACCGACACGTCGTCGCGCGTGACGCCCAGCTGGTTCGGAGCCCCGGCGAGTGCGGCGTCGAACACCTCGGCGCACAACGGCACGAGGTCGGGGTGGGCCACCCACGAGCCGTCGAAGCCGGCGCCGGCCTCGCGGGTCTTGTCCTCGCGCACCTTGGCGAAGGCGCGCTCGTTGACCTCCGGGTCGCGCCGGCTCGGGATGAACGCCGCCATCCCGCCGATCGCGAAGGCGCCCCGGCGGTGGCAGGTCTGCACGAGCAGGTCGCTGTAGGCCCGCATCATCGGTGCCGCCATGGTCACCGCGTTGCGGTCGGGCAGGGTGAAGCCCGGTCCTGCGTCGCGGAAGTTCTTGATGATGCTGAACAGGTAGTCCCAGCGGCCGGCGTTGAGTCCCGCCGCGTGGTCGCGCAGCTCCCAGAGGATCTCGTCCATCTCGAACGCGGCCGTGATGGTCTCGATGAGCACGGTCGCGCGCACCGAGCCGTGCGGCACCCCGAGCGCCGCCTCGGCGTGGGTGAAGACGTCGTCCCACAGGCGCGCCTCGAGGTGGGACTCCAGCTTGGGCAGGTAGTAGTAGGGCCCGCTCCCGGAGGCGAGCAGCTCGCGGGCGTTGTGGAAGAAGTGCAGCCCGAAGTCCACCAGGGCGGCGACGACCGGTCGGCCGGCGGCGGTGAGGTGGGCCTCGTCGAAGTGCCACCCGCGCGGGCGGGGGAGGGCCACCGGCGCGTGCGCGGGGTCGGCGACGGCGTACGCCTTGCCGTCGGGAGAGGTGAAGGTCAGCCGCCCCCGGACGGCGTCGCGCAGGGTCAGCTGGGCGCCCACGACGTTGCGCCAGTGCGGCGTGTTGGCGTCCTCGAGGTCGGCGAGCCACACGCGCGCACCCGAGTTGAGGGCGTTGATCGCCATCTTGGGGTCGGTGGGGCCGGTGATCTCGACGCGGCGGTCGCGCAGGTCGTCGGGCACCGGCGCGACCGTCCACTCCGACGTGCGCACGTCCGCGGTCCCGGGCAGGAAGTCGAGGCGGCCGGTCCGGGCGACCTCCGCGCGCCGGGCCCGGCGCGCGGCGAGCAGCTCGTCGCGCCGCTCGTGGAACCGCGCGTCGAGGTCGGCCACGAAGGCGAGCGCCTCCGGCGTCAACACCTCCTCGGACCGCGGCACGGGAGGGGCGGACACGTCGAGGCCGGTCATGGCGCCACGCTAGCCCTCACGACGGACCGGTGGTCCAGTCCACAGGGGCCTCGTCGGCCGTTTTGGTAACGAACCGGCAACAGGCACCGCGACGGTCTGGACGTGACGGTGGTCACCCCATATATGTTGCGTGGAACAACATATGTACGCGCCTCCGCGCTCAGCGGCAGCCGTACGACAGATCGCTAGGAGGCGGTTCGCGTGAAGCGCAAGCACAGTTTGGTCCTGGTCCCCCTGCTCGGCCTCTCGATGGCGCTGACCGCCTGCGGCAGCGACGACAGCAGTGACTCCGGTGACTCCGGCAGCGGCTCCGACAGCGGGAGCGAGGCCACGGGCAAGATCGGCGTCATCCTCCCCGACACCGAGTCCTCGGTGCGCTGGGAGAGCGCGGACCGCCCGGCCCTCGAGGCGGCCTTCGACGAGGCGGGTGTCGAGTACGACATCCAGAACGCCGAGGGTGACGCGGAGCGGATGACCCAGATCGCCGACACCATGATCGGCAACGGCGTGACGGTCCTCGCGATCGTCAACCTCGACTCCGAGTCGGGTGCCGCCATCCAGGAGAAGGCGGGCTCCCAGGGCGTCGCGACCATCGACTACGACCGACTCACCCTCGGCGGGTCGGCGGAGTACTACGTGTCGTTCGACAACACCGTCGTGGGTGAGCTGCAGGGCCAGGGCCTCGCGGACTGCCTCGGCGACAAGAAGGCCAACATCGTCTTCCTCAACGGCTCGCCCACCGACAACAACGCCACGCTCTTCGCCGAGGGTGCGCACAGCGTGCTCGACGAGATGAGCAACTACACGGTCGTCGGTGAGCAGGCCGTCCCGGACTGGGACAACGAGGAGGCCGCCACGATCTTCCAGCAGCTCTACACCGCTGCCGACGGCAAGGTCGACGGGGTCCTCGCGGCCAACGACGGTCTCGGCGGTGCCGCGATCAGCATCCTCGAGGGCAACGGCCAGGCCGGCAAGGTCCCGGTCACCGGCCAGGACGCGACGGTCGAGGGCCTGCAGAACGTGCTCGCCGGCACCCAGTGCATGACGGTCTACAAGTCCGCCACGCAGGAGGCCGAGGCGCTGGCCGACGCCGCGATCGCGCTCGTCAACGGCGAGGACGCCGAGACGACCGGCGTGACCGAGGACACCGAGGGTGGCCGCGACGTGCCGTCGATCCTGCTCGAGCCGCAGGCCATCACCAAGGACAACGTCGGTGACGTGATCGAGGACGGTGGCCAGAAGGCCGAGGACGTGTGCACCGGCGAGTTCGCCGACCTGTGCGCCGAGGCCGGCATCTCCTGATCGCCTGGCACGGAGCGGTGTCCGGGTCGGTGACCCGGACGCCGTTCCGTGACGCGAACAACAAATTATCTGGATCGGAGTAGGTCAATGCCTGAACCGCTGCTCGAGCTGCGCGGAGTCAACAAGAGCTTCGGGGTGGTGCACGTGCTGCACGACGTCGACTTCGCCGTCTATCCCGGACAGGTCACCGCGCTCGTCGGCGACAACGGTGCGGGCAAGTCCACCCTCGTGAAGATCATCGCCGGCATCTACGGCCGCGACAGCGGGGACTACGTCTTCGAGGGCAAGAAGGTCGAGGTGCACGGCCCGCGTGACGTGGCCGCCCTCGGCATCGAGATCGTGTACCAAGACCTCGCGCTGTGCGACAACCTCGACATCGTCGAGAACATGTTCCTCGGGCGCGAGGAGACCAGCCGCTTCGGCCTCGACGAGGTGACGATGGAGACGCGTGCCCGCGAGACCCTCGCCTCGCTCTCGGTGCGCACCGTGAAGTCGGTGCGCCAGAGCGTCGCCAGTCTCTCCGGCGGCCAGCGTCAGACCGTGGCCATCGCCAAGGCGGTCCTGTGGAACTCCAAGGTCGTCCTCCTCGACGAGCCCACTGCGGCCCTCGGTGTGGCCCAGACGCGACAGGTCCTCGACCTCGTACGCCGTCTCGCCGACCGTGGCCTGGGTGTGGTGCTGATCTCGCACAACATGGGTGACGTCCTGGAGGTCGCCGACCGGATCACCGCGCTCTACCTCGGCCGGGTGGCGGCCGACGTCCCGGCCAAGGACGTCACGCACAGCCAGATCGTCGAGCTCATCACCGCAGGGCGTTCCGGGGACCTCGGCATCGCCGAGAACGCCCTGACCGCGGACGTCTGAGAAGGACCGGAGACTCCACC
Source organism: uncultured Nocardioides sp. (assembly GCF_947488025.1). Taxonomy (GTDB): domain Bacteria; phylum Actinomycetota; class Actinomycetes; order Propionibacteriales; family Nocardioidaceae; genus Nocardioides. The sequence continues at coordinate 341,259 of NZ_CANKYS010000001.1, read as the reverse complement.
ATGACTACTGACACCGACACCGCATCCGTTCCCAGCCCCGCCCCCAGCGGCTTCGACAACGACAACCGGCAGGCTGCCACCATCGGCGACTCGGCCCGTGACTACGTCAACCGCCTGCGCGGCGGTGACATGGGTTCCCTGCCCGCGATCCTCGGCCTGGTCTTCCTCTTCGCCGTGTTCGCCTCCCTCAACGACCGGTTCCTCACGACCTACAACATGGCCAACCTGGTCATCCAGTCCGGCTCGATCATCGTCCTGGCGATGGGCATCGTCTTCGTCCTGCTGATCGGCGAGATCGACCTGTCGGCCGGCGTCGCGGGCGGTGCGTCGGCCACGATCATCGCGCTGATGCTCATCGACTACGACTGGACGTGGTGGGCGGCCACCCTGGCCGGTGTCGCCGTGGGTGCGGTGATCGGCCTGGCGATCGGCTCGCTCGTCGCATTCCTGGGGATCCCCTCCTTCGTCGTCACCCTCGCCTTCTTCCTCGCCCTGCAGGCGGTGCCGCTCAAGCTGATCGGCTCGGGCGGGTCGCTCCGCTTCAACGACGCGGTCCTCCGTGGACTGTCGATCAAGAACGTCCCGGTCACCGCCGGGTGGATCGCGGCGATCCTGATCGTGGTGGGCTTCGCCGCGCTCTCGCTGTGGCGCTACCGCTCGCTCTCGGCGAAGGGGCTGGTCCACAAGCCTCTCGGCCTGGTCGTCATCCAGATCGCCGTCCTCGCGGTGATCGTGCTCGGCCTGACCGCCCTCCTGAGCGCCAACCGCGCGCCCAACCCGGAGCTGTTCGAGATCAGCGGCATCCCGTGGGTGGCTCCCGTCGTGATCGCACTGCTCCTGTTCTGGACCTACGTGCTGACCAAGAGCCGCTTCGGCCGCCACCTCTACGCCGTCGGCGGCAACGCGGAGGCGGCGCGGCGTGCCGGAATCAACGTCAAGCGCGTGCGGATCATGGCCTTCGTCATCTGCTCGAGCATGGCCGCGATCAGCGGACTGCTCGCGGCGTCCTACACCGGCAAGGTCTCGCCGGGCTCCGGTGGCGGCAACGAGCTGCTCTACGCCGTCGGCGCCGCGGTCATCGGCGGCACCAGCCTCTTCGGCGGCCGGGGCCGCGCCCTCGACGCCGTGATCGGCGGCCTGGTGATCGCGACCATCCCCAACGGCCTGGGCCTGCTCAACCAGGCGAGCTACATCAACTTCCTCGTCACCGGCGGTGTGCTGCTGCTCGCCGCGAGCGTCGACGCCATCTCGCGGCGCCGCCGTTCCTCCGCTGGCGTGTAGGGACCGGAATGACCACCCGTCGGCGCCCGGGCCTGGGGACCAACCAGGAGCTCGCGCGTCGCCACAACCTCGGGACCGTGCTGCGGCACGTCCACGGAGCCGGTCAGATCTCGCGCGCCGAGCTGACCGGCCTCATGGGCCTCAACCGCAGCACCATCGCCGCGCTGGTCAACGAGCTGGAGGCGCTGGGCATCACCGAGCGTGCGCTCCCGGTCGAGGGTGCCCCGCGGCAGGGCGCCGGTCGTCCGTCGGCGGGCGTCCGCGTCGCCGAGCGGGGGCCGTTCGTCGTCGCGGTCGACCTCGGGGTCGACCGCGCCGTGGTGGCCCGGGTCGGCCTCGGTGGACGTGTGCTGAGGCGGGCGGAGGCGCCCGTGCGCAGCGACGGCGAGGCGTGGCAGGTGGGAGCCGCCGTCGCCGGGCTGATCCGCTGCGTCGTGGAGGGTGTCCCCGACGCCGCCCAGCTGGTCGGCATCGGGATCAGCGTCCCCGGCCTGGTGCGCAGCAGCGACGGCCTGATCCGCCTCGCCCCCAACCTCGAGTGGCACGACGTGTCGTTCGGCGGGATCGTCCTGGCCGCTCTCGGCCTCGACGTGCCGGTGTCCATCGCCAACGACGCCGACCTGGGCGCGCTCGCCGAGCACGTGCGCGGGGTGGCCGTCGGGGTCGACGACCTCATCTACGTCTCCGGCAACGTCGGCGTCGGAGCGGGCGTCATCACCGGTGGCGTCCGGCTCGAGGGCGCCGGGGGCTACGCCGGCGAGGTGGGCCACCTGCGCTTCAACCCGGCCGGCCGCGAGTGCCACTGCGGCAACCGGGGTTGCTGGGAGACCGAGGTCGGCGCCCACGCCATCGCCGAGGCCATCCACTGCCCGACCGACAAGGTCGCCCAGCTCGACGAGGTGCTCGCCGGGTTCGGTGAGCCGTCGGCGGCGCTCCGCGACACCGGGACCGCCCTGGGCCACGGGCTCGCCAGCATCGTCAACGTGTTCAACCCCCGCCAGGTCGTGCTTGGCGGCTACTTCCGCTCCCTCTACGCGCTGGTCGGTCCCGAGGTGGAGGCCGGGCTCGCCGACGGTGCGCTGCCCGCGCCGCTCGAGTCGGTGACGCTGACCCTGCCCGGGCTCGGCTCGGACTCCTCCTTGCTGGGCGCCGCGGAGATCGCCCTCGAGCCGCTGTTCGTCGACCCGGTGGCCGCCCTCGGCACGGCGCTGGTCGGCGTCGGCACGCGCCTGGCCGGATGAGCGGCCGCGCCGAGGCCGTGCCCGGCACCTCGAGCCGATAACCTCCTCGGGATGCTCCGCGCCCGCCTCCTCACCCGACTCCTCACCGCCGCCCTCGTCGTCGCCCCGCTGCTGTCGGCCTGTGCCGGCGACGAGCCGACGATCGCGGTCCTCGTCGCCGACACCGATGACGCCTCGTCCCGGGTGGTCGACGTCGAGCGGCTGACCGATCGCGTCGAGTCGACGTGCGACGAGTGCCGCGTGCGGGTGTACGACGCCGAGGGCGACGCCGCCGCCCAGAAGAGCCAGGCCCGCCAGGCCGAGGCGGACTCGGCGGACGTCGTCGTCGTGGTGGCGGTCGACCCCGACGACCTCGGGACGCTCACCGGGGGCGACCTGCCGGTGATCTCGCTCGGTGAGCTCGTCCCGGGCTCCGACCGCTTCGTCGGCCTCGAGAGCGGCGTGCCGACCGGCCGGTCCGGCTCCGACGTGGAGGCCGCCCGCGACGTCGTCATGGGGAAGGAGAAGTCGATGACCTACGTCCCGACCGGCGACATGAGCGACCGGGCGGCCGACCTGGCCGTGGCCTACCTCGCCGACAACCCCGTCGAGGGCGGCGTGGACGTCGACGGCGTCGAGTCCTGGCTCTACAGCGACAAAGAGGTCACCGTGGACACCCTCACCTCGGTGCTCGTCGCGGAGGGCATCCTGACCCTCGACGACCTGTGCAGCGGTTCCACGCGCAAGCGGTGTGCGAGTCTGGGCCTGAGATGATGAGCCCGCGATGATCGAGATCCTCAACCCCGCCCAGGTCGACCGCGCCCGCCGGACCGGCGCCCTCGTCGCCGACATCCTGCAGACGCTGCGCTCGCGCAGCGAGGTCGGCACCAACCTGCTCGACCTCGACCGCTGGACGGCCGAGATGATCCGCGAGGCCGGCGCCGAGTCCTGCTACGTCGACTACGCCCCGTCCTTCGGTCGCGGGCCCTTCGGCCACTACGTCTGCACGGCGGTCAACGACGCGGTGCTGCACGGTCGCCCGCGCGACCAGCGGCTCGCCGACGGCGACCTGCTCACCCTCGACCTCGCGGTCCGCCTCGACGGGGTGGCCGCTGACTCCGCGATCAGCTTCGTGGTGGGGGAGAGCCGCCCGGCCGGGAGCGTCGAGCTGATCGAGACCACCCAGCGCGCGCTGGCCGCGGGCATCGCCGCCGCCGGTCCCGGCGCCCGCATCGGCGACCTGTCGCACGCGATCGGCACGGTCCTCGGCGATGCCGGCTACCCGATCAACATGCAGTTCGGCGGCCACGGGATCGGCACGACCATGCACCAGGACCCGCACGTGTCCAACGACGGCCGACCCGGCCGGGGCTACAAGCTCCGTCCGGGGCTGCTGCTCGCGCTCGAGCCGTGGATCATGGTCGACACCGACGAGCTCGTCACCGACGACGACGGCTGGACGCTGCGCAGCGCCACCGGGTGCCTGACGGCGCACAGCGAGCACACCATCGCCATCACCGAGGACGGTGCGGAGGTCCTGACGCTGCCGTCGCGGTGACGCGTCGGCGGGCGCGTGGGGAACCAACGGCACCCCGCGGAAGGCCCTGGAGGTGCCGACGGTTCCCCAGCGAGCCGGGTGGGGAACCATTCGCAGGCCGAAACCGGCGTGCGTGCTGCGATTCGTTCCCCACACGCGCCGTGCCGGGCATGACCCGGCAGGTCCTAGTGCACCGTCTCCAAGGGGGCCTCCGCCTCCGCAGCGGTGAGCGGGGCGTCCTCGCGGTCGAGCTTGCTGGGCCACCAGATCTTGCCGCCCAGGTCGAGGTTGAGCGCCGTCACCAGGACCGACCGGACCACCAGCGTGTCGAGCATGACGCCGAGGGCGACGGCCACGCCGAGCTCGGCGAGGAACACCAGTGGCAGCGATCCCAGGACGAGGAACGTCGCGGCCAGGACGACCCCGGCGGAGGTGATCACCCCGCCCGTCGAGGCGAGCGCGATGAGCGAGCCCCGGCGGGTGCCGTGCTGCACCGTCTCCTCCCGCACCCGGGTCATCAGGAAGATGTTGTAGTCGATGCCGAGCGCCACGAGGAACACGAACGCGAAGAGCGGGAACCCTGGATCGGACCCGGCGAAGCCGAAGACGTACTCGAACAGCAGCGCCGAGATGCCCAGCGCTGCGCCGAACGACAGCACGACGGTGGCGATGAGGATGAGCGGCGCGAGCAGTGCGCGGAGCAGGCCGATGAGGATCAGCAGCACCACGAGCAGCACCAGCGGCATGATCACCCAGCTGTCGCGCACGGAGGCGGTCTTGGTGTCGAGGTAGAACGCGGACCCGCCGCCCACCAGGGCGTCGGCCCCGTCGACCGCATGGACGGCGTCGCGCGAGGACTCCACGATGCCGGCGGCGGTGGTCGAGGAGATGTCGGCGTCGATCGTGGCCTCGAACCACGCGCGCCCGTCGGCCAGCGGCTGCACCTCGCCGGGCTCGCCGAGGCCGTCGATCCCGTCGAGCGAGGTGACGACGTCGTCCGCGAGGTCGGCGGCGGTGACGACCTGGATGGTGTTGGAGTTGTCGGACAGGCCGTGCTCCTCGAGCAGCTTCTGCCCCTTGATGGAGTCGAACTCCTTCGTGTAGGTGTCCTCGGTCGCGAGCCCGGAGGTGTCGAGGCTGAAGAGCCCGAGGCAGGCGAGCAGCAGCAACCCGGTCGTGGTCACCCACACCCGGCGCGGGCGGTGGCTGATCCGGCGGCCGACCCCGGCCCAGAGGCCGTCGGCGGTCGGCTCCGGGCTGCCGAAGCCGGGACGCTTGGGCCAGAAGACCCAGCGCCCGCAGATCACGAGCAGGGCGGGCAGCAGCGTGAGCATCACCAGCATGGTCACCCCGACGCCGATGGCGGCGACCGGACCGAGGCCGGCGGTGGAGTTGAGCTCGGCGAAGGACAGGCAGAGCATGCCGACCGCGACCGTGGCCGCGCTGGCGAAGATCGCCGGCGCCGCGCGGTGCAGCGCGAAGGCCATCGCGTCGTGGCGGTCGGCGTGGCGGCGCAGCTCCTCGCGGTAGCGCGCGACGAGCAGCAGGGCGTAGTCGGTGCCCGCCCCGATCACGAGGATGCTGAGGATCGCCTGGCTCTGGCCGTTGACCGTCAGGCCGGCGTGCTTCGCCAGCAGGTAGACCAGACCGGTGGCGACGGTGTTGGCGACGACGGCGCAGATGATCGGCAGCATCCACAGCACCGGACTGCGGTAGGTGAAGAGCAGGATGACGATCACGACGGCGAGCGTGGCGAAGACCAGATTCGTGTCGATGCCCTCGAACGCCTCGGCCGAGTCGGCCGCCTGCCCACCGAACCCCGCCAGGTGCACCTCGCCGCCGTCCAGCTCCGCGATGTCGCGGATCTCGTCGGCGGCGTCGGGGATGGCGTTCCACCCGTCGGCGCCGAAGTTGAGCACGAAGTAGAGGTAGGCGACCTGGCCGTCGTCGGAGACCAGCGTCGGGACCGGGGCGCCCTGGGCGGCGGCGGCCTCGGCAGCCGCGGGCGTGAGCACGCCTTCGGCGGTGACGCCGTCGAGCTCGGCGATCTCCGGCCCGTCGGCCTCCATCTGGGCGAGGTCCTCGTCGGTCAGGCCACCGTCGCGGTGGTAGACCACCAGCGTCGGGATGTCGTTGGGGTCGACCGACTGCGACAGCTCCTCGAGCACCTGGGTGGACTCGGCCGACTCCGGCAGCCACGAGGAGGCCTCGTTGTTCTGGACGTCGGCGAGCTGGGTCGAGAACATCCCCATGAAGCCGGTGATGACCACCGCCACGGCGAGCACGACCCACTTGGTGACCCGTCCCGTGAGGGTTCCAGCGATCTGTCGGTGCATGCTCCCCAGTCGAACAGCCCGGGCCCGATTCGTGCATCGGTAATAGCCCTGAGGTCTAGACAGGGACGTCTTCCGACGGCCGGGTCACCTCGTCTGCAGCTGGAAGGGGGACGGACGGTCCACCGACCCGCGGCGCGGCGCGACGGCGTACTCCATGGACCCGTCGACACCGAGCCGGACCACGGCCCACTCGCCCTCCTGGTAGGTCACCACGAGCACGTGCTCGGCGTCCTCCCAGACCTCGTCGAAGTACGTCGCCGAGTGGCCGCGGCGGGAGTACGTGAAGGTGTGGGCCACCGAGCCGTCGGCCGTGGCGAGGACGTCGAGCACGCCGGGGCCGAAGCCGTCGGCGTACGCCGGTGTGCCGATGACGTGGCGGTTGTCGGGCGAGATGTCGGAGAGCTGGTTGTCGCAGGTACGCCACTTCACGCGCCAGCTGTGCAGCATCGCGCTGCACGAGCCCATGTCGCTGAGAGAGGTGATGCCGCCGATCCACCGCCCCCGGCCGGTCGTGACCTGTCGCAGTCGCGGGACACGGTCGACGATGCCGTGCGAGGAGGTGGAGAACGCGCGGTGCGGCCCGTTGACCGCGATCGAGCACCCGGTGCCGGGCTCGCCCTCGCCCTCCTTGCAGTTCTCGCCCGCCACCGCCACCGCGTGCGAGGTACCCGTGACCGGGACCGGGTTGAACCGGAAGACCCGGTCCCCCTCCTGGTCGATGGTCCAGACCTTGCCGCCGCGCCTGCCGGCGAAGGCGACGACGTTGCCCAGCGGTGAGACGGCGAGGCCGTCACCGGTACGCCACTCGCGGCGGCCCGGGGTGCCGTCCGCGCCGACCCAGCGCACCGTCACCGGGCGGTTGAGGGCCGTCTGGATCACGTAGCCCGAACCCATCGGCGCCAGCGCCACGACGTTGTTGGGCACCGGGGTGTCCGTGCCGCCGGGACCGTGGATCACCGTCCTGCCCGCCGTGCGCTCGGTCCACGCGATGGCCGGCGGTTCGCCCTGGTCGAGGTCGCGCACGTCGAGAACGGTGCGGGGCGCCGCCTTCTCGGCGGATGCCTGCACGGACGGCGCGAGCGGCGAGGTGATCGCGAGGGCGGTCGCGACGAGGAGGATCGCCCGAGGCAGAGTCTTCATGCATGGGAGACGTCACGCACGGCCCAAGGGTTGCGTCAGCCGGGGAACGGGGCCGGCAGGTCGCGACCCTCGCTCGCCAGCACCTCCCGCAGCAGGTCGGGCCGGTTGGTGATCAGCCCATCGGCCCCCAGGCCCACGAGGTGCCGCATGGTCGGGGGGTCGTCGACGACGTAGGGGACGACCGCGAGTCCGGCTGCATGGGCGGCCTCGACGAGCGCCGCCGTCGTGAAGGGCGTGTAGCCCGGGTCGGCCACGCCGGAGCGGAAGGGCGACCCGTGGATCGGGGAGATCGCCGTGAAGCCCTGCTGCGCGGCGGTCGCGATGAAGTCGTCGGCGACGGGGAGCCCGTCGAACCACGGCGACGGGGCACCCTCGGTGTCGCGGAGGTACTTCGGGCTCACGAGCAGGTTGCGCGCGAGGCCCGGCTCGGCGTCGCCGACGCGGTCGAGCACGCCCCAGTCGAAGCACTGGATGCTGGTGCGGGGGACCAGGCCGTCGATCCGCAGTGCGTCGACGACCCGCTCGACGAAGGCCTCCCGGGTGGTCAGCCCACTGGCGTCGAGGGCGTCGTACTTGACCTCCAGGTTGACCCGCACCGGGTCGGCGCCGCGCTCGTCGAGCAGCGCGGCGACCTGCCGCAGCAGCGGCATCGTCGGCGGGAGGTCGGCCCGGGTCAGCTCGCGGATGCGCCTTGCGTCGGCGACGGTCGGGTCGTGGTGGACCACGACGTCGTCCTCGGCGGTGAGGTGGACGTCGAGCTCGAGGGTGGTGACCCCCAGCGCGAGGGCGCGACCGAAGGCCTCGAGCGTGTTCTCGGGCCAGAGCCCGGCGCCGCCGCGGTGGGCTTCGACGTCGAAGACGTGCACGGGTGGAGCGTCGAACGTCACGTGTAGAGCTTGTCCACCACGTCGGCGTACTTGGTCCGCACGACGCGGCGCTTGAGCTTGAGCGTCGGAGTGAGCTCCTCGGACTCGGCCGTCCACTCGTCGGGCAGCAGCTCCCAGGCCTTGACCTGCTCCGGCCGGGAGAGGCGCTCGTTGGCCTTGTCGACGGCGGCCTGCGCCATCGCCCGGATCTCGGGCTTCTGCGACAGGTCGGCGAGGTCGGTGAACTCGATGCCCATCTTCGCGGCCACGAGCGGGGCGATCTCCCCGTCGAGGGTGAGGATCGCGACGACGTAGGAGCGGTCGTCGCCGAGGGCCATCGCGTGACCGACGATCGGCGACTCCTTGAGGTAGTTCTCGATGTTGGAGGGCGCGATGTTCTTGCCCGCGGAGGTGATGATCAGCTCCTTCTTGCGGTCGACGACCGAGTAGAAGCCGTCGTCGTCGACGGTGCCGATGTCGCCGGTGCGGATCCAGCCGTCCTCGTCGATGAGGTTGCGGGTCGCCCCCTCCTGCTTGTAGTAGCCGGGGGTGTTGACCGGGCCGCGGCACAGGATCTCGCCGTCCTCGGCGAGCCGCACCTCGATGCCGGGGTTGGGTCGTCCGACCGTGCCCAGCTTGAACGCGTCGGGTCCGTTGGAGGTGAAGGCCCCGGTCGTCTCGGTCATGCCGTAGACGTCGTACACCTGCAGGCCGAGGCCGCCCATGAACTTCGCGACCTCCAGCGGCATCGGCGCCGCGGCGCTCGCGGCCCACGTCACCTGGTCGAGGCCGAGCAGCAGGCGGAGGAAGCCGAGGATCGCCTCGTCGGCCTTGGCGTAGGCCTCCTCGACCTCCGGCGTCATCTCGTTGCCGTACTCGTGGGCCTGCGTCCAGGCGAGTCCGGCGGCCATCGCGTCGGTGACGAGCTTCTGGTTGGCGGGGTCGGGGTCCTCGGCGAGCTTGGCCGAGATGCCGGTCTTGATCTTCTCCCACACGCGCGGGACGCCGAAGAACGCCGTGGGGTGCACCTCTCCGAGTGCGCCGAGCAGGCCGGCGGGGTCGGGGATCGCGTGCACGTGGCTGCCCAGGAAGGGGGGAGCGTACGTCGCCAGGATGCGCTCGGCGATGTGGGCGAGCGGGAGGTAGCTGATCGTGCGCTGCGGGCCGTGCAGGCCGCCGGCGTCGAGGGTGGAGACGGCCTCGTACATGACGTTGTGGTGGGTGAGCACCACGCCCTTGGGGTTGCCCGTCGTGCCGGAGGTGTAGAGGAAGGTCGCCGGGAGGTCGGGCGTGATCCGCTCCATCCGCTCGTCGACGCGTCCGGTGTCCTCGCCCCGCGCAAGGAGGTCGTCCCACGTCATCACCCGCGGGTCGTCGACGCGGTCGGTGTCGGCGAGCATCACGACGTGGCGGATCGAGTCGACCTCGTCGAGGGCCTTCTCCCACCGCTGGTAGCGGTCGTGGTCCTCGAGCACCACCACCACCGGGCGCGACTCACCGGCGATGAAGGCGACCTGGTCCTGGGCGAGCGTGTTGTAGATCGACATCGGCACCGCGGCCGCGGTCATGGCGCCGTAGTCGGCCAGCGTGTGGGCGGTGCGGTTGGCGGCCATGATCGCGACCGGGTCGCCGGGCTCCACACCGAGGTCGATCAGCGCCGCGGCCACCCGGCGGGTCAGCTCCCACGTCTCGCTCCAGGTGATGGTCGACCAGGTCTGGCCCTCCGGCACGTCGAACTTGTCGGAGAAGGCGGGCAGGTCGCCGTACTTCTCCGCTGCCTGCCGCACGGTGGCCGGCATGTGGAGGCCGAGGATGCGGGCCTCGTAGTCCTCGCGCACGGCCAGGACGTCGGGGGCGGTCTCGGTCGCGGTCATTCCGGCTCCTCGGGGTGGGTCGCTCGTGTGGCGGGGGTCACATCATGGAGCGCCGGGCGTGTGCTGGCTAGGGGCCATGGGTACCGGGTCCCATGTCGACCTCCGTGGGTGAGCCTCCGTCCGCTGCTACCGGGGCCTCGAGGTGAACACGCTGGCCGACGGCTTCTTCCACCTCGTCACGTGGTTCGTCGTGGTGGGGGCGTCGATCGTCGCCCTCGCCCAGTGGCGCCAGGGCATCACGTCCGCGACGACCGAGGACCGCGGCTGGGCGCCTACCTCCGTGGCGGCAGCCGGTGCAGGACGACGTCGCTGAGCTCGCCGCCCGCGGCCGTCGCGGTCAGGTAGGTGCAGTGCGGCTGGCGTCGCCGGTCGGTGGGGGAGCCGGGGTTGAGCAGCCGCAGCCCGGTCGCGGTGACGGTGTCCCACGGGATGTGGCTGTGGCCGAAGACCAGCACGTCGAGGTCGGCGTACTCGGCGCTCATGCGCTCCTCGCGCCCCTTGGCCTGACCGGTCTCGTGGACGACACCGAGGCGCACGCCCTCGACCTCGGTGCGCGCGACCTCGGGCAGCCGCTCGCGCAGCTCGCCGTGGTCGTTGTTGCCCCAGCAGGCGACCAGCCGGGCGGAGCGCGCCTGGAGCTCGTCGAGGAGTCGTACGTCGACCCAGTCGCCCGCGTGGACCACGACGTCGGCCTTCTCGACGGCCCGCCACACCTCGGCCGGCAGGTCGCGGGCGCGCTTGGGCACGTGCGTGTCCGCCAGGAGCAGGAGTCGGGTGGCCATCCGGTCAGTCAACCGGCTCCGGCCGGCTGCGCGCGAATGGGTACCGTCGACGCATGACCACCGATCAGTCCACCACCGACGACATGGTCGCCGAGTCCGCGCTCCAGCTGTGGTCGGCGGCCCAGACCGACTTCGACCCCTTCGAGGTCGACTCGTCCGAGTGGCCCGAGACGGCCGTGCCGATCCGCGACGCCGACATCGCCGTCGACACCCGCCTCGAGGTCGACGACGTACGCGCCGCCCTCGAGCGGCTCGACGGGGTGAAGGTCGTGGTGGGCCGGGAGGCCGGGACGCTCAGCGTGCTCCGGATCGTCCCGGCGGACGCGCCGCTGTAGGCGCCTCCTCAGCAACTGCGTGCGGCGGCTCCGGCTGCCGCAGCTCGGCCTGCACCGTCGCGAGGCGGACGAGGAAGGCGCGCTCGTCGAGCCGCTTGCGCCGCAGCCAGCCGGTCACCTCGTCGTTGCACTTGCTCGCGTTGCACGACGCGCAGGCCGGCACGACGTTGAGCAGCGTGTAGCGACCACCGCGGGAGATCGGCAGCACGCAGTCCTTCTGCAACGACCCGCCCGTCGCGCCGCAGTAGGCGCACCCGCCCCATGCCTCCTGCAACGCGGTCCACTCGCTCGGGCTGAGGTCGTGCTCGACGCTCGCCATCCGCCGCTGGCGCTTCCGGGACGCCCGGGCTCGGCGGGTGCGGGACGCTGGCACGGGCTCAGGCACCGTCCTCGGTCAGGGTGGTGACGGGCAGCCAGTCGGCCCCGAGGAGCTGGGCGAGGTCGGCGAGGCCGGTGGTGTCGCTGCCCACGGTGTCGGAGGCCGCGGCGATCCGCTCCACCATCACCTTGCCGACCTGCTCCTCGACGGTCCCTTCGGCATAGGCGATGTGCCACGGCGAGACCTGGTGGTCGCGGTGGGTGCGACCGGTCACCTGTCGTCCGGCGATGCCCGAGAAGCGGGCCTGGTGGAAGACACCGACCCGCGGCTCCGTGCTCGCGCTGCGGCCGTCGGCGAGGGTCTCGCCGGCGTGCAGGCTGATCGAGGCGACCGTGGTGAAGACGCAGACTCTCGCCTGCCCGGTCTGGAACCGGAGCCGCTCCGCCTCCGGCTCGAACCGGTCGCGGCCGTAGATCGTGGCGACCTCGATGCCGGAGTCGCGCAGCCGGTCGGCGATCGGGTCGGCGGCGGTCGCGACGAACTCGACCGAGCACGCCACCTGCCGCTCCGCCTGGGCCTGCTGGGCGATCCAGTCGACCGTCGAGTCGACGCGGATGAGGCCGGCCTTCTGCCGGAAGCGCAGCAGTGCGGCCCGTCCCTTGGCGACGTTGCGGCCGCGCCGGGCGATGTCCATCTCGCGGCAGAACTCTCCCCACTCGGCCTCGTACGCCGCCCGCTCCGCCGGCGTCAGCGTGACGGGCATGCCGGAGATCGGCACCGGGCCCCACGGCGCGGCTCGGTGCAGCATCGCTGCGGGCCGCTCCTCGTCGAGCCAGCCGCGTACGAGCTTGAGGTCCGCCGCACGGCGCGCCGGATCGGTGGTCCACGTCGCGCCGTAGCGTCCCCGCTCCATCCCGACGCCGTGGCGCTCGAGGGCGCTGGCGAACGTGTCCGCCGGCTTCGTCGCCGAGGTCCACTCCCGCATCGACTCGCCGAGGACCTGCGCATACGCCGGAGCCAGGTAGGGCAGCTCCAGCGGCGTGTGTCCGGGCGTCGCGGTGGTCGCGATGACGAACGGCGCCTGGTCGTGCGGCTTGCCGTGCCCGGAGATCCGCGCCCACAGCTTCCACCGCTTCGTCGTCGTACGCCGCAGGGCATGGGCCTCGTCGGCGATGATCACGTCCCAGGTGTGGTCCGTGACCTTGTCCAGGCGGTCCCACGTGATCACGACCCACTCCAGGCCGCCGTGCCCCAGCGCCGTGATCGTGCGGCACCAGTGGCCGATCGTGATCGCGGCCGGCCGGTCGGCGACGACGAGCACCCGCTGCGCACCGCGGAGGTCGCCCACCGCCGTCGCCCCGAGCACTGCGGAGATCGTCTTGCCCACGCCCGGCTCGTCGGCGAGCAGGAACTGCCGCCCGCCCGCCGCGGCGCGCGCGGCGATCGCATCGGCTGCCTCGAACTGGATGCGTCGCGGCTCGAGCGCGTCGGTCGGCTCGGGGTCGGGGGTCGGGTCGTCAGGATTGAGGGTGTTCTCGACGAACCGCCCCAGCGTGTAGGGCCCGGGAGAGTAGGGCGCGAGGTGCGCCGGCAGGGTGCGCCCGACGTGGAGGTGGGTCTTGAGTGCCGGGTGCCAGCTGGCGCCGTCGACCTGGGTCCCGTAGGGCACGTCGAGCACCCACAGCCGCTCGCCCGGACCGGCGACCGGCAACGGCCGCTGGTGCTGTCGCGCGCCGCTCCGGCGCGAGGACGCGCTGCGTCGGCGTGCGCCGGATCGTCGAGAGCTGGCCACCACCGGACGGTATCGGGGTCTCGGACGCGAACTGGTGCGGCTCGCCCACGTCCGCCGCCACCGGCCTATCTGCGTCGGTGGAAGCGGTGGTCGCCGTTGGGGAGGCGTTCGGTGCGGTAGGCGGGGTCGTGGATCCGGTGATGGTGGTGGTGGCAGAGCAGGACGCCGTTGTCGAGGTCGGTGGGTCCGCCGGGTTGCCAGGGATCGAGGTGGTGGGCCTCGCACCAGGTGCCGGGGGTGTCGCAGCCTTCGGCGCGACAGGTCTTGTCGCGGATGAGGAGTGCCTTGCGTTGGGCGGGGGTGAAGAGGCGTCACCGCCGGCCTCGTCTCCCGGGACGAGGCCGGCGCCGATGAGGTCGGCGGTGGCGAGGTCGGCCTTCAGCGACTCGAGGTCGATGGTGACGACGAGGGTGGTGGCGTCCCCGCCGTGGACGGGCAGGCGGGTGGGGTCGAGGGTCTCGAGGAGCTGGACGAACGCCTGGCCCATCCGCTTGGGGTAGGCGAGTCGGGCGACCGGGTCGCCCGCTGTCGCGTGAGGGTCGCGCGTCACGCGGGCTTCGCGGTCCCGCTCGACTCGGGGGTTGGTGAAGGCTTCGAGGATGGTCGCGAGGCGGGTCGCGGCGGCATCGGGGACGCGGGAGGAGACGCGGGTGGTGCCGTCACCGAGGCGGCGCATCGTGAGGCGGGTCTTCTCGGCGGCGTGGGCTTCGAGGTCGGCCAGCCGGGCGGCCTCAGCGGCTTCGGCGAGGTGGGGGGCGATGACGTCGAGGATGCGTCGCCCGATGCGGGCGAGCTCCTTCGGCCCGAACTCGCCTGCGTGGTCGACGAGGTGCTTCTCTGCCAGTGCGACGGTCTCGGCGTCCACGGCCGCGGGCAGCGCACCGAGTGCTCGCTCGATCACCCGGGCCTGCGCCAGCGATGCCGCGCCGTCGCGCATCGCCGCCGCCAGGGCGGGCCGGTCGCGGTCCAGTGCCTGGGCCAGGCGCAGGTCGGCGCGTGCGTCGGCGTACGAGGAGCGGGTGTGCTGCGCCAGCCAGCCGGCAGCATCACGGGCGGCCGTCGCCTCAGCCAGATCACCGGCGTCGGTGAGGATCCGCAGCCGCAGCTCGGCCAGCTGCGCCTCCGCAGCCGCGAGCTCGACCAACGCGCTCGCCTTCTCACTCGTCGTCATGAACGTCGGGTTCGCGTCGGCGACGCCTTTGAATGACGCGCGGACGTCGCAGGCCGCAGCGATGATCGGGTGAGGTGTCACGGGCGGCCTCCTTCGACGACGGTTCCACGCCGCGCGCAATCGCGGCAGGTCAACGGGTCGTCACCAGGACGCCAACTGGGCCGAGGCCCTCGTAGCACACTCCCATCCAGGAGTTCACGGACAGCCTGGTCGCCGAAGACACTATCCGCACGTGTGTTCGCACACTCGGTTCAGCGGTAGCCGTTGGTGGTGGCCTGAGCCCTCCGCCTCGGCGAGGAGCAGCGCGCAGTCAGACCCGAACTGACCGGCGTGCGTTGGGCGCCTCACCTAGGGTCACCGCATGAGAGCCGACGTGGTGGTCGTGGGCGCCGGGCTGGCCGGCCTGCGGTGCGCCCAGGCGCTGGCCGAGGCCGGACGGGACGTCGTGGTCCTCGAGGCCTCCGACGGGGTGGGCGGGCGCATCCGCACCGACCGCGTCGACGGGTTCCTCGTGGATCGAGGCTTCCAGCTGCTCAACCCCGCCTACCCGGCCGTACGCCGGTGGGTCGACGTCGACGCCCTCGGCCTGCAGCCGTTCGGCGCCGGCGTCGCGGTACGCACCGAGACGGGCCTGGACCTGCTGGGGCACCCGCTCCGCAACCCGGCGCTGGTCCCCGCGTCGCTCCGCACCGCGGTACGGCGCCCGCGGGAGGTCGCCGCGCTCGCGCGCTGGGCGGCCCCGCTGCTGAGACCGCGTCCCGTGCGCGAGCTGGTCGACGTGCTCGAGGCACGCGCCGACGTCGACCGGCGTACGGCGCTGGACGGGGCCGGCGTGGACGGGCTGCTGCGACGCGTGGTCGACCGCTTCTTCGCCGGTGTGCTGCTCGAGGACGACGGCAGCACCGCCGACCGCTTCGCCCTGCTGCTCACCTGGATGTTCGTCCGCGGGGTCCCGGCCCTGCCGAGGGACGGCATGCAGGCCCTCCCGGCCCAGCTCGCGGGCACGCTCGGCGACCGGGTGCGGCTCGGTCAGCCTGCGCGTCGCGTCAGCGGCACGTCGGTCGAGACCGACGACGGCAGGTGGACCGCCGACCACGTCGTCGTCGCCACCGGCGCGCCGGAGGCGGCCGAGCTCACCGGTCTGCCCGTGCCGGCGACCAAGGGCGTCGTCACCGTGTGGTGGTCGGCCTCCACGGCGCCCGACGCCGACCTGCTCCACGTCGACGCGCGGCGGACGCCCGCCGGGCCGCTGGTCAACGCCGCCGTTGTCTCGCGCGCCGCACCGTCGTACGGTCCACCGGGACGGCACCTCGTCCAGGGCTCGGCCCTGCTGCGGGACGGCCACGACACCGACGCCATGCGGCGCCACGCAGGCGACCTGCTCGGGGTCGACCCGGCCGGGTGGGAGGTCGTCGCCCGCCACGAGGTGCCCCACGCCCTCCCGGCGCAGCCGACGCCGTTCAGCGCGGCCCGTCCGGTGCGTCACGGCGACCTCGTCGTCTGCGGCGACCACCGCGACACCGGCTCGATCCAGGGCGCGCTCGTCAGCGGCCAGCGCGCGGCGGAGTCCCTGCTGTGAGCGGGCGACGGGTGGTCGTCGTCGGTGCGGGCCTCGCGGGCGTGGCGTGCGCCCGTGAGCTCCGCGCGGCGGGTGTCGACACCACGGTCGTCGACCGGGGTCACGTGCCCGGCGGCCGGATGGCTGCCCGCACCCTGTGGGAGCGCCGGGTCGACCTGGGCGCGTCCTACCTCACCGTGAGCGATCCCGGGTTCGCCGCCGTCGTCGACGACTGGGCTGCCCGCGGCCTCGCCCACGAGTGGACCGACACGTTCACCGCCCTGGGCGACGGGGAGGCGGACAGCAAGCCCGGCCCCGTGCGATGGGGCGCGCCCCACGGCCTGCGGTCGCTCGTCGAGGACCTGGCCGCCGGCCTGGGCGTCAAGCGCCGCGAGGTCGGGGCGCTGGACGAGCTCGAGGCAGACGCGGTGGTGCTCGCCATGCCCGATCCCCAGGCCCGGCGGCTGGTGGGCGACCACCCCGTCGCGGCGGTCCTCGACCGGGAGTGGGAGCCGGTCCTCGCCGTCGCCGCGCGGTGGTCCGCCCGCACGTGGGACCCGGTGAGCCCGACGGTCCGGTTCGACGGTGCCTTCGTGAACGGCGACCCCGACGTCGGCTGGATCGCCGACGACGGCCGGCGCCGCGGCGACGACGCACCCGTGCTGGTCGCCCACACCACGCCCGAGCTGGCCGCGCGCCACCTCGACGACCCGGCCGGGGCAGCGCCCGCCGCGGTGCAGGCAGTCCGGCGACTGCTCGACGTCGGCGAGCCCGAGGACGTCCACGTCCACCGCTGGACCTTCGCCCGCCCGACAGGTCGACGCGAGGAGCCCTATGCCCTCGTCGAGGGCGACCGTCCGGTCGGGGTGTGCGGCGACGGGTGGGGCGCGGCGCCGAAGGTCGAGACCGCCTGGCTGTCCGGCGTACGCCTGGGGCGGGCGCTGGCGGCGCGGCTCACGTGACCTCGAGCAGTCCCCGCTCCTCGACCAGGTCGAGCGCCAGGGTGCGGTAGCCCTCGTCCTCGAACAGCACCGTGATGCGGTCCTCCTCGACGTCGGTGACCGTGCCGACGCCGAAGTAGCCGAGCATGAAGGCGGTGCGGCACCGCTCGGTCTCGGCGTAGGCCCGCATCATCTCCACCCGTGACCCGAGGAGCGGTGCGTCACCTCGGCCGGAAGCCGGAGCACATCACGCGGAGGTGCTCGATGACGTCCGTCCCCCGGTAGTAGGCCTGCTGCTCGGCGACGTAGGAACCGCCCGGCGTGGCGAGGTCGAAGCGGTAGCTGACGTGCGAGGTGTCGGCGACGTCGTCGCGCTCGGAGACGTCCACGACCCGCTCGATCTCGTCCGCCGGCTCGAACCACGCCCCGAACACCGTCTCCACGACCGCGTCGGGCCCGGTGCCCTCCCACGTCCGGCCGGGGGTCAGTCCGCGGAAGTCGACGTCGTCGGCCAGCACGGCGCGCAGGGCCGCCTCGTCCTTCGCGGCGATGGCGCGGGCCAGGCGCACGCCCAGGGTCTCGGTGTCGCTCACCCGCCCAGTCTGCGGCAGCGAGTCACCGCGCGGCCAGCACCGCGAGGTCGCGCTCGGCGTACAGCCGGTGCTCCCACTCCTCGTTGAGGACCACCCGCAGGCAGTCGGCGACCGTGAGGGACTCGGCGTCGCGGAGGAACGCAGTGGCCGAGGTGACAGGCCGCCTGAGCCCGTCGTCGGTGAGGTTCGCGAGCACCTCGGCCACCGTGGCCCGGCGCTGCGCCCGCACGACGAGCACCTCGTCCAGGGAGGGGCGTACGTCGCGGTCCCACGGCACGCCGTCGACGGCCGGTGCCTCGTCCCACGGCAGGTCCAGGGGGTGCCACGGGGCGGGGTCGGCGAGCACGACACCGCCGACCCAGCAGGCGTGCGCGAACCCGAGGTGGCGCAGCGTCTCGACGAAGGACCACTCGCCGTCGACCCGCTCGTGCAACAACGCGGGCGGCAGCCCCCGAGCCCGGTCGACGGTCCCGGCCCACAGTCGGTCGAGGGTGACGAAGGCCTCGCGGAATCCGTCGGCGTCGGTGGGACGCATCAGGGAGCGCTCGGGCATCCGCCGGTCGAGCTCCGCCTCGACGAGGGGGACCACGTCGACGCCGTTGACGACGAGCCGGCCCAGCTCGCCGTGGATCTCGAGGTCCGGCGCCTCGACGCCGGTCATCCGCACCCCGTCGAGGTACGCCGCGCGCACACGCGCGCGGCTCAGGTCGACGTCGTGCAGCTGGGCGTCGGAGAGGTCGACCCGGCGGAACGTCGAGCCGCTGAGGTCCTGCTCGGTGAAGTCGGTCATGGACGCGAGGCTAGGAGGCGTTGCGGACGATCCGCGACCGGTTCGATGATGGCGCCATGACCGATGCACCCCGCACGCCCGGCACCGTCGCGGTTCCCGGCGCCCTCCTGTCCTTCGACGTCGTCGGCGACCTCGCCGACGCCACGCCCGAGTCCCCGCCACTCGTGCTGGCGGGCTCGCCGATGGACAGCACCGGCTTCGGTAGCCTCGCGTCGAGGCTCGACGGCCGCGTGCTCGTGCTGACCGACCCGCGCAACGTGGGCCGGAGCACGCGCGAGGACGACACCGCAGCAGTCACGCCCGAGCAGCACGCCGAGGACCTGCACGCCCTCGTCCAGGCGCTCGGCGTCGGCCCGGTGGACCTGTTCGCCTCGTCCGGTGCCGCGGTCAACGCGCTCTTCCTCGTCGCGGCGCACCCCGACGACGTACGCATCCTGGTGGCCCACGAGCCTCCGATGGCCCCGCTCCTGCCCGACGGCGCTGCCATCGGCAGGGCGTGCGACGAGCTGGTGGCGGCCTACGACACTGCCGGCATCGGCCCCGGGATGGCCCGCTTCATCAGCCTGGTGATGCACCGCGGTGAGTGGACGGGCGACGAACCCGTCCCGGACCCGGCGGTGTTCGGCCTGCCGACCGAGGACGACGGCTCGCGCAACGACGGCCTCATGGCCAACATGCGGGGCGAGGGATGCACCCGCGTCCCCGACCTCGAGGCCGTCCGTGCCGCTCCCACCCGCGTGGTGCTCGGAGTGGGGGAGGAGTCGGGCGGACCCGAGGACGGCGAGATCGCCGGACGGGCCGGATACGCCGTCGCGCGTGAGCTGGGCGTCGAGCCGGTCGTCTTCCCCGGCGGGCACAACGGCTTCCTCGGCGGCGAGTACGGCCAGACGGGCAAGCCGGACGAGTTCGCCGCGCGGCTGCGCGAGGTGCTCGCTACCAGGTGAGCTCGATCTCGACCTCGTTGTCGTCGCCGAGCTCGACCTCCACCTTGAGCCGCACCTCGTCGGGCACGGCCACCGTGACGCGGCCGCCCTGCCGGGTGAACTCGACGGAGTTGTGCTTGGCGAGCGAGTCGGCGAGGGCACGCAGCCGGGCGGCGGCCTCCTCGCGGGTCATGGTCTGCGTCTCGTCCATCTCGAAGAGGTCCATGCCCCGAACCTAACGACTGCGGCCGACGATCTACAGCCCCAGCATCCGTCCGATGATCTCCTTCTGGATCTCGGTGGTGCCGCCGTAGATCGTCTGGATGCGCGAGTCGGTGTAGGCCTTGGAGATCGGGTACTCGTCCATGTAGCCGTAGCCGCCGTGCAGCTGCACGCCGGCGTCGACGACCCGCTTCTGCAGCTCGGTGGTCCACCACTTCGCCATCGACGCCAGCGCGGTGTCGACCTCCCCGGCGTTGAGCCGCAGCACGCAGTCGTTGATGAACACCCGCGCGATGTGGGCCTCGGTGGCCATCTCGGCCAGCACGAAGCGGTTGTGCTGGAACTTCCCGATCGGCCTGCCGAAGGCCTCGCGCTCCTTGGCGTAGGCCAAGCACAGGTCCAGCACGTGCTCGATCGCGGCGACGGCGATGCAGCCGATCGAGATGCGCTCCTGCGGCAAGTTCTCCATCAGCGAGACGAAGCCGGAGCCCTCGGCGCCGAGGAGGTTCTCCTTCGGCACCCGTACGTCGGTGAAGGACAGCTCGGCGGTGTCCTGTGCGTGCAGGCCCATCTTGGCGAGGTTGCGGCCGCGCTCGAAGCCCTCCATGCCGCGCTCGACGACGAGCAGCGAGATGCCCTGGTGGCCGGCGTCCGGATTCGTGCGGCAGACCACGACGACCAGGTCGGACAGGATGCCGTTGGAGATGAAGGTCTTCGAGCCGTTGAGGACGTAGTGGTCGCCCGCGTCGACGGCCGTGGTGCGGATGCCCTGGAGGTCGGAGCCCGCGCCCGGCTCGGTCATCGCGATGGCGGTGACGAGGTCGCCGGAGACGCAGCCCGGCAGCCAGCGCTGCTTCTGCTCCTCGGTGCCCAGCGAGGAGATGTAGGGGACGATGATGTCGGTGTGCACGGCGAAGCCCGGGCCCGACGCCCCCGCCCGTGCCGACTCCTCGGCGAGCACCATGTTGTAGCGGAAGTCCTTGATGCCCGGCCCGCCGTAGGCCTCGTCGACGTCGAAGCACAGCAGCCCCCGCTCGCCGGCCTTGCGCCACACCTCGCGGTCGACGACACCTGCCTCCTCCCAGGCGGCGTGGTGCGGCGCGACCTCCTTGTCGAAGAAGGCGCGTGCGACGGCGCGGAAGTCCTCGTGCTCCTGCTCGAGGATGCTGGGGCGGTCAGGCATGGGATCCCTCTCGGTGGGCGGATGCGTTGAGCTCGTCGAGCATGGACAGCGGGCCGAGGTCCTCGAGCCGGTGGCCGTGCGGGTAGGTCGTCGGGCGGTGGACGTACGCCGTGCGGCGCGGGAGAGCGAACCGCAGCAGCCGTCCGCGCAGCCGCAGCCCCCCACGCACGGCGCGGACGAACCACCGTGGCTGGCGCGGGAGGCCGAGGGCCTCGCGCAGCCGCTCGTCCATCACCGCGATGGTGACCCGGCGCGTCAGCGGGCGGAGCGGGGGAGGGGCGATCTCCTTCGCGACCCGGATCGACGCCTCCGCCAACCGCGTCGCCGCCGGGGTGTGGGCGAAGTACCGACGCTCGTGGTCGACGAGCAGCGCCAGGTAGCCGTCGTACGTCGTCGGCAGGCCCTTGATCCCCATCAGCTCGCCGAAGCGCGTGGTCACCCTGGTGATCGCGGCGAGCTCGATCGGGTCGAGGCGGCGCCAGCCGTAGGCATCGATCCAGCGGACCGGCCCGACGATGGTCGTGGCGAGGACGTAGGCCAGCTCGCGGTCGGGGATGTCGTAGTGGCCGTGGATGCGGTTGAGCCGGCGCAGCGCGGCGTGCGAGCGCGACGAGTCGATGCCGTCGAGGGTGGCCTCGTCGCCGATGAGGATGGTGTCGTCGTAGCGCTTGGTGCCGTGGTCCTCGAACTCGCGGGTGCGGTCGAGGAGGGCGGCGATCGACGGGATGCCGTAGTCGCGCATGAACGCGATGCCCGTGCCCTGCGAGTAGTCCCAGGGGAACTCGAAGCGGGCGGTCAGGCGCAGGATCTCGTCGTGGTCGACCTCCGGGTCCAGGGACCGGATCCGACGGAGGTTGGCGAAGCGGCCCGGCGCGTGGACGAGGCTCAGGACACCCATTCCTTCACCTGTGCGACGGTGGCTGCGGGGTCCTCGGAGACGGGCGTGATGTTGAGGTCGGTGACGCCGGCCTCGCGGAAGGCGGCGATGCGCTCCTTGACGTACGACGCCGGGCCGACGAGGTTGGCCGCCTCGAGCCACTCGGTCGGGACGAGGGCCTCGGCCTGTCGCTTCTTGCCGGCGAGGTAGAGGTCCTGGATCTCCTCGGCCTCCTTCTCGTAGCCGTAGGCGCGGGCGACGTCGTTGTAGAAGTTCTTGCCCTTCGCGCCCATCCCGCCGACGTAGAGCGCGAAGACCGGACGCGCGAAGTCGAGGAGCGACGTGGTGTCGGGGCCTTCCCCGATCGCGACCATGCCGCCGGCCATCACCTGGAGCGGGCCGAGTCCGTCGAGCCGCTTGGCGGTGCCGGCGGCGAGCGCGTCGCCCCAGACCACGTGCGCCTTCTCCGGGTGGAAGAGGTGGGGGATCCAGCCGTCGGCGATCTCGGCGGTCTGCGCGACGTTCTTCGGGCCCAGCGCGGCGATCCAGATCGGGATGGTGTCGCGCTCGGGTCGGGTCAGCAGCTTGATCGGCTTGCCGAGCCCGGTGACCGCGCCGTGCTCCTTGTCGAGCGGCAGGTGGAACTCGCCGTCGGCGGACAGCGGCTCCCGCTTGAGACCGCGCCGGATGATGTCGACGACCTCGGCCGTGCGCGCCATCGGCTTGCGGTAGGGCACGCCATGGAAGCCCTCGATGACCTGCGGCCCGCTGACGCCGAGACCGAGGATGGCTCGTCCCTGGCTGACGTTGTCGAGCCCGGCCGCGGTCTGGAGCAGGGCGCCCGGCGTGCGGGAGTAGATGTTGAGGATGCCGGAGCCGATCTGCACGGTCTCGGTGCGGGCGGCCAGGTAGCCCATCAGCGTGGGCGCGTCGAAGCCGTAGGCCTCCGCGACCCACACGCTGTCGAGCCCCGCCCGCTCCAGCGCGACCACCTCGTCGGCGGCCTTGCGCGGGTTGCCGTCGTACATCAGCAGGGTGGCGAGACGCATGCCTCAACTGTGACAGTGGCACTGTCACGACGGCAAGGGTGGTGTGTGTCGGCGACCAGCCGAACGCCGCGACTGAGCCCTACTGGGGGCAGGTCTCGCGGTAGGCCAGGTCGCCGAAGTTCTCGGTCCACTCCTCCCGCGTGAGGTCGCGGCCGACCGCGCGGCAGGCGAACTCGACGGCGCTGTCGGTCGAGAGGTCCCAGTCGTAGGCCATCCCGGTGGACCAGTCGAGGAAGCGTGCCGTGCGGCCGTCCGGCAGGAAGGCGCCGCTCGCCGCGACGGCCAGCGGCAGGGCGATGGTCGAGGTGGGGGTCACTGTCCCGGCGTCCCACACGGCGACCAGGCCGTTGGGGCTCGACGACAGCAGCCGGGTCCCGTCCGGGGAGAAGATCACCTGCGACCTGGGGTTGCCGCCCCACTCCCGCGCCGGTGCGACCTGGCGGCCCGTGGACAGGTCGATGACCTCCACGTCGGCTCGGTCGCCGGCCTGGGCGGCGTCCCCGTACTCCCCGCCGCCGATGACGGCGCGCGTGCCGTCGGGTGACACGTCCAGCCAGTGCCCGTACCTCATCCCCAGCGTCCCTCGTCGCACCACGACACCGTCCACCAGGTCGACTAGCGCCCAGCCGACGCTCGGGAGCACGAAGTTGCCGGAAGCTGGGCCGCCGCCGAGGAGGACCACAGCCGTGCGCCCGTCCGGGCGTGCGACGACCCAGGACACGGGCTCATCCATCTCGACCGGCGTGCCCACCCGCTCGAGTGAGTCACCGTCCAGCAGGGTGATGGTCCCGTCGAGCTCGGCCACGGCGAGGCGGCTCCCGTCGGGGGTGTAGTCGAGCTCGGTGAGCTTCCCGGAGGGAAACACCGCCTGCTGGCCGGTCGGCTTCCCGGCGCCGTCCCACACCTCGACCCGTGGCCCCGCCGCGGTCGCGAAGTGCTGCCCGTCGGGGTGGAAGGCGCCGTAGGTGTGCCGGAAGCCCCCGGGCCCGGGTATCACGCCGACCCTGCCCGTGCGGTAGTCGGAGAGGACCCATCCGCCGTCGGCCAGCACCACGGATCGCTGGCCGTCCGAGGCCATGACCCCGAACTGGCCGCTCCAGCCTGAGGACGTCGGCACGGTCGACACGTAGCCCCTCTCCCCGGTGAGGTCCCAGCGGCGCAGGGCGGTGCCACCCCGACCTGACGCATGGACGAACGTCCCGTCGGCGGAGTAGTCGACGGCGTTGGCGTTGCCGCGGTCGAGGGAGAAGATTCCGCGAGGCTCCTTCGCGTCGACGACCTTCCACTCCCGCACCTCGCGCTCGTCCGAGCTGACCACGATGAACCTCCGCCCGTCGGGACGGACCCGCAGGCTCATCAAGAAGGAGCCCTCGGAGGGGTACCTGGTCAGGACCTCCCCGCTGGACCCGTCGACCCGGGTCGGGGTGTTGTTGTCGATACCGAGGACGTCACCGTCGGGGAGCACTGCGAGGGACCAGAACCAGTCGCGCGGGACGAGCACGCGAGAGGCGCCGGTGGCCACCGAGCGTCGGGTCAGGGGGTGGGACGTGAAGAGGACCTCCCCGCGCTCGTCGAGCGCGACCTGCGGGAGGACCTTGCCGATGAACCGGAAGCGGCGGGGCGCGGCCCCGCTCTGGAGGTCCCACACGAGCGCCGCGCCGCGGATCCGGGAGGCACCCACGTCCGCCGTCCTCTGCAGACCCGCGGTGAAGTGGCTCGCGTCGCCACTGAACGACAGGTCGGTGACCTGCCACCCGCGACCCGGCAGGCCGCGCAACGTGGGTGCCGGCTCGAGGGTGGGCACCGAGAGCAGCTCGAGCACCTGGCCACTGGCGGGGGTCCACGACACAGCCAGCCAGCGGCCGTCCGGGCTGAACTCCACCTGCCTTCCCACCTGGGCGCCCAAGGTGACCACCGGAGCGCCCTCCTGCCGATCACCGACGAGCCTTCCGGTGCTCGCGTCGTAGAGGCGGAGGTGGTGCGACTCGTCGAGGATCGCGACGTACTTCCCGTCGGCGCTCGCGTCGATCCCCAGCGGGAGGTCACCCTCGATGGGGGTCGAGGCGAAGAGCTCGGGCCGCTTGCCGATGGCGGCGAGCAGGCTGCTCGCGGTGCCCGTGCCGGGGTCCAGACGGGTGCCTGCGACGGCGAGGAGCAGGGAGGTGTCGACGTTGCCGGTGACCAGCGCGCTCGCACCGGCGCGGCGGGCGACGGCCTGGATCTCCGAGGCTGCTGCCGCGGCCGCGTTGTCGTCGGCCCGGTCCCACTGGAACAGGGCGACACCCGCGCCGGCGGCTGCGAGCAGGAGCAGCACGACGGCCCCGGCGAGCACCTGTCGGAGGCGCGAGATCAGGCGGGCCTGCTCGCGCGCGCGGGTGACCGCGCTCTGCTCCTCGATGTCGGCCTGCGCGCGGGAGGCCGCGAGGAAGTCGCGCTCGACCACGGTCAGCGTGGCGCCGGTGCGCGCCCGCCAGTCCAGCGCGCGGGTCAGCCGGACGCCACGGTAGAGCTCGCTGTCCGGCCGGCCCAGGCTGTCCCACGCATCCGCTGTCGAGCTCAGGTGATGCAGGATCCGACGGCCGTCGACGTCGTCCTCCAGCCACCCGCGCAGGCGCGGCCAGGCTCGGGCGAGGGACTCATGGGTGATCTCCAGGACGCCGTCGTCGCTGGTGACGAGCCGCGCCGAGACGAGCATCTCGATCAGCCGGTCGCGCGCGGCGTCCGTGCCGACGAGACGCCGGGGGACCCGGGTGCGCACCGGCTCCCCCTCAGGCCCGGGGGAGAGCAGGCGCAGCACGAGGTCGCGCAGCGCCTCGCGCAGGTCGGGCTCGACCCGGGCGTAGAGACGCTCGGCCGACTGCGCCACCGCGCCGTGGATCCCGCCGCTGGCCCGGTAGCCATCGACGGTGAGGGTGCTCCCCTCACGCCGCTTCCACGTCTCCAGCAGCGCGTGCGAGAGGAGCGGCAGGGCGCCGGGGTCGTCGCGGACCTCGGTGACGAGGAGGTCGACCAGCCCGGGCTCGAGGATCAGCCCGGCCTGACGGGCGGGGCCGGTCACCGCGAGGCGGAGGCCGCCCTCCTCGAGCCCGCCGACGAGGTAGAGGCCGCGCTCGACGAGCCGGCTGAAGGCGGCGTGGGCCGTCAGGTCGGCGAGCCGGTCGGCACGCAGCGCCACCACGACGGGCCGGCTGTCCGCTTCCCCGACCAGCGCGTCCAGGAAGGTGCGGGCCTCGACCGGGTCCTCGCACAGCGTGAACAGCTCTTCTGCCTGGTCCACGAAGAGGGCGTCACCGGGACGGGCCGGGCTGAGGGCCGACAGGGCCTGCACCGGGTACCGGCCCGGGGTGATCGTCACCAGCGCCGTGCCGCGCTGGCGGAGCCGAGCGCCCAGGCCGGCCCGCATCAGCGACGACTTGCCCGACCCCGATGGGCCGACCAGGGCGAGCAGGCCCTGACGGTCGAGGATGGCCAGGCAGGTCTCGATCTCCTCCTCGCGCCCGAAGAACCGGTCCGCCTCGGTGACGTCGTAGGCCTGCAGTCCCTGCCACGGGCAGGTGGGCACCGCCACGGACGCCTCGTCGTGTCGCAGCGAGGGGTCCTGACGCAGGATCGACTGCTCGAGGGCGGCGACCTCCGGCGCCGGGTCGATGCCCAGCTCACGAACCAGGACCGTGCGGAGCTGCCGGATGGTGCGCAGCGCCTCGCCCTGGGCACCTGTGCGGTACTGGGCCAGGGCGAGGAGCTCCCAACGGCGCTCCCGCATCGGGGCGGCACGGACCATCTCGTAGGCGCGGGGGAGGGCCTCGCGGGCGTGGCCGCCACGGAGCTGCGCGTCCAGCAGGAGCTCCTCGGCATCCCGGCGGAGCTCCTCGAGACGATCGGACTCCCGCCGGGCGGGCGGCCACTCGACGAGGTCCACGAAGGCCCGCCCGCGCCACAGCTCGAGCGCCTTCTCCAGCAGGAACGAGGCTCGGTCCGCCTCACCCAGCGCGAGGAGCTCGCGGCCTCGTGCCACCTCTGCCTCGAACCGCTGGGCGTCCACGTCGTCGGCACGGGCCCGGAGCCGGTAGCCGTCGCCCGTGGTCTCGATGGCGTCGGCGCCGAGTGCCTTGCGGAGCCGGACGATGCACGACTGCAGGTTCTTGTGGGCAGACGCCGGCGGGCTGTCGCCCCAGAGCGCGTCCGCCAGCTCGTCGGACGTGACGGATCGTCCCTGACGGACGGTCAGGGCCTGGAGCACGACACGGTCGCGCGGACCGAGACGTCCCGAGCCGTCCACGGCCAACGGACCGAGGACCTGGATGCCCACACCGCCACCGTGCTCCCCGTCGGACGCGGCGTCAACGGGGCGGATACCGCACGGATACCGCGGACGGGCCCGCCGGATACCGCCCCGTCGGAACGTCGTACGGGTCGGGCGCCCCGTCCGGCGTCACCACCGTTCGAGAGGACACGACCATGACCATCACCCTTGCAGTTCGCACCTTCCTGGTGGCGACCACCGTCGCTGCCGCGGGGCTTGCCACCGCCGCCTGCGGGGAGGAGGTGCAGCCTCCGTCCCAGGACATCGGGGTGCAGCTGCCCGAGCCCGAGGTCAAGCACTACGAGCCGGCCTGCAACACCCGCGCGGCGGTGCGCCCGTGCCCCAGCGACGCGCCCACCGGCGGCACCCGCAACCGCATGAGGTTCGACGACGAGCTCGAGCCGCACAGGTGAGGCAAGGCCGCACTCACCGTGCGCAGGTCACCGGCCCAGGTCGGGGACCACCTCCGCGCTGGGCAGGTCGGCGAGCACGCGCCCGGGCACGAGCAGCTTGGAGCGTCGTACGCCGCTGCCGAGCACGACGACGGGCTCGTCGAGCAGTGCCTCGTGGACCAGCACGCGCCACCCCGCGGGGAGCCCCACCGGGGTGATGCCGCCGTACTCCATGCCGGTCTCCGCGACCGCGCGATCCATCGCCAGGAAGGACGCCTTGCGCACGTCGAGCATCTTGCGCACGAGCGTGTTGACGTCGGCGCGGGTGTCGGCGCGGACCACGCACGCGGCGATCCGTTCGTCGCCGGCCCGCGCGCCCGCGACGACGACGCAGTTGCCGCTCGCCGTCATCGGGATGTCGTAGGCCTCGCTCATCGCGGCGGTGTCGGCGAGGTCGGGGTCGATCTCGACGACGGCCACCTCGGCCGCACCGGGCCAGGCGGCGAGCGCCGCGGCGACGGGCGCGGCGACCAGGCCGGCGTGCTCGGCTGCGGGCAGGGACGTCAGGGACGGGAAGCTCGGGAGCGTCACGCGGTCATCATGCGGCATTCACCCTGACGTCATCGCGTCACCACCGTGCGGTCCCCGTGCTCATGCAGCGTGGTGCCATGACGGTGACCCGCGAGGCCGCCCCGGGTTGGCACTGGAGGACCTCGTCGTTGGTCCCCACCCCCGCCGTGGTTGCGCACCGCGGCGCCAGCGGGCACCGTCCCGAGCACACCCTGGAGGCCTATCGGACCGCGATCCGGATGGGCGTCGACGACATCGAGCTCGACCTCGTCGCCACCAGCGACGGGGTGCTCGTCGCGCGCCACGACCTCGAGCTCAGCGCGACGACCGACGTGGCCGATCGTGCCGACCTCGCCCACCTGCGCCGCACCCTGGTCGTCGACGGTGTGGAGCAGCACGGCTGGTTCGTCCAGGACCTCACCGTCGCGGAGCTCAAGACGCTCGCCGCACGCGAGCGGATGCCGGGCACCCGGCCCGCCAACACGGCGTACGACGGTGTGGAGGGGGTGCCGACGCTCACCGAGGTGCTGGCGATGGTCGGTGCGGAGGCGCTCCGCCGCGGCCGCCCGGTGGGGGTGGCGCTCGAGCTCAAGCACGCCGCCCACCACGACGCGGTGGGCCTGCCGCTGGACGTGCCGCTGCTGCGCGAGCTCGCCCGCCAGGGCCTCGACCACCCGTGGGCCCGGGTGACCCTGATGTCCTTCGAGGCGCCCGTCCTGCGCCGCCTCGCCGCGCGGACCCGGCTGCCCGTCCTGCAGCTGCTCGACCGCGGGCACCGGCTGACGCCCGAGGAGCTCGACGACATCGACGAGTACGCCGACGGCCTCGGCGCCCACACCTCCCTCGTGCTGCCCCGCGACGCCGCGGGGGCGATCGGCGCACCGTCGACGCTCGTCCGCGACGCCCACCGTCGTGGCCTGACCGTGCACGCCTGGACGGTGCGGGCCGAGAACCGCTTCCTGCCGACCAACCTGCGCCGCGGCGACGCGCCCGACGCCCTCGGAGACATGGCGGGGGAGGTGCGCGCGCTGCTCGCCGCCGGGGTCGACGGGGTCATCACCGACCATCCCGAGGCCGCGCTGGCCGTGCTCCGCGAGCCCGCGGCGATCGCTGTCGGCTGAGGGTTCACGGGTCGTTCACCGCATCGACCGCGGTCCGCCGTCCTGCGCCGGTTGGCTCTCCGGCATGACATTTCGGACACGTGCCGGCCTCGGGCTGGCCCTCGCCACTGCACTGACCACCCTCGCGCCGCTCGCGGCCAGCGGCGCGCCCGCCACCGCGGCACCCGCCGCCGGCGCGAAGCCCTCCGCCGTCGAGCCCTCCGTCGGCGAGCCCGTGCTCGTCGGCCACCGCGGCGCGTCGGGCTACCGCCCGGAGCACACGCTTGCCGCCTACGAGCTCGCCATCGAGCAGGGGGCCGACTACATCGAGCCCGACCTCGTCGCCACCAAGGACGGCGTGCTCGTCGCCCGCCACGAGAACGAGATCGGCGGCACCACCGACGTCGCCGACCACCCCGAGTTCGCCGAGCGCCGCACCACCAAG
The DNA here is from genome assembly GCF_947488025.1 of uncultured Nocardioides sp. Lineage (GTDB taxonomy): Bacteria > Actinomycetota > Actinomycetes > Propionibacteriales > Nocardioidaceae > Nocardioides. The sequence continues at coordinate 311,660 of NZ_CANKYS010000001.1, read as the reverse complement.
GTCATCGACGGTCGCGCCGTGACCGGCTGGTTCACCGAGGACTTCACCTACCGGGAGCTCCGCACGCTGCGCGCGAAGGAACGGCTCCCGCAGGTACGCCCCGGCAACACCGCGTACGACGGCGAGGAGCGGATCCCGACCCTCGACCAGGTCATCAAGCTGGCGCGCCGCGAGGGCGTCGGCATCTATCCCGAGACCAAGCACCCGACCTACTTCGACTCCATCGGGCTCTCGCTCGAGGAGCCGCTCGTCGCCGCGCTGGAGAAGCGCAAGTGGGCCGACGCCGACGACCCGGTGATCATCCAGTCCTTCGAGGTCACCAACCTCCGCGAGCTCGACACGATGGTCGACGTGCCGCTGGCCCAGCTGGTCGACGCGTCCGGCGGGCCCGCCGACCTGCCCGGCACGACGTACGCCTCCATGGTGACGCCGGCCGGCCTGGCCGCGATCGCGACCTACGCCGACGGCCTGGGCGCGGCGAAGAACCTGGTGCTCCCGCGCGACGCCGCCGGCCGGACCGGGGCGCCGTCGTCGGTGGTGCCCGACGCCCACGACGTGGGCCTGGTCGTGCACGTGTGGACCCTGCGCCGGGAGAACCAGTTCATGGCCACCAACTTCCGGATCGGCACCGACCCGAACGCGCCCGGTGACCTGGCCGCGGAGGCGCGAGCCTTCCTCGACGCGGGTGTCGACGGGATCTTCAGCGACAACCCCGACGTGGTCGCCGGGGTGCTCGCCGAGGGGTGACGGGCCACGGCCTCGCACCGGCGTACGCTCGTCACGTGACGTACGCCGGTGCCCCCTCCACCCCCCTGCTCGAGCGCATCCGCGCGTCCGTCATCGGGGACGACCAGGTGATGCAGGGCCCCTACGGTCCACGCCGCGTCACCTACGCCGACTACACCGCGTCGGGTCGCAGCCTGACCTTCATCGAGGACTTCATCCGCCACGAGGTGCTCCCCGCCTACGCCAACACCCACACCGAGGCGAGCGGCACGGGACTGCAGACCACCCGGCTCCGCGAGGACGCGCGGCGGATCATCCGCGACGCGGTCGGTGGTGACGACGAGACCGTGGTGGTCTTCTGCGGCTCCGGCAGCACCTCCGCGATCGACAAGATGATCGGCATCCTCGGCCTCCGCATCCCCTGCGTGCTCGAGGACCGCCACCACCTCAGCGACGCGATCCCGGCCCACGAGCGCCCCGTGGTGTTCATCGGCCCGTTCGAGCACCACTCCAACGAGGTGAGCTGGCGCGAGACCATCGCCGACGTCGTCACCATCCACGAGGACGCCGACGGCCGGGTCTCGCTGGAGCACCTGCGCGAGGAGCTCGAGCGCCACGCCGACCGGCCGCTCAGGATCGGCTCGTTCTCCGCGGCCTCCAACGTCACCGGCATCGTCACCGACACCGAGGGCGTCGCCGACCTGCTCCACGAGCACGGCGCCCTCAGCTTCTGGGACTTCGCCGCGTGCGCGCCCTACGTCGACATCGAGATGTACGGCCCCGGAACCTCCCGCAAGGACGCGATCTTCATCAGCCCGCACAAGTTCATCGGCGGTCCCGGCACCCCGGGGGTCCTCGTCGTCCGCCGCGAGCTGATGGCCAACCGGGTCCCGGTCGTGCCCGGCGGGGGGACGGTCATGTACGTCAACCCGACCGAGCACCGCTACCTCGACGACCCGGCCCACCGTGAGGAGGGCGGCACGCCGGCGATCGTCGAGTCGATCCGCGCGGGGCTGGTCTTCCAGCTCAAGCAGGCGGTGGGCGTCGAGACGATCCAGGCCCACGAGGAGGAGCTGCTCGCGCGCGCCGTCGAGGCGTGGGTCGCCGAGCCGACCATCCAGATCCTCGGCAACCTCGACTCCCAGCGCCTCTCGATCGTGTCCTTCGTCGTCAAGGCCCCCGACGGCACCTACCTCCACCACAACTTCGTCGTCGCGCTGCTCAACGACCTGTTCGGCATCCAGACCCGCGGTGGCTGCTCGTGCGCCGGTCCCTACGGCCACCGGCTGCTCGACATCGACCTCGACCACAGCCACCGCTACGAGGAGCAGATCCGGGGAGGTTGTGAGGGCATCAAGCCGGGCTGGGTGCGGGTCAACTTCAACTACTTCGTCGACGAGGAGGTCTTCACCTACGTCGTGGAGGCCGTCCGCCTCGTGGCGCGTGACGGCTGGCGCCTCCTCGGCGACTACCGCTTCGACCCGGCAACCGGCCTCTGGCACCACCGCACCGGCCCGGTCGAGCCGCCGCTGCGCCTGACCGACGTCATCTACGCCGCCGACGGGGCGATGACCTGGCCCGCGCACACGCAGACGGCCCCCGTCTCGGTGCTCCGGGAGCACCTCGACGAGGGCCGCGCGATCATGGCCGCCGCCTCGCCCCCGGACTGGTCCGACAACGCCCACCTCGGTGCCGACTTCGACGACCTCCGGTGGTTCGCGCTGCCTGCGTGCTCGCTCGGCTAGGGACGCCGTCGGGTCAGGTCGACCGTCGTGAGGGCCAGACCGTCGCCGCGAGTCCGGCGGCACCGGCCGCGAGCCACGGGATCGGCATGAGCCAGCGGAGCTCGGACGTCTCCACGACGTCGCCCTGGACGAGCGCCCACACCAGCACCATGCCTGCGAAGGCGACGCCCATCACGAGCTGGCCGATGTTGACCGGGTGGAGGCCCGACGGCTTGTCGGGTGCGTCGAGCGGCCCCGTCATCGGCTCGTCGTACGTCGTGCCGTAGCCCCCGTCGTAGCCGGTGTCGTAGCCATAGAGATCAGGGTGGTTGTTGCGGTCGTCAGTCATGGCTGTCTCCTCAGGCGGCTTCGCGGACGAGGACCTCGCCGCCGACCAGGTCGATGGTGATGGACATGTCCGGGACACCGTCGCCGCCGTCGAGGAACCCGTCCTGGGTGATGTCGAAGCCGTCGGCCTGCTCGTCGAAGACCTGGCTGGTGCCGCCGACGACCTGCGTGCGGACGTCGACGTCCATCCCGTCGGGGACGACCACCTCGACCACGCCGCCGACCCCGTCGATCGTGAGGTCGCGGCCGTCGAGGCCCTCGACGTCGGAGACCTCCGACAGGTCGAGGGTGAAGCGGCCCCCGCCGAACTCGTAGGCCTGGCGGACCTCGGCGGCGTCGGTCGGTGCGTAGTAGCGGGTCTCCTCGCCGATGCTGCCGCCGACCGTCGCCGCTGCGGTGCCGAGGGCGGCCACGAGGCCCAGGAGGATCAGCCCACCGGCGCGACCCCAGAAGGACCCGACGACGAGCATCACCGCGATGATGCCGAGCGCGAGGGCGGGGTAGGCGCTGTCCGCGACGGCGACGCCGGCGATGTCCACCACGGCGAGCACCCCGACCCCGAGGCAGATCAGCGCGAGCGTGAACCAGAACAGGATCGGTCCGCGCTTGCGCGGGTTGCGCGGTCGCCGCGGCCGGTCGTACGACGCCCACTGCCCGGCCGGGTCGTAGGCGGGGGCGTACCCCGTCTCGTACCCGGTCGCGTACGACGGGTCGTACCCCGTGGCGTACCCCGGAGCGTGGGCAGCGGGGTCGACCGGCAACTGGCCGTCGTACATCGGCGGCGCGGCACTGCCGGCGCGGGTCGACGACTGCTCCTTGCGGTTCAGGAACCACACGACGAGCGCGGCGCCGATCGCGAGCGGCCAGGGGAACCAGAACGCCCCCGCCCAGTCGCCGAGCGCCGCGACGAGGGCGAGCACGCCGACGCCGGCGAGGGCGATCGTGCGACTGCGCTGGTCGAGGCCGAGCGGCTCGTCGTCGGTGCCCTCCTCGGGCACCAGGATCCAGGCGGCGACGTAGAGCAGCAGGCCGGCCCCGCCGAAGAAGACCGCCACCACCAGCGCGACGCGGACGATGATCGGGTCCACGTCGAGGTGGCGGGCGATGCCGCCGGCGACGCCGGCCACGTGCCGGTCGGTGACGCTGCGGCGCAGGCGGCCCAGGTCCTTCATCTCGCCGCGGGTGACCCGCGGTCCCGACGGGGGCGGCGTGCCCGGGGCGGGCTGCTCGTGCGCCTCGGTCGGAGTCGCTGCCGCGGACGACCCGGGCGGGTCCGCGGGGTTCGAGGGGGTGGCGTTGTCCATGGCTCAACTCTCCTCGTCGTCGCTGCCCCGCACCATCGGGGATAGCCCTGATCTGCGTCGTCGTCGCCGGGGTGCGGGTCAGGGTCGGCTCGGGGTCAGTCCTCATGGTCGCGCACGTGCACGCCTGCGACGATGGAGGCACGATGAGCCACCCGACGCCCCCCGCACACCCGGCTCCGCACCCGGCCGGCCGCGCGACCGCCCGCCCGCCGCGCCCGGGCGCGCCCCGTCGCGCCTACCGCGACATCTCGGCGCCGATCGCCGGCGGCGTCGCGGCGGGTCTCGCCGAGCACCTGGGCGTTCCCGTGCTGTGGGTGCGGGGCTTCTTCGTGGCCACCGCGTTCCTCGGCGGCTTCGGGCTCATGCTCTACGCCGGCCTGTGGGTGTTCCTGCCCGCCGACCAGCACTTCGAGGTCGGCGCTCCGGGGCTGGAGAGCGCGACCCGCACCGGCAAGCGTCCCGGGCGGCGATCACGGCTGCGCGACGCAGGACCGGCGATCGCCCTGGGCGCGCTGTTCTTCGGCGTGGTCCTCGGTGTGGAGGGCATCTTCGGCCAGGGCGTCCTCTTCTGGCCCGTGGTCCTCGGGGTCGCGGGCATCGGCCTGCTGTGGCGCCAGGCCGACGAGGCCCAGCGCGAGCGCTGGATGGACTCCTCGGGGCGCATCGACCCGTTCCGCGCGATCTTCGGCAACGGCGGCTGGGCCGCCTACGCGCGCATCGCCGCGGGCCTCGGGCTGATCGTCACCGCGCTCATCGTCTTCGCCGTCGCCGCCGGACAGGCGACCTTCGCCGTGCCGGTGCTCGTCGCCGGCCTGCTCGGGCTGCTGGGGCTGGCCATCGTGGTCGGCCCGTGGGCGCTGAGGCTGGTCAACGACCTCGGCGCCGAGCGTGCCGAGCGGGTCCGCACCCAGGAGCGCGCCGACATGGCCGCCCACCTGCACGACTCGGTGCTGCAGACCCTCGCGCTCATCCAGAAGAACGCCCACGACGCCACCACCGTCGCCCGGCTCGCCCGCTCGCAGGAGCGCGACCTGCGCCAGTGGCTGTTCGAGGCCGACACCACCGACGCGACGACGCTCGCGGGAGCGCTGAAGGAGATGGCGGCCGACGTCGAGTCGCAGCACCCCGTCGTCGTCGACGTGGTCACCGTCGGCGACTGCGACCTCGACGAGGCGCTGCGCCCGATCGTCCTCGCCGCCCGGGAGGCCGTGGTCAACGTCGCCAAGCACGCCGGCACCCAGCGGGCCGACGTCTACGCCGAGACCACCGACGGGGCCGTCGACGTGTTCGTCCGCGACCGCGGCTCCGGCTTCGACCTCGGCGCCGTGGCCGGCGACCGCCATGGCGTGCGCAACAGCATCGTCGACCGGATGGCACGCCACGGCGGCGGCGCGGACGTACGCTCTGCTCCCGGCGAGGGGACCGAGGTCCGGCTCCACATGCCCCGCTCCGGCGCGCACGAACCCAGGCACGACCCCCCGCACCAGCCTGACCACCAGCCCGACGAGCAGCCGCACGACCACGAGGAGACCCGATGAACCAGGCCGATCCGACGAGTCCCGTGCGGGTGGTCCTGGTCGACGACCACGCGATGTTCCGCGCCGGGGTGCGCGCCGAGCTCGCCGCGAGCGGAGCCGGCCTGGTCGAGGTCGTCGGCGAGGCGGCGGACGCCGACGCCGCCGTCTCCGTCGTGCGCGAGCTGCAGCCGCAGGTCGTCCTGCTCGACGTGCACCTGCCCGGCGGAGGAGGCGTCGAGGTGATGCGCCGCCAGCCGTCGCACGACACGCTCTACCTCGCGCTGTCGGTCTCCGACGCCGCCGAGGACGTCATCGGCACCATCCGCGGAGGCGCCCGCGGCTACGTCACCAAGACGATCACCGGGCCCGAGCTCGTCGACGCGATCACCCGGGTCGCCGGGGGAGACGCGGTGTTCTCGCCGCGGCTCGCGGGCTTCGTGCTCGACGCCTTTGCCGGGTCGATCGACGTGGCCGCGGTCGACGAGGACCTCGACCGGCTCACCGAGCGCGAGCGGGAGGTGATGCGGCTGATCGCCCGCGGCTACGCCTACAAGGAGGTCGCGAAGGAGCTGTTCATCTCGGTCAAGACCGTGGAGACCCACATGTCGTCGGTGCTGCGCAAGCTCCAGCTCTCGAGCCGGCACGAGCTGACGAAGTGGGCCTCAGACCGTCGCCTGCTCTGAGCCGGCGTCGCCCCCGTCCGGGTGGGCGATGATTGACAAGGGACCGGGGAACCGGTGGGGTCGTGGGATGGCAGACAGCGCCACCATCCCTCGGCCCGACGAGGACGACAGCGAGCTCAAGCGCTCGATCACCGGTCGTCTTCTCTTCTTCTACACGCTCGGTGACGTGCTGGGGTCGGGCATCTACGTCCTCATCGGCCTGGTCGCGGCCGCTGTCGGCGGTGCGTTCTGGATCGCCTTCGCGCTCGGCGTCACGGTCGCCGCGATCACGGGAGCGGCGTACGCCGAGCTCGTGACGAAGTACCCCCAGGCCGCAGGCGCGTCGCTCTACGTCAACAAGGCGTTCGGCAGCCGGCCGCTGACCTTCCTGGTGACGGTCTCGTTCCTGGCCGCGTCGATGGCGGCATCGGGCTCGCTCGCGGTGGGCTTCGCGTCCTACTTCGACACGCTGTGGTCCGCGCCGCCGGCGCTGCTGGTCTCGCTGGTCTTCGTCGCCCTGCTGGTCGTCGTCAACTTCATCGGGATCACCGAGTCGGTGTGGATGAACATGCTGATGACCTTCGTCGAGGTCGCCGGTCTGCTCATCGTGATGGTGATCGGCATCATCCACGTGAGCCGCGGTGACGCCGACTTCGGGGTCCTGACCGCGATCGACACGTCCGGGGACTACGGCAGCCCCGCGCTCGCGGTGCTGGCCGGCATCTCGTTCTCCTTCTTCGCCATGACCGGCTTCGAGAACACCGCCAACGTGGCCGAGGAGACCATCGACCCCTACAAGGCGTTCCCGCGCTCGCTGGTGGGCGGCATGATGGTCGCCGGCCTGGTCTACGTCCTCGTCTCGATGGCCGCGGCCCTCACCGTCCCCAACGACGTGCTCGCCAACTCGGATGCCGCGCTCCTCGAGGTGGTCAAGGCCGGCATCCTGCCGTTCTCGACCGAGTTCATGACCAAGCTCTTCTCGATCATCGCGCTGATCGCGATCACCAACACCACGCTGGTCACGATCGTCACCCAGCCCCGCGTGCTCTACGGCATGGCCCGCGAGGACGTCGTGCCCGGTGTCTTCGCCAAGATCCACCCGACGCGGCGCAGCCCGTGGGTGGGCCTGATCTTCAGCGGCCTGGTCGTCGGCTCGCTCCTGGTCATCGGCACGCTCGTGACCGAGGCGGGGGGTGGCATCGACCTCGTCGGCCGCCTCGCCACCGTCACCGTCGTGCTGCTCCTGGCGATCTACGCGCTGGTGATCGTGACCTGCTTCAAGCTCCGCGGGCAGGACGAGGACCACCCCTTCTTCAGGGCGAGCTCGCCGCTGCTGGTCGTCGGGCTCATCGGCAACCTCGCGATCCTCTACTTCACCATCTGGGACGACCCCTACTCCCTCGTCTGGTGCGCCGGGCTCATCGGCGTCGGCCTGGTGCTGTTCCTGGTCGAGTACTTCTTCGGCAACAAGGGCACCGGGTCCCGGACCCCCGACCTCGACGCCACCACCAGCGCCACCAAGGAGGGCTGACATGCACGTCATCGTCGCCACGGACGGCTCGCGCCAGTCGCTGGCCGCCGCCAAGCACCTCAAGTCCTTCGCCGACCCGACGAAGGTCACCGAGATCTCCGTCGTCGCGGTCATCCGGCCGCTGGCCTCGGTGGCGTTCGCCGACGACCTGTCGGAGGGCAAGATCGACGGGTCGTTCCGCGACGCCGCGCAGAGTGCGGTCGACACCATCGCCGCCGTCTTCGAGGGCTGGGGCCCGAAGGTGAACAAGCGCATCCGGAGCGGCTCGGCGGCCAACGAGATCATCAAGGCCGCCAAGCAGTACGACGCCGGGCTGGTCGTCGTCGCGGCGGGTGGCCGCGGCCTGAGCGACAGCGTGCTCGTCGGCAGCACCGCCCAGCGTGTGCAGCACTACGCGCCGTGCCCCGTGCTCGTCGTACGCCCTGCACCCAAGCCGAAGAGGCGCCGGTCCTGACCGTCCGGCCGACTCACTAGGGTGTGCGCATGGAGACCCTGCGGCTGGTGCTGCTCTTCGCCCACATCCTCGGCTACGCCGCCCTCCTCGGAGGCCTCCTGGTGCAGGTGCGTGACGACACCAAGCGGGTGAACTCGCTGATGCGTGACGGCTCCGGCCTGGCGTTCCTCGCCGGCCTGCTGCTGGTCGGGGTGCTCGAGAGCCTGGGCTCGCCCGACCAGGCCAAGATCGGCGTCAAGTTCGCCGTCGGCCTGGTCATCCTGGTGCTGGTGATGGTCAACATGCGCAAGCCGAGCATCCCGCAGGGCCTCTACTTCGGCCTGCTCGCGCTGACGATCGCCAACATCGCCGTGGCGGTCTTCTGGTCGCCCGCCCACGCCTGATCGGCTGTCACCGCCCCCGCATAGGCTGGGGGCGAGATGACCCCCACTGACACCTCCGAGCAGGCCCTCTTCGAGCTCCGCGACCACCCGCTCCTCGACGGGCTCAACGAGCCCCAGCGAGCGGCGGTGACCCATGCCGGGGCACCGCTCCTCGTCGTCGCCGGCGCGGGCTCGGGCAAGACCCGGGTGCTGACGCGCCGCATCGCCTGGCTGATCAACGAGCGCAAGGCGCACCCGGGCTCGATCCTCGCGATCACCTTCACCAACAAGGCCGCCGCCGAGATGAAGGAGCGCGTCGAGGACCTCGTCGGCAAGCGGGCGCGGATCATGTGGGTCTCCACCTTCCACTCCGCGTGCGTCCGCATCCTCCGCAAGGAGATCGACCGGGTGGGCTTCAAGTCCAACTTCTCGATCTACGACGCGGCCGACTCCAAGCGGCTGATGACGCTCGTGCTGCGTGACCTCGAGCTCGACCCCAAGCGCTACCAGCCCAACGCGGTGCTCCACTGGGTCTCCGACCAGAAGAACGAGCTGCGCGACCCCGAGGACGCCGCCAAGGAGGCACGCAACTCCTTCGAGGAGGCCTACGCCAAGGCCTTCACGGCATACCAGCGCCGCCTGCGCGAGGCCAACGCCCTCGACTTCGACGACCTGATCATGACCACGGTGCACCTGCTGCAGGCGTTCCCCGACGTGCGGGAGAACTACCGCCGCCGCTTCCGCCACGTGCTGGTGGACGAGTACCAGGACACCAACCACGCCCAGTACAGCCTGATCCAGCAGCTGTGCGGGACGTCGCTCGAGGAGCCGCTCGCGCCGGTCGAGGAGGACGCGCCGCATCCGTCACGCGACCTCGTCGGGCCCAGCGAGCTGATGGTCGTGGGCGACGCCGACCAGTCGATCTACGCCTTCCGCGGGGCCGACATCCGCAACATCCTCGACTTCGAGCAGGACTTCCCCGACGCCACCACGATCCTGCTCGAGCAGAACTACCGCTCCACGCAGACCATCCTGTCCGCGGCCAACTCGGTCATCGGCAACAACCGCGGTCGCAAGCCCAAGCGGCTGTGGACCGACGCGGGGGAGGGGGCCCGGATCGTCGGCTACGTCTCCGACGACGAGCACGACGAGGCCCGCTTCGTCAGCGAGGAGATCGACAAGCTGGCCGACAACGCCGGCGTACGCCCTGCCGACGTCGCGGTGTTCTACCGCACCAACGCGCAGTCCCGCGTCTTCGAGGAGGTGTTCATCCGCACGGGCCAGCCCTACAAGGTGGTCGGCGGGGTGCGCTTCTACGAGCGCAAGGAGGTGCGCGACGCGCTGGCCTACCTCCGCATGCTGGTCAACACCGCCGACGAGATCTCGCTGCGACGGGTGCTCAACACCCCCAAGCGCGGTATCGGCGACCGGGCGGAGGCTTGCATCGCAGCGCTCGCCGACCGCGACCGGACCACCTTCTGGGACGCCCTGACCCGGGCGGCGGAGGCTCCCGGCCTGGCCACGCGCAGCCTGCGCAACATCGAGGCGTTCGTCGCGATGGTGCAGGAGCTGCAGTCGATGGTCGAGGCCGACGAGCGGCCTGACGTCATCCTCGAGTCCGTGCTCGAGCGCTCGGGCCTGCTCGCCGAGCTCGAGGCCAGCGACGACCCGCAGGACGGCACCCGTGCGGAGAACCTCGCGGAGCTCGTCGCGGTCGCCCGCGAGTTCGCCGAGGACCCGCAGCCCGGGCCCAGCGCCGACCCGGCCGAGGTCGAGGCCGGCACCGTCGCGGTCGGGCTCGGCGACTTCCTCGAGCGGGTCGCGCTGGTGGCCGACGCCGACCAGATCCCCGACTCCCCGGACGGCGACGACTCCGGCGTGGTCACCCTGATGACCCTCCACACCGCCAAGGGGCTGGAGTTCCCCGTCGTCTTCCTCACCGGTCTCGAGGACGGCGTCTTCCCCCACCAGCGCTCGCTCGGCGACCAGCCCGAGCTCGAGGAGGAGCGCCGGCTGGCCTACGTCGGCCTCACCCGCGCGCAGCAGCGCCTCTACATCTCCCGGGCCCTGGTCCGCTCCGCGTGGGGTGCGCCCAGCCACAACCCCGCCAGCCGGTTCCTCGACGAGCTCCCGGTCGACCTCGTCGACTGGCGTCGTACGGCGGCCGAGCAGACCCGGTGGGGCCGCACCGACCTGACCGGCGGCTCCGCGCGCCTCGGCACCCCCACCGACGCCGGGCGGCGCAACTTCAGCTCCGCGGCCCTGCGCGCCGACGCGGCGTCGAAGGCCAAGCCGGCCCGCGAGATCCCGAGCCTGTCGCCGGGCGACCGGGTCGTGCACGACTCCTTCGGCATGGGCACGGTCGTCGCCGTCGAGGGCATGGCCGAGAAGTCCGTGGCCTCCATCGACTTCGGCTCCGACGGCGTCAAGCGCCTCCTGCTCCGCTACGCCCCCGTCGAGAAGCTCTAGCCAGCCGGCGCTCGGGGGCGTGTCGGCGTACGACGCGCCGGCGGGCGGTGCGTGAGGCAGGTTCTGCGGCTCGAGAAGGTGCCTGGCTCACCGCTACGACGGGCCGGCTGGCGGTGGTCCACCGACATTTCCTGCCGCCGGAATGTGGGTCAGTCACCACTCGGGGGCGTGTCGGCGTACGACGCGGGGCTGGGCGGTGCGTGAGGCAGGTTCTGCGGCTCGAAAAGGTGCCTGGCTCACCGCAGCGCGGGCTGGCGGTGGTCCACCGACATTGCCTGCAGCCGGAATGTGGGTCCGCCACCGCTCGGGCGTGTGTCGGCGTACGTCGCGCGGATGGGCGGTGGTCCACCGACATTTCCTGCAGCCGGAATGTGGCTCCGTCACCGCTCGGGGGCGGGTCGGCGTACGACGCGCGGGCGGGCGGTGTGTGAGGCAGGTTCTGCGGCTCGAAAAGGTGCGTGGCCCACCGCAGCGGCGGGCGGCAGTCGATCAGGGGACGATGCCGTGCTCGACGAACGCCTGGAACGGGTCGACCGGATCGCCGCCACCGGGGCGGACCTCGAGGTGGAGGTGGGAGCCGGTGACGTTGCCGGTGGCGCCGACGGTGCCGATGACCTCGCTGCCGTTGACACGATCGCCGACGGAGACGTAGATGGAGGTCTGGTGGCAGTACCAGATCTCGGTGCCGTCATCGAGCGTGATGACGGTCTTGTTGCCGTAGGCCCCGTCGTAGCCGGCCGAGGTGACCGTGCCGTTGGCGACGGCCGAGATCGGGTCGCCGGATTCACCGTTGAAGTCGAGGCCGGTGTGGTAGTTCGCCCAGAGGCCGTACTCACCGTAGGTGGCGGTGAGCTGGTAGTTGGCGAGGGGGAGAACCCACTTGTTCTCCTTGATCTTCGCCGCCTGCTTCTCCGCGGCCTGCCGCATCTGCTCGAGCTTGGCGGCTCGCTCGGCCATCTGCTTCTCGGCCAGCGCGACGAGCTCGGGGTCGGTCTCCTCGTTGCCGGAGTCGCGGATGTGGTTGCGGCTCACGACGACGTTGCGGCGCGTGACGGCCTGGCCGGCAGCGGAGCCGACGGCCTGCGTGGACCCGACGGCCGAGCCGGCCGAGGCGAGGGCGGTGACGCCCGACCCGGACGCGGTGACGGCGCCACCGGCGGAGACCGCCAGCACCGCGACACCGGCGACGAGTGGCAGGGACGGGAGCCGGACCAGCGAGCGTCGCGGCGGCGTGGAGGCACGTCGCTTGCCGCTCACGGGTGCAGCCGTTGCCGAGGTGCGTCGCTGGGGAGCGCGCTCCGCTCGGTGGTTGCCCATGAAGGAATTACCAATCTGCCGGGTCGTCGGGGGGTCGGGTCGGCTAGACCGCGCACGACTGTAACGGAAAGATCACGGGAAAGTGCAACCCTCGACCAAAAGAGTTCGTCTACCCCGTCCGGCGGCCGATAAACGGACGCGACTGCCTGGAGTGCTCAGCCACGGGCTGCCTGGTAGCGCTCGAGGGCCTCCTGGCGCTCGTCGGCGTGGTCGACGATGCGGAGCGGGTAGTCGCGCTCGTAGCCCACGTCGGACTTCCACGGCTCGTGGGCCGCCTTGCCCGGCAGGTGGTCGAGCTCGGGCACCCAACGACGTACGTAGTCGCCCTGCGGGTCGAACTTCAGGCCCTGGGTCACCGGGTTGAAGACCCGGAAGTAGGGCGAGGCGTCGGTCCCGGTGCCGGCCACCCACTGCCAGCCGTGGTTGTTGGAGGCCACGTCACCGTCGATGAGCAGGTCGAGGAAGTGGCGTGCGCCGACCGGCCACCACACGTGGAGGTCCTTGGTGAGGAACGAGGCGGTGATCATCCGCACCCGGTTGTGCATCCACCCGGTGTGCAGGAGCTGGCGCATCCCGGCGTCCACGATCGGATAGCCCGTCGTCCCGGTGCGCCACGCCTCGATGGCGTCCTCGGGGTCGTCGTACCTCATGCCCTTCAGCGCGGGCTTGAGATCCGACCATGCGGAGGACGGGGTGTGCCACAGCACGTCGGCGTAGAAGTCCCGCCACGCCAGCTCGGTGGCGTACGTCGACGTGGGGGCGACCTCGGCGAGCAGCGAGCGCGGGTGGAGCACCCCGAGGTGGAGGTAGGGGGAGAGGCGCGAGGTGCCGTCGTGGTCGGGCCTGTCGCGCTCGTCGGGATAGCTGCTCAGGCCCTCGTCGCGGAAGGACCGCCAGCGCCGCCACGCGGCGTCCTCGCCGGCCGCGGGCAGCTCGAACGGCGCGTCGGCGACGGCCTTCTCCATCAGGTCGAGCGCGCGCTGGTGGGAGTCGGCCGGTCGGAGGTCGGGGGAGCGGGGCGTCGGTGCGGGCTCGGACCAGCCGTGCTCGCGCCACGCGCGGTTGAAGGCGCTGAACACCTGGTAGGGCTCGCCGCTGCCGTTGCGGATCAGCCCCGGCCCCACGGCGTACGGCGACCCGGTGGCGACGAGCTCGACCTGCTCACCGACCGCCTCGTCGCGACGGCGGCCGTAGGGGGTGGTCTCGGCGGCAATGTGCACGCGCCGACCGTCGGCCACCCGCGGTACGACGTCGCGCGGGTCGCCGTGGTGGATGCTCAGCGGGATCCGGTCGGCGAGGGACAGCACGGTGGCGGCCAGCCACGCCCGGCGGGCCGGACCGGCGGTGGCCCAGATGGCCGGGTCGAGGACGAAGAGCGCGGTCACCGACCCCTCCTCGAGCGCGGCGCGCAGGGCCGGGTTGTCGCGCACCCGGAGGTCCCGCCGGAACCACATCACCGCTGAGCTGGCGTCTCGTTCCGAGGAGGGCATGCTCCTCAACCTAGCCCGGGCGTGAGCACCACCACGCTCACCCGACCTCGTGCGACCCCGCTCGGGAGGTCTAGGGTGCCGAGAGGGAATCCCCGCCACTGTTCGCAGACGAAAAGGACTGGTCACCTCGTGGACCTGATGGAATTTCAGGCGAAGGAGCTCTTCGCCAAGCATGGAGTCGCAACGACGCTGGGTGTGGTCGCCGAGACCCCCGAAGCCGCTCGCGCCGCCGCCGAGGAGATGGGCGGCGTGACCGTCGTCAAGGCGCAGGTCAAGGCCGGCGGCCGCGGCAAGGCGGGTGGCGTGAAGATCGCCAAGTCCGCCGACGAGGCCGAGTCCTACGCCCGCGACATCATCGGCATGGAGATCAAGGGCCTGCGTGTCAACCGCGTGCTGGTGACCCCGGCGACGCCGCCGGTCGAGGAGTACTACTTCTCCTTCCTGCTCGACCGCTCCAACCGCTCGCACCTGTGCATCGCCTCGGTCGAGGGCGGCGTGGAGATCGAGGAGGTCGCCAAGACCAACCCCGACGCCGTCAAGAAGATCCGCATCGACGCCCTCGAGGGCGTGACGCCGGAGAAGGCCGCCGCGATCGTGGACGAGGCCAGGTTCCCCGCCGAGCTGCGCGACCAGGCCATCGAGATGGTCCAGGCGCTGTGGAAGGTCTACGTCGAGGAGGACGCCACCCTCGTCGAGGTCAACCCGCTCGCCCGCCTCGAGGGCGACAAGCTCGAGGCGCTCGACGGCAAGGTGTCGCTCGACGCCAACGCCTCCGAGGTGCGCCACCCCGACCACGAGCAGTTCGAGATCCGCGACGAGGAGGACCCGCTCGAGGCGGCCGCCAAGGACAAGGGCCTCAACTACGTCAAGCTCGACGGCCAGGTCGGGATCATCGGCAACGGCGCGGGCCTGGTCATGTCGACCCTCGACGTCGTGGCGTACGCCGGTGAGGACCACGGCGGCGTCAAGCCCGCCAACTTCCTCGACATCGGTGGCGGCGCCAACGCCCAGGTGATGGCCGACGGCCTCCACATCATCCTCGGTGACCCCCAGGTCAAGAGCGTCTTCGTGAACGTCTTCGGCGGCATCACCGCCTGCGACGAGGTCGCCAACGGCATCAAGGGTGCCCTCGAGATCCTCGGCGACGAGGCCGCCAAGCCCCTCGTCGTCCGCCTCGACGGCAACAACGTCGACGAGGGTCGGCGCATCCTCGACGAGCTCAACCACCCGCTGGTCACCCAGGTCGACACGATGGACGGCGCGGCCGACAAGGCCGCCCAGCTCGCCCACCAGGCCTGAGAGAGAGAACTGAACAGATGAGCATCTACCTCAACAAGGACTCCAAGATCATCGTCCAGGGCATGACGGGCGGCATGGGTGCCAAGCACACCACCCTCATGGTCCAGTCGGGCGCCAACATCGTCGGCGGCGTCAACGCCCGCAAGGCGGGTCAGACGGTCGAGCTCGGCGGCAAGGAGCTCCCGGTCTTCGGCACCGTCGAGGAGGCCATGAAGGAGACCGGCGCCGACGTGTCCGTCGCCTTCGTGCCGCCGGCGTTCACCAAGGACGCCTGCATCGAGGCGATCGACGCCGAGATCCCGCTGCTCGTGGTGATCACCGAGGGCGTCCCCGTCCTCGACACCGCCGAGGTCGTGCAGTACCTCGAGGGCAAGTCCACCCGGATGATCGGCCCCAACTGCCCGGGCATCATCACGCCCGACGAGTCGCTGGCCGGCATCACGCCCCACACCATCGCGGGCAAGGGCCCGGTCGGCCTGGTGTCGAAGTCGGGCACGCTGACCTACCAGATGATGTACGAGCTGAAGGACTTCGGCTTCACCACCGCCATCGGCATCGGTGGCGACCCGATCATCGGCACCACCCACATCGACGCGCTCGAGGCCTTCGAGAACGACCCGGAGACCAAGGCGATCGTGATGATCGGCGAGATCGGTGGCGACGCCGAGGAGCGCGCCGCCGCCTACATCAAGGAGCACGTGACCAAGCCCGTCGTCGGCTACGTCGCCGGCTTCACCGCTCCCGAGGGCAAGACCATGGGCCACGCCGGCGCCATCGTGTCGGGCTCGTCGGGCACCGCCCAGGCGAAGAAGGAGGCCCTCGAGGCCGCCGGGGTCAAGGTCGGCAAGACGCCGTCGGAGACCGCTGCGCTAATGCGGGAGATCTTGCAGAAGCTCTGATCAACCGGGTCGCTGGTCAGGACTCCTGGTCAGCAGCCTCTTCCAGACGGCCTCGCAGGTCCACCTGCGGGGCCGTCGTGGATCTCGCGTGCCGGTCGTGGCGCGTGGGCGGGTGCGCCTCCCACAGCAGCCGCCACACCACGTGCGCGCCGAGGAGGCGTACGGGCGCGACGGCGGAGAGCCGCCGCGGCGACGGCAGGGTCGGGCAGGCCGCACTGGCCAGTGTCGAGGGAATGGACATGGTTCTAGCACCCCGTTCTCGTGAACACGCACATCGCTTGGACGATCTGGTTGGTGGTCCCCGTGACCTCGTCGGCCTGCCGGTCCAGCGACGCGAGCGTGCCCTCACCGTATGTCTGGACCATCAGTCGCGCCGCACCGACCCGGGTCACCTGGTAGACCGAGCTGCCCAGCCCGTCGTCGTACGTCAGGCCCATCGTCACCGTGTCGTGGCCGGTGTCGCGCTCGAGGACGGTCCACACCTGGTTGCCCGTGCGCCGGCACTCCTGCGCCGCCCGGCGGACCTCCGCCATCGCGTCGGTCGCGGCCTTCGCGTCGGTGTGCACGACGAGCTCGCGGCCGTCGTAGTACTCCGGGCCGACGACGGAGGAGTAGAGGTGGCGGGTGTCGTCCGCTCCCGGGACGGGCCACACCGCGCGCCCGCACATCTCGACCGGGTCCATCGCCACGTCGCCGGCGGGCGGCGTGACGTCGTAGTCACCGCCGTCCTCGGGCAGGCCGACGTCGAGGGGGAAGTCCACCGGGATCTCGGCCGGCGCCGGCGGCTCCGGGGGTTCGGTGGGCTCCGGCGGCTCGGTGGGCTCGGGCGGCTCGGTCGACGGAGGGGACGACGGAGCAGGTGTGGACGGCGACGGCGAGGTGGGTGCCGGCGAGGGCGACTCGGACGGGGACTCGGACGGGGACTCGGAGGGCGACTCGGAGGGCGACGGCGTGGGTGCCGGCACCTCACCGAACATCGTCAGGGCCGCGACGGTCCTGCGCAGCGGTGCCACGGTCGCGTCGACCGCCTCCCGGGCGCTGCCGCGCGTCCACTGGCCGTAGGTGGAGCTGACGAGCAGCGCCGCGCCGACGGGTACGACGTGGACGACGGTCGCACCGGCGCCCGGTGCGCCGTCGACGCTGTAGGTCTGCAGGAGGGTGGTGGCCGGACCGGGACCGAAGGGCGAGGCGAGCACCTCGGTGAACGTGTCCATGTCGCGACCACGGTCGGGCTCCGCACAGTCCGACGCGAGGCCGGCCAGCCGGTCCGCGAGACGTACGGCGTCCTCCGGGGCGCCCAGGACCAGCAGCTCGCGGGTGTCGGCGGACTCACCGCCGCTGTTGTCGGCGACCATGCGGTCGCGGGTGCCCAGTCCGCGCAGCGGGGAAGTGCCGCACAGCTCGAGGTCACGCAGGCCGGTGCCGGTGCGGGAGGTGCGGACGGTGTCCGCGGCTCCGCCCATGCCCGAGGACAGCGGGAAGTCGTCGGGGATCGTCGTGCCGGGGCTCGACCCGTCGCTCGCGGTCGTCACGGAGTCGCCCAGCCAGTCGCCCGACACCGTTCCGTCCGAGGACCGGTCCCCGCACCCGGCGAGCACGAGGGCGCACCCGAGCGCGGCCGTGACGAGCCGCGCGCGCTGCCTCATGCCGTGTGAGACACCCCGACGGGCGAAAAGGTTGCCGGGAGGACGGGGGAGAAGGGTCGATCAGCGTGAGGGGTCGAGCGGTTCGAGCCGCTGCGCCACCCGCCGCGCGAGGGCGACGAAGTCGGCGCGCGACATCGTCATGTTGCGGTCGGGGGCGAAGCCGAGCTGGGAGACGGCGCCACCGTCGCGCACGACGGCCATGAGGAACGGGAACGACTGGCTGTCGTTGATCTCGAAGGTGAGGGCCCACACGCTCAGGTCGGCGGACCTGGTGGAGCTCGAGGCCAGCTCGGTGACGTTCGTGCCGAGGTTGGCGCGCCCGCACTGGCGGATGCGGTCGCGGACCTGGTCGACGAAGGTGGCGGCCCGGCCCGGCTGCATCGCACCCACGGTCTGGGTGAGGCCGAGCTGGGAGGCGTTGGGCGTCTCGGGGAAGAGGAAGGTGCGGGTCAGGGCCTTGCTGATGCCCTTGCCCTCGAACGTCGTGCGGTCGCAGCGGGTGGCGGCGTAGTTGTTGCGCGCCTTCTCGGGCTCGGTGCCGACCCACGGGCCGCGCACGGCGGCGACGGGCGGCAGGTCGACGACCGACAGCAACCCCGGCGGCGTACCGATCGAGAGCGGGGGAGTGGCACGGGACTTCGCGCGCCCGGCGCACGTGCCGGCGCCCTCGGCACCGCAGACGCCGTTGACGGCGGCGGACAGCCCGGTGAGCACCGCCTTGTCCGACACGGGCCGGCCCTGGCTGCGCACCACCTGGGTGACCACGAGGCTGCCGGTGCGGGCCATGCCGACGGTCAGGGTGGTCGGCTCCTTGCCCCACGAGCGGAGCCGGAAGGTGCGCGCCTCGTCGCCGACGCGCTTGACGGCGCGGGTGTCCATCAGCTGGGTGCGGGGATCGATGCAACCGGCGAACCACAACGACGCCGTCTCGAAGCCCTGCGCCGCGTGGCGGGCGTCGCGGGACACCTCGACCATCTCGACGGCCGTCGACCTCACATCGGTGACCTTGCGCCCGCGGGTGCGCTGTCGGTTGCCCTGGCCCACCTTCTTCTTCACGACGCGTGTCTCGGTGCCCTCCCACGTGCGGGCGAGCGCCGTCACGCCGTCGGGGTCGGCGAACCGCTCGCGCTGGCACGTCGCCAGGAGTCCGTCGCCGTCGAGGTTGTCGGTGGTGGCGGTCTCGGTCCAGTCGAGGCCTGCGCCGAACCGGGCGAGCTGGGCCGGGGCGAGCAGCGAGTCGGCGCTGACCATCTCCTCCGCTGCGTCGTCGACGACCGGCTGGCGCACGGTGACACTCGGGGTGGCCTTCTCCTCGGTCAGGCTGGTGGGCTCGGCACCCGCGCCGGTGGCGACGAGCGAGCCGGAGGCGAGGAGCGCAACGGTGGCGAGGCCGGCGCCGATGACCGTGTGCGTACGACGTCGCGCCGCCCCGGCCCGGCGGATGACGGTGGCGCGCGGCCAGCGGATGTCCTCGAGGGGCCCGGCGAGGGCGTGGAGCAACCGCGGGATGTCGGTCGTCGGGGCGTCGCGGTGCAGCGAGAACTGCGCGCTGGCCGTCTGCAGCTCCCGCTCGGCGTCGGCCCGCGGCAGCCCGACCGTGCGGGCCACCTCGCCCAGGGAGAGCGCCGAGATGCCGTTGAGCACGAGCAGCTCGCGCTGACGGGTGGTGAGCTTGGACAGCGCATCGAGCGTGCTGCGCACCTCGGGGTCGAGAGACTTGTCACGGTGCCAGATCCGGGCGGTGTGCCGCCGCCGGGCGCGGCCGTGGGCGAGGGGACGTACGTAGCCGTCGCGGTCCTCGAGCTGCTCGACCTTGCGCCAGCGGTGCCACGCGACCACGAAGGCGTCTCGCACGGCGGCGCGGGAGGCCGGCGCGTCGCCGGTGAGGGCGTACGCCTCGTGCAGGAGGCGGGTGCGGGTCTCGACGTAGTAGGCGTCGAAGGTCTCGGGGCTCCTCATGACCGCTCCACGGTACGGGAGTGGCGGGAGCCGCGCACATCCTTCCCCCCGTCCGCTCCCTCCCCGATCCTTCCCCGGCCCGTGGTCCGGAGCGGGCGGCGTGGCAGCGCGATCTGCCGGTGGGAGCGGGTGATGATGGGGCAGCCATGACGTCGCTCCTCACCCGACCAGACCGGTCCCGACACGAGAGTGGGCGGACCGACGCTGCCCGACCGCGGCCGCTGGTGCTGATCGCCACCCTCGGTGGGGCGCTCGCCGCGCTGGGGCCGCTCGTGGTGCTGCTCGCGATCGGCGTCATCGGCTGGTTCGCCACCGACGCCGGGGTGCACGGCGCACCCCGCGACGGCATGCGCGTGGGCGCCCTTGCCTGGCTGGCCGGCCACGGGTCCGGTGTCACCGTCATGGGCGCACGCATCACGATCGTCCCGCTCGGCATCACGGCGATCGCGGCGTGGTCGATGTGGCGGCTCGGCCACCGCGTCGGCGACTCGGTGTCCGGCCACGGCCCCGACGCCGACCGGATCTCGGACGGCGAGCGCGACTTCACCGTCCCGACCGCCATCGCCCTCTTCTTCGCGGCCTACGCCGTCGTGGCCGTGGTGGTCGCGACCCTCGCCGCCGGCACCACGGCCGACCCGTCCCTTCCGCGGGTGCTCGGCTGGACGCTGCTGCTGACGGCGTTCGTCGCCGCCCCCGCCATCGCGATCGGGTCGGGGCGCGCCGCGATCTGGGCGGCCTTCCTCCCCGCGTCGGTGCGGGCAGGCGCCGCGGTCGCGGGCGCGGTGCTCGCGCGCCTGCTGGCCGTCTCCGCGATCGTCTTCCTCGTCTCCTTCGTCGTCTCCTTCGGTGAGGCCGCGACCATGACCGCGCGGCTGCACCCCAGCCCGTCGGAGGCCGGCCTCTACGCCCTCGTCAACGCTGCCTTCGCACCCAATGCCGCCCTGTTCGCCGGCTCGTGGCTGCTGGGCCCGGGCTTCGCGGTGGGCGGCGCCACCCTCGTCTCACCCGGGGCGGTCGTCCTCGGACCGCTCCCCGTCGTCCCCCTGCTCGCCGCGCTCCCGGCGGTCGGCACCCCTCCTGGCTGGGTGGGCGCGCTGATGGCACTCCCGCCGCTGGTCGCCGCCTTCTCCGCCCACCGCGCGCTGCGCGGCCGCCTCCTGACCTGGGACCGCATCGCCCTCGCCGGGTGCGGTGGCGGGCTGGCGGCCGGGGTCGGGTTCGCGGTGCTCGCCTCGCTGTCCGGCGGCGCCGCCGGACCCGGTCGGATGCGCTTCGTGGGGCCCTTCACCCGTGACGTGCTGGTCCACGCCGTCACCGCGTGCGGCGTCGGCGCGCTCCTCGGCGCCTCGGTGCTGGCATGGTTCGCCTGGCGTGCCGCCCGGACCGCCTCGTCCGCCACCGTCCCGTCCGACAGTGCGGTGCCCGACACCGAACCGGACGCTGCACCGGGCACCGACTCGCTCACCGACTCACCGACCGAGGACTGACCCTGGGGCTGGACACAGCCACGGCGACCGCCCCTCGCTCGGGCCGACGCCGCGGCACGACGGCGACCTGGAGATCAGCGCGCCGGGTGTCGAGGTGGAGCGAGGCACCGCGGAGGTGCAGTCGATCGGACCGTGCCGCCAGGCGGTCGAGGGGTGCCCGCTCGCGCAGGTCGGGCTGCTCAGCGGTCCCGGCGCGCCCGGCGCGGCGGAGGCGCGCGTAGCCGCAGCCCTAGACTTCCGGGCGTGCACCAGCCCACCCGCCTCGTCGTCCTCGTCTCGGGATCCGGCACCAACCTGCAGGCATTGCTCGACGCCTGCGCCGATCCGGCGTACGGCGCCCGGGTCGTCGCCGTCGGCGCCGACCGCGAGGACATCGAGGGCCTCGCCCGCGCTGAGCGCGCGGGGGTCCCGACCTTCGTGCGCAAGGTGTCGGACTTCGAGACCCGCGAGGGCTGGGACGCCTCGCTCACCACCGTGGTCGAGCGCTTCGAGCCCGACCTGGTCGTCTCGGCCGGCTTCATGAAGCTGCTCTCCACCGAGTTCCTCGACCGGTTCCTCACCCTCAACACCCACCCGGCCCTGTGCCCGGCGTTCCCCGGCATGCACGGGCCGCGCGATGCCCTCGAGCACGGCGTCAAGGTGACCGGCGCGACGCTCTTCGTGGTCGACGCGGGCGTCGACACCGGCCCGATCATCGCCCAGGTGCCGGTCGCGGTGGAGGACGACGACGACGTCGCGTCGCTGCACGAGCGCATCAAGACCGCCGAGCGGGCGATGCTCGTGGACACCGTCGGCCGGATCGCCCGCGAGGGCATCGCGGTCGATGGCCGCCGGGTTCGCATCGGCGACGCGGCTCGGTAGGCATGCCCCTCGGGCACGGGCCGTAGCGAGCGACGTCACGGGCGTGCGAGGGCAAGGCGGAGGAGGGAGACATGACGGAGTCATGGCGACTGACGACAACGAAGCCGTCGTGCGCTCGTGGGGACGCGCAGTAGGTCCGGGACCGAGGGTCATGCCTTAGTCTGCAGCCACACGACTGGCGCAGGTGGGTCACCACCAGGGAGTGACGCCGGGGACCATCGAACGCCTGGGTGCCCCCGATCTCGTTACCGATCTCGCCCGAGTCCGAGGAGTCCCGTGTCCCCCTCTGCCGACCTTCGTGTCCCGATCCGCCGTGCCCTGGTGTCCGTCTACGACAAGGCCGGTCTCGACGACCTGGTCCGCGGCCTCCACGAGGCCGGTGTCGAGCTCGTCTCCACCGGCGGCTCGGCCGCGCTGATCCAGTCGCTCGGCCTGCCCGTCACCAAGGTGGAGGACCTCACCGGCTTCCCCGAGTGCCTCGACGGCCGGGTCAAGACCCTGCACCCGCGCGTGCACGCCGGGATCCTCGCCGACCGCCGCCTCGACTCCCACGTCGCGCAGCTCGAGGAGCTGGGGGTGGAGCCGTTCGACCTCGTCGTGAGCAACCTCTACCCCTTCACCCAGACCGTCGCGTCGGGCGCCGGCCCCGACGAGTGCGTCGAGCAGATCGACATCGGCGGTCCGTCGATGGTGCGCGCCGCGGCCAAGAACCACCCCAGCGTCGCCATCGTCACCTCGCCCGCGACGTACGACGCCGTGCTGGCCGCCGTTGCTACCGGGGGGTTCACGCTGGCCGAGCGCCAGCGCCTCGCCGCCGAGGCGTTCGTGCACACCGCGACCTACGACGTCCACGTGGCGTCGTGGATGGGCAACGTGCTCACGGACACGAGCGAGGGCTCCGGCTTCCCGGCCTGGATGGGCGCGACGTGGAACAAGGAGGCGGTGCTGCGCTACGGCGAGAACCCGCACCAGTCCGCCGCGCTCTACAGCAACGGCTTCCTGCCCGGCGGCCCCGGCCTGGCGCAGGCCACGCAGCACCACGGCAAGGAGATGTCCTACAACAACTACGTCGACGCCGACGCGGCCCGGCGGGCGGCGTACGACTTCGACGAGCCGGCCGTGGCGATCATCAAGCACGCCAACCCGTGCGGCATCGCCGTCGCCGGCGACGTCGCCACTGCTCACCGCAAGGCCCACGAGTGCGACCCGGTCAGCGCCTTCGGCGGGGTGATCGCCACCAACGTGCCGGTCTCCGTCGCGATGGCCGAGCAGGTCGCGGAGATCTTCACCGAGGTCGTGGTGGCGCCGGGCTACGAGGACGGCGCCGTCGAGGTGCTGCAGGCCAAGAAGAACATCCGCATCCTCGAGTGCCCGCCGCTCACCCGCGGCGGCGGCGAGATGCGGGCCATCTCCGGCGGCCTGCTGCTGCAGGACCGCGACGTGCTCTCCGCCCGGTCGGACGACGGCGGCGACGACCCGTCGACCTGGACCCTCGCCACCGGGGAGGCCGCCTCCGACGAGGTGCTGGCCGACCTCGCGTTCGCCTGGCGTGCCTGCCGGGCGGTGAAGTCCAACGCGATCCTGCTCGCGTCCGGCGGCGCCTCGGTGGGCGTCGGGATGGGGCAGGTCAACCGCGTCGACTCGTGCCGCCTCGCCGTCGAGCGGGCGGGCGAGCGGGCGTCGTCGGCGGTCGCCGCCTCCGACGCCTTCTTCCCCTTCGCAGACGGCCCGCAGATCCTCATCGACGCCGGGGTCAAGGCCATCGTCCAGCCCGGTGGCTCGGTCCGTGACGCCGAGGTCGTCGCGGCCTGCGAGGCGGCCGGCGTGACGATGTACCTGACCGGCGCGCGCCACTTTTTTCACTAGGAGGAGCGAAGCGACTCCGCGGAGTGAAAAGGTCGAGCGCGACGGCGTGTGAGGTCGCGACGGCGTGTATCGAGACCCTGATGTCGCGACCAGCCACCCCAGCCCATCCCACCCCACCTCCCTAGGATGTCCCGCGTGACCGCACAGACCCTGGACGGCGCAGCGACGCTGCGGACCATCAAGGCCGAGCTGGCGGAGCGCGTCGCCGCGCTGCGCGAGCGGGGCGTCGTGCCCGGCCTCGGGACGGTGCTGGTCGGCGACGACCCCGGGTCGCACTGGTACGTCGGCGCCAAGCACAAGGACTGCGCGGAGATCGGCATCACCTCGATCCGCCGTGACCTGCCCGCCACGGCCACCCAGGCCGAGGTCGAGGCGGTCATCGACGAGCTCAACGCCGACGACGCCTGCACCGGGTTCATCGTCCAGCAGCCCACCGGGCTCGACGAGTTCGCCCTGCTCTCGCGGGTCGACCCCGACAAGGACGTCGACGGCCTCCACCCCGTCAACCTCGGCAAGCTGGTGCTGGGCGAGGCCGGCCCGCTGCCCTGCACCCCGGTCGGCGCCATCGAGCTGCTGCGCCGCCACGGCGTCGAGATCGCCGGTGCGGAGGTCGTGGTCGTCGGCCGCGGGATCACCGTCGGGCGCCCGCTCGGGCTGCTGCTGACGCGCCGGTCGGAGAACGCCACCGTCACGCTGTGCCACACCGGCACGCGCGACCTCGCCGCACACGTCCGCACCGCCGACATCGTCGTCGCGGCCGCCGGCGTGCCCGGCATCATCACCGCCGACATGGTCAAGCCGGGCGCCGCGGTGCTCGACGTGGGCGTCTCGCGCGTGGACGGCAAGGTCACCGGCGACGTGCACCCCGACGTGTGGGACGTGGCGGGCTGGGTCTCGCCCAACCCGAAGGGTGTCGGACCGATGACGCGCGCGATGCTGCTGACCAACATCGTGGAGATCGCCGAGAAGTCCGTCCGGTCCTGACATGGCCGACCCCGAGAACCCCGAGCGCCCCGAACGGGCCGACCCGCACGTCGAGCCCCCCGAGTCGGTCGCACCGGTCTCGGCGGAGCCACCGCCGGAGGACCCCGACGAACCGCGTCGCTACCCCTCGACGATCGGGGGCGCGTTCTACCTGCTCGTCCTCGGCGTGGTCGGGGCGTCCCTGGTCGTCGTGGCGCTCGACGAGTGGCGCACCGGCATCCGGCTGATGGGTGGGGCGCTGATCTTCGCCACCGCCGTCCGGCTGGTGCTGCGCCGCCGCGACGCCGGCATGCTCGCCGTACGCCACAAGGTGCTCGACGCGGCCGTGCTCATCGTGCTCGGCGGGCTGCTGATCTTCCTCGCCGGATCCATCCCGGACCAGCCCGGGGGCTTCTAGGCGAAACCAGGAAGACGGCCGGGCACCCCCGCGAAGGAGTGCCCGGCCGTCGTCTTGGATCAGATCAGGCCGAGCTCCGTGACGGCCTTGCGCTCGTCGGCGAGCTCGGCGGTCGAGGCGTCGATCCGGGCGCGCGAGAAGTCGTCGATCTCGAGGCCCTCGACGATCGACCAGTCGCCGCCGGAGGTGGTGACCGGGAAGGAGGAGATCAGGCCCTCGGGGACGTCGTACTCGCCCGTGGACACGACCGCCATCGACACCCAGTCGTCCTGCGCCGAGCCGAAGAGCCAGTCGCGGGCGGCGTCGATCGTGGCCGACGCGGCCGAGGCGGCCGAGGAGGAGCCACGCGCGTCGATGATCGCGGCGCCGCGCTTGGCGACGGTCGGGATGAAGTCGTTCTCGAGCCAGGCCTGGTCGCCGACGGCCTCGGCGGCGTTCTTGCCGTTGACCTCGGCATGGAAGAGGTCGGGGTACTGGGTCGCCGAGTGGTTGCCCCAGATCGTCATCTTCTTGATGTCGGTGACCTTCGCGCCGGTCTTCGCCGCGAGCTGGCTGATCGCGCGGTTGTGGTCGAGGCGGGTCAGGGCCGAGAAGCGCTCGCGGGGGATGTCGGGCGCGTTGGTCATCGCGATGAGGGCGTTGGTGTTGGCCGGGTTGCCGGTGACACCGATGCGTACGTCGTCGGCGGCGACGGCGTTGAGGGCCTTGCCCTGCGCGGTGAAGATCGCGCCGTTGGCCGAGAGCAGGTCGCCACGCTCCATGCCGGGGCCGCGCGGGCGCGCGCCGACGAGGAGGGCGAGGTTGACGCCGTCGAAGATCTTCTCGGCGTCCGAGCCGATCTGCACGCCGGCGAGGTTCGGGAACGCGCAGTCGTCGAGCTCCATGACGACGCCCTCGAGCGCCTTGAGGGCGGGCTCGATCTCGAGCAGCCGCAGCTCGATCGGGCGGTCCGCGGCCAGTGCACCGCTGGCGAGGCGGAAGAGCAGGCTGTAGCCGATCTGGCCGGCGGCGCCGGTGACGGCCACCTTGAGAGGTTCGGAGGTCACGGTTCGTACTCCTCGTGAGGGTGTCTCGGATCTGTTCCGGGTTGTCCCGCTGACGCTAGCAGCGCGGTGCGGCTGGCATGCTGGCGCCCATGTCTGGAGCCGTACGCCGCCCGCTGGCGGTCGCAGCGCTCGCGACGGGCCTCCTGCTGGGGACCTCCGGGTGCGCGGGCATCGGCCAGCCCGAGCCCTACGAATCACTGGGCATCAACGGCCTCGTCATCCCCACGCCGACCCCCGCGCCCGCGGACTTCGTGGACGACGTCGACAATCCGTGGCTGCCGCTCGAGCCGGGCACGCGCATGACCTACGACCTCACCGAGGACGGACGCACGACGGGCCGGATGGTGGTGGACGTGCTCGACGGCACGGTCCCGGTCGCGGGTCTCGCCGCGACGGCGGTGGAGACCACGACCGACCCCGGCGACGGCACGACCACCGTCGAGACGCACCTCTACGCCCAGGACGAGGCCGGCAACGTGTGGCTGGTCGGCGCCGACTCCGCCGCGTCGTCCTGGCGCGCCGCCGAGGACGGCGCGGAGGCCGGTCTCGCGATGCCCGCCGACCCGCGGCTCGGCGACGGCTGGCTGTCGTACGACGTCCCCGGCCTGCCGCGCGCCAGCGCCACCATCGAGGACCAGTCCAGCGAGATGGTGCAGCTGCTCGACGAGGCCGGCACCACGACCCGCACGGTGTACGAGAAGGGTGTCGGCCTCGTCGGGCTCGAGGACCTCGACGCCGGCTGGACGGCCGAGCTGGTCGAGGGCTAGTCGGTCGGCGCTGGCCAGCGCCGGCCGGGGTCAGTCGGGGCGGCGCACCTGGGTGCGGCCGTCGTCGTCACCCTCGGGGTTGCCCCAGTGCCCGGGAGCGCTCTGCCCGGGCTGCTGCGGCTGCTGCTGGGGCTGCTGGCCGGGCTGCTGGGGTGCGCCCCACTGGCCGGGCTGGGGCTGACCGGGCTGGGCCGGCTGCTGCGGCGCGGGCTGCCCCCACTGGCCGGGCTGGCCCGGCTGCTGCTGCGGGGGAGCGGCCTGCGGTGCGCCGTAGGCCGGGTCGGGCTGCTGCTGGCCGGGCTGGCCCCACTGCTGCTGCGGGGGAGCGCCCCACGCGGCACCGGGCTGGCCCCAGCTGCCCGGCTGGCCCTGGTTCCACTGGGCCTCGTAGTTGCCCGGGACGTACTGGTCCTTCTTGCCGCCGCCGAAGTTGAGGCCCGAGCCGGCGACCGGCTCGGAGCCCTGGCCGAAGAGGACGGGGTAGGTGAGGCCGGCGATCGCCGCGCCGAGCAGCGGTGCGAGCACGAAGAGCCAGAGCTGGATGATCGCGTCGGTGCCGGCGAAGACGCCGACGCCGATCGAGCGGGCCGGGTTGACCGACGTACCGGTCAGGGGGATGGCGAGGAAGTGGAGCATGCTGAGCGTGAGGCCGATCGCGAGCGGGCCGAGGGCGACGTTGACGTCGTTGCGCGCGTCGGTGACGGCGAGGATGACCCACAGGAACACCGCGGTCATCACCACCTCGAGCAGCAGGGCGGCCCACCAGGCGAAGCCGGAGCCCTGGTCGCCGAAGAAGTTCTGGCCCATGTTGCCCTCGGCGACGAAGCCGTCGAAGCCGTGACCGAGGCCGAAGAGCACGGCTCCGGCGACGAGGGCGCCGAGCAGCTGGGCGGCCATGTAGAGGCCGACCTGGCTCCACGGCAACCGGCCGCCCAGGACGGCGCCCAGCGTGACGGCCGGGTTGAAGTGACCGCCCGAGACGCGCCCGACGGCGTAGGCCATCACCACGACGGTGAGGCCGAAGGTCAGACCCGTGGCGACGAGGTCGCCCCCGCTGTAGACGGCGGCGCCGCAGCCGAAGAAGACGAGCACGAAGGTGCCCAGTGCCTCGGCGGTGAACTTCTGTCCGGTGGTCGGTGTGTCTTCGACGGTGTCGCTCATCGCGCGTCCCTCCAGGGTCGGGTGGCCATACCCCTCGTAGGCCGTGCTGAGCCTAGCGGCGTGGAAGGAGGGGTGCGAGGGTAGGCGAGTCGCCACCGCTTCCCGGCGTCAGGTATCTTGACGTCAAGAGTTATGCCCGGACCAGATCACGAGCTGCAGGAGCTGTCGTACCCATGGCCAAGATCATCTACACCCACACCGACGAGGCGCCGCTGCTCGCGACGTACTCGTTCCTCCCGATCATCGCCGCCTACGCGAAGACCGCCGGTGTGGACGTCGAGACCCGTGACATCTCGCTTGCCGGTCGCGTGATCGCGCAGTTCCCCGACCGGCTCACCGACGAGCAGCGCCTCGACGACGCGCTCGCCGAGCTCGGCGAGCTCGCGACGAAGCCCGAGGCCAACATCATCAAGCTGCCCAACATCTCCGCCTCGATCCCGCAGCTCAAGGCCACCATCGCCGAGCTGCAGTCGCAGGGCTACGACCTCCCGGACTACCCCGAGAACCCGCAGACCGACGAGGAGCGCGAGACCCGCGCCCGCTACGACAAGGTGAAGGGCTCGGCGGTCAACCCCGTCCTGCGCGAGGGCAACTCCGACCGCCGCGCGCCCGCCTCGGTCAAGAACTACGCCAAGGCCCACCCCCACTCGATGGGCGCGTGGAGCAGCGACTCCCGGACGTCGGTCGCCACGATGGGGCACGACGACTTCCGCAGCAACGAGCAGTCCGTGGTCATCCCCGCCGACGACACGCTCGCGATCGTGCACGTGGGCGCCGACGGCCAGGAGACGGTCCTCAAGGAGGGCCTGAAGGTCCTCGAGGGCGAGGTCGTCGACGCGACCTTCATGAGCGCGGCCCACCTCGACGAGTTCCTCGAGCAGCAGGTGGCGAGGGCGAAGGCCGACGGCGTGCTGTTCTCCGCCCACCTCAAGGCCACGATGATGAAGGTCTCCGACCCGATCATCTTCGGCCACGTCGTGCGCGCCTACTTCGCCGACGTCTTCGCCCAGTACGGCGAGCAGCTGGCCGCCGCGGGCCTCTCGGCCAACGACGGCCTCGGCGCCATCCTGTCCGGCCTCGACAAGGTCGACGGCGGCGCGGAGATCAAGGCCGCCTTCGAGAAGGGCCTGGCCGAGGGCCCGTCGCTCGCGATGGTCGACTCCGACCGCGGCATCACCAACCTGCACGTGCCTTCCGACGTCATCATCGACGCCTCGATGCCCGCGATGATCCGCACGTCCGGCCAGATGTGGAACTCCGACGGGGAGCAGCAGGACACCCTCGCCGTCATCCCGGACTCCTCCTACGCCGGCGTCTACCAGGCCGCCATCGACGACTGCCGCACCCACGGCGCCCTCGACCCCTCGACGATGGGCTCGGTGCCCAACGTCGGCCTGATGGCCAAGGCGGCCGAGGAGTACGGCTCGCACGACAAGACCTTCGAGATCCCCTCAGCGGGCAAGGTCGAGGTCCGCAACGGGTCCGGCGAGGTGCTGATGTCGCACGACGTCGAGGCCGGCGACATCTGGCGCGCCTGCCAGACCAAGGACGCCTCCATCCGCGACTGGGTCAAGCTCGCCGTCACCCGCGCCCGGGCCAGCGAGACGCCGGCCATCTTCTGGCTCGACGAGACGCGCGCCCACGACGCCAACCTCATCGCGCTCGTGAAGACCTACCTGGCGGACCACGACACCGACGGGCTCGACATCCAGGTGATGGCGCCGGCCGAGGCGACGACGTACTCCCTGGAGCGGATCCGACGCGGCGAGGACACCATCTCGGTGACCGGCAACGTGCTGCGCGACTACAACACCGACCTCTTCCCGATCCTCGAGCTCGGCACCAGCGCCAAGATGCTCTCGATCGTCCCGCTGATGAACGGCGGCGGCCTCTTCGAGACCGGCGCCGGCGGCTCGGCGCCGAAGCACGTGCAGCAGCTCGTCAAGGAGGACTACCTGCGCTGGGACAGCCTGGGTGAGTTCTTCGCCCTGGCCGCCTCGCTCGAGCACCTCGCCGGCTACGACGACAACGCCCGCGCCCGCATCCTCGGCGACACGCTCGACAAGGCGACCGAGACCTTCCTCAACGAGGACCGCTCGCCGGGCCGCAAGCTCGGCACGATCGACAACCGCGGCTCGCACTTCTACCTCGCGCTCTACTGGGCCGAGGAGCTGGCGAAGCAGACGGAGGACGCCGACCTCGCCGCCGCGTTCGCCGAGCTCGCCTCGACGCTGCGCGCCGACGAGCAGACGATCGTCGACGAGCTGCTCGCCGTGCAGGGCAAGCCGGCCGACATCGGCGGCTACTTCCGCCCCGACGCGGAGAAGGCTGCAGCGGTGATGCGTCCGTCCGCGACGTTCAACGAGGCCATCGCCTCGCTGGGCTGAGCACGCACACCACCACGACATGACCACGGGGGAGCAGGGGCCGCCGCGCGCGCCCCTGCTCTCCTCGGATCGAGAACGTCTCCTGCTGGGCGATCACCATCGTCAAGGTCCGCACCGCGCGCGGCCCCGCCACGCCCGGTGCGGGACGGATGACCCTCAACGGCAAGCCCGTCGACGCCTCCGACGCCGGGGCACTGTCGTTCTTCTTCGCCCTCCACTACGGCATCTTCACGCTCGTCCACGGCGTGTTCGCCTTCGTCATGGCCTTCCTGGCGGGCGGCGACCTGCACCCGGGCATGTGGCTGCTGGCCGGGCTGACCCTCGCGCTGAGCCACGTCGGCTCGCTGTGGATCAACTGGTACGACGGCGGGGAGCGGTGGCGGGTCTCCGCCACCACGGCCATGTGGCAGCCCTACCCGCGCATGCTCGTGCTGCACGTCGCGATCATCCTGGGCTTCGGCCTCGTCCTCCGCTGGGTCGGCTCGGCGTGATCCCGGCCACCTCCCGCGCCGACGCGCCGGTGCCGGGGAACAAAACCGGCTGCGCCCCTTCTTGCGCCAGGTGATGACGACGACTGCCGAGACCTCCGCTCCACCCGCCGACCCCTCCGGCAGCCGCTCCGGCGACGTCGACGTGCCGGCGGTGACCGCGCGCCACTTCGGCCTCGCGGTCCTCGCGCTGGCGATGGGCGGCTTCGCGATCGGCACCACCGAGTTCGTCACGATGGGCCTGCTGCCCCAGATCGCCGCCGGCGTGGACGTCTCGATCCCCACCGGCGGGCACGTCATCTCGGCGTACGCCGTCGGTGTGGTCGTCGGCGCGCCGGTGCTGGCGTTCCTCGGTGCGCGGCTCCCGCGGCGGGCCCTGCTGGTGGCCCTGATGGCGGCCTTCGCCGTCGGCAACGCGGTGAGCGCGCTCGCGACGTCCTACGAGCAGCTGATGGTCGCCCGCTTCGCCGCCGGGCTGCCGCACGGTGCCTACTTCGGCGTCGCCTCCCTGGTCGCTGCCAGCATGGCGCGGCCCTCGCACAAGGGGCGCGCGGTCTCGCTGGTGATGCTCGGCCTGTCGGTCGCCAACGTCATCGGCGTACCCGCAGCGACGGTCCTGGGCCAGGAGCTCGGCTGGCGGGCGGCGTTCTGGGCGGCCGGCGGGCTCGCCGTGCTGACCCTCGGGCTCGTCGTCTGGCTCGTGCCGTCGGTCCCCGGCGACCCGGGTGCGAGCGGGCGCCGCGAGCTGTCGGCCTTCAAGGTGCCGCAGGTCTGGCTGACCCTGCTCGCGGGCGCCGTCGGGTTCGGCGGCATGTTCGCCGTCTACACCTACATCGCCCCGGTGGTCACCGACGTCGCAGGGCTGGGGGAGAAGGCGGTGCCCGTCTTCCTGCTCTCCTTCGGCCTCGGCATGGTGGCCGGCACCTGGCTGGCCGGGATCATGGCTGACTGGTCGATCTTCCGCTCGCTCATCATCGGTGGCGTCGGCATGGCCTTCACGATGCTGGCCTTCTGGGTCGCCGCGCCCCACGGCTGGGCCGCCCTGCCGGTCGTCTTCCTCATCACCACGCTCGGCTCGGTGCTGGTCGTCAACCTCCAGCTGCGGCTGATGGACGTGGCGGGCGATGCCCAGACACTCGGTGCCGCCATGAACCACGCCTCGCTCAACATCGCCAACGCGCTCGGCGCGTGGCTGGGCGGCCTGGTCATCGCGGCCGGCTGGGGACTCCGTGCCCCCGCCCTGGTCGGGCTCGTCCTCTCGGTCGCCGGGGTGGCCATCCTGCTGCTGTCGGCCGCCCTCCACGTGCGGGGACGGGACGCCGTACGCGCCTGAACCGCGCGGCGGTGCACGACCTTCCCGATGATGTTGCGTGGTGTTAACACGGGCGGAACTGTGGCGTAGCCCGGACTTGTAACGATCCAATCCATGAGGGGCGGGCAGTCCGCCCCAGATCTTCCGGAGGGGAACGTCATGGACGAGGACAAGATCGCGCGCCAGATGGAGCGCCGCCGCCAGCTCGCCGACCGCAACACCGGTGCGGTCGTCGACCTACTGGGACGACGTGAGGAGCTGCGGGGGATCTACCCCGCCGCCGACCTGGTCGCGGAGAACGTGGGCTGGGCCGTCTGAGCCGGGGCGTGGGCCCGGTGCGTGTGCGCCGGGCTCACGCCCAGCCGTAGACCATGCCCATCGCCGAGCGCACCTCGTCGAGCGTGGCCTCGGCGACCTCGTTGGCACGGGCGTTGCCGCGGCGGAGCACCTCGTCGAGGTAGCCGGGGTCGGCCTCGAGCTCGGCGCGACGGGCCCGCAGCGGGGCGAGCTCGGTGTTGATCGCCTCGGTGAGGCGGCCCTTCAGCGCCCCGCCGCCACCGTCGCCGATCTCCTCGGCGACCGCCGCCGGGTCGACGCCCTCGCACAGGCCGATGAGCGTCAGCAGGTTGGCGACCTCCGGGCGGGCATCCGGGTCGTAGGTGATCACGCGGTCGCTGTCGGTCTTGGCGCCCTTGAGCTTCTTGGCGGTCTCGTCGGCGCTCATCCGCAGCTCGACGACGTTGCCCTTGGACTTGCTCATCTTGGTGCCGTCGGTGCCGAGGATCAGCGGCGCCTCCGACAGCAGCGCACCCGGCTCTGGGAACACCGGGGCGTACCTGTCGTTGAAGCGGCGCGCGACCACGCGCGTCTGCTCGAGGTGGGGGAGCTGGTCACGTCCGACCGGCACGACGTTGGCCTTGCAGAACAGGATGTCCGCGGCCTGGTGCACGGGGTAGGTGAGCAGCAGCCCGCCGATCGAGGTGATGCCGGCCGACTTGGCCTCGTCCTTGACGGTGGGGTTGCGCTGCAGCTCCGCGACGCTGACCAGGCTGAGGAAGGGCAGCATCAGCTGGTTGAGCGCGGGCACCGAGGAGTGGGTGAAGATCGTCGCCTTCTCCGGGTCGAGCCCGGCGGCGATGTTGTCGACCAGCAGGTTGCGCACGTTGCCGGCGATGTCGCCGGCGACCTCGCGGTCGGTGATCACCTGGTAGTCCGCGATCAGCTGCCAGATCTCGGCGCCGCTGTCCTGGAGGCGGAGGCGGTTGCGGATCGAGCCGAAGTAGTGGCCGATGTGCAACGCCCCGGTCGGACGGTCCCCGGTCAGCATGCGCAGCGAGGCCGGGTCCTTGGCCATCTGCTCCTCGATGGCGTCGCTGCGAGCCTGTGCGGCGCGGAAGGTGTCACTCACGCGGCAGATCCTTTCACGGGGCTGATCGGCTCCGCGACGGGGTTCTGTAGGGTCTCGTGGGTGCCCACCATCGGAGTAGCGATCGCGATTCCCGAGCCCTGGGCGAGCGAGCTCCAGGGCTACCGGACCAGCGTCGGCGACCTCACGGCGACGCAGATCCCCACCCACATCACGCTGGTCCCGCCGACCGAGGTGCCCGACGCCGACCTCCGGACGGTGCGCGCGCACCTGACGCACGCGGCGTCCGCCGTGTCGCGCTTCGACATCCACCTGCGCGGCACCGGCACCTTCCGCCCGGTCTCGCCCGTCGTGTTCGTCACCCTGGCCGAGGGCATCTCGGGTTGCGAGGTGCTCGCGGACGCCGTACGACAGGGACCGCTCGAGGTCGAGCTGCACTACCCCTACCACCCGCACGTCACCATCGCCCACCACCTCGACGACGAGGCGCTAGACCGGGCGTTCGCGGAGCTCGCGGAGTTCGAGTGCCGCTTCGCCGTCGACGCGTTCAGCCTCTACGTCCACGACGCCGACGCCGGCTGGCGGGCCACCGACCACTTCGAGCTGGGCTGAGCGGGTGCCGGTCCTCGACACCGTGAAGGAGCGCGTCGCCGGTGTGCGCGAGCGGCGCCCGGTCGTCGACCACCTCGTGCGCGCCGTCGAGCACTACGGGCAGGTCAACGGCAGCGCCCTCGCCGCCGCGGTGACCTACTTCGCGTTCCTGTCGTTCTTCCCGATCCTCGCCCTCGCATTCGCGATCTTCGGACAGGTGACGGAGGTCTACGAGGGCGCCGAGGACACGCTGGTCGACGCGGCCAACTCCGTCCTCCCCGGCCTGGTCGGCGGCGACAGCGGCGTCCCGCTCGACACCCTCCAGTCCGCCGCGCCGGGGATCTTCAGCGTCGGCATCCTGCTCACGCTCTACTCAGGCCTGGGCTGGCTCTCAGGCATGCGCGCCGCGCTGATGGCGATCTTCGAGGAGCCCGAGCGCGAGCGACCGAACTTCGTGTTCGGCAAGCTGCGTGACGTGCTCGCCCTCCTGGCCCTCGGCTCGATCCTGGTCACGAGCGTGGCGGTGTCCGGCGTCGCGACCAAGGTGCTCACCCCGATCATGGAGTGGCTCGACCTGGGCGTGGTCGCGGAGGGCTTCTTCTGGGCGCTGGCGATCGGCCTCGGCCTGGCAGCCAACACGTTGCTCTTCTTCGCCTTCTTCCGCCTGCTCGCCCAGCCGAACACCCCCAGCCGGTCCCTGTGGTCCGGATCGCTCCTGGGTGCCGTCGTGTTCGAGGTCCTCAAGCAGCTCTCCACCTTCCTGCTCAAGGCCACGGCCGAGTCCGCGGCGTTCCAGGCCTTCGGCATCGCGCTCATCCTGATGATCTGGATCAACTACACCTCCCGCGTCGTCGTCCTCGCCGCAGCCTGGGCCCACACCTCGCCCGAGGCGCGCGCCCTCCGCGACGCGAACCGGGTCGCCGACCAGATGCCCGAGGGACCCCGCATCGACCTCGCCGCGGCAGCGCCCGGCGTACTCTCCACCACCCCTGCCGGCGGCACCTCTCCCAAGGCGGCCTTCGCCGCCGGCGCCGCCTCGATGCTCGGGCTCGTCGCCCTCCTCCGCCGCCGCTGACCCCGCCCCCTGCTCCCGCCCGCCCGCCCACCCACCCGCCCCCTGAGCGGTGCGTGACGCACGTTCTTGCGGTCGACAACGTGCCTCACGCACCTCTGCTCGGAGGGGGCGTCGTTCAGCGGTGCGTGAGGCAGGTTCGATGCGCCCAGAAGCTGCCTCACGCACCGCGGGCCGGCCGGCCACCGCGGGCCGCTGGCC
This sequence comes from uncultured Nocardioides sp., assembly GCF_947488025.1. GTDB lineage: Bacteria > Actinomycetota > Actinomycetes > Propionibacteriales > Nocardioidaceae > Nocardioides. The sequence continues at coordinate 275,967 of NZ_CANKYS010000001.1, read as the reverse complement.
GTCCACAGCCCGGACGAGACCGTCATCCTCCACAGCTGCCAGATCGGCCGGTGGTCCCGTCCGACCGCGACCGCTGCCATGGGTGCATGTTCCCCGTGCCCAACGCGTTCCGGAGTCGCCCCTTCACGCGGGAGGAGGCCTTGTGTGGCGGGATCAGCCGAGGTGTGCTCCAGGGCCCACAGTTCAGGCGCCTCTACGAGAGCGTCTACTGCCACGTCGACCACGTGCCGACCTTCGAGGACCGGCTCAACGCCGCCCGGCTGACTCTCCCGGACGGTGCTCGCGCCGCGGGCATCACCCGGCTCCAGGAACTGGGACTCGACTACGGGCCACGCAGCCCGCTCCACTTCGTGGTTGAGGGAGACCTGCACCTGGTGATCGACGGCATCTACCTCCACCGCACCGTCAAGCTGCCACCGCTCGGCGAGGACGGCGTCACGGCGGCCGCGGCCTTCGTGGCCTATTGCGCCGAGGCGCGGACGATCGACGCGATCAAGGTGGGGTGCGACCTGCTCCGGTCGAAGCTCATGGACCGGCACGACCTGGACCAGCTCCTGTGCGAGGAGAAGTGGCGTCGCGGAGCGTCCGAGGCAACCTACGTGCTGCCCTACCTCACCGACCGGTGCCGTTCCATGGCCGAGGCCGAGCTGCTCGCGTACGTCGTCGCGGCTCGGCTCGGACCGCCCCAGGTCAACACCGCGGTGGAGATCGCGCGCGGCGTCCGAGTCACTCCCGACCTGTGGTTCGGCGAGCAGCGTGCTGCGGCGGAGTACGAGGGAAGCCATCACCAGGAGGACCGTGCCCAGTACAACGCGGACATCGACCGGTACCGCGCCTACCGGCGGCACGACGTGGCGTACGAGCTCGTCACCAAGGAGCGGCTTCGCACACCCAGGACGGCCGTGCGCGCGCTCCACTCGATGTTGCTGAGCCGCGGTTACGAGGGTCCGCCGCCGGAGTTCGGACCCGAGTGGGACGCGCTGTTCATGCGCTTGTCCGACGTCGTCAGGCCGCATGGGCCCCGCCACCGGGCGGGGTGAGTGACGCAGGCTTTCGGAGTGCAGAACCTGTCTCACTCACCGCTCGGACGATCGTCCGCGCTGGAGCGGTGGGTGACGCACGTTTTCGGGCCGTAGAACGTGTCTCACGCACCGCTGGCCAGGCCCCGGAACGGCAGCAGCTGGAGGAGCGGCAGCACCCGAGACGCGACGAGGGCCGGGGGAGACCCCCGGCCCTCGTGCGTGTGGAGCGGATGCGGCTCAGTGACCGTGCTTGATCGCGGTGCGGAGGTCCTTGTTGAGCTGCGAGATCACGTCGAGCGGGATCTCCTTGGGGCAGGCGGCGGTGCAGGCGCCGATGTTGGTGCAGCCGCCGAAGCCCTCGTGGTCGTGCTGGGCGACCATGTTGACCACGCGCTCGTCGCGCTCGGGCTGGCCCTGGGGGAGCAGGCCGAGGTGGGTGACCTTGGCGCCCATGAAGAGCGAGGCCGAGCCGTTGGGGCAGGCGGCGACGCAGGCGCCGCAGCCGATGCAGGTCGCGACGTTGAAGGCGCGGTCGGCGTCGTCCTTGGGGACCGGGACCGAGTGGGCCTCGGGCGCCGAGCCGGTGTTGACCGAGACGTAGCCGCCGGCCTGGATGATCCGGTCGAAGGCGCCGCGGTCGACGACGAGGTCCTTGACGACGGGGAAGGCGTCGGAGCGCCACGGCTCGATCGTGATGGTCTCGCCGTCGCTGAACGAGCGCATGTGGAGCTGGCAGGTCGTGGTGACCTCCGGTCCGTGCGCGTCGCCGTTGATCATGAGCCCGCACATGCCGCAGATGCCCTCGCGGCAGTCGGAGTCGAACGCGATCGGGTCCTCGCCCTGCTCGTTGAGCTGCTCGTTGAGCACGTCGAGCATCTCGAGGAACGACATGTCGGGGGAGACGTCGGCCAGCTGGTAGGTGTGCATCGCACCGGCGCTGACGGCGTCGGGCTGACGCCAGATCTTGAGGGTCAGGTTCACTTGTAGCTCCGCTGCTTCATCTCGATGGCCGTGTAGACCAGGTCTTCCTTGTGCAGGACGGGTCGCTCGTCGAGGCCGGCCCACTCCCAGGCGGAGACGTAGGCGAACTCGTCGTCGTGACGCAGCGCCTCGCCGTCCTCGGTCTGCGACTCGCCGCGGAAGTGGCCGCCGCAGGACTCGCGCCGGTTGAGTGCGTCGATGCACATCAGCTCGCCGAGCTCGAAGAAATCGGCCACCCGGCCGGCCTTCTCCAGCGACTGGTTGAGCGACTCGCTGGTGCCGAGCACCTTGACGTTGCGGTAGAAGTCGTCGCGCAGCCCGCGGATCAGGTCGATCGCCTTCTTCAGGCCCGTCTCCGTGCGCTCCATGCCGCAGTACTCCCACATGATGTTGCCGAGCTCGCGGTGGTAGGAGTCGACGCTGCGGGTGCCGTTGACGGACAGGAAGTGCTCGATGCGGTCGGTGACCGACGTACGCGCCTCGACGACCGCCGGGTGGTCCTCGCCGATCGGCTCGAACGGGCCGTCGGCCAGGTAGTCGCGGATCGTGTGGGGCAGGACGAAGTAGCCGTCGGCCAAGCCCTGCATCAGCGCCGAGGCGCCGAGGCGGTTGGCGCCGTGGTCGGAGAAGTTGGCCTCACCGGTGACGAACAGGCCCGGGATCGTGGACTGCAGGTCGTAGTCGACCCACAGGCCGCCCATCACGTAGTGCACGGCCGGGTAGATGCGCATCGGCACCGAGTAGGGGTCCTCGCCGGTGATCCGGGCGTACATGTCGAAGAGGTTGCCGTACTTGTTGGCCACCGCGTCGCGGCCGAGGCGGTCGATCGCGTCGGCGAAGTCGAGGTAGACGCCACGTCGTACGCCCTCCACCTCGGGGCCGACGCCGCGGCCCTCGTCGCAGACGTTCTTCGCTGCCCGCGAGGCGATGTCGCGGGGGACCAGGTTGCCGAACGAGGGGTAGATCCGCTCCAGGTAGTAGTCGCGGTCCGCCTCGGCGATCTCGCGCGGGTCCTTGTCGCAGTCGGCCTGGTTCTTCGGCACCCAGATGCGGCCGTCGTTGCGCAGCGACTCCGACATCAGCGTCAGCTTGGACTGGTGCGAGCCGGAGACCGGGATGCACGTCGGGTGGATCTGCGTGTAGCAGGGGTTGGCCATGTAGGCGCCCTTGCGGTGCGCACGCCAGGCGGCGGTGACGTTGGAGCCCATCGCGTTGGTGGACAGGTAGAACACGTTGCCGTAGCCGCCGGAGGCGAGCACGACGACGTCGGCGAGGTGGGTCTGGACCTCACCGGTGACCATGTCACGCGCGATGATGCCGCGCGCCTTGCCGTCCGCGACGATCAGCTCGAGCATCTCGTGGCGCGTGAACATCGACACCGTGCCGGCGGCGATCTGGCGCTCGAGGGCCTGGTACGCCCCGATCAGCAGCTGCTGCCCGGTCTGGCCGCGGGCGTAGAAGGTGCGGGAGACCTGGACGCCGCCGAAGGAGCGGTTGTCGAGCAGGCCGCCGTACTCGCGGGCGAACGGGACGCCCTGGGCGACGCACTGGTCGATGATGTTGGTGCTGACCTCGGCGAGGCGGTAGACGTTGGACTCCCGCGAGCGGTAGTCGCCGCCCTTCACGGTGTCGTAGAAGAGGCGGTGGACGGAGTCGCCGTCCTCCTTGTAGTTCTTCGCGGCGTTGATGCCGCCCTGCGCGGCGATCGAGTGCGCGCGCCGCGGCGAGTCCTGGTAGCAGAACGTCTTGACGTTGTAGCCGGCCTCGCCGAGCGTGGCCGCGGCCGAGGCGCCGGCCAGGCCGGTGCCGACGATGATGATGGAGAGCTTGCGGCGGTTGGCCGGGTTGACGAGGCGGGCCTCGAACTTCCGGTTCTGCCAGCGGTCCGCGATCGGGCCCTGTGGCGCCTTCTCGTCGACCAGCGGCGTGCCCGGGGTGTAGTAGCCCGCGGCGTCGTCGTAGTCGCCGTCGAGCGACCCGCTGAGCGAGGCCTCCGTCGAGGTGACGGTGTCCGGCATGTCCATGTCGTGGCTGTCGTTGCTCACGTGCGGTGACCCCTTACTTGGTGATGATGCCCGCGAGCACGGCGAGCGGGACGAGGGAGAAGCCGACCGAGACGATCAGCGCGATGACGAAGCCGAAGACCTTGGCGCGCTGCCGCTTGGCGGCGGTGCCGGTCCAGCCGAGGGTCTGCGCCGCGCTCCAGATGCCGTGGTGCAGGTGGGCGCCGAGCGCCAGCATCGCGACGATGTAGATCAGCGTCATCCACCAGAGGTCGAAGGTGTCGACCATCAGGTCGTACGGGTCGTTGGTCGCGCCGCCCTGCGGGTTGACCTTGCCGATCGTGAAGTTGAGCAGGTGCCACACCAGGAAGACGAGGATCGTCACGCCGCCCCAGCGCATCATCAGGCTGGCCCGCGTCGCGCCGGTGTCCTTCTTCATGACGTACTTGGTGGTGCGGGCACGAGCCGCGCGGCGCCAGAGCACGACGGCGCAGTAGACGTGCACGACCAGCGACGCGATGAGGCCGAGGCGCAGGATCCAGAGCGCGCCCTCGTGCGGCAGCATCGGCTCGCCGAGCTCGCGCAGGTGGTGGGCGTACTCGTTGAACGCGTCGTGCCCGGCAAACGCCTTGAGGTTGCCGTACATGTGCGCGAGCACGAAGCCGAGGAAGATGAAGCCGCTGACCGCCATGCCCAGCTTGAGCGCGATGGTCGTGCGCGATGCCCGCGCACCCTTCACCAGCGTCGGCCGAGGGGGAGTGAGTTGGGATGCCACGCCGCCACGGTATCGCGGCGTTCGGACGCACGACGCGCCGAGGCCGTGTGAGGTTTTGCTGGGCGCGTTGTCTTCCGCTCAGGCGTGACACAGGTCATAGTCGGGACCGTCGTCCGGGAGCACTCCCGGACTGCCGGGACCTTCACGGAGGACGCATGGCGACGACCGACCACGGCGTGAGCAGTCCGACCCGAGCACGCATCGACGCACGGACCCTGCGCCAGGACCGGTGGTGGCTCTCGCCCCTCACGACGTTCGTCGTGTTCTCGGCGTTCGTCGTCTACGCGACGGTCCGCGCCTTCATGGGCCGTGACTACTACGCCTCGCCCTACCTGTCGCCGTTCTACTCCCCATGCCTGGGCGACTGCGTCGAGGGTGCCTCCGACTTCGGCCAGCCGTTCGCGTGGTGGCCGCTGTCCGCGGCGCTGATCATCCTCATCTTCCCGCTCGGCTTCCGGATGACCTGCTACTACTACCGCAAGGCCTACTACCGGGCGTTCTGGCTCAGCCCGCCGGCGTGCGGCGTCGCCGAGCCCCACGGGTCCTACTCGGGCGAGACGCGGTTCCCGCTGATCCTGCAGAACCTCCACCGCTGGTTCTGGTACGCCGCCGTGCTGGTCGGCCTGGTGCTGACCTTCGACACCGTCCTGGCGTTCCGGCCGATGCCCGCGGAGTACGCCGTCGGCGACGGGGAGACCAGCGGCATCCACATGGGCCTGGGCACGCTGCTGATGATCGTCAACATCGTCTTCATCTGGCTCTACACGCTCTCGTGCCACTCGTGCCGACACATCGTCGGCGGCCGGCTGCGCCACTTCTCCAAGCACCCGGTCCGCTACCGGCTCTGGACCTGGGTCTCGCGGCTCAACGAGAGCCACGGCAAGTGGGCGTGGTACTCGCTGTTCTCGGTCGCGATCGTCGACCTCTACATCTTCCTGCTCGCCACCCACACGATCCAGGACGTGAGGTTCTTCTAAGTGAGCGACACCAGACATCCGATGACCGGCAACGAGATGTCGCCGGAGGCGCGCGGCGGCATGGAGCGGCACGCGTACGACGTCGTGGTGATCGGCGCGGGCGGGGCCGGGCTGCGGGCCGCGATCGCCGCCCACGAGGCGGGCGCGCGCACGGCCGTGGTGTGCAAGTCGCTGCTCGGCAAGGCGCACACCGTGATGGCCGAGGGCGGCGCCGCGGCGGCGCTGGGCAACCGGTGGCCCGAGGACACCTGGCAGGTCCACTTCCGCGACACCATGCGCGGCGGCAAGATGCTGAACAACTGGCGGATGGCGCAGCTGCACGCGCAGGAGGCACCCGAGCGGGTGCTCGAGCTCGAGGACTGGGGCGCGCTGTTCGACCGCACCGAGGACGGGCTGATCTCGCAGCGCGACTTCGGCGGCCACCGGTACGCACGGCTCGCGCACGTCGGCGACCGCACGGGGCTCGAGCTGATCCGCACCCTCCAGCAGCGCACTGTCCAGCTCGGCGTCGACGTCTTCATGGAGTGCACGGTCACCGAGGTCCTCAAGCAGGACGGGCGCGTCGCGGGGGCGTTCGGCTACTGGCGCGAGACGGGTCGCTTCGTCACCTTCGAGGCACCGAGCGTGATCCTCGCGACCGGCGGCATCGGCAAGTCCTACAAGGTGACGTCCAACTCCTGGGAGTACACCGGCGACGGCCATGCCCTGGCCCTGCGCGCCGGCGCGGACCTCATCAACATGGAGTTCGTGCAGTTCCACCCGACGGGCATGGTGTGGCCGCCGTCGGTGAAGGGCCTGCTGGTCACCGAGTCGGTGCGCGGCGACGGCGGCATCCTCACGAACTCCGAGGGCAAGCGCTTCATGTTCGACTACATCCCCGAGTTCTTTCGGGCCGAGACGGCCGACACGGTGGAGGAGGCGGACGCCTGGTACGACGACAAGAAGAACAACCGCCGACCGCCCGAGCTGCTGCCCCGCGACGAGGTCGCGCGCGCCATCAACTCCGAGATCAAGGCCGGGCGCGGGTCACCGCACGGCGGCATCTTCCTCGACATCGCGAGCCGCCGCGACGCCGACTACATCCGCAAGCGGCTGCCGTCGATGTACCACCAGTTCAAGGAGCTCGCGGACGTCGACATCACCGCGGAGCCGATGGAGATCGGGCCGACCTGCCACTACGTCATGGGCGGTGTCGAGGTCGACCCCGACACCCAGCAGTCAGCCGTGCCCGGCCTCTACGCCGCGGGCGAGGTCAGCGGCGGCATGCACGGGTCGAACCGGCTGGGCGGCAACTCGCTGTCCGACCTGCTGGTGTTCGGCAAGCGGGCGGGGGAGTCGGCGGCGGCGTACGCCACGACCGGTGAGCGGCCGGCCGTCGCCGAGGCCGACGTGAAGGCCGCCCAGGCCGACGCGCTGGCGCCCTTCGACGTCGCTGCCGGTCCCGGGGGCGGCGGGGAGAACCCCTACACGATCCAGCACGACCTGCAGCAGGCGATGAACGACCTGGTCGGCATCATCCGCACCGCACCCGAGCTCGAGGAGTCGCTCGGCGAGCTCGCGCGGCTCAAGGAGCGCGCGGACCGGATGGTCGTGGAGGGGCACCGGCAGTACAACCCCGGCTGGCACCTCGCCCTCGACCTGCGCAACATGCTGCTGGTCAGCGAGTGCATCGCGAAGGCGGCACTGGCCCGGCAGGAGTCGCGCGGCGGGCACACCCGCGACGACTTCCCGGGCCCCGACCCGGAGTGGGGCGCGAAGAACCTGGTGCTCTCGCTCGACGAGTCCGGTCACGGCGTCGACATCGCGGAGAAGCCGCTGCCGGTGATGCCCGACGACCTCCAGCAGCTCTTCCAGGACACGTGAGGGGACAGTCATGGCCTACGACCTGAAGATGCGTGTGTGGCGCGGCGACGCCGAGGGCGGCGAGCTCACCGACTACACCGTCGAGGTGTCCGAGGGCGAGGTCGTGCTCGACGCGCTGCACCGGCTGCAGGCGACCCAGACCGGCGACCTCGCGATCCGCTGGAACTGCAAGGCCGGCAAGTGCGGTTCCTGCAGCGCCGAGATCAACGGCCGACCGCGCCTGCTGTGCATGACGCGCCTCTCGGACTTCGAGCCGTCCGAGACGATCACCGTGACGCCGATGCGGACCTTCCCGGTGATCCGCGACCTCGTCACCGACGTGTCGTTCAACTACGAGAAGGCCCGGGAGCTGCCGTACGCCGAGCTGGGCCCGCGCGACGCCGACGGCAAGCGCCGGATGATGCAGGTCGACGTCGAGCGCGGCCAGGAGTTCCGCAAGTGCATCGAGTGCTACCTGTGCCAGGACGTGTGCCACGTGGTGCGCGACCACGAGGACAACAAGCAGCACTTCGCCGGGCCGAGGTTCTTCATCCGCTACGCCGAGCTCGACATGCACCCGCTCGACACCCATGACCGCCGCAAGCTGGCGCAGGACGCCGCCGGCCTCGGGATGTGCAACATCACCAAGTGCTGCACCGAGGTGTGCCCGGAGGGCATCCACATCACCGACAACGGGATCATCCCGATGAAGGAGCGTGTCGTGGACCGGAAGTACGACCCGCTCGTCTGGCTCGGCAACAAGATCGGCCTGCGCTCGAAGGACGACGAGGGCCGCACCGAGGTCTGACGCGTCAGGTCTCCGTCGCTCCCGGCGCCAACCGCGCCGACGGCGAGGTCCGGTCCAGGTAGAGCCGCGACGCCCGTGCGACGAGCGGGTGCGCGTCGGCATGGTGGACGGCCCGTTTGCGCAGCCAGAACCCGCCCGCCCGCAGCTGGCTCGTCAGCACCTCCGCAGGTCCCGGCAGCCGCCCCTCGCGCTCGAGGAACGCGGAGCGGTAGCGGCGGAAGAGGCGGCCGTGGTCGAGGGCCATCGACACGAGTGCGGCCTGCGTCGCGGCGAGCAGCTCGGGATCGGTGACGTCGTCGAGGGCGGGACCGGCGGGCGCCAGGTCGGGCGCGAGGTCGGGCGCGACGAGGTCGGCGAGGTCGCCGTACGCCGTGACCTCGCGGCGCTCGAGCTCGGCCACCAGCCGCTCGCCGTACGACCGTGCCCACCCGAGGTGCTCCGTCGGCAGCTCGAGCGGTCGGTCGGTCGTGCCGGCGAGCCGCGCCCGGATCCCGGCCTCGATCACGAACCGGTGCTGGGTGGCGTTGAAGTGCTCGCCCACCGCCTCGTTGAGGCGCCGCACCACCTCGAGCTCCGCTGCGCCCAGCGAGACGTTGCGGACGGTCGCCCGGTCGCCCGGCCAACCGGCGGGCAGGTTCGCCGCCGCGGCGAAGCGGGCCAGGAGGACGGTGCCCGGGGTGCCCCGCGGCGGAACGGTGACCAGCCGGATCCGCTCGGCCGGCACCGCGGACGCCCACGTGTCGATGACGCGGAGGAGGTCGTGGCGCCAGTGGAAGGACACGCCCTCGCTCGGCGGCGCGCCCTCCTGTCCCCGCACCGACGCCACGAAGTCCGCCCAGGTGGTGGTGCCGCCGTTGACGACCGTCTGCTGCCACGCCGAGACCAGCGTCCGCGCCATGTCGCGTGCACCGACGACGACGTGCACCCGGTGGCCCGCCAGCGCTCCCACCAGCCGACGGGCCTGGCGCGGTCGCGCCAGGGACAGCTCCTCCTCGGAGACCACCACGCTCGGACCGTCGTGCGCCTCGACCAGGTCGACCAGCCGGCCCAGCGCCCCCGCGGCCTCTCCGCGCAGCTCGCCGCCCACACGCTGGCCGAGCAGGTCGTAGGCCGCGAGGCGCTGGGCACGGTGGCCCCCCGGGAAGAGCACCCCGGCGGCGGCGAGCTGCTCCGCCGTGGCCGTCAGGGCGCCCTGGATCGTGGTCGTCCCGGTCTTGTAGAGACCCACGTGGAGGAAGACGTCTGCCATGGCCACGACGCTAGGAATGCGCGGCGGCGAGCACATGGGGCCCACGTCCCGGTCGGCCGGGAATCTCCGGCGGCGAGCCGGGACGGTGACCTATCCCATAGCCGGCGCCAGTGACCCTCGCCACGGCACGGGCCTATCCTGCGCAGCATGACCAACCTCCCAGGTGGCCTCGACGGTGGACTGGACGAGCCCGAGGAGCTGCAGCCCGCGGAGGGCTCGCTCCGGCTGGTCGGTGACGACGACGCGTACGACGTCGCGGCGTGGGAGGCGGCCACCGCCGCCGTGCTGCGCAAGGCCCGGCGCCTTGGCGACGACGCACCCGACACCGACGTCTGGGACGTGCTCACCCGTGCGACGCTCGACGGCATCCGGGTGCCCCCGATCGGGCAGCCCGCTGACCTCGAGGACCTCACCACGTCAGGGCGCCCGCAGCGCGCCGGCGCGTGGGACGTGCGCACGATCCTCGTCGGGGACGACGCCGCCGAGGTCAACGACGCGGCGTTGGTCGACCTCGACAACGGCGCCACGTCGCTGCACCTCGATGTCGAGCTCGCCACCGACCTCGCCGTCGCGCTGCGCGGGGTGCTGCTCGACCTCGCCCCGGTGACGCTCGACCGGCCCGCCGAGGAGCAGTCGGTCGAGCTGGCCCGGCTGCTCGAGGAGTCGGCCGGTGACCCGCACCCGGGCAGCAACCTGTCGGCCGACCCGGCGACCGCGCTGACGTTCGGCGAGGGGCACGCCGACGGCGCGAGGACGGTGGCGGACTCCTTCGTCGACACCGTCCGCCGGGCCCAGGCGCTCGGCGTCCTGGGTGCGGTCGTCGACGGCACCGCGCTGCACGAGCGCGGCGCGAGCGACGCGCAGGAGCTCGGCTGGACCATGGCCGTCGGCGTCCACTACCTCCGCCTGCTGACCGAGGCCGGCTTCTCCGTCGACGACGCTGCCGGACTCGTCGAGTTCCGCTACGCCGCGACCGACGAGCAGTTCCCCACGATCGCCAAGCTGCGCGCGGCCCGGCGGCTCTGGGCCCGCGTCCTCGAGGCCAGCGGCGCCGGGGACGTCCCGCAGCGCCAGCACGTCGTGACCAGCCGCGCCATGATGACCAAGCAGGACCCCTGGGTGAACATGCTCCGCGCCACCGTCGCCGCCTTCGCTGCGGGAGTCGGTGGCGCCGACGCCATCACGGTCGTCCCGTTCGACGCGCGGCTCGGCAGGCCGGACGCCCTCGGTCGTCGCATCGCGCGCAACACGTCCTCGCTCCTGATCGAGGAGTCGCACGTCGCCGTGGTCGCCGATCCCGCAGGGGGCGCCTACGCCGTCGAGCGGCTCACCGACGAGCTCGCCGTCGCCGGGTGGGCCGAGCTCGGCCGGATCGAGTCCGACGGCGGGTTCGGCGAGCAGGCCGCGGCGGGCGTGAAGGCACGGGTCGCCGAGGTCCGCGCGGCGCGCGAGGCCGGCATCGCCGACCGGTCGCGTCCGCTGACCGGCGTCTCGGAGTTCCCCAACCTCGCCGAGGCGCTGCCCGAGCGCGAGCCCTGGAGCGGCCACGGCGTGCAGCCCTACGCCGCTCCCTACGAGGACATGCGCGCGACGCCTCCGGACCGGCCGGTCTTCCTCGCCACCATGGGCTCCATCGCCGCGCACACCGCGCGCGCCACCTTCGCCAGCAACCTCTTCGCGGCCGGCGGGGTCGCGGTCGAGGTGGCCGGCGCCACGTCCGACACCGCGGCGGTGCTCGAGGCCTACGCCGGCCAGCCCGTCGTCTGCCTCGCCGGCACCGACGCGGCGTACGCCGAGTGGGGCGCCGACCTCGTCGCCGCACTGCGGGCGGCAGGTGCGTCGTACGTCGTGCTGGCGGGGAAGCCGGGGGAGAAGACCGTGACCGACGTGGACGACTCGTGTGCCGTGGGGGTCGATGCGCTCGGCTTCCTGGGCCGGATCCGAGAGGAGCTCAGCCGATGAGCACTTCGAGACGGTCGCAGAGCGACCTCCTCAGCACAGGCATCCCGAAGAACTTCGCCGAGGTACCGCTGGCCGGTGGTCTCGTGACAGGCGCCGGAGCGCCTTCCTCGACCAACGGGGGAGCGGGCGAGGCGTGGAGCAGCCCGGAGGGCATCGACATCCTCCCGGTCTACGGACCCGAGCACCTCGACGGCCTCGACGGCCTCGACACGTGGCCCGGCCTCGCGCCGTTCCTGCGCGGGCCCTACCCGACGATGTACACCACGCAGCCGTGGACGATCCGGCAGTACGCCGGCTTCTCCACCGCTGAGGAGTCCAACGCCTTCTACCGCCGCAACCTCGCGGCGGGGCAGAAGGGCCTCAGCGTCGCCTTCGACCTCGCCACCCACCGCGGCTACGACTCCGACCACCCGCGGGTGCGCGGCGACGTCGGCATGGCGGGCGTGGCGATCGACTCGATCTACGACACCCGCACGCTCTTCGACGGCATCCCGCTCGACGAGATGTCGGTGTCGATGACGATGAACGGCGCGGTGCTGCCGGTGCTGGCGCTCTACATCGCGGCGGCCGAGGAGCAGGGGGTGAAGCCGGAACAGCTCGCGGGGACCATCCAGAACGACATCCTCAAGGAGTTCATGGTCCGCAACACCTACATCTACCCGCCGGCGCCGAGCATGCGGATCATCAGCGACATCTTCGCCTACACCTCGCAGAAGATGCCGCGCTTCAACTCCATCTCGATCTCCGGCTACCACATCCAGGAGGCCGGGGCGACGGCCGACCTCGAGCTGGCCTACACCCTCGCCGACGGCGTGGAGTACATCCGCGCAGGCCTCGGCACGGGCATGACGATCGACCAGTTCGCGCCGCGGCTGTCCTTCTTCTGGGCCATCGGGATGAACTTCTTCATGGAGGTCGCCAAGATGCGCGCGGCCCGCGCGCTGTGGGCGCGGCTGGTCGACGACTTCGAGCCGCAGAACCCCAAGTCGCGCTCGCTGCGCACGCACAGCCAGACCTCGGGCTGGTCGCTGACCGCGCAGGACGTCTTCAACAACGTCGGGCGCACCTGCATCGAGGCGATGGCCGCGACGCAGGGGCACACGCAGTCGCTGCACACCAACGCCCTCGACGAGGCGATCGCGCTGCCGACCGACTTCTCCGCGCGCATCGCCCGCAACACCCAGCTCCTGCTGCAGCAGGAGTCCGGCACCACGCAGGTCATCGACCCGTGGGCCGGCTCCTACTACGTCGAGAAGCTCACCCACGACCTCGCCGAGCGCGCCTGGGCCCACATCCAGGAGGCCGAGCGGGCCGGTGGCATGGCCGCCGCGATCGAGCAGGGCATCCCGAAGATGCGCATCGAGGAGGCGGCCGCCCGCACCCAGGCGCGCATCGACTCGGGCGCGCAGAAGGTCATCGGCGTCAACACCTACCGGCTCGCGGCCGAGGACAAGCTCGACGTGCTGCGCGTCGACAACGACGACGTCTACCGCCAGCAGGTCGCCAAGCTGGAGCGGCTGCGCGCCGAGCGCGACGACGACGACGTACGCCGTGCGCTGGACGCGCTGACCGCCTCGGCCGAGCGCGGCCCGGTCGGCGGCGGCTCCCTCGACGGCAACCTCCTCGCTCTGGCCGTCGACGCGGCCCGCGCGAAGGCGACCGTCGGCGAGATCTCCGACGCGCTGGAGAAGGTCTACGGCCGCCACCAGGCGGTGATCCGTACGATCAGCGGCGTGTACCGCGACGAGGCCGGCACCGCCGAGGGCACCAAGGTGGCCGAGGTGCTGAGGGCGACCGAGGAGTTCGAGGCCGAGGAGGGGCGCCGGCCGCGCATCCTCGTGGCCAAGATGGGCCAGGACGGCCACGACCGCGGCCAGAAGGTCGTGGTCACCGCCTTCGCCGACCTCGGCTTCGACGTCGACGTGGGCCCGCTGTTCTCCACGCCGGAGGAGGTCGCCCAACAGGCGATCGACTCCGACGTGCACATCGTCGGGGTGTCCTCCTTGGCTGCCGGCCACCTGACGCTGCTGCCCGCGCTCAAGCAGGCACTCGCCGACCAGGGCCGGCCCGACATCATGGTCGTGATCGGCGGCGTGATCCCGCCCGACGACGTGGCGACGCTCCACGAGATGGGTGCGGCCGCGGTCTTCCTGCCCGGCACCGTGATCGCGGAGTCGGCCCTCGACCTGATCGCGCGCCTGCGCGAACAGCACCGGGACGAGCCGGGAGCCTGATGCCGCGGCCGATCGACGTCGCCGTGCTCGTCGCGGCCGTGCAGGACGGCCAGCGTGCCGCGGTCGCGCGGGCCATCACCCTCGTCGAGTCGTCGCGTCCCGAACACCGGGCAGCCGCCCGTGAGCTGCTCACCGAGCTCGCGGCGACCGAGCGACCGATGGCGACCCGCGTCGGCATCTCGGGCGTCCCTGGCGTCGGGAAGTCGACGTTCATCGAGGCGCTCGGCACGCGGCTGACCGGGGCCGGGCACCGGGTCGGCGTCCTCGCCGTGGACCCGTCGTCGGTGCGCACGGGCGGCTCTGTGCTCGGTGACAAGACCCGCATGGCGACGCTGTCGGTCGATCCGAACGCCTTCATCCGCCCGTCGCCCTCGGCCGGGACGCTGGGCGGCGTCGCCCGGGCGACGACCCAGGCGATGCTGGTGCTCGAGGCGGCGGCGTACGACGTCGTCCTGGTCGAGACGGTCGGCGTGGGGCAGTCGGAGGTCACCGTCGCCGGCATGGTCGACACCTTTCTCTTCCTCACCCTCGCCCGCACCGGCGACCAGCTGCAGGGCATCAAGAAGGGCATCCTCGAGATCGCCGACGTGGTGGCGGTCAACAAGGCCGACGGCGACTTCGAGGCCGGCGCCCGCGTGGCGGCCCGCGAGCTCTCGGGCGCGCTCCGCCTGGTCCGTGGGCACGCCGAGTGGGCCCCGCCGGTCGTGACCTGCTCCGCGCTGACCGGGGCCGGGGTCGACGACGTGTGGCAGCGGGTGAACGCCCACCGCGAGCACCTCGGCACCGACGGCCTGGCCCACAAGCGTGCGGGGCAGCAGCTTGAGTTCACCTGGGCGCTCGTGCGCGACGAGCTCGACCAGCGGCTGCGCTCGTCGGCCGGGGTGGCCGCGGTGCGCGACGACGTACGACGGGCCGTCCTGTCCGGCGAGCTGCCGGCACCCCTGGCCGCGGATCGGATCCTCGCCGCGTACGACGGTGTCGCGACCTAGACTGGGTCGGTCATGCCAGAACCTCTCCCTGCCACCCCCGTCATCGCCGAGGTCGTCGACAAGTACGCCGACGACCTCGTCGCCCTCCGCCGCGACCTCCACGCCCACCCCGAGCTGAGCTGGGCCGAGGAGCGCACCTCCGACGCGGTCGTGACCGCGCTGGAGGGAGCAGGCTGGGCGGTGAGGCGACCCGACGGCGGCGGGGTGCTGGCCGAGATCGGCCACAGCGGCCGGCTGGTCGCGCTGCGCGCCGACCTCGACGCGCTGCCGGTCGACGACCTGATCTCCGACCCGTGGCGGAGCACCAACCCCGGGGTCGCCCACGCGTGCGGGCACGACGTCCACACGGCCGGGCTCGTCGGAGCCGGCCTCGCGCTGGCGGAGGTTGCTGCCCGCGGGATGCTCCCCGGACGCGTGCGACTGCTGTTCCAGCCCGCCGAGGAGGTCATGCCCGGCGGTGCGCTCCAGCTCATCTCCGCCGGTGCGCTGGAGGGTGTCTCCCACGTCTTCGGCCTGCACTGCGACCCGAGCCTCGACGTGGGCCGCATCGGCCTGCGCGAGGGGCCGCTGACCGGCGCCGCCGACGCGCTGACCGTGCGGTTGATCGGCAAGGGCGGCCACACCTCACGTCCGCACCTCACCGAGGACCTCACCTTCGCCCTCGGCAAGGTCATCACCGAGCTCCCGGCCATCCTGAGCCGACGTCTCGACCCGCGGGCAGGGGTCAGCGTGGTCTGGGGCATGGTGCGCGCGGGCTCGACCCATAACGTGATCCCGCACGGCGGCGTGGTGGCCGGCACGGTCCGGATGCTCGACGCCGTCGCCTGGGCCGACGCCGAGCACCTGATTCGCCAGCTGATCGCCGCGATCGTGGCGCCCTACAGCGTGACCGCCGAGGTGACCTACCAGCGAGGCGTGCCGCCCGTCGTGAACCACGAGGTGTCCACGCGCCTGCTCGGGAGGGCGGTCGAGAACGTCCTGGGCCCGCACGGCCACGTCACCACGGCCCAGAGCCTGGGCGGCGAGGACTTCGGGTGGTACCTCGACTCGATCTCCGGCGCCATGGCCCGCCTCGGCACCCGCACCCCCGGCGGACCGACGTACGACCTCCACCAGGGCAACCTCCGGGTCGACGAGGCGGCCACCGGCATCGCGGCCCGCGTGCTGGCCGAGGCGGCGGTGACGGCGCTCAGCGACTGACGTCGACCGGGTCTCCGGCGGGTGCCAGCGGCACGCCGAAGGTGAAGGTGCTGCCCTCCCCGAGGACGGACTCGACGGCCAGCCGGCCGCCCATCAGCTCGACGAGCTCGCGGCAGATGGCGAGCCCGAGGCCGACGCCCTGCCGGTCGCCGGTCGCGAGCGGGTCGGCCTGGACGAACGGCTCGTAGAGGTCGCGCAGGTGGCACTCGGTGATGCCGATGCCCGTGTCGCGGACCCGGAACTCGACCCAGGTGCCCGCAGCCGGGTCGTCGCACGGCCGGCTGGTCACCCTCACGTCGATCGAGCCGCGCTCGGTGAAGGTGATGGCGTTCTGGACCAGGTTGGTCACGACCTGGTTGACGCGCCGGCTGTCGCCGGTGGCGGCGTCGGGGACGTCGTTGTCGACGGTGAAGGTGAGGTCGAGCTCGCGGGACTCGGCGAAGGGCACCGCCCACGACGCGACGTCGTCGACCACGTCGCGTACGTCGACGGGGCCGCGCCGGAGGACCGTCTGGTGGGCCTCCAGGCCGGAGAACTCGAGGATGTCGTGGACCAGGCGCATGAGGCGCTCGCCCGAGCGGTGCACGATGCGGGCGAAGTGCTCGGGCTCGGGGTCGAGGTCGGAGCCCATGAGGAGCTCGGCGGCGCCGACGATCGCGGCCAGCGGGGTGCGCACCTCGTGGCTGACGGTGGCGAGGAAGAGCGACTTGGCGGCGTTGGCCTCCTCGAGCTCGCGGAGCACGCGCTTGGCCTCGGTGACGTCCTCGGAGACACCGTGCACGCCGACGACCTCGCCACCCACGATCACCGGGATCGCGGTGCAGCGGATGTCGGTGAGACCGCCGCCGGTGCTGACCACCCGGGCGTCCACGACCTGCGGCTCGCCGGCCATCGCCCCCTCGAATCCTTCCTGGATGTCGGACAGGTCCTCGGCGTGGATGACCTGCGCGAAGTGGGCCTTCCGCAGCTCCTCGAGGGTCAGGCCGGTCATCTCGAGCGTCCGCTCGTTGGCGTCGGTGAAGTAGCCGTCCTGGTCCACGGAGTAGGTCGCGTGGGGGTGGTGGGTGAACATCGACGCGTAGCGCTCGCCGCTCTGCGCCAGCGCCTGCGCGCCGAGGGTCGCGTTGGTCGACGAGGAGCGATCACGGTCGTGCTCGCCGAGAGCCATCAGAACCTCCGAGAGTCCGCTGGGGTGCGTTGCACCGTACCCCGCGGTATGCGCCTCGGATGCATCGACCGGGGGGGCGGCCCGGATGTTCGAAAAGGGCGCCTGCGGCTCGTCGGTCCGCTACGAGCCCGACCCCTCGGAGAGCTCGGCGGCGAAGAACTCGAGCGCCGTCTTGGTCTTCGTCTGCTGCTCGCCCGAGACGTCGAGGCCCTTGCCGGCCAGGAAGGCTCGCAGCTCCGCCGCGGCCTGGAAGGCCTCGGAGGGTGGGGACTTGGCCGACAGCTCAACGATCCTTGACCCGTCGGGGTAGAACCACACCTCCGCGACGAGTCGCATGCTCAGGTCCGGGGGGCGGAGCTTGAGCTTGAGGACGGTGATCGGTCCCAGGATCGACAGGTCGTCCAGCCCGAGGCCCTCGGGGGCATGCGCCTCGTAGAACCGGCGCTGCTCCTTGGAGTAGAGGGATCGGATGCCCTTGCGTCCCGCCGCGACGTCCTTGACGGCCTTCGGGCCGAGTGCGCCCTTCATGGACGCCGAGCACACGAAGCCACCCGGCATCGCGTCGACCTCGACCACCAGGTTGTCCGAGCTCCGCTCCGCCTCGACAGCCGCGGGCGTCACCGGCCTCAGCTTGACCACGGTGTCGTCCCCCCGCCCCTGGACCCGGCGAGCCCTGACGACCACGCCGACCTCGTTGAGGGCCAGGTCGGGGGTGTCGAAGAAGTACACCTGCCGGATCTGGGCGTCGAGCGGATCGACCCCCAGGGCCGTCGCTGCCTGGCGTCGGTGTGAGTCCGGCACCGTCAGCTTGAGCTCGACGCTGTCCGCGTCCCTCGCCAGCGCCAGCACCTCGCCGACCTGGGCGTCGGTGAGCCGAGCAGGGGTCTCCTCGGACGTGGCAGGCATCGTTCGCTTCCTTCCCTCGGGGGGAGGTCGCGCCGTACGACGACTCCGACCCGCCCCCGACTGTGCATCGCCGCGCGGTGCCGGGCTTCACCCGGAGCGTGTGAGCGAACATCCGAGGGACGTGGGAGCAGCCCGACGCTGCGTCCACCGCTCTGCTGGGCGCGCGTGGTGGGGGAGTCCTCGACCGGGCTGGCGCTCGGCCCAGGCGCTGCTCGCGTCCGAGCACGACACCTCGCGGCGGATGGCGGAGGCCGCGACGGGTGTGCCCACCTGCCGTACGTCGTGGTGCGACGCCCCGGCCGTCCACGCCGACCACGTCGCCGACCGCGCGCCGGGCAGGCACCGGCGTCGTGTTCCTTGCCGCACCACCACCGGACACTGGCAAGACACCTCCTGCGCCACCCCCGTCCCTCACGGAGTGCGCGGCCTCCACGACACCGCGGTCCCGGCGTCGGGTGCTCAGCTGTCTTCGGGATCGTGGACCTCTGCCATGTGCTTGACGAAGCGTCGTTCGGTTCGTCCGGACGTCGCATGAACGCGGACCTCGTCCGTGTCGAGCCACCCGTGTCGCCGATACACGTGCACGGCCCGCGTGTTGTCGTCGTAGACCCAGAGGTCCACCTCTGCTCGTCCGGTCTCCACCGCGTAGTCGGTCACGTCGCTCAGCAACCGGCCCGCAACGCCAGCACCCCACGCTGGGGGGTCAACGCCGAGGTAGAGAATCTCCAAGACGTCATCCCTCGGAACCACGACGGCGAAACCGGCCGCCCTGGCGCCAACGGATGCGAGGTGGAGTGTCGAGCCGGGAGCACGCAACCCCCGCTCGATGATCGGTAGTGCCGACTCCACCGGAGCAGGCTCGGGCTTGCCGTCGCGCTGTGCCGTGGAAGCTGCCCAGATCCGCGCCGCCTCCCACTGGCTGATCGAGTCCTTGTCCCTGGCTACCGCACCGTCGCCGATGTTCCCCACGACGATGATGGTCTCCGGCGCTCGTACCGACCGCAAGACGATCTCGGCCTGGGCGGAGGTCCGACCTGGACCCGCCCAGCGGCCGGCGCCGCCAGCCTCTGCATCCCTGACCGGTGCCGAGCGGGGCGTAGGTGGTGTCCTACTCGGAGACCGAGCGGCGCTTGCCACGATGGCGGTGGTGGTCATCACCGTGGCGAACTCCCCATGGAGATTGGTGCAGGTCGCTTGCGTGAGGGCGTCGGCGGTCAGCGTATGACCCTCTGGTCCGGTGCGATCGAAGGTGTGCGTCGCGTCGAAGGCGAAGATGGTGTCGTAGCCGAGGTTGCCGGCCACGCGAGCGGTTGTCTCGCAGCAGTGGTTGGTGGTGATGCCGCACACCACGAGCCCCGTCACGCGTTCACGTTGGAGCCATGCGTGCAGGTCAGGGGTGCCGTGAAAGCTCGAGTTGACGCTCTTGGTCACGATCAGGCTGGGGTTGGCCTTCTCGAGGTAGTCCTTGAACGCGTGTCCGGGATGATCGCGGTGGAGTGGACTGTGCGGGTCCGTGGAGGCGTGCTGGACGTAGACGATCGGCTGCCTGGCCGCGGCGAAGGCTGTGGTGAGGGCGGCGATGTTGGCGTCGGCGTCGGGGTTGTTGCGTGGGCCCCAGTACGTGGCCTCGTCGAAGCCACGCTGCGCGTCGACCACGATCAGCGCGGCGGTGTGGGGCAAGGACGTGGCGGTCGGGGTAGGTGGGTGGGTGCGAGTCACGTAGGGCTCCTGTGAGGCGGCCGCGTCGGCCGGGATGGGGTCAGCGACGTCCGCGCGGGCGGGTGGGCCAGCGGCGGGGTCCCCGCGCCAGGCGGGACTGTCGAGCTTCGTCGGCTTCGTTCAGCCGACGGCGGATCTCGTGGTTGGCGGCGGTGTGGATGAGCAGGTTGGCGGTCATGACGGTCTCCTCGGTGGTGGGTGGAGGCACCATCGTGTTCTGTGGGGAAGCCCGGTCGCGCCGGGGAAATCACCGGGGAGTTCGCCGGCGCACGTGGCGCTGCGAGGACGGGTCTGCAGTGCTGGGACTCACATGAGGTCGACGGTGAGTGCCGCGAGCTCGGTGCGTGAGGTGATGCCCAGCTTCGTGTAGACGTTCCGAAGGTGGAAGTCGACCGTGCGGGGGCTGATGAACAGCCGCGCCGCGACGTCCTTGTTGCTGAGCCCTTCTCGTACGAGGGCGGCGATCTGTGACTCCTGTGGGGTGAGGTCGCTGGCGACGAGGTTGGTGCCTCGGCGGGCAGTTTCACCGGAGGCTCGCAGCTCTTGGCGTGCGCGTTCGGCCCAGCTGGCAGCGCCGAGGCTCTCGAACGTGTCGAGCGCTTCACGCAGCGGGACGCGAGCCGCGGTACGGCGGCGGTGACGGCGCAGGTGCTCGCCAAGGGCGAGCTGGGTGCGTGCGCGTGCGGGCAGGCGGGGGGACTTGGCGTGCCAGTCCAGCGCGCTGGTGAGGTGCTCCTCGGCGTCCCCGTCCCCGAGGATGGCTCTGGCGTGGTGGACGGTGGCCCAGGCCCACGCCATGTCGGTTCCTTCGGCGAAGCAGCGGATCTCTTCGAGCCACGCGTCGGCGAGGTCTCGGCGGTCGGCACGTACGGCGGTCTCGATGCGGTCGAGTGCGGTCAGCCAGCGGGCCACGGGCAGGTCGATCTGCTGCAGGTGGTGCAGGGCCGTGGCGGGTGTGACGTCGAGCTGGCGGGCTGCGGCCCAGTGAGCCAGGCCGCGCACCAGGCCGGTCGTGGCGCCGTGCGGCGGGTGTTGTTCCAGCTCGGCGTCGAGGTCGCGCAGGCGCTGGGGGGCGGCCGGGTCGCCGCGCAGCGCCGAGATGACCGCGAGCTCGGCGAGCGGGAACGCCGCGAGCTCGTCGAGGCCCAGGTTGCGGTCCAGTAGCAGCGCTTCCTGGGCGGCCTTGAAGGCCTCGCTCCACGCCCCGGTGGCGATGCGGAACACGACGCCGCGGGTCAGGGCGTGCTCGATCATGTTCACGGCGCCGGCGTCGCGGGCGTGCTGGAGCTGCAGGTCGTGCAGCCGGATGGCTCGTTCGTCGTCGCCCAGGTGCATGGTGGCGATGGCGAGGTTGGCGTGAATCAGGCCCGGTGCTGTGGCCGGCAGCGGGAGGTCCCAGGCGCGTCGCAACGCCGTGGCGGCGCTGGCCCAGTCGTTGTCGATGACGGCGGTGAACCCGCGGAGCAGGGCATCGGCCGCCTGCTCCTCCACGGTCGCGTCGGGCGCGGGTGCGGTGACGATGGTGGAGGGGGAAGGGGTGTCCACTGCGTGGGCGCCGAACGAGGCCAGGGCCGAGGCGAGCATCGCGAGGACGCGAGCGTGGGCCGGGTCGTGGGGCGCGGCGGTGGCCGCTGCGCGGCACACGATCCGGTATCCGTCGTGCAGGGAGCGGGTGTTCCACTCGACCTGGCCCTGGAGCTGCAGGAGGTCCGCTCGCAGGAGCGGGTCGTCGGCGTCGACGAGCGCAGCACGGGTGAGGAGCTCGGTCTCGAGCGGGCGTCCGGCGGCGAGGTTGGCTCCGGCGGCGTTCAGCAGCCGTTGGGCGCGTTCGTGGGGGTCGAGGGTGAGCTCCGCGGCCCGGGCCCATGCTGCGGCGGCTGCTTCGTGGCCGCCGCGGCGGCTGGAGCGCTGTGCGGCTTCGTCGAGCGCTGCGACGACGTCGGGGTCCGGGCCATCGACGGACGCGGCCAGGTGCCAGGCCCGACGATCCTCGTGAGCGGTTCCTGCGAAGGCGTCGGCAAGGGCCCGGTGGGTCTGACGGCGCCGAGAGCTCGTGGCGGCTCCGTAGATGGCGGAGCGTACGAGCGGGTGGCGGAGCATCAGCCCCTCGGTGCTGATGCGGAGCAGTCCTGACTCCTCGGCGGTGTCGAACGCTTCCTCGGGTGCGCCGAGGGCGGCCGCAGCCCGGGCGACGGTGGCGGGGTGGCCGGAGTCGTCGGCGGCGACGACCAGCAGCACGGTCTGGGCTGCGGCATCGAGCTTGCGGTAGCGGTCCAGGAACGCGCGCTCGACCCGTTCGGTGAGCGGAAGGCGTTCGGGGAGGCGTTGGTGTCCGGTGAGCTGGTCTGGGGTGAGCGCACCGCTCAGCTCGATGAGACCGAGAGGGTTGCCGTCGGTGACGTCGAGGAGCTCTTCGAGTACATGCGCAGCGATCGGAGCGGCGGCCTGGTCGGCGATGAGCTCCCCGGCAGCGGTGGCGGCGACGCCAGCGATGGTGATGGTCGTGAGGTCCGGGGTGTCGAAGGCGCCGGCCTCGTCGTCACGGATGGCGAACATCAAGGCGACCGCTTCCCCCTCGAGTCGTCGTGCCACGAACAGCAGCGCTGCAGCGGAGGCGTCGTCGAGCCAGTGGGCGTCGTCGACGACTCCGAGGACGGGTTCGTCTCCGCCGACCTCGGAGAGCAGGTTCAGTGTGGCGAGGTAGACCAGGTGCCGGTCGCCAGCACCCTCGGCTTCTTCACCGAAGGCGGCGCGCAGCGCGCGCGCCTGGGGGGCTGGGATGCTGTCGAGGCGCCCGAGCACCGGACGCAGCAGCCGGTGCAGCGCAGCGAAGGGCAAAGGAGCTTCGGACTCGACACCGCGCGTGCGGAGGACGGTCACACCTCTACCGTCAACCGCGTCCCGGGCGGTCGTGACCGCGTCGTCGAGCAGTGCGGACTTCCCGACGCCCGGCTGGCCGCGGAGGACCAACGCGGCTCCGTCGCCGGCTGCGGCGCGTTCGACGAGCGCGCGCAATGCTGACTGCTCGGCCTCCCGTCCCCTCAGCACGGCGGCACCTTACCGAGACGGCCCGACACCGGAACAGGATTGCTGCCGCAGCTTTCCCCTGGATCTGTGAGGTTCTCTGCGGGCGTGTCGGTCACTGGGCCACCCGGCAGTCGAGCCGGTCCAGGACTGCCAGCACCTCGGCGCGCTCCACCGGCTCGCGAGCGGTGACGATGAGGAGCCCGGCAGCCTCGTCGACGTCGCAGAAGCTGACACCGGGCAGGTTGCCCACGTGCCGCTCGACCGCTTCACAGACCCCAACACCGGGCGGGTCTTCCAGGCGGAACATCACGGTCCCGACGAAGGCCCGCGGGGTGTTGCGCATCATCGGGGGCCCCCGGGCTGGGGGTCGGCCGTCCGGGCGTTGTGGGTGAGGGCGGTGATGATGAGCGGCCAGGCGGCAGGGGGCAGGTCGTGGCCCATGCCTTCGATGATCTCGAGTCGAGCGCCGGGGATGGCGGCTGCGGTCGCGCGCCCGCCGGAGGGGTGGCACATGGGGTCGGCGCTGCCGTGGATGACCACGGTGGGCACGTCGAGGCGCGCGAGCGCGCGGGTGCGGTCCGAAGCGGTCCGCACCGCCCGCTGCTGCCTTCGGCGTCCGTCGCGGGCGTCGGGGTCGCGTCGGAACGCCTCGACGGTCGCCCGTCGCAGCTCGTCGAGGTCCTGGGCGAGTCCGGTGGACCCGACGGCCCGGAAGATCCGGACCCGGCGTTCGACGGCTTCCTCCTCCGTGCGTGGACGGCGGGTGAGGAGGTGACGGAAGATCAGCGGGGAGGTGCGACCCTTCCCGCGCTGGCCGCTCGTCGACATCAGTGATGCGAGCGAGGCCACCCGGTCCGGGCGCCGGATCGCCATCAGCTGCGCCACCATGGCGCCGAGCGAGGCTCCGACGACGTGCGCGGTCGCAACTCCGAGGTGGTCGAGGAGCCCGACGGCGTCGTCAGCCATGTCGTCGAGCGTGTACGTCCCGCCGGGCAGGTGGGTCGACCGTCCCGCGTCGCGGTTGTCGAACCGGACCACGTGAAGTCCTTGATCTGCCAGCTGCCGGCAGAACGCGTCGGGCCAGTGCACGAGCTGGAAACCCAGCCCCATGATGAGAAGCATCGGGGGTGACGCCGGGTCGCCGAAGGTCTGGTAGCACAGCGTCACGTCCCCGACGTCGGCGAAGCGTTCCGGGCTCGGAGTGGTGGGAAGGTCACGGGTCCATGCCAGCGCGGTGGTCGGCTCCTCGCCGGCCAGGTACGGCGTGGCTGTCTCGCCCGGTCGGTAGCCCATCGTGGTCCAGAACGGGTCGGCGAACGGGGCGTTGGTGGCGACGATGGTGGCCCGCAGACGTTGGACCTCGGGCCAACGGGCGACCCAGTCGAGCAGCAGGTCGTGGGTGCGACGGCCGACACCGCGCCGTTGGTGGGCTGGATGGGTCTGGAGGAGTCCGATGTGTGCCGTGTGCGCGTCGGGCCACCCGCGCAGCACGTCGACGACGGCGACCAGGTCACCGGTGTGGTCGTACGCCCCGAGCACCACCTTGTGCTCAGCCGGCAGACCGGGTGGCCGCCCCTCGAGCAGGTCGACCGCCGCGTGCGGGCTTGCCGGGGCCCCGGTGACGCGGCGTGCGTAGCCCGCGTCAGCCTCGAGCAGCGCCTGGAGGGTGTGGGTGTCGCGTTGGTCGAGCTCGCGCAGGAGCAGCCGGGGTGCATCGGTGGCGGTCATGCCCGGTCCTGCAGGTAGCGGGTGTAGGCGTCGGGTCGCCAGGCGGCGACGACCTTGGTGCGGAGCGTGGCTCCCAGTCGCTGGTAGAAGCGCTGGCCGGCGTCGTTGTCCTGGTTGACGCCCCATGTGACGAGGGACTGCTCGGGGCTCACGTGCTGCGCCAGGGCGGCCATGAGCTGTCCGCCGATGCCGCGGTCGCGGACCTGGGGGCGGACGTAGAGGTCGTCCATGGCGAAGACGTCGCGGCCCTGCCACAGGTTGAGCTGACGGGTGCCGCTGACGTACCCGACGGGCTGTCCAGCGGTGACGGCGAGGAGTACCACCACGGACGGGTCGGCGAGCATGCGGCCCCAGTCCTCGCGGGTGGCGTGGACGGCATCGGCGGAGTTCTCGTGCGTGGCGAGCTCCATGAGCAGAGTCCGGACGTCGTCGGCGTCCTCCACGCCGGCACGTCGGATGGTGACGGTGCTGGTGGCGGTGCTGAAGGCGTTCAGCTGGTCGGTCATGGGGATCTCCTGTACGGGTCGGTTGTCGCGTCGGGAAGAACGCCGGGTTCTGCACCTGAAGGGGGCGTGCGGGGTGGTGCAGAACCCGGCTGCATGGGGGGCTTGCGGTGTGAGCGGAGGCGGTCACTCGCGGATGGCGGTGAGCACCTCCAGCCGGGCGGCACGGCGAGCGGGCGCCAGCCCGCCGACGGTTCCGACCACGAGGGCCACGGCACCCACGAGCACGAGCCCGGTGGTGGGGACCCGCAGGTGCAGGTCGCCTCCCTGAGCGATGCCGCGTACGAACAAGGCGCTGGTTGCGACGCCGATCGTGGTTCCGACGAGCAGGCCGGCGACGGCGATGAGCAGGGACTCGGTGCGGATCATGGTGCGCAACTGACGCCGCGTCATCCCGACCGCTCGAAGCAGCCCGAGCTCGCGGGTGCGTTCGATGATGGACAGCGCCAGCGTGTTGGTGATGCCCAGCATGGCGATCAGCACGGTCAGCATCAGCACGGCAGTGATCAGCGTGAGAATGCCGTCCAGGGACGCGGTTCGCGCCTCGGCCGCGCTGGCCTGGTCTCGTACCTCGACCGTCGGCATGCCCTCGAGGGCGTCCTCGAGCGCGAGCCGGGCGTCGTGGACGCTGGTTCCGGAGCTGGGGCGCACCAGGAGGCTGGCGTCGACACGCTCGGTGAACCAGTCGCGGTAGCTGGCGAGCGAGACCAGGTAGTCGGTGCTCAACGCTTTCGCGTCGTCGTCGTCGATGAGTCCGACGACGGGCACCTTGACTGTCCCCGTGCGGGCGAACGTCATGCCAAGGGTGTCGCCCACGGTGAGGCCGCGCTCGGTTGCCTGGCGTTCGGTGATGACCACCCCGTCGCGCAGGTCGGTCAGGCTGCCTTCGACCATGTCGACGTCGGTCACGTCATCGATCGTCGTGGGGTCGAGCGCGGTGAGGGCACGGGTGGCACCGGAGTCCTTCCAGTGCCCGAACCGCAGGGGCGAGACCGTGCCGACCTCGTCCAGGTCCTCGATCGTCTTCAGGGTCGTGGGTCCGAGGCCGCCGAGCATCT
This sequence comes from uncultured Nocardioides sp., assembly GCF_947488025.1. Taxonomy (GTDB): domain Bacteria; phylum Actinomycetota; class Actinomycetes; order Propionibacteriales; family Nocardioidaceae; genus Nocardioides. Next base: position 249,816 of record NZ_CANKYS010000001.1, on the reverse strand, counting down.
CGCCGCGTGCGCTCTCCACCACCAGCTCCGCGGTGATGGCCTCGTCGAAGCCGGACTGCAGAGCCGCGCGCACCGAGGCACCGACGACGGAGACGAACACCACCAGCGCGAGGCTGAGCGCCAGCGCCATCACGGTCGCTCCGGTGCGCCGCGGCGCCCGGCGGGCGGCCTCTCGAGCCAAACCCGCAGGCACGCTGCGGCCGGTGATGGCGCTCAGTCCGCGGCCGATCAGGTTCACCACGGCGGGCGCGACCATCGGGGCGAGGGCGACCATCCCGGCCACCAGCGCGGCAGTGCCGGCGCCGAGTGCCGGCATCGACTCGGCTGCGCCGCCGACGCTGAGCGCGGCGACTCCCACGGCCGTGAACGTGACGCCGACAGCGGCGCGGATACGACCCCGGCCGCCGGCCGTGCCGAGAGCGCCTTCGCGCATGGCCATCACCGGGGAGATGCGGGCCGCGCGACGAGCGGCACCGAAGGCGGCGATGAGCGTGACGCCGATCCCGACGGCCAGCGCGACGATCAGGGTGCGGGCCGACAGGACGGTCGGGCCGTCCGGGACGGTCGCGCCGGCTGCGTCCAACAGGGAGCGGAGCCCGGTGGCGGCGACGAGACCCGCACCGGTGCCGGCCAGGGCGCCGGCGATGCCGAGGACGGTGGCCTCGCCGAGGATGGAGGTCATGACCTGGCGGCCGGTGGCTCCGGCTGCGCGCATGACGGCGAGCTCGCGGGTGCGCTGGGTGACCAGCACGGAGAAGGTGTTGGCGATGAGGAACGCTCCGATCACCAGGGCCGCTCCGGCGAGCGCGAGCAGTGCGCCGGTGATGAAGCCGAGCTGGGACTTGGCAGCTGCCGCGCTCGCGGCGGCCGTGTCCTGGCTGGCCTCCACGTCGACGTCGGCGCCGAGGGCGGCGCGGAGGTCCTCGGTCACGCCCGAGGTCGCGGTGCCGTCGGCTGCGATGACGTCGATCTGCGAGATGCCGTCGCCGAGTCGCAGGAGACGCTGGGCGGTGGGCAGGCTGGTGAGGGCGACGGTGGTGTCGGGCAGGCCGTCGGACTCGCCGAAGCCGACGAGTCCGACGACCCGGAGGTCGGCCTCACGGTCGGCCTGAACCCGGACGGTGTCGCCGACAGTGATGTCGTGTGCGGTCGCGGTGGCGGCGTCGATGACGACCTGGTCCGCGTCGCCGGGTGCGCGGCCGTCACGGAGGGTGAACCCGTCGACGCCGGTCCACGAGCTCAGCATGGAGGGGCCTGCGGGCACGATCGCCTTGCCGTCGGTGATGAGGAGTCCGGTTCCCTTGACGACGGGGATGGCCTGGTCGACGCCGGGCAGGGTGGCGGCGCGGGCTGCGAGCTGGGGGTCGAGGGGGTCGCGTTCGACCTCGACTCCCATGGCGGCGTCGAAGGCGACGGCGTCGCGGACGACGATGTCGACCTCGGTACTGGCGTCACGGAACTGGTCGTCGAACACCTTGCGGGAGGTGTCGGTGAGCACGAGGGTGCCGACGACGAACGTCACGCCGAGAGTGATGGCGGCGAAGGTGAGCAGCAGCCGGCCGCGGTGGGCCATGGTCTGCTTGAGGACGAGGCGGAGCATGGGTCAGCCCTCCGGGTGGGTGTCGGTGCTGGAAGCAGCGGTGTAGGGGCGGTCGTCCGCCTCGGTGTCGAGCTGGAGCATCCGGTCGGCGATAGCCGAGGCGGTGGGGTCGGCGATCTCCTCGATGACGCGGCCGTCGGTGAGGAGCACGACCCGGTCGGCGTGCGCGGCCGCAAGCGGGTCGTGGGTGACCATGACGATGGTCTGGCCGAGGTCGTCGCACGCGTCGCGAAGGAACCTCAGCAGGGCCTGGCCGTGCCGGGTGTCGAGGTTCCCGGTCGGCTCGTCGGCGAACACGATCTCGGGGCGGGTGACCAGGGCCCGGGCGACTGCGACTCGCTGCTGCTGTCCACCAGACAGCTCCGAAGGTCGGTGCTGCAGGCGCTGACCCAAGCCGAGGGTGTCGACCAGTCGAGCCATCCATTCAGGGTCCGGGCGACGTCCCGCGAGGTCGAGCGGGAGGGTGATGTTCTCCTGCGCGGTCAGCGCGGGAAGCAGGTTGAAGCTCTGGAAGACGAACCCGAAGCGGTCGCGGCGCAGCAACGTGCGCTGCCGCTCGCCGAGGTTGGTGAGGTCGGTGTCTCCGATGAGTACCCGGCCGGCGTCGAGGACGTCGAGGCCGGCGAGGGCGTGCATCAGGGTCGACTTGCCGGAACCGGACGGGCCCATGATGCCGGTGAAGGTTCCGGTGTGGATGTCGAGGTCGGCGCCGTCGAGGGCCTGCACGGCCGCAGGCCCGGTGCCGTAGGTCTTCACGAGCCCGCGTGCGCGCACCGCGACGGGCTTGGTCGGGGCCGCAACAGAGTGGGTGTCGGCGGTGCCGGGGGTGTCGTTGAGCAGGTTCGTCATGGTGGCTCCTTGGTCGCGTGGCCGTGCGCCGGCCGAGTGGTGGTCGCGTGGTTGTCGGGTGGAGGGCTTCGTGGGTTCGGGGTTTGAGCCTCGGTCTCCCCGGCTCGTGGTCGCGCCGGGGAAACCGCCGGGTCCATGGACCGGCGAGGGCTCGGGGTCAGTGCCCGTGGCCGTGCCCGTGACCGCTCGGGGCCTGGGTCGGGTCGTGAGCGGGCAGCAGGAACGTCGGCACGAGCAGGGCGAGGAGCCCGACGGCCACGGCGAGGAACGCGTCCTGGCTGCCGGCAGTGATGCCCGCGCGGGTGGTGAGGTCGCCGGCGACCGCCGTCAGGGCGGCCACGCCGAGGGCAGCACCGATCTCGTGGCCCGTCATCAGCAGGCCCGATGCAAGACCGGACTGCTCGGACGCGACGTCGCTCATCGCCGCAACGGAGATGGCGACGAACATCGGACCGACGCCGAGGCCGAGCAGCGCGAAGCCAGGCAGCACGTCGCTCAGGTAGGAGGGGTCAGAGTCGACGAACGACAGCACCAGCGCGCCGGCGGTGGCGATCAGCAGCCCAACCGTGATGAGCTTCTTCGCGCCCAGGTGCGGCAGAGCCTTCGATGCGACGGCGGCGCTGAGGGTGATGAAGGCAGCCAGCGGCAGGAACTGCAGGCCGGTGACGAGAGCGGATGAGCCCAGCACCTGCTGCAGGTACAGCGAGCTGAGGAAGATGGCACCGACGACGGCTCCGGTGACGCCCGCCATCACGGTGGATGCCGAGACCAGGGACCGGATGCGCCACGTGCTGGGCGGGACGATGGGGCTGTCGACCTTGCGCTCGTTGAGGATGAACCCGGTCAGCAGCATCGTGGCCAGGCCCACCGCGACGAGCGTGTGGGGTGCCGTCCAGCCGTGGCTGGTGGTGGACTCCACGGCGTACACGAGGGTGAGCAGGCCCGTCACCAGGAGCGCTGCCCCGGACAGATCGAGCTGGCGGCGGCCCGCGGCGCGGGTGGGCGCGAAGCGGACCTTGGCCAGGACGCCGGCGGCGACCGCGACACCGATGGGGACGTTGATGAAGAACACGGCGCGCCAGTCGAAGGCGGTCGTCAGGATGCCGCCGAACAGCACGCCGGCGGCGATGCCCATGCTGGCGACGGTGCCCCACATGGCGAGGGCGGTGGCCCGCTGGCGACCGGAGTAGGTGGCCATCACGATGGACATGGCGGCCGGGGTGAGCAGGGCTGCGCCGGCACCCTGGGCACCGCGGGCTGCGATGAGGGTCAGTGCGGTGTCGGCGAAGCCCGCGGTGAGGGAGCCCGCGGTGAACAGGGTGAGGCCGCTGAGGAACACCCGGCGTCGGTCGAAGAGGTCGGCGACGCGTCCGCCGAGCAGGAGGAACCCGCCGCTGAGAAGCACGTAGGCGCTGATCAGCCACTGGTAGTTGGTCGAGGACAGGCGCAAATCGGTCGCGATGCTGGGGAGGGCGACGTTCACGACGCTGACGTCGAGCACGACCATGACCTGGGCGGCCAGCATGAGCGCGAGCACCGTCCAGGGACGCCGCACGGCTGGTACGTCGTGGTCCGGGGCGTCGTGGTGTGGGTGGCTGTGGTGCCCGTGGTGCTTTGCGTGCTCGTCGGGCGGCGAGGCCGTCGTGGAGTGGTGCGAGTGGCTCATGGCGTTCTCCTCGGAAAGGTGATGCCGGCTCCGTGATGCCGGGTGACCCGAGCGTCCGTCCGGAGGCGGTTGGCTCGCGCCGGGACTTCTGCCGGGTTGCCTGCCGGTTCGTGCGAAGGCATCGACTCCGGTAGTCGGGGCCTCACGCGAGCTGACAGCCCAGTGAGGAGGGTCAGTCGTCGTGGACCGCGGAACGCCCGGTCGCGCAATCCCGGCGATCTCCCCGGTGCGACGCAAGGCACCTCGCCGCGACCGTGGACGAAGACGACCCACGACCGAGGTGACAGCCATGACCACCAGTACGACCCCTCCCGCCATCCCTCCCGCCATCCCTCCCGCCATCCCTCCCGCCGCCCCTCCCGCCGCCATCGCAAGCGCCATTTCGAGCACTCGGCCGGGCGGGCCCAGCCGGTCCCGCCGGGGGCTCGCCCTGGCGTTGCTGGTCTCCGCCCAGTTCGTGGTCATGCTCGACACGTCGATCGTCAACGTGGCGCTGCCCTCGATCCAGGCATCGCTCTCGCTGAGTGGGAGCAGCGTGAGCTGGGTGGTGAACGCCTACGTGCTCACCTTCGGCGGGCTTCTCCTGCTCTGCGGGCGCGTCGCCGACCAGGTCGGCAGGCGCCGCATGTTCACCATCGGTTCGGTCCTGTTCACCGTGGGCACACTCGCCGCAGCGACGGCCGCCGGCGAGTGGATGCTCATCGCCGGCAGGATCGTGCAGGGTGCCGGGGCAGCGTGTCTGAGCCCGGCCTCGATGGCGCTGCTCCTCGTCACCTTTCCGGGGGAGCACCGGGCACGGGCGATGGGTCTGTGGGGCGCCGCGTCGGCGCTGGGTGGCGCCACTGGTGTCGCCGCTGGCGGACTCCTGGCGGGCACGTTCGGCTGGCCCTCGGTCTTCCTGGTCACCGTCCCGGTGTCCTTGCTCGCCGTCGTCGTGGCTGGGCGTGTCCTCGACGACAGCAAGCCGCGCGCGAGACACCACTTCGACCTGCGCGGAGCCGTGAGCATCACCGCAGCAGTCGTCGCGCTTGTCGACGGGGCGCTCAGCCTCGCATCGGGCAACTGGACGGACTTCGTCATCGTCGGAGTGCTGGTCCCCGTCGCGCTCGCGGCCGTGTTCATCCATGCCGAGCGCCGCGCACCCGAACCTTTGGTGCCCCTCGACCTGTTCAGCTCCCCGATGCTGAGGATCGGCGTCGCCCTTGCAGTCCTGGGCGGAGCTGCCCGAGCCTCCACATTCGTGCTCGTCGCGCTCTACCTCCAGCAGGCGCTCGCCATGTCTCCTGAAGCCGGTGGACTGGCGATGGTGCCAACGTCCCTGACCGGTTTCGTCGTCTCGCTCGTCCTCCTGCCTCGCGTCCTGCGCAGGTTCGGTGCCCGCCGCAGCCTCGTCTCCGGCCTCCTGGTCCTGGCGGGCGGACATCTGTGGCTTGCCTGCGCGCCCGTGGGAGACGGCTACCTGGTGGGCGTGCTCCCGGGACTCCTCCTGGTCGCCACCGGGGTCGCGCTCAGCTTCACTCCCACCACCATGGTCATCGCCTCGGCCGTCCCTGACACTCATGCCGGCCTGGCCTCCGGGTTGGCCAGCAGCGCAACCCAGGTCGGCGCCGCACTCGGCACCGCCGCGTTCACGGCCATCGCTCTGCGGGACTCCGGCTCGGGTTTCCCCACCGCGTTCGTGGCTGCTGCGACTGTCGCGCTCTTCACTGCGCTGCTCGGCAGGATCGCAGGCCGGAGTCGGCACTAAGGTCGCCTGTTGCGAGGCCAGCCGGATCATGGCACCAACACGGCGGGGAAAAAGCTGCATGGCAGTCCCGCGGGCCCCAGATCTGCTGCTGATCGCGCAGTCGGAAAGGTGACCCGTTCCGCCGCCTTGCGGCGCACTCAGACATGGATCTGCGCTGCCCGCGTGCTGACATGTCCCAGGTCCCGTACGGAAACGGCACCTCGTGCGAGTCTTGGCGGATGGAGACTGTTGGGTCCGCGGGGGAAGTCGCGATTCGGATCGGCGACGCAGAACGCGACCGGTGCTTGAGTGTCTTGAACGAGCATCACGTCCACGGCCGCCTCTCACTGGAAGAGCTCGACCGACGGCAGCAACTCGCATTGTCGGCCGTCACCGCCGACGACTTGGCGGCCCTCGTCGAGGACCTTCCGTCGACGAATGGTGGACGAACGGGCGGCGTCGCTGAAACGTGGCGGTCGCTGCCCCCCGATGTCCGGGCGGGCCGCTTGGCGCGCTGGGCGGCCGCGCCCGCCTCGCTGATCGCTGGCGGCGTCCTGGTCGCTTCGGCGGCGAACTACAGCGACGAGCGGAACTTCGCCGTCGGCTTCATCGCTGCCGGGCTCGGGTACACGGCACACCTGGTGACCTCGAGGCTCTCCCGCCGCCGTCGCTGAGTCCTTGCCGCAGCGCGTGGCCTGTTCTGGCGCCCGAGCCGCCGACGCCGAGCCCGCGATCCCGGTGGTTGCCGAGCCTCGTCACGCGGGAGGAGACTGGTCGGTGCGGTCGAGGGGTGCCCGACCGCAGGGAGGGCCGCCGTGGTCGAACCTGCACCGTTCCCGGACCGGGGAGCCGTCAGCGCCGCGGAGCACGAGCGGCTCCGCCGGGACTACGACGCCCTGGCTGACCAGTTCGGCGCCACGTCCGAGGTGCTCGAGGCCATGGGCCGGTCGACCGCAGATCCGGACGCGGTGCTCACCGCCATCGTCGAGAACGCGCGCCGGCTGTGCCGGTCGGAGGCCGCGCACCTCTACCTGTTGGAGGGCGACACGTTCCGCCTCACAGCGACGGTCGGGCTGTCCGAGGCGTCCCGACAGGTGCTGACCGAGCACCCGATCACGCTGGACCGGCAGGCGCTCATCGGACGCGTCGGCCTGGAGCGGAGGACGCTCCAGATCCCCGACGTGCTGGCCGACCCGGACTTCGGACGCCACGACCTGCAGCGATCGGCGGGCTTCCGCACCGTGGTCGCTGCTCCCCTGATCGTCGACGACGCGGTCGTCGGCGCTCTCAACGTCTGGCGCAACGAGGTCAGGCCGTTCGACGACCGTGAGATCGGCATCGTCAGCGCGTTCGCCGTCCAGGCGGCCATTGCCGTCAACGGCGTCGGGCTGGTCCAGCAGCTCGAGACGCGGGGAGCGGAGCTGGCCCGCAAGGTCGACGAGCTGGAGGCGCTCCGCGCGGTCGGCGAGGCGGTCAGCTCCACCCTCGACCTCCAGGACGTCCTCGACACGATCGCCGAGCACGCGGTCGCCCTGTCCGGCACCGACGGCGGTTCGATCATGGAGTACGCCGAGCGCGACCGCCGGTTCGTCGTGCGCAGCGTCTACCGCACGGCTCCCGAGGTCGTCGAGCAGCTGCGAGACGTGCGGATCGACCTCGACACGACGGTCGTCGGCAGAGCGGCGCTGGAGCGGCGCCCGATCGTCGTCCCCGACCTCGCTGGCGTCGAGCCCGACCCGCACCTGGAGATCCTGCGCAGCGCCGGATGGTCCTCGCTCGTCGCCGTCCCGCTGCTTCGCGAGGACACGATCGTCGGTTCGCTGATCGTGCGGCGCAAGCGCACCGGGGACTTCTCCCCGGAGGTCGTCGACCTCCTGGAGACCTTCGCCAGCCAGTCGGCGCTGGCGTTGCTGAACGCCCAGCTCTTCCGGGAGCTGAAGGACCAGAGCCTGGCCCTGGAGCTGGCCAGCCGGCACAAGTCGGAGTTCCTGGCGAGCATGTCGCACGAGCTGCGCACCCCGCTGAACGCGGTGCTCGGCTTCTCGGAGGTGTTGCTCGAGCGCATGTTCGGCGACATCAACGAACGGCAGGAGGAGTACCTGCGAGACATCCACGGCTCCGGGAAGCACCTGCTCGAGCTGCTGAACGAGATCCTCGACCTCTCGAAGGTCGAAGCCGGGCGGATGGAGATCGACTACTCCGAGTTCGACCTGCGCGTGCTCCTCCAGGAGGCGGTGGCCATGCTCCGCGCGCGGGCGACCGCGCACGGCATCGACCTCAGTGTCGACGTCGAGCCGGGCCTGGTCCAGGCGTACTCCGACCAGCTGCGGCTCAAGCAGGTCGTGCTCAATCTCGTGACGAACGCCGTCAAGTTCACCGGCGACGGCGGCTCGGTGGTGGTGCGCGCACGTCGTACGCCGGTCGACATCGAGGTCACGGTGACCGACACCGGCGTCGGCGTCCCGGAGGCGGACCGTGAGCGCATCTTCGAGTCCTTCCAGCAGGGCGGGCGGGGTGCGTCACGCGAGGAGGGCACGGGACTCGGGCTGACGCTGTCGCGCCGCCTCGTCGAGCTGCTCGGCGGCCGGATGTGGGTGGAGAGCGAGGTGGGCGTCGGCAGCACCTTCGGCTTCACGCTCCCGTCGCGCACCAGCGACGGGGCCGGTCCGACCTCCACCCCTGGGACGTACGACGTCGTGGTGATCGAGGACGACCGGCCCTCGCTCGACCTCTTCACGGCCTTCCTCGACGGCGCCTCGGTGCGGGTCACCACCGCGCGCGACGGGCCGGCCGGTCTCGAGGCCGTGCGCCAGATCCGGCCGAGCGCGGTGCTGCTCGACATCAGGCTGCCGGGCATGGACGGCTGGTCGGTGCTGACCACCCTCAAGCAGGACCCCGAGACCTGCGACATCCCCGTGATCGTGGTGTCGATCGTGGACGAGCAGCAACGCGGCGCCGCGCTGGGGGCCGCGGCCTACCTCGTGAAGCCGGTGGGACGCGGCGCACTCCTCGACGCCCTTGCCCGGGTCGTGCCCTCCGTCCACACGGGCGCGGCAGGAGAGGACTGACGCCGTGTGGCGGTTGCTCGAACCCCTGCGGGCCGAGGACCGGGAGGCGTTCCTCGCCCTTGCCCACCGCCGCACGTTCGCGCGTGACGAGGTCCTGTGCCACCAGGGCGACCCGGCGGACTCGCTCCACCTGGTCGAGCGCGGCCACCTGGCCGTGGGCGGCACCTTGGCCTCGGGCGCCACGGCGACCTTCACCGTCCTCTCACCGGGGGACTACTTCGGCGAGCTCGCGCTGCTGCGCGCCGACCGACGTCGTACGGCGACGGTGACGGCGTTGGAGCCGAGCCGGACACTCGCGGTGGCGGGTACGGCCTTCGACCGGCTCTGCACGCACAACCCGGGCATCGAGAGGGTCGTGTCCATGCTCCTGGCCGACCGGATCGACCTCCTCAGCCGGCGGCTCCTCGAGACCATGTACGAGAGCCTGGACCGCCGGGTCTGCCGCCGTCTCGTGGACCTCGCCGATGCCTACGGTGGGGTTGACGGGGCCGTCGTGATCCCGCTCAGCCAGGCCCAGCTCGCCGACCTGGTGGGTGCCACGCGGCCGCCCGTCAACCAGGTCCTGCAGCGGCTCGCGGACCGCGACGTGGTCCGGCTGAGTCGCTCCCGGATCGAGGTCCTGGACCCGGCGGAGCTGCGTCGACGCAGTCTCGAGGACTGACGGAGTGTCTCCGGGCGAACAGAACTTTCCTTCGTAGCGGCTCAGGATCGGGTTCATCACACAGATCCCAGCGAAGGAGCCCGAGATGTTTTCCCACGATTCCGAAGCCCAAGCCATCTGCCGAGCCGTCATCACCGACCGCCTCCGCGAGGCAGAGCACCGGCGCCTCGTCCGTGAGATCAGGCGGACCGACCTCCCCGACACCACCGGCGCCGCGACGGCGTCCACCCACCGGCGCTCCCGTCTCCTGGAGCTCGTCCACCTCTCGCACTCGTACGGCTGACCGGACGGAGCCGACCATGTCCACCCAGTCCGCCACCCAGGCCGACGTCCTCCACGAGGCGCTGCGTCAGGAGCTGCTGCGTCTGGCCCGGCACGAGGACGACGCCGCCAGCCGGGAGGCGGCACGCGTGCACTACTGGGAGCCCGTTCCCGTCACCGTGGTCGTCCACCGACAGTGTGCCGCCGCCCTGCGTGCCGCCGCCGACGAGCTCCTTCCGCACTGATCGCCGGCCACAGTGCGTTGCGCGGCGATCACGGCTCGTCTCAGGCCGTGATCGCGGCCTGCGTGCCGCCGGTCAGCAGCTCGTCGCGGAGCGCGACGAGGCGGCTCACCTCGGCGAGGAAGCGGCCGGTGCTCTCGCCGACGGCGAGGTCGTCGAAGTAGTGGTGCCGCATGGCGACGCGGGCGAGGTGGTGCTCGTCGTGCTCGAGCCGGTCGCCGAGCAGCGCGGCGAGCTCGGGCACGTCGTCGGGTCCGACGACGTCGGCGCAGCGGCTGACGGGTGCCTGGTGGTGCAGCGCCTCGAGGTCGCCGTGGGGATCGGTGAGCAGGATCGGCTTGTCGGTGTGCAGGTAGAGCCAGTCCAGACCCACCGAGGACACGTCGGTGACCATCGCGTCGCAGCCGGGCATCACGGCGAGGATGTCACCGGTGAGCACCTGGGTGTGCCCGGCGGTCGGGTCGAGCCGCCCGGCCTCGTCGATGAGTCGCATGATCGCCAGGTGCGCGTCGGCGATCGCGGGGGTGAGGCTCGTCGTGACCTTCGGGTGCGGCTTGTAGACCAGGCGGACCTCGGGCACCTCGAGGATCGCGCGGACGATCGACTCGCCGAGCGAGTCGACCGACGTGTAGTCGTTGTAGTCGGCGTCGCCCTCCCAGGTGGGGGCGTACATCACGGTGCGTCGCGTGCTGGGCGCCAGCAGCGGCGTGCGGGGGAGGTCGAGCTGCGGTCGGCCGACGCGGACCAGCCGGGAGGCGTCGAAGTCGAGCAGCCCGGTCAGGTAGCGCTGGACCGCGGCGTCGCCGGCGACGAACACGCGGTCGTAGGCCTTGGCGTTGTTGCTGGCCATGGACTGCTTGTCGCTCTCGCCGTGGTTCACGTGAACGTGGAGCATCCGGCTGTCGAGCAGCGACTCGAAGTTGAGCACCGAGTTGTTGCAGTAGAGGACGACCTTCGCGTCGAGCTCGGCATAGAGCTCGGTCAGCTCGGGGAACGTCGGTGCGGTGAGGACGGTCAGGTCGGTGCGCGACCCGATCAGCCGGGCCGAGTCGGGGTCGCGCAGGACGAGGCCGACCGGGTGGACCCGGTCGAGCACCTCGAGGACCTCGAGCCACTGGGCCAGCTGGTAGGTCCTCGTCGGGTCGCCCGCGAAGTAGGCGATCACGCACACGTCGTTCACGACGAAATCCTACTCGCGACCGCGCAGGGGAGGGGCCGTTGTCCCACAGGACGCAGGAGGGCCCGGCGCACGGCGCCGGGCCCTCCTGGAGCTGGAATCTCGCGTCACACCTACTGCGGTCGGTAGGGCACGCCGTCCGCGGCCGGCGGCCGGGAGCGGCCCACCAGGCCGGCCACGGCGAAGATCGTCACGACGTAGGGCAGCATGAGCATGAACTGGCTCGGAACGGGCGACCCGATGACCGAGAGGACGCCCTGCAGGTTGGAGGCGAAGCCGAACAACAGCGCGGCCAGGGTCGCCCGGATCGGGTCCCACTTGCCGAAGATGACCGCCGCGAGAGCGATGTAGCCAGCGCCACCGGTCATCTCGCGGTTGAACTGCGGCACCGAGACCAGGGTGTAGAAGGCCCCGCCGAGGCCGGCGACCGCTCCCGCGATGAGGATCGTGCGGTAGCGAGTGCGGTTGACCTTGATGCCGACGGTGTCGGCGGCCATCGGGTGCTCGCCGACCGCTCGGACGCGCAGGCCCCAGCGGGTGCGGTAGAGGGCGAAGGTGACCACCGCGACCGCGATGTAGAGCACGTAGACCACCGGGGTCTGGCGGAAGAGGATCGGGCCGATCAGGGGGATGTCTCCCAGCACCGGGATCGGCACCACCTTGAAGCGGGCGGACGTGTTGAGGTCGGCGGCGTTGGGGGCCAGCACCTGGCTGAACAGGAAGCTCGTGATGCCGATGACGAGCACGTTGAGCACCACGCCGACGATGATCTGGTCGACGAAGTAGCTGATCGCGAAGAGGCCGAGGATCAGGGCGACGAGCGCGCCGGCGATCGAGGCGGCGAGCAGCCCGGGCCAGGGCGACCCGGTCATCGAGCTGACCACCGCGGCGGCGAAGGCGCCGAAGAGCAGCTGGCCGTCGATCGCGATGTTGACCACGCCGGCCCGCTCGCCGAGCACGCCGCCGAGGGCGCCGAAGACGAGGGGGACGGCGAGGGCCAGCGAGCCTGCCAGGAGGCCGACCACCGGCAGGGTCTCGCCGACGGCGGCCCAGACCAGGAACCCGGTCATCCAGGCGATGGCGTAGATCGCGACCAGCCACATCGGGGTGCGCTTCTTCGCGAGGTAGCGGCGCACGGACTCGCCCGTGAGCAGGGCGCACACGATGGTCAGAGCCCAGGCGGTCGGCATGGTCGGCAGCGTCAGGTCGGGCAGCTGGAAGAAATCGGTCTCGCGAGCGAGGCGGAGCGTGGTCTCGCCGGACTCCGGTTGGAACAGGAGTATCAGCGCGAGGCCGACGGTCAGGACGCCGAGCACCACGGGCGTCTTGCGGGAGACGAGGGTGACGACCTCGCCGGTCGGTGCCGCCGGACCGGGCGACGCGCCGGTCGAGGTCGGGTCGGTCAGGGTGCTCACTTGGCCTCCTTGGCCGGCAGCCGGAAGATCGCCCGCACCAGCGGGGGTGCGGCGATGAAGAGGACGATCAGGGACTGGACGACCAGCACGATGTCGACGGGGATGCCCTCGGCCGCCTGCATCGAGAAGCCGCCCGCCTTGAAGGCACCGAACAGCAGACCGGCGGCGAGGATGCCCAGCGGTCGCGACCGACCGAGCAGGGCCACCGTGATGGCGTCGAAGCCGATGCTGGCGTCGAGGTCGAGGGTGACGCCGTCCGGCACGGTGCCGAGCACCTGGTTGACACCGGCGAGGCCGACGAGTGCCCCGGCGAGGAGCATCACCGTGACCCACGTCCGACCGACGTCGATGCCGGCCGAGCGGGCGGCGTTGGGGTTCTCACCGACGGCACGGATGCGGTAGCCGAGGGCCGAGCGGTTGAGCAGCCACCAGACGTAGGCCACCGCGACCAGGGCGAGCACGAAGCCGAGGTGCAGGTTGAAGCGGTCCCCGAGGATGTCGGGCAGGACCGCCGACTCCTTCATCGGCAGCGACTTGGGGTTGGCCGAGCCGGGCGCCTGCAGGAGCCCCTCCTTGGAGAGGGCGTAGAAGAGCAGGTAGTAGGCGACGTAGTTGAGCATGATCGTGACGATCACCTCGTGGGCGCCGGTGCGGGCCTTGAGGAGGCCGGCGATGCCCGCCCAGAGGGCGCCGACCACCATGCCGACGAGGATCGCCAGCGGGAGGTGGATGAAGGTCGGCAGGTCGAAGTTGAAGCCGACGTAGCCGGCAGCTCCGCCGGCGAGCAGCATCTGCCCGCGACCACCGATGTTGAACAGGCCGGCGCGGAAGCCCAGGCCCACGCCGAGCCCGGCGACGATGAGGGGGGCGGCGAACTTCAGGGTCTCGGTCAGCGGCCGGATCTGGGTGGAGAAGTCGCTGACGAGGTTGTTGTAGACGGCGCCGCGGAAGAGCGCGGTGTAGGCGCCCCACACGGCGTCCCACACGGCGGAGAGGAAGTCGCCCGGCCGGGCGAAGAGGTAGCCAGCGGACTCGCGCACCGCGTCGTCGGTCGCGGCGACCATGATCGAGCCGACCAGCACAGCCAGCACGACGGCAAGCACGCCGGCGAAGACGTCCCCGGCGACGATCTGCCGCATCACGGAATGGCCCTTGCCGGGCTCCGGCGCGTCGGGCTTGTCGGCGTCCTTCTCCGAGGGGGCCGGGGCCTGGTCGTTGGTCACTGCGTCGTTCACGCCACGTCTCCCTCGAGGTCCTTCGGCCGCTCGCCGGTCATCATCAGGCCCAGCTGCTCGCGCGGGGTGTCGCCGGGGACGATGCCCACGACCCGACCGCGGTAGAGGACCATGATCCGGTCGGCGAGCGCGACCACCTCGTCGAGCTCGGTCGAGACCACCAGGACGGGTACGCCGCTGTCGCGCGTCGCGACCACCTGCTTGTGGATGAACTCGATGGAGCCCACGTCCACGCCGCGGGTGGGCTGCGCGGCGACGAGCAGGCGCAGGTCGCGCGAGAGCTCACGGGCCACGACGACCTTCTGCTGGTTGCCGCCGGAGAGGTTGCCACATGCGGTGTCGATGTCGCGCGCGCGGACGTCGTACTGCTGCAGCTTCTCCTCGGCGAAGGCGCGCAGCTTGTCGATCTGCAGCGACCCCCGGCGCACGAAGGGCGGGGCGAAGCTGCGGTTGAGCATGAGGTTCTCGGCGATGGTCATGTTGCCGACGAGGCCGTCCTCCTGGCGGTCCTCGGGGATGAAGCCGACGCCGGCGTCGAGCACCTGGCGCACGGACCTGCCGAGCAGCTCCTTGCCGTCGAGGCGCACGGAGCCGGTCACATGCTCCTGCAAGCCGAGGATTGCCTCGGTGAGCTCGGTCTGTCCGTTGCCCTGCACGCCGGCGACGGCGAGGACCTCACCGGCCCGGATGGAGAAGGTGATGCCGTCGACCTGGACGTGGCCCGTGGCGTTGACGACGCGCAGGTCCTTCACGGCGAACACCTCCTCGCCGAGCTTCGGCGGGTCCTTGTGGACCACCAGCTCGACGGGCCGGCCGACCATCATGGCGGCGAGCTCGGCGTTGGACGCCGTGGGCTCGGCCTCGCCGACGACCTTGCCGAGGCGGATCACGGTGATCTTGTCCGCGACGGCACGGACCTCACGCAGCTTGTGGGTGATGAAGACGATGGCCTTCCCGGCCTCGCGGAGCTGGCGCATGATCTCCATCAGCTCGTCGGTCTCCTGGGGGGTCAGCACCGCGGTGGGCTCGTCGAAGACGAGCAGCTCGGCGTCGCGGGAGAGCGCCTTGATGATCTCCACCCGCTGCTGGACGCCGACGGGCAGGTCCTCGACGAGCGCGTCGGGGTCGACGTGGAAGCCGAAGCGCTCGGAGATCTCGGTCACGCGGGCGCGGGAGGCGTCGAGGTCGAGGGTGCCGGCGAAGCCGGTGGACTCGTTGCCGAGCATGACGTTCTCGGCGACGCTGAAGACGGGGATGAGCATGAAGTGCTGGTGGACCATACCGATGCCGGCCGCCATCGCGTCGCCGGGTCCGGTGAAGTGCTGCACCTCGTCGTCGAGCAGGATCTCGCCCTCATCGGCGCGGTAGAGGCCGTAGAGGACGTTCATCAGGGTCGACTTGCCAGCGCCGTTCTCACCGAGGAGTGCGTGGATCTCGCCGGGTTCGACGGTCAGGGAGATCCTGTCGTTGGCCACCAAGCTGCCGAAGCGCTTGGTGATGCCACGGAGCTCGAGCTTCATGGGATCGCATCCTATGCAGGTGCCAGGGGCGGGGGAGGGTCGGGCAAGAGCGAGGGGAGGCCGACTCGCGTCGACCTCCCCCCGTCTGGTGGAGCTGCTTACTGGTTGAGGTACGAGGTGACCTCGATGGAGCCGTCGATGATGCCGGCCTTGACCTCGTCGAGCTCGCCCTGGAGCGAGTCGGACACCTTGCTCTCCCAGTTGTGGAAGGGGGCGACGCCGACGCCGTCGTTCTCCAGCGTGCCGACGTAGGGCGTGAAGTCGAAGTTGTCCTCACCGGCGGCCATGATCGCCTCGTAGGTGGACACCTTCATGTTCTTCAGGATGGAGGTCATGACGACCTCCTGCGTGTTGGGGTCGGTCTCGAAGAGGTCGGCGTCCACGCCGACCATCGCGACGTCCTTGCCCGAGTCCTCGATCGCGGTCAGCGCGCCCTGGTAGATCGGGCCGCCGACCGGAAGGATCACGTCGACGTCCTGGTCGAGGATGCGCTTGGCGGTGCTGGTGGCCGCCTCGTTGGCCTCGAAGCCACCGGTGAAGGAACCGTTCTCGCCGTCCCAGCCGACGACCTCGACCTTCTTGCCCTTCTCCTCGTTGTAGTACTCCACGCCCTGCTTGAAGCCGTCCATGAAGATGGTGACGGTCGGGAAGGGCTGGCCACCATAGGTGCCGACCTTGCCGGTCTTCGTGGTGTCGGCAGCGGCGTAGCCGGCAAGGAACGCGGCCTGCGCGGTGTCGTAGAGCAGCGGCTTGATGTTGGGCTGGTCGGCCTCGCCGTCGAAGGTCTGGCCGTCCTCGCCACCGTCCGCGGAGTCGTCGATCAGGACGTACTCGATGTCGGGGTTGGCAGCGGCCGACTCCTTGGTGGCCGCGGCGAGCGCGAAGCCGACGGTGACGATGGCGTCGCAGCCCTGGCTGACCAGGGCCTCCAGGTTCGGGCCGTAGTCGTTCTCGCTGTTGGACTCCACGTCCTTCAGCTCCACGCCGAGCTCGTCGGCGGCCTGCTTGGCGCCCTCGTAGCCGAGCTGGTTGAACGACTTGTCGTCGAAACCACCGGCGTCGGACACGATGCACGGCAGGAAGTCGCTGGCAGCCGCGCTGCTGTCGTCCCCACTCCCGGTGCTGGTCTCCTCCTCGGGCGCGTCGCCGCATGCCGCCAGGGTCGCGGCCGCCAGCAGGGCCACGAGGCCGCTCGAGACGACCTTTCTCGACTTCTTCACAATGCCTCCAAGTTCGTGCCCCCGGAGTGGGGTCGCTTTCCGGGAGCATGATGCCTGCCACCGGGCACCCCGTCACGCGGTTCGCGACTTCTGAAATGCGTTTGAGACCTAAAACCCGCCGGAGATCTTTCGGCGAGACCTGCCAAAGACGGTGGCTCTCCCGTATGCGCCATAGTGTCCGCGTGGAGGACTGGGCGGACGACAGGGCGGACGACACGGTGGCGCACGACTGGGGTCAGGACGACTGGGACCGCCTCCGAGAGCAGGCCGTCGACGTGATGCGTCGGGCCTACGCGCCCTACTCGCACTACCCGGTGGGCGCGGCAGCACGCTCCGATGACGGTCGTTTCGTGGTCGGCTGCAACGTCGAGAACGCGGCGTACGGCGTCGTGCTGTGCGCCGAGTGCGGAGTGGTCTCGCAGCTGCACGCCACGGGTGGCGGCCGGCTCACGCACTTCGTGTGCGTCAACGGCGAGGGCGAGATCATCATGCCGTGCGGCCGGTGCCGCCAGCTGCTCTTCGAGCACGGCGGTCGGGACCTGCTGGTCTGGACCGTCTCGGGCGTCAAGCCCATGTCCGAGGTGCTGCCCGACGCCTTCGGACCCGACGACCTGGCCCACGTGGCCGACGCAGCATCGGAAGGAACCGAGTAGTGGCCGCCCACGACGCCGTCGAGGTCATCCTCGCCAAGCGCGACAAGCACGAGCTCACCGACAGCCAGATCGACTGGGTGATCGACGCCTACACGCGGGGGGACGTCGCGGACGAGCAGATGTCGTCGCTCGCGATGGCGATCCTGCTCAACGGCATGAACCGCCGCGAGATCTCGCGCTGGACCGGCGCGATGATCGCCTCGGGGGAGCGGATGGACTTCTCGGGCCTGTCGCGCCCGACCGCCGACAAGCACTCCACCGGCGGGGTCGGCGACAAGATCACCCTGCCCCTCGCCCCGCTCGTCGCCGCCTGCGGCGTGGCCGTCCCGCAGCTTTCCGGCCGCGGTCTGGGCCACACCGGCGGCACGCTCGACAAGCTGGAGTCGATCCCGGGGTGGCGCGCCGCGCTGAGCAACGAGGAGATGTTCGCGATCCTCGAGGACGTCGGCGCGGTCATCTGTGCGGCCGGCGACGGCCTCGCGCCGGCGGACAAGAAGCTGTACGCCCTGCGCGACGTCACCGGCACCGTCGAGGCGATCCCGCTCATCGCGAGCTCGATCATGAGCAAGAAGATCGCCGAGGGGACCGGTGCCCTGGTGCTCGACGTCAAGGTCGGCAGCGGCGCCTTCATGAAGGACCTCGCCACCGCGCGCGAGCTCGCCGAGACGATGGTGGCACTCGGCACCGACGCGGGCGTGCACACCGTCGCGCTCCTCACCGACATGGCCACCCCGCTCGGTCTCACGGCGGGCAACGCGGTCGAGGTGCAGGAGTCCGTCGACGTGCTGGCCGGCGGTGGCCCCGCCGACGTCGTCGAGCTGACGCTCGCCCTGGCCCGCGAGATGCTCGCCGGAGCCGGTCGCGACGACGTCGACCCGGCCGACAGGCTGGCCGACGGCTCGGCCATGGACGCGTGGAAGCGGATGATCCGCGCGCAGGGCGGCGACCCCGACGCGGCGCTCCCGCAGGCGAAGGAGTCGCACGTCGTCACCGCGCCGACGAGCGGCACCCTCACCCGCCTCGACGCGATGGCGGTCGGCATGGCCGCGTGGCGCCTCGGAGCCGGTCGGGCGCGCAAGGAGGACCCGGTGCAGGCCGGTGCCGGCGTCGTGTGGCACGCCCGCCCCGGCGACCAGGTCACCGAGGGGGCGCCGCTGTTCACGCTGCTCACCGACGAGCCGGAGCGCTTCGAGCGGGCGCTTGCCTCCCTCGAGGGCGGCTGGTCGGTGTCGTCCGCGGAGGGCGACGCCGCCGCGGACGCACGCTGCGAGATCGTCCTCGACCGGATCGGCTGACCCGCTGCACCGCTCTCCCCAAGTCTGACGATGACCGGCCAGTAACAATCGATCCGGTCGGCCCCCTGCCTAGCGTTTCTTTACCTAGGGATCTTGGGGGAGCCCATGCAGACCAACGACGAGCGTGGACCCGGCCGCGCGACGATGTCCACTGCCGTGCTGGCGGCCGTGGTGCTGGTGGCGGGCCTGGCGGTCGGTGCGGGTGCCACCTGGCTGGCCCTCTCACGCGACGACGGCGGGGCCGCGGCCTCCGACGGGTGCGCCGAGTTCCGCAACGTCGACGTCGCGGTCGCCCCGGAGATGTACGGCGTCGTGGTGGCCGCCCTCGCGGACGTCACGCCCGACTGCGTGCAGGTCGCCCCGGCGATGCGCCCGGGGATCGCCGTCGCCCAGGGCGTCTCGATGGGCGGTGAGCTGCCGGACATCTGGATTCCGGAGGCGCACGTCCTCACCACCGAGGCCTACCTCGGCGAGGCCACCCGACCGCGGCTGCTGGTCAGGAGCCTGGCCAACACACCGGTCCTGCTGGTGGGCGGCGACCGAGCCCGCCGGTGGCCGTCCTGGGGTGACGCCGAGGCGTCCGGCCTGGTGTCCACGCCGGACCCCGAATCGTCCGTGGCGGGCGCCCTGGCCCTCACCGCGCCCGGTGTGGAGGCGCGGTCGATCGGTCGCAGCCGCGCGGAGTCCCAGCAGATGCTGGTGCCCTTCGCCCAGGCACAGGGTGCGCGGCGGGTGAACGGTGAGGACGACGCGGTGCAGCCCGCGATGTTCGTCCGGAGGTCTCCGCGCCTGGTGGTCGCCACCGAGCAGGACTTCAGCACGGTGGAGGGCCGCGACGACCTGCGCGACCTCACCCCGGACGTCGGCTCACCGGCACTCGACTTCCCCCTCACGCTCAGTCGGGAGGCGGCCGAGGGATCACGCGCGCTCGCCCGCGCGCTCGGCTCCTACCTCGCCGGCGAGGAGGGGCAGGCGCTGGTCGCCGCCGAGGGGCTCCGCAGCCCTGACGACGTGCGAGGGACGCTGCCGGCGCCGTCCGCGAAGGCGATCGGCGAGGCGGTGCTGTCGTGGCGCTCGCTCAGCGTGCCGTCGGCGATGCTCGCCGTGGTCGATGCGTCGGGGTCGATGGACTTCGACGCCGGCACCGGTTCACGCATGGACCTGCTGGCCGATGCGGCCCGGATCGGTCTGGGCTTCCTGCCCGACCACGCCCGGGTGGGGCTGTGGGTGTTCTCGATCGAGAAGGGAGGACCGGGGCAGGACTGGCGCGAGCTCGAGCCGATCCGGCGCCTCGACGACCTGCGCTTCGGACGCACCCAGCGCTACGCCCTGCGCGAGTGGGCCGCCGAGATGCCCGGCCTGACCGACGGCGGGACCGGTCTGTACGACACGGCGCTGGCGGCCTACCGGGAGGCGCTGCGCAGCTATCGGCCGCAATACTCCAACGCGGTCGTCCTGATGACCGACGGCCAGAACGAGGATCCCGGCTCGATCGGTCTGCAGGCGTTGCTGCAGCGTCTCGAGGAGCTGCGTGATCCTGACCGGCCCGTGCGGATGGTGGGGATCGCCATCAGCGGCGACGCCGACCTCGACGCGCTGCGGCAGATGGCGCGCGTCACCGGGGGCGAGGCCTACCTCGCGGCCCAGCCCGAGGACATCCTGGGGGTGTTCGCCCAGGCGGTGCTCTCGCGGTGACCGACCGGGCCCGCCGTCAGGCCAGGAGCAGCACGACGTGCGCGGCCACGCAGGCCGGCTTGTCGTGGCCCTCGATCTCGACCGTGTGCTCGACGACGAGCTGCTTGCCGGCGGCGAGCTCGCGCACCTCGCCGAAGCGCACGTGCGAGCGCAACCGGCTGTCCACCGGCACCGGGGCGGGGAAGCGCACCTTCTCCAGCCCGTAGTTGAGCCGGGCGCCCGGGGTCTCGAGCCGGAAGACCTGGGAGGCGAAGTGGGGGAGCAGGCTCAGCGTGAGGAACCCGTGGGCGATGGTGGTGCCGAAGGGCCCGGCGCCCGCTGCCTCGACGTCGACGTGGATCCACTGGTGGTCGAGGGTGGCGTCGGCGAAGGCGTCGATCCGGTCCTGGTCGACGACGAGCCACTCGCTGGTGCCGATCTCGGACCCGGCGGCGTCGGCGACCTCGTCGAGGGTGGTGAAGGTGCGCATGCGCACGAACATAGTGCTTGACCATGGCGGGCCCTGATTGGATGTCCGGATGAGCACTCCCACCCGCGACCAGGTGCAGGCCGCCCCGAAGGTCCTGCTGCACGACCACCTCGACGGCGGGCTGCGTCCACAGACAATTGTGGAGCTCGCCGCCGAGGCCGGCCACGAGCTGCCGGCCCCCGACGCGGAGTCGCTGGGCCGCTGGTTCGCCGAGTCGGCCGACTCCGGCTCGCTGGTGCGCTACCTCGAGACCTTCGACCACACCGTCGCGGTGATGCAGAGCGGCCCCGCGATCGCGCGGGTGGCGCGTGAGTGCGTCGAGGACCTCGCCGCCGACGGGGTCGTCTACGCCGAGGTGCGCTACGCGCCGGAGCAGCACGTCAGCGGCGGGCTGACCCTCGACGAGGTCGTCGCCGCGGTCCAGGAGGGATTCGACGCCGCGATGGCCGCCAGCGGCGGCAGGATCGTCGTACGCCAGCTGCTGACCGCGATGCGTCACCAGGCGCGCTCGATGGAGATCGCCGAGCTGGCCATCGCCTGGCGCGACCGCGGGGTCGCCGGCTTCGACATCGCCGGCGCCGAGGCGGGCTTCCCGCCCACCCGCCACCTCGATGCCTTCGAGTACCTCCAGCGCGAGAACGCGCACTTCACCATCCACGCCGGCGAGGCCTTCGGACTGCCGTCGATCTGGGAGGCGATCCAGTGGTGCGGCGCCGACCGGCTCGGCCACGGCGTGCGGATCATCGACGACATCACCGTCCACGACGACGGCTCGGTCGAGCTGGGCCGGCTGGCGGCCTACGTCCGCGACAAGCGCATCCCGCTCGAGATGTGCCCCAGCTCCAACATCCAGACCGGGGCCGCCGAGTCCTTCGCCGAGCACCCGATCGGGCTGCTGACCGACCTGCGCTTCCGGGTCACCGTCAACACCGACAACCGCCTGATGAGCGGTACGTCGATGACGCAGGAGATGTTCGGCCTGGTCGAGGCGTTCGGCTACACGTTCGAGGACCTGCGCTGGTTCACCATCAACGCGATGAAGTCGGCCTTCCTGCCCTTCGACGAGCGGCTCGCCCTCATCGACGAGGTCGTCAAGCCGGGCTACGCCGCCCTCATCGCCGGCTAGCAGCGTCGGTGCCGGCGGACAGCTCGGCGTAGGCCTGGTCGCCCGTCGCCCGCCGGCACCCCTGGCGTACGGCGTGGGAGACGACCCGCTGCTGGTCGCGCAGCAGAGCCAGCCCGCGGCGTACGAGCACCAGCGGCGGCTTGCGGTGCTCGCGCAGGTCGCGGGTGAGGCGGCGCCAGAACGTCACGAGCGGGTGCTGGGTGATGCAGTAGGCGGCGGCGAGGATCCCCTCCTCCCGGCAGGCGGCCACGACGTCCGGGGCGAAGATGCCCTCCGCGACGAAGCGGGTGGCGCCGCCGAGGTCCACGGTGTGCGTGCCGCAGCGCCCGTTGAGGGCGATCTCGTAGATCGGTACCTCGGCGCGGCCGGTGGCGCACAGCTGGCGCAGCGCGGCCAGTGCGTCGGCCTCGTGCCAGGAGTCCGGGTGGTCCCAGTCGACGAGCCCGGCGTTGGCGCCGGTGGTGATGCGGGGGAGCGAGGGGTCGTCGCCGTCCTTGTAGAAGTCGTCGAGGCGCAGGACGGGGAGTCCGAGACGCTCGGCGAGCCGGGACTTCCCGGCGCCGCTGGGACCGGCCAGGACGACCACCTGGGCTGTGCTCATTTGTTGCGAACTCATTTCGTCGTTCGGCCACGGGGCTCGAGGGCTTGACCTTAGTCTCGCCCAGACCCCCGATCGACACCTCTGTGGGAGGACCTCCATGAGTCTCGACGACTCGACCGCACCCGAGACCGCGGACGGCTCCGGCGGCCCGGCTGGGCGCCCCGCCAAGACCTTCGTGCTGGGCGGGCTCGCGCTGGCGCTCGTCGTGGGTCTCGTCGGCTTCTTCGCGGTGCGCGGGGCCAGCGGCGAGCCCAAGGGGGCCGACTGCATCTCCGAGGTGGTCACGCTGACCACCGCCCCGGTGATGGAGGACCTCGTCAACAAGGCCGTCAAGGACGTCAACCAGGACGAGCCCTGCATCGACATCCAGGTCACCGCCGGCAGCGTGAAGGACGTCGTCGCCCTGCTGAGCGACCCCAATGCCGAGCTGCCCGAGATCTGGATCCCGGACAGCCCGACCTGGAAGGGCCAGCTCACCAGCGCCGGCGGGACCGGTACGCCGATCGCCGAGGTGCTCGCCCAGACGCCGGTCGGCCTCATCGGCGGTCCCGCGGCCAAGGCCCCGGCCTCCTGGTCCGCCGTGCTCGACGGCGGCAGCCTGGCGATGGCCGACCCGAGCGCCGAGGGTGCCTCCGCGCTCGCACTGCTCGCGCCCTACGCCGAGATGAAGAAGACGGGCGAGACCGCGCTGACCATCGAGGAGAAGACCGTCCCGGTCGCCCAGACCTACGGCGAGCGCGCCGTGGCCGGCAGCGCCAACGAGACCGACCTCTCGACCATCACCGCCTCCAGCACCCAGCTCGTCCCGGCGACCGAGCAGGCCTACCTGGCCGCCCGTCGCAGCAACGACCAGCTCGCCCTGGTGGCTCCGCGGACCGGTGTGCCGATGCTGCAGTACCCGCTGATCGACGTGAACCGCGGCAGCAAGGACATCCTCTCCTCCGGCGGCGACCTGTCGGCCCGCGTGGGCCGGGCGCTCGGCCGCTGGTTCTCCTCGGCGGCCGGCATCGAGGCCATCGCAGCCGCGGAGCTCCGCGGTCCCGACGGCGCCCCGCTGCCCAACGACATCGGCCTCGGCAGCGCGCCCGTGCTCGCCAAGGTGCCGCAGAAGACCACCGACGACACGCTGCGCCAGTGGCGCGTGCTCTCGGTGCCCTCCAGCATCCTCGCCGTGGTCGACCTCTCCGGGTCGATGAAGATGGCCATCGGCGACACCACCCGCATCGGGCTCGCGGTGACGGCGTCCCAGGTGGCGCTCGACGCCTTCCCGGCGCAGGCCCGCATCGGCATCTGGGGCTTCTCCAAGAACCGCGGCGAGAACGGTGCGTCGTACGCCGAGTACTCGCCCCTCGAGCGGCTCGACGCCCCGGGTGCCGACGGCAAGAGCCACGGTGAGGAGGTCCGGGCCGAGGCCGACGCCCTCCCCGGCAAGGTGCGGGGCGGGACCGGTGTCATGGACACCACCCTGGCCGCCTACAAGCACGCCCAGGAGATGTGGGACCCGGCGTGGTTCAACTCCGTGGTCATCATGACCGACGGCGCGAGCGACGACTCGAGCTCGCTCTCGCTGGAGTCGCTCGTCAACCAGCTCAAGTCGCTGCGTGACCCGGCCAAGCCCGTCAAGGTGATCATCATCGGCATCTCGCAGGACGCCGACACCGGTGAGCTCGAGCAGATCGCGGCCGCCACCGGCGGTCAGAACTACCTCGTGAACAACCCCAACGAGATCCTCGGGGTGCTCGCCTCGGCGCTGCTCAACCGCTGATCGGAGAGTCTCTCCTCCCTGATCGGGGAGTCCCCGCATGAGCGGGGAGTCCGCCACCTGTTGGCCGTTGCAACGGCCAACAGGTGTCGGACTACCCCACCAGGTGCGACCTCGATCCAGCACGAAGGCCCCCGGAGCGCTCGCTCCGGGGGCCTCGTCGTGCGTGCGGTGCGCGGCTCAGACGCCGATCGGGTGCCAGACCGTCTTGGTCTCGAGGAACTGCGTCATCCGGTCCAGGCCCGGCTCGACGAGCCAGTCGGTGTCCGGGGCGGGACGGCGTACGCGCTTGAGGTTGTCGGCCGCGGCCACCTCGAGCTCGGTGGCGAGCTCGTCGTCCTCGACGCCGGTGAGGTCGATGCCGTTGACGTCCATGTGGGAGGCGAGCCACGGGGCGATCTCGGCCTGCGAGCCGGTCAGCACGTTGACGACGCCGCCGGGCAGGTCGCTGGTGGCCATCACCTCGCCGAGCGTGATGGCGGTGAGCGGGTTGTCCTCTCTGGCGATGACGACGACGGTGTTGCCGGTGACGATCAGCGGCGCGACGACGCTGACCAGGCCGAGCAGGGAGCCGCGCGGGGCGACGACGGCGATGACGCCGCTGGGCTCCGGGGTCGACAGGTTGAAGAACGGGCCGGCGACCGGGTTGGCGTTGCCGACGACCTGGGTGATCTTGTCGGCCCAGCCGGCGTACCAGACGAGGCGGTCGATCGCGGCGTCGACGGAGGCGCGTGCCCTGGCCGGGGTGACGCCCTCTGCAGCGCGGATCTCGGCCTCGAACTGCTCGCGACGGCCCTCGAGCACCTCGGCGATGCGGTAGACGACCTGGGCGCGGTTGTAGGCCGTCCTGCCGGACCAGCCACCGAAGGCTGCGCGTGCGGCGACGACGGCGTCGCGGGCGTCCTTGCGGGAGGCCTGGGCGGCGTTGGCCAGCAGACGGCCCTTGGCGTCGTTGACGACGTAGGAGCGACCCGACTCCGAGCGGGGGAACGCACCCCCGATGTAGAGCTTGTACGTCTTGCGCACGTCGATGCGGGACATCAGCTGTCAGCTCCCTTGAGGTAGCCCTCGAGACCGTGGCGACCGCCCTCGCGGCCGTACCCGGACTCCTTGTAGCCGCCGAACGGCGAGGTGGGGTCGAACTTGTTGAACGTGTTGGCCCAGACCACTCCCGCCCGGAGGCGGTTGGCCATGGACAGGATGCGCGAGCCCTTGTCGGTCCACACGCCGGCCGACAGGCCGAACGGGGTGTTGTTGGCCTTCTCGATCGCCTCGGACGGCGTGCGGAAGGTCAGCACCGACAGCACCGGGCCGAAGATCTCCTCGCGGGCGATGCGGTGGGCCTGCGAGACGCCGGTGAAGATCGTCGGCGGGAACCAGAAGCCCTTGGTGGGCAGGTCGCACGCGACCTCCCAGCGCTCGGCGCCCTCGGCGTCACCGACCTGGGAGAGCTCGCGGATGCGCATGAGCTGCTCGCCGGAGTTGATGGCGCCCACGTCGGTGTTCTTGTCGAGCGGGTCGCCCATGCGCAGCGTCGACATGCGGCGCTTGAGCCGCTCGAGCACCTCGTCGGCCACCGACTCCTGCACCAGCAGGCGCGAGCCCGCGCAGCAGACGTGGCCCTGGTTGAAGAAGATGCCGTCGACGATGCCCTCGACGGCCTGGTCGATCGGAGCGTCGTCGAAGACGATGTTGGCGGCCTTGCCGCCGAGCTCGAGGGTGACCTTCTTGTCGGTGCCGGCGACGGTGCGGGCGATCGCCTTGCCGACCTCGGTGGAGCCGGTGAAGGCCACCTTGTCGACGTCGGGGTGCGACACGATGGCGCGACCGGTGTCGCCGGCGCCGGTGACGATGTTGACGACGCCGGGCGGCAGGTCGGCCTGCTGGCAGATCTCGGCGAAGAGCAGCGCGGTCAGCGGGGTGGTCTCGGCGGGCTTGAGCACGACGGTGTTGCCGCAGGCCAGGGCCGGGGCGATCTTCCACGCCAGCATCAGCAGCGGGAAGTTCCACGGGATGACCTGGCCGGCGACGCCGAGCGGGGTCGAGCCGTAGCCGGAGTACTGCAGCTTGTCGGCCCAGCCGGCGTAGTAGAAGAAGTGGGCGGCGACGATCGGGACGTCGACGTCGCGCGACTCCTTGATCGGCTTGCCGTTGTCGATCGACTCCAGGACGGCGAGCTCGCGGCCGCGCTCCTGGATGATCCGGGCGATCCGGTAGAGGTACTTGGCGCGCTCGGCGCCGGACATCCGCGACCAGACGCGGGTGTAGGCGCGGCGGGCGGCCTTGACGGCTTCGTCGACGTCGGCGTCGCTGGCCTCGGCGACCTCGGCCAGCACCTCCTCGTTCGCGGGGTTGACCGTCTTGAACGACGTGCCGGTGCCGTCGACGAACTCGCCGTTGATGAACAGGCCGTAGGACGGCTTGATGTCGACGATCGCGCGCGACTCGGGTGCGGGGGCGTACTCGAATGCCATGGTTATCGACCTCAGTCCAGCGTGAAGTAGTCGGGACCGGAGTAGCGGCCGGTCGTCATCTTGGTGCGCTGCATGAGCAGGTCGTTGAGCAGCGTGGAGGCGCCGAAGCGGAACCAGTCGGGGTCGAGCCAGTCGTCGCCGCAGATCTCGTTGACCATCACGAGGTACTTGATGGCGTCCTTGGTGGTCTTGATGCCGCCGGCGGGCTTGACGCCGACCATCTGGCCCGTCTGCTCGCGGAAGTCGCGGACCGCCTCGAGCATGATCAGCGTGACCGGGAGCGTCGCGGCGGGCTGGACCTTGCCGGTGGAGGTCTTGATGAAGTGGCCGCCGGCCATCATCGCGAGCCAGCTGGCGCGACGGACGTTGTCGTAGGTCTGCAGCTCGCCGGTCTCGAAGATCACCTTGAGGTGCGCGTCCCCGCAGGCTTCCTTGACCTGAGCGATCTCCTCGTAGACGTCGAGGTAGCGCCCGGACAGGAACGCGCCGCGGTCGATGACCATGTCGATCTCGTCGGCGCCGGCCTCGACGGCGTCACGGGTGTCGGCGAGCTTGATGTCCATCGCCGCGCGGCCGCTCGGGAACGCCGTGGCGACCGCCGCGACGTGGACGCCGCTTTCGCCGAGCGTCTGCTTGGCGGTGGCGACCATGTCGGGGTAGACGCAGACGGCCGCGGTGGCGGGGCAGGTCGGGTCGGCGGGGTCGGGACGCATCGCCTTGGACGCGAGCGCGCGGACCTTGCCGTGGGTGTCCTGGCCCTCGAGCGTGGTCAGGTCGACCATCCGGATGGCCAGGTCGATGGCGTAGGCCTTCGACGTGGTCTTGATCGATCGGGTCGCCAGGCCGGCGGCGCGGGCCTCGCACCCGACCTGGTCGACCCCGGGGAGTCCGTGGAGGAAGCGGCGGAGCGAGGACTCCGAGCGCACGACGTCGTCGAAGACCCCGGTCGCGGAGGGGGAGCTCGCCGTTGAGCTGGGAGTGGGCGTCACCGACCCAGCATAGAGTTGGCGCGGACGCCCCCGGCAATCCGCAGGGGGCCAATGTCTGCCCAAAACGACGAGGAGACCATGGCACGCCTGCAGGACGACGGTGAGGCCGTGGTGGAGCGGTTCCAGCCCACGAGCGGACGGCTCTCCGGGTGGGCCGCGGTGGCACTCAGTGCCACGCTCGTCCTCGCCGCGGTGGTCTACCGCGACCAGGGCTTCCCGCTGTGGGTGGCGGCCGCCGCGCTGCTGGGCGGCGTGCTCGCGTGGGCGTCGATGCTGCGTCCGGCGCTGTGGGTCACCGACGAGCACCTCGTCATGCGCAACCTCGGCGAGACGGTCCACATCCGGCTGGCCGCGGTCGAGGAGATGGTCCTGCGGCAGGTCCTGGCCGTCCGCGCCGGCGACCGGCGGCTGGTGAGCACCGTGCTGGGTCGCACGTGGCGCAAGACGGCCACCTCGCGTCGGGATCCCGCCGCCGTGGAAGGTCCGCGCGAGGGGATGAAGTACGCCGACTGGGCCGAGCACCGGCTCCGCGAGCTCGTCGACGCAGCGCGGGAGCGTGCGGGGGTGACCGCCGGTTCCGAGGAGCAGCGCGCGCTGCCCGACGCCGTACGCCGTGAGCCCGCGATCGTCCCTCTCGCGCTCATCGGGGCGGCGGCCGTGCTGCTGGTGGTCAGCTTGTTCCTGTGAGCTCGCCGAAGCGCGCCTCGAGGCCGTCGAGGATCAGGGCCAGCCCGTAGTCGAACTCGTTCCCGTAGGCGTAGTCGCGACCGGCCACCTGGGTGGCGACCATCTCGGCGAGGTGCGGGTGGTCGGCGAGCGCGTCACCGAGCCCGTCGACGAAGTCGTCGGCCGACTCGCCGGGCTGGAAGGGCAGGTTCACCTCGGTCAGCACGAACCCGTAGACGTAGGCGTCGAGCACCGAGTAGGCGTGCGCGGCCAGCGCGACGGAGAAGCCCGCCGTCCGCAGGCAGCCGATCACGGCGTCGTGGTGACCGAGGGTGGCCGGACCGGGGGAGCGCCGCGACTCGATCAGCCCGAGCCCCCACGGGTGCGCTGCCAGGACGCTCCGCGCCGACCGGGCGCGCGCCTCCATCTCCGCACGCCACGGGCCGTCCTGCACCGGTGTCGCGACCCGGGCGAAGACCCAGTCCGCGAGGCCGTCGAGCAGCGCGTCCTTGCTGGCCACGTGGTGGTAGAGCGACATCGCCTCGACGCCGAGCTCGCGACCGACGCTGCGCATGCTCACCCCGGCCAGGCCGGCGACGTCGGCGACCCGGCTGGCGGCGTCGACGACGCGCTCGGGGGAGAGCGGTGGTCTGGACAAGCGGGTCTCCTCGGGTGCGTGACTTACGGGCGTAAGGCTACTCTCGTCCCGTCGGACTTACAGCCGTAAGGTGGGAGTGGTCGTGAAGGCAGCAGTCGCGGAGCGGTACGGACCGCCGGAGGTCGTCTCGGTGCGGGACGTGCCCGACCCGGTCGCGGGCAAGGGCCAGGTCGTCGTGCGTGTGCGGGCGACGACCGTGAACTCCGGGGACGCCCGGATCCGCGGGTGCCGCTTCCCGCGCGGCTTCGCGTTGCCGGGGCGGCTGGCCCTCGGGTGGAGCGGGCCGCGCCGGTCCGTCCTCGGCGTGGTCCACGCCGGCGTGGTCGAGTCCGTCGGACCCGGCGTCACCGGGGTCTCGGTGGGCGACGAGGTCGCCGGGATGACGGGCGCCGCCATGGGTGCGCACGCCGAGCTCGCCGCCGTCCGCGCGGACCGGCTCACCCGGGTGCCCGCCGGCGTCGCCCTCACGGACGCCGCCGCGGTGCTCTTCGGCGGCAGCACGGCTCACCACGTCCTGCGCGACGTCGTCGGGCCCGGTCGCCGCGTGCTCGTCAACGGCGCCTCGGGGGCTGTCGGGACGGCTGCGGTGCAGGTCGCGCACCTCGCCGGAGCCCACGTCACCGCCGTCTGCAGCGAGCGCAACGCGGACCTGGTGCGCTCGCTCGGCGCCGACGAGGTGGTCGACCACGGCCGGACGTCCGTGCACGACCTGCCCGCGGCGTACGACGTGGTGCTCGACGCCGTGGGCAACCTCGACCGCCGCTCCGGGCGCCGCCTGCTCGCACCCTCCGGCGTGCTGGTGCTCGCCGTCGCTGGCCTGGTCGACACCGTCCTGGCGCGCGGCCAGGTGCGCGCCGGCCCCTGGCCGGAGGACCCGGCCGACTTCGCGTGGCTGCTCGCGCGCCTCGCGGCGGGGGAGCTGCAGCCGGTGGTCGGGCGGACGCTGCCGCTGGCCGAGATCGTCGAGGCGCACCGCATCGTCGACTCCGGCCGCAAGGTCGGCAACCTGGTCGTCACACCGTGACGCGACGAGCGGCAGCGGCCGTACCCGGTGTGGGCCACCACCGCGCGACGGCCGCGGACTGGCCGAGCGTCCACGTCGAGCTGCACACCCAGTAGAAGAGCAGCGCCACCGGCACCACGCCGCCGGCGAGGAGCAGCCCGCCCGCCGACATCACCGGCATCATGCGCTGCGCGGCGACCATCGCCTCCGGCATGCCCTCGACCGAGGTGTTGGACGCGACCACGAAGCGCTGGGTGACGTACGACAGCGCGGCCGCGGTCACCGCCAGTCCGGCCACGACCGCGAGGTGGAGGCCGCCGGAGCCGAGGTAGCCGTGGCCCGCGAGCGAGACGCCGACGACCGAGGCGGCGCCGAACGACGAGACGAGGCCCGGCCCCATCGCGCCGACGGCGACACCGGAGGCCACCTCGGACACGAGGTGGTAGAGACCGAGCCACACCGGCAGCTGCACGAGCACCGGCAGGCAGCCGAGCCGGCTCACCCCGTGCTCGGCGGACACGGCTCGTCGCTCGTCCATGTGGGCGCGCAGGCTCTCGGCGTCGGTGCGGCCGCGATAGCGCTCCGTGATGCCCATCAGGTGGGGCCGGGCGCGAGCCGAAGCGTGCGCCTGGCGGACGCCGTGGATGACGAAGGGGAGGAGCGCGAGCCGGACGAGGACGACGAGCGAGGCGATGCCGACGACCCAGGTCACGGCGGAGTCGGCGGGGGCGCCGAGCGCGGTGAGGGCGTCGTGGGTGGTCGCGAGGACCGAGGCGAGGGCGTGCTTGATCGGGGCGAGTGGTGACATGGGTGTCTCCTGGACGAGGTGGAAGGGTCTGTACGACGTCGCGCGGGGCGACGGGTCAGACGCGTCCAGGAGCGCGCGGCCGCACCGGGTGGACCACGTCGGTGGTCCGTCCGGCGAGCACGAGCGGGATGTCGGCGGCGCGTCGGCGCGGCCGGAGCGAGTGGAGCCCGGCGTCGGGCACGGCCAGCAGGCAGTGCACGCCGGCGAGGGCGGTGGCCGCGGAGAGTGCGGTCATCACCACGACCGTCTGGGCGGTCGCCGTCGGGTCGAGCGAGGCGGCGGTGAGGGCGGACGCGATGCCGACCAGCGCGAGCACGAGCGCGAGGCGCGCGCGTGCTGCTGCGTCGGCGGCGGTCCGGACCATGGTCCGAGGGTAGCGGCTCGACCCCGGGCTCACCCCCCGAAGGCCGCGCCCCGCAGGTCCGCCTTGATGGCGTCGAGCCGGCCGGCGGCGGAGATGCGGGCCGCGTCGGGACCGCTGCCGTCGGGGCCGTCCTCGACGGGGATGACGACCTCGAGGTAGCACTTGACCTTGGGCTCGGTGCCGCTGGGACGCACGATCACCCGGGCCCCCTCGGCCAGCGTGTAGCGCAGCCCGTCGGTGGGCGGCAGGGCGGCCGACCCCTCCGAGAGGTCCTCGACCTGCTCGACGGCGAGGCCGCCGAGGGAGGTGGGCGGCGTGCTGCGCAGCCGGTCCATGGTCGCGGGGATGTCGGCGAGGTCCTCGAAGCGCACCGAGAGCTGGTCGGTGGCGTGCAGGCCGTGCTGGTGGGCGATGTCGTCGAGGATGTCGGTGAGCCCCCGGCCCTCGGCCTTGGCCTGCGCGGCGAGCTCGCAGACGAGCAGCAGCGCCGAGACGCCGTCCTTGTCCCGCACGTGCTCGGGGTCGCAGCAGTAGCCCAGCGCCTCCTCGTAGCCGAACGCGAGCCCCTCGACCCGGCCGATCCACTTGAAGCCGGTCAGCGTCTCCTCGTGCGGCTGCCCGGCCGCGGCGGCCATCTTGCCGAGCAGGCTGGAGGACACGATCGAGTTGGCGAAGGTGCCCGTCCGCCCACGCGCGATCAGGTGGTGCGCCAGCAGGGCACCCACCTCGTCGCCGCGCAGCATCCGCCAGCCGTGGACGTCCGGGACGGCGACCGCGCAGCGGTCGGCGTCGGGGTCGTTGGCGACGACGAGGTCGGCCCTGTGCTCGGCCGCGAGCGCCATCGCGAGGTCCATCGCGCCCGGCTCCTCGGGGTTGGGGAACGAGACGGTCGGGAAGTCGGGGTCGGGGTGCTCCTGCTGCTCGACGACGTGCGGGGCGTCGAAGCCGGCGGTCTCGAGCACCTGCGCGACCGTCGTACCTCCGACGCCGTGGAGCGGGGTGTAGACGACGCGCAGGTCGCGCGGCCCGTCCTCGGCCAGGCCGGCGACGGTGTCGAGGTAGCGGTCGATGATCTCCTCGCCCACCATGCGCCCGGCGTCGCCGCGCGGCAGCTCGGCGAGGGGGCCGACGGCGGCGATCCGGGACGCGATCTCGCTGTCGGCGGGCGGGACGATCTGGCTGCCGTCGCCGAGGTAGACCTTGTAGCCGTTGTCCTGCGGCGGGTTGTGGCTGGCGGTGACCATCACCCCGGCCGCGCAGCCGAGCTCGCGGATCGCGAACGCCAGCAGGGGCGTGGGCAGCGTCCGCGGCATCACCAGGGCCTTGAACCCGGCGCCGGTCATGACCTCCGCGGTGTCGCGCGCGAAGACGTCGGAGTTGTGGCGGGCGTCGAAGCCGATCACCACGGACCCGCCGGCGTGGCCGGTGTCGCGGAGGTAGGCCGCCAGGCCGGCCGCCGCGCGGGTGACCACGACCCGGTTCATCCGGTTGGGACCGGCGCCCAGCGCGCCACGCAGGCCGGCGGTGCCGAACTCGAGGGTGCCGGCGAACCGGTCGTCGAGGTCGGTCTCCTCGCCCCGCTCGGCCGCGGCGACGAGCGTCTCCAGCTCGGCGCGGGTCTGCTCGTCGGGGTCCTCGGCGGCCCAGGCGCGGGCGGTCTCGAGCAGGTCGGTGGGGACGGTCCGGTCGGTCATGGACGCACGCTATCCCCACCCGGAGGCGGATGTCGGTGGGCGGTGCCACCATCGACGGATGATCGATCACCTGGGCATCAACTGCACCGACCTGCCGCGCGCAGCGGCGTTCTACGACCGCGTCCTGGGCGTGCTCGGCCACCGCCGGGTCATGGACTTCGACGAGGCCATCGGCTACGGCACCGAGGCCCCTGACTTCTGGATCAGCACGTTCGAGGGGGTCGGGCCCAACCGCGAGGTCCACGTGGCGTTCCGTGCCGCGGACGCCGCCACGGTGCGGGCCTGGCACGCCGAGGCGGTGGCTGCGGGGGCGGAGTCGCTCCACGAGCCCCGGCTGTGGCCGGAGTACCACCCGGCGTACTACGGCGCCTTCGTGCGCGACACCGAGGGCAACAACATCGAGGCCGTCTGCCACTCCGGCGACTCCTGACGGCTAGCGTGTGCGGGTGCCAGCCGTCGTCCGCTCCGTCAACGCCGGCACGGCCGGGCCGGTCCCCGGGCTCAAGCGGCCCAGCGGCATCCACAAGCGCCCGGTCGACAGCATCGAGGTGCGCGACCCAGGGCCGAAGCGGGGCGGGCTGGGCAGCGGCGTCGTCGGCGACGCCGTCATCAGCCGCAAGCACCACGGCGGGACCACGCAGGCCGTCTATGCCGTCGCCCGCGAAGAGCTCGACTGGTGGGGCGAGCACCTCGGCCGCGGCCTGTCCGACGGCATGTTCGGCGAGAACCTCACCACCGCCGGCGTCGAGGTGGACACCGCCGAGGTGGGGGAGCGGTGGCAGGTCGGCGGCACGCTCCTCGAGGTGTGCGGGCCGCGCATCCCGTGCGCGACCTTCGCCAAGCACATGGCCGAGCGGGCGTGGGTACGCCGTTTCGCCGAGCGCGGCCTGACCGGCGCCTACCTCTCCGTCGTCGAGCCCGGCGCCATCCGGGCGGGCGACGCGATCGAGGTCGTCCACCGGCCTGGGCACGGCCTGAGGCTGCCGGCGTACTTCCGCGCCCTGATGGGCGACAAGGACCTTGCCGCGACCTTCCTGGCCTCGGGGCTGCTGCCGCAGGTCGAGCACGACTGGCTCGCCGCGCGCCAGTAGCGACCGCTCGACCGTGGCCGCAGACGACGGTGGCCGCGGACCCCGAGGAGGGTCCGCGGCCACGGTCGCGCGGAAAGGGGCCGGTCGATCAGCCGAGCGCGGCCACCGCTGCGTCGTAGTCGGGCTCGTCGCCGATCGCGTCGGTGAGCTGGGTGTGGAGCACGGTGCCGTCGGCGTCGACGACGACCACGGCGCGGGCGAAGAGCTGGTCCCAGCCGCCGCCGTCGATGGCCACGCCGTAGTCATGCCCGAACGACGAGCGGAAGGCGGAGCCGACCAGCACGTCGTCGATCCCCTCGGCACCGCAGAAGCGGGCCTGCGCGAAGGGCAGGTCACGGGAGACGCAGACCACCGCGGTGTCGTCGAGGCCGGCGGCGAGCTCGTTGAACTTCTTGACGCTCGCCTGGCACACGCCGGTGTCGATGCTCGGGAAGATGTTGAGCACGACGCGCTTGCCGGAGACGTCGGCGTCGGTGAGGGCCTGGAACTTCGAGTCGACGAGCTCGAAGCCGGGAGCCTTCGTGCCGACCGCGGGGAGCTCGCCCACGGTGCTGATGGTGTTGGGGCCGAGTTGTGTGGTTGCCATGGCCCCAACCTATCGGCCCCCCGGTCCTAGAGTGCCGGCATGGCCACTGCGCGAACCGACGCCCGCACCGACGCTCGTACCCAGGTGATCATCGGGGTGCTGCAGGACGCGTTCGCGCCCCTGATGCGGGCGGATCCCGCGGCGTTCCGCGCCAAGTACCGCAAGATGGCCAGCGACCCGCACGCGTTCTACCGCGGCAGCGCCTGCCTGTTCTACAACGACGTGACGGCGGAGGACGACGACTGGGCCGGGCACGGCGCGGAGCGCATCTGGATCCACGGCGACCTCCACGTCGAGAACTTCGGTACCTACCTCAACTCCGACGGCCGGCTGATATTCGACATCAACGACTTCGACGAGGCCTACCTCGGCCGGTTCACCTGGGACCTCCAGCGCTTCGCCGCGAGCCTGGCTCTGGTCGGCTGGCAGAAGGCGCTCCCGGACGACGCCATCCGCAAGCTGGTCGCGCGCTACGTGCGCAGCTATCTCGCGCAGGTCAACCACTACGTCGCCTCCGACGACGACCACGACTTCGCCATCCGCATCGACAACGCCGACGGCCCCATCCTCACCGCCCTGACGGTGGCCCGGGAGATGCGCCGCGCCGACCTCCTCGACGACGTCACCGTCCTGCAGCGCGGCACCCGGCGCTTCGCCGAGGACGCGACCGCCTGGCGTCTCCCGCGGGAGGAGCGCGCCGCCGTGGTCGCCGCCTTCCGCTCCTACCTCGACACCATCCCGGAGTCCAAGCGGTTCGACCGGGCGCTGTTCTACGAGCTGCGCGACGTCGTGGGCAAGTCGGGCTTCGGCATCGGCAGCGCCGGGCTGCCGGCGTACAACGTGCTGGTCGAGGGCTACAGCCAGGCGCTCGACAACGACGTCGTGCTCAGCATGAAGCAGGCCAACATCCCGGCCGTGAGCCGCTTCGTCGACACCAGCGGTGTCGACGCCTACTTCGAGCACGAGGGCCACCGCACCGTGGTCAGCCAGCGGGCCCTGCAGGTGCACACCGACCCGCTCCTCGGCCACACGAGCATCGACGGCGTGGGGTTCGTCGTCTCGGAGATCTCGCCCTACGAGGTCGACCTCGACTGGAGCGAGATCAACGAGCCCGAGGACATGCGCGCCGTCGTGGACCTGCTCGGTCGCGCGACCGCCAAGATCCACTGCGCCTCCGACGAGGACAGCGAGCAGGACCTCGTCGACTTCCAGGTCGAGCAGGCGATCGCCGCGTCGCTGGAGGGACGCCGCAACGAGTTCGTCGCGTGGTTGTGCGACTGGGGGATCGCGTACGCCGTCCGCGTGCGCGAGGACCACGCCCTGTTCGTCGACGCCTTCCGCGAGGGCCGGGTCGGGATAGCGGCGACCTGATCCCGGGCCGACCCTCGCGGACCGCGTGGTCAGGCGTCGATGGTCGACATGTCGCCGTAGCGCTCGCCGGCCACGGCGTCGCGCGGCACGGCCTGGTCCAGGGCGGCCAAGTCGTCGCCGGTGAGCTCGACGTCGAGCGCACCGACGTTCTCCTCGAGGTAGCGCACCCGCTTGGTGCCGGGGATCGGCGCGACACCCAGCTGCGCGTCGCCCTGGGCGAGCACCCAGGCGAGCGCGAGCTGGCCGGGGGTGCAGCCCTTGTCCGCGGCCAGCTCCTTCACCTTGTCGACCAGCGCGAGGTTGGCGTCGAGGGCGTCGCCGCTGAAGCGGGGGAACCGGCCGGTGGCGCGGGAGTCGTCGGACTCCAGGGACTCGCGCGTCACGGCGCCGGTGAGGATGCCGCGACCGAGGGGGGAGTAGGGCACCAGGCCGATCCCCAGCTCACGCAGCACCGGGACGATCTCGTCCTCGACGTCGTGGGTGAAGAGGGAGTACTCGGACTGCAGCGCGGTGATCGGGTGCGTGGCGTGCGCCCGGCGGATGGTCTCCGCGCCGGCCTCCGACAGCCCGAGGTGGCGCACCTTTCCGGCCTCGACGAGCTCGGCCATCGCGCCGACGGTCTCCTCGATCGGCACCGTCTTGTCGACACGGTGCTGGTAGTAGAGGTCGAGGTGGTCGACGCCGAGCCGCTCGAGGGAGGCGTCGCAGGCGCGGCGGACGTAGTCGGGGGAGCCGTTGATGCCGACCCAGGAGCCGTCGGGGTTGCGCTCGTTGCCGAACTTCGTGGCGAGCTGGACCTCGTCGCGGCGGTCCGCGATCGCCCGGCCCACCAGGCGCTCGTTGGTGAACGGGCCGTACATGTCGGCGGTGTCGAGGAAGGTCACGCCGAGGTCGAGGGCCCGGTGGATCGTGTCGATGCCCGCATGCTCGTCGGGCGTGCCGTAGAACTCCGACATCCCCATGCAGCCGAGGCCGAGGGCGGAGACGGTCAGGGAGCCGATCTGTCGTGTCTGGATGCTCATGCCTGCCACCCTTCGCCTTCGAGCGCGCTCAAGGTCAAGGGGCTGGGGCGACCTTGTTCTCGTAGAGCGCGATCTTGTGGTCGATCGCGCGCAGGTGGCCGGTCACCTCGGCGAGCTGGCGCTCCACGACCTCCCGGTGCGCGAGGAGCAGCGCCAGGCGTTCGGCCTCGTTGCCGTCGCCCTCACGCACGAGGGCGGCATAGCGGCGTACGTCGCGGATGGGCATGCCGGTGGCGCGGAGCCGGGTCACCATCTGGATCCACCGGAGGTCCTCGTCGGTGTAGCGGCGATGGCCGGACGGCGCCCGGTCGACCGAGTGCAGCAGCAGCCCGTCACGCTCGTAGTAGCGCAGCGTGTGGGCGGTGAGCCCGGTCCGCTCGGCCGCCTCGGCGATGCTCAGGCTGGTCATCCCACCAGTGTCCGACTTGGAGTGCGCTCCAAGTCAAGCGCCAAGTAGAGCGCCGAGTCAGCTGCCGAGGGCCGGGCGGTGGAACTGCGCCGTCGCGAACGGACCGCCGACGTGCTCGGCCTCCGCCTCGTCGTGCGGCCCGGGCTCGACCCGGTCGGCGTAGGCCTCGGCGTCGTCCTGCGGCTCGTAGCCGAGGCGACGGCCCGGCTCGAGGTCCCACCAGGCGCGGGTGTTGGCGCTGATGCCGTAGAGGACCGCGTAGCCGGGGGCAGGGGTGGTCAGGGCCGCCTCGACCATGCGGACGCAGTCGTCGTGGGAGAGCCACGTCGAGAGGCCGCGCACGCTGGCCGGCTCCTCGAGGAACGACCCGATCCGGCACGCCACCGCGTCGATGCCGTGCCGGTCGGCGAACAGGTGCAGGAGCGCCTCGGCCGCGACCTTGGCGACGCCGTAGTAGGTGTCGGGGCGGGGGAGGGCGTGCTCGGTCAACGTCCCGTCGGCGCGCGGGGTGCGGCCCACCGCGTGGTTGGAGGAGGCGTAGACGATGCGGGGCACGTCGTGGGCCACCATCGCGTCGAGCAGGGCCGCGGTCGTCACGACGTGGGAGGTGAGCTCGTCGGGCAGCGACGCCTCGTCGGGGATGCCGGCGAGGTGGACGACGGCGTCGAGCCTGCCCCCGGTCGACAGAGCGGCGAGGACCGCCTCGACGGCGTCCGCGTCGGCACAGTCCGCCTCGTGCCAACCGAAGGGGGTGCCGTCGGGCGGCGGGACGAGGTCGAGCCCCACGACGTCGTGGCCGGCGCTCGCCAGCCCGGTGGTGACCACCCGACCGATGCTGCCGGCGGCGCCGGTGACCAGCACGCGCATCGCGGGCCTCAGATCCTCGTGACGACCTGGCTCAGCAGACCGCCCATCCGGCTGGCGGCGGAGCGACCCGCCTCGAGGACCTCCTCGTGGTTGAGCGGCTCGCCGCTCAGGCCGGCGGCCAGGTTGGTGACCAGGCTGATGCCGAGGACCTCCATGCCGGCCTCGCGGGCGGCGATGGCCTCGAGCGTGGTGCTCATGCCGACGAGGTGGCCGCCGAGGATGCCGGCCATCCGGACCTCGGCGGGCGTCTCGTAGTGGGGGCCGGGGAACTGCACGTAGACGCCCTCGTCGAGGGAGCCGTCGACCTCCTTGCACATCGCGCGCAGGCGCGGGCTGTAGAGGTCGGTCAGGTCGACGAAGTTCGCGCCGACGATGGGGCTGGTGCCCGTCAGGTTGATGTGGTCGGAGATCAGCACCGGCTGTCCGGGCTGCCATCCCTGCTTGAGGCCGCCGCACCCGTTGGTGAGGACGATCGCCGAGCAGCCGGCGGCAGCGGCCGTACGGATCGGGTGGACGACCGCCGCGACGCCCTTGCCCTCGTAGAAGTGGGTGCGCGACAGGAAGACGAGCAGGTTGCGCTCGGCGCCGTCGGAGTCGGTGCAGCGGATGGAGCGGATCTTGCCGCTGTGGCCGGCGACCGCGGCGGCGCTGAAGCCGGGCAGGTCGACGGTGTCGATCTCCGCGGTGGCCTCGCCGAGCGCGTCGACGGCCGGCAGCCAGCCCGAGCCCAGGACGAGGGCGACGTCGTGGCGCTCGACGCCGGTCAGCTCGGCGAGCCGGGCGGCGGCCTCGGCGGCGTTCTCGTAGGGCGTGGGGACGGCTGCTGCATGGGTCACGCCGGGAACTCTAGACCGATCCGCCGCCCCGCTTCAGAGTCCGGTGGACCGGCAGGCACGGCGGCGCAGGGCCGCGACGTAGTCCTCGGGTGCACCGGCGGCCTCGGCCGAGTCGGCGAGGACCCCGAGGTAGGACGCCGAGGGCAGGCCGCCCTCGTAGGCGTCGAGGACGTAGGACCACACGACGAGCTCGCCGGTCAGCGTCTGCACCCGCACCTTCGTCTTGCGGTAGAGCCCGGTGTCGGCGGCCTCCCAGCCGTCGAGCTCACGCTCGTCCTCGGGCGTGACGTCGTAGACCGCGACGAAGACCTGCTCGAAGGGGTCCTGGACGATCGTGGAGAGGGCGCCGTCCCAGCCGTGCTCCTCCCCGCCGAAGGTCAGCCGCCAGCCGGTGAGCCACCCGGTGGAGTGCAGGATCGAGTGGGGGCATCGCTCGCCCATGCGGGCGGGATCGAGGTTCGTCCCGTAGGCGGCGTACAGGGTCACGGGCGACACAGTATCGAGCCGCGACCCTTCGTGACGCGCGCCGGGGCGCGCTCCTCAGGACAAGCCTCGGGCGGGTGTTCCCCCCGCGCAGCGGACAACTAGGCTGGGGGCGTGACCGACACGCACTTCGACACCCTCGTCCTCGGCGCCGGCCCCGGTGGCTACGTCGCCGCGATCCGCGCCTCCCAGCTCGGCCAGAAGGTGGCCGTGGTGGAGGACAAGTACTGGGGAGGGGTGTGCCTCAACGTCGGCTGCATCCCGTCCAAGGCGCTGCTGAAGAACGCCGAGCTGGCGCACACGCTCCAGCACGAGAAGGCGAAGTTCGGCATCGAGGGCGACGCGACCATGGCGTTCGGCCCGACCCACAAGCGCAGCCGCGACGTCAGCGCCGGCATCGTCAAGGGCGTCCACTTCCTGATGAAGAAGAACAAGATCACCGAGATCGACGGCTGGGGCACGCTCACCAGCGCGACCGGGATCGACGTCAAGGGCAAGGACGGCGAGACCACCGGCTACACCTTCGACAACCTGATCCTCGCCACCGGCGCGACGGTGCGTCTCGTGCCCGGCGTCGAGCTCAGCGACAACGTCGTGACCTACGAGGAGCAGATCCTCACCGACGAGCTGCCCGGCTCGATCGTCATCGGCGGCTCCGGCGCGATCGGCGTCGAGTTCGCCTACGTGATGGCCAACTTCGGCGTCGACGTGACGATCGTGGAGTTCCTCGACCGGATGGTCCCCACCGAGGACGCCGACATCTCGAAGGAGCTCCTCAAGCACTACAAGAAGCTCGGCGTGAAGGTCCTCACCTCGGCCGCGGTGAAGAAGGTCGAGGACACCGGCTCGGGCGTCAAGGTCACCGTCGCGCCCGCCGGCGGTGGCGGCGACGAGCAGGTGCTCGAGGCCGACAAGTTCCTCGCCGCCTTCGGCTTCGCCCCGCGGGTAAAGGGCTTCGGCCTCGAGAACATCGGCGTCAACGTGTCCGAGCGCGGCGCGATCGAGATCGACGACTACGGCCGCACCAACGTGGACAACGTCTACGCGATCGGCGACTGCACCGGCAAGCTGATGCTGGCCCACGTCGCGGAGGCGATGGGCATCGTCGCCGCCGAGACCATCAACGGCGCCGAGACCATGCCGGTCGAGTACGACTTCGTGCCCCGCGCGACCTACTGCATGCCGCAGATCGCGTCATTCGGCTACAGCGAGGCCCAGGCCAAGGAGAAGGGCTACGACGTCAAGACCGCGACGTTCCCCTTCACCGCGAACGGCAAGGCGATGGGCCTCGGCGAGGCGATCGGTTTCGTCAAGGTCGTCGCCGACGCCGAGCACAACGAGATCATCGGCACCCACATGATCGGCCCCGACGTCACCGAGCTGCTGCCGGTGATGACCCTGGCCCAGAAGTGGGACCTGACCGCCGACGAGGTGGCCCGCAACGTCTTCGCCCACCCGACGCTCGGCGAGGCCGTCAAGGAGGCCGTGCACGGCATCGCCGGTCACATGATCAACCTCTGATGACCGACCACATCGTCATCATCGGCGGCGGCCCGGGCGGCTACGAGGCCGCGCACGTCGCCGCGCAGCTGGGCGCGGAGGTCACCGTCGTCGACACCGACGGCGTCGGCGGCTCGGCGGTGCTGACCGACTGCGTGCCGAGCAAGACGCTCATCGCCACCGCCGAGCTGATGAGCGACATGTCGACGGCACGCGAGCTGGGGGTCAACTTCGAGGACCACCAGGGCGACGCGGCCACGGCCATCTCCGTCGACCTGGCCCGGGTCAACGCCCGGGTCAAGCAGCTCGCGGCCGACCAGTCGGCCGACATCGCCGCCCGCCTCGACCGCGACGGCGTACGCGTGCTCACCGGCCGCGGCCGGCTCGGGCCCGACCTGACCGTCGTCGCGACGACCGCGGACGGCGAGGAGACCCTGCAGGCCGACGCGATCATCGTCGCGACGGGCGCGGCTCCGCGCACGCTGCCGAGTGCCCAGCCCGACGGCGAGCGGATCCTCACCTGGGAGCAGGTCTACGACCTGACTGAGATGCCGGAGAAGCTCATCGTCGTCGGCTCGGGCGTCACCGGCGCCGAGTTCGCCAGCGCCTACCTCTCCCTCGGCATCGACGTGACGCTGGTCAGCAGCCGCGACCGCGTGCTGCCCGGCGAGGACGCCGACGCGTCCGCGGTGCTCGAGGACGTGGCGACCCGCCGCGGGATGAAGGTGCTCAGCCGCTCGCGCATGCAGTCGGTGACCCGTGACGGCGACGAGGTCACGGTGACCCTGACCGATGGCCGTACGGTCTCGGGCAGCCACTGCATCCTCGCGCTCGGCTCGATCCCGAACACGGCCGACCTCGGCCTCGAGGAGGCCGGTGTCGCCGTCGACGAGGGTGGGTTCATCACCGTGGACCGGGTCTCGCGCACCTCGGCGCGCGGGGTCTACGCCGCGGGCGACTGCACGGGCGTGCTGATGCTCGCCTCGGTCGCCGCGATGCAGGGGCGGATCGCGATGTGGCACTTCCTCGGCGACGCGGTGGCACCGCTCGACCTCAAGAAGGTCTCCTCCAACGTCTTCACCTCACCCGAGATCGCCACGGTCGGCTGGTCGCAGCAGGCCGTCGACGCAGGCGAGATCGTCGCCGAGGTCGTCACCCTGCCGCTGGCCGGCAACGCGCGGGCCAAGATGCAGGGCGTGCGCGACGGCTTCGTGAAGCTCTTCTGCCGTCCCGGCACAGGCATCGTGGTCGGGGGCGTGGTCGTCGGGCCGCGCGCCTCCGAGCTCATCCACCCGGTGTCGGTCGCGGTCGCGGAGTCGTTGACCGCCGACCAGCTCGCGCACGCGTTCACCGTCTACCCGTCGATGAGCGGCTCGGTCGCCGAGGCCGCGCGGCGCCTGCACCACGTCTGATCCCGGGGCCGTCGCCCACCCGCGCCTCGGGCCCCGGACCGGGCTGGCACGACCGGCACCACCACGTGCGGCGGTTGGCGGCGTCGCCGGGCACCTCGGCCTGCACGCTCACCGGGCCGCCGCACCGCCGGCACCCCTGCCGCTGGCGGCCGGTGATCCAGTGGTCGTCGCCCTTGACCGGTGAGCCGGTCGTCACCTGGTAGGCGCCGGGGACGGTCGCCGAGTGGCGCAGCATGGTGGCGGCACGCTCGACGAGGTGGGGCACGTCGACCTCCCCGAGCGGGGTCCACGGGCTCACGCCGCTGAGGAAGGCCAGCTCGTTGGCCCAGAGGTTGCCCAGGCCGGCGAGGGACCGCTGGTCGAGCAGCGCCGTCACGAGCGGCACGTCGGGCCGCGCGAGCAGCCGGCGCACGGCCTCCTCGGCGTCCCAGTCGTCACGCAGCGGGTCGGGCCCGAGGTGGCCGACCAGGTCGCCCTCGCGGTCGGTCGGCACCAGGGCGAGGTCGTGCAGCCGGATGCCGTGGACCGTGCGGCCGTCGTCGAGGGTCCAGACGAGCCGCACGTGGGGCTGGAGCTTGGCGGGCAGCTGCTTGCCGGGGGCGAGGGTGGACCACGAGCCGTCCATGCGAAGGTGGCTGTGCAGCGTCGCCGGCGGAGGCCCCGCCGCGCCCGAGAACCGGGTCAGCAGGTGCTTGCCGTGGGTGTCGTGGCCGACCACCTCGCGACCGGAGAGGTCGCGGGTGGCCAGGGCGGGCGTGCGGAAGTCGGAGCGCACGACGGTGTGGCCGCTCAGCTGGCGGTCCAGCCGGCGGGCGAGCTTCCAGACGCTGTCTCCCTCGGGCACCCGTCCAGTGTCACAGGCACGACCGACAGCTGGATGCTCAGCAGCCGCACGAGGTGTCAGCCCCCGTCGCCGCCACCGCCACCGCCGTCGCCGCCGCCGCCGTCGCCACCACCGCCGTCGCCGCCCCAGCCACCGTCGCTGCCGCCGTAGCCGGAGTAGTCGTGCCCGCCGATCATCCCGCCGCCCTCCCACGCATCGGGGTCGCTCCAGGCGACGGCGATCGGCAGCTGCGTGTGAGCGCTCCCGTGCAGCGGCCCGGCGTACGCCATGGTGAGCCGCTCGGCCACGAAACGGCCCTCCTGCACGAGCTCGGCATACCAGCCGCCGGCCCACGCCGCGTAGACCGGCCCGGAGGCGAACCATGCGACGCGGCGATCACCCAGCCGCACCAGCCGTACGTCGGGCTGCTCGCCGCCCGCCAACCGCTCGGCGTCGCGGAAGCACACCGGTACGTCGCGGGCCACGCCGCCCGGCGGTGCCCACGTGACGTCGCTGGTGGCCGGGCCGTGGGCCGGGTCGAAGAAGCACGGCGGCCGGCGCTCCGGCCTCGGTGAGCCGGCCTGGCTCGCGAGCACGCACGCATGGGCGAAGCGGCCGTCGGCCAATGTCCGGGTCACGCCGGTCACGTCGGCCGCGGTGCTGGCCCTGTGCAGGGCAGCCTTGGCCTGCTCGTAGGCGTCGAGCGCGCGTTGGTAGTCGCCGCGCATCTCCTCGTCGAGCGGCGTGCCCAACGTGTCGAGATGGAGTGTCGCCAGCTCCTCGCCGAAGCGGGTGACGTCCTCCTCCGCCGCGCGCCGCACGTGCCGGAACGCGTCGAGCTCGGCGAGCTGCTCCTTGCGTCGCTCGCGCCTCCGCCTGCTCAGCACGACCCCATCGTTCCACAATCCCCGCAGTCCCGGCCCCGGACTGACCGACCCCCTGTAACCTCGGAGGTTCGCCGATCGTTCTCGGGGGAGAGACCACATGACGACCCGTATCCGCCTGCTGCCGCTCGCGCTCGCCGTGAGCGCGCTGCTGCTGCCCGCCCTGCCGGCGTCCGCCGCCGGCACGTCGGCGGCCGACCCGCGCCGGGCGGTCGAGACCTGGTCCACCCCGGGCAGCAGCGCGATCACGATCACCGGCCGCGGCTTCGGCCACGGTCACGGCATGTCGCAGTACGGCGCCCTCGGCGCAGCCCAGCAGGGCCTGACGTGGCAGCAGATCAACGAGTTCTACTACCCCGGCACCACGTGGGGCGCGGTGCGGGGCAAGGTCCGGGTGCTCATCACCGCCGACACCGGGCGTGACGTGCAGGTCGCGGCGGAGCGGGGGCTCAAGGTCCGCTCGCTCGCCCGCGCGCGCACCTGGCGCCTGCCCTCCAACGGGGCGCGGAAGTGGCGCCTGGTCGCGGCCGGTCGCGACACCGCCGTCCAGTGGACCAAGGGCGGTTCGTGGCGTCGCTGGAAGAAGGTGCCCGGCGAGGCCGAGTTCTCCGCGGCCGACCGTCGCCTGACCCTCGTGCTGCGGGGCGCCCGGCGCGACTACCGCGGCACCCTGCAGTCGGTCGCCGCACGCCCGGGCGGCAAGCGCG
The DNA here is from genome assembly GCF_947488025.1 of uncultured Nocardioides sp. Lineage (GTDB taxonomy): Bacteria > Actinomycetota > Actinomycetes > Propionibacteriales > Nocardioidaceae > Nocardioides. The sequence continues at coordinate 204,928 of NZ_CANKYS010000001.1, read as the reverse complement.
AGACCGTCAACCGCGTCGGCATGGAGGCCTACCTGCGCGGCGTCGTGCCGCAGGAGGTTCCTGCGCTCTGGACGGCAGCGGCGGTCAGCGCCCAGTCCGTCGCGGCGCGCACCTATGCGGCGTTCGAGCGCTCCCAGCCCGCTGCGGCCCACTACGACCTCTGCGACACCACCCAGTGCCAGGTCTACGGCGGGGTCGACGTCGAGCACGAGGCGGCGACCGCGGCCATCCAGGCGACGGCCGGACAGGGCCTCTTCTTCGACGGACGTCCGGCGTTCACGCAGTTCTCCGCCAGCAACGGCGGCTTCTCCTCGGCGGGCTCCATGCCCTACCTCGTGGCGCAGGCCGACCCCTACGACGGCCTCGCCAACCCGGCGTACTCCACCTGGACGACCACGGTCGACGACACCCAGGTCGAGAAGCACTGGCCCGGCATGGGCGACCTGACCGGCATCGAGGTCGTCTCGCGCGACGGCAACGGCGACTGGGGCGGGCGGGTCGCCGAGATGGCGTTCGTCTTCACCGGCGGCCGGGTGAGCGTGAGCGGCGACGAGACCCGCTCCTACCTCGGCCTGCGCTCGGACTGGTTCACGTTCAGCGTGCTGCCGCGCCAGAAGGGGCCTGCCCGACTGTGACCCGACGGTTCCGCACGGCGGCGGCAGTGGCCGCCCTCGCCCTCGCTGCGTCCGCCTGCGAGTCCGGCCAGGCGGCCGGCGGCGGTGACGTCGACCTGCCCGACCCCGTCGTCGACACCGAGGTCACCACCCGCGTCGACTACGTCGCGATGGGCGACTCGTTCTCGGCCGGGCCGTTCATCGGCACGATGCGCACCGACCCGCAGGGCTGCGCGCGCTCGAAGGACAACTACCCGGCCTTCGTGGCCGACTGGCTCGACGTCGCCAGCTACACCGACGTGACCTGCTCGGCCGCGACGACCCGCGACCTCTACGAGCCGATGGTGATGTTCGACGGCAACACCGCCCCGCCCCAGGTCGACGCGCTCTCCGACGAGACCGACCTGGTCACGCTCGGCATCGGCGGCAACGACTTCGGCATCTACGACTCGCTCATCCAGTGCCAGCGGGGGCCGGCCGTGGCCTGCCCCGTCGAGACGCTGCGCACCGACACCGGCAAGGTCGCCGGGCGGGTGCAGCAGGCCGTGCGCCGCATCGAGAAGGCCGCGCCCGACGCCGAGGTCCTCGTCGTCGGCTACCCCGACATCCTCCCCACCGAGGGCACCTGCGGCGCCGTCGGCGTGCCCGCCGAGGTGCTGGCGCCGGTGGCCGAGGTCGCCGAGCTGCTCAACCGCTCGCTCCGCCGCGGCGCGCGGGCGGCAGGGGCGTCGTACGTCGACATGGCGGCGGTCTCCGACGGGCACGACGTGTGCGCCAAGGGCCGGGCGTGGGTCAACGGCCCGCGGTTCCGCGCGGGCATCGCCGCGCCGTTCCACCCCAAGATCAACGGCATGCGCGCGGTGGCCACCGAGGTCTACCGGGAGGTGACGGGGGAGGACCCCGCCGAGATCACGGAGTACGCCGAGCCCGACCCCGACGTGATCGTCCTCAACGAGGGCTGATCACCAGCACCAGGTCGCCGCCCTCGACGGCCTGCGTGGCGCGGACCGCGAGCCGGCTGACCGTGCCGGCGACCGGCGCGGTGATGGAGGCCTCCATCTTCATCGCCTCGATCGTCGCCACCGTCTGGCCTGCCTCGACGCTGTCGCCCTCCGCGACGGTGACCGTCACCGCCCCGTCGTAGGGCGCGGCGACGTGCCCCGTGCTGGTTGCGTCGGCCTTCTCGGCCGAGACCACGTCGGCGGAGATGCTGCGGTCGCGCACCTGGACCGGCCGCATCTGGCCGTCGGCGGTCGCCATCACGTTGCGGTAGCCGCGCTCGTCGGGCTCGCTGATCGCCTCGAGCCCGAACAGCATCTCGCGGCCCTCGCGCACCTGCACGCGGTGCTCCTCGCCGCGGCGCAGGCCGTAGAGGTAGTCGATGGTCGACACCGCGGACAGGTCGCCGTAGGCCTCCCGGGACTCGCGGAAGGCGGCCGTCGGGCCCGGGAAGAGCAGCTCGTTGAGCGTCGCGCGGCGGTCGCTGGCCAGGCTCGCCTGCTGGTCGTCGGTGAGGCTCTCGATCGGCTGCTTCCAGGTGCGTCCGGCCAGAGCCTTGGTCCGGAACGGCTCGGGCCAGCCGCCGGGCGGGTCTCCCAGCTCGCCGTTGAGGAAGCCGATGACGGAGTCCGGGACGTCGTACGACGCCGGGTCGGCCTCGAACGCGTGAGGGTCGGCGCCGGCCGCGACGAGCGCGAGGGCGAGGTCGCCGACGACCTTGGACGATGGCGTCACCTTGACGACGTTGCCGAGGATGTCGTTGGCCGCGGCGTACATGTCCTCGACCTGCTCGAACTTCTCGCCCAGGCCCAGCGCGATCGCCTGCTGGCGCAGGTTGGAGAGCTGGCCGCCGGGGATCTCGTGGCGGTAGACGCGTCCGGTGGGGGCGGGCAGGCCCGACTCGAAGGGCGCGTAGACCCGGCGGGTGGCCTCCCAGTAGGGCTCCATCGCGTTGACGGCGGCGAGGGAGAGACCCGTCTCGCGCTCGGAGTGGTCGGTCGCCGAGACCAGCGCCGACAGGGCGGGCTGCGACGTGGTGCCGGCCATCGAGGCGCAGGCGGCGTCGACCGCGTCGACGCCGGAGTCGATCGCCGCGAGCAGCGTGGCGAGCTGGCCGCCGGGGGTGTCGTGGGTGTGGAGGTGGACCGGCAGGTCGAAGCGCTCGCGCAGCGCCGTCACGAGGGTGCGGGCGGCCGGAGCGCGCAGGAGGCCCGCCATGTCCTTGATCGCCAGCACGTGGGCGCCTGCGTCGACGATCTGCTCGGCGAGGCGGAGGTAGTAGTCGAGGGTGTAGAGGCGCTCGTCGGGCGAGGACAGGTCGCCGGTGTAGCAGAGCGCCACCTCGGCCACCGACGTGCCGGTGGCGCGCACGGCGTCGATGGCCGGGCGCATCTGCGAGACGTCGTTGAGGGCGTCGAAGATGCGGAACACGTCGATGCCGGTCTCGGCCGCCTCCTGCACGAAGGCCTCGGTGACGGCGGTCGGGTAGGGCGTGTAGCCGACGGTGTTGCGCCCGCGCAGCAGCATCTGGAGGCCGACGTTGGGGATCGCCTCGCGCAGGGCGGCCAGCCGCTCCCACGGGTCCTCGGCGAGGAAGCGCAGCGCGACGTCGTACGTCGCCCCGCCCCAGCACTCCACCGACCACAGCTGCGGGGTGGTGCGGGCGACGTGGTCGGCGACGGCGAGCAGGTCGCGGGTGCGCACCCGCGTGGCGAGCAGCGACTGGTGCGCGTCGCGGAAGGTCGTGTCGGTGACGGCGACCTCCTTCTGCGCCCGGAGGCGTCGGGCGAACTCCTCGGGCCCGACCTCGCGCAGCAGCTGGCGGGTGCCGTCGGGCACCGGCTGGGAGCGGTCGAGCCGCGGCAGCTTGCTGGCTGGGGTGACGGTGACGGGCGCGGCACCGTGCGGCTGGTTGACCGTGACGTCGGCGAGGTAGGCCAGCAGCTTGGTGGCGCGGTCGCCGCCGAGGTTGGCCTTGAGCAGACTCGGGTGGTCCTCGATGAAGGAGGTGGTGACGCCGCCGGCGGCGAAGTCGGGGTCGGCCAGCACGGCCTGGAGGAACCCGACGTTGGTGGAGACGCCGCGGATGCGGAACTCCAGGAGCGCGCGTCGCGCCTTCTGCACCGCGGCCTCGAAGGTCCGGCCGCGACAGGTCAGCTTGGCCAGCATCGAGTCGAAGTGCGGGCTGATCTCGGCGCCGCTGTAGGTCGTTCCGCCGTCGAGGCGCACGCCGGGACCACCGGGGGAGCGGTAGGTGGTGATCTTGCCGGTGTCGGGGCGGAAGCCGTTGGCGGGGTCCTCGGTGGTGATGCGGCACTGGAGGGCGAAGCCGCGCGGCTGGACCGAATCCTGGGTGAGGTCGAGGTCGGCGAGCGTGGCGCCCGCGGCGATGAGCATCTGCGACTGCACGAGGTCGACGGCGGTGACCTCCTCGGTCACGGTGTGCTCGACCTGGATGCGGGGGTTCATCTCGATGAAGACGTACTTGCCGGAGGGGTCGAGCAGGAACTCGACCGTGCCGGCGTTCTTGTAGCCGATCTCGCGGGCGAAGCGGACCGCGTCGGCGCAGATGCGATCGCGCAGCTCGGGGTCGAGGTTGGGCGCGGGGGCGATCTCCACGACCTTCTGGTGGCGTCGCTGCACCGAGCAGTCGCGCTCGTAGAGGTGGATCACGCCACCCTCGGAACCCGTCCCGTCCGACAGGATCTGCACCTCGATGTGGCGCGGGTCGACGACGGCCTGCTCGATGAAGACGGTGGGGTCACCGAACGCGCCCTCGGCCTCGCGCATGCAGGCCTCGATGGCGTCGCGCAGGGCGGCGCCCCCGTCTTCACTCAGCGGAGTGTCGACGCGCCGCATGCCGCGCCCGCCGCCGCCGGCGACGGCCTTGACGAAGAGGGGCGCCTCGAGGGACTCCGCGGCGGCGAGAAGCTCCTCGACGTCGGTCGACGGCGGGACCGACTCGAGCACGGGTACGCCGGCGGCCTTGGCCGCCGCGATCGCGCGCGCCTTGTTGCCGGTGAGGGTCAGCACCTCGGCACTGGGTCCGATGAAGGTGATGCCCGCGGCGGCGCACGCCTCGGCGAGGGCAGGGTTCTCCGACAGGAAGCCGTAGCCGGGGTAGACGGCGTCGGCGCCGCACTGCACCGCGACGTCCACGATCGCCTGCGGGTCGAGGTAGGCGCGGACCGGGTGGCCCTCCTCGCCGATCTGGTAGGCCTCCTCGGCCTTCATCCGGTGCTCGGACCCGCGGTCCTCGTGGGGGAAGACGGCCACCGTGCGCGCACCGATCTCGCGCGCTGCACGGAAGGCCCGGACTGCGATCTCGCCACGGTTGGCGACGAGCACCTTGGAGAACATGGGCCGCACGCTATCGAGTGACGGGTGTGACGCGGGTTACCCGTCCGTACCCCGGTCGGGCTCAGGCGGCCGCTCGCTGCTGCGTCCGCCACCACGCCACCGTCTGCGCGAGCCCGTCGGCCAGCGGGGTGGGGGAGAGCCCGAGGCGGGTCTCGCTGGCGGTGGAGTCCATGACGAACGGCCGGTCGAACATGTAGCCGGTCTCGGCCATCTCGCGCACGCTGCGTGACACGACGCCCGCGGCGCCGAGGAGGGACACCGGGATCGAGGCGACCTTCGGGGCGCGTACGCCGCCCGCCTCGGCGACCAGCTCGACGAGGCGGCGCTGGGTGACCGGCCCCGCCGTCGGCGCGTGGAGGAACGAGTCCCAGAGCTCCGATCGCGCGGCCGCGGTGATCATCGCGGCCGCCAGGTCGGGCACGTAGGTGAAGGAGTGCGGCTGGTCGGGGCTGCCGAGCACGCGCATCGTGCGACCGGCCAGGACCGTCGGCACCAGGCGCTCCCCGGCGTGGGCGTTGCGGACCAGGGGGCCGTAGAAGTCGGACGCGGCGACGCTGACCGTCGGGGTCGGCGAGGCCTCGCGCTGGGCCAGCAGCTCGGTGCGCACGCCCAGCTTGCCGGTCGTCGCGGTGCGGGGCGTCGCCTCGGTGAGGGTGCCGTCGACCGGGCCGTACGAGTAGAGGCTCTCCGGGAACACCACGACCGCGCCGACGCGTCCGGCCGCCTCGAGGACGGCCCGCTCGGCCTGCGGCAGCTCGGCGCGCCAGACGCGGGCGTCGTACGCCGACCCGTGGATGCAGTGGTGCACCGCGACCGCTCCCTCGAAGGCCCCGGCCAGGGCGTCGGGTCGGGAGACGTCGATCTTCCGCCGCTCGATGGAGGGGTGGTCCGGTCCGCTGCCCGACCGGGTCAGCAGACGGACCTGCTCGCCGGCGTCGGCGAGCTGCCGGGCGACGGTCGAGCCGACGGGGCCGGCTCCGGTGACGACGTGGATCGTGCTCATGGGTTCTCCTCGGAAAGAGAGAGCAGTGCTCTCGTTTCGGCCAGCATGCACCTGGAGCATCGGGAAAGCAAGAGCAGTGCTCGCGTGTGTCACAGGCGCTCACGGATGTGGCACCATCGACCCATGGACGACACGACATCGACGCCTCGCAGCAGGGCTCGCGAGCAGACGATGCGCGACATCGTCCGCATCGGCCGTGAGCACCTGGCGACCGAGGGGGCCGCGGCGCTGTCGCTGCGGGCCGTGGCGCGCGACCTGGGCCTGGTGTCATCAGCGATCTACCGCTACGTCGCCAGCCGCGACGAGCTGCTGACCCTGCTCGTGGTCGACGGCTACGACGAGCTCGGCGACGCCGTGGACGCCGCCCTCGAGGCGGTCGAGAGCGACGACCACGCGGGCCGGATCGTCGCGATCGCCCGCGCGACCCGCGCCTGGGCGCTGGTCGAGCCGGCGACGTACGCCCTCCTCTTCGGCAGCCCGGTGCCCGGCTACGAGGCACCCGCCGAGCAGACCACCGGCCCCGGCACGCGCGTCGTCGGTCGGCTCGTCGAGGTCTGGGAGGACGCGTGGCAGGCGGGGGCGATCTCGCTCGACGACGCGCCGCTCACCCCGCGACGCCTGTCCCGCGACCTGGCGCGCATCCGCAAGCAGATGGGTCTGACCGCCCCCGACCGGCTCGTCGCCCGCGGACTCTTCGCCTGGGCGGCGCTCTTCGGGTGCGTGTCGTTCGAGGTGTTCGGGCAGTACGGCGCCGACACCTTCAGTGAGCCCGGCGACCTCTTCGAGCACCACGTGGCGGCGCTCGTCGAGGCCGTGGGTCTGGCGTAGCTCGAGCAGGCAACCGCACGATCCGCGTCAGGCGGTCGCCCGCGCAACGCGCCGGCTCGTCACGCGGGGGGCGAGACCCTCGCGGTGAGGACCCGCAGGGTCTCCTGCAGCTCCGCGAACTCCTGTTTCCCGAGGCCGAGCTGATCCACCATGTCGCAGTGGATCGCCTCCGCGTGCCGCCGCAGGGACTCGCCCTTGCCGGCCAGCGACACGACGACGAAGCGCTCGTCCGCGTTGTCGCGACGGCGTTCGACGAGGCCTCCCGCCTCCATCCGCTTGAGCAGCGGGGTCAGCGTCCCGTGGTCCAGGCGGAGCTGGGCGGCGAGGTCGCGGACGGTGCAGCTCTCGTGCTCCCACAGGACGATCAGCACGAGGTACTGCGGGTAGGTGATGCCGAGCCGGGTGAGGACCGGGCGGTAGGCCGCGGTCACGGCCCGTGACGCGGCGTACAGGTCGAAACACAGCTGCTCGTCCAGCGGCGGTGCCTTGATCGTCCCCATGTCGCGCCATTCTGCCCTACGCATGTATCTTGTGCACAAGTGGTTCGTGCACGAGGCACCATGCCGCAGTCGGGGTCTGGGAGGGCACCTGTGGCTACACGAGCGATGCCGGAAGCAGGGGCCGGTCGCGCAGGACCGCTGGAACTGCTCCTCGCGAGGTCCGGCAGCGGTGACGCGGAGGCGTTCGCCGAGCTCTACGACCGCCTCGCTCCACGCGTTTTCGGCATGGTCACGTGCCTGCTCCGGGATGAGGACGCCTCGGAGAACATCACCCGCGAAGCGTTCATCGAGGCGTGGCGCCGCGCGCCGACCTACGACCCGTCCCACTCGAGCGCCGCGGCCTGGATGCTCGTCATCGCCCACCGGATGGCCGTACGAGCCCGTCGCCTCTCGCCGCGCCCGGTGGGGCAGCCTGCGCCGGCTGCCTACATCGACGACTCGGTCCTGCTGGCCGCCGGCCTCACCCATGCTCAGTCCCACGCCGTGCAGCTGGCCTGGTTCGACGGGCTCGACCACAGGCGGATCGAGGAGGAGCTCGACTCCGCCGAGCCGGTCACGACGCTGATCAACGAGGCGTTGAGGTCGCTGGCACCGATCGGTCCGCGGCGGTGAGGCCGAGCGTGACCGCAGACGAGATCGAGGACAACGATCGGCTCGTTCGTGCGCTCGAAGCGGCGGGGGTGGAGATCGACCACCTACGGGTCGCACTCGGTCGCCGCCTGGTCATCGGCCAGGCGCAGGGCGTGCTGATGGAGCGACTCGGGATCGACGCCGGCCAAGCATTCGACTACCTCAAGCGGATGTCGAGCCAGCGCAACCAGAAGGTCTACGTGATCGCCGAGGACATCGTCCGCACGCGAGAGCTGCCCGGCCTGTGAGACGCGCGAAGACGCACCGGGACGTAGAGCCCGACGGTCAGCAGCACCGCGACCGCGGAGACCAGCGGTGCGATCATCGCCAGCACCCAGGCCCCGACCACCAGGACGCCGAGCGTGGCGGTCGCGTCGACAGCCGTGCCGCGGTTGGTGGAGGGGTGGTTGCTCACCCACCCACTGTGAGCGGGATCCCCGGCCGGCGCCCCCCACGGGAACCCCAGATCAGACGTAGTTTCACCGGCAATCGCACACGTCAGCCGCGATCCGTGTCACCCGCGCGGCGAACCCTCGATCAGCGCGCGAGTGCCCGGCCGACGGCTCGGCCGGAGAAGATGCACCCACCGAGGAAGGTGCCCTCGAGCGCGTTGTAGCCGTGGACGCCGCCACCGCCGAAACCGGCGACCTCGCCGGCGGCGTACAGGCCCGGGACCCGGCTGCCGTCGGCCGCCACGCACTGGCCGTCGAGGTCGGTCTCGAGCCCGCCGAGCGTCTTGCGCGAGAGGATGTTGAGGCGGACGGCGATCAGCGGGCCGTGCGCCGGGTCGAGGATCCGGTGGGGCCTGGCGACCCGGATCAGCTTGTCCGTACGGCTGCGGCGGGCGTTGTGGATCGCCATGACCTGGACGTCCTTGGTGAAGGCGTTGTCGACCTGTCGGTCGCGCGCGACGACGTGCCGCTCGAGGTCGTCGAGGTCCAGCTCGGGGCCCCGGGCGATCTCGTTCATCCCGGTCACCAGCTCGGCCAGGGTGTCGGCGACGACGAAGTCGACGCCGTGCTCCTTGAACGCCTCGACCGGGCCGGGGGCGCCCTTCGCCAGCCGGCTCTGCGCCAGGAACTTCAGGTCCTTGCCGGTGATGTCGGGGTTCTGCTCGGAGCCGGAGAGCGCGAACTCCTTCTCGATGATCGACTGCGTGAGCACGAACCACGAGTAGTCGTGCCCGGTGGTCAGGATCTGCTTCATCGCGCCGATCGAGTCCGCCCCGGGGACGCCGGACATGCCCTCGAGCCGCTTGCCGTTCGCGTCGAACCACATCGACGACGGGCCGGGCAGGATCCGGATCGCGTGGTCGGGCCAGACCGGGTCCCAGTTGTGGATGCCCTCGACGTAGGCCCACATCCGGTCCCGGTTGACCATCGTCGCGCCCGCGGTCTCGGCGATGCCCTGCATGCGGCCGTCGACGTGCGCGGGGACGCCGGAGATCAGGTGGGTGGGTGCGGCGCCGACCCGCTGGGTGGGCCAGCTGCGCCGCATGAGCTCGTGGTTGTGGCCGATGCCGCCGGAGGTGACGACGACGGCCGGTGCGCGGTGCTCGAACTCGCCCACGGCGTCGCGGTCGGACCTCACGCCGCGGGGGGCGTCGTCGTCGGCGAGCACGGTCCCGCGCACGCCGACGACCGCGCCGTCCTCGACGACGAGCTCGCCGACCTGGTGGCGGAAGGCGAGGCGTACGAGCCCGGTCGTCTCGGCCTGCTGGACCGGCTCGGCGAAGATGCGGACGACCTCGGGCCCGGTGCCCCAGGTGAGGTGGAAGCGGGGGACCGAGTTGCCGTGGCCGGTCGCGCGCCCGTCGCCGCGCTCGGCCCAGCCGACGAAGGGCAGCGAGCGGAGGCCCAGGGCGCGGAGGTAGTCGCGCTTCTCGCGGTGGGCGAAGTCGACGTACGCCCTCGCCCACTGCTGCGGCCAGAAGTCCTCGCCGCGGCCCGGGCCGTCGGTGCCGTCGCCGAGGCGGTCGAACTGCGCCGAGCCCTGCCAGTCCTGCCAGGCCAGCTCGGGCGAGTCGGAGATCCCCATCCGGCGCTGCTCGGGGCTGTCGACGAAGAGGAGCCCGCCGAGCGACCACCAGGCCTGGCCGCCGAGGTTGTCGCGGTTCTCCTGGTCGAGCACCAGCACGCGCTTGCCGGCGAGGGCGAGCTCGTGGGTGGCGACCAGCCCGGCGAGGCCGGCGCCGACGACGATGACGTCGGGGGTGAAGTCGGGGGTCATGACGGTTCCTCGGGGTAGTGGCTGACGATCATCTCGGCGAGCAGGCGCAGCGCCCGCTCGACGGTGCGGCCGGGTGCGGCGGCGGGGTCGGGGTCGAGGGCCGAGAACGCCAGGCCGTCGAGCATGTTGATGACGATGCTGAGGACGGCGGGGAGGTCGTCGGCGGAGAGCCGGTCGCCCCACAGGTCGGCGGCGACGGCGAGGATCTGCGCCTGTAGCAGCTCGCGCGCGGGCAGCAGCGCGTCGCGCAGGTCGGCGTCGGCGCGCGCGGCGACGAGCAGCTCGCGCCAGGTCTGGTTGGTGGGGGAGAGCACGGCGGCCCGCAGGTGGGCCAGCACGTCCGCCACGTCGTCGACGGTGTCGACCGTCGCGCCCTCGGTCGTGGCGCGGAACGCCTCGACGTTGCGGATCGCCACGTGCTCCGCGGTCGCGACCAGCAGCGCCTGCCGGGTCGGGAAGTGACGGAAGAGCGCCCCCTGGCTGACGCCGGCCTCCGCGCAGACCGCGGCGGTCGAGGTGGCGGCGTACCCCCGCTCGGTCAGGCACGTCACGGTCGCCTCGAGCAGCGCGCCGATGGTGCCCTCGCGGCGCTGGGCCTGCGTACGCCGTTCGCGGGTCGTGGTCACGGCGTCAGTCTCACATAGAAAGTGAGCGCTTGCTATCTATCTTCGGAAGCGAGACAGGACGTCATGGGACAGCGAGGTCCGAGCCACCGATTCCCATGACGTCCCGGGTGGATCAGTCCTTGATCTCGCAGATGACGGCGCCGTTGGTGACGGTGGCGCCGACCTCGGCCTGGAGCCCGGCGACGGTGCCGGCCTTGTGGGCCTTGAGCGGCTGCTCCATCTTCATCGCCTCCATGACGACGACCACGTCGCCCTCGGCGACCTCCTGGCCCTCCTCCACGGCGACCTTGACGATGGTGCCCTGCATGGGCGAGGTGACGGAGTCGCCGGAGGCAGCGGCGCCGGCCTTCTTGGTCGACCGCTTGCCGGCCTTCTTCGCACCGTTCGCCGCGCCGGCTCCCCCGGAGAGGGAGAGCCCGCCGAGCCCGGCGGGCAGGACGACCTCGAGCCGACGGCCGCCGACCTCGACGGTGACCTTCTGCCGCTCGCCCTGCTCGTCGGCCTCGCCCGCGTCACCGGCGTACGGCTCGATCTGGTTGTCGAACTCGGACTCGATCCACTGCGTGTAGACGGTGAACTCGCCCTCGCCGGTGGGCGTGGAGGCGCCGACGTAGGCCGGGTCGCGGACGACTGCGCGGTGGAACGGGATGACGGTGGGCATGCCGTCGACGACGAACTCGTCCAGCGCGCGGCGCGAACGCTCGAGGGCCTGGGTGCGGTCGCGGCCGGTGACGATGAGCTTGGCGATCAGGGAGTCGAACGAGCCGGGGATGGTCTCGCCCTGGTCGTAGCCGCCGTCGAGACGTACGCCGGGTCCGGCCGGTGCGTGCCAGCGGGTCAGCGTGCCGGGGGCGGGCATGAAGTTGCGGCCGCCGTCCTCGGCGTTGATGCGGAACTCGATGGAGTGGCCGCGGATCTCGGGGTCGTCGTAGCCGAGCTCCTCGCCGGCGGCGATGCGGAACATCTCGCGCACGAGGTCGATGCCGGTGACCTCCTCGGAGACGCAGTGCTCGACCTGGAGGCGGGTGTTGACCTCGAGGAAGGAGATGGTGCCGTCCTGGGCGACGAGGAACTCGCACGTGCCGGCGCCGTGGTAGCCGGCCTCGGTGAGGATGCGCTTGGACGAGGCGTAGAGCTCGGTCATCTGCTCGTCGGTGAGGAACGGCGCGGGGGCCTCCTCGACGAGCTTCTGGTTGCGTCGCTGCAGCGAGCAGTCGCGGGTCGAGACCACGACGACGTTGCCGTGCTGGTCGGCCAGGCACTGGGTCTCGACGTGGCGGGGCTTGTCGAGGAACTTCTCGACCAGGCACTCGCCGCGACCGAAGGCGGTGACGGCCTCGCGGACCGCGGACTCGTAGGCGTCGGGGATCTCCTCGAGCGTGCGGGCGACCTTGAGGCCACGTCCGCCACCGCCGAAGACGGCCTTGATCGCGACCGGCAGGCCGTTGGCCTTGGCGAACTCGACGACCTCGTCGGCATCCTTGACCGGGTCCTTGGTGCCCGGCGCGAGCGGGGCCCTCGCCTTGTCGGCGATGTGCTTGGCCCGGGCCTTGTCGCCCAGCGCCTCGATCGCGGCCGGCGGGGGACCGATCCAGATCAGCCCGGCGTCGATGACGGCCTGGGCGAACTCGGCGTTCTCGGCGAGGAAGCCGTAGCCGGGGTGGATGCTGTCCGCGCCGGACTTCTCGGCGATCGCGATGATCTTGGCGATGTCGAGGTACGACTCGGCCGGCGTCGCCCCGCCGAGGGAGTGCGCCTCGTCGGCGAGCCGCACGAAGAGGGCGTCGCGGTCCGGGTCGGCGTACACGGCGACGGAGCCGATGCCGGCGTCCTTGCAGGCGCGGATGACGCGGACGGCGATCTCGCCGCGGTTGGCGATGAGGACCTTCTTCAAGCTCACGCGAGGACTCCTGACGGGGACACTGGGTCGGCGGCCGCGGTGGCCGGAGGGGCGTACCGCTCGGCAGGCTACCGCGCTCCGAGCACCGCGCGACCGACTGCTTGGTGCACGGGCCGTACGACGCGCGCGTAGGCGATCCCGACTGTGAGCGACGCCACAAGCGCGAGCCACTGGTGACCGGCGTCCTCGAGCGCTGGGTAGACCTGCCAGTGGGTGAGGTAGATGAAGAGGCTGGCGCCGGCGAGCACGCCTGCGGCCCGGGCGACCAGGGGCGTGACCGGCAGCTGCGGACGCCACAGCACGAGGAGGAAGCCGCCGAGCACGATGACCTCGCGGTGCACCTCGCCGAAGAAGCCGGTGACCAGGACGAGCGCCAGCGCGGAGACGAGCGCACGCTGGCGGGTCGTCTCCGCCCGCGCGCCCGCCCACCCGAGCGCGAAGAAGAACGCGACGACGAGCGTGGTGTAGCGCTCGGTGGGGCCGGCCCGCAGGCCGACCTCGGCGATCCGCGCCGCGGTCGCGACGGCGAGGACCGCGAGCGCGAACCGGAACGGCGTACGACGCTCAAGCCGGTGCAGCACGGGCAGCGTGGTCGCGGCCAGGGCGGCGGCGGTGAGCCACACGAGCGACTCGAGGAACCACAGCTGCCACTGGTCGTCCCACTCCGAGCCGTTGACCACCTCGCGGACGAACAGGACGGTGGTGAGGTCGTAGCTGCCGAGCACGAGCGCGACGCCGCCCACCCACAGCACCGCCGGGACGACGAGCTGGGCCAGGCCGGAGAGGCCGTGGCGCAACCGGTCGCGGGCGCCGCCGGGTGCGGAGAGCTGGAAGCGCGCGAAGTTGAACCCGGCGAGCGCGAGGAGCAGGTGGGCGCCGCCCTCGAGGCCGACGAGGTCGACGTGGCTGGCCACGATCATCACGATCGCGAGCGCCCGCAGCGCGACGGAGGTGTCGATGTGGGTGCGCGGGCGCCGGCGATCGTCGCCCGCCAGCTGCTCGAGCTCGCCGATGGTCCGCGCGTGCCACCCGGCAGGCGGTCCGCCGGGGAAGTGGTGGGCGAGACGGGTCGCGAGCTCGACGTAGGAGAGCGAGTCGCCACCGAGGGAGACGAAGGAGTCGGCGTCGGTGGCGTCGGGGCGGCCGAGCACCCGGACGACGTCGGCGCGCACGGTGCGGCCAGCCCCGGCGGACGCGTCCGGGGCGCCGTCCTCCTGCTCGACGTGCGTGGCCAGGTCGAGCAGGGCGGCGTAGTCGGGCTTGCCGCTGCTCGTGTGCGGCACCTGCGGCACGACGGAGACCTGCACGGCGTGCGGGGGGACGCCGCACCGGTCGGCGACGAGCGACCGGGCGGCGGCACGGCGGCGACCGTTGGTCACGAAGGCGTGGACGGCCCGCCCGGTGGCGACGACCCGGGCGTGCCGGTCGACGTCGGCCCGGAGGGTGCGCTCGACGGCGTCGAGGTCGATGCGCAGCCCGAAGACCTTGCCCCAGCGGTTGCGTCGCCCCACCACCTCGAAGAGGCCGTCCCGCTCGCGGGCGAGGTCGCCGGTGCGCAGCTCCGTCGTGACGCGCGGGAGGGCCAGGTCGGCAGGCTCCTCGGCGTAGCCGAGCATCACGTTGGGGCCGGAGTAGACGAGCTCGCCGACGCCCGGGCGGTCGTCGACCGACTCGTCGAGACGGAGGTGCCCGCCGGGGATCGCGACGCCGATGCTGCCCGGGTGCTCCTCGGCGAGGTCGGGGGGCAGCCACGCCATCCGCGCGGTGGCCTCGGTGGCGCCGTACATCACCACGAGGTCCCACCCGCGGCTGCGGCCGAACCGGCTCCAGCGGCGTACGTCGTCCGGCGCGAGCCGGCCGCCGGCCTGGGTCACCCGGCGCAGGGTGGGGAGGTCGCGGTCCTCGAAGCCGCTGGCTCCCAGCAGGTCGAAGGTGTGCGGCACGCCGGCGAGGCCGGTCACACCTGTGCGCGCGGCGAGGTCCCAGAAGCACTCGTCGACGACGCTCAGGTCGGTCAGCACGACGCTCGCGCCCACGACGAGGTGGGAGTGCAGGACCGACAGGCCGTAGCAGTAGTGCAGCGGCAGCGTCGTGGCGGCGCGGTCGGTGGAGGTGAGGCCGAGGTAGTCGGCGATCGCGGCGGCGTTGCTCGCGACGTTGTCGCGCGAGAGCCGCACGAGCTTGGGCGATCCGGTGGTGCCCGAGGTGCTCAGCAGGAGCGCGAGGTCGGGGTGCAGGTCGTGCGCGCCGGCGGTGCGTCGTACGTCGTCGCGCGCGCCGCTCGTGCAGATGATGTCGGGGTCGTAGGCAGCGACTGTCGCGTCGCGCTCGGCGGGGCGGCCGTCGGGGACGACGAGGGCGACGTGACCGTGCTGGAGCGCCGCGAGGTAGGCGACGAGCGAGTCGAGGTCGTTGGTGCCCTCGACCAGCACCAGCCGGCGGGCCGGACCCCACGTGGCCGCGCGGTCCGCCACGCGTCGGGCGATGTCGGCGTGGGTGAGGACCTCGTCGCCGGCGACCACCGCGGGAGCGGTGCCGAAGCGCGCGTGGTCGAGGACCGGTCCGACCCTCGTGGACCGGTCGAGCGCGGGCTGGGGCGACGTGAGGGTCACTCCGCGCCTGCCGGGTGGTAGGCACGGACCAGCCCGGTCACGCGCAGATGGACGACGTCGCCGGGGCCCGGGTGCCGCACGCCCGCCATCCGCGCGAGCACCGAGGTGCCCTCGTCGAGGCGGACCTGCACGGCGCAGTCGTGGCCGTAGTAGCTGACCTCCTCGACCGTGCCGCGGACGCCCTCGTCGTGGGCGAGGTCGACGAAGACCTGCTCCGGGCGGATCATCAGCGCGACCGGCCCGGTGGTCGGCTCGGTCAGCACGACCTCGCCCAGCGCGCACGTGGCGCGGGCGTCGGTGGCGGTGCCCGGCAGCACCACGGCGCGGCCGACGAACTCGGCGACCTGCGGGTCGGTCGGGGAGAGGTAGACCTCGCTCGGCGGGGCCGACTGCACCAGCCGGCCGGCCCGCATCACGGCGACCTGGTCGGCGAGCGAGAGCGCCTCGTTCTGGTCGTGGGTGACGAGCAGGGCGGTGGTGTTGGTCGCCTCGAGCGCGCGCCGCACGGCCCGCGCGGTGCTGCCGCGCAGGCTGGCGTCGAGGGAGGAGAACGGCTCGTCGAGGAGCACGACGGCGGGCTGCGGCGCCAGCGACCGGGCCAGCGCGACGCGCTGCTGCTGGCCGCCGGACAGCTCGTCGGGGCGGCGGTCGCGGAAGTCGGCGGGCAGCTCGACGAGGTCGAGCATCTCGGCCACGCGGTCGCGCCCCCTGCCACCGCCGCGTGCCTCGCGTGGCAGGCCGAACGCGATGTTGGCAGCCACGTCGAGGTGGGGGAAGAGTGCGCCCTCCTGGGGCACGTAGCCGACCCGCCGCGCCTGCGGGGCCACCGGGCGTACGCCGTCGCCGGCGACCGTCGTGTCGCCGAAGGCGATGTTGCCCGACTCGGGGAGGAGGAAGCCGGCGATGAGCCGCAGCAACGTCGTCTTGCCGCAGCCCGACGGCCCGAGGACCGTCGTGAAGGAGCCGTGGGGCACGTGGAGGGTGACGTCGTCGACGGCGCGGGTCGCGCCGAACGACTTGGTCACCCCGGTGATGGAGACGGAGGTCATGCCGGGATCCTTTCCGTCTGGTTGGCCGGTGAGTCGGTGCGCATCAGCAGCACGGTGGCGGGGATGGAGACGAGCACCAGCAGCAGCGCGTAGGGAGCGGCGGCGCCGTAGCGGAGCTCGGAGGACGCCGACCAGAACTCGGTGGCGAGCGTGCTGGTGCCGATGGGGGAGAGCATCAGGGTCGCGGTGAGCTCGGTGGAGATCGCGAGGAAGACCAGCGCCGCTCCGGCCCCGAGGCTGGGCGCGATCAGCGGCAGGGTGACCCTGCGGGCGGTGGCGAGCGGGCCGGTGCCGAGGCTGTGCGCGACGTCGTCGAGCACGGTCGGTGCCTGCTCGAGCCCGGCGCGGACGGTGACCACGGCTCGCGGCAGGAAGAGGATGACGTACGCCGCCACGAGCAGCGCGGCGGTCTGGTAGACGCCGGGCACCAGGCGCAGCGAGGCGACGACCAGCGCGAGCCCGACGACGATGCCGGGCAGGGCGTTGGCGATGTAGGTGCTGCGCTCGATCACAGTGCTTGCCCACCCGCGGTGGCGGACGGCCAGCCAGACGACCGGGATCGCCGCGAGCGTCGTGACGACCGCGCCGGCGAGGGCGAGCACGACCGTCGCGCCGAGCGCCTCGGCCAGCTCGGCCAGCGGGAACTCGGTCGACGTGCCGACGAGGAGCCAGCGCACGAGGGAGTAGGCGGGGACGCCGATGGCGAGGGCCACGACGGTGCCGGCGGCGGCGAGGGCCGGCCAGCGCCAGGGGCCGAGCGTGAGGGGTACGGCGTGCCGGGCGGCGCCGCGGCCCAGCCGGGCGTACCTGCGGTTGCCGCGCAGGCGCAGCTCGGCGAGCAGCAGGACGAGGCAGAGCAGGACGAGCACGCCGGCCATCGCGGTGGCGGCGGCACCGTTGAAGGTCGAGCCGTACTGGTCGTAGATGGCGGTCGTGAACGTCGGGAAGCGCAGCAGCGACAGCGCGCCGAACTCGGCGAGCAGGTGCAGGCCGACGAGCAGCGCACCGCCGAGCACGGCCGGGCGCAGCTGCGGCAGCACGACGGTGCGGAAGGTGCGGGCGCGCGAGTGGCCGAGCGACCACGACGACTCCTCGAGCGCGGGGTCGAGGCGGCGGAGCATCGCGACGACCGGGAGGTAGACGAGCGGGTAGTAGGACAGCGTGACGACGGTGAAGGCACCGGAGAACCCGTGGACGCTGCGGTCGAGCGAGACCCACGCGTAGCCGTTGACGAAGGCCGGGACGGCGAGAGGGGCGACGAGGAGGCCGTGCCACAGGCGGCGCCCCGGCAGGTCCGTGCGCTCCACGAGGACGGCCAGCGCGACGCCGAGCACGGCGGTGGCGGCCATGCAGGCGGTCGCGAGGGTGACGGTGTTGCGCAGCAGCTCGGCGATGCGCGGGCGGGCCAGGAGGTGCCAGAGGTCGACCGGTCCGATGATGACCACGTAGGTGGCCACGTAGAACAACGGCACCAGCGCCAGGAGCGCCACCGCCGCGCCCGCGACGAGCAGCGGGAGCGGCGTACGACGCCCGGACCGGGCAGGGGACGTGGTCAGAGGAGGCCTGCCGCGGTCATCAGCTCGGTCACCTGCGGGCCGTTGAGGGCGGCCACGTCGACCGCGGGCGGCTCGAGCTCGTCGAAGGGCTTGACCTCGGGGGCGAGGCTCGCGTCGGGGTTGAGCGGGTACTCCAGGGCGTAGGACTCCGCCATCGCCTGCTGCGCCTCGGTGCCGGTCAGCCAGGTGATGAACTCCTCCGCGGCGTCCTGGTTCTCGCTGCTGGCGAGGATGCCGGCGCCGGAGATGCTGAGGAACGCGCCGGGGTCCTGGTCGCCGAAGAAGTGCAGCGCCGAGGAGTCGGAGTCCTCGCCGTTCTCCTGGCGGTCGCGGTACCAGTAGTAGTGGTAGGCGATGCCGGCGTCGACCTCGCCGGAGTCCACGGACTGCATCACCACGAGGTTGTTCTGCACGATCACGCCGTTGGCCTTGAGGCCGGCGAGCCACTCGGCCGTGGCCTCCTCGCCCTCGAGCTCGAGGACGGCGGACACGATCGCCTGGAAGTCGGCGCCGGTGGGGGAGAAGGCGACGCGGCCCTGCCACTCCGGGTCGGCGAAGTCGAGGATCGAGGCGGGCATGTCGGCCTCGGTCATCGTGTCGGTGTTGTACATCGCGACGGTGGAGCGGGCGAGGAAGCCGGTCCACGTGCGGTCGGCCGGGACGTACTGCTCCGGGATCGTCGCGGTGGCCGACTCGGGCAGCTCGGCGAACAGGCCGGCGTTGTCGACGATGCTCATCGCGGGGGAGTTCTCGGTGAGGAACACGTCGGCCGGGGAGTCGTCACCCTCCTCGACGATCTGGTTGGCCATCTCGAGGTCCTTGCCGCTGCGCAGCTCGACGTCGAGGCCGGACTCCTCCTCGAAGAGCGGGACGAGCTCGTCGAGCAGCTGCTCGTGCTGGGCGTTGTAGATGACGAGGTCGGGGGACCTGAAGACGCCGCACCCCGACAGGGTGGAGGCGGTCAGGAGGGTGGCGGCCAGGGCCACAGTGGCGCGCGTGGTCGCGCGGTGCGGGGAAGTCGTCACGGGGGCGTCCTTACTTTGCTTAGGCTCGCCTAACTCTAGACCCGGACGACGTGTCCCGAGGAATTGCGTCCGTCACACCGCCTGGCGCTCGCCCGGGGGTTAGCGATCGCTAACCTGCGGCGCTAGTCTGCGAGGCATGACCTTCGAGCTGTCCCCCGAGCACGAGCAGTTCCGCCGCAGCGTCCGCGACTTCGCCGAGGCCGAGATCGCGCCGCACGCCGCGCAGTGGGACCGCGGCCACCACTTCCCGACCGACGTGGTCCAGAAGATGGGCGCGCTGGGCCTGATGGGGCTCACCGCCCCGGAGGAGTTCGGCGGCGCGGGGATGGCCGGCGAGGACGGCGGGTTCACCTCGCTGTGCCTGGCGATCGAGGAGATCGGTCGCGTCGACCAGTCGATGGGCATCACGCTCGAGGCGGCGGTCGGGCTGGGGATCAACCCGATCCTGACCTACGGCACGGACGACCAGAAGAAGACCTGGCTGCCCGACCTCGTCTCCGGCGAGAAGATCGCGGGCTTCGGGCTGACCGAGCCCGGCGCGGGCTCCGACGCCGGGGCGACGAAGACCAAGGCCGTGCTCGACGGCGGCGAGTGGGTCGTCAACGGCGCCAAGCAGTTCATCACCAACTCCGGGTCGTCGATCACCTCGCTGGTGACCGTGACGGCGCGCACGGGGGAGCGGGCCGACGGGCGGCCGGAGATCTCGACGATCATGGTCCCGTCCGACACTCCCGGCTTCACCGCGGAGAAGGCGTACGACAAGCTCGGCTGGCACGCCTCCGACACCCACCCGCTGTCCTTCTCCGACGCCCGGGTTCCCGAGGCCAACCTCCTCGGGGAGCGCGGTCGCGGCTACGCGCAGTTCCTCGCCACGCTCGACGACGGCCGGGTCGCGATCGCCGCGCTGGCGGTCGGGTGCATCCAGGCGTGCCTCGACATGTCGGTGCAGTACGCCGGTGAGCGGCAGACCTTCGGCGGCCCGATCGGGCGCAAGCAGGGTCTCGCCTTCCAGGTCTCCGACCTGCAGGTGATGCTGGACGCCTCGCGGCTGCTGACCTACAAGGCGGCGGCGATGAAGGACGCGATGGACGCCGGATCCTCGTCGGTCACCACGGCGTCGTTCAAGCAGGCGGCCGCCGTGGCGAAGCTCTACGCCACCGAGTCGGCGGTCACCGCGACCCGCATCGCGACCCAGGTATTCGGCGGCTACGGCTTCATGGAGGAGTACCCGGTCGTCCGGTTCTACCGCGACGCCAAGGTCCTCGAGATCGGCGAGGGCACCTCGGAGGTCCAGCGGATGCTGATCGCCCGCGGTCTCGGTCTGCCGGTCGAGTGAGCGCCGCGCCCCGCCGCTCCGCTCAGGCGGACCGCGGGGCGTACATGATCACTGCGACGCCGACCAGGCAGATCAGCGCGCCACCGATGTCGTAGCGGTCGGGACGGAAGCCGTCCGCGACCATCCCCCACGCCAGCGAGCCGGCGACGAACACGCCGCCGTACGCCGCCAGGATCCGCCCGAAGTGGGCGTCCGGCTGCAGGGTGGCGACCAGGCCGTAGAGGCCGAGGGCGATGAAGCCGGCGCCCACCCAGACCCAGCCCCGGTCCTCACGGATGCCCTGCCAGACCAGCCACGCGCCACCGATCTCCGCGATCGCGGCCAGGGCGAAGAGGGCGAGCGACGCGACGACGGTCATGGCGGGAGTCTGTCAGCACGGCTTGTCTCCTCCTCCCGACGGGCGCGTCAGCCGGCGAGCACGTAGTCGATCGTGAGCGGGCGCAGGTCCCGCCGTCTGACAGTCGCCAGCGGTGGCGGGCGGGTGGAGTGGGTGTGGCCGGTCGGGAGGGTGGTCGTCACGCTGCCGTCCGGCTCGGGTCTGGCCCGCCATCGGGGCGCTCGCTTGGCGTAGTTGCAGGCCTCGCAGAGACCTTGCCCGTTGCTGACCGAGGTGGGCCCGGCGGCGTCGTGTGGCTGAACGTGGTCGATGTGGCGGATCGGGGCGTCGCACCACGGAGTACGGCAGGTGCGGTCGCGCAGCCGGATGAATCGCGCGAGGTTGCCGCGGAAGGTGCGGGTGCGGGCGTCCATCGCGAGGAGCTCGCCCGTCTCGGGCGAGGTGTACAGCCGGCGGATGCTCACCTGCTCCTCCGCGCTGACAGCGCCGCAGATGATCTCCCGCGCCAGCTCGGCGGGGATCGGGCCGAAGCCCTCGAGGTGCGCCGCGTCGTCGGCGCCACCGAAGAGCCCGGCGTCGGTCATCACGATGCCGAGCGCCACAGGGACGCTCCCACGCGTGGCCCCATCCGCGGCGCCGGGCGTGTGCGGATCGTCGCGGGTGCCGCCATCGGCTCCACCATCGTCGGTCCGCTCGATGGTGCCGACGAGAACTGACTGAACGAGGGAGTCGGCCATCGCCTGGCCGCGGGTCCGGGGGTCACCTTGGGCTCGCGCGCGGTCCGCTTCCCTGCTGAGCGTCGCGAAGGTGACGACGCCGTCCTTGACCGGCAGCAAGCGTCGCGAAGGTGACGACGCCGTCCTTGACCGGCAGCAGGGCCGTCAGCCAGACCATGCTGTCGGGAGCGGGTCGGATCGAGACGCGTCGTTCGGACTCGGCCTTGCGGCGCCGGGCCACCTGCGCGGCGGCGTCGAGACGCGTGCCCTGGGCCTGGGCAGAGGCGATGACCTGACGGTCGCTCATCGCCTCGAGCGCGTCGCGGTCGGCGGCCAACGCCTCGTCGACGGCGAGGCGGTGTTCGAGGGAGAGGCATGCGGTCTCGCGTGCGATCAGCGTGGCGCGCCACTCGGTGATCCGGCCGGCGCGCCAGGCGGCCCATGTGTGCGGCAGCTCGCTACGGACGATCCGCGCCAGCCCGACATGGCGCTGGCCGCGGTGGGGCGACTCCCGCCGAGCGAAGGCGACCTGCGACGCGACGCCCTGGCCGCGCCTGGCGGACGGGACGCCCATCGCCTCGTGGTCGGCCTCGACCGAGTCGGCCAGATCGGCTGCCAGGGCGGCCTGCGCCGCGCTCACCGTGCAGGCCAGCTCCTCCAACGCCCGGATCGCATCGACCCGACCGGCGTCGTCCAGCCCGCTCGGGCCATCGAGCGCGGCCTGCATCTCGCGCCGCGTCGCCGCGATCGCGGCTGCGGTGAGTGGGGGCTGGGAGGTGGGCATGGAGCCACTCAACCGGCGCCCACCGACACCCGTGCGGGCGCCTGTGGACAGGCGGCGAAGGGGCCGTCCTGTGGACGAAAGCTGGCCAGAGAGTCAGCCAAACCGTCCCGGCCGTGGTCTTGCTGGATGTGTCCATGTTGGCCGGGACCTGGGAAGTACGACGTCGAGTCCGTCGTGCCGGTGGGACGCAAGCAGCCAGTGCTCCGCCCCTTCGGTATGCCTGGCGCGTCGAGGTCGCCCACGGCCGCCTGAGCGCTGTCCCGGTTGGCGAAGGCGTTCGAGAACACGTCCACTTCGGGTGCACGCCGCACTCGTCGCGGCAGATGAGTGCGTTTCCCAGCTGGACGAGACCGTCGCTGGCCAGCTGGTAGCCCCTGACGTCGAAGGCGGTGCATTGCGGGACATGCCAAGCGATCTGAGATCGACCGATGGGTCATCGCTGACACGAGCAACACCGTCGAGAGGCCAATGTGTATCCCGACCGACGGCGCCCGGACCTCGAACTTGGAGCCGGGAACGCAAGCACCCACCAAAGGGGTGTGGTCGGGTGGACGCCCCGGCGAATTCACGTGATCGTCACAGGGCTGGCCCGCGAGCGCCTGGACCGGCGCAGGCGGCGATGTCTACGTTCTGGACAAGGTTCGTCCCATCTTCGGGGGGCACCACGACTGCGCTCGGGAAACGCGGCGCTGAGAGCGGGGCGACGTGTCGTTGTCGGATGTCAGTGCACACAGGGTCCCGGTGGACCAGCGCTGGTTGGGCCTGGAGCGGCGTTCCATTCCGTACGCCGTGGTGCCGCTCGTGGTGCTCGCACTGTGGGCGTGGGTCCTGCCGTGGGTCAACGACCAGGTGGCCTGGGACGACCCCATCAAGCCCGGTGAGGCCATCGAGGTGGCCGAGGGGGTGAGCATGACTGCGGGTCCGGGGTGGGGAGTGGTGTCCGGACTGCGGACCACCGACGAGGTCCGCAGCCCCGACTCGGCGTTGCAGCAGAGCATCCTCGTGAAGAACGGCGTGGTGTTCTCCATCCTCCAGGGGCCCTTCACCGGCACACCGGCCGAGCTGCTCGAGCAGGCCGAGGTCATCAACGCTGCCAACAGCGACGATGGCTACGACATCAAGGGCGAGGTCACTCCCGAGGCGACCGCGTCCGGTCTCCGCGGCGTGACGCAGAACTTCAACACGGCCCACAGCGTCGGCGCCCTGACCGCCTTCGTGATCGACGACACCGGCATCGAGATCCAGGTCGTCGGGCCACAGACCCAGATGACCGCCACGGCCCCAGAGGTCGCGGACATGATCGACTCCATCGCGACCGACACTGAGGAGACCCCGTGAGCACGGTTGCCGACACCCAGGCCCCTCGGGACCCGGCCGGGCAGGAGCAGATGCTCGAGGAGCGCCGCCGCGCGGCCATCGAGGAGTCCGGGTGGGGCTCGGAGTTCCGGTTCTTCCAGCCGCGCAACGCCTGCCTGTGGGTCTACCTGCTGGCGGTGATCCTCGGGACCCGCCAGCTCTACCACCTGGCCGCCCCCACGGTCGGCGTGTTCGAGGAGGCCAACCTCGCCGCCGTGGCGTCCGCCGGCCTGTTCTGCCTGGCGTTCCTGTGGTTCCTGCACCACGCCGACCGCTACGAGCGCACCCCCGCACGCCTGGCCATCGCCGCCTTCATAGGCGGTGGCCTGGCAGCGCCGTGGGCGATGGCGCTGCCCGGCAACGCCGCGATGATGGACCTGTACGCCAAGAACTTCGGCCAAGCCTGGGCCACGGACTGGGAGGCCGGGCTGACCGCGCCGTTCGTCGAGGAGAGCGCCAAGGCCATCATCTTCGTGCTTCTCCTGGGGCTGGCACCGTTCGTCATCCGCACCGTCTACGACGGCCTCATCGTCGGCGCCTACGTCGGGCTCGGGTTCCAGGTCCTCGAGGACATGCTCTACGGGCAGAACGCCGCCTACAGCCACTTCGGCGTCGACCAGATCGGCGCGGTCATGCAGACGTTCCTGATCCGCGCGGGGAGCGGGGTGGCGTCTCACGCCATGTACACGGCCGTGTTCTGCGCCGGCATCATCTACCTGCTCGGCACTGCGGCACAGCCCCGCCGCGTCGGGCGCGGCCTGGCGCTCATGGCCGCCTCGATGATCCTGCACGGCGTGTGGGACGCACAGGTCGCTCTCGCCGACAGCAACCCCTTCCTCTCCCTCGGGTTCCTCCTCGGCATCACCGCCCTCCTCATCTACGCGCTGTTCGTCGCCCTGCGCTGGGGGTCCTACCGTGAGCGCGGCTGGATGCGCGACGTCCTCGCCCCCGAGGTCGCCAACGGCACCATCACCGAGCTCGAGCTGACCGCGCTGACCGGGGACCGCCGCAACCGACGCAAGGACCGCAAAGCCGCCGTCACGGGCCGCGACGAAGGCATGAGCAAGCGCCGCGAGAAGCACGTCCTCGCCGGAGCCATCGACCTCGCCCACGACCTCGTCGACAGCCGCGGCCATGACACCCCGGCCGTGGAGCACTCCCGCGCCGAGATCGCCCGACTACGAACCCAGACGACGTGACCACGCACATGGCGCACGAAGCGACCGCACCCACAGCCGGTGAGCGTCGCCGTCGAAGGGTCCCGGTCGAGGAGCGGCTGGCCGGGTTGGAGCGACGCTCGATCGTGCCGGCACTGGTCGTCGTCGGCATCTGGTTCCTGTGGGTCGTGGCTGTGCCGCACCTCGACGCAGCCGTCGACCACGACGACCCCGTCGTCGCCGGAGAACGGTTCGCCATCAGCGACGACCTCGCCGTCACACCGCCCCCTGGATGGGACGTCATCGACGGATTCCGCACCACGGACATCCCGGCAGGCGGCGCGGGCGCCCGAGCAGCGTTCACCAACGGCACCGTGACCATCATCGTCACCACCGACACCTACGACGGCACCGCGAGCGAGCTGCTCGAACAGATCGACAAGGTCACCTCGGCCACCGGAGCCGTCGACGGGTTCACCGTCACCGACGGCCGGTCGACCGTCACCACCGACTCCGGCCTCACCGGAGTCGCCGAGACCTTCACCGGACGGGGCGTCGAGGGCACCGTCGCCGCCTTCGTGAGCGACGGCACCGGCATCGAGGTCAGCGCGTCGGGTCAGCCCGACCAGGAGACTGCCGCCGCCCGCCACATCGCCCACCTGATCCACAGCATCGGCCCGTGGGACACCTCCGACGCCGACCAGCAGGAGGCGTCATGAGCACCCCCACACACGCCGACCCTAGCCCCGCCTATGAGCCGGAGGACGGCTCGACGACCGGGTCCACGACCGACTCGAGGACTGAGCTCGTGCGCCGACGCCAGGACGCGATCGAGGTGTCCGGCTGGGGCGAGCCGTTCCGCTTCTGGCAGCCGCGCAACGCCTGTACATGGGTGTTCGTGGCGCTGGTGGTGACCGGGCTGTTCAACATGGTCCACATGTTCACCCCGCTGGCGGGCTACTACGCTCCCGCCTTCACCGCCGGGGCCGCCATCGCCGTCATCAGCACCCTGGGCTGGGGCTGGTGGTTCCACCACCTCGACCGGTTCGAGCGACAGCCCTTCAACGTGGTGCTGGCGTGCTTCCTGTGGGGTGGACTCGGCGCGACCTTCGGGATCGCCACCTCGGCGAACGGTGCCCTGGGCTCCCTGTACGCCAAGCTCTTCGGCGCCGCGTGGAGTGCCGACTGGCAGGCCGGACTCAGCGCCCCCTTCGTCGAGGAAAGCGCCAAGGCAGCCGGGTTCATCCTCCTGCTCGGGATGGCGCGGCGCCTGGTCCGCACCCCTGCCGACGGCCTGTTCCTCGGGGCTTTCATCGGACTGGGGTTCCAGACGTTCGAGGACTTCCTCTACGCTATCGGCGGCGCGACCGGCAGCTTCGGCTCCGACCAGGTCGGACTCGTGACCAACGGCATCGGGACCCGCATCCTCTCCGACGTCGTCTCGCACCCCATGTTCTCCGCGCTCGTGTGCGCAGGCCTCGTCTACCTCATCGGCACCCCAGCCCAACCGCGGCGAGCCGGCCGGGGCTTGCTCCTGGTCGCAGCAGGAGTTGGCTTCCACCTCGTCCTCGACTCGGTGCTCGCCCTCGGTGCCGACACCGGGATCTCCAGCTTGTTCATCTTCATCGTCGAGATCGCCGTCAGCCTCGGCGTCCTCTGGTACGCCTTCCGCCTCACCGACGGTCGCGAACGCGAGCTCGCCCGCGACATCCTCGCTCCCGAGGTCGCTGACGGAGTCCTCACCGCCGAGGAGGTCGAGGCCTTCGCCGGGCACAAGCAACGACGCGCCTACCTCAAGGCATCCGCCGACCGACGCGAGCGGCGCCGCCGCAAGCACGTCCTCGCGGCAGCCCTCGACCTGTGCACCGACCTGGCCGATGCCAACGGAGCGAGCACCGCCGACGTCGTCGCGTCCCGCGCCGACGTGGCGCGGGTGCGAGGCGGAGCAGTTGCCCAGCCCGAGCCGACGACGACGCCGGCGTAGAGTCGCCGACCGTCAGACCCAGCGCCAACTCAGAGGAGAGACCCATGCGCAGCGAACTTTTCGGCACGAACCTCGAGTCCTCCGGCACCGATCGGTTCGCGTTGCAGAACCCGAAGATGCTCCGGGTCGCGCTCGACGGGGACGTGATGGGACGACAAGGCGCGATGGTCGCCTACCAGGGCCAGGTCGACTTCGCCTACCAGAGCGCGGGCGGCATGGGGAAGTTCCTGAAGAAGACCTTCACCGGCGAGGGCATGCCGCTGATGAAGGTCTCGGGACGCGGTGACGTCTTCTTCGCCGACGACGCGATGGAGATCCACCTCGTCAACCTCGAGAACGACTCCCTGACCGTCAACGGCAGCAACGTGCTGGCCTTCGACTCGACCCTCTCGTGGGACATCAAGAAGGTCGAGGGGGCTTCGATGATGGCCGGCGGCGTCTTCAACACCACGTTCACCGGCACAGGCACCGTCGCCATCACCTCGCACGGCACGCCGGTCGTCCTCGACGTCGACGCGCCGACGTACGCCGACATCCAGGCGGCGATCGCCTGGTCGTCGTCGCTCACCACAACCGTACGACGCACCGCCGGCGCCGGTGCACTCATCGGGCGTGGCTCAGGCGAGGCCTTCCAGCTCGGGTTCAGCGGTCAAGGGTTCGTCGTCGTCCAGGCCAGCGAGGGCCGGGTGGTGGTCCCTCACAGTCACTGATGGCTGGCGCTACCCGCGTCCCCCTCAGCGACCTGTCCCGACGCTCGTCGGACGCCCTCAGACACCCAACACGCCCCGGACGCCTCACAGGTTGCACGACGCCGGGACCAGTGAACCCGTCCGCCGGGCCGAGTGTGCGCAACCGCTCGTAGATCTGATCTCCTCCTCCCGACGGATCCGGTGGCGCGGGGCCCGATCTACCCTCGCCCCATGCCCAGCACGAGCCAGCGCGCCCTCACGTGGTTCGGCGTGGACGACGAGTGGGAGCGGCCGAGGCCGCCGGTCGGGCGTCAGGACGTCGTACTCGCGGCCAGCGTGGAGGCCGTCAGCCTGCTGGCGCTCGAGCTCGTGCGCAGCGCAGGCGGGCTCGACCACACCGACGTCCCGGTGTGGACGCAGTGGCTCGCCGTGTCGACCGGGGCCGCGCTCCTCCTGGGCCGGCGGCGGTGGCCGCTGGTGGTCGCGAGCCTCGCCGCACTGCACATGTTCGTCGCCGGCGTGACGATGCCGCAGGTGATGGGGCAGGTGTCGTTGCAGATCGTCTACTTCGTCGCCCTGCTCTCGGGCGTCGCCTACGCCCGGGACCGTCGCGCGATGGTCGTCGTCATCGGCACGATCGTGCTGTTCATGTTCGCGTGGATCACCTGGCAGTTCGCCGTTGGCTCGGCTGCCCAGGACATGATCGACGAGGCCCGGGACGGCGAGCGGATCGGGCTGTTCGGCGCGATCCCCGCCGCGGTGGCGATCACGCTGCTGGTCAACGTCATCTACTTCGGCGGCGCCATCGTCGGTGGCGGCGTGTCCTGGCGGGCCGCCCGGCAGCGCATCCGCCTGCAGGAGCAGGCCGCCACCATCTCCGCGCAGGCCGGCCGGCTGCGCGAGCAGGCCGTCGTCGACGAGCGTCTGCGCATCGCCCGCGAGCTGCACGACGTCGTCGCCCACGGCGTCTCCGCGATGGGCATCCAGGCGGGAGCGGCACGACGGGTCCTCGACCGCGACCCCGACGCAGCGCGTACGGCCCTCTCGCACGTCGAGGAGGCCTCCCGCGACGCGTTGACGCAGATGCGCCGCCTGCTCGGGACCCTGCGCGAGGGACCGGCGGACAGCTGGGACGACGGCACCGACGGCGCGGACACCGCGAGCGGGATGCGTACGTCGGAGGCCGGCGTCGACGCCCTGCCCGACCTCGTCGCGCAGGCGAACCGGGAGGGGCTCGCCGTCCGCCTCGACGTCGTCGAGGACCAGCCGTGCGCGACGAGCCGGCTCCCGCGCGGCATCGGGCTCGCGGTCTACCGCACGGTCCAGGAGGCGCTGACCAACGTCCGTCGCCACAGCACCGCCGACACCGTCTCGGTCGTGGTCCGGGTGCACGAGGCCGCCGCCTACGCGGAGGTCGAGGTGGTCGACAACGGCCGACCGCGCCACGGCACGTCCGGCAGCGGTCTCGGCCAGCTCGGCATCCGTGAGCGCGCCGCCACCCACGACGGCCAGGTCGACATCGGACCGCGCGTGACGGGCGGCTACCGGGTCCGCGTGCGCTACCCGCTGGTGGCGTCGTGACGGAGCGCCCGCTGACGGTCCTGCTGGTCGACGACCACGCGATGGTCCGGTCCGGCTTCGCGATGGTCCTGTCCGTCGAGGACGACATCGAGGTCGTCGGTGAGGCCGCCGACGGGTTGGAGGCGATCGAGCGCGCCCGGGCTACCCGCCCCGACGTGGTGCTGATGGACGTCCAGATGCCGCGGATGGACGGGATCGAGGCCACCCGCCACCTCGTCGCCGACGACCTCGGGCACGTCGTCATCGTGACGACCTTCGACCGCGACGACTACCTCTTCGACGCCCTGCAGGCAGGGGCGAGTGGCTTCCTGCTGAAGAACGCCGGACCGGAGCAGCTCCTCGACGCCGTACGCGCCGCAGGCCGTGGGCACGCACTGCTTGCGCCGGAGGTGACCCGCCGCGTCATCGGCAAGATGGCCGGAGGGGCGGCGGCGCCCGACGCGGTCCCCGAGGCCCCCGACCGGGCCGAGCCGCGGGAGCTGGCGCTGCTCACCGCCCGCGAGCGGGAGGTGCTGGTGCTGCTCGGGCGTGGCCTGTCCAACGGTGAGATCGCCGGCACGCTCGTGCTGGGCGAGGCGACGGTGAAGACCCACGTGTCCAACGTGCTGGCCAAGCTGCACCTGCGCGGCCGGGTGCAGGCGGTCATCTACGCCTACGAGGCCGGCCTCATCCTCCCGACGGAGGAGTGAGCGGAGCAGGCACGGAGTCCGCCGGGAGGTTCCGTCGCACGGTGGATCACACGGACCCCAGCGGTCACTAGCGTCGTGGTCATGTTGGAGATCAGGGAGCTGACCAGGCGGTTCGGTGACAACACCGCCGTGGACCACGTGTCGTTCGAGGTGCCAGCCGGGCTGATGACGGGTTTCGTCGGCGGCAACGGTGCGGGCAAGACCACGACCATGCGGATGGTGATGGGCGTGCTCGGCATCGACGAGGGTGAGGTGCTGTGGCAGGGCCGACCCATCACCCGGCTGGACCGCCGTCGGATCGGTTACATGCCCGAGGAGCGCGGTCTCTATCCCAAGCAGCCGATCCTCGACCAGCTCGTCTACATCGCCCAGCTCAAGGGCATGGAGCGGGTCGCCGCCCGCACCCAGGTGACCGAGCTGCTGGAGCGGTTCGGGCTGGGGGAGCGGACCAAGGACCACCTGGAGAAGCTGTCGCTGGGCAACCAGCAGCGGGTGCAGATCATCGCCTCGGTGCTGCCCCGGCCGGCCGCGCTCGTCCTCGACGAGCCCTTCTCGGGTCTCGACCCGAAGGCCGTCGACTCGATGGTCGACCTGCTGCGTGAGTACACCCGCGACGGCGTGCCGGTCCTCTTCTCCAGCCACCAGCTCGACCTCGTCGAGCGACTGTGCGACCGGCTGGTCGTGCTGTCCCAAGGACGCCGGGTCGCCGCCGGGACGGTTGCGGAGCTGCGCGACGCGGGGGTGCCGCGCTTCCGCCTCGTCCTCGGCGGCGACGCCGGTTGGGTCCGTGACCTGCGCGGGCTGGAGGTCCTCGACCTCGACGGGTCGACCGCGCTGGTGGAGGTCCGCCAGGACGGCGCCGAGCAGCACCTCGTCGCCGAGGCCACCGGCCGCGGCGACGTCCACGAGTTCGTCCGGGTCCGCCCGGCCCTCAGCGAGATCTACCGGGAGGCCACCGCATGAACACCGCCACGTCCAACGAGATGGGCAACGAGGACGACGACCGGAGCACCGAGCCCGCCTGGCTGCTCGTCACCCGTCGGGAGGTCGTCTCGCGGATCACCGACAAGTCCTTCCTCTTCGGAACGGCGTTCATGGTCGTGCTCATCGCGGGCTTCATCGGCTTCAACGCCTGGCAGGAGGAGCGGACCGACCAGGTCACGCTGGCCGCCACCCCCGACTCGGTCGCGATGGCCACGACGGTCGCCGACGGCGCGCCGCAGGTCGACGACGACGTCGAGGTCACCGTTGTCGAGGTCGACGACCGTGGCGCGGCCGAGGCGGCCCTCCTCGACGACGAGGCAGACGCCTGGCTGCACCCGGCCGACGACGGGTGGCAGCTGACCTCGGAGTCGAGCGAGCAGGGCTCGTTGACCAGCGTCGTGGAGGCGGTCGTACGCCAGCAGGTGCTCGCCGACAACGCCGCCGAGGTCGGCACCACGGTGGAGGCCCTGCAGGCCGGGAGCGCGGTCAGCACCGACTTCCTGCGCGGGGACGCCGAGAGGGCCGGCGTGGCCGAGGCGGTCGGCTTCGTGTTCGTCTTCCTCTTCTACTTCGCCGCCCTCGTCTTCGGCATGCAGCTGGCCTCGTCGGTGATCGAGGAGAAGCAGAGCCGGATCGTGGAGATCATCGCGGCCGCCATCCCGCTGCGACACCTGCTCGCCGGCAAGGTGCTCGGCAACACCGCCCTGGCGATGATCCAGCTGCTGGTCTACCTCGCGGTCGGCCTGGTGGGGCTGTCGTTCACGTCCTTCTCGTCCTACGTCCCGGCGCTGTCCGGTCCGACAGCGTGGTTCATCGGGTTCTTCTTCGCCGGCTTCGTGGCCCTGGCCTGCCTCTGGGCGGTCGCCGGGTCGCTCGCCTCGCGCACCGAGGACCTCCAGGCGACCTCGACGCCGCTGACGATGCTGATGCTCGTGATGTTCTTCGGCGGGCTCTCGCTCGACGGCAGGGGACAGGTGATCGCGTCGTTCGTGCCGCCCGTCTCGGCGGTGGTGATGCCCAAGCGCATCCTGGCCGGTGGCGTCGAGTGGTGGGAGCCGCTGCTGGCGCTGGGCCTGCTGGCCGCGTTCGCCGCGGTCACGGTCTGGATCGGGGAGCGCCTCTACCGTCGGGCGCTGCTGCAGACCGGCGGGCGGGTCAGCCTCCGGCAGGCGTGGGCCGCGGCCGAGTGACGGCACCGACCTGATCGGACGGCGGGGACCTCAGAAGAGGTGCACCAGCGACGAGGTCCCCGTCACCACCGCCCAGAACCGCAGACCGCGCCCGAGCAGACCGGTCACCATGAAGATCCAGAACGGCACCCGCAGCGTCCCGGCGAGCACCGCGGTGACGGCGTACGGCGGGATGCCGGTGCTCGCGGAGACGAAGAGCAGGCCGGCCGTGAACCACGGCCGGCCCTCCGCGCGCTCGTGCCACCTGTCCAACGAGGCCCGCGCCTTGGGCTTCTCGAGCTGGCGGTGGACCCAAGGGGCGCGGTCGACGTGCATGCCGCCCCAGTACCAGAGGATCTTGCCGAGCATCTGCCCGATCGTGGCGGCCACCAGCAGGCCCCACAGCTGGCCGGGAGCCTGGCTGACCGAGACCACCAGGATGGCCTCGATGTTGATGAGCGGCACGAGGGCGGAGGCGATCGAGGCGCCCATGACGCTCCAGAACAGCATCAGCCCGCGGCTCCCGGGACCGGCAGGCCGATCTGCACGAGACGGCGCAGCGACACGCACTTGAGGACCAGGAGCGCCGAGGCGATCGCCAGCCCGACCCACATCCAGCCGGTGACGAGGAGCAGCACGGCGAAGAGCGCGCTGTTGACGGCCTTGGCGGGCTTGGACCAGTTCCACAGCCAGATCGGCCGGTCGACGACGAAGAAGTAGTTGGGGCTGCGGATCGGCCAGGCGAGGAACGCGATCGACAGGAAGAAGTCGACGACCATGAACTCGGCGAGGTAGACGAAGATCGCCGGCGACAGGTCGGGCTGCAGCCAGGCGAGACCGATGTAGAACGCGGCGGCGTTGAACCGGTCGCAGATGACGTCGAGCACGGCCCCGATGCGGGTCTCGCAGTCGCGCACCCGGGCGTAGAAGCCGTCGAGCATGTCGCCGACCCAGTAGACGCCGAGGGCGACGACGAGCAGCGTCAGGCTCTGCTGGTGCGCTGCCATCGCCGCGAGCACGACCGACGCGACCGTGCGGACCGCGGTGATCACGGTGGCGCCGGTCAGCAGGCGCTCCTCGCGGACGCCGTAACGGTCCTCCGGGTCGGCCACCGGACGTGCCGGCACCTCTCCCTCCACCCCGCTCCCCACGCCCGGGATGCTATCGGGTCAGGTCCACAGGTCGGTCCACGCGTGGCCGAGCTCGAGGACCAGCTCGCGCAGCAGCGGCAGGCTCACGCCCACCACGTTGTGGTGGTCGCCCTCGATGCCACGCACGAAGGCGCCGCCGAAGCCGTCGATCGTGAAGGCCCCGGCGACGTGCAGCGGCTCGCCGGTGGCGACGTACGCCTCGATCTCGTCGTCACCCACGTCGGCGAAGTGCACGAGGGTCGAGCCGGTCGCCGCGGCCACCCGGCCGGTGGCGACCTCACGCAGGCTGTGGCCGCTGTGCAGGACCGCGGTGCGCCCACGCATCGACCGCCACCGCTCCCGTGCCTCGTCGGCGTCGTGCGGCTTGCCGAGCGCCTCGCCGTGCCCGCCCGCGCCGGGTGCCGGTTGCAGTTCCAGCACCGAGTCACAGCCGAGGACGAGGGCGTCGGGAGGTACGTCGTCCCGCACCGCGACGGCGGCGCACTTGAGCTCGGCGAGCTGGAGCGCCAGCTCGGCCGGCGGCAGGCCGCTCACCTGGTCCTCGTCGACCCCGCTGATGATCACGACCGGCTCGATGCCCGCGGACCGCAGGGTGGCCAGCCGGGCGGGGGAGGCGGACGCCAGGACCAGCGGGACGCGCGCGGCCGTCACAGGCGCCCCAGCGCCGCGCGCAGCGGGTCGAGCCCGAGCGAGCCCAGGTCGAGCGCCGCGCGGGCGTTGTCGCCGGCCGGCGAGAAGTCGGCCAGCGGGTCGAGGGCGCAGTAGTCCTCGACGTAGGCGTCGCAGAGGGCGTCGACCCTGCGCTCGTCCAGAAGGGGTTCGGTCACGCCGGTGACCCTAGCCTCCGCCCGACAGTGGAGCGCGGCGACGTTCAGCCGGGCAGGCCGCTGGCGCGCCAGGCGCCGGGGCCGTGGCGGTGCGTACGTCGTACGCCCCGCGCGGGGTGGCTCCACGTCGAGCGGGGTCGTTCGGGCGCCTCGCCCCCGGCCGAGCCCAGCGCGGAGAACACGGCGACCAGCGCGGCGATCTCCTCGGCCGTGGCGTCGGCGTTGACGACCCGGAGGATCGGGGTCTCCTGCTCGTCGGTCACAGCGGGATGTTCCCGTGCTTCTTGGGCGGCAGGCTCTCGCGCTTGGTGCGCAGCAGTCGGAGGGCGCGGACGACCTCGATGCGAGTCTCGTGAGGCGCGATCACGGCGTCGATGTAGCCCCGCTCGGCGGCGATGTAGGGGTTGGCGAGCGTGGTCTCGTACTCGTCGATGAGCTGGGCGCGCCGGGCCTCGACGTCACCGCCCTCGTCGGCGACCTTCTTCAGCGTCTTGCGGTGCAGGATGTTGGCGGCACCCTGGGCGCCCATCACGGCGATCTGGGCGGTGGGCCAGGCGACGTTGATGTCGGCGCCGAGGTGCTTGGATCCCATCACGTCGTAGGCGCCGCCGTAGGCCTTTCGGGTGATGACCGTGATCAGCGGGACGGTGGCCTCGGCGTAGGCGTAGATGAGCTTGGCGCCGCGGCGGATGATGCCGTCCCACTCCTGGTCGGTGCCGGGCAGGAAGCCGGGCACGTCGACGAACGTCAGGACCGGGATGTTGAACGCGTCGCAGAAGCGCACGAAGCGCGCGGCCTTCTCGGAGGCGTCGATGTCGAGGGTGCCGGCGAACTGCATCGGCTGGTTGGCCACGACGCCGACCGACTGGCCCTCGACACGGCCGAACCCGATGAGGATGTTGGGGGCGAACAGCTCCTGGACCTCGAGGAAGTCCTCGTCGTCCACGACGGCGGTGATCACGTCGTGCATGTCGTAGGGCTGGTTCGCGCCGTCGGGGATGATCGTGTCCAGCGACCGGTCGAGGTCGGTGACCTCCATGTCGGGCGCCTCGTCGAAGACCGGGGCCGGGTCGAGGTTGTTCTGCGGGAGGTAGGACAGCATCGCCTTGACGTACTCGATGGCGTCCTCCTCGTCGGAGGCCATGTAGTGGGCGTTGCCCGACTTGGTGTTGTGCGTGCGCGCACCGCCGAGGTCCTCCATCGTGACGTCCTCGCCGGTGACGGTCTTGATCACGTCGGGACCGGTGATGAACATCGCGGAGGTCTGGTCGACCATGACCGTGAAGTCGGTGACCGCGGGGGAGTAGACGTGGCCGCCGGCGCAGTTGCCCATGATCATGCTGATCTGCGGGATCACGCCGGAGGCGTGCACGTTGCGGCGGAAGATCTCGCCGTAGAGGCCGAGGGAGACCACGCCCTCCTGGATGCGGGCACCGGCGCCCTCGTTGATGCCGATGATCGGGCAGCCGGTCTTCATCGCCAGGTCCATGACCTTGGTGATCTTCTCGCCGTAGACCTCGCCCAGCGAGCCGCCGAAGACGGTGAAGTCCTGGCTGAAGACGCACACCATGCGACCGTTGACCTCGCCGTAACCGGTCACCACGCCGTCGCCGTAGGGGCGGTTCTTCTCCAGCCCGAACGCCGTCGAGCGGTGCCGCGCCAGCTCGTCGAGCTCCACGAAGGTGCCCTCGTCGAAGAGCATCTCGATGCGCTCGCGGGCGGTGCGGCGGCCCTTGGCGTGCTGCTTCTCGATCGCCTTGGCCGACCCGGCGTGCACCGCCTCGTCGAGGCGCCGCTCGAGGTCCGCGAGCTTGCCCGCGGTCGTGTGGAGGTCGATCTCCGACTCTGAGGGGACGTCGGTGGCTTCACCCGGCTGTGCGCTCATGTGGGGCAATCTAGACCCCATGACGCCCAGCCCGGCACCTCGCCCACCCCTCGACCTCGACCGGCTCACGGCGCCCATCGGCTGGCGCGTGGAGGTGGTCGAGGCCGCTCCGTCGACCAACGCGGTGGTCTCGGAACGGGCCCGCGCCGGCGAGGAGCCGGGCCTGGTGCTGGTCACCGAGCACCAGACTGCGGGGCGCGGTCGGCTCGACCGGTCGTGGGAGACCCCGGCCCGCTCCTCGTTGACCTTCTCGGTGCTGCTGCGCCCCGAGGTGCCGCCGGCGTCGTGGTCGTGGCTGCCGCTGCTGACCGGGTACGCCGTCCAGGCCGCGCTGGCCGACCGGCTGCCCGACGCCGCGCTCAAGTGGCCCAACGACGTCCTCGTCGACGACGGTTCCGGCACCGGTCGCAAGGTGTGCGGGATCCTCGTCGAGCGGGTCGAGACCGCTGCCGGTCCGGTGGCGGTCGTGGGCGTCGGCATCAACGTCGACCAGACGCTCGACGAGCTCCCGGTCGCGCTCGCCACGTCGATCTCGCTCGAGACCGGGGAGCCGGTGGAGCGCACGGGCCTCCTCAACCAGGTGCTCGGGTCGCTGCACGGCCTGCAGGGCCTGCTCGACGACGTGGAGTCGCTGCGCCGGGCCTACGCCGACGTGTGCGTGACGCTGGGCCGGACCGTCGACGTCCACCTGCCGGGGGGCGACGTACGCCGCGGCGAGGCGCTCGACATCGACGCGAGCGGGGCGCTCGTGGTCGGCACCGACGACGGGGCGTTCACGGTCGCCGCGGGCGACGTCGTGCACGTGCGTCCCGCCTAGCAGGCACGCACCCCGGGTGACATGATCGGCGGGTGGCGTTCCCCAGCAAGCTCCTCAACCCCGGTGAGCACGTCGTCGTCTCCACCCGGACGCACCCCAAGGCACTGGTCCTGCCGGGCCTCGCGCTGGTCGTGGCGCTGGTCCTGGCGTTCGTCGCGAACGGGCTGATCGAGGGGACCACCGGCACGGTGGCCGTCTGGGTGATCTTCGCGGTGGGACTCGTGGCGTTCGTGCTCGGTCCCCTCCTGCGCTGGCTCACGACCACCTACACCTTCACCAACCGCCGCTTCATCAAGCGCTCCGGCTTCATCGCCAAGGAGGGCCGCACGATCCCGCTCAACCGGATCAGCGGCGTGGACTTCGAGATCGGCCTGGTCGACCGCATCTTCGGCTGCGGCACCCTGGTCGTCTCCGACGCGAGCACCGCCGGGAGCGTGATGCTCCGCGACATCCCCGACGTCGAGCAGGTGCAGCTGCAGGTCGCCGAGCAGCTCCACCGGCTCTCGAGTGGCGACCGCCGCGACGATGGCGCCTGACCGCAAGCGGCGCGGCGGCCCTCGGGACAAGGGCCCCCAGGACCCGCCGGGGGAGCAGCTCGACCACGCCATCCTGCGCAGCGAGCCGGCCTTCAACGCCCTCGAGGTGGCTGCCGAGACCGGTGTGACGATCGAGCAGACCCGGCGCCTGTGGCGTGCGCTCGGCTTCCCCGAGTTCAGCGGCGAGAAGGCCTACACGGCCGCCGACATCGAGGCCGTCGGCACCCTCATGGGCTTCGTCGACTCCGGGGCCGTCGACTTCGACACGGCCGTCAACCTCACCCGCGGCGTCGGCCAGACGATGGCCCGCCTCGCCGACTGGGAGGTCTCCACGCTGGTCAGCCGGGTGGAGGAGATGGAGGCCGGGGACGAGGCCACCGGCTCGCGCATCGGGTCGGCGCTGCGGCTCATCGACGAGGTCAACCCGCCCTTCGAGCGGCTCCTGGTCTACGCCTGGCGGCGCCACCTCGCCGCCGCCGTCGGTCGGATCGAGGCGATGGGGGCCAAGGACGAGGACCTCCACACCATCGAGGTGACCGTCGGGTTCGCCGACCTGGTCTCCTTCACCGCGCTCTCCAACACCCTCGACCGCGACGAGATCGGCGACCTCGTCGAGGTCTTCGAGAGCCGGTGCCAGGACGTCGTCGCCCGCTACGGCGGCCGCATCATCAAGAGCCTCGGCGACTCCGTCCTCTTCGTCACCAACACCGCCGAGGAGGCGGTCGGGGTGGCCGAGGGCATCATCAACGTCATCGGCCGCGACCCGAAGATGCCCGACGTCCGGCTCGGCCTGGCCAGCGGCCCCGTGGTCCAGCGTCTCGGCGACATCTTCGGACCGCCGGTCAACATGGCTGCCCGCCTGACCCAGGTCGCGCGACGCAACCGGCTCATCGTCGACCAGAACACCGCCGACCTGCTCCCGGACGAGGAGTGGGAGGACCGCCGGCTGCCGGCCCGCCCGGTGCGCGGCTTCGGGCTCGTGGAGCCGGTGGCCGTACGCCGCCGCTGAGCCTGCCCTGCGCGGGCCGGTCAGGTGGACCAGACCAGTCGTCCACAATTCACCCATAAGGACCACCCCGGCGTCGAGCGGTCCCTACGTTTCAGCGCGTGTTGGCTGTGCAGGACGTACGACTCGACCCCACCTCGCGACAGGTGTGGCGTGGCGACCGCGAGATCAGGCTCTCCCGCAAGGAGTTCCAGCTCCTGCACGCCCTGATGGCGCGCCCGGGCGACATCGTCACCCGCAGCGAGCTGATGGCCGAGGTGTGGCAGACGTCGTTCTACACCAACTCCAAGACCATCGACGTGCACCTGGGCTGGCTGCGCCGCAAGCTCGGCGACGACCCCCGCCGGCCCACGCTGATCACCACCCACCGCGGTCGCGGCCTGCGGTTCGAACCGACCGCGGACAGGGTCGTCGGCTGAGGTCCCGCGAGACCGCGGCGGGGGCCGCGCACCGGGTCGCATAGGCTCCGGTCGTGTCCTCGACCGGCTCGCACCGCGCTCCCACGCTCGCCGTCATCGGGGGCGGCCAGCTCGCCCGGATGATGGCCCAGCCCGCCATCGCGCTCGGCCTCCCGCTGCGCCTGCTCGCCGAGGCCGAGGGAGTCTCGGCCGCCCAGGTCATCCCCGACCACCTGGTCGGTGACTACACCGACCTGCCCACGCTGCGGAAGGTCACCGACGGCGCCGCCGTGGTCACCTTCGACCACGAGCACGTCCCGACGGCCCACCTGCACGCGCTGGCTGGCGACGGTCTCGCCGTGCGCCCCGGCCCGGAGGCGCTCGTGCACGCCCAGGACAAGGCGGTGATGCGTCGCCGCCTCGCCGAGCTCGACGTCCCGTGCCCGCGCAACGCCGTCGTCACCTCCCTCGCCGACGTGGAGGCCTTCGGCCTGCCGTGCGTGCTGAAGACCACCCGCGGTGGCTACGACGGCAAGGGCGTGTGGGTCGTGCGGGCGCCGGCCGAGGCGCAGGTCGCCTTCGACACCGCTGCGGCCGCCGGTGTCGAGGTGCTGGCCGAGGAGCTGGTCGACTTCCGGCGCGAGCTCTCCGCCCTCGTCGCCCGCGCCCCCAACGGCCAGGCCGCGGCGTACCCCGTCGTCACCTCCACCCAGCTCGACGGCATCTGCCACGAGGTCATCGCCCCCGCACCTGACCTCGCGCCCGCTCTCGCCGGTCAGGCGCAGGAGATCGCCCTGCGGGTCGCCGGTGCGCTCGACGTCACGGGCATCCTCGCCGTCGAGCTCTTCGAGACGACCGACGGCCGGATCCTGGTCAACGAGCTGGCGATGCGTCCGCACAACACCGGCCACTGGACCCAAGACGGCGCCGTGACGTCCCAGTTCGAGAATCACCTCCGCGCCGTCATGGACCTCCCGCTGGGTTCGCCGGCCCCACGTGAGCGCTGGACCGTGATGGTCAACATCCTCGGCGGGCCCACCGACAGCGGCCACCTCTACGACGGCCTGCCGCACGCCATGGCCCGCGACCCGCACCTGCGGGTGCACTTCTACGGCAAGGACCTGCGTCCGGGCCGCAAGGTCGGGCACGTCAACGCCTACGGCGACGACCTCGACGACTGCCTCGAGCGCGCGCGGCACGCCGCCGCGTGGTTCCGCGGCGACCTGGGCAACGAGAGCGACTAGCGACATCGGATGGGGAAGGAAGGCAGCAGCATGGGCGAGACGCAGCAGGTCAGGGTCGGCATCGTGATGGGCTCGGACTCCGACTGGCCGGTCATGCAGGCCGCCGGCGAGATCCTCACCGAGCTCGGCGTGGCGTGGGAGGCCGACGTCGTCTCGGCCCACCGGATGCCCACCGAGATGATCGAGTGGGGCCGGCAGGCCCACACCCGCGGGCTGTCGGTGGTCATCGCCGGCGCCGGGGGAGCGGCCCACCTGCCGGGGATGCTCGCCTCGGTCACCCCGCTCCCGGTCATCGGGGTGCCGGTGCCGCTCAAGTACCTCGACGGCATGGACTCGCTGCTCTCGATCGTGCAGATGCCCGGCGGCATCCCGGTCGCCACCGTCGCGATCGGCAACGCCAAGAACGCCGGCATCCTCGCCGCCCGCATCCTCGCGACCAGCGACGCCGAGCTCCAGCAGCGCCTCGTCGACTACCAGGCGGAGCTCGCCGAGACCGCCCACGCGAAGGGCGAGGTCGTCCGCCAGGCGGCGGCCGGCAGCACCCGCCGCGTCGGCTTCTGAGGCGGGGGTCAGTCCCGGTCGCGCACCCGCCCGCGGAGGGCCTTGGTCGAGCCCCGCTCCTTCTTCGCCTTGAGGCGCCGCTCCTTCGCGCCGCGGCTCGGTCGCGTGGCCCGGCGGGCCGGCGGCGGCGGGGCCAGCGCCCGGCGAAGCAGGTCGGCGAGGCGCTCGCGCGCCGCGACCCGGTTGCGGTGCTGCGAGCGGTGCTCGGACGCCGCGACGGTGACCCGCCCGGACGGCCACCGCCGCAGGGCCCGGGCCCGCTGGGCGTCGGTGAGGACCGTCGAGGACGCGACGTCGAGCTCGAGCTCCACCCGGGAGTCGGTCGTGTTGACCGACTGGCCGCCGGGACCGGGCGACTTCGAGAAGCGTTCGACCAGCTCGGCTGCAGGCACGACCAGGCCCTCGGGCAGGCCCGGACCGGGAGGGACGTGGAGGTCGCGCATCCCCCCATTGTGGGATGAAGGCGGAAGGTGCTTGACGGCGACCGGTCGAGGCACCAGCGTCTGGCCCGTGGGGGAGCAGAGGGTCGGTGTCGTGGGTGGAGGCATCCTCGGCGTGGCGATCGCGCGCGAGGTCGTCCGCCGGCGTCCCGGCACCGAGGTCGTGGTGCTGGAGAAGGAGGACCGGCTCGCCGCGCACCAGACCGGCCACAACTCCGGCGTCGTGCACGCCGGCATCTACTACAAGCCGGGCAGCCTCAAGGCCGAGCTCTGCGCCCGGGGGCGCGACCTGCTCCGTGACTTCTGCGCGGAGCACGCGATCGCGTACGACGCCTGCGGCAAGCTCGTCGTCGCGGTGGACCCCGACGAGATGGGGCGCTTCGACGCCCTCGAGCAGACGGCTCGCGCCAACGGCGTACCGGGGCTGCGCAGGCTGGCGGCCGGGGAGATCACCGACGTCGAGCCCCACGCGCGCGGCCTGGCCGCGCTCCACTCCCCGGAGACCGCGATCACCGACTACCCGGCGATCACCGCGGCGCTCGCCGACGAGGTCTTCGCAGCGGGCGGCGGCGTGCGCCTGAGGGCCCGGGTCGTCGGGATACGTCGGCAGGGTGACGGGGTGCTGGTGCGGGTGGAGGGGGACCCGGCGCCGCTGCGCTTCGACCACGTGGTGGTCGCGGCGGGCCTGCAGGCCGACCGCGTCTCCGCACTCGTCGACGGCGAGCGCAGCCCGGCGATCCTGCCCTTCCGCGGGGAGTACCTCGGCGTCGCCGCCGCCAAGCAGGACCTCGTGCGCGGCATGGTCTACCCCGTGCCCGACCCGCGCTACCCCTTCCTCGGCGTCCACTTCACGAGGCGGGTCGACGGGTCCCTGGAGGTCGGGCCCAACGCGGTGCTGGCGACGCGGCGCGAGGGCTACCGGCGCCGGGACGTCTCGGCCACCGACCTGCGCGACGTGCTGGCGTGGCCCGGCTTCTGGCGCCTGGCGCGCGAGCACTGGCGCACCGGGGTCGACGAGGTGATCGGCTCGGCGTCCAAGCGGGCCTTCATGCGGTCGGCCTCGCGCTACGTCCCCGACATCGGCGTCGCCGACGTGACCCGCGCCGGCAGCGGCGTACGTGCGCAGGCGGTCGACCGCGACGGCAGCCTGGTCGACGACTTCCGCATCACCCGCGCCGATGGCGTCACCTGCGTACGCAACGCGCCCTCGCCGGGAGCGACCTCCAGCCTGGCGATCGCTGCCCACGTGGTGTCTAGGGTCCTCCCATGACGACACGCTGGGGAATCGCCGCGACGGGCGGCATGGCCGCCGCCTTCGCCTCCGACATCGCCCTCACCGACGACGCCGAGATCGCCTTCGTCGGCAGCCGCGCGCCGTCCTCGGCCGCCGCCTTCGCCGAGCGCTTCGGAGCGCCCGGGTCGGGCACCTACCGCGACCTCGTCGAGGCGGGCCGGCGCGGTGACGTCGACGTGCTCTACCTCGCGACCCCGCACCCGCAGCACCACGACCTGGCCCTCGCCGCGATCGAGGCGCGCACGCCGCTGCTGGTCGAGAAGGCGTTCACCGCCACGCTGGCCGGGGCCGAGGAGGTGGTCGCCGCGGCCCGCGCCGCCGAGGTGTTCTGCATGGAGGCGATGTGGACCCGCTTCCAGCCGGCCGTCGCCCACGTGCGTGACCTCGTCGCCGCCGGTGAGATCGGTGAGGTGCTGCTGGTGCAGGCCGACTTCGGGGCGCAGCGCGACTTCGACCCGGCCAGCCGG
Organism: uncultured Nocardioides sp.; assembly: GCF_947488025.1. GTDB lineage: Bacteria > Actinomycetota > Actinomycetes > Propionibacteriales > Nocardioidaceae > Nocardioides. Next base: position 162,589 of record NZ_CANKYS010000001.1, on the reverse strand, counting down.
CTCTTCGACCTCGCGCTCGGCGGCGGCTCGATCCTCGACCTCGGCGTCTACCCGGTGTCGCTGGCCCAGCACCTCCTCGGCCGCCCCGACCGCGTGACCACCACCGGCACCACCTACTCCAACGGCGCCGACCGGTCGGCCGCCATCCAGCTGTCGTACGACGACGGGCGGGCCGCGGCGCTGACCTGCACGCTGGCCAGCCAGACGCCGGGCCGGGCGATCGTCGTGGGGACGAAGGGCTCCATCGAGCTGGTCCCGCCGTTCTACCACCCGAGCGCGCTCGTCGTACGTCGCAACGGCGCGGAGGTCGAGGAGGTCGAGCGGCTGCCCACCGGGCGCGGCTACGTCCACCAGGCCGAGGAGGTGCAGCGCTGCCTGTCCGCCGGGCTCACCGAGAGCCCGCTGATGCCGCTGCAGGACACCCTCGACGTGATGTGGGTGCTCGAGGAGGCCCTCGGCCAGCTCGGCATCACGATGGCCGAGGCGCCCGTCGAGCTGTAGCCGGGTCCGCCGGGGTCAGCGACCGCGCCTGCGCCACTCGATCGCGGGGCAGGTGTCCATCACCATCGGCACGCCGGCGGCGGTCGTCCGGTCGAAGGCGTCCTGGTCGATGACCCCGAGCTGGAACCACACGCCGCCCGCGCCGACCGCGACGGCCTGGTCGGCGAACTCGCCGGCGGCGTCCGAGCGGCGGAAGACGTCGACGACGTCGATCGGTCCGGGCACGTCGGCGAGCGTGGCGTAGCCCTGCTCACCCAGCACCGCGGGGGCGCCCGGGTCGGCGAAGACCGGGTGCACCGGGATGATGCGCTTGCCGCGCTCCTGGAGCAGCGCGGCGATGGAGTACGCCGTACGGCCGGGGTCGCCCGACAGTCCGACGACGGCCCAGGTCTGCGCGTCGTCGAGCATCCGGTCGATCGTCGTGGGGTCCTGCCAGTCGCTGCTCACGGATCCGGCCTGCGAGGTGGTCATGCGTCCACCGTAGACAGCGGCCCCAGCGGCCGGTCGGGGAATACCCCTGGGGGTATGACGGTTGAACCGGTCATGACTACTACCGCGCTCACTGCCACCGACTTCCAGTCCACCATCGCCGACAACGAGATGGTCATCGTCGACTTCTGGGCCTCCTGGTGCGGCCCGTGCCGCCAGTTCGCCCCCGTCTTCGAGGCTGCCTCGGAGCAGCACCCCGACATCGTCTTCGGCAAGGTCGACACCGAGGCCGAGCAGGCGCTCGCCGCCGCGGCCCAGATCACCTCGATCCCCACGCTGATGGCCTTCAAGGACGGCGTGCTGGTCTTCTCCCAGCCCGGCGCCCTCCCGGCCGCAGCGTTCGGGGAGCTCGTCACTGCGCTCCGTGGCCTCGACGTTCAGGCCGCGATGCGCGAGGCCGAGGCCGCCGAGCTGGCGGAGCGCCCCGGCGCCTGACGCATTCGCCGGGAGGCCCTCGATTACCGGTTGGTAGGAGCCCGTCGTGTCTGGCCTCCCCCGCGGTGGTGATGTGGTGGGATGAGCGCCGTCACACCACCATCACGAGGGGAAGTCCCACATGCTCCACACTGCAGCCCGGCGCCTCGGCGCCGTCGCGGTCGCCAGCGCGCTGAGCGCCGGCGCGCTGGTCACCATCGCGGCGCCCGCCGCCACCGCCGCCACCGCGGCGACCACCTACACCTGCACCTTCCCGAGCCTCGGCGCGAGAGACATCCCGGTGTCCATCACCGCCACCCTTCCCGCTGCGGCCAACGCCGGCCTCGACGCCCCGGCCATCCCGGTGCTGCTGAGCGTGACGCTTCCGGGTGACGTGGTCGACGCCGCGAAGGGCCTGTTCCAGGCAACCACGATCGGGGGCTTCTCCAACGACATGGTCGCGACGTTGGACGAGCTGTCCTCGTCGGACGCCGCTGACCTGCCGTTGCAGAACGCCCGCTTCCCGCAGACCGCGGTGCCGACGACCGCCAACACGCCGCTGACGCTCAACACGCCCAACCCGCTCGCCACCCCGGGCGTGACGCCGGCGTCCACGGTGCCGGTCAACCTGCCGGGCGCCGGCACCTACAACATCGCCGTCCCGTCGGCCTTCAAGTTCACCGCCACCAAGCAGGGCGACGTGACGATGCTGGCCGACGTGCCGTGCGCCATCAAGGCCGGGGCGCCTTCGAGCCTGGGCACGATCATCCTGGCTGCGAACGAGTCGACCACCAAGGCGACGCCGGCCAAGAAGGTCACGCCGCTCGGCCAGAAGACCAAGCTCAAGGTCGTCGTGGAGGCCAGCAACGAGGTCCCCACCGGCAAGGTCAAGGTGATGAAGGGCAAGAAGGTCCTCGGCAAGGGCACCCTCAACGCCAAGGGCAAGGTCAAGGTCACCCTCAAGAAGGCGCTGCCCGCGGGCAAGACCAAGGTCAAGGTCACGTACCTCGGGGACGACTACACCGAGAAGTCCAAGGACAAGAAGGTCGTGATCAAGGTCCGCTGACCCGGTCCGCACGACGTCCACGCCCGGTCGGTGCTTCGGCACCGGCCGGGCGTTCGGCGTTCGGCGGGCCGTCCGCGCGCGAGGTGGCCATCGCCACACCCGAGACACCTCCTGCGGAAAGCATGGACGTCCTAGGATCAGGACCCATGAGCGAGTTCCCCCTCTACGCCCTCTCCGAGGAGCACCAGGCCATCCGCGAGGCAGTCCGTGCGGTCGCCGACGCCAAGATCGCGCCCCACGCCGCAGCCGTCGACGAGGAGGCCCGCTATCCCCACGAGGCTGCTGAGGCGCTGCTGGCCTCGGACTTCCACGCCCCGCACGTGCCGGAGGCGTACGGCGGTGCCGGCGCGGACGCGCTGGCCACCGTGCTGGTCATCGAGGAGGTCGCGCGTGCGTGCGTGTCGTCGTCGCTGATCCCGGCGGTCAACAAGCTCGGCTCGCTCCCGGTGCAGATCGCCGGCTCGGAGGAGCTCAAGCAGAAGTACCTCGGGGCGCTGGCCCGGGGTGAGGGCGGGTTCTCCTACTGCCTGTCCGAGCCTGACGCCGGCTCGGACGCGGGCGGGATGAAGACCCGCGCGGTCCGCGACGGCGACGAGTGGGTGCTCGACGGCGTGAAGCGCTGGATCACCAACGCCGGCGAGTCGGAGTTCTACACCGTCATGGCCGTCACCGACCCCGAGAAGAAGACCCGTGGCGGCATCTCCGCCTTCGTCGTGGAGAAGTCCGATGCGGGCGTCTCCTTCGGTGCCCCGGAGAAGAAGCTGGGCATCAAGGGCAGCCCGACGCGCGAGGTCTACCTCGACAAGGTGCGCATCCCGGCCTCGCGGATGATCGGGGAGGAGGGGACCGGCTTCACGACCGCGATGAAGACCCTCGACCACACCCGCGTGACGATTGCCGCGCAGGCGGTGGGCGTCGCGCAGGGGGCGCTCGACTACGCGCTCGACTACGCGAAGGAGCGCCAGCAGTTCGGGAAGTCGATCGCCGACTTCCAGGGCATGCAGTTCATGCTCGCCGACATGGGCATGAAGGTCGAGGCGGCCCGCCAGATGACGTACGCCGCCGCCGGCCGCTCCGAGCGCGGCGACGACGACCTCACCTTCTTCGGCGCGGCGGCGAAGTGCTTCGCCTCCGACGTCGCGATGGAGGTCACGGTCAACGCCGTCCAGGTCCTCGGCGGCTACGGCTTCACCCGCGACTACCCGGTCGAGCGGATGATGCGCGACGCCAAGATCACCCAGATCTACGAGGGCACCAACCAGGTCCAGCGGATCGTGATGGCCCGTCAGCTGCTCGCCGGGGTGCAGTCGGAGCTCTGACCCGCGGTCCTGCGGGACCGCCACGGACCCGACTGGGTAGCATGGTGCCGACACGAAGGCGGTGGGGCTCGCCGACAACCGTGGCGACCGCCACCAACAGTCCCTACCTGACGAGGTAGGAGATCCATGCCCGAGCACGAGTCCGTCGAAGACTCCACGATCGCCGGTCTTCCGGTCGACCCCGACGTCGGCCCGGAGGACGTCGCCCCGCCCTCCCGGACCGGGGGTGGGCCCGGTCTGGTCCGCTCCCACGCCGACGTGCTGGTGGTGATCGCTGCCGGCGGCGCGTTGGGCAGCCTGGGGCGGTGGGCCGTGGGGGAGGCGCTCCCGGCCGGCCCGAACGGGTTCCCGTGGTCGACCTTCGTCGAGAACTGCACGGGTGCGTTCGCCCTGGGTGCGCTGATGGTGTTCGTCCTCGACGTCTGGCCCCCGCGCCGCTACCTCCGCCCGTTCCTCGGCGTGGGTGTCCTCGGGGGCTACACCACGTTCTCGACCTACATGCTCGACGCGCGCGACCTGCTCGCCGCCGGTCACGAGGGCACTGCCTTCACCTATCTCGCCGCCACCCTGCTCGTCGGGCTCGCCGCCGTCTGGACCGGCATCGTCTCTGCCCGCGCGACGGTGGCGGGCGTGCGACGACGTCGTCGCTCTGCCACCGCCGAGCATGCCGACACCCTGTCGACCGACCAGGAGGACCAGTGATGGAGATCGACGCCCCTGCCGTCCGGCTCACGATCATGGTCGGCGAGTCCGACCAGTTCCACGGTCGTCCCGTCTACACCGAGGTCGTGCACCGCGCCCATCGCGCCGGGCTCGCCGGTGCCAGCGTCTTCCGGGGCATCGAGGGCTTCGGCAGGTCCCACCACGTCCACACCACCCGCTTGCTGTCGCTGAGCGAGGACCTTCCCGTGCTCGTCGTCGTGGTCGACGCCGAGGACAAGGTACGGGCCTTCCTCCCCGGCCTCGAGGACCTGGCCATCGAGGGACTCGTGATGATCGAGCCGGTGGAGGTCGTCCGCTACGCCGGTCGCGACGAGCGCCGGGATCCGGGCGGTCGTCCGTGACGGTCCTGATGGTCCTCGTCGGGGGAGCGGTGGGCGCTCCGCTGCGCTACCTGACCGACCTCCTCGTGCAGGCCCGCCACGACAGCGTGTTCCCGTGGGGCACGTTCACGGTCAACGTCCTCGGGTCGCTCGTGCTGGGCGTCGCCGCCGGCAGCGTGGTGGCGCTGTCGCCCCCGTCGTGGGTCCTGGCGCTGGTCGGCACGGGACTCTGCGGTGCGTTCACGACCTTCTCGACCTTCGGCTTCGAGACGATCCGGCTCATCGAGGAGGGGTCGTGGTCGATCGCGTTGGTCAACTCCGTCGCGAGTCTCGCGGTCGGGCTCGGCGTGTGCGCCGGGGCGTACGCCGCAGCCGTCGCGGTGCTGGGCTGACGCCGGGCGAGGCAGTCAGTCGGGCGTCATGTGTCGCCAGGGACGCGACAGCTCGAAGTGGCGCCCGCTGATCTCGGTGACGTCGACCTCGACGACGTTGTACTTCGACGTGGAGACCCACGGACGGAGTGGGAGGTTGTCGGCGCGGTGCTCCTCGTCCTCCTCGAGGCGGCGGGCTCGGCCGCGCAGCACGATGCTGGTGGCGTGCTCGCCGACGATCTCGTCGACCTCGAAGGCGACGTCGGGGTTCATCACGACCCCGAGCAGCTTCGACCCCTCGGCGGTCCGGAACAGCAGCGACCGGCGACCGGTCGCCGGGTCGTGGTCCACGGCGTAGTTGACGGGTGCGATGTGCACCTCGTCGGCGAGGTGGTGGGCCAGCCTGCCGAACTCGTGGTGGCGCAGGAAGTCCCAGCACTCCTCGGTGCCCAGGCGGGTGATCGGCTCGTCCATGCACTGACGGTACGGCGACTCGCGCGGCGTCGGCAGGGTCCTTGGACCCCACCGGGATGGGCCGTCCTCACCTGTCGCGCCACGCGCGCACGGCACACGCTGGGAGCATGGACACCACGCACACGCCCACCCGACGGATCCTGGTCGCCTACGACGGCTCCCCGGAGGCCGAGCTCGCCCTGCGCTGGGCGTCGGAGGAGGCGCGCGGCACCGGTCGTGGCCTCCACGTCGTCGCCGTGGACGACGTCGTCACCTCGCCGTGGGGCGCGGAGGCGGTCCACCGCGGCGAGGAGGCGCTGGCCGGCATCGAGGAGACGCTGGGCGACCTCGACGTCGTTGCCGAGACCCGCGTCGGCCACGTGACCGGCGAGCTGCTGGGTGCGGCGGCGTCCGCCGAGATGGTGGTCGTCGGGAGCCGTGGGCACGGTCGCACCGAGGACCTGCTCGTCGGCTCCGTGAGCCAGCACCTGGCCCGGCACGCGCCCTGCCCCGTGGTCGTCGTACGTCCCACCCGGGAGGGCGCCGCCCGCCGCATCGTGGTCGGCGTCGACGGCTCGGCGACCAGCTCGGCGGCGCTGGACTATGCGTGCCGACGTGCCGAGCGGACCGGCGAGACGGTGGTCGCGCTCCACGCCTGGCGCACCCGCGCACCGTCGACCGACGTGTGGAACAGCGAGCCCCGGGCGCTCGAGGGACTGGCCCACCGCCAGGTCCTGCTGGCCGAGAGCGTCGCCGGACTCGTGGCCGACCACCCGGACGTCGTCCTCGAGCAGGAGACCGTCCCGGTGGCACCGGTGCGGTGCCTGGTCGACGCGTCCCACAACGCTTCCCTCCTCGTCGTCGGCTCGCACGGTCTCGGCTTCTTCGGAGGCCTGCTGCTCGGGTCGGTGAGCCAGGCCGTGCTGCAGCGCGCGGAGTGCCCGGTCGCCGTGGTGCGCCCGGGCTAGCCTCGCAGGGTGCGCCCGCACCCCCCCGGCCCCGCGTCAGGGGCTCATCTGCGCAGACGGGATGCTCAGGCTGCGGCGCGGTCTACCAGCCGTGCGGGTGCCCGTGGCGCCGGTAGTCGGCGCGCCCGGGCGGGGGCGGCGCGAACGGACCACGACGCCGGTGCATGAACCACATCAGCGGGAAGACGAGCAGGAACAGCGGCGCCTCGGCGATCACGCTGAGGACGATGAGCACGGCCAGCACCGGCAGCAGCGGGAACCGGCGCCGTGAACCGGGGCGCTCGGGGGCTCGTGCCGGCGTGCGGACCGGCTGCGCCTGGGGGCGCGGCAGATCGCTGAACAGGGCCGCCAGGTCGGCGCGGGTGCGCGCCGTCCAGATGGCGTCGAGCCGCTCGTCGTACTCCTCGTGGTCGAGGCGCCCGTCGGCGTAGTGCATCGCGAGGTCGGCCATCGCCCGCTCGCGGTCGCTGTCGGCGATGCGCAGGCGCGGGTCCGGCACGGTCATCGCTCGCCGTCCCGTCCGTCCGCGAGGACGCCGTAGAGCCGACGACGGGTGTCGACGAGCACGTCGAGGGCGGCCTTCTTCTGCTGCTCCGAGCCCTGCGTGGCCAGCTGCCAGACCGCGCTGACGACCTGCCCGATCTCGCTCTTGATGTCGGCGTGGCCGGACGGCTGGTCCGAGGAGGTCTCCTCGGTGCGGGTGAAGGGCGCCCACACGGCGGCGAGGTCGGCACCGTTGTCCTCGGCCCAGGCGACACCCGAGTCGGTGAGCCGGATGGTGCGGCGACCACGCTCGTCGTCGGACTCCACGAGGCCCTCGTCCTGGAGCTGCTGGATGGTCGGGTAGACCGAGCCGGGGGAGGGGCGCCACTCGCCGTTGCTCAGCTCGGCGATCTCCTGGATGACCTGGTAGCCGTTGATCGGCTCGTCGGCCTTCCTCGCCCGGTGCAGCACATCGATGATCGCGGTGCGGACGTCGCCGCGGCGCACCCGCGGGCCGCGCTGCTGGGGGCGCTGCGAAGCGTTGGCGAAGCCGAAGATCTCGCCGAGCCACGGCGGGGGACCGCCGGCGCGGTGGCCGCGGCCACCGCCGGAGAACGCCTGGCCCCAGCCGCTCCAGTCGGACGTCCCGCGCGGTCGGCGGTAGTCACGCTCGCCGGGGGCGTCGCTGCCGGCGTCGTGGCTGTTGTTGTCGTGGCTGTTGTTGTCGTTGCTCTCGGGCCAGTCGGCCCCGGGCCATTGGTGTCCCATGTCGCGCTCCTCATCGTCGGGTGAGCGGTACGTCGTGATCTATCGGTGACGTATCGCGATATATCGCCAGCGTACGACCCGGCTCACGGACGTTCAAGGGGCAGGTGGGGGAACGCCCGAGCGGTGGTCCACCCACACTCCTGGCGTACGGACTGTGGCTGGACCACCGCTGGCGGTCGGGGAACGAGTGGGGCTACTGGCGCGCGCGCCCCGTCGGCGTGCACGCCTTCCCGGGGACCGGGGAGTCGTCGATGATCGCGTTGAACAGCGCGGGGGCCCGGTCGGGATCGGCGACGAGCCGGTTGGGGTCGCTCGGAGCCGGCAGGTTGGGCATCGTGCACGTCTTGCTGTCACCGGTCATCGCGAGGGCGAAGCGGCCCATGTCGACGGGGTTCATCTCCTCGTCGACCCGGATGGCGCCGGAGGCGGCGTCGTTGATCCGCCAGTAGCGCACGGGGTTGAGGAAGGTCCACGGCGTCATCGCCTCGTCGCCGAGGGCGCTGATCACCTCGCGCTGCCGCGCCACCCGGTCGAGGTCGCTGAGCGCGGTGACGTAGCGCGAGCGCGAGTAGCCGAGGGCGGTGAGCCCGTCGACCTGCTGGCAGCCCTTCTCGATGTCGAGCCGGGCACGGGGGTCCTTCATGTCCTGCTTGGGGCAGATCTCCACGCCGCCGAAGGCGTCGACGGTGTTGATGACGCTGCCGAAGCCGAGCTCGACGTAGTGGTCGATGCGGATGCCGGTCAGCGCCTCCACCCGCTGGACCAGCAGGGGCGCCCCGCCGCTCGCGAAGGCGGCGTTGATCATCTGCGTGCCGCCGTCGGGGACCTCGACGAGGGTGTCGCGGGGGATCGACATCATCGTGCGCCCGCCGGAGCCGGTGTGGAGGACGATGATCGTGTCGGTGTTGGTGCCGCCGCGCTCGGGGGTGTCGAGCACCTCGCGCTGCTCGTCGGTCAGGTCGTCGGCCTTGTCGGACCCGACGATGAGGTAGTTGGTGCCGGGCTGGTCGCCGGGCCGGTCGCCCGAGGGCGCGGCGTCGACCTTGTCGATCGTCGTCCAGTGGTAGAGCGGGACGCCCAGGAGGTAGACCAGCAGCAGGGCCAGCACGAGGGGGATCAGGCCGAGGCCCAGTCGCCGGCGCTTCTTCTTCGGCCGCGGCGGCGGCGTCGGGGCCGGCGTACGCGTGGGGCCCGGCGGCTGCCCGCCCGACCCGCGCGACTCGCGGCGCGCCACCGGCATGACCCGGGTCGCGTCGGCTCGGGAGCCGCCCGCCTGCTGGGCCTCGACGCGCTGCGTGGCGTCGCTCGGCGGGTTCTTCGACTGGCTCCCGTAGAGCCAGTCGTACTCGGGTGTTCCCTTCTCGGGCACCCCGGAGCCCTGCGGACGATCAGCCATGGGCAAAGACGCTACCGTGCGATGCGTGAGCAGTCCGCGCCCCACGTCGTACAGCCGGGTGAGCCTCGGGATCATGGCGCACTCGAGCGAGGCCAACCTGCTGGGCAACGTGCACGGCGGCGAGATCATGAAGCTCGCCGACTCCACGGCTGGCGCCGTCGCGCACCGGCACAGCGGCGGGCCGGCGGTCACCGCGGCGATGGACGAGATGACCTTCCTCGCACCGGTCCACGTCGGCGACATCATCAAGACCTACGCCCAGGTCAACTGGGCGGGCACCTCCTCGATGGAGATCGGCGTGCGCGTCGAGGCCCAGCCCTGGGGCAACGCCGGCGACGAGCCGGTGCACGTCGCCAGCGCCTACTTCGTCTTCGTCGCCATCGACGAGGACGGGCACCCGCGGCCCGTCCCGCCGCTGGAGACCGAGACCCCCGGCGACGTACGACGACAGCGCGAGGCGGAGATCCGCCGGGCGCACCGGCTGGCGCGCAAGACCGAGATCGACCGGGGTCGCGAGGGGTGAGCGGGCTCCCCGGCTGACCGGCGTGCTCCGGCGCGTCGCGCCCCGGTGGGACGGGTGTGACTGGTGATACTGGGCGGGCTGACTTCCCCCAGCAGAGAGAGGCCCTCCGATGCCGTCCGTCCCGCCCTCCGGGTCGCACCAGCAGCGGTTCACCACGATGGACCGCGCCCAGCGCGTCCGATTCCGCCGTGCCGTGACCCTGATGCTGATGACCCTGTTCCTCCCGGGATCGGCGCAGCTGGTGTCCGGCAACCGCCGGGTGGGCCGCATCGCGCTGTGGACCTGGCTCACGCTGCTCGTCGTCGGCCTCCTGGCGGTCGTGACGTCGTACTTCTGGCCCGGGCTCGCCTTCTGGGCCGGCACCAGCACGGTGCTGCTCCAGGTGCTCCGCCTCGGCATGATGGGCCTCGCCGTCGGCTGGGCCTACCTCTTCGTCGACGCCTGGCGGCTCGGCCAGCCCCTGACCCTGCAGCGCCAGCACCGGCTCGCGGTCGTCGGGGTCAACGGCTTCCTGTGCTTCAGCGTCGCGGGCGCGCTGCTCTTCGGCGCCCACGTCGTCGGCGTGCAGCGCGACTTCATGCTCTCGATGTTCGGCGACGGCAAGGCCGTCGGCGCCCACCAGGGGCGCTACAACGTGCTGCTCATGGGTGGCGACGCCGGTGCCGGCCGCTGGGGCCTGCGCCCCGACTCGATGACCGTGGCGAGCATCGACGCCGAGACGGGCAAGGCGCTGCTCATCTCGCTGCCGCGCAACATGCAGAACTTCCCCTTCCCCGAGGGCTCGGTGATGGGTGAGCAGTTCCCCGACGGCTTCAACGAGGAGGGGATGTACCTCAACGGCCTGGCCACCTGGGCGCTCGACCACGCGGCGCTGTTCAAGGGCTCGAAGAACCCCGGCGTCGACGCGACCATCGAGGGCGTCGAGGGCATCACCGGCCTGAAGATGAACTACTGGGCGATGGTGAACCTCGAGGGCTTCAAGGACCTCGTGGACGCCGTCGGCGGCGTGGAGCTCAACGTCCGCCAGCGCATCCCCGTCGGCCTGCCGAGCGACTCCTTCTTCCGCTACATCGAGCCCGGCACGCGCACCCTCGACGGCATGGACACCCTCTGGTTCGCGCGGGCGCGGCACGACTCCGACGACTACTCGCGCATGGCGCGCCAGAAGTGCGTGATGGGCGCGATGCTGCAGCAGGTCAGCCCGCAGGTCGCCCTGCGCAACTTCGACAAGATCGCCAGCGCCAGCTCGGCGATGGTCTCCACCAACGTCCCGCGCGGCGAGGTGGACCGCTTCGTCGACCTCGCGCTCAAGGCCAAGAGCCAGAAGATCGCCACGCTGTCCCTCGTGCCGCCGATGGTCAACACGGCGAACCCCGACATCGACCTGGTCCACGCCAAGGTCGCGGCGGCCATCGCCAAGGCGGAGGGCCGCGCGCCCGAGCAGCCGGCCGAGACCGCCGAGGCCGCACCGGCCGAGACCGACGACGAGACAGCCGAGACCCCCGCCCCGGCGGCCGAGTCCCCGGCACCGGAGCAGGGCACGGCCTCGACGCCGGCCGCCCCGGCGACGCCGAGCACGCCTCCGGCCGTCACGGGCGGATCGCTCGGCTCGCTGTCCACGGGCTACGCCGCCAACCAGTCGGAGGACCTGGGCGCGGTTTGCTGAGCGTGCCTGCCGCGCCCCTAGTGTGTACGCCGTGACCACCGGACCCCAGCCCCGCATCGTCGCGGTCGTGGTCACCTTCAACCGCCTCCCGCTGCTCCAGAAGCTGGTGGCGCGACTCGGGCAGGTCGGCGGCGTGGCCGAGGTCCTGGTCGTCGACAACGCCTCGTCGGACGGCACGGGGAAGTGGCTCGCCGCCAACCCGACCACCGGCGAGGTCCCGCTGAGCGGACGCACGCTCAGGACCAACCGCGGCGGTGCCGGCGGCTTCCACGACGGCCTCGCCTGGGCGATCGACCGCGGTGCCGACCTGGTCTGGCTGATGGACGACGACGGGCTGCCGGACCTCGACTGCCTCGACCGGCTGCTGCTGGAGACCGACAACCTCGACTTCTGGGGTCCGCTGGTGATCGACGAGGCCGACCCCGACCGGCTGGTGTTCCCCATCCGCCTGCCCGGGCGCACCCGCGTCGTGCACGCCGTCGACGACGTACGCCGGGCGGCGAAGCAGGACCGCATCGACGGGATCGTCATCCCCTTCAACGGCGTCCTGGTCACCAAGGAGCTCGTCGACCGGATCGGGCTGCCGCGCGAGGAGTTCTTCATCTGGGGCGACGACCACGAGTACCGGCTCCGCGCGGAGGAGGCCGGCGCCCGCGTCGCCACAGTGGTCACCGCCGCGGTGCGCCACCCCAGCGTCGGCAACCTCGGCACGCCGATGATGTTCGGCCGCACGACGTACAACGACTCCCCGAGCGACCTCAAGCACTACTGCATGGCCCGCAACAACCTGGTCAACCTGCGCGACTACCGCGGCCCGCTGCACGCGCTGGCCTTCGTCGTGAAGACCGCGTGGTTCTACGCCTTCACCCGCCCCAGCCTCTCGCGGCTGCGGCTCAGCGCCGGCGCCATGCGTGCCGGCATCGCCGGTGACTTCGACGGTCACCGGAGGTTCCTGTCGTGACCGCCCCGGCCGCGCCTGGGACGGAGACGGTGGCGGTCGTCGTGGTCACCTTCAACCGCGCCGACCTGCTCGCCGGGATGCTCGACGGGCTCGCCGCCCAGACGCGCCGGCCCGACGCGGTCATCGTCGTCGACAACGCCAGCACCGACCACACCCGTGCGGTGCTCGAGGCGCGGACCGACCTGCCGCTCCACGTCACCCACAGCCCGGACAACCTGGGCGGCGCGGGCGGCTTCCACCTCGGCGTACGAGCGGCGTACGACGCCGGGTGGGACCGCGTGTGGCTGATGGACGACGACGTGGTCCCCGCGCCCGGGTGCCTCGAGGCGCTCATGGCGGTCGACCAGGACTGCCTCATCGCCGTGCGCGAGGACCTCTCCGGCGCGCTGGTCGAGAAGGCGGCCGTCGACTTCGACCTCCGCAACCCGCTCGCCATCAAGCCCAAGCGCGCCTCGATCGACAGCACCTACGCCGACCGCGCCTCCATGCCTGAGCTGGCCGAGGTCCACAACGTCGCCTTCGAGGGCTTCATGGTCCGTCGCGGCGTGATCGAGGAGATCGGCTTCCCCGACCCGTCCTTCTTCATCTTCTACGACGATGCGGAGTACGCCGTACGCGCCCGCCGGGCCGGTCGCCGGATCTGGGCCGTGCGCGACGCCGTCCTGGTCCGCCAGCTCGACTTCAACCAGCAGCACGACCTGTCGGGCTGGAAGGGCTTCTACATGTACCGCAACCTCTTCGTGGTGCACCTGCGCCACGGGGAGAACGTGCTGGTGCGCCTGAAGCCGTGGCTGATCACCGTCGTCGTGGTGCTGCTCAGCCCGGTGCGCGGCGGCCGGGCCGAGGCCCGCAACGTGATCCGTGCCATGGCGTCCGCGCGGGGCATGCGCCGCCTGACGGCTTCCGCCCGCCCCCCTCGGTAGACTCACCCAGCGTTTCTCACCCAAGGAGTTCATCCCTTGTCCCAGGGCCTCACCACCGACAGCGACCAGCTGCCCGACCTCGTCATCGTCGGCGCCGGACTGTTCGGTCTCACGATCGCCGAGCGGTGCGCCGAGGAGCTCGGTCTCCGTGTGCTCATCCTCGAGCGCCGCCACCACCTCGGCGGCAACGCCTACTCCGAGCGTGACCCCGAGACCAACGTGGAGGTGCACAAGTACGGCGCGCACCTGTTCCACACCTCCAACGAGCGGGTGTGGGAGTACGCCAACCGGTTCACGTCGTTCACCGACTACCGTCACCGCGTCTTCGGCAAGTACCAGGGGCAGGTCTACTCCCTGCCGCTGAACCTGGCGCTGATCAACCAGTTCTTCGGCAAGTCGCACACCCCCGACGAGGCCCGCGCGCTGATCGCGGAGCAGTCGAGCGAGGTCGCCACCGAGGACGCCTCGAACCTCGAGGAGAAGGCGATCAGCCTGATCGGCCGCCCGCTCTACGAGGCGTTCATCAAGGGCTACACCGCCAAGCAGTGGCAGACCGACCCCACCGAGCTGAGCGCCGACATCATCACGCGCCTCCCGGTGCGCTACACCTTCCAGAACGGGTGGTTCAGCGACACCTACGAGGGCCTGCCCGTCGACGGCTACACCGCGTGGCTGACCCGGATGGCCGACCACCCCAACATCGAGGTACGCCTCGAGACCGACTTCTTCGCCGTTGCGGACGAGTTCAAGGGCAAGGTCCCGATCGTCTACACCGGCCCGGTCGACGAGTACTTCGGCAACTCCGAGGGGCGCCTCTCGTGGCGCACCGTCGACCTCGAGGAGAGCGTCGTCGACACCGACGACTTCCAGGGCACCGGCGTGGTCAACTACAACGACCAGGACGTGCCCTACACGCGCATCATCGAGTTCAAGCACTTCCACCCCGAGCGGGAGAAGACCCACCTGCCCGGCAAGAGCGTGATCGTCCACGAGTACAGCCGTTTCGCCGAGGAGGGCGACGAGCCCTACTACCCGGTGAACACCGCCGACGACCGCGCCAAGCTGCTGAAGTACCGCGAGCTGGCCAAGGCCGAGCCGATGGTGCTGTTCGGCGGCCGCCTGGGCACCTACAAGTACCTCGACATGCACATGGCCATCGGGGCCGCCCTGTCGATGTACGACAACAAGCTCAAGCCGCACTTCACCGAGGGCGCCGAGCTCACGAGCGGAGGCATCGACGCATGAGCACCACCACCGACGCACCCACCACCGACGCACCCACGTCCACGGGCACGGTCACGCGACTGCTGCAGCGACAGATCCTGCCGCTGGACCGTGACACCGACGTGTTCCGGCTCTACGTCGACCCCGAGCCGGCCGTGCTCGACGCCGACAAGTACGAGGTCGGTTCCAGCCGGGCGGCGCAGAACCTCAACAGCGCGCAGATGCGCCAGTCGGTGTCCTCGGGCGCCACCATCCACCCCGACCAGATCCTCGACCGCGAGGCGCTCGCGCTGCAGGCGGAGCAGCGCATCTCCTTCGGCTCCTACTTCAACGCCTTCCCGGCGTCCTACTGGCGGCGTCACACCGTCGTCACCGACGTCACGCTCACCGTGACCGTCGAGGGCGCGGGTGCGACCCTGACCGTCTACCGCTCGATGGCCAACGGTCGCTCGCAGCGCGTCGAGACCGTCGCCACGGGGGAGGAGTCGACGTCGACCTTCACCTTCGAGCTGCCGCTGAAGCCGTTCGTCGACGGCGGCTGGTACTGGTACGACGTCGTCGCGGGCGACCACGACGTCGTGGTCCGCTCGGCCCAGTGGACGGCGGAGGTGCCGGAGGACCGCTCGCAGCACGGCACGGTCGACCTCTGCATCACCACGATGAACCGCCCCGACTTCGTCGCCAAGCTGCTCGGCCAGCTCGGCGACGCACCGGAGCTGCACGCCTACCTCGACGAGGTCATGGTGATGGAGCAGGGAACGCAGAAGATGCGGGACTCCGAGTTCTTCCCGGCCGCCGCCGAGGCCCTCGGCGACAAGCTGCGGGTGATCGAGCAGGGGAACCTCGGCGGGTCCGGCGGCTACGCCCGCGGCCAGCTCGAGTCCGTGCGCAAGGGCACCGCGACCTACGCGATGATGATGGACGACGACGTCATCTGCGAGCCCGAGGGCATCATCCGCTCCGTCACCTTCGGCGACCTGGCCCGCCGCCCGACGATCGTCGGCGGCCACATGTTCTCGATCTACGCGCGCACCCGGCTGCACAGCTTCGGCGAGATCATCACCCCGTGGCGCTTCTGGTGGCTCTCGGCGCCGGGCGTCTTCCAGGACTGGGACTTCGGCGCGCGCAACCTGCGCTCCACCCGGTGGCTGCACAAGCGCGTCGACGTGGACTTCAACGGCTGGTTCATGTGCCTGATCCCGCGCGAGGTGCTCGAGACGATCGGGCTCAGCCTGCCCCTGTTCCTCAAGTGGGACGACTCGGAGTTCGGGTTGCGGGCCAAGGAGGCCGGCTACCCGACGGTCTCGTTGCCCGGCGCCGCGGTGTGGCACATCCCGTGGACCGACAAGAACGACGCGCTCGACTGGCAGGCCTACTTCCACCAGCGCAACCGCTTCGTCGCCGCGCTGCTGCACTCGGCCTACGAGCGCGGGGGCCGGATGGTGCGCGAGAGCCTCAACCACCAGATCGCCCACCTGGTCTCGATGCAGTACTCCACGGTCGAGCTGCGGCTGAAGGCGATGGAGGACGTGCTCGCGGGTCCGCGCGAGCTGCACGAGATGCTCCCGGGCAAGCTCGCGGAGGTCAATGCGTTCCGCAAGCAGTTCACCGACGCGCAGCTGCAGGTCGACCCCGACACCTTCCCCGCCGTGCGGCGGCACAAGCCGCCGCGCAAGGGCAAGGACGACTCGGGCGTGCCGGGCCGGGTCTCGCTGCTGGTGCGGGCCGCCACGATGCCGCTGCGCCAGCTCAAGCCGGTGCGTCCCACCTCGCGGAGCCACCCCGAGGCGGAGATCCCGGCCATGGACGCGAAGTGGTACCGCATCGCCCGCTACGACTCGGCCGTGGTCTCCATGCCCGACGGCACGTCCGCGGCGCTCTACGAGCGCGACCCGGACAAGTTCCGCGACCTGATGAAGCGCACGGTCGAGATCCACGCGCGATTCCACCGCGAGTGGCCGGCCCTGGCCCAGCAGTACCGCGACGCCCTCGGTGAGATCACCTCGCCCGAGGCATGGGAGAAGACCTTCGCCCCGTGGGCCGACGACACCGACCGTCCTGCGGGCACGCCCGAGTGAGCCGCCCGTGAGCACGACAGCCCCCGGCCCGGCCAGGCGCACGACGGCCGAGCTGGAGGCCCTGCCGCTGGCACCGCCCGCGGCCACGGGCCTCAGCGAGGTCGTACGCCGTCGCTACCTGCTCAGCATGCTCGTGCGCAACACGATCAAGTCGCGCTACCAGGGCACGGTGCTGGGCTGGGTGTGGAGCTACCTGCAGCCGGCGATCCGGTTCTGCATGTTCTACTTCCTGTTCCAGGTGATGATCGGTCGCGGCGCCGGGATGGAGAACTTCGCCATCCACCTGTTCGCCGGCATGGTGATCGTGCACTTCTTCACCGAGACCTTCAACGGCGGCACCCAGTCGCTGGTGCAGAACCGGTCGCTGATCACCAAGCTGCCGGTGCCGCGCGAGATGTTCCCGGTGGCCCGGATGCTCGTCGCCGGCTGGCACACCATTCCGATGCTGGTGATCCTCGTCGTGCCGTGCCTCTTCCTCGGCTGGCGCCCCGATCCGGTCGGGATGGCGGCGGCGCTGCTGGGGTTCACGCTCACAGCCGCGCTCGGGCTGGCCCTGGGGCTGCTCTTCAGCGTCGGCAACGTCTTCATGCGCGACATCGGCAAGGTCGCGCAGACCCTCACCCAGTTCGTCACCTTCAGCGTGCCGATGATGTATCCCTACACCCTGGTGCAGGAGCGCTTCGGCGAGCCGATCGCGAGCTACTACCTGCTCAACCCGATGGCCGAGGCCGTGCTCCTGATCCAGCGCGGCTTCTGGACGGGCACCACCAGCGACCCCGACGCGACCGCCGCGGTGCACCTGCCCGACCACCTGTTCACCCGCGGCCTGGTGATGACGGCCATCGCGTTCGTGCTGCTGGTGCTGGCGCAGCGGATCTTCGCCCGTCTCGAGGCCCGGGTCCCGGAGCGCCTCTGATGACGACCATGATCCAGGTGGAGAACGCCACCAAGTCCTTCACGCTGTCCTACCAGCGCTCGCTCAAGCAGACCGTGCTGGCCAAGGCCCGCGGTCGCAAGACCCACGACAGCTTCAACGCCGTCGACGACGTCAGCTTCACCGTGCGCGAGGGGGAGTCGGTGGGCCTGATGGGCCTCAACGGCTCCGGCAAGTCGACGCTCCTCAAGCTCATCAGCGGTGTCATGCGCCCCGACTCCGGCTCGGTGCTCACGCGGGGCCGCATCGCGGGGCTGATCGCCACCGGCACCGGCTTCGACAACAACCTGAGCGGTCGGGAGAACCTCTACCTCAACGCGGCCATCCTCGGGATGTCGCGGGCCGAGACCGACCGCAAGTTCGACGAGATCGTCGACTTCGCCGACCTCGGGAAGTTCCTCGACACCGAGGTGGCCTACTACAGCTCCGGCATGAAGGCGCGCCTCGGCTTCTCGGTCGCGGTCAACGTCGACGCCGACATCTTCATCGCCGACGAGGCCCTGGCCGTGGGGGACCGGCCGTTCAAGCGCAAGTGCAAGCGGCGCATGGACCAGATCGTGAAGTCGGGCGTGACGATGTTCTACGTCTCGCACGCCCCCGGCTCGGTCCGCAACCTCTGCGACCGCGTCCTGGTCATGGAGAACGGGCGTCTCAACTTCGACGGCGACGTCGAGGAGGGCATCCGCTACCTGCACTACGACGAGGGCGACGACGACTCCGGCGAGGACGACGGCCTCGGCGCCGACATCTGAGGTGCCCGCAGCCCGCCTGCCGAGCGGTGCGTGGAACACGTTTCTCGAACGAGGAACGTGTCCCACGCACCGCTTGCGGCATTTCCGGGGGCGGATCGGTGAGAATGACACCGGTGTAACGGCGTGTCGAGTGGAAATTACAGCGTTGTAGTTACTCAGAAACCCTTCCGTGACTGATGTGACTGGTGTGAAACTCCTGCCTTGTGTGACCTTCCCCCACACAGCAGGAGTCTTGTCATGCGTCCTCTTCAGGCCCGTCTCGTCACCTTCTGCCAGCAGGTGCTGGCGCTCGGTGTCGTGCTCGTCGTGCTCACCCCCGCCTCCGGTGTCGTGTCCCTCGACATCGTGGGGGAGGCACCCGGCGCCCCCGCCGCCACGACCGCCCCCGCGGCGCTCATGTCGGCGACCGTCCCCACCGCGGCGGTCACGCCGACCGTCACCGAGGTGCCGCTGACCGGGGCGTCCGGCGGGTTCGCCGGACTGCGCGGTCGCACCGTCGCCGGCGGTGCCACCGACGCGCGCGTGGTCAGCACGCCGCAGCCGGTGGACGCGTTCGGCGCGGTCGGGGTCACCTGGGCCGGCGGCGAGGAGCTCGAGGAGGACCAGATCACCCTCCGGGTCCGCACCCGTGACGGCGACGAGTGGAGCGCCTGGGAGGACCTGGAGTACCACGACGAGCACGGGCCCGACCCGGGCAGCGCCGAGGGGGCGTCGGCCCGTCCCGGCACCGAGCCGACCTTCGTGGGCGACGTGGACGACGTCCAGGTCGAGGCCCGCACCGACGGCGTCGCCCTGCCCGACGACCTCTCCCTCGCCGTGGTGGACCCGGGGTCCGCCACGAGGACCGAGACCGAGGCGCCCGCCGACTCCGCCGGCGCAGACCCCGGCACGTCGTACGACGACGAGTTCGCGCAGCAGGACGGCACGGACGCCGCCTCCGAGGGCATCACGCTCCAGGCCGCGCGCAAGCAGGCCGTCGCGCAGCCGACCATCTTCTCCCGGGCCCAGTGGGGCGCCGACGAGAGCATCCGCAACAAGAGCTCCCTGCGCTACGGCTCGATCAGCGGCGGCTTCGTCCACCACACGGTGAACGCCAACAACTACACCGAGGCCCAGGTGCCGGCGCTCCTGCGCAGCATCTACGCCTACCACGTGAAGTCGCGCGGCTGGAGCGACATCGGCTACAACTTCCTCGTCGACCGGTTCGGCCGGATCTGGGAGGGCCGCTACGGCGGCATCGACCGTCCCGTCGTGGGCGCCCACACGCTCAACTACAACGACTACTCGTTCGCGATGTCGGCCATCGGCAACTTCGACACCGTCCAGCCGCCCGACGCCATGCTGCGTGCCTACGGCGCGCTGTTCGCGTGGAAGCTCTCGCTGCACGGGGTCAACCCCGCGTCGACGTCGCAGAAGATCGGGCGCGGCACGTTCCAGGCGATCAACGGGCACCGTGACGCCGGCTCCACGGCCTGCCCCGGCAAGTACCTCTACGCCCAGCTGCCGCTGATCCGGACGTACGCCGCGCAGACGGCACCGGCACCGGCGCCGGTGCAGCCGCAGGAGGTCCCGATCTCCGAGCCCGCTCCGCAGAACAACCTCGACGGCTCGCCCTACCCGGACCTCGTCGTGCGCCGGGCGTCCGACGGCCGTGGCCTGGTGCTGCCGACCGGTGGCCTCACGTCCTTCCAGAAGCGCACCGTGGTGGGCAAGAAGGGCTGGAACAAGCGCGCCGACGTCGTCGTCTCGCCCGACCTGACCGGTGACGGCCTGCCCGACCTGGTCACGGCCGACAAGTCCGGCGGCGTCCGGGTGCGCGCCGGCAAGGGCAACGGCAAGTTCGGCAAGACCACCCGCAAGCTGCGCCTGCGCGGCTACTCGCTGATCACCGCAGCCGGTGACATCAACGGCGACGGCCGCAACGACCTCGTGGCCCGCTTCAAGGGTCGTCTCGTCACGCTGCTGGGGACCGAGAAGGGCGGCTTCTCCCGCAAGGTCACCCGCAAGGGCTACGGCAACTACCGGCAGCTCATCGGTGCCGGTGACACCAACGGTGACGGTCGCGTCGACCTGCTGCTGCGCACCAAGAACCGCCTCTTCCTGCAGACGGGCTACGGCACCGGCCGGTTCGCGTCGCCCAAGCGCGTCGCCGGGGCCTGGAGCGGCTACAACCGGGTCGTCGCCGGCGACTTCAACGGCGACGGGCGCTCCGACCTGGTGGCCCGCTCGTCCAAGGGCAAGATGATGCTGATGCCCGGCCGCGGTGACGGCACCTTCGGCGCCGCGCTGGGGCCGGCGACCAACCTCAAGACGATGCGCTGGATCACCGGCGCGAACCTGGTCGGCGGTGCCGGGGCGGACCTGATCGGCGTCGCGGGCAAGCAGCTCGTGGTCGTCGCCAACCGCGACACCTTCGAGCTCGGCTCGCCGGTCGACACCGGCGTCTCCTTCGCCGGGATGGACACCATCCTCAACGCCGGCGACGTCAACCGCGACGGCCTCGGCGACGTGCTCACCCGCGACGGCTCGGGCCAGATGTGGTTCTTCGCCGGCACCGGCACCGGTGCCCTCGCGGCGGGCACCGTCCTCGGCCAGGGGTGGGGCCCGGTGCAGGGCTTGCGCGCCGTCGGCGACGTGACGGGCGACGGGCTCCCCGACGTCATCGGCACCCCCGCCGGAGGCGCGCTGATGGTCTGGCCGGGCAACGGCGCAGGGTTCGGCACACCCGTCCAGGTCAAGGGCGGCGTGGTCCCCTCTCCTGCCGGCCTGCCGGCCGACCTCTCCGGCTTCGACTGGGTGCTGGGCGTGCAGGCGATGACGCTCAAGGGCTCGGCCGACTACATCGTCCGGGACCGCACGAGCGGCGTGGCGTACGTCTATCCCGGCCGCAAGTCGGGCGTCTCCCGCCCGCGTGTGCTGGGCGAGGGACTGGGGGCCTTCGACCTGGCCGGGTGAGGCGGCGAGGAGAGAGCAGCGCGATCAGGCCCGGGCAGTCGCCCGTTCGGCGTCGTGGACGTCGTCGAGACGAGCCGGGTCGGGGTTGCGGACAAGGACCAGCGAGCCTCCTCTTCCGAGGGGCTCGGTGAAGGTGGCCATTCCTGGTGGGGAAGCCGGGTCGGCCACCGACAGAAGACGGCCGCCGTCGGTGAGATCACTCCCGACGGCGGCCGTCAGGTCGTGCGGGCGGGCGGAGGGCGGCCCGAAGAGCTGCTGCTGGGTCAGGGTGTCGGTGGCGAGGTCGGCGCCGGTCGGCGGGTCCCACGCCGTGAAGCCGTCGGGCTGCGACCAGATCTCGACGCCCACGTCGAGCACGCCCGCCGGGAGCGCCTCGGCGAACCGCACGCCCAGCGGGCGCAGGCTGCACGCCAGCACCGGGAGGACCCCGGCTCGGGGCGCCCAGGCGTCGAGCCCCCCGGGGCCGCACACCACGGCGTCCGGCTGGTCGGAGGTGGTGACCCTCAGGCCGAGCGTCCACGCCGCGCCGAGGAACACCGGCGAGAGCCAGTGGGGCGGGAGGTCGATGCGCAGCGTCATGCCGCGCTCGAGGTCGGCGACCTCGCTCAGCAGACCGGAGGCCTTGGCCACCCAGTTGGCGTACGTCGTCACCGACAGCTCGACGCGCTCGTCGCTCGCGTGGTCGTAGAACGTCAGCAGCGGGCGTCCGGGGTCGCGTCGCAGCTGGGCCGCGAGCACCTCGGTGAAGGTCGTCGGCATCGGGTCGGGCCTCAGACGGCGTTGGGCTCCGGGGAGTCCATGTAGGGGTAGTCCTGCATGAAGGTGTCCAGCGCGTCACCGCTCACCTCGGAGCAGTACTGCCACACACCGACCTGCTTGGCCGGGTCGGTCTCGCCTGCGCCGCCGACCGACCAGTGGGTCATCGCGACGTGCTGGCCCTTCGGGAAGTCCTTGCCGTCCTCGGACGTCCAGGGCACGGCCTTGAACTTGTCGCGCAGGTTGTCGGTGCCCTGCAGCTTGGAGGCGATCCCGCGCAGGACGTCCATCTGCTCGGGGTCGTCGGCGATGGTCTCGTCGTACCAGAGGATCGTGAAGCCGTGCTCGAGGTTGTGCACCAGCTCGCCCTTGTCGGGCCGGTCGGAGGCGGTGTAGAGCTTGCGCTCCATGCCGTCCCACTTGCTCCAGTGCTGGCCGAAGGCCGGCGGGGCGTCGGGGTAGCTTATCGGCGTGCCGACGTCGACGTGGTCCTGGTTGCCCTCGGCCGACTTGGTGGTGACGTCCTGGCAGGCCGAGGCCTTCGCGCCGATCTCGCCGAGCGAGTCGGAGGCGTAGGCCCGCAGGTCCCACCAGTCCTTGATCGGCTTGTACGCCGCGGCGCCCACGATCACCACGGCGACGAGGACGCACACGCCCACGATTGCCAGCCCGCGCTTGTTCTCGCGCTTGGACTGCTGGGAGCGGATGGAGTCGATGACCGCCTGACGGTCGGTCTTTGCCTGCTTGGCCACGGTGCTCGGTGTCTCTCGGTCGACTGCGGGAGGGGTGCTGCTGGGCGCGGCGGATGCGTCCGCGCTGGCAGAGTCTACGTAGTCACGGGTGACACGTCGCACACGACGTCTGTTCCGGCGCGCGTCCAGCCCGTGATCCGCCAGCCGTGGGCGAAGCACACCGCGGCGACCGCGACCCGGTCGGCGTCGCCGGGCAGGTGCAGGACGACGCGGCCCGGGTGGTCGGCGGGGTGGTCGTCGAAGGTCAGCAGGAGCGTCGACGTCGACGTCGCGCCGGTGCCGACGACGCGGCTGATCGCCGCCTCCAGCTCGTCGGGCGCAGCGGGCGCCCCGAACGGGGCCCGGTCGGCCTCGTCCCCGGCCAGGGCGCGTACGACGGCCTCGCGGGCGCCCCAGCCGAAGAGGTCCCCGCCGTCGGGGCGCACGAGCGACGCCGCGCCGGGGCCGGCCTCCCCTGGCGGCAGCACCAGGTCACCGCGCCCGCGCACGACGGCGACCGGACGGCCGGCCAGCTTGCCCTGGGCGAGCTCGGCCGCGCCCGCGATCTCGTCGGCCACGGCCGGCAGGGTGACGGCGAGGGGGTTGCCGTGGGGATCGGTGCGGCCGGCGAAGTCCTCGGCGACGAGCAGGCCGGCGGCACCGATGGCGATGTCGGTCTGTCCCTCGCGCCACGCGCGACCCGACGTGTCGGTGACCACGACACCTACGTTGGTCCCGGTGCGCCGGTGGACCTCGTTGCGCAGCGTCCGCGCGGAGCGGTCGGGGTCGAGGGGGAGCAGCACGACCGAGCCGACGGGCACGTTGGACGCGTCGACACCGGCCGCGGCCATGGTGAGCCCGAGCCGGTTCCGCACGATGCGGACGACCCCGCGACGCGCCACGAGGCGTACCGTCTCCTCCTCGACCGCGGCCTCGCGATCGCCCACCCGGGTGCGCCCCTCGGCCTTGCTGACGACCTTGCTGGTCACGCAGACCACGTCGCCGTCGACCAGGTCGGCCCCGTCGCGGAGGGCGGTCAGCACGAGGCCGGCCAGGTCGTCCCCGGCCGTGACCTCGGGCATCCCCTCGGGGGCCCACACCTCGAGGCGGGGGCTCATGCGGGGGCGGAGGTGACGAGCGAGACGGCGGCCGCGGCCATCGCCGCGGTGGCGTCGTGGTCCGACATCATGAGCGGCACGGCCGCCGCGCGGATCCCGGCCTCCTCCAGGGCGGGCACCTGGGCGGCGTCGCGCTCGTCGACCAGCCAGCCGTCGAGGACCCCGCCCCCGCTCCGGGCGCCGTAGTGGGCGCCCACCGCGCCGGCGCTGACCTCGACCCCGATGCTGGTGAGCATCTGGGCCGCCATGCCGTGCACGTGGGAGGAGCCGACGATGGGGGAGAGGCCCACGACCGGTGCGGCCGTCGCGCGGATCGCCTCGCGCACGCCGGGCACACCGAGGATGGTGCCCACCGAGACCACCGGGTTGGACGGGGGCAGGACCACCAGGTCGGTATCGCCGATGGCCTCGAGCACGCCGGGGGCCGGGGTCGCCGCGTCCTGGCCGACCGCGAGCACCGCCTCGGCAGCGACTGCTGCCCGCAGCCGCACCCAGTACTCCTGGAAGTGGACGACCCGCCGCCCGCTGGGGCTGTCGGCGTCGGCCACGGCGACGTGCGTCTCGACCCGGTCGTCCGTCATCGGGAGGAGCCGCACCGTCTCGCCGTGCACGGGCGTGAGCCAGCGGCGGCAGAGCGCCTCGGTGACCTGCGACAACGTGTAGCCGGCCTCGAGCATCTGGGTGCGGACCAGGTGGGTCGCGATGTCGCGGTCGCCGAGCCCGAACCACGTCGGCTCGACGCCGTACGCCTCGAGCTCGGTGCGCGCGCTCCACGTCTCGTCGCGCCGGCCCCACCCGCGCTCGACGTCGATGCCGTCACCGAGGGTGTACATGACGGTGTCGAGGTCGGGGCACACCTTGAGCCCGTGGATCCACCAGTCGTCGGCGGTGTTGGCCACGACGGTGACCTCGGTGTCGGCGGACCCGCCCGCGACGACGCCGGAGCGCAGGCCGTGGAGGAGTCCCTGGAGGAAGCGGGCCCCGCCGACGCCGCCGGAGAGGACGGTGATACGGCGGAGCGTGGATGCGGATGATGGCATAGGAACAGCCTGCCGGAAGAGGAATGGCCATATCAGATCCGGGCTTGACTTGCGGGGTACGACAGGCATGTAATTCCCACAGTGTCGTTATGTTGTTTGCACGTGTCTCGTCCAGTTCTGAAAACAGGGTCGAAAGGGCGTCAGCCATGAGAGCAGAACTGTTTCTTCTCGAGCCCGAGGGCGAGGAGTTCGGTTGGCAGGACCGCGCCTTGTGCGCGCAGACGGACCCGGAGGCGTTCTTCCCCGAGAAGGGCGGCTCCACCCGGGAGGCCAAGAAGGTCTGCCTGACGTGCGAGGTCCGCGACGACTGCCTGGAGTCCGCGCTGATGAACGACGAGCGCTTCGGGATCTGGGGCGGTCTGTCCGAGCGCGAGCGCCGCAAGCTGAAGAAGAGCGCCGCGGGCTGAGCCCCGGGCCGGCGTGTCCGGCCCGGCTCCGCCGGCACTTCGGCGGTTTCATCGACCGTGGAGCCCCTCGCTAGGGTGCTCCGGTGACCGTCACAGCGCTTCTCGTCAGTCACGACGGGGCGCGATGGCTCCCCGCAGTCCTGACCGGTCTGGACGGGCAGACCCTCCCGGTGGACCGCGTCGTGGCCGTCGACACCACGAGCCGCGACGACAGCGTCGCGCTCGTCCGTGAGGCCCTCGGTGAGCGGGTCGTCGTCGACGTGGTGCCCGGCTCGACCAGCTATCCCGCCGCCGTGCGCCACGGCCTGGACCTCGCCCCGCCCGCTCCGGCCGAGGCCGGCGACGACGAGTGGATCTGGCTGCTCCACGACGACAGCAACCCCGCGCCGACCGCGCTCGCCGAGCTGGTCGCCGCCGCCCGCGAGCACCCCTCGGTCGCGATCCTCGGACCCAAGCTGCGCGAGTGGCCCTCGCTGCGCCGCCTCCTCGAGGTCGGCCTGACCATCACCGGCACGGGCCACCGCGAGACCGGTCTCGAGCGGGGTGAGTACGACCAGGGCCAGCACGACGCGGTGCGCGAGGTGCTCGCCGTCAACACCGCCGGCATGCTCGTGCGCCGGTCGGTGCTGGAGTCGCTGGGCGGGCTCGACGAGGACCTGCCGATCTTCGGCAACGACATCGACTTCGGCTGGCGCGCCGCGCTGGCCGGTCACCGCACCCTCGTCGTGCCGCAGGCCGTGGTCTTCCACGCCGAGGCCGCGCACCGTGGCGTCCGGCGTACGCCGCTCACCGGTCGCCACACGCACTACCAGGAGCGACGCGCGGCCCTCCTCACGTCACTGGCCAACGTCTCCTCCCGCGGGTTCGCCTGGCAGTACGTCCGGCTCTTCCTCGGCTCCCTGCTGCGGGTCGTCGGCTTCCTCGCCGTGCGCTCGGTCGGGGAGGCACTGGACGAGCTCGCAGCCGCGCTGTCCGTGCACGGGCGACCGCGCCAGCTGCTGGCCGCGCGACGCGAGCGGGCGCGGCTGCGTGAGGGCGACCCCGCCGACGTACGCCGCCTGCTGGCGCCGACGTGGCTGCCCTACCGCCACGGGCTCGACTTCGTCACCGACCTCGTCTCCGCCGCGACCAACCAGGCGTCCGACGTCGCCGAACGGCGCCGCCTCGCCCGGGCCGAGTCCGGTCCCGGGGGCGGTGCGGCCGCTCGTGACGGGCGGCGCGGTGCCGGCGCGTCGGACGACGACG
Source organism: uncultured Nocardioides sp. (assembly GCF_947488025.1). Taxonomy (GTDB): domain Bacteria; phylum Actinomycetota; class Actinomycetes; order Propionibacteriales; family Nocardioidaceae; genus Nocardioides. The sequence continues at coordinate 136,005 of NZ_CANKYS010000001.1, read as the reverse complement.
AGGACGCCTACCTCACCGACACCGGCTTCGTCGCCCGCTTCTTCACCAACCCGGTGGCCGTGGTGCTGGCGCTCTTCGGGGTGCTGTCGCTGCTCGCCGCGCGCGAGGCCTTCGGGACGATCACCGGCGGCGCCCTGTCGCCCGTGCCCGACGCGGCCGCGGACTGGTGGCGGCTGCACGTGTCGAGCTGGCACCCGCTCGGCACCGGCACGGACGTGCCGGCCCCGGCCTACGTGCTGCCGTTCGCGCTCGCCGCCTCCCTCCTGCTCGGCCACCCCGGTGCCGTCGTGTCCGGACTCATGCTGCTCGCGGTCCCCGTGGCGGCATGGGGAGCGTGGCGGCTGCTCAAGGTCGTCGGGCGGCTCGTCGACCCCCTGGGACTGCCGCGCTGGCTGGTGGTGTGGGGTGCGCTGACCTACGCCCTCGTCCCGGTGACTTCCGGTGCCTGGACCGAGGGCCGCTTCGGGACGGTCGCGGTCGCCGCCCTGCTGCCGTGGATCGCGCACGCCGCGCTCGGCTTCGTCGACCCCGACCGCGACCGGCGCTGGCGTGCCGCCTGGCGCACGGCCCTGCTCCTGGCCCTGGGTGCCGCGTTCGTGCCCGGCCTGTGGCTGTTCGCGCTGCTGGCCACCGCGGTCGTGCTCGGGTCGGCGGCCGTCATCGCGCCGCGCCTGCTGCGCGAGCGCGACAGCTGGGGCCCGCCGGTGGTCGCCGTGGCCGCGACGCCCGTGCTCCTCGCGCCCTGGCTGCTGCCGCTGCTCACCACCGGCTCCGCGTCGGGCCTGTTGCTCGAGGCGGGGCGCCTCACGGTCGACCAGGTGACCTTCGGTGGCCTGGTGACCGGCCGCCTCAACGACCTCGGCGCGCCGTGGTGGCTCGGCGTGGTGCTGGGCCTGCTGGCCGTCGCGGCCCTCATCCCGCGGAGCACGCGGGTGCCGGTGCTCATCTGCTGGCTGGTCGCACTGGCGGCCGCCGTCGTCTCCGGCGTGCTGTCGCACGTGACCCTGGACCTGCCGTCGGTGGTCACCCGGCCCAGCCTGGGGCTGTTCGTGGTCATCCTGCAGGGCACCTGGGTGGTGGCGGTCGTGCTCGGCGCCGACGCCTACCTCCGGCGACTCGCCGACCACCACCCGTGGTGGCAGCGCGGTGTCGCCGTCACGCTCGCCGTGGTAGCGGCGGCCGTGCCCCTCGGCGGCCTCGCCTGGTGGCTGACCGCCGAGGAGGGCGACGTCGTGGCCCGCGACGTCGAGCAGTCCGTCCCGGTCTACATGCAGCAGAGCTCGCTGCTCGGCCAGGAGCACGGCGTGCTGGTGGTGTCCGGGTCCGTGGACGAGGGCGTCACCTACCGGATCCGCCGCGACGACGGCACGACCGTGGGGGAGGACGAGATCCTCACCCTGGCCGAGGAGGACGCCGGCCTCACCAGCGACGTGCGTGACCTGGTGTCCGCGCCGACGCCCACCGTGGTGGCCGACCTGGGCGCACGGGGTGTCGAGTACGTCGTCCTCGCCTCGCCCGCCGACGGCCGGATCTCCTCGTTGCTCGACGCGACCGCGGGGCTCGAGCAGGCGAGCGCCGAGGACCGCACCACCCGCGCCTGGCGCGTCGACCGTCCGCTCGACCCGGCGTCCCTCGACGGCCCCAGCCCGTGGTGGCGCACCGCTCTCCTCGTCGTGCAGGGCCTCGCGATCGTGCTCGCGCTCGTCCTGGCGGCCCCGACCGTCCGGCAGCGCAGGGAAGGGGCCCGCGATGTCTGAGCCCACAGCCGGCGGCCGCCGCCGTGCGGCCGAGACCACCCGCACGCGCCCGTCGCCGGTGACGGTCCTCGCCGTCCTCATCCCGCTGCTCACCGTCGCGGCCCTCGCCCTGGTGCGTCCGGTCGAGCAGGCGCCGTCGTCCGTCGCCCCCACCGAGGCGCCCCTCGACCGGGTGACCGCGGTCTGCCCGGCCCGCCTGCCCGGCGCCGACGAGGTCCGGATGGGCACCACCTCGCTCGCCTCGGGCGAGCTGGCGCTGCGCGTGGGCCGCCGGGAGGACACGCAGGAGCTGTCCGGTGGTGTCGCGTCCCGCACCGAGCGGCAGTACGTCGTGGTCAACGGCAGCGGTGAGCTCGCGCCCGGGCTCGTCGCCTCGCGCTCCGGCGGCGGCTCCGCGACCGGCTGCGACCAGCCCACCCCCGAGCGGTGGTTCACCGGCGTCGGCGCGTCCGCCGAGCACACCTCCACGCTCACCCTGATCAACCCCGACCGCGGACCCGCGGTCGCCGACGTCTCCGTGTGGGACGGCAGCGGGCTCGTCGACGTCCCCGCGCTCCGCGGCGTGCGCGTGCCCGGCGGCCGCTCCACCTCCTTCGACCTCTCCGAGGTCGTCCCCAGCCGCGACGCCCTCGCCCTGCGGGTCAGCGTCTCGCGGGGGCGCCTCGCCTCCAGCGTGGTCGACGTGGTCGACCCGGTCGGACGCGACCGCCCGGTCCGCGAGTGGCTCCCCGCGCAGGCCGCGCCCGCCTCGACGTCGTACGTCTCCGGGATCGGCACGTCGGCAGCCGACCGCGTCCTCACCGTGGCCAACCCCGGCGACAGCGAGGTGCGGGTCGCGCTGGAGTTGGTCAGCGAGGAGAGCGAGTTCGCGCCGTCGGGCGTCGAGGAGGTGAGCATCGACCCGGCGTCGGTCACCGAGGTCGACCTCAGTGGCGTGCTGCGCGGGCGCAACCTCCAGGGCGTGCAGGCGCTCCGGCTCGAGGCGACCGGCCCGGTCACCGCCACGCTCCGTACCCGGACCGCGACCGACCTCGCGCTGACGTCGGCCGGGTCGATGATCGAGGGTGACGCCGCCGTCGCCCTGCCCGCCGGGGCCAAGCGCGTCGTCGTCACGGGCGCGACCACACCCGGTGTGGTGACGTTGCAGGCCTGGGACGCCGATGGCGAGGCGGTGGTCCGCGAGCGCCGGGTGGAGGTCGACCCGGCCACCGCGGCGCGCCTGCGGGTGCCCGACGAGGCGGCGCTCGCACGCGTGCGCGTGGAGCGCACCGGAGCGGTCGTGTCGGTCGAGGTCAGCGACCGCGGGCTGTCGGTCCTGCCGCTCGCGCAGCTGGGGACAACCAGCGAGGTCGCGGACGTGCGTCCCGCCCAGCGCTAGCCAGAACTAGTCGGCGTACCTCTCGTCGACCTGGCCCGGCGTGAGGTTGAGCAGCTCGGCCAGCTGCTCGACGACGACGGTGTGCACCATGGCCTCGAGCTCGTCGCGCGAGGTCGCGCGGTGCTCGATCGGGCGGCGGAAGATCACCAGCCGGGTCGGTTCCTGTCCCTTGCCGCGCACCAGCGACGACAGCGGCACGGTCTCGTCGGGCCAGTCGTCGGGGAGCATCGGCGCGTCCTCGACGGCGTACTCCACCAGCCCGAGGTGGCGCTGCCAGCGCTCGTCCAGCGGCGTCACCACGTCGAGCACCAGCTGGTCGAAGCGCTGTCGCGTGGTCCGCAGCGCCGGGGTGCCGGGTCGCTCGGGCAGCACTCCCGGTCCGCGCATGCCGCGACCCCGGCGGTCGCGGGTGCGGTGCCTCGACCGGCCGGGCGCGTCGCCCGCTTGCGTGCCCGACTCGTCGCCTGCCCCGATGTCCACGCCGCGAGCCTAAGCGCCCGGCGTGTGTGCGCCGGGTAGCGTCGGCGCCGTGAGCCTTGCCCGTCGTTGTTCGCGGACGGCGTGTGGCCGTCCTGCGGTCAACACGCTGACCTACGTCTACGCCGACCAGACCGCTGTCCTGGGTCCGTTGGCGACGTACGCCGAGCCGCACGCCTACGACCTCTGCGAGGTGCACAGCGAGCGGTTGTCGGCCCCCCGCGGCTGGGAGGTCCTCCGGCTGGCTCCGGACCCGAAGGCGCAGGGCCCGAGCAGCGACGACCTGCTGGCGCTGGCCGACGCGGTCCGCGAGGCGGCCCGCCCTGCCCCGACGCCGGTGCCGCTGCACTCCACCGACGACGCGACCCGTGGGGCCAAGCGCGGCCACCTGCGGGTCCTCACGCCCACTGACTGACGGTGCCCGGCACCCCCTAGGATCATCGGCGTGAACATCGACCAGCAGCTGCTGAGCATCATCGTCTGCCCGGCCTGCCACGGCGAGCTGTCGCCCGCGGCGTCCGGCGGTGCCGAGGAGCTCGTGTGCCAGGGGTGCGGCAACGCCTACCCGGTCCGCGACGACATCCCGGTGCTGCTGGTCGACGAGGCCCGCAAGCCCGCCTGACGAGACTCCCGCCCGACGAGACTGAGGAGCTGGCCGTGGCCACCTGGTTCGACGAGGCCCGGATGGACGACGCCGGGGTGCTGGAGACGATCGACCTCCGGCTGCGCACGCTCGCCGAGAGCGGTGCCCGGGTGCGCCGGGAGGCCAACGAGGCGGCCGCCGCGACCGCCGAGGCCATCGCGCGCGGTCGTGACGAGGCCCGTCCGCGAGCAGTGATCGCCGCGGGACCCGACTCGCGCCTGCTCCGCGCCGTCCTGGAGCCGTGGTGCCCGGTGCCGTTCGTGGCGTGGCCCAACCCCGGGCTCCCCGGCTGGGCGGGGTCGCTCGACCTCGTCGTCATGCTGGCGCCCGAGGGCAACGACCACGAGTCGGCGTCCGCCGTCGCCGAGGCCGTACGCCGCGGAGCGCAGGTGGTGGTCGCGTGTCCCGAGCGCTCGCTCGTCGGCGAGCACGCCGCGGGGCGGCACGTGACGGTGCTGCCGACGGTGACGGGTGACCAGCTCGCGACGGCCGTCGTCGTGCTCGACTACCTCGCCCACGTCCACCTCGGCCCGCAGGCCGACGCCGAGTCGGTCGCCGCGTCGCTCGACCGGGTCGCCGAGGACTGCTCGCCCCACCGCGACCTCGCCGTCAACCCCGCCAAGATGCTGGCGATCGCGATGGCCGACACCAACCCGCTCGTCTGGGGTGGCTCCGTCCTGGCCGCCCGGGCGGCCCGCAGGCTGGCCGAGTCACTGCGACGTACGAGTGGCCGCTCGGCGATCGCGGGCGACGCCGAGCACCTGCTCCCGGTCATCGAGGCCACCCGGCCCCACGACCTCTTCGCCGACCCGTTCGCCGACGAGCCCGGTGACCTCCGACCGCTGCTGCTCATCCTCGACGACCACTCCGACGACCCGGTCGTGCGCGAGCGGACGGGCGCGCTGAAGGCCGCCGCCGCGCGCCACGGCGTACGGGTGGAGGTCCTCGAGACCGACGCCGACGCCGAGGTCGCGCGCTACGCGTCGCTGCTGCTGACCGGCACCTATGCCACCGAGTACCTTCGCGTCGGGCTCGTCGAGGAGTAGGTGACGCGGGTCCCGTCGTCCTCAGGAACACCCCCGGCTGGGTCGGCCGGCTCTACTCCGGCCGGGTGCCGGCCGGTGGCTGCGTGTCGACGTCGGCCCAGACCTCGACGAGCTCGGCGAGGAGGCCGTCGCGGACGGTCGCGAAGCTGGCCACGGCGAACTCCAGCTCCTCTCCCGCGCCGCCCCGGGCCGGTGACCCGCGCCCGCAGCACCCCGCGCTCTCCGTCAGCCATCAGGTCCTCGGCGTTCATGCGCTCGAAGCCGGGGTAGTCGGCGTTGAACCGGACCCAGCCGTCGCGGTCGAACACCTCGACCGTGTGCACGAGGCGACAGGTGAAGTCGGGGTGCAGCACGCCGGGCAGCGCCCCCCAGTCGTGGGCGTCGATGATGTCGACGAGGCGGGTGAGGAGTGCGGCTGCGTCCATGCCTCGAGTGTGCCCGTCGGGGGCGACATCGCCTCAGGCGCGCACCTGCGGACCGGAGTGCACGTGGACGTGGAGGTGCTTGGAGTCCTGGTAGGTGCCGAGGTTGGTCAGCACCGCGGCCGCGCCGTGCGCCTGCTCGACCTCGTGCGCGAGCCGCTGGACGACGACGAGGAGTGCTCGGACGTCGGCCTCGTCGGCTGGGCCGACGGCAGTGAGCGACGCGATGTGCCGCTTCGGCACGGCCACGACGTGGACCTGCCAGAACGGCCGGGTGTGGTGGTAGGCGAGCACCCGGTCGTCCTCGTGCACGACGTCCAGCGGGACGGCTCGGGGGATCGCCACGTCGCAGTAGAAGTCGGTGCCCTGGTAGCTCGGCTCGGTGGACATGACCGTCACCCTTCCAGAGCGGGACGCGCGCCGACCGGGACGCGCCTGTGGCCCCGTCACCTGGTGGGTGGCGGGGTGCGGGGCGGGGTCATCGTCGGCGGGGTCGCGGAATGCGCACGACGTCCGGTCGATCTGGTGGTCGGGCGTCGTCGATCGCGGTGGTGCCGTCCCGGTCGCGGCGGTAGCGGTAGCCGTGCGGGGACGTCCACTCGTAGATGCCGGGTGCGACCATCTCGTAACGCCAGGCGGAATGTGTCTTGAGCCGGTGGTGGAACCGGCACAGGGCGGCGAGGTTGTCGGTCTGTGTGGGCCCGGGCTGGGGTCTGCCCTCGGCTTCGGCGTCGGGGTCGTGGGGGATGACGTGGTCGACGTCGCACCTGCGTGCGGGTCGGGTGCACCACGGGAACACGCAGGTCTTGTCTCGGAGGACGACCTGCTCGCGGATCCGGTCGGGCACTGCGTAGGCGTCGGTGGCCAGCTGGGTGTTGAGGTCGATGACCGGCTTGATGGTGACCTTGGTCCGGGAGTCGGAGCACCAGGCTCTTACCTGGTCGAGCAGCACGAGCCGCTGGCGTTCTTCGAGCCGGCCGGTGGGCCCGAAGACGGTGGTGTCACCGGCCAGGCTGGCGTCGAGGTGGGCGTGGAGGACGACTTCGCGTGCGACGGGGAGCCCGTCGGCGTCCTCGCTCCTCGCGGTAGTGCCTGTGCCTGTGGTGTGGAGGTCGAGGGCGGTCTGGGTGCGGGCGAGGTCGCCGAGGGCCTTCGCGCGACGCACGTTGAGCGACTCGGTCGACCCGAGGGCGGCCTGGGTCGCGGCCCACGGGCCAGGACCCGGTCGAGGTCGATCGCATCGGCCATGTCGATCTCGGCCTCGAGGCGCATGGTGCCGGCGAAGTGGACCTCTTGAGTGTCGATGGTGACGTGGCGCGGGTCGACGTGCAGCCAGCCGTCCTCGGGGTCGGTGGCCGGGTCGGGGGTGGCGAGGTCGAACCGCTTGATCGCCTCCGCGACGAGGCGGTCGAGCTGCGCGGGGCCGACCTTTCCGGCCACCGCAGCGACCTGCGCGTCGACGAACCCGGCCGCCTCCTTCGTCAGCGACGGGGAGGAGTGGATGGTGGTCTCCGCGACCGCGCGGGCCTTCCACGCCGGCACCCGGCCGGCGTGGACCTGTGCCCACAACCGCGGCAGCCGGTGCCGCAGCTCGAGGGCCTGCCCGATCAGCTTCTTCGCCGCGGTCGTGGAGACTCCGAGGACGCCGCCGAGCTCCGCGATGCAGAACTCCGCCACCAACGGGCACCCCTCACCGGCGATGGGCTCCTCGTGCTCCTGACCGGCAGACGGTACGGAGAAGGTGGCGGCGTCGTGGATCGACTCCGGCGGATGCAGCTCCGCCCACTGCGCGGCAAGGATCAGCTGGTCGGCTGCGGCCTGGTTCTCGGCCGACCGCGCCGAGCGGATCGAAGCGAGCAGGCCGGAGGCGGTGAGGTCGTCCACCCCACCTGCCACCCGGTCCGCCAGCGCTTCGCTCATGTGTTCGATTGTAGACGCGGGGTCCGACACTCGCACCTGCGCGACAGGAGCCTGTGGACGACGCGACCGGCAGGAGGATCCGGGGTCTCGTGACGGGACTTCGTCCCTCCTCGACCAGCGGGGGCGGCAGGGCTCCGGAGGCGTCAGCCCTTCCCAGCGGCCATCAGGGCGAGCACCCCGTCGGTAGGGCGTACGTCGCCGTAGGAGCCGTGGACGACGTGAAGGGTGCCCGTCACGAGCAGTGTGTCGACCTCGCGCACCGCGAGGAGGGCGGGACCATCGGCCGAGGCTACTGTCCAGGCATGCCACCGCCCGTGCTCCGCGAGATGCGCGTCGCGGACGTCCCTGCCGTGATGGCCGTCCAGGAGCCCGCGTCGATCGCCGGGCTCGCCGAGGTGTTCCCGCAGGACCGCCACCCCTTCCCCCGCGAGGTGCTCGCGGACCGGTGGCGCGAGGAGATCGCAGACCCCGGCATCGAGTGCTTCGTGATCCTGCGCGGACACGAGGTCGCCGGGTTCGCCGCGGTGGCCGGCGACGAGGTGAAGCACTTCGGGGTGTCGGTGGGGGAGTGGGGGAGCGGCCTGGCGAGGTCCGCCCACGACGAGCTCCTCGAGGTGATGCGGAGCGCCGGCGCCACGCGTCCGTTCCTCCGGGTCTACGCGGCGAACCCGCGCGGTCGCGCCTTCTGGGAGAAGCTCGGGTGGACCGACACCGGCGAGCGGAGCCGCGGCCCGATGCCACCCCACGCCGAGCTCCTCACCTACGAGCTGCGCGCAGTCCGCCGATAGGCTGCGGGACGGCACGACCCACCGCACGACGCACCGCGCGTCACCACACCCACTGCCCCGAAGGATCACCATGGCCGGCGGACTGTTCGCCCTCCTCGACGACGTCGCCGCGCTCGCGCGCATCGCAGCAGCCAGCGTGGACGACGTCGGCGCTGCCGCAGGTCGGGCCAGCATGAAGGCCGCGGGCGTGGTGGTCGACGACACTGCCGTGACCCCGCAGTACCTGCACGGGTCGCCCGCCGCCCGCGAGCTGCCGATCATCAGGAAGATCGCGATCGGGTCGCTCCGCAACAAGCTCCTCTTCATCCTGCCCGCCGCCGTGCTGCTGGGGCAGTTCCTCCCGCAGCTGCTGCCGGTGATCCTCATCTTCGGCGGTGGTTTCCTCGCCTACGAAGGAGCACACAAGGTCTGGGAGAAGGTCCGCGGCCACGAGCCGGTGTCCGAGGAGGCGGAGGACCAGCTCACCAGCTCCGGTGAGCTGAGCCCCGAGCACGAGGCGAAGACGGTTGCCGGGGCCATCCGCACCGACTTCATCCTCAGCGCCGAGATCATGGTGATCGCGCTCAAGGAGGTGGTCGGGTCCGACCCCGACGCCAGCATCTGGATGCGTGCGATCGTCCTGGCCGCGGTCGCCGTGCTGATCACGGTCCTCGTCTACGGCGTCGTCGCACTGATCGTGAAGATGGACGACGTCGGTCTCCACCTGGCGGAGAAGCCCTCGAAGGCGTCCCAGCGGGTCGGACTCGCGCTGGTCTCGGCGATGCCGCGCCTGCTCACCGCGATCTCGTTGATCGGCACGCTCGCCATGCTGTGGGTCGGCGGCCACATCTTCCTGGTCAGCCTCTACGAGATCGGCGGCCCCGACGGGCTGCTGGAGGGTACGACGGTCGGTGACGTGCTGCACGCGCCGTACGACCTCATCCACCACTGGGAGGAAGAGGTGAACGACGCCGTGGGCGGGGCCCTCGGCTCCCTCCTCGGCTGGCTCCTCAACACGGTCCTGTCGGGCCTGGTCGGCCTGGTGGTCGGTGGGATCGTCCTGGTCCTCCTGCACGCCTTCGGGATCGGTGGCGGGCAAGGCTCAGGCCACGGCGACGAGCAGGGCGACGAGCAGGAGGACGAGCACCCCGACAAGCAGCCCGACGAGCACGCTGACGACCACGCCACTGGCCGTGTCGACCCGCCTGCCGAGGATTCCCCGAATCGCTGAGGGCCGTCCTACCCTCTTCTGGTCCGCGCGGGAGATCCCGACGACGCACAGATGTGCGGCGCAGACGGCTCCACCACTCCAGGAGACAACCGATGGACTTCAACGTCGCCGACCTCAACCTCGCTGCCTACGGCCGCAAGGAGATCGAGCTCGCCGAGCACGAGATGCCGGGCCTGATGGCCATGCGCGAGCGCTACGGCAAGGAGCAGCCGCTCAAGGGCGCGCGCATCGCCGGCTCGCTGCACATGACGATCCAGACCGCCGTGCTGATCGAGACGCTCGCGGCCCTCGGCGCTGACATCCGCTGGGCCACCTGCAACATCTTCTCCACCCAGGACCACGCCGCCGCCGCGGTCGTCGTCGGCCCCCCGTCGAAGGGCGGCACGCCCGAGGACCCGCAGGGCGTCCCGGTCTTCGCGTGGAAGGGCGAGAGCCTCGCCGAGTACTGGGACGAGGCCGAGAAGGTCTTCGACTTCCCGGCCACGGACGGCGAGGTGGGCGGCCCCAACATGCTGCTCGACGACGGCGGCGACATCACGATGCTGCTGCACCTCGGCGTCGAGTACGAGAAGGCCGGCGCCGTCCCCTCTCAGGACTCCACCGACAACGAGGAGTTCAAGGAGGTGCTGCGCGTCCTGGCCCGCTCGCTCGAGTCCGACCCGCAGCGCTGGACCAGGCGCGCGCCGCTCGTCAAGGGCGTCTCCGAGGAGACCACCACCGGTGTGCTGCGCCTCTACGAGCGCTTCAAGGAGGGCACGCTCCTCTTCCCGGCGATCAACGTCAACGACTCGGTCACCAAGTCCAAGTTCGACAACAAGTACGGCTGCCGCCACTCGCTCGTCGACGGCATCAACCGCGCCACCGACGTGATGATCGGCGGCAAGGTCGCGGTCGTCTGCGGCTACGGCGACGTCGGCAAGGGTTCCGCGGAGTCCCTGCGCGGCCAGGGCGCCCGCGTCATCGTCACCGAGATCGACCCGATCTGCGCGCTCCAGGCCGCGATGGACGGCTACGAGGTCAAGCGCCTCGAGTCGGTCGTCGAGACCGCCGACATCTTCATCACCACGACCGGCAACTTCGACATCATCACGGTCGAGCACTTCCACAAGATGAAGCACCAGGCGATCGTCGGCAACATCGGCCACTTCGACAACGAGATCAACATGGCCGGCCTGGCCAGGATCCCCGGCATCGTCAAGGACGAGATCAAGCCGCAGGTCCACCAGTGGATCTTCCCGTCCGAGGACGGCAAGCCCGGCAAGAAGGTCATCGTGCTGTCCGAGGGCCGCCTGCTCAACCTGGGCAACGCCACCGGCCACCCGTCGTTCGTGATGTCCAACTCCTTCACCAACCAGGTGCTGGCGCAGATCGAGCTCTTCGCGAAGGCCGACGACTACGAGCTCGGCGTGCACGTGCTGCCCAAGCACCTGGACGAGGAGGTCGCCCGGCTGCACCTCGACGCCCTCGGTGTCGAGCTGACCGAGCTGACCAAGGAGCAGGCCGCCTACCTCGGCGTCCCGGTCGAGGGCCCGTTCAAGTCCGACCACTACCGCTACTGAGCGGCACCGGCGTTCGGCTGAGGTCGTCATGGCGCCCCAATAGACTGGCGCCATGACCGACCTCGCCGAACCCGCACGCGGAAGCGTGCTCGTCGTCGACGACGACGCCTCCTTGGCGGAGATGCTCTCCATCGTGCTTCGCCAGGAGGGGTTCGACAGCCGCATCGTGGGCCGCGGTGACGTCGCCCTCGACGCGTTCCGTGACTACCGGCCCGACCTGGTCCTGCTCGACCTGATGCTCCCCGGCAAGGACGGCATCGACGTCTGCAAGGAGATCCGCGCCGAGTCCGGCGTGCCGATCGTGATGCTCACCGCCAAGGGCGACACCGTCGACGTGGTCGTCGGCCTCGAGTCCGGTGCCGACGACTACATCGTCAAGCCGTTCAAGCCCAAGGAGCTCATCGCCCGCGTCCGCGCGCGCGTACGCCGCAATGACGTCACGCCCGACGAGGGCCTGACCATCGGCGACGTGTCGATCGACGTCGCCGGCCACTCCGTCACGCGCGGCGACCAGCCGATCAACCTGACCCCGCTCGAGTTCGACCTGCTCGTCTGCCTGGCCCGCAAGCCGTGGCAGGTCTTCACCCGCGAGGTGCTGCTCGAGCAGGTGTGGGGCTACCGGCACAGCGCCGACACCCGGCTGGTCAACGTCCATGTCCAGCGCCTGCGCTCCAAGGTGGAGCACGACCCGGAGAACCCGGAGGTCGTGGTGACGGTGCGCGGCGTGGGCTACAAGGCCGGCAAGTCCTAGGGGCCCACGGGTGAGCATCCGCGACCGGCTCCCACCGGTGCTCTGGCACGGGCCCGCCTTCTGGCGGCGCTCGGTGCAGGCACGCGTCGTGGTGAGCACGGTCCTGCTCTCCGCAGCCGTCGTCGGCATCGTGGGCTGGTTCCTCATCCAGCAGACCCGCGAGGGGTTGCTCGACCACCGGGTCGAGGCCGTCGTGCAGGAGGCCGAGAGCGAGACCGAGGCGGCCCGCGCGGCACTGGCCGCCGCGTTCGGCGTCGATGTCGACGAGTCGGCCCAGCAGCAGGCCCTCGTCGAGCCTCTCCAGGCGCGCGGGGCGACGGCCGGCTTCGCGGTCGTGCTGTCCCCGCCGATCGGCGAGGGGCTGCGCCTGGCCGACGGTGGTGCGAAGTTCACCGAGGGCCTCGACCTCTCCAGCGTGCCGGAGTCGATGGAGGCGCGCTTCGACTCGCTCTCACCGACGGCGTGGACCTACACCGACATCCAGACCACCCGACCGATCCAGGGACTGCCCGAGGGGCCCGGCATCGTGGTCGGCAGCCAGGTCCGGCTGCCTGCCGACGACAACACCTACACCCTCTACTACCTCTACCCGCTGGCCGAGCAGCAGGAGACGCTCGCCCTGGTCTCGCGCGCGATGCTCATCGCCGGGGTGCCGCTGCTGCTGCTCGTGGCCGGCCTCACCTGGCTGGTGACCAGGCAGGTGGTGACCCCGATCCGGATGGCTCGTCGTGTCGCCGAGCGCCTCGCCGCCGGGCAGCTGCAGGAGCGGCTCCGGGTGACCGGCGAGGACGACCTCGCGCGCCTGGCCACGTCGTTCAACCAGATGGCCTCCAACCTCCAGAAGCAGATCCGCCAGCTCGAGGAGCTCAGCCGGCTGCAGCGGCGCTTCGTCTCCGACGTCTCCCACGAGCTGCGCACCCCGATCACCACCGTACGGATGGCCAGCGACGTCATCCACGACGCCAAGCCGTTCCTCGACCCGGTGACCGGTCGCGCCGCCGAGCTGCTGCAGAAGGAGCTCGACCGCTTCGAGACGCTGCTGGCCGACCTGCTCGAGATCAGCCGCTTCGACGCCGGCGCCGCGGTGCTCGAGACCGAGGACGTGGACCTCGTCGACGTGGCACGCCGCGTCGTCGACATGACCTCCGCGCTGGCCGCCCAGCGCGACACCCGCGTGGTGCTGCACGACCCCGGTACGCCGTGCGTCGCGGAGGCCGACGTACGCCGCGTGGAGCGGATCGTGCGCAACCTCGTCACCAACGCCATCGACCACGCCGAGAGCCGCGACGTCGAGATCTTCGTCGGTGCCGACCTCCAGTCGGCCGCGATCGCGGTGCGCGACCACGGCGTGGGACTCGGGCCGGGGGAGTCGGCGATGGTCTTCAACCGGTTCTGGCGCGCGGATCCGGCGCGCGCCCGCACCAGTGGCGGCACCGGCCTCGGCCTGTCCATCTCGCTGGAGGACACCCACCTGCACGGCGGGTGGCTCCAGGCGTGGGGTCGTCCCGGTGAGGGCGCCCAGTTCCGGCTGACCCTGCCCCGCCAGCTCGGCACCCAGCTGCGCCACTCGCCGCTGCCCCTGGTGCCGGTCGACGCCCGGGAGACGGCGTGAACCGCCGGTCGGCAGCGCGGGCGCTGCGCACCGCGGGTGCGGTCCTGGCGGCGTCCCTGCTCGCCGGCTGCGTGCAGATGCCGACGTCCGGCCCGGTCGAGGAGTCGGAGGGCACCGGCGTCACCGAGGACGTGCCCGGCATCTCGTTCGACCCGCGCCCCCCGCAGAAGGGCCAGGCGACCTCCGAGATCGTCGACGGCTTCTTCGAGGCGATGACGGCCACCCCGGTCAGCGCCCGCGTGGCTCGCCAGTTCCTGTCCCGCGAGGCCGCCGAGGCGTGGGTCCCGGAGCAGCAGATCATCACCTACTCCGAGCTCGGCGACGCCACGGCCGGCACGTCGGTCCGGGTGCCGCTGACCGATGTCAACCTCTACGACGCCCGCGGCGCCTGGCAGCGCACCCGCTCCGGCGCCAGCTTGTCGATCGGCCTGGTCAAGGAGGACGGCGAGTGGCGCATCGACGAGGTGCCCGACGCCCTCATCGTCCCGGAGTCGTGGTTCGACGACTGGTACGAGCGGGCCTCGCTCTACTACTTCGACCCCACGACCGAGGTGCTCATCCCCGAGCCGGTGTTCGTGCCGCGCGGCGAGCAGCTCGCCTCCTCCTTGGTGCGCGGGCTGCTCACCACCACCTCGGCCGACCTGCAGGACGTCGCCCATAGCTACTTCCCACCCGGCACCACCCACGGCCTGTCGGTACCGATCGTCTCCGGCGTCGCCGAGGTCTCCCTGTCCGGCGACCCCGACGCGGTGGACGAGCTGACGACGGAGCGGATGCTGGCCCAGCTGGTGTGGACCCTGCGGCAGGAGCCGCGGATCGGTGCCGTGCAGCTCAGCATCGGCGGCCGGACCATCGTCGGCCCCAGCGGTTCCCCCCAGGTCAGCCTCCAGTTCGGCAGCGCCTACGACCCCAACGGCGTACCGGCCAGCACCGACCTCTTCGCCCTCGACCGGGGCCGCGTCGTCGCCGGCCAGCTGGGGGAGCTCGCCCCCACCCTCGGCCCGCTCGGCCAGGAGGACTCGGCGGTCGACCTGCGCTCGATCGGCGTCAACCTCGCCGGTGCCCGGGTGGCCGGCGTCACCGCAGCGGGCACCGAGCTGGTGGTCGCCCCCACCGAGGCGGCGACGGGAGAGGTCGCGACCGTCGTCGTCGGCGCCGTGGACCTCGCCGCTCCGCACTGGGACTACCGCGACCGGATCTGGGTGCTCGACCGCAACGGTGGGCGGGCCCGGGTGATCCAGGTCGTCGACGGGGTGGCCGGCGAGCTGGAGGTGCCGGGCCTCACCGGCCGGCGCCTGAGCGAGCTGATCGTCTCGCGCGACGGCAGCCGCCTGGTGGCCGTCGTGCGCCGGGGCTCGACCGACCAGGTCGTCGCCGTCCGGATCCGGCACGACGCCGCGGGAGCGGTCATCGGCTTCACCCGGCCGCAGCCCCTCTCGTTGCCTGCCGAGGACACCGCTCGCATCCGCGACGTCGCCTGGCGCTCGCCCACGACCGTGTCGGTGCTGCGCGACATCATCACCGACGACCTCGCGCAGGTGCGCACGGTCTCAGTCGACGGGGCACCGGGTGAGATCTCCACCGGCGGTGCGACGAGCCTGCGCGGGCGGATCCGCGCGCTCGTGTCCACCCCCGTCGACCTCGTCGAGGTCTACGCCGTGGCGGGTCGTTCGGTCTTCAGCCTGACCCGGCCCGAGCGCGCGGTGCCCGACCTGGCGCCGGGCCTGACCTCGCTCACCTACGTCGGCTGATCCACAGGCCGCGTGCCGGCGGTTGCCGTCGTACGACGCCTCCTGCTGGCATGGGCGCGTGCTCGACGAGGCCCTCGACCTGTTCCTCGGCAGCCGGTGCGTGGGGTGCGACCTGCCCGGCCGGATGCTGTGCCCGACCTGCCGCGGCTGCCTCTCCCGCACCCCGCGCGTGGCCTGGCCGACACCCGTCCCCGACGGGCTGGTGACCCCGTGGGTCGTCGAGGCGTACGACGGCGCGGTGCGGGCGCTGGTGGTGGGCCACAAGGACCGTGGCCAGTGGGGGCACCGGCGGGTGCTCGGCGACCTGCTCGCCCGGGCCGTCCACGGGGCCGCCGCTGACCTCGACCGGGGCGTGCCCCTGCTGCTGGTCCCGGTGCCGTCGCGACCGGGCGCGGGGCGGCGGCGGGGCTACGAGGCCACGGCGGCGCTGACCCGCGTCGCCGCCTCGCGCCTGCGCAGGGACCGTCCCGCGGTGGTCGTGCCGCTGCTCGTGTCGCGCGGAGCCGCTGACCAGGCCGGTCTCGACGCCGGCGGCCGGGCCGCCAACATGGCCGGGTCGATGCGCTGCCCGTCCACCTCCCTCGCCCGCGTCGGGCGCCGGTTCCGGGAGGCCCACGTCGTGGTCTGCGACGACGTGCTGACCACCGGGTCGACCGCGCGGGAGGCGCAGCGGGCGCTCGAGGCGGTCGGTCTGCCGCCTGTCGCGGTCGCTGCCGTGGCCGCCACACGGCGGCGCGGATCGGTCCCCCCGACCGACAGGTGACCCCGCGGTTGGCCCGGGGCCGCGGAGGGGCTAGCGTCTTGTCATGGAGTCCGCCCGGGTCCGTGGTTGCGTCACGGAGAGGGCTGCGCGCAGCACCGTGAGGTGCGGCG
This sequence comes from uncultured Nocardioides sp., assembly GCF_947488025.1. Taxonomy (GTDB): domain Bacteria; phylum Actinomycetota; class Actinomycetes; order Propionibacteriales; family Nocardioidaceae; genus Nocardioides. Next base: position 119,818 of record NZ_CANKYS010000001.1, on the reverse strand, counting down.
CCAGACCAGACCCGAGGCAAGCCGATGCCAGTCGCAGGCGAAACGGTCCACGTAAGTCCCCGGGCGCTGCGCTGTCCTGCAGCGTGCTGTCCGTCGGACGATCACGGTGCGGCTTAGAAGTAAGTCCTGCCCCGTCTCCGGCACCAGATGTGCCGGATGCCGGGAGAAGGCCAGTAGTGACGGAGAAGTTGCGAACGCTTCAGCAGGCGGTTGTGGGGTCGAAGACCAGGTCGGCCGGGCGGGCTCCATCCCACCCTGCCCCGGCGGGTGTGCCGCCGCGGCGAAATGGAGGGGTGCGGACCGTTCGCTAGTTGAGGAGGTTCACATGGAGGTTGTGGTCACGGGACGGCACTGCGAGGTGTCCGACCGGTTCCGCGAGCACGTGTCCGAGAAGCTCACCCGTCTGGAGAAGCACGATCACCGCATCATGCGCGTCCAGGTGGAGGTCGAGCTCGAGAAGAACCCCCGCCAGCACGACCGGTCCACCAAGGTCGAGCTCACCGCCTTCTCCAAGGGGCCGGTGATCCGGGCGGAGGCCGCTGCCGAGGACAAGATGGGCGCCCTCGATCTCGCCCTCGACAAGATGCAGTCCCAGATGCGCCGCGCCGCCGACCGGCGCCGCGTGCACAAGGGCCGCAACGACCACCTCTCGGTGGCCGAGGCCCTCGCCGCCCTGCCGGAGCCCGAGGACACCGCCACCGAGGACGACGACGTCGTCGAGCGCAAGGTCGGACCGATCACCGTGACCGGCGACGGCCCGCTCGTGGTGCGGGAGAAGTCCCACGCCGCGGTCCCGATGACGCTCGACCAGGCCCTCTACGAGATGGAGCTCGTCGGCCACGACTTCTACCTCTACGTCGACAAGGAGAGCGAGCGGCCGGCGGTGGTCTACCGCCGGCGCGGCTACGACTACGGAGTCATCTCCCTCGAGGTCGACTGAACCGACACCGAGGCGACCCCTGCCACCGGTCACGCGCGCATGACATGATGCGCGCGTGACCGAGGCAACATCCGCTGGGAACGAACCCGTTCGTGTCCTGGTCGTCGACGACCAAGAGCTCTTCCGCCGTGGCCTCATCATGCTGCTGGGCGGTGACATCGACATCGAGGTCGTCGGCGAGGCCGCCGACGGCATCACCGCGACCGAGCTGGCGATCACCACCGCGCCCGACGTGATCCTGCTCGACGTCCGGATGCCGCGCCGCACCGGTGTCGAGGCGTGCCGCGCGATCAAGGAGGCCGTGCCGGCCACCAAGATCATCATGCTCACCGTCTCCGACGAGGAGGCCGACCTCTACGAGTCGGTCAAGAACGGCGCCGCCGGCTACCTGCTCAAGGACTCTTCGATCGAGGAGGTCGCCCAGGCGGTCCGCGTGGTCAACGAGGGCCAGTCGCTGATCAGCCCGTCGATGGCCGTCAAGCTCATCGACGAGTTCAAGCAGATGTCGAAGCCCGAGCGCGAGCAGGGCCCCGCCCTGCGCCTCACCGAGCGCGAGCTCGAGGTGCTGCGCCTGGTGGCCAAGGGCCTCAACAACCGTGAGGTCGCCAAGGAGCTCTTCATCTCCGAGAACACCGTCAAGAACCACGTCCGCAACATCCTGGAGAAGCTGCAGCTCCACTCCCGCATGGAGGCCGTCATGTACGCCATGCGCGAGAAGCTGCTCGACCTGCCCTGACCTTGGACCAGCTGACCCAGCTCCAGGCGCGCCGTGTCGCGCTGGCGGCCCAGGGATTCACGGACCGCACCCACGCCACGCCCACCATGGCGACGCTCGACCGCACGCTCGCGCGCACCGGGCTGCTGCAGGTCGACTCGGTCAACGTGCTCCAGCGTGCCCACTTCATGCCGCTCTACTCGCGGATGGGCCCCTACGACGTGGAGCTGCTGCGTCGCGCGCAGCAGGGCACCGCGCGCCGGCCCCGTCGGCTCGTGGAGTACTGGGCGCACGTCCAGGCGCTGATGCCGGTCGAGCTGTGGCCGCTGATGCGGCACCGGATGGAGTCCTACCGCGCCGATCGCGGCAAGTGGGGCTTCACCGCCGACGCCACGCTCGAGCCGCGGGTGCTCGACGCCGTGCGCGACCGCGGGCCGGTCACGGCGCGCGACCTCGAGGACGAGCTCAGCACCGGTCCGCGCACGAAGGAGCACTGGGGCTGGAACTGGTCGGAGGCCCGCAAGGTCCTCGACTACCTCTACCTCGTGGGCGAGGCCGCCATCGCCGGGCGCAACAGCCAGTTCGAGGTGCTCTACGACGTGCCCGAGCGGGTCCTTCCCGCCGACGTCCTCGCCGCGCCGACGCCCACGCCGCAGGAGGCGGTCACCGAGCTCGTCCGCCGGGCGGCCCGCTCGTACGGCGTCGCCAGCGGGGCCTGCCTCGCCGACTACTACCGGCTGCGCCTGCAGCCCGCGCCCGGCAGGGCGAGCGTGAAGGTGGCGATCGACGAGCTCGTCGAGGCCGGTGAGCTCGTGCCCGTGGCCGTGCAGGGCTGGGGACGGCCGACCTACCTGCACCGCGACGCCCGGGTGCCGAGGCGCGTGGCCGCCCGCACCCTGCTCAGCCCGTTCGACCCGGTGGTGTGGCAACGCGCCCGGGCCGAGGCGCTCTTCGGGTTCTTCTACCGCATCGAGATCTACGTCCCGGCCGACAAGCGCGTGCACGGCTACTACGTCCTGCCGTTCCTCCTCGGTGACCGGCTGGTCGCGCGGGTGGACCTCAAGGCCGACCGGGCCACCGGGCGCCTGCTCGTCCCGGGCGCCTTCGCGGAGCCGGGTGCCCCGGCGGGGACCGCCGACGAGCTGGCCGCCGAGCTGTGGCGGCTCGCGGGCTGGCTCGGGCTCGACGACGTGGTGGTCGGAGGCCGGGGTGACCTGGCGCACGCATTGGGAGCAGCGTTGGCGAGGTAGGTACAGTTACCACTCGTGCCTGCCATCATCGACAAGCTGCTCCGCATCGGCGAGGGCAAGATCCTCCGTGAGCTCGAAGCCGTGTCCAAGGCCGTCAACGCCATCGAGGACGACTTCGTCAAGATGACCGACGACGAGCTCCGCGGGATGACCGACGAGTTCCGCGAGCGGCTCGCCAACGGCGAGACCCTCGACGACGTCATGCCGGAGGCGTTCGCCACCGTCCGCGAGGCGAGCAAGCGCGTGCTCGGCATGCGCCCCTTCGACGTGCAGGTGATGGGTGCGGCCGCCCTCCACCTCGGCAACATCGCCGAGATGAAGACCGGTGAGGGCAAGACCCTCGTCGCGGTGCTGCCGTCCTACCTCAACGCCCTCGAGGGCAAGGGCGTCCACGTCGTCACGGTCAACGACTACCTCGCCAAGTTCCAGTCCGAGCAGATGGGCCGCGTGCACCACTTCCTCGGCCTGACCACCGGCGTGATCCTCCCGTCGATGCGCCCGGCCGAGCGCCGCGAGGCCTACGCCTGCGACATCACCTACGGCACCAACAACGAGCTCGGCTTCGACTACCTCCGCGACAACATGGCGGACTCGGTCGCGGAGTGCGTCCAGCGCGGCCACAACTTCGCCATCGTGGACGAGGTCGACTCGATCCTCATCGATGAGGCCCGCACCCCGCTCATCATCAGCGGACCGACCCAGGACGAGGTGAAGTGGTACGCCGAGTTCTCCAAGATCACGCGCACCCTCGTCAAGGACGTCGACTACGAGGTCGACGAGAAGAAGCGCACCATCTCGGTGCTCGAGCCGGGCATCACCAAGGTCGAGGACCACCTCGGCATCGACAACCTCTACGACTCGGTCAACACCCCGCTCATCTCGTTCCTGAACAACTCCATCAAGGCCAAGGAGCTGTTCCGCAACGACAAGGAGTACGTCGTCATGGACGGCGAGGTCCTCATCGTCGACGAGCACACCGGCCGCATCCTGGCCGGTCGTCGCTACAACGACGGCCTGCACCAGGCCATCGAGGCCAAGGAGGGCGTGACCGTCCGCGAGGAGTACCAGACCCTCGCCACGATCACCCTGCAGAACTACTTCCGCCTCTACGACAAGCTCTCCGGGATGACCGGTACGGCCATGACCGAGGCGTCCGAGTTCGACAAGATCTACAAGCTCGGCGTGGTCCCGATCCCGACCAACCGCCCGATGCAGCGCAAGGACAACGTCGACCTCGTCTACCGCACCGAGGAGGCGAAGTACGAGGCCGTCGCCGACGACATCGCCGAGCGCCACGACAAGGGCCAGCCGATCCTCATCGGCACCGTGTCGGTCGAGAAGTCGGAGTATCTCTCCAACCTGCTCAAGAAGCGCGGCATCCCGCACACCGTCCTCAACGCCAAGCAGCACGCCGACGAGGCCAAGGTCGTCGCGCTCGCCGGTCACAAGGGCGCCGTCACCGTCGCCACCAACATGGCCGGTCGAGGCACCGACATCATGCTCGGCGGGTCCGTCGACTTCCTCGCCGACCAGGAGCTGCGCAAGCAGGGCCTTGACCCGGTCGAGTCGCCGGAGGACTACGACGCGGCCTGGCCCGCGATGGTCGAGCGGATCAAGGCGCAGGTCTCCGCCGAGCACGACGAGGTCCGCGAGCTCGGCGGCCTCTACGTCGTCGGCACCGAGCGCCACGAGTCGCGCCGCATCGACAACCAGCTCCGCGGTCGTTCCGGCCGTCAGGGCGACCCGGGTGAGTCCCGGTTCTACCTGTCGCTCCAGGACGAGATGATGCGGCTGTTCAAGTCGGAGTGGGTCGACCGGATCCTCACCGTCCTCAAGGTGCCCGACGACGTGCCGATCGACGCCAAGCGCGTCAGCAACGCGATCGCCGGCGCCCAGGCCAACATCGAGTCGCAGAACTTCGAGTCGCGCAAGAACGTGCTCAAGTACGACGACGTGATGAGCCGCCAGCGCGAGGTCATCTACGCCGAGCGCCGCCGGGTGCTCGAGGGTGCCGACCTCGGCGAGCAGATCCGCGGCTTCCTCGACGACGTGGTCGCGGGCTACGTCCGCGGTGCGACCGAGGGCTACGCCGAGGACTGGGACCTCGACGGCCTGTTCACCGCCCTCAACCAGCTCTACCCGGTCGGCCTGACCAAGGAGGGCCTGGTCAAGGAGGCCGGCGGTGTCGAGGGGCTCAACCGCGAGAAGCTGATCGAGGACCTGCAGAAGGACGTGCAGGAGGCCTACGACCGTCGCGAGGACGAGATCGGCGAGGAGGTCCAGCGCGAGCTGGAGCGTCGCGTCATCCTCTCCGTGCTCGACCGCAAGTGGCGCGAGCACCTCTACGAGATGGACTACCTCCGCGAGGGCATCTCCCTGCGTGCCTACGCCCAGCGCGACCCGCTCGTGGAGTACCAGCGCGAGGGCTTCGACATGTTCGCCGCGATGATGGACGGCATCAAGGAGGAGTCGGTCGGCTTCCTCTTCAACCTCCAGGTGGAGGTCGAGGACGAGGACGACGGCACGTCCGGCGAGGCGGTCCTCGCGGCTGCACCGCAGGCCGCGCCGCAGGTGTCCGCCGCCACGCCTCAGATCGACTTCGCTCAGGCCCAGTCCCACGCGCCCACGATCCGCGCCAAGGGCCTCGACAAGCCCAACCGCCCGCAGAACCTGTCCTACAGCGCGCCCTCGGAGGACGGTGAGGCCGAGGTCCACCCGGCTCCGTCGGCCGAGGACGACGAGTTCGCCGGCATCGGTCGCAACTCGCTGTGCCCGTGCGGATCCGGTCAGAAGTTCAAGCGCTGCCACGGTGCCCCGGGCGGGGCCTCGGGCCACACCACGCGCGCCGGCGGCTGAACCTAGCCCCAGCTGATCGCGACGCACTGCCAGCGGTCGCGCACGACCTCGAACCGCGCGGCGACGGCGCGTGAGCGACGGCCGTAGCGCACGTGCGCGCTCGCCTCGACCGCGTCACTGCGGATCAGGGCGGTGCGTACGCCGACCACGACCGGCCGCGCCGGGTTGGGTCCCCGGACCCGGCCCGGCGTGAGGCCGCCCGCCGCGGCGACCGCGCGGGCGCGCCCGGCCAGCGCGTCGTAGACCCCCGGGACCGTGTGGCGCAGCAGCTGGGCGACCGGTCGGTCGCCGGCGGCGATCTCGACCGCGGCCTGCAGGTAGCGGCCGACGAAGGCGTCCACCTGCTCCCGGGAGGCGCGTTCGAGGTCGGCCAGGTCGCTCGCGCGGGTGCTCCGCAACCGCGGCCGCGGGGGAGCGGTGCGCGGCGTCAGGTCCAGGGCGAGTGCCCCCTGGACGCTGGCCATGCCGCCGCTCGGCCGCAGCACGATGACCTCGGCGTCGGTGGTGTCAGGTGTGCTCATCGTCGTTCTCCGTCCGTGTCGGTGTCCGTGTCCGCGTCGGTGGCGGGCAGGCGGAGCGCCTGGCCCGGGTGGATCAGATCGGGGTCGTCGCCGACGACCTCGTGGTTGAGACGCCAGATCTCGCGCCAGCGGGCCTCGACGCCGACACCCCGTGCCGGGTGCGCGCGGGCGATGGACCACAGCGAGTCACCTGCTCGGACCACGTAGGCGTCGCCCGTCGTCGGGTGCGAGACCGGGGTGGTGGGCGTGTCGGCGGCCGCGTGGGTCGCGGGGTCGGTGGCCGGTGCGACCGCGCGCTCGGGCAGCGGGAGCCCGACGAGCAGCTCCGCGCCGTCGCCGCCGGCGGCCTGCGCCGGGAGGGCCGTGCCCGCGACCACGGCGGCGCCGCACGCGAGCAGCACCAGGCGCCGCGTGGCACCTCCGCCACGGGGTGCCCGGCCCGCCACGAGCTCGGCCACCGTCACCGAGGTGACCAGCCAGAGCCAGGCCAGCGACAGCGCCAGCAGCGTGGCGCAGCCGGCGACCAGCACGTCGACCGTGCGCTCGGAGGCCGAGGCGCTCGCGGTCGCGCGCCACGCGTCGGGCACGGACGACGCCGCGGCCGCGGCCGCGCCCGTCACCCCCAGCCAGACGGCGTACGGCCGCGCCGTGCGAGTGATCCCCCGAGACATCACGCGATCCTTTCGTTTGCGTGTGTTTGCCTCATTCAACGAACGTTCGCGGGTGATGTCAACGGCTTCTCCACAGCTGTCGCGAGAATGGCTAGGCTCGGCCCATGTCCTGGGAGCACGACCTGTTCGCGCTGCTCGACGACCTCGAGGGCCAGGCCGCGGCCGCGTGGGAGGCGGACCGCGAGGCCGAGCTCGCCGACCGGGCGCGCACGGAGTACGCCACCGTCACCCTCGCCAGCCGGCTGATGGCCTCCCGCGGGCAGGACGTGTCGCTCGACCTCCCGCACCTGGGACGGGTCGAGGGCCGTCTGGCGCGGGTGGGGGAGGAGTGGTGCCTGCTCAGCGGGACGCGTCAGGACTGGGTCGTGCCGCTCCGGGCTGTCACCGGCGTACGGGGTGCGAGCGAGCGCTCGGTGCCCGAGCTCGCCTGGTCACCGGTCGACCGCCTCGGCCTGCGGGCCGCGCTGCGCCGGCTCGCGGACGCGGAGGCGCGCTGCCTCCTGCACTTGGCCGACGGCACCCGCCACGAGGCGTACGTCGTCCGCGTCGGGGCGGACTTCCTCGAGGGGCGCGCCGCCTCGGGCGAGGTCTTCCTCGTGCCCTACGCCGCGCTGGTCGCCGTGCAGAGCCGCGACGACTAGCAGGTCGGGCGGGGTGGTCAGGTCGCCTCGACGTCGTAGGGCGGGACGTGGCCCTCGGGAAGCGCGGACTGCTGGGCCGCCTCGGCTTGCTCGCGGTCGACCTCGGCCATCGCCTCGGTGATGTGCTTGCGCACGATCGTGCGGGGGTCGAGGTCGCGGAGCTGGAGGTCGGAGTACTCCGGGCCGAGCTCGTTGCGGAGCTCGTCGCGGGCGTTGGTCGCGAGCCCGCGCGCCCGGTGGAGCAGCTGGGCCGCCTGGCGGGCGAGGTCGGGCAGCTTGTCCGGACCCAGCACGACGACCGCCACGAGGGCGATCACGGCCAGCTCGAGGAGCCCGACGTCGAACATGTCCCAGAACCTACTGCCTGCCCGGAGCGGTGGTCGGACGTGGTCAGAACTTGCTGGACGGCGTGAGCCCGAGCTGCATGCCCGCGAGCCCCCGGCCGCGACCCGACAGCGTCTGGGCGACCCGGGCGAGCTCACGCGCGGCGAGGGCGGACGGGTCGGCCTCCACGATGGGCTTGCCGACGTCACCCCCCTCGCGCAGCGAGATGTCGAGCGGGATCTGCGCCAGGACCGGTACGTCGTAGCCGAACCGGCCCGACAGCGTCGCCGCCACGCGGGCGCCGCCGCCGCTGCCGAAGACCTCGAGGCGGTGGTCGTCCTCGGGCGGGCAGTGCGGGCAGGGGAGGTAGCTCATGTTCTCGATCACGCCGACGACGCGCTGGTGCATCATCGAGGCCATCGTTCCGGCCCGCTCGGCCACCTCGGCCGCCGCCTCCTGCGGCGTCGTGACGACCACGACCTCCGCGCTGGGCAGGTGCTGGCCGAGCGAGATGGCGACGTCGCCGGTGCCCGGGGGCAGGTCGAGCAGCAGGGCGTCGAGGTCGCCCCAGTAGACGTCGGCCAGCATCTGCACGAGGGCGCGGTCGAGCATCGGGCCGCGCCAGGCGACAACCTGGTCGCGGCGCGGCTTGAGCATGCCGATGGAGATCACCGAGACGCCGCTGGGCGTGGGCACGGGCATGATCAGGTCGTCGACCTGGGTGGGCCGTGCGTCGGCGATGCCGAGCATCGCCGGCACCGAGTGGCCGTAGATGTCGGCGTCGACGATGCCCACCTTGAGGCCCTGCGCGGCGAGCGACAGCGCGAGGTTGACCGTGACCGACGACTTGCCGACGCCGCCCTTGCCGCTCGCGATCGCGTAGACCTTGGTGAGCGAGCCGGGCTGGGAGAAGGGGATCTCGCGCTGGGCGCGCCCGTCGCTGAGGATCTCCTTGAGGCCGGCGCGCTGCTCGGCGGTCATCACGCCGAGGGTGAGGTCGACCGACGCGACGCCGGGGACCTTCGAGACGGCCGCGGTGACGTCGCGGTTGATCGTGTCCTTGAGCGGGCACCCCGCCACGGTCAGCAGCACGTGGACCGCGACGGAGCCGTCCTCGGCGACCTCGACGGAGTCGACCATCCCCAGGTCCGTGATCGGGCGCTTGATCTCGGGGTCGTCGACGGTCGCCAGGGCGTCCATCACCTGCTGCTGCGTGGGGGTGCTCATGATCGAGAAGTCTACGAGCCGCCCCGAGGGCTCACGGTGTCGGCTCGTCCTCGGGCTCGCGGCGCGAGAGGTCCTCGATGTCCCCGAGGAGCCCGCGCAGCTCGGAGCGGAGGAAGTCGCGGGTGGCGACCTCGCCGACCGCCATCCGCAGCGAGGCGACCTCGCGAGCCAGGAACTCCATGTCGGCGTGGGCCCGGGCGTTGGCCTGGCGGTCCTGCTCGGCGACGACCTTGTCGCGCTGCTCCTGCCGGTTCTGCGCCAGCAGGATCAGCGGGGCGGCGTACGACGCCTGCAGGCTGAGCATGAGGGTCAGGAAGATGAACGGGAACTCGTCGAAGCGCAGGTCGGCCGGCGCGAGGGTGTTCCACGCCATCCAGACGATGACGAAGAGCGTCATGTAGATGAGGAACTTCGCGGTGCCCATGAAGCGGGCGAACTGCTCGGCGAACGAGCCGAACGCGTCGGAGTCGTAGGACGGGCGGCGCACGAGCTGGCGACGGGTGTCGCGTGGGGTGTCGAGCCGGGTGCGGCGGTTGTCGCTCATCGGCCACCCCCTCCACTGCCGGGGCCGGCGATCGGACCCGGGCGCGGCGCCCGGTCGCGCCAGCCCTCGGGGAGCATGTGGTCGAGGAGGTCGTCGACGGTGACCGCGCCGATGAGCCGGCCCTCGTCGTCCACGACGGGTGCGGCGACCAGGTTGTAGGTCGCGAGGTGGGCGGCCACCTCGTCCATCGAGGCGTCGGCACGCAGCGGGTCCATCGACTCGTCGAGCGCGGCGGCGACCAGGGTCGAGGGGGGCTCGCGCAGGAGTCGCTGGATGTGGGCCGCACCCAGCAACCGCCCGGTAGGGGTCTCCAGGGGCTGGCGGCAGACGTAGACGAGCGCCGCCAGGGCCGGGGTGAGCTCGGGGTTGCGCACGTGCGCGAGGGCGTCGGCGATGGTCGCGTCGGGGGAGAGGATCACCGGCTCGGGCGTCATCATCGCGCCGGCGGTGTCGTCGGCGTACGACATCAGACGCCGCACGTCCTCGGCCTCGTCGGGCTCCATCAGCCCCAGCAGGGTCGCGGCCGTCTCGGGGTTGAGGTCGGCGATCAGGTCGGCGGCGTCGTCGGCCGACATCTCCTCCAGCACGTCGGCGGCGCGCTCGGAGTCGAGGTGCTCGAGGATCTCGACCTGGTCCTCCTCGGGGAGCTCCTCGAGCACGTCGGCGAGCCGCTCGTCGTCGAGGGCCGCGACGACGGCCGAACGTCGCTCCGGCGGGAGGTCGTGGATCATGTTGGCCGCGTCGGCCGGGCGCATGTCGTTGAGCGCCGCGATGAGGTGGGTGGCCCCCTGGGTCGGCTCGTGCCGGGTGAGCCCGGTGACGTCGCGCCACTCGACGACGTGGGTCTGCCCGCGGCGCCGGAAGCCCTTGCTCGGCTCCTGCACCGCCACGCGGGAGAGCACCCAGTCGCGGTTGCGGGCCTGCTCCATCGCGACGTCGTAGACGACGCCCGTGACGCCACCCTCCTTGGCGGGGTCCTTGATCGTGACCGTCCGGTCGAGCATCTGGCCCATCACGAGCGTCTCGGTCGAGCGCTGCTCGAAGCGACGCATGTTGAGCAGGCCGGTCGTGTGCACCTGGCCGCTGTCGATGGCGGTGATGCGCGTCATCGGCACGAAGATCCGGCGTCGGCCGAAGACCTCGGCGACCATGCCGAGGACACGCGGCTGGCTCGTCTCGGTGCGGAGCGCGACGACCAGGTCGCGCACCTTGGCCACCTGGTCGCCCTGGGGGTCGAAGATCGGCAGCCCGACGAGCCGGGCCACGAAGACGCGGGTCGGGGTGTTGCTCACGGCGGCAACGGTAGCGTGCCGGTGCCGCGCTCGATCCGCCTCCGCGCCGAAGGGGTGGTGTACTCTAGCGTCGCACGAGTCACTTCTGTCACATCGATCGGGCCCGGGCCGACACGTCCAGCACGTGTGGTGAGTGGTCACGGTCGGGTCACCTCGACGACGCCACTTCCCCGACCTCTGTGAGGCCCCTTCCATGTCCGGCACTGCTTCCTCGCGCCCGTCCGCCCTCCGACGCCTCGGCGCCGTCACCCTGACGCTCGCCACGGCCCTGCTCGTGGCCCCTGCCGCTCCCGACGCCGGCACGGCGGCGGCGTCGGCGGCTACGGTGCAGCCCGCCGCCGCGGCCGTCGCGGCCCGCGCGGCAGACACGGCGCAGACGACTCCGGCCACCTCGTTCCGGGTGGCCAACTTCAACGTGCTCGGCGCCGACCACACCGCCCCCGGCGGGAAGCGGAAGGGCTGGGAGTCGGGCACCGTCCGCATGGACCGCGTGGTGGGCCTGCTCCAGCAGAACGCCCTCGACGTCGTCGGCTTCCAGGAGTTCCAGCCGCCGCAGGCGGCCCGCTTCGGCGAGCTGATGGGCACCTCGTGGCAGACCTACCCGGGTCTCAACAACCCGGCCGGACCCTCGGTCAACTCGATCGGGTGGCGCACCGACACCTGGACGCTCCTCGAGGCGCGCACCATCCCGATCCCCTACTTCGACGGAGTGCCGAGCCGCATGCCGGCCGTGCTGCTGCAGAACGTCGGCACGGGTCGCCGCGTGTGGTTCTTCAACACCCACAACCCTGCCGACGTCCGCGGTCCGGCCCAGTCCTACCGCGACACGGGCTTCGCGATGGAGGTCGCGCTCGTCAAGGAGCTGCGCGCCGCCTACCCCGACGCGCCGTTCATCTCGCTCGGTGACAAGAACGAGCGCGGCAGCTACTACTGCAAGGTCGCGCCCGGCTCCGGCATGTGGGCCGCCAGCGGCGGCTACGTCGACGGCAGCACGTGCAAGCCGCCCGCCGGGGGCGCGATCGACTGGATCATGGGCACGCAGGACGTCTTCTTCAACGGCTACACCCGCCTGTGGAACGACTACGTCTCGAAGACCAGCGACCACCCCCTCTACTACGCCAACGCCGTCGTGCCGGCCTCCGCGCCCAACGGCGTCGACCACGTCGTGGTCGTGGCCGTCCCCGGGCTGACCTCGGCCATCGCGGGCGGCTCGAAGGCGCCGGGCGAGGCCACGCGCATGGCCAGCAACGGTGCCTCGACCACCAACGCGCGCACGGCCACCGAGAGCACCCAGGCCGACGCGAACCTGATGTCGCTGCTCAGCGGACGTCGAGTCTTCCCCAAGGCCGGTGGCCACGGCGTCGGCTCCAAGAAGACGCTGCCTGCGGCGGTCCACGACTCGGCGGGCCAGTACGTCTCCAGCCTCTTCGACCTCGCGCACAACAACTCCGGGCGGACCATGTTCGCCTCGAGCCGCAAGGAGAACCAGCTCGTCCTCCGCAGCTGGAACCGCAAGAGCGGCGGCAAGGACCCCTACGGCGTCGACGACGGCACCGCCAAGATCGACCGGTTCAAGATCATGCGCGACGACGCCAGGAGCGTCGGCTGGTGGCGCGAGACGATCGAGCGCAAGCCTGCGGAGCTGAGCGTCATCGAGCTGTCCGGGGTCCTGAAGACCGGTCTCGACGACGGCTTCAAGGGTGCCGCCTACGAGAAGGCGGTCCGCAAGGCGTTCCAGAAGGTGGCCGGCATCCGTCGCAGCATCGCGAAGTCTCCGGCGATGAACGGCACGACGCTCATGATCGTCACCGGCACCGGTGGCGCGCAGAAGTCGCGCGGCTCGTCGCGGACCTGGGCCAAGAGCTACAAGGTCCCGATGTGGGTGACCGGTCCGGGTGTCCCGGCCGCGAGCGACCTCTACGCCCTCAACCCGTCCTTCACCTCGCCCGGCCGGCAGCAGCTCAACTACTCCGGCGCGCAGCCGATCCGGGTCGGGGACCTGACCAACCTGGTCACGCGCACGCTGGGCGTCCCGCCGGTGCCGGGGTCATCGATGGACCCCGAGCAGCGGTTCCAGGTCTTCGACCCGCTGCTGGTCCCCGGGTCCTGATCCGCGAAGGTTGGTGCGCGGCGACGGCGCCCGGTTAGGCTTGCGGCTCCGAGCCGCCCACGTCCGGCGTGGCGCCGTCCGCCGGGGCCGTCGGCTCACCCCACGCAGAAGGTGGCCGTGAACCACAAGGACCCCGAGACCACGAGCAGCCCGCGCCGCTCGCGCGTCGAGCTGTGGGCTCCCTTCCTCGTGCTCGCGATCGTCGCCGCCGTGGTGTGGGCGTCGTTCTGGTCGGACTCGTCGGTCGACGACGTGGCCACCGACCGGACGGGCGCCTCGCAGGCCACGGCAGCCTCCGACGCGTCCGACGAGGCGGAGTCGTCCGAGGAGTCCGGTGGGGCGGGCGAGTCGGGCGCGGGTGCCGACGACGGCGGCCAGGGGCAGCGGTCCGGCTCGGCCGGGGCCGAGCCGAAGCACCCGAAGCCCGAGCAGCTCGAGGCGTCCGTACGCCGCTTCCGTGCCGCCCAGCGGCGGCTCGCGTCCCGCGTCTCCCGGCAGGTCGAGGTGGTCGAGCAGCGCACGCAGCCGTTCGAGCTCCAGGTCGCGAGCTACAACGTGCTGGGTGACTCCCACACCGGGCCGGGGGGCAACAAGCCGGGCTGGCCCGACGCCGGCCCGCGCATGGACATGACCATCGCTCAGCTGCGCAGCAACGGCATCGACGTCGTCGGGTTCCAGGAGTTCGAGGAGAGCCAGTACGGCATGTTCACCTCGCGGGCGGGGGAGTACTCGCTCTACCCGGGGATGTCGCTGGGCAACAAGTCGGTGCGTTTCAACATCGCGTGGCGCTCCGACATGTTCACCCTCGTCGAGGCGCACACGCTCTCGATCCCCTACGCCGGCGGTAGCCGGATCGCGATGCCCGTCGTGCTGCTGGAGTCGATCAGCACCGGTCGCCGGGCCTGGTTCGCCAACTTCCACAACCCGGCCGACACGCCGAGGCTGGGCAACAACGCCCGCTGGCGGGCCGAGGCGGCCGCCATCGAGGTCGCCCACCTGACCGAGCTCCACCAGGCCGACGGCACCCCGGTCATCGCCACCGGCGACTACAACGAGCGCGCCGAGATCTTCTGCCGCTTCACCGCCGGCGGCGTCTTCACCGCCGCCGCCGGCGGCAGCTCGGCCGGCGGCTGTGCGCCGCCGCCCAGCATGCAGGTCGACTGGATCTTCGGCTCCACCGGAGTCGCGTTCGCCGGCTACGCCGTCACCGGCACGGGCCAGGCGTCCGACCACGGGATGGTCAACGCCACCGCCACGCTCACCGGCGACGACGGGACCGACGGATCGACCGACGGGACCGACGGATCGACCGACGGCCAGTAGGCGCCGCAGCCACGCGCCGGGTGCTCGGTATAGTCCGCCGCGTGAGGTCCCTGAGCCAGTTGCGGCGTCCCGACGCGCTGGAGGTCCTCCGGATCGACGCCACGGGCCTGCTCGTCGCAGCCGCCGGTGAGCAGCTGGTCGACGTGGCCTTCGACGGCCGCCGCATCTGGTCCTTCTGGCTGCTGCGCGACGGCGAGACGGGCGACGACGGGATCAGCCTGCAGTGGCCCAAGCCGCTGCGCCCGTTCCTCGACGGCGTCACCGACGTGACCCTCAGCGACCCCGGCACCGACACCGTCCTCTTCTCCCGCACGGTGCAGTTCGGTGAGCGTCCCGACCGGATCGCCGTCGTCAACCCCGCCGGTCGTCCGCTCGCCCTCGACAAGTCGCTCAAGCTGGTGGAGACCTTCGACACCCGCGACGCCGCCCAGGTCGAGCCGCTGCTCGACGCGATCGAGGAGGTGCTCGGCGCGCTGCACCGGGCCGGGCTCGACGCCTTCCTCGCCTACGGCACGGCGCTCGGCGCGATCCGCGACGGTGGCCTGATCGGCCACGACAGCGACGCGGACCTGGGCTACGTCAGCCGCCACGACCACCCGGTCGACGTGATCCGCGAGTCCTTCCGGATCCAGCGCGCCCTCACCGACATGGGCTACCGCGTCACCCGCTACAGCGCGATCGCGCTCAAGGTGCACGTCCTCGAGAGCGACGGCCTCGACCGCGGTCTCGACGTGTTCGGCGGGTTCATGCGCGCCGGCAAGCTCTACCTCATGGGGGAGATCGCCGTGCCGTTCGAGCGCGAGTGGATCTACCCGCTCGGGACGGCCTCGCTCGAGGGACGCGAGTTCCCCGTGCCGGCCGACGCCGACCGCTTCCTCACCGCCACCTACGGCCCCCACTGGCGGGTTCCCGACCCGGCCTACAAGTTCACCACGCCCGCCAGCACGATCGAGCTGTTCAACGGCTGGTTCCGCGGGATGCGCACCGGCCGCGCCGGCTGGCACGCCTACCACAAGCGCACCGCGCACCACGCCGCGTCGGTCTCGGCCGTCGCCGAGGCGGTCGCCGCGCGCCACCCCGACCTCGCGACGTACGTCGACATCGGCTGCGGACGCGGCACCGACGTCGCCTGGTTCGCCGACCGCGGCGTGACCGCGATCGGGCTCGACTTCCAGCCCTACGCCTACGACGCCGAGGCGCAGCGCCGCGCCGACGACCCGCGCGTGACCTTCCAGCTCTTCAACCTCCTCGAGCTGCGTCACGTCCTCGCCGTGCCCGCCTGGATCGCCCGCATGCCCGGCCCCCGCGCGGTCGGCTGCGTCCACGTCGTCGAGCGGCTCGGTCGCCGCGGTCGCCTCAACATGCTGCGCTCGGCCCGCATGGTGCTGGCCGGGACCACCGGCACCCTGCACCTGCAGTTCCTCAGCGAGAAGGGGCGCGACGGCTACGCTCGCCGCACCGGCGCCCGCAAGCCCCTCGATCCCGCGATCGTCGCGGCCGAGGTGGAGGAGTCCGGCGGACGGATCCTGGAGCAGGTCCGCGAGCACGTCTCCGACGCGCCCGGCAGCTCGCAGGTGTGCCGCATGATCATCGACTGGAACGCGTGAGGTGGCAGCAGACATGTTCGGACTCCCCAACCTGTGGGGCAACCGGGGGGGCACCCCGAGCCCCGAGACCGGCAGCGACCTCGAGAAGCGCGTCGCCGCGCTCGAGGAGGCCGTCCAGGAGAACCGCGCCCTCAACGTGCGCCTGGCCGAGCTCACCGACGTCGTGACCGAGCTGCTGCTGCCGGTCGCCGCGCGCGACGAGGAGAAGCTGGAGGAGCTGCTCGGGAAGTACCGCGAGGACTTCTCTTGAGCCCTGGTCCGCGCGACCACGGTGGGCCACGCCGGGTGTTCCTCCACGTCGGCCTGCCCAAGACCGGTACGACGTACCTGCAGCAGGTCGTCTGGGCCAACCGCGACCGCCTGCGGTCAGCGGGTGTCTTCCTCCCGGGCTTCGGCCACCGTGAGCACCTCTGGGCAGCCCTCGACCTGCAGGAGCGGCCCCGGCTCGCGCGACGTCACCCGGACGCCCCCGGGGCGTGGCAGCGGCTCGTCGACCAGGCCGCCGCGCAGCCCGGGGACGTGCTGATCACCCACGAGTTCCTCTGTGGCGCCAGCGCCGAGCAGGCCTCCCGGGCGATCGCCGACTTCACCGGCGCGGAGGTGCACCTCGTCGTCACCGCCCGCGACGCGGCCAGTGTCGTGTCGGCCGGGTGGCAGGAGTCGGTGAAGAACGGCAGCACCGTCGACCTCGACGCGGTGATGGCCGGCAAGGCCGCGGGCGGGCCCGAGTTCAGCATGCGCACCTGGGACCTGGCCGGGGTCCTCGAGCGCTGGACCCCCGACCTGCCCGCCGAGCAGGTGCACGTCCTGGTGATGCCCGGGGCCGGCCAGCCGCGCGACCTGCACTGGCGGCACTTCGCCGAGGTGCTCGGCGTCGACCCCGACGCCTACGAGGCGCCTGCCGACGCGGTGAACCCCGCCCTCGGGATCGTCCAGATCGAGACCCTCCGGCTGGTCAACAAGCACCTCCCGCCCTACTCGGCCCAGGAGCGCGGCGTGTGGATCCGTGGCTACCTCGCCGAGGACCTGCTCGCTCGCCAGCCGCGCGAGCGCGGCGGGCTGCCGGAGCACCACCGGGTGCGGTTCGCCGAGCTCGACCGCGCGGCCACGGCGCTGATCGCCGATCGCGGCTTCCACGTGCTGGGGGACCTCTCCGACCTGGTCGCGGACGCCGGGAGCGCTCCGGGCCGCGAGCCCGACACGGTCACCGCGGACGAGCTTCTCGAATCGGCCGCGCGACTCGTCGCTGATATCGTGGCGGACGTCCGCGCGAGCACAGGTGATGTGCCGCCACGTCGGGGGAATCTCTGATCCGGGCGCCTCGAGTGTGCCACGTAGGAGTCTTTGTGCGTTCCAAGTTCGTTGCCCTTCTCGCCGCCTGTGGGCTGCTGGCCTCCCTGGCCGCGTCCACCTCCGGTGCCACCGCCGCTGCCTCGGCTGCTGCCTCGGCCCCGACCTCGGGCGCCGCTGCCGCCGCGTCGGCGCCCCTGACGGCGCCCGCCGCGCGCAAGCCCGGCAAGCCCAACAAGAAGTGGAAGGTCCCCACCGGGGCGAAGTTCAACAACCCGATGGTGGAGAAGGACCGCTACGTCATCGAGCGCCACGTGCTGCGTGCGATCCGCAACACGCCCAAGGGCGAGAAGATCACCATCTCGGCCTACTCGCTCGACCGTCAGGTCTTCGCCGACGAGCTGATCCGCGCGCGGAAGCGCGGGGTCAAGGTGCGGGTCCTGCTCAACGACCACCTCGTGCCCAACGCGCAGGTCCGGATCCAGAGGGTGCTGGGCCACAACACCAAGAAGAAGAGCTTCCTCAAGCGGTGCACGTCCGGTTGCCGGGCCGACGAGAACGAGTACAACAACCTGCACAGCAAGTTCTACCTGTTCAGCCGCACCGGCAAGAACCGCGACGTCGTCATGCTCGGCTCCTACAACATGACGCTCAACGCCGTGCGCTGGCAGTGGAACGACCTGTGGACGACGGTCGGCAAGACGACGCTCTACGACCAGTACATCGCCCTGTTCAACGACATGCGTCCCGACTGGGACAAGCGCCGGGCGACCTACGCGTTCTGCGAGGCGGGCCTCAACTGCCCCGCGGGCGACCAGCAGAAGTACTACAACATCGTCTTCCCCCGCTACACGACGCCGTCCAACGACGCCGTCCTCGACATCCTCAACAACATCCAGTGCGTCTACACCGACGCGGCGGGTGCGCAGCGCCGTACCCAGCTCGCGCTGTCGATGCACTCGATGCGCGGCAAGCGCGGCAACTACATCGCGGACAAGCTGCGCGACCTCTACGCGCAGGGCTGCAACCTGCGGGTCAACTACGGCCTCATGGGCTTCCGCACCAAGCAGCACATCGGGGCCTCGACCGCGCGCGGTCGCGTGCCGCTGCGCTCGACGGGGTTCAACCTCAAGGACGACGTCCCGACCGGCGACCCCGAGATCGACAACATGCCGGAGAACATCGAGCGCTACACGCACCACAAGTACTTCGTGCTCAAGGGCTCCTACAAGGGCAACGTCGACAGCAGCATGGTGTGGACCGGCTCGACCAACTGGTCCAGCCTCGGCACCCCCCAGGACGAGATCCTGTTCAGCATGCACGGACGCGGCAACGTGCGCGACTACATGAAGAACTTCAACCTCATGTGGCAGAAGCCCTACAGTCGCGACGCCTACACCACGACGTACTCGTCCTGGAAGACCGTCAACGGCCGCCGCGTCGGTGTCGGCCCGATGGTCACGGTCGAGCCCGACCGCCTCAAGGGCGCGGGCCCGACCTGGGAGAACGACTGACCTGAGGTCAGCCCTCCTGCTCGCCGGCCTCGTCGGCCGGCAGGAGGGTCTCGGCGAGCCCGCGGACGGTCTCCACGTCGGGGCCCTGCAGCACCACGGTGCTGCCCTTGAGGTCGTAGGCCAGGACGGTCGCGCCCTCGTGGTCCCACGCCGACCACGCGCCGGTGCCCCAGTCGGAGAGGTCGACGTCGTCGGCGGCCGTCAGGCCGGGCTGGTCGGCCAGGGCGTCGTCGCTCGTGCCGGGCATCTGGTCGAGGACCACGTCGCCGGTCGGTGCGGTGAACTCCATGCGCCACCACTGCGGGTCGGGCTGGTAGCCGCCGCCCACGGTGGTCCAGCCCTCGGGGAGGGTCGAGGGGACCATGGTGATGAGGTCGTCGCTGGTCGCGCGCAGCGCGGCCTTCTTGTAGCGCGGCGCGACAGCCGGCTCGGTGCCGAAGTCCACGGGCTCCACCGGGGCGGCGCTGGGCGTCTCGGTCGGCGTCTCGGTGGGCGACTCCGAGGAGGACGTCTCCGCCGCCGAGGGGTCGACGCCGGTGTCGGGGGTGTCCTCCCCGCACGCTGCGAGGAGCAGGACGAGGGAGGCTCCGAGGGCTGGTCCGATCGTTCGTGTGGCTCGCATGCGCTCCACTCTCTCACGCGTGCCTGACGGTCCGACGGTGTGACGACTGTCTCGGCTCGGGACCCTGCCCCCGGTGTTCGGTCGACACCTAGACTCCGAGCGATCCAGCCGCGAGCGCCCAGGAGCCACCACATGCCCCGCCTCTGCCAGACCGACGGCCTCTCCGAGGACCAGACCGAGATCCTGAAGGCTGTGCGCCAGTTCGTGGACGAGCAGATCATCCCGGTGGCGCAGGAGCTCGAGCACGCGGACGAGTACCCGACCGAGATCATCGAGGGGCTGAAGGAGCTCGGCGTGTTCGGGCTGACCATCCCGGAGGAGTTCGGCGGGCTGGGGGAGTCGCTGCTGACGTACGCGCTGGTGGTCGAGGAGATCGCGCGCGGGTGGATGAGCGTGTCCGGCGTGATCAACACCCACTTCATCGTGGCCTACATGCTCATCCAGCACGGCACCGACGAGCAGAAGCGGAAGTACCTCCCGCGGATGGCGACCGGTGAGGTGCGCGGCGCGTTCTCGATGTCCGAGCCGGGTCTCGGCTCGGACGTGTCGGCGGTCTCCACCAAGGCCACTCGCGCGGACGACGGGTCGTACTCGATCACCGGTCAGAAGATGTGGCTGACCAACGGCGCCACCTCCACGCTCGTCGCGGTGCTGACGAAGACCGACGAGGGCGCCGAGAGCGTCTACAAGAACATGACGACCTTCCTGGTGGAGAAGGAGGCCGGGTTCGGCGAGACCGCCCAGGGCGTCACCGTGCCGGGCAAGATCGACAAGATGGGCTACAAGGGCGTCGAGACGACCGAGCTGATCCTCGAGGGACACCAGATCTCGGCCGACCAGGTCCTCGGCGGCGAGCCGGGCAAGGGCTTCTTCCAGATGATGGACGGCGTCGAGGTCGGGCGCGTCAACGTCGCAGCCCGGGCGTGCGGTCTGGCGTGGCGCGGCTTCGAGCTCGCCATCGCCTACGCCCAGCAGCGCAAGACCTTCGGCAAGGCGATCGCCGAGCACCAGGCGGTGCTGTTCCGCCTGGCCGAGATGGCCACCAAGGTCGAGGTCGCCCACACGATGATGGTCAAGGCCGCCCGGCTCAAGGACACCGGCCAGCGGATGGACGTCGAGGCCGGCATGGCCAAGATGGTCGCGAGCGAGTACGCCAACGAGGTCGTCGAGGACGCGTTCCGCATCCACGGCGGCTACGGATACTCCAAGGAGTACGAGATCGAGCGCCTGATGCGCGAGGTCAAGTTCATGCTCATCGGCGAGGGCACCTCCGACATCCAGAAGATGATCATCGGCCGGAGCCTGCTCAAGGACTACCAGCTGCGCTGAGCCGGGCCGGCAGCCCGGTCAGAAGCACGGTCAGCGGGCGCGGGCCGCCTCGGCCGCCGCATCGGCCGCGGCCAGCGCCTCGCTGGCCGCCTCGACGACGTCGGGGGAGAGGACGTGCTCGATCGCGAGCGCGGAGGCGCCCAGCACGGCCGCCTCGCCGCCCGCGCGCGAGGTCACGATGCGCAGGTGCTCGGTCGCCAGCGGCAGCGACCGGTGGTAGACCGACTCGCGGATCCCGGCCAGCAGGTGCTCGCCGGCGCCCGCGACCTGGCCGCCGATGACGACCACCGACGGGTTGATCAGGTTGACCATCGTGGCGACGACCTCGCCGATGTCGCGCCCGGCCTGGCGCACGACGCCCATCGCGACCCGGCTGCCCGAGCGGACCAGCTCGACCACGTCGCCGCCCGTCTCGGCCTGCTCGCCCTGGGCGCGCACCGCCGCTGCGAGCGCGGGGCCGGCCGCGACGGCCTCGAGGCAGCCGGAGTTGCCGCACCGGCACGGTACGTCGTCGGCGCCGGGCACCCGGACGTGGCCGAGGTCGCCGGCGGTGCCCTGGGCGCCGCGCTGCAGGATGCCCCCGGAGACGATGCCCGCGCCGATGCCGGTGGCGACCTTGATCAGCACCAGGTCGTCGACGTCGCGCAGGTGACCGCGTCGCTCGCCGAGCGCCATGATGTTGACGTCGTTGTCGACCAGCACCGGGACGTCGTACTTCTCCTGGAGGTAGGCGGGCACGTCGAAGCGGTCCCAGCCCGGCATGATCGGCGGGTTGATCGGGCGCCCGGTGGAGTGCTCGACGGGGCCGGGGAGGCCGATCCCGATGGCGGCGAGGTCGGTGTCCGGGCGCTCGCTCGCCTCGAGGAGGTCGCGCACCGACTCCACCACCCACGACAGCACGGCCTCGGGGCCGTCCGCGACGGCGATCTGGGCGTCGAGCTCGCCGAGGATGGACCCGTTGAGGTCGGTCAGCGCGGCCCGTGCGTGGGTCGCGCCGACGTCGACGCCCACGACGAGCTTGGCCGTGGGATTGAGCGCGAACAGCGCGGGCGGACGGCCGCCGGTCGACCGGGCGCCGCCGAAGGGGGCGACGAGGCCGAGCCGCATCAGGGTGTCGATCCGGGCCGTGATCGTCGACCGGGCGAGTCCCGTCGCCTCGGCCAGCTGGGCACGGGTCCAGGGCCTTCCGTCACGGAGGAGATCGAAAAGCTCACCGGTGCGCACGAGCGGAGTCAAGCACATGCATGACTTTGCACGCTAGAGGTAACACTTTTGGCAGGTTCTCGACAAAAGCCAGTGACGCGTGCCACAGTGTCGCCGTGCCCCCGATCAACCCACCGAACAACCCGGTCGAGAACGCCCTCGTCGCGACCGGGATGACCAAGAGCTTCTTCGGCAACACCGTCCTCGACGGACTGGACCTGACCCTGCGCGCGGGCGAGGTCCACGGCCTCGTCGGCGAGAACGGCGCCGGCAAGTCGACGCTGATGAAGATGCTCGCCGGCGTCCACACCCCCGACCGCGGCACGATCGTGGTCGGAGGCGAGAAGGTCTCGTTCAGCCACCCCGTCCAGGCGCAGCGCGCCGGCGTGTCCACCGTCTTCCAGGAGTTCAACCTCCTCCTCGAGCGCACCATCGCCGAGAACATCTGGCTCGGCCGCGAGCCGCGGCGCTTCGGCCGGTTCGGTCCGGTGGACACCGGGCGGATGCGACGCGACACCGAGGAGCTGCTGACCGGCCTCGGCGTGTCCGGCCTCAGGGCCGGCACCCTCGTGCGCAACCTCTCGGTCGCCGAGCAGCAGGTCGTCGAGATCGCCAAGGCCGTGAGCTTCGACGCCAAGGTGATCCAGATGGACGAGCCGACGGCGGCGCTGGCCGACCACGAGGTGGAGCTCCTCTACTCGATCATCCGTCGCCTCACCGACCGCGGCGTCGCGATCGTCTACGTCTCGCACCGGTTGAAGGAGATCTTCGACCTCTGCACGACGATCACGATCCTCAAGGACGGCCAGCACGTGGCCACCCGGCCGGCCGCCGAGCTCTCCGAGGCCGAGCTCGTGCGCCTGATGGTGGGCCGCTCGCTGACGACGTACTTCCCCAAGAAGCCCGCTGACGTCTCCGTCGGCGACGTGCGGCTCGCGCTGTCCGGCGTCGGCAACGGCTACGTCGACGACGTCTCCCTCGAGGTCCGCGCCGGCGAGATCGTCGGCATCGCCGGGCTGCAGGGCTCGGGGCGCACCGAGCTGCTCGAGACCGTCTTCGGCGTGCACCCCGTCTCGCGGGGCAGCATCGCCCTCGACGGCTCGCCGCTCGAGGTCAGCAGCCCCCGCCAGGGCGTGCGCGCCCGGCTCGCCTTCATCACCGAGGACCGCAAGGCCAAGGGCCTCGCGCTCAACCAGTCGATCCTCGACAACTCCCTCGGTGTGGTCCGCGCGGTGTTCCCGCGGCGCACCGGCGCGGCGCGGCGCGACATGCCGGGCGTGCTGTCCGGTCTCGACGTCGCCGCCCACAGCATGGGCCAGGAGGTCCAGTTCCTGTCCGGCGGCAACCAGCAGAAGGTCGTGCTGGCCCGCTGGCTGAGCATCGACCCGCTCGCGGTGCTGATGGACGAGCCGACCCGCGGCATCGACGTCGGCGCCAAGCACCGGGTGTACGAGCTGATGCGCGAGCTGACCCGCCAGGGCGTGGCCGTGCTGATGGTCTCCAGTGAGCTCCCCGAGGTGATCGGCATGTCCGACCGCATCCTCGTGATGCGCGACGGCCGGCTCGCCGGCGAGCTCCCGGCGGGTGCGAGCGAGGAAGCCGTGCTGGCGATGGCCACCGGAGCAGCGAGCGAGGAAGCAGCATGAGCGCCACCACCGACAGGACGCCCGATCCGGCGCACACCCCCGGCGCGGCCACCAGCACGGAGTCCCGCGACTCCGTACGTAGTCGGCGCGCCGCGCGGCCGCGCCGGGCCCGCCAGCTCGACTCGACCGCACTGATCTACCTGGTGCTCGTCGGCGTCGTGATCGTCTCGGCGGTGCTCACCGCCCTCGAGGGCCGCAACTTCTTCAGCCAGGGCAACATCTGGGCCGTCCTCACCGCGATGAGCGTGCTCGGGCTGATCGCGATCGGCCAGACCCTCGTCATCCTGGTGGGCAGCCTGGACCTCTCGGTGCCCTACGTGGTCAGCCTCGCGACGGTGATCGCGGCCGGCGGCATGCAGGGGCTCGACGGCAACATCCCTGCCGCGGTCTTCAACACCCTCGTGGTCTGCGCGGTGGTCGGCCTCGTGATGGGGCTGCTGGTCAGCGTCCTGCACGTGCACGGCTTCATCGCCAGCCTCGGCGTCGGACTGATCGTCAGCGGCTACCTCGCCACCAACTACCAGGGCAGCCACGGCTCCGCGGCGCCCGACCTGAGGCTGCTGGGTCGCAGCGGGATCGCCGGGTGGATCCCCACCTCGTTCCTCGTCCTGCTGGCCTGCGCGGTCCTGGTGACGCTCATGCTCCGCTACACCCGGCTGGGCCACCACGTCTACGCCATCGGCGGCAACCGCGACGTCGCCCGCATGTCGGGCGTGCGCACCGTGCTGCCGGTGGTCTCGGCCCACGTGCTCTGCTCGGTGCTGGTCGGCCTCGCCGCCCTGCTCCTGCTCTCGCGCACCGGCGTCGGGTCGCCGACGATCGGGTCGCAGGGCCGCTACGACCTGCTGTCCATCGCCGCGGTCGTGCTCGGTGGCACGCTGCTCGCCGGCGGCAAGGGCAGCGTGGTCGGCACCATGGGCGGCGTCGCGATCTTCGCGGTCCTCGACAGCGTCATGGGCGTCATGCAGGTCAACCCGTTCCTCAAGGACTTCATCCGCGGCCTGGTGATCGTGCTGGCCGTCGCCGTCTACGCCCGCCGCAGCGTCGTACGCCGCCCACCGCGCTTCGGCAGCGGTAGCCGGAGCTCGTTGCCCGGATCGACCATGAAGGAGGGGACCGCATGAGCACCGCGACCTCCAGCCCCGCGGCTTCCCAGCCGGAGGCCTCCACGACCGGCCGCACGCTGCCGCTCACCGAGGGATCGCTCCCGCAGCGAGTCCTCCGTGGCGCGCTGACCCCGGGCGGGGCGGTGTTCATCCTGCTCGCGGTCCTCTTCATCGCCGTGGTGTGGGTCAACCCCTCGTTCGGCGAGCCCCCGCAGCTGATCCGCTTCATCGGCCGCACCGCGCCGATCGCCATCGCCGCGATGGGCCAGTACTACGTGATCGTCGCCGGCGAGTTCGACCTCTCCATGGGGGCGGTCATCGCGACCCAGGTCGTCATCGCGGGCAACTACATCGGCGACGACGAGAGCCGGGTGCTCCCGGCCATCGCGCTCATGCTGCTCATCGGCGTGGTCGTCGGCATCGTGAACGGACTGGGCACCACGATCCTGCAGGTGCCGAGCTTCATCGTCACGCTGGGCACGATGCTCGCGCTCGGCGGCCTGGTGAGGTACCTGACCGGCGGCGCGGCCACCGGCAACCCGGTCGACACGTTCCGCGAGATCGGGCGTGGTGGCATCGAGAACGTGCCCGTCCTCGACGTGCTGCCCTACTCGGTCATCATCCTCGTGCTGGTCGCCGCCGCCAGCGTCTGGCTGATGCGCTCGCCGTTCGGTCGCACGCTGATCGCCGCCGGCGACAACCCCGACGCCGCCGGCCTCGCCGGCGCCAAGGTCTGGTGGGTCAAGACGCGGGCGTTCATCCTCTCCTCGGTCTCGGCCACCATCGCCGGCATCCTGCTCGTCGGCTACGCCGGCGTGCACCCCTCGGTCGGCGCCGGCTACGAGTTCCAGGCGATCACGGCCGTCGTGCTCGGCGGGGTCGTGCTCGGCGGCGGACGCGGCTGGGTGCTCTCGGCCGCCGCGGGCGCCTTCGCGCTCGAGCTGCTCTTCTCCTTCCTCAACTTCCAGGAGGTCGAGTCCACCTGGAGGAACACGGTCCAGGGCGTGATCATCATCGTCGCCGTCGCCGCGGCGGCCCGCGCGTGGAACCTGGGCCGTCGTCCCCCTTCTCGGTCAGTTCCAGCCGCACCTGCACCATCACCCACCACTGCCCACCCGGGCACTGAAACAGGAGAAAACTGATGCGCCACAAGATGCACCGCGCGCCGATCGCAGTGGCCTCGGCCCTGCTGCTCGGGGTGTTCGCCACCTCGTGCAGCACCGAGGACC
Organism: uncultured Nocardioides sp.; assembly: GCF_947488025.1. GTDB lineage: Bacteria > Actinomycetota > Actinomycetes > Propionibacteriales > Nocardioidaceae > Nocardioides. Next base: position 93,858 of record NZ_CANKYS010000001.1, on the reverse strand, counting down.
CGACGGACTCCACGACGGGCACCGACGAGAGCTCGGAGACGTCCGAGTCCCCGGAGGCCTCGGAGGAGGGCTCGGGCGACGAGCAGGAATGGTTCGACCAGGCCGTCTACGACGAGCAGTACGAGCAGCGCTCGGCGACCTTCGAGGGCGACCCCGAGAAGCCCTACCTCCAGTACATCGACGGCGAGATGACCGACACGTCGGAGTACAAGGCCAACGGTGAGATGAAGGCGTGCTTCGCCAACGCCTCGATCTCGAACCCGTGGCGCCAGACCGGCTGGATCACCATGAACCAGCAGCTCAAGGAGATGCAGGACAAGGGCGTCATCTCCGAGATGGAGACCCGTGACGCCGGCGACGACGACAACACCCAGATCGCCGACATCGACTACTTCATCTCCGAGGGCAACTGCGACGCCTTCATCATCTCGCCCAACTCCACCGCCGCGATGACCGACGCGGTCGAGCGTGCCTGCGAGACCGGCAAGCCCGTCGTGGTCTTCGACCGCGGTGTGGAGACCGACTGCGCCACCACCTTCATCCACCCGATCGGTGGCTTCGCGTGGGGCATCGACACCGCCGAGTTCCTCATCGACAACCTCGAGGAGGGCGACAAGGTCGTCGCGCTGCGCATCCTGCCCGGCGTCGACGTGCTCGAGCAGCGCTGGGCCGCCGCCGAGAAGCTCTTCGACGAGAACGGCATCGAGGCGGTCGACTACTTCACCGGAGCCGACCCGACCGAGATCAAGAAGATCATCACCGACGAGCTCGGCAAGGGCGAGGTCCAGGGCGTCTGGATGGACGCCGGTGACGGCGCGGCTGCCGCGATCGAGGCCTTCGAGGACTTCGGCGCCGACTACCCGGTCATGACCGGTGAGGACGAGATGACCTTCCTGCGCAAGTGGGAGGAGACCGGGCTGACCGGCCTGGCGCCCGTCTACTCCAACTTCCAGTGGCGCACGCCGCTCCTCGCGCTCGAGAAGATCTTCGCCGGCGAGGAGGTCCCGAAGGAGTGGGTGCTCCCGCAGACCCCGATCACCGAGGACGAGCGCGCCGACTACCTCGAGGCCAACGACGGCATGCCCGACGGCCACTACGCCAAGTTCGGTGGCGAGGACCTCGTCGGCTACCCCGAGGTCTGGCAGGAGCGCCAGATCCCCTGATCCGGTCCTGAGACGGATCCGATCATGATCTGATCCACCCGTCGGTGGGCCGGGCTCGCGCCCGGCCCACCGACACCCGTCCCCGCACCACCCACACCCGGCACGCACACCCAGCACGCACACCCAGCACACACGTCACCCGGAAGGACGGCCCATGCGAGAGATCGGCGTCAACACGTGGGTCTGGACCTCCCCGCTCACCGACGCGGGCGTGGCCGACCTGCTGCGACGGATCGCAGGCATGGGCTTCGACGCCGTCGAGCTGCCGCTCGAGAACGCCGGGGACCTCACCGTCCCCGTGGTGTCCGACGTGCTCGCCGAGACCGGCCTGACCCCCTGCGTCGTGGGGGCGATGGCCCCGGGTCGCGACCTCGTCGACGCCTCCTGCGTGAGCGACACCCAGGACTACCTGCGGGCCTGCATCGACTTCGCTGCCGGCGTCGGCGCGCGCGCGGTGTGCGGGCCGTTCTACGCCTCCACCGGCCGGGTCTGGCGGATGGACGCCGACCAGCGGCAGGCGGCGTACGACGACCTCCGCACGCACCTCGCCCCGGTCGTCGACCACGCGGTCGCGCAGGGCGTACGGCTCGGGATCGAGCCCCTCAACCGTTACGAGACCTCCCTGGTCAACACCGTCGATCAGGCCCTCACCGCCCTCGAGTCGTTGCTCGGCGAGGGCCTCGGCCTGGCCCTCGACAGCTACCACCTCAACATCGAGGAGCGCTCCAGCGCGGACGCGGTCCGAGCCGCAGGCCAGCACCTGGCACACGTCCAGGTCTGCGGCAGCGACCGGGGCGCACCGGGCGGCGACCAGACGGACTGGCCGGCCCTGGTGTCGGCGCTCGACGAGGTGGGCTACGACGGTCCCCTCGTCATCGAGAGCTTCACCGCCGACAATGCCTCCATCGCCACGGCCGCCTCCATCTGGCGTCCGCTGGCACCCACCCAGGACGAGCTCGCCCGAGACGGCTTGTCCTTCCTCCGGTCGCTCGCCTGAGCGACCGTCACCGCAAGTCAGGAGAAGTACGTGACCAGCACACCCAGCGCATCGGGCGCCGCCGGGTCCCCGGGAGTCGCCGTCATCGGCTACGCCTTCATGGGAAAGGCCCACTCCCACGCATGGCGCAACGTCGCGGCTCTCCGCCCCGGTGCTCCTGGCGTACGCCGGCAGGTCATGGTCGGTCGTGACGCGGACGCCGTGGCGGCCGCCGCGGGACAGTACGGCTGGGCCGAGTCGGCCACCGACTGGCGCGCCGTGCTCGAGCGGGACGACATCGACATCGTCGACGTCTGCGTCCCCGGGCACCTGCACGCCGAGGTCGCGATCGCTGCGCTCGAGGCCGGCAAGCACGTCATCGCCGAGAAGCCGCTGGCCAACACCATGGCCGAGGCGGAGAAGATGGTGGCCACCGCCCAGGCCGCCCGCGAGCGCGGCGTGCACTCGATGGTGGGCTTCAACTACCGCCGCGTGCCCGCGCTGGCGCTGGCCCGCCGCCACGTCGCCGAGGGTCGCCTCGGCGAGGTGCGGCAGGTGCGCGTCTCCTACCTGCAGGACTGGCTGGCCGACGCCGCGGCGCCGATGACCTGGCGGCTGCGCCGTGAGCTGGCCGGCTCGGGCGCGCTGGGCGACCTCGCCTCGCACGCCGTCGACCAGGTGCGCTTCCTCCTCGGCCAGGAGGTCACCGCCGTCAACGCGACGACCCACACCTTCGTGGGGCAGCGCACCGGCGCGGACGGCCCCGAGGAGGTCACCGTCGACGACGCCGCGTGGGGCACCCTGCGCACCGACGGCGGCGCCGTGGTCAGCCTCGAGGTGACCCGCATGGCGACCGCCCGCAAGAACGCCCTCGGCATCGAGGTCTACGGCAGCGAGGGAGCCCTGCGCTTCGACCTCGAGTCGCTCAACCACCTCGACGTGTGCCTCGACGGCGCCGACAGCTTCACCCGCCAGCTCGTGACCGAGCAGGACGACCCCTACATCGACGGCTGGTGGCCGCCCGGGCACGTGCTCGGGTGGGACGCCACCTTCACCAACCAGGCCGCCGACTTCCTCGCCGCGCTCGCGGCGGGTCGGGCGCCGACGCCGTCCTTCGAGGACGGCCTCGCCGTCCAGCGGGTGCTGGCCGCGATCGAGGCCAGCTCCGCCCGCGGGGGCAGCTGCGTCGAGGTCGACGCGCGACCTCTTTGAGGCGGTCGCTGCGCGTGACGGATCCCACGTGACCGCCCCCGCCGGATCCGGCGGGGGTGCGGCACGATGAGCGCCATGACTGCTCCCGGCAAGACCAACGCTGGCAACTTCTTCGAGGACTTCACCGTCGGTCAGGTCATCGAGCACGCCACCCCGCGCACGGTCACCGAGGGCGACCGGGCGCTCTACGGCGCGATCTACCCGACGCGCTTCGCGGTCCCGTCGTCGGCGGAGTTCGCTGCGTCGGTCGGCCTCGCGCCCCACCCGGTGGAGGAGCTGGTCGGCTTCCACGTCGCCTTCGGCAAGACCGTCCCGGACGTGTCGCTCAACGCCGTGGCCAACCTCGGCTACGCCGAGTGCCGCTTCCACCGGCCGGTGGTGCCGGGCGACACGCTGCGCACCCGCTCGGAGGTCATCGGGCTCAAGGAGAACTCCAACGGCCGCACGGGCGTGGTGTGGGTGCGCTCGACCGCGACCAACCAGCGCGGCGAGGTCGCGATCGACTGGGCGCGGTGGGTGATGGTCCACAAGCGCTCCGCCGGGTCACCGGCGCCGGAGACCGTCGTACCGACCCTGGCCCCGGCCGTCGCCCCCGAGGACCTGGTGGTGCCCGCCGGCCTCGACTTCTCGTCGTACGACGTCGTGGCCGCCGGTGAGCCGCACCGGCTCGGCGACTACGCGGTGGGGGAGCGGATCGACCACGTCGACGGGGTGACGCTCACCGACGCCGAGCACATGATGGCCACCCGCCTGTGGCAGAACACCGCCAAGGTGCACTTCAACGCCGACGCCCGACCCGACGGCCGGCGTCTGGTCTATGGCGGCCACGTGATCTCCCTGGCGCGGGCGCTGTCCTTCAACGGCCTCGCCAACGCCCAGCTGGTCGCGGCGATCAACGCCGGCGCGCACGTCGCACCTGCCCACGCCGGTGACACGGTCCACGCCTGGTCGGAGGTGCTCGACACCGCCGAGCTCGACGCGCCGGGCGTCGGCGCACTCCGCCTGCGGCTGGTCGCCACCAAGGGCCGAGATGAGTCGATGACCCTGCGCGGCGAGGACGGGAAGCACGCCGACGGCGTCCTGCTCGACCTGGACTACTGGGCGCTCGTCCCGCGCTGACGCGCGAGCAGGTCGTCCGCGACCGCGGCCAGGGCGGCGTCGAGGCTGTCCACCGGGGCGACGCCCAGCCGGGACAGCACCGTCCGGGCCGCGGCGAGCAGCTCCTCGTCGGTCGCGTCGTCGGGGGTGCGTCCGTCGCGGGGCGGCGCCGGCAGCAGGTCGTCGAGGTCGCCCACGACGTCGTACGAGCCGGCGCGCAGGTCGGCGACGATCGCCGCCGACCGCTCCAGCACCCAGGGGTGGTGCCGGGCGGGGAGGACGAAGGACTCACGCGGCGCGCAGCCGACCAGCGACTCGGGGACGAACGTCCCCTTCACGTGGCGGGTGAGCTCCGGGGACCGCTCGGCGCGGGGGAGGAGCTCGTTGACCCGGCGCAGGAGCTCGGCCTCGACGAGGCCGAGGGAGTCGTTGGCCCGACGGGCCTCGGTGTCGAGGCCGGTCACGTCGACGCCGAGGACCGAGGCGGTCCGCAGCCACAGCTCCTCGCGCGGCGCGTCCGGGGCTGGTACGACGACGAGGTGGGCGCGCCCGGCGGGGAGGCCGGCCGACCAGAGCGCGAGGATCGCCGGCACGTCCTGGTAGCGCCAGAACTTCTGGTCGTCCTCGTCGCGTCGCACCGTGGCGAGGAAACGGCGGTAGCGCTGGCGGGCGCCCATCTTGACCCGCTGCTGCCACGCCGACGGCAGCACCCGGCCCAGGTCGCGGGCCGTGACGACCACGTGCACCTCGTCGGCGGCGCCCGCGAGGTCGGCGAGCGCGGCGGCGGCCGACCCGGCGGGCGAGTCGGAGAAGTGCTCGTTGGTGAGCAGCACGTCGCCCGGCCACGCCCGGGTCTCCTCGACCTGCCGGTGCCACGCGTCGCGCTCGTGCGGGGTGAACGTCTCGACGACGGCGGTCATCCCCTTGACGAGGGCGGCGGCGGCGAAGTGGTCGCGACGCCGGCCCGGCAGCAGCAGACCGCGACCGCGCAGCTCGTCGCGGTGCCGCCACCACAGGTCCTGCAGGAACGAGGTGCCGGACTTCGCCGTGCCGACGTGGACGAACACGCGGCGAGCCATGGCGGTGACCCTACTGGAGGGCGGCAGACTCGATCCGTGGCCTGGGACCCCGACTTCTTCTACGACACCTACCCGCGACTCGAGGCGGACTTCGCGGCGCGCCTCGACGAGAGCCTCGCACCGCGGGACCCGTCGGTGCTGCTGCAGGTGGTGCGCGAGCTCGACCTGCGTCCCGACAGCAGGGCCGTCGACGTCGGCTGCGGCGAGGGCACCCACGCCGTCCGGCTCGCGACCCACTTCGGCTTCCGCGTGCTCGGCATCGACCCGGTGCAGCGCCACCTCGACCTCGCCCGGGCCACCCGTCGCGACCTCGTGCCCGACATCGCCTCGCGCCTCGCGTTCGAGCGCGGCACCGCCACGCACGTGCCGGTGGCCGACGCCTCGCTCGACCTGGTCTGGTGCCGCGACGTGATGGTCCACGTCGAGCACCCCGACGACGCCTTCGCCGAGTTCGCCCGCGTGCTCCGCCCGGGCGGCCACGTCGTCGCGTTCCAGGCCGTGGCGACCGAGCTGCTCGGGGACGAGGAGGCCGAGCAGCTCTTCGACGTCATGGGGGTGGTGCCCTCCTCCGCCGAGCCTCGCGTGATCGACGACGCGATCGCCCGGTCGGGGCTGGAGGTGGTGGACAGCATCGACCTGTCCAGCGAGTGGGGCGAGTGGTCGCAGGAGCACGACGGCAGCGGGGGCCGCGCGCTCCTGCACCTGGCGCGGCTGCTGCGCGAGCCCGCGCGCTACCGCGCCGAGTTCGGCGACGCGGCGTACGACGTGATGGTGGGCGACTGCCGCTGGCAGGTCTACCGGACGATCGGCAAGCTCGGCGCGCGGATCGACGTGCTCCGCAAGGGTTAACCGCTCGACCCGGCTTGTCGGCTTTGGCAGGGTGGGGGTTCCGACCGTTCATCGACCCAGGAGGACCTCATGGCCGATCAGGACCCCAACGCCGACATCAAGGCGAAGATGCGGGAGGCCCTCGATCGCAAGAAGGGCCACGACCACCCCGACGACACGGCAGGCTCCCGGGAGAAGGCCCACGGCTCGGAGATCAACGACAAGAACGTCGCCAAGCCGATGCACCGCCGCAAGGCCGGCGGCGGTGGCGCCTGAGGTCGGGCACCGTCACCGGCGCGCGCCGGCGGGCACCTCGTCCGCCGGCGCGAACGCCTTGGCCAGCCAGAAGAGGGACACCACCAGCACGAGCGGCACGGCGAAGCCGATCCTCAGCGAGCTGGAGCCGACGACTCCCGTCATCACGGCGCCGAGCAGCGCACCGGCGTAGTTGAACTGGTTGAACCGCGCCACCACGGCGTCCACCCGTGCCCGTCGCGTCGCCGGGTCGGCGTCGCGGCCGGCCAGCGCCGCCGCGGCCGAGAAGCTCAGCGGAGCCACCACCGCCACGCCGCAGCCGAGGAGCGTGAAGCCCAGGACGGCGACCGGCCACGACGGCGCCGCGACCACGACCGTGAGTGCGACGAGGGCGATGCCCGCCCCGATCCGGAGCAGGCGCACCGCGCCGACCCGCTCGGTCAGGCGGTCGCCGGCGATCCGGACGATCCCGCTGGCCACCAGGTAGGGGAGCGTGGCCAGGGCGACCAGGCCCTCCGGGGTGTCGAACTCGTCGTCGAGGTAGACCGGTCCCCAGGTGGCCGCGGCGGTGTCGACGGTGTAGAAGACGACGAGCGCGAGGCCGACCGTCACGATCGCCCGCCACGGCACGTCGGTCTCGGTGCTGGTGGCCGCCGCGCCGTGGTCGCGGGGGAGGTACGGCGCCACGGTCGCCGCGAGCGGGAAGAGGGCGACCAGCGCCACCGCCGGCCACGGGACGTCCCCGGTGGCCAGGGTCGCGACCGCGCCGACGACGCCGCCGAGCGTCCAGGCCCCGTGGCACGAGGGGAGCACGACGCGACCCCACCGGTGCTCCAGGGCGACCGCCTGCATGTTGCCCGTCGCGTCGACGAGACCGAGGCCGACGCCGTACGCCGCCAGGCCGAGCACGAAGACCGCGGTCGTCGGGGCGAGGACGGCCGTCGCGACCGAGACCGCCACCACCAGCAGGCCCGCGCGCAGGACCGCGGCGCTGTCGAGGCGCGGGGCGAGCCGCTCGGCGACGAGCGAGCCCACCCCGGCGAGCAGCACCATCATCAGCAGCACGCCCGAGAGCTCGAGCTCGCCGAGGTCCCAGCGTTCCTGGAAGCGCGGCAGCCGCGTGGTGAGGCTGATGAACACCAGGCCCTGCACCGCGAACGCGGCAGCGATCGCCCACCGGGCGCGGCGGAGGTCGACCGTCGTCATGCCCAGCATGGTGGCAGCCCGGCCCGGCGCCCGTGGCAGACTCGCGGACATGTCCAGCACAGGTCCCGAGCTCTGGGTGGTCCGGCACGGCGAGACCGAGTGGAGCCGCGACGGCCGGCACACCTCGGTCACCGACCTCGTGCTCACCGAGTCCGGTGAGGAGGCGGCCAGGGCGCTGGCGCCCCGGCTGGCCGAGGTGGAGTTCGACCTGGTCCTGACCAGCCCGCGCCGACGCGCGCGTCGTACGGCCGAGCTGGCCGGCTTCCCCACCGCGGAGGTGGACGAGGACCTCGTGGAGTGGGCCTACGGCGACTACGAGGGCGTGACCACCCCGGAGATCCGCGAGGACGTGCCCGGCTGGACGGTCTGGACGCACCCCACCCCCGGTGGGGAGACCGCCGACGAGGTGTCGGCGCGGCTGGACCGCGTGGTGCGGCGCACGCGCGAGCACGACCGCTCGCTCGTCTTCGCCCACGGCCACTCGCTCCGCGTCCTCACCGCCCGATGGCTGGAGCAGACCGCGTCCGAGGGTCGGTTCTTCAAGCTCGACACAGCGACCGTCTCGGTGCTCGGCTACGAGCGCGAGCACCCGGCCCTGCTGAGCTGGAACAGCTGACGTGCGGATCGACCTCCACACCCACTCCTCGGCGAGCGACGGCACCGACACCCCCGGTGACCTGGTCCGCGAGGCCGCGGCGGCCGGCCTCGACGTCGTGGCGCTCACCGACCACGACGCGATGTCGGGCTGGACGGAGGCGCAGGAGGTGGCCGACGAGGTCGGCATCACGCTGGTGCCGGGCCTGGAGATCAGCACCCGCTACGGGCACCGCGGCGTGCACCTGCTCGGCTACCTCCCCGACCCGACGCACCCGGCGCTCGCGCTCGAGCTCGACCGGATCCTGGAGGGGCGCACCGCCCGCACTCCCGCGATCGTCGGCGCCCTCCGCGCCCACGGCATCGACATCTCTGAGGACGACGTACGCCGCGAGTCGGGCGGGTCGGTGGCCGCGGGCCGTCCGCACGTCGCCGACGCGCTCGCGCGGCTCGGCGTGGTGCGTGACCGGACCGAGGCGTTCGCGACCCTCCTGAGCCCCGGGCAGCCGGGCTACGTCAACCGCTACGCGTCCGCGCTGGAGGAGATGATCCCTCTCGTGGTCGCCGCCGGAGGCGTCGCGGTGATCGCGCACCCGTGGGGGCGCGGCAGCCGGTCGGTGCTGTCGGCGGAGGACCTCGCCGAGCTGAAGGACCTCGGTCTCGCCGGGATCGAGGTCGACCACCAGGACCACTCCGCCGCCGACCGCGCCGAGCTGCGCGGCATCGCCACCGACCTCGACCTCGTGGTGACCGGCAGCAGCGACCACCACGGCCTCGGCAAGGTCGACCACGACCTCGGCGTCAACACGACCGACCCGGAGCACTACGAGCGGCTCCTCGCGCTCGCGGGCGACCGGCCCGGTGGCTGAGCCGGTGGGTGCATTGCCCGACCGCGTCCTCGTCTACGGCGTCACGGGGAGCGGCAAGTCGACCGCCGCCCTCGCCATCGGCGCCCGCAGCGGCCACCCGGTGACCCTGGTCGACGAGCTGACCTGGCTGCCCGGGTGGGTGGCGGTCGACACGTCGGTCCAGCGGGAGCAGATCGGCGAGGTCGTCGCGGGGGAGCGGTGGCTCCTCGACTCGGCGTACGGCGCCTGGCTCGACCTGGTGCTCCCGCGCGCCGAGCTGGTGGTCGGCCTCGACTACCCCCGCTGGCTCTCGCTCGGCCGGCTGGTGCGGCGTACGGTCTCCGGCGCGATCACGAAGGAACCCCGCTGCAACGGCAACGTCGAGACGTGGCGGGCCATCGTGCGGCGCGACTCGATCCTCGTGTGGCACTTCCGCTCCTTCGCCCGCAAGCGCACCCGCATGCGGGCCTGGGCCGCCTCGCCCGACGGCCCCGACGTGCTGCTCTTCCGGCGCCCTCGCGACCTCGAGGCGTGGCTCGCGACACTGGGTCCTGTCCCGGTCGACGAGCAACGCTGACCGGCCCCGCCGGGGGAGTTCCCGCCCGGGAGGTCATGAGAATGCGGGGTTCGAACCGGCGATCCTCATGACGTCAGCACGACCAGCCACTGTGGGGTTGCCGTCCGAGCGCGCTGGCTGAGGACCACCCGCGTCAGCCGCGCACCATCCGCCGCTCGAGCCCGACGTCCTCACGCTTCGTGGTGCCGTCGAAGGCGAACCCGTGGCGCTCGTAGAAGCCGATCGCGCGGGCGTTGCCGTCGAGGACCCAGAGGTAGGCCGCGGAGTCGCCGATCGCCGCGTCGAGGAGCGCGTGCCCGAGCCCGGTGCCGTACGACGACGCCCGGACGTAGAGCGCCATCACCTCGAGCGGCGGCAGGGCGTCGTCGGGGTCGCGGCCGCGGCCGGTGCTGGAGAAGCCGAGCAGCCGGTGGTCGGGCGCCCACGCGAGCAGGTTGTCGCTCGAGCCGTCGCCGATGATGCCGCTCCAGCTCGCCACCCGATCGGCACGGCGCGCTCGGCGCTCGGCGAACACGGACGCCGGCATCAGGTCGGCGTACGCCTCCTCCCAGACGTCGAGGTGGAGGTCGGTCAGTGCCTCGGCGTCGGCGACCGCGGGCGGGACGATCCGCACCGTCACCGGCGACCCATGCCCTGCGTGAGCCGAAGCACGCGGTTGGGGATGGCGGTGGTGAGCAGCCTGATCGTCTTGTACTGCGCACCGGGGATCGAGTACGTGCGGCCCTTGTCGAAGTCCTTCAGCGACTCACGCACGAGGAAGTCGGCGTCGAGCCACATGAAGCCCTCGCCGCGCCTGACCTGCATCCGCTGGTGGAACTCGGTCTTGGTGAAGCCCGGGCACAGTGCCATCACCTTCACCCCGCGCGACGCGTACTCCAGGTGGGCCCACTCGCTGAAGCTGTTCACCCACGCCTTCGACGCGGAGTAGGTGCCGCGCGGGAGGAAGGCGGCGACGCTCGAGACGTTGATGATGCCGCCGTGGCCACGCTCGGCCATCGCACCGAGGGCGGCATGGCTCAGCCGCAGCACGGCGGTGACCAGGACCTCCAGCATGGCCGTCTCGTCGTCCGCGGTGTTGTCGAGGAAGCGCTGCTTGAGCCCGAAGCCGGCGTTGTTGACGAGCAGGTCGACCGGTCGGTCGCGGTCGGCGAGGCGTGCCTCGACCGTGGCGAGCTGTGCGCGGTCGGTCAGGTCGGCGACCAGCACCTCGACCTCGACCCGGTGGGCGCGGCGCAGGTCCTCGGCCACCTGCTCGAGGCGGGTGGAGTCGCGCGCCACGAGGACGAGGTCGTCGCCGCGGGCGGCGAGCTGGACGGCGTACTCGTGACCGATGCCGGCGGTGGCCCCGGTGATCAGTGCAGTGCTCATCGGGCCAGCATTTCAGGACACCCGGTGACGATGCGACCCGGTCCGGCACAATTGCCCGCAATGAGCACCAAGAGCCGGGGAGCGGCCCCCGTCACGCTGGCCGTCGCCAACCAGAAGGGCGGGGTCGCCAAGACCACGTCCGTCGCCTCGATCGGTGCCGCGCTGGCCGAGCTCGGGCACCGGGTGCTGCTGGTCGACCTCGACCCGCAGGCCTGCCTGACCTTCTCCCTCGGCATCGACCCGGAGGACCTCGAGGTCTCGGTGCACCACGTGCTGACCCAGGGCGTCGACCCGATCGACGTCATCCTGGAGACCGACGAGGGCGTCGACGTGCTGCCGGCGACCATCGAGCTCGCCCGTGCGGAGGCCGACCTGCTCACCCGCACCGGCCGCGAGCACGTCATCAAGGGTGCGCTCGAGCAGCTCGCCGAGGACCTCGAGGACTCCGAGGTGGGGGCCTACGACTGGGTGCTGCTCGACTGCCCGCCCTCGCTCGGCGTGCTGACCGTCGCCGCGCTGACCGCCGCCGACGGCGTGCTCGTGCCGCTGCAGTGCGAGACCCTGTCGCACCGGGGCGTCGGGCAGCTGCTCGACACGGTCCACGACGTACGCCGCTTCACCAACCGCGGCCTCGAGGTGTGGGGCGTGCTGCCCACCCTCTACGACGGCCGCACCAACCACGCCCGCACGGTGCTGGAGACGATCAGCGAGACCTACGACCTCGAGGTCGTCGAGCCTCCGATCCCCAAGACCATCAAGTTCGCCGAGGCCCCGGCCGCCGGCCGGTCGATCCTCGCCACCAGCCGCAGCAGCAAGGGCGCCATCGCCTACCGCGAGGTCGCCCAGAACCTGGTCGAGCGGGCCTCCCGCCCCAAGAAGAAGGTGGCGAAGAAGCCCGCTCGCGCGAAGGGGTGACCCGGAGGCCGGCTGGTCAGGCGGAGGTCAGGTCTGGGGGGTCTCGACCGACTGACCGCCGCGGGTGCGTCGACGGTTGCGGTTGCGGCGGCGCGGGGCGTCGCCCGACGTGGAGCCCGACTTCTCGCCCGATGTGGAGCCCGACGCGGAGTCGGAGCGGTCCGACCGGCCGGAGCCGGAGCGGTCCGAGCCCGAACGACGCTCGCGCGGCGCGCGCTCCTTCTTCTCGACTGGGGCGGGGTCGACGATCCGGCCCTTGGTGCCGGCCGGGATGCCCTGGTCGTGGAAGAGGTGCTCGGAGGTGGAGTAGGTCTCCTGCGGGTCGGGGAAGGGCAGGTCGAGCGTCTTGTTGATCATCTTCCAGCGGTGCAGGTCCGCCCAGTCGACGAAGGTGATCGCGATGCCCGAGGCGCCCGCGCGGCCGGTGCGGCCGATGCGGTGGACGTAGGTCTTGTCGTCCTCGGGGCAGGTGTAGTTGATGACGTGGGAGACGCCGCGCACGTCGATGCCGCGGGCGGCGACGTCGGTGGCGACGAGGACGCGGATCTTGTCCTCGCGGAACTTCGCCAGCGCCTTCTCGCGCGCGACCTGGGCCATGTCGCCGTGCAGCGGCGAGGCGCTGAAGCCGCGCTCGGCCAGGTCGTCGGCCACCCTCTGCGCCTGGCGCTTGGTGCGGGTGAACACGATGATCTTCTCGGCGTCCTCGGCCTGGAGGATCCGGCCGATGATCTCGGGCTTGTCCAGGTCGTGGGCCTGGTAGATGAACTGCGCGGTGGCCGGCACCATCGTGGTGTCGTAGGACGACTCGGCGCGGATGTTCATCGGGTGGCGCATGTGGATGCGGGCGAGCGACACGATGGCGGCCGGCATCGTGGCCGAGAACAGCATCGTCTGGCGGGTCTCCGGCGTCTTGGAGATCAGCGTGATGACGTCGGGCAGGAAGCCGAGGTCGAGCATCTCGTCGGCCTCGTCGAGGACGAGGGCGTGCACGTGGGAGAGGTCCAGCGCTCGGCGGTTGGCCAGGTCGATGAGGCGGCCCGGCGTGCCGACGACGATGTCGACGCCGGCGTCGAGGGCCTCGAGCTGCGGCTCGTAGCCGACGCCGCCGTAGACGGTGAGGACGCGCAGGCCCATGTCCTTGCTGGCCAGGCTCAGGTCGTTGGACACCTGGAGCGCGAGCTCGCGGGTCGGGGCCACGATGAGGGCCTGCGGCTTGCCCTGGGGCAGGTCGGCGTAGGCCGGGTTGGACGGCGCGATCGAGCGCTGCATCACCGGGATGCCGAAGGCGAGGGTCTTGCCGGTGCCCGTGCGGGCCTGGCCGATGAGGTCGGTGCCGAGCAGGGCGACCGAGAGGGTCATCTCCTGGATGGCGAAGGGGGTGGTGATGCCGGCGCGGTCGAGCGCGTCGCAGATCTCGGGCAGCACGCCCAGTTCACGGAAGGTGGTCACGAAGTGTCGCTCTCTGATGAGTCGGGTTGTCCCACGCGTATGCGGTCAGCCCACTCGAGAGCCCCTGCGGGCAAGTGCCGACCGCGCACATACAGGCGGCCACCGGCTGATGCGTCGGCGGCTCGGTCACCATGATGCTATCGCTAGGCTGCGAACATGACGGAATCGCCCGACGAGGACTACCGCCGTGCCGCAGTCGACCTCCTCGGGGCCATCGCCTACGGCGAGCTGTCGGCGTTCGAGCGCCTCGTCGAGGACGCCAAGATGGCGCCCGGGATCGACGACAAGATCGCGATCGGCGCGATGGCCACCGCCGAGTTCGGGCACCTGCAGAAGCTGGTCGAGCGGCTCGAGCAGCTCGGCGCCGACCCGGCCGAGGCCATGCAGGCCTTCCGCCCCAGCTTCGACAGCTTCCACGCCCACACGGCGCCCTCGGACTACTACGAGGGCCTGATCAAGGCCTACGTCGGGGACGGGCTCGCCGCCGACTTCTACCGTGAGATCGCGGCCTACCTCGACGCCGAGACCCGCGAGGTCATCATCAGCTCGCTCGAGGACACCGGGCAGACGGCGTTCATCGTCGAGCGCGTACGCACCGGGATCGCCGAGGACCACCGCCTGGGCGGCCGACTGGCGCTGTGGGGCCGTCGGCTGATGGGGGAGGCCCTCACCCAGGCGCAGCGCGTCGCCGGCGACCGCGACTCCCTCACGGCGCTGCTGGCCGGGGGAGTGGACCGCCCGGGCCTCGACCTGGCCGCGCTGGGTCGCATGTTCACCCGGCTGACCGAGCTGCACGCGGCCCGGATGGCCGAGCTCGGGCTGGAGGCCTGAGGCGGGTCGCCCGCTCGCGTCCGCCGGGACGTGACGAGGCCCCGCATCCGTCGGATGCGGGGCCTCGTGCTGTCGTGCGGGTCTATCAGAGCCGCGAGCGGCTGCCGGTGTTGCGGCCGGTCACCGTCGAGGCGATGACGACCAGGACGGCCGCCGTCAGGATCGCGACGATCCAGCGGACCCAGTCGATGCCGCCCGAGCCGTCGCCGCCGAAGAGGGAGTAGATCCAGTAGCCCAGCAGCACGCCGCCGATGCCGCAGAGGATCGTGAGCCAGATGGGGATGTTGTCCTTGTCGCCCGGTGCGACGAGCTTGCCGAGCAGTCCGATGATCGCGCCGATGATGAGGAGGACGATGAGATCTACGACCATGATGGGCCACCTTTCTTTGCCACGAGCTCGTGACGGTAGTGCCGGCAGTGTGTGCCGGCTTCTCCATCATGTTCCCCACAGGACCCGGTATCAATCACCGCGCGCCCCTAGGGAGGGGGTGTCATCACCCCGGGTGGTGAGGCGTCAGCGGAAGCCGACGGTGCTGGCGGTCGGGGAACCGAGCTCGATGTAGGCGATCTTGTCGGCAGGCACGACGACCGAGCGGCCCTTGGTGTCGGCGAGCCGGAGCACGCCGTTGCCGCCCAGCGCCTCGGTCAGGCGGGCCTCGATGTCCTCGGGCGTGCTGTCGGTGTCGAGCACCAGCTCGCGCTGCGCGTGCTGCACGCCGATCTTGACCTCCACGATGTTGCTCCTCAGCTCAGGGGTTGGGGGTACGTCTTGATGATGCCGGGTCAGTGGTCACCGGTCAGTGGTCGTCGGTCATCGGGTAGCCCCGGATGCCGCGCCAGGCCAGGCCGGCGATGAGGTCGGCGGCGTCGTCCTGGGCGATCTGCCCGCCGCCCGCGAGCCAGAACCGCGCGGACACCTGGGCCATTCCCACCAGCGACACCGCGAGCAGCTCCGAGGCCTCGTCGGGCAGGCCGGTGTCGGTGCGGATCACGTCGGCGATCATCGACGCGCACTCGGTGGTCACCCGGTCCACGCGCTCGCGCACGTCGGGCTCGCTGGTGAGGTCGGACTCGAAGACCAGCCGGAACGCGCCCTCCTCGGACGCGACGTAGCTGTAGAAGACCTTCATCGTCGCCGTGACGCGGTCCCGGTTGTCGTTGGTGGAGGCGAGCGCTTCGCGGCAGTTGTCGATGATCAGGTCGCACGAGGTGTCGAGCAGGGCGAGGTAGAGGTCGAGCTTGCCCGGGAAGTGCTGGTAGAGCACCGGCTTGGACACCCCGGCCCGGTCGGCGATGTCGTCCATCGCGGCAGCGTGGTAGCCCTGCGCCACGAAGACCTCGAGCGCGGACTCGAGCAGCTGCACGCGACGCTCGCGCCGCGGCATCCGGCCGCCGCGCGGTCGGGGGTTGACGCCGTCGGACGTGGTGTCGGTGCTGCCTGCGGTCACGTCGTGCTCCTGCTTGCCGGGGGGTGTTGCCGAGGGGCGATGGCCGTGCGGCCGGAAGGTACTGCCGGGTAGGCCACGGCGAGCCTATCGGCAGCCGGACGTGCGAGGAGGGACCCCGGGTGTCCCGGGGCCCCTCCTCGCGTGTCGTGGTGTCGCTCAGTAGGTGACGTCGACGAGCATGTTGCGGCTGGTGCCGTCCACGCTCCTGACGGTCGCCTTCACGCCCTCCCCGGCGACCTTCACCGAGTTCTGCGGGTTGTCGGCCTCGTCGTAGTACGTCGAGACCAGCGTGTCGTCGAAGGTCGCCTGCTGGGGGACGCCGCCCGAGCAGGTCTCCAGCGTCGTGTAGCCGTCAGCGTTGTCGGCGGCCACCTGCTTGTGCAGGCACGTCCGGTCGATGACGTCGAGGCCGAAGGTGGCGTCGAACGGCTCACGCCGGTTGGTCGGGCTCGTGCGGTCGCTGTAGGTGAACGAGTTCGGCGTCGCGTCGACCGGCAGGGCGTACCCGGAGCCCGGGTGCACCGAGGTGTTGTTGTCGGCCGCGGTCGGGTCGACGAGCCACACGAGCATGCCGTCCTGGAACGTGAAGAACTCCACCCAGTTGGGCCGGGTGACGGCCTCGGAGAAGTTGTACGGGCCCTGCGCCAGGGTGGCGTCGTAGCCGACGTACTGCCTGTTCTCGATGAGGTAGTAGCGGTTGTCGGTCAGCGTCTCCGTGCCGGTCGAGCGCCTCCAGCCCTTGGCGACCCACGCCGGCGTCGCCTCGGTCTCGACATCGTCGGTGAACGTCGTCTTGTCGGCCTTGACGGCGATGTTGTCCAGGAAGGCGCCCGTCTCGTTCACGCCGCCGTCCGTGGCGTAGCGGAACCGGAACTTCGAGGCCTTGCCGCCCGGCTTGTAGGAGAAGCGGAGGCCGCCCCAACGCGCCTTGTCGCCGGTGAGCGGCTGCCCGACGGTCGTCCAGGTCTCGCCGTCGTCGACGGAGTACTGGCCGTAGAGGAAGTCGTAGCCCTTCTCGATCTGGTACCAGGCGTCGGCCGTGACGGTGACGGAGCCTGCCTTCGCCACGTCACGGGTCAGCGTGTTGCGCAGGTCGTCGCCGCGACCGGACCACCAGGCGTAGTCACCACCGGGGATGTCGACCTGGGCCCGGGTGGTGGTGACGTCCTTGAGGTTCACCTTGACGGCCTGGTAGGCGCCGTCGACCTGCTTCTCCGACGGGCTGAGCGGGATGCCCTGCGTGCCGGCGCCCTTGTCCACCTCGGCGTACTTCAGCCAGCCGAGGAAGAGCTTCTCCTCCGGCCCGAAGCTGCCGGGCTGGGTGCCGATGCCCTCGTCGGCGCCACCGTGGCCGAGCCAGGAGCCCGAGGACATGGTGGTCCAGAACGAGGTGCCGTTGTCGCCACCGTTGGTGTCGTAGAAGTCGGGCAGGCCGAGGTCGTGGCCGTACTCGTGCGCGAAGACGCCGAGGCCGCCGTTCTCGGGCTCGACCGTGTAGTCACCGATGAAGTAGTTCGAGTCGCCGATCCGCGCGCCGCCGTTGAGGTTGGGCTTGCCGTCGACGGACGGGCCCTCGGAGCCGGCGGTCGTCGGGTAGGCGTACCAGCGGTGGGACCAGATGGCGTCGGGGTCGGCGCCGGCCTCCTCGCCCTCGCCGGCGTGGACGGCCTGGAAGCGGTCGATGTAGCCGTCGGCCTCGTCGAAGTTGCCGTCCTCGTCGAAGTCGTAGCGGTCCCACACGTCGAACTGCGACAGGTAGTCGTTGAGCTCCGCGGTGCTCTTGCCGGACGAGGTCGCCCAGGCGTCGGCCGTGTCGTTGATGAAGGACCACGCGCCGCCGTCGTCCTCGACCGCGTTGTCGCCGTACGTCGACGCGTTGCCCGGGACGGTGACCCAGTCCTCGGTGATCATGTCGACGCTGTAGGCGCCGTTGGACTGCGCCTCGTAGAAGTTCTTCATCGACTCGCCCGAGCCGTTGAAGAGCTCGTCGTAGTAGGCCTTGCCGTAGTCGGGCTCCCACGTGGTGGAGTTGTCCTTCAGGCGGTCGGGCTTCGGGATCTCGTTGTGGGCGGGACCGGGCGTGAGACCGAGCTTCTTCGTGCCCTGCGTGCCGAACTCCGACAGGATCGTCCAGATCTTGTCGGTGCCGGTCTCGCCGAGCTCGACGAACTCGCCCTCGGCGACCTCGACGACCTGGCTGCCGTCGGCCAGGGTGCGTGCCTTCGCGGAGCCGTTCTCGACCATCGCGCGGGCCTTCGCCTTGAGGCGCGCCTGCTTCCTGATCTGCGGGGACGTCCGGTTGTCGGGCTTGGCGCGGACCTGCTCCGACGACGCCGGGGCGCCGTCGGAGGGAACCGCAGCCGCGGGGAGGGCGGCGAGGCCCAGGGCCAGGCACGCGGTTCCGGCCATCAGGCCGGGCAGGGTTGTCTTCTTCACAGGGAGTTCTCCGTGGTCCGAGAGGTGGGGGATGGTGGTGCACATGACCCGCACGGGCCACCCGGAGGTGGTCAGAACGAGTCACCAACGGGTCACTCCACAGCAGGGGGCGCCCGGTGGCAAGGAAAATCTTCTGAATCCACCCCGGGGGCCGAAGATGCTGCGGTGTCGGCAGCCAGCGCGCCCGCGTCCGCATCGCGGGACCGGACAGGCGCGTCAGGGGCCCGCGGGGAACATGGACGACGGCGGTGCTGTTGCACCGACACCCGAGTCAAGGAGAAGACGTGTCCCAGCAAGCAGTGCCTGCGCTTGTCGAGCCGGCCGCCGAGCTCACCACCGACGAGGTGCGCCGCTACAGCCGTCACCTGATCATCCCCGACGTGGGCATGGCGGGACAGAAGCGGCTGAAGAACGCCAAGGTGCTCGTCATCGGCGCCGGCGGCCTCGGCTCGCCCGCCCTGCTGTATCTCGCCGCGGCGGGCGTCGGCACGCTCGGGATCGCGGAGTTCGACGAGGTCGACGAGTCCAACCTGCAGCGCCAGATCATCCACGGGATGTCCGACATCGGCCGCTCCAAGGCCGAGTCCGCCCGGGAGTCGATCGCCGAGGTGAACCCCTACGTCGAGGTCGTCGTGCACGACGAGCGCCTTGACAACGACAACGTGCTCCAGGTCTTCGAGGGCTACGACCTGATCGTCGACGGCACCGACAACTTCGCGACCCGCTACATGGTCAACGACGCCGCCTACTTCCTGAAGATCCCCTACGTCTGGGGCTCGATCTACCGCTTCGACGGCCAGGCGTCCGTCTTCGCCCCGACCCTGACCGACGACGCGCCGTGCTACCGCTGCCTCTACCCCGAGCCCCCGCCGCCGGGCATGGTCCCGAGCTGCGCCGAGGGCGGCGTGCTGGGCGTGCTGTGCGCGAGCATCGGCTCCATCCAGGTCAACGAGGCGATCAAGCTGATCACCGGCATCGGTGACCCGGCCATCGGCAAGCTCGTCATCTACGACGCCCTCGAGCTGGAGTGGCGCAAGCTCAAGGTCCGCAAGGACCCCAGCTGCGCTCTGTGCGGCGAGAACCCGACCGTGACCGGCCTCATCGACTACGACGCCTTCTGCGGCGCCGTCTCCGACGAGGCCGCCGAGGCCGCCGCCGGCTCGACCATCTCGGTCACCCAGCTCGAGGCGATGCTCAAGGAGCGCGAGGAGGGCACCCGCGACTTCGACCTCATCGACGTCCGCGAGCCCAACGAGTTTGAGATCAACCGCATCCCGGGCGCGCGCCTCGTCCCCAAGGGCGAGTTCCTCAACGGCAACGCCCTCGGCGACCTGCCCAGCGACAAGCCGATCGTCCTGCACTGCAAGTCGGGCGTCCGCTCGGCCGAGGTGCTCGCCATCGTCAAGGGCGCCGGCTACGCCGACGCCGTGCACGTCGGCGGCGGCGTGGTCGCGTGGGTCAGCCAGGTCGACCCCAGCCAGCCGGCGTACTGAGTCCCACCCGGTCCCACCCCGCACGCGTCCTCGCATGGCGTGACCCCGTCGCCTAGGGTCGCGCCATGCGTGCGTTCGGGAACTGGCCGCCCGGCCTGCGCGCCGTCGTCGCCGTGGCCGGCAGCTGCCTGCTGATGGTCCTGGTCGCGTGGGCGACGCTGCTCGGTCCCGACGAGGTCTTCACCGGCCCGGGGCCGCGCCCGGCCACCGCCACCACCCCGACGTGCATCCCGCTGCCGGTGACCACGAACGCCGACGGCACGACCACCGTCGAGATCCCGGACGACGTCGCCGAGCGGCCCTACTGCGACCCGCCCCTGGAGTTCGCCGAGGGCGGGGAGGAGATCGTCGAGCGGCCACCGCCGCTGTGGACCAAGGTCCTCATGTGGGTCCTGCTCGCGACGATGGCCGCCGGGATCGCCGCGATCCTGCTGTGGCTCCTCGCGGCCGTCCTGCGGGAGGTCCGGGCGCGTCGCATCCGCACCGAGGAGCGCGAGGACATCGGCTTCGCCGTGCTCGACGAGCCGGTCCGGGTCGCGGAGCAGGTGGCCGCGGACGCCGTCGAGCAGGACACGCTGCTGCGCGAGGGCGACCCCCGCAACGCCATCGTCGCCGCCTGGCACCGCTTCGAGGTCCAGGGCGAGCGGGCGGGGGTGGAGCGCCGCATGTCGGAGACGTCGTCGGAGTACGCGCTGCGCATCCTCGACCTCGCCGACGCAGACGCCGGCCCGGTGAACCGGCTCGCCGAGCTCTACCGCGAGGCCCGGTTCTCCGACCATGCGGTCACCGAGGACCACCGCTCCGAGGCGCTCGCCGCCCTGGCCGGCATCAGGCAGAGCCTGGGGGTCCGGACATGATCGACCTCCCCGCGCGGTGGCGCGGCCGACTGGCCGGCGGCGTCGCCCTGGCGGCCGTCGGCTACGTCGTCACGGTCCTGCTCGACATGGACCCGCGCCCTCTGCCGTACGTCGTGTGGTCGGTCGTCGTGCTGACGCTGGCGTTCCTCGTCCTCGACACCGTCGACGTACCCGCCGCGCAGTGGCAGCAGGGTCTGCCGGCGCCGCCGGACCGCGTCGACGAGGCCACCTCCGACCTGCGCGTGCTCTCCAGCCACCAGCAGGCCGACCAGCCCTCCGATGCCCTGGCGCGCCGACTGGTCGCCCTCGCGCGCGAACGCGACCCCGACCTCGCCTACGCGCTCGAACACGAGCTCGCCGACGCCTCCCGGCTCTCCCCGGCCGACATCGACCGCATCCTGACCCGAATCGAGGACGTCCGTGACGCACACTGATCCCCGCACCGACCCGACCCAGGTGGCGGACTTCGCCGAACGGGTCCTCGACGAGGTGGGCCGCGCGGTGGTGGGCAAGCGCGAGGTGCTGGCCCTCGTCCTCGCCGGCATCCTGGCCAAGGGCCACGTGCTGCTGGAGGACTTCCCCGGCCTCGGCAAGACCCTCGCGGCCCGGTCCTTCGCCCGGGCGCTCGGGCTGGAGTTCTCCCGCGCGCAGTTCACCCCCGACCTGCTGCCGGCCGACCTCACCGGGTCCTACGTCTACGACCAGCGGCGCGCCGAGTTCGACTTCCGCGCCGGGCCGGTCTTCGCCGGCCTCCTGCTGGCCGACGAGATCAACCGCACCCCGCCGAAGACGCAGGCCGCGCTGCTCGAGGCGATGCAGGAGGGGCAGGTGACCGTCGAGGGCCAGACCCACGCGCTGCCCAGCCCGTTCCACGTCCTGGCCACCGCCAACCCGGTGGAGTACGAGGGCACCTACCCGCTGCCCGAGGCCCAGCTCGACCGCTTCCTGCTCCGCGTCGGCTTCGGCTACCCCAGCGCGTCGGAGGAGTACGACGTGCTCCGTCGCCGCCTCGACCGGCAGCGTGAGGAGGTCGACGTCGCGCAGGTCTCCGACGCGAGCGGCCTGGCCGCCGTGCAGGCCGCAGTCGAGCAGGTCGTCGTGGACGAGTCGGTCGCCCGCTACTGCGTCGCGCTCGTGACGGCGACCCGCGACCACGCCGACGTGCTGACCGGCGCCTCGCCGCGCGGCAGCCTCGGCCTGGTGCTCACCGCCCGCGCGTGGGCGGCGATCCGGGGGCGCGACTTCGTCGTGCCGGAGGACGTCAAGGTGGTCGCGCGCGCCGTGCTGGCGCACCGCATCACGGTCAAGCCCGACCTCTGGATGACGCAGGCGTCCGGCGCGCGCGTCGTCGACGCGGTCCTGTCGTCCGTGGCGGCGCCGCGCACCCTGGAGCCGCACCGGTGACCTCCTGGCGGCCGACCCCCGCGCTCGTCCGGGCCTGCCTGCTCGCCCTCGGCGGCATCGCCGGCGGGATCGTGCTGGGCCAGGAGGTGCTGGTGGTGCTGGCCGCCCCCTTCGTCGTCCTGGCCGCGGTCGGGCTCGCGTCGCGACCGCGGCAGGCCCCGCGGATCGTGGCCCGCATCGACCACCGCCGCCTCCACGAGGGGCAGGGCACGACCTCGCGCCTCGACGTCGACGACCTCACCGGGGTCGAGCACGTCACGCGGGTCGGCGCGCGGACCGCCCACGTCGCCACCTCCCCCACCTACGGGGCGGCGGGCTCGCTCGTCGCCGACGGCCTGCCCGGCCTCGAGTTCAGCCCGCGCCGGTGGGGCCGGCGCGCGGTCGGCGCCGAACGGGTCGCCCTGACCAGCGCGTGGGCCGGATGGCGCTGGGGTCCGGTCGACCTCCCCGAGAACGGCCTCGTCGTGCTGCCGCAGCGGGCGCCGTACGACACCCGCGCAGAGGTGCCCCAGCCCGACGGTCTGGTCGGGCGGCACCGGTCCCGGCGGGTGGGCAGCGGCACCGAGCTCGAGGGCATCCGCCGCTTCGCCGCCGGCGACCGCCTCAAGCGCATCACCTGGCCGGTGTCGCTGCGCACCGGCGAGCTCCACGTCATCACCACCCGCGCGGAGCAGGACGCGGGCGTGTGGCTCGTCGTCGACGGCCTGCGCGACATCGGGGTCTCCGGCGGCATCGACGGCGCCGCGAGCACCCTCGACCAGACCGTCCGCGCCGCAGCCGCGCTGGCCGAGCACCACGTGCGCACCGGCGACCGGGTCGGCCTGCTCGTCGTGGCCGGCGACGCCGCGCGGGTGCCGCTCGGGTCCGGTCCGCGCCACCTCCAGCGGCTGCACGGCACGCTCGCCCGGGTGCGGGCGGGGGCGCGCAGCACCGCCCCGGAGCGGCTCGACCTCGGGGCCGGCGCCGGCAGCGTGGTCCACGTCCTGTCGCCCATGCTGTTCACGCCGCTCGTCACCGCGACGGCCAGCCTGCAGCGCCGGGGAGCGTCGGTGGTGGTCATCGACACGCTCGGCGACGCGCTGGACGCCCCCGAGGGTGCCGACCGGCTCGCCCTGCCCACCCTGGCCGCGCGGATGCGGCGGATCGAGCGCGACGACCGGTTGGCCCACCTGGCCGCGCTCGGGACGCCCGTCGTGCCGTGGCGAGGACCCGGCACGCTCGACACGGTGCTCCACCAGCTGGCGCGCCGCGAGCGGGTGCCGAAGGTGCGCACGTGATGCGCCTGCTGCGTCCCGGGGTCACCGTGCCCGTCGTCGCGCTGCGCGCGCTGCTGCTCGTGCTGCCCTGCGCCGCGCTGGCGCTCGCGCTGCCGCAGGTCCCGCACGGGTGGGTGGTCGTCGGGGTCGTGGTGTCCGCAGCGGCGTGGGCGTGGCTCCCCGACCACCCCGTGGGCGTCGCCCCGCTCGTGCTCGTCGGCGGCTGGTGGGCGGTGCGCGACGTCGTCGACTGGCGGCTGCTGGTGGTCGGCGTGCTGCTCGTCGTCGCGCACCTCGCCGCGACCGTGGCGTCGTACGGTCCGTCGACGCTCACCGTCGACCCGCGTCTGGCGCGGCTGTGGCTCGCCCGCGGCGTGCTGGCGCTCGTCCCGCTGCCGGTCGCCTGGCTCGCCGTCCGCGGCCTGGACCCGGGGCTGGCGCCGTCGTGGCTGTGGCTCACGGCTGCCGCGACCACCGTCGCCCTGCTCCTCGTCACCGCCCGCCTGGTCCGACCGGAGCCGTCATGACGACCGCGGAGGAGCGCGAGCTCTACGCCGAGCTCGTGCTGCAGTGCGCCGAGTCGGTCCCGCGCGGTCGGGCGACGACGTACGGGGCCATCGCGGACGTCGTCGGTGAGCGGCTTGGGCGGGGCGGTCCGCGCCTGGTCGGGTCGGTGCTCGCCGCCCAGGGCGGCGGCGTGCCGTGGTGGCGCGTGGTCCGCGCCGACGGCTCCCTGCCGCCCTCGCACGGCGAGGAGGCCCGGCAGGCCTACCTCGAGGAGGGCACCCCGCTGCGGCCCGGCGGGGCCGTGGATCTGACACGGGCGTTCTGGTCGCCGCGCCTCGGGGCAGAATGACCGCCATGCTCTACACGGTCGCGCACGGCGTCATCCCCCCGCTCGCCCGTGCCGTGTGGCGCCCGGTGGTCGAGGGGCTGCACCACCTGCCGTCCACCGGACCCGTCATCGTGGCCAGCAACCACCTGTCCTTCTTCGACAGCGTCGTCATCCCGGTCGTCGTGCCGCGCAAGGTCGTCTTCCTCGCCAAGTCCGACTACTTCACCGGCACCGGGGTGAGGGGCACGCTGACGCGGGCGTGGTTCGAGGGCCTGGGCATGCTGCCCGTCGACCGCGACGACACCAAGGCCGCGATCGCCAGCCTCGACACCGCGCTCGAGGTGCTGCGGCGCGGCGAGGCGTTCGGCATCTACCCGGAGGGCACCCGCTCGCGCGACGGCCGCATCTACCGCGGCCGCACCGGCGTCGCCCACCTCGCCCTGACCGCGGGCTGCCCGGTCGTGCCGGTCGGCCTGCTGGGCACCGAGGACATCCAGCCCGTCGGCGCCAGCCGGCCGCGGCTCGGCAAGGTCGACGTCACCGTGCGCATCGGCGAGCCCATCACGGTCGCGGGGGAGTACGACGGCGTACCCAGCGGTCGTGCGCGCCGCGAGCTGACCGACCGGATCATGGGCGCGATCGCCGGGCTCACCGGCCAGGAGCCGGCCGGCGTCTACAACGAGCGGCCGGCCTCCCCGGCCTGACCGTCAGTCTGTCGCTGCCCGGGCGGCGAGGGCCGCGAGCGCCTTCGGGAAGATCTCCGCGGGCGGCGTGACGAGCCCGGCGCCGACCTGCCCGACGCCGGCGACCGCGCCGGCCATGCCGGTGTTGATCTGCGGCAGGATCCCCGTCCGGCACACCTTCGTGACGTCGATGCCGGTGGGCGTTCCCTGGAACTCCAGCACGGGCACCGACCAGCGGGGGTTTTCCGCGAGCGTGATCTCGTGCATCCGGCGGGTGGTCGCGAGCGCGTCGGGGACCGAGCCGCCGACCAGGCGGACGATCGCCGGGGCGGTCGCCATCGCGAAGCCACCGATGCCGGCGGTCTCGGTGATCGCGGAGTCGCCGATGTCGGGGTTGGCGTCGTCCGGGCCGTAGTCGCCGAGGAAGAGGCCCTCGGCGACCTGCGCCGGACCGGTGAACCACTCGTCGCCGGTGCCGGAGACCTGGATGCCGAAGTCGGTGCCGTTGCGGGCCATCGCGACGACCATCGTCGAGCCCGGGACGTCGCGGCCGGCGTCGAGGGCCAGCTTGCACGCAGGCATCGCCAGGTTGAGGAAGAAGTGGTCGTTGCCGCCGACGAAGCGCAGCACGTCGGAGACGTCCTTGCTCCCGAACCCGGCCGTGACCATCGCGGGGGAGAGGTCGCGCAGCAGCATCAGCGTGCCGGCGCGGTTGCGGTTGTGCGCCTCGTCGCCCATCTGCAGCATCTGGGTGAGGATGCCGGTGACGTCAATGGCCTCCTCCGTGCCGCGCACGGCGGCCTGCAGCAGCGGGCCGAGGACGTCGCCCATCCAGCGCAGGCGGGTGAGGACCTCGGGGGAGTAGGCGCCGTAGCGCAGCACCTTGCCGAGCCCCTCGTTGAGGGAGCAGTACGTCCGGCGACCGGTCGCGCGGTCCTCGAGCACCCACATCCACATCGACGGCGTGACGACACCGGCCATCGGGCCGACCGCGCTGCGGTGGTGGCACGGCTCGAGGCTGACCGAGCTGCCCGACTCGAAGAGGGCGGCGGCGTCCTCGGGGTCGTCGACCAGCCCCTCGAGCGCGGCGCCGCCCATGAGCGCGCCCCGCAGCGGGCCCGAGGTCCGCGCCCACTCGATCGGCGGACCGGCATGCAGGAACTGGCCCTTCTCGAGGCCGAGCACCTCGGAGGCGGGTGCGACGTCGACGAGGTGGGCCGTGACGCCGAGCATCGCCTCGACCGCCCGGCGGTTGGCGTCGGCCCGGCGCGCGTCGATGGCGACCGTCGCGAGGTCGGACTCCGTGCCGGGCATCGGCGGTCGCCAGTCGACGCGCTCGACGTCGACGGCCTGCCCGGCCACGGCGTCGGCGAACATGTCGGCGCCGCAGGTGACGACCGTGGGGGTGGTGGCGCTCACTGGCGGGCTCCTTCGATCAGCTGGACCGCGCGGCGGGTGGCCGACGCGTTGGAGAGGTGGACCTCGGCGCCGGCGGCGACGAGGGCGTCCCGCTGGGCGTCGCGGCCCTGCGGGTCCAGGTCGGTGCCGACGAGGCTGACGATCACCGGGACCTGCCGGTCCTTCCTCGCCGCCTCGATGACGGGCGCCAGGAGGGCGGCCGGGTCCGGCTCGGCCCCGTGGCCGAGGACGAGGTCGAGCAGGATCACGCCGGTGGCGGGGTCCGCGGCGGCGCGGGCGAGCTGCTCGTTGCGCAGCGTCGGGTCGATCATCGGGTGCGCCCGCCCCTGGGTCAGGGCGTCGTCGCCGAAGTCGACCATCGTGTGGGTGTCGGCGTGGAGGTCGTCACCCAGGGCGAGGTCGTCGGACAGCGGGATGTTGCTGCGGATCGGACCCAGGGCGTCGGTCGCCAGGAGCATCGACTCGTCGCAGAGCGTGCCGCCGACGAACAGCCCGCGCAGCAGCGGCCCGGTGGCGGGACCCGTGTTGTCCGCGCCGTCGACCGGCCACTCCGGCGGCGTGTGGCCCAGCCGCTCCAGCACGGCCTCCGCGACCGCGGTGAGGTCGCGCTGGCCGCGGCCCAGCAGGCCCAGCTCGACGGGGGTGCCGAGCGCCTCGCTGTCGCGGACGAGCGCCTCGGCCACCTCGGGCGCCGGCGGCTTGGACACCACGACGACCAGGTCGACGTCGGGGTCGGCGTCGAGCCGGCGCAGGGCCTCACGGGTCGCGAGGCCGCCGACGGCCGCCGACAGGTCGCGACCGCCCACGCCGAGCGCGTGGCGCACGCCGACGCCCTCAGAGGTCGCGCCGGCGTGGTGGAGCAGCGCGAGGAGCTGCTGGCAGCCGGTGCCGGAGGCGGCGACGATGCCGACCCGGCCGGGACGCACCGCGTTGGCGAACCCCAGCCCGACGCCGTCGACGACCGCGGTGCCGCAGTCGGGTCCCATGACGAGCGCGCCGCTCGAGGCGGCGTACTGCTTCAGGGCGACCTCCTCGGCCACCGGCACGTTGTCGCTGAAGACCATGACGTCGCGTCCGGCCTCCAGCGCGTCCATCGCCTCGACGGTCGCGCTGGCACCGGGCACCGAGACGAGGGCGAGGGCGTCGGCACCCGTACGACGCAGCGCGCTCGCCGTGGTGCGCGGCGGGGCCACCGTCGTGTCCCCGGCCGTCGGCCGGGTGGGCGCCAGTGCCGCGTCGACGGCGGCCAGTGCGGAGGAGACGTCGGCGTCGTCGTCGAGGCGGAGCGCGACGACCATGTCGTTGGGGGAGGAGGCGGGCACGGCGAAGCCCATGCCCTCGAGCACCTCGAGGTTGAGGCCCGTCGCCATCGCGACCTGCGCGGCGACGACGCCGGGGGCCGCCTGGACGGCCCGGCTCACCTGCAGCAGCGTGACCGAGTCGGCGTACGCGCCGCTCCTGAGCTCGACGTGGTCCTTCATGCGACAACCCTCCGGGGTGTGGTGTGGTGCTCGATCGATGTCAGGGCGAGCCCGGCGCCGGCGAGGAGGCCGGCGCCCGAGGTGGCGCCGACGGCGAGGAGCGCGTCGGCGGTGGCGTCAGTGGGGGTGGCGAGCCAGGCGGCGAGCTGGGGCAGTGCCTCGCCACGGATCGCGCAGTCGAGCAGCGTGGCCGACAGCAGGGTGGTGACGCCCAGGCGTCGGCGGACGGCCGCGGACAGCACGTCGTCCGGCCGGCCGAGCGCGGCGCGGGTCGTGAGCCATCCGGCCAGCACGTCGTCGCCGAGCGGGGTGAGCCCGGGGCCGCGCCCCAGGAGCCGGTCGAGGTGGGCCGGTGCGAACCGGCCGTCGGCCGGGAGGTCGAGCCCGGCCGTCACGGGGTGCGGTCGCCTCGACGCGTCCTGGTCGTGACGACCCACGCGGGACACGCGCGGGTCGACGAGGCGGGTGACCCGCACCGGGCGGTCGCCGACGACCAGGTCCCCGCGGTGCATCCGCACCACCGGATCGAGGACCCCGAGGTCGGGCAGCGTCGACCAGAGCGCGCAGGGCACGCGGGTCGCCGCCGCCGACACCAGCCCGAGGCACCAGCCGTCGAGGTCGACGTACACGGCGGTGCTGCTCGCGTGGACGACCTCACGGGGGCCGTCGGACGCCTCGCGGAGCCGGTCGTGCACCCGTTGCGGCGCCGCAACGGGTATCGGTCCGGACATCACTCCCCAGACGCTAACGGCTCGTGGGACACTCGCGAATGTGAGAACTTGTCGGACCAAGGGGTGAATGTGGGCCAAGACTTGATAAGCGACCCGGAGGCCGTCGCCGCGCTCGAGCGCGCGGACGCCCTCCACACGGCCCTGACCCACATCGTGCTGGAGGGAGGCGACCTCGCCGCGATCGCGCAGGCCGTCGGCGACGCCCTCGGCTGTGGCGTGGTCTTCACCTCGACCGACGGCCGGGAGCGCGCGGCCCACCTCGACGACGCGCAGCGCGAGGCCCTGGCGGGTGCCGAGCTGCTCGACCCGACCGGACGCCTGCGCGTCGAGCGCATCGACCCCGAGGGCACCGCGGTGGGGACGGGCGAGGCGCTGCTGCGCCGCGTGGTCGCCGCCGGCGTCGACCTCGCGCGGCTGGTGGCGCTGCGCCCCGACGGCCGGATCCACTCCTCCGACGTGCAGGCGCTGGAGCGCGCCGCGATCGTGGCGGCGCTGCTCGTGACGCGCGTGGAGGCGATCACGGCGGTGGAGAACAAGTACCGCGGCGACTTCCTGCGCGACGTGTTCCTCGGCCGGGCCGGCGAGGAGGAGTACGTCGCCGAGCACGCCCAGGCGTTCGGCTGGCACCTCGGCCGCCCGGTGATGGTGGTGGTCGCGGTGCTCGACCCCGACGCGATGGCCGCCCTCGGCCCCGACCCGGAGGACCGGCGGGCCTGGCAGGACAGGTTCGCCCACGCGTGGCGCCAGGTCTCGGCGACGGTCGACCCCACGATCGCGTCGGTCGCGTTCAGCCGCGAGGTGGTGACCCTGGTGCCGGTCGACCCGTCCGGCGACCCCGCTGACGCCCACGTCGGCGTCGACCGGATCATCGCCGCCGTGCGCGGCGACCGTGGCGGCGGCCGGATCGCGTTCTCGGCCGGCGTCAGCCGGGTCTCGCACGGGCTGGGCGACCTGCCCGAGGCCTTCCGCCAGGCCCAGCGCGCCGTCGAGATCGGCCGGCGCGTGCACGGCGGGAGCTCGGTGACCCGCTTCGACCAGCTCGGGCTGCACCGGCTGCTCGCCCTCGTGCCGGACGGCTCCGAGCTGACGGCGTTCGCCGCCGACGTGCTCGGCCCGCTCGCCGAGCGCACCCCCGAGGCCGCCGACCTCCGCGAGACGCTGCAGGTCCTCCTCGACACCAACTTCAACGTCGCCGAGGCCGCGCGCGCCCAGTTCTTCCACTACAACACGATGCGCTACCGCGTCGGCAAGCTGCAGCGGATCCTCGGCCCCGTGGCCACCGACCCGCACCTTCGCCTCGACGTCGCCGTCGCCCTCCGGGCGCTGGAGATCGTCGGCTGAGCCCCGTCCCGAGCCGGTCGGGGAGTCGTCGAGACGGGTTGGGCCGCTCGTCACCGTGCGTTGGCCTCGGCCGACCACGGTGCGGGGAGGCCCGGTCGACCGGCGGGGCCCTGACACTCTCGGGAGATCCAGATGCGCCGTACCGCGCGAGTCCTGTCCGTTCCAGCCCTCACCACCGTCCTGCTCGGCGCCGTCGTGGCGCTGTCGACGCCCAGCGCGTCGGCTGCACCGGCCCCGGCGATCGACGTCGTGGCCCACCGCGGGTCGTCCGGAGCCGCTCCGGAGAACACGCTCGCCGCGGTCCGGCTGGCGATCGCGCAGAAGTCCGACGTGGTCGAGAACGACATCCAGCGCACCTCGGACGGCGAGCTGGTGATCATGCACGACGTCACGCTCGCGCGGACGACCGACGTCGAGCAGGTCTTCCCGGAGCGTGCGCCGTGGAACGTCCGCGACTTCACGCTCGCCGAGATCAAGCAGCTCGATGCCGGCTCCTGGTTCGCGCCCGAGTTCGCGGGGGAGCGGGTGCCCACGCTGGCCGAGTGGGTCGGAGCGGTCGGGGACCGGGCCGGCATGCTCCTCGAGCCCAAGGCTCCCGAGCTCTACCCCGGCATCGAGATCGACCTCGACAAGGAGCTGCGCTCGCTCCCGGTCTTCAACCGGGCGCTGCAGCGGGACCGGGTCGTCGTGCAGTCCTTCAACCACCCGTGGCTGCGGGCCTACAAGGACCGGGCGCCCGACGTCACCGTCGGGCTGCTCTACGGGAGCAGGCCGACCCCCGTCGACATCGCCGCTGCCGCGACCTGGGCGGAGCAGGTGAACCCCGCGCTCGGTGCGATCGACGAGGCCACCGTCGACCAGATCCACGCCCAGGGCATGGAGGCCCACGTGTGGACGGTGAACGCCGGCCAGGACATGCGCCGGGCGATCAACTGGGACGTCGACGGCATCATCACGAACTACCCGCAGGTGCTGCGCGACATCCTCCGCCGAGGGTGAGGGCCGGGATCGGGGAGCGCCGGCTCGCCCAGGGCAGGCCGGCGCTCCCCGTTCCTCGTCGACCGGAGGAGCTCGCTCAGCCCTTCGTGCCGTTCCTGCTGCCGTTGCACGCGGTGCCGGGGTGCTCGCCGATGGTGGCCAGGAAGTCGCGGATCTCCTTGGGGATCGAGCCCCAGTTCTGCACCACACCGGGTTGCACGGGTGCCTCGAAGTCCATGTCGTCCAGGCCCGAGAACGCGCAGATCGAGTTCGCGTTGTAGCCGTTGATCGGCGTCGGGTTGCCGGTGCCCGTGATCTCGCCTGCGGACGCGGCCGTGCCGGTCGCTCCCACGGTCGCGAGGGCCACGATGATCGTTGCCAGGATCCTCTTCATCGCTCATCTCCTTGGGGGGTCGTGCGTCAGGAGGCCCGAGACGACGCGGCCGTGACGCTAGGCGCGACAGGGCCCGTGGGCGGGGTCAGGACGCCGAGATGACCGATAGTGGTGAGGGGACCTGCCCCGGATGGCGTACGCCGAACCACTGGACGGCTCCGAACTCCTCGAACCGCTCGGCCTCGCCGAAGCCCAGCCGCTCGGCCAGCGCCCGCGAGCGCGTGTTGGCCACCTGGGTGCACAGCACGACGGGCTCACCGAGCCGACGGTCCGCCAGGGCGAGCAGCGCCGCGCACGCCTCGGCGGCGTACCCGCGCCCCCAGGCGTGCACGGGGAGCACGTAGCTGAGCTCGAGGGGGTGCTCGCCGACCGCCCGGCCGGGCCGGTCCACCTCCCGACGGCTCAGCCCGATCCAGCCCAGGAACCGTCCGTCGCGCTCCAGCACGTACTGCGCCGGCCGGTCCGCCGGCACCTCGGGGAGGGTGTCGTCGAGCGTGGCGCGGTCCTGCCCGCCGCCGAGGTGGTGGTTGACCACCGGGTCGGAGCCGAGGTCGAGGAACTCCTCGCGGTCGCGGGCCTCGGGAGCGCGCAGCAGCAGCCGCTCGGTGGGCACGGATCCGGCCGGCCAGGCGTCGACGATGAGGGGGAGACCCATGCCCCGCAGGGTAGACAGCGAGTCGACCCGCCCGAGAACTTGTCAGCGAACTCGGCGTTCCTTCGGCAGATGTCGCCAGTGAGGGTGTGAGATGGACCGCACTAGTTTGTGGCTTCTCGGGTAACCACCCCGTCGAATCTGGAGGCCTGCACATGTCGATGTTCAAGTGGGAAGTGGTCGATCCCGCTCCCGGGCAAGCGGTGCTGCCGATGCAGCGCCTGCCGTGGGGCAAGACGATCGGGCTCGGTGCCCAGCACGTGGTCGCCATGTTCGGCGCCACCTTCGTCTTCCCCCTGGTGATGGGGCTCGACGCCAACCTCGCCATCATGTTCTCGGGCTTCTGCACCATCCTGTTCCTGCTGATCGTGCAGAACCGGGTGCCCAGCTACCTCGGGACCAGCGCGTCGTTCGTGGCCTCGGTCGCGGCGATCCGGGCGCTCGACGAGGGCAACGACTCGTCCTACGTCACCGGCGCGATCCTCGTCGGCGGTCTCGTGCTCGCCGCGGTCGGCGTGCTCGTGCACTTCGCCGGCGCCCAGCTGATCCACCGCATCCTGCCGCCCGCCGTCACCGGCGCGGTCGTCATGCTGATCGGCTTCAACCTCGCTCCCGTCGTCGCCGGCATCTACTGGCCCCAGGACCAGTGGATCGCGCTCGCCACGGCGGCCTTCATGGTGTTCGCGGCCGTGGCGCTGCCTGGCTTCTGGTCGCGCATCGCGGTCTTCCTCGCCCTCGTCTTCGGCTACCTGCTGTCGTGGTTCGCCGACATGATCTTCGGGCCCATCACGTCCGTGCTGGGCGGCGCCACCGAGGCCACCGAGCACGACCGCGTGTCGTGGGCCGGTGTCGAGGCGGCCAACTGGATCGGCCTGCCGAGCGGCACCCTCGCCGACGGCGTCTCGGTCGTGCACGGCCCGTCTTTCTCGCTCACCGCGATCCTGCTCGTCCTGCCCGGCGTCATCGCGCTCGTCGCGGAGAACACCGGCCACGTCAAGGCCGTCGCCGAGATGACCGGCGAGGACCTCGACCCCTACATGGGCCGCGCGATCGGCGCCGACGGCCTCGCGACCGCCTTCGCCAGCGCGTTCGGCGGCTCGCCGACCACGACGTACGCCGAGAACATCGGCGTCATGGGCGCGACGCGGGTCTACTCCTCGGCCGCCTACTACGTCGCTGCCCTGGTGGCGATCCTGCTCGGCCTGTGCCCGAAGTTCGGCGCGGTGGTCAACGCGACCCCGGGCGGCGTCCTCGGCGGCATCACGGTTGTGCTCTACGGAATGATCGGTCTGGTGGGAGCCAAGATCTGGGTCGAGAACAACATCGACTTCGGCAACCCCGTCAACATGGTGGGCCTGTCGGCTGGCATCATCGCCGGCATCGGCGGCGTGACGCTCACCTTCGGTGACAACTTCGAGCTCGGTGGCATCGCCCTCGGCACGATCCTGGTCATCGTCTTCTTCCACATGGTCAAGGGCCGCGGCGCTGACAGCTCCGGCACCGTCACCCGCAACCTCAGCCACCCCGACTACGACGAGGGCGTCGACGACGCAGCCTCCGGAGGCACGCACAAGCGATGAAGCCCGCACCCTTCGCCTACCTGCGACCGTCCACCCTCGAGGAAGCCCTCGCGGCGCTCGCGGGGGAGCAGGGGGCGAAGGTGCTGGCCGGTGGTCAGTCGCTCGTCCCGCTGCTGTCCATGCGCCTCGCCGCACCCTCGATGCTCGTCGACATCAACGCCCTGCCCGACCTCGGCCACGTCCGCGTGGCCGAGGACGGGGTCCGGGTGGGTGCCCTCGCCCGGCACGCCGAGGTGCTCGCCTCGGCCGAGGCAGAGAGGTCCCAGCCGCTGCTCGGCATGGCCCTGCGCCACGTCGCGCACCCGACCATCCGCAACCGCGGCACCACCGTCGGCTCGATCGTGCACGCCGACGCCGCGGCCGAGATGCCGATGGTGCTCCGACTGCTGGAGGGATCGGTCGACGTCGCGTCGGTGCGCGGTCGTCGTACGATCCCGGCGGCGGAGCTGTTCATCGGCCCGCTCGAGTCGACCCTCGCCCACGACGAGGTCGCGGTCGAGGCGTTCTTCCCGGGTCTCGCACCCAGCGCCGGCGTCGCCTTCCAGGAGATCGCCCGCCGGCACGGCGACTACGCCCTCGTCGGCGTGGCCGCTCATGTCGAGACCGACGGTGAGACCGTCACCCGCGCCCGGGTCGGCTTCGTGTCGGTGAGCGACGTCCCCGTCGTCGTCGACGTCACCGACGCGCTCGACGACCCCGCCGCGAAGGCCCTCGCCGAGCTCGACCCGGCCGAGGACATCCATGCCACCGCCGCCTACCGCGCCCACCTCGTGAAGGTGTTGGCGCCCCGCGTCCTGGCGGCCGCGACCGACCACGCCCGCTCGCGGGCAGGAGAGGCGACCCACCCGTGACCACCGAACAGCTCCACGACGTACGCCTGCACGTGAACGGCTCCGTCCACGAGGTGCAGGTGCCGGCGCGGCGGCTGCTGTCCGACGCCCTGCGCCACGACTGCGGGCTCACCGGCACGCACGTCGGCTGCGAGCACGGCGTGTGCGGTGCCTGCACGGTGCTGGTCGACGGCACGCCGATGCGCTCGTGCCTGATGTTCGCCGTCTCTGCGGTCGACGCCGAGATCACCACCGTCGAGGGACTCACCGAGGACGACGGGTCCGCGCAGGGCCGGTTGAGCCCGGTGCAGCAGGCGTTCTCGGACTGCCACGGTCTGCAGTGCGGCTTCTGCACGCCGGGCTTCCTGACCACGATCACCGCCGGCCTGCGCGAGACGCCCGACCCGACCGAGGACGAGGCGCGGGAGATGATCGCCGGCAACCTCTGTCGGTGCACGGGCTACCAGAACATCGTGAAGTCGGTGCTGCGGGCCAGCGAGATCCAGCGCGAGCGGGGTGACGCATGACCACCAAGATGTTCGGCGCCAAGGTGCCGCGCGTGGAGGACCAGCGCTTCCTGCGCGGCCAGGGGCGCTACGTCGACGACCTGCTGACCGACGACCCGCGGCTGCTGCACGCCGCGGTGCTGCGCTCGCCCCACGCCCACGCCCGCATCGTCGACATCGACGTCTCCGGCGTGCTCGACGTCGAGGGCGTCGTGGCCGTGTGGACCTACGACGACCTGACCGACGCGATGGCCGAGCCGCTGCCACTGCTGATCCCGCACCCGACCCTCACGCACGGTCGTACGCAGTACGCGCTGGCCAGGGACGAGGTCAACTACGTCGGCGAGGCGATCGCCTTCGTCGTCGCCGTCGACCGCTACGTCGCCGAGGACGCCGTCTCACGGATCCGCGTCGACTACGACCACCTCCCGCCCGTGGTCGGCATCGCCGCCGCCCGCGCGGCCGAGCGCACCGTCCACGACGACGTACCCGACAACGTCGCCGCACGGATGGTGCAGGAGAACGGCGACGCCCGCGCGGCCATCGCGAAGGCGCCCCACACCCTGGCCCTCGAGCTCGACGTCGAGCGCTCCGCCTGTACGCCGATGGAGGGGCGCGGCACGGTGGCCCGGTGGGACCCCGACACGTCCCGCCTCACGGTGTGGTCCTCGACCCAGACGTCGACCGGTGTGCGCGGCTGCGTCGCCGCCAAGCTCGGCCTCGACCTCGCCAAGGTCGACGTGATCACCCCCGACGTCGGCGGCGGCTTCGGCGTCAAGGTCGTGCACCCGTGGCCCGAGGAGCTGCTCGTCCCGCTCGCCGCGAAGACGCTCGGCCGTCCGGTGAAGTTCACCGAGGACCGCCGCGAGCACTTCATCTCCTCCGCGCACGAGCGCGCCCAGCAGCACCAGGTCGAGGTCGGCTTCGACGACGAGGGCCGCGTGCTCGGGCTCAACGTCGAGTTCTGGCACGACCACGGCGCCTACACGCCCTACGGCCTGATCGTCCCGATCATCACCTCGACGCAGCTGCTCGGGCCCTACAAGCCGCAGAACTACCGCGTCGCCTTCGAGTCGCTCTACACCAACACGGTGATCGTCACGCCCTACCGCGGCGCCGGCCGACCCCAGGGCTGCTTCGTCATGGAGCGGACCATGGACGCGATCGCGGCCTACCTCGGCAAGGACCGCACCGAGGTCCGCTCGGCCAACTTCATCCAGCCCGACGAGTTCCCCTACGAGCACGGGCTGGTCTTCCAGGACGGGCGCGAGCTGACCTACGACTCCGGCGACTACCCGGCCTCGCTGGCCAAGCTCAAGGAGCTCGTCGGCTGGGACGAGTTCGAGGACTTCCGCGCCGAGATGGCGGCGCAGGGCCGCAGGGTCGGCATCGGCCTGGCCTGCTACGTCGAGGGCACGGGGGTGGGCCCCTACGAGGGCGCCCACGTGCACATCGAGACCTCCGGCAAGGTCAAGGCCTCGATCGGCCTGACCACGCAGGGCCAGGGCCACCAGACCGCGTTCGCACAGATCGTCGCCGACACCCTCGGCGTGCGCTTCGAGGACGTCGAGGTGGTCACCGGTGACACCCGCAAGATGCCCTACTCGGTCGGCACCTTCGCCTCCCGCGCAGCGGTGATGAGCGGCTCGGCCGTCCACCTCGCCGCGCTGCGGGCGAAGGAGAAGGCGCTGCGGATCGCCGCCGAGGCGCTCGAGGCGTCCGAGGACGACCTCGAGATCGCGGACGGCGTCGTGTCGGTGCGCGGCACCGACACGAGCATCGACCTCGGCACCGTCGCCGTCCTCTCCAACCCGTTGCGCTACGCCTTCGACGAGGCGTCCAAGGCCGCCACGCAGTTCTCCGTCGGCGACCCCGGCAAGCCGCCGGTCGCCGAGGGCGACGAGCCGGGCCTGGAGGGCAAGGACTTCTACTCGCCGCCGCGATCGACCTTCGCCAACGGCATGCACGCCGTCATCGTCGAGACCGACCCCGACACCGCGGAGATCACGATCCTCAAGTACGCCGTCGTCCACGACTGCGGCCACCTGATCAACCCGATGATCGTCGAGGGCCAGATCCACGGCGGCGTCGCGCAGGGCGTGGGCGGTGCGCTCTACGAGCGGATGGCCTACGACGAGTCGGGCCAGCTGCTCAACGCGTCGTTCATGGACTTCCTCATGCCCTACGCCACCGAGGTCCCGACGTCGATCGACATCGACCACCTCGAGACGCCGTCCCCGCTCAACCCCCTCGGCATCAAGGGCGCCGGCGAGGCGGGCGTCATCCCGTCCGCCGCCGTCTTCGCCGCGGCCATCGAGGACGCCGAGGGCATCCCGATCACGTCGATGCCGATCTCCCCGTCCGAGCTCTTCGCCCTGCGCCTCGAGCACGCCGACGAACCCCGACCCGACCTCGCTTCCAGCCCCGCACCCACTGGTATCTAGGGACGATCTGGTAGGTCGGAACCACCCTTCTCCTACCAAATCGTCCCTAGATACCGAGCACGAAGGAGAAGACCCGACATGAAGTTCACCGGAGAGAACACGCTGGCCGCGCCCGTCGAGCAGGCGTGGGACGCACTGCTCGACCCGGCGGTGCTCGTGCGCACCATCCCGGGCTGCGAGCGGCTGGAGGCGACCGGTGACAACGCCTACGCGATGACCGTCACCGCGGGCGTCGCCTCGATCAAGGGCACCTACGCCGGATCGTGCGAGCTGACGGACCTGGTCGAGCACGAGTCCCTGGTGATGAAGCTCGACGGTGCCGGCGCCCCCGGCACCATCGGCGCCACGGTCAACGTCCGCTTCGTGCCCGAGGGTGCGACCACCAAGGTGTCGTACGACGCCGACGCGACCGTCGGCGGGATGATCGGCGGCGTCGGCCAGCGGATGCTCACGAGCGTGTCGCGCCGGATGGCCGGGGAGTTCTTCGGCAACGTCGACGCCGCGATCGCGGGCGGCCCGGTGGCCGTGGCCCCGACCGCCGCCGCGCCCGGGGAGGCCGTGCCCGCCGGCGCTCCCGCCGCGGGTCAGGTCTTCACCGCCCCGGCCGCTGCGCCCGCGGTCGCCTCGCGCCAGGACTTCCTCACGGGCGTCGCCGTCGGCGCCGGCCTCGTCGTCCTGGGCGTCGTGGTCGGCGGGATCTTCGGACGCCGCCGGTGAGCGACCTGACGGTCGACTCCACCGCGCGCGCCCAGGCTGCCGCCGTACGGGCCGGTGAGATCTCGGCAACCGAGCTCCTCGAGCTGCACCTCGACCGGATCGAGGAGCGCAACCCCGAGCTCAACGCGATCGTCTCCCTCGACGCCGAGCGCGCCCGGGCCTGGGCGGCCGTCGCCGACCAGGCGCAGGCCTCGGGCGAGGAGGTCGGCCCGTTGCACGGGCTGCCCTTCGCGGTGAAGGACACCCACGCGCTCAAGGGCTGGCGCACGACCTACGGCTCGCCGATCTTCGCCGACGCCGTGGCCGACCACGACGTGCTCCTCGTCGAGCGCGTCCGCGCGGCCGGCGCTGTCTTCGTCGGCAAGACCAACGTGCCGGAGTTCGCGGCCGGCTCCCACACCTTCAACACGGTCTTCGGCGTCACCCGCAACCCGGTCGACCCGTCGCGCTCGGCGGGAGGGTCCAGCGGGGGAGCGGCGTCCGCGCTGGCCTCGGGCATGGTGCCGCTGGCCGACGGCTCCGACATGGGCGGCTCGCTGCGCAACCCGGCGTCGTTCTGCGGCGTCGTCGGCATGCGGCCCTCGCTCGGCCGGGTGCCGGAGTGGCCGCTCTACAACCAGTGGGAGAGCACGTCCGTCGGCGGCCCGATGGCTCGCAACGTCGGTGACCTGGCGCTGCTGCTGTCGGTGATCGCCGGTCCCGACCCACGGGCGCCCCAGGCGCTGGGCGACCCGGGCCCGTCCTTCGCGCCGCCGCTGACCCCGGCCCCGCTCGCCGGGCTGCGGGTCGCGTGCTCGGTCGACCTCGGCGGCGCGCTGGTCGTCGACCACGAGGTCGCGGACGTCGTACGCGCGACCGCGGCGCGGCTCTCCGACGCGGGTGCGTCGGTGGCCGAGGCCCACCCCGACCTCGCCCTGGCCGACGACACCTTCCGCACGCTGCGGGCCTGGCACTTCCAGGCCAAGCTCGGACGGCTGCTCGCCGAGCACCCGACGTCGTTCAAGGCGTCGCTGGAGGCCAACATCCGTGCCGGCGAGCCACTGACCGGCGCCGACGTGGCCCGCGCCTACACCCAGCGCACGTCGCTCTCGGAGACGATGCGGCTGTTCTTCGGCGACCACGACGTGCTCCTGCTCCCGACCTCGCAGGTGCCGCCGTTCCCGGTGGAGCAGGAGTTCCCCGAGACGATCAACGGGCAGGAGATGCCCGACTACCTCG
This sequence comes from uncultured Nocardioides sp., assembly GCF_947488025.1. Classification (GTDB taxonomy): domain Bacteria; phylum Actinomycetota; class Actinomycetes; order Propionibacteriales; family Nocardioidaceae; genus Nocardioides. The sequence continues at coordinate 54,756 of NZ_CANKYS010000001.1, read as the reverse complement.
CCTGGATGCGCTCGGCCTACTTCATCACCGTCACCGGGTGCCCCGCGATCTCCGTCCCGGCCGGTCGCACCGCCGACGGCCTGCCCGTCGGCGTGCAGCTCGTCGCCCGCCACGGCGCCGATCGCCGGCTGCTCGAGGTCGCGGCCGCGGTCGAGGAGCTGCTCGCCTCCTAGGACGGTCGAGCCGGAGGGCGGGATGGGGCCGAAAGGCCCTTGTCGCCCCGGTCCTCCCGGGCGTAGAACTGGTCCTACGCAGCCCCGCAAGGGGAGGCGGGATGGCTCCGACGACGAGTCCGTACGACGCGAACCGGTGCGCCGGGGAACGTCGCAGGCACCAGGTGATGGGGTGTCTGGGACGGCGGAGGAGGAGCGATCGACCGGAAGCATCACACGACCGGTCACCTCCGAGGATCTGGACGTTTCGGCGACCCGATCCTCATCAGAAGGGCCCTTGACGCTCATACCGTCGAGGGCCCTTCGCCTGTGCTTCGGGACTGTCCCTCCAGCCTTCCACGCCACAGGTCTTGCCGAGGAATCGTTGATCCGTCGGCAAACTCTGCCGTGGTCACCGCCGTGGCCCCATCGGTTGAATCATCCCCATGAGCGCACGGCGGATCAGGATCGGCATCGACACGGGAGGCACGTTCACCGACGTCGTCGCCTTCGACGAGGACTCGGGTGAGCTGCTCACCACCAAGACACCCAGCACGCCCGGCAACCCCGCCGACGGCTTCATCGCCGGCATCGAGAAGATCCTCGGCATCGTCGGCGCCGACGGAGGCGACATCACCGCCGTCTCGCACGGCACCACCGTGGCGACCAACAAGCTGCTCGAGGGCAAGGTCGAGGCGCTCGGCTTCATCACGACCGAGGGCTACGAGTTCATGCTCGAGATCGCCCGCCAGTCGGTGCCGGACGGCTACGGCAACTCCTACTTCTGGGTCAAGCCCGACCGCATCGTGCCGGCCGACCGCGTCCGCACCGTGGGTGGCCGCCTCGACTTCACCGGTGCCGAGATCCGGCCCTTCGACGAGGACCAGGCCGTCGCCGCGGCCCGCTGGTTCAAGGACCAGGGGATCACCACGATCGGCGTCTGCCTGCTCCACGCCTACGCCAACGACGAGCACGAGCTGCGGCTGCGCGAGATCCTGCGCCGCGAGCACCCCGAGGCCGTCGTCTCCATCTCGAGCGAGGTGCTCCGCGAGTACCGCGAGTACGAGCGCTCGATGACCACCCTCGTCGACGCGGCGGTGAAGCCCAACGTCTCGCGCTACGTCACCAACATCTCCGACCGGCTCCACGGCTTCACGGGCGGGGCGACGATCCCGTTCTACGTGATGAAGTCGAACGGCGGCGTGCTGTCGGCCGACGAGGTCGTGCACCAGCCGATCACCACGGTGCTCTCCGGCCCGGCCGCCGGTGCCCTGGGAGCCGCGCTGATCGCGAAGGTCGCCGGCTTCCCCAAGATCCTCACCTGCGACGGCGGCGGCACGTCGACCGACGTGTCCGTCGTCCTCGACGGCGAGCCGACCCTCACCACCGAGGGCACCGTCGGCGCCTACCCGAGCAAGATCCCGATGATCGACGTGGTCACCGTCGGCGCGGGCGGCGGCTCGATCGCCTGGCTCTCGCCCGAGGGCACGCTCAAGGTCGGCCCGCACTCGGCCGGCGCCGACCCGGGCCCCCTCTGCTACGCCAAGGGCGGCACCCAGCCCACCATCACCGACGCCCACGTCACCCTCGGCCGCATCCCACCCCACCTCCTCGGCGGCGAGATCCCCCTCGACGTGGAGGCGGCCAGGGCCGGCATCGCCGACCTCGCCGACCAGCTCGGCCTCGACTTCGAGCGCTGCGCCACGGGCATCCTGGAGATCTCGGCCTGGAACCAGGCCAACGCGCTGCGCCAGGTCAGCGTCAAGCGCGGGCTCGACGTCCGCGACTTCATGCTGACGACCTTCGGCGGCTCCGGCTCGCTGCTGGCCTGCCGGCTCGTCGACATCCTCGACCTCGCGGGCGTCGTCGTACCCCCCAACCCGGGCAACGTGAGCGCCTTCGGCCTGCTGACCGTGGACGTGAAGAACGACTACGTGCAGACCCACGTGGCCAAGGAGTCCGCGCTCGACCACGGGGTCGTCCAGACGATCCTCGACACCCTCACCGACCGGGCCCGCGAGGCGCTCGGCAAGGAGGGCTTCACCGAGGACCAGCACCAGTTCCACCGCACCATCGACGTGCGCTACGTCGGCCAGGCCTACGAGGTGCGCGTCGCCGCACCCGAGGGCGTCGTCGACGACGCGTACGTCGCGCAGGTCGCCGACATCTTCCACGCCGAGCACCGCCAGCTCTACGGCTACGACTTCCGCGGCGACGCCACCCAGCAGGTCGAGTGGGTCAACCTCCGCGTGACCGGCATCGGACCGATCACGCGTCCGGAGATCCCGACCCTCGACAAGGCCGAGGGCGCCGTCGAGGACCGTGCGGTGCGCGGACGGCGTCCGGTGTGCTTCGACCCCGAGCAGGGCTACGTCGACACCCCGGTCATCTGGCGCACCGACCTCGGCGCCGGCGACACCTTCACCGGCCCGGCCATCGTGGAGGAGTTCGGCTCCACCATCCCCGTCCACCCCGGCTTCGAGGTCGTGGTCGACGACTGGGCCAACCTCGTGATCCGGAAGGAGTCGGGCCGATGAGCACCGACGTCAGCACCCGCCCCGTGGACCCGGCCTACGTCACCGCCAAGCCGGTCAACCCGGCCGGCCTGCCCACGGCGTACGACCACGGCGGGCGCCTCACGCCCGAGGGCTCGAGCGTCGACCCGATCCTCGTCGAGATCGTCCAGGGCACCCTGGCCAGCGTCGAGATGGAGGTCGAGACCGCGATCGGTCGCACCAGCCGCTCGCCGATGATCCGCGACGCCCACGACTTCCGCGCCGGCATCCACGACCGCCAGCTGCGCAAGCTCACCGGCCGGTCCTACAGCGCGCTCGTGCACCCGATCGTGCGCGACTTCCCGCTGGAGGAGATGCGCGAGGGCGACGTGTTCTTCCACAACGACGTCTACGAGTCCGAGGGCGGCATCGGGCACCTCCCCGACCTGTGCGTCACCGTGCCGGTCTTCCACGAGGGCGAGGTCGTCGCGTTCGTGCAGGCCTTCGGCCACCACGACGACATCGGCGGGGCGTGCCCCGGCTCGATGCCGAGCGGCGCGACGAGCGTCTACGAGGAGGGCCTCGCGGTCCCGCCGATCAAGCTGTGGGACGCGGGCGTGCCCAACAAGGCGGCGCTGCGGATCATGACGCGCAACTCGCGGATGCCCGACAGCCTGGCCGCCGACCTCGACGCCGAGTGCTCGGCGTGCCTGATGGGCGCGCGACGCCTCAGCGAGCTGTTCGAGCGCTACGGCCGGGAGGCGATCGAGACCTCCTTCGACGCGATCCTCGACGCGACCACCGAGACCTACCGGCGCGAGATCCTCTCCAAGATTCCCGACGGCACCTATGTCTGGGAGGACTACGCCGAGCACGACGGCGTCGACGAGCCGCAGCTGCACACCCAGCGGATCACTCTCACCAAGGTGAGCGACGCCCCGGCCGACCCGGAGAACGGTCGCCCCGCCGGACCGCGGCTGATCATCGACTTCACCGGCACCAGCGCGCAGGCCAAGGGCCCGATCAACCACTGCGGCGACTACGTCGGCGGCAACTTCCTCAAGAAGTGGCTCGCGCCGATCCTGCGCAACCTCGCCGACACCCCCGAGCGGATGGCCGAGCTCGACGTCAACGAGGGCATCGTGCCGCTGATCGAGATGCGCTTCCCCGAGAAGGGCACGCTGCTCACGCCGATCCACCCGGGCCCGACCAACGCCCGGACGTTCGTGATCCTGCGGCTGCTCGGCGTCCTCGCCGGTGTGGTCGCCAAGGCCGTCGACGGCAAGATGCCGGCCGACCAGGAGACGATCCGCTACACCGGCGTCTACGGCAAGGACCTCGAGGGCAACGACTACCTCATGCGCGAGGTGCTCGGCGGCGGCTCGGGCGGGCGCTACTACGCCGACGGCGAGGACACCATCCACGTGGTGCCGGACTCCCGCAACCTGCCGACCGAGTTCACCGAGTCGCGCTTCCCGTTCATCGTCGAGCGCCTCGGCCTCGCGGTCGACTCCGGCGGCGCGGGGGAGTACCGCGGCGGCCTCGGCTACGAGAAGCAGATCCGGATGCTCAAGGACGCGCACTTCATGTCCATCGCCGACCGCTCGATCCTGGCCTGCTGGGGCGTGCGCGGCGGCAAGGCCGGTGCACCCTTCCAGGTCGTCATCGACCCGGGCGGCCCCGATGAGCGCGAGGTCGACGCCCTCGCCGACGCCGAGGTGATCCGGGCCGGACAGGTCGTCCGGATCCGTACGACGGGTGGCGGCGGCTGGGGCGACCCGCTGGCCCGCGACCCCGAGCTCGTCGTGCGCGACGTCGTGTGGCGCAAGGTCTCGGCCGAGGCCGCGCTGCGCGACTACGGCGTGGTGCTGACCGGCTCGGCCGATGCCGGTGACCTGGGCTTCGACGCGGCGGCGACTTCGACCGAGCGCGCCGGACGCGCGGCCTGGAGCAAGGACGACGACGCGTTCTTCGACCGTGGTCCGGGCTACTCGTCGCTGGCCGACGGTGCGGCCTTCGCCGAGGTGGACCGGGTCTGAGCGGGTCGTGTCGATGAGGCGGGTCGCGGTCCTCGGCGGTCATGGCAAGACGGGGCGGGCGGTCTGCTCGGCGCTCGCCGAGCGGGGTGCCGAGGCGCGGCCGCTGGGTCGCGCGGACTGGGCGGACCTCGCGTCGGCCGTGGCCGGCTGCGAGGCGGCGTACGTCATCGCGCCGAACCTCCACCCCGACGAGCCGGCGTACGTCGCCACCGTGCTGCGTGCCCTGACCGCTGCGGGGGTGGGCCGCGTGGTCCACCACTCCGTCGCCTCGCCCTACGCGCCCGCGATGCCGCACCACGTCGGCAAGGCCATGAGCGAGGACCTGGTGCGGCGCAGCGGCCTGGAGTGGACGATCCTCCAGCCCGGCGCCTACCTGCAGAACCTCGATCTCACCGGCCCGCTGGACCTGCCCTACTCGCCCGACGTGCCGTTCGGCTTCCTCGACCTCGCCGACCTCGGCCGGGCCGCGGCCGTCGTCCTCACCGAGGACGGTCACATGGGGGCGACGTACGAGCTCGCCACCCGCGTCGCCACGGTCCGGGAGCTGGCCGCCGAGGCAGGGGTTCCGGTGCGCCGGGTGCCCGACCCCGGCACCCATCCCTGGCTGTCGGCGATGTTCGCCTACTACGACGACCACGGGCTGCCGGTGGGCACGCGCGTGCTCGACGCACTGCTCCGTCGCTGACGAGCCGGTGCCATGATCAGCGGATGACCACCGCGGAGACGTACGCCGACCTGGGCGAGGCCGCGTGGCGCTGGGTCCTCGACCAGGTGAGCTGGGACGATGGGCCGTGGATCCCGGTGTCGCTGGGCTTCGATGGTCGGGCCCACGACGGCGGGCCGCCCGAGGACCGCGACGGCATGCACAGCGGCGTCGGCGGCCTCGCGCACGTGCTCGCGGAGGTCCGCGAGACGCGTGAGTGGACCGCCGAGGAGCAGGCGCTCGCCGACGGGATCGTCGAGCGGGTCCGGCGTGGTCTCCCGACGACCGAGGTGTACTCCTACTTCGACGGCCTGGTCAGCGACATCGGTGTCCTGTCGGCGCTCGAGGCGGACGGGGCCGAGGAGGCGGTCGCCCGCCTCGCGGAGCTCGCCACCGACGACGGCTGGGAGCAGCCGTGGCTGGAGTCGCCGCCGTTCGCACCGCACACGCGGATCAACGACGTCACGCTCGGCACGGCCGGCAACCTGCTCGGGGCGGTCTGGGCGCACCGGCAGGGTGTCCCGGGTGCCGATGCGCTGGCGGCCAGGGCCGCGGGCATCCTGCTGGCAGAGGCGGAGCCGACGGAGGCAGGCACGAACTGGCGGTTCTTCCCGCGCCGCTTCGCCGACGACGTGCCTCCCGAGCGTCGCGACCGGCAGATGCCCAACTGGTCCCACGGCCTCGCCGGCATCGCCGCCTCGCTGGCGGTGGCCGGCTCCGAGCTGGGCAGGCCCGACCTCGTCGAGGCCGCGCGCAGCGGGGCCGAGCACCTCGTCACGCTGGGCGACGCGAGCGACGGCGGGTTCGTCGTGCCGCACGTGATCCCGAGCCAGGCCGACATGGACGAGGTCACCTGGACGTGGTGCCACGGCCCGACCGGCACCTCCCTGCTCTTCACCGCGCTCGAGCACGCCGGCGTCGGGTCGGTCGCGGGGGAGACGCCTGCGCAGTGGCACCGCCGCTGCCTGCGCAGCATCCGCACGTCGGGCGTCCCGGCGCGACTGCGGCCGGGCTTCTGGGACAACGACGGCCGCTGCTGCGGCACCGCCGGCGTGGGCGAGGTGTTCCTCGACGCCTGGCAGCGGCTCGGGGTCGAGGACGACCTGGCCTTCGCGCAGGTCCTCGGCGACGCGTTGGTCGAGCGGGCTGTCGTGGACTCCGACCGCGCGTGCTGGCGCTTCACCGAGCACCGCAACGACGACCCGCTCCTCCCGCCCGGCGTCGGCTGGATGCAGGGCGCGGCCGGCATCGCGGCGTACCTCCTGCGGCTCGCCCGGGTCCTCCGCGAGGGACGTACGACGCCTGCCGTCGCGCGGCTCGACACCTGGTGGAACCTGCCCTGAGCGTCCGGACCGTCGCACGTGCGGCCGGTCGGGGCTACGGCTCGATCAGCCCGGCCCGGATCGCGTATCGCGTCAGCTCGACCCGGTCGCGCATCCCGAGCTTGCCGAGGATGTTGGCCCGGTGGCCCTCGACGGTCTTGAGCGCGATGTGCAGCTCCTTGGCGATCTCGCGGGACGAGCGGCCCTCGGCGATCAGCTTGATCACCTGGTCCTCGCGGGCGGTGAGCACCGACGTCGGCACCCGCTCCCCGCGCCGCAGCCGGTCGAGGTAGTCGCGCACGAGCGTGCTCTCCGCGCCGGGGTAGAGGAAGGTCTCCCCGCGCATCGCCGCGCGGCAGGCGCCGACGAGGTCCTCGTCGGCGACGGACTTGAGGACGTACCCGCTCGCCCCGGCCTTCAGCGCACCGAAGAAGTACTGCTCGTTGTCGTGCATCGAGAGCATCAGGATCTTCGGCGGGTTGCGCCGCCGGCCGATCTCGGCCGCCGCCTGTAGGCCGGTCATCCGCGGCATGGCGATGTCGAGCACGACGAGGTCGACGTCGGTGTCGCGCACGCGCTCGACGGCCTCGGCCCCGTCGGCCGCCTCCGCGACGACGGTCAGGTCGGGCTCCTGCTCGAGGATGAGACGTACGCCGCGGCGCACCAGCGTGTGGTCGTCGGCGAGGAGGATCCGGATCATGCGACGACCTCCGCGGCCGTGCCGACGGGCACCTTGAGCCGCACGGTGGTGCCGTGGCGCGGCTGGCTGATCACCGACAGCTCGGCCTGGACGAGGGCGGCGCGCTCGCGCATGCCCATCAGGCCCGAGCCCTCGGAGAGGCCGGTGAAGCCGCGACCGTCGTCGCGGACCTCGAGCACGACGTGGGCGCCGAGCCGCTGCAGCGACAGCTCGACCGCGCGGGCGTCGGCGTGCCGGGCGGCGTTGGTCAACGCCTCCTGTGCCACGCGGTAGACGACCACTTCGGCCTCCGGGCTCAGTGCCGGCAGCCCGGGGGCGAACGAGCGCCGCACCGACGCCGAGCTGCGGTCGGCGAACTCCGTCGCCAGGGCGGCCAGCGCGCTCGCCAGGCCGAGGTCCTCCAGCACGCCGGGACGCAGCCGGCGCGCCACCCGGCGTACGTCGTCGAGGCCGGCGCGGGCACTCTCCCGCACGGCCGCCAGCTCGGGCACCAGCGCCGCCGGGGCCTGTGACTCGAGCTGCTTGAGGCCGAGCAGGACGACCGTCAGGCTCTGTCCCACCTCGTCGTGCAGCTCCTGGGCGATGCGGTGGCGCTCGGCCTCCTGCGCAGCCAGGGCGCGGGCATCGCCCAAGCGCCGCTCCTCGGCGAGGCGGGCGAGGAGCCCGTTGACGCTGCGCGCGATGCCGAGCACCGGGCCCGCTCCCTCCTCCGGGAGCTCGGTCGGCTCGAGGTGCTCGATGTCCTCGAGCCGCGCGATCAGGCGGTGCAGCGGCGCCAGCGCCCAGCGGATGAGGAGGGCGTTGGTCAGGATCATCACCACCAGCCCGACGCCGACGACGAGGAACTCCGAGGACACCGCGTCGGCGGAGACCCGGGCGGGGGAGAGGAGCAGCAGCAGCGCCGCGACCACGAGCACGACGCCGTTGATCAGGCAGATCGTCCAGAACAGCGGGAGGTGGCTGGGCAGACGCATGCCGACCAGCCTCCCATCCCGGGGCGCGGTCCCAGATGGGGTCGGGCACCCATGGTCGCGACCGCCCGGTCCGCGAAGACTCGGGGCATGCCGCCGCCGGACGAGAACACCGCCGTCGACCCCACCGGCGCCGCGTGGGTGGTGTGGCTGGTGGTGGTCGGGCCGGGGCTGCTGTTCGTCACGCTGACGTGCGTACGCCGCGTGGCACCCGGGGAGCTCGTCCTCGTGCTGCGACGGGGCGAGGTCGTGCGCGTGCGCGGCAACGGGTTCGTCACCCGCTGGCCCGGGCTGGAGCGGTTCGAGCGCGTGTCGACCGAGCCGTGCGTCCTGCCGCTGGTGGTGCGCTCACGCACGAGCGACGGCGTCGACGTCGTCGCCCTCGCCGACCTGACGGTGGTGATGCGCGACGTCGAGCCGGGTTCGGCGTACGTCCCGGCGACGCAGGCGGCGCGGCTGGCAGAGGACACCGTCGCGCGTGCCGTCGAGCAGCTCGAGGTGGAATCGCTGGTCGATGACCTCGAGACGCTCGCGACCCGGTGGCCCGGCCGGCTCACCCGCTTGCTCCCGTTCGGCACCGAGGCCACCGCGCTGTCGGTCACCCAGGTCGAGGCGCGGCTCACCGGGGGCGCGGCATGAACACCACCCCCTACCTGCTCGAGGTCGCGGTGTCGGTCGCACTCATCGCCTCGGCGATCGGCTTCGCCGTCGGGCTCGCGATCGGGCGCGGACGCCAGCCTCGCTGGCAGGAGAAGGGCAGCTTCGTCCACAAGGTCTCGATCGGGTTCGCGACCCTCGACCGGCTCGACGCGGTCCTGCTCCGCTTCGAGGTCGAGCCCGCCTCCCGGCTGGCCGGCGTCGAGGTCGCCGAGCTGCGGCTGCCGACCGGGTCGGCCGTCGCCATCCTGGCGCGCGGGAAGGAGGTCATCGTCCCCGACGCCCGCACGGTGCTGCGCACCGGCGACCAGGTCCTCGTCGTGGCAGCCCTCGGCCATGTCACCGAGGTGGAGGACCGGCTGCGGTCGGTCAGCCGCCACGGCCGCCTCGCGAGCTGGGCCGCATGATCCTCACCTCCGCGGCCCTGGCGGTCTTCATCGTCGCCTACGCCCTCATCGCCACCGAGCGCGTCCACCGCGTGGCCGCCGCCCTCGGCGGCGTGGCCGGCATGGTCGTCATCGGGCTCGTCGACGCGGGGACGGCGTTCTTCGACGAGCGCACCGGCGTCGACTGGAACGTGATCTTCCTGCTCTTCGGGATGATGATCATCGTCGGCGTGCTCAAGCAGACCGGGCTCTTCGAGTTCCTCGCGCTGTGGGCGGCCAAGAAGTCGGGCGGGCATCCCTACAAGCTGCTCGTGCTGCTGGTCCTGGTGGGCGCCGCCGTCGCGCCGATCCTCGACAACGTGACGTGCGTGCTGCTGGTCGCCCCGGTCACGCTGTCGGTCTGCCGGCGGCTCCAGCTGCCCTCGGCGCCGTACCTGATCTCCCTCATCCTGGCCTCGAACATCGGGGGGATGTCGACGCTGATCGGGGACCCGCCCAACATCATCATCGCCAGCCGGGCCGGGCTGACCTTCACCGACTTCCTCGTCCACTCGCTCCCGCTGACGATCGTCCTGCTCGTCCTCTTCGTGCTGATGGCGCGCTGGCTGTTCCGCAAGGACATGACCGTGATGGGCAACGTCCACGGCCTCGACGACCTCCGCCCCGTCGACGCGATCACCAACGTCAGGATGCTGCGCCGCTCGCTCGTGGTGCTGTTCCTCGTGATGGTCGCCTTCAGCCTCCACTCCGTCATGCACCTCGACCCCTCGGTGGTCGCGATGATGGGCGCCGGCGCGATGGTGCTGGTCTCGCGCACCGAGCCCGAGGAGTTCCTCGAGGAGGTGGAGTGGGCGACCCTCGCCTTCTTCATGGCGCTCTTCGTGCTCGTCGGGGCCCTCGTGCAGGTCGGCGTCATCGGCGCGATCAGCGAGTGGGCCGCCGAGGCCATGGGGGAGCGCCAGCTGCTCGGTGCGACCGCCCTGCTCTTCGGTTCGGGGATCGTCGGCGCCTTCGTCGACAACATCCCCTACACCACCGCGACGGTCCCCGTCGTCGAGGAGATGGTCGCCGGCACCGGGGCCTCGGGCGCGGACAGCCCGCTGTGGTGGGCCTTCGTGTTCGGGGCCGACCTCGGCGGCAACGCCACCGCCGTCGCGGCGGGGGCCAACGTCGTCGTGCTCGGCATCGCGGCCAAGGCGGGGGAGCCGATCAGCTTCTGGGGCTTCACCAGGTACGGCGTCGTGGTCACCGTGATGACGCTGCTGGTCGCCTGGGCGTACGTCTACCTGCGCTACTTCGCCTGGGCCTGAGGTCGGCGGTCCCGAGCACCAACACTTGCCAGCGAATCGCCGAGTCGTTGGCCGAATCTGCCGTGGGGTCCGTGTGAGCGGCGACACTAGGTTTGCGCCATGAGGGTCCTGCTCGCACTTGGTGGCAACGCCATGACCAACGCCGACGGCCGGGCGCGCCCCGAGGACCAGATCGAGGCGGCACAGGTCGCGATGGCTGCGGTCGCCGGCCTCCTGGAGCACGACCACGACGTCGTCATCACCCACGGCAACGGGCCCCAGGTCGGCAACCTGCTGGTCAAGAACGAGCTCGCCGCGAGCGTCGTACCCCCGGTCCCGCTCGACTGGTGCGGCGCCCAGACGCAGGCCACGCTCGGCTTCGTCCTGATGGACGCCCTCGACCGCGAGCTCGCCGCTCGGGGTATCGACCGGCGCAGCGCCGCGCTGGTGACCCGCACGCTCGTCGACGCCGACGACGACGGCTTCACCCACCCCACCAAGCCGATCGGACGCCACCTGCCGGAGGCGGAGGCCCGGGTGCTCATCGACCACGGCGAGAAGTGGGAGGACCGCGGTGAGAAGGGCTGGCGCCGCGTCGTCGCCTCGCCCGAGCCGCGGGAGATCCTCGACGCCCCCGCCGCGCTGGCCCTCATCGAGGCCGGGTTCGTCGTCGTCGCCAACGGCGGAGGCGGCATCCCGCACGTACGCCGTCCCGACGGGTCGCTCGTCGGCGTCGAGGCCGTCATCGACAAGGACCTCGGCGCCGCCCTGCTCGCCCGCACGACCAGGGCCGACGTGCTGGTCATCGCCACCGACGTGCCCAACGCGGTGATCCGCTGGGGCGAGCCCGACGCCGAGCCGCTCGGCCGGGTCACCGTCGCGGACCTGCGCGCCCACGCCGCCGACGGCCACTTCGCGACCGGCTCGATGGGGCCCAAGGTCGACGCGGTCTGCCGCTTCGTCGAGACCACCGGGGGCACGGGTGTCATCACCAGCCTCGACCAGATCACCGCCGCGGTTGCCGGAGACGCCGGCACCGTCGTCGTACCCACCTGACCGCAACGAAAGGAAGCACCGCATGCCCTCCGCCATCGAGGTCCGCAAGGTTCCCATCCACTCCGTGGCCGACGCCTCCGAGCTGACCAAGCTCGTCGACGACGGCGTCATCGCGGCCGACCGCGTCTTCGCGATCATCGGCAAGACCGAGGGCAACGGCGGCGTCAACGACTACACCCGGATCATCGCCGACCGCGCCTTCCGCGAGGCGCTGGTCGCCAAGGGCGCCGACCCGGAGCAGGTCAAGGGCATCCCGATCGTGTGGTCGGGCGGCACCGACGGCGTGATCAGCCCCCACGCCACGATCTTCGCGACCACCGACGTCCCCGAGGACGACCCGTCGCGCGAGGAGATGCGCCTGACCGCGGGCTTCGCGATGAGCGAGGCGATCCTGCCCGAGGAGATCGGCTACACGGCGATGATCGAGAAGGTCGCCGCCGGCGTGAAGGTCGCGATGGAGCGCGCCGGGATCACCGACCCCGCCGACGTGCACTACGTGCAGACCAAGACGCCGCTGCTGACCATCCACACCATCCGCGACGCCAAGTCGCGCGGCAAGAAGGTGTGGACCGAGCACACCCACGAGTCGATGGACCTCTCCAACGGCGTCACCGGCCTCGGCATCGCCGTCGCGCTCGGCGAGATCGAGATGCCGACCGACGCCGACGTCATGCACAACCGCGAGCTCTACTCCTCGGTGGCCTCGTGCTCCTCGGGCGTCGAGCTCGACCAGGCCCAGATCGTCGTCGTCGGCAACGCGAAGGGCGTCGGCGGCCGCTACCGCATCGGCCACTCGGTGATGGAGGACGCGCTCGACTCCGACGGCATCTGGGAGGCGATCCGCTCCGCCGGCCTCGACCTGCCCGAGCGCCCGCGCACCAGCGACCTCGACGGCAAGCTGGTCAACGTCTTCCTCAAGTGCGAGGCCAGCCAGGACGGCATGGTCCGCGGCCGTCGCAACGCGATGCTCGACGACTCCGACGTGCACTGGCACCGCCAGATCAAGTCGTGCGTCGGGGGTGTCACCGCCGCCGTCACCGGCGACCCGGCGGTCTTCGTCTCGGTCTCCGCGGCCCACCAGGGCCCCGAGGGCGGCGGCCCGGTCGCCGCGATCGTCGACCTCGGCTGAGGTTTCCTCCACATCCTCGCGCGGGGCCGGCAGGCGACTGTCGGTCCCGCGTGATGGGGTGTGGTCTGTGAGTACGACGACCCGCTACCGGCTGGTGGCCCCCGACCGCTCGGTCGTGGTGCCCGAGCTCGACGAGCACCAGCAGCGCGTCGTCGACCACCCGGGGGGCCCCCTCCTCGTGCTCGCCGGGCCCGGCACCGGCAAGACGACGACCCTGGTCGAGGCCATCGTCGACCGCATCGAGCAGCGCGGCGCCTCGCCCGACGCGGTGCTCGCGCTCACCTTCTCCCGCAAGGCCGCCGAGCAGCTGCGCGACCGGGTCACCGCCCGCGTCGCCCGCACGACCGCTGCGGCGTCGTGCTCGACGTTCCACTCCTTCGCCTACGCCCTGGTGAGGAAGTACGCACCGGCCGAGCTCTACGAGGGAGCCATCCGGCTCCTCTCGGCTCCCGAGGCCGACGTGGTGCTGCGCGAGCTGCTGCGCGACAACCCCGAGTCGGTCGTCTGGCCCGAGCCGCTGCGCCGGGCCGCCGGCACCCGGGGCTTCGTCCGGGAGGTGCAGGCCGTCCTGGCGCGAGCCCGGGAGAAGGGCCTCGACCCGTCCGGACTGCGTGCCCTCGGCATCGAGCACGACCTCCCGGAGCTGGTGGCCGCCGGCCTCTTCCTCGAGCAGTACCTCACCGTCCTCGACAACCTCGGCGCCACCGACTACTCCGACCTCATCCGGCGGGCCGTGATCGAGGCCGAGACCCACCGCGACGAGCTGCGGGCGCGCTGGCAGCACGTCTTCGTGGATGAGTACCAGGACACCGACCCCGGCCAGGTCGCCCTACTCAGAGCGCTGGCCGGCGACGGGCGTGACCTCACCGTGGTGGGCGACCCGCACCAGTCCATCTACGGCTTCCGCGGCGCCGACGTGCGCGGCATCCTCGACTTCCCGGCGAGCTTCCCGACCCGCGCCGGGGCGCCGGCCCCAGTCGTGGTGCTGCAGCGCACCCGGCGGTTCGGGTCGCGGATCCTGCTGGGTGCCGGTCGCGTGGCGAGCCGGCTGACGCTGACCGGCAGCATCTCCCCGGAAGCCCGCGACGCGTTCCTGTCTCCGGAGGCCGTCCCCGGTCCGCAGGGCGACGGCCGGGTCGAGGTCGTCACCTACGACACCGAGCGTGCCGAGGCCGAGCGGCTCGCCGACCTCCTGCGGCGCGCCCACCTCGAGGACGGCATCGCCTGGGACCGGATGGCCGTCCTGGTCCGCTCCGGCCGCACGAGCATCCCGCCGCTGCGGCGCGCCCTCGCCGCGGCCGGGGTCCCCGTCGAGGTGGCCTCCGACGACCTCCCCCTGGTCCGCGACCCGGCGGTCGTGCCGCTCCTCGACGGGCTGCGTGCCGTGGTCAACCTCGACAACGACGACCCCGACTCTCCCGACTTCCTCGACCCGGGCCGCATCGAGTCGCTGCTGCTGTCACCGCTCGGCGGGCTCGACGCGTCCGACCTGCGTGCCCTCGTGCGCCGCCTCCGCACGCGCGAGAAGGAGGTCGCCGACCCGTCGGTGCGGCGCACGTCGCGCGAGCTGCTGCGGCTCGCGGTCGTCGAGCCCGGGTTCCTCGACGGACTCGAGGGCCCCGACGTCCAACGGGCCGGCGCCCTCGCCGAGCTGCTGCGCGGAGCGGCGCGGATGCTGGAGGAGCGGGCAGGCGTCGAGGACGTGCTCTGGCACCTGTGGTCCGGCACCGGCTGGCCCGAGCGGCTGCGCCGGCAGGTCGACGTCGGAGGCGCGAGCACCCGACGGGCCCACCGCGACCTCGACGCGATCGTCGCGCTCTTCGACCTCGCCTCGCGTGCGGTCGACCAGCGCGACCACGTCGGCGTCGGCGCCTTCTTCGCCAGCGTCGTCGCCCAGCAGCTGCCCGCCGACACGCTCGCCGAGCAGGGCGTGCGCGGCGCGGCGGTCCGACTCCTCACCGCCCACCGCTCCAAGGGGCTCGAGTGGGACCTGGTCGTGGTCGCCCACGTGCAGCAGGAGGGCTGGCCCGACCTGCGCCGTCGTACGACCCTGCTCGGCGCCGACCGCATCGGGGTCGACGGCGCCGGACACCCCGACCTCGTCCCGCCCGTGACCACCCGGGCGCTGCTCATGGAGGAGCGTCGGCTGTTCTACGTCGCCTGCACCCGAGCCCGTCGTCGTCTCGTGGTGAGCGCGGTGCGGTCCCCGGACGACGACGGCGAGCAGCCCTCCCGGTTCCTCGAGGAGCTCGGCGTCACGATCGACCACCAGGACGGCCGGCCGCCGCGACCCCTGTCGTTGGGCGGCCTCGTGGCCGAGCTGCGGCGCACGGCTGCCGACCCCGACCTCACACCCGCGCTGCGCGAGGCAGCCGCCCGACGCCTCGCCGCGCTGGCCGCCGAGGAGGTCGGCGGGCGCCCGCTCGTGCCGGCCGCCGACCCGTCCACGTGGTGGGGCACCCGCAGCGCCACCCGGTCCGTCCAGCCGATCCGCGACCCCGACCGGCCCGTGCCGATCTCGGCCAGCATGCTCGAGTCGATCCTCGTCTGCCCCGCGCAGTGGTTCTTCGAGCGCGAGGCCGGCGGGGTCTCCGCGGTCCACCAGTCCGCCAACCTCGGCCAGGTCCTCCACGCGCTCGCCGAGCGGGTCGCCACCGGCGACCTGCCCGCCGAGGTCGAGCCGCTGATGGCCGAGGTCGAGGCCGTGTGGGACCGGCTCGCCTTCCGCACGCCGTGGTCGCGGCAGCGCGAGCTCGCCCGGATCCGCAAGGCCGTCGCTCGCTTCGTCCGCTGGCACCTCGACAACCCGCGCGAGTTCCTCGGTGCCGAGCAGCGCTTCCAGAGCGTCGTCGACGTCGACGGCCGCCCGGTCCTGCTGACCGGCTTCGCCGACCGCCTCGAGATCGACGACGCCGGCCGGGTGGTCGTCGTCGACTTCAAGAGCGCCCGCAGCGCTCCCACCGGGCCGTCCGTCGCGGGCAACCTGCAGCTCGCCCTCTACCAGTACGCCGTCGACACCGGGGCCCTGGACGAGTCCGCCGGTCGGCCCGTCGCCTCCGGCGGCGCCGAGCTGGTGCAGCTCGGCATCGACGACGACTCCGCGGGCGCCAAGGTGCAGCCCCAGCCGCCCCACGCCGAGGCCGGGCCCGAGCGCCTCACGCTCCGCACCGGCCTCGCCCGGGCGGCCGACCTCGTCCGCGCCGAGACCTTCCCCGCCACGACCGGTCCGCACTGCCGCGACTGCCCGTTCACGGCCATCTGCCCCGCCCGGGGCGCAGGGAGCGTGACCGTCCAGTGAGTCAGCTCCCCGCACCGGTCCGCCTCGACTCGCCCGAGGACCTCCGCGCCCTCATGGGCGCCACCCACGCCGCCAGCGACGAGCAGTGGGCCGCGATCACCTCGCCGCTGCGGCCCACGGTCGTGGTCGCGGGCGCCGGCAGCGGCAAGACCACGCTGATGGCGCAGCGCGTGGTGTGGCTGGTCGCGACCGGCAAGGTCCGTCCCGAGGAGGTCCTCGGCCTCACCTTCACCACCAAGGCCGCGGCCGAGCTGCGCCAGCGGGTCACCGCCGCGCTGGGCGCCGCGGGCCTGCTCGACCGGTCCGTGGTGGTCGAGGGGGAGGACGTCCTCGAGCCGACGGTCGCGACCTACCACGCCTATGCCGCCAACCTGCTGACCGACCACGGGCTCCGGATCGGCCACGAGCCCGACACCCGGGTCGTCTCCGACGCCTCGCGCTACCAGCTCGGCGCCCGGGTGATCGAGCGCTTCACCGGCCACATCGAGCTGCTGACCGACCACCCGGCGACCGCCATCCAGAACCTCCTCGCCCTCGACGGCGCGATGAGCGAGCACCTCGTCGACCCCGACGACGTACGCCGTGTCGACGCGGAGGCCCGGGGCGGGTTCGAGCGCGCCCTCGCCGAGGAGCAGGCCGGCAAGGCCCGCAAGACCTACCTCGATCCGCCGGCCAAGGCCATCAACGCGATCGACCGCCGTGCCGAGCTGCTGCAGCTCGTCACCGGCTACCGCCGGCTCAAGGCAGACCTCGGGCTGATGGACTTCGGCGACCAGATCGCGCTCGCTGCCCGGCTGGTCGAGGAGCAGCCCGAGGTGGGTGAGCTCGAGCGGGCGCGCTTCAAGGTGGTCCTGCTCGACGAGTACCAGGACACCTCGGTCGCCCAGGCCACGATGCTCGCCCGGCTCTTCTCCGGGCCCGATCCCGACCACGGGCTCGGCCACCCGGTGATGGCGGTGGGCGACCCGAACCAGGCGATCTACGGCTGGCGCGGTGCGTCGGTGTCCAACATCCTCAACTTCGCCGACACCTTCCCGGCCGCCGACGGCGCACCGGGCCGGTTGCCGCTGACCGTCAACCGGCGCTCCGACCGCCGCATCCTCGACGTCGCCAACCGGCTCGCCGAGCCGCTGCTCGCCGCCTACGGCGACAAGGTCGCCCGGCTGCGGGCGGCCGACAACGCCCAGGACGGCCACGTCGAGGCACACGTGTTCGAGCGCTCGGCCGACGAGCTCGGGTGGCTCGTGACCGAGGTGCAGCAGGTCCACGACGCCGGCACCGCCTGGGCCGAGATCGGGGTGCTCAGCCGCGACAACGCCCAGGGCGAGGAGGTCTACGACGCCCTCACCGCCGCGGGGATCCCGGTCGAGATCGTCGGCCTGTCGGGCCTGGTGCGGCTGCCCGAGGTGGCCGAGGTGGTCGCCACGCTGACGCTCATGCACGACGTCACGGCCAACTCCTCGATGCTCACGCTGCTGACCGGTCCGCGCTGGGCGATCGGCCCGCGCGACCTTCGCCTGCTGGCCGAGCGTGCGGCGGAGATCGCCGGTGTGCGGGGCCGCAAGGAGGCGGCGTCGATCGCCGACCAGCTGCTCCGGATCGCCGACGGCGTCGACCCTTCCGAGCTCCCCGCGCTCAGTGACGCCGTGGAGTCGCCGGGCGAGGCGGCCTACTCGGAGGAGGCGCTCGACCGGTTCGGCCTGCTGGCGGTGGAGCTGCGCCGCCTGCGCGCCCACGTCGGCGACCCGCTGCTCGACGTCGTACGCCGCATCATCGACACGACCGGCGTCGACGTGGAGCTCGCCTCTGCGACGTCGCAGGCAGCGGCCGCACGCCGTGACAACCTCGACCTGTTCGTCAAGGCCGTCGCGGAGTTCCAGTCCGTCGACGGTGACGTGACCCTGCCGGCGCTGCTGGCCTACCTGACCGCCGAGGACGACCAGGGCAACGGCCTCGACGTCGCCACCCCGACCGCAGCCGACTCCGTGAAGCTGCTGACGGTCCACCGTGCGAAGGGTCTCGAGTGGTCGTCGGTGTTCTGCGTCGGCGTGGGGGAGACCCGCTTCCCGAGCAACCGCTCGCGCACGCTGTGGACCTCGTCCCCGGCCGTGCTGCCGGCTCCGCTGCGCGGCGACCGGGCCGACCAGCCCCAGCTCGCCGGGCACGACAAGGCTGCCCTCGACGCCTACCGCGCCGCCACCAAGGCCCACGACGCGGAGGAGGAGCTCCGGCTGGGCTACGTCGCCTACACCCGCGCCGCCCACCACCTGGGCGTGACGTCCTACGTCTGGGGGCAGCGCTCGACGCCGTTCGGACCGTCGGACTACCAGCGGGTGGTGCGCGACCAGCTCGAGGAGTGGGGCCAGCCGGTCGAGCGGTGGCTCGACAAGCCGCCGCCGAAGTCGCCCAACCCCAACGACGACGTCGACACCTCTCGTCCGTGGCCGGTGCCCGGCACCGGTGAGGAGGCCCGTCGGCGGCTCGCGGCCGCCGAGCTCGTACGCTCCGTCGACCCCACCGCGCCCGACGAGGGCCTCGACATGCTCGAGGCCGCCCGCGTCGCCGAGTGGGACGACGACCTGGCCCAGCTGCTGGTCGAGGCCCGCGCCGAGCGCGCCACGACCGTCGAGCTCCGGCTGCCCAGCAGCCTGTCCGTCACCGCGTTGGCGCGGCTGCGCGAGGACCCGGAGGCGTTCGCCCGTGACCTGGCCCGGCCCATGCCGCGGCCGCCCGCGCCCGCGGCCCGTTTCGGCACCGCGTTCCACGCCTGGATCGAGCACCGCTTCGGCCAGCAGGCCCTGATCGAGCCCGACGAGCTGCCCGGCCGGGCCGACGCCGGCATCGACGACGAGGCCGACCTCGGCGAGGTCGTGAAGCGCTTCGAGGACGGCCCCTTCGGCGACCGGGCGCCGTACGCCGTCGAGGCACCCTTCGCGCTCGTCCTCGGCGGGCAGGTCGTCCGGGGCCGGATCGACGCCGTGTACGCCGAACCGGACGGCGGTTTCCTCGTCGTCGACTGGAAGACCAGCCGTCACGAGACGTCCGACCCCCTCCAGCTCGCGCTCTACCGCCTCGCCTGGTCCGAGCTCACCGGTACGCCCCTCGACCTGGTCCGCGCCGCCTTCCACTACGTCCGCTCCGGACGCACCGTCCCCCTCGACGACCTGCCCGCCCGCGCCGAGCTCGAGAAGCTGCTCGACGTCTGACCCGCCGTCCCGCGGGCGAGCGCGGTGCGTGAGGCAGGTTCTGGCGCCGCGGAACCTGCGTGGCTCACCGCCAGCCGGGCGAGCGGTGCGTGAGGCAGGTTCTGGCGCCGAGGAACGTGCGTGGCTCACCGCCAGCCGCGCCGGCGGTGGCCCACCTACGTTCCGGACGAGCGAAGTGTGGGTGGACCACCGTTCGCGGGAGCGTCGTACGTCGACAC
Source organism: uncultured Nocardioides sp. (assembly GCF_947488025.1). GTDB lineage: Bacteria > Actinomycetota > Actinomycetes > Propionibacteriales > Nocardioidaceae > Nocardioides. The sequence goes on along the minus strand of NZ_CANKYS010000001.1, from coordinate 35,135 downwards.
GCGGGGTGAGCGGTGCGTGAGGCAACTTCTGCCACCGCGGAACGTGCGTGGCTCACCGCCGCGCGGGCGAGCGGTGCGTGGGGCAGCTTCTGGCGCCGCGGAACCTGCGTGGCTCACCGCCAGCCGGGCGAGCGGTGGCCCACCTACGTTCCCGGCAAGCAAAAGGTGGGTGGACCACCGCCAGCGGACGCGTCGTACGTCGACACGCGGGGCAGCGGTGGCCCACCCACGTTCCTGGCGAGCAAAAGGTCGGTGGACCACCGCCCGCGGGAGCGTCGTACGCCGTCAGCGGAGGGCGGCGGTCAGCGCGATCTCGACCATCTCGCCGAAGGTCTGCTCGCGCTCCTGGGAGGTGGTCTCCTCACCGGTGACGATGTGGTCGGAGACCGTGCAGATCGCGAGCGCGCGGCGGCCGTGCTTGGCGGCGAGGGTGTAGAGCGCGCTGGCCTCCATCTCGACGGCCAGGACGCCGTACTTCACGATCTCGCCGAGCAGCTCGGGGCGGGCCGCGTAGAACGAGTCGCTGGAGAAGATCAGGCCGACGTGGAAGGGCGAGCCGCCCTCGCGGGCCTCGGCGGCCTCGACCGCGCCGCGCAGCAGGCCGAAGTCGGCGACCGGCGCGTAGTCGATGCCGTGGAAGGCGATGCGGTTCATCGAGGAGTCGGTGCACGCACCGGAGGCGATGACGACGTCACGCACCCCGACGCGGTCGGTGACGGCGCCGCACGAGCCGACGCGGACGATGGACTGCACGTCGTACTCGTTGAAGAGCTCGTGCACGTAGATCGACATCGACGGCTGGCCCATCCCGGAGCCCTGCACGGAGACCGGGTGGCCGTTCCACGTGCCGGTGAAGCCGTACATCCCGCGCACCTCGCTGTAGCAGCGCGCGTCGTCGAGGAACGTCTCGGCGATCCACCTGGCCCGCAGGGGATCGCCGGGCAGCAGGACGGTGGGGGCGATGTCGCCGGGCTGGGCGCCGATGTGGGTGCTCACGGCGCCCAGCCTAGGGACAAGGGCTGGACACGGACACGGACACGGACGCCGCAGTGAGCATGAGAATCATTCACGTCACAGATGAGAATGATTGTCAAAGAGGTACGGCGCTAGCCTGACGTGGTGAGTCCCGAACGCCTCCTGCCGCACGTCGCCCTCTCCCTCCACGCGCACAACCGGATGGGCCTGCGGCGCACTGACGAGGCGTGGCTCGCCGAGCAGATGTCCGACCCGGCGACCCGTGTCCTGGTGGTGGCCGGCAACCGGCTCCGCCCGGTCGACGGAGCCGTCCAGTGGGTCGGCCCCGACGAGGCGCCCGAGGGCACCCTCGTCCTGCTGGGCGATCGCGACGGCGTGGTCCACGTGGCCGTCATCGTGCCGCCCGACCGTGCGCCGGGCGAGGCGGAGGAGTGGGTGCCGCTGCGCTCGGTGCTGACCCTCCTCGCCGACGGCACGGCCCAGCAGGCGCCGCTGGTGATGCACGCCGTCGGCCTGGCGGAGTGGCACCACGCCACGCGCTTCTGCCCGCGGTGCGGCGGCTCCCTGGCCAGCCGCGCCGCCGGTCACGAGCTGCGCTGCACGCAGTGCGACCGCGCCCAGTTCCCCCGCACCGACCCGGCGGTGATCATGGCGATCACCCACGGCGAGGGCGACGACGAGGCGATCCTGCTCGGCCGCAACACCGCCTGGCCCCCGGGACGCTGGTCCACCCTCGCCGGCTTCTGCGAGCCGGGGGAGACCCTCGAGGACGCCGTACGCCGTGAGGTGCACGAGGAGGTCGGCGTGCGGGTGGGCGAGGTGTCCTACTTCGGCAGCCAGCCCTGGCCGCTCCCGGCCAGCCTGATGCTGGGGTTCACCGGGCGCGCGTCGACGACCGACATCGACGTCGACGGGTCGGAGATCGAGGAGGCGCGGTGGTGGACGCGCGGCGACTTCGAGGCCGCCGGCCGCTCGGGGGAGCTCGTCGTGCCCCGCGGCATCTCGATCTCCTCGTCGCTCATCGAGACCTGGTTCGGACGCCCGCTCGACGGCCCCGGCTGGGGCTGACGTCGACGCCGGTCAGGCGCAGTTGTCGCAGATGCCCGTGGCGGGCAGCGCGAGGAAGCAGGTCGGGCACAGCTTGTCGACCCGGTCGCTGGCGGCGACCCGCGGGCGGGAGGTCATCGCACGCGGGGTGGTCGCCCGCGGCGCACGAGGCGTGGTCGAGCGCGTGCCCGGCACCCGCTGCGGAGCCGGCGGCGAGTCGTCGCGGACGTCGAAGCCCAGCCGGACGAGGTGCTTGCTCGCCCCGGCCGAGCCGCCCGGGATGTCGGCGGGGGTGAGGGTGCGCCCGGTCGCGAGGCCGTGGGCGATGCCGGCGATGGCCGCGGCGTCGTACTCCTTGCCGTGGTGCCTCAGCACGTGCGTCGAGACGCCGCCGCGCACCAGCATGTAGTTGGCCCCACCCGCTGCGTCCCAGGTCTCCATCGCGGTGAGGACGTGGTCGCGGTCGATCGAGTTCAGCAGTGACACGACGTCAGGCTAACCCCGGGACGGCCTCGGCTCCACGCCAGCGTCACGACAGCGCGGCCAGCTTCTCCTTGACCTGCACCACCGACGGGTTCGTCAGCGTGCTGCCGTCGGAGAAGAGCAGGGTCGGGACGGTCTGGTTGCCACCGTTGGCCTGCTCGACGGTGAACGCGGCCTCCGGCTCCTGCTCGATGTCGACGATCGAGAACTCGATGCCCTCGCGGTCGAGCTGGCTCTTGAGGCGGTGGCAGTATCCGCACCACGGGGTGCTGAACATGGTGAAGGTCATGGGATGGAGTGTCCCCTCCGGCGTCTAGGGTTCAACGGCGAGGGTGGTCGCCACCCTCGACTGGTCCCAACCACGACGTCGCAGGAGTTGTTCCGTTGCTCGAAGCGCTCGATCCCGAGCAGCGACAGGTCGCCGAGGCGCTGCGCGGACCGGTGCGTGTCCTCGCCGGCGCCGGCACCGGCAAGACGCGCGCGGTCACCCACCGCATCGCGCACGGCGTCGCCCAGGGGGTCTACGCGCCGACGGAGGTGCTGGCCCTGTCCTTCACGACCCGTGCGGCCGGCGAGATGCGCGAACGCCTGCGGGCCCTCGGGGCGCCCGGGGTGCAGGCGCGCACGTTCCACTCCGCCGCGCTGCGCCAGCTGCGCTTCTTCTGGCCACGCGTGCACCAGCGCGAGCTCCCCGAGCTCGTCGAGTCCAAGCTCGGCATGCTCGCCCTCGCGGCGCGCCGCCAGCGGCTCGGCGTCGACCAGGCCACGCTGCGTGACCTCGCCAGCGAGATCGAGTGGTCCAAGGTCTCCAACGTCAGCCCCGACACCTATGCCGCGATCGCCCGCACCCGCGGCCGCACCGTGTCGGGCCTCGACCCCGAGGTGGTCGCGCGCGCGTTCGACGCCTACGAGGAGGTCAAGCGCGGCCAGGGCCGGATGGACATGGAGGACGTGCTCCTGTTCGGTGCCGGTCTCCTCGCCGACAACGAGGCGGTGGCCGCCCAGGTCCGCCGGCAGTACAAGTGGTTCGTCGTCGACGAGTTCCAGGACGTCTCGCCCCTCCAGCACGCCCTGCTCGACCTGTGGCTCGGCGGCCGCGACGAGCTGTGCGTCGTGGGTGACCCGGCCCAGACGATCTACTCGTTCGCCGGCGCCGACGCCCGCTACCTCCGCGAGTTCACCCAACGCTTCCCGTCAGCCACGAGCGTCGACCTGGTCCGCAACTACAGGTCCACCCCGGAGGTCGTCTCCGCGGCCAACCGGCTGCTCGAGGGCACCCCCAGCAAGGGCGTCGACCTCGTCGCCCAGCGGCCGTCCGGCGCCCGCATCACCTGGCGCGAGGCCACCGACGAGGTCGCCGAGGCCGAGGCGGTCGCCGACCGCGTCGCCGCCCTGCGGGCCTCCGGCACGCCCGCCAGCCGGATGGCCGTCCTGCTGCGCATCAACGCGCAGTCCGAGCGCTTCGAGGAGGCCCTGGCGGCTCGCGGCCTCCCCTACGTCGTACGCGGTGCGGCGCGGTTCTTCGACCGCCCCGAGGTGCGGCAGGCGATCACCCTCGTCCGGGGCGCCGCGCGCTCGGGCGAGGCGTCGGGCCCGGTGTCGGACGCCGTCGTGGCCGTGCTGTCGCAGATGGGCCACTCCACCGAGCCCCCCGAGGGCAGGGGAGAGGTCCGCAACCGGTGGGAGTCCCTGCAGGCGCTGGTCGACCTCGCCGCCGACTTCGGCCGCGAGCGCCCCGAGGCGGGTGTCGGCGACTTCGTCGACGACCTCGACCGCCGGGCCAGCGAACAGCACGCGCCGGTGGCCGACGCCGTCACCCTGGCGACCATCCACTCGGCCAAGGGTCTGGAGTGGGACGCCGTCTTCGTGGCCGGTATGCACGACAAGATGATGCCGATCTCGCAGGCGCAGACGCCCGCCGAGATCGAGGAGGAGCGCCGCCTCCTCTACGTCGCGATGACCCGCGCCCGCGACGAGCTGAGCGTGTCGTGGGCGACCGCGCGGGAGCCGGGCGGCCGGTCCACCCGCGGCAGCTCGCCGTTCCTCGCGCCGCTGCTCGACGGCGTGCCCGGCGTGTCCGTGCAGCGCCGCGAGCGCACCCGGCGCAACCGCGCCGCGATGCACTGCCGCGAGTGCGGCAAGGCGTTGTCGACGTCGGTGGAGAAGAAGACCGGTCGCTGCGCCGACTGCCCGGCCTCCTACGACGAGGCGCTCTTCGAGCGGCTGCGCGAGTGGCGCCTCGCCCGCTCCGCGGAGGACAGCGTGCCGGCGTTCGTCATCTTCACCGACGCGACCCTTCAGCTCATCGCCGAGCACGTCCCCACCGACGAGAAGGGGCTGCGCGCGATCAGCGGCGTCGGCCCGAGCAAGATCGCCAAGTACGGCGACGAGGTGCTCGCGCTGGTGGCCGGGGCAAGCCCCTGACCGGGCCCGGCGAGGCGTCCGGACGGACGCCGAAAAGAAATCTCGGTAATACCCATTAAATGGTTTGCCCCTGACGATGTGAGGGGTCTAACGTTCCCTGCACAACAACCCGCGCATGGGATCGCTGACAACGATCCGCGCCCGACGCCCCGAAGGAGGTGGCCCCCATGGAGAACTACACGATGACGATGACGGCTTGGACGCCGTCCTTCGGCATGCCCGCTGCCGGCCACCGCTGCGCCACTGATGTGCGCGTCCTCGGTGTCGATGGTGCAGCTGCGCTCCAGGGGACCGCTGTGTCCATCGAGCGCGTCAAGGGCGTCTTCCCGGGTCTTCCAGCCTGGAGTCCACCGACGAGTTGAGAGAACTCGCATCGGCAGCCTCCAGGCCGCGGAACCCGACACCCGGGATCCGCGGCCTTTCTGTTTGTCCCAGTGACGTCCCCATGAGTCACCCACCGCGATCAGGTCAACGAGAAGGAGGTGAACACATGACCATCAGCGTTCTCGACCGCAACCGAGCTGCCGACATGACCCAGGCGGAGCCCCAGGCCCCGCTCGGAGCCCTGCACGACGCAGCTGCCGGAGTGGATGAGGAGTTGCTGCCCTGCCGCGTCAACGACGCAGAGCTGTGGTTTGCCGAGTCCCCCGCGGACGTGGAGCAGGCCAAGGCCCTCTGCATCGACTGCCCCGTGCAGGCGCTGTGCCTCGACGGAGCCCTCGAACGGCGTGAGCCGTGGGGCGTCTGGGGAGGCGAGCTCTTCCTCCAGGGCGTGGTGATCCCGCGCAAGCGGCCGCGAGGCCGGCCCCGCAAGTCCGAACAGGTCGCCGCTCAGGCCGGCCAGAACCAGAAGGACGGGGCCGCCGCGTAGGCGCCACCGCTCCACCACCTCCGAGGAACCACAAGGAACCACCACTGATGAAGACCTACCGAAATGGACGCAACGACATGAATCTCATGCATGAAGAACTCGCACGCGCGCAAATGACCGCGCGCCTGGGAGAGGCGCAAGAACTGCGGCGCGGCCACCAGCTGGCCCGGGCCCGTCGTATGAGCCGCAAGGCCGAGCAGGCCGCGCAGCAGGCGCGTCTCGCCCTCGCTCGCGCGATCTGACGTGGTCCGAGGCCGACCTGGCCGAGGAGAGGATCTCGCCCTGATCGCGGGTGAGCACACCCAGTGAGCCGGTACGTCGTCACCGTGACGACGTACCGGCTCACTGCTTTTCTGCCCAGCTCGCGCGGCGCGGGCCGGGGTAACCTCGAGACGTGAGCGACCTCGTGACGTGCGACTTCTGCGGCACCCAGGCTCCGGAGGGGGAGACCCTCACGTGGACGACCGCGGTCGAGAACGGCCGTCGGCGCGCCTTTTGCGACACCTGCTCCCGCACCCACCTGCGCGCGATGGAGAGCAAGCTCGACAGCGAGTGGTGGTGAGGGCCGGCCGGGCTCAGCCCGTGTCGGTCGCGGTCTCGAACCAGGCGCACCCGCAGTAGGGATGACGCTCCCAGCGCCGTGCGGCGGGGAGCGGATCGTGGTCGACGCGCCACGACGTGAGCCACGTGTGCGGCAGCTCGCCCCGCGACCACGCGCCGAGGTCCCGGGCGACCGCACCGGCGGCCAGCGCCAGCAGCGGGCGGGGCACCGCGCCCGCGGGGGCCGGGCCACCCTCGTCGAGCACGCCGGCCGCCACGCACCGCGCGCAGGGCCCGACACCGGGGGCGACCCACGGGCCGACCTCGACGGCGTAGGGCTGGACGCCCACCAGCACGTGGGGCAGCGAGTCGACGCACCAGGCGTCGACGACCGGCGAGACCAGTCGCCCGGGGGCCACGGCGATGCCGACCGGAGCAGTCGGGTCGACGACGACACCGGCGGCGGCCAGCGCCGCGAGGACGGCGCCGGCCCACGCGTCAGGGCAGTCGAGCTGTGCGCGGACGCCGGCGGCGTACGGCGACGGGGCGGGGCGGGCAGGCACTCCACGACCGTGCCACGGCCCAGTGCGGTGCGGGCCGTCGTCCACAGGCCATCCCGGCCGTCGGACGTGCCCCCGGACATGCAGCAGCGGCGCCGCCCGCGGGGCGGCGCCGCTGCGATGAGCTCAAGAGCTGAGGCTCAGGCCTTGCCGAGGATGCGGTTCAGGTTGGTGCCGCAGACCGGGCAGACGCCCTTGGCCATCTTGGTGCCCTTGTCGTTGACCTTGATCTCGCCCTCCGCCTCGCGCTTCTCCTTGCACTTGACGCAGTAGAACTCACCGCTCCAGGTCTCCGCCATGACGGCCTCCTTGCTTGTTTTCCTTGGTCGTCGCGGCGGGGAAGTCTCTCGGGGAAGCCCGCCGGGGTGAGCTGGCGGTTGCCAGCGCTCCGTCAGCGACCCTACGCCACGCGTGGGCCACGCTCACGCACCACACGCGCTGAGCGTGAAACCGGGTCCCTCCACGCTCAGCCGGCTCAGTACCCTCGGGCCATGCCAGACACCTCTGCGGACCGTTCCCACCTGCGCCTCGAGCGCCCCTCCGAGGGGGTCGTCCTGCTGACCCTCGACAACCCCGCGATGCGCAACGCGATGAGCGACGAGATGACCTCGTCGTGGGTCGCGACCATCGACGATCTCGCCGCCGACCGGTCCGTGCGCGCGGTCGTCGTGACGGGGGAGGGCAGCGCCTTCTGCTCCGGCGGCAACACCTCGTGGATCGCCAGCGAGCCCGACGCCACCGTCGACCACCTGCGCTCACGGATGCTGCCGTTCTACCGCGCCTGGCTGTCGATCCGGCGCCTCGAGGTGCCCACCATCGCCGCTGTCAACGGCGCCGCCATCGGGGCCGGGCTGTGCCTCGCGCTCGCCTGCGACATCCGCTACGCCGCGGCCGGCGCCAAGATGGGTGTGCCCTTCAACAAGCTCGGCATGCACGCCGGGATGGCCGGCACGTGGCTGCTGCCCGACGTGGTCGGCCCCGCCCACGCGCGCGACCTGCTGCTCACCGGCCGCGTCGTGGAGGCCGAGGAGGCGCTGCGGCTCGGTCTCGTCTCCCGTGTCATCGGTCCCGAGGCGTTCCTCGACGAGGTGCTCGAGACGGCCGCGGGCATCGCCGCCACCGCGCCGATCGCGGCGCGGCTGACCAAGGTGGCGCTCGCCGACGGTGGCCACGCCGACTTCGAGTCCGCGCTCCAGTGGGAGGCCCTCGCCCAGCCGATGACGCTCGCGACCGCCGACCTGCAGGAGGGCATCGCGGCCGCGAAGGACAAGCGGGCGCCGCAGTTCCGCGGCCACTGAGCGGCACGGGTGGGGAGGACGAGGACGAAGAAGGGGCCCCGCAGCCCCGACGCCTGCCTTCCCCAGCGTGCGTCGAGGAGCCGTGGGGCCCTTCTGGGCGCAAACCGAGGGCCGGCCGCGTGCGGGGTCAACGGCTCGGTGTCCACGCCTGTGGACAGACCTGTGGAGACGGTGTGCACCGCGGACCGATGACCGTGGAGGACGGTGCCGGGGATGGGGAGGACCCTGTGCGCGACACGCCCGGCGCGGGCGCCGTACTGTGCGGGTGACCAGCGGTTTCACCTGCGTCGGGGCTGTGGAGGAGAAGAAGTGGGCGAGGAGTCGACGGCGGGCGCCGCCCGCGGTCCCGTGGCGACGCTGCGGCGCATCGCGTTCCTGATGGAGCGCCAGCGCGAGGAGACCCGCCGGATCGAGGCCTTCCGCAAGGCGGCGCGCACGATCCTGCCGCTGCCCGAGGAGGAGGTACGCCGCCGCGCCGCCGAGGGCACCCTCACCGAGCTGCCCGGCATCGGCCCCAGCACGGCTGCCGTCATCACCGACGCGTGCAACGGCGTGGTGCCCGAGCGCCTGGTGAGGCTGGAGGAAACCGCCGGTCCCCTGGCGCAGGGCGGGGAGGAGCTGCGGGCCCGCCTCCGCGGTGACCTGCACTCGCACTCCGACTGGTCCGACGGCGGGTCGCCGCTCGAGGAGATGGCGATGACGGCCATGGAGCTCGGGCACGACTACCTCGTGCTCACCGACCACAGCCCGCGCCTGCGGGTCGCCAACGGGCTCAGCGCCGAGCGCCTGGCGCGACAGCTCGGCGTCGTGGACGCCGTCAACGAGCACCTCGACGGCTCGTTCACCCTGCTGAAGGGGATCGAGGTGGACATCCTCGACGACGGGTCGCTCGACCAGACCCCGGAGATGCTCGGCCGCCTCGACGTCCGCGTCGCGTCCGTCCACTCCAAGCTCAGGATGGACGCGGCCCCCATGACGAAGCGGATGGTCGCCGCGGTCCGCAACCCGCACACCAACGTCCTCGGCCACTGCACCGGCCGCCTGGTGACCGGCAACCGGGGCGTGCGACCGCAGAGCCAGTTCGACGCGCGGGCGGTCTTCACCGCGTGCGCGGAGGAGGGGGTGGCGGTCGAGATCAACTCCCGGCCCGAGCGCCGCGACCCGCCCACGAAGCTGCTCGAGCTCGCCCGCGACCTCGGCTGCCTGTTCTCGATCGACTCCGACGCCCACGCCCCCGGCCAGCTCGACATGCTCGACCACGGCGCCGTCCGGGCTACCGAGGCCGGGATCGACCCCGACCGGATCGTCACGACCTGGGAGCGTGACCGGTTGCTCGAGTGGGCCTCCGCCCGGCTCTGAGTGCGGCTCCGGCCAGCGCGCCCACCCCTCGGTGTGGGTGGCGGGCGTTAGGTTCGGCACATGAGCAGCCCGGCCAGCCCGCCCGACGTGGAGGTGCGCCGCTCGCGCCGCCGACGTCGCACGGTCTCGGCCTATCGTGACGGCGACCGCATCGTCGTGCTGATCCCGGCCACCATGAGCAAGCGCGACGAGGCGACGTGGGTCGCCGACATGGTGGCCCGCATCGAGCGGCAGGAGCGGCGCCGGCTGCGCTCCGACGACGACCTCGTCGCCCGTGCCGCCAAGCTCAACGACCTCTACTTCGGGGGCCTGGCGATCCCGGCCTCGGTGCGCTGGGTGACCAACCAGAACTCCCGCTGGGGCTCCTGCACCCCGGGCGAGGGCACCATCCGGCTCAGCGACCGGCTGCAGAAGGTGCCCGGCTGGGTCGTCGACTACGTCCTGGTCCACGAGCTGGCCCATCTGCTCGAGGCGGGCCACACGCCCGCGTTCTGGGCCTGGGTCGACCGCTACCCCCGCGCGGAGAAGGCCAAGGGCTACCTCGAGGGCTACTCCGCGGCCGCGCGGCTGGAGCCGCCGCCCGGACTCGACGACGACTGACTCGACGACGACTGAGCCGCCCGCACCCGCGCCACGGCGGCGTCGATGAGGGCGTACATGTCGTCGAAGGTGACCGGCAGCGCGTCGACGGGCCACCAGCGCACGTCGAGCGACTCCTCGCTCGTCGCGTGCGCCGCGTCGGGCTCGGCCGTGGCGAGGAACCGTACGTCGAGGTGGTGGACGGTGCCGCGGTCGGAGCAGAACTCGACCGCGTGGGAGTCGAGGGACAGTGGCTCCTCGTCGAAGGCGAACGACGTCAGGCCCGACTCCTCGACCAGCTCGCGCCGGGCGCCGTCGGCGAGCGACGCGTCACCCGGCTCCAGGTGCCCGCCGAAGGCCAGCCACGCGTCGGCCTTGCGGTGGTGGTTGAGCAGCACCGCGCCGCCGTCGGGCGACACGACGATAGCGCCCGCGGTGAGGTGGTCGGGGAAGCACGCCTTGGCCAGCCCGTCGGGGTGCGCCGCCAGGTGGGCGAGGTAGCGCTCGCGCAGCGTCTCCTGCCCGGGCGTCGGGGCGACCCAGTCCGACAGCGTCGCGACCGCGCTCGCGTGGAGGGCCTGTCCTGAGGAGGGCGCCCCGCGCCCGTCTCTAAGGGTCACTCGGTCGGGCGGGTGCCGCCGTCGGAGCCGCCGTCGGAGCCACCGTCGGTGCCACCGTCGAGCAGGTCGCGCAGGCCGGCGTCGAACTCCTCCTCGGAGAGCTCGCCGGGCGTCACGGAGTCCTCGCGGAAGCCCAGCGGGTCGTCGAGGTCGCTCGCGGTGGGCAGCAGGTGCGGCGACATCCAGACGCCGTCGCGGGCCTCGGCGCCCTGACGGGTGCGCAGCGAGCCCCACAGGGTGGAGGCGTCGCGCAGCCGGCGGGGCCGCAGCTCGAGCCCGACGAGGGTGGCGAAGGTCTGCTCGGCCGGGCCGCCGGCGGCGCGCCGACGGCGTACGGTCTCCTGCAGCTTGGCGGCCGCCGGCATCCGCTCGGCGGTGGCCTGGCTGACGACCTCGTCGACCCAGCCCTCCACGAGCGCGAGGGTCACCTCGAGCTTCTCGAGCGCCGCCTTCTGGGCCGCCGACGGCTCGGGGTCGAAGAGCCCCCCCGCCAGGGCGTCCTGCATCGCCTCGGGGTTGGTCATGTCGACCTCGCGCAGCTTGGACTCCATCCCGGAGGTGTCGAAGTCCATGCCGGCGCCGTACTCCGAGACCGCCCCGATGAGGTGGTCGCGCAGCCACGGCACGCCGGCGAAGAGGCGCTGGTGGGCGGCCTCGCGCAGCGCGAGGTAGAGCAGCACGTCGTCGGCGGAGACGTCGGGCAGCTCCTCGGCGAAGGCCGCGACGTTGGTGGGGAGCAGGGCCGCCTTGCCGATCGGGCCCAGGGGCAGGCCGATGTCGGAGGCGCTGAGGACGTCACCGGCGAGCGCGCCGAGGCCGCTGCCGACCTGGGAGGCGACCATGGCGCCGCTGGCCTTGCCGAGCATGGCCATCAGGGGGCCGGCGAGCTGCTTCATCTCCTCGGGCATCGCCTGGCCCAGGGCCTGGGTGGCGGAGCCGGCGATCGGCTCGACCAGCACCTTCCACACCGGGATCGTCTCGACGATCCACTCCGCCCGCGACCACGCGGCGGTGGTGGTGACGCCCGAGGGAAACCCGGTCGTCGTGTCGAGCCAGTGGTCGGCCAGGCGTACGGCGTCGGCGACGGCGCCCGACTGGGCAGGGCTGACCGTCGGGTCGGGCTCCTGCGCAGCGGCGCGGCGGGCGAGGTCGGTGACCGTCTCCCAGTTGACCGGGCCGTCGTGCGGCGCGAACAGCGACTGCATCTGGGCCATCAGCGCGTTGAGGTCGGGCATCCCGCCGCCGGGGCCGAAGCCGCCCATCTGCGAGAAGATCTGCTCGAACGGCGTGCCCTTGAAGGGGTTGTTGTCGTCGGGGCCCTGACCGGACGATCCGGGACCTCCGGGGGTGTCACTCATGGCCTCCACGTTACTCACCGCGCCCAGCAGCGCGGCACCCCTAGACTCGACCGCGTGAGCGACCCCACGTCCGACCCCGTGCGCCTCGTCGACATCCGCGACACTCCGCTGGACGTCACGGAGGTCCTCGACGCGCTCGGTGACGACGGCGCCGGAGGCCTCACCCTCTTCGTGGGCCAGGTGCGTGACCACGACTCCGGGAAGGGCGTCACGGCGCTCGACTACTCGGCGCACCCGACCGCCCTGGCCCGGCTCCGCGACGTCTGCCGCCAGGTGGCGCAGGACCACGACGTCAGGGGAGTGGCGGCGGTGCACCGGGTGGGCGAGCTGCGCATCGGCGACCTCGCGGTCGTCGTCGCGACCACGGCGGCGCACCGCGGTGACGCCTTCGCCGCCTCGCGGGCCCTCATCGACACGCTCAAGGCCGAGGTGCCGATCTGGAAGCACCAGGTCTTCGACGACCGGACCGAGGAGTGGGTCGGCACGCCGTAGGGCCTCCCCGTCGCGGACCGCGCCGGCCCCTAGGCTCGTCGCGTGGAGATCCTGCTGTGGCTCGTGCCCTCGGCCGTCGTCGCGCTGGCAGCGATGGCGTGGGTGTCGTGGGCGGGCCGCGACGGCCGCGGCGAGGTCGACCGCGACGTCGCCGTCGAGCGTCTCGGCCGGGCGATCACGAAGGAGCTGCCGGCGGGCACGCGACGTACGTCGGCACCGGCGCGCGACCGCAGCACCGGCATCGCCGTCCGACCCAGCCACGGTGCCGGACCGGGCGACGGCACCACCCGCCGCGCCTCCTGATCGACGGCTTGTCGCCGCGCAGTTGCCGTCGTTTGAGAGAGTTGCGCCCATGACTCAGCGGACCAGGGCGGGACTGCTCGCACTGTGCCTCCTGGCCGTGCTGTGGGCGACGGCCGCGTTCGTGCCGCTTCCCTACGTCACCTACTACCCCGGTCCGACCGTCGACATACTCGCCGAGAGCGACGGCGACGAGATCGTCCGCGTCAACGGACACGAGGCCTTCTACGACGACGGCGAGCTGCGGATGACGACCGTCTACGTCAGCACCCCGCAGGAGGACGTCAGCCTTCCCGAGCTCCTGCGCGCCTACTTCGACCCCGACGCCGCCGTCTGGCCGCGCTCCTCGATCTACGCGCCCGACGAGACCGACGAGTCCAGTGACCGCCAGTCGGATGCCGCCATGGTCTCCTCCCAGGACACCGCGGTCGCTGCCGCGCTCACCCAGCTCGGTGAGGAGGTCGACCCGATCGTGGAGGTCCTCGACGTGACCCCCGGGCTGCCCGCCGACGGCAGGCTCGAGGTGCGCGACGTGCTCCTCCGGGCCGGCGGGAAGCCGGTCACCGACGCCCAGGACGTCGTCGACGCCGTCGACGCCGCGGCCCCCGGCGAGCCGGTCGAGTTCGTCGTACGCCGTGGGAAGAAGGAGGTCGCCGTGGACGTGACCCCCGAGGACGTCGACGGCGACCCGCGCATCGGCATCACCCCCGGCATCGGCTTCGACTTCCCGTTCGAGGTGAGCGTCGACATCGCCGACAACATCGGCGGACCCAGCGCCGGACTGATGATGTCGCTGGCCATCTACGACACGCTCACCCCGGGCTCCCTGACGGGCGGTGCCGACATCGCCGGCACCGGCACGATCACGCCGGCCGGGAAGGTCGGCCCGATCGGGGGGATCCAGCAGAAGATCGCCGCCGCCCGCGACGCCGGCGCGGAGCTGTTCCTCGTCCCGGCCGACAACTGCGACGGCATCGGGGGAGTGGACCCCGGTGACATGCGCCTGGCCAAGGCCACGACGATGGACGGTGCCGTGACGACCCTCGACGACTGGGTCGCCGACCCCGACGCCGACCTCCCCAGCTGCGAGGAGACCGCCTCATGACCAGCCCCACCGACCCGACCCCCGACGCCGTGCCCGACCCGGGTTCCCCCGACGCGCTCCCCGAGGACCCGGCCCTCGCCGCGGCCGTCCTCGAGATCGAGGCGCACGTCGCCCAGGACGGGTGGGACCAGCCGGCCCGGCTCTACGCCCTCGTCGACACCGCCACGCTCGTCGCCCAGGAGCCCGCGCTCGCGGCCGCGATGGCGATCGACGGTCCCGGCGACGACGGGTCGTTCACGCCCATCGAGCAGGACGGCCTGCCGCCCGGGCAGGTCCTCGAGGACGCGCTGCAGACCATCGCGTGGCCCGACAGCGTCACCGGGTGCGCCGCCGTCATCGAGCGGCTGGTGCTGCCCCCCGAGGTCGACGACGAGATCCCCGACGACCCCACGGCGGCCGAGCTGTTCGCGCGTGAGCACCCCGAGCGCCAGGAGGTGCGGATGGTCGCCGGCGTGACGCGCGCCGGTGCGTCGTACTGCGCCCTGCGGTTGCGTGCCCACGACGACGAGCAGTCGGTGGTCAACGGCACCGAGCTCGTCCCGGGGCTCCTCGACCTCCTCCACGCGACGCTGCACGACCCCCTCCACGACCTCGCGCACGACACCCAGCCCCACCCCCACGAGAACCCCTGAGGCCATGAGCAATCCCTTCGACCGACCCAACGGACCCACCGGACCCGACGGCCCCCAGCGGCCGGGCGGACCGGGCGGCGCGGGCGGGGCGCGCCCCACGAACACGTCCCGCCGGCCGGGCGCGCTGGTCATCACCGCGATCGTCCTCGTCCTGGCCTTCATGCTGCTGAGCGCCTTCGCGTCCTTCTGGACCGAGCGGCTGTGGTTCGGCTCGGTCGGCTACCAGGAGGTCTTCACCACCCTCCTCCTCACCCGGGTCGGCCTCTTCTTCGTCTTCGCGGGGCTGATGGCCGCCGTCGTCGCGGTGACGATGGCGATGGCCTACCGCTACCGGCCCGTCCTGTGGCCCGGGATGCCGGGCATGCCCGACGACGGGATGGACCGCTACCGCCAGCTGCTGGCGCCCCGCATGGGCTGGGTCATCGGCGGCGCGGCCGCGGTGATGGGCCTCTTCGCCGGCGCCTCGGCGTCGGGGCAGTGGCGCAGCTACTCCCTGTGGCGGCACAGCCAGGACTTCGGCACGACCGACCCCTACTTCAACAAGGACGTCGGCTTCTACGTCTTCGACCTGCCGTTCTGGCACTACATCGTCGACTTCGTGATGGCCCTGGCCGTCGTGGGCCTCATCGCCTCGCTGCTGATGAACTACCTCTTCGGCGGCATCCGGCTCTCGGCCCGCCCCGGTGAGCGGCTCACCAGCGCCGCGCAGATCCAGGTCTCGGCCCTGCTGGCGCTCTTCGTGCTGGCCAAGGCGGTCGACTACTGGCTCGACCGCTTCGACCTGGTGACCAACTCGGGTTCGATCTTCACCGGCATGGGCTACACCGACGACAAGGCGGTGCTGCCCGCCAAGGAGATCCTCGCCGGCATCGCGATCGTCTGCGCGCTGCTCTTCCTGGCCAACATCTGGCGGCGGACCTGGCTGCTCCCGTCGGTCGGCGTCGCCCTCTTCGCGCTCTCCGCGATCATCCTCGGCCTGATCGTCCCGACCCTCGTCCAGGCGATCCGCGTCAACCCCAACGTGCCGGACCGCGAGGGCCCCTACATCAAGGCCAACATCGACGCGACGCGCGCGGCCTACCAGCTCGACCAGATCGACGTACGCAACGTGAGCGGCACGGCCGTCGCCGACGACGGTGAGCTCGAGGCGCTCGACGGCCTCACCGATGGGATCCCGCTGGTCGACCCGCAGATCGTCAGCGAGATCTTCGAGCAGCAGCAGCAGGTCCGTGCCTACTACTCGGTGCCCAACGTGCTCGACGTCGACCGCTACGAGATCGACGGCACCGACCGGGCCGTGGTGCTCGGCGTGCGCGAGCTCGACCAGAGCGGGCTCGCGGAGAACGACCAGAACTGGTCCAACCTCCACACCGCCTACACGCACGGCAACGGCGTGATCGCAGCCTTCGCCAACCAGCGGCCCGAGGACGACTCCACGCAGCAGACCGGCATCCAGTGGGCCGAGGGTGCGGAGGAGGACGAGGACACCCTGTCGAGGGTCGGCGGCGAGGACGGCTACGAGACGCGGGTCTACTTCGGCGAGCAGAGCCCGACCTACAGCATCGTCGGCCAGCGCCCGGGCGGCGCGCCGGTGGAGTTCGACCTGCCGCGTGGGGACCGCAGCGAGGAGGACGTCGCGACGACGTACGACGGCGAGGCAGGCGTCCCGATCGGCAACATCTTCAGCCAGCTGCTCTACGCCGTTCGGTTCAGCGAGCCCAACCTGATCCTGTCGAGCCGCGTGCACGAGAACTCGAAGATCCTCTACGACCGCAACCCGCGCCAGATGGTCGAGAAGGTCGCCCCGTGGCTGACCGTCGACTCCGACCCCTACCCGGCCGTCGTCGACGGGCGGATCCAGTGGATCCTCGACGGCTACACCGTCACCGACAAGTACCCGCTCTCGCAGCGCGAGTCGCTGGAGGAGATGACCGACGACTCCCTGCAGGAGAACACCGGCTTCCAGACCCTGCCGACCGACGAGATCAACTACCTTCGCAACTCGGTCAAGGCCACGGTCGACGCCTACGACGGCACGGTGACGCTCTACGAGTGGGACCAGGAGGACCCGATCCTCCAGGCCTGGGCGGAGGTCTTCCCCGACTCGGTGCAGCCCAAGGAAGACATCCCGGAGGCGCTCGAGGAGCACCTGCGCTACCCCGAGGACCTCTTCAAGGCCCAGCGCTTCCAGTTCCAGCGCTACCACGAGACCTCGGCGTCGGCGTGGTTCGAGGGGTCGAGCCGCTGGGAGGTGCCCAGCGACCCGCAGCGCACCACGCGCCTGCAGCCGCCCTACCGCCTGTTCACCGACACCGGCGAGGGCGAGACGTGGTCGCTGACCTCGGTCTACGTGCCGCGCGACAAGGAGAACAACCTCGCGGCCTACATGGCGGTCAACAGCGACGCGACGACTGACGACTACGGCAAGGTCTCGGTGCTGCAGCTGCCCAACGAGCCCACGGGCGGACCGCTGCAGATCGCCAACACCTTCGCCACCAACGAGGACGTCAGCGAGTCGCTGCTGCCCTACACGACCGGTGACGCCGACCGCGTGCCGGGCAACCTGCTGACCGTGCCGATCGGCAACGAGTTCATGTACGTCCAGCCGGTCTACACCCGCCGCGACGGCGAGTCGAACTTCCCGATCCTGCGCTTCGTCCTGGTCTCGTACGAAGGCAACGTCGGCATCGGGGAGACCCTGCGCGGGGCGATCGCCGACGCGTTGATCCTCGCCGACGACGGCGGCCGGAACCAGAACCAGGACCAGTCCCCGGAGCCCACGGACGAGCCCAGCCCGACCGACGGGCCGACCAGCGAGCCGTCGCAGTCACCCGGCTCGCAGCCGACCCAGGAACCCGGGGGAGAGGCCAACGTCTCCGAGCTGCTGCAGCAGGCGAGGGAGAAGTTCGCCGAGGCCGACGAGGCGCAGCGCGAGGGCGACACGGTGCGGTGGGCCCGGCTGATGGAGCAGGGACGCCGGCTCGTCGACCAGGCCGTGCGCCAGCTGGGCTGATCGGGGTCCGCTCGCGACCCCTCAGCTGGTTGGAGAACTGCGGCCGTACGACGCCCGGATCCGTCCGGATGCGTCGTACGGCCGCGGTTCTTGCAGGTTTCCAGCCCTGTCGGGCACCCCGATTTGGGCTCGGCCCATCACCCCTGTAATGTTCTGTTCACCGACGCGGGGTGGAGCAGCTCGGTAGCTCGCTGGGCTCATAACCCAGAGGTCGCAGGTTCAAATCCTGCCCCCGCTACAAAAAAGTGGCCCCTGACCTGTGCAAACGCAGATCAGGGGCCACTTGAGATTTGAGCCATTCAGGCTTATGCCGCGCTTTGGGTCCCAAAAACCCCGCACCGGTGCTGGGTCGCCGGCCGTCGCCGCGAGCTTTCGACCCGGCCGCTGACGGTTCCCGTAGAAGGCCCCGGTCCCGGCTACTACCTCCGGACGGGTCTATCGGGACGTCCGGATGCTCACGCGGCTGAAGGGGAGCGGCGTTGGTCGTAGGAGGTTCGGCCTGCGGGACGGTTCGCGCCTCCCGACGTCGACTGGCACGCAGACCCGTTGCGGACTAACCCCCGTCGCACTGTTCGTTCGGGAACGCGTCGTCGACTTCCTGCTGTCCCAGGTCGAGACGAGGCCACGTCGCAAGGTCGGCGAGCATCTGCCGGTCGTGAGTTGCGACGACTACCACGCAGGAGGTTGTTGTCAGCGCCTGAGTGAGCTCGTCGACGAGGGAGATCGAGAGGTGGTTCGTCGGTTCGTCCAGCATCAGCAGGTCGGGCTTCGCGGCCAGGCACATCGCCAGGTGCAGACGGCGCTGCTGGCCTTGGGACATCCGGCCGACCGCGACACGCTGCGTCGCCGCGTCCAGTAGCCCGAGGGCGGACAGGGACGGGGGTTGCCCCGGCGTTCCGTGTGCCTGGAAGCGGTCCGTGTGCGCTCGGTAGGTCTCGTAGGCGGTAATGTCCGGGTTCCATCTGGGCGCCTCCTGCGACAGCAGCGCCACTCGGTTTCCGTGGTGCACGCGGAGCTGTCCATGTGTCGGCTCGACCTGACCAGCCAGTACGGCGAGGAGAGTGGACTTGCCGGCGCCGTTCGGTCCGGTGAGCAGCAGCCGGCCGCCGCTCGTCAGCGACACGTCGACCGGGGATTCGAGTCGACCGTCGACGACCAGCCCATGGCCGTCGAGGACTGGGCGATTGGCCCGGATGGGCCGATCTGGCCAGGACAAGTGCCGCGGGGGCTCGGGCACGGTGATGCGGTGGCGTTCGAGATCCTCCACCCTGCGGTTGAAGGCCTGCACCACCCCGGCGGTGCGGGTGGCTCGCTGGTGCTTGCCCGTCCCCTTGTCCGGGCGCCAACCGGTGCGGAGACGGCCGCGTGCGTCCTCCGCGGCCTGCTGGAGCTCGGCGCGCTCGGTCTGCTGGGCTACGTGCTCCTGCTCCCAGCGCTCGCGCTCCCGGCGCCGGCCCTCGGCCCAGCCGTCGTACCCGCCGGAGTACTCGCGGGGAAGACCGTCGCGGCTTGGGTCCAGGTCGAGGAAGGTCGTGGCGACCTCGCGCAGAAGTGCCCTGTCGTGACTGACCACGGCCAGTCCGCCGGGGTGTTCGCGGAGTCGTCGGGTCAGGAAGGCAAGCGCCTCGGCGTCCAGGTGGTTGGTCGGCTCGTCCAACAGCAGCAGGTCCGTGCTCGAGCCGAGCACGACGGCCAGACGCACTCGATAGCGCTGCCCCACCGAGAGTGTGGCCAGTCGCCGACTCCGGTCGGTGCAGGCGCCCAGCCCGTCGAGAGCGACGTCGATACGTCGTTCGGCGTCCCACGCGTCGAGGACCGTGGCAACCTCGAGGGCCTGCGCATAGGCGTCCTCGGCTCCAGCCTCGCCGGCGGCCAGCGCCTCGGTCGCGGCGTCCAGTCGGTCAAGAGCGGTTAGGGAGTCGCCGACGGCATCCTTGAGCAAGTCCCCGACGGTGCGATCGTTGTCGACGTCGAGGGTCTGCCCGACGAGGGCCAGGGTGCCGATGCGCGTCACCGCGCCCCCGTCCGGCGAGAGATCGCCGGCCAGGACGCGCAACAGAGTCGTCTTGCCGCGGCCGTTCTCGCCGACCACGGCCAACCGTGAGCCGTTCGAGACCGTCACGTCGACGCCGGCCAGGACAGAGCGCTCACCAAGGGACACAGCGATGCCCTCGGCGCGCACGTGGGCAGCGGTACCCGCAGGCAATCCGCGAGTTACCCAGGCAGGAGCGTCGGAGGAAAGGGAAGAAGGGTCAGTGCGAAGCATGCGTGTTCTCTCAGCTCGTCAGGGAGCCGGGCAGCACGCGTAGCCGCCCGGCATAGGCCAGGACGGCGGACGAGAAACTCAGTCGGGTTCGGCCGCCGTCAGCGGACGAACCAGGGCTTCGCACAGAAACTCATGGTGCGGACTCTACGAGCGGCAGGCGACGTGTTACCAACCGATTACTCGAAGCTGTTGTGATCCACCCAGGCACCGCCGTACAGAACTTCGTACGGCCACGGTCGGAGGACTTGTCGACTGGATCGCCGCAAACGGATCCTGCACTGGCGCGCTCCGCGAGCCGATCCTGTCGCGACCTCGGCTGAGGCCCCCGTCGGGCGAGCGAGGGTGGGACAAGGCCTCCCCAAACGACTGTTCACTGGTTTACCGTGAGCCCGCTCACAACATCACATCCGCAGGAGTCCATCTCGGACGGCCTCTGTTCTTCGTGGGGGAGATCGCGGCGTCCGGGACGGGTTCCTCCGTATCCACGAGGACCCCTCGATGCTGGCTGCCTGCTCCCCCCTCCACTCCGCCGTGCGCATCAGCAGCGCGCTCGTGCTCGTCGCGGTCAGCCTCGCGCTCGCCGTCGTCGTGCCGGCCGTGAGGGCCGATGCCGCGGTGATCCGCCCGTTCACCACCGTCTTCTCCCAGCAGACCAACGGGGCGATCCAGATCACCGGCAACACGATGATGACGTGCGGCACCGCCACGGCCTGCACGCAGGCCCAGAGCGGAGCCAGCAACGCCTCCAACAACAACTTCACGATGACCTACCTCGACGTCGACTCCGATGCGAGCACCACGCGGTCGTCGTCGGCCAACCTGACGATCCCGACCGGCGGCCGGGTCCTCTACGCCGGTCTGTTCTGGGGAGCCGCGCGCAACGCCGGCAACAGCGGCTCCGCCGCCGCCGGCACGCCGGGCAACATCAGGTTCCGGGCGCCGGGCGCCTCCACCTACACCACGCTCGCCGCCGACCGCATCGATAACCAGACGACGGGAAACCTCGACTACTCGGCCTACCGCGACGTCACCTCAATCGTGCAGGGAGCGGGCGCCGGCACCTACTGGGGCGCCGACATCGCAGCCGCGACCGGCGTGGACCGCTACGCCGGCTGGAGCCTCGTCGTGGCGGTCGAGGACCCCAGCGCTCCGCTGCGCGACCTGACGGTGTTCAGCGGCTACGCCACCGTCACCAATAACGACGTCATCGACACCTCGATCTCCGGCTTCCTCGCCCCGCCGTCGGGGGCGGTCGGTGCCAAGTTCGGCGGTGTGACCTATGAGGGCGACTACGGCATCACCGGTGACTACTTCCAGGTCAACTCGACCCGTCTTGCCGACTCACTCAGCCCGTCGGCCAACTTCTTCTCCAGCCGCATCAGCGCCAACGGCTCCAACATCACCAACCGCAACCCGAGCTGGGTGAACACCCTCAGCCAGGACTCGAAGGTCGTCGACGCCCCGGGCGTGGTGCCCAACGGCGCAACCTCGGCCAACCTGCGCTTCGCCACGAGCGGCGACTTCTACTACCCCGCTGCGCTGACGACCCAGATCGACCTCTACGCACCCACCATCCAGGGCTCCAAGTCCGTCACCAACCTCTCCGGCAACAGCCCGGCCAAGGTGGGCGACGTCCTCGAGTACGCCATGACCTTCAGCAACATCGGCGACGACGCGGCCACCAACGCCGTCATCACCGACCCGATCCCCGCCGACACCACCTTCGTGCCCGGCTCCGTCCGCGTGACCGCCGGGGCCAACCAGGGCACCAAGACCGACGCGACGGGCGACGACCAGGCCGAGTACGTCGCCGCCAGCCGCACCGTGCGCGTACGGGCCGGCACGGGCGCGAACGCGACGGCGGGCGGGCGCCTGGCCCCGTCGGCGACGACGACGGTGACCTTCCGGGTGCGGGTCGACTCCGCGGCCGCCGGCACGACGCTGTCGAACACGGCCTCGCTCGCCTACCGCGCCGAGACGATCGGGCGCGACTACTCCTACAACACCGCGCCCGTCACCACCCCGGTCGCCGACGAGGCCGACGTGGCCCTCACCAAGACCGCCTCCCCCGAGCCCGTCGCCGCCGGCAACCAGATCACCTACACGCTGACCGCCACCAACAACGGGCCCAACCCGGCCGCCGGCGTGCGCATCTCCGACCCGCTCTCCCCGGGCGTCACCTACGTCTCCAGCAACCCCTCCTCCGGCTCGTGCTCGCTGGGCGGCCAGACCCTCACCTGCGACCTCGGCACGATGGCCAACGGCGCCACCGTCACCGTCCCCGTCGTCGTCCGCGTGCCACCGGGCTCCTCGGCGACCTCGATCACCAACGTGGCGGCGATCAGCACCACGACCTCCGACCCCGTCCCGGCCAACAACACGGCATCCGCGAGCAGCACGGTCGTGCGCCAGGCCGACCTCGCGCTCACCAAGTCGGCGGCGCCCACCAACCCCGTCCCGGGCACGGACGTCACCTACACGGTCGTCGCGACCAACAACGGCGCCTCGCGCGCGGTGGACGTCACCGTCACCGACACCCTGCCGGCCGGGCTCGCGGTGCGCTCCGCGACCGGACCCCAGGGCACCTGCACGGTCACCGGCAGCCAGGTCTCGTGCGCCGCCGGAGCCCTCGACCCCGGCCAGTCGGCGACCTTCACCGTGGTGGCCCGCGTCCCGTCCGACGCCGGCACCGCGCCTCTGACCAACACCGCCCTGGTCACCTCGGGGACCCCCGACCCCACCGCCGCCAACAACTCAGGGTCCGCCACCATCACACCGGCCGCGCGTCGGGCGGACCTCGCGGTCGCCAAGCAGGCGGTCACCCCGGTCGTCGCGGGCCGCCCCCTGCAGTACCTCGTGACGGTCACCAACAACGGGCCTTCCGACGCCGCGACCGTGACGCTCGCCGACCCGCTGCCGCCGAGCATCACCGGGATCTCGGCCACCAGCAACGCCGGGTCGTGCACGGTCTCCGACGGCACCGTCTCGTGCGCCTTCGGGTCGCTGCCCTCGGGCCAGTCCGTCCAGGTGCGGATCGACGGCCAGCTCGCACCCGGCGCCACCGGCACACTCCTCAACACCGCGGCGGCCTCGACCTCGACGACCGACCCCACGCCGGGCAACGACCAGGCGACCGCGAGCGACCCGATCGCCACTAGCGCCGACCTCGCCCTCACCAAGACCGCCGACGACGTCGCCGACGGCGCGGAGGCGACGTACACGCTCGTGGTGACCAACAACGGACCGTCGGTCGCCCGCTCGGTGACGGTGTCCGACCCGGTCCCCGCTCCCCTCGTCCACAACGGCTCGTCGAGCACGCAGGGCTCCTGCAGCTTCGCCTCTGGCACCGTGACCTGTGACGTCGGGGACATCCCCGTCGGCGACACCGTGACGATCACCGTGCGCGCACAGACGCCGGCCGACGGGAGCGGCCGGGGGGCGTCCAACACCGCCACCGTGTCCTCTCCCACCCCCGACCCGACGGCGGCCAACAACTCCGCGACCTACGTCCTGCCGACGACCTCGCAGGCCGACGTGTCTCTCGCCAAGAGCGTCTCCCCCAACCCCGTCGTGGCCGGGCAGCAGGTCACCTACACGATCACCGCCCGCAACAACGGGCCGTCCGACGCCACCGGCGTGACCGTCACCGACCAGGTCCCCGCACGCGTGAGCGGGGTGAGCGCCACGGCCACCAATGGCGCGAGCTGCGCGGCGACGACCGGCAACGCCGTGTCCTGCACCAGCGCGACCCTCGCCAGTGGCGCGTCCTTCACCGTCACGGTCACCGGGACCGTCGCGCCGGGGGCCGCCACCGGCCCGATGGGCAACACCGCCACTGTGACCTCGACCACGCCCGTCGACCCCACGCCGAGCAACAACTCGGCGACCGCCTCCACTGACGTCGTCGCGCGCGCCGACGTGTCCGTCACCAAGACGGGCCCTGCCGAGGCCGACGCGGGCGCCCGCGCGAGCTGGGTCCTCACCGTCACCAACAACGGGCCGTCGTCCGCCGCGAACCTCGTGCTCACTGACGCGCTCCCGAGCGGCGTCACGTTCGCCTCGTCCACCAGCGTCCCCGCCGGCGTCACCTGCACGGCCGCCGACGGCCTCGTCACGTGCCCAGTGGGCGACCTAGCCTCCGGTGCGTCGGTGGAGGTGACGGTCCGCGCGGACATCGCCTCCGGCCTGGCGGACGGCACCTCGCTGACCAACACCGGCGGCGTGTCATCCAGCACGCCCGACCCCACTCCCGGCAACAACACGGCGACCAGCTCGACCGACGTGACCGAGTCCTCCGACGTGCGCATCGCGAAGACGTCCGACCCCGCCACCCTCGTGCCGGGCGCGGAGTCGTCCTACCTCCTCGCCGTGACCAACGACGGACCCTCCGACGCCCGGGACGTCGTCGTCACCGACACGCTCGACACCGACCTCACCGTGCTCGAGGCGACGATCGAGGGCGGTACGTGCGACGTCACGGGCCAGCTCGTGACGTGCACGCGGGCGCTGCTTCCCGTCGACGCGACGACGACCGCGCGTATCCGGGTGCTCGTCGCCCCCGAGCGACAGGCACCTCTCGACAACACCGCGGAGGTCGCGAGCGCGAGCGACACCACGCCGGGCAACAACTCCGGCACGCTGTCCAGCGACGTCGCGCCCAGCGCCGACCTCACCGTCACCAAGACCGCCTCCCGTGACCGGATCTCCGCAGGAGAAGGTGTCACCTACACGCTCACGGTCGTGGACAACGGGCCCTCCCTCGCCGCCGACGTCACCCTCACCGACACGATGCCGGCCGGGATCGTGCCGGCGGCCGCGACCGCCACCGCCGGCTCGTGCGCGATCACCGGACAGCTGGTCGAGTGCGACCTCGGCGACGTCGCACCGGGCGCCCCGGTGACCGTCACCATCACCGCCTCGACCGCTCCGGGGGCGACCGCCGGCGCACGCGACAACACCGCCACCGTGACGTCCGCGACCGCCGACCCGGCGCCCGGCAACGACGCCGCGACCGCGACCGTCACGATCGGCGCGGAGGCCGACGTGCAGCTGACCAAGCTGGCCAACAGCGACACCTTCGTCCCGGGGCGGCAGGTCGGGTGGAGCATCGTGGTCAACAACCTCGGCCCCTCCACGGCCCGCGGGGTGGTCGTGACCGACACGCTCCCGGACGCCGTCACCATCACCGCGGCGTTCCACGGCACCGCCACCCCCTGCTCGGTCGCCGGTCAGGTCGTCACCTGCGACCTCGGCGACCGGGTGCCGGGCCAGCGGGTGATCACCATCGTCGGCACGCTCGCCTCCGGCTACACCGGCTCGACGCTGGCCAACACGGCGCGAGCCGCCACCACGTCCACGGACCCTGTCCCCGGCAACGACACCGCCACCGCGACGACGGGGATCGTGCGCCAGACCGACCTCGAGATCGTCAAGACCATCGACGACCCGACCCCCGTGGCGGGGCAGCGGATCACCTACACCCTGTCGGCCTACAACAACGGCCCGTCCGACGCCCTCGACCCCCAGTTCATCGACCAGCTCCCCTCCGGACTCGTCGACGTCGTCGTCAACCGGCCGACCCTCCTGGGCCAGCCGGCCACCGCCGCCTGCGAGCTCCGCCCACCCACGGACCCCGGCACGGCGGACAACCCGACGGCCCCGACGGTGTTCTGCGACGGTCCGGTGTTCCGCGCGGGCCTGCCCCAGCGAGTCATCGGCAGCATCGAGGCGACGGTGGCGCCGGGGTTCACCGGCTCGCTCACCAACACCGCCCGCATCAGCTCCGACACCATCGACATCGACGCCGCCAACAACGAGTCGACCGTGACCACCGCGGTGACCGCCGACGCCGACGTGTCGATCACCAAGGCCGTCGCGCCGTCCGCGCCGGTGCCCGGCGAGCCGGTCACCTGGACCGTCGTGGTGACCAATGACGGGCCGTCGATCGCCCGCGACGTGGTGGTCACCGACGACGTCGAGGACGACATCACCGGGGTCACCGCCACCACCGGTACGACGCCGGAGCCCTGCGCGATCGCCGCCGGCAACGACGTCACCTGCGACCTCGGCGACCTCGCTCCCGGATCGAGCGTGACCGTCACCCTCCGCGGTGACGTGCCCGCGGGCTTCACCGGCGACCTCGACAACACCGCCACGGTCACCTCGCCGACCGACGACACGCCCGGGAACAACACCGCCACGGCCGCGAGCACCACCGGGCCCCGAGCCAACGTCGGCATCACCAAGACCGTCTTCCCGACGCGTCCCGTCCCGGGACAGGAGGTGACCTACACCCTCGACGTGAGCAACAGCGGCCCCTCGGTCGCCCGCAGCGTCGAGGTCGCGGACGCGGTGCCCGATGCGTTGTCCGGGGTCACCGCGACCAGCGCACCGACCGCCGACCGCTGCACCGTCGCCGGCAACCAGGTCGACTGCGACCTGGGCGACCTCGCGCCCGACGAGCCGGTCACGATCACCGTCCGCGGCGCCCTGGCGCCCGGGTTCACCGGTGACCTCGTCAACACCGCGACGGTGCGCTCGCCCACCGACACCACTCCGGGCAACAACACCGCCACCGCGAGCGGCTCCACTGACCCCCAGGCCGACGTATCCGTCACGAAGTCCGTGTCGCCGATCGCCCCGGTCCCCGGCGAGGACGTGACCTACACGGTGGTCGTGACCAACAACGGGCCGTCGGCGGCCCGCGGGGTGACGCTCGAGGACGACCTGGCCGACGAGCTCACCGACCTGCAGGTGTCGACCGGGGTCACGCCCGACCCCTGCACGATCGAGTCCGGCAACGACGTCTCGTGCGCCTTCGGGGACCTCGCCGCGTCCGGGGCCGCGTCGCGCGTCGTCGTCACGATCACGGGCGGGCTGCCCGCCGGGTTCACCGGCGACCTCGACAACACCGTCTTCGTCGACTCCGTCACCGACAGCACGCCGGCGAACAACACCGCCACCGCCGACGCGACGGTCGCCCCACGTGCCGACGTGTCGATCACCAAGTCATTGACCCCCGACCCGCCCGTCCCCGGGCGGCCGCTGACCTACACGCTCGTGGTCACCAACAACGGGCCGTCGGTGGCCCGCGACGTCGAGGTCTCCGACGACGTGGACGACGCCGTCACCGGGCTCGTGGCCGACGGCCCCGGGTGCGACGTGGCGGGCGGCAACGACGTCACCTGCGACCTCGGCGACCTCGCCCCCGGGACCAGCACCACGATCACCCTCACCGGCGGACTCCCCGCCGGTTTCACCGGCGACCTCGACAACACCGCCACCGTCACCTCACCCACCGACACCACACCGGGCAACAACACCGCGACGGTGAGCGGGACGGCCGCCCCCGACGCCAACGTCGGCGTCACCAAGGTCGTCGCGCCCAGCAACCCCGTGCCGGGCGAGGACGTCACCTGGACGATCGTGGTGGGGAACACCGGGCCGTCGGTGGCGCGCGACGTCATCGTGCGCGACGACGTCGATGACGCGATCACGGGGCTGACGGCCACGACCGGTGCGACGCCGAACCCCTGCACGATCGCAGCCGGCAACGACGTCACCTGCGCACTCGGCGACCTCCGGGACGGCGAGCGCGTGGTGATCACGCTCGGCGGCGGGGTGCCCGCCGACTTCACCGGCGACCTGGACAACACCGCCACCGTCTCCTCGCCCACCGACAGCACGCCCGCGAACAACACCGCGACGGCCAACCCCGCGACCGCACCCGGAGCGGACCTGTCGATCATCAAGACGGCCACACCCGCCGACCCGGTACCGGGCACCGACGTCACCTGGACCGTCACGATCACCAATGCCGGCCCCTCGGTCGCCCGCGACGTCGTGATCACCGACGACGTCCTCGACGCCCTCACCGACGTGACCGCGAGCGCTCCCTGCACGGTCGGCGCGGGCAACGCGGTCACGTGCGAGCTCGGTGACGTGGGCGTCGGCGGAGTGGACGCGACCCGCACGGTCACGATCACCGGCAGCGTGCCGCCCGCATACACCGGCGACGTCGACAACACCGCCACCGTCGCCTCACCGACGGACACCAACACGGCCAACAACTCCTCCGCGACGCAGGGGACGGCCGAGCCGAGCGCCGACCTCTCGATCACCAAGACCGCGACGCCGGCAGTGCCCGTCCCGGGCACCGAGATGACGTGGACCCTCACCGTCACCAACGCCGGACCCTCGGTCGCCACGGGGGTGGTGGTCCGCGACGACGTCGCGGACGCGCTCACCGGGGTCAGCGCCTCCTCCGACCGGTCGCCCGAGCCCTGCTCGG
This sequence comes from uncultured Nocardioides sp., assembly GCF_947488025.1. Lineage (GTDB taxonomy): Bacteria > Actinomycetota > Actinomycetes > Propionibacteriales > Nocardioidaceae > Nocardioides. The sequence goes on along the minus strand of NZ_CANKYS010000001.1, from coordinate 6,923 downwards.
TCGCGAGCGGCAACGTCGTCACCTGCCCTGTGCCGACGATGGCGGTCGGCGCCACCCTGACGGTGACGATCACCGGCCGGCTACCGGCGGACTTCACCGGCGACCTCGACAACACCGCGACGGTGTCGTCCCCGGTCGACGACCGGACGGGCAACAACTCCGCCAGCACGTCCGGCACGGCGACCCCGCAGGCCGACGTGTCGATCACCAAGACGATGGTGCCGACAGCCCCCGTCCCCGGGCGGGCCGTCACCTGGACGCTCGTGGTCGGCAACGCCGGACCCTCCGTCGCCCGCGACGTCGTGGTCACCGACGACGTCCTCGACGCCGTCACCGACCTCACCGCGAGCGACCCGTGCGTGATCGCGGACGACAACGAGGTGACCTGCGAGCTGGGGGACCTCGGGCCCGGCACGACCCGGACCCTCACCCTCGGCGGCGGGCTACCGGCGGGGTACACGGGACCGGTGGACAACACCGCCACCGTGGCGTCGCCGACCGACGACACCGACACCGACAACAACTCCTCGAGCACCGGCGGCGTGGCGACGCCCGAGGCCGACGTGTCGATCACCAAGACGATGGTGCCGCCCGTCCCCGTCCCTGGTCAGGACGTCACCTGGACGATCGGTGTCGTCAACGCAGGCCCGTCGGTGGCCCGCGCCGTCGAGGTCACCGACGACGTCCTCGACGCCGTCACGGGCCTGACGGCGACCACCGGGACCACGCCGAACCCGTGCACGATCGCCGCCGGCAACGTGGTGACGTGCGCGCTCGGCGACCTCGGCCCCGCAAACACCGCCACCATCACGCTGACGGGCCGCCTGGATCCCGACCACGCAGGCACCGTGGACAACACGGCCTCGGTGGAGTCGGAGACCGACACCACGCCCGGCAACAACGAGGCCACGACCAGCGGCGACACCGGTGCGCGGGCCGACGTCAGCGTCACCAAGACCCTCGACCCCGCGCGCCCCGTGCCGGGCCAGGAGGTGTCCTGGACGGTCCGGGTGGCCAACACCGGGCCGTCGACCGCGCGCAGCGTGGTGCTCACCGACGACGTCGACGACGCCGTCGGCGGGCTGGTGGCGACGTCCGGCACCAGCCCCGAGGTGTGCCGCATCGCGACCGGCAACCAGGTCACCTGCGACATCGGGCAGCTGGCGCCGGGCGAGACGCGCGTGGTGACGATCCGCGGCACCCTGGACGCGGACTTTACCGGGCAGCTCTCCAACACCGCGCGCGTCGCGTCGCCGACCGACTCGACCCCGGCCAACGACGTCGCGACCGTGGTCGGAGAGGCCGCTCCACAGGTGGACCTCAGCATCACGAAGGCAGCCGCCAGCCGCAGGGCGGCGCCGGGTTCGAAGGTGACCTTCACGATCACCGTGGCGAACGCCGGTCCGTCCACGGCGCGCGACGTCGAGGTCGTCGACGAGCTCGAGCGACGGCTCGTGCTCCTCTCAACCGACGTCACGACGGGGGCAGCCGACCTCACCACCCGGAAGCGGCGCGTCACCGCGGTCTTCGCCACGCTCCGACCGGGCGAGGACGGCGTGGTCAGGATTGTCACGCGCCTGGCCGACGACGCTACGGGGACCGTCCGCAACGTGGCCGTCGCCACCAGCCCGTCACCGGGCGGGGGCGAGGTCGAGGTGCAGGACGTGGTCGACGTGCAAGTCGCCGGCCAGCCCGAGGAGGGCGATGTCGGGGACAACGGGGACGACGACACCCCTCAGGCCCAGCCCGACGACGACGGCGTGCTCCCCGACACCGGCCTGCCCGCGGGCGTGGTGCCGCTCGCCGCGCTCAGCGTGCTGCTGCTCGCCCTCGGGTTGTGGATGATGCGCAGGTCGCGCGTCAGCGGCCGCCCGGACTAGCGACTGGCGGCGTCGAGGTCCGCTCATGTCAGCACCAGGCGGACCTCGAGGTCGACGTCGGCGAGCGGGTTCTCGCCCGCCGGTGACCGGTCGATCGCACAGACCACGACCTCGACCGTCGCGCCCGCCGCCCGCCGCCCGCCGCCCGCAGCTCGCAGCTCGCGCGAGTGCGCGTAACGTCGCGGACCGCGCCACCCTTGGTGATCGCGTCCTCGATGACCGTGATCCGCCGGTTGGCGACGTCCGGGCCGTCGGGATGCCCTCGTCAACCCCGGTCTGCTGCCTAGCGAGCGGCCGTCTCGCGTGACTCCAGGTGCCCGAAGGCGACCGACCGATCGTCGGTGTGGAACAGCTCCGAGCAGGTGGTCAGGGTCAGCAGCCGCTGGCCGGAGGACTGGTCGGGTTGCGGACCGCCGCTGGGATTCTTCGGCAGCTCGTCGAGCACCCACCCGGCGGTGAAGGGCACCGTCAGGTCGGCTCCGCCGGTGTCCAGGACATAGGTGAAGATCCACCGACGCGTCTCCACGACGATCTCGTCGCCGGGCTCGAGGTCGGGCATCGCGCGCAACGGCTCCCCGTGGGTGACGCGGTGGGCCGCCACCGCGAAGTTGCCCCTCCGGCCCGGCTCGGCGCCGTTCGTGAAACGCCCGAAGCCCGCAGCCAGCACGTCGGCGCTGGTCCCCTCGAGCAGGGGGACGGCGTAGTCGTCGCCGAATCGGGGGATGCGCACGATCGCGGACACCCGACCCCGATCGGTGTCGACGGCCGTCAGGGCCGAACGACCACCGTCGCGCGCCCAGGTGCGCTCGACCTCCTCGACCAGGTCGCGGTGGATGCGCTGCGAAACGACGTTGGTGCCCCAGACCTGCCACGCGACGTACGCCGCGAGCGCGAGGCCCATGGCGACCAGCACGACACCCGCCCGCGCCAGCCAGCGGGAGTCCGAGATGTGGTCGGCCATGCCGGCAGTGTGCCGCATGAAGCCAGTGTGAACTCCTCGGACCTGCCGGCCCGGTCGCCACGGTTCGCGCTCCCGCTGTGGCAGGCTCTCCGTGCGGTATACCTAGCGATCGCTATCGGACGAGCTGAAGGCTCAGTGTCGGAATCTCGTCGATAACCGTGGTCGTTTGCGAAAGTCACCGCGCCCTAATCGGTGGGGGCCGGCGCGAGTGGCTGAGGGGCTGCCCACAACCCCAATTTGACTGCGGGCAGCCCCGCCTCTGTGCCTTGGGAGAGGCGAGTGTGAGGCGCGCTCAGAGTACCCGCTCCCCCGCCTGGGTTGCCGCTGATCGGACCGCCGCGGCACCGGCGGTGCGCTGTGATGCTTTCCACGAGCCGATCGGTCAGGTTTTGCTGGGGCTGTCCGGCGGCTAGCGCACGCATCTCTTGTGCACTGACCGTCGATCCCGAGCGGAAGCCTGGGTCTTGGACAAGACGTTGAGCACGCTCTTCCAGCCCGAGATCCGACCCGAGGGGTTGGGACGGTTCTTCTCGCGCTGCCGGGCGGCAAGGTAGAGCACCTTGAGCGCTGATTGCTCGTCGGGGAAATGGCCACGACGTCGGGTCGCGGCCCGGAATCTGGCGTTGAGGGACTCGATGGCGTTGGTGGTGTAGATGATCTTGCGGACCTCGACCGGGAACGCCAAGAAGGGTGTGAACTCCGGCCAAGAGCGGCGCCACATCTCGATCATTGCCGGGTAGATCGGCTGCCACTGCTCGGCGAAGTCCTCGAACGCCACCTCGGCGGCCTCGACCGTCGGGGCGGTGTAGATGCTCCGCAGCTGCTTAATGATCGTGGGCCAGTACTTCTTCGAGGCATACCGCAGGGTGTTGCGGACCAGGTGCACTACGCAGGTCTGCACCGACGCCATAGGCCAGGTCGCGGTGATCGCGTCCGGCAGGCCCCTGAGGCCGTCGCAGCACACGATGCATGCGTCAAGGATTCCACGGTTCTTCAGCTCGGTCAGCATGTTCAGCCACTGTTTGGCTCCTTCGCCGCCCGTGGGGCCGACCCACATGTCCAGGATGTCGCGTTCCCCGTCGAGGATGATGCCCATCGCCACGTAGACCGGCCGGTTGCCGACCGTTGCCGCGCCTGAGGCGGAGCCGGCGTTGGCGCGGACCTTGAGCACGATCGCGTCGATCAGGATCACCGGATAGACCGGGTCCAGGGGTCGGGCCTGCCACTCCCGCATGTCGACCAAGACCTGGTCGGTGACCCGGCTGACCAGGTCGCGGGAAATCTCGGTGTCGTAGACCTCCTCAAGGTGGGCGACGATGTCACCGGTGGTCATACCCTTGGCGTACAGCGAGATCACAGCCTCGTCGAACCCGGCCAGGCGCCGCTGGTGCTTGGCCACAATCTGCGGTTCGAACGCGCCCAGCCGGTCCCGCGGGACGTCGATGGTGATCTCGCCGACCTCGGTCCGCACCGTCTTCGTGCTGGTGCCGTTGCGCAGGTTCGCGCAGCGCCCGTCCGAGCGGGTCGCCCTTCTCATAGCCCAGGCGCTGGGCCATCTCGACCTCGAGCGCGGCCTGCAGCGACGGTGGGACGACGCGATGAGCGCCGGCCTTGCCGAACACTGGTTCATCGGCCGCGACGACCACGGTGTCCGGGTCGGTCCGCTCTCACTAACGCCTACTTGTGACGCCACGGAGATCGGCTACTGGGTGGCGCCCACGGCTTGGCACCGCCGGACACGCGAGCCGCATACTCCACCTTGCCCTGCAGATCTGCGCGTCCCAATGGCCCTGCACACCACAGTCGGCGTTAGTGCAGCGGGCGAACACAAGGTCGCCTCACATCCTCGAACGCGCCGGATTCGCCGTCGTGACACGGCCCAACACCAACGACGACCCGCGGGCCCTCCTGCTCAAACGACCACCGCACGCCACCACCGAGGAACTCTGAGGCGACGGTCCCGGCGCCCTTCGAACCGCCCGCGAGCCCATCGTCACGCGGAGCGTGACCACAGCCGGATCGTCACGCGGAGCGTGACGATCCCGCACCGGGTCGCTCCGCTCCGCGAGGGTCACCGCCGCGCATCCGGGTCGAGCTCGACACCCGTCGATCACGGTGTCCTCGCTCCGATCAGAGCCCGCCACTGGCTGCCGTCCCGCACGCCGCTGTCCGGCGACGCCGCTGGATCTTCTTCGGCAGCTCAGGAACCTAAACAGGGAGCGACGTGCTCCTAATTCAGATCCGCCCCACCACCCACAATCCATCACAGGAGCGCGAGAGGTTGGCCGATTGAACGCCTATCGGGCAATCGAAGTTCGATGTGCCGCGTCACTGGACGTCCTGCCGACAAGACCATCGAGGTGTTGATCGGTCCGAAAGCCGCATGTCCACATTAAATGCCCAGCAGGGATATCGGCAGTAAGCACAGCGTCGCGACCGTCCTCCGCCATTAGGTAGTAGCTGGTCTGCCGAGTCCGTCGCGAGCCGCACTCGCTGCACCATTCCACTCGACGGCGACCGGCTGACGAACTCGAGACGCGTAACGCCCGTGATGCCTAGCGCCCGAACAAAATGAAGGCGGCCAAGAACGCCGCAACGATCAGCACGGTCATGACGATCGGCTCAAGCAGCTGAGTCCGGCGACCTGCTGGCCCTTGGGGCCTCGGGCCGGACTCGTCGTCGTGGGTGGACATCGCGGGTCAGTTACCGAGCTCGACAGACCTCATGACGCCAAGTGTCCACCATGTCAGGCTCTTGACGAGCCAGCGGTGGACGCAGTATTGCCGTGGCGGGGTCCCCGTCATCCTCGACATGGAGACCCCCCGCCGCATCGGGTCGGCGGAGGGTCCTGCCGCCTTCTTGGCGCTCCCCGAAGCACGACGTCACCACTGCTACGCCGCGACCACTCGGGCTGTCTGCCAGAAACCGCTCTGGCCCGCCCCTGCGCGGGACTGATCAGCATGATCGGATCTTGAGGTGAGGCCTGCACCCGAGTTGCGGGGGTGGTCAGCGGTCGAGGGCATCTCTTCAGCGACGGCGATCTCGAGCTCAGGTGCCGGGCGATGCGTGCCGGACCGGGTCGGCGGGTCACCCGCAACCCGCCGACGCGCCGCTTAACCCGAGCAACACTTCGAGACCGAAGCCGCCTTCGGCCCGTGCCTGCGACCGGACTGACCAACCTACGACGGCGATGGCGACGGCGACGGCGACGGCGACGGCGACGGCGACGGCGACGGCAGCACCCCATAAGGGTTACTAGACGGGTTGCAGGATTGAGGTTGACTTGCGGCTGGGCGCTCTCCGTGAGATTCACCCAGCTGAACTCGCTCGTCACAACTTGGGCGGGAGTCAAACCACCGCGAGCGCCTGGACTCAAGAAGAGCCATGCCTGTCACTCCCAACCTCCGCCGGCCTGTTCGGCGTCACTGTGTCGCTCAATCTGGAATGGTCGGTGATCCGTCCCCCCACGGTCCGGACCACCGACCTCCGTTGCAGTCAACCATCAAAGAAACACACGGTTACGGCGAGCGGGCTTGTAATCTTTGGTAATCATTTGACACGCCGGGGTTTATGCCTTCTCCGCGGCGGGAGACCCCCTCTCGCGCCCCGTCAAGGCACAAAGTCGTTGGCGCACACGTCGCCCCGCTTGCCGATCCCACCACGTCGAGCGGGGCGGCGTTGTGTCTGCGCACATTCGGCGCCAACGAAGCGGCGCATGGCGCCAGGTGGGCTCGGCGCGCCGAATCGTTCAACCCACCCCGCCCCACTGCTGGCTTTCCCCCGCGAGCCGACAGGGGTTGCGGCCACGCTTCCTGCCGAACGCGCTCCACCAGCCGAGCCCACGGACGGCGTCGACCGGGAAGCCGCAGATGACGGCACGAATGAAGGACCTCGCGAGGCATTCTGCCGCGCTCCGATGCGGGACCGGTCCTCGGGTCGCTCCGCAAGCCCATGGGCTCGCGGAGCGACCCGGTGGCGGATGGGCTCGCGGAGCGACCCGGTGGCGGATGGTCTGCGGGGACAGCTGACCTACTGATCGCCATAGTCTGAGGGGCCATGACACGTACGTGGGACACGACGAT